>NZ_CP099975.1 GCF_024137965.1 Halomonas sp. Y3
AGGGTTTTCCACAGCCTTGCGGCCTGGAGGTCGGGGTGTGGATAACCGACCTTGGGGGAGCTACAATACCCGCCCGTTTTCCAACCGATGGTGAGGTCGCGTGCCACTAGCTCTCTGGCAGCAGTGCCTGGACACCCTTCAGGACGAACTGAACTCGCAGCAGTTCAATACCTGGATCCGCCCGCTGCAGGCGGAAGAGGGAGAGTCCGGCGAGCTGTGTCTGCTGGCGCCCAATCGCTTCGTGCGGGACTGGGTCAGTGACAAGTACGCCAAGCGTATCGGCGAGCTGATGCGTGAGCTTTCGCCTGCCAAGCCTCCCAAGGTGGTGCTGAGCGTGGGCAGCCGGCGCAGCGCGCCTCGGCCGCAGCCTCGCGAGCTGGGCAACCCCGTCTCCGCCGCTCCCCGCCGGCCGGCGGCGCCTGCCGTGCATACCCCTTCTCGAGGCAGTGCTGCCGACGAGCGCGAGGTCGAGCCGCTGCGCGAGGAAGGGGAGGTGCGGCGACCCGGCGGGGAACGGCAGGTCCAGGTGGAGGGCAGTCTCAAGCACAGCAGCGGCCTCAACCCCAACTTCACCTTCGAGACCTTCGTGGAGGGCAAGTCCAACCAGCTGGCCCGGGCGGCCTCGCGGCAGGTCTCCGAGAACCCCGGCGGCGCCTACAACCCGCTGTTCCTGTATGGCGGGGTGGGCCTTGGCAAGACTCACCTGATGCATGCGGTGGGCAACGCCCTGGCCGGGCGCCGCGAGAACGCCCGGGTCGTCTACCTGCACTCCGAGCGTTTCGTGGCCGATATGGTCAAGGCGCTGCAGCTAAATGCCATCAACGACTTCAAGCGCTTCTACCGCAGCGTCGATGCCCTGCTGATCGATGACATCCAGTTCTTCGCGGGAAAGGAGCGCTCTCAGGAGGAGTTCTTCCATACCTTCAACGCCCTGCTCGAGGGCGGGCAGCAGATGATCCTGACCTCCGATCGCTATCCCAAGGAGATCAGCGGCGTGGAGGAGCGTCTCAAGTCGCGCTTCGGCTGGGGATTGACCGTGGCGATTGAGCCGCCGGAGCTGGAGACGCGGGTGGCGATCCTGATGAAGAAGGCGGACCAGGCCAAGGTGGACCTGCCCCACGATGCCGCCTTCTTCATTGCCCAGAAGATTCGCTCCAACGTGCGCGAGCTGGAGGGGGCCCTGAAGAAGGTGATCGCCGACTCCCATTTCATGGGCAAGCCGATTACCCAGGACTTCATCCGAGAATCCCTCAAGGACCTGCTGGCCCTGCAGGACAAGCAGGTGGGTGTGGATAACATCCAGCGCACCGTGGCGGAGTACTACAAGATCAAGCTGGCCGACCTGCTCTCCAAGCGTCGGTCGCGTTCGGTGGCCCGTCCTCGCCAGGTGGCCATGGCCCTGGCCAAGGAGCTCACCAACCACAGCCTGCCCGAGATCGGTGACGCCTTCGGTGGCCGTGATCACACCACGGTGCTGCACGCCTGCCGCAAGGTGCAGCAGCTCAAGGAAGAGAACGCCGATATCCGCGAGGACTACAAGAATCTGCTGCGCCTGCTGACCAGCTGATCTTTCGAACCAGCTGATGCGCTGGCCTCCGAGTCGCCGTCGGCTTGTGGTTTAATGTCCGCCATGCCGTTCGGCCGGAGCTTCGCCGGCTGCAACCCTTCAGGACAAGATGTGGAGCCGACATGAAATTTTCCATCTCCCGCGAAGCGCTGCTGCGACCGTTGACGCTGGTGGCCGGCGTGGTGGAGCGTCGCCAGACCCTGCCGGTGCTCTCCAACGTGCTGATCCAGGTCAACGGTGACGAGGTCGCCCTGACCGGTACCGACCTGGAAGTGGAGCTGATTGGCCGCACCGTGGCCAGCCAGGTGGATGAGCCGGGCGCCGCCACGGTACCCGCCCGCAAGCTCATGGACATCTGTAAGTCGCTTCCCGATCAGGCCGAGATCCAGCTCTCCCTGGAGGAGGGCAGGGCGGTGCTGCGCAGCGGCCGCTCTCGCTTCACGCTCTCCACTCTGCCCGTGGCGGAGTTCCCGAATATCGAGGACAGCCAGGGCAGCATCGAGCTGAGCCTGCCGCGGGGCGTTCTCAAGCAGCTGATCGATGCCACCTCCTTCGCCATGGCCCAGCAGGATGTGCGCTACTACCTGAACGGCATGCTGCTGGAGCTGCGCTCCGGGCTGGTGCGTGCAGTCGCCACCGATGGGCATCGCCTGGCGGTCTGTTCGCGCCCGGTCGAGATCCAGGTGGAGCCTGCCCAGAAGCTGATCGTGCCGCGCAAGGGGATTCTGGAGCTGGTGCGCCTGCTGGACGACGGCGAGGAGCCGGTCAGTCTGACCCTGGGTGCCAGCCATATTCGTGCCCACACCGGCGACTTCACCTTTACCTCCAAGCTGGTGGATGGCAAGTTCCCCGACTATGAGCGCGTCGTGCCGCGAGGCGGCGACAAGGTGTTTATCGCCGAGCGGGCCGAGCTGCGCCAGGTGCTGTCGCGTACCGCCATCCTCTCCAACGAGAAGTATCGGGGCGTGCGCCTGCACCTGGCAGAGGGCAATCTCAAGGTGATGGCCAACAACCCCGAGCAGGAAGAGGCCGAAGAGAATATCGCCATCGAGTACAGCGGTCCCGGCCTCGAGATCGGCTTCAACGTCGGCTACCTGATCGATGTCCTTAACGCCCTGGACGAGGAGCGCGTGCAGATGACCCTGGCAGACCCCAACAGCAGTGCGCTGATGGAGGAGCCGGGCGGCGGCGACGCCCTCTATGTCGTCATGCCGATGCGCCTCTGATACCCACCGGCGGCACCCGGGTGCCGCCCTGCCTACCCCTCTTCATGCCACTCGATCGACTCAGCTTTCAGGGTCTGCGTAATCTCCAACTTGTTGATTTTGAACCATCTTCAAGGATCAACCTGATTACGGGAAGCAACGGAAGCGGCAAGACCAGCCTGCTGGAGGGCATCCATGTCCTGGGCATGGGCCGCTCCTTCCGTACCCGCCATATGCGTCATGTGATCGCCGACGGTGCCGAGGCGCTGGTGCTGCATGGCCGGCTGGCGGGTGACCCCCCGCTGCCCTTCGGGGTGCGCCGTCGTCGCGACGAGAGCGAGCTGGAGATCCGCCTGGCCGGGGAGCGGGTCAACCGCCTGTCGCGGCTGGTGGAGACGCTGCCGCTCCAGCTGATCAATCCCGATGCCTTTCGCCTGCTGGAGGGGCCTCCGGCGGGCCGCCGAGAGTTTCTCGACTGGGGTGTGTTTCACGTGAAACATGACTTCCTCGAGGCCTGGCAGCGGGCCCGACGGGCGCTGAAACATCGGAATGCCCTGCTCAGGCATGGTAGAATGGACGATGCTTCCCTGTCGGCCTGGGAGCTTGAGCTTGTTCACTGGAGCGAGCGAATCGATGCCATGCGCAGCGACTGGTTCGATGCCTTTCTGCCGGTATTCGAGGAGACCCTGGCCGGCCTGATGCCATTGCCTGGCCTGCAGCTTCGCTATTCACGCGGCTGGGACAGGCGCCGCGCGCTGAGTGACGTGCTGCGGCAGGGCAGGGAGGTCGACGGGCAGATGGGGTTTACCCAGCAGGGACCGCAGCGTGCAGACCTTGCCATCAGGCTTAACCGGCGTCCCGCGGTAGAGGTGCTCTCCCGGGGGCAGCAGAAGCTGGTGGTGAGCGCGCTCAAGCTGGCCCAGGGGCGCCTGCTCGAGGCCGCCACCGGGCGGGGCTGCCTCTACCTGATCGACGACCTTCCGGCCGAGTTGGACAGCGCCCATCGCAGGGTGTTCTGTCAGTGGTTGGAAAGCATGCACTGCCAGGCCTTTATCACCAGCGTCGACCACGACGCCCTGGCAGATCTGTGGCAGCCGGCCACTCCCGTCGCGATGTTTCACGTGAAACGTTCGGAACAGGGCGAGGGGCGGCTGGTGCCGCTGGAACGACAGACTTCATGATGGAGCAGTCAATGAGCGAACAGGCCTACGACTCATCGAGCATCAAGGTACTCAAGGGGCTGGATGCCGTACGCAAGCGTCCCGGCATGTACATCGGTGATACCGATGATGGCACGGGCCTGCACCATATGGTGTTCGAGCTGGTGGACAACTCCATCGACGAGGCGCTGGCGGGGTACTGCAGCGAGATTCGGGTGGTGATCCACCCCGACGAGTCGATCACGGTCAGCGACAACGGTCGAGGCATTCCCACCGATATTCACGAGGAGGAGGGGGTCTCGGCGGCGGAAGTGATCATGACGGTGCTCCACGCCGGGGGCAAGTTCGACGACAACTCCTACAAGGTATCGGGAGGCCTCCACGGCGTGGGGGTCTCGGTGGTCAACGCCCTCTCCGAGGAGCTGAAGCTCACCATCTGGCGGGCCGGTGAGGTATTCGAGCAGATCTATCGCCACGGCGTGCCCCAGGCCCCCCTGGCGGTGGTAGGCAAGACCGAGAAGAGCGGTACCCGGGTGCACTTCCAGCCCTCCACCGAGACCTTCGCCAATATCGAGTTCCACTACGATATCCTGGCCAAGCGGTTGCGCGAGCTCTCCTTCCTCAACTCCGGCGTGGCCATTCGCCTGATCGACGAGCGTAGCGGCAAGGAGGAGCTGTTCCACTACGAGGGCGGCCTCAAGGCCTTCGTCGACCACCTCAATACCAACAAGACGGTGCTCAATCCGGTCTTCCACTTCAACGTGGAGCGCGAGGATGGGGTGGGGGTGGAAGTCGCCATGCAGTGGAGCGACTCCTTCAACGAGAACATCTTCTGCTACACCAACAACATCCCCCAGCGGGATGGCGGCGCCCACCTGGCGGGCTTCCGTGCCTCCCTGACCCGTACGCTCAACGCCTATATCGAGGCGGAAGGGCTGCTCAAGAAGTCCAAGATCAACACCGCCGGTGACGATGCCCGGGAGGGCCTGACGGCGATCATCTCGGTCAAGGTCCCGGATCCCAAGTTCTCCTCCCAGACCAAGGACAAGCTGGTCTCCTCCGAGGTCAAGACCGCGGTGGAGCAGGAGATGGGGCGCCTCTTCTCCGACTACCTGATCGAGAAGCCCAACGAGGCGAAGGCGATCGTCAACAAGATGCTCGATGCCGCCCGGGCTCGGGAGGCCGCGCGCAAGGCCCGCGACATGACGCGTCGCAAGGGAGCCCTCGATATTGCCGGCCTGCCCGGGAAGCTGGCCGACTGCCAGGAGAAAGACCCCAGCCTCTCCGAACTCTTCCTGGTGGAGGGTGACTCCGCCGGGGGTAGCGCCAAGCAGGGCCGCGACCGCCGCACCCAGGCGATCCTGCCGCTCAAGGGCAAGATCCTCAACGTCGAGAAGGCCCGCTTCGACAAGATGCTCTCCTCCGCGGAGGTGGGCACCCTGATCACCGCCCTGGGCTGCGGTATCGGGCGCGAGGAGTTCAACCCGGACAAGCTGCGCTACCACTCCATCATCATCATGACCGACGCCGACGTGGATGGCTCCCACATCCGCACCCTGCTGCTGACCTTCTTCTTCCGCCAGATGGCACAGCTGATCGAGCGCGGCCATGTCTTCATCGCCCAGCCGCCGCTCTACAAGGTCAAGCGCGGCAAGCAGGAGCTCTACCTCAAGGATGAGCAGGCGATGACCGACTACCTTACCGCAACGGCGCTGGACGGGGCTCGGCTCTACGTCAACGCCGATGCGCCGGGCATCAGCGGCTCCCAGCTGGAAGGGCTGGTCAACCAGTATCGCGAGGTGATGCGTCGCATCGACCGCCTGTCGCGGGTCTACCCCAACGAGGTGCTGAAGAAGATCGTGCACGCCGCGCGCCTCGACGGCGAGAACAGCCTGCGCGACCGCGGCACCATGCAGAACTGGATCGACTATCTGCAGGAGCAGATGGACGCTCAGGTGGCCTACGAGGGTGGTCCGCGCTACACCTTCCGCCTGGAGGAGGATACCGAGCGTAGCCTCTTCCTGCCGGCGGTGACGCTCACCGCTCATGGGGTGACCACCGACTATGTCTGGGGTATCGACTTCTTCACCAGCGCCGACTATCGCGGCATGGCCGAGCTGGGAGAGACCCTCGATGGCCTGCTGGAGGAGGGCGCCCATGTGGCTCGCGGCGAGCGTCAGAAGCGTATCGGTACCTTCTACGAGGCCCTGGAGTGGCTGATGAACGAGGCCCAGCGCGGTCTCTCCATCCAGCGCTACAAGGGGCTGGGCGAGATGAACCCCGAGCAGCTGTGGGAGACCACCATGAATCCGGAGACGCGCCGCATGCTGCGCGTCTCCATCGAGGATGCGGTAGGTGCCGACATGATGTTCAACACCCTGATGGGCGACGAGGTGGAGCCGCGCCGCGACTTTATCGAGCGCAATGCCCTGGTCGCCAATCTAGACGTGTGACGCGCATCCATCGGCTGCCGCCATGTTTCACGTGAAACACGGCGTCACGGAAACGTGGCCAAGGCCAGGGTGCCGGTACCAAGCAGAACGCAGAAGGCCCGTCTCGGTTTCGAGACGGGCCTTCTGCTTTTGCCGGCAGTGGGGGTTACCGGCGATGGGGCAGGGGGCCGCTCGCGGCGGATGTGCTGGCCAGCAGCCAGTCCACGAAGGCCGCCAGATCGTCGAATACGCGTGCTTCGCTATCTTCGGCCGTCAGCTCCGGGTGCTTGGCCAGGGTGCGCTCTCCCTTGCCGGTGCGCACCAGCGCCGGACGACAGCCCATGGGCTCGCCGGCCTGGAGGTCGCGCAGGCTGTCGCCCACCATCCAGCTGCCGGCGAGGGACTCCATGCCCAGCGCGCTGCGGATCTGCTCGAGCAGGCCGGACAGCGGCTTGCGGCAGTCGCAGCCGTCGTCGGGGCCGTGGGGGCAGAAGGCGATATGGGCGACCTCGCCACCGGCCTTCCTCACCAGGCGGTTCAGCTCTGCGTGCATCTCGGCCAGGGTGGCCTCGTCGTAGTAGCCTCTGGCGATGCCCGACTGGTTGGTGGCCACGGCCACCGTCCAGCCGGCGCGACTCAGGCGGGCGATGGCATCGATGGCGGAGGGGTAGGGCACCCACTCGGCCAGGGATTTTACATAGTCGTCGGAGTCACGATTGATGACGCCGTCGCGGTCCAGGATCACCAGTCGGTCGGGGGAGGGCATGGCACTTCCTTGGTGGCTAACTTGTGTATGCTCTGGGCGAGGAGTGTTTCACGTGGAACACTGTCTGCCAAGGCGTGAGGCGTGAGGCGTGAGGCGTGAGGCGTGAGGCGTGAGGCGTGAGGCGTGAGGCGTGAGGCGTGAGGCGTGAGGCGTGAGGCGTGCATGTTTCACGTGGAACATCGAGTCGAGGGCAGGGCATGAAAAAGGCCGGCAGCTTGCGCTGCCGGCCTTCGTTCCTCCTGCCCGGTGTTACTGCTGCAGCTGAGCGATATCGGCCACTTCCAGGAAGAGGGCGCGCAGGCTGCCCAGCAGGGCCAGGCGGTTGGCGCGTACCGCTTCGTCGTCGGCCATCACCATGACCTGGTCGAAGAAGGCATCCACCGGCTCGCGCAGATCGGCCAGGGCGTCCAGCGCCTCGGCGTAGCGGGCCTCGGCGAACAGCGGCATGACCCGTTTGCGCTGAGCACCGAGAGTCTCGTGGAGGGCCTTCTCGGCCGCCTCCTCCAGCAGGCGGGTATCCACCTGGGTGCCGGCGTCACCGCCCTGCTTGGTCAGGATGTTGGAGACCCGCTTGTTGGCGGCGGCCAGGGCGGCGGCCTCCTCGCGGCCGGCGAAGCCCTGGACGGCGCGCAGGCGGCGGGCGAAGTCCAGCGGCCGGGTGACCGGGCGGGCGCGCACGGCCAGGTAGGCCTCGGCGGAGATGCCCTCGTCCTGCCCCCAGGCGCGGAAGCGGTCGAGCATGTAGCCCAGCACCTCGTCCACCAGCGACTCGGCGTAGGGCAGCTCCTGGTGCTGGGCGGCCGCCAGCTCCAGCAGCTCGCGCAGGTCCAGGTTCAGCTCGCCCTTGATCAGGATGTTCAGCACCCCGATGGAGGCGCGACGCAGGGCGAAGGGGTCCTTGGTGCCGGTGGGGCGCTGGCCGATACCGAAGATGCCGGTGAGGGTATCCAGGCGATCGGCCAGGGCCAGGGCCAGGCCGGTGCGGCCGTGGGGAATGGCGTCGGCGGCGAAGCGCGGCAGGTACTGCTCCTCCAGGGCCTGGGCGACCTCGGCGGCCTCGCCGTCATGCTCGGCGTAGTAGCGGCCCATGATGCCCTGCAGCTCGGGGAACTCCAGCACCATCTCGGTGACCAGGTCGCACTTGGCCAGCTCCGCGGCGCGGCGGGCGTGGCCCACGTCGCCGCCGATCTGGCCGGCGATGAAGGCGGCCACGGCGGCGCTGCGGTGGGCCTTGTCGGCCAGGGTGCCGAGCTGCTTCTGGAACACCACGCCGGCGAGCTCGTCGATGCGCGAGGCGAGGGGGCGCTTGCGGTCGGTGTCGTAGAAGAAGGCGGCGTCGGCCAGGCGCGGGCGGATGACCTTCTCGTTGCCCTCGATCACCTGCTGGGGATCCCGGCTCTCGATGTTGGAGATGGTGATGAAGAGCGGCTTGAGCCTGCCTGCGTCATCCAGCAAGTGGAAGTACTTCTGGTTGGCCTTCATGGAGGAGATCAGCGACTCCGCCGGCACCTCCAGGAAGCGCTCGTCGAAGCTGCCGGTCAGGGCCACCGGCCACTCCACCAGGCCGCTCACCTCGACCAGCAGATCCTCGTCGATCACCGCGGTGGCCTCCTGGACCTCCGCCTCGGCCAGCACCTGCTCGCGGATGCGCTCCCGACGGCGGTCGCGGTCGGCCAGCACCCAGGCCTGCTCCAGCGCTTCCAGGTAGTCATCGGCATGGGCCAGCTCGATGGCGGCGGGCGCGTGGAAGCGGTGGCCGTAGGTGGTGCGGCCCGCCGCGAGGCCCAGGGCCTCGGCCTCGACAACGTCGCCGCCATAGAGCATCACCAGCCAGTGCACCGGGCGGGAGAACTCCACCCGCGAGGCGCCCCAGCGCATGTTCTTGGGCACCGGCAGGGCGGCGACCGCCTTCTGCAGGATGGCCGGCAGCAGGGCAGCGGTGGACTCCCCCTGCTGCTGCTCGCGATAGCCGAGCCAGGTGCCCTTGTCGGTCTCCAGGTGGATCAGGTCTTCCACGGCGACGCCGCAGGAGCGGGCGAAGCCCTCGGCGGCTCGGGTGGGCTGGCCATCCTTGAAGGCGGCGGCGAGTGCCGGGCCGCGCTTCTCCACCTCGCGGTCGGGCTGCTTGTTGGCCAGCCCCTCGATCTGTACCGCCAGGCGGCGCGGGGTGGCGTAGGCGCGTACCTCGCCGTGGGCCACCTCGGCGTCGGCGAGCCCGCGGCGCAGGCCGTCGGCCAGGGCGTCGGAGAGGGCGTCGATGGCGTTCGGCGGCAGTTCCTCGACGCCCAGTTCAACCAGTAGGGTATTGGCGGCCATGCTCAAGCGTCTCCCTCGTCGGCAAGCAGTTCCTTCCGCAGGGCCTCGGGAGCCAGCGGGAAGCCGGCGGCCTTGCGGGAGTCGTAGTAGGCGTGGGCCACGTCCCGGGCCATGGTGCGTACGCGCAGGATGAAGCGCTGGCGTTCGGTGACCGAGATGGCGTGGCGGGCGTCGAGCAGGTTGAAGGTGTGGGAGGCCTTGAGCACCTGCTCGTAGGCGGGCAGTGGCAGGCCGGCTTCGAGCAGGCGGCTGCAGTCGCGCTCCTGCTGGTCGAAGGCGCCGAACAGGAAGTCGACGTCGGCATGCTCGAAGTTGTAGGCGGACTGCTCGCGCTCGTTCTGCAGGTAGACGTCGCCGTAGGTGACCCTGGAGCCGTCCGGTGCCACGGTCCAGACCAGGTCGTAGACGCTGTCGACGTTCTGCAGGTACATGGCGATGCGCTCGAGGCCATAGGTGAGCTCGCCGGTGACCGGGTAGCACTCGATCCCGCCGGCCTGCTGGAAGTAGGTGAACTGGGTCACCTCCATGCCGTTGAGCCAGATCTCCCAGCCCAGCCCCCAGGCGCCCAGAGTGGGGGACTCCCAGTTGTCCTCGACGAAGCGGATGTCGTGGACCAGGGGATCCAGGCCGAGATGCTTGAGGGAGCCCAGGTAGAGCTCCTGGAAGTCGGCGGGGGAGGGCTTCATCACCACCTGGAACTGGTAGTAGTGCTGCAGGCGGTTGGGGTTCTCGCCGTAGCGACCGTCGGTGGGGCGGCGCGAGGGCTGCACGTAGGCGGAGTTCCAGGTCTCGGGCCCGATGGCGCGTAGGAAGGTGGCCGGATGGAAGGTGCCGGCGCCGACCTCCATGTCGAGGGGCTGGAGGATCACGCAGCCCTGGTCGGCCCAGTACTGCTGCAGGGCCAGGATCAACCCCTGGAAGGTCGAGACGTCGGGCGCCGGCCCGGAGGTCGGCGCGGATGTCGAGGACGAGAGAGTCATTGCGGAAAGCACCGTTGGCCATGAATTCACAGGGCGTCAAGTATACAATCACCGGAAGATCGGTTATAGGCGCACGGCCCGAGAGAGAGGATATCCCCATGATCGTAGTGACAGGCGGAGCCGGCTTCATCGGCTCCAACCTGGTGAAGGCGCTCAACGAGCGCGGCCGCCAGGACGTGATGGTCGTCGACGACCTTTCCGACGGCACCAAGTTCGTCAATCTGGCCGACTGCACCCTGGGTGACTACCTGGACAAGGATGACTTCCGTCGCCGGGTCGAGGCGGAGCTGCGCGGCGAGCCGGCCCGGCTGCCCGAGATCGAGGCGATCTTCCACGAGGGGGCCTGCTCCGACACCACCGAGTGGGACGGCCGCTTCATGCTCGACAATAACTTCGAGTACTCCAAGGTGCTGCTGCACTTCTGCCAGAAGCGCGGCATCCCCTTCCTCTACGCCTCCTCGGCGGCTACCTACGGCGGCAGCGAGGTGTTCGTGGAGGCGCCGGAGCACGAGAAGCCGCTCAACGTCTACGGCTACTCCAAGCTGCTCTTCGACCAGTACGTGCGCGCCCGCTGGGACGAGTTCGAGAGCCAGGTGGTGGGCTTCCGCTACTTCAACGTCTACGGCCCCCGGGAGCAGCACAAGGGCAAGATGGCCAGCGTCGCCTATCACCACCACACCCAGATCCGCGGCGGCGACAGCGTCAAGCTGTTCGGCGCCTGGGACGGCTATGAGGCGGGCATGCAGAGTCGCGACTTCGTCTACGTGGGCGATGTGGTCAGCGTGAACCTCTGGTTCCTCGACAATCCCCAGGTGTCCGGCATCTTCAATCTGGGCAGCGGTCGCGCCGAGCCCTTCAAGGCGATCGGCGAGGCGGTGATCGACTACTACGGCCGCGGTACCATCGAGTACATCGACTTTCCCGACGAGCTCAAGGGGCGCTACCAGAGCTACACCCGTGCCGATATCGGCAGCCTGCGTCGGGCGGGCTACGACCGGGAGTTTCGCACCGTGGCCGAAGGCGTGGGCGAGTACCTGGAGTGGCTGAATGGCTGAGCCGGCCCCTCCGGGAGAAGAGGGCGGGGAGGGCGGGGAGCGGATCCTGGTGGTTGGCCCCTCCTGGGTCGGCGACATGGTGATGGCCCAGAGCCTGCTGATGACGCTCAAGGACCGCCACCTCGGCTGTCGCCTCGGCGTGGTGGCCCCGGGCTGGTCGCTGCCGATTCTCGAGCGTATGCCCGAGGTGGACGAGGCGATCGCCCTGGACGTGGGGCACGGCGAGTTCGGCTGGGCGACGCGGCGCGCTGTGGCTCGCACGCTGCGCGGCCGCTTCGATCGCGCCATCGTGCTGCCACGCTCCTGGAAGTCGGCCCTGGTCCCCTTCTTGGCGGGCATTCCCCGCCGTACCGGCTTTACCGGCGAGCAGCGGCTGCTGCTGCTCAATGATCGCCGCCGCCTCGACAAGGCGGTGCTCGACCAGACGGTGAAGCGCTTCGTGGCGCTGGGGCTGCCCGCCGATGAGGCAGCCGGCGGGGGCTTCCCGATTCCACCGCCGCGTCTCGTCGTGGATGACGACAACCTCGCCGAGCTGCGTCGGGCTCACGGGCTCTCGTCACGCCCGGCCATCGGCATGATGCCCGGCGCCGAATATGGCCCCGCCAAGCAGTGGCCGCTCGAGCACTTTCGCACCCTGGCCGAGGCGCTGGTGGCCGAGGGGTTCGAGGTCCGTGTGCTGGGAGGGCCCAAGGATGCCGAGGCCGGCGAGGCGATCGCCCGGGAGCTGGACCATGTCCGCAACCTGTGCGGTCAGACGCGCCTGGCCGATGCCGTGGACCTGCTGGCGGACTGCCGCCAGGTGGTCACCAACGACTCGGGGCTGATGCATGTGGCAGCGGCGACGGGCACCCGGGTGCACGCCCTCTACGGCTCCTCGTCGCCGGCCTATACCCCGCCGCTCACCGACAGCGCCGAGATCCATTACCTGGCGCTGGAGTGTTCCCCCTGCTTTCAGCGCACCTGCCCCCTCGGGCATACCCGCTGCCTCGTCGAGCTCTCGCCCGAGCGCCTGCTGACGGCGGTGTTGGCGGCCGAACGGCGTATCGCCGTCGAGGAGTAGCCCGGCGCTACTGGACGCTGGCCGGCACTTCGCCGGTCGCGTCCAGCGGGCTCTCTACCACCTGGGCATCGCGCCTTTCCGGCTCCGCGGCATCCTCGCTGCGGCCCTGGGGCACCAGGCCTTCCCAGAGGCGCTTCTGCAGGGCGTTTTCCTCCCGCATCCGGGCATTGATGCCCTCCAGGCCGTGGGCCTCCACCAGGGTGGCGTGCTCCTCGCCGGCGAGCAGGGAGACGCCGAGTCCGGCCCGGTGGCCGTCGATGCCGAAGCCCATGGCCTCGAGAATGGTCGGGAAGAGGTCCACCATGGACGCTTCGCGGTAGGTACGGACGCCGGCGCCGATGCCGTGCCCCAGCAGCATGAAGGTGTTGTCGCGTTCGCCGGCAATCAGCTGGTCCCACACCGAGACGCGCATGGTCAGATGGTCGCTGGCCACTACCACCAGGGTGTTCTCCAGCAGCCCCTCGGCCTCCAGGCGCTCCACCAGGTCCCGGGCCAGCCAGGCCGAGCACTCCACCGAGTAGAGGATATCCACGCCGTCGAACTCCCCCTGGCGGTCGATACAGGCCTGGGCAGGATAGCCGTTGGGGGCATGGCCGGCGATGGTCAGGTTGACCACGCCCCAGGGGCCGTCGTGCTCGGCGTCCAGGCGCTGGATCTCCTCGACGGTGAAGTCGTAGAGGGAGTCGTCGTAGAGCCCCCAGTTGTTCAGATATTCCGGGTTCTCGAGGCGCTCAGCCAGCTGCTCGCGTCCCAGCACGGTCTCGAAGCCGTGCCCCTCGTAGAAGAGCCCCTTGCCGGCAAAGCCGGTGCTGGCACCGCCCAGGTAGCTGAGCCGGTAGCCCTGCTCGCTGAGCAGGTCGCCCAGGCAGTCGACCCCGGGCACCACCTTCTCCAGCGGCGAGAACTGCCGGTCGTGGAGCAGGCCTGCCGGCATCAGCGGCGTGCCGCACTGGCTGGCGATCATGCCGGCCATGGTCCAGCCGGTGTTGTCGAGCTGGCGTACCCCCTCGAAGACATGGCCGCGCTCCCCCAGAAGGTCAAGGTCGGCATAGGCGTCGCCGAAGCGCTCCCGGTCTGCATAGGTGCGCTCGATGCTCTCCAGGTAGAGCAGCAGCAGGTTGGGTGGGTTGGAGGGAGTCTCCTCGATCACCGGCGCCACATAGCGGCGGTCCAGCCAGGCACCGTCGTCGGTGACGATGGCCGCGCCGCGCTGGGTCATGCCGTAGAGCAGAGGGTTGCTGGCCAGCAGCACCAGGGCCAGCAGGCGCTCGCCAAGGCGCCAGCGGTGGTCGACCCGGACCAGCCAGGTGAAGGCGGCCAGCAGGGCGAGCATGCTCAGGCAGTAGAGCGCGGCGGCGACCAGGCGGTCGCTGCCGCCGTGGTCGGACATGCCGGCCTGGAGGTGGAAGAAGATCGCCCCCAGGTCGACGATGCCGAAGCTGTCGTTGAGGTAGACATAGAGGCCCCACAGGGCCAGCGGCAGCAGCGACCAGGGCCATACCCGGGCCGGCGGTCTCGGCCGATAGGGGGCACCCCAGCGCAGCAGCCAGCCGGCGCCCAGCCAGGCCCCGGCGATCGGCGGCAGGGCCCAGAAGGGCAGCAGGCTGATGGTCACCGCGGCATAGCCGAGGCAGAGGCCGATGGCGAGCAGGGCCCACCAGCGGGGATGGCGCAGCGGAGCAGGCAGTTGATGACCTAGCTGACGACCTAGCATGGTGCAACACCGGTTCAGGGGTGGCCCAACAGCTTATCAAGTCGTGGCGTTCACGACATTGGTCCCGGCATGGCGGTCACCGTACACTGGGCGCCTGCCAAACCTCTGCCAAGGAAACGCCATGTCCATCGCCGCCGTGCTCATCGTCAAGAACGAGCAGGACCACCTGCCTGCCTGCCTGGAGACCCTCGACTGGGTCGACGAGATCGTGGTGGTGGACGCCGGCAGCAGCGACGGGACCCGTGAGATCGCCCGGGAATTTACCGACAAGGTGGCGGTGGAGGACGACTGGCAAGGGTTCGGGGTGCAGAGGCAGCGGGCGGAAGCCCTGGTGGAGAGCGACTGGATCCTGATGGTGGATGCCGACGAGCGGGTGACGCCGGCGCTGCGTGAGAGCCTGCAGGCCGCGGTGGCACAGGATAGCCCGGCGATCTACACCCTGCCGCGTCTCTCCTGGTGCTTCGGCGGCTTCATTCGCCACTCCGGCTGGTACCCCGACCGGGTGGCGCGCCTCTATCCCCGCGGCCGAGCCGGCTACAACGACGCCCTGGTCCACGAGAAGCTGGAAAACCCCGAGGAGCTGCCGGTGCGGCCTCTCGAGGGCGATCTGCTGCACTACACCTACCGCGACCTGCGCCACTACCTCGAGAAGTCGGCCCACTATGCCCAGGCCTGGGCCGAGCAGCGGGCGGCACGTGGCAAGCGCGGCAGCCTCGCCGCGGGCATCGGCCACGGTATCGGCTGCTTCCTGCGCATGTACCTGCTCAAGGCGGGCTTCCTCGATGGTCGTCAGGGGCTGCTGCTGGCGCTGCTCTCGGCCCACTCCACCTTCGCCAAGTACGCCGACCTCTGGGTCAGGACCCGGACGTCACCGCCGCCGGAAGGCGGCACAAGAGATCGCTGACCGCCTCGGCCGCCGCGGGAATGTCGATGGTTGCCATGTCCTGCTCGCCGGCATCCGCGGGCGGGCAGAAGGCGAGGCGGCGCTCGGCGTGGTTGCAGGTCTGCCAGCGCAGGGGGGTGGCGGAGCGGTGGGCCGGGTAGAAGCCGGCGGTGGCGATATCCAGACAGCCGGCGATATGCAGCGGTCCGGTGGAGCCTGCAATGAAGAGGTCCGCCGCCGCCAGCGTCCGGGCGAAGTCATCCAGGCCGGCCCGCGGCGGCAGGCGCTGCGCCTCGAGGCCGGCTTCGCGCAGCGGTGCCAGGATCGCCTCGGCGGTGGCCTCCTCGCCGGGACCGGCGGTCAGCACCCACTGGGCGCGTCTCTCCATCGGCAGGCGGGCATCCACCTCCTGCACCAGCCGCACATACTGCGCGGGGGAGAGGTTGACCGCCGAGCCGCCGCTGCCTCCGTGGAGGAACACCCAGGACCGCGCCGGGTCGAGGCCGAGCTCCTCGGCGAGGCGCCGGCGCTGGGCCCGGCGCTCGCCTTCCGGGAGGGGCCACCAGGGCGGCTCGGGCTCGATATCCGGTGTCAGGTCGAGCTCGCTCAGGAGCGCCTCGGCCAGCTCGATGTTGTAGCGGTACTCCGGCTTTTCCGAGCGCGACCTGCGCTGCACCACCCTTCGGTTGTAGAATAGCTGCGCCCACTTGGTGGCCGGGGCCAAGCGCAGCGGAATGCCCGCACGCCACCCCAGCCAGCCGATACGCGGCGTGGAGAAGAGCGTGAGCAGCGCATCGAAGCGTGCCGCCTTCACCTCGGCCAGCAGCCGGCGCTGCTCGGCGCGGGAGGCGCCATCGCCCGGGTCGAGCAGCACCTCGTCGACCCAGGGGCAGAGGCGCGCCATGGGCGCCGTATAGGCCGGTACCAGCACGCTCACCCGGGGGGCAGGGCTTGCCGCCTTGAGGCGGGCCAGGGCCGGCCAGGCGAGCATGAAGTCGCCGAGCTTGTCATTGCGAACCACCAGCAGGCGCGGCGCGGCGCCCCGGGCGGTGGAAGTTGCAGTCATCCGGGCTCCCGAGCCCCGAGATACCGAAGGAGTCAGCCTTGTCGCACAAGGTCCTGCATATCTGTCTCTCCAGCGGCTGGGGCGGACTGGAAATGTATCCGTCTCGGATTATACCCGAGCTGGCCCGCCAGGGGTGGCAGGCCCACGGCCTGGCCCTGGCCGGCTCCCGGGTCGCCGAGAGCTTCCGCGAGGCCGGCGTCGAGCCGCTGACCCTGGCCTCGAAGGGGCGGGCGCTGCTGGCGGCAGGGCGCGTGCTGGCCTATCTGAAGGCACACGGGATCGAGGTGATCCACTGCCACAAGTCCAGCGACCTGCGCCTGGGGGCGCTGCTGGCGACCCTGCGGCCATCGCTGCGCCTCTTCTTCACCGACCATATGGGGGTGACACGCCCCAAGAAGGACCCCTACCACCGCTGGGCCTACGGCAAGGTTACCCGGCTCTTCTCCATCAGCGAGGCGACCCGGCAGCGCAACCTGGCGGCCTTCCCGCTGCCCGCCGAGCGCATCCGGCGTCTCTACCTGGGCATCGACCCCGCTCCCTATGCGCCCTGTCTCGACGAAGAGGCGCGCCTTGCGCTGCGCCATGAGCTGGGCGTGCCCGAGGGCGCCGTGGCCATTGGCCTGCCCGGCCGGTTGACGCCGGGCAAGGGCCAGGAGGTGTGGGTCGAGGCGCTGGCTCGCCTGGCCGAGGCTCGGCCCGAGCTTGCCTGGCACGGTGTGCTGATCGGCGGCCTCACGGCACAGGAGGGCAGCGACGAGGCCCATGTGGCGGCGCTGCGCAAGCGTATCGAGGCGCTGGGTCTCGAGGCGCGTATCGCCTTCACCGGCTTTCGCCGCGACCTGGCGCGCCTCTTCGAGGCCCTCGACGTCGTCTGCGTCCCTTCGCGCAACGAGGCCTTCGGCCTGACGGTGATCGAGGCCATGGCCGCCGGCAGGGCGGTGATCGGCAGCGACAGCGGGGCCATTCCCGAACTTCTCGATGTCGAGACGGGACGCCTGGCGCCCCCCGAGGAAGCGGCGGCCTGGGCAGAGGCGCTGGCCGAGCTGGCCGGCGACGCCGAGCTGCGCCGCCGCCTGGGGCAGGCGGCTCGGCGCCGCGTCGAGAAGGACTTTACCCTGGCGGCCCATGTGGCCAGCCTGGTCGAGGAGTACGCTGCGTCCTGAGCTAGCCGCTTCCGTAGCCGCGCCGTATGGAGGCCATGGCATCAGCGGCGCCGAACTTCACCAGGGAGCGCTCGAGGCGGGCCAGGTTGGCGGCCTGCCAGCTGCCCCGCGGGCGCAGGCGGCAGCGGTCCAGGTCGATCAGCCACACCGCGCCATGTTCATCCACCAGCAGGTTGCGGGCGTTGAGATCCACGTGGTCGAGGCCGGCGTCGTGGAAGCGGCGGATGGTGGTGCCGACGCGCCTCAGCAGGTCGTCGTCGGCTTTGTCGGTTTCCAGCCGGCTGGCCAGGGCCCGGGCGCCGGGAATGCGCTCGGTGATCAGGGCGGCCTCGTAGGTGAGGCCGTGGCGGGTGACGGCGGCGGCCACCGGGGTGGGCACCGGCAGGCCGCGCTGGTGGAGGTCGGCGGTGAGGCGCAGCTCCCGGAAGGCGCGGGTGCGCTCCAGGCCGGTCCAGAGGTAGCGCCTGGCGCTGAGCCGGGCGATGAGGCCGCCCCGGCGGTAGGGACGCAGCACCCACTCGCGGCCGGCGCGGGGGTCCAGGAAGAGGCTCGCGCCGCGGCCGGGGGCCTCGCCGGTGACGCGGCCCCGGGCCCGCCATCCTTCGGGGTCGAAGAGCGATGGTTCGGGGGCGACGGCCCCCTCGGCGTCACATAAACGCGCCGCATCATATAGAATGAAAACCTTTCCCGCTCGATATGTTGCCAACCCCATGAAGCATCCTCTGCCTGCACAACCTCGGCACATCGGCGTGCTGCGACTCTCCGCCCTGGGCGATGTCTGCAACCTGGTACCGACGGTTCGCGCCCTGCAGCGCCAGTGGCCCGAGGCGCGCATCACCTGGATCATCGGCAAGGGCGAGCACAGTCTACTGGCGGGCCTCTCCGGGGTCGAGTTCGTGGTCTACGACAAGGCCTCGGGCCTCGCCGGCATGCGCGCGCTGTGGCGCGAGCTGGCCGATACCCGCTTCGACGTGCTGCTGCACATGCAGCAGGCGCTGCGTGCCAGCGCGCTCTCCCTGGGCCTCAAGGCCGAGGTGAGGGTGGGCTTCGACAAGGCCCGGGCCAAGGATGCCCAGCACTGGTTCACCCACCGCCAGCTGGCGCCCCATCCCCGGGCACACGTGCTGGACTCCTTTATGGATTTTGCCCGGCTGCTGGGGGTCGAGGACCTCTCCCCGGCCTGGGACCTGCCGGTGCCCGAGGCGGCCTATGACGAGGCCCGGGCGCTCACCCACGATGCCCCCTACCTGCTGATGAGCCCCTGCGCCAACCCGCGGCTGCGCAACTTCCGCAACTGGTCCGCCGAGGGCTATGCGGCGGTGATCCAGCACGCCTGGCAGCAGCACGGCCTGGCCACGCTGCTGACCGGCGGCGGCAGCACCCAGGAGCGGGAGATGGGCGAGCGGATCCAGTCACTGTGCGAGCCCGGCTCGGTGATCGACGCCATCGGCGGTACCTCGCTGAAGGGGCTGCTGGCGCTGATCGACCGGGCCCGGGCCGTCATCGCTCCGGACTCCGGGCCGGTGCACATGGCCAACGCCCTGGGCACCCCGGTGGTGGGGCTCTATGCCACCACCAACCCCGACCGCGCCGCCCCCTACTGCTGGCGCGACTTCGTGGTCAATCGCTACCCCGATGCCGTACGCACCTACCTGCACAAGGCCCCGGAGGAGATCTCCTGGGGACAGCGGGTGCGCCACCCCGACGCCATGTCGCTGATCCACGCCGAAGATGTGATCGAGCGCCTGGAGGCGGTGCTCGATCACGCCGCCGCTACTCACCCGGAAAGAGAGCTTCCCGACGATGAAACTTGATCTGACCGCCCTGGAACGCTCACGCCTGCTGGTGGTGGGCGACGTCATGCTCGATCGCTACTGGCACGGCGGTACCTCGCGGATCTCCCCGGAGGCGCCGGTGCCGGTGGTACGGGTGGAGGAGAGCGAGGACCGCCCCGGCGGCGCCGCCAACGTGGCGCTCAATATCGCCTCCCTGGGCGCCCATGCGTCCCTGGCGGGTCTGGTGGGAGACGACGACAACGCCGACCGCCTGGTGTCTCGTCTGGAGGATGCCGGAGTGGGCACTCACTTCGCCCGCAGCCCAGGGATTCCGACCATTACCAAGCTCAGGGTGATGAGCCGTAACCAGCAGCTGATCCGCCTCGACTTCGAGGAGGGGCTCGGCGAGGTGGACACCTCGGGCCTGCTGGCGGAGGTGGAGGCGGCCCTGCCCGAGGCGGATCTCGTCATCCTCTCCGACTACGGCAAGGGCACCCTGAACCGGATCGGGGAGCTGATCCGTCTGGTGCGCGCCAGCGGCAAGCGGGTGCTGGTGGACCCCAAGGGCAGCGACTTCCGCCGCTACCGCGGGGCCAGCGTGATCACCCCCAACCTGGCCGAGTTCGAGGCGGTGGTGGGCCACTGCCGCGACGACGCCGAGCTGGCCGAGCGCGGCGAGGCGCTGCGCGTCGAGCTTGCGCTCGAGGCGCTCTTGATCACCCGCAGCGAGAAGGGCATGACCCTGATCCGCGAGGGCCACGAGCCGCTGCACCTGCCGACCCGGGCTCGGGAGGTCTACGACGTCACCGGTGCCGGCGATACCGTGATCGGCGTGCTGGGCCTGGCCCTGGCCGCCGGCCACGCCTTCCCCGAGGCGATGACCCTGGCCAACCTGGCCGCCGGCCTGGTGGTGGCCAAGCAGGGCACCGCGACTCTCTCCATCGCCGAGCTCTACACCGCCCTGCAGGGCGACAAGCTGGCCGAATTCGGGGTGATCGAGGAGGCGCCGCTGATCGAGGCGGTGCGCGCCGCCCAGGCCCGGGGCGAGCGGGTGGTGATGACCAACGGCTGCTTCGACATCCTGCACGCCGGCCACGTGGCCTACCTGGAGCAGGCGCGCCGGCTCGGCGACCGGCTGATCGTGGCGGTCAACGACGACGCCTCCATCGGCCGCCTCAAGGGGCCCAAGCGTCCCATCAACCCTCTGGCGCGGCGTATGCAGGTGCTGGCCGGCCTCGGCGCCGTGGACTGGGTGGTGCCCTTCGCCGAGGATACCCCCCAGCGGCTGATCGAGGCGGTGCTGCCCGATGTCCTGGTCAAGGGCGGCGACTACCGCCCCGAGCAGATCGCCGGCGGTGAGGCGGTGCGCCAGGCCGGCGGCGAGGTGAAGGTGCTCGGCTTCGAGGATGGCGTCTCCACCACGGCGATGATCTCCACCATCCTCGACCGTGAGGCCTGATGGGCTGGGCCCGGGGGCTCTACTCGACGGCGCTGTTCGCTCTGTCACCGCTGATCTGGCGGCGCATCCGCCGTGAGCATGCGCTCACTGACGCCCGCGGGGAGGGCGGCGAGAGTCCCCGGGCCCTGCGCCTGGGGCGCATTCCCCGGACGCCCCCCGGCGAGCCCATGCTGTGGCTGCACTGCGCCTCCGTGGGTGAGGTGCTGGCGGCCCGGCCGCTGATCGAGGCGCTGCTCGAGCGCTACCCCGAGCACCGCCTTACGCTGACCACCATGACCGCCACCGGCGCCGAGCGTGCCCGGGCCCTGGCGGCATCCCGAGGCGACGAGCGCCTCGTCCACCGCTTCATCCCCCTGGACTTTCCCGCCGCCGCGGCGCGCTTCGTCTCGCGGCTGCGCCCGGGGCTGGCGCTCTTCTTCGAGACCGAGCTGTGGCCCAACCTGCTGCATGCCTGCCGCCGGCAGGGGGTGCCGGTGGCGGTGGTCAACGGCCGGCTCTCCCCCCGGGCCTTCCGCGGCTATCGCCGCCTGCGCCCCCTGATGGGCGAGGCGCTGGCCTGCGTCGACTGGCTGGCCGCCAAGTCGAGTGACGACGCGCAGCGCTTTCGCGAGCTGGGCATGGTCGAGGCGCGCATGACGGTGGTGGGCTCGCTGAAGTTCGATATCGCCATCGATGACAAGGCGCTCGAGGTGAGTGAGCGCTTGCGTACTCGCCTGGGAGAGCGGCCGGTGTGGGTGGCCGGCTCCACCCACGAGGGCGAGGAGGCGGCGCTGCTGGTCGCCCACGCCCGGCTGCGGGAGCGCTGCCCTGACGCCATGCTGGTACTGGTGCCGCGGCATCCCCAGCGCTTCGATGCCGTGGCGGCGCTCTGCGCTCAGGCGGGCATGCCGGCGGCGCGCCGCTCCCTGGATGAGTGGCCCACGCCCGACACGGCGGTCTACCTGGGGGATACCATGGGGGAGCTGCTGGCGCTCTATGGCGCGGGGGATCTCGCCTTCGTGGGGGGCAGCCTGGTGCCGATCGGCGGCCACAACCTGCTGGAGCCGGCCGCCCTCGGCGTGCCGGTGCTCACCGGCCCCGAGCTTGCCAACTTCGAGGAGGTGGCCGAGACGCTGCGCGAGGCCGATGCCCTGGTGGAGGCGGCCGACGAGGCGGCGCTGGCCGCCTCCCTGGCGGCGCTCTTCGCCGACCCCGCCGAGCGGCGCCGGCTCGGCGAGGCGGGCCACGCCGTGGTGGCGGCCAACCGCGGGTCGCTTGAGCGTACCCTGGAGGGCCTGGCGCGGCTGCTGCCGCCGAAGTGAGCAGTCACTTCGGCGGGTCGGGATCAGGCGGGGGTCAGCCGCTCCACGCCCTGCTCGCCGCCCAGCAGCAGCACGTCGGCACCCCGGGCGGCAAAGAGGCCGTTGGTGACCACGCCGACGATGGCGTTGATGCGCGCTTCCATGGCCACCGGGTCGTCGATCATGAAGTCGAAGCAGTCGAGGATCTGGTTGCCGTTGTCGGTCACCACCCCTTCGCGGTAGACCGGATCGGCGCCGAGCTTGACCAGCTCCCGAGCCACATAGGAGCGTGCCATGGGAATGACCTCCACCGGCAGCGGAAACTCGCCCAGCCGCTCGACCTTCTTGGAGGCGTCGGCGATGCAGATGAACCGCTCCGCGCAGGCGGCGACGATCTTCTCCCGGGTCAGGGCCGCGCCGCCGCCCTTGATCATGTGAAGGTGAGCGTTCACTTCGTCGGCGCCGTCGATATAGAAGGGCACGGTGCCCACGCTGTTGAGCTCGAAGACCTCGATACCGTGGCCGCGCAGGCGCTCGGCGCTGGCCTCTGAGCTCGCCACGGCCCCCTTGAAGTCGTCGCGCAGGGCGGCCAGCCGGTCGATGAAGAGGTTGGCGGTGGAGCCGGTGCCGATGCCGAGCACGGTGCCACGCTCGAGCCAGGGCTTGATCTCGTCGATGGCGGCCGCGGCCACGGCGTCCTTCAGCTGATCCTGGGTCAGGCTGGCCTGGGTCATGGTTCGTTCTCCGGTGGGGGGGATGGGTGGGCAAGAGGTCGGGCGCCATTATAGGACAGCGAGGCCCGCCTGCCGATGGCGCCGCTGGACGCCAGGCCGGCCGGGATGCTACCAATAGGGGTTCTCTGCAGCGCAGCAATCGGCTGCCTCCGCCGCGTCACGCCTCTGGGATATCAGGATGCTCGAAGCTACCGTCAAGAAGATTCTCCAGGCCCGGGTCTACGAAGCCGCCCGGGAAACGCCGATTTCTCCGGCGCCCTTCCTCTCCCGCCGCTTCAACAACACCATCCTGATCAAGCGCGAAGATCTTCAGCCGGTCTACTCCTTCAAGATTCGCGGGGCCTACAACAAGATGGCCCAGCTCAGCGAGGCCCAGAAGGCCAAGGGCGTGATCGCCGCCTCCGCCGGCAACCACGCCCAGGGCCTGGCCATGGCGGCCAGGCAGATGGGCGTCAAGGCGGTGATCGTGATGCCGCGCATCACCCCGGAGATCAAGGTGGCGGCGGTGCGCGCCCGGGGCGCCAGGGTGGTGCTCAAGGGGGACGCCTTTGCCGCGGCCGCCGAGCATGCCCAGGAGCTGATCAAGGAGCACGGCTACACCTATATCCCCCCCTTCGACGACATCGACGTGATCGCCGGCCAGGGCACGGTGGCCATGGAGATCCTGCGCCAGCACGGCGGTCGGCTGGACGCCATCTTCGTGCCGGTGGGCGGCGGCGGCCTGATCGCCGGGGTGGCGGCCTATGTGAAGTACCTGCGCCCGGACATCAAGGTGATCGGCGTCGAGGCCGAGGATAGCGCCTGCCTCAAGGCGGCCATGGCGGCCGGGCGGCGGGTCACCCTGGAGCAGGTCGGCGTCTTCGCCGAGGGGGTGGCGGTGGCGCAGATCGGCAAGGTGCCCTTCTCCATCGTCCGCGACCTGATCGACGACGTCATCACCGTCAATACCGACGAGATGTGCGCCGCGGTGAAGGATATCTTCGATGATACCCGGGCGGTCTCCGAGACCTCCGGGGCGCTCTCCCTGGCCGGCCTCAAGAAGTACATCCAGCAGACCGGCGCCGAGGGGCAGACCCTGCTCTGCATCAACTCCGGGGCCAACACCAACTTCGACCGCCTGCAGCATATCGCCGAGCGCACCGAGCTCGGCGAGCAGCGCGAGGCGATCCTGGCGGTGACCATTCCCGAGAAGCCCGGCAGCTTCAAGAAGTTCTGTCGCACCATCGGCAAGCGGATGGTCACCGAGTTCAACTACCGCTACGCGGACCCCGAGAACGCCCATATCTTCGTCGGTGTCCAGGTCAAGCCCGGCGGCGAGGATCGCCAGGGAGTGATCGACCGGCTGCGGGAGGCGGGCTATCCGGTGGAGGACCTCACCGACAACGAGCTGGCCAAGCTGCATATCCGCCACCTGGGCGGCGGCCGGCCCAAGGCGCAGTTCGACGAGGAGGTCTACCGCTTCGAGTTCCCCGAGCGCCCCGGGGCGCTGATGAACTTCCTGACCCACCTGCCCCACGACTGGAACATCTCGCTGTTCCACTACCGCAACCACGGGGCCGCCTACGGCCGGGTGCTGGTGGGCATGCAGGTGCCGGGCGGCGATCGCTCCCACGTGGAGGAGTACTTCGACGAGATCGGCTATCGCTACTGGAAGGAGACGGACAACGCCGCCTATCGGCTCTTCATGGCCTGACCCGGTGTGCCGGCGGGGGTAAGCGCTGACTCCCGCTGCAGGCCTTGCCCCGCCAGTGTTTCAAAGGGTAAGCGTTGAGCGGAAGCGGTTGTCGTGACTGGCCAATCGCCCTATAGTCCTGCCCAGTCCTGTTCCCTGTGGCATTCCCTACGGAGTCGATAATGAAGCGCAAGCCCGATCTGGTCATGGCACTGGTGCTGCTGTTCTGTGTCGGCGTGGTAGCGACCGGCTATGCCCAGGCGCTGGCCGGCAGCTGAGAGAGAAGCTGAACGCCCTGGCGTCATGACCCGAGAGCCTGCCATTCCACGGGGCGATGCCATCCGGCATCGCCCCGTTCACGTTTGGACGATGCGAGCGTCGCTGGCGATGGCATCCAGCGGCACGTCCCAGGGGGCGACAGGCAGCCGCTCGACCCGCTGACACTCGTGGGCCAGGCCGATCAGCCGCGGTCGGGGGCCCGGCCGGCGAGTGAAGGCCAGGGTGCGGTCGTAGAAGCCCCCCCCCATGCCCATGCGGTTGCCATCGTCGTCGAAGCCCACCAGGGGCAACAGGATCAGGTCCAGGGCCCAGGCGGGTAGCCGCCTGGCGCGATGGGCGCCGTGACGGGTCTCGGGCTCGGGGATGCCGTAGCGGTTATTCACCATGGGGGTGGCGGTGTGGTAGTGCACGAACCACAGCCAGTTGCGCGAGAGCGGGCGCAGCACCGGGAGGTGCACGCGAGCCCGGCGGCGTTGGAACCAGCCGATCAGCGGGGAGGGATCGATCTCGCCATCGTTGGGCAGGTAGAGCGCCACGCGGCGGGCACGGCGTACTTCGGGCAGCGCCTTCAGTCGTCGACAGAGGCGCTCGCTGGCCTCACGGCGCTGTCGGGGCGTCAGCTCGCGTCTGCGCCTGCGTAGTTCGCGGCGAAGCTCGCGACGTGAACCGTCGAAGGTATCGAGGGAGAGGGGTGCGGCAGCTGTCGTCATGACGTTGAGCATGGCAGACGAGGTTCCCCAGAGTGCCGCTGTCGTTCTGGCCCTTGAACCCAGTGGTTCAAGGTGGGTGGCCGCAGCCGAACCGTCAGGCTTTCCGACGCGCGGACATGCACACGGGTCCGGCTAGCATATGGCCCCCTGGGTACTGCGCATAGGCTCGAGGGACTATAACGACTGGCAAACACCCCAGGGAACATCTTCATCCTAACAGAGCCTCGCGGGCGGGCCAATGAATTCCGGGGCGGCGTCAGCGCTGGGGGGCATCGGCCAGGGCGCGCTCCAGGCGTGCGCTGAGCTCGTCCAGACTGCGCTCTCCGGCACGCTGGGCATCCAGCGCCTCGAGCAGCTCGTGGGTGATGTTGAGGGCCGCCATGATGGCGATACGCTCGGTGCCCAGCAGCTTGCTCTGGGCCTGGATACCGCTCATGGCGCGATCCAGATAGCGGGCCGCGCGCTCAAGCTTGGCCTGCTGGTCGGGTTCGCAGGCGATCACATAGCTGCGTCCCAGCAGGGTGATGTCGGTGGTCGGACGCGAGGCGTCGGTCATCGAAGGGCTCCGAGTCGGCCTGTGGAGAGCGCTGCCGCGCGCCCCGGTGGCCCGATGCGTTAACATCCATGGCAGGAAAGGTCTTGGACCTCACTATAAGAGAGCCCTTCCGGGGCGGTCAACGCGCCGCTCCCTTCCCGGGGCTCTGCCATGCCCGCTGCCAGTACGGATCTTCCCATGTCACTGATCAACGAACGCCAGGATTTCTCGACCATTGCCGACCTCTTTCTGCTGCATGGCAGCATGCAGTCGCCGGCCTTCCTCGACGGGCGGCTCTGCGCCGGCCTGGCCATGCAGGACCTCTCTGCCGAGGCCTGGCTGGAGGAGGTGTGCCTGGCGCTGGGGGTCGAACAGCCCCGCGACGAGCCCTCCGCCGAACGCTTCCTGGGCTGGCGCCGCCAGACCCTGGATGCGCTCGCCGCCAGCGAGCTGGGCTTCGAGCCCCTGCTCCCCGATGACCTCTTCTCCCTGGCCGAGCGCGCCCAGGGGCTCAAGGAGTGGACGCTCGGCTTCATGGAGGTGATCCAGGACGCCGGTGACGCGCCGCGCAAGGCCTGGTCGCCGGCGCTGCGGGAGGCGGTGGAGGACCTCGAGGGTATCGCCGCCATGGAGACCGACCTGGAGGAGAGCGCCGAGAACGAAGGGGACCTCTTCGCCCTCACCGAGCATGTGCGCATGGCCGCCATGCTGCTCTACACCGAGCAGCACCCCGGCAGGCCCCAGGTCGAGAACGCCGAGAGCGGTACCCGCCACTGATCCTTGCTTCGAGCCCAGCCAGAGGAGCCTGCATGCTGCCCGAGATCCTGACCCGCCCCGTCCCCATCGCCAACGAGGAGTACCGTGCCCGGCGTCGCGCCCTGATGGACGCCCTGCCCGCCGACAGCGCCGTGCTGCTGCCCGGCGCCTCCCTGGTCACCCGCTCCCGCGACAGCGAGTTTCCCTTCCGCCAGGACAGCGACTTCCACTACCTGAGCGGCTTTCCCGAGCCCGACGCCCTGCTGCTGCTGCTGCCGGGGCGCGCGGAGGGCGAGTGCGTGCTCTTCTGCCAGGACCGCAATCCGCTGATGGAGGCCTGGACCGGCATTCGCCTGGGGGCCGAGGGGGCGGTGCGCGAGCATGGCGTGGACCAGGCCTTCGAGAACGCCGAGCGTGACGAGCGCCTGGAGGCGCTGCTGGACGGCCGGCACACCCTCTACCTGCCCCTGGACAGTGCCGAGGCGATGGCCATCGCCGAGGAGGTGCGCGGTGCCTTGATGGCCAGGGTGCGCCAGGGGGCCAGGCCCCCGGAGGCGCTGGCCGATCTGCTCCCCTTGATTCACGAGGCGCGGCTGATCAAGAGCGAGGCGGAGCTGGCCCTGCTGCGCCATGCCGCCGAGATCTCCGCCAGGGCTCATAGGCGGGCCATGCGGGCGGCGCGGCCCGGGCTCGCCGAGTATCACCTCCAGGCGGAGCTGGAGCACGAGTTCCGCTGGCAGGGCGGCAGTGGCGCCGCCTACGCCAGCATCGTCGGTGGCGGCGCCAACGCCTGTGTGCTGCACTACATCGAGAACCAGGCCCCCCTGGCGGACGGCGACCTGGTGCTGATCGACGCCGGCGCCGAGTTCGACCTCTATGCCGGCGACATCACCCGCACCTTCCCGGTCAACGGCCGCTTCAGCGAGGCCCAGCGGGCCCTCTATGAGCTGGTGCTGAGGGTGCAGGAGCAGGCCGTGGCGGCGATCCGCCCCGGGGTGACCCTGGTCAGACTCCATGAGGGCGTGGTGCGCGGCCTCACCGAGGGGCTGATCGAGCTGGGGCTGCTCGAGGGCGAGGTGCAGGCGCGTATCGACGACGAGAGCTACCGGCGCTTCTACCTCCACTCCACCTCCCACTGGCTGGGGCTTGATGTCCACGACGTCGGCGCCTATCGGCAGGGCGGTGAGCCGCGTCCCCTGGTGCCAGGCATGGTGCTGACCGTGGAGCCTGGCCTCTACGTTCCCGCCGATGACGACATTCCCGAAGCCTTCCGCGGTATTGGCATCCGCATCGAGGACGATGTGGCGGTCACTGCCGGCGGCCATGAGGTGCTGACGACCGGCGTCCCCAAGCGGGTGAGCGAGATCGAAGCGCTGATGGCGAGGAAATGACCCGGCATGAAGAGCGGTGAGTTTGCATTATGTAAATTACATTATGATTCCTTCGTGGCGGAGATGAGATGAACAGAACCGACAAGCACCCGAGTAGCGCCCCCGCCAGCGTGGATATCGCCATCGTCGGCGGCGGGCTGGTGGGTGCCAGCCTGGCCTGCGCCCTGGCTCCGCTAATCGAGCAGGGGGCACTCTCGGTGGCGGTGATCGAGGCCACGCCGATCCTGGAGCTGGCGAGTGCGCCCTTCCAGCCCAGCTTCGATGCCCGGGCCAGCGCCATCGCGCGAGGCTCGGCGGAGCACTTCACCGCCATGGAGCTCTGGTCCGCCATGGCCGAGCAGGCGGCGCCGATTCGCACCATCCACGTCAGCGAGCGGGGGCGCTTCGGCGCCACCCGGCTGACCGGCGAGGAGCTGGGCGTCGAGGCCCTGGGCCATGTGATTCCCAACGCCTGGATGGGGAAGGTGCTCCATCGGCGTCTGGCCGGTCTGCCCATCGCCTGGCACTGCCCGGCCAGGGTCGAGACCATCGCGCCGGTGACGGGCGGGCACCGGCTGAGGCTCTCCGACGGCGGTGAGCTCGAGGCGGGGCTGACGGTGCTGGCGGACGGCGGCCGCTCGGGCCTCAAGGAGCGGCTCGGCATCGCCAGCGACAGCCAGCCCTATGACCAGGTGGCGCTGATCGCCAGCGTGGAGATGAGCCGGCCCCATGGGGGCGTGGCCTGGGAGCGCTTTACCCCAGAGGGGCCCATCGCCCTGCTGCCCCTGGCCGGCAACGCCATGGAGCTGGTCTGGACCCATCCGCTGGGCGCCGAGCAGCGTCGGCTGGCGCTCTCGGACGGCGACTTCCTGGCCGAGCTGCAGCGCGCCTTCGGCGACCGCGCCGGCCGCTTTCGTCGGGTGGGCAGCCGCCACGCCTACCCGCTGAGCCTGGTCACCGCCCGTGAGACCACGCGTCCCGGGCTCGCCGTGCTGGGCAACGCCGCCCACGCCCTGCATCCGGTGGCGGGCCAGGGCTTCAACCTGGCGCTGCGCGGCGTCATGGACCTGGTGGCGGCCCTGGAAACGGGTCGGGAGCGGGGCGAGGCGCCGGGCAGCCCGGCGCTGCTGGCCGACTTCGAGGCGCGGCGCCAGGCCGACCGCCACAACGTGATCCGCTTCAGCGATGGCCTGGTGCGGCTGTTCGGCATCGACAGCGCCCTGCTCTCCCATGCCCGGGCGGCAGGGCTGATCGGTCTCAACCTGGCGGGTCCGCTGCGACGTGGGCTGGCGCGCCGCGCCATGGGCCTGGAACGCTAGAGGAGAAGGCATGAGTGGAGCAGAGGAGGCGCCCCGGATGAGCACGGGAGCCGAGAAGCGCGGCGAGGCACATGCCGAGGTGGTGATCGTCGGCGCGGGGATGGTGGGCGCCGCCCTGGCCTGCCTGCTGGGCGAGGCGGGGGTCGAGGTGGCCCTGGTGGATGCCCGGGAGGCCCTGCTGGACCCCGAGGCGGTGGGGCGCGGCCAGCCCGCCATGCGGGTCAGCGCCCTGACGCCGGTCTCCCAGCGCCTGCTGGAGAGGCTGGGCGCCTGGGAGTGGATGGCGGCGCGGCGGGTGAGCCCCTACCGCCATATGCAGGTGTGGGACGCCGAGGGCAGCGGGGAGGTGAGCTTCTCCGCGGACCAGGCCGGGGTGCCGATCCTGGGCCATATCGTCGAGAACGACGTGACCCTGGCGGCTCTGGAGCGGCGCCTGAGGGCGCTGCCCTCGGTGCAGCTGGTGCTGGGCGGCCGGGTGGCCGGTCTCGAGGCCGCCGAGGGGGAGGCGCGGCGGGTGCGCCTGGCGGATGGCCGCTGCCTGGTGGCTCCCCTGGTGGTGGCCGCCGACGGCGCCCGCTCGCCGCTGCGTGAGCTTGCCGGCATCGAGACCCGGGAGCGCGACACCGGGCACAGGGCCGTGGTGACCACGGTCAGGGTGGCGCGCGCCCATGGCGAGGTGGCCCGTCAGGCCTTCCTGCCTACCGGCCCGCTCGCCTTCCTGCCGCTCTGCCTGGAGGGGGAGTCCCATTACTGCTCCATCGTCTGGTCCACCTCACCGGAGGAGGCCGAGCGGCTTCAGGGGCTCTCGCCCGAGGCCCTGGGGCAGGCGCTGGCCGCGGCCATCGACCACCGCCTGGGCGAGGTGACGGTGGTGGAGCGCACCGTCGCCTTCCCGCTGGTGCAGCGACACGCGGAGCGCTATGTGCTGCCGGGGCTGGCGCTGGTGGGGGATGCCGCCCACAGCATCCATCCCCTGGCGGGCCAGGGGGTGAATCTGGGGCTCATGGATGCGGCGGTGCTGGCCGAGGAGCTGCTGGCGGCGCGCCGCCGCGGGGTGGGGCTGGGCAACGAGCGCTGGCTGGGTCGCTATGCCCGGCGGCGTCGCGCCGACAACGCCGGGATGCTGGCGCTGATGGACGGCTTTCGCCTGCTCTTCGGGGCGCGCCACCCGGCCCTGGCCCTGGCCCGCAACCTGGGCATGAGCGGCGTGGATCGGCTCACGCCCGTGAAGCGCCTGCTGCTGCAGCAGGCGACCGGGCATCGAGGCCGCCTGCCGCTGTCGTGCCGGTAAGGGCCGGGCGGAGCCGGCCTAGCGCCGGCTCAGCACGTTGAGCGCCTTGAGCAGGTTGAGGGCCTCGCCCAGCTGGTAGTCCTCGCGCAGGCGCTCGCTGAGCTCGGCGCGCTCCCGCGGCGCCTCCCGGGAGCGCAGGTGCCCCTCGAGGTCCGCCTCGCGCACCTGGCGTCCGCTCTCGGTCACCTCCACCCGGCCGCGCACCACCTCCACGTCGGGCTCGATGCCCTGAGCCTGGATGGAGCGGCCGTTGGGGGTGTAGTAGAGCGCCGTGGTGAGCTTGAGCCCCTCGCCGTTGCCCAGCGGCATGATCTGCTGCACCGAGCCCTTGCCGAAGCTCTCGGTGCCCATCACCACCGCCCGGCGCTGGTCCTGGAGGGCGCCGGCGACGATCTCCGCCGCCGAGGCGCTGCCGCCGTTGATCAGCACCACCAGAGGCACCTCCGGTGCGGCAGTGTCTCTGCCGGCGCTGAACTGCATCTCGGTGTCCGCCAGGCGCCCCTCGGTATAGACGATCAGGCCGCTCTCCAGGAAGGCGTCGGCCACGCCCACGGCCGCCTGCAGCACGCCGCCCGGGTTGTTGCGCAGGTCCAGCACCAGCCCGTTCAGGCTGCCGTCGCGCTCCAGGCGGCGGATATGCTCGCTGACCTGGTCGGCGGTGCGGCTCTGGAACTGGCTGACCCTCAGGTAGCCGTAGCCCGGCTCCAGCAGCTCGCTGCGCACGCTCTCGGTGCGGATCACCTCCCGGGTCAGGGTGACGCTGCGCGGGGCGCTCTCGCCGCGGCGCTGAATGGTCAGCTCGATGCGGCTGCCCGGTTCGCCGCGCATCAGGTTGACCGCCTCCTGCAGCGAGAGGCTCTCGGTGGGGGTGTCGTCGATGCGCAGGATCAGGTCCCGGGCCTGTAGGCCGGCCCGGGAGGCGGGGGTGTCGTCGATGGGGCTGATCACCGTCAGCTGGCCATCCTCCAGCCCCACCTCGATGCCGATACCGCCGAACTCGCCCTGGGTGGATTCGCGCAGGCTCTGAAACTCCTCGCGGTCCAGGTAGGCGGAGTGGGGGTCGAGCTCGCTGAGCATGCCGCGCATGGCGTTGCGCAGCAGGGTGGCATCGTCCACTTCCTCCACGTAGGCGCGCTTGATGCGCTCGAAGACCTCGGCGAAGGTCTGGATCTCCTCCACCGGCAGGTCGTTGGCCGCGGGCGTGGCCATGGCGGGCAGGGGCAGCGCCAGCAGGGCGATGGGCAGCAGCGAGGCCAGCAGGCGACGCGGCGACCGGGCGAGGCGGGCCCTGCCAGGCAGGGGAAGCGCTGGGGTCATGCGATCTCCGCAGTTCCGGGACGACGAGGGTCCAGCATAGCCCGGTCACGGCGGGCAGGGAAATAGCCGGGCCCTCAGCGGGCGGCGATCCACCCCTGGGGGTCGATGGGGTTGCCGTCCCGGCGCACCTCGAAGTAGAGCGCGGGGCGGCTGTGGCCGCCGCTGGCCCCCACCGCTCCCAGCACCTCGCCCCGGGAGACCGCCTGGCCGGGCTGGACGGAAAAGTGCTGCAGGTGGGCGTGCAGGGTCATCACCTGGTCGCCGTGGTCGATGATCAGCAGGTTGCCGAAGCCGCGCATCCAGTCGGCGAAGACCACCCGGCCGGCGTGGACGGCCTTGACCGGGGTGCCTTCGCCCGCCTGGATCAGGATGCCGTTGCGGTGCACGCCGTCGCCGGCCCGGAAGCGCGAGGCGATGCTGCCCTGTACCGGCCAGGGCAGATCCCCCCGGGTCTGGGCGATGGCGGTGGAGGGGGGCGGGCGCTGCAGGCGTGCCAGCTCCTCCTGCACCTGGCGCAGTACCCGTTCGGCGTGGGCGCGATCCTGCTCCAGCTCCACCAGGCGTGCCTGCTCGGTGGCGTAGCGGCCGTCGAGCTCGGCGACCAGGGCGCTGCGCTCCTGCATCTGGCGGGCCAGGTCGCTGGAGCGGCTGGCGAGCTCCGCGGCCAGGGCGTCCAGGCGCTCGCCGCGCCGGTCGAGCTCGCGGCGGTTGTCGCCGAGGGCGCTATCCAGGCGCGCCAGCTCATCGAGCCGCGCGTTGCGGGCTCGGGAGAGCTGGTTGAGGTAGTGCTGCAGGCGGTCGAGGCGGGCGGGATCGTCCTGGTTGAGCAGCAGCTTGAGCTGGGGGCTCGTGCCGAGGCGGTAGAGGGCGTCGAGCTGGACGTTCAGCGCCTCGACCTGGTCGGCGCGCTCCGCTTCCAGCAGGTCGCGACGCCGCTCCAGGGTGACGACCTCCTCGGCCAGCTCGCTGCGCTCGGCCTGGAGCTCGTCGAGGCGGCGGTGGGTCTCGCCCAGCGCGGTCTCGACCCGGCGCAGCTCGCGGCTGGCGTCGGCCTGGGCGTCCCGAGTGGAAGAGAGGCGCCGGGTGACGCCCTGGATCTCCTCGCCGATGGCATCCAGGCGCTCCCGGGCCGCCCGCTCGCTGGGCTGGGCGGCCAGGGGCGCGGCCAGGCAGAGCGCCAGCAGCGCCACCGTGAGCCGGCCTGCCCGTCGGGGCAGGCGGTGCGGGCTGGCCATGGGGCCGGCCTGGGTCAGGAGGCCGCGTCGAAGTCGACCAGCACCCGGCCGGTCATCTCCTCGGGCACCGGCTGGTCCATCATGGCCAGCAGGGTGGGGGCGATGTCGCAGAGGCTGCCGTCCTCCAGCAGGCGCGCCGGGCGCTGGCCCACGTAGATCAGCGGCACCTCGAAGGTAGTGTGGGCGGTCTGGGGGTTGCCGGTCTCGGGGTTGACCATCTGCTCGGCGTTGCCGTGGTCGGCGGTGACCAGGCAGGCGCCGCCGGCCTTCTCGATCGCCGCCACCACGCGGCCCACGCAGCTGTCGACGGCCTCGATGGCCTTCACCGCGGCGTCGAAGTCGCCGGTGTGGCCGACCATGTCGCCGTTGGCGTAGTTGCAGACGATCAGGTCGTGCTCCCCGGACTCGATGGCCGCCACCAGCTTGTCGGTGACCTCGACGGCGCTCATCTCCGGCTTCTCATCGTAGGTCTTCACGTCCTGGGGCGAGGGCACCAGCACCCGGGTCTCGCCCTGATACTCCGCCTCCCGGCCGCCGGAGAAGAAGAAGGTGACGTGGGCGTACTTCTCGGTCTCGGCGATGCGCAGCTGGGTCAGGCCACGCTGCTCCATCACCTCGCCCAGGGTGTTGGTCAGCTCGTTGGGCGGGAAGGCGGCCGGGGCCGGGATATCGGCGGCGTACTGGGTCAGCATCACCAGGCCGTCGCCGGCAAGGCGAGGGCAGACGCGGCGCTGGAAGCCGCTGAAGGCGTCTTCCACGAAGGCCCGAGTCAGCTCCCGGGCGCGGTCGGCGCGGAAGTTCATGAAGATGGCGGCGTCGCCCTCTTCCACGACCACCGGGGTGCCGGTGGGGCGTACGCTGGTGGCGGCCACGAACTCGTCGGTCTCGCCGCGCTCGTAGGCGCTGCGCAGCCCCTCCTCGGCGCTTACCGCCTCGAACTCGCCCACCCCCTCGGTGAGCAGGCGATAGGCCTTCTCGACGCGCTCCCAGCGGTTGTCGCGATCCATGGCGTAGTAGCGGCCGATGATGGAGGCGACGAAGCCGTTGTCGGCGCCGACCAGCTCGGAGAGGCGCTCGTTGGCGCGCTCGATGGAGGCCAGGGCGCTCTTGGGCGGCATGTCGCGGCCGTCCAGGAAGCCGTGGACATAGATGCGCCGGGCGCCGCGGCGGGCGGCCAGCTCGGCCATGGCGATGAAGTGCTCCTCATGGCTGTGCACCCCGCCCGGGGAGAGCAGGCCCAGCAGGTGCACCGCGCGGCCCTCGGCCACGGCGGCATCGATGGGCGCGGTCAGGGCGGCGATGGTGTCCAGGTCGCCGTCCTCGATCGCCTTGGTGATGCGGGTGAAGTCCTGGTACACCACGCGGCCGGCGCCGAGGTTCATGTGGCCGACCTCGGAGTTGCCCATCTGGCCGTCGGGCAGCCCCACGTGGCGGCCGTCGGTGTGGATCAGGGTGGCCGGATGCTCGCGGTGGAGGCGGTCCATCACCGGGGTGCGGGCGGCCAGCACGGCGTTGTGGGCCGAGTCCGGGTTGTGGCCGTAGCCGTCGAGGATGATCAGGGCAACGGGGCGCGGTGTCCGGGGGCTGGCGGAATTCGTCATGGGGCTGTCCTCGAGGAGTGATGGCGACACCTTCACGCCCTGAACGGCTCGCGGCACAGGCGCAGGGCCCGGCGCAGCCGGCTCGGCAGGCGAGGCAAGGGCGGGGTCGCGGCAGATGGCGGATTGCGGCATCATATCGCATGGCCCCATCGGGCGTCATCGCCGGCCGCCAGGCGTCGTGTATACTGGGCGCCGTTCGGCAAAGGCCCGAGTGGCCCCGGCCTTCCCCTTCGTGCACCGAGACAAGAGTTATCCGGACCCATGATCGATCAGCTGTTTGAATTCATGCAGAACCACCCGCTGCTGGTGGGCGCCTTCCTGATGGTGCTGACCGCCTGGATCCTCTACGAGGTTCGTAACAGCAGCGCCAGCGGCGTGACCGCGAGCGAGGCGACCCAGCTGATCAACCGCGAGGATGCGGTGGTGGTGGATACCCGTGACGCCGGGGACTTCAAGGCCGGCCATATCGCCGGTGCCCGCAACATTCCCCAGAGCCGCATCGACGAGCGCCTGTCCGAACTCGACAAGGTCAAGGAGAAGCCGATCATCATCGTCTGCAAGTCCGGCCAGTCGGCGGGCATGACCGTGGCCAAGCTGGCCAAGGCGGGCTACCCTCGCGTGCTCAAGCTCAAGGGCGGCATGCTGCAGTGGCAGGCCGACGGCCTGCCGGTCGTGCGCAAGTAGCCCCAATCGATACATCGTTCGTTCACCGATTCAAAGGATCATTCCCATGGCGGAAGAGAACAACCAGAACGCCGGCGGCCAGGCGGCCGGCCAGCAGGACAAGCCCCAGCTGCAGTTCGCCGTGCAGCGCATCTATGTGAAGGACATCTCCTTCGAGGCCCCCAACTCGCCGGCGGTCTTCCAGCAGCCCTTCAAGCCCAAGGTGGGCCTGGACCTCAACACCTCCAGCCAGCAGGTGGGCGAGGGCCTCTACGAGGTCGTCATCAAGGTCACCGCCCAGGTGACCCACAGCGAGGAGGGCACCACCTCCTTCCTGGCCGAGATCGAGCAGGCCGGCCTCTTCCGCATCGCCGGCATCGAGGGGGCCCAGCTGGATCACACCCTGGGCGCCTTCTGCCCCAACGTGCTCTTCCCCTATGCCCGGGAGTGCATCGACAACCTGGTCAACCGCGGCGGTTTCCCGCCCCTGATGCTGGCGCCGGTCAACTTCGAGGCGATCTACGCCCAGAAGAAGAAGCGCGAAGCCGAGCAGGCCCAGGCTCAGGCCACTCAGTAAGGACGACGGCGACCCGTGACGACTTACCGGAAAGCGCCGCGCATCCACGTCGCCGCCGACCTCATCGTCGGCGGCGACGTCGTTCTGCCCGAGGGCCCCGCCCGCCATGTGGCCAGGGTGCTGCGCCTGGGCGAGGGCGCCTTGCTGCGCCTCTTCGACGGCGCCGGCCACGAGGCCGAGGCGGTGCTGGTGGAGGCCTCGCGCAAGCGGGTGGTGGCGCGCATCGAGGCCGTCGAAGCGGGCGGCGGCGAGTCGCCCCTGGTCGTGCACCTGGGCCAGGCGATCTCCAAGGGGGATCGCATGGACTACGCCATCCAGAAGGCGGTGGAGCTGGGGGTGGCGGCCATCACGCCGCTCTACACCGAGCACGGCGACGTGCGCCTCAAGGGCGAGCGCGAGGCGAAGAAGCTGGCCCACTGGCAGGCGGTGGCGGCCAGCGCCTGCGAGCAGTGCGGCCGCGCCGTGGTGCCGCCGGTGCACCCGCCGCTGGCGCTCGCCGACTGGCTCGCCGAGCGCGACGAAGCCCTGCGCCTGGTGCTGCACCCGGCCACCGGCGCCGAGGATGCCCTGCAGCGGGATGCCGCGCCGGCAAGCGTTGCCCTGCTGATCGGCCCCGAGGGCGGGCTCGCCGAGGGCGAGGTCGCGGCCGCCCGGGCCGCCGGCTTCGCTCCGCTCACCCTGGGGCCGCGCATCCTGCGTACCGAGACCGCCCCGGTGGTGGCACTGAGCCTGCTGCAGTACTGCTTCGGCGATCTGTAAGCGCTCACTTTCGTTCCTCATCCCACTCTACAGGGAGCCCCCCATGTCCGATTCCCGTGAACCGCGTACTTCGCGCCCCGCCGCCGGCCGGCGCTACCGCGCCCCGAAGTGCGCGGTGGGCGAGGTGGCCTACCTGGAGGTGGTCACCGTCAACGAGACCGGTGCCTTCCTCGACTGGGGGCACCCCAAGGACCTGCTGCTGCCCTACGGGGAGCAGCGCTTCCGGCCCAGCGTGGGCAAGCGGGTGCTGGTGAGGATCTACGAGGACCAGCAGGGGCGGCCGGTGGCCTCCCAGAAGCTCGACCGCTTCGTCGCCGACGAGGCCCGGGGCCTCTCCGCCGGGGACGAGGTGACCCTGGTGATCGCCGAACAGACCGATCTCGGCTTCAAGGCAGTGGTGGAGCACCGCTGCTGGGGGCTGCTCTACCGCGATGACGTGACCCGCCCGCTGCGTCGGGGCCAGCGCCTCACCGGCTACGTGAAGCGCCTGCGCGACGACGGCCGCCTGGACCTCTCGCTGCTGCCGCCGGGGGAGGCGCGCCTGGACGTGGTGGGCGAGGCGGTGCTCAAGGCGCTGCGCGAGAGCGGCGGCTACCTGCCGCTGGGCGACAAGAGCGACGCCGCCGAGATCAAGGCGCGGCTGGGGGTGAGCAAGAGCGCCTTCAAGCAGGCCATCGGCCGGCTCTACAAGCGCCGGCTGATCACCCTGTCGCCCACCGGTATCCGGCTGGCGCCCGGCGGCGACTAGCCGGCATACTGGCCCCATCCACACTCTCGATCGGAACTCGACCCCATGAGCGAACGCGCCCTGAAGATCGGCGTGGTGATGGACCCCATCGCCGATATCGCCTACAAGAAAGACACCACCCTGGCCATGCTGTGGGCCGCCCAGGACCGCGGCGCCTCGCTGCACTACCTGGAGCAGGGGGACCTCTTCCTGCGCGACGGTCGGTCCTTCGGTCGACTGCGCGACCTGACCGTGCATCGCGACTCGGCCCACTGGTACGATCTGGGCGAGCCCGAGCCGCGCCCCCTGGCCGAGCTCGACGTGATCCTGATGCGCAAGGATCCGCCGGTGGATGCCCACTTCCTCAACGCCGTCTACCTGCTGGGCTTCGCCGAGCGCGAAGGCGTGCTGGTGGTCAACCCCACCCGGGCGCTGCTGGAGTGCAACGAGAAGCTCTTTGCCCAGCAGTTTCCCCAGTGCTGCACCCCGACCCTGGTGGCCTGCAGCGAAGCCGAGCTGCGCGCCTTCCACGCCGAGCACCAGGACGTGATCTTCAAGCCCCTGGACGGCATGGGCGGCAGTGGGATCTTCCACGTGCGCCCCGATGGCCGTAACCTCGGCGCCATCATCGAGACCCTCACCGAGCGCGGCCAGCGCCAGATCATGGCCCAGCGCTACATCCCCGAGATCGTCGACGGCGATACCCGTATCCTGCTGGTGGACGGCGAGCCGGTGCCCTATGGCCTGGCCCGGGTGCCCATGGCCGGTGAGACCCGCGGCAACCTGGCCGCCGGCGGGACCGGCGTCAGCCGCGATCTCACCGAGCGGGACCACTGGCTGATCCGTCAGGTGCAGCCGATGATCCGCGACAAGGGGCTGATGTTCGTGGGCCTCGATGTGATCGGCGACTACATCACCGAGATCAACGTGACGAGCCCCACCTGCGTGCGCGAGATCGATGACCAGCGCGGCACCGACATCGCCGGCATGCTGCTCGACGCCATCGAGCGCCGCCTCGAGGCCCGCTGCGGCTGAGCGGGAGTCCCCCATGTCCTGGTCGGTCAGCGATCCCATCCAGTATGCCCCGGTCACCCGGCCCTACCGGCGCTGGCTGGCCGTCTCGCTGGCGCTGCTGCTGCACCTGGCGCTGATCGGCGTGGTGGCGAGCTGGCAGTTCGCCGCGCCGCCCGTCGAGCGCTCTAGCCTCGACGTGGTGCTGGTGAGCCGCCCCGGTGAGCCGCCGGTGGAGGCCGAGGCGATCGCCGAGCAGGACCAGCAGGCCAGCGGCGAGCAGCAGGAGGAGGCCCAGGCGGAGTCCCTGGCCGCGCCCCTGGAGGAGCTGCCGGCGGTGCAGGAGAGCGTGGCCGACGTGGACCCGGCCACCCCGGCCGAGCCGGAGCAGGCGCGCACCGAGCCCGACGCCCGCCCCGACGAGCAGGCACCGCCCGCCGCCGAGAGCACCCGGGAGGTCGAGACGCCTCCCGAGCCCCGGGAGAGCGCCCCCCAGGCGGCGGATGCCGCCGCCCCGCCCAGCGCCACGGCCCCCTCGGCGTCCGGCCGCGACCTGCTGGCCCAGGCCACCCGCAGCATCCGCGAGCAGGGGCTGGCGCCGGAGGCGGCCGGCCAGGCCGGCGAGGCGCCGCAGCTGGCGGCCCAGCGTGCCGCCGAGGCGCGCTATATCGACGACTGGACTCGGCGGGTGGAGGACTATGGCAACCGGGTGCATCCGGCGCCGCGCCACCTCCAGGGGCAGCTGCGCATCCGCGTGGTGATCGGCCGTGACGGCGGGCTTCGTCAGGCGGAGGTGGTACAATCCTCGGGACATGCCGAGCTCGACCAGGCCGCGCTGGATACCGTTCACGGTGCGGCGCCCTATCGCCCCTTCGATGCGGGCATGGGGAGCCTGGACAGCCTCTCCATTACGCGCGTCTGGCGGTTCGGCCAAGGCAATCACTACGGCGTGCGATAGGACCGCCGGGGAGTCTCATGCAACATTTCGGTTTGAAGGACCACTTCCTGCTGGCGATGCCGCACCTGGAAGACCCCAATTTCGCCGGTAGCCTCGGCTATCTGTGCGACCACGACGAGAAGGGCACCATGGGGGTGATCGTCAACCGCCCTCTGGAGCTCACCCTGGAGGCGCTCTTCGAGCAGCTGGAGCTCGGCGGCGAGGAGAGCCCCCACCGCAACGCGCCGGTCTACTTCGGGGGCCCGGTGCACAAGGATCGCGGCTTCATCCTGCACCGGGGCTCCAGCACCCCCTGGGACTCCAGCATCCAGGTCACCGAGGAGCTGGCCCTGACCACCTCCATGGACATGCTCCAGGCCCTGGCGGCCGGCGAGGGCCCCGAGCACTTCCTGGTCTGTCTGGGCTGCGCCGGCTGGGAGTCCGGTCAGCTGGAGCAGGAGCTGCTCGACAACGCCTGGCTCACCGTGGAGGGGCGCAGCGACATCCTCTTCGAGGTGCCGCCGGAGCAGCGCCTCAGCGCCGCTGCCGGCATCCTCGGCGTCGACCTCAACCTGATGACCCGCGAGGCGGGCCACTCCTGATGGCGCGCGAGGGCGAGCGGCTGATCCTGGGGTTCGACTTCGGTACCCGGCGCATCGGCGTGGCGGTGGGTAACGAGCTGCTGGCCAGCGCTCGGGAGCTCGACCCCCTGCCGGCCCGGGACGGCATCCCCGACTGGCAGCAGGTGGCCAGGCTGGTGGAGGAGTGGCGGCCGGACCTCTTCGTGGTGGGCCTGCCGCTCACCGCCGAGGGCGAGGAGCAGCCGATGAGCACCCGCGCCCGCAAGTTCGGCAAGCGGCTCTTCGGCCGCTTCGGGGTGCCCTGCGAGATGGTCGACGAACGCGGCTCCACCGGCGAGGCCAAGGTGATCGCCCGGGAGCTCGGCCACCGCGGCAACTACCGGGAGGCGAGCGTCGACGGCATCAGCGCGGTGCTGATCGTCGAGCGCTGGTTCGCCGCCCGGGAGGGGCTGCCCGGGCGCTGAGCGGCTCAGGCGGCGGGCGTCAGGTCCTCCACCGAGAGCTCCGTGAACTGCTCGAGAAAGGCCACCAGGGTGGCCGGATGGTGGAAGCTGGCGTCGAACTCCTCCTGCCGGCCGTCGCGCCGCCGAACCACCCGGGTACGGTACTCGCTGCCCGCCTTGACCACCCTGACGCTGGCCTCCCGCCCCCCATCGCGCCTGTGCCCCTCCAGGGGCGCCTTGCTGGCGAGCTTGGTCTCCAGCCGGTGACCGTCGGCGATCGCCTTGGCGGTGGCCCAGATCGCCTGGTCGCGATCGCCGTAGCGGTAGAGGATCACCACCAGCAGCGCCGAGAAGACGGCGCTGGTCAGCATCCAGGTGGCGGTGACGCCGTCCGGTGACGTCGCGAGCAGGGCGAAGAGCTGCAGCGCGGCGCCTACCGCCAGCACGCCGGCCAGCGGCCGCCACATCCGCGGCCCCATGAAGCCGCGCTGCAGGACATACCCCCAGAGCCCTACCACCGCCAGGCCGCCGACCACCAGCTGCGCCAGGGCCAGCGGGGTGCCCCCTCCGGCGAGCAGGGCGATCAGGCCGATCAGCAGCAGCAGGGAATAGAAGACCGCCAGCAGGCGGTAGGCGCGTTGCAGATTCATGGGTCACTCCTCCGGCCGACGTGGGGGCGGCGCGCTGGCCGTCCCCTCTGAACCTCATCAGCATAGGCGAAGTGGCGCGCCTCGCTACGCCTCAGATCTCGCGGTCGTCAACGCCCAGCTTGGCGGGCACGAACCAGCGCACCGGGCGCAGCTCCTTCTCGATCAGGTCGTCCACCTCGAGCAGGGTGGCGAAGATCGCCATGCGCACCGGGATACCGTTGTCGGTCTGGCGGAAGATCGCCAGGCGGGGGTCACCGTTGAGGTCCACGTCGAGGTCGTTGGCGCCGGGGCGGCTGTCCCGGGGCAGCGGATGCATGACGATGGTGGTGTCGCTGCAGCGCCGGTCGAGGAAGGCGCGATCCACGGTGAAGTCCCGGGAGAGACTGAAGCCCTCGCTCATCTCCTCGGTGAAGCGCTCCTTCTGGATGCGGGTGGTGTAGACCACGTCCACGTCCCGGTAGTCCTGGGCCAGGCTCTCGCGCTGCTCGACGCGGTGGCCCCGGGAGGTGACCAGGTCGATCAGCTGGCTCGGCATCTCCAGGCCCGGCGGGGCCACCAGGGTGATGCGCATGGGCTCATGCAGGGAGAGCAGCTTGATCAGCGAGTGCACGGTGCGCCCGAACTTCAGGTCGCCGGTCATCAGCACGTGGGCACCGGCCAGCTGCTTGCCCAGGCGAGCGAACTCCTTCTCGATGGTGTAGAGGTCGAGCAGCGCCTGGCTGGGGTGCTCGCCGGGGCCGTCGCCGCCGTTGATCACCGGCACCTTGATGGCGGCGGCGAACTCCGCCACCGAGCCCTGGTCGGGGTGGCGCATCACGATGGCGTCGCAGTAGCCGCTCATCACCCGGCTGGTGTCGTAGAGCGACTCGCCCTTGGCCATGGAGGAGAAGGTGAAGCCGGTGGTGTCGCAGACGCTGCCGCCCAGGCGGCAGAAGGCGGCGTTGAAGCTGACCCGGGTGCGGGTGCTGGCCTCGAAGAAGAGGTTGCCGAGCACGGCCCCCTCCAGCACGCGGGTGACCTGGCGCCGCTGGGCAATGGGCTCCATGCGGGCGGCGACCCGCATCAGGTGATCGACGTGGTCACGGGTCAGGGAATCGACGGAGAGCAGGTGGGAACTCATCGGGCGGCCTCGGCTGGCGGGGATGGACGGGCGCTAGTGTACTCCGCCGCGCCCTTGGCTTCACGGAAGCGTGACTGATCTGAGCTCAGTAGTTTCGCTTGAAACTATTTTGATCTCGGTCAAGGCGGCAAGGCGCATGCGGGTCGATACTGAGCCCAGACATATGATCACCTGACGGGAGCATCACCATGGCCACTGCACAGCTCAAGCGTACAACCTGGTGGGAGCGACTGACCGAGCGCTGCTACGCCGCCTCCACCCCTCAGCTGGTGCGTGACGTCCAGCACGAGGCGGGCACGACCTACCAGAAGCTGCTGACCGACCTCAACTCTCCCCTGGAGCGGGGCTTCGAGCGCGAGATGGCTCGGCAGCTGGCGGAGGGGCTGCCGGCCACCTTCGTGCCGGCGAAGACCCTGATGCCGGTGATGATGCAGCGCTTCGGCCTGCAGGATGCCGAGTTGGCCGCCGAGCCTGGCTACGGCGCCCTGCGTGATACCTGCAACGCCTGCCCCGTGGTGGGCCACTGCTGGCAGGCCATGCGTGCCGGCGCCGAGGTCGAGGAGTGCCGCGGCTTCTGCCCCAACGCCGAGGCCTTCGAGCGCCGCGCCGCCGAGTGAGGGGATACCGCCCTGCTGCCGAGAGCCCTGGCCACGAGCCGGGGCTTCTTGCTTTCGGCGCCTCGCCGATGCGGTCCTACCCCCGCCGACACAGCCCCACCAGCGCCGCCTTGGAGCGCACCCCCAGCTTGGCGTAGGCGCGCTTGCGGTAGGTCTCGGCGGTGGAGAGGGCGACATCGAGTGCGGCGGCGGCGGTCTTGAGGGTGTGGCCGCGCAGAAGAAAGAGGCAGAGCTGGCGCTCGCGGGCGGAGAGCGGCGCCAGCGCCGCGGCCTCCTCGGGGCTTGCGGGCAGGGCGGCGGGGCGCGCCTGGCGGTAGTGGCGGCGGATCAGGCTGGCCAGCAGGGGCATCAGGGCGCCGAGGGTCGCCAGCTCGTCGGGGCGGAAGCGCCCCCGGCCGAGGTCCCGGTAGAGGTTGAGGTAGTAGACGACGGGGCCTCCGGGAATCAGCAGCGAGACCTTGTCGGCGAGATCGGGAAAGGCGAAGAGGTGGCGGCGGTAGGCCAGCGACATGGTCTCGGCCTGCATCGGCGCAAGCTCTCCCGGGGCTTCGTCGCTGCCCTCCGCCAGCAGTTGGCGCAGCCGGGGATAGTGGGGATCCTGGCGGAAGAGCCCGCCGGCATAGAGGGCGGCGAGGCGCCCGGCCACCTTCGGGAAGCGCGAGTTGTCCACCAGCCGCGTCTCCATCCTGTCGCCTTCGCCATAGGCGAACAGGATGCACTGATCGATGCCGGTTCCCCGGTGCAGCAGAGCGATCAGGTCCTCCTTGAAGCGCGGCGTGCCCAGGTGGGCCACGCACTCGGCCGTGGCCGCCAGCAGGGCGGGCCAGTCGGGGGAGGAGCCTGTCGAGGTCAACGTTGCCAGGAGTGCCACCTTCGTCGCAGGGCGTGGGGTTTCTGTCCCCTCTTTGCCGGGACAATCGGCGGTTCGGCCCGGGGGTAGTCTGCCGTCAGACAGCTATTTCGTCAGACAACAGCGCCCAACCCTGACAGGAGAGAGGCCATGCGACCCGCCGGACGCTCAGAGACCGATTCGCTCTACTTCGATTATCCGCATTTCCCCTTCGTGCGTCCTCCCGAGCTCGCGGGCCAGGCGGTGCGCCACCGGGTGGCCATCGTCGGTGCCGGCCCGGTGGGGGTGACTGCCGCCCTGGAACTGGCCCGCCACGGCATCGCCTCGGTGGTGCTGGACGACAAGGCCACCGTCAACGACGGCTCCCGGGCCATCTGCATCTCCCGCCACAGCCTGGAGCTCCTCCAGCAGCTCGGCGTCGATGCGCCCTTCACGGCGAAGGGGCTGGGCTGGAACCAGGGGCGCACCTACTTCCGCGACCGCGAGATCTATCGCTTTCGCATGCCGCACTCCGACCAGGAGCGCTACGCCCCGATGTTTAACCTGCAGCAGCAGTACATCGAGCAGTTCCTGATCGACAAGGCCCAGGCGAGCGATCTGATCGAGATGCGCTGGCAGAGCGCGGTCACCGGGGTCGAGCAGGAGGCCGACGGCGTGACCCTCCGGGTAACCACCCCCGAGGGGGAGTACGCGCTGGCCTGCGACTACCTGCTGGCCGCCGACGGCGGGCGCAGCCGCCTGCGCGAGTCGCTGGGGCTCTCCCTGCACGGCCAGGCCTACGAGGGCCGCTACGTGATCGCCGACGTGCGCCTCAAGTCCGACTTCCCCACCGAGCGCCGCGCCTTCTTCCACTCGAAGGCGCTGCCCGACGCCACCATTCTGGTCCACCGGCAGCCCGATGATATCTGGCGCATCGACTACCAGCTCGGTCCCGACGAGGACCTGGAGCAGGCGGTCGAGGAGGCCAGCATCCGCGAGAAGGTGAGCCTGATCATTCGCGAGGTGATGCACGAGAGCGATGAGTGGGAGCTGGAGTGGTGGAGCCTCTACAAGGCCTACACCCTGGCGCTGGATGACTATCGGCACGGGCGCGTGCTGTTCATCGGCGACAGCGCCCACCTGGTGCCGATCTTCGGCGTGCGCGGGCTCAACAACGGCCTGGCCGATGCCGCCAACGCCGGCTGGAAGCTCGCCTGGGTGCTCAAGGGCCAGGCCCCGGAGGCCCTGCTGGACAGCTACAGCCCGGAGCGGCGCGGTGCCACCCTGGACGTCTTCGCCAACGCCGGCAAGAGCACCCGTTTCATGACCCCGCCGAGTCGCGGCTACCGGCGGATGCGCAACGCTGCCCTGGCGCTGGCCTTCCACAACGACTACGCCAGCGGCTTCGCCAACCCCCGCCAGGTCACCCCCTACACCTACGCCGAGAGCCCGCTGACCCTGGCCGACGACCCGGCCTTCGCCGCCGGCCCGATACCGGGGGCGCCGCTGATCAATCGCCGCCTGGGCGACGACGACTTCCTGCTCGACCACCTGGGCACCGGCTTCACCCTGCTGCACTTCAGCGAGGATGGGCGCGTCGCGCCGGCCCTGCGGGAGAGCCTCGACAGCCTGCAGGCCCGGGGTCACGACCTCACCCTGCTGCGGGTGGCGCGTTCGCCGGCGGATGCCCAGACCCTGGTCGACGTGGATGGCAGCCTGTTCGCCGGCTATGGCGCCGAGCCCGGCAGCGCCTACCTGGCACGCCCCGACCGCCACGTGACGGCTCGCTGGAAACGCCTCGACCCCACCGCCCTCGAGGCGGCTCTGACGTCCACCCTGGGAGGAGAATGATCATGACCGCACCGACGCTGCCCTTCGCCGACCTCGAACGGGTCTACGAACGCCTGGCCACCACCCTGGATGCGCTGCCGGAGGCCGACGAGAGCCACTTCCTGGCCCAGCTGGCGCTGGCCCTGGCCCACCGGGTGCCCGACGTCGACCAGGTGATGGCGGCCATCGAGGAGGCCCGCCAGGGGGCGACCCTCGACCAGGACGACCGCGCCTGACGTCAGGGCATGGGGATGGCGGTCTCGTCCTTGATCGCGCGCAGCACGAAGTTGGAGTGGACCTGGGAGATGCCCGGCAGGGTGAAGAGCTTCTCGTTGAGAAAACGATCGTAGGCGGCCATGTCCTCGATCACCACCCGCAGCACGAAGTCGGCGTTGCCGGTGGTGGCGTAGCACTGCAGCACCTCCGGGTACTGGGTGACCCGCTCCTCGAAGTCGGTGGTGCTGTCGATGCTGTGGCGGCGCAGGGTGATCATCACCAGGGCGCAGAGCGGCTGGCCGACCCGGGCCGGGTCCACCAGGGCGGCGAAGCGCTTGATCACGCCGCTGGCCTCCAGCGCCTTGACCCGTCGCCAGCAGGCCGCGGGGGAGAGGCCGATCTGTTCGGCGAGCTCCTGGTTGGTGATGCGGCCGTGGCGCTGGAGCACCTTCAGGATGCGGCGGTCGTGGCCGTCGAGCTGGTCTTCTTGCATGGGGCATTTCACATCTTGTCGTTATAGGAAAGATCATTTCCTTTCCAGAATAAAAAAGAAAGCCTGTCTCATATAGTAGCGCTTAGCCGGTTGATTTCGAAAGCACCTTTATCGCCATCGGGTCTAGACTTCGCAGCATACAACGATAACGAACCCTTGACCGAGGTGGCGACCATGAACGCTCACACCCCCGCCGTCGTCCCGGGCGATGCCCTCGACGGCGCTCTCGACGACTATATCCTGGCCGACCGCTATACCCGCGACACCGGGCGCATCTTCCTCACCGGCACCCAGGCGCTGGTGCGTATCGCCCTGCGCCAGGCCGCCCTGGACCGCCGCGACGGCCGCCACACCGCGGGCCTGATCAGCGGCTACCGCGGCTCGCCCCTGGGCGGCGTCGACCAGGCCCTGTGGCAGGCCAGGGAGCCCCTGGCCGAGGCCAACATCGAGTTCGTGCCGGCCATCAACGAGGACCTGGCGGCCACCATGATGCTCGGCTGTCAGCAGGTGGAGACCGACCCGGACCGGCAGGTCGAGGGGGTCTTCGGCCTCTGGTACGGCAAGGGGCCCGGCGTGGATCGCGCCGGCGATGCCCTGAAGCACGGCAACGCCTACGGCAGCTCCCCGAACGGCGGCGTGCTGGTGGTGGCCGGTGACGACCACGGCTGCGTCTCCTCCTCCATGCCCCACCAGTCCGACGTGGCCTTCATGGCCTGGTTCATGCCGGTCGTGAACCCGGCGTCCCTGGCCGAATACGAGGCCTTTGGCCTGTGGGGCTATGCCCTGTCGCGATTCTCGGGCTGCTGGGTCGGCTTCAAGGCGGTCTCCGAGACGGTGGAGAGTGGCGCCTCCCTCGAGGCCACGCCGCTGCCCGAGTTCGCGCCGCCGGAGTTCACGCCGCCGCTGGATGGCCTCCACTACCGCTGGCCGGACCTGCCCGGGCCCCAGCTGGAGGCCCGCATCGAGCACAAGCTGGCCGCGGTGCAGGCTTTCGCCACCGCCAACCCCATCGATCGGCGCCTCTATGCCAACGAGGAGGCGCGCTTCGGCATCGTCACCACCGGCAAGGGCCACCTGGACCTGATGGAGGCGCTGCGCCTGCTGGGTCTCGGCGAGCGGGAGCTGCGCGAGCTGGGGGTGGAGCTCTACAAGGTGGGCATGGTGTGGCCGCTGCACCGCCGCGGCATCCTCGAGTTCGTGCACCCCAAGCAGGAGGTGCTGGTCATCGAGGAGAAGCGCGGGATCATCGAGAGCCAGATCAAGGAGTACATGTCCGAGCCGGACCGCCCCGGCGAGGTGCTGATCACCGGCAAGCAGGACGAAGCGGGCCGACCGCTGATCCCCTACGTGGGTGAGCTCGGCCCGCGGCTGCTGGCCGGCTACGTGGCCGAACGGCTCGAGCGCTTCTTCGGCATCGACCTCTCCGCGCGCCTCGCCAAGCTGGACCGCTGCCGCGCCGAGGCACGCGAGCTGCGCGGCGTGCGCCGCCTGCCCTACTTCTGCTCCGGCTGCCCCCACAACAGCTCCACCAAGGTGCCGGAGGGCAGCAAGGCGCTGGCCGGCATCGGCTGCCACTTCATGGCCTCCTGGATGGGGCGCAACACCGAGTCGCTGATCCAGATGGGCGGCGAGGGGGTGAACTGGGTGGGCAAGAGCCGCTTCACCGGTAACGGCCACGTGTTCCAGAACCTGGGCGAGGGCACCTGGTTCCACTCCGGCTCCATGGCGGTGCGCCAGGCGGTGGCCGCCGGGGTCAACATCACCTACAAGGTGCTCTTCAACGACGCCGTGGCGATGACCGGCGGCCAGCCGGTGGACGGCCAGATCACCGTGCCGATGATCGCCCAGAGCTCCGCCGCCGAGGGGGTGAAGCGCATCGCGGTGGTCAGCGACGAGCCCGAGAAGTACCGCGGTCACGAGAAGGCGTTTCCCGAGGGGGTGACCTTTCACCACCGCGACGAGATGGACGCCCTGCAGCGGGAGCTGCGCGAGATTCCTGGCTGCAGCGTGCTGATCTATGACCAGGTGTGCGCCGCCGAGAAGCGCCGCCGCCGCAAGCGCGGCCTGATGGAGGACCCGGCCAAGCGTGTCTTCATCAACCACCACGTCTGCGAGGGGTGCGGCGACTGCTCGGTGCAGTCCAACTGCCTCTCGGTGGTGCCTCGCGAAACGGAGCTCGGCCGCAAGCGCAAGATCGACCAGTCCTCCTGCAACAAGGATATGTCCTGCGTGGGCGGCTTCTGCCCCAGCTTCGTCACCGTGGAGGGGGGCGAGCTGCGTAAGGGGCAGGGGGTCAGCGTGGATGAGGCCTTCTGGCGCAAGGTGGAAGCGCTGCCGCTGCCCCAGGCGCCCCTGCTCACCCGCCCCTACGACCTGCTGGTGGGAGGCGTCGGCGGCACCGGCGTGGTCACCGTGGGCCAGCTGATCACCATGGCCGCCCACCTGGAGGGGCGCGGCACCAGCGTGCTGGACTTCATGGGCTTCGCCCAGAAGGGCGGCACCGTGCTGAGCTATGTGCGCCTGGCGCCGGCGCCCGCCGACCTTAACCAGGTGCGCATCGAGGCGGGCCAGGCCGATGCCGTGATCGCCTGCGACATGGTGGTGGCGAGCTCGAGGAAGGCCCTGGACGTGCTCAAGGCCGGTACCACCCGGGTGGTAGCCAACCTGGCCGAACTGGCCACCGCCGACCATGTGCTCTATCGCGACGCCGACATGCAGGCGGATGAGCGCCTCGGCCTGCTGCGCGACGCCGTGGGCGCGGCCAACTTCGCGACGCTGGACGCCAACCGCCTGGCGGAGCAGCTGCTGGGGGATACCGTCTTCTCCAACGTCATGATGCTCGGCTTCGCCTGGCAGCAGGGCCTGCTGCCGGTGGGCGAGGCGGCGCTCAAGCGCGCCATCGAGCTCAACGGCGTGGCCATCGAGAAGAACCTGCGCGCCTTCGCCTGGGGCCGCCTGGCGGCGGTGGAGCCGGAGACCCTGCAGCGTCGCCTGGACGAGGCGCCCCTGGCCGCCGACGCCAGCCTCGACGAGGTGGTCGCCCGCCACGCGCGGCTGCTGACGCGCTATCAGGACGGTGCCTATGCCGAGCGCTATCTGCAGAAGGTGGCCCGGGTGCGCGAGGCGGAGGCGCGCCTCGGTGCCGGCGAGGCGCTGACCCAGGCGGTAGCCACCCAGCTCTACCGGCTGATGGCCTGCAAGGACGAGTACGAGGTGGCGCGCCTCTACACCGAGAGCGACTTCCTCGCCGAGCTCGAGGCCACCTTCGGCGGCGACTACCGGCTCAGCTTCCACCTGGCGCCGCCGCTGCTGGGCGGCCGCAAGGACGCCCGCGGCCGGCCGGTAAAGCGCCGCTTCGGCCCCTGGATGCTCAAGGCGATGAAGGGGTTGGCCCGGCTGCGCGGCCTGCGCAACGGCCCCTTCGACCCCTTCCGCTTCAGCGCCGACCGCAGGCTGGATCGCCGCCTGCTGGCGGAGTATGAGGCGCTGCTCGACGAACTGGTGACGCGCCTGGACGCCGGCACCCACGCCACCGCCCTGGCGCTGGCCAAGCTGCCCGAGGAGATCCGCGGCTTCGGCCCGGTGCGCGAGGCGGCGGCGGAAAAGGCCGCCGCGCGCCGCGCGCGGCTGCTCGAGGAGCTGCGTGAGGGGAGGCCGGTGACCATCGCCGCCGAGGCCGCCTGACAGCATCGCACCGGTAATGCAGAAGGCCACGCATCGCGTGGCCTTCTGCATGGTGGCACCTGCACGTGCGCCCAGCCGGGCGAGGCTCTCCTCTGTGCCTGCCCTCAGCCTTCGCCAGCCGGGCAGCGCTCGGCCGACTCGGCGCGGCGGCGCACCAGCAGCAGGTGGCTCGCCAGCGACAGCAGCCCCATCAGGCCGATGGTAAGTGCCAGGGTGCGCGTGCTGCCGTCATGGAACTGGCCCACCAGGCCGCCCACCACCGCGGCGATGCTCATCTGCAGGAAGCCGAACAGCGACGAGGCCGCGCCGGCGCACTGCGCATTGGGGGCCAGGGCGCCGGCCATGGTCTGGGGCATCAGGATGCCCACCCCCAGCATGAACACCATGTGCGGGCCCACCACCGCCCAGGGAGTATGTACGCCGAGGAGGGCCAGGCCGGCCATGGCGGCGCCTCCCGCTGCACAGATCAGGGTGCCCCGGGTGATCAGCCGGTCGCGCCCCAGGCGGTGGCTGTAGCGGCCGCTGACCAGGGTGCCGGCGAAGAAGCCCGCCACGATCAGCGTGAACAGCACGCCGTAGAGAGTCGGCGCCACGCCCAGGTACTCGATCAGCACGAAGGACGAGCCGGAGAGGTAGGCGAAGAGCCCCGAGAAGGCCGCGGCGTTGACCAGCGTATAGCCGATGAAGGTGCGCTGGCCCAGCAGCAGACGGAAGTTGGCCAGTATCGCCCGCGGGGCGATCGACTGGCGGCGCTCCCGGGGCAGCGGTTCGGGCAGCAGCAGCACCAGCACGGCGAGCATCACCGCGGCATAGAGCGCCAGCACCACGAACACCGACTCCCAGCCGAAGAACAGCAGCAGCCCCGCCCCCACCACCGGGGCCAGGGCCGGGGCCAGCGCCATGGTGCTGGCCATGTAGGAGAGGATGCGCCCTGCCTCCAGAGGGCCGTGGATATCGCGCACCGCGGCGCGCCCCAGCACCGGGCCGGCGGCGCCGCCGAAGGCCTGCAGGAAGCGGCCGACCAGCAGCCACTCGATGTTCGGCGCCAGGGCGCAGAGCAGGCTTGCCGCCAGGAACAGGGCGATCCCGGCGATCATCACCGGGCGGCGGCCGAAGCGGTCCGAGACCGGGCCGCAGAGCAGCTGGGCCAGTGCGAAGCCGGCCATGTAGAGGCTCAGCGTCAGCTGCACCCGGTCCGGGCCGGTGCCCAGCGCCTCGGCCATGGCTGGCATGGCGGGCAGGTACATGTCGGTGGCCAGGGGGCCCAGCGCGGTCAGCGCGGCCAGGGTCGCCACCGTGGCGGGAGAGGTCAGCTTGAGCACCCGGTGTTCCTTCTGCTGTGAGGCCTATCGGATCGTGGAAAGGCTCGGGAACGCGAGGCGGGCGCCTTTCCGGTTGGAAAGGCGCCCGCTTATCATTAGCCTGCTTATTCTAGCTCAGCCGGCGTCCGGTTGCGCACTCGGCGCGGCCTGGGCGAAGGCGTCCAGGGCCCGGCAGTTGGCGGTGATGCGCCGGATCCGCGGGTAGGCCGTGAGATCGCACTCGAAGCGTTCGGCGTTGAACACCTGGGGCACCAGGCAGAGGTCCGCCAGGGTGGGGGTGTCGCCGTGGCAGAAGTCGCCGCTGCCGGCCTCCCGCGACAGCATCGTCTCCAGGGCGGCGAAGCCCTCGGTGACCCAGTGGCGATACCAGGCCAGCTTGCTGGCCTCGTCCGCATCCAGGGTGCCAACCAGATACTTGAGCACCCGCAGGTTGTTGAGCGGGTGGATCTCGCAGGCCACCAGCTGGGCCAGGGCGCGCACCCGGGCACGGCCGGCGGGGTCCGCCGGCAGCAGCGGCGGCTCGGGATGCGTCTCGTCCAGGTATTCGCAGATCGCCAGGGACTGGGTAAGCACCAGGCCGTCGTCCGTCACCAGGCTCGGCACCAGACCCTGGGGGTGGCGGGCGAGGTTCTCCTCGCCACGCTGCTCGCCTTTTACCAGGTTGACCGGGGACTGGTCGTAGGCCAGACCCTTGAGGTTCAGAGCGATGCGAACCCGGTAGGCGGCGGACGAGCGGAAGTAGCCGTAGAGGGTGGTCATACTGACTCCTTGCTGGGTGTTATACCTCAGGGCTGGTACTTCACCACCTGCTGGTCGATGGCGCCGAAGATGCTCTTGCCGTCGCGGTCGAACATCTCGATGCGCACCCGGTCGCCGAAGCGCAGGAAGGGGGTCTTGGCCGCACCGTGGAGAATCTGCTCCACCATGCGCACCTCGGCCAGGCAGCTGTAGCCCACGCCGCCGTCGGCAATCGGCTTGCCGGGGCCGCCGTCGGCGTCCGGGTTGGAGACGGTGCCGGAGCCGACCACGGCGCCGGCGCCCAGGTAGCGGGTCTTCGCCGCATGGGCGACAAGTTCCGGGAAGCCGAAGATCATGTCCGGGCCGGCTTCCGGCTCGCCGAACTTCTCGCCGTTCAGGTGCACGGTCAGCGGCAGATGCACCCGCCCGTCCTGCCAGGCGTCGCCCAGCTCATCCGGGGTCACGGCGATGGGCGAGAAGCTGGAGGCGGGCTTGGCCTGGAAGAAGCCGAAGCCCTTGGCCAGCTCGCCGGGGATCAGGCCGCGCAGGCTGACGTCGTTGACCAGCATCACCAGCTTGATATGGCCGGCCGCCTGCTCCGGGGTCACCGCCATGGGCACGTCGTCGGTGATCACCGCGATCTCGCCCTCGAAGTCGATGCCGTGCTCCTCGCTGACCGCCTCGATCTCCTCGGTGGGAGCGAGGAACTTGTCGCCGCCGCCCTGGTACATCAGCGGGTCGGTCCAGAAGGTCTCGGGCATCTCGGCGTTGCGCGCCTGGCGCACCAGCTTGACGTGATTGAGATAGGCGGAGCCGTCGGCCCAGTGGTAGCTGCGCGGCAGCGGTGAGTGCAGCCGGCTCTGGTCGAGGTCGAAGGCGCCTTCGGCGCGGCCCTCGTTGAGCTCGGCGTAGCGGGCCTCGAGCTTCGGGCTCAGCGCGTCCCAGTTCTCGAGGGCCTGCTGCAGGGTGGGGGCAATATCGGCGGCGGAGACGGCGCGGGTCAGGTCGCGGGAGACCAGGAGCAGCTCTCCGTCGCGGCCGCTCTTGAGGGTGGCGAGTTTCATGGTGGTTCCATCCTTGTCGTCGGGGGGCGGGGCCGCGTGGCGACCCCGTCGTCAATCATGTGGTGCTGGCGTGGCTCAGGGCCGGTTCGGGTCGAAGTGGGAGCGCAGGGTCGACCAGACGTCAACGTAGTCGCGCTGACGGAACTCCGCTTCCAGCGCCGCCTCGGTGGGATGATAGACGTAGCGGCTCTCGAACATGAAGGCCATGGTGGCGCCCTGATACTGGGGCGTCAGCTCGGCATTGCTGGCCTTCTCGAAGGTGTCGGCGTCGGGGCCGTGGGGCGACATGCAGTTGTGCAGGCTGGCGCCGCCGGGCAGGAAGCCTTCTGCCTTGGCATCGTACTCGCCGTGGATCAGGCCCATGAACTCGCTCATCAGGTTGCGATGGAAGTAGGGCGGGCGGAAGGTGTTCTCGGCCACCATCCAGCGCGGCGGGAAGATCACGAAGTCGATGTTGGCCATCCCCGGCGTGTCGGAGGCGGAGGTCAGCACGGTGAAGATCGAGGGGTCCGGGTGGTCGAAGCTCACCGTGTTGATGGTGTTGAAGTTGGCCAGGTCGTACTTGTAGGGGGTGACGTTGCCGTGCCAGGCCACCACGTCCAGGGGCGAGTGGTCCAGGTCGGTGGCCCAGAAACGCCCTGAGAACTTGGCCACCAGCTCGAAGTCGCCCTGCAGGTCTTCATAGGCCGCCACCGGGCTCTGGAAGTCGCGGGGGTTGGCCAGGCCGTTGGCGCCGATGGGGCCGAGGCCGGGCAGCTCGAAGGGGCTGCCGTAGTTCTCGCACACATAGCCCCGGGCGGCGTCGACCCCCGCTCCCAGACGCACCTGGAACTTGATGCCGCGGGGGATCAGGACGATCTCGCCGCTGGCGACCTCCAGCTCGCCCATCTCGGTGCGCAGGCGCAGGGTGCCCTGCTGGGGCACGATCAGGAGCTCGCCGTCGGCGTTGTAGAAGAAGCGCTCGGTCATATCCCGGTTGAAGGCGTAGACGTGCACGCCGCAGCCGGCCTGGGTGCCGGCATCGCCGTTGACGGCGATGGTCAGCAGGCCATCGACGAAGTCGGTGGGCGCCTCGGGCAGCGGCACCGGATCCCAGCGCATCTGGTTGGGGTCGGCGGCGGGGCGGGCCAGCGGTGCGGTGGCCACGGCGCGGTCGGGTAGCGGCCGGTAGGCGCTCTGTGAGACCGAGGGGCGGATGCGGTAGAGCCAGCTGCGGAAGTTCTGGTGGCGCGGCGCGGTGAAGGCGGAGCCGGTGAACTGCTCGGCGTAGAGGCCGTAAGCGCAGCGCTGGGGCGAGTTCTGCCCCTCGGGCAGGGCGCCAGGCAGCGCCTCGCTGGCGAAGTGGTTGCCGAAACCGCTCTGGTACTCGAGTGTCTCGCGGGTCATGGAACTATCCTCTCTTGTTAGTAGGCGGCCGTTCAGCGAGCCGCCGCTTCCGCTGTGGAAGCCTCGGCTCGGCCGGCGATGGCCAGCGCCTCTTCCAGCACCTGCTGGTCGCCGATGTGGTTGGCCAGCAGCAGGATCAGGCGGGCATTGATCCGCTCGATCTCCTCTTCGCTGTGCTCCCGGTGGGTCTCGGTGAGCGCGGCGTAGAAGGCGTCCGGGTCGGTGAAGCTGGGGTTCAGCTCAAGCCGTGGCATGGCGGCCTCCCTGAGTGGTGGTGGCGGTCGCGGCGAGATGGGCGCCCAGGGCGCGGGCCAGGGCATCGTTGACGCCGGCGGCGGTGACGGCGCGCCAGCGGGCGGCGACGTGCTGGTCGGGGCGCAGCAGATAGCCGCCGCCGGCGGTGAGGCCGTAGCGGCTGCCGACCAGGCCTTCGCTGTCTTCCACCACGCGGCTGCGCGGCAGGGCGGCCAGGGCGTCGGGGGCGGGACCGATGATCACCGCGTCGAGATCCGGCTGGCGGGCCAGCAGTGCGTCCAGCTCCGCGGCGAGGGGCGCGGCGCCTGCCTCATCCATTCGCCCGTCCAGCAGCAGCACGAAGCGGTCGCCGAGCTGGTTGAGCAGCCACGCGGCTTCGCCGTCGCGACGCACCGGCGCATCCTTGGCGGGGCTGCCCGGGCGCAGTTCCCGGGGCGCCCCCTCGGCGTCCGGGCCGTTGAGGGGCGAACCGTCGTAGCGGCAGGGCATGGAGAGCCGGCCGCTGTTGACCAGGCTGCGGGCGAAGGGGTAGTGCTCGGCGAGCTCCAGGGTCACGTCCCGGAACAGCCGGCTGACCCGGCTCTTGGGCGTGATGAAATCCGTGGCCCGGGTGGAATTGAGGATGTTCTCCGCCGCGCCGTGCTGGCGCTCGTCGTCGTAGGTGGCCAGCAGCGCCGCGGAGGCCTGGCCCTTGAGGATGCGCGCCAGTTTCCAGACCAGGTTGTCGACCCCCTGCAGGGCGCCGTTGGCGCCCCGGGCGCCGAAGGGCGAGACCTGGTGGGCGGCGTCGCCCATGAAGACCACGCCGTGATGGATAAAGCTGTCCATCTTGCGGCAGCGGAAGGTGTAGACGCTGGCCCACTCCAGCTCGAACTCCACCTCCTCGCCGAGCATCGCCTGGACGCGGGGGCGGATGTTCTCCTCCTTCTTTTCCTCCTCCGGGTCGGCGTCCCAGCCCAGCTGGAAGTCGATGCGCCAGACGTTGTCCGGCTCCTTGTGCAGCAGCACCGACTGGTTGGGGTGGAAGGGCGGGTCGAACCAGAACCAGCGCTCGGTGGGGAAGTCCGCCTTCATCACCACGTCGGCGATCAGGAAGCGGTCCTGGAACACCTGGCCGCGGCTCTCCAGGCCCAGCATGTCGCGAATCCGGCTGTTGGCGCCGTCGGCCACCAGCAGGTAGTCGCAGGTCAGGCGGTAGTCGCCGTCCCGGGTGGAGACGGTGATGGCGGTGCGCTCGGGCTGCGCGTCGACCTCGACGACCTTCTGCTCCCAGCGCAGGTCGATGTGCGCCGGGAACTCATGAATGCGGTTTACCAGATACTCTTCGAAGTAGTACTGCTGCAGATTGATGAAGGCGGGAATGCGGTGGCCATCCTCCGGCAGCAGGTTGAAGTCGTAGACCTCGCGCTCCTGAAAGAAGACGCGGCCGTGCTGCCAGGTCACCCCCTTCTCTAGCATCGGCTCCACGCAGCCCAGGCGATCCACGATCTCCAGGGTGCGTTTGGCGAAGCACAGGGCCCGCGAGCCCACGCTGACGGTGTTGTTGTCGTCCAGCACCACGCTTTCGATGCCCTGGCGGGCCAGGTCGATGGCGGCGGCCAGGCCCGAGGGGCCGGCGCCGACGATCACCACCGGGCAGTGGCGCACCTCGCCGCTGTCCAGCTCGGGCGGGCGGCGGTAGGGGTAGACGGGATTCTTGTAGGTATTCGGCATGGCTCCTCCGACCGCGGCGCTTCGGCGGCAGGACTGTGGGAGAGGGGTGGCCCCCTCTCCTCGGGCGCTACCGGCGCCGCATGTCTTGAACGTAGGGAAAGCAGGGCGTTACTGGTTCTCGACCACTTCCTGCAGGGAATGCCACATGGCGGTATCGCGCTCGGCGGTCCAGATGCGCGGATCCGGGTACTCGCCGCCCGCCTCGTCGTAGCAGCGGGTGATGTCGAAGGGCACGCAGTGGTCGAAGATCACCCAGTGGCCATACTTGGGCTTGAGCAGGGCGTAGGTCTCGGCGTAGCACTCGGAGAGCGACTTGCCGGCGGCCTTGCCCGCCTTGACGCTCTCGTACATGTCGTTGAGGAAGTCGCGGGTGCCCTGAATGGCCTCCTGGCACTTCTCCGGAGTCTGCAGGGCGTCGCCGCGGCCGGGCACCAGCTTCTGGGGCGCCATGGCCTCCAGGCGCTCCAGGGTGGCGGGCCAGTACTCGTGGTAGGCGTCGCCGGTATAGGGGGTGGCGCCGTACTCGACCAGGTCGCCGGCGAACATCACCTTCTCCTCGGGCAGCCAGACGATGGTGTCGCCCTTGGTGTGGCCTCGGCCCAGGTGGATGATGCGCACCTCGCGCTTGCCCATGAACACCGTCAGCTCTTCCTGGAAGACGATGTTGGGCCAGGTCAGGCCGGGCACCGAGTCCACGCCCTTGAAGAGGCGCGGGAAGCGGCCGACTTCGGACTCGTAGTCCTGCTGGCCGCGCTCCACGATCAGGTCATAGGTGTGCTGGCTGGCGTAGATGTTCTCGGGGTTGTAGGCGGAGGCGCCCAGCACGCGCACGGCGTGATAGTGGGTCAGCACCACGTGCTTGATCGGCAGGTCGGTGATCTCGCGGATCCGGCGGATCACATCCTGGGCCATGATCGGGGTGGCCTGGGTATCGATGACCATCACGCTGTCATCGCCGATCACGATGCCGGTGTTGGGGTCGCCCTCGGCGGTGTAGGCGTAGAGGCCCTCGGCGAGCTTCTCGAAGCTGACCTGTTTCTCTTCGGTATCGGCGTGGGATGCGAACTTCTTGCTCATGGTGTCTCCGGTCTCGTCAGGGTCGTCGCGCTCTGGCGACGCGCGCGTCTTGGGATAAGAAAGATGTTGCAGGAGTGCGGCGTGAGCCGAATGTGAGGCGAGCATAGTTGTTAGTGAAACTGTATGTCCAGCCTGTCGCGGGAAGTCGGCTCGCTCGAACCGGCGAAGTGCCGCAGAAAACTGCTTCAGATCAACGTTTTTCCGGCCTCTTGCAACTTAAGTCTAAGGCCTTGCGGTTGCAAATTGGTTGCACGGGAGAATGCATGCCGGCAAGGTGGCGGCCATGACAACAACACCCTGTGACCATCAGGAGATGCCCTGACTCATGTCGACTTCAACTTCCCCATGGCCGCGCGTCGGCCGGGTGCTGCAGCTGGCGCTGGAGGGGGTGGCAGGCGCCACCCTCTTCGGCATGATGCTGCTGACCACGGCAGACGTGACCGGACGCTACTTCTTCAATTCCCCGATTCTTGGCACCGTGGAGCTGACCCAGCTGATGCTGGCGGCGCTGGTGTTCCTGTCGCTGCCGGTGGTGTGCTGGCGCCAGGAGCACATCAGCGTGGACCTGCTCGACGCCATCTTCCCGGCGAAGCTGGTGTGGGTACGCGAGGTGCTGGTCAACCTGTTGGTCACCGCGGCCCTGTGGGTGATGGCCCAGCGGGTCTGGACGCTGGCCGAGCGCGCCTTCCAGTGGGGCGACGTGACCGAGTTTCTGCGCATTCCGCGGGGCTACCTGGTCGGCCTGATCGCCATCATGCTGGCGCTCTCGGCGCTGCTGACCCTGGCCCGAGCGGTGCTCTACCTGCTCGAGGGGGTCAAGGTGGTCAAGCAGGGCGGCCCGCTGAGCCCCACGGCCAAGGAGGGAAGCGGCCATGACTGAAGCACTCTACGGTTTTGCTGCCCTGCTGATTCTGGTGTTCCTGCGGGTGCCGCTGGCCTTTGCCATGGGCATTGTCGGCTTCTTCGGCTTCTACCTGCTGACCGGCAACTGGAACGCCGCCGAGGCGATGGCCGCTCGGCGGGTGGTGGACACCGCCATGGACTACGGTCTGTCGGTGATACCGCTGTTCATCCTGATGGGCAACTTCGTCTCCCACGCGGGGCTCTCGGACGCGCTGTTCCGCGCCTCCAACGGCTTTCTTGGCCACCGCAAGGGAGGCCAAGCCATGGCCACCATCGTGGCCTGCGGCGGCTTTAGCGCCATCTGCGGCTCGAGTCTGGCCACCTGCGCCACCATGGGGCGCGTGGCCATGCCGCAGATGCGCAAGTACGGCTACAAGGACTCCCTGGCCTCGGCGTCGATTGCCGCCGGGGGCACCCTGGGGATCCTGATTCCGCCCAGCGTGATGCTGGTGATCTACGGCATCCTCACCGAGACCAGCATCCGCGAGCTGTTCGCGGCGGGCTTCATTCCCGGCATCCTGGGGATCTTCCTCTACCTGGGGGCGGTGAAGTGGGTGCTGTGGCGCGATCCGAGCGCCGGTCCGGCGGCGGAGAAGGTGCCGTGGTCGGAGCGGATGGCGGCGCTGAAGAGCGTGGGCAGCACCCTGGCGCTGTTCGTGCTGGTGATCGGTGGCATCTATCTGGGGGTGTTCACGCCCACCGAGGCGGCGGGCATCGGCGCCATGGGGGCCTTTTTGATCGCCCTGGCGCGCCGCGCGCTGACGCCGAAGGTGCTGATGAACGTGCTGATGGACACGGTGCGCACCACGGCGATGCTGTTCGCGGTGGTGCTGACGGCGCTGATCTTTGCCAACTTCGTCAATCGGGCCGGGCTGCCGGGGGATCTGCTCGCGCTGGTCAGCGACATGAACGTGGCGCCCTTCGTGGTGATCCTGGCGATCATCGCCATCTATGTGGTGCTGGGCTGCGTGTTCGAGAGCATGTCGATGCTGTTGCTGACGGTGCCGGTATTCTTCCCGGTGGTGGCGGGGCTGGGCTATGACCTGGTGTGGTTCGGTATCCTGGTGGTGATCGTGATCGAGATCAGTCTGATCACGCCGCCGGTGGGGATGAACGTCTTCGTGCTGCGGGCGGTACTGCCGGATGTGTCCACGGGGACGATCTTCCGCGGTGTGACGCCCTTCTGGGTGGCGGGTACGATACGGGCGCTGCTGGTGCTGCTGTTCCCGGCCATCGTGCTCTTCCTGCCCCAGCTGCTCTACTGAGTATGCCGAGCCGAACGGCGGCCAGCCGAAGCTGGCCGCACCGAACACTTCACTGAACGCCAGCCCGAGGAGGCGAATGGCCATGGACACAACCGATCTAAGGGACGCTCCGGCGGCCGTCAGAGGGGCTCCGGCAGCCCCGCGGGCGGAGCTGGACCTCAACCAGTTCCTGCCCTACCGGCTCAACCGCCTGGCGGATCGGATCAGTCAGGCGCTTGCCGAGCTCTACGCCGAGCGCTATCAGCTCAGCGTGGCACAGTGGCGGGTGCTGGCCTGGCTCAGCCACTGCGATGAGCTGACCGCCAAGAAGATCTGCGCCTATACCAATATGGACAAGGCGCGGGTCTCCCGGGCGATCCAGGCCCTGGAGGAGCGGGGCCTGCTCACCCGCACACCCTCGCCGCGGGACCAGCGGCTGCACGATCTGCACCTTACCGAGGCGGGGCAGGCGCTGCTCGCCGAGCTGGTGCCCGAGGCCCAGGCCTGGGAGGCCGACCTGGTGGCCACCCTCAGCGTCGGTGAGTATCGCGACCTGCTCAACGTCATGAGTAAGCTCGAAAGGCAGCTCGAACGTATCGACTGAGTCGGCGCTAGGCGGGCATGAGCCGCCAGTGGCATAAAAGCGTTATCCGTTTTTGGTTTGCAGGCTATCCGGTGTAACAAGATATCGGGTGGCAGCAACGCGTGCCTATGGGAGGGTCTGCTAAAGGTGTGGGTGCGAATAATTTTTAACTCTATGTTTTTATTGCCTTTTTATTGATTAATACTTAAGTTGTATTAGCTATTGGTCTTGGTGTCGTTGCGTAACAGGTGTCGGCAGAGGCATTGTATGCCGGAACGTGTTTCCCCAATAACGATTTGTCAGCGATTGATGTATCGAATTGGTCGCGTCCGGAAACTCGCTCCCAGCTATCCGATAACACCGCCAGCCGCCTGAAAAGACGGAGGAGCTGAATAATGAACAAGACAACCGGCCTGATGATCGGCACCCTGACCGCCGCTATCATGAGCACGTCTGCCATGGCGCAGACCACCCTGACCGTGAGCACCTGGGCGGGTCCCAACCATGGCATCAACACCATGGTCTGGCCGACCTGGAAATCCTGGATCGAGGAGGCCACCGAAGGCCGTGTCACCGTGGAGGTGGTCCACGACATGGGTCCCCCCGCCTCCCAGATGGAGATGGTCGCCGACGGCATCGCCGATGCCACCTGGATCTTCCACGGCTACAACACCGGCCGCTTCGAGCTGACCAAGCTGCCTGAATTCCCCACCTTCGAGGACTTCTCCTCGGAGAATGCGTCCGCCGCCTACTGGCGCACCCACCAGGAGTACCTGGCCGAAGCCGGTGAGCACCGTGGCGTCGACGTGGTGGCGGCAGGCGTGCACGGTCCGGGCTGGATCTTCAGCCGCGAGAAGTTCGAAACCCTGGATGACATGCAGGGCAAGCGCATTCGCGTCGGTGGCGGCGTGATGGGCGACCTCTCCAACGCCCTCGACCTGACCGGCGTGGCCCTGCCGCCCACCGGCGTCTACGAGGCGGGCTCCCAGGGGGTCATCGACGGCGCCATGCTGGTGCCCGAGGGGTTGCGCAGCTTCCGTGTCGCCGAAGTCTTCCCCTACACCCTCAAGGTGGATGGCGGCTTCTATCGCGGCAGCTTCACCATCGCGGTCAACCCGATGTTCTGGGATCAGGTCTCTCCGGAAGATCGCGCGGCCATCGAAGAGGTGTCCGGCGAGCGCCTGTCGCGCCTGTTCGGCTACATGATGGACACCATGGACGTGCGCGGTGTCGACTTTGCCGAAGAGCGCGGCCACACCTTCACCGAGCTCGGCGCCGACGACCTCGAGACCCTGCGCGGCATCAGCGATGACATGATCGCCGAGTGGGCCGAGTCGGTCTCTTCCAGCCGCGGCGTCGATGCCATGGCCGCCATCGAGTTCTTCCGCGAGCAGCTCTCCGCTGCCGCCGAGGACGAGAGCGTGGGCGGCCTGGTACCCGACGAGTTCAAGTAAGTCCTTTCAGTCGCCACACGGAGGGCGACCATGCACACCCTGACGACACGCGCGACGCGCGTCGGCCGGGTTCTGCAGCTGATGCTGGAGGGGGTGGCAGGTGCCACCCTCTTCGGCATGATGCTGCTGACCACGGCAGACGTGACCGGACGCTACTTCTTCAATTCCCCGATTCTCGGCACCGTGGAGCTGACCCAGCTGATGCTGGCGGCGCTGGTGTTCCTGTCGCTGCCGGTGGTGTGCTGGCGCCAGGAGCACATCAGCGTGGACCTGCTCGACGCCATCTTCCCGGCGAAGCTGGTGTGGGTACGCGAGGTGCTGGTCAACCTGCTGGTCACCGCGGCCCTGTGGGTGATGGCCCAGCGGGTCTGGACGCTGGCCGAGCGCGCCTTCCAGTGGGGCGACGTGACCGAGTTTCTGCGCATTCCGCGGGGCTACCTGGTCGGCCTGATCGCCATCATGCTGGCGCTCTCGGCGCTGCTGACCCTAGCCCGAGCGGTGCTCTACCTGCTCGAGGGGGTCAAGGTGGTCAAGCAGGGCGGCCCGCTGAGCCCCACGGCCAAGGAGGGAAGCGGCCATGACTGAAGCACTCTACGGTTTTGCTGCCCTGCTGATTCTGGTGTTCCTGCGGGTGCCGCTGGCCTTTGCCATGGGCATTGTCGGCTTCTTCGGCTTCTACCTGCTGACCGGCAACTGGAACGCCGCCGAGGCGATGGCCGCTCGGCGGGTGGTGGACACCGCCATGGACTACGGTCTGTCGGTGATACCGCTGTTTATCCTGATGGGCAACTTCGTCTCCCACGCGGGGCTCTCGGACGCGCTGTTCCGCGCCTCCAACGGCTTTCTTGGCCACCGCAAGGGAGGCCAGGCCATGGCCACCATCGTGGCCTGCGGCGGCTTCAGCGCCATCTGCGGCTCGAGTCTGGCCACCTGCGCCACCATGGGGCGCGTGGCCATGCCGCAGATGCGCAAGTACGGCTACAAGGACTCCCTGGCCTCGGCGTCGATTGCCGCCGGGGGCACCCTGGGGATCCTGATTCCGCCCAGCGTGATGCTGGTGATCTACGGCATCCTCACCGAGACCAGCATCCGCGAGCTGTTCGCGGCGGGCTTCATTCCCGGCATCCTGGGGATCTTCCTCTACCTGGGGGCGGTGAAGTGGGTGCTGTGGCGCGATCCGAGCGCCGGTCCGGCGGCGGAGAAGGTGCCGTGGTCGGAGCGGATGGCGGCGCTGAAGAGCGTGGGCAGCACCCTGGCGCTGTTCGTGCTGGTGATCGGTGGCATCTATCTGGGGGTGTTCACGCCCACCGAGGCGGCGGGCATCGGCGCCATGGGGGCCTTTTTGATCGCCCTGGCGCGCCGCGCGCTGACGCCGAAGGTGCTGATGAACGTGCTGATGGACACGGTGCGCACCACGGCGATGCTGTTCGCGGTGGTGCTGACGGCGCTGATCTTCGCCAACTTCGTCAATCGGGCCGGGCTGCCGGGGGATCTGCTCGCGCTGGTCAGCGACATGAACGTGGCGCCCTTCGTGGTGATCCTGGCGATCATCGCCATCTATGTGGTGCTGGGCTGCGTGTTCGAGAGCATGTCGATGCTGTTGCTGACGGTGCCGGTGTTCTTCCCGGTGGTGGCGGGGCTGGGCTATGACCTGGTGTGGTTCGGTATTCTGGTGGTGATCGTGATTGAGATCAGTCTGATCACGCCGCCGGTGGGGATGAACGTCTTCGTGCTGCGGGCGGTACTGCCGGATGTGTCCACGGGGACGATCTTTCGCGGTGTGACGCCCTTCTGGGTGGCGGGTACGATACGGGCGCTGCTGGTGCTGGTGTTCCCGGCCATCGTGCTCTTCCTGCCCCAGCTGCTCTATTGATTGCCGCTCCTGGTGGCGGGTCTCGGCATCGAGTGGCACCATAAGCGATACAATTTGTAGGTGGTAATTCTTTATAGTGTGTCAAAAAGCCCCCGGTTTGACTTCAGTCAAACCGGGGGCTTTCTCTTTCCACTAAGCTGACGGCATGTCATGAGGTGATACCAAAGAAAGGAGAGCGTTATGGAGAGGCTGTCAGATTATATTCAGGGCGAGCGCGTCGTTCGCGAGCTGCGCCGCCACGCCCCCGAGGCCCTCGAGGCGCTGGCACGGGACCTGGAGCAGCCGCTCAGCCCGCCGCTGGAGAAGGCAATGGCACGCACGCTCGACGACCGTCGAGTGCCCGATTTTTCCGCTTCCGAGGTGCTGATGCCGGCGATGATGACCACCTTTGCGGTGGATCCGGCGGCCATCGCCGAGGAGGAGCTGACCGGGCTGGAGGAGAAGTGCAACCGCTGCAGCGAGGTGGGACGCTGCTGGCAGGCAATGCGCGCCTTCGCCGATGCCGAGGCGTGTCGAGGCTTCTGCCCCAACGCCGAAGCCTTCATTGGCCGCGGCGTCGAGGAGGCCGAGACGGCCTCCTGAGGCGAGATGGATCGCGGTCGGCTACTTGATGATCAGCACCGGTACCGCGGCCAGCTGAGCGACCTTGTGGCTGACGCTACCCAGCATCAGCTCCTTGACGGTGCCGAGGCCGCGGCTGCCGATCACGATGAGGTCGACGTGATGCTCCTCGGCGTGACGGCAGATGGCTCGGGCGGGGTCGCCCTCCAGCAGCAGGGTGCGGCACTCCAGCTCCTCCCTGGCCACCAGCTCCCGGGCGTGGGCCAGTACGGCCTTGCCGCGCGCCCGAGCCTGTTCACGCTGTTCGCTGCGCGCCTGGGCGGCGCTGCCGGCCATGTCGGCGAACATCAGCGGCGCCTGGCCGTCGCCGGGCAGGGCGTGCACCAGGGTCAGGCTGCCGCCGGCCTGGCGGGCCTGGGTGATGGCGGCGTCCAGCACCCGCTGGCTGTGGGGGGAGCCGTCCAGGGCGGCAACGATACGTTCGAATCTCATGGTCAGCTCCGCTGCAGGCGTTGGGATGAGGGGGCAGGGTCGCGGTCTTGCGCGGCGAGCTCGTCGGTGATGTCTTCTTCATGGGGCTCGCTGGTCGGTGCGCTCTCCTCGCGGCCCAGCAGCAGGAAGTAGAGCACCACGCCGGAGCCGATGCCCCAGGCGGGGCCCATCACCGCGGTGAGCACGCCGATGGCCAGCACCAGCCCCCGGGAGATGTTGGTGGTCACCATGGACATCGCCACGTAGGCGCAGGCGAAGCCGGTGAGGATGATGGTCACCGAGAGGGCCACCGGCAGCATCGGCATGATGATCCCGAGCACCGGCATCAGGAGTCCGATGGGAATCGCCATCAGATAGAAGTTGGTGGTGCCGGTGAAGAGCGAGTCCATGATGTTGCGCCCTTTCTTGTAGCGCTCGATCAGGAACACCTGAACGCCGGTCCAGATCGGGCCGTGGAGCATCACCAGGGGGCCGGCGGTGACCAGCTGGGCCAGGTTGCGGATCGCCAGCACGTAGTGGCTGCGGGTGGCGTTGATGTCGAGCTTCTCGTCCGGCCGCGCGTGGTCGGCGTCCTTGAGCAGGGTGTCGGCCACCAGCAGGTCGCCGAAGGCGAGGATGTAGATCATCACGCCGATGGGCACCGCCGAGAGGATCACGCTCCAGGAGGGGAGGCCCACGGACCAGGGCGCCAGAGTATCCAGGGTCTCGCCCAGCGGCGGTACGAAGATGCCCCACTCGATATCGAAGCTCAGCTCACCGGCGATCAGCCCCACCACGCCGGCGGCGGCGAAGGCCACCAGCATGGCGTTGGCCGCCACCAGGGTCTTGAGCCGGGTGTTGGGCAGGCGCGCAAACGGCGTGGAGAACATCAGCCCCAGGACCACCACCCAGGCGGTGATCAGGGTGAAGGGCATGCTGGGCAGGCGGTCGAACTCCGACTGGAAGGCCGCTACCGCCGCGCCCATGATGATGCCGGCCTTGATGGTATCGGGCACCAGGTTGTTGAAGCGCTCCCCCAGTCGGGTCAGGCCGAAGAAGAGAAACAGGAAGGAGACCACCAGGGTCACCGCGATCATGGCGCGTATCGCCTCCGGTCCCGGGTCGAAGCCGTTGAGAAAGACCAGGGTCAGCGGCAGGCCGGCGGCGATGCCGCCCGCCGAATAGACGTCGCCAAATAGAAAGGTCTGGGCGAAGACCCAGAAGAACATCACCAGCATCACCGTCCAGGCGATCTCGAAGGAGACGCCGAAGTACTGCATCAGCAGCGGCGCCGTGGCGCCGCCGGTGGCGAGCAGCAGCAGGCCGCCCTGGAAGTGGACGCTGGGCGTCAGGCCGACGTGCACGCCGGGAATCCGCAGGGTGAAGGGGCCCCACTGGATGCCGGGCTGCACGGCGCCGTGTTCACGCTTGATAGCCATGGAAGCTCACGTTCGTCGTCAGGAAATTAGGGCTTATTACCGTTGATCCACACAAAAGCAGGACGGTGCCCGGGGCGCCGTCCTGCCTTGTCGCGATGGCTCAGTGATCGAAGTTGAGCGTCACGTTCTTGCTGATGGGGAAGCACTGGCAGCTCAGCACCATGCCCGCCTCGATCTCGTAGTCCTCGAGAGCGAAGTTGGCGTCCATCTCCACCTCGCCCTCTTCCACCTTGGCCAGGCAGGTGGAGCAGACTCCGGCCTTGCAGGAGTAGGGCAGGTCGGCGCCGTGCTCGTTGCCGGCATCCAGGATGCTCTGGGTATTCTTCGGCAGCTCGAACTCCAGGGTGCGGCCGTCGATGATCACCTTGATATGGGAGCTTTCCGGCGCGACCTGGCCCACGCCGCTGGCCTGGGGGCGCCGGGCGCTGGCGCTGGGGCGGCTGCCGAAGAGCTCCAGCTGGATGCGCTCCGGCGCCATGCCGAACTCCTTGAGGGTGTCGCGCACCGCTTCGGACATGGGCTGGGGGCCGCACAGGAAGGCCGCCTCGAGCTCCTTGACGTCCAGCCAGCGCTCGAACAGGGTGCGGCACTTCTCCACATCGATGATGCCGTTGTAGAGCTCGATGTCCTGCTCTTCGCGGTTGAAGATGTGGATCAGGTTGAGCCGCTCCATGTGGCGGTTCTTCAGGTCCTGCAGCTTCTCGCGGAACATGGTGGTGGACGTGGAGAAGTTGCCGTAGACCAGGGTGAAGCGGCTCTCGGGCTCGCTTTCGAGGGTGGTGCTGATGATCGACAGGATCGGCGTGATGCCGCTGCCGGCAGCCACGGCCAGGTAGTGACCCTTGCGGCTCGGGTCCAGGGGCACGAAGAACTTGCCCTGGGGCGGCATCACTTCCAGGGTGTCGCCGACCTTGAGCTCCTGGTTGGCGAAGGTGGAGAAGGCGCCGCCGGGCACCAGCTTCACCGCCACGCGGATCTCACCCTCGTGCACCCCGGTGCAGATGGAGTAGGAGCGACGCACCTCTTCGCCGGCGATCTCGCGGCGCAGGGTCAGGTACTGGCCCTGGGTGAACTCAAAGGCATCGTGGAGGGACTCGGGAACCTCGAAGGCGATGGAGACGGCGTCGCTGGTCTCCTTGCGGACGTCTCGAACGGTCAGGGCGTGAAATCGGCTCATGGCTAGTCTCGTCAGTCGGCTATCGAGCGAGCGCACCTGGCGCCCGCTCGCTGAAGGGTCGCATCACTGGAAGGCCGCAGCGGCGCTTACAGGCACTTGAAGTAGTCGAAGGGTTCCAGGCAGTCCCGGCAGCGGTAGAGCGCCTTGCAGGCAGTGGAGCCGAACTCGCTGACCCGCTCGGTGTGTTCGCTGCCGCACAGCGGGCAGGGGACGACCGGGTCCTCGCCGAGCAGGCTGCGCTTGGCGGCACTGCCCACCGGAGGCGCGATGCCGAAGGCGCGCAGTTTCTCGCGGCCCCCCGGGGTGATCCAGTCGGTGGTCCAGGCCGGCGAGAGGCGCCGCTCGATCAGCGGGTCGGCGTAGCCGGCGGTGACCAGCGCCTCCTCGATATGCTGCTCGATTGCCTCGGTGGCGGGGCAGCCCGAGTAGGTGGGCGTGACCTGGACCCGCAGGCGACCCTCGACCCAGTCGATATCGCGCACGATGCCCAGCTCCACGACGCTGACCGCAGGTACCTCGGGGTCGGGCACCTCCTGCAGCACCGCCAGCACGGCGTCCGTATCGCCTTCGGGGCCCGCCGGCGGCAGGCCGCGACGGTCGCTGCCGATCAGGTCGGTGGAGGGCCAGTCGTTCTGACCCTCGAGCCGCCGGGAATCGGAGTGGGGGGCGTTACCAGACGGTTGCATCGGGATAGGTCCTCGGCAGGTATTGCATCTCCGCCAGCAGGAAGCCCAGATGCTCGGTGTGATGGCCGGTCTTGCCGCCGGTGTACATCCAGGCGTCGAAGGGCGGATGGCTCAGGGTGGCCGCTTCCAGCACCTTCTCCACGGTGGCCTTCCAGCGTGCCACCAGGGTCCCTGCGTCGGGTGCCAGGCCTGCGTCAGCCATGGCCTGGTCGACCTCATCGAACTGCACAAGCTCGCCGGTAAAGCGCCAGAGATTGTCGATGGCGCGCTGCATGCGCGCACGGCTCTCTTCGGTACCGTCGCCCAGGCGCACCACCCACTCGGAGGAGCGACGCAGGTGATAGGTCGCCTCCTTCAGGGACTTGGCGGCCACTTCGGCAATGCGCGGGTCGCTGGCCTGGGCCAGGCCCTCCAGCAGCGGCACGTGCCAGGCGTCGAACAGGAACTGGCGCGCCATGGTGTCGGCAAAGTCGCCGTTGGGCTGCTCGACAAGCAGCAGGTTGCGGAAGTCCTGGGCGTCGCGCTTGAAGGCCAGAGCGTCGGCGTCCAGCTCGCTGCCTGCCTGCTCGGCGTTGATCTGCTCGGCCGCGTAGGTGAGCCAGTTGCGTGCCTGGCCGAAGAGGTCGAGGCCGACGTTCATCAGCGCCATCTCCTCTTCCAGGGCCGGCGCCTTGCCGCAAAGCTCGGCGTGACGCTGGCCCAGCACCAGGACGCTGTCGCCCAGGCGCAGGAGGTATTCGGTCAGCGGCGTGCGGGTGATCTGTGAAACGTTCTGCATGGGAGCCCCCTTACATGTGGCCGACTTCTTTCGGCAGTTCGTAGAAGGAGGCGTGGCGGTAGACCTTGTCGTTGGACGGGTCGAACAGCGGCTCCTTCTCGTCGGGGGCCGACGCGGTGATGTCGCTGGCCAGCACGACCCAGATGCTCACGCCCTCGTTGCGGCGGGTGTAGAGCTCGCGGGCGTTCTCGAGGGCCATCTGGCGGTCGGCGGCATGTACGCTGCCGACATGCTTGTGGTTCAGGCCGTGCTTGCTGCGCACGAAGACTTCGTAGAGGGGCCAGTCTGCCATGGGGTGTTACCTCATTCTGTCTTGAGGTGAAGCCGCCACGGGGCGGCTCCCTTCTCTGTATTGGATGCTTCGGTACCCGGTGCCGGGTGTCTCGGTAGCGGAGCCGGAATCAGGCGGCCTGGCGGCGCTGGCGCTGCTTCTCGGCGTGGGCCACGGCGGCTTCGCGAACCCAGGCGCCCTCGTCGATGGCGCGACGGCGAGCGTCGATGCGCTCGCGGTTGCAGGGGCCGTTGCCCTGGACCACGTCGAAGAACTCCTGCCAGTCGATCTCGCCGAAGTCGTAGTGGCCGGTCTCCTCGTTCCACTTCAGATCCGGGTCCGGCGCGGTGCAGCCGAGCAGCTCCAGCTGGGGCACGGTCTGGTCGATGAAGCGCTGGCGCAGCTCGTCGTTGCTGTGGCGCTTGATCTTCCAGGCCATGGACTGGGCGCTGTTGGGGGAGTTGTCGTCGGAGGGGCCGAACATCATCAGAGCCGGCCACCAGAAGCGGTTGATGGAATCCTGCACCATCGCTTTCTGCTCCTCGGTGCCCTCGCGCATCAGCGTCAGCAGGATCTGGTAGCCCTGGCGCTGGTGGAAGCTCTCCTCCTTGCACACCCGGATCATGGCGCGAGAGTAGGGGCCGTAGGAGGTGCGCTGCAGGGGCACCTGGTTGACGATGGCGGCGCCGTCCACCAGCCAGCCGATGGTGCCGATGTCGGCCCAGTTCAGCGTCGGGTAGTTGAAGATGCTGGAGTACTTCGCCTTGCCGTCGTGGAGCTTCTGGATCTCCTCGTCGCGGTCGGCGCCCAGAGTCTCCATGGCGCTGTAGAGGTAGAGGCCGTGGCCCGCCTCATCCTGGATCTTGGCCATCAGCTGCAGCTTGCGCTTCAGCGACGGCGCGCGGGTCAGCCAGTTGCCTTCGGGCAGCATGCCGACCACCTCGGAGTGGGCGTGCTGGGAGATCTGGCGGATCAGCGTCTTGCGATACGCCTCGGGCATCCAGTTCTTGGGCTCGATCTTGATCTCGTCGTTGACCTTTTCCTGGAAGGCGCGCTCCTGGGGACCCATTTCCTCGAGGGTCTTGAGCTTCTTGGTGCCGGTTTCGACTAGCTGCGCGTACATGGTTGCCTCCGCGTCGTCGCAATCAGGGGGGTGACACTCTTTACTGCCATGTCTTGCTTCTATGTCCTGCAGTATAGTGACACATGATTTTTTGGCAAGTGTCAATGTTGTGTGTCACTTTATACTATAGGCTAAGGCCTCGGGAGGCGGCGCTGCCGTAATAGCCGAAGCCGCATATAACGCCTTGATGCGGCGGGCATACCCGCTGCGAGCCCTCGGAAAGGTGACACAAAAAAGCCCCCTTGCGGGGGCTGAAAGGCAGTCGAGAGCGACCGCTGAAAGGGGTAGGCGTATCAGCGCAGATCCTTGACGCGCTTGGCCTTGCCCACGGAGCGCATGACCTCCTCCACGCCGCAGACGTCGATCTTGGTGCTGATGCCCACGTAGGTCTTGATGGCGTGCTGCAGGCGCTTGCCCAGCTGCTCGCAGGTGGCCGGGTCGCGGGCGATGTCGTTGCTGCACGCCTCGACGCGCACGCGAACCATATCCATGTTGCCCTGGCGGGTGACCTCGATCTCGTAGTGGGGCGAGAGCTGATCGATCTTGAGCAGCTGCTCCTCGATCTGGGTCGGGAAGACGTTGACCCCGCGGATGATCAGCATGTCGTCGCTGCGGCCGGTGATCTTGTCGATGCGGCGCATGGGGCGAGCGGTGCCCGGCAGCAGGCGGGTCAGGTCGCGGGTGCGGTAGCGGATGACCGGCAGCGCTTCCTTGGTCAGGGTGGTGAAGACCAGCTCGCCGTACTCGCCGTCCGGCAGCAGCTCGCCGGTCACCGGGTCGATGATCTCGGGGTAGAAGTGGTCTTCCCAGATGGTCGGGCCGTCCTTGGTCTCCAGGCACTCCATGCCCACCCCCGGGCCCATCACCTCGGAGAGGCCGTAGATGTCCAGGGCGTCGATGCCCAGGCGTCGCTCCAGGGCGGTGCGCATGTCATTGGTCCAGGGCTCGGCGCCGAAGATGCCGGCGCGCAGCGGCAGCTCGCGGGGGTCGATGCCCTGGCGGTCCATCTCGTCGGCGATGTTGAGCATGTAGGAGGGGGTGACCATGATGATGTCCGGCTGGAAATCGCGGATCAGCTGGACCTGTTTCTCGGTCTGGCCGCCGGACATCGGGATCACCGCGCAGCCCAGGCGCTCGGCGCCGTAGTGGGCGCCGAGGCCGCCGGTGAAGAGACCGTAGCCGTAGGCCACGTGGACCTTATCGTTGCGGCTGCCGCCGGCGGCGCGGATGGAGCGGGCGACCACGTCGGCCCAGGTGTCGATGTCACGCTGGGTGTAGCCCACCACGGTGGGCTGGCCGGTGGTTCCGCTGGAGGCGTGGACGCGCACCACGTCGCTCATCGGCGTGGCGAACATGCCGAAGGGGTAGTTGTCGCGCAGGTCCGCCTTGGTGGTGAAGGGGAGCTTGCCCAGGTCCTCGAGGCTCTTGACGTCCTCCGGATGCACGCCGGCCTTGTCGAAGGACTGGCGGTAGAAGGGCACGTTCTCGTAGGCGTGCTTGAGGCTCCACTGCAGGCGCTTGACCTGGGTGGCGCGCAGCTCGTCGATGCTGGCGGTTTCCAGGTGGTCGAGGCTGGCGGTGTCGATACGCTTCACGGTCTGGTTCATCGGGGATCTCCGGTCGCAGGGGGTTGTCGCGCGCTGTCTCAGAGGCGCTCGATGATCAGGGCGATGCCCTGACCCACGCCGATGCACATGGTGCACAGCGCGTAGCGTCCCTGCCGGCGTTCCAGTTCATGCAGGGCGGTGGTCACCAGGCGGGCACCGCTCATGCCGAGCGGGTGGCCGAGGGCGATGGCGCCGCCGTTGGGGTTGACGTGCTCGGCGTCGTCGGCCAGGCCGAGGTCGCGGGTCACGGCCAGCGCCTGGGCGGCAAAGGCCTCGTTGAGCTCGATCACATCCATCTGTTCGAGGGTCAGGCCGGTCTGTTCGAGCACCTTGCGGCTGGCCGGGGCCGGGCCGAAGCCCATGATGCGCGGCTCGACGCCGGCGGTGGCCATGCCGATCACCCGTGCCCGGGCCTTGAGGCCGTAGCGCTCGGCCGCCTCCGGCGAGGCGAGCAGCAGGGCGCAGGCGCCGTCGTTGACCCCTGAGGCGTTGCCGGCGGTGACGCTGCCGCCTTCGCGGAAGGGCGTGGGCAGCTTGGCCAGCTGCTCCAGGGTGGTGGAGGCGCGGGGGTGTTCGTCGGTGTCGACCACCAGCGGCTCCTGCTTGCGGCGCGGCACCTCGACGGGGACGATCTCCTCGGCCAGGCGGCCCGCCTCCATGGCGGCGGCGGTGCGCTGCTGGCTGCGCAGGGCGAAGGCGTCCTGGTCCTCGCGGGAGATGTTGAACTGCGCGGCGACGTTCTCGGCGGTCTCCGGCATGGAGTCGACGCCGAACTGGGCCTTCATCTGGCGGTTGACGAAGCGCCAGCCGATGGTGGTGTCGAAGATCTCGGCGCTGCGCGAGAAGGCCTGCTCGGCCTTGCCCATCACGAAGGGTGCCCGGGACATGGACTCGACGCCGCCGGCGATCATCAGCCCCGCCTCGCCCGCCTTGATGGTGCGGGCGGCGTTGCCCACGGCGTCCATGCCGGAACCGCACAGGCGGTTGAGGGTGGTGCCGGGCACTTCGACCGGCAGGCCGGCCAGCAGCGCGGACATGCGCGCCACGTTGCGGTTGTCCTCGCCGGCCTGGTTGGCGCAGCCGTAGAAGATGTCGTCGATGCGGGTCCAGTCTACCGAGGGGTTGCGCGCCATCAGGGCGCGCAGCGGCACGGCGCCCAGGTCGTCGGCGCGCACCGGGGAGAGGGCGCCGCCGTAGCGGCCGATGGGGGTGCGGATGGCGTCGATAATCAGTGCGTCTTTCATGCTTGGCTCTCTGCGGCAGTCTCTTCCAGGCGGCGAACGGTGCCGCGGATCTTGTAGGAGCGCCCGCGGAACAGGGCGACCTCGTCGCCGTGCTGGTTGCGCACGGTGATGTCGTAGATGCCGGTGCGGCCCCGGCGGCTGCGCTCCTCGGCGGTGGCGGTGAGCACGTCGCCGAGCTGGCCCGGGCCCAGGTAGTCGATGCTGCAGCCCGAGCCCACGGTGGCCTCGTCGTAGGTGTTGCAGGCGAAGGCGAAGGCGGAGTCCGCCAGGGCGAAGATGAAACCGCCGTGGCAGTTGCCGTGACCCTGCACCATGTCCTCGCGCACCGTCATGGTGAGCACGGCGCGACCCGGGGCCACGCTCTCGATGCGCATGCCCAGGTTCTGGCTGGCGGTGTCCCGGGCGAACATGGACTCGGCGCAGGCCTCGGCCAGCTGCTGGGGAGTCAGCTCGCGATCAGACATGGAAGGTCTCCTCGGCCAGGGCCTTGCGGCGCAGCAGGAAGGAGGTGCGGTAGCGCTCCTCGCCGTAGCTCTGCTGCAGGTGAGTCAGGGTGCGGTGGACGAAGGCCAGGCCCAGGGCGTCGGCCCAGGCCAGGGGGCCGCGGGGGTAGTTGACGCCGGCCTGCATGGCGAGATCGCCGTCCCGGGCGCTGCACACGCCCTGGAGCACGGCGTCGGCGGCCTCGTTGGCCAGCATGGCCACGGTGCGCAGCACCGCGAGTCCCGGGGTATCGGTGAGCCAGGCGGCGTCCAGGCCCAGGCGCTGGAAGAGCGCTGTGGCCTGATCGCGAGCCTCGGCGTCGACGCCGGGGCTCGCCGCCAGGGCGATGCCGCTGGCGGTCTCGTAATCCAGGCAGAGGTCGAAGAGCACCAGGGCCTCGAGGCCCTCGTCCCGGGCGCGCTCGGCCGCGCAGCGGCCGTCGCTGAGCGTCAGGGTCAGGCCGCCCAGGCGCAGGCGCGACTCGCCGGAGATGCTCTCCCGGCGCACCACCTCGAGGCCGGCCGCTTCGGCGCGGGCCACCAGGGGGGCGATGACGCCGAGCTGGCCCTCGGCCACCAGGGGCGGCAGGGCCGCGTCGGCGGCGGGGGCGAAGTCGGGCGAAACGGGCTCAGCCCCGTCGCGATAGTCGTAGAAGCCCTGGCCGCTCTTGCGGCCCAGGCGGCCGGCCTCCACCAGCGCCAGCTGCACCAGGGAGGGCTCGAAGCGGGTGTCGCCGTAGTAGGCGTCGAACACCGAGCGGGTCACGGCGTAGTTGACGTCGTGGCCGATCAGATCCATCAGCTCGAAGGGGCCCATGCGAAAGCCGCCGGCCTGGCGCAGCAGGGCGTCCAGAGTAGCGGGGGTGGCGGCGCCCTCCTGCATCAGACGCAGCCCCTCGGCGTAGAAGGGGCGGGCGACGCGGTTGACGATAAAGCCCGGCGTGGAGCTGGCGTGAACCGGCACCTTGCCCCAGGCCGCGGCGGTGGCGTAGAGGGTCTCGGCCACCTCGGCGTCGGTGGCCAGGCCCGAGATCACCTCCACCAGCTTCATCACCGGCGCGGGGTTGAAGAAGTGCAGGCCGGCGACGCGCTCGGGGCGCTCGAGGCCGGCGGCGATGGAGGTGATGGAGAGCGACGAGGTGTTGCTGGTAAGCAGGGTGTCGGGCCCGCAGAGGGATTCCAGCTCGGCGAAGACGCCGCGCTTGACCTCCAGGTTCTCGACGATGGCCTCCACCACCAGGCGGCTGTCAGCAAGCTCCGCCAGGGTGGCGGCCGGGGTCATGCGGCTGACGATGGCGTCGACCTCCGTCTGGGCCATCTTGCCGCGGGCCACGCGCTTCTCGAGCTGGCGGCGCACGCCGTCGATGCCGGCCTGGGCGGCGCCTTCACGGTTGTCGTAGAGACGCACCGGGTGGCCGGCCTGGGCCGCCACCTGGGCGATGCCGGCGCCCATGGCGCCGGCGCCGATTACGGCGATGATATCGCTGGTTGCGAGGGCGGGCATCTCACTCCCCCTTGAAGCTGGTGTGTGAAGAGCGTTTTTCCATCCGCGCACCAAGCGCGTGAGCCGTCGTCAGGACGAGCATGGTCACTCTCCCTTGAAGCTTGGCTTGCGTTTTTCCATGAAGGCGGCCACGCCTTCGCGGTAGTCGTCGGTGCGGCCGGCCAGACGCTGCAGGTCGCGCTCCAGGTCGAGCTGGGCGTCGAAGTCGTTGTCGGCGCTGGCGTGCAGGGCGCGCTTGATCAGCGCCAGGCCCCGGGTCGGCTGGGTGGCCAGATGGCGGGCCAGGGTCAGCGCTTCGTCCTGCAGGGACTCGTCGTCCACCACCTTCCAGATCATGCCCCACTGCTCGGCCTGCTCGGCGCTGAGCTTGTCACCCAGCATCGCCAGCCCTTTGGCCCGGGCCATGCCCACCAGGCGCGGGAGGCTCCAGGTGCCGCCGGAGTCCGGCACCAGGCCGATCTTGCAGAAGGCCTGGATGAAACTGGCCGAGCGGGCGGCCAGCACGATGTCGCAGGCCATGGCGATATTGGCGCCGGCGCCGGCGGCCACGCCGTTCACCGCGCAGACGGTGGGGAAGGGCAGGTCGCGCAGGGCGCGCAGCATGGGGTTGTAGCGCTTCTCCAGGGACTCGCCCAGGTCCGGCGCCTCGGCGCCGGGGGCCACGTTGCGGTCGGAAAGGTCCTGGCCGGCGCAGAAGCCGCGGCCGTTGCCGGTCAGCAGCAGGGCGCGCACGCTCTTGTCCTGGCGCACGGCCTTGAGGGCCTGGCGCATCTCGGCGTGCAGTTCGGCATTGAAACTGTTGAGGCTGTCGGGGCGGTTCAGCGTGAGGCGGGCGACGCCGTCTTCCACGGTATAGAGCAGGGGCGCTTCACTCATGATCGGTTTCCTGTGTATCAGTGGCCGCTGAAGGTGGCGGGGCGTTTTTCCTGGAAGGCGCGGATGCCCTCCTCGCGATCCCTGGTGCCGGCCAGTAGCGTGAAGGCGTGGCGTTCGAAGCGCAGGCCGGTGGCCAGGTCGGTGTCCTCGGCCTTGTGCAGCGCCTCCCGGGCCAGGCGCACGGCCAGCGGCGCCTTGGTGGCGATGGTCTCGGCCACGGCGACGGCGCGCTCCAGGGTCAGCTCGGGCTGGGTGATCTCGCTGATCAGGCCGGCCTCCAGGGCGCGGCGGGCGGAGATCGGCTCGCCGGTGAGCACCATCTGGGTGGCCAGCGCCTTGCCCACGGCGCGCACCAGGCGCTGGGTACCGCCGGCGCCGGGCATGATGCCGAGGTTGATCTCGGGCTGACCGAAGCGGGCGTCTTCGCCTGCGATCAGGATGTCGGCGTGCATGGCGAGCTCGCAGCCGCCGCCCAGGCAGAAGCCGTTGACGGCGGCGACGATGGGCTTGTTGAAGCGGGCGATGGTGGCCCAGTGGCGCTGGCGGGGATCCTCGAGAATGCCCACCAGGTCGCGCTCGGCCATCTCCTTGATGTCGGCCCCGGCGGCGAAGGCGCGCTGGCTGCCGGTGATCACCACGGCGCGGACCTGGTTGTCGTCCTGGGCGCCGGTCAGCGTCTCGGCCAGCTCGCCGAGGAGAGCCGTGTTGAGAGCATTGAGCGCCTCTGGGCGGTGCAGCGTGATCCGTAGCACGCCCCGCTCGGGCCCTTCGATGATCAGGTGGTTCGGCATGGTGTCCTCGTCTCGGGCATGGCGTTGGCACAAGATTGTGGGGCGAGTATAGATTTTTTTTGATACGCATCAAATTGCTGTTATACGATTTGGTGTATCGTGTTTTATCGGCGCATCGCGTGTTTTTCTTCAATTTCAGAGTCTTGTGGCCACGTACCGCTTGGCACGTCGGCCGAATTAGACCATGGTCGAAATAACGCCGTGCTGCGCTGGATTTTCTCAATAAATCCATGTTTTTGATGGGATTTTTCGCGCCTGCTGGCGAGCCGGTCGCGGTGCCTCGCGGGCGGGCTGTTTGATGTTTCGTTACGCTATGGATAGTCTTCCGTGCTATCCCGTATCGAATACAGCCGCTCATTGCAGGAGCCACTCATGTCTCAGCAAGCCCAGCAGATGCTCGACCGTCATCGCGAGACCCTGGACCAGGCCGTGGAGGCCATCACCAGCCGGGGGTTCTGGACGCCCTACCCGGAAAACATCAAGAAGTATCCGGAAGAGGCGGTGAAGGGCGCGCCCGAGCGCTTCAAGGCGATGCTCGAGCAGCACTACGCCCTGAAGGTGCCGGCGGTGGCCGGCCAGGTGGGCGGTGAGGTATCTCCCTACGGCTTCGAGCTGGGAGTCACCTACGACCAGCCCGAACAGGGCGCGCTGATCGACGCCATGCAGGCCGCCATGCCGGCCTGGCGCGACGCCGGCGCCGAGGCGCGGGTGGGGGTGTGCCTGGAGATCCTGGCGCGTCTCAACGCCATGAGCCCGGACATCGCCCAGGCGGTGAGCCACACCAGCGGCCAGGCGCCGATGATGGCCTTCCAGGCCGGTGGCCCCCACGCCCAGGATCGCGGCCTCGAAGCCGTGACCTACGCCTGGCAGGCGATGTCCCAGGTGCCGGCCACCGCCAAGTGGGTCAAGCCCCAGGGCAAGCACGATCCTCTGGTGCTCGACAAGCGCTACCACATCGTCCCCCGCGGCATCTCCCTGGTCGTGGCCTGCTCCACCTTCCCCACCTGGAATACCTACCCGGGCCTGTTCGCTAGCCTGGCCACCGGCAACCCGGTGATCCTCAAGCCGCACCCGGCCGCCATCCTGCCGGTGGCCATGACCGCCCGCGTCGCCCAGGAGGTGCTGGAGGAGGCCGGCTTCGATCCCTGCCTGGTCAGCCTGGTGCCCGATACCGCCGAGGCTCCGGTGACCAAGGAGCTTGCCCTGGATCCGGCCGTGAAGCTGATCGACTTCACCGGCTCCAACGCCTTTGGCGAGTGGCTCGAGCAGAACGCCACCCAGGCCCAGGTCTTTACCGAGAAGGCCGGCATCAACACCGTGATCATCGACAGCGTCGAGCAGATCAAGCCGGTGGCCCAGAACCTGGCCTTCACCCTGAGCCTCTACTCCGGTCAGATGTGCACCACCACCCAGGCGATCTATGTGCCCAAGGAGGGCATCAAGACCGCCGACGGCCAGCTCTCCTTCGACGAGGTGGCAGGCACCCTGGCCAAGGCCGTCGAGAAGTTCCTCTCCGATAACGACCGCGCCTGCGCCGTGCTGGGGGCCATCCAGTCGCCGGCTACCGCCGCCCGCATCGACGAGTGCCGCGGCCTGGGCGAGGTGCTGCTGGACAGCGAGCCCCGCGAGCACGCCCAGTTCCCGGGCGCGCGGGTGCACACTCCTCTGCTGCTCAAGGTGGACGCCGGCCAGCGCGACGCCTTCAGCGAAGAGCGTTTCGGCCCGATCAGCTTCGTGATCGCCACCGACAGCACCGCCCACAGCATCGAGCTGGCCCGCGAAGTGATCGGTGAGAAAGGCGCCATCACCCTCGGCGCCTACACCACCGACGATAGCGTGGCCGAGCAGTTCGAGGAGCTGGCCATGGAGGTGGCGGCCCCGCTGTCGCTCAATCTGGACGGCGGTGTCTTCGTCAACCAGTCCGCGGCCTACAGCGACTTCCACGCCACCGGCGGCAACCCGGCGGCCAACGCCTCCCTGTGCGACCAGTCCTTCGTGACCCGTCGCTTCGTGGTGGTGCAGAGCCGTCGCCACGGCAAGCTGGACTGAGGGAGGCTCGCCATGCCCTGCTATCGACTCGAGGGAGTCACGCCGGTGGTGCACCCCACCGCCTATGTGCACCCCACCGCGGTGCTGATCGGCGACGTCATCGTCGGCCCGGGCTGCTACGTGGGACCCGGCGCGGTGATGCGCGGCGACTTCGGCCAGCTGGTGCTGGAGGAGGGGGCCAACCTTCAGGACACCTGCGTGATGCACGGCTTCCCCGGCTGCGTCACCCGGGTGGAAAAGGATGGCCATATCGGCCACGGTGCCGTCCTGCACGGCTGCGTGGTGGGGCAGGACGCCATGGTGGGCATGAACGCCGTGGTGATGGACTACGCCGTGATCGGCGCGCGCTCCATCGTTGCCGCGGCGGCCTTCGTTAAGACCGGCTTCGAGTGCCCGCCCCAGTCCCTGGTGATGGGCGCGCCGGCCAAGGTCAAGCGCGAGCTCTCCGACCAGGAGGTGGCCTGGAAGCAGCAGGGCACCCGGGAGTATCAGCGCCTGACCGAGCGCTGCCGAGACAGCCTGGAGCCCTGTGAGCCGCTGACGGAGCTGGATGCCGACCGGCCGCAGCTGAACGCCGGTGACACCCAGCCCAAGCAGCAGACCCTTGCCAAGGAGCAGTCGTCATGAGCCAGGAGATGATCCGGGTCGAGACCCATGAGGCGGTGGGCGTGATCCGTCTCGACCGCCCCCAGGCCTACAACGCCCTGTGCGCCAGGCTGGTCACCGAGATGGCCGATGCGCTGAGCGCCTTCGAGGCCGACGAGGCCATCGGCGCCATCGTGATCACCGGCGGCGAGAAGGTGTTCGCCGCCGGGGCCGATATCGGCGAGATGCTCGATCGCACCCATGCCGATCTCTTCGCCGAAGACTTTCCCAACACGGCCGGCCAGGCCTGGGAGCGCCTGGCGCGCTGCCGCAAGCCGGTGATCGCCGCGGTCTCGGGCTTTGCCCTGGGCGGCGGCTGCGAGCTGGCCATGGCCTGCGATACCATCATCGCCAGCGACACGGCGAAGTTCGGCCAGCCCGAGGTGAAGATCGGCACCATGCCCGGCGCCGGCGGCACCCAGCGCCTGGTGCGCGCCGTGGGCAAGGCCAAGGCCATGGAGCTCTGCCTGACCGGCCGCATGATGGACGCCGAGGAGGCCGAGCGCGCAGGCCTGGTGTGCCGAGTGGTGCCGGTGGCGTCCCTGGAGGAGGAGGCCCTGGCCCTGGCGGCCACCATCGCCTCTCACTCCCGGCCGGTGGTGCAGATGATCCGCGAATCCGTAGATCAGGCCTTCGAGCTGAACCTCCAGTCCGGCCTGCTCTTCGAGCGCCGCGCCTTCCAGAGCACCTTCGGCTTCGAGGATCGCCGGGAGGGCATGGAGGCCTTCGCCGAGAAGCGAAAGCCGCAGTTCCGGCACAAGTAGCCGCCGACCGGTAACGGTTGGCGCTGCCAAGACGGCGCTTACAACCTAAACGCCCCCTGCCATGAGCCATGGCAGGGGGCGTTTGCGTAGCGGCGCTGGGGGGCTGGTGCTACTCCAGCCCGCCGAAGCGCTGGTAGAAGCTGGGGCCGGGAGCGGGCAGCGGGCCCTCGGCGGTCTCCAGGTGGCGGTCCAGCCAGTCCTCGGCGCGGCGGTAGATCATGCGGTAGATGTTGCGGCAGAGCTGGTGGGCGTTGCGCCCCTCCCAGGCGGTGGGCAGCAGCTCGTCGGGGAGCTGGGGGTCGCGCAGCTGCACCCGGCGATACTCGTGGATCAGCAGGGTGCGGGCGATGAAGCAGGCCTCCTCGTCCAGGTGGTTCTCTTCGTTGAGGGCCTTCCACAGCGGGCGGAAGAGGGTCAGGAAGCGCTGATAGTGCTCGGCCAGGTCGTCGAGGTTCCAGCTGTCGCGCACCTGCAGACGCAGGGGCTTGCTGGCCAGGGGCTCCAGGGCCTTGGTCTGCATGACGATGGTCTCGTCGGCGGCACCCAGCTCCTGAAGGGCGGCCATGGCCTCGCTGCGGTTGAGCGTGGGGTGGGCCAGCAGGCCGGGCACGAAGTGGCCGAAGCCCAGCCACTCGAGTTCGTCGCGCACCTTCTGACGGCGGGCGCTGTCGAGCTGGCTCAGCAGCACCAGGGTCCACTGGCCCGACCAGGGCGCCTGGGTGCCGTGGTAGACGCGCTTGAAGGCCTGTTCGAAGCGGCGTCGCCCCGGGCCGCTCAGGCTGTAGTAGCTGCGCCGACCGACCTTCTCGCCCTGTAGCCAGGTCTCCCGGGTCAGGCGGTAGACGGAGGTACGCACCAGCCGCTCGTTGATGCCGATAGGCTCGACCAGCTTCGAGAGGCTGCCCAGCCAGACGGTGCCGCCGCGGGGTACGATGGCATCCCCGTAGACGGTGATGATCAGCGAGCCGGCGCGGATAGGACGGCGCTGCTGGAAGTCATCGATAAGGGCGTTGACGCATTCGCGGGCGGAGGACATGTCGGGACTCGGAGGCTTTCCTGGTGTGGGGGCCCCGGGGCGGGGCGGCCGCGGCCACCGCGCGCCCACGAGGCGACGTTCGGTCGCATATGATACCCGCTTGAGCGCGCCAGTCGAACGCGATGTATCGGCTATTGACTCAGGCCCCGGGAGCGCGTCCGCCCAGCCGGGTGGTGATCTCGGCGGCGGTGTCGCGCACCAGCTCGCCCAGCTCCAGCAGGCGCGCCTCGGGAATGCGCGCCACGGGGCCGGAGACGGAGATGGCGGCCAGGGGGATGCCGTGCTCATCGTGGAGGCAGGCGGCCACGCAGTGCAGGCCGATGGCGTGCTCCTCGCGGTCGCAAGCGAAGCCCTGGCGGCGTATCTCGGCGAGCCCCTCGCGCAGCGTCTCTGGGGTGTGCAGGGTGTTCTCGGTCACCCGGGAGAGCCCCTGCTCGGCGAGGACGCGCTCGAGCTCGTCTTCCGGGAGCCAGGCCATCAGCGCCTTGCCGACGCCGGAGGCGTGCAGCGGCGCCCGGGAGCCGAGCCGGGTGATCATGCGCATCATCTGCGGCGACTCGCTCTGGGCCAGGAAGACCGCGGTGCCGTCGTCACGGATGCCCAGGTTGGCGGTCTCGCCGGTCAGGGCGGTGAGGCGGCGCAGGAAGGGGCGGCTGGTGCCCACGAAGTCCCGGGCCTCCAGGAAGCTGTTGCCGATGCGGAAGGTCTTGACGTCGATCTTCCAGACGCCGAGCTCGCTGTCCTGGGTCACGAAGCCCTGGCCCTGCAGCGCCTGGAGCAGGCGGTGGGTCGTCGAGGGGGCGAGCTCCGCCTGCTCGGCGAGCTCGGAGAGCGCCAGGCCCCCGGGGCTCGCCGAGAGGCGCTCGAGGAGGTTGAGCCCGCGCACCAGCGACTGGCTGTGGCCTCCGGTGGCCTTCCCTGATCCTGCGGGGCGTCCCGCCGTCCTGCGCCTGGTCTCGCTCACCCTCTCTCTCCTCATGCGGCGATGGTGCTACTGGCCACAGGATACCCTGTGGGCCGCCGGCTGTCGCGCCTGCGGAAATCACTTCCATTCTCTCCGTCAGGGGGGCCGGCCTAGCGATGGCGCCACTCGGGCGCGCGCTTCTCGATAAAGGCATCGATGCCCTCGCCGGCATCCTCCGCCATCATGTTGCAGGCCATCACCTCGCCGGCGAAGGCGTAGGCCTCGTCCAGGGGCATCTGCAGTTGGCGCTGGAACATCCCCTTGCCGGTGCGCACCGCCACCGCGCTCTTGGCGCAGAGGCTGGCGGTGAGCTCGCCCACGGCCTCATCCAGGGCGTCGTCATCGGCCACGCGATTGATCAGCCCCCAGTCGCAGGCGGTCTCGGCGTCGATGAACTCGCCGGTGAGCAGCATCTCCATGGCGCGCTTGCGGCTGACGTTGCGCGACAGCGCCACCGCCGGCGTGGAGCAGAAGAGCCCGGCGTTGATGCCGGAGACGGCGAAGCGTGCCGAGCGTGAGGCCACCGCGAGGTCGCAGCTGGCCACCAGCTGGCAGCCGGCGGCGGTGGCGATGCCCTGCACCCGGGCGATGACCGGCACCGGCAGCTCCACGATGGCCTGCATGACCCGGCCGCAGCGGGCGAAGAGCTCCTGGTAGTAGGCCTTGTCGGGGTTGGCGCGCATCTGCTTGAGGTCGTGGCCGGCGCAGAAGGCGCGCCCCTCGGCGCCGAGCACCACGCAGCGCACGCTGCCGTCGCTGGCGAGCCGGCCGAGCTCCTCCTTGAGGGCGGTCAGCACTTCCTCGGAGAGGGCGTTGAAGCTCCCCGGGCGGTTGAGGGTCAGGGTGGCCACGCCGCCCTCATCGCGGCGCAGCAGGGGTGGAGTCGAGTCGCTCATGGGGTATCTCCCTTCTTGTCGTGGCGTCCGAGTGGCGGATGGCGCCGACGAGCGTCAGCGGCTGGCATTGCATCAGCGCAAGCCTAGCGCGCCTTGCCCCGGCTGCGCACTTCGACCATGGGTGCCGGCTGCGCTGCCGCCTTGAGCCGCGTGAGGCGATCGCCGAAGAGGTAGGCGCCCAGCGCGACGAGAATCAGGGCGGCACCGGCCAGCATCGAGGCCGAAGGCTGCTCCTGGTTGAGCCACATGCCAAGCCCCAGGGCCAGCAGCGGAGTCATCAGGGTGACCAGGGCGACGGTAGCGGCGGGCAGCCGCGAGAGGATCAGGAAGTAGCAGAGAAAGCCCAAGAGGGAGCCGAAGAGTGCCAGGTAGAGCACGGCCCAGAGGCCGCGGGCGCTTAGCGGGACGTTGATAGGCTCGCCGCTGGCGAGCCACAGAATGATGAAGCAGGGCAGGCTCAGAGCCAGAGCGCCCAGGGTCTGCTCCAGCGGACCGAGCCCGGCGGCCACACGCTGCACGGCGATACCGCTGGCGCTGAACAGGGTCACCGCCGCCAGCATCATGCACAGGGCGGCTAGGGTGTCGTGGCCCAGCACCAGGCTGTCGGCGAATACCACCGCCAGGCCCATAACCCCCAGGGCGCAGCCCAGCCAGTGCCAGCGCCGCAGACGGGTGGCCCCCGGCAGCGCCTGAAGGATCAGCCCCGAGATAAGAGGCGCCATGCCGAACATCACCGAGAGCATCCCCGAGGGCAGGCTGAGCGAGGCGTGGTAGCTCAGCGCCATGGCGCCGAATACCCCGGGCACCGCCGCGGCATAGCTGGCCAGCGCCCGGCGGTCGCGGCGCACTGGGCGCCGCAGCGCGAGCAGGACCAGCAGCCCGGCCAGGAAGGCGATCAGCATGCGTAGCAGCACGCTGCCCACTGGCGCACCGGCCTCGGCGCTCCACTTGATGGCCAGCGGCGTGGAGGCCCACACCAGCACCACGATCAGATAGGCGGCTCCTGTTGGCATGCTGGAAGGCTCTCATGGAAATTTAGGTGAAATGTAGTGGCATAGTGAATCTGGCCACCTGATTTTGAGTGTATGATCACTCCCATGGATAGTCAGGTGCAGATGATGACGAAGAAGAGAACATTCAGCCCAGAGTTTCGTTTGGAGGCGGCCCAGCTCGTGGTCGATCAGGGTTACACGCTCAAGGCAGCGTGTGAGGCCATGGGTGTTGGCAAATCCACCATGGAATATTGGGTGCGCAGGTTGCGGGCTGAGCGGAAAGGCAAGGTACCGCTGAAAGGTGAAGCTATGACGCCGGAACAGCGTGAAATTCAGGAGCTGAAACGCAAGCTGCGTCGGGTGGAGGAAGAGAAGGAAATATTAAAAAAGGCTACTGCTCTCTTGATGTCGGACTCCCTGAGCAATTCTCGATAATCGAGCGACTTGAAGAGAGCTATGCGGTGCAGCACCTGTGTCAGGTGTTTGGGGTGCATCGCAGTAGCTACCGGGCCTGGCGTGACCGGGATAAAAGGCCCTGCGAGGCTGAGCAGAAGCTGCTGGACCAAGTTGTCGAAGCACATGCCGTCAGTAACGGTTCTGCCGGCGCTCGCAGCATTGCCAAAATGGTCACGCAAGCGGGTACGCCGCTGAGTCGTTACCGGGCCAGCAGGCGGATGAAGCAGCTGGGGCTGGTGAGCACGCAGCCGCCAAGCCATGCCTACAAGAAGGCTGATCAGCCGCATTTGGATATCCCGAACCTTCTCGATCGCAAGTTCGATGTCAAGGAGCCAAATCAGGTATGGAGCGGCGACATCACCTACATCTGGACAGGGGCTCGCTGGGCTTATCTTGCTGTGGTCATCGACTTGTATGCGCGTAAACCTGTAGGCTGGGCACTGTCGTTGTCTCCGAATACGGAACTGGTGAAGAAAGCGCTAACCATGGCCTATGAGTCGCGTGGAGAGCCATCGGGGCTCCTATTTCACTCAGACCAGGGCTGTCAGTATACCAGCCTGGCATTCCGACAGATGCTCTGGCGGTACCAGATGACCCAGAGTCTAAGTCGCCGCGGAAATTGCTGGGACAACGCCCCGACAGAGCGTTTTTTCAGGAGCTTCAAGTCGGAGTGGATGCCAGAGATTGGCTACTCTGATGTTGCCATGGCGAAGAAGTCGATCACTGACTATATGCTCGGTTACTACAGTAGCCTAAGGCCGCACAGGCATAACGATGGACTGCCGCCGAATGTGGCAGAAAAGAACTACTGGAATGCTCAAAAATCAGTGGCCAAAAACACTTGACCACTACAAAAGTGATTTTCTACACAATAGTTAGCACGCTCAATCGGAAGAGTCGATAGATGCTGTTTTTATGTAACCCGGCCGTCAGGTTTGCCACTGCCGATGTTGCTCTACTCGACGCTTCGGCCTGAAACTGCTTCTGTTTCTAGGTGGGTAGAATAGCCCCATCAGATGCAGTCGCCGCTGAGTAATCTGAGGGGTAAGGGGAGCAAAATGACGTGCACAAAGCACCCCTTTTCGAGGGTAGGCGACGATGAGGCCTCAAAGCTTCCATGTAGCCTTTCGTCGTATATGAGTGTTAAGGGGGGCCGCTGCCCAAACCCTTGCCATTAGAGAGGCTGGGCAGGAGCCTTTGGTATGACTGCGACAGGGTTGAAGGAGCTTTTAAACGATAGTCATTATCATTTTTGTGTTTTTTTAATAAAAACAAGGGGTTGTCAGGATGGATTCATCTCCAATAGGCTCCCTTATACCTTTTAGGGTATGGGAGGCGTTGGAATAAGTATTGGGAAGACGTCTCGCCACTGGCAAGAATGCTTGAAAGATCAAGTTTTGGGCCGAATCGAGAAGCTTGATCTGCTTTCATACCAACCACAAGAACGAGGAACGCGCTATGGCTAAAATTTTTGATACCCCTGAAGTTCAGGATTTCCTGAAGACGGTTGCCGGCTTCGATCAGGAGGGCGGCAACGACCGCGCCAAGCAGATCATGCACCGCCTGCTCTCCGACCTCTACAAGCTGATCGACGACTTCGATGTCACCCCCGAGGAGTACTGGTCGGCGGTCAACCTGCTCAACGCCCTGGGCAGCCAGACCCAGTTCGGCCTGCTCTCGCCGGGCCTGGGCTTCGACCACTACCTGGACATGCGCCGGGACGCCATCGACGCCGAGGCCAAGCGCACCGGTGGCACCCCGCGCACCATCGAGGGTCCGCTGTATGTCGCCGGCGCCCCGGAGGCCGAAGGCTTCGCGCGCATGGATGACGGCAGCGACCCGGATGCCGAGGTGATGTGGCTGACCGGCCAGGTGCGCGACGTGGACGGCAACCCGATCCCCGGCGCCAAGGTCGAGATCTGGCACTGCAACTCCAAGGGCGGCTACTCCTTCTTCGACAAGACCCAGAGCGAGTACAACATGCGCCGCACCATCTACGCGGACAGTGAAGGCCGCTACACCGCGCGCAGCATCATCCCGTCCGGCTACGGCGTGCCGGAAGGCGCCCCCACCGACGTGGTGCTGAAGTCCCTGGGCCGTCACGGCGAGCGTCCGGCGCATATCCACTACTTCATCTCCGCGCCGGGCCACCAGCACCTGACCACCCAGATCAACCTGGCGGGCGACCCCTACACCTTCGACGACTTCGCCTTCGCCACCCGCGAGGAGCTGGTGGTACCGGCCGAGCGCATTGAGGACGCGGGCGAGATCGCCAAGCGCGAGCTGGACGGTCCCTTCTCCGAGGTGGTGTTCGACATCGAGCTGGCCAAGACCGACAAGCCCGAGCTGCAGACCCGCCATGCCCGCCCCCGCGCCAAGGAAGACGAGCAGGACCAGGCCAGCCAGCTGGCCGGTACTGCCAAAGTTTGAACCCTTGCACTCTTATAGGGCCTGAGCCTGTTTCATGCGCTGCAGAGGTGCGCTTAAGGTGATAGGGCCCTATTGGATTTCGTTGTAAGTAATTGTTTTTTTTGTTTTTTATTCTTTTTGGCAAGATTCTGGCAAGGGTGACTGTGGCATCGCGTAAGGGGTGGCGAAAAATTCAGCTCTTGTTTTAGCTTGAAAATTCATGTGATATTGATTGCAAGGATGTCGCCAAGGCCTTGCACAATAATAACTTTCAGGTGGTATATCTATGAAAAATAAAAGCAAGTCAACCCCCTTGGCTGAAAAGCTGGTGGCGGGGGCTGTGTTGATGGGAGCATTTTTTTCCGCCAATGCTCAGGCGAGTGAAGTTCGGCTCAACTATGCCTTTTTCGCTCCAGCACAGACTTTCCCTGCCGTACAAATGGAGCACTGGGCTGAGGAGTTGCACCGGCGCACCGATGGCAGAGTCACGGTCAATACATTTCCGGGTGGTACACTGCTGACTGCAGGAAATATGTATGACGGTGTGCAGAGCGGCGTCGCCGATATCGGCCTGTCTGCCACTTCCTACGAGCCGGCACGCTTTCCGTTAATTAACCTAGCCGGTAATCTCACTGGCATCGACGTCGATTCCACCGTGGCTAGCCAAGTGGTCTACGAGTTGATCCAGGAGTTTCCTGCCGACCAGCTAGGCCTTGAGAATTTTAAGGTGATTACCGCCTTTACCTCCGAGCCTGGCTACCTGCATAGCCGCTTACCAGTGACCTCTCTTGAGGAGTTGCAAGGTCAGGAGATTCGTGTGCCCGGCGACAGCACCGAGGTACTGAGAGCCTTGGGCGGTGTGCCCGTGGGGATGTCGCAGGCAGAGACCGGCGAGGCCCTTCAGGCCGGCGTGGTCGACGGCTATGTAGGCTCCCGCGAGACGCTGATGGATCTTCAATACGCTCGCAGCGTCAAGTACATCACAGACTACCCGCTGACTAATGTAGTCTTCGTCGCCGCCATGAATCGACAGCGCTGGGAGTCGCTGCCCGAGGATGTCCAGCAGGTGATTGATGAGCTGGGCGCAGAGATGGCCCACTTCGCTGGCGACTACTTGGACAGCCATATCGAGACTTCACTGGCGTGGGCTGGGGAGAATCATGGCGTCGAGATCCTGGCACTCAGTGATGAGGAAGCGACGCGCTGGGCTGATCAATTGGCGCCTATTAACGAGGCTCGCCTGGCTCAGGTGGACGAGATGGGACTGCCTGCCCAAGCATTCTACGAAAGGATGCAAGAACTTATCGAAAGCTATAAGAATGGTCGTTAATTGACTGGTTTTTAGTCCAGTGCATATTGGCATGGGGTGAATTATGAAGGAATATTTAAAAGGTGAATATTTTGAATCGGTCATGGGAGAGTTTGGTGAGTCAGAAGGGGGGCTGAGAGTCAAGTTGGCGCTTTTCTATCGCCTAGTAGACTATTTCGGCTGGTGTGAAGCAATATTCAATCATATTTCTGTTAGGGTGCCCGGAGGGGAAAAATACTACCTGGTGAATCCGTTTGGGCTGAATTACACAGAGGTTACGCCAAAAAATCTTCTCAAGGTTGATCTGAGTGGGAGAAAGGTAGTTGATTCAGTGTATGAAGCAAACCCTGCAGGATTTGCTTTGCATAGTGCAATTCATGGGGCGCGAGATGATATTCACTGCATCGTGCATACCCACACTAATGAAGTCTCTGCGATTGCACAAAAAAAAGCCGGGTTTGGGCATGATGATTTTTATGGGGCTCAGCTGTACGGGCGTATCGGGTACCACGAGTTTGAAGGCATCACGCTGTTCGAGGAAGAGCGTGCCAGGATGCTGGAAAGCCTGGGCAACAAGCATATCCTGGTGCTGAGAAATCATGGTGTCGCCGTGGGTGAGGCGGATATCGAGCGTACCTTCTTTCTGCTTTGGACGGTGCAGCGCGCGGCGGAGATTCAAGTGACGGCAGGGGCACTCGGGGGGGAAGATAATCCCATCACCGAGGAGATCAAGGCGAAGTGCGCCAGCTTGACTCAGGAGTTGATCAATGAGAGTGGTTTCGCCATCAAGTTTTATGAAGCCATGGTTCGCAAGATGATCAGCGAAAGAGGGAAACCCTGGTAAGAGGATGTGTCTTGTAATTTATCTGTCATCGGCATGATCGTTATTAACAATATAAAGATAGTCATGGAGGCATCATGAAGAAGGTTCTCAATAATCGAATCGATGATGAGATGGCTTGGAAAGGCTGCGACCTGGAGGGAGATTTATCATGGATATATCAACTGACTGATGTGGAAGTGGAGGTACTCGACAGGGCGCTGGCGAACGTCCAAGCCCAAGGCTTATCGGCACCCGATTTTGAGAAGGAGGACTTTCCACTCGATGGAATGGAAGCGTCGATAGCGAATATAAACGAAGAGCTGGAAAATGGAAGGGGGTTCCTGCTTATTCGTGGTCTGGATGCCGAAAAGTATAATGAGGAGGAGCTGGCGTCTCTCTTTTATGGGTTGGGGCTTCATATGGGGAAGCCGGTTACTCAGAACCCGAAGGGTGATATGCTCGGCGTCGTAAAGAGTGTCGGGGATTCCAGCGACAAGCGTACTCGTGTCTATGAGACCAATGCCTATTTACCCTATCATACGGATCTTTCGGATGTTGTCGGCTTGCTGTCTCTCAAGAAGGCCAAATCGGGAGGAATGAGTAGCCTGGTTAGCGCGGCAGCGATCTATAATACCGTCCTGGATGAGTCACCTGAACTCCTAGAAGTCCTCTATAGTCCCTTCTACTTTGCTCACTTGGGGGATGAGGAATATACCCCATCGCCTATATTTAGCATTCATCAGGGTAAGTTGAGCTGCCGATATCTCAGGCAATATATCGAGTTGGGGCATGAGTTGAAGGGTGATCCATTGTCGGAAAAGCAGAAGGCAGCACTGAATCTTGTCGACGACATTATTCACCGTAATGAGATCAAGCTGGATATGATGCTTGAGCCAGGTGATGTTCAGTTTGCTAATAATTATATGGTTCTTCATTCAAGGACCGGTTTCGAAGACTATGAGGAAGAGGGGCGCAAGCGAAAATTGCTTCGCCTCTGGCTGAAGATGCCAAATGCCAGAGAGTTGGCGCCAGATTTCCCGGGGCGGAACGGTTTCTCGGAATAGTGATGGTGTAAGTTTTCGCCATTCGGGCTCCGGCAGTGAACAGACTAGACGAGGATAGGACGGAGCTCTAGTTTCTCAATAAGACAAGACTTAATTGCCTGGTCTTCAATTTTAACTTGAAGGTGGATGAAATATTCTTCTCCTGTTGATGGTGGAGTAGAAGGTGGTGGGCAATGAGTTTTTTTGAAAATTCATGTAGTGTTGAGTGGAAATGGCGCTGCCAAGGCGCCTGTGACAACAACAAGTAAGAGGTGAGCCCCATGACGACTAAGAAAACTGCGACTGTGACCCTGTCCACAATCTCCCGGTGCTTGGCAGGTGCAGCTTGCCTGGGCGGCCTTCTAACTGGTACGCTTTTCGTTAGTAGTGCCACCGCCAGTGAGATCACCCTCAATTATGCCTTCTTTGCTCCAGCCCAGACCTTTCCTGCGGTGCAGATGGAGCACTGGGCCAAAGAGTTGCGTCGGCGGACAGATGGCAGGGTTACGGTTAATACCTTTCCGGGTGGGACTTTGCTCACAGCCGGAAATATGTATGATGGCGTGCAGAATGGCGTTGCTGATATTGGTCTTTCTGTAACATCTTATGAGCCTAATCGCTTTCCTTTGTTAAATATGGCGTCTGGCTTTACAGGAATTGAAGTTGATTCACGGACTGGAAGTCAGGTTGTCTATGATTTGGTGAAAGAGTTTCCAGCTGAAGATTTGGGCCTAGAAGACTTTAAGGTTGTGACCGCATTTGCTATACAACCTGCTTATTTGCATAGTCGCAGCCCGGTTAGGTCTTTGGAAGATATTCGCGGTATGGAGCTTAGAGTTCCCGGCGATAATACTGATGTGGTTGAGGCCCTTGGGGGAGTTCCTGTAGGGTTGAATCAAGCCGAAACCGGAGAGGCCTTGCAGTCTGGGGTGATTGATGGCTATGTGAGTTCACGCGAGGGCCTGATGGATTTTCAATATGCACGTAGTGTCAAGTATGTCACTGACTATCCTATGACCAATGCTTTTCTACTAGCATTGATGAACCGTCAGCGCTGGGAGTCTCTCCCCGAAGATGTACAGCAAGTGATCGATGAGCTGGGAGCCGAGATGGCCTACTTCGCCGGCGACTATCTGGACAACCATATCGAGACTTCCTTGGCGTGGGCTGCAGAGAATCATGGTGTCGAGACCCTGACGCTGAGTGAAGAGGAAGCGGCACGCTGGGCCGAAAAGCTGGAGCCCATCAATGAGGAGCGTCTGGCGAAAGTGTCCGAGATGGGGCTGCCGGCGTATGAGTTTTATAGCCGCATGATGGAGTTGATTGAGAGTTACCAACAGCCCTAAGGAAACTGGGCCCTGGCTCCGGTGGCATCATGTCGCCGGGCGTGATCGACGCAGCGAGGCACTCGACCCATGCACAAACTCAATCTTTTGATCAGCCGCGGCTTGCTAGGTATCGCCGGGGTGGCTCTGCTGGCCATGGTGTTCCTAGTGGTGGGTAACATAGTTATGCGCCAGGTGGCATCTTCCTTCGGTGGTACCACCGAGATCGTCGGCTGGCTGACGGCCGTGGTGGTTGCTCTCTCCCTTGCCTATGCGCAACTGCACAAAGCGCATGTGGCGCTGGATATTCTGGTGGCGCGCCTGCCCATGCGGCTACAGGCGCTGTTGGAGGCCCTGGTGGCCTTGGTGAGCCTGCTGTTTTTCGCCATGGTAGCCCTCAAGCTCTGGGAATATGGCTATAGCGCCATGCAGCGGGGCATGGTCTCCCAGACTCTTCGCCTGGCGCTCTATCCGATGATCTATCTGGTGGCCTTGGGCTTTTCCGCCTTCTGCCTGGTGTTACTGGCGGATTGCCTCGGCGCGCTGAAGCGCCTGGTGGTGACGCAACGAGTGGTGATGACATGAGCATGGTTTCGATAGCGCTGGTTGGTATTGTGGCGCTTTTCCTGTTGATTTTGCTCAAGATGCCGATCAGCTTCGCGATGTTCATTGTCGGCTTCTTCGGCATGTTGCATATCACCAGTCCCATGGCTGCGTACAACATCATCAGCTCGGGCATCTGGGAGCAACTATCGGCATACTCTCTGAGTGTAATTCCGCTATTCATCTTCATGGGAGAGCTATTGTTCCGCTCGGGAATTACCGAGAAAATCTTTGCCTCAGCCTATGCCTGGATCGGTCACCGCAAGGGCTCAATGGCCACTACGACCATCCTCAGCAGTGCCGGTTTCGCAGCCGTCAGCGGCTCTAATACCGCTACTGCGGCCACTGTTGGCACCATCGCCCTGCCGGAGATGAAAAAATTCGGCTATCAGCGTGCACTTAGCGCCGGTAGTGTGGCTACCGGTGGCACCCTAGGGGTGATCATTCCCCCCAGCGCTGTGTTAATCGTGATTGCCCTCCAGGCGGAGCTGGCCATTCGCGACCTGTTTATCGCCAGCATCGTGCCGGGGCTGATTTTGGTAGCCCTGTTCGTGATGACTATCAGCTACCTGTGCCACCGTCGCCCTGAAATGGCTCCAGTTGGCGAGCGTTCCTCATGGAGTGTGCGCCTGGCTTCACTCAAGGGAGTGTTGGAGGTGGTGGCACTCTTCGCCCTGGTACTGGGCGGCCTCTTCGCCGGCTGGTTCACTTCCACCGAGGCCGCCGCCGTGGGCTGCGTGGGGGCCCTGGCCATCGTCGCCCTGCAGGGACGGCTGACCCTCGAAGTGCTCCAGGAGGCCTTGGCCAATGCGCTCAAGTCCTCCGCCATGATCCTGATGCTGGTAGCCGGGGCGGTGATCTTTGGACGCTTTCTCACGGTGACGCGGCTGCCGTTCCTGGTCGGCGAGTGGGCCGCGGCCCTGCCGCTGCCGGCGGTGCTGATCATGGCCTGTGTGCTGCTGATCTACGTGATCGGTGGTGCTCTGATGGACGCCATGGGCTTTCTGATCATCTCGATCCCGATCTTCTTCCCGGTGGCCCTGGCTCTGGGCTACGACCCCATCTGGTTCGGCATCATGGTATGCATCGTCACCAGCATGGGCGCGATCACGCCACCAGTGGGGGTCAATGCCTTTATCGTCAAGAGCCTCGATCCGGAGCTGGGGTTCGGCGACATCTTCCGCGGGGTGGGCTATTTCATGCTGCCTTACCTGGCCTGCATCCTGTTGCTGCTTGCCATCCCGGAGCTGGTGCTGTTCGTCCTGTAGGAGGGAGACGTATGGAATTGTCGCTTGATCATATGCTTGAAAATTCATGTGAAATAGAGTCTAGAGGTGTGGCATGACCTCCATCATCGAACCCCTCTCTCTGGGCCGTGGCTCCAAGCGGGTGGTGGTCAAGGACACCATCGACATCGCTGGCTACCCAACCCGGGCAGGTTCAGCGGCTCTGGCCGAGTCGGCTTCAGCGGAGCGCCATGCAGAGATTGTCGAGCGCACTCTGTCGGCAGGCTACCAAATCATTGGCAAGGCTAACCTCCACGAGCTGGCTTTCGGCATGACTGGGCTCAATGCCTGGACCGGAACCCCTGAGAACCCTCGCTTTCCCGAGCTGATTCCCGGTGGCTCCTCGAGCGGCTCTGCGACGGCAGTCGCGGCAGGCCTGGCCGAGGTTGGCATCGGTACCGATACCGGCGGCTCAATTCGTCTGCCGGCGGCCTGCTGTGGGCTCTATGGGCTCAAACCGACTTTCGGGCGCCTCGATCGCCGCGGCGTGATGCCGGCGGTCAGCAGCCTCGACTGTGTCGGGCCCATCGCCGCATCGCTCGAGGAGCTGATCGCCTTTATGGCGGCGGTGGACACGCGGTTCGTCATGCCATCGAACGGTGAGGCGCCACGACTGGCTTGGATTCGAGTGGAGGCCGAAGACGCCATCCAAGCAGCGGTAGAGGAGCGCCTGGCCGCCTCGTCGCTGCCCGTTTCGCCGGCCAGCCTCGCGCTGCTGGAGGAGGCTTATGGGGCGGCCATGGCGGTGATCAACCGCGAGACCTTCGAGGGCTGCGCGGCCTGGCGAGACGACCCTCGCCTGGGAGCCGATGTGGCCAAGCGTCTAAGGGCCGCGGGACAGACCACCGATGTCGAGCTGCGCGATGCCGAGGCGCTGCGCCGCGCCTTTATCACCGAGGTGGATCGTCTCCTCGAGACTCACGATGTTCTGGCGCTGCCGACCCTGCCCCATGCACCGCTGACGCGGGCGGCCGCCGAGGCGGGGCAGCAGGACCTGACGATTTCCGCGCTGTTGCGGCCCTTCAACCTCTCCGGACACCCCGCGCTGACTCTGCCGTTGGCACCCCGGGCGGGCTATCCGCTGGCGCTGCAGCTGGTGGGACGGCGCGGCGATGACGCCGGCCTCTGTCGGGTTGCGCGTCTCCTGGCCAGAGCCCCGCGGGCGAACGCCCCAGATTAAAACAACAGGAGTTGATTTATGCATAGTACCGTCGACAAGTCCCAGTGGGGCGGGGAAGCCCGCTTCGATGCGCTGCTCACGTCTATTCGCAGGCGCCGCGGGGAGTTTGAAGCCCAGCGGCATATCTCCCAGGACATCATCGAGGAGTACCAGGCTATCGGCGTCTATCGCGCCATGGTGCCGACCCGCTACGGCGGCGATGAGAAGTCACCCGCCGAATTCCTCAAGATGGTTGAAGCGATTTCGGCTGCTGATGGCTCCGCCGGCTGGGTGGCAAGTTTCGGCATGAATCCCGCCTATCTGGCAGCCCTGCCTCCGGAGACCCTCGATGAGGTGTGGAAGGACTCCCCCGATGTGGTCTTCGCCGGTGGCATCTTCCCACCCCAGTCCGCCGAGCGGGTCGACCGTGGCTTCCGCATCAAGGGACGCTGGAAGTTCGCCAGTGGCTGCATGGGCGCCTCCCTGTGCGGGGTGGGTATCCTCCCCGATGAGGAGGGCGCCCTACCACGCATGGCGGTTCTGCCCCGCGACCGGGTGGCGATCGACCCGACCTGGGACATGCTGGGCATGGTGGCCACCGGCAGCCACGATCTGGTGGTTGAGGATGCCTATGTGCCGGAGGAGTGGACCTTCGTGCGCGGCGGCAAGCCCACCATCGAGGCGCCCTTCTTCCGCTACCCCTCGCTCTCCTTCGCCGCCCAGGTGCTGGCGGTGACCACCCTGGGCCTGGCCCGGGAGGCGCTGGACATCGTTCGCGCCATGGCCGGCGGGCGCAAGTCGGTCACCGGCGCTCCCAACCTGGGCGAGCGGGAGTATGCGCAGATTGCCCTCGGCAAGGCCGAGGCCAGGGTGCGTGCCGCCCGCGCCTTCTTCTACGACAGCACCGAGGCCGCCTGGGCGGCCATCGAGGCCGGGGGCGAACCGAGCCGCGACCAGGTCAACCTTCTGCGTCTCTCCACCACCCACCTGACTCGGGAGTGCGCTGAGGCGATTCGTGACGTCTACCAGATCAGCGGCATGACCGGAGCCGACAACGGCCACCCCCTGTCTCGCATTCTGCGCGACTCCCAGCTCTGCACTCAGCACGCCTTCATGGGCGAGATCACCTGGAAGAACGCCGGAGCCATCTTCTTCGGCCATGAGCCCTTGCCGGGCTACCTCTAAACAATATTGTCCACACCAACTCAACGGAGATCACCACTATGCACCGCGTACTCTTCTGCATCGGCATCAACCAGAACTTCATGAATGCGCCCGCTGAGGAGGGCAAGCAGGTCTGGCAGGCCTTCAGCCAGATGATGCAGGGCATCGATGAGCTGCCCGGCGTTACCATCCTGGGAATCATGGACGACGACCGCATCATGGTCGGCCCGTCCGCCACCGCCCCCTGGACCGCCTACATCATGGCCGACGTCCCGGACTACGAGAGCGTCGTCGCCGCCTGCAACTTCTTCCGTACCACCCCAGTGGGGGACGGCACCTACAAACTGTGGAAATACGCCCGAGTCGAGGCCCGTATCGGCCGCGAACTGGTCGTTCCCAACTAGGAAGTCACCGCGGCCTGCCGGCCCGGACCATTCGATAAGGAGACGACAATGAACAAGCTGATCGATATTGAGAACATCACCGCCGACCCCGGCCACCTGGTGGAGGAGGGGCGCATCCACAAGAGCCTCTACTCCGATCCCGCGATCTTCGAGCAGGAGCTGGAGCGGATCTTCAACTCGACCTGGGTGTGGGTGGCCCACGAGAGCGAAGTGGCCGAGGCTGGCAGCTACAAGACCGCTTTCATCGGTCGCCAGCCGGTGATCGTCAGCCGCGACCGCAAGAAGAATATCCATGTGCTGCTCAACCGCTGCCGTCACCGGGGTGCCACCGTGTGTGAGGGCAAGAAGGGCAAGACAAAGGCCTTTACCTGCCCCTATCACGGATGGGGTTACTCCCTGGATGGCGAGCTGCGCGCCATTCCCAAGGCCGAGGAGTATGAGGGCGTCATCGACAAGCAGGAGTTGCCGCTGGAGCGCCTGCGCCACGACTCCTATCAGGGCATGATCTTCGCCACCTTCAACGAGGATGCCGAGCCGCTGGAAACCTTCCTGGGTGGCGCCAGGAAGTGGATCGACCTTTTCATGAAGCAGTCCGGCGGCTATCCGCTGCAGGTGCTCGGCGATCACCGCTTCCGCTTCCCCGGCAACTGGAAGATTCAGCTGGAAAACACCACCGACGCCTACCACTTCCCCATCGTCCACAAGTCCTTTATCTCCTCGCTGGATGATCAGACCTCCGAGGTCTTCGACTTCCTCGACGGCGAGGGCTTCGTCGAGGATCTGGGCAATGGCCACAGTGTCATGGTGATGATCCCCGAGCTGGTCGACCTGGAGGCCAACCTGGACGACCCCATCCCCGAGCGCTTCGCGGAGCTGGCCGAGGCGCTGCGCGGCGAGGGCCATGAGGAGGCCGAGGTGCGTCGCCTGGTGCGCGCCGTGGGCGGCACCGGCTTCAACCTCAACCTCTTCCCCAACGTGGCCTGCTCCATGGCCTTCTTCCGGGTACTGACCCCGATCAGCGTCGAGGAGACCGAGATCCACCATGTGGCCATAGGCGGCGCCGGGGCCCCGGCACCTTTTAATCAGATGCGCATGCGTCTCCACGAGCACTTCCAGGGCCCCATGGGCTTCGGCACCCCGGACGATGCCGAGGGCTGGGAGCGGGTGCAGAAGGGCTCATTGGCCGGCCCCGATGGCTGGATCCTGGTCAATCGTGGCCTCAAGCGAATGCAACCCTCCGCTGACGGCAACCCGGCTGGAGCGGTCTGCTCCGAGACCGGCATGCGTGCCGCCTATCAGATGTGGAAGCGACTGATGACCGAAGAGGCAGGGGAGTAATAGATCATGGCAGATACCAGCATGTTTCAGCAGGCGATCGACTTCATCAACAGCGAGGCCGATCTGCTCGACCACAAGGCCTACGCCGACTGGCTGGGGCTCTGGGAGCGCGACGGCATCTATGTGGTGCCGGTGGATATCCACGAGTCCGATTTCGCCAACACTCTCAACTTCGCCTACGACGATCACGCCATGCGCGAGATGCGGGTGGCGCGTCTGGAGAGCGGTGAATCGGTCTCCGGCGAGGCCCAGGAAGGCACGGTGCGCAGCCTGTCGCGCTTTCGCCTGCTGGAGGAGAGCGACCAGGAGATCCGGCTGCGCTGCGCCATGTTCCTCAGCGAGGTGCGCCTGGCCAAGCCGCTGCTCTACCCCGCCAACGTGGAGTACCGGCTGACCAAGACTCGCGCGGGACTGCGCCTGCATACCAAGGTGGTGCGTCTGATCAATGCCGGCCATCACCTCAACACCGTCGCCTTTATCTTCTGAGGCCCTTCTTGAGGAGAGGCATATGCAACAGATCGCCGTGATCACCGGCGCCGCCCAGGGACTGGGCGGCGTCATCGCCGAGCAGCTGCTGGCGGATGGCTTTTGCGTGGCCATCACCGACCGTGACCGGGAGGGTGCCGAGCGCCTGGCCCGGGAACTCGACCCCACTGGTGAGCGGGCCATGGCCCTGGGCCTGGACGTGACCCGCAAGGAAGACTTCAGCGCGGCCCTGGCGGCGGTGGAGGGGCGCCTCGGCGCGCCCACTGCCCTGGTCAACAACGCCGCCATGACGCCCACCACGCCGGTGATGGAGATCACCCCGGAGGAGTTCGACGCCGTGGTGGCCATCAACCAGCGCGGCACCTTCTTCGGCTGCCAGGTGTTCGGCGACTACTTCGCCGGCCGAGGCCATGGGCGCATCGTCAATATCGCCTCACTGGCGGGGCAGAACGGCGGCACCGCCTCCGGCGCCCATTACGCCGCCAGCAAGGGTGCCATCCTGACCCTGACCAAGGTGTTCGCCGGGCAGCTGGCGGCGTCTAATGTCACCGTCAATGCAGTGGCTCCGGGTCCCCTGGATCTGCCTTCGGTGCGAGCCGCGGTCCCGGCCGACAAGCTGGAAAACATCATCGAACGGGTGATTCCTGTCAAGCGTCTGGGTAACCCGGCCTTCGTGGCAAAGACCGTGGCGCGTCTGCTAGGTGACGAGGCGGATTTCGTCACCGGGGCGACCTGGGACATCAACGGCGGCATCTACATGCGCTAGCCGCTCGTCGGCGAGGAGCCAATCATGACACAAGAGACTCTTACCCTGCGGGTCGCGCGACGCCAGGAGCACACCGACGAGATCGCGGTGTTGGAGCTGGTCGCCGCCGATGGTGTCTCCCTACCGCCTTTCGAGGCGGGGGCCCATATCGACTTGCATCTGGGTGAAGGACTGGTGCGCCAGTACTCCCTAAGCAATGCCCCCGCCCAAGGTGATCGCTATCGCCTGGGGGTGCTCAATGACCCCAACTCCCGAGGGGGATCCCGGGCGGTGCATGAGCATCTTCATGAGGGCGCCGAGGTGCTGGCCAGCGCTCCGCGCAACCACTTTCCCTTGGATGCCTCGGCGGGGCACAGCTTGCTGGTGGGCGGCGGTATTGGCATCACTCCAATGATCGCCATGGCCCATGCCCTTAAGGGCGAGGGACGCTCCTTCGAGCTCCATTACTGCTGCCGCTCCCGGGGCAAGGCTGCCTTCCTGGAGGAGCTCGAGGGGACCTTCGGCGAGTCCCTGGTGCTTCACTGCGACGATCAGGGACCGAGTCAGCGCCTGGATATCGCCTCGCTGCTCGCCGCCCAAGGCGACGACGCTCACCTCTATGTATGTGGCCCGACCGGCTTCATGGACTGGGTGATCGGCGCCGCTGGTGAGGCGGGCTGGCCGAGCGCCCGTGTGCACTTCGAGTACTTCAGCGCTGAGGTTGACACCAGCGGTGGCGCCTTCGTGGTGGAGGCCGCGATCAGCGGCGTCACCGTGCGGGTGGAGGAGGGCATGTCCATTGCCCAGGCCCTCAAGGCCGCCGGGGTCAAGGTGGACGTCTCTTGCGAGGAGGGCGTCTGCGGTACTTGTATCTGCGATGTGCTGGAAGGAATCCCTGACCACCGCGACCACTTCCTCAACGATGAGGAGAAGGCAGACAACGATCAGATAGCAGTGTGCTGCTCGCGTGCCAAGAGCGAGCGGCTGGTCATCGACCTGTAGCATAACCCAACGAGGAGAACGCGACGATGGGTGCATGGAATCGGCGCTGGTGTGAGCGAATCCTGAGCTTCTGTGGCCTTTGCCTACTGGCGATTGCATTCGTCATTGGTCTCGGCGTGGTGATGCACCTGCTGGGGCTGTCGAGGCTGGTTGACTTCGAGCGTTCCTACTGGCTAGTGGGGCGAGCGATTACCTTCAACAGCCTTATGGGGCTGCAGGTGCTGCTCTTCTCGATGGCCATAATGCTGGCGCTCGCACCGGTGCTACTGCTTGATCGTCATGTACGGGTCGATGTCCTGCACGGGCGGCTGTCGCGACGCGGGCAGCGTTGGCTCGAGATGGTCGGTCACCTGGGCTTCGCGCTGCCCTTCTTCGGTTTCCTGCTGTTGCCCGCCTGGCGCTTCGTCGAGCGCGCCTTCCTGACCGGCGAGCGCTCGACGGATGGCGGGCTGAATGATCTCTATGTGATCAAGGCGCTGCTGCCCCTGGGCATCGTCATGGTCCTGGTGGCTCTGCTCATCGCGATCACTTGCCTGCTGCGCGGGCGCACCCCGCGGGAGGTGGCCCATGGCTGAGCTGTGGATGCCGCTGATGATGGTGGCACTGCTCTTTGCCGGCATTCTTTCCGGCTATCCCGTGGCGCTGGTGCTGGGGGGGGTCTCGACGCTCTTCCTGCTGCTCTCCGATCTGCCCCTGGCCTTCACCAACCTGATGCTGACGCGGATCTACGCCAACGCCTTGAGCAACTGGCTCTATGTGGCCATCCCGATGTTTATCCTTATGGGGCTGCTGCTGGAACGCACCGGCCTGGCACGGGATGCCTTCCGGGTCAGCGAGCGGCTGCTGCATCGCCTGCCCGGGCACCTCTCCCTGACCGTGCTGTTCGTGGGCGGGCTGCTGGCGGCGACCACCGGGGTGGTCGGTGCCTCGGTGGTCCTGCTGTCGGTGCTGGCACTACCGCGAATGCTCGATGCCGGCTATTCGGCGCGTGCCTCCTCGGGGTTGATCTCGGCCTCGGGAACCCTGGCGATCCTGATGCCACCCTCGGTGATGCTGATCATCCTCGCTAGCCTGGTCGCGGTGCCGGTGGGCCAGCTATTCCGCGCCGCCCTGGTGCCCAGCGGCCTGCTGATCCTGCTCTATACCCTCTACTCGCTGGTCGGAGCCTGGTGGAAGGCGCGTCAGGCCGGGATGCCCGGCCCCGCCCCCGGGGCGCACGACCCGGGGGCCTCTGGGGCCTGGCGGGATGCTCTGGCGCTCTCGCCCTTCCTGGTGCTGATTCCCCTGGTGCTGGGGGCGATCATTACCGGGGTCGCCACCCCCACTGAGGCCAGCGGTATCGGCGTGCTGGCGGTGCTGCTGTTCGCCTGGCTCACCGGCAAGGCGCGATCGGCCGACGTGCTGGGCGCCGCCAGGGAGGCAGCCATCGCCACCGCCATGATCATGCTGCTGGTGATCACCGCGACCTGCTTTTCGCTGATCTTCAAGGGCGTCGGCGGCGACCGCCTGATCCTCGCGGCACTGGGGCTGCTGGGGGCCGGCGACTGGAGCGTGATCCTGTTGATCCTGCTGCTGGTCTTCCTGCTCGGCTTCTTCCTGGACTGGCTGGAGATCTCGCTGATCCTGATGCCGATCTTCGTGCCCATCGTCGGACAGCTCGACCTCGGCAACGGCCTGGCCGGTGGCGCTCTGATGGTGTGGTTCGCCGTGATCTTCGCCATCAACCTGCAGACCTCCTTTCTCACCCCGCCCTTCGGCATCTCGCTGTTCTACCTAAAGGGTGCCATGGGCGACCGGGTGGCTACCGTCGATATCTATCGCGGCGTGATCCCTTTCATCGCCATGCAGCTGCTGGTGCTGCTGCTCATCTTGCTGTTTCCCGCAGTGCTTTTTCTCTAACCACTGTTTATTGGTGGGCTAGGCCCATCGGTTACCTAAGGAGTCAAACAATGAACAAGACCCTGACCCGCTCCATCGCCTTCGCCGGCGCTACTCTGGCCTCCAGCGGGGCCTTGGCTCAGACCCTGACGCTGCAGTCGGCATTTCCCTTCAGCCTGAAGGTGATCGACGACTCCATCCATCGCTTTGCCCAGGACGTCGAGACCGCCACCGCTGGGGCCCTGAGCTTCACGCCCTACGATGCCGGGGCCTTTTCGCCGCCCTTCGAGATCCTCGCGAATGTCGGCAATGGCAGCCTGGACGCCGGTTGGTCGGCAGCGAGCTACTGGGCGGGACAGATTCCCGCCGCGGCACTGTTCCAGAGCATCCCTTTCGGGCCCGACGTGCCCCATTACCTGGCCTGGCTCTATGGCGGCGGTGGCATCGAACTGTGGGAAGAGCTTTATCGCCCCCACAACGTGGTGCCGATCCCTTGCGGGGCGATGATTTCTGAGGCCGGGGGCTGGTTCGTCGACGAAATCGCCGGAGTCGACGACCTGAGCGGCATGAGCATGCGCATAAGTGGGCTCGGCGGCGAGGCGATGAGCCGGCTGGGCGTGTCCCCGGTCTCCCTGCCCGCCGGCGAGACCTTCCTGGGGCTCGACACCGGGCGCATCGGCGGTGCGGAGCTCAGCTTCCCGACCATCGATGTCAGCGCGGGCTTTCAGGAGGTGGCGAGCCACTACTACTTCCCTGGCTGGCATCAGCCCGGGAGCCTCAATGAGCTGATCATCAATGCCGATGTCTGGGACGGCCTGAGCGAGGACCAGCGGCTGGCCGTTCGCCATGCCTGCAGCGATCTCAGCATTCATATGTATGCCCAGGACATGCAGGCCCAGTCGGCGGTACTGCAGGAGTTCCGCGAGGCGGGCGTCGAGGTGAAACGCTTCCCCGACGAGGTATTGGAAGCGCTGCGCGAGGCATCCCGCGACGTCCTGGAGGAGAACGCCGCCGAGAATGAAGCCTTCGGCGCGGTGCTCGAGTCCTATCGTGCCTTCAGTGAACGCTACGAGGAGTACCGCGAGCTGACCGCTTTCTAGCGCCGGGTGCCCCGGCCTTGGATCGGGGCACACCCATGACCCTGAGAGGAGCCACGAAATGCCTACCGTTCACGTTTACATGATGTCGGGCCGCACCCAGACCCAGAAGGAAACCCTGATTCGCAAGGTGACGGATGCCGTCATGGAGTCCGTCGATGCCCCTGAGCAGAACGTGCGGGTGATCATCAGCGAGATTCCCAAGGGCGACTACGGGATTGCCGGCACTACCGGCGAAAAGCTGGGCCGATGAGAACAACGGTGCTATGGCGCCGGAGGAGGATAAGATGAGTTTCGACGCAAGAGATTTCCGCCGCGCCCTGGGCAAGTTCGCCACCGGGGTCACGGTGGTCACCACCCGCGACGGTGATGGCGAGCACTATGGGGTGACCGCCAGCAGCTTCAACACTGTGTCCATGGACCCCCCGCTGATCCTGTGGAGTATCGACAAGGGGGCCTACAGCCTGGCTGCCTATCGGGATACCGAGCACTTCGTGGTCAATGTGCTGGGCAACGATCAGGTCGAGGTCTCCAATCGCTTCGCCAGCCGCGGCGAGGACAAGTTTGCCGGCATCGCCATCGAGGAAGGCCTCGGTGGTGCCGCCAAGGTGAAGGACGCCGCGGCGCATTTCGAGTGCCGTACCTGGAACGTCTACGAGGGCGGCGACCACCTGATCATCGTCGGTGAGGTGGAGCGCTACGCCTACCAGGACGAGGGCAGCGCCCTAGTCTTCCATAACGGTCGCTACGCGGTGCCCGAGCCGCACCCCCTGCTGCTTCCGGTGGGCGAGCAGAGCGTGCTGGATGGACGCCTGGGCAAGCACCTGCTCTACCTGATGCGCCAAGCGCTGTCCGCTTACTGCGGCGACTTCTATCCCCGCCTCGGCAGCCTGGGCGTCAACGACAAGGAGTGGAGGGTGCTGACCCTGCTGGCGGATCGCGGTGCCCTGGATCGCGACATCCTTGCCCGACGCGTGGCCCAGCCCCTGGCAGACCTTGACGACACACTGAGCGAGCTCCATGAGCGCTCCCTGGTGGAAAGTGACGGCGAAAATCGGATCGCCTTGAGTGACGCGGGCCGGTTACTGGCGCTGCGTCTTCTGACCATGGCCGACGATTACGAGCGGCGCCTGCTCGAGGGGCTATCGGCAGCGGAGGTCGAGACGCTCAAGGCGGGCCTTGGGTGCGTGATCAAGCGTTTGGGAGAGCCGCACTGACGTGGTGCGGTCGTCTAATTTCAAGCAAACGACAAGGATGGCTACCCATGCCTGATGTATCTCATGCCGATCTGCAGGGCCTGATCAAACGTATCGAGACGCTGGAAGCCGAGGCGGAAATCCGCCGGCTCCAGGCGCGTTACATGTTCCTCTGTGATACGCCACTCCCCGAATATGGCGTCAAAGACGATGCCGAGCGCATCGATCTTATCATGGCACTTTATAGCGAAGACGCTACCTGGGAAGGGGTCGGCGACTATTACGACAACCAGTTCGGAAGGCTCGAGGGGGCGGCTGCCATCCGTCGTCACTTCGAGAATTTCTGGGGCCAAAAGCGCGACCCCGAGTTGCTCTTGAACGTGCATTACCTGACCTCCGAGCAGATTCATGTCGAAGGCGAGACGGCGGATGGGCAATGGGTGCATTGCCAGCCGTGGATCTTCTCCGATGGCACCTCGCTTTTACGTTCTTCGCGACTCAACAATGCTTTCCGACTCGAGCCGGATGGCAACTGGAAGATCACTCGTACCCGTACCGAGAACGTCTTCGTGGCACCACTTACGGAGGGCTGGGCCACAGACTTCGCGAAGGCTTCGGTATTGATGAACCCCCGATAGCATCACGGCATCGGCCGTTCTGGCCGCACGCCGGTCTGAATTACGCCGGCGGATAACATCCGCTGGATACCGTTTCCGCGAAGGGCATGGCGGCTTGTCACGAGTCTGTCAGGGCATCGGCTTGCCCGGGCCCGCCTCGGGAAACCTCGCCCCCTGATGTTCGGGGGAACTCAAGATAGTCTCTGGAGTGATAGATGAATAATCAAAAGAAATTTCGACTGATAGGCCTCTGTTCAGTGTCGGCCCTGGTCCTCGCCATTCAGGGCACGGCCCAGGCCTACTCCCTGGAAGTCGGCGACACCGCCGCCGACATCTACGGTTACGCCAAGCTGGACCTGATCTATGACGTGGATGCGGACTTGGGCAATTCCGTCAACCGCAACGCTATTCTGCTGGATGACCAGGCCGGACCCGAGGGCCATACCACCCTGCACGCCTATCAGAGCAGGCTGGGCTTCACCACCAGTACCCCGGCCGGGGGCAGTGACCTGAAGACCATGATCGAGGGCGACTTCTTCGGCGGTGGCGGTGGGAGTTTCCGCCTGCGCCACGCCTATGGTGAGTGGAACGGCCTCCTGGGCGGCCAGACCTGGTCCAACTTCGGCGGCTTTCTGGGCATGAATCCGACCATCGACTTCACCCCTCAACCGGGCCTGGGCAACGCGGGGCGCCAGGCCCAGCTGCGTTATACCGTGGAAGGCTTCTCGGTGTCCCTGGAAGACCCGGAAAACCTCGGGGGCTCGCCCCTGGCCGATGCCACCAAGAGCCAGCTTCCCGACCTGACCCTGCGTTATCAGGGCGGCGTCGATGGCTTCAACTACGGTGCCTCCGCCGTGCTGCGACGTCTGCAGTACGACACCACCGGCACCACCGATAGCGGCAAGGACAGCGCCTTCGGCTGGGGCCTGGCCCTGGAGGCCAGTGCCCAGGTCGCCGAGGGAGTGACCCTGCGCGGCTCCCTGACCCATGGCGACGGCATCGGCGGCTATCTGGAAGGAACCCCGGCGGCTCCCGCCTATCTGGATCCGGCCACCGGTGAACTGGAAACCATCAGTGCCACCGGCGGTACCCTGGGCATCACTGCCGCCGCCGGCCCCGGTAAGGTGACCCTGGGCTATGGCGTAGCCCGGGCGGACCTGGACGAGGCGGTGGCCGCCGGCGCCGTGGCCGATAGTGCCAACGAGAAGTTCCAGGCCGTGCACCTGAACTATATCTGGTCGCCGATCCAGAACGTCACCTACGGCATCGAGGCGGGCTACCATAGTCGCCAGGTGGTGGATGGTCGCGATGGCGACGCACTGCGCCTGCAGGGCATGGTGATGTACAGCTTCTGAGACGGGCCTGCTAGCCGAACGTTCGATCCCTTGCCTCCGGCCCTCGGTCGGGGGCCTTTTCGTCGTTGGTCCAGCTGCTGGAGTACGGGCGCGCATGCTAGAATAGTCAACTATTTTTTCGCGACGGCACGGGCTCATGGTTGACAAGGACGTACTCTCCCCTTCCTTTTACCCACTCTCGGAGGAGTTCCGCTCCAGGGACTTTCCCTTTTACTGGGTCGCACGGCTCAATGCCAAGTACAGCGCGGATATGGACGCCCTACTTAAGCCTAAGGGACTGAGCTCCTCCAAGTGGAGAGTACTGATGATCTTGCACGAGCATGGTCGGCTGAGCATGTCTGATATAGCCATCCATGCCGTGGCCAAACTGTCGACCATCACTAAGATTGTCTACAAAATGCAGGAGGCCGGCCTTGTGACCACGTCCCTTTCCCCAGAAGACCGACGTGTGACCGAGGTTTCTTTAACCCATGAGGGTGAAGAAAATCTTGTGATTGCAAGGGAGCTCACCCATCGGCTAGTTGAAAAAGCCTTTAGAGGGCTGAGTAGTGATGAGATCGTTGTGATGAATCGCTGTCTTAGTAAAATATTAGATAACTTGAGTTTCTGAGTGATGATGCTTGGGTGGCAAGAGCGGTATGCACGAGCTATGGTGATTTCTGGTGTACGGGAGGAGGTAGGAAGGGTGGCGTATCCTGTTGATTGATCACGACCAAGATCTCAATCAACACGAGTGGATACGCCATGACCGATTCTACCCTCCGGGCTCTTTCACAACCAGAACCCCCGATCACTGACCCGCTGCACGAGCTGTTGCGTCAAGGTGCCCGTGACCTGATCGCCAAGGCCGTCGAGGCTGAACTGGCCACCTTCCTGGAACAGTACGCCGATCAGCGGCTCGATGATGGGCGCCAGGCCGTGGTCCGCAACGGCTACTTGCCCGAGCGCACCGTCCAGACCGGGGTCGGGGATGTCAGCGTGCAGGTGCCCAAGGTGCGCGACCGTAGCGGTGGTGGCGCTCGATTCAACAGCAGCCTGCTGCCGCCCTACCTGAAGCGGGCTCGCAGCATCGAGGAGCTGATCCCCTGGCTCTACCTGAAGGGGATCTCCACCGGCGACTACCAGGAGGCCCTGGCGGCGCTGCTGGGCGACCAGGCCAAGGGGTTGTCGGCCAACACGGTGTCACGGCTCAAGAAGCGGTGGGAAGACGAGCATGCCGAGTGGCAGAAGCGGGACCTTGCCGACAGACGCTTCGTCTACTGGTGGGCCGACGGCGTGTACAGCAACATCCGCATGGGCGACCGCCTGTGCCTGCTGGTGATCATCGGCGTCACCGAGCAGGGCCGCAAGGAGCTGGTGGCCGTCGAGGACGGCTTTCGCGAGTCGGCGGCCAGTTGGGAGACCTTGCTGACAGGGCTACGAGAGCGTGGCCTGGCCCAGGCTCCCAAGCTGGCAGTGGGTGACGGTGCCATGGGGTTCTGGGCGGCGCTGAGCAAGATTTACCCGGAAACCGACCATCAGCGCTGCTGGGTCCACAAGACGGCCAACGTGCTGAACAAGCTGCCAAAATCGGTGCAGCCCAAGGTCAAGGCGGACCTCCATGACATCTGGATGGCCGAGACCCGCGACGAGGCACACAGGGCCTTCGATCGCACAGTGAAGCGTTTCGAGGCCAAGTACCCCAAGGCGATGGGGTGCCTGGCCAAGGACCGGGACGAGCTGCTGGCGTTTTACGACTACCCGGCAGAGCACTGGGTGCATATCCGCACCACCAACCCGATCGAGTCGACCTTCGCCACGGTCCGTCTGAGGACCAAGCGGAGCCGGAACTGCGGCTCCCGGGCGACGACCCTGGCGATGGTCTTCAAGCTGCTCCAGAGCGCCCAAAAGCGATGGAGGAGGATCAAACACTTCCAGAAGCTGGAACTGGTCGTCAGCAACGTCAAGTTCCAGGACGGGGAGCAAGTAGTTGATCAATCAGACAGGAATGCGGCCTGATCGCCATCCACCAGATTTGACGATAACTCGGTATGCACTTGGGTTGACGCTATGCTCTTGCCATGCCGTTTTTGCTACGTGGCTGATGAGACACTTGGTTTTGTCGGGGGTTAGCTCCTAACGTCGGCATCGCTAAGTATCGTCATGGTGTATAGAAGACGGATGCCGGCACAGCGGCTTGACGCTGATCTCCATGTAGGGGAAGAGGGGCAGGTTGGAGATGATCTCCTGCAGCTCGGCGTTGTCCTCGACGTCGAAGATGCTGACGTTGGCGTAGCTGCCGGCCACGCGCCACAGGTGGCGCCACTTGCCGGAGCGCTGCAGCCCCTGGGCGTAGGCCTTCTCGGTGGCCTTGATCTCGGCGGCCTGCTCGGCCGGCATGGACGGGGGCAGCTTGACGGTCATTTCCACCTGAAACAGCATGGCTCGATCCTCCGATTGTCGTGTCGTTTCTTACTTGCGCGCGTAGTGCGCCAGCTTGTCTTCGTCGAGGGTGATGCCGAGACCCGGGCCGGCCGGCAGGTCCACGCCGAACTCGCGGTAGCGAAGCGGCTCGACGACGATATCGTCCTTGAGCAGCAGCGGGCCGAACATCTCGGTGCCCCAGGCCATCTCGGGCAGGGTCGCCCAGGCGTGCAGGGAGGCGGCGGTGCCGATGGTGCCCTCCAGCAGGGTGCCGCCGTAGAGGCCGATGCCCGCGGCCTGGGCCACGTGGGCCAGCTCCAGCACCCCCTGCAGGCCGCCGGACTTGGCGATCTTCAGGGCGAAGGCGCCGCTGAAGCCGCCGCGGGCCAGGTCGAGGCCGTCGCGGGCGTCCTGCACCGCCTCGTCGGCCAGCATCGGCACGTTGAAGCGGTCGGCCAGGCGGATCAGGCCGGCGTGCTCGCGGGCCGGAATCGCCTGCTCGATCAGCTCGATGCCGGCGTCCTGCAGGGCCTGGATGCCGTAGACGGCGGTGGACTCGTCCCAGGCCTGGTTGACGTCGACGCGCACGCTGGCGCGGTCGCCCAGGGCCTCCTTGATGGTGGCCACGTGGCGCACGTCCTGCTTCACCGGGTTGGCGCCGATCTTCAGCTTGAAGTCGCCGTGGCGCCGCTGCTCGAGGCGCAGCTGCGCCTCCTCGATATCCTTGGCGGTATCGCCGCTGGCCAGGGTCCAGAGCACCGGCAGGTGGGCCTGGCGGGCGCCGCCCAAAAGCTCGGCCACGGAGAGGCCCAGGCGCTTGCCCTGGGCGTCGAGCAGCGCGGTCTCCAGCGCCGACTTGGCGATCATGTTGCCGCGGGCGTGGCGGTTGAGCAGGGCGCGCAGGGCGTTGACGTTGCCGGAGGGCTGGCCGATCAGCAGCGGCGCCAGGTAGGCGTCGATGTTGCACTTGATGCTCTCGGGGCTCTCGGGGCCGTAGGCCAATCCACCGATGGTGGTGCCCTCCCCCAGGCCCTCGATGCCATCGCTGTGGCGCATCCGCACGATCACCAGGGTCTGGCAGGCCATGGTGGTCATGGAGAGCTTGTGGGGACGGATGGTCGGCAGGTCGACCAGCAGCGTCTCGATGGACTGAATAACGGATGTCATGGCGGCTCCCGCTACGGCATTGCAGTGATTGGGTGGCAGTCTGATCCCAGAGGGCGCATAAAGCCAATATCGTTTAGTGTTCTTGGTATACCTAGGAGGGTATGGTGGAGCTGCATGAGTTACGAACTTTCTGCGTTGTGGCCGATGAGCTCAATATCACTCGGGCAGCTCAGCGCCTACATATGACACAACCACCACTTTCCAGAAAAATTAAGCATTTGGAAGAAAAGGTGGGCTCGAAGCTGTTTAATCGTAGCCCCCATGGCCTATCAATGACGGTCACGGGGCAATTTTTGTATGAACAGGCACGCCAGTTGCTGGAGAAAGTGGAAACGATAAACTCTACTATTCGCAGCATGGAGCGTAGTCGAAGACCTTTGCTGGGGATTGGGTTTGTGCCTTCGGTATTCTATGATCAGCTTCCTCTGCTGGTTAGAAGTTTAAGGCAAAACAATGATGTGGACCTTTCTCTAGTCGAGATGACAACCGTGCAGCAGGTGCAGGCTCTGAAGGTCGGCCGCATTGATATTGGCTTTGGAAGGTTGAAGATTGATGACCCTGAAGTCGAGCAAGAAAAGTTGCTTGATGAAGATTTATTGGTTGCGTTGCCCACAGGACACCCGTTGGAAAGCAAGGCGCCCTCTCTGGAAGAGCTGTCTTGCCACCCATTAATTCTTTTTCCTGCAAGACCACGCCCAAGCTTTGCAGATTTGGTGCAGGGCCTTTTTCATCGTAAAGGTATAAAAATCAACGTAGTGCAAGAGACTAATGAGCTGCAAACTGCGCTTGGGCTGGTTGCATCGGGAATGGGAGTTACCCTTGTGCCTAGGCAGGTTGTGAATGTGCAGCGCCGCGGCATCGTTTACGTGCCATTAGCTGATCCGGAGATATGTACGCAGGTTATTTGCAGCCGGCGTCGAGGTGAGGCGCTCTCTCCGCTTCTAGAAGAGGTTCGGGCCGCATTTTTGTCACGCGCTAGGCGTTCGTAGCAGGTGTAGTGTGGCGGTGTGCATCAAAAAAACGCCGCCGCGTCGAATGACGCGGCGGCGTTGGGCGCTGACGGCGAGCGCTCAGGCTCAGGCGCTTTCGGAGTAGAGCACCCGCACCTTGAGGGTGTGGTTCACCTGGCGCAGGGCCTCGAGGGCCTGGGGGCCGTAGGCCTTGTCGACGTCGATCACCACGTAGCCGACCTTCTCGTTGGTCTGCAGGTACTGGCCGGCGATATTGATGCCGTTCTCGGAGAGCACGCGGTTGATCTCGGACATCACGCCGGGCACGTTGTCGTGGATATGCAGCAGGCGGTGCTTGTCCGGGTGGGCCGGCAGGGCGACCTCGGGGAAGTTGACCGAGGTGACGGTGGTGCCGTTGTCAGAGTAGGTGATCAGCTTCTCGGAGACCTCGATGCCGATGTTCTCCTGGGCCTCCAGGGTGGAGCCGCCGATGTGCGGGGTGAGGATGACGTTGTCCAGGCCGCGCAGGGGGCTCTCGAACTCCTCGTCGTTGCCCTTGGGCTCCACCGGGAAGACGTCGATGGCGGCGCCGTTGAGCTTGCCGGCCTTGATGGCATCGGCCAGGGCCTCGATCACCACCACGCTGCCGCGGGCGGCGTTGATCAGAATGCCGCCCTCTTTCATGCGCGCGATCTGCTCGGCGCCGATCATCCACTTGGTGGAGGGCAGGTCGGGCACGTGCAGGCTGACCACGTCGGCGCGGCCCAGCAGCTCGTCGAGGCTGGCCACCTGGCGGGCATTGCCCATGCCGAGCTTGGCGACCACGTCGTAGTAGATGACGTCGAAGCCCAGGGACTCGGCCAGCACCGAGAGCTGGGAGCCGATGCTGCCGTAGCCGACGATCCCCAGGGTCTTGCCGCGGGCCTCGTGGGAGTTCTTGGCGCTCTTCTGCCAGCCGCCGCGGTGGGCCAGGGCGTTCTTCTCCGGGATGCCGCGCAGCAGCATGATCGCCTCGGCCAGCACCAGCTCGGCCACCGAGCGGGTGTTGGAGTAGGGGGCGTTGAAGACCGGGATGCCGCGTGCCAGGGCCGCATTGAGGTCGACCTGGTTGGTGCCGATGCAGAAGCAGCCCACGGCCACCAGCTTCTCGGCGGCGGCGAAGACCCGCTCGTTGAGCTGGGTCCGCGAGCGGATGCCGATAAAGTGGACGTCGCGGATCTTCTCGATCAGCGCCGCCTCGTCCAGCGAGGTGGTCAGGTACTCGATGTTCGAGTAGCCGGCGTTACGCAGATTGTCCACCGCGCTCTGGTGGATGCCCTCGAGCAGCAGGATCTTGATCTTGCTCTTGTCCAGGGACGTCTTGGCCATGGTCGAATCAACCCCTTCCGGCGCGAGCCGCATGCAGTGACAGGTAGGAAAAAAGAGGAGCTATTCTAGCACAGGCCGGCCATGAGCCAGGATGAAAATGGTGCGCAGCCATGATGAACGCAGTGCAAGTTGCAGCCGGGCCATGCCGGGGCAGACGACCCCCGGGGGAGAGCGTGTATACTGTCGCCTTTCTAAACGCCGCATGAGCCGGCAGCCAAGCGAGGGGAGCGATGGCGGAGCGCAGCAAGCGAGCCGATGGCCAGGAGGCGACGACGGACTTTGCCACTACCGTCGAGCGCCTGGAGTGCCTGGTGGAGCGCCTGGAGTCCGGCGAGCTGTCGCTGGAGGCGTCGCTCTCCGCCTTCGAGGAGGGCATTCGCCTGACCCGCGACGCCCAGCGCCGGCTCGATGAGGCCGAGCTCCGGGTGCGCACCCTGACCGAGGGCGCCGAGGGCAGCATGACCCTGACGCCCTTCTCACCGGGGTCAGAAGAAGGAAAGGATGAGAGTGAACGCTGAAAGCCTGGCGGCCCGGCTGGCCGCGGATCGTGCCCGGGTGGATGCCCGGCTGGAGGCGCTGTTCGGCGAGCGCGGTGCAAGCGTGCCGCGGCTGGACGCCGCCATGCGTCACGGCGTGCTGGTGGGAGGCAAGCGGCTGCGGCCGGTGCTGGTCTATGCCGCCGGGCGCGCCCTGGGCGCGGCGGACGACGCCCTGGATGCCCCGGCCATGGCCATCGAGCTGATCCACGCCTACTCCCTGGTGCATGACGACCTGCCGGCCATGGACGACGACGACCTGCGCCGCGGCCAGCCCACGGTGCATCGGGCCTATGACGAGGCCACGGCCATTCTCGCCGGCGACGCCCTGCAGGCGCTGGCCTTCGAGGTGCTGGCGCGCTCCGCCCAGCCCCGGCTCCCGGCGATGATTCGCACCCTGGCCGAGGCTGCCGGCCGCGACGGCATGGTGGCCGGTCAGGCCCTGGACCTCGCCGCCGTGGGTGGCCACCCCGACGTGGCGGCCCTAGCCGCCATGCATGGCCACAAGACCGGTGCCCTGATTCGCGCCGCGGTGCGGCTGGGAGGCCTGGCCGCCGTGGCCGAGGAGGACCCCCGCCTGGCGGCCCTGGACGACTATGCCCGGGCCATCGGCCTGGCCTTCCAGATCCATGATGATGTCCTCGACGTGACCGGCGACGCGGCTACCCTGGGCAAGGCCACCGGGGCGGATGCCGCCCGGGACAAGCCGACCTACCCGACGCTGATGGGGCTGGACGGCGCGCGCCGCCGTTCCCGGGAGCTGGTGGAGGAGGCCCTGGCCGCCCTGGCCCCGCTGGGCGAGGGGGCGGATGCCCTGACCGCCCTGGCCCGCTACATGATCGAGCGTGACCACTGACACGACAGATGACGCCATGAAGCTGTTCGATGAGATTCCCGCCGAGCGACCGGCCACGCCCCTGCTCGACACCCTGGACACGCCGGCTGCGCTGCGTGCCATGACCACCGCCCAGCTGGCGCAGGTGGCCGATGAACTGCGGGCCTACCTGCTCTACACCGTGGGGGTCTCCGGGGGCCACTTCGGGGCCGGCCTCGGCGTCGTCGAGCTTACCGTGGCGCTGCACCAGGCCCTGGAGACCCCCCACGACCGCCTGGTCTGGGACGTGGGCCACCAGGCCTATCCCCACAAGATCCTGACCGGCCGCCGCGAGGCGATGCCGAGCATCCGCCACTACGGCGGCCTGGCCGCCTTCCCGCGGCGCGCCGAGTCGGAGTTCGACACCTTCGGCGTCGGCCACTCCAGCACCTCCATCTCCGCCGCCCTGGGCATGGCGCTGGCCGCCCGGGCCCGGGGCGAGACGCGGCGCACCTGCGCGGTGATCGGCGACGGCGCCCTCACCGCCGGCATGGCCTTCGAGGCCCTGGCCCACGCCGGCCACGTCGACGCCAACCTGCTGGTGGTGCTCAACGATAACGAGATGTCGATCTCGGAGAACGTCGGCGGCATCGCCAGCTACCTGGCGCGAATCCTCTCCAGCAAGCCCTACCTCACCGTGCGCGAGGGCAGCAAGAAGGTGCTCTCCCACCTGCCCGGGGCCCTGGAGCTGGCCCGGCGCACCGAGGAGCACATGAAAGGGATGGTGAGCCCGGCTACCCTCTTCGAGGAGATGGGCTTCAACTATATCGGCCCCATCGATGGTCACGACCTGCCGCTGCTGGTGCAGACCCTGCGCAACCTGCGCGATCTGGATGGCCCCCAGTTCCTGCATGTGAAGACCCGCAAGGGGCGCGGCTTCCTGCCCGCCGAGGCGGATCCCATCGGCTATCACGCCATCACCAAGCTGGAAAAGAGCGAGCCGGAAAAGGGCCCCGCGGCGGCGCCGCTTGCCCCGCCCAGGAAAAAGAAGAAGTACTGCAACGTCTTCGGCGACTGGCTATGCGACATGGCCGCCGCCGACGCGCGGCTGATCGGCATCACCCCGGCCATGCGCGAAGGCTCCGACCTGGTGCGCTTCTCCCGGGAGTATCCCGAGCGCTACTTCGACGTGGCCATCGCCGAGCAGCATGCGGTGACCCTGGCCGCCGGCATGGCCTGCGAGGGGATGAAGCCGGTGGTGGCGATCTACTCCACCTTCCTGCAGCGCGGCTATGACCAGCTGATCCACGACGTGGCGGTGCAGGATCTCGACGTCACCTTCGCCATCGACCGCGCCGGCCTGGTGGGGGAGGACGGGCCCACCCACCACGGTAATCTCGATCTCTCCTACCTGCGCTGCGTGCCCGGCCTGGTGGTGCTGGCGCCCGCCGACGAGGCGGAGTGTCGCGCCATGCTCAGCGCCGCCTACCACTACGACGGCCCCGCCGCGGTGCGCTATCCGCGCGGCACAGGCCCGGGCGTGGCGATCCCCGCCCACCTGGAGCCCATCGCCATCGGCCAGGCCGAGACCCGCCGCGAGAGCGGCGCCGAGCCGGGTCGGCGCGTGGCCCTGCTCGCCTTCGGCAGCCTCAACGTGCCGGCCGCCGAGGTGGCCGAGCGCCTCGATGCCACCCACCTCAATATGCGCAGCATCAAGCCCCTGGACCGCGAGGCGGTGCTCTCCGCCGCGCGTGACCACGACCTGCTGGTGACGCTTGAGGAGAACGTGGTGGCCGGTGGCGCCGGCAGCGCGGTAGGTGAGCTGCTGGCTGCCGAGGGCGTGCAGGCGGCGCTGCTCAACCTGGGGCTGCCGGACGCCTATGTGGAGCACGGCAAGCCCGGCGAGCTGCTCGCCGAGTGCGGCCTGGACGCCGAGGGCATCGAGGCGGCGATTCGCGCCCGGCTGGGCTAGCCCTTGCGTTCGATATCCACGTCGCTGGCCTGGGTGAAGTCGCCCAGGGCCATCATGTGGCCGAGCTTGCCGGCCTTGGTGGAGAGGTACTGCTCGTTGTGGGGGTTGAGCCCGGTGGTCAGGGGCACCCGCTCGACGACGTTGACCCCGGCGCCGGTCAGGGCATCGACTTTGCGCGGGTTGTTGGTCATCAGGCGCAGAGCGCTGATGCCCAGATGCTTGAGCATCGGCACGCAGAGGTCGTAGCGGCGCAGGTCGGCGCCGAAGCCGAGCTGCTCATTGGCCTCGACGGTGTCGGCGCCCTGGTCCTGCAGGTGGTAGGCGCGGATCTTGTTGAGCAGGCCGATGCCGCGACCCTCCTGGCGCAGGTAGAGCAGTACTCCGCGCCCCTCGGCGGCGATGCGCTTGAGCGCCTCCTGCAGCTGATAGCCGCAGTCGCAGCGCATGGAGAAGAGCGCGTCGCCGGTCAGGCACTCGGAGTGAACCCGCCCCAGCACCGGCTCTCCGTCGGCCACGTCGCCGAGGGTCAGGGCAATATGGTCCTTGCCGGTAGCCTCGTCCTCGAAGCCGTGCATGGTGAAGGTGGCCCAGGGGGTGGGCAGTCGAGAGGCGGCGATGAAGCGAATCGTCACTGGGTACCTCGGTATCAGGCCGCGGGCGGTGCCGCAGAATGGGGCAATAGTCTAACAGGAACCGCGGCGGTGCTCACGGCCGCGTAGAGCCTGTCGAGCTTGGCCTCGGTCAAGCCTCGCGTGCGGCGATGCGCTACAATGGCGCCACATTTCCCGTGGATGACCGCCTGCATGGAACTCAAGAACGATCGCTTTCTGCGCGCCCTGGCGCGTCAGCCTGTGGACCGCACGCCGGTATGGATGATGCGCCAGGCTGGCCGCTACCTGCCGGAGTACCGCGCCACCCGCGCCGAAGCCGGCGACTTCATGGACCTCTGCCGCAACCAGGACCTGGCCTGCGAGGTGACCCTGCAGCCCCTGGAGCGCTATCCGCTGGACGCGGCGATCCTCTTCTCGGATATCCTCACCATCCCCGATGCCATGGGCCTGGGGCTCTACTTCGAGACCGGCGAGGGGCCGAAATTCCGCAAGCCGGTGCGCAGCGCCGAGGATGTGGCGGCGCTCAGCGTGCCCGATGCCGAGCGCGACCTGGACTACGTGATGCGGGCGGTCTCTACCATCCGTCGCGAGCTCAACGGGCGGGTGCCGCTGATCGGCTTCTCCGGCAGTCCCTGGACGCTCGCCACCTACATGGTGGAGGGCAGCTCCAGCAAGGACTTCCGCCACGTCAAGACCATGCTCTACGACACGCCCAGCGTGATGCATGACCTGCTCGACACACTGGCCACCTCGGTCACCGAGTACCTCAATGCCCAGATCCGCGCCGGTGCCCAGGCGGTGCAGATCTTCGACACCTGGGGCGGCGTACTCTCCACCCCGGCCTACCTGGAGTTCTCGCTGCGCTACATGGAGCAGATCGTCGCCGGCCTGATCCGCGAGCACGACGGGCGCAAGGTGCCGGTGATCCTGTTCACCAAGAACGGCGGTCAGTGGCTCGAGGACATCGCCCTGGCGGGCCCCGATGCCGTAGGCCTGGACTGGACGACGGAGTTGTCCGATGCCCGCTCCCGGGTCGGCCACAAGGTTGCCCTGCAGGGCAACCTGGACCCCAACGTGCTGTTCGCACGCCCGGCGGCGATTCGCGCCGAGGTGGCGCGCATCCTCGACAGCTACGGCGAGGGCCCCGGCCATATCTTCAACCTGGGCCACGGCATCAGCCAGTTTACCAACCCGGACAACGTCACCGCCTTCATGGAGGCGCTGCACGAGCTGAGTCCGGTCTACCACCGCCGTATCCAGCATGGCTGACAGGGGTCGCCCGACCTGGCTGAGACGCCTGCATGACCAGCGCCGCCTGTGGGCAGCGCTGGCCGTTGTGGGGGCAGTGGCGATTCGGCGCTGCCTGCGCGGTGCTGGTGCTGGCCGGGGTGCGGCGAGGGCTGGGTCTGCGCTGAAGGGAGTGGCCGGCGCCCCCGAGATGCCGCGACAGGCTGCCTAGAGGCGTGGCTCCCGGGATGGCGGGGTCTCTGTCTGGTCGCTGGCCATGTCCAGCGAGGGCTCGCGGGGGCGCAGCCGATCGGCCGGGCGCCTTACCCGGGGGCTGCCCACTACGCTGTCGTCGGGGTCCAGGGCGCGGGCATCGCTGGTCCAGGCCGCCTGGGGATCATGCACCGCTGGGCGGCGCTCGTGGAACGCGTGATCACCGGGCCGGCCCCGGCGGCATTCGCCAGGTGGTGAGGCAGCAGCCACAGCTCGGCGAGCAGGCGCAGGGCCACGGCGGCCAGCAGCCAGAGGCCGCCGCCGAGTGCCAGCGGCGGCCAGGCCTCGGCCCAGCTCAGGGGCGCCAGCCATGGCGTACGCGGGGCGAGCCAGAGGGCGGCACCGGCGACGAGGCCAAGCTGCAGCAGCAGATGACAGAAGAGCAGGGTGCCGCGAGAGAGGGGGCGGCGCGGAAACAGGAACTGACGCATTGGGCTCCTCCCGGAAGCACATCGTGGTGATCAGACGTGCCGGCATCCCTGCCGGTCATGGGCGGATGCTACCCCAGATCAAGCTCCCGTGCAGTTTCCCCGTGTCAGGGCGTCATTCGGGTTGACCGGGTCCGGACGGCTTGCCACTGTTGAAGGAGTAGTGCCGCCGAGGCCCAGGGCCCGGTTTCATGACAACCTGCATCAAGGAGTGGCTATGACGACCTATATCGTGGTGGCAGACGCAGCGCGGGCCAGGATCTTCACCCGCGACGCGCTCAAGCTGGTCGAGCAGGACAGCCTGGTGCATGCGGCCAGCCGGCTGCATGAGGGGGATCTGGTCACCGATCGTGGCGCCGACGTGCACGAGTCGACCTCGGTCACATCGCGTGCTTCCGGCGGCGAGAACACGGCGCGCACCCATGAGGAGCTGATCTTCGCCAAGGAGGTGGCCGAGCGCCTCTACCGGGCGCGGGTCGACAACTCCATGGAGAAGCTGATTCTGGTCGCTCCCCCGCGTTTCCTGGGCCAGCTGCGCGACAAGCTCGACGGCCCCACCACCAAGCTGGTGATCCACTCCCTCTCCAAGGACCTCTCCAAGGCCAGTCTGGAAGACATCCAGGAGGCGGTCAGCGATATGCGTTGACCCCGCTCCCCGGCGCACCCCTACCGGCGGGCCCGGCCACCATGGCCGGGCCCGCTGCCGTTCCGCTCCTGCGGGCTCAGGGCACCGGCGGCAGGTCGATCTGGTCGCTGCGCGTCACCCCTTCGGTCATCTGCCGGCAGAGCTTGAGGAACTCGCGCATGCCGGTGGCCATGTACTTGTGGCGGTGCCAGATGAAGGCGAACTGGCGGCTCAGGTCCAGCTCCGGCGTGGGGATCGCCACCAGGCTGCCGCGGCGGAAGGCGTCGCGCAGCGCCAGCTTGGAGACGCAGCCGATGCCGAGCCCCGACTCCACGGCGCGCTTGATCCCCTCGGTATGCTCCAGCTCCAGCAGAACATTGAAGCGGCCGCGGCGGTGTCGAGCGGCCTGCTCCAGGGTCAGGCGGGTGCCCGAGCCCTCCTCGCGCATGATCCAGGCCTCGCGCAGCAGCCGTTCCAGCGCCACCGGACCGCTCCCTGCCAGGGGGTGGTCCGGTGAGCAGAATACCGCCAGCTCATCCTCTACCCAGGGTTGGGTCGTCACGTCCTCCGCTTCGCAGTGCCCCTCGATCAGCCCGAGGTCCAGCTCATGGTGGCGAACCCCCTCGATGATGGCGCGGGTGTTGCGCACCGCCAGCCGCACGCGACTGCCGGGAAAGCGCTGCATGAAGTCGCCGATCAGCAGGGTGGCCAGGTAGTTGCCGATGGTCAGGGTGGCACCCACATCCAGGGTGCCGACCCCCTGCTGGCCGCGCAGCAGCTCCTCGATCTCCTCGGCGCGATCCAGCAGGGCCACCGCCTTGGGCAGCAGCTGGAAGCCCAGGGCATTGAGCTTGAGGCGCTTGCCGATGCGATCCAGCAGCTGGCAGTCGAACTGGCGCTCCAGTTCGGCCAGGGCCGTGCTGGTAGCGGACTGGGAGAGCGACAGGACCCGGGCGGCCCGGGAGACGCTCTCGTGCTGGGCGACGGCGACGAAGACCTCCAGCTGGCGCAGGGTGAAACGCATGGGGCTGAGCTCCTGTGATCCATATCAAGGACGCGGATAAGTCTTATCCATACAATCCATTTAACAGATAACGCCCCTTCTCTTAGAATTCAATGCAAATATCCATTGCCCATCTATTCCTTTTGGGAATATGTGGCCTGCGCTATCTCAAGGAGCCGGCATGAGCAAGTTCGCCCTGGAAGAGGTCCTGAGCGTTCACCACTGGAACGACACCCTCTTCAGCTTCCGTACCACCCGCGACCGCGGCCTGCGCTTCAAGAATGGCCAGTTCGTGATGATCGGACTAGAGGTCGACGGCAAGCCGCTGATGCGGGCCTACTCCATCGCCAGCCCCAACTACGAGGATCACCTCGAGTTCTTCAGCATCAAGGTGCCGGACGGCCCGCTCACCTCGCGTCTTCAGCACCTCAAGGTGGGCGATCAGATCATGGTGAGCCGCAAGCCCACCGGCACCCTGGTGACCGACGACCTGCTGCCGGGGCGTAACCTGTACTTCCTGTCGACAGGCACGGGGCTCGCTCCCTTCATGAGCCTGATCCAGGACCCGGAGGTGTACGAGCGCTTCGAGAAGGTGGTGCTGGTGCACGGCGTGCGCAGCGTCAGCGAGCTGGCCTATGCCGACTTCATCCAGCAGGAGCTGCCTGCCCACGAGTACCTGGGCGAAGAGATCGCCGAGAAGCTGGTCTACTACCCCACGGTAACCCGGGAGGCGTTCCACACCATGGGGCGTCTCACCGACCATATCCGCACCGGCAAGCTCTTCGAGGATACCGGCCTTGCGCCCATGGACCCCAAGCAGGACCGCGCCATGATCTGCGGCAGCCCGGCGATGCTCGACGAGACCAGCGCCCTGCTTGACGACCTGGGCTTCAAGATCTCCCCGCGCATGGGCGATCCCGGCGACTACGTCATCGAGCGGGCGTTCGTCGAGAAGTGATCGGGCGGCGCCCGGAGCTCTAAGCCGTAAGCTTTAAGCGACAAGAGAAACCCCATCCGGCTTCCGTCGGATGGGGTTTCCTTGTCTGGATCAGCTACCGAGCCAAGCTCGACGGCTTACGGCTGCTAGACCGCGTCCTTGCCCGTCTCGCCGGTACGGATGCGGATCACCTGCTCCAGCGGGGTGACGAAGATCTTGCCGTCGCCGATCTTGCCGGTATTGGCGACCTGGGTGATGGCGTCGATCACCTTCTCGGCCATGTCGTCGTCCACGGCCACCTCCAGCTTCACCTTGGGCAGGAAATCGACCACATACTCGGCGCCGCGGTAGAGCTCGGTGTGCCCCTTCTGGCGGCCGAATCCCTTGACCTCGGTGACGGTGATGCCCTGAACCCCGATCTCGGAGAGGGACTCCCTCACGTCGTCCAGCTTGAAGGGCTTGATGATGGCGGTCACCAGTTTCATGGTCGAATTCCTCGTCTGTTCGCAGCGGTGGCCGGGCCACCCGAGTGTGCCTGATTGCTCTCTAGCATACACCGCGGCGAGCAGGATGAAAAAAGGCCCCCGAAGGGGCCAGGAGGAGCACGCCAGCTCACTCGGTGGGCGTCGCCGTCACTTACTTCTTGGCGACGCTGAACTCGGGGTAGGCCTCCAGACCGCATTCGGCCAGGTCGACGCCCTCGTACTCTTCTTCCTCGCTGACGCGGATGCCCATTACTGCCTTGAGGATCAGCCAGACGATCAGGCTCGCCGCGAAGACCCAGGCGAAGATGGCGATGATGCCGAGGAGCTGGGCACCGAAGGTGGCGTCGCCGTTGGTCAGAGGCACCGCCAGCAGGCCCCAGATGCCGACCACGCCGTGCACCGAGATGGCGCCGACCGGGTCGTCGATCTTCAGCTTGTCCAGGCCCACGATGGAGGCCACCACGATGGCGCCGCCCACGGCGCCGATCAGGGCGGCACTCAAAGCGGAGGGGGCCAGCGGCTCGGCGGTGATGGCCACCAGGCCGGCCAGGGCGCCGTTGAGGGTCATGGTCAGGTCGGCCTTGCGGAACCAGATCTTGGCCAGGATCAGGGCGGCGATCACGCCGCCGGCGGCCGCGGCGTTGGTGTTGACCAGCACCTGGGCGACGTTGTTGGCGGAGTCCACGTCGGAGACCTTGAGCTCGGAGCCGCCGTTGAAGCCGAACCAGCCCATCCACAGGATGAAGGTGCCCAGGGTGGCCAGCGGCAGGTTGGCGCCGGGGATGGCATAGATGCTGCCGTCCTTGCCGTACTTGCCCTTGCGGGGGCCGAGGATCAGCACGCCGGCGAGAGCCGCGGCCGCACCGGCCATGTGGACGATGCCGGAGCCGGCGAAGTCGGAGAAGCCGGCGGCGTCGAGCCAGCCTTCGCCCCAGGTCCAGTAGCCGGAGACCGGGTAGATGAAGCCGGTCATCACCACGGCGAAGGCCAGGAAGGCCCACAGCTTCATGCGCTCGGCCACGGCACCGGAGACGATGGACATGGCGGTGGCCACGAAGACGACCTGGAAGAAGTAGTCGGCTCGCATGGAGTAGTAGGGGGCGTCATCGCCGCCGGCCAGCACCGCATCGACGCTGTTCTCGCCGCCCAGCAGGAAGCCCAGGTTGGGCAGGAAGCCCCCCTCGGCGCTGGAGTACATGATGTAGTAGCCCACCAGCAGGTACATGGTGCAGGCGATGGCGAACAGGGCGATGTTCTTGGTGAGGATCTCGGCGGTGTTCTTGGAGCGCACCAGGCCGGCCTCGAGCATCGAGAAGCCGGCGGCCATCCACATCACCAGCACGCCGCAGATCAGGAAGTAGAAGGTATCGAGCGCATAGCTCAGCTCTGTCAGTTCACTCATGGCAGTCTCTCCAGAGGCAGGAAACGATCAGACGGCGTCGGGGCCGCGTTCACCGGTGCGGATGCGAATCACGTCCTCCAGCGGCGTGACGAAGACCTTGCCGTCGCCGATCTTGCCGCTGTTGGCCGCGCTGCAGATGGCGTCGAGCACCGTCTCCAGGCGAGAGTCGTCCACGGCGACCTCGACCTTGACCTTGGGCAGGAAGTCGACGACGTATTCGGCGCCGCGATAGAGCTCGGTGTGGCCCTTCTGGCGGCCGAAGCCCTTGACCTCGGTGACGGTGATGCCTTGAACGCCGTTGTCGGCCAGCGCCTCGCGGACGTCGTCGAGCTTGAACGGCTTGATGATGGCGGTGATGAGTTTCATCCCTTGTCTCCCCGGTTGCGTTGGGTATCGGCGCGGTGGCCGCATGCCCTGACATGGCCATAATCGTGCCATCGACACTTTGCAGTCTTTTAAATCAAATGGTTGGGGTCGCTTTCGAGGCTGGTCGGACGAGGTGGTTGCAGCGCAGCAAAGGCTTCTGCACCGTCTTGGTGCCGGCTGTCGGTGCAGGCGCGCCATCCTGGCGCAGCGGTGGGGCATGCGCTCGCGGCGGGGCATGCGTATCCTGTAGCCGGCATTCCCACGTTCAGGAGAGACCCATGGTGAGCCATGACCGTATCGGCCGACTGGCCCAGCAGATCGGTGAGCGCCTGCAGGGCGCGTCCCAGGCGCCGGAAGAGGTGCAGAAGGGCATTCAGCAGGTGGTGCGCGGCGCCTTCGACCGCCTGGAGCTGGTGTCCCGGGAGGACTTCGACATCCTGATGGATGTGCTGCAGCGCACCCGGGCCCGGGTCGAGGCCCTGGAGCAGCAGGTCGCCGGGCTCGAGGCGCTGCTGGAGCAGCGCACCGGCGAGGCGCCGACCGACGCCCCGGCGGCCGCCGCCGAGGGCGACACGCCTCGCCCCGAGGAGGACGCCGGCGGCGGCGAAGCCGGCCGCTGATCCGACGCCGGGCAGGGGGGCCGGCTCTGGACTAGCCTTGGGGCATGACTCCAGGCGAGGGAGCGCCCATGACGCTGGCGATCGTTCATACCCGTGCGGGCCTCGGCCTCGAGGCCCCCGAGGTCCAGGTGGAGGTCCACCTGGCCAACGGCCTGCCGGGGGTGACCCTGGTGGGCCTCCCCGAAACCGCCGTGAAGGAGAGCCGCGAGCGGGTGCGCAGCGCCCTGGTCAACGCCGGCTTCGACTACCCCCTGCGTCGCATCACCCTCAACCTGGCCCCCGCCGACCTGCCCAAGGAGGGCGGGCGCTTCGACCTGCCCATCGCCCTGGGGCTGCTGCTGGCTTCGGGCCAGCTCCCCCCCGATGCGCTGCAGGCGACCGAAAGCGTCGGCGAGCTGGCGCTGGATGGTCGCCTGCGCCCGGTTCACGGCGTACTGCCCCTGGCCATGGCCACCCGCCGGGCCGGCCGGCGACTCATCGTGCCTCGGGCCAACGCCGATGAGGCGGCACTGGCCGGCGATCTCGAGGTGCTCCCCGCCGACCACCTGCTGGAGGTGGTTGGCCATCTGCTGGGGCGAGCGCCCATTGCGCCGCACCGGCTCTCCCGCCCGCCCGAGGCGTCGGTGGCGCTCCCCGACCTGGCCGAGGTGCGCGGCCAGCACCAGGCGCGCCGCGCCCTGGAGGTGGCCGCCGCGGGTTCCCACAACCTGCTGCTGGCCGGCCCTCCCGGCACCGGCAAGACCATGCTGGCCAGCCGCCTGCCGGGCATCCTGCCGCCGCTTACCGATGAGGAGGCGCTGGAGGTGGCGGCGGTGCGCTCGGTGAGCGGACTGCCCCTGGCCGCGGAGTGGGGCCGCCGCCCCTTCCGGTCGCCCCATCACACCGCCAGCGCCGTGGCCCTGGTGGGCGGCGGGGCCAAGCCCCGCCCCGGCGAGATCTCGCTGGCCCATCACGGGGTGCTCTTCCTCGACGAGCTGCCGGAGTTCTCCCGCCATGTGCTGGAGGTGATGCGCGAGCCCATGGAGTCGGGGCGGATCCATATCGCCCGGGCCAGCCATGAGCGCCGCTATCCGGCCCGCTTCATGCTGGTGGCGGCCATGAACCCCTGCCCCTGCGGCCATCTGGGCGATCCGCGCCAGGCCTGCCACTGCACCGCGGCCCAGATCCAGCGCTACCAGGCGCGCCTCTCGGGGCCGCTGCTCGATCGCATCGACCTGCAGGTGGAGGTGCCGGCGCTGCCGCCGGAGCAGCTCACGGCGGCGGCCGAGAGCGAACCCTCGGCGGCGGTGCGGGCCCGGGTGGTGGCGGCCCGGGAGCGGCAGCTGGCGCGGGGTGCCCTCAATGCCCACCTGGCCGGGCGGGAGCTGGAGGCGGCCTGCGGCCTCGCCGCCGCCGATCGCGCCTGGCTGGCCGGTGTGCTGGAGCGGCTCAAGCTCTCGGCCCGGGCCTACCACCGGGTGCTGCGGGTGGCACTGACCCTGGCGGACCTGGCCGGCGAACCGAAGCCGGCCCGGGAGCAGCTGATCGAGGCGGTGGGCTACCGCCAGCTGGATCGGCTGCTCAAGGGGTAGGCAGGGGCTGGCCTAGAGCGCCGTGGCGTCCAGGGCGCCCTGCAGGCTCTCCTCCCACTGGGGCGAGTCGCTGCCGGGGCGGCGCAGCACCAGGGTCAGCCGGTAGGGCAAGAGCTCCCGGTCCGAGAGCCGCAGCCGCGGTCCGTCGGCCATCAGCCGACTCTCCAGCCGCCACTGATTATCGCCGGCGCCGTCGCCCATGCTATCGCTCCAGTCGAGCACCTGGGGGCCGTCGCTCACCGCCAGCAGCGCCCGGGTCAGGCTCTCCAGGAAGCGCTCCTGGCCGATGCCGAGCTCCCCGTTGACCTCCGGGGCGGCCAGCAGCAGCACCTGGTCGCCGGGCGGTTTCGGCAGGGGAGGCGCCTCCATGACCCGATCGGCGGCGCGCTCGCCCAGGTTGAACAGCGCCTGGCGCAGGGTCTCGGGGCGGTCGGGGGCCGCGGCGCAGCCGGCGAGCAGCAGAGGCGCGAGGAGCAGGGGGGCAAGCAGCGGGCGTGGCGTGCGGCTGGCGTTCATGGGGAGTCGGTCTCCGGGTGGGCAGCGACAGGCGCCAGGTCGTCGATAAAGCGGTCCAGGCTCTCGAAGAGCGCCAGGCGGATCGGCTCGGCCTCGTTGACCAGGTGGTGGCGCGCCTCGGGGTGGCGGTGAATCTCGGCATTGGGAAACTTGTGGGCCAGCACGCCCAGGTTCCATTCCCAGTCCACCGTCAGGTCCTGCTCCCCCTGGAGAATCAGGGTGCGCACCGGGTTGGGAGGCAGCGCCAGCAGGCGCGGCATCCAGCGGCGCATGGCGCTGACCCAGTCCACGGCGACCCGGTCGGCCTGGAGGGGATCCTTGTCGCGCAGGAAGGCGGCGAACTCCTCGTCGGTGGAGTTGGGGCGGAACTTGCGCGGGACGGAGCTCAGGAAGGGACCGGCCAGCAGGTGCAGCCAGCTGGCCTGGCGCCAGCCCCAGGGACGCACCAGAGGGGCCAGCAGCGCCAGCCCCGCCCAGTGGCTGTCCTCGCCGCGGGTGAGGGCGTCGGTGGCGAGGATGGCCGCCCCGGTGCTCTGGCCGACGCCCAGCCAGGGGCGCGGGGCCAGCTCCTCCTGCTGCAGGTGGGTCTGCAGCGCCTCCAGGCAGCCGCTGTAGTCGGCGAAGTCCTTGATCGAGGCGCGGGCCCCGCTGGAGAGGCCGTGGCCGGGCAGGTCCCAGAGGACCACCCGCCAGCGGCGCTCCAGCAGGCGCTCCAGCAGATGACGATAGAGGCCCAGGTGGTCGAAGTAGCCGTGCACCACGAAGGCGGTGCCCACCGGCTCGGCGGGGCTCCAGACCTGGGTCCAGAGGCGGAAGCCCTGGGCATCCACATAGCCCACGTAGAGGCCGACATGCTCGGCCAGCAAGGGGGCCAGGCCATAGTGGCCCAGGTAGCGTTCCAGGTGGTCGCCGCCGGGCACCGCATCGAGTGATTCGATCAGCCGAACCGGGCCCAGCGCCTGTAGGGGGGTGAAGTCGCTCATCGTGTCCTCCGCGGCGCCCGGCTATGCTAGCGTCAAGCCAGGCGGTGCACCACGAGCAAGCCACGCCTGCCCGGTCTCACCTTATCTTTTGGTCTAGCTGGCCGCCTTCCCGAGGCTTTTCGGGTTTACACATGGAAGTATTTTCCACAAAATCGAGGCCAGAGCAGTCACACAACCCCTGTCCCGGCAGACTGGCACGCGACACGCCGGCTGCCAAGCACGAGGAGATCCACCATGACCCAACGTGTTACCCGCCATCGCCTCCAGGTGGCCGCCGAGCTGGACCGCTTCATCAATGAGCAGGCGCTTCCCGGTACCGGCGTCGATGCCGAGGCGTTCTGGGCCGGCGTCGATGCCCTCTTCCATGATCTGACCCCGAAGAACCGCGAACTGCTCGCTGAGCGTGAGCGTCTGCAGGAGCAGCTCGACGGCTGGCACCGCGAGAACCCCGGCCCGGTGGGTGACATGGCGGCCTATCGCGCCTTCCTGAAGGAGATCGGCTATCTGGCCGAGGCCCCGGCCAGGGTCGAGGTGACCACCGGCAACGTGGATCGCGAGATCGCCGTCCAGGCCGGTCCCCAGCTGGTGGTGCCGGTGAGCAACGCCCGCTATGCGCTGAACGCCGCCAATGCGCGCTGGGGCAGCCTCTACGACGCCCTCTACGGCACCGATGCCATCTCCGAGGAGGACGGCGCCGAGAAGGGCACCAGCTTCAATCCCAAGCGCGGCGAGAAGGTGATCGCCTACGCCCGCGGCCTGCTGGACCGCGCCGCGCCGCTGGCCACCGGCTCCCACCGCGACGCCGTCAAGTACGCCCTGCGTGACGGCCATCTGGTGGTGACCCTGGAGGGCGGCCGCGAGACCGGTCTCAAGGAGCCCGGCAAGCTGGTGGGCTATACCGGCGAGGCGGCGACCCCCGAGTCGGTGCTGCTGGTCAATCACGGCCTGCACCTGGAGATCCAGATCGACCCGAGCCACCCCATCGGCAAGACCGACCCGGCCGGCGTCAAGGATCTGGTCGTCGAGGCGGCGCTGACCACCATCATGGACTGTGAGGACTCCGTGGCCGCGGTGGACGCCGAGGACAAGGTGGGCGTCTACGCCAACTGGCTGGGCCTGATGAAGGGTGACCTGGAGGAGCAGGTGGAGAAGGGCGGCAAGACCATCACCCGCCGCCTGCACGCCGATCGCCAGTTCACCACTCCGGACGGCGGCAGCCTGACCCTGCCCGGCCGCTCGCTGATGTTCGTGCGCAACGTCGGCCACCTGATGACCAACCCGGCGGTGCTCGACGCCGAGGGCAATGAGCTGCCCGAGGGCATCCTCGACGGCATCGTGACCGGCCTGATCGCCCTGCACGACCTCAAGAAGGGCGAGGGTGAACCGCGCAACTCCCGCGAGGGCTCCGTCTACATCGTCAAGCCGAAGATGCACGGTCCGAAGGAAGTGGCCTTCTCCAACGAGCTCTTCGGCCGCGTCGAGGACCTGCTGGGCATGGCCCGCGATACCCTCAAGATGGGCATCATGGACGAGGAGCGCCGCACCACGGTGAACCTCAAGGCGTGCATCAACGAGGCCGCCTCCCGCGTGGTCTTCATCAACACCGGCTTCCTGGACCGCACCGGCGACGAGATGCACACCGCCATGGAGGCGGGCCCGATGATCCGCAAGGGCGACATGAAGGGCGCCGCCTGGATCCAGGCCTACGAGAAGAACAACGTCCAGATCGGCCTGGCCTGCGGCCTGCGCGGCCGCGCCCAGATCGGCAAGGGCATGTGGGCCATGCCGGACCTGATGGCCGCCATGCTGGAGCAGAAGATCGGCCATCCCAAGGCCGGCGCCAACACCGCCTGGGTGCCGTCGCCCACCGCGGCCACGCTTCACGCCCTGCACTACCATCAGGTGGACGTAACCGGCATCCAGCGCGAGCTGGAGGCCCAGGGCGAGCCGGACTACCTGGACGAGCTGCTCAGCGTGCCGGTGGCCGCCGAGGCCAGCTGGTCCGACGAGGAGATCCAGCAGGAGCTCGACAACAACTGCCAGGGCATTCTCGGCTACGTGGTGCGCTGGGTGGAGCACGGCGTGGGCTGCTCCAAGGTGCCGGACATCCACGATGTGGGCCTGATGGAGGACCGCGCCACCCTGCGGATCTCCAGCCAGCACATCGCCAACTGGCTGCACCACGGCGTGGTCGACGCCGCCCGGGTCCAGGAGACCCTGGAGCGCATGGCCAAGGTGGTGGACGAGCAGAACGCGAACGATCCGGCCTACACGCCGATGAGCGCCGACTACCAGGGCTCCAGCGCCTTCCAGGCGGCCAGCGACCTGATCTTCAAGGGCCGCGTGCAGCCCTCCGGCTACACCGAGCCGCTCCTGCACCACTGGCGCGCCGTGCACAAGGCCAAGTAAACCAGAGGCCAGGCAAGCCAGCGCGGTGTCACCGCTGAACCAGAAGCGCCCCGGGTACCTGCCCGGGGCGCTTTCGGTTATGTTGACGCCAGCGTCAATTCGCCCCATTCACTGCAAGGAGCCCGCCGATGACCGTGATGACCGCCGCCACCATCGAGGATTTTCTCGACGAGGTGTTTCCCCAGCGTATCGGTACCATCGAGGCCGTGGACCATATGCGCGCCACCATGAGCCTGGCCATCGATGACGAGCACCTGCGCCCCGGCGCCAGCGTCTCCGGTCCCACCCTGATGGGGCTGGCCGACGTCTGCCTCTACGTGGCGATCCTGGCCCAGATCGGCCCCGAGCCTATGGCGGTCACCAGCGACCTGCACTGCCGCTTCCTGCGCCGTCCCCGGGGCGACCGCGACATCATCGCCACCGCGCGCATCCTCAAGCTGGGTCGCCGCCTGGCGGTGGGCGAGGTGCAGCTCTTCTCCGCCGGCGACGAGCAGCCGGTGGCGCTGGTGACCGCCACCTATGCCCTGCCCGACCGGGACTGAGCCGGCTCAGTCCCGCGGGGCGCGCAGCACGGCAGCGGCCAGGGCCAGCCAGCCGGCGATCAGCAGCACCCCGCCCAAGGGGGTGATCATGCCCAGACCGCCGGCACCGGTCAGCGCCATGGCGTAGAGCGAGCCCGAGAAGAGCCCCATGCCGGCCGCCCATAGCCCCATGGCCAGCCGCTGCCCGGCCAGGGGCATCGCGGCGCGCCAGGCCAGCACGGCGAGCAGCGCCAGGGTGTGCCACGCCTGATAGCGCACCCCGGTCTCGAAGGCCGCCACCAGGCGCGGCGTCAGGGTTCCCTCCAGGGCGTGGGCGCCGAAGGCCCCCGCCATGACCACCAGGGCGCCCGACAGTGCCGCCCCCAGCCACCAGCCTCTATCCTGCATGTCTGCTCCTCCCGTTGCGTCCAGGGTCGCTACCGTACCCCGGCCGGGCGGACTCGGCTACAATGGATGCCCGCGATTGGCGCCCGCCCGGCGGGCCCCGCGGTCCATGACGACAGCAACGACAAGCGCAGAGAGAACGCCATGCAGATCCAGCTCAATGGCGAGGCGCATACCCTGGCGCCCGACCTCACGCCGGCCCCGACGATCGCCGCGCTGATCGAGTCCCTGGGACTCGCCGGCCGCCGCATCGCCGTGGAGGTGAACGAGGAGATCGTGCCCCGCAGCGAACACGCCGCCACTCGCCTGGCCGAGGGCGATCGGGTCGAGGTGGTGCACGCCATCGGGGGCGGCTGAGCATCCCGCGCCCCCACACCGTGAAGACAATCACAGTAAGGCAGACTCGATGACAGACTTCTTCCAGGACCAGCCCCTGCGCGTCGCCGGGCGCGAATTCTCCTCCCGCCTGCTGGTCGGCACCGGCAAGTACAGGGACTTCGACGAGACCGGCGAGGCGATCGCCGCCTCCGGCGCCGAGGTGGTCACCTTCGCCGTACGGCGCACCAACCTGGGCCAGGAGGCGGGGGAGCCCAACCTGCTGGACGTGGTGCCGCCGGAGCGCTTCACCCTGCTGCCCAACACCGCCGGCTGCTACACGGCGAAGGACGCGGTGCGCACCTGCAAGCTGGCCCGGGAGCTGCTCGACGGCCACAGCCTGGTGAAGCTCGAGGTGCTGGGGGACGACTCGACCCTCTATCCCAACGTGGTGGAGACCCTGGCCGCCGCCGAGGCGCTGATCAAGGACGGCTTCGACGTCATGGTCTATACCAGCGACGACCCCATCGTGGCCCGTGAGCTGGAGCGTCTGGGCTGCTGCGCCATCATGCCGCTGGGCTCGCTGATCGGCTCCGGCCACGGCATCCAGAACCCCCACAACATCCGCCTGATCATCGAGCAGGCCAGCGTGCCGGTGCTGGTGGATGCCGGCATCGGCACCGCCTCCGATGCCGCCATGGCCATGGAGCTGGGCTGCGACGGCGTGCTGATGAACACCGCCATCGCCCATGCCCGCCAGCCGGTGCTGATGGCCAGCGCCATGAAGAAGGCGGTGGAGGCGGGGCGCGAGGCCTTCCTGGCCGGGCGCATGCCGCGCCGCCAGAGCGCCGACCCCTCTTCGCCCTTTGCCGGCCGCATCAACGGCTGAGCTCCCGAGACCCGACAAGAGCCCCATGATCCATGAGTGACCAATCCCGCGACGATACCGCCACCACCGGGCCGGAAGGGCCCGATGCCCCCCTGCACCGCTGCGGCATCAAGAGCTATGTGCTGCGCGCCGGGCGCATGACCCAGGCCCAGACCCGGGGCCTCGAGGAGGTGTGGCCGCGGCTGGGGCTGACCCTGGCCGAGGGCCGCCAGGACCTGGATGCCCTGTTCGGGCGCCGCGCGCCGCGGGTGGTGGAGATCGGCTTCGGCATGGGGGCCTCCCTGGTGGAGCAGGCGGAGACCCACCCCGATACCGACTTCATCGGCATCGAGGTGCACGCCCCCGGCGTGGGCAAGCTGCTTGACGAGGCCGACAAGCGCGGCCTGACCAACCTGCGGGTCTATCGGGAGGATGCGCTGAGGGTGCTCGAGGAGTGCCTGCCCGAGGGAAGCCTCGAGACCCTGCAGCTCTTTTTCCCCGACCCCTGGCCGAAGAAGAAGCACCACAAGCGGCGCATCGTGCAGCCCGCCTTCGTCGAGCTGGTGCGCACCCGGCTCAGGGTCGGCGGCACCTTCCACATGGCCACCGACTGGGAGGCCTACGCCGAGTGGATGGCCGAGGTGATGGACGCCGCGCCGGGCTATGCCAATACCGCGGCGCCGGAGACCGCCCCCTATGTGCCGCGGCCCGAGTTCCGTCCGCTGACCAAGTTCGAGGTCCGCGGCGAGAAGCTGGGCCACGGCGTCTGGGACCTGATCTACCGCCGCGTCGACTGATCCCGCGCCTCCCACGCTCTTCGAAGCCCCCGCCCATGCGGGGGCTTCGTTGCTTCTGCGATACAAAAAGATTCTTCGCAGACTGGCGTGACATTGCCCAGTAGGAGCTCGGGTTCCCCGAGCGAATGGCGCCGCAGGCGCCCCGGCGGTATTGCAGGCGCTGGTGCCTGCCGCCGGAAGTCCTTCGGCCTCCATTCGTCGAAGCGTCGAACCGCTACCAAAAAAAAGCCGCCCTGGTGAGGGCGGCGGCAAGACCGTGACTAGCAATGAGGAGGGAGAAACCATGGCAGGTGACTGGCGGTACCTGCGATGGCCGTGGCGGCTCATCAACGCCACTGGAAACAAGAGTAATCATTCTCATTTGCGGCGTCAACAGTAATGCGAATATTTTTTATTTGCGTTTGTCCTGGCGGCGCCCTTAGCCGGCCAGGCGCAGCCAGAGGGGCAGGGTGGCCATGGCCAGCAGGGTCTGGGCGGTGATCAGGGCCGCCATCATCTCGGCGTCGCCGCCCAGCTGGCGGGCGAGGATATAGGCGGAGGTGGCGGTGGGCAGGGCGGCAAACAGCAGTGCCACGTCGCGGCTCACCGGGTCGAGCCCCAGCGCCAGGGCGAGCAGCAGTACCAGGGCGGGCATCAGCCCCAGCTTGATGGCGTTGGTGGCCCAGATGCCGCGGTCGAGGCGCAGCAGCGCCTCCGGGCGCAGCGCCACCCCTACCGCCACCAGGCCCAGCGGCAGGGCGGCGCGCCCCAGCAGCTCCACGGTATCCGCGCTCCAGCCGGGGAGGCCGATGCCGCTCACGTTCAGGCCGATGCCGATCAGGCAGCCGAGGATCAGCGGGTTGCGGGTCAGTGCGGTCAGGCTCTTGCCGAGGCTGCCGGCCCCCAGGGTGCCGGCGGCGATAAAGCTCGCCACGCACATGACGTTGACCACCGGTACCATCAGCGCCACGGCCACCGCCGCCACGGTGGCACCTGGGGCACCGTGAAGCGCTGCGGCACCGGCCACCCCCACATAGGTGTTGAAGCGTAGCGCCCCCTGGAAGGCCGAGGTGAAGGCGGCAGGCTCGAGGCCCAGCCAGCCTCGCAGCCTCCAGAGCAGGGCGCCGAAGAGTCCCATGGCGCCGAGCAGCGCCAGGGCGACCCGGCCCACCGGCACCTGGCTGACGTCGGCGGTGGCCAGGGTCGAGACCAGCATGGCGGGAAACAGCAGGAAATAGATCAGCCGCTCCAGCTGCGGCCAGAAGTCCCCTCCCGGCTGGCGCAGGCGGCCCAGCACGGCGCCCAGCAGGATCAGCAGGAAAAGGGGGCCCAGTGCATTCGCCACGCCCGTCATCGCGATCTCCTTGGTCGAGTTGCCCTGCGACATCCTTGCGCACTCTGCCACAGGCGAATGCTGATAAGCTTAACCCGACATTTCCTTTAGTGAATGCCCTCACACGCTGCCATGACAACGCCTGCCTCCACCGAACCGGCCGTTTCACGCCCGCCGCTGCTGCGGCTGCTGGTGCTCTTTACCCTGGGGACCGTGGCCGTGGCGCTCTGGTATCTGGCCAGCTACAGTCTTCGCGGAGACGACAATATTCTCTGGTATCCGGAGGAGAGTGGCTGCGACCTGGCCCAGGGTGCCTGTCGGGCACCCCTTGGGGAGCGAGGAAGCCTGACGCTGGACCTGGGCGCCGACGGTGAGATCCGCGCCCTGGAGATCCTGCCGATGACGGTGGCCCTGGAGGGCATCGAGGCGGAGGCGGTGGTGGTGGACTTCGTCGGCCGCGACATGGACATGGGGCTGCATCGCTATCCGCTGACGCGGCAGGACGATGGTCTGTTTCGCGGCGACGGGCAGATTCCGATCTGTACCGAGCAGGTCATGCCCTGGCGGGCACGAGTCATCGTGAGCCAAGGCGAGGAGCGCCTGGGCAGTGGATTCAACTTCGACGTGGAGAGAAGTCAGCTATGAAACGACAGGGGCTGCTGGCGGGTATCGCGCTGCTGGTACTGATGCTGGGGGTGGCAGGCTATGGCCTCTTCCAGCAGCAGATGAACACCGGCGGCAGTGGCAACGGACTCAGTGGTGGTCCCATCGAGCTGCCTTCCACCCGGGGTGACTTCTCCCTGACCCAGCTCGAAGAGGACCAGGTGGCGGTGGTCTTCTTCGGCTATACCTACTGTCCCGACGTCTGCCCCATGAGCCTGGCCGTGGTGCGCCAGGCGCTGGCCGAGCTGGACGAGGCGGAGCGCGAGCGGGTGGTGCCGCTGATGATCTCCGTGGACCCCGAGCGCGACACCATCGAGCGCCTGGCGGAGTACACCGGCTATTTCGGCGAGGCCTTTATCGGCGCCACCGGCAGCGAGGCCGAGCTCGAGGAGCTGGCCGGTCGCTACGGCGCGGTGTGGCGGCGAGTCGAGACCCCGGAGTCGGCCATGGGCTACACCATCGACCACAGCTCCTCGCTCTACCTGGTGGATCGCGACGGCGACATCCTGCGGCGCGTGCTCTATTCGCCGGCCCCCCACGCCCTGCTCTCCGCCCTGGACGAAGCGCTGTGACCCGCCAGGTCCGCGTCAGCTGAACCTGCGACCCCGCCTCAGCGCGGGGTCGCTGCTTCCTGGAGCCGGTCGATCATGCCCATCAGGGCGCGAACCTGGGTGCCGTCGCGGCTGTCATGGAGCGGGTCGAGCTGCCAGGTGCTCTCCGCAAAGCCCCACCAGTCCCAGCACCCCTGGGGGTTGGCCAGGCTGGTCTCGGCCTGGGGGTAGAGCACGACCCTGTCGTTGGCGGCGGCCCATTCGTTGAGGCCGCTGTGGCGCACGAAGAGCTCGCCGATCTGCTCGGCGCCCATGGCGCAGCCGTGGAGGGCCACGGTGAGCTCACAGCCGCCCTCGTGGCAGGCATCGGGCACGAAGAGATAGCCCGAGTCATCCAGCCCCTTGACCGCGAAGTCGCGCTGATCGAAGTGGATCAGCTCGCCTGACCCTTGCCCGTCCGCTCCTCCGTCGTGCAGCCAGTTCATCGCCTCGTCGGCGATCTCCAGCCCGCAGCTCAGCAGGTGGGTGCCACCGCCCTGTCGGCAGTCGCCCAGCTCCGTGGCCGGGGGTGGGGTGTCGCGGTGGCCGATGGGCCAGCCGTGGCCGATGCCCTCGCTCTCGACGAAGCGCAGCTGCTCATCCGGCGCTTCCAGCCAGGTGCCGAGCTGCTCGGCCAGGGCCGCCCCCAGGGCCGGGGCCACGGTCTCGTCGGCGCTGCCGTGCCAGACGAAGGCGCGCAGCGCTGAAAGCGCCTCGGCGCTGCCGGCGCGATCGAGCTCCCGGTAGCCCGCCAGGCGCTGCTCCAGTTCGGCGAGGTCGGGGGGGCCGAGCCGGGTGGTCATGCACTGGCCCAGGGCGCGGCGCAGAGTCCCCTGAGCGCAGGACCAGGGGCCCGCCCCCAGCACGGCCAGGCCGCTGAAGCGCTCCGGCCAGGCCACCGCCAGCTGGGTGGCCATGTAGCCCCCGGAAGAGACGCCGATCACGCTGGTATCGGCCCGGGAGAGGTCAAGGGCGGGCAGGTCGGGAAGGCGGTCGGCGGCCGCAGGCGACGCGATGACCGCCAGCATCACGCCGGCGGCCAGGAAACGAGGTGGGGTCATGGGGCGCAATCAGTCGGTGGTGACGTCGAGCAGCTCGACGCGGAAGATCAGGGTCTCATGGGGACCGATGGGGCCCTGGCCCTGGGCGCCATAGCCCAGCTCGGCGGGAATCACGATCTCCCAGCTGTCACCGACGCTCATCAGCTGCAGGGCCTCCTGCCAGCCGTCGATCACCTGATTGACGCGAAAGCTGACCGGCTCGCCGCGCTCATAGGAGCTGTCGAAGACGGTGCCGTCGATCAGGGTGCCCTCGTAGTGCACCTCGACGCCGTCCTCGGGGCCCGGGGAGGCGCCGTCGCCGGACTCCAGCACGCGATACTGAAGACCCGACGCGGTGACCTCGACGCCCTCCGCCTCGGCGTTGGCGGCCAGGTAGGCCTCACCTTCGGCGCGGTTGGTCTCGGCCCTCTGCTCGGCCTCGGCCTGCCGGGCGGCCATGGCCTCCTGCTGGAAGCGCATCAGCGCCTCGGCCATCTCCTCGTCGCTCATCGCCAGCTCGCCGCCGGCGAAGACGTCCTGGACCGCCTGGGTGAAGGCGTCGACGTCCAGATCGCGCACGTCCTGCTGGATGCTCTGCCCCAGGGTCACGCCGAGGCTGTAGCCGAGGCGCGCCTCATCGGTTTCCGGGGCGGCCAGCGCCAGGGGGGCAGCGCCCAGCAGGGCGGTCAGGGAAGCGGTGGTCAGCAGTCTCTTCATGAACGAGCCTTGTGGTTAGGCGCTTGGCGCCATCGATGTGTGGAGATCATGGGACTCCGGTGGAACCTTGCCGGTTCCCCGGCACGGGGCCCGGGAACCGGCGCGGCTATCATACCACCAGGGTCGGGCAGTGGGCGGAGCCGGCCACCCGCTGGGCCACGCTGCCCAGCAGCAGGCTCTTGTCGCCGTTGGTGCCCTGGGAGCCGATCACGATCAGGTCGCACTCCCGCTTGCGGGCGAAGCGCACTATGGTGCGCGAGGGGCGCCCCCCCTTGACGAAGGCGCGCAGCTTCTCCGCGGGCACGCCCAGCTCCAGGGCGTGGGCCTTGGCCTGGACGGCGATCTCGGTGGCGTACTCCTTGAGGGCGTCGTCGGGGATCTCCAGCTTGTCCGGGCGCACCATGGAGAGCGACGCCTCAAGCAGGCTGTGATGCTTGAAGACGCACAGGACGTAGAGCTCCGAGCCGGTCAGCAGCGCCAGGCCGACGCCCTTCTCGAGGGCCTTCAGGGCCCCCTTGGAACCGTCCACCGGTACCAGTATCCGATTGAACATCGTCAATGCCTCCTTGGATCAGCGGAACGCCAGGTCGCGCAGGAACAGGGCGATCTGCGGGAACATGATGATCAGTACCGCCGCCAGCACCAGCATGAAGACGAAGGGCGGCGTGCCGCGGATCACCTCCCAGTAGGGGCGCTTGAAGATGGCGATGGCGGTGAAGATATCGCACCCGAAGGGGGGCGTCGCCGAGCCTATCGCCACCTGCAGGGTGATCAGCACGCCGACATGCACCGGGTCGAGGCCGGAAGCGGCGATGGCCGGGGCGAAGATCGGCGTCAGCACCAGGATCACCACGATGGGGTCCACGAACATGCAGGCCACGAAGAAGGCGATGGAGATGGCGATCAGCACGCCCACCGGGCCGGCCTCGTTGATGCCCACGGCGCCGAGCACCGCCTGGGGGATCTGGGCGAAGGAGATGATCCAGGAGAAGCCGTTGCCCACCGCCACCAGAATGAAGACCACGGCGGTGATCAGGCCGGTGGACTTGGCGATGGCGTAGATGTGGTGCAGCTTCAGCGAGCGGAAGACCGCGAACTCCAGGATCACCGCGTAGAGCACGCAGGCCGCGGCGGCCTCGGTGGGGCTGAAGATACCGCCGTAGATGCCGCCCACGATCAGCACCGGGAAGCCCAGCGGCCAGAGGGCATCCTTGACCGCCACGGCGCGCTCCTTCCAGCTGGAGCGCGGCTCGGTGGGCACCTTGTTGATATAGGCATAGGCGATGCAGTAGGCCGAGAACATGGCCAGGATCAGCAGGCCCGGGCCGATGCCGGCGATGAACAGCTCACCGATGGAGGTGCCGGAGATGACCCCGTAGATGATCATGCCGATGCTGGGCGGGATCAGGAAGGCGATATCGCTGGAGTTGATGATCAGCGCCAGGGTGAAGGGGTCCTTGTAGCCCGCCTTGAGCATGCGCGGGCGCAGCGGCGAGCCCACCGCCACCACGGTGGCCTGGGTGGAGCCGGAGACGGCGCCGAACAGGGTGCAGGAAGCCGCCGTGGAGACCGCCAGGCCCCCCTTGATATGGCCGACGAAGCTCATGACCATGTTGATCAGGCGGTTGGCCGACTGGCCTCGAGTCATGATATCGGCGGCCAGGATGAACATGGGCACGGCGATCAGCGCCGTGGGGCGGATGCCGCCCATCATCTGCTGGATCAGGGTTTCCATCTGGCCCAGGCCGCCGAAGGTCATGTAGAAACCAACGAAGGCCGCCGTGGCCAGGGGAATCATCATCGGGAACCCGAGCAGCAGGAGCACGATCATGATGGAGAGAATAATGGCTGTCATGGGAATGTGCCTCGCTCGGGATCAGACTTCCGTTTCCGTGTCCTTGTAACCGTCCACCACGTGGGTCGAGAGGTAGACGTCACGGGAGGTCAGGTTCTTGATGGCGGTCAGCAGGTACTGGATCCCGGTGATGGCGAAGCCGATGGGCACCCAGACGTACATGATCCATACCGGCATGCTCAGGGAGGGCAGCACCCGCCCGCGGGAGTAGACGGTGTTGATATAGCCGATCGAGTAGTAGCAGAGCACGAACATCACCAGGGCGGTGAACAGGCAGATGAAGATCATCATCCAGCGGCGCCCGCCGGTAGGCACAGCGTCATAGATGGCCGACATGCGGATATGGCGCCCATGGCGGGCCGCATAGCCGATGCCGGCGAAGGTGATCATCACGATCAGGATGCGATTGATCTCCTCGGAGAAGTGCAGGCTCTCGCCGAGGATAAAGCGGCTCAAGACGTTGGCGATGGTGTTCACCGCCATCAGGATGACCCCCATGGCGAGGATCACCGCCTCGATGCGGCTGATCCAGGTATCGATGGGGCCAAGGGGGCCGGGAAGGGTCGAGCGATAGCTCTTCTCGGCAATGTCGTCTTCGTTCATTTCCATGTCGGCTGACTCCTGTCGTTCCCCGTGCGTTGTGTCGCGTCGCGAGCGCCTGTGGGGCGCCTCTTCCCCTGAGGTTAACGCCTGGGGTGTGGCGTTGCTGCGCTGGCTTCAACGCTGCATGGCCGGATGCAGCGGGCCGCTGCGCCATCCGAAGAGAAGGGGGGCAGCCTTTCGGCCACCCCCCGGTGTGATGCAGCAGGCACTAGCGGCCGGCTCAGTCGTTGGACATCACGGCTTCCAGGTCGGCGTGGAACTGGTCGAGCAGTTCACGACCGCGGTCGCCGGTCATCTCGATGAAGCGCTCCTCGACCTGGGGCGCACGGGCGCGGAAGGCGTCGATCTGCTCCTCGGTCAGGCGGGTCACGGTGACCTCGTCGGAAGACTCCTGAATCCTGGCCAGGGAGTCATCGGCCAGGCCCGAGATGTGCTCGATGATCACCTCGTAGGCGTGGTCGGAGGCATCACGGACCAGCTGCTGCTCCTCTTCGGAGAGCCCGTTGAAGAAGTCCTGGTTGGCCATCATGGCGGTGGTGAACCAGCCGTGGCCGGTATAGACCAGGTTCGGGGAGACCTCGTAGAGACCGCCGGACTCGATCCAGAAGATGGGGTTCTCCTGGCCGTCGAGGATGCCGGTCTGCAGGCCGCCGTAGACCTCACCCCAGGGCAGCGGGGTGGGGCTGGCGCCGAAGGCGCGGTAGGTGGCGGAGAGCAGCGGGTTGGTCATGGTGCGGATGTTCTTGCCGCGCAGCTCTTCCGGCGTGGTGAAGGGCTCGTCCAGGGTGACGACCATCTCGCCTTCCGGGTACATCTTGAGCAGCTCCAGGCCCTGCTCGGCGTAGAGCTCCGGGAACATCTCGTTGATGGCCACGCTGGTGTTGAAGAACTCGATGACGGTCTCTTCATCGGTGGGCAGCAGATAGGGCACGAAGAAGATCTGCGCCTCGGGGATCAGCGAGCCGGTAAAGCCGGGCGACTGGTTGACGAACTGCAGGATGCCCGCCTGGGTCTGCTCCATGATGTCGTCGGACTCGCCCAGCTCGCCGAAGCGGAAGATCTGGACGGTATTATCGGAGTTCTCTTCGATATAGTCCTTGAAGGCGTGGGCGAAGACGTCCTGGACGTCGTCCTGATACTCCTCGTGGGCGTAGCGCCAGTTGGCGGAATGGGCCGCCGCGGACATCCCGAAAAGCAGGGCGCCAACGGTGGCCGTGGTCATCAGCTTGGTTGCCTTCATTCTTGTAGTCCCCTCACGATTTACCTGGTCAATATCGGGTGAAATTGACAGCGTCATGGCAGGCGACTCGCCTGCCCGAGTAAATTCAGGCTAGCGTGGGCCCGGGGGAGGGTCAAGCTGAGCTATCAGCGTTGCGAGCGTTGAAAGGTCGGGTTTTTTCTGTGATGTCAGGCGCGAAGCGAGCACTTTTTCGGCATCCGAGCCGCCGGTCGTGCAGAGCGGAAAACCCTCCGAGGTGGCGAGCCGCTCCAGCCGGCTCAGCGTCTCCCGCTCGGCCTGCAGTTCGGCGTGCTTGAGGGTCTCGCGCAGCTCGGCCACGCCGCCGGCGGTGGCCGCCTCGGCCTTGAGACGGCGGCGCAGGGCGCGCAGGGGGGCGGTGACCTCCTGCTGCCAGGCCAGGGCGGCGGGCAGCGCCGCCTCGAGTGCCCGGGAGGGCCTGGCGCCGTGCCGCAGCAGCCAGCAGCGCCAGAGCAGCTCGCAGACGTCCACGCCGGCCTCGTCCTGGAGCCGCAGGCAGGCCGCCTCTACCCCGGGCCTGGCGTAGAGGGCCAGGGCGAACTCCCATAGGGGGTGGTCAAGCAGGCGAGCCCGCAGAACGGCCATCATTTCGGTAGAATCAGCGCTCATCATTTCCGCCGCCGCTTTCACGGCGGCCCTGTACGCCCGTGGAGCCCGCATGATCGCACTGCGCCAAGTTTCCCTGCAACGCGGCACCCAGGCCCTGCTGGAGGGCGCCGACCTGACCCTGCACGCCGGCCACAAGGCGGGGATCGTCGGCCCCAACGGCGCCGGCAAGTCGAGCCTCTTCAAGCTGCTGCTCGGCGAGCTGGCCCCGGACCGCGGCGAGGTCGAGATGAGCGGCGGCCAGCGCATCGCCCATATGGCCCAGGAGGTGGAGGCCCTGGAGCGCGCCATCGTCGACTACGTGCTGGATGGCGACCGGGAGCTGCGTGCCACCGAGGCGGCCCTCGCCGCGGCCCGGGAGGCCCATGACGCCCATCGTGAGGCGGAGCTGCACGGCGTCATCGAGGCCCTGAACGGCTACAGCGCCCCGGCCCGGGCGGCCCAGCTGCTGGTGGGGCTGGGCTTCAGCCAGGCGGACCTGGCGCGTCCGCTGTCGGACTTCTCCGGCGGCTGGCGGATGCGGGTCAACCTGGCGCGTACCCTCTTCATGCCTTCGGACCTGCTGCTGCTCGACGAGCCCACCAACCACCTGGACCTGGACGCCCTGCTGTGGCTGGAGCAGTGGCTGACCCGCTATCCCGGCACCCTGCTGCTGATCTCCCACGACCGGGACTTCCTCGATGCGGTGTGTGACCACATCGTCCACTTCGACCGCCAGAGCCTGGTGCTCTACCGCGGCAACTACTCCACCTTCGAGCGCACCCGGGCCGAGAAGCTCGCCCTGCAGCAGGCCGAGGCGGCCAAGCAGCAGGCCAGGCGCGAGGAGATCGAGCGCTTCGTGGCGCGCTTCCGGGCCAAGGCCACCAAGGCGCGCCAGGCCCAGAGCCGCCTGAAGATGCTGGAGCGCATGGGGGATATCGCCGTGGCCCACGCCGACTCCCCCTTCCACTTCACCATTCCTGCCGCCGACAAGGCCTCCCACCCGCTGCTGGTGCTGGACGAGGCGCGGCTCGGCTATCGCGACGAGGCGGGGGAGGAGAAGGTCCAGCTCGACCAGGTCAAGCTGACCCTGCTGCCCGGACAGCGCATCGGCCTGCTGGGGCCCAACGGCGCCGGCAAGTCGACCCTGATCAAGTCGCTGACCGGCGAGCTGCCGCTGCTGGGCGGGGCGCGGGTTCCCGGCGAGCACCTGGCCATCGGCTACTTCGCCCAGCACCAGCTGGAGGGGCTCGACCTCGCCTCGACCCCCTTCATGCACGTGCAGCGGCTCTCACCGAAGGCCAGCGAGCAGGAGATCCGCAACTTCCTGGGCGGCTTCGGCTTCCAGGGCGATGACGCCTTCGGTGAGGTGGGGCGCTTCTCCGGTGGCGAGAAGGCGCGCCTGGCGCTGGCCCTGGTGGCCTGGCAGAAGCCCAACCTGCTGCTCCTCGACGAGCCCACCAACCACCTGGACCTGGAGATGCGCGAGGCGCTCACCGAGGCCCTGGCGGCCTTCGAGGGCACGGTGATCATCGTCTCCCACGACCGCCACCTGCTGCGCGCCACCGTGGACGAGTTCTGGCGGGTGGCCGACCATCGGGTCGAGCCCTTCGACGGCGACCTGGAGGACTACCGGGCCTGGCTCAAGGCGCGCCTCGAGGGGGAGCGGCGCGAGGCCCGGGCCGAGAAGGGAGAGCGCCAGGCCGAGAGCGCGGCGCCGAAAGAGGATCGCAAGGCAGCCCGGCGCGCCGCCGCCGAGCTGCGCGAGAAGCTGCGCCCGCTCAAGAAGCAGCGCGACCGCGCCGAGCAGGCCATGGAGAAGGTCCAGGCGGAGCTCGCCGCGGTGGAAGAGACCCTGGGCAACGCCGAGCTCTATACCGATGCCGGGCGCAAGGAGGAGCTTACCGCCGCCCTAGCCCGCCAGGGCGAGCTCAAGTCGCGCCTGGATGGCCTTGAAGCCGAGTGGCTTTCCGCCGAGGAGGCGCTGGAGGCCATGGAGGCGGAGCTCAGCGGTAGCTGAGGTAGCGTGCGTCAAGCACCGCCGGGCAAGCGCGAAAGCGACATATACCCCGGGTTGCTGGCGCAAGCGAAGCGACGTCCGGCGCTCGCCAGGGATGGCGAGCGAGGGTCACTCGTGAGGGATTATGTTGTGACCCGACGGACAGGTCGCGAGCGCAGAGCCAGGGTTTCAACCCGGGGGGCGCGACTCGTGCTTGCCCGGCGGGCATGGGCTGTGCGGCCGTACCCTCAGCTCTCCAGCAGAAAGGTCACCGGTCCGTCATTGACCAGCGAGACCTGCATGTTGGCGGCGAACTCGCCGCTCTCCACCTTCGGCCAGGCCGCCTCGGCCCGCGCCAGCAGGAGGTGGAAGAGGCGGTCGCCCTCGGCGGGCGGCGCGGCGCTGGAGAAGCTGGGCCTGAGCCCCTTGCGGGTGTCGGCGGCCAGGGTGAACTGGGAGACCAGCAGCAGCCCGCCGTCGACCTGCTGCAGGTTGAGGTTCATCTTGTCGTCGGCATCGGCGAAGACCCGGTAGTGCAAGAGCTTGTGCAGCAGCCGGTCCACGGCGGCCTCGTCGTCCCCCTTCTCCACGCCCACCAGGGCCAGCAGCCCGTGGTCGATGGCGCCCACGGTGCGCCCCTCCACGGCCACGCTGGCCCGGGTGACCCGCTGAATCAGTGCCTTCATCTCTGTGCTCCCTCGCTGTCACTGGCGGCTCGCTCTCGAGCGGCGCCAAGGGTAGCACGTTCCAGGCCCGGCTCAGCGCCGCCCCAGCAGGGCGTCCCGGAAGTCATCCCGCAGCGGCTGGTCGCCGAGCCAGAGCCCGAACAGGGCGCTGGCCAGGGCCGGGTCGTCACCGGTATAGAGCGTCTCGCCGTTGAGGGCCAGGGAGAGGGTGTCGTGGTGCCAGGTCAGGGCGTAACGGTCGCCGGGCTCGACGCTGCGGTAGGCCCGAGTGAAGGCGTTGAGCGCCGGCAGCAGCTCCCGGTAGGCGGTCTCTCCCAGGCGCTCGCGGACGCTGTCGCGGGTGACGCCGGCGAAGTCCTCGGCGGCGATGGCGTGGAAGTACTCCAGCTCCAGGCGCCTGGGTACGGTAGCCAGGGGCGCCGGCTCGGCGGTCTCCGGGGCCTGGTAGTAGGCCCCGGCGTAGGCGGTCCAGATCAGGTAGCGGAACAGCCCGTGGCCCACCAGGGCCAGGGGCTGGCCGTCGAGGTCCAGCTGGGTGGCGAAGCGTGCGCCACGCACCTCCACGCTCTCGGCGGCAGGCGCCAGAGGAGCGACGAGCAGGAGCAGGGCGGTCGCCAGGGTAGCAAGGGAAAGGGGCACGGGGTGAACCTCCACGCGGGGATCGGGTATTGTGCAGACCGATATTTTGCGTGAAGGTTCTGTATAGGTATCTACCAGGCGCGGCAGAGCATGATGTCGCAGTGGGGCTCGGCCAGCAGCTGTTCGGTGATATGGCTCTGGCGCCCCAGCTGGCCGCGGCTGCCCAGGGCCAGCAGGTCCGGGGGCTGGCGGCGCAGCCGGGTCATCAGCACCTCCAGGGGGTCGCCCTGCTCCAGCACCAGCTCCAGCTCCGGCACGTCGTCGAGCTCGGCCATCAGCTGCTCGGTCTCGCGCTCGAGCTGGGTGCGCAGCCGCGCCACCTCGCGGTCCCGCCAGCGGGCGTAGTCGCCGTCGGAGCCCAGCTCGCGCTCGCCGGGAATGTCCCAGGCGTGGAGCAGGGTGAGGCGCGCCTCGGGGAAGCGCTTGAGGGTCTCGCGCAGGGTGTGGCGGGAGGTCAGCGAGAAGTCCACCGGGACCAGGATGTCGCGCCACTCCTGGCTGGCCAGGTGGCTCACCGTGAGCACCGGGCAGGGGGCGCTGCGCAGCACCCGGGCCAGGGTGGTGCCGGCGACGAGATCGGGCTGGCCGCGCTTGCGGTGGGCGCCCAGCACGATCATGTCCACGCTGCGCTCATGGGCCTCGCGGATGATCTCGGCATAGGGGGAGCCTGCCACGGTCTGCAGCAGCACCTGGGGCTCCGGCAGGGCGTAGTCCTCGCGGATATCGGTCAGCATCGCCTGCATGTCCTCGACCACGGCCTCCTCCAGGTCGCGGAGCACCCGGCGCGGCAGATAGGGGTCGAGGACGTGGATCACGTCCAGGCGGGCGCCCTGCTCGCCGGCCAGGCGGAGGGCCCGGGCGAAGGCGGCACGGTTCTCGGCCGAGAGGTCACAGGCGAACAGCAGGGTCTGAGTCATGGTGGCGGTCTCCGCTTCCCGTAAGTGGGACCTTCAGGATGGGAGGCCGACGCTCCCCCTGCAAGGGGCAGGCGCCGGAAAGGCGCTACCACCAGGCGTGGAAGTGGTGAACCGGGCCGCGCCCTTGACCCACATCAAGGCGCCGGCTCGCCTCCAGCGCCGCACCGAGCCAGCGCTTGGCCCGGGTCACCGCCTCGGGGAGGTCATCGCCCAGGGCCAGGCGGGCGGTGATCGCCGATGAGAGGGTGCAGCCGGTGCCGTGCAGGTTGGCGGTATCCACCCGGGCCCCCTCCACCCAGAGCGCCGCGTCGGCGGTGATCAGCAGATCGGGGCACTCCTCGCCGGCGAGGTGGCCGCCCTTGAGGAGGGTGGCGCCGGCGCCCAGGGCGCGCAGCGCCGGGGCCAGGGCGACCATGCTCTCCCGGTCGTTCGGCTCCGGAGCGCCGAGCAGCACCGCGGCCTCCGGCAGGTTGGGGGTGATCAGGTCGGCCAGCGGTACCAGCACCTCGCGCACCGCACGGATGCCGGCGTCGTCCACCAGGATATCGCCGCTCTTGGCCACCATTACCGGGTCGAGCACCACCCAGCGCGGCCGGCGCCGGGTCAGCGCCTCGCGAATCACCTCGGCCACCTCCCGGCTTGCCACCATGCCGATCTTCACCGCGTCGATGCGCACGTCGTCGAGCAGGGTCTCGAGCTGGGTGGCGATGAACTCCGCCGGCACCGGGTGCACGCCGCTGACGCCGCGGGTGTTCTGGGCGGTCAGGGCGGTGATCACGCTGCTACCATAGGCGCCCAGCGCCGAGAAGGTCTTGAGGTCGGCCTGGATGCCGGCGCCGCCGCTGGGGTCGGAGCCGGCGATGGTCAGCGCATTGGGTATCGCGGGTCTGGCAGTCGATGAGGAGTCGTTCATGGCATTACCTGGCAGGATGAGTTCATGCTGAGTCTGTTTCTGGTGGCCCTGGTCAGCGCCACCCTGCTCCCCGGCGGCTCCGAGGTCTGGCTGGCACGCCTCTGGTGCCTGGGCGAGCCGGCCCTGATGCTGTGGGCGGTGGCTACCGCCGGCAACACCCTGGGCAGCCTGATCAACGTCTGGATGGGGCGCTATGCGCGCCGCTTCCAGGACCGGCGCTGGTTTCCCGCCTCCCCGGCGGGGCTGGCCCGGGCCGAGCGCTGGTACTTCCGCTTCGGCGAGTGGAGCCTGCTCTTCTCCTGGGCGCCGGTGGTGGGTGACCCGCTCACCGTGCTGGCCGGCGTCTTCCGGCTCCCCTGGTGGCGGGCCATCCTGCTGATCACCCTGGCCAAGGGGGGGCGCTATGCCCTGGTGCTGCTGCTCGCCCACCAGTGGCTGGCGCCCCTCTGCCAATAAACCGTCCCCGGGCCAGTAGGCCGCTGAGGGGCCACCCTACATGATCGAGGGCAGCCAGGTGGCGAGCCCCGGCATCAGCGCCAGCGCCAGCAGCATGCAGAGCTGCATGGCGATAAAGGGGATCACCCCCCGGTAGATCGCCGAGGTGGGCACCGAGGCCGGCGTCACCCCGCGCAGGTAGAAGAGCGCGAACCCGAAGGGCGGCGTCAGGAAGGAGGTCTGCAGGTTCACCGCGATCATGATGCCGAGCCAGATCGGGTCGACCCCCATGGCCAGCAGCACCGGCCCCACGATGGGCACCACCACGAAGGTGATCTCGATGAAGTCGAGGATGAAGCCGAGCAGGAAGATCACCACCATCACCACCAGGGTGGCGCCCACCACGCCGCCGGGCAGCGCCTCGAACAGCTCGGTGACCAGCTCCTCGCCGCCGAAGGCGCGGAACACCAGCGAGAAGAGCGCGGCGCCGATCAGGATCAGGAACACCATGCTGGTGACCTGGGCGGTGGACTGCACCACCTCCCGCAGCACGGGCAGGTTCAGGCGACGGTTCACCAGGGCCAGCAGGAAAGCGCCGAAGGCCCCCACCGCCGAGGCCTCGGTGGGGGTAGCGAAGCCGCCCAGGATCGAGCCCAGCACGGCGACGATCAGCAGTACCGGCGGCACCAGCCCCTTGAGCAGCAGCGGCCAGAGGCTGCCGGTGTGGCCCAGCTCCTTCATCAGGGAGTCGCGGTTGGCGGGCGGTGCGGCCTCGGGCTTCACCCAGGCGGTGATCACCAGGTAGAGGATATAGGCGCCCACCAGCAGCAGGCCCGGCACCAGGGCGCCGATGAAGAGGTCGCCCACCGAGAGGGTGCGCGGGCTCCAGACCCCCATGGAGAGCTGGGCCTGCTGGTAGGCGTTGTTGAGCACGTCGCCCAGCAGCACCAGGGCAATGGAGGGCGGGATGATCTGGCCCAGGGTGCCGGTGGCGCAGATGCTGCCGGTGGCAAGCGACGGCGCGTAGCCGCGCTTGAGCATGGTGGGCAGCGAGAGCAGACCCATGGTCACCACGGTGGCGCCGACGATGCCGGTGGAGGCCGCCAGCAGCATGCCTACCAGCACCACGGCGATGCCCAGGCCGCCGCGCAGGGCGCCGAAGGCCAGCGACATGGCGTCGAGCAGGGTCTCGGCGATGCGCGACTTCTCCAGCAGCACCCCCATCAGCACGAAGAGCGGCACCGCCAGCAGCGTCTGGTTGGTCATGATGCCGTAGAGGCGATTGGGCATGGCGCCCAGGTAGCGGGTCTCGAAGGGCACCGGCACGCCCATCTGGATCAGCGCATAGCCGATGCCGGCGAAGATCAGGGCGGTGCCGGCCAGCGACAGCGCCACCGGGTAGCCCAGCATCAGCACGCCGCAGACGGCGGCGAACATCACCAGCGGCATGAACTCGAGGAGAGTGGCCAGCATTACAGGAGTTCCTCATGCTGCGGGGTGTCGTTGGGCAGGCGGTGACGGATGATCAGTACCTGGCGGATCAGCTGGGCGATGCCCTGGATCAGCAGCAGCGCCATCATCACCAGGATCAGGGTCTTGAGCAGGTAGACGCCGGGAATGCCGCCGTCCGGCGAGCGCTCGAGGATGGCCCAGCTGCTGCGTACATAGGCGAAGCTGCCGATGGCGATGAAGAGCACCACCGGGATCAGCAGGAAGAGGGTGCCGAAGAGGTCCACCCAGGCGCGGCCCCGGGCGGTGAGTCGCCGATAGAAGATATCCACACGCACATGGCCGTCGCGGCGCAGGGTCCAGGCGGCCCCCAGCATGAAGACGGCGGCATGCATGTACATTACCGACTCCTGCATCACGGTGCTGTGGATGCTGAAGACGTAGCGCATCACCACGATGGCGAACTGCACCAGCATCATGATGATGACCAGCCAGGCGACGGCGGTGCCGACGCGGTCGGTCAAGGCGTCCAGGCCCCGTAGCAGGGCCGGTTCGCGGGCGGGGGTGGTCATGGGAGCTCTCGTGCTGAAGCGGAAACGACGGGCATCATCGCCGATTAGACGCTGATCGTCATCCCCGTGGCCTCAACGGCGCCTAGGCGTCCTCGTTTCTCAGCCTGGCGGTAATGACCTGCAGGCAGGCGGGGGGGAGCTGCAGGTCCACGGCGATCGGCAGATGGTCCGAGAAGAGGTGATCCAGCACCCGTACCTCGGCGGCCTCCAGGGAGTTGGAGAGCAGGATGTGGTCCAGCGCCCGACGCGGCTGCCAGGAGGGGTAGCTGAGCAGGGGGCGTACGGGATGCAGCGGCAGCGAGGCGCAGAAGCGCTGATGGCCGTGGAGCTGCTCCGGCGTGCAGTTGAGGTCGCCCATCACCACCACGTGGCGCAGGGGCTGGATGATCTCGGAGAGGTAGTCGAGCTGGCGCACCCGGGTGCGGTGCCCCAGGGCCAGGTGGGCCACGAAGAGGTGCAGCGCATCGGGGCCGTCACCGAAGCGGGCGTGGATGGCGCCGCGCCCCGGCAGGGTGCCGGGCAGGCGGTGCTCCTCGATGCGGTCCGGCGTCAGCCGCGACAGCAGCCCGTTGCTGTGCTGGGCGATGCGGCCCAGGTTGCGGTTGAGCTGCTGGAAGTGGTGGGGAAAGCCCCCGCGGCTGGCCAGGTACTCCACCTGGTTGACGTTGCTGGAGCGGAAGCTGCCGCCGTCGACCTCCTGGAGACCGACGATATCGAAGCGCCCCAGCACCTCGCTGACCATGTCCAGACGCCGCAGGCGCTTGGGATGGGGGAGCAGGTGCTGCCAGCTGCGGGTCAGGTAGTGGTGGTAGGCCGAGGTCTGGATGCCCACCTGCATGTTGAAGGTGAGCAGCTTCAGGTGGCCGCCCTCCAGGGGCGGCGTCCTTGCCTCGGCCAGGTGCGACATCTCAGCTGTCACCACGCTCTTCGCGCACCTTCTCGATCAGGGCGTCGGCGATCTGCGGCATGTTGGAGAGGCTGCCGGCGCTGCTCGGGGTGACCAGGTAGCGGCCGTCGATGATCAGGGCCGGCACGCCCATCAGGCGCATGGCGCGCAGCCGCGAGTGGGCCTGGTTGACCTTGCTCTTCACCGCGAAGGAGTTCAGCGCCTGCTGTGCCTCCTCCTCGCTGACGCCGTAGCCGCTGAAGAAGGCGGCCAGCTCGCCCGCCTCGGTCAGGCGGCGGTTCTGCTGGTGGATGGCCGCAAAGAAGTCGGCGTGGACCGCCTCCGCGATGCCCAGCTCCTCGGCGGCATAGTAGGCCGCCGCATGCTTGTTCCAGTCGCCGCCCATGGTGCCGGGCAGGTGCACCACGCTGACGTCGTCATCCAGGGTCTCGTACCAGGGGGTCACATGCTCCTGGAGGTTGTAGCAGTGGGGGCAGCCGTACCAGAACGCCTCGGTGACCTCGATCTGGCCTTCGGCGACGCGGGTCTCCACGGGCTGCGGCAGCACCTCGTAGTGCTGGCCCTCGACCAGCGGGGAGGCGGTGGCCAGGGTCGACAGGCCGAGGCCGGCCAGGGCAAACAGCAGGGGCTTGAACATCGTTGACTCTCTCCTTGAATGGCGTCGTCCCGGGGCGGGCGTCGCTGCCTTTGAGCGCACCTTTCGCCGAGGGTTCCCGCAGCGCTGCGGGTGGGCCGGGTCAGTACAGATACGGCTCGGTACAGACACGACAAGGGCGGCCTCGGGGCCGCCCTGGCGTGTCGCTGATGCGGTGGCGATGCTCGCCTCGCGTCAGGCTCAGTGCAGGCCGTAAAGGTAGTTGGCGACGGCTTCCATGTCGGCATCGCTCATCTTGGCGGCGATATCGCGCATCATGTTGGCCGGGTCGTTGGCCCGCTCGCCGGCGGCGAAGTCCTGCAGGGTAGAGACGGTGTAGTCCACGAACTGGCCGGAGAGGGCCGGGTAGGCCGCGCTGCCGATGCCCACGCCGGTGGGGCTGTGGCAGGCCGCACAGGCCGGGATGCCCTTGGAGAGGTCGCCGGCACGGTAGAGCTCCTCGCCGCGGGCGAGCTGCTCGGCGTTGTCCGGGTCGACCTGGCCCAGGTTGGCGTCCTGCTGGGCGTAGAACTTGGCGACGTCCCAGGCGTCCTGGTCGGAGAAGTTGTCGACCTGCCCGGCCATCTCGGGCACCAGGCGGTGGCCGTCACGGATATCCATGATCTGCTTGGCCGTATAGGAGGCCTGCTGCCCTGCCAGGTGCGGGAAGGCCGAGGCGGGGCTGACGCCCGTCGGGCCGTGACAGGCGGCGCAGGTCTGAGCCTTCTCGCGGCCCGCCGCCGCATCGGCGTCGGCCTCCAGGTCGGCGTGGGCGGCGCCGACGGCGCCCATGGTAATTGCCAGGCTTGCCAGTAACTTTCTCATCGCTAATCCACTATGCCGTTACGTTGTTGACCGGTACGTACCCTGGGTGCCGCCCGGATCGCGAGGCCGCTCGACCCCTGCCAGGGTGCCGGTGGTTCGCGGACGTCGAGGGCGCGGTGGTACACTAGCGTGCCCCGGGTCGCAGACAAAAGACACTGCATTATACCGAATCACCCCGGCCGCGGGAATGCAAGCCGCGCCCCGTCCCCCTTCGACCATCGTCAGGATGTCATCGCCATGGCGCGACTCAACTACCAGACCGCCCGTTTTCTCATCAGTGCTCCCACCCTGGCCCAGTGCCCCGCCGACAGCGGCGCCGAGGTCGCCTTCGCCGGGCGCTCCAATGCCGGCAAGTCCAGCGCCATCAATGCCCTGACTCGCCAGAAGGCCCTGGCGCGGACCTCCAAGACGCCGGGGCGCACCCAGCTGATCAACCACTTCTCCCTGGGCGAGAACGCCGAGCTGCGCCTGGTGGACCTGCCCGGCTACGGCTACGCCAAGGTGCCGGAGAAGGTGAAGCTGGAGTGGCAGCGCCATCTTTCCGACTATCTGCAGCGGCGCGCCTCCCTGCGCGGCCTGGTGCTGGTGATGGACGTGCGTCACCCGCTGACCGAGTTCGACCAGACCATGCTGGGCTGGGCCGACGACCAGGAGATGCCGGTGCATATCCTGCTGACCAAGGCCGACAAGCTCAAGCGCGGTGCGGCGGCCAGCGCCCTGCAGCAGGTGCGTAGCCGGCTGCGGGAGTGGGAGGACCTGGTCAGCATCCAGCTCTTCTCGGCCCTCAAGGGCCAGGGCATCGATACCCTGGAGCAGCGCCTGGACGCCTGGCTGCTGGACTAGTCTCTGGCGCCTTTCGCTATCGGAGCAGGTCGTTATCGCTGCCTTTCCAGCCAGCGAATCAGCGCCGGCAGCTCGCGCACATGGTCCAGGCGGTGGATGCCGCCGGGGAGCGGGCGGTCGTCGGGGCCGATCCAGGCTGCCTGCATGCCCAGCCGCCGGGCGGCCAGGGCGTCGTCCTCCCAATGGTCGCCCACGTGCAGCGCCCGTGACGGGGTGGTGCCGAGTCTGGCCAGGGCGGCCAGGAAGGGGCGCGGGTCAGGTTTGGGGGCGAGCAGCTCGCCGGCGGCGATGGCCACCGGGAAGTGGCGCCCCAGGGGCAGGCGGGCGATCTCCACGTTGCCGTTGGTGATGCTCGCCAGCCGGTAGCGCCGCCCCAGCGCCTCGAGCAGCGCCTCCACCTCCTCGAAGGGTACCACCTCGTGGCGCAGCGCCATGAAGCGCTCCATGGCGCGCCTGGCCCAGTGCGCGGCCTGCTCCGGGGGCAGGCCGTAGGCCTCCAGCAGCTCGCCGAGCGCCCGGTGGCGCAGCCAGGTGAAGTCGCCGCGGCGCAGCGGGTGCTTGGCGGCGAGGCGCAGGCGATGGGCGATAAAGGCCTCCAGGGGGAAGCGCTCGGCGAAGCGGCCGGCGGCGTCCGCCGGTGGCGCTCCGCCACCCTGCTCGCCGAGCCGCCCCTCCCGCCATTCGTTCAGCGCCTGATCCAGCCAGGCGTAGTGCCCGGTCTCGGTGCGCTGCATCACCCCGCCGTTGTCCCACAGGGTGTCGTCCAGGTCGAAGGTGATCGCCTCGAGTCTCATGTCGGGGCCTCGTCGTCGCGGCCGCGCGCCCGGCGTGCCCTGGGGTGGGCGGCGTCGTAGCTGGCGGCCAGGTGCTGCCAGTCCAGGCGCGTATAGACCTGGGTGGTGGAGAGGTTGGCGTGGCCGAGCAGCTCCTGGACGGCGCGCAGGTCCTGGCTCGACTCCAGCAGGTGGCTGGCGAAGGAGTGGCGCAGGCGGTGGGGGTGCAGGTGCTCGTCGAGGCCGCGGCGGCGGGCGACCAGTGCCAGACGCTGCTGAATGGCGCGATGGCCGAGGCGGGCGCCCCGGGCGCCGACGAAGAGGGCCGCCTCGCCGGGGGCGGCCAGGGTGCCCCGCACCACGAGCCAGAGGTCCAGCGCCTGAAGGGCGCGGCGACCCAGGGGCACCTGGCGGGGCTTGCCGCCCTTGCCCTTCACCCGCACCCGCTCCGGCTGAAGGTCGCCGAGATCGAGGCCGGCCAGCTCGGCCAGGCGCAGGCCACAGGAGTAGAAGAGCTCCAGCATCGCCTGGTCGCGCACCGCCAGGGGGGAGCCGTCGTGGGGGGTGTCCAGGAACCGGGAGAGACGATCCACGTCCACCGGGCTCGGCAGGTGGCGGGGCTGGCGCGGGGCGCGCACCAGGGCGACCGGGTTGTGGTCGAGCAGGCCGCGCCCCACCAGGTGGTCGGCCAGCCGCGAGAGCGCCGAGCGGCGCCGGGCCAGGCTGCGCGGCGCCAGGCCCCGGGCGCGCTCGCTGCCCAGGAAGCGGCGCACCAGGCCGACATCCAGCGCCGGCCACGCCTCGACCCCCTGGGCCTCGAGGAAGGCCAGCAGGGCGGCCAGGTCGCGGCGGTAGGCGTCCAGGGTGGCGGGGCTCGCCGTGGGGGCGAGCCCCGCCAGGAAGGCGTCGCCCTCGCCGGTAAGGGAAGCCGCGGCGCCTCGTTCAGCCATGGTGCGACACCTAGCGCACCAGCAGCCGGGCCACCACGTCCCCGACGTACTCGGTGAACAGGGTGTCCATGCTGGCCCGGTAGTGGTCGGCGTCGGGGCTGGCCAGCACCAGGTAGCCCAGGGGCTCGCCCAGGGTCAGCCGGGTGATGGCGCAGGAGCCGGAGCGGCGCGGTGCGGTGGCGTGGGGCAGCAGCCGCTTCCAGTCGGTGGGGGTGAGCCGGGCGCAGCGGCTGGTGCGGCCGTCGAGCAGCGCCGCCAGGCGAGAGCCGGCGTGTTCGTCGAGCACCTGGCGGGGCGCCTGGGGCGGCCGGGGCTCGGCGTCGGTGAGGCTGGCGGGGCACCAGAGCGCCACCGCCGGGGTGGCGAAGTGCTCGCTGAACTGGCTGGCCAGGGCCTGGCCCAGGGCGTCGTTGTCCTCGGCCTCCAGCAGCGCCAGCACCAGCGCCCGGGTACGCCGGTACTGGGCTTCGTTGTGGCGGGCCGACTCCAGCAGCTGCTCAAGGCGCCATTCGGCCTGCTCGGCCCGGGTGCGCAGGTCGTGGACCAGGCGCTCCAGCAGCGAGGTGGCGCCGCGTGCCTCGGGATGGGGCACCTTGAGCTGCTGGAGCAGCCCCTCGCGCCCGATGAAGAAGTCCGGGTGGGTGGCCAGCCATTCGGCCACCCGGTCCGGGTCGAGGGTCTTGCGCGGTTCGGGAACGGCTCGTGACATCACAACTCCTCGGGCGGTGGTTCCTGGCGGGTCAGAACAGGACGATGCGTCCGTCGAAGACCCGTTCGGCGGGGCCGGTCATGGCCAGGGGCGTGCCGGGGCCTTCCCACTCGATGGAGAGGTCGCCCCCGGGCAGGTGCACGGTAACCGGGCTCGTCAGCAGCCCCTGGCGGATGCCGCTGGCCACGGCCGCGCAGGCGCCGGTGCCGCAGGCCAGGGTCTCGCCGCTGCCCCGTTCGAATACCCTGAGACGGATCTCATGGGGCGACACCACCTGCATGAAGCCGACGTTGACCCGCTTCGGAAAGCGGGGGTGGGCCTCGATGGCGGGCCCAAGGCGCTCCACCGGGGCGCTCTCGACGCCCTCGACGCGGAGCACCGCATGGGGGTTGCCCATGGAGACGACGCCGATCTCGAGGCGCTCGCCGTTCACTTCCAGGGCGTGCAGCGGGCGATCCTCGGCGGCGTCGCAGGGCTCAGGCGTGAAGGGCAGGGCCTCGGGGGCGAAGCGCGGCTCGCCCATGTCGACGCGGATGCGGCCGTCGTCCTCCACCAGCAGCACCAGGGGGCCACCGGCGGTCTCCACCCGGATCTCGTGCTTGTGGGTGAGGCGCTGATCGCGGACGAAGCGGGCGAAGCAGCGGGCGCCGTTGCCGCAGTTCTCCACTTCGCTGCCGTCGGCGTTGAAGATGCGGTAGCGGAAGTCCAGGTCCGGATCCCGGGGCGGCTCGACGATCAGCAGCTGATCGAAGCCGACGCCGAAGCGCCGGTCGGCCAGGCGACGGATCTGCTCCTCCTGCAGGCGCGCCCGCTGGGTGACCAGGTCGACCACCATGAAGTCGTTGCCGAGGCCATGCATCTTGGTGAAGTGCAGCAGCATCAGTCGGCGTCCTCCGGCAGCAGCGCCTCGCCGGCCCACAGCTCCTCCAGGCGCTCGCGGCGGCGCACCAGATGGGCCTGGTCGCCGTCCACCATCACCTCGGCGGGGCGCGGGCGGCTGTTGTAGTTGGAGGCCATCACGAAGCCGTAGGCCCCGGCGGAGCGCACCGCCAGCAGGTCGCCCGGGGCGATGGCGAGCGTACGCTCCTTGCCCAGGAAGTCGCCGGTCTCGCACACCGGGCCCACCACATCATAGGTGGCGCTCTCCCGGGGGCGGCGGGTATCCACCGGCAGGATCGCCTGCCATGCCTGGTAGAGGGCGGGGCGGATCAGGTCGTTCATGCCGGCATCGATGATGGCGAAGTTCTTGGTCTCGCCGGGCTTGAGGAACTCCACCCGGGTCAGCAGCACCCCGGCATTGGCGGCGATGGAGCGGCCCGGCTCGAAGAGCAGGGTCAGCCGCTCGCTGCCCTCCCAGGCGGCGAGGCGCTCGAGCAGGGCGGAGGCGTAGTCGAAGGGGGCCGGCGGGCGCTCGTCCCGGTAGGGCACGCCGAGCCCGCCGCCCAGGTCCAGGTGCTCCACCTCGATGCCGCGGCTGCGCAGGGTCTCGAGCAGTACCAGCAGGCGGTCCAGGGCGTCCAGGAAGGGGGCGATCTCGGTGAGCTGGGAGCCGATATGGCAGTCAAGGCCGGCCACCTTCACATGGGGCAGGCTCGCGGCCAGCTCGTAGACGGCCAGGGCCTCGTCCACCGGGATGCCGAACTTGTTGTCCTTGAGCCCGGTGGAGATGTAGGGGTGGGTGCCGGCGTCCACGTCCGGATTGACCCGCAGCGATACCGGCGCCACCTTGCCGAGGCGCCCGGCCACCTCATTGAGGCGTTCGAGTTCGGGGCGCGACTCCACGTTGAAGCACTTGATGCCCACCTCCAGGGCCCGGGCCATCTCGGCCTCCTGCTTGGCGACGCCGGAGAAGACCACCCGGGCGGGGTCGCCACCGGCAGCCAGCACCCGCTCCAGCTCGCCGACGGAGACGATATCGAAGCCGGCGCCCATGCGGGCCAGCAGCCCCAGCACGGCCAGGTTGGAGTTGGCCTTCACCGCATAGCAGATCAGGTGGGGGTGGTCGCCCAGGGCTTCGGTATAGGCGCGGAAGTGCCGCGCCAGGGTGGCCCGGGAGTAGACGTAGCAGGGCGTGCCGAACTGCTCGGCGATACGGGTGAGGGGCACCTCCTCCCCGTAGAGCACGCCGTCGCGGTAGTTGAAGTGATCCATGGCTTAACCGTTCTCGTTGTCCTGGGGAGCCGCCTCAGGGGCGTCGTGGCGCTCGGCGGCCCGCTCGTCGTCGGGCAGGGTGAGGGGGCCCTTCTGGCCGCAGCCGGCGAGGCCCAGGGCCAGCGCCAGGGCCAGCATCGGGGCCAGGGAAGCGGAGAGGCGGCGCATCAGGCGCCGGCTCCCGGGGTGCTCGCGAGAGCGGCCAGGGCGTCTCGGGCGCGCTGGGCGGCGGCGCGCACCTGGTCCGGGGCGGTGCCGCCGATATGATTGCGGGCCGCCACCGAGCCCTCCAGGGTCAGCACCTCGAAGACGTCCGCCTCGATGACGTCGGAGAACTGCCGGAGCTCCTCGAGGCTCATCTCGGAGAGATCCTTCTGCTGCTTCAGGCCGTAGGCCACGGAGAGGCCGACGATCTCGTGGGCGTCGCGGAAGGCGACGCCCTTGCGCACCAGGTAGTCGGCCAGGTCGGTGGCGGTGGAGAAGCCGCGACGGGCTGCCTCGGCCATCTGGGGCTTCTTCGGCTCGATGGCGGGCACCATGTCGGCGAACGCCTTGAGGCAGTCCTTGACGGTATCTACGGCGTCGAACAGCGGCTCCTTGTCCTCCTGGTTGTCCTTGTTGTAGGCCAGCGGCTGGGACTTCATCAGGGTCAGCAGGCCCATCAGGTGGCCGTAGACCCGACCCGACTTGCCGCGCACCAGCTCAGGTACGTCCGGGTTCTTCTTCTGCGGCATGATGGAGGAGCCGGTGCAGAAGCGGTCGGGCAGGTCGATGAAGTCGAACTGGGCGCTGGTCCAGAGCACCAGTTCCTCGCTCATCCGCGACAGGTGCATCAGCAGCAGGCTGGCGAAGGCGGTGAACTCGATGGCGAAGTCGCGATCGCTCACCGCGTCCAGGCTGTTCTCGGCGGGGCGCGCAAAGCCCAGCAGCTCGGCGGTGACGTGGCGGTCGATGGGGTAGGTGGTGCCGGCCAGGGCCGCGGCCCCCAGGGGCATCACATTGACTCGCTTGCGGCAGTCCAGCAGGCGCTCGTGATCCCGGGCCAGCATCTCCTGCCAGGCCAGCAGGTGGTGGCCGAAGGTCACCGGCTGGGCGGTCTGCAGGTGGGTAAAGCCGGGCATGATGGTATCGGCCTCGCGGTCGGCCAGCTCGATCAGCCCGTGGCGCAGGCGGCCGAGCTCGGCGGCGACCTGGTCGATCTCGTCGCGCAGGAAGAGGCGGATATCGGTGGCCACCTGGTCGTTGCGGGAGCGGCCGGTGTGCAGCTTCTTGCCGGTGATGCCGATCTTGTCGGTGAGTCGCGCCTCGATGTTCATATGCACGTCCTCCAGGGCCACCGACCACTGGAACTCGCCGCGCTCGATCTCGTCGCGGATCTCGGTGAGCCCCTCGACGATGGCGTCACGCTCCGCGTCGCTCAGCACGCCGACCCGGGCCAGCATGGTGGCGTGGGCCACGGAGCCCTGGATGTCGTGGAAGGCGAGGCGCCGGTCGAAGTTGACCGAGGCGGTGAAGCGGGCGACGAAGGCGTCGGTGGGCTCGCTGAAGCGGCCGCCCCAGGACTGGTTGGTGCCGTTGGTGGTGGAATCTGCGCTCATCGGGCTTGGCATCCTGCGTGACTGATTGCGGTGAAACGGGCCGCGAGGGCGGCCCGGCGCCGCCGTGGCGGCACCTCTGGACATGCCCGGCAGTGTACCAGAGTCCATCGGCCTGGCGAGCGGCGGACCCGCCGGGGCCGGCGCCGATTTCTCCTGCCCCGCCGGGTGCTTTATGATGGCAGCCTATATGCTGTGAAGAACGCCATTAGCACCGGGCGCCGGCACCGCTGGACGCCGGCAGGGGAACCGGGACAGGGAGAACCTCGTGCAAGCCATCAACAAGCTGCGTATCGCCACCCGCAAGAGTCAACTGGCCCTGTGGCAGGCCGAACACGTTCGCGACCGCCTCATGGAGATTCATCCCGGCCTCGAGGTCGAGCTGGTGGCCATGTCCACCCGCGGGGACAAGATCCTCGACACGCCCCTGGCCAAGGTGGGCGGCAAGGGGCTGTTCGTGAAGGAGCTCGAGGAGGCCATGCTCGACGGCCGCGCCGATATCGCCGTGCACTCCATGAAGGACGTGCCCATGCACTTTCCCGAGGGGCTCGGCCTCTCGGTGATCTTCGCCGGCGCCGAGGCCACCGACGCCTTCGTCTCCAACCACTACAAGAGCCTCGACGAGCTGCCCGAAGGGGCGCGCATCGGCACCTCCAGCCTGCGCCGGGGCCTGCAGATGCAGGAGGCGCGCCCGGACTTCGAGATTCTCTCCCTGCGCGGCAACGTCCAGACCCGCCTGGCCAAGCTCGACGCCGGGGAGTTCGATGCGATCATCCTGGCCACCTCCGGCCTGAAGCGCCTGGGCCTCGACGACCGCATCGCCATGGAGCTGCCCCCCGAGGTCTGCCTGCCGGCCTGCGGCCAGGGCGCGCTGGGCATCGAGTGCCGCCTGCACGACCCCGAGCTGATCGGCCTGCTGGCGCCCCTGGACGATCCCGATACCGCCACCCGGGTGCGCGCCGAGCGCGCCATGAACACCCGCCTGGAGGGCGGCTGCCAGGTGCCCATCGGCGGCCATGCCATCTTCGAGAACGACGGCCAGACTCTCTGGCTGCGCGCCCTGGTGGGCACCCCGGACGGTACCCGAGTGCTGCGCGCCGAGGGGCGCGGCTCCATCCATGAGCCGGAGGCGCTGGGCATCCGCGTCGCCGAGGAGCTGCTGGAGATGGGCGCCGGCGAGATTCTCGCCGAGGTCTACGGCGCCGGCTGATGGGGGCCCAGCCGGTCGTGATCACCCGCCCCGGTGAGCGGGGCGACGTGCTGGCGGCGGCCATCGAGGCTCGCGGCCTGCCGGTGGCGCGCCTCGAGTCGATGCGCGTCGAGGCGCTGCCCGAGACCCCGGCGCAGCGCGCCGCCTGGCTCGATTTCGACCAGTTCCGGCGGGTGGTGGTGGTGAGTCCCTTCGCCGCCGAGTGCCTGGAGGCGGCGCTGGACCGCTACTGGCCCCAGCTTCCCGTCGGCATCGACTACTATGCGGTGGGCGCGGCCACCGCCGAGGCGCTGCACCGGCGCCTCGGCGTACGCGTCCATGTGCCGCCGGCGGAGGCCGGCGAGGACACCAGCGAGGCGCTGCTGCGCCTGGGCTCCCTGCGGCGGCTCGACGACGAGAAGGTCCTGCTGGTGGCCGGTGAGGGGGGGCGCACCCTGCTGGCCGAAACGCTTACCGAGCGCGGCGCCCGGGTCACGCGCCTGGCGGTCTATCGCCGCACCCCTCTCCCTCCTTCCCCCGACATGCAGCACCGCCTGGCCCGGGGCGACTTTCGCGCCCTGGTGGTCAGCAGCGGTGAAATCCTCGAACATCTGGCAAGATGGTGCACGGGCGCCGCCTTGAACCAACCGCTAATCGTTTCCAGCACCCGGTTGGCTACACTGGCCGGCAAGCTGGGGTTCCGTGCCCCCGTCGTGGCGTCCGGCGCCACGCCGGCTGCGCTGACGGCGGCGTTGGCCACCGCCTGTGACCCTCAGGAAGCCGATGTCGATCAAGACGATCTCGAAAAGGGCTAGCGACAAGATGAGCAAGCAACCACAAGAGCAGGACGAACAGAAGGCGTCTGACGGCGCGCAATCGGCGACCTCGGGAGGCGACGCCGGCAAGGGCGGCCACCAGGGGCGGCGACGCTCCCGGCGTTACGACAAGGCGAACCCGGGCGCTGCAGCCCAGGGCAAGCCCGAGACGAGCGCCCAGGCCGCCAGCAGGGCGGAGAGCGCCGGTTCAGGCGCGGCTCCTGCCGGCGAGAGCGGCGCCAAGGCGGCCGAGAGCAAGCCCGAGCCTGCCGCCCAGCCGAGCAGCGGCGCTGACAAGGGCGGTGCCGACAAGGGAAGCCCCGCGCCGAAGCCGGCCCCGGCCAGCGACAAGCCGGCCGCCACGCCTCCGGCCGGCGGTGGCGGGGCCTCTCGCCCGACCGGCGGCGGTGACGGTGGCAAGGGCGGCAAGGCGGGTCTCGCCGCCATCGTGCTGGTGATCCTGCTGGCCATCGGCGTGGTGCTCTTCGGCTGGCAGGCGTGGCAGAAGCTCGACGCCCAGCAGGCGCGCATCGCCGAGCTGGAAAGCGCTACCGGCCAGTTCGCCAGCGCCTCCGAGCAGTTTGCCAGCGCCGCCGACCTGGCGGACCTGGCGCAGCGTCTGGAAGAGGGCGAAAGCGAGCGCGACGCCGCCCTGGACAGCGCCCTCGAAGGCCTGCAGGGCGAGTTCGCCAGCTACCGCGGGGAGGTCAACCAGACCCTCGACCGGGTGCTCGACGAGCTCTCCAGCGAGCAGGAGACCGACGAGCGCGACTGGCTCCACGCCGAGGCCGCCTACCTGCTGCGCCTGGCCAACCAGCGCCTGCAGCTGGAGCGCGACGTCATGGGGGCCGCGGCCCTGCTGCGCACCGCCGATGACCGCCTGCGCGAAGCGGACAATCCCGCCCTGGTGCCGGTGCGCCGCGAGATCGCCAGCGAACTGGCCGCCCTGGAGGCCGTGCCGCGGGTCGACCGCACCGGCCTGTGGATGGCCCTGGACGCTCAGCAGCGCCAGATCGCCGGCCAGCCGCTCTCCCAGGAGATCGAGGAGCTGGCGGCGCGCTCCGGCATCGAGGAGGCGCCCACCGGCACCTGGCAGCAGCAGCTCTCCCGCTTCGGCCAGGAGCTCAAGGACCTGGTCACCATTCGCCACCATGATGCCGAACTGGAGGCGCTGATCACCCCCGAGCAGGAGTCCTACCTGCGCCAGAGCGTGCGCCTGGTGATCGAGCAGTCCCAGCTGGCGCTGCTCAAGGAGGAGCAGGAGCTCTTCGAGGCGAGCCTCGACAAGGCCCTGACTCTGATCGAGGGCTACTACGACACCTCCGCCTCCGGCGTGCAGTCGGTCGTCGAGCGCCTGGGGGAGCTCAAGGCTGCTGCGATTCGCCCGGAGCTGCCGGACATCAGCGGCTCCCAGCAGGCCCTGGCCACCTTCATCGAGCGCCGCTTCGAGTCGCGCCGGGGAGATGACGCATGAGAAAGCTGATCCTACTTGTCGTTCTGGGCCTGGCGCTCGGCGCGCTCTTCGGCCAGCTGATGATGGCGGTGCCCGGCTACTGGCTGGTGCGGGTCGGCGACACCTCCTTCCAGACCTCCTTCTGGTTCGGCCTGGTCATCCTGCTGGCCGGTTTCCTGGTGCTGCACTTCGTCCTGCGCCTGCTGGTGCATCTGCTCCATCCGGTCTCCAACTTCAAGACGTGGAACGGCCGCGCCCGCAACCGCAACGCCATGAAGCGTACCGTGCGCGGCCTGGTGGCCCTGGCCGAGGGGCGCTGGAAGAAAGCGGAGAAGTCCCTGGTCAAGGCCGCCGACGACTCCAGCACGCCGCTGGTCAACTACCTCTCCGCGGCCCTGGCGGCCCACTACCAGGGCCGTTTCGACCAGGCCGATACCCTGCTCAAGCGGGCGCATCTGAGCACCGAGGGGGCCGACACCGCGGTAGGCCTGATGCAGGCCCAGCTGCTGCTGGACCGCCAGCAGTACGAGGAGGCTCTCGCCATCCTCACTCGCCTGGACCGCCAGCTGCCCAACCACCCCCAGGTGCTCAAGCAGCTCAAGCAGGCCTACCTCAGCGTCAGCGACTGGGATGGCCTGCGCCGCCTGATGCCGCGCCTGGGTGCCCAGCAGCTGATCTCCCGGGAGGAGCGCGACCAGCTCGAGCAGCGCGCCTACCGCGAGCTGATCGTGCGCGAGGCCCGCGAAGGCACCGATATCGAGAAGGTGCGCGGCCTGTGGGCCGACATGCCCGACCACCTGCGCGGCAATATCGAGCTGATCGTGCTCTACGCCGAGGCGCTGGTGCGCGGCGGCCAGGAGCCCATCGCCGAGCGGCTGCTGCGCCACTCCCTCAAGGAGGGCTGGGACAGCCGCCTGGTGCTGCGCTACGGTCTGCTCGACGTGGACGCCGCCCGTCAGCTGGTCACCGCCGAGAAGTGGCTGCAGGAGCGGCCCAACGATCCGGACCTGCTGCTCACCCTGGGTCGGCTATCGCTGCGCAACGCCTACTGGGGCAAGGCCCAGGAGTACTTCGAGGCGAGCCAGCGCCAGCGCCCCAGCGGCGTGGTCTGTGCCGAGCTGGCCAGGCTCTATGCCAACCTGGGCGAGCACAACAAGAGCCAGCTCTTCTACCGCCAGAGCGTTGAGCTGCTCGACAAGTCGCTGCCCTCCCTGCCCCAGCCCCGTGAGGACAAGGACGTGCTGGCCGAGAAGACGCCCTCTCACGCCAGGAGCAAGGGCAAGGATGACGGCAAGGCCGCCGGTGGTCAGCCGCAGGAAGCGAAAAGCGGTGCCGCCGCGGAGAAGGCCAGCGCCGCCGAGAAGACCGAGAAGACTGAGAAGAAAGCCGACGAGAAGAAGTCGGCCTGAGGCAGGGCGGTTTCGGCCGCCTCGCCATCATTCAGCAAGGGGGCGCCATCCGGCGCCCCCTTGCTGTTGGTGGGCCCTGGCGCCGGCGGTGCCGCAAGAATAAGCAGTGCCCTGGCGCACCCACCAAAAGGCTCTTCGCAGATCAGCGTGAAGTTGGCTGGTGGTGTCTGCTGAGTTTAGCCTTCACCGCCAGGAGGCCTGCGGCCTCCAGTCGCCCGGGGAACTCGGCCTCCCACCATCAACCCGGCCTCCCACCTTGTTATCTGTCGCACAGGCTCACGCCGAAGTGCGATGAACCAAAAAAGCGGGGCTGCCGATGGCAGCCCCGCTTGGGTATTGAGGAGAGAGCCGGCGGCTCAGTCCTCGCCGTCGAAGTCCCCCTTGAACTCGGGGTTGGGCTTCGAGCGCGGGTCCTCGGAGCCTGCTCGGCTGCTCTCGCCGGAGCGGGGCTGGCCGCCGGGGCGCCCGTCGATATCGAAGTCCTGCTGCATGACGCGCAGGTTGGCAGGCGGCGCCGAACCGGTCTTGTCCTGTCCGAAGTAGAGGGTGGTGTGGGGGAAGGGAATCTCGATGCCGCGGGCGTCGAAGTGCAGCTTGACCAGGCGGTTGAAGGCGCGGCCGGTGGCCCACTGGGTGCCCGGGGTGGTCTTGATGCGTACCCGGATGTTCACCGAGCTGTCGGCCAGGGCGACAACGCCGGCCACCTCCAGGGGGGCGAGGATGTTCATCTTGAGATCCTCGTCGGCCGCCAGTTCGTCGAAGGCCTCGCGCAGCGCCAGGATGGCATCATCGATGCTCTCGCGGTAGGCGATACCGTATTCGCCCACGTGGTAGCCGAACTCGCGCATGTAGTTGGAGACGGTGTCCACGCTGGAGAAGGGCACGATATGGTAGGTGCCGTTGAGGTCGCGGATGCCCACCGAGCGGATGCTTAGGTGCTCGGCGACCCCGGTGACACCGCCTACCGTGACCACGTCGCCGGTGTTCATGGCGTTCTCCACCTGGATGAAGACGCCGGTGATGATGTCCTGCACTAGCTTCTGGGCGCCGAAACTGATGGCCAGGCCCAGCATACCGGCACCGGCGATCAGCGGGCCGATATTGATGCCGATCTCCGCCAGCAAGATCATGGTGGTGATGGTGACCAGGGCGATGGCCAGGGCGTTGCGGAACAGGGTCAGCAGGGTCTTGGCCCGGGCATCGGGCTCGCCGGTGCCGGTATCGGGGTTGAGCTTGTGCTCGATCAGGCTGGCCAGCGACAGCCAGAGTCCGATGGCGAAGGCCAGGATCACCGCCACGCTGACCAGTTTGCCGACCAGCGAGCTGCCCGCCTCGGAGGCGTACCAGGCGGCCAGGTCGAAGGCACCCCAGGCGTCCAGCACCAGCATGATCACCAGCACCACGATGACGGTGCGGATCAGCCGCAGGGCGTTGGGTACATAGCTGTTGAGGCGCGGCTCCAGCAGCGGCAGCTTGAGACGCAGGTCATCGGAGAGCCGGATACGCCGGCCGATGGTCTGAGTCAGGAAGCTGGAGGCCAGCAGGCCCACCACCACGGCGGCGATGGTCTTCAGGGTGGCGAAGAGCACGAAGGGCAGGGCGTCCACCGGGCGCGTCAGGGTCACCGTCAACACCATGACGAAGTAGGCCAGGGCGAAGAGGTGCCAGGTGCGCGCAAAGAGCTGCAGCGAGATGCGGCTGGCGGTCATGGTGGTCTGCGCCGCCTTGGCGTTGATGGCATCGCGCAGGCGCCGGCGGTTCTTGAGCACCACGATCACCGCGTAGAGGAAGGCCCCCACCATGATCAGGGTGCCCAGGCCCTGGCCCACGGCCGGCGAGACATAGGCGTTGACCAGGGGCACCACCACCATCAGGCCGTAGCCCACCAGGCCGATCAGCCGGGCGATCCAGCGGTTCCAGTAGGAGGCCTCTTCCGCGGAGATCGGCAGCAGGCGCAGCCCCTCGTAGCGGGAGGCGAACAGCATGCGCACCGCCGCCTTGAGCAGTTCGATCACCAGGAAGGCGTTGAGAAAGAGCGAGGCGCGGGTGGAGAGCTCGCCGGTCTCGCCGATGGCGAAGGTGGCGATCAGGTTGCCGCCCAGGTAGGCGAAGGCGACGATCAGCACATCGACCACCGCGGCCAGCGCCACGCAGATCACCAGGCGCAGCACCGGCGTCAGCCCCTCGCCGCTCTGTGACCACTGGCTGACGCTGGTGAACAGTGGCCGGGCCAGGCGACGGAAGGCCATGAACAGCGCCAGGGTGGCGAGAATCACCAGGCCCAGGTTGATGGCGGCGCTGGTGAAGGCCTCCACGTCGAAGGTGCTCTCCAGGTCGCGGTCGAACATGCCGCCGATGGCGTTGACGATGGCCTTGAGCTGGCTGCCGATATCGCTGGCCACGTGGCTGGTGATCTCGGCCAGCTGGCGGGGGAGGGATGGCTGAGCCTGCCCCGGCGGCGGCTCGGCGGCCGCGGCAGCGGCGGCGCCGCGCAGCTGGTCGATCAGCTGCTGGCGGCTCTGCTCGTTCTCGAGCAGGTCGGCTAGGGCGGCATTGGCCGAGGGCTGGCCGTCCGGTTCGGCGGGTTGGGCCTGCACCGGCCCGGCGAGCGCCAGCAGGGCGATCAGCATCCAGCCGAGCATCAGGGTTAGGGCTCGCATGGGATTCACGCTGTGACCTCCGTCTCGTGCGTGTAGAAGATGATTGTTGAAAAGCACTTGGGATGTTGCCTGCGGCTCATGATACGGACTTTGCCCCATGACAACTAGCCGCCCTTGTGACCGCTTGGCTGCCATGTAGAGGCGTTGTATACCCCCCCTGTGTGGTCCGAGCCCCTGGGCTCAGGGCTCGGGAAGCGTCCAGGGGGCAGGGCATTCGGCGGCGGGGTAGAGGCGCTGGGCGGTGGTGGCGCTGCTCCGTTCGACCAGCGCTCTCCTGCCGGTGTCCAGGGCGGCCAGCAGGGCCTCACTGGGGTGGCGCACCGTCAGCAGGGACAGCTCCTCGCGGTGGGTCACTGCCCCGCACGCCCCGAGCCGCGCCAGCAGGGGGGCGAGCCTTTCCCCCTTGTGGTCCACCACCAGTCGCAGGCGCTGAGCCTCCATCTCGAGCAGGTTGGCATTGAGCCCCTGCTCGGCCAGGGCGGCGATGGCCTCGGCCATCAGGCCCGCCTCGATAAAGCCCGCCTCGCGGGGACTGAGCTCCAGCAGCACCTGGTCGTCGCGCAGGATCAGGGCGGGCCGGCGGTCGCCGTCCCCCGGTGCCGGGCCGATGGTGCTGGGTGGGGCCTCGGGCTCCAGGAAGGAGCGTACCGTCAGCGGAATGCCGGCGCGCTGCAGCGGCGCCAGGGTGCGCGGGTGGATCACCTTGGCGCCGTGCCAGGTCTGCTCCAGGGCCTCGGCGTAGCTGATCTGCCGGATCTGGCGGGCGTTGGGGAAGCGCCGCGGGTCGGCGTTGAAGAGTCCCGGCACGTCCTTCCAGACGGTCAGCGCCTCGGCGCCCAGGGCCTCGGCGAGGATGGCCGCGCTGAAGTCCGAGCCTTCACGCCCCAGGGTGGTCATGGCGCCCCCTGGGGTGGCGCCGATAAAGCCCTGGGTCAGCAGCAGCTCGTCGCACTCGGCGGCAAGGGAGGCGATACGCTCGCGGGTGGCCGCCCAGTCGATCTCGGCGGCCTGGTGGCGGTCGTCGGTGATGATCAGCGAGCGGGCGTCGCACCAGCGGGTCGCCACGCCTTTCTCGTTGAGCCAGGCGGACAGCAGGGTGGTGGAGAGCAGCTCGCCCATGCCCACGGTCTGGTCGTAGTGGAAGGGGTAGGGGGCCTCGCGGTGGGCGGCATGGGCGGCATCCAGTTCGGCCAGCCGCTGCTCCAGGGCGTCCGCCACGGGGGAGTCCGGGCCGAAGAGGTCCTCGGCTACGGCCAGGTGGTCGTGGCGAATCGACTCGAGCCACCGGTGATAGTCCGCCGCGTCATCGCGACGGGCCGCCGCGAGCAGCGCCTCCAGGGCGTTGGTGGTCTTGCCCATGGCCGAGACCACCAGGGCCCGGGGGCGCTCGCGCTCATCTGCCAGCAGCGCCGACAGGCGGCGAATGGCCTCGGCGTCCTGGATCGAGGCGCCGCCGAACTTGTAGACCCTGCATCTTGCGACCTGCGTCATCACGCACTCCCTCCACGATGGCTTTCCTCCACCTTAGAGGCCGGGGCCGCCGCGGGAAAGGGCGGCTTTCGCGCCTTGCGCTCCGGGCAGCAAGGCGTGCGAGTGCCAGAACGAACTGAAGCCCCGCGAGGGGGCTTCAGGGTCGTGCCAGGCCGTGCGGCAGTCGGCTCAGCTGAGCCGCTGCATATAGTCCACGTAGCCGAAGGCCCTGACCGTGCGCACCTCGCGGCTCGCCTCGTCGATGCGGCAGATCGACGGCAGGCGGATGCCGTTGAAGGTGGTGGTCTTGACCATGGTGTAGTGGGCCATGTCGGTGAACACCAGGCGGTCGCCGATCTCGAGCGGCGCATCGAAGGAGTAGTCGCCGATCACGTCGCCGGCCAGGCAGGTCATGCCCCCCAGGCGGTAGGTGTGGGCCTTCTCGTTCGGTTCGCCGCCGCCGATGATGTGCGGGCGGTAGGGCATCTCCAGCACGTCGGGCATATGCGCAGTCGCCGACGTATCCAGGATGGCGATGGGGCCCTGGTTCTCGACGATATCCAGCACCGTGCAGACCAGGTAGCCGGTGTTGAGCGCGATCGCCTCGCCCGGCTCCAGATAGACGGTCAGGTGCGGATGGCGCTCCCGGAAACCGCGAATCACCCTCACCAGGCGCTCGACGTCGTAGTCGGCGCGGGTGATATGGTGGCCGCCGCCGAAGTTGACCCACTTGAGGCCGGCGAGGTAGTGGCCGAAGCGCTCCTCGAAGGCCGCCAGGGTCGACTCCAGGTCGTCGCTGTTCTGCTCGCACAGGGTGTGGAAGTGCAGCCCCTCGAGCCCCTCCATCACCTCCGGGGTGAGGTCGGCCGCCCTTGTGCCGAGCCGGGAGCCCGGCGCGCAGGGGTCGTAGAGCGGCACCGAACCGGTGGAGTGCTCAGGATTGACCCGCATGCCGCAGGAGACTCGGCGGGGCGCGCCCGCGATGGTCTCGCGGAAGCGCCGCCATTGGCCCGGAGAGTTGAAGCTGAGGTGGTCGGCGTAGCGCAGCACCACCGCCATCTCCTCCTCGGTGAAGGCCGGCGAGTAGCAGTGCACCTCGCCGCCGAAGGTCTCCGCCCCCAGGCGCGCCTCGTCCTGGCCGCTGGATGTGGTGCCCACCAGGTACTGGCGCACCAGCGGGAAGGTGTCCCACATGGCGAAGCCCTTCAGGGCCAGCAGGATGCGCGCGCCGCTGCGCTCCTGAACCTGGCCGAGCAGCTCCAGGTTCTTGCGCAGCAGGGCGTCGTCCACCACATAGGCCGGTGAGGGGCAGGCCTGGACATTAAAGTCCAGGCCCTGCTCGCGTGCGTTCGCCATGGCTCAGGCCAGGGGATCGTGGTCGGGGTCGAGCTCGACCACCTGCCAGGGCAGGCCCATCTCGCCGATGCGCGCCATGAAGGGGTCGGGGTCGAGCTGCTCGACGTTGAAGACGCCCGCGCCCTTCCAGATCCCTTCCAGCATCAGCATGGCGCCGGTCACCGCCGGCACGCCGGTGGTGTAGGAGATCGCCTGGGACTTGACCTCCTCGTAGCACTTCTCGTGGTCGCAGATGTTGTAGATGTACACCTTGCGACGCTTACCGTCCTTGATGCCGTCGGCGATGATGCCGATGTTGGTCTTGCCCTTGGTGCGCGGGCCCAGCGAGGCCGGATCGGGCAGCACCGCCTTGAGGAACTCCAGCGGGGCGATCTCGGTGCCGTTCACCGTGATCGGCTCGATGCTGGTCATGCCGACGTTCTCGAGCACCTTGAGGTGGGTGATGTACTTGTCGGAGAAGGTCATCCAGAAGCGGATGCGCTCCAGGCCCTTGATGTTCTGGCACAGGGACTCGAGCTCCTCGTGGTAGAGGAGGTAGATGTCCTTCTCGCCGATGCCGTCGAAGTCGAACTTGCGCTTCACCGCCAGCGGGTCGGTCTCTTTCCACTCGCCCTGCTCCCAGTAGCGACCCTTCGCGGTGATCTCGCGGATGTTGATCTCCGGGTTGAAGTTGGTGGCGAAGGGGTAGCCGTGGTCGCCGCCGTTGGCGTCCAGGATGTCGATGCGGTGGATCTCGTCGAAGAGGTTCTTCTGGGCGTAGGCGCAGTAGATGTTGGTCATGCCCGGATCGAAGCCGCAGCCCAGGGTGGCCATGTTGCCCGCCTCGGCGTAGCGATCCTGGAAGGCCCACTGCTCCTTGTACTCGAACTTCGCCTCGTCGGGATGCTCGTAGTTGGCGGTGTCGAGGTAGGGCACGCCGGTCTTCAGGCAGGCCTCCATGATGGTCAGGTCCTGATAGGGCAGGGCCACGTGGATCAGCACGTCGGGCTTGAAGGACTCGATCAGCGCGACCAGGTCATCGACGCTGTCGGCGTCTACCTGGGCGGTCTGGATCGGGCGATCCAGCTGAGCGGCGATCGCCTTGCACTTCGCTTCGTTGCGGCTGGCCAGCAGGATCTCGCTGAAGACCTCGGGATGCTGGGCGCACTTGTGGGTCACGACGCCGCCGACGCCGCCGGCGCCGATAATCAGGACTTTGCTCATGGGGTTTCGAATCCAGATCGGGAAATGTCAACAGTGGTAGGGTCTTATCGGTAGTGAAGCGCCTCGGCGCCCCCGACCCGATGCCACCCCGGTCTTGGCCTCGCCCGGCTCCCCGCAGGGGGGTAGACGAGTGGGCGCTGATAATGGCGCCCCCTGAGGCTGGTATCAAGTGGTTTTCGCGTCAAGGGCGCGACCAAAGTCGCAACAGGGGCTGCGGCGACCCGCCTGCGCTCGCGGTGGGGCGCCGCCGGAGGCCCCGGGGTGGTGGCATAAGGGAGTCGGCTAGAGGCAGAAACGAAAAAAGCACCCGTAGGTGCTTGATTCGTCGACTTGTTTGGTGGAGGCGGCGGGAATTGAACCCGCGTCCGCCAGCACTCGCCCATTGGCTCTACATGCTTAGATTCCGTTATTTGATTTAACGCCTCTGGCTCCAACGGTCAGGATCCAGCGACGCGATTCCTCTTAGATTTAGCAACCGGCATGAGGACGCTACCGATTGCGATCCCATCAGTCTTGGCTCATATCCCCTCGGCGATGAATGGGCACATCGCGTTGGGGCCGGGCAAGAAGCTAACAGCGTTTAAGCTGCCAGCGCGCCCTGAGCGTAGTTGTCGTCGTTTGCGACTATTCATTTGTGATGTTGGATTTACGAGATACATCACGCTCTCGGCATGCACCGCAGGGGTTGTCACCGGCGTCGAAACCATGTCGCCCCCTTGATCGCGCATCCTATCAGGATGTGCAGCCTTATGACAGCCTACCCCCGGTTTTGTTCCCGCATCACGCGTCCCTTCTGGCGCTGCCAGTCGCGGTCCTTCTCGGTGGCTCGCTTGTCGTGCAGCTTCTTGCCCGTCACCAGGGCCAGCTCGCACTTCACGCGATTGCCTTTCCAGTAGAGCTTGAGGGGCACGCAGGTATGCCCCTTGTCCTGGGTGCGCGAGAAGATCCTGGCGATCTCCTTCCTGTGCAGCAGCAGCTTGCGGGTGCGCGTCGGGTCGGCCACCTCGTGGGTGCTGGCGGTGTTGAGCGGCATGATATGGCTGCCCAGCAGCCAGGCCTCGCCGTCCTTGACCAGGATGTAGGTGTCGGTGAGCTGGGCCTTGCCGGCGCGCAGGCTCTTCACCTCCCAGCCGGCCAGCACCAGGCCTGCCTCGAACACCTCATCGATGTGATATTCGAAGCGCGCCTTCTTGTTCAAGGCGATGACGTTGCTGCCGGGGCCCTTGCCCTTGCCTTTCTTGTTGGCCATGAAACCTCGTGTCTGTCCGTGCCCGTGGCGGCTTTCCCTTCGATATGGGGGGAAGCGTGATACCATTCAAGGCCTGAAATAACGGCTCATGATACGCCCTGGGCACTGTGAAGTCAGCGGAGAGCTCAATGCCAACGGTCAACCGAACCGCCATGGTGCGACACACCCCCCAGCAGATGTTCGATCTGGTCAACGACTTCGAGCGCTATCCGGAGTTCCTGCCCGGCTGTCGGCGTGCACGCCTGATCGAGCGGGATGACTCCCACCTGATCGGCGAGATGACCCTGGGTCGGGCCGGCATCGAGCAGAGCATTGCCACCCGCAACGACCTGATCGAGCCAGAGCGCATCGAGATGTCGCTGGTCAGCGGCCCCTTCAAGCGCCTGCGCGGGCGCTGGATGTTCATCCCCATGGGGGAGAACGCCTGCAAGGTGTGCCTGGAGATGGAGTTCGAGTTTGCCAGCCGGCTGCTCGGCATGGCCTTCGGCAAGCTGTTCCAGCAGGTGGCGGGCCAGTTGGTGGAGGCCTTCACCCGCCGCGCCGATGACCTCTACGGGCGCTGAGCCATGGCCGAGATCCCGATCGAGATCGCCTTTGCCCTGCCCGAGCGGCAGGCCGTGGTGGCGCTGAATGTGCCTCTGGGCACCACGGCCAGCGAGGCGGTCGCCCTGGCCGACCTCCCCGCACGCTTTCCCGACTTGCCGGCCGAGACCCTTGCCGGGGCCGATCTGGGCATCTTCGGAAAGCGGCTGCGCGAGCCTCAGGTGCACCGCTTGCGTGCCGGCGACCGGGTAGAGCTCTATCGTCCGCTGCTCATCGACCCCAAGCAGGCACGCCTGGCTCGAGCGGCCTCAAAAGGGTGACGCCCCGCCGCGGCTGAGCCATGGCGGGGCGTCGTTTCAGGAGGCGCTCAAGGCCGCTGGGTCAGAAGTCCCGAGCCGGCTCGCCGCCCATGGGCACGGTGGCGCCGCCCTCCGGCTGGGGCTCCTGGGTGGGAGCGGCGTCAAGCGGGTCGGCGCCCTCCACCTGGGGGCCGGCGCCTTCGATGGAGCGCAGCTCGATGTCACGCTCCAGGTCGCCCTCGCGCTGGATGTCCGCCAGCCGGTTGCCATCGAAGGTCAGGGTGACCCGGCGGCGCTCCACGCCGCCGTAGGCCTCGTCGAGGCGGAACACATAGTCCCACTGGTTCGAGTCGAAGGGAGCCTCCAGCAGCGGACGGCCCATCACATAGACCACGTCGTCGCGGGTCATGCCGGGGCGCAGCTGTTCCACCATGTCGGCGGTCACCAGGTTGCCCTGGGGGATGTCGCGCTTGTAGACCCCGAAGTAGCTGCAGCCGCTGACCATCAGCAGAGCGGCCGAAAGGGTGACGATTCTTGTCAACTTTTGCATTTGCGCCTGTTCTTCACTATCGTGGTTTCGGTCGATAATACCCGACCCTACCTGATACTGCGAAGAGCGACCATGGCCGACCAGAACCATGAACTACGCAAGGCCGGTCTGAAGGTGACCCTGCCCCGCGTAAAGATCCTGCAGATTCTCGAGAACGCTCAGGGTGAACATCACATGAGCGCCGAAGATGTCTACAAGACCCTGCTGGACGCGGGTGAAGACGTAGGCCTGGCCACCGTGTACCGCGTGCTGACCCAGTTCGAGTCCGCGGGACTCGTGGTGCGCCACAACTTCGACGGCGGCCACGCCGTCTTCGAGATCTCCCAGGAGGACCACCACGACCATATGGTGTGCCTTGAGAGCGGTGAGATCATCGAGTTCTTCGATGAGACCATCGAGCGGCGCCAGCAGGAGATCGCCGAGGAGCACGGCTTCGAGCTGGTGGACCACGCCCTGGTGCTCTACGTGCGCCCGCGTGGCTCCAGCGTGACCCGCCAGGACGGCGCTCCCAGGAAGTAGCATCACCCGCCCCTTGCCCGGTTCGCCCGAAACGAAGCGGCCCCGATCCATGATCGGGGCCGCTTCTTTGTGTGCAGGGCGAGAAAGCTTGTGTGCAGTGCGAGAAAGCCTCAGTGGTGGGGGCGCTGGCTGGCGTCGAGCATCTCCCGGGCGTGGGCAAGGGTCTGATCCGACAGGTTGACGCCGCCCAGCATGCGCGCCAGTTCGCCCACCCGGCCGGCCTCATCGAGCAGCGCCATGCGGGTCAGGGTGGTGTTTCGCTTGGCGCGCTTCTCGATATGCAGGTGCTGATGGGCCTGGGCGGCCACCTGGGGCAGGTGGGTCACGGTCATCACCTGGCCCTGTTCGCCCAGCCGGCGCAGCAGCTGGCCGACGATCTCGGCGGTGGCGCCGGAGACGCCTACGTCCACCTCGTCGAAGACCAGGCTCGGGATGGTGGAGTGGCGCGCGGCGACCACCTGGATGGCCAGGCTGATGCGGGAGAGCTCGCCGCCCGAGGCGACCCGGGCCAGGGGACGGGCCGGCTGGCCGGGGTTGGCACTGATCAGGAAGCGGACGCCCTCCAGGCCTTCGGCGGCCGGTGTCTCCCGCGTCACCAGCTCGGCCTCGAAGCGCGCCTTGCCCATGGCCAGGAAGGCGAGCTGCTCCTGCACCGCCTGACCGAAGCGAGCGGCCGCCTGGCGGCGTGCCTCGCCGACCTGGCGGGCCTGCTCCCGCCACCGCTCGCGCAGGGCGTCCACCTCGGCTTCCAGGGCCTCCAGGCTCTCCTCGCCGCCCTCCAGCCCCGCCAGCTCGTCATGCAGCTGGCGATGGCGCTCGGTGAGCTCTTCCGGCATCACATGGTGCTTGCGGGCCAGGCGGTGCACCTCCCCCAGGCGCTCTTCCACCCGGGCCAGGCGCTCCGGGTCGAGCTCGGTGGCAGCGGCGAAGTGGTGCAGCTCCCGGGCCGCCTCCTCCACCTGGATGCGCGCCTCGCTCAGCATGCCGAGCGTCTCGGCCAGGCGGCCGCGATCGCTGCCCGGCAGCACCGAGAGGCGGTTGATGGCCTGGGTCAGCAGCGTCATGGCGCCGCCCTCGTCGCTGTCGCAGCACTCGGCGGCGAACTGCGCCTCGCGCAGGCGCTCCTCGGCGTGGGCCAGCGCCTCCTGCTCCTCCTCCAGCGCCTTGAGCTCCCCTTCGGCCAGGGCCAGCTGGTCAAGCTCCTCGACCTGGTAACGCACCAGCTGGCGGCGGGCGGCGAGCTCGTCGCCGTCCTCGGCCAGCCGCTTGAGGCGGCGGCGCGCGGCCTGCCAGGCGCGGAAGGTCTCGGCCATCTCGCCTACCGCCTCCCGGTGACCCGCGAAGTCGTCGAGCAGGCGCAGGTGAGTCTCCTCGCGGAGCAGCGCCTGGTGCGCGTGCTGGCCGTGGATCTCGATCAGCCGTTCGCCCAGCGCCTTGAGGTCGCCCACGGTGGCGGGCTGGCCGTTGATCCAGGCCTTGGAGCGGCCGTTGGCGGCGACCACGCGTCGCAGCAGGCAGTCGTCGTCGGGGAGCTCCCTGGCGGCCAGCCAGGCGCGGGCCTCGGGGAGCTGGCGGATATCGAAGCGGGCGGAGAGGTCGGCGCGCTCACGGCCGTGGCGGACGCTGGTGGCGTCGGCGCGCTCGCCCAGGCAGAGGCCCAGGGCCCCGAGAAGGATCGACTTGCCGGCGCCGGTCTCGCCGGTGATGGCGGTCATGCCGCCACCGAGCTCCAGCTCCAGGTGGTCGACGATGGCGAAGTCGCGAATGGCAAGCTCTGTCAGCATGGTGCCTCCCGGGAAGTCTGCGGCCCTGGCCGGGCAACTGGGTATCCATCCAATATGTGTGCGTTTATACAGTAGTCGAGGTTGGCCAGCAATGCACGTGCGCCACCCGCCTTGAGTTCCGCGCGCCTGTCCCCATATACCCGGCAGCCCCTTGCGAACCGTCATTCAATGCCGAGTCGGCGGCCCGTGCCGCCGCCTACCCGATCAGGAGAGACCCATGGCCAAAGACCCACAGACCCCGCTGGACGATGAGCTGGCCCGCCGCGAGCAGGAGGCCGACGCACAGCCGGTGGAGGGCGAGCTGGACGAGGCCCTCGAGGCGGCCGAGCAGGCCGAGACCGAGGTGAGCGACAACCCCGAGGCCGAGCTGCTGGCCGCCCGGGTCGAGGAGCTGGAGCAGGGCCTGGCCGACGCCAAGGACCAGGCGCTGCGCGCCGCCGCCGAGGCCCAGAACGTGCGTCGCCGCGCCGAGCAGGAGGCCGAGAAGGCCCGCAAGTTCGCCCTGGAGAAGTTCGTCAAGGAGCTGCTGCCGGTGGTGGACAGCCTGGAGAAGGCCCTCGAGGCCATGGCGGACGAGGCCACCGAGGCCCACCGCGAGGGCGTCTCCATGACCCTCAAGATGCAGCTCGATGCCATGGCCAAGTTCGGCGTCGAGGCGGTGGAGCCCGCCGGCGAGCCCTTCGACCCCCAGCTCCACGAGGCGATGGCCATGGTGCCCAACCCGGAGCTGGAGCCCAATACCGTCATGGAAGTGATGCAGAAGGGCTACCTGCTCAACGGCCGCCTGGTGCGCCCGGCCATGGTGGTGGTCAGCCAGGCCGCCGGTTGAGCAATGAATTCCGGCCGCTGGACTTGAAATGGTGACGGCGGCCCCCAGATAGACGTCAACTCCGCGGCCCAGGCCGCTGAACACGACTCCCGGATACAACCGCAACCACTTCGAGGATTTCCTATGGGACGCATCATCGGAATCGACCTTGGTACCACCAACTCCTGCGTGGCCGTGCTGGACGGCGACAGCGCCAAGGTGATTGAGAATGCCGAAGGCGGCCGCACCACGCCTTCCATCATCGCCTACACCGAGGATGGCGAGATCCTGGTGGGCCAGTCGGCCAAGCGCCAGGCGGTCACCAACCCGACCAACACCCTCTACGCCATCAAGCGCCTGATCGGCCGTCGCTTCAAGGACGAGGTCGTCCAGAAGGACATCAAGATGGTGCCCTACACCATCTCCGAGGCCGACAACGGTGACGCCTGGGTGGAAGTGAAGGGCAAGAAGCTGGCGCCGCCCCAGGTCAGCGCCGAAGTGCTGAAGAAGATGAAGAAGACCGCCGAGGACTACCTGGGTGAGCCCGTCACCGAGGCGGTCATCACCGTGCCGGCCTACTTCAACGACAGCCAGCGTCAGGCCACCAAGGACGCCGGCCGTATCGCCGGCCTCGAGGTCAAGCGCATCATCAACGAGCCCACCGCGGCGGCGCTGGCCTACGGCATGGACAAGTCCCGGGGCGACAAGACCATCGCGGTCTACGATCTGGGCGGCGGCACCTTCGACATCTCCATCATCGAGGTGGCGGACGTCGACGGCGAGACCCAGTTCGAGGTGCTGGCCACCAACGGCGACACCTTCCTGGGTGGCGAAGACTTCGACATGCACCTGATCAACTACCTGGTCGATCAGTTCAAGGCCGACAGCGGCATCGACCTCTCCGGCGACAACCTGGCCATGCAGCGCCTGAAGGAAGCTGCCGAGAAGGCCAAGATCGAGCTCTCCAGCGCCCAGCAGACCGACGTCAACCTGCCCTACATTACCGCCGACCAGACCGGTCCCAAGCACCTCAACGTCAAGGTGACCCGGGCCAAGCTGGAGTCGCTGGTGGAGGATCTGGTGCAGCGCTCCCTGGCGCCCTGCAAGATCGCCCTGAAGGATGCCGGCCTCTCGGCTTCCGAGATCGACGACGTCATCCTGGTCGGCGGCCAGACCCGCATGCCCCTGGTGCAGCAGAAGGCGGCCGAGTTCTTCGGCAAGGAAGCGCGCAAGGACGTGAACCCGGACGAGGCGGTGGCCGTGGGCGCTGCCATCCAGGGCGGCGTGCTGGGCGGCGACGTCAAGGACGTGCTGCTGCTCGACGTGACCCCGCTGACCCTCGGCATCGAGACCCTGGGCGGCGTGATGACACCGCTGATCGAGAAGAACACCACCATCCCGACCAAGAAGACCCAGACCTTCTCGACCGCGGATGACAACCAGACCGCCGTGACCATCCATGTGCTGCAGGGCGAGCGCAAGCAGGCGGGCGGCAACAAGTCGCTGGGCCGCTTCGACCTGGCCGACATTCCGCCGGCGCCCCGCGGCGTGCCGCAGATCGAGGTCGCCTTCGACCTGGACGCCAACGGCATCCTGAACGTTTCCGCCAAGGACAAGGCCACCGGCAAGGAGCAGTCCATCGTCATCAAGGCCTCCAGCGGCCTCTCCGACGACGAGATCGAGCAGATGGTCCGCGACGCCGAGGCCCACGCCGACGAGGACAAGAAGTTCGAGGAGCTGGTCCAGCTGCGTAACCAGGCCGACGGCATGATCCATGCCGCACGCAAGACCGTCCAGGAAGCCGGTGATCAGGCCAGCGACGAGGAGAAGGAAGCCATCGAGAGCGCCGCCAAGGAGCTCGAGGAGGCGATCAAGGGCGACGACAAGGATGACATTCAGGCCAAGCTCGACAAGCTGACCGAGGCCTCCGGCAACCTGGCCCAGAAGATGTATGCGGCCCAGGCTGAAGCGGCCCAGCAGGGCGGTGGCGAAGGCCAGGAAGCCGGCGCCAAGCAGGAAGATGACGTGGTCGACGCCGAGTACGAAGAGGTCAACGACGACCAGAAGAAGCAGTAAACCACGCATCTGAACTGCGCATATAAGCCATGGATGACACCAGCGCGGGGGCCTGACTCCCGCGTTGGTGTTTCCGAGGGACCGCGACGGAGGCGGACAGACCCATGTCCAAACGTGACTATTACGAGGTGCTGGGCGTAGAGCGTGGCGCCGACACCAAAGAGATCAAGAAGGCCTACCGGCGGCTCGCCCAGAAGTTTCACCCCGACCGCAACCCGGATGACGAGACGTCGGCGGAGAAGTTTCGCGAGGTGTCCGAGGCCTACGAGGTGCTCTCCGACGGCGAGAAGCGCGCCGCCTATGACCAGTTCGGCCATGCCGGCGTGGACGGTCAGGCCGGCGGCTTCGGCGGCGGCGGGTTCGGCGGGGGAGGCCCCGGCGGCTTCAGCGATATCTTCGGCGATGTCTTCGGCGACATCTTCGGCGGTGGCGGCGGGCGTCGTAACCCCAACGCCCCGGCCCGGGGCAGCGACCTGCGCTACAACCTCGAGCTCGACCTCGAGAGCGCCGTGGCCGGCACCACCGTGGATATCCGCGTGCCGCGCCACGTGGAGTGCGAGCGCTGCGACGGCTCAGGCGCCGAGCCCGGCTCCAGCAAGGAGACCTGCCCGACCTGCCACGGCCACGGCCAGGTGCGCATGCAGCAGGGCTTCTTCGCCGTGCAGCAGACCTGCCCGACCTGCCACGGCTCCGGGCAGCACATCAAGGTGCCCTGCCACAAGTGCAACGGCGAGGGCCGGGTGCGCGAGACCCGCACCCTGTCGGTGAAGATTCCCGCCGGGGTGGATACCGGCGACCGCATTCGCCTCAACGGCGAGGGCGAGGCCGGTATGAACGGCGGCCCGCCCGGGGATCTCTACGTCCAGGTGCACATCAAGCCGCACCATATCTTCCAGCGCGACGGCAAGCACCTGCACTGCGAGGTGCCGATCAACTTCGTTGACGCCGCCCTCGGTGGCGAGCTGGAGGTGCCGACCCTGGACGGCCGGGTCAAGCTGAAGATCCCGTCGGAGACCCAGACCGGCAAGCTCTTCCGCCTGCGCGGCAAGGGCGTCAAGCCGGTGCGCGGCGGCGCCCCGGGTGATCTGCTGTGCAAGGTGGTGGTGGAGACCCCGGTGAAGCTCAACGAGGAGCAGAAGGAGCTGCTGCGCCAGTTCCAGGAGAGCCTCGGCGGCACCAACAGCGCCCACCACTCGCCCAAGAAGAGCGGCTTCTTCGACGGCGTGAAGAAATTCTTTGAGGATATGAAGCCCTGACGCTATCACCCCAGCGGCATCACGCCTCGCAGCGCCAGACGGGCCCCGGCATCGCCAGATGCCGGGGCCCGTCGCGTTCATGGCTGCCGCCTCAGCGCCGCAGGTGATCCAGCCGCCAGGCTGTGTCTCGATAGACCTGGCGTTACGTTATCACGGCGGCTGCTATCGAATGCGGGGCAGCGTGTAGAGGCGCCCGCTTGGCTTCGACGGTGCGGCGGCATAGTCTGGTGGCTCGATGAAACTGCCAGGAGATCTGCCATGCCCATTTCACGCGCCGAGCTGCCCGCCGAGGATGCGGCGGCCCTGATCGACCAGCTCTGCGAGCGCTGGTCCGATGCCAAGGCGATCGATCGCGCAAGCGACCCGGTCCGGATCGATTTTGCCAGCGGCAGCTGCTACCTCCAGGCCCAGCCGGACAAGCTGCTGGTGGTGGTGGAGGCGGTCGATGACGAGGCTCACAACCAGTTGGAGGGGGAAGTGGACAATACCCTGGACGCTCTCAAGGGCGTCGAGCTCGATATTGTCTGGGAGGCCTGACCCATGGAATCAGGCGTGATCGGTGCAAGGGCGCAGATCGCCACCGAGTCCGGCGAGAAGCTGATCCGGCGGCTCTGCAAGCACTGGGCCCATAAGCTCGAGGTCCACTACACCGAGCGGGAGGGCCGGGTGCGCTTCGAGGGCGGTAGCTGCCGGATGCTGGCCGAGCCCGGTGCCCTGACGGTGGTGATCGAGGCGCAGGATGCACAGCGGCGCGAGCGCCTGGAAGAAGTGGTCGCCAGCCACCTCGAACGCATGGCCGGCGGTGAGCCGCTCGATATCGCCTGGATCCGTTGAGCCAGTCGGTCTCGGCCCGCAGCGCCCACCTGGGCATGCTGCTCTGGGCGTCGTTGGTGGGGCTCTCCTTTCCCGCCGTGGGGCTGATGAACGAGCTGCCGCCGCTCTCGCTCACCGCCCTGCGCTTCTTTATCGCCTGCGCCGGCCTCTGGTGGCTGGCCAGGCGCTCGCCGGACTTCCTGCCCGCGCCGGGCCTGCTGCCCCTCTACGCCCTGATGGGGCTCTGCCTGGCCGGCTTCTTCGGGGCCATGTTCTGGGCCGCCCACCACGCCACGGCCCTCTCCATGGCGACCCTGCATGTGAGCGTGCCGCTGCTGGCCTTCCTGCTGGGGCTGGGCCTTGGGGTGGAGCGGTCTGGCTGGCGGCTGCCGAGCATTCTCGCCCTGGGAGCGCTGGGGGCCCTGGGTCTGGCCGTCGCCGAGGGGAGCCAGCAGGGTGGCGGGCCGGCCTTCGGTCGCGGCGAGGCGGTGTTCTTCCTCGGCTGCATCGCCACGGCCTGCTATCCGGTGCTCAGCCGCTGGGGGCTGGCCAGCGGGCGGCTGCCGGAGTCGGCGGCGGTGCGCACCTTCTGGAGCCTGGGGGCGGGCGGCGTGCTGATCGGCCTGGCCGGGCTCGCCGTGGAGCCGGTGGGGCGGCTGGCGGCCATGACGGCCCTGGATCTCGCCCTGCTGGTCTATCTGGGGCTCTGCTCCAGCGCGCTCACCTTCTGGCTGATGCAGCGGGCCACCGCGGCGCTGACGCCGGGGGCGGTCACCGCCTACGGCTATCTGGTGCCCTTCGTCTCCATGCTGCTGCTGTTCGTGCAGTCGCCGGACCGCATCGGCTGGGTCTGGCTGCCGGGCAGCCTGGCCGTGCTGCTGGCCATGGGGCTGCTGATGCGCGGTGACGGCAGGGCGGGCGGCTGACGGGGTCTCGCCTCTGGTATACTGCCGCACATTCCCGAACCGCTACCGCTTTCACAGGAGTCCACATGACCCGTATCGCCATCGTCGGTGTCGCCGGCCGCATGGGCCGCACCCTGGTCAACGCCGTCCAGCAGGATGACGGAGCCACCCTGGCCGGCGGCATCGTCGAGCCGGGCAGCTCGCTGGTGGGTGCCGATCTCGGCGAGCTGGCCGGCGCCGGCCGGGTGGGCGTGGCCGCCGTGGATTCGCTTGCGGCCATCGTTGACGACTTCGACGTGCTGATCGACTTCACCGCACCCCGGGTGACGCTTTCCAACCTGGCCTTCTGTGCGGCCCACGGCAAGCGCATGGTGATCGGTACCACCGGCCTCTCCGATGACGAGCTGGCCGAGCTCGACGGCTTCCGCGAGCGGCTGCCCTTCGTCTTCGCGCCCAATATGAGCGTGGGGGTCAACCTGACCCTGAAGCTGCTGGAGACCGCCGCCAGGGCCCTGGGCGACGAGGGCTACGACATCGAGGTGATCGAGGCCCACCATCGCCACAAGGTGGACGCGCCCTCCGGCACCGCGCTGAAGATGGGCGAGGTGGTGGCCGAGAGCCTGGGGCGCACCCTCAAGGAGCACGGCGTCTTCGAACGCGTCGGCCAGTGCGGGCCGCGCACCGACAAGGAGATCGGCTTCGCCACGGTGCGCGCCGGCGACATCGTCGGCGAGCACACCGTGATGTTCGCCACCGAGGGCGAGCGCATCGAGATCACCCACAAGGCCTCGAGCCGCATGACCTTCGCCAAGGGAGCGGTGCGCGCGGCGCGCTGGGTGGCCGACCAGGACAAGGGGCGCTACTCCATGCAGGATGTGTTGGGTCTCACAGGCTCGGTCTGACAGTTCGTGTCTGACAGACCGTGTCTGAAGTGGCCGGGCCTGGACTGGCCGGGGCGCCTCGACCAAAGGGGTAGTCGAGGGGCGGCAGATCCTGTAATATCCCCAAAATTTTGGCCGGGCGCCTGGGCGAGAGCCCTGACACAGCGCTTGTTGCTTCGGCCCCCAGTGTTCTGATGTTCTGAGCGAATCAGTTCCGAGCGAATGACAACAAGCGGGATGAAACCGGTCTCAATCGGCTTTCGTCCCGCTTTTTTGCGGGCGTGCCACCGGTAGCACTATTCCTGACGAGCTGTTGTTACATGGCTGTCGTTACATAAAGATGGGAGGACGTTGCATTGAACAGACCCGCGATACTGGCCCTGGAAGACGGAAGCGTATTTCACGGCACGGCGATCGGCGCCGATGGACAGACCAGCGGTGAGGTGGTGTTCAATACGGCCATGACCGGCTATCAGGAGATCCTGACCGATCCCTCCTACACCCGCCAGATCGTCACCCTGACCTACCCCCATATCGGCAACACCGGCGTCAACGCCGAGGACGTGGAGTCCGGGGGCATCGCCGCCGCGGGCCTGGTGATCCGCGACCTGCCGCTGCTGGCCAGCAACTTCCGCTGCGAGCAGACGCTCTCCGACTACCTCAAGAGCCAGAACGTGCTGGGCATCGCCGATATCGATACCCGCCGCCTGACCCGCATCCTGCGCGACAAGGGCTCCCAGAACGGCGCCATCCTGGCCGGCGCCGAGGCCGAGGGCGAGGACGCCGTGGAGCGTGCCCTGGCCGCCGCCCGCGCCTTCCCGGGCCTCAAGGGCATGGACCTGGCCAAGGTGGTCTCCTGCCAGGCGCCCTACAAGTGGAGCGAAGGCGAGTGGAGCCTGGGCGAAGGCTACGCCGATACCACCCAGGGCGAGCGTCCCTACCATGTGGTGGCCTACGACTTCGGCGTCAAGCGCAACATCCTGCGCATGCTCGCCTCCCGCGGCTGCCGCCTCACCGTGGTGCCGGCCCAGACCCCGGCCGCCGAGGTGCTGGCCATGAACCCGGACGGCGTCTTCCTGGCCAACGGCCCCGGCGACCCCGAGCCCTGCGACTACGCCATCAAGGCGATCCAGGAGATCCTCGAGACCGAGCTTCCGATCTTCGGCATCTGCCTGGGCCACCAGCTGCTGGCCCTGGCCAGCGGGGCGAAGACCGTGAAGATGAGCCACGGCCACCACGGCGCCAACCACCCGGTGCAGGATCTCGACAGCGGCAAGGTGATGATCACCAGCCAGAACCACGGTTTCGCCGCCGACGAGGCGAGCCTGCCGGCCAACGTGCGCGCCACCCATCGCTCGCTGTTCGACGGCACCCTGCAGGGGATCGAGCGTACCGACCGCCCGGCCTTCAGCTTCCAAGGGCATCCGGAAGCCATGCCCGGCCCCCAGGACGTGGCGCCGCTGTTCGGCCGGTTCATCGAGATGATGAAGGCCCGCCAGGCCTGAGCCCGGCGCAGTAGCCCGAGACACGTCGCCCCTCGTCACCACATTCTGCGGGAAGCACCATGCCCAAGCGTACAGACATCCAGAGCATCCTGATCATCGGCGCCGGCCCCATCGTCATCGGCCAGGCCTGCGAATTCGACTACTCCGGCGCCCAGGCCTGCAAGGCGCTGCGCGAGGAGGGCTACCGGGTCATCCTGGTGAACTCCAACCCGGCCACCATCATGACCGACCCGGCCATGGCCGATGCCACCTACATCGAGCCGATCACCTGGCAGGCGGTGGAGAAGATCATCGAGGCCGAGCGCCCCGACGCCATCCTGCCCACCATGGGCGGCCAGACCGCGCTCAACTGCGCCCTGGACCTGGACAAGCACGGCGTGCTCGAGAAGCACGGCGTGGAGATGATCGGTGCCAACGCCGACGCCATCAACAAGGCCGAGGACCGCGACCTCTTCGACCAGGCCATGAAGCGCATCGGCCTTCAGTGCCCCAAGGCCGAGGTGGCCCACAGCATGGAGGAGGCCTGGCGCATCCAGTCCACTCTGGGCTTCCCGGTGATCATCCGCCCCTCCTACACCATGGGCGGCTCCGGCGGCGGCGTGGCCTACAACAAGGAGGAGTTCGAGGAGATCTGCACCCGCGGCTTCGAGCTCTCCAACAACCACGAGCTGCTGATTGACGAGTCGCTGCTGGGCTGGAAGGAGTACGAGATGGAGGTCGTTCGTGACAAGAACGACAACTGCATCATCGTCTGCTCCATCGAGAACTTCGATCCCATGGGCGTGCACACCGGTGACTCCATCACCGTGGCCCCGGCCCAGACGCTGACCGACAAGGAGTATCAGATCATGCGCGACGCATCGCTTGCGGTGCTGCGCGAGATCGGCGTCGAGACCGGCGGCTCCAACGTGCAGTTCGGCGTGGACCCGGACACCGGGCGCATGGTGGTCATCGAGATGAACCCGCGGGTGTCGCGCTCCTCGGCGCTGGCCTCCAAGGCCACCGGCTTCCCGATCGCCAAGATCGCCGCCAAGCTGGCGGTGGGCTATACCCTGGATGAGCTGCAGAACGATATTACCGGCGGGCGCACCCCGGCGTCGTTCGAGCCGGCCATCGACTACGTGGTCACCAAGATCCCGCGCTTCACTTTCGAGAAGTTCCCCCAGGCCAACGACCGCCTGACCACCCAGATGAAGTCGGTGGGCGAGGTGATGGCGATCGGGCGCACCTTCCAGGAGTCGCTGCAGAAGGCGCTGCGCGGCCTGGAGACCGGCAACGACGGCCTCGACCCCAAGTTTCCCGATTTCAAGCCCGGCGACTTCTCCGCCGAGGCCATGGCGCATATCAAGGCCGAGTTGCAGGCCGCCGGCGCCGATCGCATCTTCTACGTGGCCGACGCCATGCGCGCAGGCATGAGCCGCGACGAGATCTTCGCGCTGACCAAGATCGACCCCTGGTTCCTGGTCCAGCTCGAGGACCTGGTCGCCACCGAGGCCGAGGTGTCCCGGCGCTCGCTCTCCGAGCTCGACGCCCGGGAGCTGTTCCGCCTCAAGCGCAAGGGCTTCTCTGATGCTCGTCTGGCGAGCCTGCTCGGCGTCTCCGAGAAGGAGTTCCGCAAGACCCGCCAGAAGGCCGGCATCCGCCCGGTCTACAAGCGCGTCGACACCTGTGCCGCCGAGTTCGCCTCGGATACCGCCTACATGTACTCCACCTACGAGGAGGAGTGCGAGGCGGAGGTCACAGGTCGCCAGAAGATCATGGTGCTGGGCGGTGGCCCCAACCGCATCGGCCAGGGCATCGAGTTCGACTACTGCTGCGTCCACGCCGCCTTCGCCATGCACGACGACGGCTATGAGACCATCATGGTCAACTGCAACCCGGAGACCGTCTCCACCGACTACGACACCAGTGATCGCCTCTACTTCGAGCCGGTGACCCTGGAGGACGTGCTGGAGATCGCCGACAAGGAGCAGCCGGTCGGCGTCATCGTGCAGTTCGGCGGCCAGACCCCGCTGAAGCTCGCCCGGGAGCTGGAGGCCGCCGGCGTGCCGATCATCGGCACTACCCCGGACGCCATCGACCGCGCCGAGGACCGCGAGCGCTTCCAGCAGATGATCGACAAGCTGGGCCTCAAGCAGCCGCCCAACGCCACCGCGCGCAGCTTCGAGGAGGCCTTTGCCAAGGCCGAGACCATCGGCTACCCGCTGGTGGTGCGCCCCAGCTACGTGCTGGGCGGTCGCGCCATGGAGATCGTCTACTCCGCCGACGAGCTGGAGAACTACATGACCCATGCGGTCAAGGTCTCCAACGACTCCCCGGTGCTGCTCGACCACTTCCTCAATGCCGCCGTGGAGATCGACATCGATGCGGTCTCCGACGGCAAGCAGGTGGTGATCGGCGGCATCATGCAGCACATCGAGCAGGCCGGCGTGCACTCCGGCGACTCCGCCTGTTCGCTGCCGCCCTACTCGCTGCCCGCCGAGGTGCAGGACGAGATGCGCGAGCAGGTGCGCCAGATGGCCGTGGAGCTGGGCGTCAAGGGCCTGATGAACGTGCAGCTGGCCTGGCAGGACGGCGAGATCTACGTCATCGAGGTCAACCCCCGCGCCTCGCGCACCGTGCCCTTCGTCTCCAAGTGCATCGGCACCTCCCTGGCCCAGATCGCCGCGCGCTGCATGGCCGGCACCAGCCTCGAGGCGCAGGGCTTCACTCGGGAGATCGTGCCGCACTTCTTCAGCGTCAAGGAGGCGGTCTTCCCGTTCAACAAGTTCCCGGGCGTCGACCCCATCCTGTCGCCGGAGATGAAGTCCACCGGCGAGGTGATGGGCAGCGGTGACACCTTCGCCGAGGCCTTCTACAAGGCGCAGCTGGGCGCCGGCGAGGCGATTCCTGCGCTGACCGGCGAGCGCAAGGCGTTCCTCTCGGTGCGCGAGCCGGACAAGGCGGGTGTTATCGAGGTGGCCCGTTCTCTGGTAACATTGGGCTTCACGCTGTGCGCGACCCGCGGTACCGCCGCTGCCCTTGAGGCCGCCGGACTCGACGTCGAGGTCGTGAACAAGGTCTTCGAAGGCCGCCCGCATATCGTCGATCTGCTCAAGAACGACGACATCGCCTATATCGTCAATACCACCGAGGGTCGCCAGGCGATCCAGGACTCCTCGGTGATCCGCCGCACCGCGCTTGCCCGCAAGGTTCCCTACGCCACCACGCTGGCGGGGGCCAACGCCGTTTGCATGGCGCTTGAATACGGCAACGAGATCACGGTGCGGCGGCTTCAGGAACTGCATGCAGGAGCTGCACAATGAACAAGGTCCCGATGACCGTTGCCGGAGAGGCGCGCCTGCGCAAGGAGCTCGAGCAGCTCAAGGGCGAGGCGCGTCCGAAGGTGATCGCCGCCATCGCCGAGGCTCGTGAGCACGGGGATCTCAAGGAGAACGCCGAATACCATGCTGCCCGGGAGCAGCAGGGCTTCATCGAGGGGCGCATCCAGGAGATCGAGGGCAAGCTCGGCAGCGCCCAGGTGATCGACGTCACCAAGCTGCCGCGTACCGGCAAGGTGATCTTCGGCGTCACCGTGGAGCTGCTCAACCTCGATACCGACGATGAGGTGACCTACCGCATCGTCGGCGAGGACGAGGCCGACATCAAGCAGGGGCTGATCTCGGTGACCTCGCCCATCGCCCGCGCCCTGATCGGCAAGGAGGAGGGCGACGTGGTGGTGGTCAAGACCCCCGGCGGCAACGTCGAGTACGAGATCGCCGGCGTCGAGCACTTGTAGGCGCCGAGCCTGTAGGAGCCCGATTCATCGGCGGTGCGACGCTTCGCCGAATGGCGCCGGCAGGCGCCCCCGCTGCTGCGCAGCGGATCGCTCAGCGGAGCTGAGCTCCTACAAAGTGCCAATTAAAAGGCCCGCGGCAGTGTGAACTGTGCCGCGGGCCTTTTGCTTTCTAGGCTGGGTAGGGCTCGGCGCTCAGTGCCGGCCGTGGTGCCCCTCGAAGCGCTGCACGTTGGAGAGCTTCGGGTTGGCCTGGGGATTGCGGCGATAGAGCAGCGCCATCTTGCCGATCTTCTGCACCAGCTCGGCGCCGCTGGCGGTGACCAGCTCGTCGAGGATGGCGGCGCGGTCGTCGCGTTCCGGCAGGGCCAGCTTGACCTTGATCAGCTCGTGGTCGGAGAGGGCTCGCCCCAGCTCCGCGAGGACCCCTTCGGAGATGCCGTTCTCGGAGACCGTCACCACCGGGTTCAGGTGGTGGCCGATGCTGCGAAATGCTTTCTTTTGTGCCTGTGACAAGCTCATGGTATCTTGCGTCTTCCCGGTTGCGCGCAGCCATCCATGGTACGCGGAAAATGCCATGGGCGAAACGTCGCGCAGTGAAAGCACGGGGCATTCGGCCAGCGTCGAAGTGGCCGGTCAGCACTCTTCAGTTCTGCGTGCCACTCCCGCACTCCGCTCGACCGCCTGTCTGTCCCTTCACCCGTCCCCTTACCACAGGTGATGCCGTGGCGCGTTCCCGCACTTCATCTCCCGCTTCCGGCAAGGCGCCGGCCAGCAAGAGTGCCGCCAGCAAGGCCAGCCCATCCAGCAAGACCAGCAAGGGCTGGCTGAAGGAGCACTTCGACGACCAGTACGTGCAGCGCTCCTGGCAGGACGGCTATCGCTCCCGGGCCAGCTACAAGCTGCTCGAGCTGGACGACAAGGATCGCCTCTTCAAGCCCGGCATGACGGTGATCGACCTGGGAGCGGCCCCCGGGGGCTGGAGCCAGGTGGCCGCCGAGAAGGTGGGGCCGGAGGGGGTGGTGATCGCCTCGGATATCCTCGAGATGGACGCCCTGGCCGGCGTCGACTTCATCCAGGGCGATTTCACCGAGGAGAGCGTGCTCGAGGCGATCCTGGCGGCGCTGGGCGAGCGGCCGGTGGACCTGGTGATGTCCGACATGGCGCCCAACATGAGCGGCATGGCCGCCATCGACCAGCCCCAGGCGATGTACCTGGTGGAGCTGGCGCTGGACCTGGCCGGCCAGACCCTGCGCCCCGGCGGTACCTTCCTGGCCAAGGTGTTCCAGGGCGAGGGGTTCGATGAATACCTGAAGACCCTGCGCGAGCGCTTCACCCGGGTGGTGACGCGCAAGCCGGAAGCCTCCCGGGCGCGCTCCCGGGAGGTCTACCTGCTGGCCCAGGGGTTTCGCGGCTGAGCGAGCGCTCGGCTCGGATAACGTGGCGGCAGGCGCAATCAATAGCCCCAGACTAATGGGCTGATTGCCGGACAGCAGGCGCCAAAGTGTGTCACAGTGCCCCCTGCGGTGGACCGTCCGGGATGGGCGGTGGCTGAACGCGGCGGGCTTCTGTAGTGTCCTATACAGAGCGTATACAAGGCGCCAGGCCATGGCGGCCGACAGATTTCTGACATTGAGGGTAGTCCCTTGAACGATATGGCGAAGAACCTGATCCTCTGGTTGGTCATCGCGGCGGTGCTGCTGACGGTGTTCAACAACTTCAGCGTCGACAGCTCCCCCCAGTCGATGAACTACTCCCAGTTCGTCCAGCAGGTGCAGAACCAGCAGGTGCGTAGCGTCACCATCGACGGCTACCGGATCTCCGGCGAGCGCACCGACGGCTCGTCGTTCCAGACCATCCGCCCCGCGGCGGAGGATCCCAAGCTGATCGATGACCTGCTCTCCAACAATGTGACCGTGGTGGGCAAGGAGCCGGAGCAGCAGAGCCTGTGGAGCCGGCTGCTGATCGCCAGTTTCCCGATCCTGCTGATCCTGGCCATCTTCATGTTCTTCATGCGCCAGATGCAGGGCGGCGGGGCCGGCAAGGGCGGCCCCATGAGCTTCGGCAAGTCCAAGGCCAAGCTGCTCTCCCAGGACCAGATCAAGACCACCTTCGCCGACGTGGCGGGCTGCGACGAGGCCAAGGAGGAGGTCGAGGAGCTGGTCGACTTCCTGCGCGACCCCACCAAGTTCCAGCGCCTGGGCGGGACCATTCCCCGCGGGGTGCTGATGGTGGGCCCGCCGGGTACCGGCAAGACCCTGCTCGCCAAGTCCATCGCCGGCGAGGCCAAGGTGCCCTTCTTCTCGATCTCCGGTTCCGATTTCGTCGAGATGTTCGTGGGTGTGGGTGCCTCTCGCGTGCGCGACATGTTCGAGCAGGCCAAGAAGCAGGCGCCCTGCATCATCTTCATCGATGAAATCGACGCCGTGGGCCGCTCCCGCGGGGTCGGCATGGGCGGCGGCAACGACGAGCGCGAGCAGACCCTCAACCAGCTGCTGGTGGAGATGGACGGCTTCGAGGCCAACGAGGGCATCATCGTCATCGCCGCCACCAACCGCCCCGACGTGCTGGACCCGGCGCTGCTGCGTCCGGGCCGCTTCGACCGCCAGGTGGTGGTGCCGCTGCCCGATATCCGCGGCCGCGAGCACATCCTCAACGTGCACCTGCGCAAGGTGCCGCTGGCAGACGACGTCAAGCCGTCGCTGATCGCCCGCGGTACCCCGGGCTTCTCCGGCGCCGACCTGGCCAACCTGGTCAACGAGGCCGCCCTGTTCGCCGCCCGTCGCAACAAGCGCCTGGTGGGTATGGAGGAGCTGGAGCTCGCCAAGGACAAGATCATGATGGGCGCCGAGCGCCGCTCCATGGTCATGACCGAGAAGGAGAAGCTCAACACCGCCTACCACGAGTCGGGCCACGCCATCATCGGCCTGGTGATGCCGGAGCACGATCCGGTCTACAAGGTGACCATCATCCCTCGCGGCCGCGCCCTGGGCGTGACCATGTTCCTGCCCGAGCAGGATCGTTACAGCCTGTCGCGCCAGCAGATTCTCAGCCAGATCTGCTCGCTGTTCGGCGGCCGCATCGCCGAGGAGATGACCCTGGGGCCCAACGGGGTCACCACCGGCGCCTCCAACGACATCAAGCGTGCCACCGAGCTGGCTCACAGCATGGTCGCCAAGTGGGGCCTCTCCGAGGAGATGGGCCCGATCATGTACGACGAGGACGAGTCCCACCAGTTCCTCGGCGGCCCGGGCCAGGGCGGCGGCAAGCTGAAGTCCGGCGAGACCATCTCCAAGCTCGACAAGGAGGTGCGCAAGGTCATCGACGACTGCTACGAGCAGGCGCGTGTCATCCTCGAGGAGAACCGCGACAAGCTCGACGCCATGGCCGAGGCGCTGATGAAGTATGAGACCATCGACGCCGACCAGCTCAAGGACATCATGGAGGGGCGCGATCCGCGTCCGCCCAAGGACTGGGAGGACGGTGACTCCTCCGGCCCCGGCGCGCCGGTGACCGAGGCGCCCGAGGCCGAGGCGGCTCCGGAGGCCCCCGACGAGGCCGACGGTGGCGAGGAGGATGACGACGAGCCCCGTCGCCGGCCCTCCGACCCGCTGGGCGGCCCGGCCGGCTCCTGAGCCCGCTGCGTTCATCCCTGCCAGGCGCCCCACTCGGGGCGCCTGCGTTTTTCTGAGTCCTGCACGGCGGCAAGCTCCGCAACGCCTCCCGCAACCTCTCCCATAACAGCCCGACGCTTCGAGTGATGATGACTTCCACCTCTGCCTTCCTGACCTGCGGCCGCCATCGGCTGGACCTCTCCTTCCCGCGGGTGATGGGGATCCTCAATGTCACCCCCGACTCCTTCTCCGACGGCGGCCGCCATGTGGCCCTGGATGACGCCCTGCGCCATGCCGAGCGGATGCTGGCCGAGGGGGCGGCGATCATCGACGTGGGCGGCGAGTCGACCCGGCCCGGCGCCGAGCCCGTCTCGCCCGCGGCGGAGCTCGACCGGGTGGCGCCGGTGGTGGAGGCCCTGGTGCGCGAGCTCGATGCCCTGGTCTCGGTGGATACCAGCTGCCCCGAGGTGATGCGAGAGGTGGCCGGCCTGGGGGCGGGCATGCTCAATGACGTGCGCTCCCTGGACCGCGAGGGTGCCCTGGCGGCGGCCATCGGCACCGGTCTGCCGGTCTGCCTGATGCATCGTCAGGGCGAGCCCCGCGACATGCAGCAGGCGCCCCGCTATGATGTGCCTATCGAAGAGGCCGTGGTCGACTACCTCGCCGAGCGGGTGGCCGCCTGCGAGGCCGCCGGCCTGCGCCGGGAGCGCCTGCTGGTGGATCCGGGCTTCGGCTTCGGCAAGACCGTGGAACACAACCTGCGCCTGCTCAACCGCATGGAGCGCCTGGCCGAACTCGAGTTGCCGCTGCTCGTCGGCATGTCCCGCAAGAGCATGATCGGCAAGGTGCTCGAGCGCCCGGTGGAGGAGCGCCTGCCCGGCGGCCTGGCGCTGAGCGCCCTGGCGGTGGAGCGCGGCGCACGAATCCTGCGCGTTCACGATGTGGCCCCCAGCGTGGATGCGGTGAACATGACCTGGGCCGTTCTCAAGGAAGGATGCTGAATGACACGACGCTACTTCGGCACCGACGGTATCCGCGGTACCGTCGGTGAACCGCCGATCACCGCCGACTTCATGCTCAAGCTGGGCTGGGCCACCGGCCGGGTGCTGGTGGCACGCCACGGCCAGCGGCGCCCCCGGGTGCTGATCGGCAAGGACACGCGGATCTCCGGTTACATGTTCGAGTCGGCCCTGGAGGCGGGGCTCTCCGCCGCCGGCGTCGACGTGGCCCTGCTCGGCCCCATGCCGACCCCGGGCATCGCCTACCTGACCCGTACCTTCCGTGCCGATGCCGGCATCGTCATCTCCGCCTCCCACAACGCCTTCCCCGACAACGGCATCAAGTTCTTCTCCACCGCCGGTGCCAAGCTGGGCGATGAGCTGGAGGAGGAGATCGAGGCGATGCTGGAGGAGCCGCTGACCACGGTGGCGGCGGACAAGCTGGGCAAGGCGACCCGCATTAATGATGCCGACGGGCGCTATATCGAGTTCTGCAAGTCCACCATTCCCGACCGGGTCAGCCTGAACGGCCTCAAGGTCGTGCTGGACTGCGCCCACGGCGCCACCTACCACATCGCGCCCAGCGTGTTCCGGGAGCTGGGCGCCGAGGTGGGCCTGGTCGGGGCGAGCCCTGACGGCCTCAATATCAACCAGGGTGTCGGCTCGACCCATCCCGCGGCGCTGCGCGCGGCGGTGATCCAGCAGGGGGCCGATCTCGGCGTGGCCTTCGACGGCGACGGGGACCGCGTCCTGCTGGTGGACAGCGACGGCCGTGAGATCGACGGTGACGACATCCTCTACCTGATCGCCCGGGACCGTCACGCCCGGGGCGAGCTGGGCGGTGGCGTGGTGGGCACCCTGATGTCCAACTTCGGCCTGGCGGCGGCCCTGGAGCAGCTGGGGGTTCCCTTCGAGCGGGCCAAGGTGGGCGACCGCTACGTGATGGAGCGCCTGGCGGCCAACGGCTGGCAGCTGGGCGGTGAGTCCTCGGGGCACATCGTCTGCGGCCATGTCCAGACCACCGGCGACGGCATCGTCTCGGCGCTGCAGGTGCTGGCGATCATGGTGCGCGAGGAGAAGCCGCTGCAGCGCCTGCTGGCGGGGCTTGAGAAGGCGCCCCAGGCGCTGGTCAATGTGCGCCTCACCCCGGGCAGCGACGCTCGGGCGGTGATGGAGATGCCGGCGCTGCAGGCGGCGGTGGCGGAGGTCGAGACCGAGCTGGGCGACGAGGGCCGGGTGCTGCTGCGTCCCTCGGGTACCGAGCCGCTGATCCGCGTCATGGTCGAGGGGCGGCCGCACCTCGACGTCGATGGCCTGGCGCGCCGCCTGGCCGGCGAGGTCGAGGCGCTGCTGGCCTGAGCCTGATACCCGGACTCGGGAGTCGTCCTGCGGTTGTCTTGACAGGGCCGCTCCTATACCATTTCGCAGCCTTTTTGAAGAGGACACGCCATGCGTACCCCGCTGCTTGCCGGCAACTGGAAGATGAACGGCTCGGCCGACCTGGTCGAGGCGTTTGGTCGTGCCTTTGCCGAGGCGGAGCTGCCGAAGGGGCTCGAGGTAGTGATTTTTCCGCCGTTTCCCTACCTGGAGGCGGCGCAGCGCGTCTTTGCCGGCACGCCGTTGCGCCTCGGTGCCCAGACCCTCAATCCGCTCCACTCCGGCGCCCATACCGGCGAGGTGAGCGGGCGGATGCTCTGTGAATTCGGGGTGCGCTATGCCCTGGTGGGGCACTCCGAGCGTCGCCAGCTCTACCGCGAGGGCGACGAGCAGGTCTTCGACCGGCTGCTGGCCGCCCTCAGCGTCGGCCTCACGCCGGTGCTCTGCGTGGGCGAGACCCTCGAGGAGCGCGACGCCGGGCGTACCATGGAGGTGGTGCTGCGCCAGGTGGGTTTCGCCATGTCGCGCCTGGAGCCCGAGCAGCGCCGGCTGATCGTCATCGCCTACGAGCCGGTATGGGCCATCGGCACCGGCCGTACCGCCACGCCGGAGCAGGCCCAGGAGGTGATGGCCGCCATTCGCGCCTATCAGGCGGAGTATGACCGCGAGCTGGCCGCCGAACTGCGGCTGCTCTACGGGGGGAGCATGAATGCCGGCAACGCCGCCGAGCTGCTCGCCCAACCCGATATCGACGGCGGCCTGGTGGGCGGTGCCTCGCTCAAGGTCGACGATTTTCTAGCCATCTGTCAGTCAGCAGGTTGATTCCATGCAAGTTGCCATTCTCATGATCCATGTGGCGATCGCCATCGCCCTGGTCGTCCTTATCCTGCTGCAGCAGGGCAAGGGCGCCGAAGCCGGTGCCGCCTTCGGTGGCGGTGCCTCCCAGACCGTATTCGGCTCCCGCGGCAGCGGTGGCTTCCTGTCGAAGTTCACCGCTATCCTGGCGGCCGCTTTCTTCGCCACCTCCCTGACTCTGGCCTACTACGCTTCCCAGGCGGGCCAGGCACCGGAGGCCGGTATTCCCGATTCGCGGCTGATCGAGCAGCAGCGCGGCATTCCAACCCTTGACGACACCCCCTCGGGTATGGATAATGCAGCGCCAGTGCTGGAGGGAAGCGACGACTAGGTCGCTTGGTAGTTTCCAGCCTCCCCTGATGCCGAAGTGGTGGAATTGGTAGACACGCTATCTTGAGGGGGTAGTGACCTTACGGTCGTGCGGGTTCAAGTCCCGCCTTCGGCACCATCTGATACACCGCCTTGCCGTCGGCAAGGAGAGGTCCTTCAGAAAGCAGGATTGGCATAGCGGTGAAGCTCCCTTGACGAAAGTCTCGGCGATGCGTAGAATCACCGACCTAGATTGATGCGGGGTGGAGCAGTCTGGTAGCTCGTCGGGCTCATAACCCGAAGGTCGTCGGTTCAAATCCGGCCCCCGCTACCATCTTCCGGTCAGGCGCCTTTCGAGCCGCAGCAGCAAGCTGGGGAGTCGAGCAGAAGGGGCAGCCAGATCTGCCGGAGTGGTCTAAAGGTTTCATGTAAAAGCCCCTTCCTGTGAAGGGGCTTTTTGTTAGCAGCTTGCCCAGGGCGCCAGGCGCCGGGGCACTGTTCCGGGCAACGCCAATCAGCCACCTGTCTTTCCTGTTCACTCCCGGCCAGGTGCCTGATGCAACGGCTGTAGGAGCGATATTTCCGTGGCTATCAAGGATGCTGCACTTCACGCAATGATCGAACCCGTGGTAACCGCCATGGGCTTCGAGCTGTGGGGCATCGACTATCAGTCCCAGGGCAAGCACTCACGCCTGGTGATCTATATCGATCACGAGAACGGCGTCAGCGTCGATGACTGCGCCGATATCAGCCGTCAGGTAAGCGCCGTGTTCGACGTCGAGGATCCGATTCGCGGCGAGTATCGCCTCGAGGTCTCCTCGCCGGGGATGGATCGTCCGCTCTATACCCTCGACCACTTCAGCCGCTACCGTGGCCACGAGGTGGCGCTCAAGCTGCGCGTGCCCTTCGAGGGGCGGCGCAAGTTCCAGGGGCTGCTGGCCGGCGTCGAGGGCGACGAGGTGCTGCTGCAGCTGGACGGCGAGGAGTACTGCTTCCCCATCGACAGCATCGATCAGGCCCAGGTGGTACCGAGGTTCGATGATCAGGATTGAGGATCCGGCCGCCGCTTGGCACGGCGCAATGAGCGTGAGGCTCGAGGACAGGTTTTCTGGCGAGGCAATGGCATGAGTAAAGAGATTCTGGCGGTCGTTGACGCGATCTCCAACGAGAAGGGAGTCCCCCGCGAGGTGATCTTCGAGGCCGTCGAGGCGGCCCTGGCCAGCGCGTCCCGCAAGCGTTTCGAGGACGAAGAGGCCAGCGTGCGGGTGCATATCGATCGCCGTACCGGTGAGTACGAGACCTTCCGCCGCTGGACGGTGGTGGAGGACGACGACTTCGACGGCCCCGACCACGAGATCAAGCTCTCCTTCGCCGAGCGTCGTGACCCGCCTCTGGGGCTGGGTGACGTGGTGGAGGAGAAGATCGAGAACGCCGACTTCGGTCGTATCGCCGCCCAGACCGCCAAGCAGGTGATCGTGCAGAAGGTGCGCGAGGCCGAGCGGGCCGAGGTGGTGCGCCTCTACGCCGAGCGCGAGGGCGAGCTGGTCTCCGGCATCGTCAAGAAGACCACCCGCGACGGCCTGATCATCGACCTGGGCGAGAACGCCGAGGCGTTCCTGCCCCGCGGCGAGATGATCCCCGGCGAACGCTATCGCATGAACGAGCGGGTGCGCGCCCTGCTGACCAAGGTCGACCCGGAGGCGCGTGGCGCCCAGCTGATCCTGTCGCGGACCTGTCCGGAACTGATCATCGAGCTGTTCAAGATCGAGGTGCCGGAGATCGCCGAGCAGCTCATCGAGATCAAGGGCGCCGCGCGCGATCCGGGCTCCCGGGCCAAGATCGCGGTCAAGACCAACGACCGCCGCATCGACCCGGTAGGCGCCTGCGTCGGCATGCGCGGCTCCCGGGTCCAGGCGGTCTCCTCGGAGCTGCAGAACGAGCGCGTCGACATCGTGCTGTGGGACGACAACCCCGCCCAGCTGGTGATCAACGCCATGGCGCCGGCGGACGTCGCCTCCATCCTGGTGGATGAGGATGCCCACGCCATGGACGTGGCCGTTGCCGAGGACAACCTGGCCCAGGCCATCGGCCGCAGCGGCCAGAACGTGCGCCTGGCCTCTGAGCTCACCGGCTGGCGGATCAACGTCATGACCGAGGACGAGGCCGAGGCCAAGCGCGAGCAGGAGATCGACAGCCTGGTCGAGCACTTCATCCAGCACCTGGATATCGACGATGAGGTCGCCCGCCTGCTGGTGGAGGAGGGCTTCACCTCCCTGGAGGAGATCGCCTACGTGCCGGTGGAGGAGATGCTCGAGATCGAGGAGTTCGACGAGGAGACCATCGAGGAGCTGCGCGCCCGGGCCAAGGATGAGCTGCTCAACCTGGCCATCGCCTCCGAGGAGGAGCTCGACGGCGCCCAGCCGGCCGAGGACCTGCTCGAGATGGAGGGTATGGAGCGCCACCTGGCCTTTATCCTGGCCAGCCGGGGGATCGTCACCATGGAGGATCTCGCCGAGCAGTCCGTCGATGACCTGCTGGACATCGAGGGAGTGGACGAGGAGCGCGCCGCGGCACTGATCATGACCGCCCGTGCGCCCTGGTTTGAAAGCGAATAGTTCGAAGGCGCAGCGCGCAACAGGCGTATGACGCCCGGTGGATGCCGGGCCGCAGCATTCGAAGCGAACAGATTTGGGGTCACGGGCTCAGGAGGGTCGTAATGTCAGACATGACCGTTAAGGATTTTGCAGCAAAGGTGGGGCGCGATGTGCCTCGTCTGCTGGAACAGATGAAAGAAGCCGGACTCGAGCACAAGTCCGAGAGCGATGCCGTGTCCGAGGAGGACAAGCGTCGGCTGCTCGACTACCTCACCAAGAGTCACGGCGGTGATACCAGCGCGGCGGCGCCCAAGAACCGCATCACTCTGACGCGCAAGACCCGCAGCCGGATCAAGACCGGCGAGCGCGGCAAGACCATCGAAGTGCAGGTTCGCAAGAAGCGCACCTACGTGAAGCGCACCGAGGAAGAGACCAAGCCGGAGCCGGTGGAAGACACCGGTCCGCGCCAGCTGGTCGGCGACATGGCCGACTCCCAGCAGGCCCAGGCCGAGCAGGAGGCCCGCGAGGCCGAAGCAGCCAAGGCGCGTGCGGCGGAAGAGGCCGCCCGCGAGGCGGCGGCCAAGCTGGAGGCCGAGAAGGTGCCTGAGGTGCCGGACATCCCGGTGCCGGAGCTGGTCGAGCAGCCGGCCGGCGATGAGCCGCCCGCGCCGCCCAAGGAGGGTCGCACCGACCGTCGCACCGCGCCGCCCAAGAAGGCCGCGGCGAAGAAGGGGCGCCACGAGCGTGACGACGACGATCGCGACGAGCGTCGTCGCGGCGGCGGCAAGAAGGCCAAGCGCGCCGAGCGTCGCGGTGGCCGCCGCGGTGGCTCCCAGGGTGGCGGCAAGCACGGCTTCCAGAAGCCGACCCAGCCGATCGTCCGCGAGGTCTCGATCCCCGAGTCGATCAGCGTCGCCGACCTGGCCGACAAGATGTCGATCAAGGCCAACGAGGTCATCAAGGCCATGTTCACCATGGGTGCGGCGGTGACCATCAACCAGACCATCGACCAGGACACCGCGGCCATCGTGGTCGAGGAGATGGGTCACAAGCCCAAGCTGGTCAAGGACGATGCCCTGGAGACCGAGGTCCTCGAGGGCATCTCCTACGAGGGCGAGGAGCTGACCCGGGATCCGGTCGTCACCGTCATGGGTCACGTCGACCACGGCAAGACCTCGCTGCTCGACTATATCCGCAAGGCCAAGGTGGCGACCGGTGAGGCCGGCGGCATCACCCAGCACATCGGCGCCTACCACGTCGATGCGGCCAAGGTGAATGGCTCCCACGGTGTCACCTTCCTGGATACCCCCGGCCACGCGGCCTTTACCGCCATGCGTGCCCGCGGTGCCAAGGCCACCGACGTGGTCATCCTGGTGGTGGCGGCCGATGATGGCGTCATGCCCCAGACCATCGAGGCGGTGGAGCACTCCAAGGCGGCCGGCGTGCCCATGGTGGTGGCGGTCAACAAGATCGACAAGCCGGCGGCGGACCCGGACCGGGTCAAGAACGAGCTCTCCCAGCACGGCGTCATCTCCGAGGAGTGGGGCGGCGACACCCAGTTCGTCCACGTTTCCGCCAAGAGCGGCGAGGGCATCGACGAGTTGCTGGAAGCGGTCCTGCTGGTCTCCGAGGTGCTCGAGCTCAAGGCCGTGCCGGAAGCGCCCGGCAAGGGCGTGGTGGTCGAGTCCCGCCTGGACAAGGGCCGCGGCCCGGTGGCCACCGTGCTGGTTCAGAACGGCACCCTGAAGAAGGGCGATATCGTCCTGGCCGGTCTGCACTACGGCCGCGTGCGCGCCCTGACCAACGAGCTGGGCAAGCAGGTCGACGAGGCTGGTCCCGCCATGCCGGTGGAGATCCAGGGCCTCGGCGGCACCCCGGACGCCGGTGACGACTTCATGGTGGTGGCCGACGAGAAGAAGGCCCGCGAGGTTGCCAACTTCCGTCAGGGCAAGTACCGCGAGGTGCGCCTGGCACGCCAGCAGAAGGCCAAGCTGGAGAACATGTTCAGCCAGATGGGCCAGGACGAGGTGGCCAAGGTCAACATCGTGCTCAAGGCCGACGTTCAGGGCTCCCTGGAGGCGATCAAGGGCGCTCTCGAGGAGCTCTCCACCGACGAAGTGCAGGTGGCCGTGGTCTCCTCCGGCGTCGGCGGCATCACCGGCACCGACGCCAACCTGGCGCTGGCCTCCGAGGCGATCGTGGTCGGCTTCAACGTGCGTGCCGACGCCGCGGCCCGCGAGATCATCGAGCGGGAAGGCCTGGACCTGCGCTACTACAGCGTCATCTACCAGCTGATCGACGAGGTCAAGCAGGCGATGACCGGCATGCTGGCGCCGGAGTGGAAGGAGGAGATCGTCGGCGTGGCCGAGGTCCGCGACGTCTTCCGCGCGCCCAAGATCGGCGCCGTGGCCGGCTGCATGGTGGTCGAGGGCACCGTCTTCCGCAACAAGAAGATTCGCGTGCTGCGCGACAACGTGGTCATCTACGAGGGCGAGCTCGAGTCGCTGCGCCGCTTCAAGGACGACGTCCAGGAAGTGCGCAACGGCATGGAGTGCGGCATCGGCGTGAAGAACTACAATGACGTCCAGGTCGGCGACAAGATCGAGGTCTTCGATCAGGTCAAGGTCGAGCGGACGCTCTGAGCGTCAGGAGCCAAGCATGCGCGAGTTCAAGCGGACCGACCGGGTAGCCGACCAGCTGCAGAAGGAGCTGGCGGTGCTCATCCAGCGCGAGGTCAAGGACCCGCGCCTGGGCATGGTCACGGTCAGCGGCGTCGAGGTCAGCCGTGACCTCGGCTACGCCGACGTCCATGTGACCCTGCTGGGTGAGGACACCCCGGAGCGGATCAAGGAGAACCTCAAGGTTCTCAAGCAGGCCGCCGGCTTCCTGCGCGGGCAGATCGCCAAGCGCATCAAGCTGCGTCACGTGCCGGAGCTGCGCTTCCACTACGACGAGAGCGTGGTGCGCGGCCAGCGCCTCTCCTCGCTGATCGAGGAGGCGGTGCAGAGCGACCGCGCCCGTTCCGGCGAGCAGGGCGACGACGAAGACGGCGACGGGGGCGAGAGCCGCTGATGGCGCGTCGTCGTCGCGGCCTGCCGGTCAACGGGGTGCTGCTGCTGGACAAGCCCGGCGGCATGTCCAGCAACCACGCCCTGCAGCGGGCCAGGCGGCTCTTCCAGGCCCAGAAGGCCGGTCATACCGGTACCCTGGACCCCATGGCCACCGGCCTGCTGCCGGTCTGCTTCGGCGAGGCCACCAAGTTCTCGGCCCACCTGCTGGCGGCGGACAAGGTCTACCGCACCCGGGTGGAGCTGGGGGCGGTGACCGACACCGGCGACGCCGAGGGTGAGATCATCGAGCGCTGTACGGTGCCCGCACTCACCGCGGCCGACGTGGAGGGCGTGCTCGAGCGCTTTCGCGGCGAGATCGAGCAGATCCCGCCGATGTATTCAGCGCTCAAGCACCAGGGGCGCAAGCTCTACGAGCTGGCCCGGGAGGGCAAGTCGATCGAGCGTGCAGCCCGGCGCGTGACGGTGTATGATGCCCGGCTTCTCGCCTTCGAGGGCCACGCCTTCGAGCTGGAGGTGAAGGTCAGCAAGGGCACCTATGTGCGCACCCTGGCCGAGGATATCGCTCGGGCCCTGGGCAGCGGCGGGCATATCAGCATGCTGCGACGCCTGGCCACCGGCCCCTTCGACGGCGACAGCCTGGGGGGGGAGGGAATGCTGAGCCTGGAGGCCCTCGAGGCGCTGCCCGACCAGGCCGCCCGGGAGGCCGTGCTGCTGCCGGTGGACGTGCTGGTCGAGCACCTGCCGCGGCTCGAGGTCGATGCGGCGGCGGCGCAGCGGCTGACCCACGGCCAGTCCGCTCGCCTCGATGCCGCAGGCATGGCGGTGGGCGAGACGCCAAGACTCTACTGCGACGGGGCCTTCCTGGGCCTCGGCGCGGTGACGTCGCCACAGGAGGTGGCGCCGAAACGGCTGCTGAGCACCGCAGCCGATTGAAGGGAGCAACGCCGAGACTGCAAATATGCGTGGTCTCACACACTCATCATTCAGGCATATTGCTTACTGGAGAGACAGATGGCACTGACAGCCGAGCAGAAGTCCGCAATCGTCAGCGAATTCGGTCGTGGCGACAACGACACCGGTTCCCCCGAAGTGCAGGTAGCCCTGCTGAGCGCCAACATCGATGGCCTGCAGGACCACTTCAAGACCAACAAGCAGGATCACCACTCCCGTCGTGGCCTGATCCGCATGGTCAACCAGCGCCGCAAGCTGCTGGACTACCTGAAGCGCAAGGACTTCGAGCGCTATCAGGCTCTGATCCAGCGCCTGGGCCTGCGCCGCTAAGCGACGCATCCCACGCGGTAACGAAACGGGCAGCCTTCGGGCTGCCCGTTTTGCGTCTGGTGGGTGGAAATGTCGCTATCCGGTGGCCGCGGGGCGCGTCAACCCCTAAAATGGTCGCCGAGTCGAAACGACCCCAACACAGAAAAGTAGATATGAAGGAAGTCGCCGTGAATCCGGTCAAGAAGACATTTCAGTACGGTCGCAGCACCGTCACCCTGGAAACCGGGCGCATCGCCCGCCAGGCCTCCGGTGCCGTCATGGTCACCATGGACGACACCGTGGTGCTCTGCACCGTGGTGGCCCGCAAGGAAGCCAACCCCAACCAGCCGTTCTTCCCGCTCTCCGTGCACTACCAGGAGAAGACCTATGCGGTCGGCAAGATTCCCGGCGGCTTCTTCAAGCGCGAGGGGCGTCCCACCGAGAAGGAGACCCTCACCTCGCGGCTGATCGATCGCCCGATCCGCCCGCTCTTCCCCAAGGGCTTCATGAACGAGGTGCAGGTAGTCTGCTCGGTGCTCTCCACCGACCGCAACCATGACCCGGACATCGCCGCCATGCTCGGCACCTCCGCGGCCCTGGCCATCTCCGGGGTGCCCTTCAACGGCCCCATCGCCGCGGCCCGCGTCGGCTTCGACGAGGAGAAGGGCTACTTCCTCAACCCCACCGTCGAGGAGCTCGTCGGCTCCGAGCTCAACATGGTGGTGGCCGGCACCGAGAAGGCAGTGCTGATGGTGGAGTCCGAGGCCGCCGAGCTGCTCGAGGACGAGATGCTGGGCGCCGTGCTCTACGGCCACCAGGAGATGCAGGTGGCCATCCAGGCCATCAATGAGCTGACCGCCGAGGCGGGCAAGCCGAAGTGGGAGTGGCAGGCCCCGGCGGAGAACACCGAGCTCAAGGCCGCCGTGGCCGGCGCCTTCGAGGCCAGGGTGGGTGAGGCCTATCGCATCACCGACAAGATGGCCCGCCAGGATGCGCTCTCCGCGCTCAAGGCCGAGGCGGTCGAGCAGCTGGCCGGTGAGGAAGAGGGCAAGTTCGACGCCGATGAGGTCAAGGGCGCCTTCGCCGGCCTCGAGAAGCGGGTGGTGCGCTCCCGGGTGGTCAAGGGCGAGCCGCGCATCGACGGCCGCGACCACAAGACGGTGCGTCCGCTGGCCATCGAGGTGGGCGCCCTGCCCAAGACTCACGGCTCGGCGATCTTCACCCGTGGCGAGACCCAGGCCATCGTGGTGGCGACCCTCGGCACCCTGCGCGACTCCCAGCTGATCGAGTCCCTGGAGGGGGAGCGCAAGGATCGCTTCATGCTCCACTACAACTTCCCCCCCTACAGCGTGGGCGAGGCCGGCTTCATGGGCGGCCCCAAGCGTCGCGAGATCGGCCACGGCCGCCTGGCGCGCCGGGGCGTGCAGGCCATGCTGCCCGATGAGGCGGAGTTCCCCTACACCATCCGCGTGGTCTCCGAGATCACCGAGTCCAACGGCTCCAGCTCCATGGCGTCCGTGTGCGGTGCCTCCCTGGCGCTGATGGACGCCGGCGTGCCGATGAAGGCGCCGGTGGCGGGCATCGCCATGGGCCTGGTGAAGGATGACGACGGCTTTGCCGTGCTCACCGACATCCTGGGCGACGAGGACCACCTCGGCGACATGGACTTCAAGGTGGCCGGCACCAGCGAGGGCGTCACCGCCCTGCAGATGGACATCAAGATCGAGGGCATCAACGAGGAGATCATGGAGCAGGCGCTCCAGCAGGCCCTGGAGGCCCGCCTGAGCATCCTCGAGCAGATGAACGCCGTGATCGGCCAGAGCCGCGCCGAGGTCTCCGAGAATGCGCCCTCCATGGCCACCATCAAGATCGACCCGGAGAAGATCCGCGACGTCATCGGCAAGGGCGGCTCCACCATCCGCAAGATCTGCGAGGATACCGGCGCCTCCATCGATCTGGACGACGACGGCACCGTGCGCATCTACGCCGAGGACAAGAAGGCGGCCAAGGCGGCCATCGACACCGTCCTGGCGATCACCGCCGAGGCGGAGATCGGCAAGCTCTACCGCGGCAAGGTGGTGCGTATCGCCGACTTCGGCGCCTTCGTCAACATCATGCCCGGCACCGACGGCCTGGTGCACATCTCCCAGATCGTGCCCGAGCGGGTCAACGACGTGCGCGACTTCCTCAACGAGGGCGACGAGCCCGTCGTCAAGGTGCTCGATATCGATAACCGCAACCGGGTGAAGCTCACCATCAAGGAGATCACCCCGGAAGAGAAGGCGGCGTTCGAGGCCGAGGAGGCCGCCGAGCCCGAGCTGTAAACCGCCTTCGGCGAGCTGAAAGCCGGAAGCTTGAAGCTGGAAGACAAACCGCCCCCATGGCCTGGCCATGGGGGCGGTTTTCTATGCGAAGTAGCGTAGTAGGCCGAAAAAGACGTGCCCCGGGAGCCGGTCCCGGGGCACGCTGTAGAGCTTCTAGCTTCTAGCTTCTAGCTTCTAGCTTCTAGCTTCTAGCTTCTAGCTTCTAGCTTCTAGCTTCTAGCTTCTAGCTTATCGCTCGATGGCGAGCGCCACCCCTTGCCCACCGCCGATGCACAGCGTCGCCAGGCCCTTCTTGGCGTCCCGGGCGATCATCTCGTGGAGCAGGGTCACCAGGATACGGCAGCCGGAGGCGCCGATCGGGTGGCCCAGCGCGATGGCGCCGCCGTTGACGTTGACCTTGCTGACGTCCCAGCCGAGCTCCTTGTTGACGGAGAGGGCCTGGGCGGCGAAGGCCTCGTTGGCCTCGACCAGGTCCAGGTCGTCCAGGCTCCAGCCGGCCTTGTCCAGGCAGCGGCGGGTGGCCGGGGCCGGGCCGATGCCCATGATGGCCGGGTCGACGCCGGCGTTGGAGTAGGCGGCGATGCGCGCCAGGGGCGTAAGGCCGAGTGCCTTGGCCTTCTCGGCGGAGCAGAGCATCACCGCGGCGGCGCCGTCGTTGAGGGAAGAGGCGTTGCCGGCGGTGATGGTGCCGTCCTTCTTGAAGGCGGGACGCATGCCGCCGAGCTTCTCGGCGCTCACCTCGCGGGGGTTCTCGTCGGTGTCGAACACCACCGGGTCGCCCTTGCGCTGGGGGATCTCCACCGGGACGATCTGGCCCTTGAACTTGCCGTCGCGGATGGCGGCGGCGGCCTTCTGCTGGGAGGCGGCGGCGAACTCGTCCATGGCCTCGCGGGTGATGGCGTACTTCTCCGCCAGGTTCTCGGCGGTGATGCCCATATGGTAGTTGTTGAAGGCGTCCCAGAGGCCGTCATGGACCATGGTATCCACGGCCTTCCAGTCGCCCATGCGCTGGCCGTTGCGGGAGTTGGGCAGCACGTGGGGAGAGGCGGACATGTTCTCCTGGCCGCCGGCGATGATCAGCTCGGCGTCGCCGCAGCGGATCGCCTGGGCGGCGAGGTGGAGGGCCTTGAGGCCGGAACCGCACACCTTGTTGATGGTCATGGCGGGAACGGCATCCGGGAGGCCGGCCTTGATAGCGGCCTGGCGCGCCGGGTTCTGGCCGACGCCTGCGGTGAGCACCTGGCCCATCAGCACCTCGTCCACCTGGTCACCGGCCACGCCGGTGGTGGCGAGCAGGTCCTTGATCACAAGGGCGCCCAGGTCGCTGGCGGGAATGCCGGCCAGGGAGCCGCCGAAGGAGCCGACGGCGGTACGACGTGCGGCAACGATCACCACTTCTTGCATGGGAGAGTTCTCCTGAATGGAAGACGACGGGCTTGCGGCCTTGCCGCTCAGCTAGGGAGGCAGGGCCGGGTCTGTCCAGCATAGGTGACTCTTGTGCGGCGCGGCAATGCTTCCATGGGCGCAGGAGGGGAGAAAACGCGGAGCGAGGAGCGGTAGGGCGGCTGGGGAAGGGCAGGGCGAGGCGGCCGGCAGGGTCGCCGGCCGCGGCTCGACGTCAGGATCAGGCCATCTGCACGGGGATGGCGTTGCTGGTGTGGCTGACGTCGTTGCCTTCCTGCAGATAGACCAGGGCGGGCTGATGGTTCTCCAGCTCGGCATCGCTGTAGTGGGCATAGCTGCAGATGATCACGCGGTCGCCGGGGCCGGCCAGGTGGGCGGCGGCGCCGTTGATGGAGATCACCCTGGAGCCCTCCTCGGCGCGGATGGCGTAGGTGGTGAAGCGCTGGCCATTCTCCACGTTGTAGATCTGGATCTGCTCATTCTCGCGAATGCCGGACATGTCGAGCAGCTCGCCATCGATGGCGCAGGAGCCCTCGTAGTTGAGCACGGCGTGGGTGACGCGGGCCATGTGCAGCTTGGCCTTGAGCATGATGGTGTACATGGAAGCGGGTTCCTCCGAGTGTGCCGATTCAGCGCGGCAGGGTAAGGGTCAGGTTGTCGATCAGGCGCGTGGTGCCGAGTCGGGCGGCGACCAGCAGCACGGCCTCGCGGGTGGCGGGCGTCACCGCTCCCAGGTCGGCGGAGCGCAGCTCCAGGTAGTCCGGCACGAAGCCGGCCTCCTCCAGGCGCCGGGTGCCAGCGGCCAGCGTGGCCTCGATGTCGTCATTGGCCTCCAGGGCGTCGCGCAGCTCGCAGAGGGTCTGGTAGAGCCGCGGTGCGGTGGCACGCTCCTCGGCGCTCAGGTAGCCGTTGCGGGAGGAGAGCGCCAGGCCGTCCTCGGCGCGCACGATGGGCACGCCGACGACCTCGATAGGGAAGTGCAGGTCGGCCACCATGCGGCGGATCACCGCCAGCTGCTGGTAGTCCTTTTCGCCGAAGCAGGCCAGGTCGGGCTGCACCAGGTTGAAGAGCATGCCGACGATGGTCGAGACGCCGTCGAAGTGGCCGGGGCGCGAGGCGCCGCACAGCCCCTCGGTGACCTCGGGGACCAGAATGCGGGTCTGGGCCTCCAGGGGGCGCGAGTAGACCGTGGCGACCTCGGGGGCGAACAGCAGGTCGCAGCCTGCCGCCTCCAGTCGAGCCTGGTCCTCCTCCAGGGTTCGCGGGTAGGCGTCGAGGTCCTCGCCGGCCCCGAACTGCATGGGGTTGACGAAGATGGTGGCGATCACCACCTCGGCCCGCTCCCGGGCCTCTTCCACCAGGGCGAGGTGCCCCGCGTGGAGGTTGCCCATGGTGGGCACCAGGGCGATGCGGTCGCCGCGACGGCGAGCGTCCGCCAGCGCCTCGCGCAGGGCGGGAATCTCTCTGAGAGTGCGCATTGCGGGCTCCGGAGCTAGAAGCAGTGTTCCTCGGCGGGGAAGCGGCGAGCCTTGACGTCCTCGTGGTAGCGCCGGAAGGCGCCGTGGATGTCCTCGGCCTCGGCCATGAAGTTCTTGACGAAGCGTGGCTTGCGGCCCGCCGTGACGTCGAGCATGTCGTGCATCACCAGTATCTGGCCGTCGGTATCGGGGCCGGCACCGATGCCGATCACCGGGACGTCGAGGGCCTCGGTGATGGCGCGGCCCAGGCTCGCCGGCACGCACTCCAGTAGGATGATGGAGGCGCCGGCCTCCACCAGCACCCGGGCGTCCTCGAGGATCTGGGTGGCGCGCTCGGCATCACGCCCCTGCACCTTGTAACCGCCCAGCTGATAGACCGTCTGGGGGGTAAGGCCCAGGTGGGCGCAGACCGGCACGCCGCGGCGGGTCAGCTCGCGGATGCCGTCGGCCATCCAGGCCTCGCCCTCCACCTTGACTATCTCGGCGCCGGCGCGCATCAGCTCGCCGGCGTTCTCCAGCAGGCGTTCGGTACTGGCGTTGCCCATGAAGGGAAGGTCCACCATCAGCAGGCTGGCGCCCTTGCCGCGGGCCACGCAGCGGGTGTGGTAGCAGATCTCCTCCAGGGTCACCGGCAGGGTGCTGGCGTGGCCCTGGAGAACCATGCCTAAGGAGTCGCCGACCAGCAGCACCTCGATGCCGGCATCGCTGGCGGCACGGGCAAAGGAGGCGTCGTAGGCGGTCAGGCAGCTGAAGGACTCACCGGCGCGCTTGAAGGCCTGCAGCGTGCTCAGGGTGACGGTTTTCATGGCGTGCTCTCGTCGTTATGGCGCATCGGGAACGGGCTAGCCGATCCGGCGTGTAACCTGCAATTGTTACCCGAACCCCGGCGGCGTGTCGATAGGTAACACTTGCGGCGATGGGCTCAGGTGCGGGGTAACAGTGCCCTCAGGCCGCTCGTCTCCAGGGTCTCCGCCAGCGCCGCCAGGCGGCGACCATCCGGCAGGATGGCATGCGGCGCCAGCTCGAGCAGGGGCACCAGCACGAAGGGGCGCCGCGTCATCTCCGGGTGCGGCACCGTCAGGCGGGGCAGTGCCAGGCGGCTGTCATCGAACAGTAGCAGATCTAGGTCCAGGGTGCGGGGCCCCCAGCGGCGCTGGCGAATCCGGCGGTGGCGCTGCTCCAGGGCCTGGAGCTGGTCGAGCAGGGCCAGGGGCGAGAGGTGCGTCTCGAGGAGCGCGACGGCGTTGATGTAGTCGGGCTGGTCCTGGGGGCCTACCGGTCGGCTGGCATAGAGTCCCGAGGCCGCGATTATCCGGGTCAGCGGAAGCCCGTCGAGCTCAGCCAGGGCGCGCTCGACGTGGCTGCGGGGGTCGTCGAGGTTGCTCCCAAGCCCAACCCAGGCCCGATGCTGGCTCATGCGTCGCCGTTGCCGCCGTTGCGAGGCTTGCGGCGGCGGCGTTTGCGCTTGCGCGGGGCGCCGCTGCCGGCGGGATTGGCGCCGGCCTTGTCGAGCAGGCGGCGCTGCTCGTGCTCGTCGGCCTCCTGGAAGGCGGTCCACCAGTCGCCCAGGCCCGGGGCAAGCTCGCCGGCCGCTTCCCGCAGCAGCAGCAGGTCGTAGGCGGCTCGGAAGCGGGGGTGTTCCCGGGTCTGGAAGACGCGGCGGCCGCGGCGCAGGGGCAGGCGCTGCTGCAGGTCCCAGATGTCCCGCATCGGCAGGCTGAAGCGCTTCGGAATGGAGATATGCTGCAGCTGGCGCGAGACCACCTGCTGGGAGGCGGCCTGCAGCGCGGGGATCGGCGGCAGCCCCTGGGCCTCCTGTTCGGCCTGGCGCAGGACCACCGGGCCCCACAGCAGGGCGGCGAACAGGAAGGCCGGGGTGACCGGGCGCTCCTCGGCGATGCGCCGGTCGGTGCTGGCCAGCGCCGCCTCCACCAGGGGCTCGGCCCAGGGCAGCTCCTCCATGGCCTCGGCGGCTTCCGGGAAGAGCATCTCGAAGAGCCCGTAGTGGCGCAGCAGGCGGAAGGTCTCGACGCCGTGGCCGCCCATGAAGAGCTTGAGGATCTCGTCGAACAGCCGGGCCGGCGGGATCTGCAGCAGCAGCGGGGCCAGCTCGTGGATCGGCGCCTCGGTGCTGGGCGCCAGGTGGAAGTCGAGCTTGGCCGCGAAGCGTATCGCACGCAGCATGCGGACCGGGTCCTCCCGATAGCGGGTGGCCGGGTCACCGATCAGGCGTAGGGTGCGCGCCTCGATGTCCGGCACGCCGCCGGCGAAGTCGTGGATCGAGAAGTCGGCGATGCTGTAGTAGAGCGCATTGATGGTGAAGTCGCGGCGCAGGGCATCCTCCTGGATGTTGCCCCAGACGTTGTCGCGCAGCAGCAGACCCTCGTCGGACTGCTGGGCGATATGGTCGCCGTGGTCGTCGCCGGGCTTGCCGCGGAAGGTGGTGACCTCGATCACCTCGCGGCCGAAGCGCACGTGCACGATGCGAAAGCGTCGGCCGATGATCCGCGAGTTGCGGAACAGCGCCTTGACCTCCTCCGGCGTGGCGTCGGTAGCCACGTCGAAGTCCTTGGGCATGCGGCCGAGCAGGGAGTCGCGAATGCAGCCGCCCACCAGATAGGCCTGGTAGCCGGCGTTGTGCAGCCGGTAGAGCACCTTGAGAGCGGCATCGCTGAAGTGCTGGCGCGACACCGGGTGCTCCTGGCGGGGAATGATGCGCAGCTCGGGCGTGCCGGCGGCGGCGCTGTCGGGGCCGAATAGGGACTTCAGGCGTTCGCCCGGACTCTGCAGGAAACGGGTAAATCCTTTGAACATGCGTCGATATCGACTCGCGGGGCGGAAAAAGGGTGCGAAAGGGATTGAGTGTAGCCGACGCCCGGGACCTTGCATAGCGTGATGCCGGCCGAGGTGGGCCCACAGTAGAAGGGGGAGACCTGTCGGCCTCCCCCTCAAGCGTTCATGCAGCGTCCTTGCTGCTGGTTCTTCTTCGTGATGGCACATCGCCTTGAATACGCACCGCAGTCACCAGGGTAGTGATCAGGCTAGCTGTGTTGTTGTCCTTGTTGGCGCCCCTGGGGGGTGACCGCCTCGTATTCAAAACAATAATCCAACCACGACGGCAGCTAGTCTGCCTCCCCCCGGCTTGTTGGTGTTGTTGCCGGGGGTGCATCTTCGACGGCGCTTGTTCTTGTTGTTGGCCGTACCGATGCGTCGCGTCCTGGGTCTTCCGGTACCTTGCGACGGCTTGTTGTTGTTCTTGGGCAAGGGGCCGGGCGTGTCGGCTGTTGTTCTTGTTGGTCGACTGCGCCTGTGCTGCTCTGGCCCGCTGACTTGTTGTTGTTGGCTAGCGGGTCTGGTCACGTCCGGCTGCGGTGTTGTTCTTGTTGTTGCGCTAGGGCAGCGGGTGACACCGGAACTTGTTTTTCTTGCCCAGATATATTGCACCCCTCGTGCCACCTTGTTTTTATTCCATATGGAACAGTGGCTTATGGATATGGTGCGGCCTGTGCTCCGGGCGCTTCTGGAGAAGTGTTACCCGTCAGGCACCATCTGAGCGCACAGGCTGTGTGGGACGGTAACAAATGGGGCAGAGTGGGTAGCCGGTGCCCAGACGACAGCGCCCGCGGCCAAGGCCGCGGGCGCTTGCACTATGGTCGTAGAGCCAGCTACTCGCTCTTGCGGCGCGGGCTCTTCTTGCGGGGGATGCCGAGACGCTGGCGGCGCTCCCACAGCGACTTGCGGCTGATGCCGAGCTTCTGGGCCAGCTCCGTCTCGCTCATCCGGTCCTGGTGCTCGAGGACGAAGTGCTGGAAGTAGTCCTCCAAGGAGAGGTCGTCCTCACCGCCCTCGGCCGGGGCCGGCTTGGCGGGTCCCTCCTGGGCGGGAGCGGGCTGACGGGCGGCGGGAGTGGCGGCGCTGGGCGGGGAGAGCCCCAGGTCGTCCGGATGGATCAGGTGGCCCTCGGCGAGGATCACGCCCCGCTCCAGGGCGTTCTCCAGCTCGCGCACGTTGCCGGGCCAGGGGTAGTCGTGGATCTCGCGGCGGGCGGCCCGGGAGAGGCGCAGCCCCTCGCGCTCATGGCGCTGGCACGCCTTCTCCAGCAGGGTGTCGGCGATCACCAGCACGTCATCTTCGCGCTCCCGCAGCGGAGGCAGGTCGATCTGCATCACGTTGAGGCGGTAGTAGAGGTCGAGTCGGAACTCGCCGGTCTTCGACAGGGCGCGCAGGTCGCGGTGGGTGGCGGCGATCAGTCGCACGTCGACGTGGCGGGTCTCCACCGAGCCGATCTTGCGGATCTCGCCCTCCTGAAGCACGCGCAGCAGCCGCGCCTGGGCGTCCAGGGGCAGCTCGCCGATCTCGTCGAGGAAGAGGGTGCCGCCGTCGGCGGCCTCCACCAGGCCGGTACGCGCCGCGCTGGCGCCGGTGAAGGCGCCCTTCTCGTGACCGAAGAGTTCGGACTCGATCAGGGTTTCGGGAATCGCCGCACAGTTGACGCAGATGAGCGGGGCCTGGGCCCGCCTGCTCTGCTGGTGGAGCGCACGGGCCACCAGCTCCTTGCCGGTGCCGGATTCTCCCTGGATCAGCACGGTGACGTCGGCGGGGGCGGTCTTGCGGATGCGCGAGTAGACCAGCTGCATGGCCGGGCAGTTGCCGATCATCGGCTGGGCCTGGCCGCCGGGCTCGGTGATGTCGGGGGGCTCTGCCCGCCGCGAGGCCTGCAGGTGCAGTACCCGGGCCACGGTCTCGAGCAGTTCGTCGTGGTCGAAGGGCTTGGCCACGTAGTCCACCGCGCCCTGCTTCAGGGCATCCACCGCCGAGCGCATGCTGGCGTAGCTGGTCATGATCACCACGGGGACCGGGGCTGCCCGGGGGATCAGGTCGGTGCCGGGGGCGCCGGGCAGGCGCAGGTCGCTGATCACCAGGTCGAATCGCTGAGGGTCGGCGGCCAGGGCCTCATCCACCGAGCCAGCCTCCTCGACGCGGTAGTCGTGGCGCTCCAGCAGGCGGCGCAGGGCGCGGCGGATGATGGCTTCGTCTTCTACGATCAGGATCCGGCTCATCGCGGGGTCTCACCCTCCTGTGGGTTCAGCGGCAGCCAGAGGCTGATGCGGGTGCCGCGCTCCTGGCCCGGCGGCGGCGAGTCGATGTCGATCTGGCCGTGGTGCTCGGCGACGATGCTGTAGACCAGCGGCAGGCCGAGCCCAGTGCCCTCTCCGGGTGGCTTGGTGGTGGTGAAGGGCTCGAAGAGGTGGTCGCGGACCCGCTCGTCGAGGCCGTGACCCTCGTCGGTGACGGTGAGCCGCAGTCCCGCCTCCTCGGGGGTCGCCTCGATGACCACCCGGTCGCCGGGGGCGCTGGCATCGCGGGCGTTGCCGAGCAGGTTGACCATCACCTGCAGCAGCCGCTGGGCGTCGCCGTGCACCTGGGGCGTGCCGGGGCAGCGGTTCTCGAAGGCGATATCGTCTCCCGAGCGGGCGAGGTGGATCAAGTGGATCGCTTCGTCGGTCACCTCGGCCAGGGAGACCGGGGCAAAGTGCTGCCCGCCCAGGTGGCGGCCGCCGTGGGCGAAGCCCACCAGGGAGGAGACGATGCGTGAGACGCGGTCGGTGAGCTGCTGGATCTGCTCGGCGGTCTCGAGGATCTCGGGGTCCTCGGTGTCGTAGCGCAGGTTCTGGGCCAGGGACGAGATGCCGGTGATGGGGTTGCCGATCTCGTGGGCGACCCCGGCGGCGAGCTGGCCGATGGAGGCCAGCCGGGCGGCGTGTACCAGCTCGTCCTCGAGCCACTTCATCTCGCTGTGATCCTCCACCAGCACCACCAGGCCGCCGGGGTCGCTGTCGTCGCCGGCCAGTTCGGCCTTGTGCAGGCTCAGGTAGCGGACGCCGCCGTCGAGGGTGACCGGCTGCTTGTAGAGCTGGCTCTGGGGCTCGGCCAGGATGCGTCCGAGCAGCTCGCCCCAGGGAGCCGGGAGGCTGTCGCGGCGGGCGCCGATCACGCTGGCGCCATCGATGCCGCTGAGGGCGGCCAGGGCATCGTTCCACATCAGCAGCTCACCATCCTCGCCGAAGGCGCAGAGGCCGATGGGCAGGCGGGTCAGGGTGCGGCGGTGGTAGCGGCGCAGGCCGTCGAGCTCCCGGGCCAGGCCGGTGAGCCGTGAGCGATAGGCCTCCAGGCGGCTCTCCACGAAATGGATATCGTCGGTGGCCCCCGGCACGTCGTGGCGGTAGGGCAGGTGGCGGTCGACGATGTCCTGGGCCACCGAGGGGCCCATCAGTCCGGAGAGGTTGGCCTGCAGGCGGTCGCGCAGGCGGCGCAGGGCATAGGGGCGGCCGTCCAGGGGCGAGAGGCCGAGATCGTCGAGGGCGCGGTTCACCTCGCGGTGGGCCACCTCCTCGCCCAGGGCGCGGGCCAGGTGCTCCTTGAACTCTTCGCCGTTGGTGGCCTCCAGGGGAAGCCGCTTGGGCCGGATCACCGCATCCACCGAGCAGGCCTCGGCCGCGGCACGCTCCCCTTCGGAGGTGGGGGTGGCCAGGGAGACCAGGATGAACACTAGGGCGTTGCCGGCCAGGGAGACCAGGGTGACCACGTACCACGCCGGCTCGCCGGTGAGCCCCTCGAGCCCGGGGGGCACCAGCAGCAGCGGTGGCAGGCCGGTGAGCAGCGGGCCCCAGAGGCCCAGCAGCCACACCAGCAGCCCCACCGCCAGGCCGGCCACCATCCCCTTGCGGTTGGCGCCCGGCCAGTAGAGCAGAGCCAGCAGGCCGGGCAGGCACTGGGCCATGCCGACGAAGGTAGCCAGGGCCAGGGTCGAGAGGTCATGGTGAACGCTGACGGTGCGGTAGAAGAGCCAGCCGCCGAGCACCACGGCGCCGACCAGGGCGCGGCGCAGCCAGAGCAGCCAGCGGTAGAGGTCGAGCTGCGCCTCGGGGGGGTGGGCGACCAGCAGCACGTGGTTGAGGACCATGCCGGCCAGGGCGAGGGCGATCATCACCATGGTGGCACTGGTGGCGGCGAGGCCGGCGATGAAGGCCAGCGCCTGGACCCAGGGGGCGTCCGAGAGCGCGAAGGCCAGGTAGGCGGAGGGCAGCTGCTCCTGGGCGCCGAGGCTCTGCCCGGCCCACAGGATCAGCGGCACCGGCAGCGCGATCAGCAGCAGGAAGAGTGGCAGCGACCAGCTCGCCTGGAGCAGGGTGTGGCGGGAGTGGGTCTCGGTAAAGGTGATATGGAAGATATGCGGCATCAGCAGGGACGCGGCGAAGAAGAGCAGCAGCAGGGTGCGCCAGTGGGCGGGGTCGGGCTGCTCCACCTCGGTCTGGAAGGCCTGGCCGGGGCCGTCGATCCACGCCTGGAGGTCGGCGGGGCCGTCGAAGACCACGAACAGGGCGAAGGCGCCGAGGCTCAGCATGGCCACCAGCTTGATCAGCGAGGAGAGGGCGATCACCGCCAGCAGGCTGTCGTGGTGGCCGTCCACGTGGCGGCGGCGCGCCCCGAAGAGCATGGCGAACAGGGCGATGACGGCACAGAAGGCCAGCGCCAGCAGCGAGGGCGAGGCGGCGCCGGTCATCAGATAGATGGCATCGCCCATGGTTTGCACCTGCAGGGCCAGCAGCGGCAGCACCGCCAGCAGGCTCACCAGGGTGATCAGGGTGCCGACCCAGCGCGAGCGGAAGCGGAAGGCGAAGAGGTCCGCCAGGGAGGCGAGCTGGTGGGTGCGCACCATGCGCTGGATCGGCACCAGCAGCACCGGGGCGAGCAGGAAGGCGCCGGCCACGCCCAGGTAGTAGGCCAGGTAGGCATAGCCGGAGGTGGAGGCCATCTCCATGCTGCCGTGGATCGCCCAGGCGCTGGCGTAGACCCCGAGGGCCAGGGTGTAGACCACCGGGTGGCGGGTGATCCGCGTGCCGATCAGGCCGCGCTCCACGGCCAGGGCGCAGAGGAAGAGCACCAGCAGGAAGCCGGCGCCGATGGCGAGCATCCCGGCCAGGCTAGCGTTCATCGAGCTTCCTCTTCTGTTCCAGCCACAGGGTCAGGGCGATCAGCACCCCCCAGATCAGGAAGGGCTTGTACCAGGCGACGCCGGGGCTGGCCCAGCCGCTCATCATCAGCGGCGAGAGCAGGTAGCCGCCGAGCACCAGAAACAGCAGGATGCGATAGACGTACATGGCGCCTCTCAGTCGGGCAGGGGGGCGTCCGCCCCGTGGGTGCGGTGCGGTTCGGCTCGCAGTCGCGCTACCTGCCAGTGGTCGACGGCCCAGGCCAGCTGCTCCGCCACCGGCGCCTGGCGAAGCTCGACGGGCGGGGCCTGGTCCAGGGCCGCCAGTGCCCCGTGCAGCAGCGGGCGCACGGCGGCGTCCTCGGTGGGCAGGGCCGGCGCCAGGTTCTGCTTGGAGAGCTTCTGGCCATCCTCGCCGAGGATCAGCGGCAGGTGCAGGTAGCGCGGTTCCGGATAGCCCAGGGCGTGCTGAAGCTGGCGCTGCCAGGGGGTGTTGTCGAGCAGGTCGAAGCCGCGTACCACGTCGCTGATCCCCTGGTCGGCGTCGTCTACCACCACGGCGAGCTGGTAGGCCCAGAGGCCATCCTTGCGCTTGAGCACCACGTCCCCGAGGTCGGCCGGGTCGAAGCGCTGCTCGCCGAACAGCCGGTCCTGCCACACCACCGGGCGCAGGCCCAGGTCGCTGCGCAGCCGCCAGGCCACCGGCCTGCCGGGGTCACGCACGCCCTGGCGGCACCAGCCGGGGTAGACGGAGTGGTCGCGCCACTGCCTGCGCGAGCAGCTGCAGGGGTAGGCCAGGCCCTGGTCGCGCAGGCGTTCCAGAGCGGCCGCATAGGCGTTGCCGCGGTCGTGCTGCCAGAGCACCGGGCCATCCCAGTGCAGGCCGAAGGCCTCGAGCTGGCGCTGGATGGCGTCGGCGGCGCCGGCAGGGCAGCGCGGAGGGTCGATGTCCTCGATGCGCAGCCACCACTCGCCGCCGGCATGGCGGGCGTCCAGGAAGCTGGCCAGGGCGGCCACCAGGGAGCCGAAGTGCAGCGGGCCGGACGGGGTCGGGGCGAAGCGTCCGCGATAGGGCGTCATGGGGAGCTCCGGTCGTCAGACATGCAAACGGGCACCCAGGGGTGCCCGTCGCTGTGCGTCGGAAAAGGCATCGACAGGCCGGCTCAGCCGCCCAGCTGCTTTTCCTTGAGCTCGGCCAGCGTCTTGCAGTCGACGCAGAGGGTGGCCGTGGGACGGGCCTCCAGGCGGCGGATGCCGATCTCGACGCCACAGGCCTCGCAGAAGCCGTAGTCGTCCTCGTCGATCTTCTCGAGGGTCTCGTTGATCTTCTTGAGCAGCTTGCGCTCGCGATCCCGGGTGCGCAGCTCCAGGCTGAAGCCCTCCTCCTGGGTGGCGCGGTCGGCCGGGTCGGCGTAGTTGTTCGCCTCTTCCTGCAGATGGCGTACGGTGCGGTCCACCTCTTCCATGAGCTCCTGCTTCCAGCCCAGCAGGATCTGTCGGAAGTGCTCCAGCTGCTGCTCGTTCATGTACTCCTCACCCGCCGCCGGTTCGTACGGGGTGAACTTCTTGGGAGCTTCCGCTTTCTTGTCGGCTACTGGCATGGGACTGCCTCGTTACTTGAGTGACTGCTGATCAATACCCGCCGTGATGCAAGGTATCTCACGCCAAAGGCATGCTTGTTTAGCGGAAAAGCCGGGGCTTTGCAACCTCGTGGCCGCCGCCGGCTGCGAACCTGCCACCAAAGTCGCTACACTGGCACGCCTCGGGGTCATGTCGGTTTGACCACGACGGGGAGCCCGAGCTCCCCGCGCCTATCACCATTCCTCCGGCCGGCATGATGCCATGCCCGCCGATCGCTGACAGGAGCCTTGCCATGGCGTGGAGTCCACGCATCGACCGTGTCGCCCCCTTCCGGGTGATGAGCCTGCTGGAAGCCGCCCAGGCCCGTGAGGCCGCCGGCCACGACGTGATCCATCTGGAGGTGGGCGAGCCCGACTTTCCCACCCCCGAGCCGGTGGTGGCCGCCGGCCAGGCGGCGCTGGCCGCAGGCCAGACCCGCTACACCCCGGCGGCGGGCCTGCCGGCCCTGCGCGAGGCGATCGCCGGCCACTATGCCGAGCACTTCGGTGCCGAGGTCGACCCGCGGCGCATCCTGGTCACGCCCGGGGCCTCCGGGGCGCTGCTGCTGGCCAGCCAGCTGCTCGCCGGCCCCGGCGACCGGGTGCTGATGGCCGATCCCAACTACCCCTGTAACCGCCACTTCATGGCCCTGGCCGGGGCCGAGGTGGATGCCGTACCGGTGGGCCCCGAGAGCGGCTGGCAGCTGGATGCGGGCCTGATCGAGGCCCACTGGCGCGATGCCACCCGCCTGGCGATGCTGGCCACCCCCTCCAACCCCACCGGCCATATGCTGGATGCCGACCGGCTCGCGGCGGTGGCGGAGACCGTGGCGGCCAGGGGCGGGCACCTGCTGGTGGACGAGATCTACCAGGGGCTCTGCTTCGATCTCGAGCCGCTCTCGGTGGCCTCGCTCACCCCGGACGCCTTCGTGGTCAACAGCTTCTCCAAGTACTTCGGCATGACCGGCTGGCGACTGGGCTGGCTGCTGGCGCCGGAGGCGGCGGTGGAGCCGCTGACCCGGCTGGCCCAGAACGTCTTCCTGGCCGCCCCCACCCTCGCCCAGCATGCGGCGCTGGCGGCCTTCACCCCCGAGTGTCGCGGGATTCTCGAGGCCCGTCGCAGTGAGCTGGCGCGCCGCCGGGACGCCCTGCTGGCGGCCCTGGCGCCCCTGGGGCTTGCGCCCTCGCTGCCGCCCCAGGGCGCCTTCTACCTGTGGCTCGACATCTCCCGCTACAGTCACGACAGCCAGGCCTTCTGCCGGCGCCTGCTGGAGGAGGAGAACGTGGCGATCACGCCGGGGGTCGACTTTGCCCTCGAAGGGGGCGAGCACCATGTGCGCATCGCCTTTACCACCGGGGTCGAGCGCCTGGAGGAGGCGGTGAGCCGCCTCGCACGCTTCCTGGCCCGGCAGTAGGGGGCGCGCATGGACTATCCGGAGCTGGTGCCGGGCACCCTGCTGCGGCGCTACAAGCGTTTCCTCGCCGACGTGCGCCTCGCCGACGGCCGCGAGGTAGTCGCCCACTGCCCCAACACCGGCTCCATGCGGGCGGTGAACGTGCCGGGCTGTCGAGTCTGGCTCTCGCCCAGCGACAACCCGAAGCGCAAGCTGGCCTGGACCTGGGAGCTGATCGAGCTGCCCCAGCCCGATGGCAGCGTGGCGCTGGCCTCGGTGCAGACCGGGCGGGCCAACCGCATCGTCGAGGAGGCGCTGCGTGCCGAAAGGGTGGTGGAGCTGGCCGGCTATGCGACGCTCGGGCGCGAGGCGAAGGTGGTGCTCGAGGGCGGCCTCGCGGCGCGCCTTGACTTTCGCCTGAATGACCCGGTGCGCGGCAGTGCCTTCGTGGAGGTCAAGCAGGTGACGCTCCGCGAGGCCGACGGCCACGGCTACTTTCCGGACGCGGTGAGCGAGCGGGGCAGAAGGCACCTGGAGGTTCTTTCAGCATTGGCCGGGCGCGGCGAGCGTGCGGTGCTGCTCTTCTGCGTGGCCCATGAGGCCATCCCCGACGTGGCGCCGGCCGAGCACCTCGACCCGGCCTATGCGGCGGCGCTGAGGGCGGCGGCGGCAAGCGGCGTGGAGGTGCTGGCGCGGCGCTGCGAGGTGGGGCGCCGCGGTGAGACACCGGTGGCGATTCGCCTCGGGCCGGTGCTGCCGGTGGCCCTCGAGCGACGTTTCAACGACTGATCGCCGGCGCCGGGCAGGCCCGGCGGAGACTCAGCGGTCGATGTAAAAGCGCTGGATAAAGCTGACCCGGGCCGGTTCGGCGTTGCGGTCGTGGAGCACTTCCAGGTCGAAGCGCATGGGCTCGTCGTCGTGGATGCGGAAGACCGCCACCTGGGAGGGGGCGTCGCCACTGCGCAGGGTGCGGAAGCTCAGTGGGGCGCTCGGATCGCTGCTGTTGAGTCCGCCTACCGTGCCGTTGACGCTGACCGGCAGGGCGCGGGTGGTGCCATCCTCGCGCTCTTCGAGCACGCTGACGTTGAGCAGCGCCATCACCTGGCTGCGCTGGATATTGTGTTCCCGTGCCACCTCTTCTGGCAGGAAGCTGGTGTTCACCGCGCTGTAGTGGATCTGATAGTTGCCGACCTGCTCATACTGCTGGGCGACGGCGGTGCCCGCCAGCAGCATCATGCCGGCGGCGAGCAGCCCGCTCAGGAAGCCTTGCCTCATCGTGAACCCTCTTGTGCCGTTGCCGGGTCAACCGCGGGCGACCCGGAAGATCGCGATTTCGCCGAACAGGTTGGGCCACAGCCGCGAGGTCCAGTGGCCCTCGTGGTCGCCGATGCCCACCGCTCGGTCGACGATAATGAGACCCTTGTCCCGGCAGAGTTGTTCAAAGTCGTTGAAGGTCGAGAGGTGGATGTTGGGGGTGTCGTACCAGGCGTGGGGCAGCGACTTGGAGACCGGCATGTAGCCGCGAATGCCCAGGTGCACCCGATGGCGCCAGTAGGCGAAGTTGGGGAAGGTGATGATCGCCTCGCTGGCCACCCGCAGCATCTCGTCCAGAGCGCGGTCGGGGCGACGCAGGGCCTGCAGGGCCTGGGTCATGACCACCAGGTCGCAGGCGTCATCCTCGAAGTTGGAAAGCCCCTCGTCGAGGTTCTGCTCGATGACGTTGACGCCCCGGGCGACGCAGGCCGTGATGCCGTCGGGGTCGATCTCCAGACCGTAGCCGGTGACGTTCTTGTCCCGGGCCAGGGCCGCCAGCAGGGAGCCGTCGCCGCAGGCCAGGTCGAGGATATGGGCGCCCTCGGGGATCCAGTCGTGGATCAGCTTGAAGTCGGGCCGGTTCATCATGGGCGGGTCTCCAGGCCGATGTCGCGGGCGACGCGATCCATGAAGGCGGCGAACACCGCCTGGTAGCGAGGCTCCGGCATCAGGAAGGCATCGTGGCCATGGGTCGAGTCGATATTGGCATAGCTGACCGCCTTGCCGGCGCGCACCATGGCGTTGACCAGCTCCCGGGAGCGCGAGGGCGGGAAGCGCCAGTCGGTGGTGAAGCTGACCACCAGGAAGGGGCACTGCGCCGGGGCCAGGGCCCGGGCCAGGTCGCCCTCGTGGGCCGCGGCCGGGTCGAAGTAGTCCAGGGCCTTGGTCATCAGCAGGTAGGTGTTGGCGTCGAAGGAGGTGGAGAAGGTGTCTCCCTGGTAGCGCAGGTAGGACTCCACCTGGAACTCCACGTCGAAGCCGAAGTTGAGGTCGTCGCTGCGCAGGTCGCGGCCGAACTTGCTGCCCATGGCATCTTCGGAGAGGTAGGTGATATGCCCCACCATGCGCGCCAGCTTGAGGCCGCGCCGCGGCACGGTGCCGTGCTCGGCGTACCAGCCGTCGTGGAAGTCGGGGTCCGAGCGAATGGCCTGGCGGGCCACCTCGTTGAAGGCGATGTTCTGGGCCGACAGCTTGGGGGTGGCGGCGATCACTGCGGCGCTGGCGACCCGCTCGGGGTAGGCCAGGGCCCACTGCAGCGCCTGCATGCCGCCGAGGCTGCCGCCGATCACCGCGGCGAAGCGCTCGATCCCCAGGCGGTCGGCCAGCCGGGCCTGGCTGTTGACCCAGTCGCTGACCGTCATCATCGGGAACTCCGGCCCCCACAGCCGGCCGCTCTCGGGATTCTCGCGATTGGGGCCGGTGCTGCCGTGGCAGCCGCCCAGGTTGTTGAGCGAGACCACGAAGAAGCGCTCGGTATCGATGGACTTGCCGGGGCCGATATGGGTATCCCACCAGCCCGGCTTGCGCTCGTCGGCGCTGTGGTAGCCGGCGGCGTGATGATGCCCGGAGAGGGCGTGGCAGATCAGCACCGCGTTGGAGCGCTCGGCGTTCAGGGTGCCGTAGGTCTCGTAGACGAGGTCGTAGGCCGGCAGCGTCCTGCCGCAGGCCAGGGCCAGGGGGTCGTCGAAGTGCGCCGTTTGCGGCGTCACCAGGCCGACCGAGTCACCAGGGAGCTCGGGCATCAGTGGTTCCGTGTCCAGTCGTTGTGGTGGGGCTGAATGGGCGCGTCGGGCATCACAGCCCGACCAGGGCGCCGGCCACGCCGGCGGCGCGGGTCAGCGAGCCCACCACGATACCATCGATCATGCTGATGGCGATGAACGCCACGATGGGCGAGAGGTCGATCATGCCCAGGGGCGGGATCACCTTGCGCAGCGGGGCCATGATCGGCTCCACCAGCTGCATAACCAGCAGCGCCCCCGGATGGCTGGCGTTGGGCGCCACCCAGCTGAGGATGATCATCACGATCAGCGCGAAGAAGTAGATCTTCAGGATGGCATTGGCCAGCGCCGCCACGGCGCCGATGGCCACGCCGGCAATCGGCGCCATGCCGAAGCCGGCGATCTGCAGGATGATGACGATGCTAACCGCCTTGATTACGAAGCCGGCGGCTAGGGTGGCCATGTCGAAGCGACCCATCACCGGGCCCAGGAAGCCCTGGAAGGGGCGCACCGCCGGCTGGGTAATCTTCACTACCGTCTGGCTGATGGGGTTGTAGTAGTCGGCCTGTGACGCCTGCAGCAGGAAACGCAGCATCAGCAGGAAGATGTACAGGTTGACCAGGGTGTTGACCAGCAGCAGGCCGGCATTGCCCATGAGGATTCCTCCATGTCGTGGCTGGCCGCATCGGGCGGCCAGCCGGTAGCGGTGTGTGCTAGCGCTTGCCGAGTTCGGCGGCCATCTCGCGGGCGCGTTCGGCGCACTCTTCCATGGCCTCGGCCATCAGCTGGCGCAGGCCACCCTGTTCGAGGCGTGATACGGCGCGCTCGGTGGTGCCGCCCGGCGACATCACGTTGCGGCGCAGCTCCTCCGGCGGCTTGTCGCTGGCCATCGCCATCTTAGCGGCGCCCAGGGCGGTCTGCATGGCCAGCCGGCGGGCGGTCTCGGCGGGCAGGCCGAGCCTGACGCCGGCCTCCTCCATGGCCTCGAACATCAGGAAGAAGTAGGCAGGCCCGCTGCCGGAGACGGCGGTGACGGCGTCGAGCAGGGGCTCCTCCTCGACCCAGGCCACCAGGCCCACGGCCTCCATCAGCTCGGTTGCAAGCGTGCGCTGCTCATCGCTGACCTTGGCGTTGGCGTAGAGACCGGAGGCGCCTGCGCCCACCAGGGCCGGGGTGTTGGGCATGCAGCGCACGATGGCCAGGTCGCCGCCGAGCCAGGCTTCCAGGGTCTCGGCGTCCAGGCCGGCGGCCACCGAGATGAGCAGCGGACGGCGCTGCTGCACCACGCTGGCGAGCCCCTCGCACACCTCTTTCATGATCTGGGGCTTTACCGCCAGCACCACCACGTCGGCCTGGGCCACGGCGGCGACGTTATCGGTATTGGTGTGAATGCCATAGCGCTCATGGACCGGCGCCAGGAAGGCGTCGCTGGGCGAGGTGGCGGTGATCGAGGAGGGGGAGTGGCCGCTCTCGATCATTCCGCCGATGATGGCGCTGGCCATGTTGCCGGCGCCGATGAAGGTGACTCTGGTGGCCATGGGGGTGTCCTGTATCGCTCGACGATGGAGCGCCGCGGGGTATCCGGCGGCGGCGTTGTTCGTTGGTGGCTCAGCGGGGCGGCTCGCGCTCCCCGAAGATGGCGGTGCCGACGCGTACCAGGGTAGCGCCTTCCCGCACGGCGGCTTCGAGGTCGCCGGTCATGCCCATGGAGAGGGTATCCAACGGAGCCTCGGGGAAGCGCTCACGCAGCGCTTCCAGGGCCTCGCGCAGGCGGGCGAAGGGCTTCCGCTGGGCTTCCCGGTCCTCGGCGGGGGCCGGGATCGCCATCAGGCCGCGCAGGCGCAGGCGCGGCATCGAGAGCACCGCTGCGGCCAGCGCCGGCAGCTCGGCCAGGCTGGCGCCGGACTTGGTGGCCTCGTCGCTGATATTGACCTGCAGGCAGATCTCCAGCGGCGGCATATCCGCGGGGCGTTGATCGTTGAGGCGCCGTGCAATCTTCTCGCGGTCTACGCTATGTACCCAGGCGAAGTGTTCGGCCACGTCGCGGGTCTTGTTGGACTGCAGCGGGCCGATGAAATGCCAGACGATGCCGTCGAGGTCGGCCAGTGCCGCCTGCTTCTCCAGGGCTTCCTGGACGTAGTTCTCGCCGAATTCGCGCTGGCCGAGGTGCCAGGCCTCGCGGATCAGCGATGCCGGCTTGGTCTTGCTGACCGCCATCAGGCGGGCATCGGTGGCCGGGCGGCCGGCGTCGTTCAGGGCCTCGGCCAGACGGGTACGCACGGCGGCCAGGGACTCGGCGAGCGGACTGGAGGCAGAAGAGACCGTCATGTGGCAAGCTCTGTCATACTGTTCATTACACGATGTCACCGGGGCTTCGGGAGCAAGGGAAAACAGATGGATATTACCGAACTGCTGGCATTTTCGGCAAAGCAGAAGGCCTCGGACCTGCACCTGTCGGCGGGGCTGCCGCCGATGATACGCGTCGACGGCGACATACGCCGCCTGAACGTGCCGGCCATGGAGGACCGTGAGGTCCGCAAGCTGATCTACGACATCATGGCCGACCGCCAGCGCCGTGACTACGAGGAGTTCTTCGAGACCGACTTCTCCTTCGAGGTGCCGGGGGTGTCGCGCTTCCGTGTCAACGTCTTCAACCACGCCCGTGGCGCGGGGGCGGTGTTCCGGACCATTCCCTCCGAGGTCCTGACCCTGGAAGATCTGGGGCTCGGGCAGGTGTTCCGCCAGCTCTCCATGCTGCCCCGGGGCCTGGTACTGGTGACCGGCCCCACCGGCTCGGGCAAGAGTACTACCCTGGCGGCGATGATCGACTACATCAACAGCAATCGCTACGAGCACATCCTGACTATCGAGGATCCGGTAGAATTCGTCCACCGCAGCAAGCGCTGCCTGATCAACCAGCGCGAGGTGCACCGCGACACCCACGGTTTTGCTCAGGCCCTGCGCAGCGCCCTGCGCGAGGACCCGGACGTGATCCTGGTGGGTGAGATGCGCGACCTGGAAACCATCCGCCTGGCGCTGACCGCAGCGGAGACCGGCCATCTGGTGTTCGGTACCCTGCACACCACCTCGGCGGCCAAGACCATCGACCGGATCATCGATGTCTTTCCGGGGGAGGAGAAGTCCATGGTGCGCTCCATGCTCTCCGAGTCGCTGCAGGCAGTGGTCTCGCAGTCCCTGCTCAAGCGCATCGGCGGCGGGCGAGTGGCTGCCCACGAGATACTGATCGCCACGGCGGCGGTACGCAACCTGGTTCGCGAGGACAAGGTGGCACAGATCTATTCGGCCATCCAGACCGGAGGGAGTCTCGGGATGCAGACTCTGGACGCTTCACTTGCCAAGTTGGTCGCCGATAATCTGGTGACCCGTGAGGAAGCTCAATCCAAGGCCAAGGGTGTTCTGCAGGCGCTCTGACAGGACAGTGACGAGGGGGCAGGGGAATGATGGCGAAGGAGTGGCTCTATCAGCTGCTGGACATCATGGTGCAGCAGGAGGCGTCGGATCTGCTGATCTCGGTCAATGCACCGCCGACGCTCAAGCGGGCCGGTCAGCTGATTCCCATGGGAGATCAGCGGCTTTCCGTGGAGCAGGTCAACGAGCTGGTCAATATCGCCATTCCCGTGGGCATGGCCGAGCGCTTTCAGCTGGAGCGCGAGGCCAACTTCGCGCTTAGCCTCAAGGACAGGGGGCGCTTTCGTGTCAGCGCCTTTCAGCAGCGCAACCAGAAGGCCATGGTGATTCGCCGAATCGCCTTCGAGATTCCTCACCTGGAGACGCTCGGGCTGCCGGGCGTGCTGGGCGAGCTGGCCAACCTCAAGCGCGGTCTGGTGTTCGTGGTGGGGGGGACCGGTACCGGCAAGTCGACCACCCTGGCCTCGATGATCCAGCAGCGTAACGAGACCCTGGGGGGCCATATCATCAGCGTCGAGGACCCCATCGAGTATGTGCATCCGCACAAGAAGGCGATCATCAACCAGCGTGAGGTAGGCATCGATACCGACTCCTTCGAGGTGGCGCTGAAGAACACCCTACGCCAGGCTCCTGACGTCGTGCTGATCGGCGAGATCCGGACCCGGGAAACCATGGAGCATGCCCTGACCTTTGCCGAGACCGGCCACCTCTGCCTGGCGACCCTGCATGCCAACAACGCCAACCAGGCACTGGACCGCATCATTCACTTCTTCCCCCACGAGCGCCACGAGCAGATCTGGCTGGACCTTTCCCTCAACCTGCGTGCCATCGTGGCCCAGCAGCTGCTGCCCACGGTGGACGGTGGCCGCTGTGCGGCCATCGAGATCCTGCTCAGGTCGCCACTGATCAGCGACCTGATCGGCAAGGGAGATGTCAGCGAGATCAAGCGGGTGATGGGGCGCTCCCGGGATCAGGGCATGCAGACCTTTGATCAGGCGCTCTACGACCTCTTTCGGGCGGGGAGGATCACCGAGGAGGTGGCGCTGGTGCACGCCGATTCGGCCAACGACCTGCGCATGATGATCAAGTACGGCGATGAGGGTAGCGAGGGGCTGGCCCAGGCGCGCAAGGCGGCGAGCCAGCTCTCGCTCAAGCGCGACGAGGACTTCTGATGTGGCGGCTGCCCCCGGCTCAGGGGGCGTAGACCCCGCCCAGCACTCGGGGGCCCGCCGCGCCGGTCACCGAGGAGAGGTTGCCCGGCAGGCCGCGCAGCCTTCGCCAGGCCAGCCAGGCGAAGGCGCCGGCCTCCAGCCAGTCGGCGGGCCAGCCCGAGTCGGCGCTTGAGACAAGCGTGGTGGTGGGCAGCCGGCGGGCCAGCCGGGCCAGCAGGTCGCGGTTGTGGGCGCCGCCGCCGCAGGGAATCAGTCGTGCGGGTTCGGGGGCCTGCAGCCGCTCCCGCGCCATCTCCACGGCCAGGGCCACGCTGGCTGCCGTCAGCTCGGCCAGGGTGGCCTGGACGTCCTCGGGACGCTCCCGTCCGCTCAGCCGTTTCGCAAGCCATTCCAGGTGAAAGAGCTCGCGGCCCGTGCTGCGCGGCGGGGGCAGGTGAAAGAAGGGCTCCGCCAGCAGCCGGCCGAGCAGGGCCGCGTCGACTCGCCCCGAAGCGGCCCAGGCGCCATCGGCGTCGAAGTGGCCGCCGCGGTGGCGTGCGTGCCAGGCGTCCAGCAGGGCGTTGGCGGGACCGGAGTCGAAACCCAGCGGTGACCGCGGGTCCTCGCGCGGTGGCAGCAGGGTCAGGTTGGCGAAGCCGCCCAGGTTGAGCACCAGCTGCCACTCTCCCTCCGCACGGAAGAGCGCCTGGTGGAAGGCCGGCGCCAGGGGTGCCGCCTGCCCCCCCGCGGCCAGATCCCTGCGCCGGAAGTCGGCCACCACGCAGAGCCCGGTGAGCTCGGCCAGCAGGCTGGGATTGTCCAGCTGCAGGGTGTAGGCGGGGCCGCCGGCGTGCCCCAGCGGGGCGTGTTCGATGGTCTGGCCGTGGCTGGCGATGGCCTCCACCGTCTCCCGGGGCGTGCCGCTGACTTCCAGCAGGGCCGCCACGGCATCTGCCTGCAGACGGCAGAAGAGATCCTCGGCGGCGGCGAGCTCCGCAAAGCTCGGACGCTCGGTGTGGCACAGCGCCCAAAGGGAGTCGCGCAGGGCGGCGGGCATGGGCTCGGCGTGGGTCGCCAGGAGGCGCGGGCGGCCGCTCTCCGAGGTGTCGTCCATTTCCACCAGGGCTGCGTCGATACCGTCCAGGCTGGTGCCGGACATCAGGCCAATATAAAGGGGCATGGCACTCTCTCGGGTCGTTGGTGCGTCACTGCAGGGCGTCGACTCATGCTACCATTCTGCCCCATTCGATGGTCCCGGCCGGGGCCCGGCAACCGTACACGTGGAGTAGGAGATGATGAGCGACGTGGCTAGCGCACTGGCGCTGCTCAAGCGAGGCACACAGGAGATCCTGCTGGAAGAGGAGCTGATCAAGAAGCTGGAGTCCGGGCGCAAGCTGCGGATCAAGGCGGGTTTCGACCCCACCGCCCCCGACCTGCACCTGGGCCACAGCGTGCTGCTGACCAAGATGCGTCAGTTCCAGGACCTCGGCCACCAGATCATCTTCCTGATCGGCGACTTCACCGGGCGCATCGGTGACCCCACCGGCAAGAACGTCACCCGCAAGCCGCTCACCGAGGAGGAGGTCCGTGCCAACGCCCAGACCTACAAGGAGCAGGTGTTCAAGATCCTGGACCCCGAGAAGACCGAGGTGCGCTTCAACTCCGAGTGGTTCGGCGAGCTCAACGCCGCCCGCATGATCGAACTGGCCGCCCAGAGCACGGTGGCGCGCATGCTCGAGCGGGACGACTTCGACAAGCGCTACAAGTCCGGGCAGCCGATCTCCATCCACGAGTTCCTCTATCCGCTGGTGCAGGGGTACGACTCCGTAGCGCTTGAAGCCGACATCGAGATGGGCGGCACCGACCAGAAGTTCAACCTGCTGATGGGGCGCGAAATCCAGAAGCATTACGGCATGGAGCCCCAGGTAGTCATTACCATGCCGCTGCTCGAGGGGCTGGACGGCGTGCAGAAGATGTCCAAGTCGCTGGGCAACTATGTGGGAGTGGATGAGGCCCCGGGCGCCATGTTCAACAAGCTGGTCTCCATGCCTGACAGCCTGATGTGGCGCTACTTCGAGCTGCTCTCGCTGAAGTCCAACGAGGAGATCGAGTCGCTCAAGCGCGACGTTGAGGCCGGCGCCAACCCCCGCGACATCAAGATGGTCCTGGCCCGTGAGCTGATCGGCCGCTATCACGGCGAGGAGGCCGCGGCCAATGCGCATCGCTCTGCGGGCAATCAGCTGGCCGAGGGTGAGCTCCCCGAGGACCTGCCCGAGGTGGAAGTGGACTTCGAAGGCAGCGAGCAGGCGCCCATTGCCGCGGTGCTCAACCGCTCCGGCCTGGCCAATAACAGCGCTCAGGCCAAGGACATGCTGGGCAACGGCCGGGTCAAGGTAGACGGCGAAGTGGTCGAGCGGGACCATATGTTGACGACCGGCAAGAGCTACGTGATCCAAGCGGGCAAGAAGCGCTACGCCCGGGTGACTCTCAAGTAGTGGGCCATCGGCTACCCGACATCAGCTGTAGTTGATAGATGCTGCGCCCGCTTCATGCGGGCGCAGCCGTTTCCAGGCTCCGCTCTTCTTTATTTGGCGCTGCTCCAGGGGTGACTCGAGATCTATTCACAACCCTGGGCCGCCGGGGCGCTGTGGGCAGTTTCGGGGCGCGCTGACTCGAAAGCTTCGCCTTTCCGCCACCGTTCTGAAACTTTTTTACCGGAAGGGCTTGCAGGGCCCCGGGGAAAACCGTAAAGTACGCATCCGCTGCCGGTGACCAGCAAGGTTGCAGGCGGTAACAGGTGGTAGAAGTGATTGATCTGTCTGAGTTTTTTGAAACGCTTCGAAAAACTTTCAGTTGACAATCACTGCAGATTCGCTAGAATGTGCGCCACTAAGTCTACGGGGCTCGCTGAGGGCTCTATTCGCAGACGCCTCGGCAGGATGAGGCGGGCTGTCAGCGGAAGCCGGTCGGGATGCAGCGCATCGCCAACCACCGCTTGACACGCTGAAGCGAATCGGTAGAATACGCCTTCCTCGCAGGGCGCTGACGGCAGGCGGAGAGCTCAAGAGAGCCTACTCCGGTCGACAGCACAGCGAGACGCTTCACTCCACAGGGTTCGCCCGAGAGTTCGAAGCCGCTCTTTAACAATCGATCAGGTAATTCATGTGGGCGCTTGTCGATGAGTTCGGTGACCAGTCACAGAACCATCAAGGCAAGCGACTCGTCAAGACCTCCGGGTCTTTTGAGAAACGTTTGAACCTTGAGCCAAGTTTGGTGCGCTTAATGCACTATATGATCTTAAACTGAAGAGTTTGATCATGGCTCAGATTGAACGCTGGCGGCAGGCCTAACACATGCAAGTCGAGCGGAAACGATGGAAGCTTGCTTCCAGGCGTCGAGCGGCGGACGGGTGAGTAATGCATGGGAATCTGCCCGATAGTGGGGGATAACCTGGGGAAACCCAGGCTAATACCGCATACGTCCTACGGGAGAAAGCAGGGGATCTTCGGACCTTGCGCTATCGGATGAGCCCATGTCGGATTAGCTTGTTGGTGAGGTAATGGCTCACCAAGGCGACGATCCGTAGCTGGTCTGAGAGGATGATCAGCCACATCGGGACTGAGACACGGCCCGAACTCCTACGGGAGGCAGCAGTGGGGAATATTGGACAATGGGCGAAAGCCTGATCCAGCCATGCCGCGTGTGTGAAGAAGGCCCTCGGGTTGTAAAGCACTTTCAGTGGGGAAGAAAGCCTTGGGATTAATACTCCCGAGGAAGGACATCACCCACAGAAGAAGCACCGGCTAACTCCGTGCCAGCAGCCGCGGTAATACGGAGGGTGCGAGCGTTAATCGGAATTACTGGGCGTAAAGCGCGCGTAGGCGGTCTGATAAGCCGGTTGTGAAAGCCCCGGGCTCAACCTGGGAACGGCATCCGGAACTGTCAGGCTAGAGTGCAGGAGAGGAAGGTAGAATTCCCGGTGTAGCGGTGAAATGCGTAGAGATCGGGAGGAATACCAGTGGCGAAGGCGGCCTTCTGGACTGACACTGACGCTGAGGTGCGAAAGCGTGGGTAGCAAACAGGATTAGATACCCTGGTAGTCCACGCCGTAAACGATGTCGACTAGCCGTTGGGGTCCTTGAGACCTTTGTGGCGCAGTTAACGCGATAAGTCGACCGCCTGGGGAGTACGGCCGCAAGGTTAAAACTCAAATGAATTGACGGGGGCCCGCACAAGCGGTGGAGCATGTGGTTTAATTCGATGCAACGCGAAGAACCTTACCTACCCTTGACATCGAGAGAACTTGGCAGAGATGCCTTGGTGCCTTCGGGAACTCTCAGACAGGTGCTGCATGGCTGTCGTCAGCTCGTGTTGTGAAATGTTGGGTTAAGTCCCGTAACGAGCGCAACCCTTGTCCTTATTTGCCAGCGCGTAATGGCGGGAACTCTAAGGAGACTGCCGGTGACAAACCGGAGGAAGGTGGGGACGACGTCAAGTCATCATGGCCCTTACGGGTAGGGCTACACACGTGCTACAATGGACGGTACAAAGGGTTGCAAAGCCGCGAGGTGGAGCTAATCCCATAAAGCTGTTCTCAGTCCGGATCGGAGTCTGCAACTCGACTCCGTGAAGTCGGAATCGCTAGTAATCGTGAATCAGAATGTCACGGTGAATACGTTCCCGGGCCTTGTACACACCGCCCGTCACACCATGGGAGTGGACTGCACCAGAAGTGGTTAGCCTAACTTCGGAGGGCGATCACCACGGTGTGGTTCATGACTGGGGTGAAGTCGTAACAAGGTAGCCGTAGGGGAACCTGCGGCTGGATCACCTCCTTATCGACGACGTCACCGACTCGCGACAAGTGCTCACAATGAATTACCTGATCGACCAGAGCAAAAGACTGTTTGGGTATAGGCCCAGCGTGACCAATGGGTCTGTAGCTCAGTTGGTTAGAGCGCACCCCTGATAAGGGTGAGGTCGGCAGTTCAAATCTGCCCAGACCCACCATTCTCTGAACGGCCGGGTAGCTCAGTTGGTTAGAGCGCACCCCCAGAAGTTCTGTAAAGAGAAGGGTGAGGTCGCGAGGTTTATTCAAATCTGCCCAGACCCACCAAATTTTATCCAGTCCTGCGTTATTTTGTGACTCGCATAGCAGGCTATGCATCGCCACAAAATGCCTTGGCCTGAATAAAATTACCCAGAAGTATCGGGTATCAGTGGGGCCATAGCTCAGCTGGGAGAGCGCCTGCCTTGCACGCAGGAGGTCAGCGGTTCGATCCCGCTTGGCTCCACCACTTTCTTCGGAAAGTATTGAGGAGCTCAGCTAGAAGAGCGCCTGCCGGCACTAGGAGGTCGCGCCGGGGTCGCGCTCGACTTCGAGCGAAACGTCGCACCGCCCGCTTGGCTCCACCATCGTCTCCCCTGCAGCAGTCTTACCTGATCGGATCCGCAGTCATAAGCCAGCATCTCTGCAAAAAATGTCAGGTTTATGACTGTCGATTGACAGTCGCTCTTTAACAATGTGAATCATGCTGACAAACGTTCCTTCTGGAGTGATCCAGAAGAAACAAGTGATACGTCTCAAGCGTATCCGGCAATGTCGTACGTTATCGCAGACCAGACCCTTTGGGGTTATATGGTCAAGCGATTAAGCGCACACGGTGGATGCCTAGGCAGCCAGAGGCGATGAAAGACGTGGAAGCCTGCGATAAGGCTCGGCGAGGTGGCAAACAACCTGTGACCCGGGCATCTCTGAATGGGGAAACCCACCCAGCACAAGCTGGGTATCCCGCACTGAATACATAGGTGTCGGGAGGCGAACCAGGGGAACTGAAACATCTAAGTACCCTGAGGAAAAGAAATCAACCGAGATTCCCCCAGTAGCGGCGAGCGAACGGGGACCAGCCCTTAAGCATGTGACTGATTAGGCGAACGCGCTGGGAAGCGCGGCCATAGTGGGTGATAGCCCCGTAGTCGAAAATCTGATCATGTGAAATCGAGTAGGTCGGGGCACGTGAAACCTTGACTGAACATGGGGGGACCATCCTCCAAGGCTAAATACTCCTGGCTGACCGATAGTGAACCAGTACCGTGAGGGAAAGGCGAAAAGAACCCCGGAGAGGGGAGTGAAATAGATCCTGAAACCGTGTGCGTACAAGCAGTGGGAGCAGACTCGTTCTGTGACCGCGTACCTTTTGTATAATGGGTCAGCGACTTATTTTCAGTGGCGAGCTTAACCGTATAGGGGAGGCGTAGGGAAACCGAGTCTTAACTGGGCGACCAGTCGCTGGGAATAGACCCGAAACCGGGCGATCTATCCATGAGCAGGTTGAAGGTTGAGTAACATCAACTGGAGGACCGAACCAGGATCTGTTGAAAAAGATTTGGATGACTTGTGGATCGGAGTGAAAGGCTAATCAAGCCCGGAGATAGCTGGTTCTCCTCGAAAGCTATTTAGGTAGCGCCTCACGTATCACCGCCGGGGGTAGAGCACTGTTTCGGCTAGGGGGTCATCCCGACTTACCAACCCGAGGCAAACTCCGAATACCGGTGAGTGCAAGCGTGGGAGACACACAGCGGGTGCTAACGTCCGTTGTGAAAAGGGAAACAACCCAGACCGTCAGCTAAGGTCCCCAAATCCTGGTTAAGTGGGAAACGATGTGGGAAGGCTCAGACAGCTAGGAGGTTGGCTTAGAAGCAGCCATCCTTTAAAGAAAGCGTAATAGCTCACTAGTCGAGTCGGCCTGCGCGGAAGATGTAACGGGGCTCAAACCAGGTACCGAAGCTACGGGTTCGTCGAATGACGAGCGGTAGAGGAGCGTCGTGTAAGCCGATGAAGGTGAGTCGAGAGGCTTGCTGGAGGTATCACGAGTGCGAATGCTGACATGAGTAACGACAAGGGGAGTGAAAAACTCCCCCGCCGGAAGACCAAGGGTTTCTGTTCGACGCTAATCGGAGCAGAGTGAGTCGGCCCCTAAGGCGAGGCCGAAAGGCGTAGTCGATGGGAAACGGGTCAATATTCCCGTACCTCACTGTATTGCGATGGGGGGACGAAGAAGGCTAGGTGAGCCAGGCGTTGGTTGTCCTGGTGAAAGCCAGTAGGCTGGGATCTCAGGCAAATCCGGGATCCTAAGGCCGAGAGGCGAGACGAACTGACTACGGTCAGGAAGTCATCGATGCCACGCTTCCAGGAAAAGCCTCTAAGCTTCAGATACAGTGAGACCGTACCCCAAACCGACACAGGTGGTCAGGTAGAGAATACCAAGGCGCTTGAGAGAACTCGGGTGAAGGAACTAGGCAAAATGGTGCCGTAACTTCGGGAGAAGGCACGCCGCATTAGTGTGAAGGCCCTCGCGGTCGGAGCACGAAGCGGTCGAAGATACCAGGTGGCTGCAACTGTTTATTAAAAACACAGCACTCTGCAAACGCGTAAGCGGACGTATAGGGTGTGACGCCTGCCCGGTGCCGGAAGGTTAATTGATGGTGTTAGCGCAAGCGAAGCTCCTGATCGAAGCCCCGGTAAACGGCGGCCGTAACTATAACGGTCCTAAGGTAGCGAAATTCCTTGTCGGGTAAGTTCCGACCTGCACGAATGGCGTAATGATGGCCACGCTGTCTCCACCCGAGACTCAGTGAAATTGAAATCGCAGTGAAGATGCTGTGTACCCGCGGCTAGACGGAAAGACCCCGTGAACCTTTACTATAGCTTCACACTGGACGCTGATGTTGCTTGTGTAGGATAGCTGGGAGGCTTTGAAACCCGGACGCCAGTTCGGGTGGAGCCAACCTTGAAATACCAGCCTGGCATCATTGGCGTTCTAACTCAGGTCCGTTATCCGGATCGAGGACCGTGTGTGGTGGGTAGTTTGACTGGGGCGGTCTCCTCCCAAAGCGTAACGGAGGAGCACGAAGGTACCCTCAGCACGGTTGGAAATCGTGCATTGAGTGCAAGAGCATAAGGGTGCTTGACTGCGAGACAGACACGTCGAGCAGGTACGAAAGTAGGTTCTAGTGATCCGGTGGTTCTGTATGGAAGGGCCATCGCTCAACGGATAAAAGGTACTCCGGGGATAACAGGCTGATACCGCCCAAGAGTTCACATCGACGGCGGTGTTTGGCACCTCGATGTCGGCTCATCACATCCTGGGGCTGAAGTCGGTCCCAAGGGTATGGCTGTTCGCCATTTAAAGTGGTACGCGAGCTGGGTTTAGAACGTCGTGAGACAGTTCGGTCCCTATCTGCCGTGGGCGTTGGAAGTTTGAGAAGAGCTGCTCCTAGTACGAGAGGACCGGAGTGGACGCACCTCTGGTGTTCCGGTTGTCACGCCAGTGGCATTGCCGGGTAGCTATGTGCGGACAGGATAACCGCTGAAAGCATCTAAGCGGGAAGCCCCCTTCAAGATGAGACTTCCCTGAGGCCTCGAGCCTCCTGAAGGGCCCAGCGAGACCAGCTGGTTGATAGGTCGGATGTGGAAGCGCTGCAAGGCGTTGAGCTAACCGATACTAATGGCCCGTGAGGCTTGACCATATAACACCCAAGGGGTCTGTCGATAACAGACGACGCCGGGTACGCGAGACGTATCTCAGCATGATTCACACCCTTTTCGCCTGACGACCATAGCGTGCGTGAACCACCTGATCCCATGCCGAACTCAGCAGTGAAACCGCTCAGCGCCGATGGTAGTGTGGGGTCTCCCCATGTGAGAGTAGGTCATCGTCAGGCACTTATACAGAAAAACCCCGATCATCGTGAGATGGTCGGGGTTTTTCGCATGGCGGCAGCGTGACGAGCTAGGCTTCTCTCCATTGATCCCGCCTGTCGGGAACAGGCGGAAACCGCGTCAGCGGGCCCGTAGGGCGAGACTCAGGATGAGGCGAGTCGAGTCGCGGAGTGCCGGCCCCCGGAGCCCGGCGCGATCATCGTCAGGCACTTATACCGAGAAAACCCCGAGCATTCAGATGTTCGGGGTTTTTTCGTGGCCATTCGGCGGGTACCTATTCAGAAAAGCCCCGATCATCGTGAGGTGGTCGGGGCTTTTTGCGTCTGGCGACGCGGTCGCTGTCGGTCAGCGGCAGATTGCCTCCAGGGCCTCCATCAGGCTGTCCATCTCATCCTCGGTGCCGATCGTGATGCGCAGGTAGTCGCGCAGGGCCTCGGTGTTGAAGTGGCGTACCAGGATGCCGCGCTCGCGCAGGCCGACAAACAGCTGGGCCGCATCGTGTTCCGGGTGGCTGACCAGCACGAAATTGGTCCGGGAGGGCAGTACCTCAAAGCCCAGCTTCTCGAGCCTGCCGCGGGTGCGTTCGCGGGTGGTGATCACCTTCTCGCGACACGCCTCGAAGTGCTCCCTGTCCTCCAGGGCGGCGATGGCCACGGCGCTGGCCAGGCTGTCGATAGGGTAGGAGTTGAAGGAGTCCTTGACCCGGTTCAGCCCCTCGATCAGCTCTCGGGAGCCCACCGCATAGCCCAGTCGCAGGCCGGCCAGGCTGCGGGACTTGGAGAAGGTGCCGGTCACCAGCAGGTTGGGGAAGCGAGCCACCAGGGAAGTGGCGCTTTCGCCGCCGAAGTCCACGTAGGCCTCGTCCACCAGCACCACGGACTCCGTGACGCGACCCAGCAGCGCCTCGATGGCGTCGCGGCCATGGCCGTGCCCGGTGGGGGCGTTGGGGTTGGCGAAGATCGCCCCGCCGCTGCCGGCCGAGAAGGCGTTCAGGTCCACCTCATGGCTAGCCGTGAGGGGGAGGGCGCGGCGCTCGATGCCATAGAGCCGGCAGTAGACGGGATAGAAGCTGTAGGTGATCTCGGGCATCTCCAGCGGCTTCTCCTGACAGAAGAAGGCCTGGAAGGCCAGCGCCAGCACCTCGTCGGAGCCGTTGCCGACGAATACCTGCTCGGCCTCGACGCCGAACTCCAGGGCCAGGGCCTCGCGCAGGGCGCGGGATTCCGGGTCCGGATAGAGGCGCAGGTGGTCGGTGCGGAATTCGCGCAGTACGGCACCCACGCCGGGGGCCGGCGGGTAGGGGTTCTCGTTGGTATTCAGCTTGATCAGGCGCTCGCGGGGCTGCTCACCGGGGACATAGGGCGTCAGCTCGCGCACCCTGGGGCTCCAGAACTTGCTCATGTTGGCTCGCTTCGTTGGCAAGGGACAGGACTCGGCTCATGTTGACCTGCCCGCGGCAGCCGTGCAAGCCGGCACCGTGCTAGTCTGTGGAGCGCTTGCATAGATTCGAATCCACTGGAATCCCCATGACCGCCCAGATTCTTGCCACCCTGCTGCCGGTATTCCTGATCGCCGGCTGCGGCACCCTCTACGGCCGCTTCCGGACGCCGGACATTCGCAGCATCAATACGCTCAACATGGAGCTGTTCGTGCCGATGCTTGTCTTCGCCGTGCTGGCCGACGGCGAGGCGCCCCTGGAGGAGTATGTGGGCCTGGCGCTCGGGGGCGCGGTGATCGTGGTGGGCTCCGGCGTGCTGCTCTGGCCGCTGGTGAAGTGGCTGAAGCTCAACCCGAAGACCTTCCTGCCGCCGATGATGTTCAACAACTCCGGCAACATGGGGATACCGCTGCTGCTGCTGGCCTTCGGCGAGGCGGCGCTGCCCGCCGCTGTGGTCCTCTTCATCGTCGAGATGCTGCTGCACTTCTCGCTGGGGCTCTGGATGCTCAGCCCTGGCACGCCGCTGTGGCGCATCCTGCGCATGCCCATCGTGCTGGCCAGCATCGCCGGCCTGGCCGTCAACCTGGCCGGTGTCGGCCTGCCGGGCTGGCTGCTGGAGGCGTTGCATATGCTGGGTGGCGTCTGTATTCCGCTGCTGCTCTTTGCCCTCGGGGTGCGGATGCTCGACATCGACTTCGGCGACTGGAAGACCGGGGTGCTGGGGGCGCTGCTCTGCCCGCTCTCGGGGCTGGTGCTGGCCGTCCCGCTGATCTGGCTGCTGGGCCTTTCCGGCCTCCAGGCGGCGGCGCTGTGGGTCTTTGCCGCCCTGCCGCCGGCGGTACTCAACTACCTGGTCGCCGAACAGTACCGCCAGGAGCCCCACAAGGTGGCCTCCCTGGTGCTGATCGGCAACCTGGGGGCGTTGGTGGTGATGCCGGTGGTGCTGGCCCTGGTCTTTGGCCACGTCCATCCGGCGGCGGGCTGAAAGCCAGGCAGGCTGTCCGCCGCTGGCATGAGAGGTTATGCTGTCAGACAGGCCGCCGTGAATGACGGTGTCATTGCCCACTGCTCAGGAGGACACACATGCAAATCAGGACCTTGCTCGCGGGATCGGCCATGCTGGCACTGCTGGCCGGCTGTGCCGCCGGACCGACTCCCGGGCCCAGTGCGCCTGGACCCTATGTTGCGGAAGAACGCTATCAGGGTACCCTGCCGTGCCGCAACTGTGACGGTATCGACCTGGATGTGGTCATGCAGGGTAGCGAGCAGAGCCAGCCGGAGGAGCGGACCTTTACCCTTCAGGCCTCCTATCGTGCCCATCCCCAGAACCCGCCCGATGAGAATTACGCCGGCAACTGGGAGGTGCTCAGCGGCACCGCGACCGACCCGGACGCAACCGTCTACGAACTGACGCCGGACGGCGAGGGGCAGATCTACTACTTCCTGCGCTTGGACGAGCAGACCCTGGAGCTGATCGACCCCCAGCGTCGCCGCTTCCAGAACAGCGAGATGCTGCAGCTGCAGCGTCGCTGATCCACTGCGGTCAGGGACGAACCCCGGGGCGGCCATGGTGCCGCCCCGGGTGTTTGCGGGCTGCTAGAATGCCCCTCCAGCCAGGATCCGGGAGTCGAAACACCATGGCCAAGGCAAAGAGCGCCTTCGTCTGCACCGAGTGCGGTGCCGAGTACCGCAAGTGGCAGGGGCAGTGCACCAGCTGCCAGGAGTGGAACACCCTGAGCGAGGTTCGCCTGGCCGCCGCGCGGCCCGGTGCCGGGAGCACAGGCGCCGGCGGTGGGCGCAGCGGCTATGCCGGGGCCCTGACGCGGGAGGTGGTGGACCTCGCCAATGTGGATCTCTCCGAGGTGCCGAGGCTCTCCTCCACCTTCGGCGAGTTCGACCGGGTGCTGGGGGGCGGGCTGGTGCCGGGGTCGGCGGTGCTGCTGGGGGGACACCCCGGCGCCGGCAAGTCGACCCTGCTGCTGCAGACCGCCTGCAAGCTGGCCCAGTCCCGCCGGGTGCTCTATGTCACCGGTGAGGAGTCGCTCTCCCAGGTGGCGATGCGCGCCCACCGCCTCCAGCTGCCGGTCCAGGGGCTCAAGATGCTGGCCGAGACCAGCGTCGAGACCGTGCTCGCCGTGGCCGAGCGGGAGCGCCCCGAGATACTGGTGATCGACTCCATCCAGACCATGCACCTGGAGGACATCGCCTCGGCGCCGGGGGGCGTGGCTCAGGTCCGCGAGTCCGCCGCGGCCCTGACCCGCTTCGCCAAGCAGAGCAACACCGTGCTGCTGCTGGTGGGCCATGTGACCAAGGATGGCACCCTGGCCGGCCCCAAGGTGCTCGAGCACATGATCGACGCCTCCCTGCTGCTGGAGGGAGGGGCCGACTCGCGCTTTCGCACCCTGCGTGGGCAGAAGAACCGCTTCGGCGCGGTCAATGAGCTGGGGGTCTTCGCCATGCTCGAGCACGGTCTCAAGGAGGTGAAGAACCCCAGCGCCATCTTCCTCTCCCGGGCCGAGGAGCAGTCGCCGGGCAGCCTGGTGATGGTGGTCTGGGAGGGCACACGGCCGATTCTCGTCGAGGTGCAGGCGCTGCTCGACGACTCGGCGCTGGGCAACCCCCGGCGGGTCGCCGTGGGTCTCGATCCCAATCGCCTGGCCATGCTGCTGGCGGTGCTGCACCGCCACGGTGGGCTCTTCACCGGCGACCAGGATGTCTTCCTCAACGTGGTGGGCGGGGTCAAGGTGCTGGAGACCAGTGCCGACCTGGCCGTGCTGCTGGCGGTGGTCTCCAGCCTGCAGAGCCGGCCGCTGCCCCGGGAGCTGGTGGTGTTCGGCGAGGTGGGGCTTTCCGGCGAGATCCGCCCGGTGCCCAGCGGCCAGGAGCGCATCGTCGAGGCGGCCAAGCACGGCTTTACCCGCGCCATCGTGCCTCGCGGAAATGCACCCAAGTCATCGCCTCCCGGCATGGAGGTGGTCGCCGTGGACAAGCTCGCCGATGCGCTGGAGGCACTCTAGCTGCCGGGCCGAGCCCTTAACCAGCGGTCGTGTCCGGCCCGATCTGCAGAGTAGAATAGTCCCACCGTTTGCCAAGGAGATCCCGATGAGTGCCATTCGCCTGACCCAGTACAGCCACGGCGCCGGCTGTGGCTGCAAGATCGCCCCCGACGTGCTCGACGGCATCCTGGCCAAGGCCGGCCCGGGCGCCTCCCACTCGCGGCTGATCGTCGGCAACCAGGGGCGCGAGGACGCCGCCGTCTACGACCTGGGCGACGGTCGCGGCATGATCGCCACCACCGACTTCTTCATGCCCATCGTCGACGACCCCTTCGACTTCGGGCGCATCGCCGCCACCAATGCCATCAGCGACGTCTTCGCCATGGGCGGCACCCCGGTGATGGCGCTGGGGATTCTTGGCTGGCCCCTGGACAAGCTGCCCGCGGAGGTGGCCGGGGACGTCCTGGCCGGCGCCCAGGCGGTATGCCGTGAGCTCGGCCTGGCCCTGGCCGGTGGCCACTCCATCGACGCCCCGGAGCCGATCTTCGGCCTGGCGGTCAACGGCCTGGTGGAACTCGACCACCTCAAGCTCAACAAGGGGGCGAAGCCGGGGGACCTGCTGTTCCTGACCAAGCCGCTGGGGGTGGGCATGCTCACCACCGCCGAGAAGAAGGGGCTGCTGGCGGCGGGCCACCAGAGCCTGGCCCGGGAGACCATGCTCAAGTCCAACCGCATCGGCGTGGACCTGGCCAGGGTGGCCGGCGTTCACGCCATGACCGATGTGACCGGCTTCGGCCTGGCCGGGCACCTGGCCGAGGTGTGTGCGGCCAGCGGCGTGGCGGCCCGCATCGACTTTCGACGTCTGCCGCGGCTGGCCGAGGCCGAGGCCTACCGCCGCCAGGGCGCGGTGCCAGGCGGTACCCTGCGTAACCGTCAGGCCCTGGGCGAGAGTCTGCCCGAGATGGACGAGGTCCACTGGCAGTGGCTCTGTGACCCTCAGACCTCCGGCGGCCTGCTGCTCTCGGTGGACCCGGCCTGGGAAGATGACGTGGAGCGCATCGGCCGCGATCACGGTATCGAGCTGGTTCCCTTCGGTGAAGTGGTCAAGGCCGAGGGGCCGGCGCTGATCGAGGTCATCGGATGAGCGAACTGCCGCTGGTGGCCCCCGACCTTGCGCTGCTGGGCGAGGAGCGGGTGCTGATCGATGTCCGCGCGCCGGTGGAGTTTGCCCAGGGCGCGCTGCCCGGTGCGGTGAATCTGCCGCTGATGGAGGACGAGGAGCGCCGCCTGGTCGGCATCGAGTACAAGCAGCGCGGCCAGCAGGCCGCCATCGAGCTCGGCCAGCGGCTGGTCAGCGGCGACATCAAGGCGGCCCGGGTGAACGCCTGGCTGGAGGCCCTGGAAGCGCACCCCGAGGCCATCGTCTACTGCTTTCGCGGCGGCCTGCGCTCGCAGATCGCCCAGCAGTGGATCCAGGAAGCCGGCGTTACTCGGCCGCGCATTCGCGGCGGCTGGAAGGCGATGCGCCAGGCGCTGTGCGCGCGCATCGACGCCGCCGCCGACCAGCCCCTGCTGGTGGTGGGGGGGCTGACCGGCTGTGCCAAGACCGCGCTGATACAGGCCCTGGACAACGGCCTGGACCTGGAGGGCTGTGCCCGGCACAAGGGCTCGGCCTTCGGCCGCCATCCGCTGCCGGCCCCTAGCCAGATCGACTTCGAGCACGCCATGGGGCTGAGGCTGCTCGACCTGCCTGGCCCCGTCGTGGTGGAGGACGAGTCGCGACATATCGGCGCTGCCAACATCCCGCTGACCTTCTGGCGTGCCATGGAGCAGGCGCCGCGGCTGCGCGTGGAGATGCCCCTGGACTGGCGCCTGGCGCAGATCCACAAGGACTACATCGACGATCTCTGGGAAGTCTATCGCCACCAGTGCGGCGAGTGGCTGGGCTGGGCGCTGATGCGCAAGCAGCTCGCCGGCGCTCTGGGGCGGCTGCGCAAGCGCCTGGGCAGCGCCCGGCTGGCGCGGCTGCAGCGCCTGCAGCAGCTCGCCTTCCGCGAGCACGAGCGCGGCAACCGCCAGGCCCACGAGGCGTGGCTGGCACCGCTGCTTACCGAGTACTACGACCCCATGTACCGCTACCAGCTCGAACGCCACCCGGAGCAGCACTTCCTCCACGTGGGTGACTGGGAGAGCTGCCTGGCCGCTGCCCGGGAGTGGAGTGCTGCCCAGGCGGCAGAAGGTTCGGCGGCGGGCGCCCGGGTCGGGGCCGCCGGGTGAACCTGGATTTCGCTCAGGCCGCCAGGGGGCGCAGCCACTGGCTGAGCATGCGGTCGAGCAGCGGCGCCAGCTTCACGAAGCGCTGAGGGTCGGCCAGCAGGGCCTCGTCCGGTTGAGCGTGGGGGCTGTCGGCATGGCCATCGGGCCTGGGGCCGTGCTCGAGCAGGGCGGCCACGCTCTCCGGCGTGGCCTCCAGGTGGCAGAGCAGGCCGATCACGCGGCCACCATCCCAGCTGAAGCCCTGCAGCGGGCTCGCCTCGCTGCCACCCAGCGTCACGGCATCCTCGGGCAGGGCAAAGACATCCCGGTGCCACATGAAGGCCTCGAACTGCTCGGGCAGATCCAGGGGGCTCTCCGCCGCCAGGGTCACCCGGTGCCAGCCGACTTCGGCGCAGCGCCCACGAGCCACCACGGCCCCCAGCGCCTCGGCGATCAGGCGAGCCCCGTAGCCGATGCCCAGCAGCGGCTTATGGCTGTCCAGGGCGCGCTCCACCAGCCGGCGCTCCCGCTTCAGCCAGGGCTGATCGGCAGGATCGAGGGGGCCGGCCGGGCCGTCGAGCAGCACCAGGGCGTCGCAGTCGGCGAGCCGGGGGGGAAGCTCTCCCGCCGCCAGATGGAACACCGTATGGCTATGGCCCATGCTGGAGAGCCAGTCGGCCAGGCGCGCCGGGCCCTGGTGGGGGCTGTGCTGGAGCAGGTGGAGATGCATGGGGAACCTCACCGTCGAAGGAAGTGCCAGGGGGCGCAAGGGTACATGAAGCCGACATGGCGAGAACAGGTGTTCAGCGTAATGGCCGCGATCCCGGCCGGGCGGGTGACCACCTACGGGCGCATCGCCGCCATGGCCGATGGGGTCACCCCGCGGATGGTGGCTCGCGCCCTGCGCGAGCTGCCCGCGGGGCACGGGCTGCCCTGGTATCGGGTGGTGACCGCCTCGCGGAAGCTGGCCGACCACCCCGGCGCGGCGGAACAGCGAGAACGACTGGCGGCGGAGGGCGTGGTGCTGGATGACCGCGGCCGCGTGCCGGTAGAGCGGCTATGGCCGTAAGACAGCGTTATTCAAAGGAGAGTCCATGAGCGGTTTCTACCAGCGCCTGCAGGCCCTCGAGCCGCGTCGCCAGCAGGCCTTCATGGCGGCGCTCTGCGAGCGCCTGCTGCCAAACTATGCCCTCTACGCCCAGACCGCCGATCAGGGCAACCCTCGGGCGCTGCGTGCGATCCTCGACCTGGTGTGGGAGCGACTCTCGGTGAAGGAGGCGAAGATCGATTTTGCCCTCCAGGCCGAGAAGCTGGCCGAGCTGGCGCCAGGCGAGGAGGACGACAGCTTCGGCGCGCGCCGCGCCTCGGAGGCGGTGGCGGCGCTCTCGGCCCTGCTGGATACCCTGCAGGGGGAGGCGCCGGAGGCGGTGCTGGAGGTGAGCCGCGCGTCGCGAGGGGGTGTCAGGGCCTTTATCGAGCTGACCGAGGGCGAGGAGGACGGCGAGCGGCTGGCCGCCCTGGTGCGCGACCACCCGCTGATGGCGGACGAGAACGACTTCCAGGATGCAGTGCTCGAGGCCGTCGAGGGCCCGCTGGGTCGGGATGAGCTCAAGGCGCTGCGCCGCCTGGGGCGCAACGACGGGTTCAGCAACCTCGGGCTCTCACCTGACTAGCCGGGTTCAGAAGCGCCAGCCGGCGGTCACCATCAGGCCGGCGGCACCGAAGATGATCAGGTCCGTCTCCAGGCGCCTCCAGCTGACGCCCACCGTGGGCAGGATGCCCGGGGCCACCTCGTAGCGGTTGAAGGGGATCTTGTCGCGGTACTCGCCGCGATAGCCGTGCAGGATGCCGGCGGAGAGCTTGGCGCGGATGCGGGTGTCGCCGGACTCCCACATGGTGAGCTCGCGGCCCACGTAGAGGTAGTGGGAGTCCTGGTTGAAGGAGTTCTTGAAGCGCGCGAAGCCGGCGAACCAGAGCTCGGGGTTGTGGAGTTCCACCCCGATCAGCCGCTGGTTGTTGGTGTGCTCCGGGTCAGGGCTGAAGTGGTCGGTATAGAGGCTGGTCTGCACCAGCACGCTGTCGAGCTCCATCACCGGCGGCCAGTCGATTCGCTCGCGCCAGCCCTCTGCCGGCTCCTCCGCCAGGGCGGGGAGGGCCGGCAGCAGGAGACCGAGCAGCAGGGCGGCCAGGGCGTTGCGTAGCGGCATCCGGTCGTCTCCCGAGGCGCTCAGAGGCGCATCTCGATGCCGCGCTCGGCCATATAGCGCTTGGCCTCGGGGATGGTGTACTCGCCGAAGTGGAAGATGCTGGCGGCCAGCACCGCATCGGCGCCGCCCTCGAGCACACCCTCCACCAGGTGGTCGAGGTTGCCGACCCCGCCGGAAGCGATCACCGGCACGCCCACCGCATCGGTGATGGCGCGGGTCACGCCCAGGTCGAAGCCGGCCTTGGTGCCGTCGCGGTCCATGCTGGTGAGCAGCAGCTCACCGGCGCCGTACGCCACCATCTTCTTCGCCCACTCCACGGCGTCAAGCCCCGTGGGGCGGCGCCCGCCGTGGGTGAAGATCTCCCAGCGCGGCGTCTCGCCCTCGGCGGAGACCCGCTTGGCGTCGATAGCCACCACGATGCACTGGCTGCCGAAGCGTTCGGCGGCCTCGCGCACGAAATCGGGGTTGGTCACCGCGGCGGTGTTGATGGAGACCTTGTCGGCGCCGGCGTTGAGCATGGTGCGGATGTCATCGCAGGTGCGGATGCCGCCGCCCACGGTGAGGGGAATGAAGACCTCGCCGGCGATGCGCTCCACCATCTCCACGGTGGTGTCACGGTCCTCGTGGCTCGCCGTGATGTCGAGGAAGGTAATCTCGTCGGCGCCCTGCTGGTTGTAGCGCTGGGCGATCTCCACCGGGTCACCGGCGTCGCGAATGCCGATGAAGTTGACGCCCTTGACCACGCGGCCGGCGTCGACGTCGAGGCAGGGGATGATGCGCTTGGCGAGTCCCATCTCAGGCTCCTTTCGCGGCGGTGAGTTCATCGCAGAGCCGCTGCCCTTCGGCGACATCCAGGCTGCCCTCATAGATGGCTCGGCCGGTGATGGCGCCCAGGATGCCGGGCTCGCCGGCGGCCACCAGGGCGCGCAGGTCGTCGAGGTTGGTGACGCCGCCGGAGGCGATCACCGGCAGGCCGCCGTCCCGGGCCAGGGCCGCGGTGGCCTCCACGTTGACGCCGTTCATCATGCCGTCTCGGGCGATATCGGTGTAGACGATGCTGGAGACGCCGTCGTCGGCGAAGCGCTTGGCGAGATCCACGGCCTTCACCTGGGAGACCTCGGCCCAGCCGTCGGTGGCCACGAAGCCGTCATGGGCATCCAGGCCGACGATCACATGGCCCGGGAAGGCGCGGCACATCTCGCCGACGAAGGCGGGCTCCTTGACCGCCTTGGTGCCGATGATCACATAGGAGACGCCGGCGGCCAGGTAGTGCTCGATGGTCTCGGCGGAGCGGATGCCACCGCCGATCTGGATCGGCAGCTCGGGAAAGCGGCGGGCGATGGCGGTGACCGCCTCGCCGTTGACCGGCTTGCCCTCGAAGGCGCCGTTGAGATCCACCAGATGCAGGCGGCGGGCGCCGGCCTTCACCCAGCGCTCGGCCATGGCCACGGGGTCGTCGCCGTAGGTGGTGGCCTCGTCCATGCGGCCCTGCTTCAGGCGCACGCACTGGCCGTCCTTGAGATCGATGGCGGGAATCACCAGCATGTCCAGCTCCTCTTGGGGGCCTCAGCGGGCCCCGGTTGAAAATCGTGGTCGGGCTCAGGGCGCCCAGGTGACCCGGCGCGGCTCAGGGCGCCCAGGTGACCCGGCGCGGCTCAGGGCGCCCAGGTGACAAAGTTCTCGAGCAGCTTGAGGCCGGCCCGGGAGCTCTTCTCCGGGTGGAACTGCACGGCGAAGGTGGCGTCGCGGCCGATGGCCACGTGGGCCTGCACCCGACCATAGTCGGTGGTGCCGAAGACGGTGGCGTCCTCGGCCGCCTCGACGTAGTAGCTGTGTACGAAGTAGAAGTGCTCATCCTGGTCGATATCGGCCCACAGCGGGTGGTCGCGGTGCTGGTGCACCAGATTCCAGCCCATGTGCGGCACCTTGAGTCGCTGGTCGTGGTCGTTGCGCATCTCGGCGGGGAAACGTTTCACCTGGCCGCCGATGAAGCCCAGGCAGTCGATGCCGCCGTTCTCCTCGCTGCGGTCGAGCAGCATCTGCTGGCCCACGCAGATGCCCAGCAGCGGCTTCTCCTGGCGAGCCAGCAGCTCCTCCACCAGGCCGCGCAGCTCGGTCTTCTCGAGCTCGCCCATGCAGTCCCGGATCGCCCCCTGGCCGGGCAGCACCAGACGCGTGGCGCCCAGGATGCGGCGGGGGTCGCGGGTCACCACCACGTTCTCGTGGGTGACGTGCTCCAGGGCCTTGGCAACCGAATGCAGGTTGCCCATTCCGTAGTCGATGACGGCGATGGTCATGGGGCGCTTCTCCTGGCGGCGTGGGGCTTGGGGTTCAGGTTCACAGGCAGCCCTTGGTGGAGGGCATCTGGCCGGCCATGCGGGGGTCCTCTTCCAGGGCCATGCGCAGGGCGCGGCCGAAGGCCTTGAAGATGGTTTCCGCCTGGTGGTGGGCATTGAAGCCCTTCAGGTTGTCGATATGCAGGGTGACCATGCCGTGGTTGACGAAGCCCTGGAAGAACTCCCAGAAGAGCTGGGTGTCTAGGCGGCCGATGGCGGCACGGGTGAACTCCACGTCCATGAACAGGCCGGGGCGGCCGGAGAAGTCCACCACCACTCGGGAGAGCGCCTCGTCCAGGGGCACATAGGCGTGGCCGTAGCGGCGGATGCCGCGCTTGTCGCCCACCGCCCGGGCGAAGGCCTGCCCCAGGGTGATGCCCAGGTCTTCGACGGTGTGGTGGTCGTCGATATGCAGGTCGCCCTCGGCCTTGATGTCGAGGTCGATCAGGCCGTGGCGGGCCACCTGGTCGAGCATGTGATCGAGGAAGGGCACGCCGGTCTCGCAGGCCAGCTTGCCGGTGCCATCGAGGTTGACGGTGACGGTGATCCGGGTCTCCTGGGTGTCACGGCTGACCGTGGCGATACGCTCGGACATTGAGGCTTCTCCAGCGCCTGGGCGCGTGTCGAGGCGGGCCGCTGGAGCAGCGACCCGCATAAACGGGGGTGGCGGCGGGCCTCACCCGCGGCCGCAAAACAGCCATTATAGAGAATCGCCGACCCCATCCGCTACAATGCCCCCCAATGCGCGGCGGCGACCCTCGCCGCCCCGGCCCAGGGAGACCCATCTATGCCGGTGACTCTTCACCCCGTCGACCGAGCCGCCTGGGAAGCGGACGCCCAGGCGCGGCTCGACCTGTCCCGTATCTATGCCGATGCCCCCCCCGAGCGTCTGCCCGCTTCGGCGGACGCCTTTATCGAGGAGCATCTGGGGGAGGGCGGCTGTTTCCTCTGCGCGCGCTTCAACGACCGCCTGATCGGCGCCGTGGCCCAGCGGGATGACGGTGAGGCCTGGTGGCTATCGCACTTCTGCATTCGCAAGCCGACCCGGCGCCGCGGCGTTGGCACCCGGCTGCTGACCCTGGTGGGGCAGTCGGCCCATGGGGCGGGCAGGCCGCTGCGTGCCGAGCTGGATCAGCTGCGTATGGCCGACCAGGTGCTGCTGGTGCGCCTGGGCTACCGGCTCGAGCAGCGCGATGGCTTCCATGAGCTGCACCTGCCCGAGGAGTGTCAGCGATGAAGCGTGTGCTGAGTACCCTGCTGGCCGCCATCGGCATCCTTGCCGTGCTGGCCGTGGCCGCCGTGGTCTATGTCACCACCTTCTTCGACCCCGAGGATCTCAAGCCGCGACTGATCGAGGTGGTGCGCGAGCAGAGCGGCCTGGAGCTGGCGCTGGAGGGCCCCCTGACCTGGTCCTTCTACCCGCGGCTAGGCGTCGGGGTCGAGAAGGCCGATGCCTGGCTGCCCGACCAGGCGGTGAGCGAAGAGGCCTCTTTCGTGGCCTTTCGCCGTGCCGAGGTGAGCCTGGCCTTCGCCCCCCTGCTGCGGGGTGAGGTCGCCATCGATGGCATGACCCTGGAGGGCATGCGCCTGAACCTCGAGCGCGACGAGACGGGCCGTGGCAACTGGGAAACCCTGATGGAGCGCCTGGCCGAGCGCAGCGAGGCCGCCGAGGAGGTGCTGGCCCCGGCCAGCGCCACGACCGGGCCGGTGCCGGATGTCCAGAGTGGCCTGCGGGTGGCGCTCAATATCGCCAGCGTACAGGTGCGCGATGGGGAGGTGAGCTATCGGGACCTGGGGGCAGACCAGGAGCTGCGCCTGGAGAACCTGGCGGTGACCGGCAGCAACGTCAATCCGCGTAACGCCTTCCCGCTGCGCGCCAGCTTCCGCCTGGTCCGCTACGACGACCTGGAGTGGCAGGCCGAGGAGTTGCCCCCGCGCCTGGCCAGCGATGTCACCCTCGAGGGGCGGGCCACCCTGGGCCTGGCAGAGCGCCGCTACCTGCTCGACGGGCTCTCCCTGACCACGGCCAGCCGGCTGGCGGCAGTGGAGGGGGAGCAGAAGCTGAACCTGCAGGGCAGCCAGCTGCGCCTGGACGCCCTGGAGCGCCGCCTGCACCTCGAGGACGGTCGCCTGGAGTCCACGCTGCGCCATCCGGCGCTGGGCAGCGCGCCGCTGCCGCTCTCCATGACCTTCGCCCTGGAGGCCGACCTTCAGGAAGAGACCGCCCGCCTGCGCGACCTCGAGCTGAGCGGCGAACATGGCCTGAGGCTGAGCGGCAACCTCAATGTCAGTCAGCTGCTGGAGGCCCCCGCCTATGATGGCCAGGTGCGCCTGGCCCCCTTCTCGCTGCGCCCCTGGCTCGACCGGTTCGACAGTCTGCCGACGACCGCCGACGCCGAGGCGCTCACCGACGTGGCGCTGACCAGCTCCCTGCAGGGTGATCTGTCGCGGCTCGAGCTGCCTGGCCTGACCCTGATCCTGGACGGCAGCACCTTTACCGGGCGCTTGGCGGCGGGTCTGGACGGCCATGCCCTCGACTTCGACCTGCAGGGGGACCGCCTGGACCTGGACGCCTACCTGCCGTCGACACCGCCCGCCGACGCGCGCGCCTCCACCGGCTTGCCCACCATTGCCAGGGCCCATGCCCAGGAGCCGGGCAACCTGGTGCCGGCGGAGTGGCTCGCCGAGCTGGCGCTGAGGGGCGAGTTGCGGCTGGGCTTGCTGGGGCTCGGAGGGCTCGAGTTCCGCGACGTCGACCTGGCCCTGGAGGGGGGCGACGGCCGCCAGCGCCTCAGTCGCTTCGAGGCCGGCTTCTACGAGGGCAGCCTGGCCGCCAGCGGCGAGCTTGACCTGACCCGCGACCCGATCCGCTGGCAGCTCGAGCCGCGCATCGAGCGGGTGCGTGCCGATGAGCTGCTCGAGGCGCTGGGCGACGAGAAGGCCCCGCTGCGCGGGCGCTTCTCCGCCCAGGGTGAGCTGACCACCCGGGGTAATACCTGGCCCGCGCTCAAGCGCCATCTCGATGGCCGCGTCGAGTCTCGTATCGACGACGGCGCCATTTTTGACGTCAACGTCTCCCGGGAGCTGTGCACCGCGGTGGCGGCCCTGGAGGGGCGCGAGACCACCCGCGACTGGCATCCGGATACCCGCTTCGATGAGGCCGGCGCCACCTTCGTCATCCGCGACGGCACCGCCAGCAGCGATGACCTGCTGATCACCCTGCCCGGTATCGAGATGGGCGGCGAGGGCTGGCTCGACCTCACCAGCGAGCGCTTCGAGCTGCGTGCCGCGGCCCGCTTCGTGGATACCGCCGATGCGGCCTGCCGGGTCAACCCGCGGCTCGAGCGGCTTCCCTTCCCGGTGCGCTGCGAGGGGAGCCTCTCCGGCGAGCGCAGCGAGTGGTGCCGCTTCGACCGCGCGGCCTTCCAGTCCGCCATCGGCGAGGCGCTGCGCGACGAGCTGGGAAGCCGGGCCGGCGAGGAGCTGGAGCGTCGCCTCGAGGGCACCCTTGAGCGCCTCGATGAGCGGGTCGGCGAGGGTGCCGGCCGGGAACTCCGCGACGCCCTGCGCGGTCTCTTGAATTGAGCAACGTCAGTCCCTGCGCCGGCATCCCTGTCGGCGCTTTTTTATGCCCGTCCGCTTTTCCACACAGGAGGGAGCCCCGATGACGGAAGCACCAGCCCCGGTGCTGCCCGCCGCCGCTTTCCAGCGGCGCCTGCTGGAGTGGTTCGACGACCACGGCCGCCACGACCTGCCCTGGCAGCAGGCGCGCACCCCCTATCGGGTGTGGGTCTCGGAGATCATGCTGCAACAGACCCAGGTCACCACCGTGATCCCCTACTTCGAGCGCTTTATGGCTCGGTTTCCTGATGTTGCCGCTCTGGCAGAAGCAGAGCAGGACGAGGTGCTGCACCTCTGGACGGGGCTCGGCTACTACGCCCGGGGGCGCAACCTGCACAAGGCGGCCGGCGTGATCCTCGACGCGCATGGCGGCGAGTTCCCCATGGAGATCGAGGCGCTGGCCGCGCTGCCCGGCATCGGCCGCTCCACTGCGGGGGCCATCATCGCCCAGAGCAGCGGGCGCCGGGCGGTGATCCTCGACGGCAACGTCAAGCGCAGCCTGGCCCGCCTGCATGCGGTGGAGGGCTGGCCCGGCCGCCCGGCGGTGGAGCGTCGCCTGTGGGCGCTGGCCGAGCACTACACGCCCGATGAGCGCCTGGTCGACTATACCCAGGCGATGATGGACCTGGGGGCCACGCTATGCCGCCGAGGCACCCCGGCGTGCGGGCGCTGTCCCTTCGCGGACGTCTGCGTGGCCCACGCCCGCGGCGAGGAGCGCCGCTTCCCCGAGTCGAAGCCGAGCAAGGCGCTACCCACCCGGACCACTCGCATGCTGCTGCTGCGCGATGCCCGGGGGAGGGTGCTGCTCGAACGGCGGCCGGCCAGTGGCCTCTGGGGCGGGCTCTGGAGCCTGCCCCAGTTCGACGACCAGGCGGCGCTTCAGGCCTGGCTCGATACCCAGGCCCCGGGCAGCCGGCTGGAGGCCTCGCAAACGCCCTTCACCCACGTCTTTAGCCATTTCCGCCTGGAGATCACCCCGCAGCCGGCGAGGATCGGCGCCCTGGATTCGGTGGGCGAGGCCCGGCGCTGGTACGATCCACAGGATCCCGACAGCATCGGCCTGGCGGCGCCGGTCAAGGCCCTGCTGGACTCGCTGTCGCCCTTTTCGCTCACTGCACCGGCGGGCCCCTGATCCCCGGTCCACACGAGGAGAGTCCCATGAGCCAGACCGTCTTCTGTCGCAAGTACCAGCAAGAGCTCGAGGCCCTGCCGTTTCCGCCCCTGCCCGGCAAGAAGGGGCAGGAGATCCAGGCCAGCGTGTCGAGGCAGGCCTGGGAGGAGTGGCAGGCACTGCAGACCCGCCTGATCAACGAGAAGCACCTCAACATGCTCGAGCCGTCGGCCCGGGAGTACCTGATGGAGCAGATGGAGCGCTTCCTGGACAACCGCGAGACCGACCAGGCGGAGGGCTACGTGCCGCGGGAGAGCTGAGCCTTGCCCCGGTCCGGCGGCGGCCATCGTTTTGAAACGGAAGGGGTTGACGCGGAAAGTCGGTTGGGGTTTAATACGCACCGTTGGCAGCGGCCAGATAGCTCAGTTGGTAGAGCAGGGGATTGAAAATCCCCGTGTCGGCGGTTCGATTCCGTCTCTGGCCACCACACTGCTGGGGTATCGCCAAGTGGTAAGGCACCGGTTTTTGGTATCGGCATTCCCAGGTTCGAATCCTGGTACCCCAGCCATCGCCAACCTCGATTCCGAAAGACCGTGAACGTGGGTTCACGGTCTTTCTCGCTCAGAGGATGCTCATCCTCCACGCGAGCCCATCGCGTCGCATTGCCGGCATAGCTCAGTTGGTAGAGCAACTGACTTGTAATCAGTAGGTCCCGGGTTCGACTCCTGGTGCCGGCACCATCAAACAGTACGCGAAATCAGCAGCTTACGAGCAAGAGTGGAACCCCCGCCTGGCGTGTCAGTAGACCTGACAGCTTCGTGAAATAGAGACAGATCATCAGCCTCACACTTGTTTCCATCTGGAACCGAGGTGAGGTTATGCGCGTTGTATCCGTTATTTCGACCAAGGGCGGGGTCGGCAAGACCACCGTCACTGCCAATCTGGGCGGCCTCCTGGCCGATGCGGGCCTCAGGGTCCTGTTCATCGACCTGGACAGTCAGCCGACGCTCTCCAGTTACTACCCCCTCCGCACCGAAGCCCCCGGCGGCACCTATGAGCTGATCGCGCTTAGCGACACGGCTCCCGACCGCGTCATATCGCAGACGGCCCATCCCAATCTGGATGTAGTGATCTCCAACGATCATGCCGGCCAGCTTCCTCAGCTGCTGCTCAACGCCCCGGACGGCCGTTTCCGGCTTGCCCAGCTGCTCTCCAATCTGTCGGGCTATGACCTCATCCTGATCGACACCCAGGGGGCGCGCTCCATCACGCTGGAGATGGCGGTCCTGGCTTCCGATCACGCTCTCTCTCCCATCACTCCCGAGCTGCTCTCTGCCCGTGAGTTCGTGCGTGGCACCGTTGGCCTGCTGCGCGATCTCGAGGCGCTCAGCCAGTTCACCCACCTCTCCGTTCCCCCCGTTTCCGTACTCGTGAATCGCCTGGATGAAACCGCCGATGCGCGGGGCATCCACCAGACGCTGGCAGAGATGTTCGCCGCCGGCGAGCAGGGCGTCACCGTCATGCAGAGCACCATCCGCGCCGGTGTCGCCTTCCGACAGGCGGCCAGCGCGGGGTTGCCGGCTCACCAGTTCGAGCCGCGCAAGCCCGCCGGCCGCAAGTCGCCCGCCGCTGCCGACCAGGTCAAGACGATGGCCTGTGAGCTCAACCCCGACTGGCAGCCGCTGATCGACGCCATGGTCAGCACCACCGCCATGCAGGGAGGCTGCCACGATGAGTGCCATTGAGAACCTGGTCGAGCTTCGGGTGGCCGAGGAGCGCCTGGAAGCCGGTTATCTGCCTCCCCACAGCCTGGAGGCAGAGCAGTCGGTGCTGGGTGGGCTGCTGCTGGATAACGCCATGTGGGACGAGGTCGCCGACCGCCTGGCCCCTGTCATGTTCTATCAGCAGGCCCACCGCCTGGTGTTTCAGGCGATCCGGGAGCTGGCAGATCGCGACCAGCCGATGGATGTGGTGACCGTCTCCGAAGCGCTGGAGGAAGCCCACCAGCTGGAGCAGGTGGGAGGGCTCGCGTTTCTGGCTGAGCTGGCCCGCAATACGCCCAGCGCGGCCAATGTGGCGGCCTATGCCGAGATCGTGAAGGACCGCCATGCGCTGCGGCAGCTGATCCACACCTGCTTCACGCTGAACCAGCAGGCCCTGAACGCTCAGGGCCGCACGGCCGCCGAGCTGATCGAGGAGGCCGAGCAGAAGCTCTTCGCCCTGACGGAGGAGCGCCACGACCGGCTGAGCTCCATGAAGGAGATGCTGGGGGAGGCCATCAACGTCATCGATCAGGCCTTCAATGCGCAGGGTGGGGTGACGGGGATCCCGAGCGGCCTGAGCGAGCTGGACGCCATGACCGCGGGCTGGCAGCCGGGGGATCTCATCATCCTGGCCGGCCGCCCCTCCATGGGCAAGACCGCCATGGGGCTCGGCTTTGCGGAGCATGCCCTGATGGCAGAGGAGGCTGCCGGTCCGGTCTTTATCTTCTCCCTGGAGATGCCCGAGTCGCAGCTGATGCTGCGGCTGATCTCCAGCCTGGGCAATGTCTCCCTGCAGAAGCTGCGCACCGGAAAGATGGAAGACGGGGATTGGCCCAAGGTAACCGCCGCGGTCAGTCGGCTCACCCAGCTGGACGGGAAGCTCTTGATCGATGATGCCTCGGGAATCACCGCTTCCAGCCTGAAGGCCCGCGCTCGCCGCATGACCCGCCGCTTCGGGCGCCCCTCCATGATCCTGGTGGACTACCTGCAGCTGCTTCAGGAGCCGGGCAGCGAAAACCGCACCCTCGAGGTGGGCAAGGTCAGCCGCATCCTCAAGGAAACCGCCAAGGAGCTGCGCACCCCGGTGATTGCCCTGTCGCAGCTCAACCGCTCCTTGGAGACCCGCCCCAACAAGCGCCCCTGCATGGCCGACCTACGTGACAGTGGCGCGCTGGAGCAGGATGCCGACGTCATCGCCTTCATCTACCGCGACGAGGTCTACCACCCCGACAACGAAGACAGCCACGGCCTGGCCGAGTTGATCCTGGGCAAGCAGCGCAATGGGCCCACCGGCACCGTGCACCTGGCGTTCCAGGGGGAGTCGGCGCGCTTCAAGCCGTTGGCCTGGCAGCATCAGGAGGTGACCCCATGAGCCAGTATCGCGTGCGCACACCCGAACCCCGTTCCCGGCTTTCTCAGGCGTTGGCTCAGGTCATGAACGAGACTCGCCAGCGTCAGCTTGAGGCTGAGCAGCAGGGGCTCTCATCTCTCGAGCATCTGATCTGCGTGGCTCAGGGACACAGCGGCCAGTCCCATCACCTGCGCCGCCTACTCCTCGCGCTCTACAACGGCGACAGCTGGCCTTTCGAGATGCAGCGGCTGCGCGGGCTCGACCCTGCCCTGCAGGCAGATGCCCTCGCGGTGATCCAGATGGCCACCTACAGCGGCCACGAGATCCACACCTTCATCGAGGGTGGTGATGCCTTGCTGAAACGCTTCTGGGAGATCGAGGAGGCCAAGGATGAGTAAGTCGCTGTCGGCAGCACGAGGGTGCAAGGGGATGCAGCGTCTGGTGCGCTATGCCGCCACCCGGGGGTGGGAGGTGCAGCGTACCAGCGGTGGGCACCTGCGGTTCAGCAAGCCGGGTTGTGCGCCGGTCTTCACCTCCTTTACCACCAAGGACCGCCGCGCCGAGCTCAATGCACGCTCCCAGCTGCGCCGCGCGGAGGGGCAGCAGAGGGGCCGCCATGAAGAGTGATTCCACTGTCATCAGCACCCAGGCGCCGCATGGCGGTGCCGCCTCCGTCCGCTTCGTCACCGAGGAATACCGCCGATGAAACGCCCGAGCGACCAGCAGCTTCGTGAGCGCTTGATGCAGCCCAGCCCCAAGCGTCAGGGGCAGCCCGTGGATGCCATGACACCGCCCGACCAGGAGATGGCCGTCTGGGTCACCCTGGACATGCTCAAGCCCTACGAGCACAACCCCCGGCAGGTCCAGAACCCCAAGTACGAGGAGATCAAGGCGTCGATCCGTGCCGCGGGCCTCAAGCACAAGCCCCCGGTCACCCAGCGGCCGGGCGAGAAGCACTACACCATCTGCGACGGTGGCAATACCCGCCTGCAGATCCTGCGCGAGCTCTATGAAGAGACCGGTGAGTCGCGCTTCCACGCCTTCTATGCCCTGTACCGACCCTGGCAGTCGGAAGTGAAGATGCTGACGGGGCACCTCAGCGAGAACGACAACCGCGGCCAGCTGCTCTGGATCGAGCGCGCCAAGGGTGTGGTGGACGCCAAGGCAATGTATGAGGAGGAGAGCGGCAACACGCTCTCGCAGCGCGAGCTGGTCAAGCGCCTGGCCGAGGATGGCTACCAGGTCGCCCAGAGCCATATCAGCAGGATGCTCTATACCGTCGAGCACCTGCTGCCCACCCTGCCCAACAGCCTCTACAGCGGGCTTGGCCGCTCTCAGGTCGAGCAGTTGATCAGCTACCGGGAAGCCTGCCGGCTGCTCTGGGAGCGCTGCACCGAAGAGGTCGCGCCCGAGGGTTTTGGCGAGGCCTGGCACCAGACCATGGCCTGGTTCGATGACGAGGGCCAGACCGAGATGAACTGGAGCATCGTGGTGGATCGGCTGTGCGGCATGCTGTCGGACCATACCGGCGTGCACTTCAACGTCTGCGAGCTGACCCTCGATAACATCGTCACCTACCGCAAGCGCCGCTGGGACCTGGAAGAGCATCAGGCTTTTGAGGCCCTGGACGTGGAGCTGCAGCAGATGCGCGACCCCAACGCCCAGCCGCCCTCGCTCTATCCGCCGCTGCCCGAGCCCGCCACGGGCGGTGCGCCGGTGGTGAAGGTACCCGCTTCAGATCCTGGCCGTGAACCTCAATCTCAGCCGCAGACCGACCCTCAGGCCGAGCAGCTGCCGTCGCCTCGGACCCTTAGCCGAGACGCGCCTACCGACGATGAGAGGGCAGAGAGCGCCGAGCTGCTTCGGCTGCGTGAGCAGGTTGCCGCTCTGGAGCGCGAAAAACAGCAGCTGAGCGAGTCACCGTCTCCCTCGGTGTCGGTATTCAGCGAGCCGGCATCGGAGGCTGACCCAGTGCCCATGGCGGCACCCGCAGAGGAGGCGGATGACTGGCCAGAGGGTGCAGCGCGGACGGAGGCCGAGCGGGCTGCCCGCCTCGAGGGGCTGACCCAGTCCCGCTGGGAAGAGACTCCAGGGAAGCGCGGCTACCGTCACCATCTGGCCAGCGAGCTCGGCGTGCCCAGCTTCGACTTCGAGCAGCTGGCTCCCCTGGCGGCACCGGTGCTCTCCGGTGAGACCACCCCGCCCATTGCCGACGTCTGGTTTATCGAAGGCGTCGAGGATGAGCCTCGCTCACTGCGTATTCGTATCCGTGAACTGGTGCAGGTCATCGCTCGCTGGGGCGGCTTCGGCGGCAGCGACGTGGTGATCGCCGATGACGACGGCATCGGCTTCGACCTCAACCCACTGCCCGAGGCGGCCGACCGCCGTGCCCGCTTCGCCTGGCAGGCGCTGGCCAGCCTGCGCGGCGAGCTCAATCCCGAGTACCCCGCCGATGCCACCCTGTGGGGAGCGCTGCTGGGCACCCATCGGGAAGAGGGCGCTGAGAACGCCTGGGACGATGCGGTACTGCTTCGTTTCTTCCGTCTGGTGCGGCTGATTCGCCGCCTTCGTGAACACCTGCAGGGACAACAGGAGGCCCAGTCATGAGCTCTTCATCCGCCAACCTGAATCAGGCGCTGCTCAGCCAGGTCATGGGGTTTCTTCGTGAGGGCAACATGCGCCGTGCGCTGGCCCTCGGCTTCAGTGAGGATGAGCTGCGCACCCTGCGGCGACTGAGAGCGAGCGATATCGACTCGCTGGCCTGCGCAGGACCGGTGGTAGCGCGCTTCTCGGTGGATCACGCCGCACTGCGCGGCGTCCTGGCGCGCATCGATCGTGACCAGGACCGTGAGACCTTGATCGACCGCTGCCTGAGGCTGGGGGCCAGCGTCAGCATGATGGGCGCCTTCTTCGGCCTGACCGGCAACGACTGCTCGACGCGCCGTCAGCTGTTGGGCATCGCGCCGCGCCAGGGGCGGCTGGCGATGCCGCCGGAGCAGGCTGAGCACGATGCCTGGGAGCGCTGGCAGCATATCGCCCTGGACCCCAAAGCGACCGATGACCTGCAGGGTATGGTGACCCTCGCCGAGGAGACCGATATCCCGCTGGCGGTGGTGTGGCACCTGGTCAAGCAGTGGGTCGACCCCGGCCAGCCGCGCACGGCGCCGCCGGCCGAAGAGTGGGCGTCACCTGAAGGAGAGCGGTGATGGTGCAGCTTCGTGATGCCACTCGGAAGGGGCTGGATCGCCTGATTGGCCAGGCGGCTTCCGAGCTGACCCAGCGCCGGGGCGAGTCCCCGGCGTCCTCCGTTGTGAACGGTGAGGTTGGGCAGTCTGGAGAAGCCGCATCCTCGGGCCTCGATGGCCTGCTGTTCTTCGGGAACCCCCATGAGACCGTGCCGCGGTCGTTGCTGCTGGATCCGCGCCTCGGGCACGTTGACAAGCTTGGCTGGCAGATGATGCGCATGCTGGTCAATCCGGACCGAACCACCGCGGTGCCGACCTACGACGAACTGCAGCCCTTGCTGCGGGGGGCGCCGGGCCAGAAGGCGTCGCGGGCCACGGTCGCCCGGGTTATCGCTGTGCTTCGCCTGACCCGCTGGGTCAGCCTCGGGCACCGGGCGCGCAACGCGCAGAACGGCCGAATTATCGGCAACGTCTATATCCTGCACGACGAGCCACTTTCGCCCGCAGAAGCTTCGGTGCTGGATGCCGACTACGTTGAGTATGTGTGTCGCTGCCTTGATCACCAGAACAAGGTGGTCAAGGCCGTCGCTGCCATGGTGCTCGAGGAGCTCCAGGAAGCCGGTGCCCTGCATGAGCTGCCGACGCGTCTCGATACCATGGCCTCTCGCTCCCGGCAGGCCCGGAGCCGGTCGCTTGCCAGGCATGACGCTGCCCAGTTCTCTACCGTGACTGACCAGAAGAACCAGGGCAGGCAGCCGAGTTCTCATCGAGAACCCGGCCGAGTGCATCGAGAGAACTCCCCTGGTTTTCAGAGAGAACCAAGCCTGAAATCAAAGGCTTATCGGGCTGTCGAGGCAGTTCTCGATGAAAACTCGGGCAGTTCTTCCCGTACAGTACGTACTTCACACTGTGTAAAACCTACAGGTACCTCAGCCGTGAACCTGCACTGGCCGGCATGTCTCGCGATGGATGAGAGCGAACGCCAGGCGACTCAGCTGCTGATGGCGGAGCTGGCCGGCGACACCCAGCAGGCGATTCTCGATGAGGCGGCAGGGCGCGTGAGCAGTGGCTCGGTGCGAAACCCCAAGGGCTTCCTGCGAGGGCTGATCAAGCGAGCCATCGGCGGCGAGTTCGTGGCGACCGGCTATGCCCAGGCTCAGGCGAAGCGCCGGGTGGGGAGGGCGCCACAGGGGGCTTCCGCCGCCGCCGAGCGGCCGGCAGCTCGAAGCGTACCGCCGTCCTCCCCCTGGACAGCGGAGCCGCCGATTGCCGAGCCGAGCACCACCTCGCCCGAGGAAGCCCAAGCCGCCCGAGAGCAGTGTCTGCGCTCGCTGGGGTTGTGGCCATCGGCCGGGAAAAACCCACTCAGCGGCCATTAACGATTCCCCTGTCTTCCCCGCATCAACTGATTGACAGTGCCTGCCGTACCGCGGACACACATCAGCATGAGGGCAACGCGACATGGCCGTTGATCGCCTGGGAGCACTGCGCAGCAAGATCGAGCTGACGCTACACACCCATCACGCAGCACGGATCTGGAAGGGGCGAGGCGTCGAGACAGGGCGTCCGCAGATTATCGGCATGCGGCAGTTTCTGCTGATCTGCGGTGCGATCAAGCAGAACGCCGCCAAGGATGACCCCTATGCGGATCACTGGCTGCTGCAGCTGGATGCCAAGCTCGCCGAGACGCGAGCTCAGCTGGACCAGCGCCTTCAGGAGCTGGATAACCTGCTGGCTCAGCTGCCGCCAGAGCTGGACGTGGAAGAGAATCTCAACCAGCAGCCCCTCAAGATTCCCGTCTATACGGGCGGCCAACACGGCTGGCTCGCTCTGCGCCTGCTGATCGATTTCGACCGCTTCGTCAGGCGCGTCATGCTTGCTCACCATATCGCCCTGATTGGCCGGCGACAGATGGAGGAATACGTCCGGGTGGGGGGGCACCTCCTGCGCAGCCTGTGCGCGAGCACCCAGAAGTACCCCGGCTTCAGCGGTGCCACCCGGGATGACTTTGCCGCCAACAATGCCAAGGCTCGAGACGCCATCGAGAAGTTCGGCGCACTCCCTGACGATGTGCTCTCCGGCAAGCGGCGCAGCGAGTTTGCACCGCCAATTGCCAAGCCAGCTGAGGCCGCGAGGGCCGGCAGCGACGGCGAGTCGAAAGGAGACTCACCGCCTTCCGCTGGGGAGCCAGGAGACGCTCCCTCGACGTGATTCCACTGGAATCACCTGGGCGGCGGTGCCGAGGAGGCCTCCAGGGTGATGCCAGTGGCATCACTTGGTCGGTGGTGCCGGGGAGGCCTCCAGGGTGATGCCAGTGGCATCACTTGGTCGGTGGTGCCGGAGGAGGCCTTGGGGTGATTCCAGTGTAATCACTTGGGCGGTGGTACCGGGGAGGTCTCTGGGGTGATTCCACTGGAATCACTTGTTCGGCGGTGCCGAGGAGGCCTCCAGGGTGATGCCAGTGGCATCACCTGGGCGGCGGTGCCGAGGAGGCCTCCAGGGTGATGCCAGTGGCATCACTTGGGCGGTGGTGCCGAGGAGGTCTCTGGGGTGATGCCAGTGGCATCACTTGGTCGGTGGTGCCGGGGAGGGCCCCGGGGGTGATTCCAGTGTAATCACCTGGGCGGTGGTACCGGGGAGGTCTCTGGGGTGATTCCACTGGAATCACTTGGGTGGCGGTGCAGGGGAGGCCTCCAGGGTGATGCCACTGGAATCACCTGGGCGGCGGTGCCGGAGGAGGCCTCCGGGGTGATGCCACTGGAATCACTTGATCGGCGGTGCCGGAGGAGGCCTCCAGGGTGATGCCAGTGGCATCACTTGGTCGGTGGTGCCGGGGAGGGCCCCGGGGGTGATTCCACTGGAATCACTTGATCGGCGGTGCCGAGGAGGTCTTCGAGGTGATTCCAGTGGAATCACGGCAAGTGCATGAGGGGGCAGCTTGGATACCGCATCGAACAGCTATGGCAATGATGCATTCAACAGCTACGCAAAGGGTTTTTTAAAACCCTTTAAGGGTAAGGGGGAGCTGATTCGGCTCCGTGATGAGTTGGAGGAGTCGGCAAGAGCGGCGCGGCAAGAGGCGATCGATATAGCCTCGCAGGCGAATGGGGGGTTGCTGAAATCGACCGACCTCTGGCTGACCCCATGGGGTAAATCAGGCGTTCCTGCCAGAACGCTGCAGTGGCGCGATAACAGGCAGAGGAGCATGGGGCTTTGGCTGCTGGAAACGTTCCTGTCTCGCGACGACATATCCGAGGCGATGCGGCAGTCCGTCATCGATCTCGAGGTGCAGCGCTGCGTGTTCAATGCCAAGGCGGCCACGATCAACTGGTCGATCAAGCGAATCGGCAAGGCGCTGGCCGATATCGAGCATGCCGTCTCATTTCAGCGATAACGACCAAGGAGGATACCCATGGGCACCCGCTTTTACGGTGAGGGAAATATCGGCAGCGATCCGGAGGTTCGGACATTCCCCGTGCGTGAGAACCAGCCGCCCCGCACGCTGCTCAGGCTCAATGTGCGGTTCGATAACCTGGTCCCCAAGGATGGAGAGGTCGTGGACCGGGGAGGCTTCTGGGCCGATGTGGAGTGGTGGCACCGGGACGCCGAGCGCTGGTCGCGACTTTACCAGCGGGGCATGCGGGTGGTGGTGGTAGGCAAGATGGTCCAGGACAGCTGGGAGCAGAACGGCGAGACGCGAACGGCGTTCAAGGTGCAGGCGGACCGGGTCGCTATCTTGCCTCATCGGGTGGGTCAGGTAATCATGGATGCACCCCATAGCCATCAGCAGCCGGCTGAGCAGTATGCCAGCGGCCCGGGAGCCAGCCAGGAAGGCTACGGGGGCTAGCCGCTGAAAGATCATGGATGAATCAAGGAGAAGAATGATGAAGGGAGCCAAGAGGGTGCTGTGCTGGATGGGCCTGGGCGTTGCTGTGACGCTGGTAGCGGGCTGTGCCACACAGGACCATCTCTACTCTCAAGGACGCTGCCTGACCTGCATCAACAATCCGGTGACCGGGGAACCAGTCAATTACGACCCCGAGCAGCAGCCTGCTATCGAAAAGGATGCTGTGGCAGCCAGCGGTGACCAAGAGGTATCGGCAAGCAGCCGGCATGGGCGCTTCAGCATGGCATCGCCGCTTGATGTGGATACGGCCTATGCTCGGGTGCGTTCCGAGTTCGGATTCCGCTCCGATGCGGACTTCAACCCGAACAGCAACTCTGACCAGTGGGCGATGATGGACAACGCCTGGCACTTCGATGCCACGCCCGGCGCTTTCTACCAGATGAGTGACTATGCCAGGCAGGCCGTCAACGGTGCCGAGCACTCCCTGGTGCTGAAGACTCAAATCCAGCGCGACGGCAGCGGCTCTCGCATCAACGTTGAGTATCTGCCAACGACCAGTGCCGGGTACGATGGAGATGCCATGGGTGAGGCGCTTGAGGAGCGTTTCCGTATGGCGCTCCGTTAGCGCAGACAGGAGGGCATTCGGTGACATCGCCAGCACTGAGAAAAGAGCGGATCGGCATCACCCATGCGGCGCAGCTGCTGGGTGTTCGTGTCACCGATCTCAAGGATGCCCTTCGGCATGGACGCGACCTTCGCGGCCATGCGCCACCCCAGCCCATTGTCAGAGGTGCCGGCTCGTCCGGCACCCAGATGCTGTTCCTCCTGGGCGAGGTGATGGACGTCGCCGAGCTGATGGCCAGCTCTTGAAGGCGTCGGTGCAAAGCCGTTTCGCTGTCGTTCCCTTTCTTGCTTCGCTCCCTCCCACTGCCTTGCCATGCTGCCCTCCATGCTTATGAGGGAGGTGTGTCAATGCGTCTATTCCTGTGCGAGAAGCCTTCGCAGGCCCGAGATATTGCCCGTGTGATCGGTGCCGGCCAGCGCAGCGAGGGCTTCCTGAAGGGCGAGGGGTGTGTCGTGACCTGGGGGTTCGGGCATCTGCTCGAGCAGGCCCCGCCGGAGCAGTACGACCCGGCGCTCAAGCGCTGGTCGCTGGAGGCGCTGCCGATTCTGCCTTCGATCTGGAAGATGGAGATCAAGAAGAGCGGCCGCAAGCAGTTCGGTGTCGTGAAGAAGCTGCTGGGCCAGGCGACCGAGGTGGTAGTGGCCACCGATGCCGACCGGGAAGGGGAAACCATCGCCCGCGAAATCTTGGATCACTGCGGCTATCGGGGGAAGGTCTCCCGCCTGTGGCTCTCGGCCCTGGATGATGCCTCGATCCGCAAGGCCCTGGCCGGCATCAGGCCCGGCGAGGCGACCTACCCGCTATATCTGGCTGGGCTCGGGCGTAGCCGGGCCGATTGGCTGGTCGGGATGAACCTGACCCGGGCCTATACGGTGCTGGCCCAGCGACAGGGCCATCAGGGAGTACTCTCGGTGGGGCGTGTGCAGACGCCTGCGCTGCGCCTGGTTGTGGATCGCGACCGGGAGATTGCCAACTTCGTTCCCCTGCCCTTCTGGGAAGTCGTGGCGCATCTGCAGGCGTCGGGCGGGACCTTTCAGGCGAAGTGGCAACCGAGTGATGCCTCGATCCAGGATGCCGCGGGGCGCTGCGTCAGCGAGGAAGCCGCCCGGTCATTGGCTCAGCGAGTCACCGGGCAGCAGGGGCGTGTCAGCCACCTCGAGACGAGCCGCAAGAAGGAGGCGGCGCCACTGGTGATGGATCTCTCATCGCTGCAGCAGGAGGCGTCGCGCCGCTTTGGTTACGGTGCCCAGCAGGTATTGGATATCGCCCAGGCGCTCTACGAAGTCCACAAGGCGACCAGCTACCCGCGAACCGACTGTCGGTATCTGCCGGAGTCGCAGCGCGATGATGCCGAGCGCATCGTGACGATGCTGCTGCACTCGGATGAGGTGCTGTCACCGCTTCGCCAGCGGCTGGACACGAGCCGCAAGAGCCGTGTCTGGAACGACAGCAAGATTACCGCCCACCACGGCATCATCCCGACCGCGGCCTGCGACCTGGCCAAGTTGAGCGATGACGAGCGCAACGTCTACGACCTGATTCGTCGCCACTACCTGGCCCAGTTTCTGCCGGCTCACGAGTACGATCGGACCGAGGTGCGGGTAGACCTGGAGGGCGAAGCGTTTGTGGCCTCAGGGCGGCAGGTGCGTGTGGAAGGGTGGCGCGAACTCTTTCCCCGGGCGGCGGTTGGAGATGGCGGCGACGAGGAGCGGGAAGCGCCCCCGCTGCCGTCGCTGAGCGAGGGGGAGTGCTGCCAGGCCCGTCAGCTTGAGGTGCTGGCCAAACAAACGACACCGCCCAAGCCCTTCACCGAGGGCACCCTGGTCGCCGCCATGAAGCATGCCGCTCGGTTCGTGACAGACGAGCGCCTGAAGGCGCGCCTCAAGGAGACGGCAGGGATCGGCACCGAGGCAACGCGAGCCGGCATCATCGAGACGCTGCTGAAGCGGGGCTTCATCAAGCGGCAGAAGCGTGCCCTGGTTTCGACGCCGACCGGCCAGCAGCTGATCGATGCGCTGCCTACCGTCATCACCAATCCCGGCATGACGGCGCTCTGGGAACAGGCGTTGGATGACGTCGCGGCAGGGCGCCTGGCGCTGCAAGAGTTCATGGGCCGTCAGGCCGGCATGGTGGAGAAGCTGGTGCAGCATGCGCGAGAGTCCACGGTGACGATGCCTCAGCCAAAGAGCAAGACGCCAGGAAAAGGCGCCGGCAGCCGGCGCAAGGCGCCATCATCTTGACCCTAAGAGGGGTAGGCTCAATAATGAGGGCTGTACCCCGTTGGTTGCTGACGGTCATCACGCAACGCCCTTTGAGCGCCAACGCTCAATCCCCCAAAGCGACAGCGCCTCGCGAGACTGTCACGTCCCACTCCCTACCTTTGAAGCCAGAGCCACTGACTTCATTGCTTCCACCGGGATACGAGGCTCCTTTATCTCAGGCCAACTTGGTTGGTTGGCCACCTATCTCATACGACGACCGGCCTGCCGGCTGCCTTGATCCAGGGTAGCGGTCAGGCCGGTTGACGTTTCCACGCTGGAAACGCCTGCCCTTCTGCGGAGCCCGCCGCATCACCAACGGGAGCCCTTTGTGCAGGGATCTGTGCTTGATCGACCGAATGCGTCCGCGAAGAGATTCGGGTGCCACCGTGAGCGAAGCATGACAACGAGGGACATGCCTTGGCTCCAGTTGCATGGCGGACATCCTGGTACTTGTCGATACGGCGACGACCCTGTTGATGCCCTCTATGGTCTTCAATCCCAAGACGTGGCGTGCCGCGTCTTGCGAGTGGGGATATCGAGGAGACGCTGCCCAAGCAATGAGCAGCCTTCCAGTGGGCAAGTGCCGCCGCTGGCGGCCCGGTGGTCTCGACCGGTTCCAACCGAGACACCCCAGGCACCCGGGCGTTTCAAGGGTGCGCCGCTTGGCGGTACGCCATCACCCAAGGCCTCGCGCATCCCGAGACGAGGCCGCCCATTCGGGCTGGATGCCACTGCGATTACCACCCATTCGGGGAGATGCCTCCCCAGGGGGCGGACCCCCTGGAACCTGGAGGAAGACCCCATGGCCACGATTGTCGACGACCATGTCATGGTCTGTGACGACTGCCTGATGATCATCGCCAATGACGATGCCACCGGGCTGGATCACTTCCTGGATGAGGAGAGCGCTGCCGCCCGCGAAAGGGAAGTGCGTGAGTCCATCTACGCAGCGCAGCGTGACGGGAACACCCTCGTCGTCGGCGATAGCGAGCACGACGAAGCATTCTCGACATCATCCTGCGACTGCTGCCACACCAACCTGGCGGGCGCTCGGCACCACTGCGTGCTGATGGGCTGAGCCAGCGTCTGAAACCACCCATTGCCCACCCGGGAAGCCACTCGACTTCCCAGAGGGGGCGAGTGTCTTCCGGGCGCACACCGCAACCCACCGAGGAGACACTCCATGACGAACTCCACTCACCAGAGTGCCACCACTGGCTTCTTCGATCTGCATATCACCGGCCTTGGCTATCTCAACCGCATCCGAGAGGTCAGGCCGAAGCGTGGAGACGCGTTCTGGGCATGCGATATCGCCGCCCTGAATGGCCCCGCGGACGATGTGGGCTATACCCGCTTCGACTGTCGGATCAGCGGCCGTGAGGCCGAAGCGCTCGTCAAACGCTGCCGCCAGGCGGTGTATCAGGGCCGCAAGGTGCTGGTGGGCTTCAAGCTTGGCGACCTCTGGACGGACACCTTCGTCTACTCCAGAGGCGACAAGGCGGGCCAGACCGGCGTCAGTCTCAAGGCGCGCCTTCTGTTCATCAGCTGGATCAAGGTGAACGGCGAGATGGTTTACCAGGCGCCCCGCCGCGAAGAGCAGACTGCCGGCAACGACAGATCCGCTGCCTCAGCGGAGCCGTCTGAAACCGGCAATGGCTACGCCGCTGCCCATGCGGGAGAAGCGGCCGGCTCCTTCGATTCGCCGGCTATGCACTGATCCACAGCGCTTCCATCAACCTACCCAGCCGGGGATTTACCTCCCCGTCGGGGAGGTTCTTCTCGGCGATGACAGTCCGCTGGAGAAGACAATGCGAGTGGAAGTTAACCAACTGCTCTACGATCCGCGAGATCCGACCTGCTTCTACATCCTGAGCGAGAGTGCCGGAAGGCTGTACGCCTTCGTGCAGTGCATCGATCGCGGCATGGATCTCAAGGCTCACTACCGCGCCCGCTATTGGGGCGAGTATAGCCACGACGACCCGGATGGCAGCATCCGGCTCATCCTGACTCAAGGGGGTAAATGGCCAGGCCTGCCCCTCGACTAACCACATTACTCATCGCCACCCAGCCGGGGAAATGCCTCCCCGCTGGGAAGGTTCTCCCCGGCGCTGTTATGAACGGGAGAACCACGATGGAACACTTTGTCCCTAATCCCTATGCGGTCGAAGGTGCGCTGATTCGGGAGGCGGTGCTGCGCGAGCAGTTTCGTCTCACGGTGCATGGCACGCGCTGGGAGTATGACGATACCGCTCCCTCGGACCCCTGGTTCGAGGAGACAACCGTCATCGACGCTGGCAGCTTTGCGACGGTCACCGAGATCGTCCATGCAGAGCCCGACCTTCTGGCGCATATCGGCCCGGAGGTCATGCTGTCTCACGCCGAGGTGCGAGACCGGTACGGTCGCCTTGTGGCAGCAGCACGCTTTACGACGGGTGCCTTCGAGTGGCTCATGCCGCCCACCGTTCAGGAAGCGTCTGCGCTACGCGAGCGCGAGCAGGCACTGGAGCAGCGGGCCAGGGAGGAGATTGCCCTGGCAGACAACGTCAGCGCAGCGCGCTGGCTTCGCGAGCAGGCGGCAGGCGTGCGGCTGCAGCTGGCTCTGGACCACTACTATCGACCCTATGTGCGCCGAGAGCTCGAGGCGCTCAGCGTCATGCCAAGGCACTGACGATTCCCAACCTGCGAAGAACGCCCCATTCCGGGGCGTTTTTCCTTTCCCCGCCTGATTACGCTTTCCAATCGACCCGCCCCCGCAAACCCGAGAACCTCCTGCCTCAACGCCATTGAATGGACTCCTTGAGGCAACGCATGCTCAACCTTCCCACCCTCTCGATCGCTGCGCTGATCGCCACCACGCTGCTGGCGGGCTGTGCGCATCAGCCGCAACAGGCTCCTGAACCCTCGAACGCCGACTCTCTGGTGCTTTCGCTGCCGTACTTCGACGTGGACGGCGAGCGGCATCGGGCCGTGGTCACCGGCCCCAACCCGCCGACGACCGAGGCCGTGACTCCGGACATTTACAGCGACGAACTGCCCTCCGTTGAGGTCATTCGCACCGGGCGTTACCAGCTGGTGGCCACTCAGGCCTCGCTGGGTCAGCGCTACCTCCTGGAGCAGACCATCGACGTGCGCATTCCGGCATCCATGACCACCACTGTGGAGGATGCGCTGCATCACACCCTGCGCCATACCGGCTATTCGCTCTGCCCCGCGCCCGGCCCCGCTCAGCGCACCCTCTACCGCAAGCCGCTGCCGGCGGCCCACTACCGGCTGGGCCCGATGCCGCTGCGCGAAGCCCTTCAGGTGCTGGGCGGCGACGCCTGGGAGCTGGAGGTCGACCCTGTCGCCAGAGAGGTCTGCTACCAGGTGCGGGATATCCGCTATGCGCCGGGGCACGGCGACGACAGCCGTGACGAGCGCAACGAAGCAGTGGCGGAGGTGAGCGATGCGTGAGCCTACCGAGCTGTCGCCCAACCACAAGCCGACGGAGCCGCAGCGTCGCCGCAAGTTCGGGGCAGGGAAGGGCAGCAGGAAGACCCTCTACGGTCTGCTGACGGTCAGCCTGGCCGGTGCTGTGGTGTCGGGGGCTCTGCTGTTGAGGCCGGCGCCTGAGGAGGTGCCGGTGGAATCTCTGGTGCAGTCCCAGGTGCAGCAGGCGTTGGTACCGCTGGAGGAGGCGCTCGCCCGAGTGGAATCGCAGCAGACGGTGCTGGAGCAGCACCTGGCGGAGCTGGACCAGCGTCTCGAGCGAGCCGAGCAGCGCGGGCTGGAGAATGCCGCCGATATCACCGCCGCACAGGCGCAGCTGGAACAGCGGGATCCGCTTGAGCCCCGCCTGGCCGAGCTATCCGAGACGCTGAGCCACCTGGATAGCGAGCTCAACCTGCGCGTCACCGCCCAGAACGAGCAGATCCAGACGCTGGAGAAGCGCCTCGAGCAGAGCCGGCAGGCGGCACCACGCCCGGCACCTTCCCGCCAGGCGCCGCGGCCAGCGGCCCCGCCGTCGCCCCCGTTCCAGGTCACCGGCGTCGAGTCCCGGGGCGGGCGCCCCTACGTTGGCGTTTCGCCCAACGGCCTGTCGAGCCTGCGGGATATCCGGCTGCTGGGCGTCGGGGATCGCCAGGATGGCTGGGAGCTGACCAGTATCCGCGGCACCCACGCCGTCTTCAGCCGCAACGGCCGCTCCGTCGACGTCCAGATTCCCTGAGCCCACCGGAGATCCTGCGATGACAAACCCGAAACCTGCTGTGCTTGCCGCGATGACCGTTGCCGTGGCGCTGCTGGCCAGCCAGGCCGCTGCCCAGTCCACTGCCCAGTCCACCATGGAGCATCGCCCCGATGCCTCCGCCGTGATTCAGGAGGCCCAGCGGCTGCTCGAGAGCGAGCGCACCACCACGCGCACGCAGCGGGCCGAGGCCTGGAGGCTGACCGAGCGCGACTGGGAGCGCTACGAGACGCTGATGGAGGGGCCGCGAGGGATCTGGTCGCCCAACCTCGATCCCATCACCGCCCTGGGCGTGGAGGCGCGCAGCGCCGAGGAGCGCCGCCGCTATGCGGAGCTGCTGGTGGCCGTGGAGCGCGAGCGCACCGAGCGGGAGCTGGCGTTCCAGCGGGCCTACGACGAGGCTTGGCAGCGCCTCTATCCCGACGAGATGCCGGTGGATGAGTTCACCTTGCGGCCGCGCAACGCCTTTCACTTCACCGACGAGGGTGCGCTGCAGGCGCGCCTGACGGTGTATGTGGCAGTAGAGGCGTGCGAGCGCTGCGACAGCACCGTCAGCGAGCTGCTGGCCCAGGGCGCCCAGATGGACATCTTCGTGCTCGACAGCGACGGCGACGACGCCGTGATACGCGACTGGGCCCGCCGCGCGGGCGTGCCGGCGGATCGCGTGCGGGCGCGGGACATCACCCTCAACCACGGCCAGCCGGACCCCGAGCACGGCATCACCATGGGGTCGCTGCCGCAGGTCTACCCGAGGTGAGGAGGGGGTATGAGGCTGACAGCATGCCGACGCCTGGTGATGGGCTGCGCGCTTGGCTGTGGTCTGGCGGTGGTGTCATCGCTGGCGAATGCCACCGTAGTACCGCCTGCGTACTTCGACGCCGCAAGCCTGCACCAGGTCCCGCCAGAAGTGCTCTATGCAGTGGCCACGGCGGAATCGGTAGTCAGCTTGAAGGTGGGGCGCCGGCCCTGGCCCTGGACCCTGAACGTGGCGGGGGAGGGCTTCCACTTTGCGACTCGCCAGGCGGCCTGCGATGCCCTGGTGCTGGCCCTTCAGGAAACCCGCGTCGTGGACGTGGGCATCGCCCAGCTCAACGTGCGCTGGCAGCCGCAGCTGTTCGGCGCTGGCAAACGCTTTCCCCACCCCTGCGATGCCCTGGACCCCTACGCCAACCTGGAGGAGGCGGCCCGCCTGCTGCGCGGCCACTTCGAGGTCACCGGCGACTGGGTGCAGGCGGCCGGGCGCTACCACCGTCCCGCTGGCGGAGAGCCGGCGGCCCGCTACCGCCGCCTCGTCGCCGCCGAGCTCGAGCGGCTGCAAGCGTCTCGCCAGCGGCAGCTGGCAGCCAACTAAGGGAGAGTCGACCGATGATGAAATGTAATCTCTGCCGCTGGACGTTACCCGCTCTGATGGGTGGGCTCCTTGGGCTGCTTGCCGCCATTGCCCAGGCGGAGACGATGCCCGAAATGTCCCTAGCCGAGCGGCCTGCCCTGGAGGTGCTTGCCGACCATGGCGGGGAGCCGGCCCGCCCCTACTTCGTTGCCATCGGCATGGCCGACGTGCCGGAGGAGGAGGGCTATGCCCCGGATACGCGTGCGCCGGTGGCGTTCAGCGAGGCGGATATGCTGCCGGTGACCAGCGAGCGGCTGTCGCCCGGCGAGGTGCGCTTTCGACCGCTGGAGCTGCCGAGCCACATGACGCCCTTCTTCCTGGTCGGCGACGATGCGCTGTCGCTTCGCTGGCTGGAGGCCCGCGGGGAGACCCTGCGCGAGCTCAACGCGGTGGGGCTGATCGTCGAGGTGGCCACACCCGAGGGGCTTGAGCGCCTGCGCGAGGCGGCGCCGGGGCTCGAGCTGCGCCCCACGCCGGGGGACGACCTGGCCGGTCGGCTGGGCCTGGCCCACTACCCGGTGCTGGTGACGTCTCAGGGGCTGGAGCAGTAGGAGCGCGCGATGAACCAGACACACCCCCTGGAGGCGCTGCTGCGCCCGGCGGTAGAGCTCAACACCGCCCTGGTCTGCCTGGCCTGTGCGGTGCTCTGCATCATGGCACCCTGGTCGCTGGCCCTGTCGCCCAGCGTGGGCTACGGCATGGCGGCGGGCTTTGCCGCCTTCGGGCTGTTGCGGGCTCGGCAGGCCTGGGTGGTGCTGCGCTACCGCCGCAATATGAAGCGCCTGCCGCGCTTCGCGCTGCGCAGCCGGCAGATCCCGGTCAGCCAGCGGCTGCTGTGGATGGGCAAGGGCTTCAAGTGGGAGGCGCGCCACACCCAGCGGCTGCATGAGAGCCAGCAGCCCCACGTGCAGCGCTATCTGCGCCCGGGGCCCGCCTACCGCGTCGCCCGGGAGCTGGAGAACCGGTTGGAGCGCTATGGGGCCGGTCGGCCGCTGGTGAAGCTGCTCGCCGCGGATGTGCCCTGGAATCCTGTGCGCCCGCTGCCGCCGGTGGGCGGCATGGCGGCACTGCACGCCGTGGAGTGGAAGGAGCGCGACGTCTACCTGCCCCTGGGGGAACGGGTGGGTCACACCCTGGTGGAGGGCACCACCCGGGTCGGCAAGACCCGGCTCGCCGAGATCCTGATCACTCAGGACATCCATCGCGGCGACGTGGTGATCGCCTTCGACCCCAAGGGCGACGCCGACCTGATGATCCGCATGTATGCCGAGGCGCAGCGGGCGGGCCGTGGCGATTCATTCTACGTCTTCCACCTGGGCTGGCCGGATATCTCCGCGCGCTACAACGCCGTGGGCCGCTTCGGGCGCATCTCCGAGGTGGCCACCCGGCTCGCCGGCCAGCTCTCCGGGGAGGGCAATAGCGCCGCCTTCCGCGAGTTCGCCTGGCGCTTCGTCAACATCGTGGCCCGGGCCCGTCATGCCCTGGGGCAGCGTCCCACCTACGAGCAGATCCTCTCGGACGTGGTGAACATCGACGGCCTGATGATCGAGTACGCCCAGCAGACCCTGACCCGCCACGACCAGCACGCCTGGGAGCGTATCACCACCATCGAGGGCAAGCTCAACGACAAGAACATCCCCCGCCAGTTTCAGGGCCGCGACAAGCGGGTGGTGGCCATCGAGCAGTACCTGCAGCAGGTCAAGGTGGTGGACGCCGTGCTCGAGGGGCTGCGCAGCGCCGTGCGCTACGATAAGACCTACTTCGACAAGATCGTGGCGAGCCTGCTGCCGCTGCTGGAGAAGCTGACCACCGGACGCATCGCCGAGCTGCTCTCGCCGGACTACGACGACATCGAAGACCCTCGGCCGATCATCGATTGGCAGCAGATCATCCGCAAACGCGGCATCGTCTACGTGGGCCTGGATGCCATGTCTGATTTCGAGGTGGCCCAGGCGGTGGGCAACTCCATGTTCGCCGACCTGGTCTCGGTGGCCGGCCATATCTACAAGCACGGCATCGATGACGGCCTGCCGGCGGTGAACGGCAAGCGCATGGGCAAGGTGCCGATCAACCTGCACTGCGACGAGTTCAACGAGCTGATGGGCGACGAGTTCATCCCGCTCATCAACAAGGGGGGCGGTGCCGGCATCCAGGTCACCGCCTACACCCAGACCCTCTCCGACATCGAGGCGCGCATCGGCAACGCCGCCAAGGCTGGCCAGGTGGTGGGCAACTTCAACAACCTGGTGATGCTGCGGGTGCGCGAGGAGAAGACCGCCGAGCTGCTGACCCGGCAGCTGCGCCAGGTCAACGTGGCCACCCGCATGCTGGTCAGCATGGCCTCCGACTCCAGCGACATCGCCAACGATATCGACTTCACCAGCTCCGGCGGCGACCGCATCAGCACCGTGCAGGTGCCGATGATCGAGCCTGCCGACGTGGTATCGCTGCCCAAGGGGCAGGCCTTCGCCCTGCTCGAGGGTGGCCAGCTCTGGAAGGTGCGCATGCCGCTGCCGCTACCCGACAGGCACGAGGACATCCCCGGCAGCATCGCCGAGCTCGCCGAGCGCATGAAGCGCGACTACACCACCGGCGAGCAGTGGTGGACCGCGGTGATGCCGCCGCCGGTGAACCTGGAGCTGGGCGAGCTAGGGGCCGAGCTCCCGGTGCGGGCCCGCGATGCCCAGGAGCCGCCGCCTGCGCAGGCAGAAGCCCGAAGGGAGGAGCATGACAAGGACGAGGCCAAGGTGCGCCGGCAGGGGGAGGAGGCCGAGGATCAGCTGCTCGACGAGTGGCCGTTGGCCCAAGAGAGGGAGAACCGTGATGAACATCGAGACAACGCCCATGACGCCTGATACCGCGGCAACCGCCATCGTCTCCAGCGTCGCCCTGGAGAGCGGCTCTTTGAGTGAGCTGCCGCCGGCCCTGTACGGGCTGCTCGACTACGTGGTCATTGGCATCGACCGCATCGAGCTGACCCAGCGCGCCTATCGCAAGGGGCTCTCGCCGGTGTGGGAGCAGGGCGAGCACCCCCATGAGGGGCGACTGATCCTGCACTACCACGACCGCCGCTGGTCGCTGCTCTGCTCGCTGACGCCGGTGAGGGTGCACTGAGATGGCCACGGCAGAGCGCGCCCAGGAAACCCGACGCGGCTGGCTCTCCACGCTGTTCGGCCTGCCGTTTCAGATCATGGCGGTGCTGGTGGTCTCGCTGCTGATGTCGGTGCTGATCGAGTGGGCGGGGATCTACTGGCAGTGGTGGAGCCAGCCCGGGGCCCAGCACGCCCTGGAGACCCTGGAAGCGGAGGTGGCCCGGCTGGATACTACCTTCACCCGCTCGCTGCTGGTCTCGGACCCGGTCGCCCTGGCGACGGGGGCGGTCAGCCGAGCCTATGACTGGCTGTTCGTGAGGAGCGGGATCTCGGCTTGGCTCGAGACCAGCGCCCATCACGGCGGCTGGCTCGGCACCCTGCATGTCTACGTGCAGGCGGCGCTCTACGTCACGCTGATGACCCTGACCCGGGTGGTCATCCTGCTGCTGACCTCGCCGCTCTTCGCCCTGGCGGCCCTGGTCGGCTTCGTCGACGGCCTGGTGCGCCGCGACCTGCGCCGCTTCGGTGCGGGGCGCGAGTCCGCCTTCATCTACCACCATGCCAAGCGAGCCATCACACCGGTCTTCGTGGTGGGCTGGCTGCTCTACCTGAGCGTGCCCTTCGCCATCCACCCCAACGCCTTCCTGCTGCCCTGCGCAGCGCTCTTCGGCCTGCTGGTCAGCATCGCCACGGGGAGCTTCAAGAAGTACCTCTGAGGCCCCACGTCGCGGACCTTCCGCGGCCTCTCGGTTATCGTCCGGAGCCTTCACGGGCTCCGGTGCTTGCGTGTCCAGGGTGTTGAGCGGGCAGAGATAAACGTCGTGTGCGGCGCTTATGGTTTCCTGCTGCGCTGCACCCCGGCGGGCGACAGGATGACGGCAATGCCAGCCAACGGATGGACTGTCTTGCCATGACGCTTCGCCGCCTGCCACGGGCCCTGACGCCCCTGCTCCTGACGCTGCTGACCGCCCATTTCGGTATCGCACATGCCGCCGAGCGCGATGGCCTGCGCGATGAGATCGCCCGCCAGGATCTGGCCCTGATCCAGGACCAGCTGGCCCAGATCCAGCGCATTGTGGACCGGCTCGAGGGCCGCGTCGGGGAGTTCGACCCCCACACCACCCGCGTCTTCCTGGACGTGCCGCGCCTGCGCCGTGACCTCGAGGCGGTGGCCGAGGGCATTGATGACGTGCTCGAGCCGCCTCGCTTGCCGCCTCGGCAGCCTGCGCCGCTCGCCGGCGACTACCTGCGGGAGCGGTACTGATGGAGGCCTTCGCCGCCGGTGCCGGCTTCGAGGCGCCGCCTCTGGGCATCCTGATTGCCGGGGTGGGCTGCACCGTGGTGCTGCTCTGGGCGTGCTGGAGCGCCATCTCCTCCTACCGAGGCTATGCCAAGGGGCGCGTCAGCGGCGACGACTTCGGCTTTGCCGCCCTGCGCGCCGTCTTTCTGGTCGTGGTGATGTTCTGGATTTTCCTATGAGGTCACCGGCCTCGAACCCTGCGTCATTCAGCAATTCGTTACTCAAGAAGGAGCTCGTTATGACTACCGTGCGTTCACTCTTCTCTCGTGCTCGTGCTCGTGCTCATGCCCAGCCCCGGGGCTTTGCCGCGCTTGCTGCGGCGGGGCTCTTGCCGGCCCAGGCCATGGCGCAGGGGCTGCCCTCCATGGAGGCACCGTCGCGAGGGGAGGGGGATGGCCTGCTCACCACTCTGCAGAACTACCTGTTCGACTTCGGCGCCTTGGGCGGCCTGATCCTGGCCACGGTGGCCTTCCTGATCGTCGCCATCGCCGCCATTGCCACCTTCAACGAGGCCCGGGTGCGCGGCGAATGGTCGAAGTTCGGCGTGGTGGTTGTGGTGGGGGTGGTGCTGATCATCGCCATCATCTGGCTGGCCACCAAGGCGTCGGAGATCCTCTGATGGCCAACCGTCTCGACTTTCTGCCGACCCGCCTCAACGCCGCGCCGGTGGTGTTCCGGGGCATGACTGGGCATGAGGTTGGGATGATGGCCCTGGGCGGCCTGGCCGCGGGCCTGCTGCCGGGCGCGATCGGCGCCTGGCTGCTGGAGGCCATCGCCATGGTGCCCACTGTGGCCTTCGCCTGTGCCGGCATGGCGCTCTACTTCGGTGGCGCCGTCATGCGGCGGCTGCGTCGCGGCCGTCCCGCCTCCTGGCTCTATCGCAGCCTTCAGTTCCGCCTGGCCCGGCAAGGCATACGGCTATGGGGCGGCGAGACCCTGATCACCCGCTCCGGCCCCTACTCGCGGCGGCGGATGCGCTACCAGCCGGGAGGACGGCCATGAGTCGCTTTCGTCACGCCCTGAGCGCCCGGGATGCTCATATCACCACCCTGCGCCTGGTCATCGCGGTGCTGGCCCTGCTGAGCGCCGGCCTGTGGTGGGGCTGGAAGTCGGCCCCGGAGAACCTAACCATCCACAATCCGCCCGACCTGCGCTCCGGCAGCACCCGCGCCTGGTGGGAGGTCGACCCCTCGAGCGTCTACGCCTTCGGGTTCTACGTCTGGCAGCAGATCAACCGCTGGCCCTCCGACGGCCAGAGCGACTATCAACGCAACCTGCAGGCCTACTCGCCCTTTCTCACCCCCTCCTGCCAGCGCTACCTGGACAACGACTACGAGACCCGCAACCGCCGTCAAGAGCTCTCCGGGCGCGTGCGCGGCATCTACGAGATCCCCGGGCGCGGCTATCGCGCCAGTGCCGTCGAGGTGCTGAGCCGCGATGCCTGGGTGGTGACCCTGGATATGGCCATCGACGAGCAGTACGCCGGCACGCCGGTGCGCGACCTGTTCATTCGCTATCCGCTGCGCATCGTGCGCGCCGACGTGGATCCCCAGCGCAACCCCTGGGGCCTGCAGGTGGACTGCTTCGAGGGCACCCCGCAGCGCCTGGCGGTGCCCGGCCGTGAGGAGGAAGGAGACCCGCTATGAAGCGCGTGATACTGGCCTGCCTGGCGAGTGCGATGCTGGCCGGCGACGCCCTGGCGGTGGAGATCATGCACTGGGAGCGCCGTCCCCTGGAGATCCCGCTGCCGGTCGATGAGGAGCGCATCGTCACCCTGGACCGCAACGTGCGGGTGGGGCTGCCGCCGGCCCTGGCCAACCCCGAGGTGCTGCGCGTCCAGAGTGCCGGGGGCGTGCTCTACCTGAAGGCCTTCGAGGCATTCGAGACCCAGCGCGTGCGGGTACAGGACGTGGAGAGCGGGGATGTGCTGCTGCTGGACCTCTCGGCCCGCGAAGGGGCCAGCGGCGAGGAGATCCTGGTAGTGGACAGCCGCGAGGCGTCGCCGGCCAGTGGAAATGCTTCATCGGGTTCGTCCACGGGAAGCAGCGGGGCGCAGGCGTCAGAGGCGTCACGGCCTTCGGCTCAGGCGTCAGGCGGTGACGCTCAGCGGGCCACCGCCACGCCGGTGCCCGTGCTGCTGACCCGGCATGCCGCCCAGTCTCTCTACGCGCCACAGCGGACCATCGAGCCTCTGCGCGGCGTCTCGCGCGTGCCCATGCGGCTGCCCGAGTCGCTCGGCACCCTGCTGCCGTCGCTGCCGGTGACCGCCACGCCCCTGGGCGCCTGGCGGCTCGATGGCTGGACGGTCACCGCGGTGAAGCTCGAGAACAACGACCGGCGACGCGCCTTCGAGCTCGACCCGCGCTGGCTGCAGGGAGACTTCTACTCCGCGACCTTCATGCACCCCTACCTGGCCCCGCGGGGCTCCGTGGAGGACACCACCACGGTCTTCCTGGTCACCCGGCGCGGCGGCCTGGACAGGGCGCTGATACCGCTGGAGGAGATGGATCAGGCCGAGGAGGGCACCTCATGACCCTGCGCAGCAACACCCTGCTGAAGGTGCTGGTCCCGGCGCTGCTGGTGATCGTGCTGCTGATCGTGGTGCGCGGCCTGAGCGGCGGCGGCGATGCCGGCACGGACGCCGAGACCGCCGAGGCAGACCCCACGCTGACCCTGAGCGACGACGAGCTGCAGGCGCTCGGCATCGAGGGGGATACCCCGCGGGACACCGTGGCCACATTGGTCGGCCACGTGCAGGCTATGCGTCGCGACCTGGAGCAGGCCCAGGCGGAAACCCAGGCGCTGCGCGACCAGAACGAGCGGCTGATGACCCGCAACCAGGACGTGGACGGCGCCATCGACGAGGCGCTGCGCCGCGAGCGCGAACGGCTGCGCCAGGAGATTGGCCAGTCCCAGCCGGATAGCTCCATGCTGGGCACCCTGCAGCGTCAGCTGGACCAGCTGCGCCGCCAGGTGGACGGGCAGCGCGACGACGACCTGCCCATCGGCCTGGGCCTGGAGGGCGGCGGCGGCCCCAGCGGAACGGCCTACTCGGGCCCCGGCTCGGCGCAGGCGCTGACCTGGGTCGAGCCCCTGGACGCCCAGGAGGACGAACGTGGGCGCGGCGAGACCACCTTCCCGACCCGCTTCGGTGAGGCCGCCGGTGAGCTGGGCGAGGCGGCCCGGCGCGGCTCCAGTGCGGTGGAGAGCCGGGTGACCGGACGCCCCGATGAAGCTAGCGTAGAGCCCGTCTACACCCTGCCGGAGAACTCCACCCTGATGGGCTCGGTGGCCATGACGGCGCTGCTGGGCCGGGTGCCCATCGATGGCACCGTCAACGACCCCTATCCGTTCAAGGTGGTGATCGGCCGCGAGAACCTCACCGCCAACGGCATCACCCTGCCTGAGGTGGAGAGCGCCATTGTCAGCGGCACGGCGACAGGGGATTGGACGCTCTCCTGCGTGCGCGGCCAGGTCAACTCGATGACCTTCGTCTTCGAGGACGGCACCGTGCGCACCCTACCGGCCCCGGAGGACGTCAATTCCGGCGACGGCTCCGGACGCACCACCATCGGTTGGCTGTCCGACCCGCGGGGCCTGCCATGCATCCCCGGGGATCGCAAGACCAATGCCCAGCAGTTCCTGTTGACCAGCTTCATCCTCGGCGCCGCCGAGCAGAGCGCCAATGCCGTCGCCATGGGCGAGGTCACCACCAGCGTGGACAGCGGCGGCGTGGTCAGCGGCCTCACCGGCAGCTCCGGCCGCTATGCGGCCAGCCAGGCCCTGGCCGGTGGCGTCTCCGACGTGCGCCAGTGGGTGCAGGAGCGCTTCGGCCAGACCTTCGATGCCGTGTACGTGCCGCCCGGCCAGCCGGTGGCCATCCATATCGAGCGTGAGCTGCCCATCGACTACGAGACACAAGGAAGGAGGGTGCGATATGACCGCACGGGCGCGGATGTCCTCGATCTGCCGTAGTGGCGTAAATCGTTCTGCGAGAAGTGCTGCAAAAAGCTCCGCCAGGCCGCTGGCGGCGCTGATGACCATCCTGCTGGTGACGGGCTGCGCCACCTCCCAGGAAGAGCTGATGCCGGTGGGCGATACCACCATGATGGAGATCTGGCAGAACCAGGCCGGCCACAGCACCGGCGAACGCCGCCTGCTGGACGTGCGCAGCGAGCTGCGCCGCCCTCTGGAGAGCCCGGAGCTGGTCAGCGAGCAGCTGCGCTACAGCCGCGACGCCAGCAACGAGATCTATAGCCAGTTTCGTCGCCTGCCCAACCCGGATCTGGTGATGTACGTCTTCCCCCACCTGGCCGGGTCCGAGCAGGTGCCGGTACCCGGCTACTCCACGGTGTTTCCCCTCTACCAGCGCGCCCAGTACGCCATGCCCGGCGAGAGCGCTCGCCCGAGCGCAACGCTGGAGAGCCGGGGTGACGAGGGGAGGGCGCGCTGATGTCAAAGTTCGACGACCTGATGAACCGGCTGTTTGGCAGCGCCCCGGCCGGCGACAGCAATCCGGGCCAGACGCAGGAAGCCGTGCTTTCATACCGGGATAAGGCCGAACGGGACGATACGTCAGCGGCCGAGCCCGAAGCGCTGGCCGCGCTCAGCAGCGACGTTCACGGCCGGCCGCTGGCCCTACCCCGGGGCAAGGCGCCCTCGGTGGCTGAGCTGCGCGCGCACTTTCGCCGGGCGCCCTCGTTCAGCAACTACCTGCCCTGGGTGGAGTACCTGCCCGAGTCGAGCTGCTTTCTGCTGGAAGATGGCGTCTCAGTGGGGGTGGTGGCCGAGGTCTTCCCCATCGCCACCGAGGGCCGCGCCCCGGAGTCTCTGGAGGCGATTCGCGACCAGATCGAGGCCGCCTTTCAGGACAGCCTGCCGGAGTATGAGCAGCACCCCTGGGTGGTGCAGCTCTTCGTCAAGGATGAGGTCGACGCCCGCCCCGACCTGGAGCGCATGCGCGACTATGTGCGACCCCGGGCCCGGGAGACCGAGTTCACCCAGGACTGGCTGGCGAGCATGGGCGCCCACCTCAAGGCGATCTCCAAGCCGGGCGGGCTGTTCCAGGATGACGGGGTGACCCAGACCCGCTGGCGGGGCCAGACCCGCCGCACGCGCCTGGTGCTCTACCGCTGGCTCGGCAAGAAGCGCCAGGCGGGAGAGCGTCAGCGGGGGCTCTCCCCCGAGCAGGCCGCCAATCAGGTCTACGAACGGCTGGCCGCCGCGCTGCACGGCGTGGGACTGCGTCTGGAGCGCTACGACGGGCGCGCTTTTCACCGCTGGCTGCTGCCGCGCTTCAACCCGCGGCCGCGGCTGGCCCCCGATGACCCGGCACGCTTCTACGCCCTCTGCGACTACCCCGAGGACGCCGGTGACGTGGCCTGGAACTACGACCTGGCCGAGGGAATGCTCTTCAACTCGCCCCGGGGCGATGTGGAGACGGGGCTCTGGTGGTTCGATGGGCTGCCCCAGTGCTGCGTGGTGGTGGAGGAGATGCGCCGGGCCCCGGTGGTGGGCCATCTCACCGGCGAGGTGCGCCGCTCCGACGGCCAGGCGAGCAACGCCCTGATGGACAAGCTGCCCGAGGGCACCGAGGCGGTGCTGACCATCGTGGCGACGCCCCAGGAGCCTCTGGAGGACCATATCAACCGCCTGCACAGCAAGGCGGTGGGTGACAGCGTGCTGGCTCGCCAGGTGCGCGAAGACTGCGACACCGCCCGCCGCTACCTGGGTCAGAACCACAAGCTCTACCAGAGCACTCTTGCCTTCACCCTGATGGGCGAGGACGAGCGGGACCTTCAGCAGCGCAGCATGGAGCTGGCGACTCAGCTGCTGCAGGTCAACCTCTCGCCGGTCGACCCGGAGGACGAAGTCGCCGGCCTGAACACCTACCTGCGCTGGCTGCCGATGAACTTTGACCCGGAGCAGGATCGCAAGAACCGCTGGTACACCCAGTTCAATTACGTCCACCACCTGGCCAATCTGGCGCCGGTGTTCGGGCGCGGCCGCGGGACCGGCCACCCCGGCGTGACCTTCTTCAACCGCGGCGGCGAGACCTTCAGCTTCGACCCGCTGAACCTCGAGGACCGCTCGGCCAATGCCCATATGCTGGTGTTCGGCCCCACCGGGGCCGGCAAGTCGGCCACCCTGAACGGCGTGCTGAGCCAGGTCATGGCCATGCACCGCCCACGGCTCTTCATCATCGAGGTGGGCAACAGCTTCGGGCTGCTGTGCCAGTATTTCGAGCGCAAGGGGATGAGCGTCAACCAGGTCAAGCTGTCGCCGGGCTGCGGGGCCCGGCTGCCGCCGTTCGCGGCGGCCACGCGGCTGCTGGAGAACGAGGTGGAGGAGCGGCGCCTGGCTCGAGACGCCGAGGACGCCAACCCCTTCGAGGAGGCGCCCCTGGAGGAGGAAGAGGAGCAGCCCGACGAGGAGCGCGACCTGCTGGGGGAGATGGAGATCACCGCCCGGCTGATGATCACCGGCGGCGATCCCAAGGAGGAGCGGGAGTTTCGCCGCGCCGACCGGCGCATGGTGCGCGACGCCATCTACCGGGCGGCGGAGCGCTGCCGGGCAGAGGGCCGCGACTGCATGACCCAGGACGTGCGTGAGGCGCTCTATGCGATCTCACGCGACACGGGGATCCCCGAGGAACGGCAGCGCCGCGCCTATGATATGGGCGAGGCCATGGGGCTGTTCTGCGACGGCTTCGACGGCGAGGTGTTCAACCGCCCTGGCACTGCCTGGCCCGAGTGCGACGTGACCATCATCGACCTGGCCCACTTCGCCCGGGAGGGGTACGAAGCCCAGCTCGCCCTGGCGGTGATCAGCGTGACCAACATGATCACCAACCTGGCCGAGCGCGATCAGTACAGCGGGCGGCCCATCGTCCAGGTCATCGACGAGTGCCACCTGCTCACCGTCAACCCGTTGCTCAGCCCCTACCTGGTCAAGGTGGGCAAGATGGGCCGTAAGCTCTCCCACTGGATCTGGATGGCCACCCAGAACCTCGAGGACTTCCCGGACGCGGCGCGCAAGCTGCTCAACATGATCGAGTTCTGGCTGTGCCTCTACATGCCGCCGGACGAGATCGAGCAGGTAAGCCGCTTCAAGGAGCTCACCGCCACCCAGCGCAAGCTGATGGCCTCCGCCACCAAGGTCTCCAAGAAATACACCGAGGGGGTGGTGCTGTCAGGTCGTCTGGAAGCGCTGTTCCGGGTGGTGCCCCCCAGCCTCTACCTGGCCCTGGCCGGCACGGAAGGCGAGGAGAAGGCCGAGCGCATGCGGGTGATGCGCGAGCAGTGCTGCTCGGAGCTTGAGGCGGTGCTGCACATCACCCAGCGGTTGGACGAGGCCCGGGGTATGGGGTCCGCGACGTAGGCACGGGTTTAGAAAATTCGCTGAGGTTGGCCTAATATTCCAATTCTGATGCTCAAATTAAACTGCTTTGGTTTATGATGAGCATCACAGTTAGCTGATTGGGCAATCTATGGCGACGAAAGTAAACCGGCTGTGGCAGCAGATCCCCCATGGCGCCGTGGTCACCACGGCGTGGCTGGAGACCCACGGCATCAGCGCCAACCATGCTGCCAAGCTCACAGAGGCCGGCTGGTTGAGGCGCCTTGGGCGCGGCGCTTACTGCCGGGCAGGCGACCCGCTGACCTGGGAGAGCGGGGTCTTTGCGCTGCAGGCACTGAGCGACCCCGCTGCACCGCCGTTCTGGCCGGGCGGCCAGACAGCCCTGGCTCTGCAGGGCTTTGCCCACTACCTGCCCATGGGGCACGACACCACTCACTTGTATGGGGCGGGGCGCCGCTTGCAGCTGCCGCTGTGGCTGAGCTCAGCCGACTGGGCCGGGGCGATCGATCTGCATCAGGACAAGGGGCTGCCGGAGGATCTTTCCGGCAGCCTCATGGACTACAACCCGCCCGGGGTGGGGTTTGCCCTGCGGATCTCGACGCCGGAGCGCGCTATCCTCGAGTGGATCGCCATTACGCCCAACGACCTGCTGTTCAGCAGCGAGCTGGTGGACACCTTCACCGGGCTCAATACGCTGCGCCCGCGCCGGCTGCAGGCGCTGCTGGCAGGGTGCCGCTCGGTGAAGACCAAGCGCGCTTTCCTGGTGCTGGCTCGTCATGCCGGCCACGCCTGGTACCATCGACTTGAAACCCACAGCCTCGACCTGGGGAAGGGCAAGCGGCAGCTCTGCAAGGGAGGGCGGTTGGACAAGGAATATCAGGTCACGGTCCCGGAGGCGTTCACGGATGAGCATTGAGGCCCGCTATCACGAACAGGTGCGCCTGTTGGTCGCGCTGTTGCCCTTTCTGAATGACGAGCCCTGCTTTGCCCTCAAGGGCGGCACGGCCATCAACCTTTTCGTCCAGCCCTTCCCGCGGTTGTCCGTCGATATCGACCTCGCCTACCTGCCGCTGGAGCCGCGTGACGAGGCCCTGCACCGCTGCCGCAAAGCGCTGCAGCGGCTGGCACAGGCCATCGGCACCCAACTGCCCGGGGTAAAGGCCGAGCTCCAGGATAACCGCCGCGATGAGCTGAGAATCCTGGTGCGCCGAGGCCGGAGCCAGGTGAAGGTCGAAGTCTCACCGGTGCTGCGCGGCACCGTGCATCCGCCCCAGTTGCTTGACGTGGTCGAGGCCGTGGAAGACGAGTACGGCTTTGCCTCGGTGCAGGTTGTGTCGCTGCCGGACCTCTACGGCGGCAAGCTCTGTGCCGCGCTGGATCGTCAGCATCCTCGCGATCTCTTCGATGTGAAGCTGTTGCTGGACCAAGGCGGCCTGGATCGCAGTGTCTTCGAGGGCTTTCTGGTCTACCTGCTCGGCCACCCCAGGCCAATAAACGAAGTCATCAACCCAAGGATGAAGCCGCTCGAGCCCATCTACCGCAAGGAGTTTGTCGGCATGGCCATAACCAACATCCCGCTGCCGCAGCTGGAGGAAGTGCGCCCTAGGCTGCTGGAACGGCTGGCCCAGCTGATTACCGACGATGATGCTCGCTTTCTACTTTCGTTCAAGCAAGGTATGCCTGATTGGTCGTTATTCCCTGTTCAGGGTGTTGGCCAGCTGCCCGCTGTGATGTGGAAGCTTGCCAATATCAGTAAGATGGGGGAAAAGAAAAATAATCAAGCACTGAGGGCGCTTAACGAGGCTCTGAGCAGTCTGAGGCCATAGAAGAGCCATCTGTTCTGGACAAACCATTATCTGAACAACTAGGGTTGATTAGATGTTTTTCAAAGGCTGCTGTCGACCCAAAGCAGACATGCCGTCAAAGGCAGCAGGCACGTTCATTGGGGATATGCAGCATGCATGGTGATTGGTATTATGCTGCCGAGTTATGCTTAATCCATAGTTTTTTCAATAGGGTAAGAGGTGAGCGAGCGCGCAGCATAACATTATTGAACGCGCGTGCGCGTTCAAGTGGAATATCAAGCGTGCGGTTTAATACCTGTTCAGCAGTCACGAGCGGAAGTGTGGAAGGAGGTTTGAATGCCAGAGAAATTTGTCAACATCAACGACAGATCACTTTGGAGTGAGTCAGCTGGCTCGAATCAAGCAGACACGATCCTTTTGGTTTCTGGTGCCAACGCATCGGCTCTGATGTGGCCGGGTGAGTTTGTCGAGCTGCTAATTTCGAGGGGTTATCGCGTGATTCGATATGATCATCGGGATACCGGGCGCTCCACCTTCATGGAATTTGATGAGGCTCCTTATACTGTTGAGAATTTGGCAGCAGATGCGATATCCGTCCTTGATGCGTGGCAAGTGGATAAAGCCCATGTTGTCGGCCTGTCGATAGGTGCGACTTTGGGCCAAGTTCTGGCGCTTGATCATCCTGAGCGACTTTATAGTCTCACGCTCATGTGTGGAGCTGCATTGGACGTAGACTTTGTTGGAAATATGAACCGTGCATTTTCAGGTGAGAGTTCTCTCGATGGCTTACCTCTACCCAAAAAGGAAGTGCTAGAAGCACTTTCACAGCGTGCCACGCCATCCAGAACTAAAGAAGAAGAGCTTGATCGACGTGTAAATGAATGGAGGCTGCTGTCAGGAAACAAGTTCGAGTTTGATGAGTCAGATTTCCGACAGCGCGAACAGCGTTGCATAGAGCACGCTGGAACTTGGGCGCAGCCCGGAAATCATGCCATAGCCACCCCGGTGTCGCTGTCGCGGGGCAAGGAGTTAAAAGATGTGTATGTGCCGACTCTGGTGATTCAGGGTTCTGAGGATCCGCTCAACCCGCCACCCCATGGCAAGCATATTGCCGATTTGCTGCCAAATGGCCGATTGGTAGAGATTGACGGGCTTGGGCATTGTCTACCAAAAGCGCTTCTATCTCGGCTAGCAGATGAAATCGGCAACCACGCTGAACAAAGCCATACAGGCGACGCTCGTACCTCGCGCGCCTGATGGCGGCGTTAGGTCATGAGGGCTTGGTCAGTATCATCTTGATTTTAAGGAAATATAATGATTGGATCAATTTGGAATAAATGGGATTTGCATATTCATTCTCCCTATACTCATCAAGCAAATGAGTTTGGCAACACCACTATTGATAATTATGTGGATAAGTTAATCTCATCAGAGATAAGTTTGATTGGCGTCACAAATTATTTCTTTTTTAAAGATGGTGAGCTGGATGAAGTCAGGGAAAAAATAAGAGAAAAGGGCGCCGAAATAACAGTTTTAGGGAATCTTGAATTCCGTATCGATCAGCAAAACAAAGACGGCGAGTGGATCAATATACATTGTATCTTCTCGGAGGAGCTTAGTACCCAGAAGATAAATGATATTCTGTCGACACTACCATTCTCTAATACTACTGCTGACAGGAAGAGTATATATTGCTCTCAACAATCTGTTGCTGATTCTAAAGCTAAGTTGTCTGAAATAGTAGTGAAATTTGATTCTTTGATTGAGCATCTGAACAAAAATCTAAAATTTGGAGTGGACTTTCTAATTGCTGCTTGTCCCAATGGCTATGGCGGATTTAGGCCTGATATGACAGAGGGGCGCTCATACGCTGTTGCTTTAGAAATAGAGAAAAGGTGCCAAATAATACTTGGTAGACCTCAGGACCGAGACTTTTTCTTAAATGAAGATAGATATTCCTTTGCGAAACAAAAACCCGTTTTCTATGCTTCCGACTCTCATGATATAGAAACGGTCGGATCAATATACTCTTGGGTTAAGGCTAAGCCGACTTTCGAGGGGTTGAGGCAATCTATTATTGAGCCAGATCTTAGAGTGCAACAAACAGATGATTTTGTGGAAAAGCAATACATAAAGCCATGGTTTAAATCTGTTGAATTAGGCGGAAAGGTATTTTCAGGAGAGGAGATTACTTTCTTTAGTCAAACGATTCCACTAAACCCAAGCCTAGTCACGATAATTGGCGGGAGAGGAACTGGCAAGAGCCTTTTTTTAGACGCAATGCATTCAAGATTTAATCATAAAGCTGAGCGCTCTAACGCTCGTAAAGTGAGCGGTGAAGGGCTTTGTGTTGAACTGGATCAAGGGGATGGAACAGTATTAAAGTTTAATTCTTCATCTAATACTTATTCATATTTACATGTATCTCAAGGCGATGTTCAACATTTTAGCCAGATTCCTGATGATCTGAGTGACGAAATAAAGAGAATGCTTGGAATTTATGGGGTTGATTTTGACTCTGTTAGTAGCTCGGAAATATCAAGAAATTTGAGCAAGTATCGAGCATTTGTTGAATACTGGGAAGATGTTGATCCTCAAGGGCAGCGTATTAATACGCAGCAATATCAGCAAGATGTTATTGAAAGCAACACCCAGCTAATCGGTACACTTACTAATCCGCAGAACAAGTTGCTAATTGAGCAGTATCAGAATAACTCCAAAAGTATTAACGAGAAAAGTAACTACATTCATGAGGCAAGAGGTTCGTTAGCGCTCATAAATCGTTACGTGAAAGAGATCAATCAAAGCGTCACAAAGTTAAACGAAAATATTTTCTCTCTAGAGAAATCAGCTTTAATTGATGAGTCTGTGCTAAAAGATCCAATTGATAAAAACATAGAATCTTGTAATGTCGAGATTGAAAAATTAAAAGATAGTAATGGTGATATTGCTGGCCAGTTTCGGCAGCAAGGTATCAATCAAGACATATCATCTTTGCTTAATAAAGTGACTGAGTATCAAAAATCTATAGACCAGGCGTCAGCGAAGTTAGAAGAAATAAATAAAAAGACCTCTGACTACCATGAGTATGTCAAAAAGCGTGGTGAGCTGGCCTTGTTATACAAGCAGTATTTGGATATCCAAAAAGAGAATATAGATCAAGCCTTTAAAAACCTTAAAGCTAAGCAGACGGGCTGGAATGATGAGCAGAATGAACTTGTCCAAAGCATGCTTTCTGATATACATATTAATGGGCGTATAATTTTTAATGTAGATCGTTTTTATCAAGGTATCGAAGAATGCGTAAATAGAGGTAAATTCAGGGGTACAAGTGAAAGGTCGACTCTTGAAAGATTACAAGAAACATTTTGCGTAAGTTCAGAGGAAGATTTCTTTAATCTCTTGGCTGGTGAGAAAATAATTAATTATGATGGCGAGCCAATTAACATAGAGGATTTCTTTTGGAAGTCTGAGTTTTTCAATAAGGGTGGGCGGTTCGAGTTATTAAACTACCTCTTTTCACCTGCAAATATTAAAAATTATCTTTATACTAATGCTGATTTTCAGTACAAGGGGAAAGCGGTCAATAAACTGTCAGTTGGTCAGCGAGGTACATTCTACGTCTGTTTGAAGTTAGCGACAGATCCATTTGGTAGTCCTTTTGTGTTTGACCAGCCAGAAGATGATTTAGATAATGATTTCATAATGTCGCAGCTTGTGCCTCTTTTTAGGAAAATAAAAAAGTACCGTCAAGTAATAATTGTAACTCACAATGCTAATTTGGTGGTTAATACAGATGCAGAGCAAGTGATTGTTGCTGTAAATCAAGGGGAGAATATTCATTACATGGCTGGCTCTGTTGAAGATGGTAATGTTAAAACGAATACAGGAATAAGGGCTGATATATGCAACATTTTAGAGGGTGGTAGCTATGCTTTTGAGAAAAGAGAGCGCAAATATGGCATACAGGAATTAGCCTAACAAGTCACTGCACTCGGAAATTTTACTCGCTTAGCTCTCAAAATTCCGGTGAGTGGGGCGTTAGCGACTGGTGCGGCAGCAGTCGCAAATGGGTAGCGCAGACATAATGATTCCAAAAAACCAAATCTCAGTACAAAGGCGAATTGCCGAGGCTGTTGCCGCGAAAATGAACTACGACTTCCTCTGTTTTCGCGGGTCTATAATGGGTGAGGCGTATCTTTGTCACAGTATTTCGGAGATTCTCGCGTCTTTCTTCGACCAGACGGCCTATAGGGCTAGGAATAACTTCGCGCATCCGGTGCTCTCTTCGGTGAAGCGGGGACGAAAACCGGAGATTGACTACGTCGTCGAGGATCTAGCTAAGAATCGGGTTGTGCTTGCAGCAGAAGCGAAGTGGGCTGGTAGCTCTCATTGTTCTGCAGAAAACATCCTCTGGGATCTTGTTCGCCTAAAAGCACTAAAGGATTCAGTCGATCACGAATGTGGAACCTACTTTCTTGTCGCAGGAAATAGGGAAGATGTTGATAAATTGTTTCGGGCGAAGCTGTTTCGGCAGGGGTCACATTCTCCGCTGATTGTCGGTAGTCGGCGAAAAAAAAGCTTTAGCCTTTCAGATAATCGGGATCATCAAAAGCTAATTGATAAGCAAAAGAAGAAGTGGTTGGAAGCTTATTCAAATTTTTCTATCCCCGAATGCTTGGAAACTAAACTAGAAGATGATTCGCGATCGGCGGCCAATAATATGCGATTTGTCGCGCGGGTTTGGGAGGTCCTATGAATCAAAGTATCGTGGCCGCTAACAATAGTGTGAGCTTGGACGCCCAACTGTGGTACGCTCCGTTGGGCTCCGGTTACGCTGTTCGTTAACCAAATTAAAGGATTCTCGTATGTTGCGAAGCCTTCGGAAAGGTAAGTCTAGCGTCTATTTTCAGCATGAGAATACCGGTCACAGCATCGGCGCTGAGAAATTTGAGTCAGCTGTAGACGATGGTGCTGCAGTGTTGAGGTTCATTCTTAAGCCCGTGGACGAAAATCAGCGGCAAGATGAAAGCTACTTACACGAGGAAGATCTCGTATCTATCACCATTGATGATGAAAGGATAGTGGATGGTTTCGTATCTCACGTAAAGGCGAGCGGGTCAAAAATTTCCAACTGTAAAATAGAAGTGCTTTCTCGTAACAAGATGCTTGTCTTTGAGGTCCAGCCGCAGTTTGTAGATCATGGTGCCGTCAAGTATCTGGAATTTCAGGTTGCATCGCAGTATTGTTAATAATTCACGTCACACGGATGTTCTTTACACGGCTTCGCTCTGTACAGGTCACCAGTACGCTCCGCATTATGTGTCGAGAACTCCTAATCAAGAAAAATATGCCGTTTAAGTCATGGGATAGCTTTAGAGGGGTAATCGGGGACGTGCCCCTATTTCTTCTGCTCACCGCGATTTTACTTTCAATTTAAGGCGTTATGCGTTATGAAAGACAGTGCCAAGGGGCGGTTCCTTCGCCGGTACACGGAGCTACCGTTTCTGATCGATTTTCTTGAAACAAAAAAGATCACACTTCTCAATCCGAAGTCTTGGGATGATCGTAATGACTCATATTACTTGCAGCAATATGGGGCAGCTACCGGGCTAAGGTCAATCTATTCACTGTGCCTAACCGAAACTAACGAAACCTATCATCACTGGAGGGTTTTTTCACATGGAGCCAGTGGTGTTTGCATTGAGTTTCATAAAGGAATGTTTTTGGATCGCGTGAAGCGAGTGGAAGGCTTACGAGCAGGACCAGTCATATACAGAACGTTGGATGATATGCGTTCGAAGCCGCCAGAAATCGAGGAGCTGCCATTTATTAAGCGACACGCATTCGGCGACGAAATGGAGTATCGGCTTTTCGTCGCTCGCACCAATCACGAGACGATCACACTCAAGGTTCCAGTTAGTCTCGATACAATCAGTCGAATCATGCTAAGCCCTTGGCTCCCTAAGGAGGTCGCAAACCAGGTCAAGTCGGCCCTTCGAGCCATTCGAGGATGCAGCAAGCTAAAGATCTACAGGTCTACTTTAGTGGAGAATGAAGCTTGGAAGAAGTTCGCTAAAAACGAACTATAATAATTGAAAAGTGGTTATTATTCGATTCGAACTTATATTTCCGTAAAGCTCTATACTTCGTAAAAAGCACCTGGGTATAGCGTTATATTAGAACTGGCTTAAAGACAGCTTCTGGCCGAAAGCAGCCGGCCTGCCAACTACTGTCAGGCCGGCTACGAGAGTATTAGTCCTCAGTCCTGACGAGCCAGCTTTCTACGGTCTCGGCACCATACTCCTCCTTCCACGCCTTCAGCGTCTTCTGATTGCCGCCGCGGGTCTCGATGACCTCGCCGGTGTTGGGGTTCTTGTAGATCTTCAGCTTGCGCTTGGCGCGGCCGGTGCTCGTGGTGCTGGCGGCCTTGGCGGTGGCCGGCTTTGGGTCCAGCAGTTTGATGACGTCAGCGGCTGACTTGTCGAACTCACGCATCAGCGCCTCAAGCTTGTCCTTGAACTCCAACTCGGCCTTGAGGCGGTCGTCGTTCTTCAGCTTGTCGAGCTCTTCCTGGAGCTGCTTGAGCTGCTGTTCCTTCTGGATATAGGTGTTGAGAATGGACATGCGTCTCCTCGCATTGGGTGAGTGTTGGAGGCAAGTATGGTGGCTTCCGTGATTTGAATCAATGGATCTCTTCAATTAACCGTGGCAGTGACGGTTGCCAGCAGGGTAGTGGGTGCGCTGAGATATTGATGGGTGCTGCTTAAGAAAACACCCCGCGGCCGAGTTAACATTTCCTGATGCAGCTCAAAGCTGACTTCGTAATGCTGTGCCAGTTCCTTGTTCTACTGGAGTGGCAAGCATGGAGAGACACCACCCGCGCCGCTGGCTGGCCGCCTTTGGCCTATCTGCCTGCCTGGTAGGCCCCGTACTCGCTGAGCCAGCCATCGAAGTCTTTACCACCGCTGGTGAGCCGGTCGTCAACGTGCCCTCGGGCGTAGCGGTCATCGAACTCGATGTGCCTGGACGACTGGATGCCCTGCTGTCTCAGCAGTTGCCCGCGGATCCTGACGTTGCTGCAGCCTTGATGCGCGAGCGCATGACCACGCCCGCGTGGCAGGAAACTGCTGACCGCTATGCCGATAGCTATCTCGGGCTGGCCAGGGCCTGGCAGCTGGGCGTGGAGAAAGTCCCCGCCGTGGTGATCGATGGCCGCCAGGTGATCTACGGCCAGCCGGACGTAGCCGAGGCGCTGAGAGAAGCCGAGCGGCTAATGGGGCAGGAGGGCCGCCGATGAAGCCCTTCAAGACGGCAGGGGCCGTGCTGGGCGGGGCGCTGCTGAGCCTGGGCGTGGTTCAGAAGCCGGCCCAGGCGCTGACCACGCCGCAGATCGTTGCCTCGTCGCTCTCCACCCAGTGCCTGGACTACCAGGTCATCGGTATCTGTGTCTGGCTCAACTGCTCCTGGTCGGGCTGCTCGATCCGCACTTCGGTGCAGGTGCGCCACTATATTCCCGAGCTGGTGGTCTCCAGCTACGAGAACACCGGTGATAACCCCTGGTGGGAGGTGGCGGCGCTGTCGCCGCCGCTGGGCGAGGCGCTGGCCGGAGGGCAGAGCACGTCCGATGTCAGCCGGGCTCAGCACGAGCACCTGCGCTTCAAGAATGTGGATGCCATCGGCCACCCGGCCGGCGAGGCCTTCAGCAGCTTCGCCAGCGCCTTCGGCATGACCTGCGCCGGGGCAGCGACGCCCTTCCAGCCCTACCACCTCTCGACCCTGGACGCCCTGGCGTGGCGCAGCGGCATTCCCGAGTCGCTCTACCCCGAGGCACTCACGCCCGGCATGCGTGAGCTGGGCCAGCCCGGCGACCTGTGGGGCAACATCTACCCGCGCAGCGGCTTCCTGACTCAGGTACACGACTACAAGACCGCGGCGACCACCGCCCAGCGCTCTGCCGATGTCGTCACCCGCACGGGGCAGCCCCACGTCTACACGCCGCTGGTGGCCGCCAGCCGCGACGGCTACTGGCCGCCCGGGCCGGTCAAGGAGGGCGATGCCTCGACCCACCGCTGGCAGCGCCTCACGCCCGGCATGAGCAAATCCTGTCGGGTGTGGCCGGACCGTGGCGTCACCGACACTTACGGTGACCGCCTGGATACCGGCGGTGACTACGCCTGGTCGTTGTGGCGCCCCTATCGTTGCTGCAAGCGTCGCGGCCAGACCCTGCTGTATGCAGTCCCCTGAAGGAGAGAAGCCGATGAAAGGAATTCGTATGCGACGCTTCGCCCTTGCGCCGCTGGCCGGCGCCCTGGTGGTGGGGCTGCTGTCTACCCATGCTGCCCAGGCTCAGGCGCAATCCGCCGATGCCCTTTACTACCAGATCGGCGGCGCCTCGCCTTTCAGCGTCTCCGCCGGACGGGGCTACAACCCCAACGTTCGCGGTATCGGCATCAGCTGGAACATGAATGCCACATGCGGCAACTTTGATATTGGCGCCACGGTCTCCAACCAGCTCAACGGCGTCACCGACGGCTTCCAGAACCTGATGGGGACGGTGGTTCAGAACGCCCAGGGTGCCGTGGCCTCGCTGCCCGCCATGGTCATCCAGCGGGCCAACCCGGGGCTCTATGACCTGCTAAGCAACGGCGTGCTGCAGGGGCGTGTCGACTTCGACCGGGCGTCGATGTCCTGCCGCCAGATGTCCGAGCGCATGGCCGACATGGTCACCGGGCAGGGGTGGCAGCAGATGGCCGCGGCCGAGAGCTGGCAGAGCGCGGCCCAGTCCAACGCCGACGTCGTCGCGGCTCAGGAGCAGGTCGACCAGTCGGGCGGCAACCAGGGCGTGACCTGGGTGGGAGGCCAGCGCCGCGGCGGCCAGGATCAGGCACCGATTCGCGTGGTGCAGGACACCGCTCGCGCCGGCTACAACCTGCTGCACGGCCGTGACGACACCACCAGCACGGCCCCCATTGCCGGTGGCGGTGGCGGCTGGGGATCGGTAGCCACCAACGAGGGCACCTGGATTGGCGGCGGCGGGCTGGCCGGTGCTTCCGGTGGGAGCGGTGGCGGCGCAGGGTCAGGCAGCGGGGCAGGGAGCTGCCTGGGCGGCATGTGCACGGTCTGGCAGAGCCCGGAGGAGGCCGCCGAGTGGACCCAGACGGTGATCGGTGAGCAGTCGATTCGCACCTGCGACGGCTGCGAGCGCAGCGAGACCCAGGCCGGCAGTGGCCTGGTCCGCGAGCTGGAGCGTGAGCAGCAGGAGGTCTACGGGCTGCTGCAGGGGCTGGTCGACGGCAGCGAGCCGCTGACCCCGGAGAACCTGCGCCAGGTCTCCGCCGGCGACGGCCTGACCGTCTCCAGAGGAGTGATCGAGGCGCTGCGCAGCGACCCCGAAGCCTCGCTGCTGATCCACCGCCTGAGCGGTGAGATGGCCCTGGCCAGGACACTGACCAAGGCGCTGTGGGCGCGCCGGCTGCTGCTGGCCGGCAGCAGTGACCCGGGCATCGCCGACAACGAGCAGGGCATGTCGGCGCTGGATCGCAAGCTGGTGGCTCTGGATCGGGATATCGAGTCGCTGCGCTCCGAGATGGAGATCCGCCAGGCGCTGGGCAACAGCGCTGCCGGCATTGCCCTGGAGCGCGCTTCACGGCGCAGCCAGGGCGCCTCTCAGGGCGAGACCTTCCGGCCGGATGCCGCCCTGGACGGCCGCGGCCGTCCAGCCGGCGAGGAGGGCGGCGACTGATGACGCGACGTGCTTTCTCCTGGATAAATCCGACCCGCTGGCCGTCGCTGCTGGTCGCCATGGCGGTGCTGGTCGTCATGTTCCTGCTGAGCGGCGCCATTCTCGCCGTCAGCGTGCGGCTGCTGGGCGGGCTCGAGGCCCACCATAGCGCCTGGCAGGCCGCCTGGCCGTGGCTGCTGGCCTGCCGGCTGAGCCTCTACGCCGCGCTGGCCCTGGTCTGGTGGCGTAAGGTGCGCCCCCGGGCGGTGGCGCGGCTACGCCGGGACCGCGACGATGGCCAACAGGCGCTCGCCAAGCTCCGCCGGCTCGAGCTGATGGCACTGGGCATCCTGGTCCTGTTGGAAGCCACCAACCTGATCAACCAGCTGGGAGGTGCCTGATGGGAGGCCTGCTGACCGCGCCGCTGGTGGTGTTCGACTACTTCGCCAACGCCATGACGCTATTGGGTTGGATCATCAACAACGCAATCTGGAACGTCATGGTCGGCACCGGCATCGCCGCGGTGCCGTTCATCACACTGGTGCTCTCCGAGTGGTTCAAGGCCCGGCAGGAGGGCGACGAGGCGGGGACCAAGGGCATCCTCACGGTCAACCGTATCGAGACCCGGCTCTACGCCATGATCCTGGCCTACGCCTTCACTTGCCTGCCGCTGCTCCAGGTCCAGCTGGCTACCGCCGATATCGACGAGAGCCGCTCGCTGGAGTGTGGAACCCGCCAGTTTGCCGCTGGCGGCTGGTCCGAGGGGGCGTTCGGCGCGACCGAGAGCTCGATCGGTGGCCAGCAGGCCAGGATTCCGCTGTGGTGGGCGGGGGTGCATGCGGTGTCCCACGGGCTCACCGCCGCAGCAATCCACGCTATTCCCTGCTCGACGGACTTTGAATCCGTCCGCATGGAGCTGGACCTACACAGCGTCGAAGATCCGGGGCTGCAACAGGAGGTCGGCGAGTTCCAGCGCCAGTGCTTCGGGCCGGCGCGCAACCGGCTGCTGCAGGAGGGCGGGACCATCGAGTCCACCCGCGCCATGGATGTGGACTGGATCGGCTCGAACTACTTCCAGGCCACGCCCGGCTACTACGACAGCTTCTACGCCGGGCGGCCCATCGCCGGCTTCCCCTACGATGCCGATCGGGACGTCTCCCGGCCCAATACCGGCCCGGGAATGCCGGGCTACCCCTCCTGTCGGGAGTGGTGGTCCGCCGAGAGCGTTGGACTGCGGGCCCGGCTGCACGAAGAGGTCAGCCCCAGGTTCTGGGACGACTTCCGCAGCATCTTCACCAGCAGCGACGCCGAGGACTACGTGATCCGTCGCCTGGTCAGCCCCCGCTCGGGTGCTGCCAGCGGCAACCTGGATCAGGCGGTGGTGGGCTTTCGTGGGTTGGACGGCGGAGGCTTCTGGGATGCTACCGTCACCGCCGGTGCCATGGTGGGCGGCACCCTGTCGATCCTGCCCTTCCAGGCCGGCATGGATATGCTCAAGCAGGCGCTGCCCATGGTGCAGGGCATCCTGGTGATGGCCATCATCATCTGCCTGCCGTTCGTGATGGTCATCTCCAGCTACAGCTTCAAGGTCGCCGGCATGGCCACCTTCGGGCTCTTCGCCATGTGGTTCCTGACCTTCTGGTGGGAGCTCGCCCGCTGGATCAACGCCAACCTGGTGGATCTGCTCTACCGCAGCGACGCCGCCAAGCTGAGCTGGCTCTCCGCCGCTAACAACCTCTACGACCGCATGGTGCTGCAGTTCGTGGAGGGAATGATGTTCCTGGTGCTGCCGACGATCTGGGTGGCCGTGCTGGGATGGGCTGGCCTGAAGTCTGGTGCTGCTGTGGCCAAGGGCATCGGCGATGGCGGTAATCCATCACGACAGTCGGGAGAGAAAGGCGGCGGGCAGATACAGTCTTCGGGTTCTGGAGGGAGGCTCAAGTGATGAGAGCGAGCCAGCTCAGCTGGCTCGGCTCAGTACATCCACTCGCCATCCTGATCGTAGACGGTGCCATAGCCGTCATCGTTGAGGCTAGCTGAGGCTTCTTGGGCTGCTTTGTCATCTATGCTGGCCGATAGCCCCTGAGCCACACCGCCTGCTACTACGGCCGCTCCTCCGGCTACCTTGCCGGCTCCCCGGGCGATACGCCGCCACCCCTCCTGGGTGGTGGCCGTTTGGGCAGTGGACTTGGCCATGCCAGCGGCGGAGTCGCGCAGCACGCGCAGCGACTCTGTCGTGCTCGCCCGGGTGTGCCAGCCGTCAGACCAGCCTTCCTGCTGTCCACCGTCGAGAGCCTTCCGCGCTGCCTGGCGGCCAGCGCTGGCGGCTCGGGTGAGAAGTGATTTCAGCGCCATGGGCGTCCCTCCCTGGGTACATCAGCCTTTTAGCATAGACGTAGCGCGAGGGAAGCTCCAGTGGGCTTAGCCGAGGGATGCGAGGTGCTCGATGGTCTCGGGGTACTTCTGGACCAGCCGGATGAGGGTCTTGGCTTGGGCGTTGGGCTTGGCGCGGCCCTGTTCCCAGTTCTCCAGCGTCCTGGGGTTGGTGCGCAGGTACATGGCAAACACCGGTCGCGACATATGCAGCTTCTCGCGCAGCGCGATGAGCTCATCGGCAGTGACGTCAGGGACCTCATCCAGAGCGACAGGATGCGAGCGCAGCGTGCGCTTGCCTTGGCGCTCCTCCGCCAAAGCGTCGAAGCCCTCGACGAGCTCGTCAAAGATGTTGCGGTCCATGGTCATGTCCTCGTAACGACACCAAAAAGTATACGCAATTTGCGTATGAATTTCGCTGCTGATCATTGCCGCCTTCGCTCGTTGCCAAGAGCCTTAGCAGGAGCGGAGCGGCAAAGGCTGAAAGGCAAAAAAGCCGGAAGGGAAGGGGGCTCAAGGGGAAGGGGCTTGCCCCTAAAGGCCGGGGAGAGTGCGGACGACAAAGGGAAAGGGCAAAGGCAAAGGGTTGCTGCCGGCGCTGGTCGTTTCTCACCCTGTCGTGGCGCCGCTTGCTTGAAGCGGCGCTGCAGAAAGAAACCGCAGCTTTTGCAGAAAGCCTCCTACCTAACTCACTGATTCTGCTGTTTTTGCACTATGCGCTTCCCCTACGTCGGCGCACCTGTGCAGAATGAAGCGCTGTCTGCATCTACCGACAAGGAGGTCGCCGTGGGATTTCGCTTCCAGCGCCGTATCACCCTCGCGCCGGGTATCCGCCTCAATCTGAGCAAGCGGGGCCTCGGGCTTTCGGTGGGCCCGCGGGGCGCGAGCCTCAGCGTGGGGCCAAGGGGCGTGCACGGCCACGCGGGCATTCCCGGCACCGGGCTCGCCTATCGCCAGAAGCTCAACGCCCGGAGCCGTTCGGCTGGGCGGGGAAGCAGCGGCGCCGGCCGCGCAAGCCCCGCGGGGAGCCTGGAGGCGCTGCTGGCTCAGGGCGAGTCGCTGCCCATCCGGCTGGATATCGACGGTGATGGCGGCATCCACTATGCCCACGGTGACGGCACGCCGATGAGCGACGACGAGGCCCGGGTGCTGCGGCGTCATGCCGGAGACTCTCTGCGCGAGCAGCTGGCTCAGCACTGCGAGCGCCTCAACGCCGACTTGGATCGCCTGGGGCGGCTCCACGAGGAGACGCCCCACCCGGATATCACCGGCTACGTCACCCGAGACTTCGCCGAGGCGCCGCCGGCGCCACCGGCGCTGCGTCAGCCCGCCGTGTGGCAGCGGCTGTGGCCCCCCGCCAGGCGGCGCGTCGAGGAGGAGAACCTGCGCCGGCAAGCGGCCTTTGATGAGGCCTATCGTGACTGGGAGTGGCGCAAGGCGACGCACGACGAAGCGGAGTTCGCACGCCACCTTCGTGAGGGAGAAGGCGTGCTTCACGACCCGGACGCCATGGAGCAGACGCTGCGTGAACGTCTGGAGGAGATCAACTGGCCCCGTGAAACCGCCATCGACTTCGACCTCGGCAGCGACGTTAGCACCATTGCCGTGGATATCGACCTCCCCTGTGAGGACGAGATGCCCGACCGCTACTGGACCATGCCCGCCAAGCAGATCAGGCTCACGCCCCGCCGGCTCAGCGACACCCGGCAGCGTGAGCTCTATCGAGATCACGTCCACGGCATCGCCTTTCGCGTGCTGGGCGCGGTGTTCGCACGCCTGCCCGCCGTGCAGGAGGCGAGAATCTCCGGCTATCGCCAGATCACCGACCAGGCCACCGGCGGTGAGCGCGACCAGTACCTGTTCAGCGTGAAGGTTACTCGCGAGCAGTGGAGCAGGATCCACTTCGACAGACTGGACCAGGTTGATCCGGTAGCGGCCATGGAGGCCTTTACCCTGCGCCGCGACACGACCAAGACCGGCATCTTCCGCGACATCGAGCCCTTCAAGCTGGTGTAGCACCCCGACTCTCAGTTCCCCTTACCCATCCGTCGCGGCTGGCGTAACATGGCGTGCAAAGAGCCATAAACGAGCCGGCCAGGGCTCCAGGCCTCGTGGAGGCAGCTCTGGCGCCACTGCAGGGAGCAACCGATGCGCGACGTTCTATCCACCTGTCAGCCACGCCCCGAGATCCTGGCGGGCACCTTCAACCCTGAGATCTTCACCGCCAGCCTGAGCAAGGTGCTGGGTGACTATCGTAAGGGGGAAGCTCGTGAGGGAGCCGTGTCGCTCTACTCCGATCCGGTGGCCTTTTTCCGCGATGCCACGCACCCGACCCAGGGGTTGTGCACCATCCTGGACAACGCCTTGGCAAGGCTGACCAACGGTGACCTGTCGCGCCCGGCCATGCAGCGTCTCGATACCGCCTTCGGGGGCGGCAAGACCCACACCCTGATCGCTCTGGCCCACGCCGCCATGCAGGGGCAGCCGCTGGCTGAGCACATGACCGGCATCCTCGCTCCCGAGCGCTTGCCGGCACCGGGCCAGGTGCAGGTGGTCGGCATTATCGGCGACACCGTGGATACCCTGCGAGAAACCGCCGGTGGCGCTTCGCCCAAGCCCAACACCCTGTGGTGGATGATCGCCCAGCAGACGCTTTCCACCGAGCAGCAGGCCTCCATCCAGTCGCGCCTGGATGACGCCTCGGCGCCGGCTTCAGATGAGTTCTTCGATACGCTGTTCGGCGACCGGCCGACGCTGATCATCATTGACGAAATCGCCCAGTACCTCTCGCGCATGGAGGCGGCCTTCCCGGGTGTAGGGGCCGAGCAGTCGGCGGCCTTCCTGATGTCGCTCTCCACCTATGCGGCAGGCAGAGCCAATGTCTCGGTAGTGCTGAGCCTGGCCTCTGCCACCAATGCCTTCGGCGATTTCAACAAACTGATCCGCAAGCTGCAGTCCACCCACAGCATGAGCTCGGCCGAGGCCGAGGCTGTGGTGCGCGAGGCGCAGCGTGGCGTGCTGGACGTGGTCAACCGAACCTCGGAGGCCACCACCCCGGTGCAGGAGGGGGATCTCTCTCGCATCATGGCCAAGCGCTTGTTTGTTTCCGTGGATCATGCGGCAGCTAGTGAAGTGGCCTCGGCATTTATCGAGACCTACCGCCAGGCTGGTACCGATCTTCCTGCCGGTGCCAATGACCCGCAGCTGCATGATCGTCTGGTGGCGCACTATCCGTTCCACCCCACGCTGATCGAGTTTCTCTCAGAGGAGCTGGCCCAGGTGGAGAGCTTCCAGGGCACCCGCGGCTTGCTGCGTACCCTGGCGCGCGCCGTGCGCCGTATCTGGGAGGCGAAGCTGGCGATTCCGCTGATCCAGACCGGCCATATCGACCTCTCGGACAGCACCATCCGCAACGAGCTGCTGGGCAAGACCGAGAACAGCGATCTCGTCCCCGTGCTGGATTCCGACATCAGCAAGGCCTCCGGCACCCAAGCCACCAGCCGCACTGTGGCTGGCGAGCTGGATGCCGCCAACCCTCATCCGGATGGCTACCCGGTGCATGAGTGGGCCTGGCGTGCGGTTTTCCTGCACAGCCTGATCGGCCGCGGCGGAGGCCTGCAAGATGAGAAGTTCGGTATCGACATCACCTCGGCGGTCTATGAAATGGCCTCGCCGGCCATCAAGCCCGCTACCGTGCGCTCGGCGCTGGAAACCATCGAGCGAGAGGCTAACTACCTGCGTGAGCGCAATGGGCGCCTCTACGCCGATACCGTGCCGACTCTCAACAACATTCTGCGCCGCATCGAAGGCAACGTCGCTCATGCCGAAGCGATGACGCGGGTCGAGCAGGTGGTGCGCAGCCTGATCAAGGGCTCCTCTGTGTTCGATGTTCACCCCAACATCGATGACAGCGAAGGCATCCCCGACAAGACCCCTAAGCCACAGCTGGGCATCCTCGCCTTCGAGGTGGAAGAGATGGACCCGGCGCGCTTCATCGAGCGGCGCGGTGACGCGGTGCGTCAGTACCAGAACCAGGTCTTCCTGCTGGCCCCCAGCACTACCCACATTGCGGGTACCACCTGGACAGAGTCACGCACCCACCAGGAGCACCGAACCCGGCAGAACATCCTCACCCTGGCGCGCAAGGCGATTTCCCTGGAGCGCCTCAAGGAGAACCCCGAGAACTGGGGCGTCAGCCATGAGCAGCTGCAGAAGGGCGAGTTCAAGGATCGCGCCGCCAAGAGTCCGGCCGAGCTGCGCACCGCCATCGATGAAAGCTACCGCTTCCTGATCTACCCGGGGCGTGAGGGCGGTCGCGTGGTGGTCCGCGATCTCGGTAAGCGGGGCACGGGCCCGACCGCGGGCGGCTCCGGCGGTATGCACCTGGAGGATGCCATTCTTAAGCAGCTGGCTGATGAGGGAGAGCTGATCACCGACGAGCGCGCCTCCACGGCAGAGGCCATCACTCTTTTGGGGAAGCTGTTCTTCGATAGCCTCAAGCAAGTCAACGTCAGCGACTTGATCGAGCGCTTCGCGACTCGCCGGAACTGGCCGATCCTGCAGCGACCGGCGCTATTGGCGACCGTGCTGGTAGAGGGTGCCAAGCGCAGCAGCTGGTGCCTGGGCCATATGCCCGACAAGAACAGTCACAAACCCGATGACCTTTACCACAAGGACAATCAGCCGCCTCTTACGGTGGAGCCGCTGGAGAACGGTGGGGAAGGCTGGATCCTCTGCACCAAGGAGCATGCCAAGCAGCTGGGCTGGCTGGAGAGCATTGTCCGCGACCCCAACACCGTAGGCCCTTGGGTAGAGCAGACCATCGAGAGCCGTGAGCAGGTAGATATCGCTCAATTGGAGCGATATCTGGAGCAGGACCATGACCGAGTCGATGGTCAAGTGCTTCAGCAACAGCTAAATAACCTGCTCGCTACGAAAAAGCTGGTCGCTTTTCCCAAAGAAGCTTTCGATGAAAATGGGGATGCGGACCCAGAGCAGGCAATGACCGGCGATACAGTGCCTCTTGGTGGCGTGTCAGACGGGATTGCTGTCACCTACCGATACGCGCAAGAAAGGGGGTGGTTGCTCCAACCCAAGGTTGAGGTGCGCAACTTTCTGCTGCGTACGCCCGAGAAAATCAAGCAGCTGTTCAACCTGCTCTCCGGCACTGGACTGGCCCAGTCGAAGACCGAGGTGCAGACTGTTCAGATCGGCGCGGAAACCCCTGATAAGGGCCGCTTTCAGCTGATCCTCGGCCCGACCACAGTAGGCGCCCTGGTCGAGAGCCGAGCGCTTTTTTCGGCGTTGAACAGCCGCCTGAAGTTCAACACCGAGCAGCATCAGGTACGCCTGACGCTGGGTGAGCTGGACCCGAACTGCAAGTTCACCAAGATGCTAGAGCAACTGGAAGGATAATCACCGCCGATGGCCACTACCGCAAAGAAGGCGGCCCCCCGCGCGCGCCGCAAGAGTCACCAGGCCGATGAGGCGCAGCTGGCTAAATTGGCCAAACGCTCACCCTATGTGCTGCGCCTGACGCGCCACAAGGACCTGCCGCCGCCGGTGCTGATCATCAAGGAGCGCATCGCCCCGGAGGACCGCGACGACATCGAAGGGCTCACCAACCCGCGCGCCAAGCACGTGGAGCGCGGCACCCTGCATGGTGATAGCGTGCGCGCCTGCCTGCCGGTGCTCAAGCGTATCCTGGAGGAGGTGAAGGATGAGCAAGGAATTCCTCTGGGCCTGGAGAGCTATATGTCTGCCCAGGGGCTCAAACGGAGTGATCTAAACTTCCCCCTGGATGAGGCCGCCGGCGCCCGCCTGGCGCTATTTTTCCGCCTGCAGAGCAAGGTGAAGGACGTCGACCGCATCGAGCTGATCGGCCGCCGGGTAGCGATGTTCTCCCGGGAGGAGGCCGTCTACTGGCTGGCCAACGTCACCACCGCCGACCCCGCGCTGCGCAGCTGGGCCACCAGCGGGCTGCGCATGCTGCTGTGTGGCGAGGCCGGCGACAAGCGGGTGCCACGCATCCTGGAGAAAGTGCGTGCCCGTGGCTGAGCACTGACACAGCAGCTGCTTGGCGGGTGTCGCCAGGCAAGCAAGGTAACTGGGCGCTTTGCGCCGCCGACATCATCAGCCAGGCCAGCCGCCTGGCTGTCGCTTTACAAGGAAGCAGCACCATGGATTTCAGCAACGACCAGCGCCTGATCGAAGCCGGCTTTCCCTGCCACCAGGTGGGGGCGGAGACGCGCCGTGAGCGCGATACTGGTAAGCAACCACCTACTTCTAGACTACATGTCTGGTGGGCGCGTCGTCCTTTAACCCCTAGCCGCGCAGCCATCTTGGCGTCCCTGCTGCCTGCCGATGCTGACCCCGAGCAGTTTATTCGTGATTTGGGGATCGTGCGGTGGCAGGCAAAGTTAGGCGAGCAGCGCTGGACTCTGGCGAGTGAAACCATAACCACGCGCATCCATCAGGAGGATAATGGCAGTTGGGTATTGCCCGTCGACAAGACTGTGCTCAAGGCAGTGGAAAAGGAGCAGCAGCGCCGTGAGGCCTGCCGCGAAATGGTCGATCAGCTGGAGCAGGCTAGCCCCGAATTTCAGCAAGACCCCGTGGTACAGGGCTGGAAATTAGATATCCAGGAGCTGCCCACCATGGGCGTCTATGTTGGAGCCAAGCTTGAAGTTTTGCCAGTTACAGCTGATCCAGCTGGCGTTACTGAAAAGCTTGAATTTGCCAAGCGAGCTGACGTCAAGAAAGCCCTTGGTAAAGCCATTCGCTGGGACCCGGAAGACTCCTACGGCTATTCCCGTGCCTTTGCCACGCCGATTCAGCCGCTGCCAGAGAGTGAGCGCAAGGTGGTGCTGGACCCCACCTCGGGTGGGGGGTCCATTCCCTTCGAGGCACTGCGCCTCGGCCATAAGGTCATCGCCAATGAGCTCAATCCAGTTGCCAGCGTTATTCTCAAGGCTACGTTGGATTACCCTGCTCGCTTTGGTGAAAGCCTGCTCGGTGATCTTGAGAAGTGGGGAGGCGAGCTGAAAAAAATAGTAGAGTCCAAGATGGCTCCATTTACCCCGTTTGGGAAAATTCCTGGCAATGAAATCTCCAAGCTGGAAGTGTGTTTGCAAAAAAACCCAGAACTAGTTGGGGAGTATACGGATGAATATGATCAGCAAGGGCTGCTTTATTGCAGACAGGTAGCCTGTCCTCACTGCGGAGGTGATGCGCCGCTGCTTAATTCCTTATGGCTGTCCAAGAAAGGGGAGTCATGTGGGGTGGCGATCAAGCCTCAGCCCGACAAGACAGTGCGCTTCGAGCCCTTTGAGGTGACAGCAGGCAACCGTGGACCCAACGGAGAAGACCTGGATGCTGGTACCGTAACCCGCGGTGTAGGCCAATGTGTTCACTGTCATCAGGCGATCTCGGGTGATGAAATCAAACGCCAGGCACGTGGCGAGTCTGAACATGGTAAGTGGCAGGATATTCTCTATGCTGTAGTGGGCGTGCGCATTGAACCTAAGCTGGACAAGCATGGCAATTTGCAGCGCTTTGCCTCAGGCGAGCGTAAGGGAGAGATCAAGACCCAGAAAGTACGCTACTTCCGTGCACCGACCGAAATAGATCTACAGGCACTGCAGTCGGCAGAGTGTGAGCTTGAAGAGCGGCGCGTGGATTTTGAGATGAAAGGGCTTGTGCCTAATGAGCCTTTTCCCCAAGGTAACGATATGCGTCCAATTAACTATGGGATGCCAACATGGGCGGATATGTTTACCCCGCGCCAGCTGCTTGGCCATCTGACTGCGATGGAGGCGCTACAGGATGCGAAGCCGAGGATTTTAGAGGAGCTTGGCAAGGAGCGAGGGTGTGCAGTTATTACATATTTGCAGCTCGGTATCGACAAGTTTGTTGATTATAATAGCCGGCAGACACGTTGGATTCAGCAGCGCGGCCAGGTCTCCGGGACTTTTGGGCGTCATGACTTTTCACTAAAGTGGACGTTTGGAGAGATGGTTTTTTCGGGGCCGTCATCGGGTTTTTCTTGGGCGCAGAAATCAGTTTATGAGGCTTTGAGTGAGATAATAAGGCTGGTTGATCCTGTCCATAAAATTCATGGTGGCGATACTGCTGGCGGCCTGATACAGTTTAAGGGAACTGCAGCTGACATTAGTGGATTGGAATGCTCTTCAGTCGATGCTGTTGTAATGGACCCTCCGTATTATGATAATGTCCAGTATAGTGAGCTTTCCGACTTTTATTATGTTTGGCAGAAGCGCTCACTAGCCGATCTCTACCCGGAATGGTTCGATGATGAAGTGACCGATAAAGCTTCTGAAGCTGTAGCCAATCCTGCGCGTGATGGTTCAGCCAAAAGTGCCAAGGCTCGCTACGAGGAGCTGATGCAGGGCATCTTTGCCGAGAGCAAGCGGGTGCTCAAGCAGGATGGCATCATGACGCTGATGTTTACCCACAAGAGCTCCGATGCCTGGGAAACTCTGACCAACTCCCTGATTCAAGCTGGTTGGGATATCACGGGGACTTATCCTGTCGATTCCGAATTCGGCGCGTCTACTCACCAACTCAATCTCGCCGCTGCGGCCTCCACCATCTTTATCGCCTGCCGCCCAGCGGATCGCGGTGATCGTGAACCCTCCAGTTGGGCCTACGAGGTCAAGGGCAAGCTGGAAGCTGCGGTACGTGAAGGTCTGGGCGAATTCGAGCGCCTCAAGCTCAACCCCGTGGACCGTATGATCGCCTCCTGGGGCCGTGCCCTGCGTGTCTACTCCGCCCACTGGCCGGTACAGGATGGCGACGATGAGGTGCCGCCCACCCGCGCCATGCAGGAAGCGGCTCGCGTGGTGGCAGAAGAAGAGGTCAGCCGCCTTTCCGGTGGCTTGGTCACCGTCGACGACCTGGACGCCGAATCTCGCCTGGCTGTGATCGCCCTCGGCATCAACGGCCTCGGCGACTTCGCCTTCGATGACGCGCTGCAGATGAGCCGCTCGCTCAACTTCCGCCTGCAGAATCGCAACGGCAACTACCGCGTCAGCGACGACATGGTGGCCTATGCCAACGTCGGCGAAGACGAGCGTGCCGCCCCGCTGGCCATCCGCGGCAACAAGTTGCGCTTGCTCAAGCCGGAAGAACGCGCCGCGGCCCGCCTGGAGAGCCCACAGACGCTGTGGGACGTGCTCGGTGGGCTGATCGTGACGCATCGTGAAGGTGGCATCGTCGCCGCGCGTAACTACCTCAGCGAGCATGGCAAGCGCGATAGCGACGCCCTGCGCGGCCTGCTCAAGGTGTGGGCCAAGGAGTGCCGCGACGATGAGCTCAAGCGCGAAGCCCAGCTGATCGACTACGAGCTGTAAGGAGAGAGGCCCATGCTCACTGAGCTGCGACTGCAGAACTTCAAGGCCTGGCGGGATACCGGGCCTATGCGCCTGGCGCCGCTGACGGTCATTTTCGGTACCAATAGCTCAGGCAAGTCGAGCTTGGGCCATCTGCTGATGGCTCTTAAGCAGACGGCGCTGCTGACCGATCGCAAGCGCTCCCTGCACCTGGGCGACGACAACTCGCTAATCGATCTGGGCACCTTCGAGGACTGCCTGCATGACCACGATCTGAACCAGGCGCTGGGCTTCTCGCTGAGCTGGAAGAGCCGCAAGCCACTTGAGCTGAACGACATCCTCAATCCTGACCAGACCTTTTGTGGCGATGAGCTCACACTGGAGGCGGAGATCGCGGCCAGCAAGGCACAGCAGCCCGAGACGCGACAGTTCTCCTACTCCCTGGGCCAAGGTGATGACGAGGTGCTCAAGGTTCGGCATGGGCGCCGTGACGGCAAGGCATTTCTCAAGTGCGATCCGCTGCGGCTGGTGCATGCCCAGGGCCGGAACTGGGGCGTCGAATCGCCGGAGAAGTTCTACCGCTTCTCGGACAAGACGCTGTCGCGTTACCAGAACGCGCACTTCCTGACCGACTTCGTGCTGGAAGCCGAGCAGCTGCTGGAGAACTTCTACCACCTCGGTCCACTGCGCAGCCCGCCCAAGCGTGTCTACCCCTGGTCGGGTGATACCCCGCCCGATGTGGGGGCCGAAGGTGAGCTGACCATTCCGGCGATACTGGCCGCCACCCAACAGGGGCGGCAGCTCAACCGCGGGCCCAAGCAGAAGTATCAACCCTTCGACGCCTTTATCGCCGGCTGGCTGAAGAACTTGGGCATCATCCATGAGTTCAAGGTCGAGCCCATTGCGAAAGGGCGCAAGGAGTATGAGGTGCTAATCCAGGCCCATGCCGGTGCGCCCTGGGTGAAGCTGACCGATGTCGGTTTTGGTGTCTCGCAGATCCTGCCGGCCCTGGTGCAGGCCTTCTATGCCCCCCCACACTCGGTGCTGTGGATGGAACAGCCGGAAATCCACCTCCATCCGCGCGTTCAGGCTAATCTGGCTGATGCTTTCATCAGCGCAATCCATGCGCGAGAGAACGGCGAGAACCGTAACACCCAGCTGATCATCGAAAGCCACTCCGAGCACTTCCTCAACCGCCTGCAGCGGCGCATCGCCGAAGGTGAGGTGACGCCCGATGAGGTGGCGGTCTACTTCGTGACGCGCAATCGTCAGGGTGCCCACCTGGAGCCGCTGCGGCTCAACGAGTACGGCGACATCGAGAACTGGCCGGATGACTTCTTCGGCGACGACATGGAGGACATCACCCAGCGGGCGCTGGCTGCGGCACGCAAGCGCAAGGCCAGGAAGGCACAGGAGGCCGGTGCATGAGGCGAGCCGTGGTCGATACCAACGTGCTGTTGGTCGCGAACAGTGACCATGCGGATATCTCCGAGGAGTGCGTGATCACCTGTATCGAGGCGCTCGATAGCCTACGCCAGGGTGGGGTCACGGTGATCGATGACGAGTGGCACATCCTGAGCGAGTACCATCACAAGCTGAACCCGAACCGGGGCCAGCCGGGGCCAGGCGATGTCTTTCTCAAACATCTGCTACGGCAGCAGGCTAACCCCAAGCACGTCGCCGAGGTGTCGGTTACCGAGAGCGCCGATGACTGGTTCGAAGAATTCCCCGACCATGCGCTGCAGCGCGAATTCGACCCGCCGGATCGCAAGTTTATCGCCGTGGCGGCGGCCGATGCTGAGAACCCGCCCATCCTCCAGGCCGCGGACTGCAAATGGCTAAACTGGTGGGAGCCGCTGTCTCAGGCTGGCGTGCACTTTCGCTTCGTCTGTCCCGGTGACGTCGAGCGCTTCTACGCGCAGAAGTTTCCCAACCAGACCATGCCCGAGTTTCCACCAGATGAATGACTTCTTCCGTTTCCCCCACACCCCGCACCTTGCCTGGCTGGGAGAGGGGGAGCCCCGCGACGATAAGCTGCTGGACCCTCCTGAGGCAGAGGCACTGCTCGCGGGCGAGGTGCTAGTGGAGGAGAAGCTGGATGGCGCCAACCTGGGCATCTCCTGGGGGGATAACGGCCTGCTGCGTGCCCAGAACCGCGGGGCCTACTTGGAGGCCCCGTTCCGCGGGCAGTTCTCGCGCCTCAACCAGTGGCTCATGCAGCACCTGGCCAGTTTCCAGGCTCACCTGCCCGAGCATGTCATCCTCTTCGGCGAGTGGTGTGCCGCACGCCACTCCCTCGACTACGCCAGCCTGCCGGACTGGTTCCTGGTCTTCGATGTCTACGACAGCCAGGCCCGGCGCTTCTGGAACCGGGAGCGGCGCAATGAGCTGGCCGCGCGGCTCGGCCTGGCTACCGTGCCCCTGTTGAAGAGCGGGCGCTTTACTGCCAGGGAGCTGGAAGCGCTGGTGCGCAATGGCCGCAGCGGTTACCGGGAAGGCAAGCTGGAAGGCATCGTCATCCGTCAGGATGGCCCCGAGTGGTGCGAGCGCCGCGCGAAGCTGGTGCACCCTGACTTCGTCCAGCAGATCGAGGAGCACTGGCGCTCCCGGGCGCTGGAGTGGAATGAATTGGCAGCACAACAATAGTTAATAATTGGATAAGGAGTACGCAAGGGATGAGCACAATCAAGGGAAGCGACCTAAAGCTGCACAAGGTCTTGTCTAGTGACTATGAGTTTCATATTCCGGAGTATCAGCGACCCTATGCCTGGGAAGTAGAGCAGGCAGAGGAGCTTTTCGAGGACCTATGGACCTTCATGGAACAGGAGGACAAGTCAGAAGAGTACTTCCTGGGTAGCATTGTGCTGGTCAAGGATGACAAGACCAATCGTGCTGATGTTGTCGACGGCCAGCAGCGGCTGACCACGTTGACAATCCTGCTTTCGGCTATTCGGGATCGGCTTCAAGGTAATGGTAAGTGGGGAGCCGCCTTCGACAAGTACATCATGGAGCCTGGCGATATTACATTGGATCTCGAAGAGAAGCCTCGGTTATGCCTGCGTTCCCGGGACAGCGAATTCTTCAGCCGCTATGTGCAAAACCCGGGCGGGATGGCCGAACTGGCCAGTCTTGATGTCAGTCGCTATCAGGATTCTCAGCTGAACATCATTCAGAACGGTAGCTACTATATTGATCGACTTGCCAACCTCGAGGAGGAGCAGGTGGGTCGCTTTGGTCAGTTTATTATAAGAAATTGCATCCTTGTCCTCGTCTCAACGGAGAGCTTCAAGTCAGCCTATCGGATCTTCTCCGTAATGAATGATCGAGGGCTGGACCTCGAGCCATCGGACATCCTCAAAGCCAATATTATCAGCGGTATCGGGGAGCGTGAGAGAACTCAGTATACCGAGCGCTGGGAAGATGCCGAGATCCGTTTGAGCCGCCGAGGCTTCAATGACCTGATAGCTCATATTCGAATGATATTCCGAAAAGAGAAATATCGTCGTTCAGTGCTTGATGAATTCAATGACTATGTGGTGAAGGCGGTTCCTGGCAGCAAGACTCTGATGGATGAAGTCATCCTCCCCTATGCCGATGCTTTCGAGGTGATCAGAAACCAGTCGTTTGTCAGCTCAGAGAGGGCTGAGAGCATCAATGAGCTGTTCAGTTGGCTTCATCGCGTCAACAACATGGACTGGGTTCCAGTTGCCATGGAATTTGTGCGTCGCTATGAGGGTAATACTGAGGCTCTAGAAAAGCACTTGGTCATGCTAGAGCGCTTGGCGGCCAGCATGTTCATTCGCGGCGTTTATGTGACTCCCAGGGTTGAACGCTACGGGCGGGTGCTGACCGAGTTAGAGGCTGGAGTGAACCTCCTAGATGAAGGCTCTTCCCTTGACCTCACCCCTCAGGCGCAGAGGGAGACCCTTGAGCGGCTGAATGGTAACGTCTATGACTACCCGGCACTGTTGCGCATGTACATCATGCTGAGGATGGACTCTTTCCTTGCGGCAACGACCGTCAGCTACAAACACAAGACCACGACGATCGAGCATGTGTTGCCTCAGAATCCGAGCGAAGGTTCCCAATGGTTGGAGAATTGGCCCGAGGAGGAGCGTGAGGAGTGGACGAACAGGCTGGGAAATCTGGTTCTTCTGTCACGTCAGAAGAATTCGGAAGCATCGAATTACGACTTTGATCTCAAGAAGCAGAAGTACTTCCAGACGCGCAATGGGGTCTCACTCTATGCCTGTTCGACGCAGGTCTTGAACCACCAGCGCTGGACTGAAAAAGAAGTGAAGACAAGACAGCACGACTTGCTGAATGTCTTTTCCAGCAACTGGAAGCTCAAAGGTCTGGATCTCGTCACCCGCTAGCGCAAGGAGGCCACCATGCCATTACGCGACTACCCCTGGGAGCCCAGCTACGCCACCTCTGATATCCGAGACGATGGCAAGCAGGTGGATGTGCTGCACGACTTCTATATCCCGGCGCTGAACCGGGCGATGCGCTACGACCGTGTCGCCGGCTACTTCAGCTCTTCGTCACTGGCGGCCGCGTCTCAGGGTTTTTCGCGCTTCATCGAGAACGGTGGGGAGGCGCGCTTCGTGGTCGGGATGCAGCTCGATCCCGATGATGCGGCAGCGATCCTGCAAGGCGACGAGCAGCGTGCCAGCCAGGCCATGCTGGCAGAGCTGGCATCGAGTCAACAGTGGCCTTCTGCCATGCGACATGGTGTCGAGCTGCTGGCGTGGATGGTGGCCAATGGCTACCTCAGCATTCGCGTTGGCCTGCGGGTGCATGCCAAGGATGGATCACCGCAACCTCTGGATTACGCCCAGGATGGCTACCTCCATGAGAAGTGGGCGATTCTCGGCGATGGCCAGGATGAGCTTTACATTTCCGGCTCGCTCAACGAGTCCAGGACGGCGCTGGCTATCAATGCCGAGAACATTAATGTGCATCCGTCATGGGAAGACTGGGGGAGAAAGGCGATCCCTCAGAAGCACCGTAACTTCAAGGCGCTGTGGCAGGGCAACCATCCGGCGATCAGGACCTTTTCACTGCCCGAGGCGGTCGAGGCCGAACTGGTGAAGATTGCCCGCAACGCCGGCAGCCTGTTTGAGATTGATGGCACGCCGATGAGTACTCACCCGAGGCAGGTGAGAGAGAAGGATGAGCTCACACCGAGCTTTGCCGAGAGGCTTCGCTTCGCCATGCTGCGACTCGCGCCCCTGCTGCCGGGCGGGGAGCGTGTCGCCATCGAAACCACGCCCATCGAGCCCTGGCCGCATCAGCGCTTCGTTGCCAATCGCCTGCTGGAGACCTACCCCCGCAACCATCTGCTGTGTGACGAGGTAGGCCTTGGCAAGACCATCGAAGCCGGGCTGGCCTTCCGGGCTCTGTGGCTGAGTGGCCGTGCCAGCACCATCCGGGTGTTTGCGCCGGCCTCGCTGACCTCGCAGTGGCTGGTGGAGATGGCCGAGAAGTTCTATCTGCCTTTTGTCAGGCGCACTAGCCGCAAGGGGCGCTGGGAGCGTATCGACCTGCTGGATGGCGAGCCGGAGCAAGGGCAGGGCCAGATGTTCGATGCACCGCTGGAGATCATCTCGACTGGATTGGTGATCAACCGCCACGGCGGTAGGCTGCTGGCCAATCTTCCCGAGACCGACCTGGTGCTGGTGGACGAGGCCCACAAGGCCCGGCGCCAGACGCCTGACAACCAGACCGTCATGCCGCGCTTCAACAAGCTCTACCAGGAGCTGCAGGGTGCGCTATATGGAAAGTCGCGTACTCTGCTGCTGGCCACCGCCACGCCGATGCAGCTCAACCGCGTGGAAGCCTTCGATCTGCTGAAGCTGATGCCTTCCGCCGGGGCTGTCCAGTTCTCCGAGGATCTGTGTGAAATCTTCTACCGGGTGCGCGACAAGCTGATCCACCAGGAGCCGATGGCTCATTATGAAGGCGAATGGCTGTGTCGCTACCTGAACAATGTGCGGAGCTCTTCTCCGGAGCAGTGGCACTTCGTCAATGAGCATGTGCTGAGCCCGTTCGGTAAAACTGGACTGGAGGACTTCACTGATCGTTCATTGGAGCCGATGATCTGGGATGAGGTGCAGCCGGCGCTGAGCCTGTTGGCACCGCTGGGGCGCAGCATGCTGCGGCACACACGCTCGCTGCTGCGCGCCTATCAGCGTGAGGGGCTGCTTAACGCCAACCTTGCCTGGCGTGAGGTTGCCCCCAGCATCATTCCGCTTGGCGGCGTCGAGCGGGAGGTCTACGACCAGCTGCAGGAGTACTGCGCCGACCTGGCAAGTCATATGGCTGCCAACATGGAGGAGGGCCGGCAGCGCGCCGCCATCGGCTTCTACCTGAGCTTCTTGCGGCTACGCTTCGCCTCGTCCTTCCATGCGCTGCACTGCTCACTGAAGCGACGCCTGGACAAGATCCAGCAGACGCTTGACCACAAGGCGCAGCAGGTCGCGACCACGGATGGCTCACGTGAAGAACTCGAAGAGCTGAGAGACGATGAGGTGGAAGGGTTGGTGCTTAAGCACCGCACAGAGAGTGACCTGACCTGGGAGCAGGGCGCCGTGTCGCGGCTGATTGCCACCATGGACAAGCTACCCGCCACGCCGCGCAAGATGCGTCAGCTGCTGGAGCATATCGACCAGCGGCGCATCAATAGCAGCGACCGAGTCCGTCAGCTGGTGCTGTTCACGCGCTACACCGACACCATGGATTACTTGCACGAGGAGCTGCGCCGGCGGCTGCCCGGCTGCCCGATCGGCACCTTCTCCGGCGCCGGTGGCACATTGCGTCGGCCCGGTGAGTTTCGGCCGGAACGGATGGACCGAACAACCATCAAGCAGCGCTTCGTGGCGGGCAACATCGATATCCTGCTGTGTACTGATGCGGCCGCCGAGGGTCTCAACCTGCAGAGTGCCGATCTGCTGATCAACTTCGACCTGCCCTGGAACCCGATGATGCTGGAACAGCGAATCGGCCGTATCGACCGCATCGGCCAGCATCACACGCAAATCCAGGTGCTGAACTACCTCTATCAGGGCAGCGTGGAGGAGGTGGTTTACTCACGTTTGGTCAAACGCTTCCGCGAGGCGCTGACCGTCTCGGGTGAGTTGCAATTCTCGCTTTTGCCCATCCAGCCCGAGGATTTCGAGGACTACGCCAAGGCCGAGGGGGAAGAGGGCAAGATAGACGAGGAGGAGCTGATTCGCCGCGCGCAGGAGCACGCGAAGCGGATCCAGGAGCGCCAACAGCTCACCGAGTTCAAGGCCGAGGAGCAGAAGGCCGCCTACGAGCACCTGGAGGCACAACAGCGGCGTGAGCCGCTGCCGGCTTCACTGGAAAGTATCTGGCGTATCATCAGCGAGAGTGACTACCTGAAGGCATTGGGTGGTGGGATCGAGAGCTTCGCTCATGGTGATGCCTTCCGTCTGGTGGACGTTCCAGGCGTACCGCGCGACGTGCTGCTGACTACTTCTCGTGAACTATTCGAGCATGGGCTGGGTGCCGACGACCGGCGACGCCTGCATTTCGCCACCTACGGTGACCCCGTCTTCGAGAACTTGCTCGACTACATGTTGCAGCCCTTCGCGGCCGTGCTGGCGGCATGGCATGCGCGCAAGCCACTCTCGGCACTGCAGCTCGGTGGCCAACGCTGGGCGACCACGGATGACCTTCTGGAGGGCGAGCTGCCTGAGAGTGGCGAGATCGAGCTGGTGCCTCGGGCGCAGCGGGTGCCGGGGCGTCAGGATGATCGTGTCGGCCGACAGCAGAAGGTGATGCTTGACGCCGCGGCCGCCAGCCTGGCCGAGCAGAAGCTCAAACCCACCCCGGATACTCCCAATAACCAGATAGCAGAACTGGACCGGTTCCGAGGCGATGTTAGCCAGCGCCATGGCCAACGAGTGCACCTCAAGTTCGATGCACCGGATCGCAATGGCATGCTGGCCTTGAAGGACACGTTGCTATGGCCCGTTCGTGAGAAGGCTGCCGGTCTTCAGGTCGATGCCGACCCTCTGCTGCTCACAGCAACGCGAGACGTGATCTACCGCCAGCTGGGTGATATGAAGAAGGACAGTCGCACGGGACATGAAGTGGCGAGGAGATTGAGAGAGTCGGCTGCCGGCATGCCGTGAGTTGAGGAGCGGTGGCCGATTATGGGTACTAGTATACATGCGAGCTATAGTTCTTCTCAAAATTGAAATATTGGAAGAAATTAATTGGCGTGATGAGCCATTGGAGGGGTGTAAGGTGTGTAGCGCTACTCCTTAGTTTTTAACTTGTGTGAGAAATCGAGGGTTTGGAAAAATGGAGTTATTTCATTATGCACTTTGATATTCCTGATCTTAGGCTTTTTATTTTTGTGGCAGAAGAGCTTAGTCTTACTGGTGGAGCTAGGAAGGCTAGTGTTTCCACTGCCGCTGCAAGTACGCGAATTAAGTCATTAGAAGGCCAGCTTGGTAGCAGGCTTTTTTATAGGGGTAGTCAGGGTGTAGAGCTAACGCCTGCAGGTGAGAAGCTTCTTAAACATGCTCGAACAATTATGCGGCAAGTGGAGTATGTTAAAAGTGACTTTTCGTCCTATTCTAATTCAAATGTTGGCCATATAAAAATATTTGCCAATACAACTGCAGTCACTGATTTTATGCCAGAAGTTTTAGCTAGGTTTTTAGGTGAGCGTCCTGCAATAAGTATCGATCTTCAAGAAAAGCTTACAAATGATATATTTAGAGGGGTTCTTGATGGGGCGGCAGACTTTGGGTTAACCTCGGGGGAGATAAAGATAAAGGGCTTAGAGGTTCTGCCATTTAGTTTTGATAGGCTGGTGGTCGTTGTTCCTTTGGGGCATGAGCTCGCAGGCAATGACATGGTGGATTTTTTTGATACACTCCACCATCCTTATGTGGGCTTGCACGAGGGGAGTACATTGCTTCAATTTATGAAGGCTCAAGTCAAGGAGGTAGGTGTTTCACTTCCATTAAGAATCCAGGTCTATGGATTTGAGCCGGCTTGCCGGATGATTGAGGCTGGTGTGGGCATCGGTATTCTTCCAGAATCAAGCGCAGCTCGCTATCAAAAGACAATGGACGTTCAGATTGTCCACCTAAGCAACGATTGGGCCTCTAGGGAAAGAGCTATTGTGGTTCGTGAGTATGAGACACTTCCAGAAGCTAGCAAAGAGCTAATTAAAGAGATAAAAGATTATTTTTCATGATTTTGGCTGTTTTTTGGCTCTTCGTCGTTTCATGTGGGTTTTGACTGAACGAAAAGGCAGCCCACCGGGCTGCCAGTCAGGTAGATCATAGCGATTAAGTTGGCCTTTCTCCGGTCGGCGCGTGACCTTACCACTTGGAGCAGGGGGTTCATCCCTTTCAGTCGTGCGCTCGTCAGTCCTGGTATCTAGCGCCTGACCACCGGTCGGAGTGACGCACCAGTATCTCGATGGCCTTCCCCATCGGCTTCAGGAGAAGCTTCTTAGAGCCCCCGCCTTCATGACATTGAGGTGGTTTTTGATGCGCCATTAACAAGCGCTCGTGGCTTGTATCCAGTATAGTTTCTCCTTGATCATCCAGGCATCGGAGTTGGCGCTCTGATCGGTCACAAGGTCCCGCGCTCCTTCTTGAGCACCTCCTCCAGACGCTTGGTGAAGGCCTACACGATATGGTGATCACGCCGACGACGGAGGAGAACGAGACCTCACACGCCACTGAACCTGTCCCGACGAATACAGACTGGTGGGTCATTTCTGATGGGCATTTACAGCATTGTCCGGGAGCTAAGGGAAAGATCATTACCAGTAATTCTTGACATTTCATGAGCACGATTTTTGCTTGAATGCAGGGCTTGTGTCTAGAGGCTGGGTGCTGCCATGGGTAAGCCGTCATCGCATAGGTCATTGATCCGTAAGAATAAAAATTAGGTTCATGATTGAGGGCAAGGGGGTTAGGGAAATCGGAAAGCCCCGTTACAAATTTATAAATTTACCTCTGTGAAAACTTTTAGCATTCTATACCTCAAGGTGGTTATAAAAATTGAGGATGTTATGGAATTGGCTGAAAATAAAGCTTATGAGATGTTTGTGGGTAGAAAAGAAGTTAGTTTCGATGATATTTCTCCTTCGCTTGTTAAGCGAGTAGAAAAAACCTTTGGTGAGGGAGGTGTTCGTGAAGGGGAGAGTCTACCTTATCTTTGGCATTGGGCATTTTTCCAGGAGCCTGTAGAAGAAAGCGAATTAAACGTAGATGGTCATCTGTCCAAAGGTCAGCTTTTCCCCGCTGTTACAGGGAAAGTTCGCATGTGGGCAGGCGGAAGAGTGAGTTTTCTAGAGCCGATAAAGGTAGGCCTGGCTGCAAGACGAAGCTCGACAGTTTTGTCAGTTGAGGAGAAGCGGGGAAAATCTGGCGATCTTCTGTTTGTTACAATTGAGCATGTCATATCTCAAGGTGAAAGTGTGTGCGTGCGAGAAGAGCAAGATATTGTTTACAGAAGCCCCAGTCCTCCTAGGTTAAACACCTCTCTTTCGATTCCTGAGATTGAATGGAAAGAAAGTTTTCACCCTTCATCGATCATGCTATTTCGCTATTCTGCAGTAACTTTTAACAGTCACCGGATTCATTATGACTATCCCTATGCAACGCAGCAGGAGAACTATCCAGGCCTTGTGGTTCAGGGGCCCATGGTCGCAACGCTGCTGTTGCGTAGCTTCACTCGCCGATTTCCCAATAGGGAATTAAGGTACTTCTCTTATCGCGGTCTCAGACCGCTCATTGCTGATGTTGACTTCGAGGTTGGAGGTGCAGAACAAGACGGTCAGCGGTGTACGCTTTGGGCTTTTAATGATCATGGGCCAGCGCATCAGGCGGATATTTACTATCAGGAGAGTTTCTAATGTTTTCTCATGACCAAGAGTCTATCGAAGCCATTCGCGATGGTGTGCGAGGACTTTGCGCAAATTTCGATGACGCCTACTGGCGCACCGTAGATGAAAAGAAGGAGTTCCCAGAGGAATTTGTTTCTGCCTTGACTGAGGCGGGGTGGCTAGCTGCTATGATCCCTGAGGAATACGGTGGCTCAGGCCTAGGGCTGACCGAAGCCTCTATAATTTTGGAAGAGGTCAACCGTTGTGGTGGGAACTCTGGCACGGTTCACGGCCAAATGTACAACATGTTTACATTGTTGCGCCACGGTAGTGAGGAACAGAAGAAAAAGTATCTACCCAAGATTGCCGCCGGCGAGCTGCGTCTGCAATCAATGGCGGTAACCGAGCCCACCACGGGAACCGATACCACTAAGATCAAGACTACAGCGGTACGTCAGGGTGATAAGTACGTAATTAATGGGCAAAAAGTTTGGATTTCTCGTATCCAGCACTCTGACTTAATGATTCTTCTGGCCCGTACTACCCCCATCGAACAGGTGACCCGTAAGTCGCTTGGCATGTCGATCTTTCTCGTCGACCTTCACCAGGCCATCGGTAATGGCATGACCGTTCAGCCGATCCCTAACATGGTCAACCATGAGACCAACGAATTATTCTTTGACGACCTAGAAATCACGGCCGATAGCCTGATCGGTGAGGAAGGTATGGGCTTTCGTTACATTCTCGATGGCCTCAACGCCGAACGGGCCCTGATCGCAGCCGAATGCATCGGCGATGGTCGCTGGTTCATCGAGAAGGCAAGCCGCTACGCCCGCGATCGCGAGGTGTTTGGCCGCCCTATTGGCAAGAACCAGGGCGTGCAGTTCCCTATCGCTCAGGCGCATATCGACGTCGAAGCGGCCGACTTGATGCGCTGGCGGGCCTGCTATGAATACGACCATGGTCAGAATGCAGGTGCGAGCGCGAACATGGCCAAGTACCTAGCAGCAGAAGCCTCCTGGAAAGCGGCGAACGTCTGCCTCCAGACACACGGTGGATTCGGTTTTGCTTCAGAATACGATGTTGAGCGAAAGTTCCGGGAAACACGCCTATACCAGGTGGCACCCATCTCCACTAACTTGATTCTCTCCTACGTAGCTGAGCACCTGCTCGAATTACCACGTTCTTTCTGAAGAAAGTTTTACTCCCGTAGGTCAGGGGAACAGCACTTCTGACGGTCATGTGCTTTCAAAGTGATAGGCTCTCTGTGGCCCGCGGGAGACTTTTAGTAATACTAGTAGAATAGCTAGACTAATTGTTTCTAGTGCGACGATATGGTGCCGAGCGTCCTAGGTCGTAGCTCGAGGAGAGTAGTCAGTATGCAACATTTATCATCCCCGTCTCGCCCCCTTGACGGCATCACTGTAGTCAGTCTTGAACATGCCATCGCAGCTCCTTTTTGCACCCGGCAATTGGCCGACCTTGGTGCTCGAGTGATCAAGGTTGAGCGTCCTGAGGTGGGTGATTTCGCCCGCGGTTACGACGAACGCGTCAATGGCCTAGCATCTCATTTCGTATGGACCAATCGTTCGAAAGAGAGCCTGACCTTAAACGTCAAGGCTGAAGAAGCCGACACTATCATGCAGAAGTTACTTGTGCGTGCCGACGTTTTGGTTCAGAACCTCGCCCCTGGCGCCGCGGCCCGTCTAGGCCTGTCATTCGAGGCCCTCCATGAGCGCTTTCCCCAGCTGATTGTCTGTGACATTTCAGGCTACGGTGGCGACGGCCCTTATCGGGACAAAAAGGCTTACGATTTGATGATTCAGAGCGAGGCAGGTTTCCTGTCTACGACGGGCCTGCCTGGTGAAGAGGGCATGGCCAAGGCGGGCTGCTCCATCGCAGATATTTCGGCCGGCATGTACGCTTACTCCAGTGTGCTATCAGCTCTGCTACTTCGAGAACGCACCGGGACCGGAAGCCATATCGATATCTCGATGCTGGAGAGCCTTGTCGAGTGGATGAGTTATCCGATGTACTACGCCTACAATAACGCAGAACCCCCAGCGCGTGCCGGCGCTTCTCATGCCACTATCTATCCGTATGGGCCTTTCCCAGCAGGTGATGGCCATTTCGTGATGCTGGGATTGCAGAATGAACGAGAATGGCAGGCTTTTTGTGAGATCGTCCTGGAAGATGCTGCCTTGGCCAACGATGCTCGCTTCACAAGCAACTCGAAGCGCTCGACCAACCGTGATGAACTGCGCGCGCTGATCTGCACGACCTTTGCAGCCCTCAGTGCCGAACAGGTCATCGCCCGGCTTGAACAGGCCAATATTGCTAATGCCCACATCAATAACATGCAAGGCGTGTGGAAGCACCCTCAGCTTAAGGCACGCCAGCGGTGGGTCGAGGTTGCGACTTCAGTTGGTAGACTCCCGGCGCTGCTTCCCCCGGGGCGGAGCAATGCTTTCACGCCGCAGATGGCCGCTGTACCTGCTCTTGGTGAACATAGCGTGCAGCTCCTTGGGGAGCTGGGCTTCAGTGATGAAGCCATTACTGACCTGAAGACCCGAGGCGTGATTTGAGAAACGAGGGGGATGCCATGCCCATAAAACAGTACCGCTCATTCCTATTCGTGCCAGCGACCCGGCCAGAGCGAATCGCTAAGGCCCACGCCAGCGAAGCGGATGTGGTCATTGTCGACCTAGAGGACGCCGTCGCTCCAAGTGACAAGGATGAGGCCCGCCGGCTATTGCGCGATTATCTTACATCTACGCGTGGTTCAGAGATTCTCGTTCGTGTCAATTCTACGCAGCCAGAGTTCGAGAAAGATCTGGCCATGTGCGCACAGTTCCCGAGTGTCACCGGTATCATGCTGCCTAAGGCTGAGACCAACCAGCAGATCGAACAGGCAGCAGCCTGCGGTAAGCCGGTGTGGCCGATCATCGAATCCGCGAAAGGTTTAGTATCCCTGCAAAGTTTAGCATTCGCCAGAGGTGTTGAGCGACTCACCTTCGGCGCGCTGGATTTAGCTACGGACTTAAATCTTGAACCGAGAACTTCTGGTGCGAATACCTTGCTGGATCAGTGCCGTTATCAATTAGTTGTGTGCTCCCGTGCGGCTAAGCTTCCGCCGCCGATCGAAAGCGTAGTGCCTGAGATCCACGATATAGAGCAGGTGGGGAGTGTGGCGCGAAGGGCAGTTGAAATGGGGTTCGCTGGCATGCTCAGCATTCATCCAAAGCAGATTCCAAGTATCCATAAAGCATTTACCCCTAGTGAGAATCTGGTGTTATGGGCTCGTAGAGTTCTCGAAGCTGCTAAAACTGTCGACGGTGCCTTCCAGCTCGATGGCCAGATGGTGGATGAGCCAGTGATAAGCCGCGCCAAGTCCTTGCTGGCACGCGCTCGTGTCTAACCCATAGTCATCTGTGGCCTAAGGACAAGATATTCGGGCTTGTCATCGTGACCCTGATGGATCTGTCCTGTGTTTACAGGGGGATCCGGAGAGCGATCGCCTAGAGCGTCGAGCACTGACCTTGTCATTAAATATTCACTACCTCGCCAATGATGAGTGCGGGTTCCAGTTAACCGAAGGACGGCTTGTCGGAGGTGGGGGTAGGGCTTTCTTCGATAAAGCAAGGCTGCTATCGGAAACCCATCTCATAGCCACTGCAACAGGATGCTTTTGGAGGCGGCATGTAGGCTCGGCCTCCTTGTCTTAAGTCACTGAAGCATAGATATCACCTCATGGGAGAGTCCAACATGAAAGTCTTCGTCGCGGTCAAACGCGTCATCGACTACAACGTCAAGATCCGGGTCAAGCCGGATCACTCCGACGTCGACCTCACCAGCGTCAAGATGGCCATGAACCCCTTCTGCGAGATCGCCGTGGAAGAGGCGGTGCGCCTGAAGGAGAAGGGCGTGGCGACCGAGATCGTCGCCGTGACCATCGGCCCCAAGGCCGCCCAGGAGCAGCTGCGCACCGCGCTGGCGCTGGGTGCCGACCGCGCCATCCACGTCGAGACCGACGAGCGCGTCGAGTCCCTGGGCGCCGCCAAGGCGCTGGCCAAGCTGGTGGAAGAGGAGCAGCCGGGCCTTGTGATCCTCGGCAAGCAGGCCATCGACACCGACAACAACCAGACCGGCCAGATGCTCGCCGCCCTGACCGGCCTGCCCCAGGGCACCTTCGCCTCCGCCGTGGACGTGGATGGAGAGAAGGTACAGGTGACCCGCGAGGTCGACGGCGGCCTGCAGACCGTCGAGCTGACCCTGCCCGCCATCGTCACCACCGACCTGCGCCTCAACGAGCCGCGCTACGCCAAGCTGCCGGACATCATGAAGGCCAAGAAGAAGCCGCTGGACGTCAAGACTCCGGCGGATCTCGGCGTGTCGGTAGGCAGCCGAGTCAAGCTGGTCAAGGTCGAGCCGCCGGCGGAGCGCCAGGGCGGCGTCAAGGTGGGCTCCGTGGACGAGCTGGTCGACAAACTGAAGAACGAAGCGAAGGTGATCTCATGAGCATCCTGGTACTCGCCGAACATCACGACGGCGCCCTGGCCGGTGCCACCGCCCATGTGGTAGCGGCCGCACAACAGATCGGCGGCGATATCGACGTGCTGGTAGCGGGCGAGAATGTGGCCGCCATCGCCGAGGCCGCCGCCAAGCTCGACGGCGTCAGCAAGGTGCGCGTGGCCGACAATGCCGCCTATGCCCACCTGCTGGCCGAGCCCACCGCGGCGCTGCTCGCGGAGCTTGCCGGCGACTACAGCCACGTGCTGGCCGCGGCCTCCACCACCGGCAAGAACGTGCTGCCCCGGGTCGCCGCGCTCAAGGACGTGGCGCAGATTTCCGAGATCATCGCCGTCGAATCTCCGGATACCTTCAAACGCCCGATCTACGCCGGCAACGCCATCGCCACGGTCCAGAGCGAGGACGCCCTCAAGGTGATCACCGTGCGCTCCACCGGCTTCGATGCGGTGGCCGAGGGTGGCAGCGCCGCCATTGAGGCGGTGGATTTTGTGGCCGACAACGCCCAGTCCACCTTCCTCAAGGAGGAGCTAGCCCAGTCCGACCGCCCCGAGCTGGGGGCGGCCAAGGTGGTAATCTCCGGTGGTCGCGGCATGGGTAACGGCGAAAACTTCAAGCTGCTGGATGGCATCGCCGACAAGCTGGGGGCGGCCATCGGTGCCTCGCGTGCCGCGGTGGACGCCGGCTTCGTGCCCAACGACATGCAGGTGGGGCAGACCGGCAAGATCGTCGCCCCCGAGCTCTACATCGCCGTGGGCATCTCGGGTGCCATCCAGCACCTGGCCGGCATGAAGGACTCCAAGGTGATCGTCGCCATCAACAAGGACGAGGAGGCGCCGATCTTCCAGGTGGCCGACTATGGACTCGTTGCCGACCTCTTCCAGGCGCTACCGGAGCTGGAACAGCGACTCTGATCTCAACTGAAGCTAGCCACATTCATTCCTCACTGAAAGCATGAGACAAAAAGTTCTCTCCTTGCCGGCGCGGCATGGTTGAACCCATGCCCGTCGGCTTTTTTCAGATACAGGGACTCTTCATGACATCAGTAACCGAACGCGATTCGATGGACTTCGACGTGGTCATCGTCGGCGCCGGCCCCTCGGGGCTGGCCGCGGCGTGCCGGCTGATGCAGCAGGCCAATGCCGCCGAGCAGGAGCTGACCGTGTGCGTGGTGGAGAAGGGCTCCGAGGTGGGTGCCCATATCCTCTCCGGCGCCGTCTTCGAGCCCCGCGCCCTGGCCGAGCTCTTCCCCGACTGGGAGGAGCGCGGCGCCCCGCTGACCACGCCGGCGATCCGCGACGAGCTCTACCTGCTCAAGGACGCCGAGAAAGCCCAGAAGCTGCCCAATGCCCTGGTGCCGAAGAGCATGCATAACACCGGCGGCGACATGCCCCGCTATGTGATCAGCGCCGGCAACCTCTGCCGCTGGCTGGCCGAGCAGGCCGAGGGCCTGGGCGTGGAGATCTTCCCGGGCTTCGCCGCCCAGGAGGCGATCATCGAGGAGGGGGTGGTCAAGGGCATCCTGATCGGCGACATGGGCGTGGGCGCCGACGGGGCGCCCAAGGACAGCTACATGCCGGGCATGGAGCTGCGCGCCAAGTACACCCTCTTCGCCGAGGGCGCCCGCGGCCATATCGGCAAGCGCCTGATCCAGAAGTATGACCTGGCGGCCGGCAAGGACCCCCAGCACTACGGCATCGGCCTGAAGGAGCTGTGGGACATCCCCGCCGAGCAGCATGAGCCCGGCCTGGTGCTGCACGGCTCCGGCTGGCCGCTGGACAAGTCCACCCACGGCGGCTGGTTCCTCTACCACGCCGAGAACCAGCAGGTGGTGGTGGGCCTGATCATGGACCTCTCCTACCAGAACCCCTGGCTCTCCCCCTTCGACGAGTTCCAGCGCATGAAGCACCACCCGGTGCTGGCGAAGCACCTGGAGGGCGGCAAGCGCGTCGCCTACGGCGCCCGGGCCATCGTCAAGGGCGGCCTCAACTGCCTGCCGAAGATGACCTTTCCCGGCGGCCTGCTGATCGGCTGCGACGCCGGCACCCTCAACTTCGCCAAGATCAAGGGCCTGCACACCGCCATGAAGTCGGGCCTGGTGGCCGCCGAGGCGGTCTTCGAGGCGATCGCCGGCGGTGACGAAGGGGGCCAGGAGCTTACCGCCTTCACCGAGAAGTGGGAGGCGAGCTGGGCCTACGCCGAGCTCAAGGAGAGCGCGAGCTTCGGCCCGGCGATCCACAAGTACGGCACCGTGGGCGGTGGCGCCTACAACTTCGTCAACCAGCTGCTGGGCGGCAAGCTGCCCAACGTCCACGACACTACCCCGGACCACGCGGCCCTCAAGCCCGCCGCCGAGTGCGAGAAGATCGACTACCCGAAGCCCGACGGCAAGCTCTCCTTCGACAAGCTCTCCTCGGTGTTCCTCTCGAACACCAACCACGAGGAGGACCAGCCCTGCCACCTGCGCCTGGCGGACCCGGAGCTGCCGATCCGCGACAACCTGCCGACCTACGCCGAGCCGGCAAGCCGCTACTGCCCGGCCGGGGTCTACGAAGTGATCGAGGGGGACGACGGCAAGCCGCAGTTCCAGATCAACTTCCAGAACTGCGTGCACTGCAAGACCTGCGACATCAAGGACCCGGCCCAGAACATCACCTGGGTGGCGCCGGAGGGCGGCGGCGGGCCGAACTATCCCAACATGTGAACCTGAGATCAATTGCCACGAGCATGTTCATGTGAGGGATCGTGATGACGCGCAGCATTTTTCTGTTCTCGCCATCGTTGTCAAGTGTTTCCTTCGGCCTGGCGAGGCGTATAAGACTAAGGTCTATTTAGAATGTGTGAAAGGGGGGTTCTGATATTTGAGATTTATTCCTGAGCAAGAATGTTGCAAGAATGGGCATATAAAGTGTAAAAGGGTAGAAACCTTATCGGGTAGAGATCGCACCGCAAAACAAAACATTGGAACCAATAACAAGTTATAGGTGATTTATGACAGTGATAGTGGCGTTTTTTACAAGGCTTGTGCATAAGTACATGCCAGATGCATTCGTAGTGGCAATTGCTCTCACCATCTTAACGGTTGTGCTCGCAGTTGTAGCTGAGGGAACCACGGTCAATGAGGCTACTAAATACTGGGGCGACGGGTTCTGGACGTTGCTCAGTTTTACAATGCAAATGACTGTGATACTTGTTACTGGCTACATTCTTGCAAAAACACCTTTAGTGAATGGTGTTTTAGAAAAGGTCACAAAAAAAGTTAAAACGCCACGTCAGGCAGTGGTTGTGGCGACTGTTGTTGGGATTTTAGGTTGTTGGTTTAACTGGGGGTTTGGGCTAATCGTTGGTAGCCTTGTGGCCAGGAAGCTTGCGATCAACGTTAAAGGACTGCACTACCCGCTGGCTATAGCAGCTGCTTACTCCGGGCTTTCTGTTTATGGAATCGGTCTGTCTGGCACTGTTCCTCTTGTAATCTCAACGGACGGCCACTTTATGGAGTCTGCGATGGGGATTGTGCCGCTAAAAGAAACTATTTTCTCCCCGGTTATGCTCGCCACATCAGTCCTCATTTTGCTTACCCTTCCATTTTTCAATGCACTTATGCACCCTAAAGACAAGGATTCAGTTCATGAAATAGATAGGAGTAAAATTAGCGAAGAAGTTGATTATAAAGCAAGTGACTTCCAAGCCCCTGTGACTTTTTCTCAAAAAATGAATAATAGTAAGGTGCTAGGGGTCTCTATTGGCCTTCTTGGGCTCTACTATATTTATATCTATATCGCAGACGGAGGGGCTCTTAACCTTAATATTTTGAATTTTGGATTCCTTTTCCTTGGCATCATCCTTTTTGCCTCGCCTGCGAAATTTCTTCAAGCCCTAAATGATGCGGTAAAAACTGTTGCGGGAGTGATCATACAGTACCCATTCTACGCAGGGATAATGGGTATCTTGGTTGGGTCAGGACTGATGGTCTCTTTTTCAAATTTCTTCACAGGGTTTGCAACGGCTGAAACACTGCCTTTCTGGTCCTTTGTAAGTGGAGGGATAATTAATGTTCTAGCTCCATCGGGTGGTGGCCAATGGGCTGTGCAAGGACCAGTGATGATCGAAGCTGCACGAGAGCTGGGAGCTTCTTATGCAGCAACTGCTACAGCTGTCCAGATCGGGGATCAGTGGACTAACATGGTACAGCCGTTTTGGCTGCTTCCGGCGCTTGCAATTTCTGGGCTGAAGCTCAAAGAAATTATGGGCTATCTGGTGCTAGTGCTAGTTTATCTTGGTGTTATCTTCGGTGGTGCGGTGCTTATTTGGGGCGGGGCCTGAGTCCAGCATCTTAATACATTGTCATGGAAGTGTTTAAATGAAAAAGCGTAGAGCTGCAATTGTTGCACCAGTCAGAACAGCCGTTGGTGCATTTGGTAAAAGTTTAAAAGATGTGCAAGTTGAGAACCTGGCGTCGGCTGTGGTAAAAGAGACTGTTTCACGGTCAGGTATTGACCCTAATCTTATAGAAGATGTTATATTTGCTCAGTCTTACTCAAATAGTGAAGTTCCCTGTGTTGGCCGGTGGGCGGCCTTGGAGGCAGGGCTATCTGAAGCAGTGCCTGGGATGCACGTTGACAGACGCTGCGGGGGAGGGCTTCAAGCTATTATTAATGCTGTAATGATGGTGGAATCAGGCGCCTGTGACGTTGTTGTTGCTGGCGGAGTAGAAAGTATGAGTAATATTGAGTATTACTCGACAAACATGCGCTGGGGGAAAAAGGCCGGTTCATTCATAATGCATGATCGTCTTGATAGAGGGCGTGAGAGATCACAGCCCGAGAGTCGATTTGGTTATATTTCGGGCATGATAGAAACCGCAGAAAATCTTGCAGAAAAATATAGTATCGGTAGGGAGGAGTCAGATAGGTATGCATTGATGAGCCAGGAAAGAGCTTTCCGCGCATGGGAAAGTGGGAGGTTTAATGAAGAGGTTGTACCTATTCATGTTAGGAAGAAAAATGGGGAAAGCCTTCTTTTTTCAAGGGATGAGGGTGTGCGCGAAAATGCTTCCATGGAGGGGTTGGAAAAGCTAAACCCAATAATTCCTGGCGGGACTGTGACTGCAGGCAATGCGAGCCAGCAGAGTGATGCAGCCGCCGCATGTATTGTTATATCAGAAGATAAACTTAGGGAGATTAAGTGTGATCCCTCAGGGTTCATGGTCGGGTGGGCTGCTTCTGGTTGCCACCCCGCGTACATGGGGATTGGACCTGTTCCTGCTGTAGAAAAGTTATTAAGAAAAATCTCTCTCAAACTAGATGATATTGACTTAATTGAGGTGAATGAAGCATTTGCTTGCCAGGTCCTTGCCGTTTTGAAAGAATGGAAAATCGATGATTTTAGCAAAATAAATGTTAATGGATCAGGTATTTCGCTTGGGCATCCAATAGGTGCTACTGGGTCTAGGATCATGGTTAGTATGCTGCACGAAATGCAGCGTAGGTCTCATTGTCAATTCGGCCTTGAAACAATGTGTGTTGGCGGCGGCCAGGGCGTAGCTGCGATTTTTGAAAAAGCTTGAGGAGTGTCAGTAGCTATGGTTATGCAAAACCACCTTTACAGCCTTGTTGAAACTGCGAGCCAAAAATTCCCTAGAGCTATAGCATTCTATGAAAAAGGCCAGGAATATACTTTTTCAGAATTCGAGGAAATGTGTAAGCGAAAAGTCCAGTGGCTAAGCGAGAAAGGAGTGAGAGAAGGGGACTTTATAGCTCTTTGGCTTGTGAATAGTGTTGAATGGCTGTCATGGTATTTTTCCCTATCTAGGCTTGGTTGCACCGTGGTGCCGATTAATACAAGGTATGGAAAAAAAGAAATTGAAGACATGTTTTGTAAGTCTTCCCCCAAGGCATTGTTAATGCAGAAGAAATTTCGTGCAAAGAGCTTCTTGAAGTTGCTTTCTTCTGTGGATTGCAGTGCTCTTGAAAGTATAGAGTTTATCTACTGCGCCGGGCTTGACCCTTCAGATTTTGACGAATTGAACGGGATGGTGTTTCTATCTGACGATTCGCTTTCGGAACGTTATGGTGAAAGTAAGGTTCCGTGCTATTTACCTGTGCCAAATGGCTCATTAACATCAATTCTTTTTTCGACGTCGGGGACTACTAGTGGGCCAAAGCTCGTAATGCAATCCCAGTCGAACCTAGTGACGCATGCAAATAATTGCGCAAGGTTTTATGGTCTAGATAAGCAGGGAATGACCTTGCTAGCTGTGCTGCCTTTTTGTGGGGCTTTCGGGTTAAATGCAGTGCTAGCTGCATTTTCTGGTGGGGCTTCTACCGTTATCATTGATGCGCTGGACGGTAAAGAAGCTGCTCTTTTGATGAAAAAACTTAAAGTCACACACCTCTTTGGTAGTGACGATATGTACAAAAAAATCATTGACTCATGCGATGAAGAAAAGCCTTTCCCTGATGCCAGGTTTTTTGGTTTTGGAGCATTTAATTCTAGTTTCCATGAGTATGCAATTAATGCGTGGTCTCGAGGAATACCTTTGTTTGGTTTGTATGGATCAAGTGAGGTTATGGCAATTTTTAGTGCCCAGGACGATAGCATGACGTTAGAAGAAAGGATTAAAGGAGGAGGAAAACCCACCGCCGGGGATTCGGCGAAAATAAGAATTAGGGATTTAGCAACAAGTAACATACTTCCAGCAGGAGAGCCTGGGGAGATTGAAATTCAATCTCCGACAAATTTCATCGGCTACCTAAACAATGATGAAGCTACCCGTAACGCTCTTACGGAGGATGGCTTTTTCAAAACTGGAGATCTTGGACATATTCGAGAAGACGGCTCGCTGGTATATGAGTCAAGGATGGGGGATGCTATTAGGCTTGGCGGGTTTCTTGTTAATCCATCTGAAATTGAAGCTGTAATTAAGAAAGTCCCTGATGTGTTGGATGTGTGTGTTGTCGCTATACAGAACCAAGGGGTAAATGTGGCAATTGCTTTTGTGAAAGAGTCTCAAGAGTCGGAAGACTTGGAGAATCAGGTCATAGATGCATGCAAATTGAGCTTGGCTCCTTTTAAAGTTCCTAAGTATGTCTTTAAGGTTTCGGAATTTCCGGCAACTAGCGGTCCTAATGGTTTAAAGATTCAGCGTGGTAGCTTGAGAAACATGGCTGAATCTGCGATAGGTAATTAACTTTACGTTGGAGGAAAAGGTGGGCACTTCTCTTTATTTCGATGACCTTGTGGAAGGTCAGTCCTTTGAGTCAACAGGAAGGACTGTGACAGAAAGTGATTTAACATTTTTCTCGATGCTTTCTGGGGACTGGAATCCAATTCATTGTGATGTTGGATTTAGCTCTAAAACCCGATACGGTGAAAGGCTTGTGCATGGGGCTTTTGGTATTGCACTGGCTACAGGCATGATTCACTCACTAGGGATTTTTGAGAAATCTGCCGTTGCAATGATGTCGCTAAAAGATTGGAAATTCAGGAAGCCTATCACTCTGGGTATGACTCTACGGCTCAAGTTGTTTATATTAGAGAAAGATCCCGGTAAAAGTGAGAGGGTAGGGCGTGTAAACAGGTTGCTACAACTGGTGGATGAGTCAGGCAGCATTATTCAGGAAGGTGAGTCTGATATGCTTATTCTAAAAAGCGGGCGTTAATTTATGGAGCTGTTTATGTCTAAATATATTCCTGAAGTTCTGCAAGGGCTGACGCTTCCTGTGATCTCTGCCCCAATGTTCACTGTGAGCTATCCAGAGCTTGTAAAGGCTCAGTGTAAGAGCGGAATAGTGGGCTCTTTCCCAGCACTAAATGCTAGGCAGCCAGAGATTCTAGATGATTGGTTGTATCAAATAAAGGAGGATCTCGCAGAGTTTTCCTCAAGTAACCCAGGGAAAGCTGTCGGCCCGATTGCAGTTAATCAGATATCCCACTCTTCAAATGTTCGGCTTGAAGAGGATGTTAGGACATGTGTTAAGCATCGAGTCCCAATTATTATTTCGTCACTTCGCGCTCCGGTAAAGGAGATAGTAGATGAGGTCCACTCATATGGGGGGATAATTCTTCATGATGTTATTAACTTGCGTCATGCGATGAAGGCCCTAGAAGCAGGTGTTGATGGCCTGATTTTGGTAGCCGCAGGTGCAGGTGGTCATGCTGGCACCTTGTCTCCGTTTGCTTTGGTAGGAGAAGTTAGGAAATATTTCAATGGGCCGGTAGTGCTATCCGGGTCAATTGCAAATGGAAGCTCTATACTTGCTGCTCAGGCGATGGGAGCTGATTTTGGCTATATGGGTACTCGGTTCATTGCCTCGAAAGAGGCGAATGCATCCGAAGAGTATAAAAGCTCCATCTTGAATGCTGGTGCCTCAGATATTGTTTATAGTAACTATTTCTCAGGTGTTCATGGCAACTACCTTAAAGAAAGTGTGAGGAATGTTGGTCTCGATCCTGATGATCTCCCAGTGGCAGATAAGTCTATTATGAGCTTCAAAGATGGCCGCTCTAAAGCTAAAGCATGGAAAGACATTTGGGGGGCGGGTCAGGGGGCTGCTGTCATTGATGATGTTCCACATGTTGGTGAGATTGTAGATAGACTAAAAGTTGAATATGAAGAAGCTTTGTCTAAAATTTGCGTGAAAAAAAAGTAGATCAGCATATTGCCCAAAAGGAGAGGATTTATGTCAGTCGCGATTAATAGTGGGAAAGTAGCCATTGTAACTGGCGGTGGGAATGGCATCGGGCGTGAAATATCAATTGCACTAGCAGCATCAGGTGCAAAGGTGGTGATTAACGATATTGGGGTGTCTTTAGCCGGCGAAGGAGGATCGGCTACTCCTGCCGAGGAAACCAAAAAAATTATTGAGCAAGCTGGTGGTGAGGCCCATATTAATACCGATAGCGTTGCTGATTGGGAGTCCGCAAAGAAAATAGTGAAATCAGCAATAGATTCTTATGGGAGGTTGGATATTGTAGTAAATAATGCGGGAATACTTAGGGATACTATTTTTCACAAGATGAGTGTCGATGACTGGAAGTCGGTAATTGATGTTCACTTGAATGGTACCTTTTATGTGAGCAGGGCTGCTGCTGAAATATTTCGTAAGCAAGGGTCCGGATCATTTGTTCATATGACAAGCACCTCCGGTCTCATTGGTAACTTTGGTCAATCAAACTATTCGGCAGCAAAGCTGGGTATTGTGGCGTTATCAAAGTCAATTGCTCTTGATATGAACAGGTTTGGCGTCAGGTCGAACTGTATCGCTCCGTTTGCATGGAGCAGAATGACAGATTCCCTTCCAACTGATACTCCAGAGCAAGTAAAGCGTGTTGCTGCAATGAAAGCTATGACGCCCGACAAAAATGCTCATATGGCTGTTTATCTTGGGTCTGACTTGGCAGCAGAAGTAAACGGACAGATCTTTGCAGTCAGGAATAACGAGATTTTTTTGATGGGACAAAGTCGGCCGCTGAGGAGTGTGCATAGGTCAGATGGTTGGACTCCAGATAAAATTCACGAACATGCAATGCCCGCACTTAAGTCGAGCTTCTACTCGCTTGAAAGAAGTGGCGATGTCTTTTCTTGGGATCCCATGTAATTGCTCTAGGAGTTTAATATGGATGCCTTTAGCCGTCATCTCATGACGAGAAAGTTCAAGAAGGTTGTTCATGAGTATTCGTTTAAGGATACTATTTTATATTCCTTGGGTGTGGGAGTGGGGTTTGACCCACGAGATAGTTCGCAGCTTAAGTTTGTATATGAGGATGGATTAAGGCCAATGCCAAGCATGGCTGTTGTTTTAGCCCATCCAGGCTTTTGGGCCAAGGACCCGGACACTGGGATTGATTGGGTTAAACTGCTTCATGTTGGGCAGGAGTTTGAGCTGCATGAGTCATTGCCAGAGGCTGGCAAGGTTTATAGTGTTACACGTGTGGTTGATGTTCTTGATAAGGGTGCGAATAAGGGTGCGATTATAATTACAGAGAGGGTGGTTAAAGATTTTGAGACAGATTCTAAGATATGTACCGTTAGAACAACTTCTTTTGCCAGAGGGAATGGTGGATTTAGTGAGGGCGGGAGAGTTGGTTCTAAAATAAAAAGTGTAATTCCCGATCGAGAGTGTGATATTGAATCAGAGCTATGTACTTTTCCAAATTCGGCTTTGATTTACAGGCTTTCCGGTGATCTTAACCCTTTACATGCTTCACCTGAAGTTGCTAAGTCTGCTGGCTTTGATGGGCCGATTTTGCATGGTCTGTGTACATTTGGTGTTTCCTGTCATGCGGTTTTAAGAGCAGTGCTTAACTATGATGATAAAGCAGTAAAGAAAATGGGGGCTAGCTTTACATCTCCAGTTTATCCCGGTGATACTGTTGTTACGAAAATATGGGAAGTGAGTTATGGCTATTCATTCCAGTGCTATTCTAAAGAAAGTGGGGCGAAGATAATTGATAATGGGTTTGTCGTAGTGCGAGAAGGTGAGATATGAAGCATGTTAAAATCAATGAAAGTGGTGGGGCTCTCTGGATAATTTTAAACCGCCCTGAAGTGAGGAACGCATTTTCCTCTGAAATGAGGGAGTCACTTAAAGAAGCTCTTGCTAAGGCTGATTCTGATGAATCTATACGATGTGTTGTGATTAAAGGTGCGGGAGGGAATTTCATCTCCGGGGGTGACCTGAAAAAATTTTCTGAACTGATTGAGCGCCCCAGTTGTGAAGCTAAGCATGCTTTTTATAATAGAGTTCAGGATCTCAACCAGTTGATTATGATGATCATGAACCTTAAGAAGCCTGTTGTTGCATGTGTAGAAGGGAAAGTGGCTGGTGCAGGCGTAAGCCTTGCACTGGCTTGCGATTTGGTTGTTGCGTCAGATAATTCTAAATTCATTATTTCATACTCAAAGGTCGGTGCAAGCCCAGATGGTGGGCTTTCATTCTCCCTTCCTAGGGCTGTTGGGATTAAAAAATACATGGAGTTAGTGCTGTTGGGAGGATCGATAAGTGCCAGTGAAGCCATGGATTATGGGCTGGTAAATTTTGTCTTTGATGATGCAGAGGTGTCTGGGAAAACTGAGGAGTTGGTGTCAAGGCTTTGCAATGGACCTACATATGCTTTTGGCAAGGTCAAGAGCCTGTCTGCTTATTCTGAAAGCTCCAGCCTGGTGGAACAATTGCATCATGAGGCTATTGCTTTTTCCGAGTGTGCCAGCACAGATGATTTTCGTGAAGGAGTTTCATCTTTTTTAGAAAAAAGAAAGGCCAATTTTTTAGGCTTGTAATCCCATCAGCTTCACATTATTTACCGTCAATCTTGCTGTGTCTTTAAGATGGGTGCCTCCGGTACTTATTTATTATTAAATGAGCTGGCTTGACATGCAGAATAAATGTCGTAAGCTCACCGATGCAAGTGCCGCCCATGGCGGCCCGGTGGTCTCGACCGGCACCAACCGAGGCACCCCGGCACCCAGGCGTTTCAAGGGTGCGCCGCTTGGCGGTACGCCACCTCCCAAGGCCTCGCGCATCCCGAGACGAGGCCGCCCATCCGGGCTGGATGCTGCACCTCTTCCTCGGCACTCATGTGCCATCACCCACCAGGGGATTCACATCCCCGGTGGGGAAGGTGTGTCCCCTGTGTGCATTACCGCAGGAGATCCACCATGAAGTCCTACGATATGTCGTTTCTGGCTCGCGATCACGGCTTTGCGGGCAAGATCCGCCTCAGCGAGCGGGTCATGAATGACTGCATGTTTGTCGCAGAGCACGTGGTCTCGGAGCGTGGGGTCACGCCCATCGAACGCTTCCACCTGCTGCTGCAGAGCCTGGCCGGCCAGCTGTCCGGGTACCCGGCTGGGACCCAGGCGGTGCGGTTGACGCATCATCGCATCCCGCCCAGCGGGAATCCCCACCAGCCTCTGGCTCTCGAGCTCGAGGCGTTGGTCGTGCAAGGCGACCGCCAGCACGGTGACTACCTGCTGGTGGCACGCCACGATGAGCTGAACCACGCGCAGCACTTCGCCGCGTAACCCTTCCTCACTACCCACCCCGACCGGGACATCGCTCCCGGAGGGGGCGGTCTCGGTCATGTCCGGAGGTTCTGGTCATGACACACACTTCAGCAGCTGCCCTCCCGGCAGAGTCTCGCTACTCCCCATCCAATGCGCCTCAGCTGTTCGTGCGCGACAGCGACGGCAACTACCTAGCAGCCCCCGATGACCGTGTCATCGATGCGGCGCGACAGGTGGTGGAGCGTTCCGTCTCCAAAGGCATGAAGCTCAACACGCCCAATCGGGTGCGTGAGTTCCTGTGGCTCAAGCTGGCCGGCTATGACCATGAGGTGTTCGGTGCCATCTTCCTGGACACCCAGCACCGCGTGATCGAGTTCAGCGAGCTATTCCACGGCACCCTCGATTCCGCCTCGGTCTATCCGCGTGAGGTGGTGAAGGCGGCGCTCCACCACAACGCCGGTGCGGTGATCTTCACTCACAACCACCCGAGCGGAGAGCCCGATCCGAGCGATGCGGACCGACGCATCACCCAGCGCCTCCAGGAGGCGCTGGGTCTGATCGAAGTGCGCGTGCTCGACCACATCGTGGTGGGCGGCTCGGACTCGGTCTCCTTCGCGGAGCGGGGTTATCTCTGACACCTCGGGCGCTGGCCCGTGACTTCTTAGACGGGTGCCGGCGCTGCCGGTCCCGTCCGCTCTTTTTCCATCCTGTCGAACAGGAGTCTGGTAATGATCAAGATCCCCGGGCGGCTCACCGTCCGCACCATTCATGGGCGCAACGGCCCCTTCAACGTCGGCCGGCTGGCGGCCTCGATCGGCGAGTTCGTCATCAAGGATCCTCAGCTGGACCAGTTCAGCGAAGGGGTGTTTGAGGGCGAGTTTCTGCTGCTCGAGATCCGCCCGGCGAGCTACTTCGCCGGCGGCCGGCTGGTGGTGGAGGTCCGCGCCAAGGTCGGCGAGATGCTGCTGACCGAGGACGGCATGCTGGTGAATCAGCACGGCCCGCGCTTCGACTCCGCGGAGATGGACCCGCTGGAGGAGGAGGCCACCCCTGTGCCACCCGTGCCTCCAGCCCCTCCTGCGTCTGGGTCGGGGGAGCCGATGGCACCGCCTGCGCCGCAGCCTCAGGTTGATGCTGGTGAGGGACCAGGGCCGCAAGCCCCGGATACCCACACCGCTGGCCATGAGGCCAATCCCGACGCCGAGCTCTTCGGACTGCTCTGGCCCCTGGGGCAGAGCGTCAAGCTCGATCCCACCGTGGACCGAGCGCTGTTCCGCCGTCAGGTGAGTCGACTGAAGGAACTGGGCTACCGATTCCAGGCGCCGACCCAGACCTGGCAAGCCGCTGCCTGAGGCAGCCACTCCCCACCGGGGCATCTCGATGCCCTGGGCTCGGGATGTCCCCATCGCTCTTCGCTAACCGATGGAGGCCATCATGCCCGAGCTCTACACCCTTGATGAGTGCCTGGACCTGTACGCCGACGCGTTCTGCCTTGGCCGGCAGCGTGAGTGCCTGTTTCTCTCCCTTTGGGGGCGGGATACGGCGCTGCAGGAGCTGCTGGCCAGGCTGACGCTGCCAACGGCAGACAACGGTCTGGATACCCTGCATCTCTGCCGGGGCGACACTCGCCACCCCATGGTCTTTGGCGACATGGACCGCTACTCCCGGCGCTCCGCCCGGCTGCGCCAGACGCGCTTCGGCACCCTGGTGCACGTGTGGCTCTTCGACCAGCGCTGCATTACGCCGGATCGGACCAACCTGCACAGCATCGCCCTGCTCGACGACGAGGAGGGCGTCTGCCCGGTGGATGACCAGCTGTGGCCCCGAGTGCGGGAGCTCTGCCCGCTGCCCCTGCTGGATCACTGGCAGGCGCCGGTGATGACGCTGCTGCATGCCCAGCAGGCGGTACTGCCGGCCTCGTTCTCACAGGGGCCGATCCAGGCCTGGGAGATCTCCCTCGATGAGAACGACCTGGCCCCACGCCTCAGCGGCATGATCCGCGCCGGCGTACTCACACCCGAGCCCTGAGCTCTCGCTCCACCCTGGTGCGGCCGTTCTGGCCGCGCCTACCACACCCAACCGACAGGAGGTGTCGCATGGCACTGATGTTTCAGCGCATCGCGCGCAACTTCGCCAGGAATGGCTACTTCCCCACGGATAAGGCGTCGCTTGAGCGGGTGCTTCAGGCGCTCCGCCCAGCCAGCACCGGCCGGATGCGGGTGCTCGACCCCTGTGCGGGGGAGGGCGCTGCCATCGCCGAGCTTGCCCACCACCTGGGGCGCGAACGCGTTCAGGCCTGCGCCGTGGAGTATCACGCCGAGCGGGCCGCCTCGATGCATGGCCTGGTGGATAGAGGCCTACAGGGCGACCTGATGGACACGGTGATCTCACCGCGCAGCGTGGGCTGCCTGTGGCTCAACCCGCCCTATGGCGACCTGCTGGCCGACCACGCCGGCTACGAGAGCTATCAGGGCAAGGGGCGCAGGCGCCTCGAGAAGCTGTTCTACCAGCGCACCGTTGGCACCCTGCAGTACGGGGGTGTGATGGTGCTTATCGTTCCCGACTACGCCCTGGACAAGGAGCTGACCGGCTGGCTGGTCAACCACTTCACCGAGCTGAGGGTCTTCCGCGCCGCCGTGGATGACTTCCAGCAGGTGGTGATCCTGGGCCGCCGGGTGCGACGCCGTGAGGCGCAGCGCAGCCAGGAGGCCAAGGCGATGCGCGCCCAGCTGCTGCGCGTGGGAAGCAAGGAGGTCATACCCGAGGTGATCCCGGAGGTGTGGCCCTTTGAACCCTACGTGGTACCGGCGGCTCAGGGCGAGCTGCGCCACTTCTACCGCGTGTCGCTCGATGCCGAGCAGCTGGCCGATGAGGTCGGGAAGCTGCAGGGGCTCTGGCCCGGGGTGGGCAGCGTGTTCGGGAAGACCGGCCTGTCGCCGCGTCCCCCGGTGCGTCGGCTCTCCTCCTGGCATCTGGCCCTGTCGCTGGCGGCCGGGGCGATCTCCGGCGTGGTCACCGCGCCCAACGGGCGCTGCCTGGTGGTCAAGGGCAACACCCACAAGGATAAGGTCGCCAAGACCGAGTTCACCGAGCGGGAGGATGGCTCCATCACCGAGACCCGCGTGCTCACCGACCGCTTTGTGCCGGTGATCCGCGCCTGGGAGATGACGCCTGACTCGCCTCGCTGTGGGCAGCTGCTGACCATTACCTCGACGCCGGCGGCCAATGATGGCGAGCCGGAAGAGGGTGATCAGATGGCAGACGCCGAGGCAGGCGATGCGCCTGCGCCGCTCAACCGGGTCGCCGAACGTGCCGCGAGGCCGGATCCACGCCGCTTCGAGGTGGGGCGAGTGGTGATGACCCGGGCCGTCAACGAGTTGGTGGAGCAGGGCGAGGTCTCGCCCATGGCGCTGCTCCGACGACACGTCACCGGCGACTGGGGTGACGTGCCTGAGGAGGACCGCCAGAGCAACGAGCAGGCCCTGGTTCACGGTGATAGGCTGCTCTCGTCCTACCGGATCGGTGAGTCGCTCACGGTCTGGATCATCACCGAGGCGGACCGCAGCGCCACCACGCTGTTGCTGCCAGACGACTACTGACCGGCGCCCCGGGCGCCATTCCCCACGGCGGGCCTTTCCAACCCGCCAGGGGAGGGGAGTGTCCGCCGTTTTCTTGTGAACAAGGAGACGGACATGAACGACATCACTCAGCTGCCGGCGCCGGCCGGCATGGCGCAGTCTGGCGAGGTCTTCGGGCCTCAGGTGGACCTCAACGCCTTCGTGGAGGAATTTGGCGATGGCCTTTTGGCCTCGCTCAACCGCTCCCATCCCCCAGTCTATGACGGTGAGGCCAACTCTCGTCGCCAGGCCGTGATGGCGTCCCTCAAGCGGGCGCCTTTCCCCGAGCAGGCTGAGGTGGTCCAGGCTATCTCGGCGCTGCTGCTCGACCGGCACGAGCCGGCGGGCATCATCAACGCCGAGATGGGCACCGGCAAGACCATGATGGCCATCGCCACCGCGGCGGTCTGTCACGGCGAAGGCTATCGGCGTTTCCTGGTGATCGCACCGCCCCACCTGGTCTACAAGTGGCGGCGGGAGATCCTGGAGACCGTCGATCAGGCCAGGGTCTGGGTGCTGAACGGCCCGGATACCCTGGTCAAGCTGCTCAAGCTCCGTGAGGCCCTGGGCCAGCCGTCCGATGGGCGGCCGGAGTTCTTTATCCTGGGGCGTGTGCGCATGCGCATGGGCTTCCACTGGCGACCCGTTGCCGCGCGCAAGCGCGTGCCGGGCGGCGAGCTGGCGGCCTGCCCCCAGTGCGGTGGCACGGTGGTCGACTGCGACAACGAGGTGGTATCGCTGTCGCAGTTTCTCCGTGAGGAGCGGCGCCACAAGTGCCGGCACTGTCACAGCCCTCTCTGGACGCTGATGCGGCCGCAGCGGGCGACGGGCAGCCTGCAGCGCGACCTGGTGCTCAAGGCGCTGCGCAAGCTGCCCACCATCGGCAAGGTCTCCTCGGAGCGCCTGGTGCAGCAGTTTGGCGAGGAGTTCCTGGCCACGCTGCTGGGCGACAACATCCACGAGTTCATCAACCTCATGGATGAGAACGGCGAGCTGGTGTTCTCCGACCGGCAGGCGGCCCGCATGGAGCGCGCCATGGCCACGATGGAGTTCGGCTTCGGTGAAGGCGGCTATCAGCCGAGCGAGTTCATCAAGCGGCAGCTGCCGGATCACACCTTCGATCTGCTGATCGTGGACGAGGGCCATGAGTACAAGAACGCCGGGTCGGCCCAGGGCCAGGCCATGGGCGTGCTGGCAGCCAAGGCGCGCAAGTCGCTGCTGCTGACCGGCACCCTGATGGGCGGCTATGCCGACGACCTGTTCCACCTGCTGTTCCGCATCCTCACGCCGAAGATGCTCGAAGACGGCTATCGCCCCAACGGGCGCGGATCGATGGGGCCTGCGGCCATGTCGTTCCTGCGTGACCACGGGGTGTTGAAGGACATCTACACCGAGCGCGATGGCGATTCGCACAAGACAGCGCGAGGCAAGAAGCTGTCGGTGCGGACCGTCAAGGCCCCGGGCTTCGGCCCCAAGGGGATCATGCGCTACGTGCTGCCCTTCACCGTCTTCCTCAAGCTCAAGGACATCGGTGGCAACGTGTTGCCGCCCTACGATGAAGACTTCATCGAGGTGCCGATGGACGACGAGCAGGCCTTTGCCTACCGGCGGCTCGAGGGTCAACTGACCGCCGAGCTCAGACAGGCGCTGGCACGCAAGGACACCACCCTGCTGGGCGTGGTGCTCAATGCGCTGCTGGCCTGGCCGGACTGCTGCTTCCGACCGGAGACGGTCAAGCATCCGCGTTCGGGCAGCCTGCTGGCGTTCGTGAAGAGCCTATACGGCGAGCAGCAGCCGATGCCCAAGGAGCGGGAACTGGTGGCGATCTGCCGGCGAGAGAAGGCGGAGGGTCGCAAGGTGCTGGTCTACACGACATACACCGGCAAGCGTGATACCAGCAGTCGACTCAAGGCGGTGCTCACCCAGGCCGGCTTCAAGGTCGCGGTGCTGCGCTCGAGCGTGGAGACCCAGCGACGCGAGGACTGGATTGCCGATCAGGTCGACCGCGATGTCGACGTGCTGATCACCAATCCGGACCTGGTGAAGACCGGCCTCGACCTGCTGGACTTCCCCACCATCGTCTTCATGCAGACGGGCTGGAACGTCTACACCCTGCAGCAGGCCGCTCGCCGCTCCTGGCGGATCGGCCAGCGGCAGCCAGTGAAGGTGCTCTACCTCGGCTATGCCGGATCGTCACAGATCGCCTGCCTGTCGCTGATGGCCAAGAAGATTGCCGTGGCCCAAAGCACGTCGGGAGACGTGCCCGAGTCGGGCCTGGATGCCCTCAACACGGATGGAGACTCCGTGGAGATGGTCCTGGCCAGACAACTTGTTGCATGACCTTAGCCCTCCTTCCGCACGGAAGGAGGGCTGATTGGGAGGGATCAGAATATTCTTATCCCAAGCTTGAAAGGTGTGTTATCTCCGCACTTGTAGTCTGAAGAGAGCTGTTGATATTCAGCTTAGGGGCTCGTAATGATTTAATTTTGGCAGCAAGCAGAATGGCGCTACTCTCCTTTGTATGCTGATCTCATGGAGTCAAGTCTTTTTGTAGGCTGCAAGCATAATGGCTGCGATTATAAAAAAAGAACCAAATGCGCGATTCATAAGTTTTATTCTTGATGTGGAGTTGACAAATCGCTTGAGCTGGCTAGCCAGTGCTGCATAGCAGAACATGACGATAATATCTACAGTGAGGAGCGTTCCGCCCATTAGAAAGAGCTGGGGTATATAAGATGACGTGCTGCTGTTGGATAGGAACTGGGGGAAAAGAGCGACCAGAAATACCGTGGCTTTAGGGTTGGTTAGGTTGACGAACGCAGATTGCCAGAACTGCTTCTTCTTTGTGTTCTCGCCATTATCGATGTTGCCCAAGGAGCCAGGTAATCTCCACTTCTGAACGCCTAACCAAACTAGATATGCAACTCCCATCCACTTGATAAGTGAGAAAATTGTGGTGGAAGATGCTAAGATTGCCCCAATCCCAATAGCAACTGCTAGAATCTGTATGCCATACCCAAGTTGCAAGCCCAAGATGGTTGGGAAGGCGGACTTAACACCATTATTAATTCCGCTGTTCATCGTGTTGATAGCTCCTGCCCCTGGAGATATGCTCACCAAAAACGAAGCCATTAGGAAAGTAAGCCAAACGCCAAGACTCATTACTCCCACCCTTATAATAAAAATTCTTAAATTTTCCACTAGGATAATCTGGAGGGTGTGATTATATCAGGATTCTTGTTACAGTTTTTGGTCAGTGTTGCTGGTATCATCTATCCGTATGCATTCAGCTCGGAGATTATTGCGAGAATGGTACTGTGTCAGTTTGGCTTGCTGCCCCTCTAACTTGATCTGGGAAGGTTATGAAAATCTCTCCATCACCTTGGTGAGAATCTCTCCCAATACCACTCTTTACATATAGTGATTATGTGAGGATGGGGTCGTGCTTTCCATAAGATCAGCGAGATACCCCCAGTGCGTCTTTGGATGGCCAAAGTGGCTTTCGCGAGGCTGGAAGTATCGAGCATTAATGGGTTCATGTGGTCAGGTGAAACCTATGTGCCAGTGGGAAGTCGGGATTTTGCTTAAAGTGACGATCACTTTGGATACGGCTTAGAAGGACGGTTTGCATGGTAAAATAAAGAGCCTGTCGACCATCTGCACTAACCCCATCATCTGTCCATATCCGATAAACTCAGGATTTGTTGATGACACGCCTTGCCCCCTCCCTTTCACTTGACCAGTACGCTTAAAAGCTTATCATGTTGCTCTGGCTTAGCTATGAGCAAGCTGTTCCACTCAGCGGGATTGGGGTTGCAAGAAAGGTCGGTGACCTTGCATCCTGCTTCTCGTGCAATGACGATTCCTGCTGCAATGTCCCATAGATCCAGTCGCGCGCCCTGAGACCAAAAAGCGTCAAACCGGCCGAGGCCAGTATATGCAATCTCGAGTGCAGCAGAGCCTGGGCTGCGAATCCCGGCCACGCGGGGCATCAGAGCGGAGAGTTGTCGCTGGCTTGTCGCGCAGTCGCCCTTGTCGTGATAAGGGAAGCAGGTGCCGACCAGCATCTCAGTGAGAGGGCGTGCTGGTAAAACGGGCATTCGCTGTGACCCCTGATAAGCCCCTTGGCCACGGATGGCCCAGAGCATCTCGTCCAGTAGCGGTTGATAGACCACACCGTGGGTCAGGACCTTGCCCTGGCGCACTGCAATAGAGACCGAGAAGTGAGGCACACGGTGCAGGAAGTTGTTGGTGCCGTCGAGTGGGTCGATGATTACAGTGAGGTCGCTGTCGCTGGCCGGAGTGGCGCCGGTTTCTTCGCCGAGAAAGCCCACATCGGGGTGGGCACGTCGGATGGTTTCAATGATGGCGTGTTCAGCCGCCTGGTCGTAGTGGGTCACGAAATCCGAGGCGCCCTTGCACTCAAAGTCGATGACTCCGACGTCATGGTAACCTTCGTGGAGGAGTTTACCGGCCGCCCGGGCAGCCTGCTGCAGGGTGTCGATCAGGATAGTGGTGGTCGATTTGGTCATGTTAGGGCTCCTGGAGGGGCGCGCACTACGTGCTTCGCGTAAGAACCACCCTGAGGGTGTGGTGTTGCAGGTCTATGACGCCCGGGGTGGAGCGTCGCAAGTAAGGCAGCGGGTGGCGACGCCAACCGCTGCACTTCCGCTCATCATATGATGGCGTGACGCACTCGGGCGGAGATCCACTCCGAGGCCAGCACGGTGGCGAAGATCATCACGAAGATCACGCTGACCTGGTTCCAGGCCAGGCTGTTGATGGCGGCGTTGAGCTGCAGTCCGATGCCACCGGCGCCCACCAGCCCCAGCACCGTGGACTCGCGGATATTGATGTCCCAGCGGTAGACGCTGATGCCGGCGAAGGCGGGCATCACCTGGGGCAGTACGCCGTAGCTCATCACCTGCAGGCGGCCGGCACCGGTGGCGCTGATCGCCTCCACCGGCGTGGGGTGGATCTCCTCGATGGCCTCATAGAGCAGCTTGCCGACGAAGCCGATGGAGCGCAGGGCGATGGCGATGATGCCGGCCAGCACTCCGGGGCCCAGGATGGTGACCAGCAGCATGGCCCAGATCAGCGAGTTGATGGAGCGGGACGAGACGATGACTACCAGGGCGGCGCTGCGCACCAGCGGATGGGGCGTGGTGTTGCGGGCGGCCAGGAAGGCCACCGGAAAGGCCATGGCGATGCCCAGCAGGGTGCCCAGGGTGGCGATGTTGAGGGTGTCCCACATGGGCTGCCAGAGCCGGTGGGCGATCTCCCACCGGGGTGGCAGCATGCGGCTGATGAGATCGCTGCCCTGGCGGCCGGCGTCCTCCACGAAGACCCACATGGTGTTGTCGGAGATCAGCTTCCAGCAGAGCAGGAAGAGGCAGGCGCCGGCCAGCCAGGCCAGATAGCCCAGCCACTGGGCGCGGGTGGTGCGCAGGCGCCAGGTAGGCGTGCCCTGCGGCGTCGTCGAAACGGGCATGGGGGTGTCCTATTGGGTCCAGCGGCGGATATGGCTCGAGCTGTATTCGCAGAGCAGCACGATGGCGATGATGATCAGCAGGATCGCCGCCGCGGTGTCGTACTCGTAGCGGCTGATGGAGGTGTTCAGGGTGGCGCCGATGCCGCCGGCCCCGACGATGCCGATCACCGCCGACTCCCGGAAGTTGATGTCGAGGCGATACATGGAGAGGCCGATCAGCCGCGGCATCACCTGGGGCTGCACGGCGTGGTTCATTGTCTGCCACCAGCTCGCCCCGGTGGCACGAACCGCCTCCACCTGGCGCCAGTCCAGGTCCTCGATGTCCTCGGCCAGCAGCTTGGCCATGAAGCCGATGGTGGCGAAGGCCAGAGTGATCATGCCGGCCAGGGGGCCGAAGCCGAACATCACCACGAAGAGGATGGCGATGATGATCTCCTGGAAGGTGCGCGACACCGTAATGATGCCCCGGCACAGGTAGTAGATCGGCCAGGGCGCGATGTTGCGCGCCGCCCCCAGGCCCACCGGAACGGCCAGGGCCACGCCGATCACCGTGGAGGTGAGCGTCATGGTGAGGCTTTCCAGGATGCCATCGAGGATGTCGCCGCGGCGGCTGACGAAGTCCGGCTGGGTGAAGGCGGCCAGGAAGTTCAGCCCGCGGCTGGCGCCCTCGGCGACCCGTGCCCAGTTGACGTCGATGGTGGAGAGGGCCAGCACCAGATAGACGGCCAGGCCCGCCGCCAGCCCCCAGCGCAGCCGGGGGGTCTCGATCAGCGGCAGGCGCCGCCAGCGGCCCGCCTGGGCCAGGGCCTGACGGCTCATCGGGCACCTCCGGTGGCCAATGTGAGCGGGGTGGCGGGCGCCGGGGCTGCGCTCGCGGCGGCGCTGGGTGCCTCCTCTTCCTGGACGCGGGTGTCCCACTCTTCCTCGCCATAGATGGTGGTGAGCGTCTCGGCGTCGAGCTCGCCGGGCTTGCCGTCGAAGACGATCTCGCCGGCGCGCAGTCCGACGATGCGGTCGGCGAACTGCTGGGCCAGGGCCACATCGTGGATATTGATGATGGCGGCCAGCTCCCGCTCGGCGCACAGCTCGCGGATCAGGCGCATGATCTGCCGGGAGGTCTTGGGGTCGAGGCTCGCGGTGGGCTCGTCCACCAGCAGCAGCCGGGGGCGCTGGATCAGTGCCCGGGCGATGCCCACCCGCTGGCGCTGGCCGCCGGAGAGCGCGTCGGCTCGCTTGTCCATGGCGTGGGGCAGACCCACCCGCTCCAGCAGTCGAAAGGCCTCGGCGATGTCGTCGGCGGGGTAGCGGCGCAGGAAGCTGCGCCAGAAGCCCACGTAGCCGAGCCGCCCGGAGAGCACGTTCTCCATCACCGTGAGGCGATCTACCAGGGCGTACTCCTGGAAGATCATCGCCATGGCGCGGCGCGCCCGGCGCAGGGCATTTCCGGAAAGCCGGGTCAGCTCGGTCTCCTCCAGGCGGATGCTGCCGCTGGTGGGTTCCACCAGGCGATTGACGCAGCGGATCAGGGTGCTCTTGCCGGCCCCGGAGGGGCCGATCAGCGCCATGACCTGGCCCCGCGGCAGGGTCAGGTCGATATCGGTCAGGGCGCGATCCCCGGTGGGATAGCGCTTGGTGACCTGGGAAAGCGTCAGCATGGTCAGTCTCCCTTCACGCACACGGGCCCGGAGAGCGAGGCCCTCCTGGCCCGTGCCTGGTCATGGTCGGTGGTATGAGGTGGAGGTCAGTCGCAGTCGTAGGTGACGCCGTTGGCTTCGGCGATGGTGCGGATTATCTCCCAGCGCTCAGCGTAATCGATGGGAATGAACTGGCTCTCACCATTGTTGGAAAACTCCGCCTGCAGTTGCGTGCCTTCCCAGTCGAAGCTAAAGAACGCTTCCTGGACCTTCTTCTGGAGATCAGGGTGCAAGTTATGAGTAGTGCCGTAGGGGGTCGTGGGGAATGTGGCGGAGGTGTAAATCACCTCGTAGTCATCTTCGCTGATTACTTCTCTTGCCTTCATCCTTGTGATAACAGAGTTGGCAATTGCTGCAGCCTCGTAATCTTTGTGAATTACGCCTAGAATTGAGTTTTCATGTGTGCCAGCGAAAGGGGTTTCAAAATCCACTCCAGCTTCCAGGCCGAACTCTGACTTTATAATTGCTGAGGGGGCTCTGTAACCAGAGTTTGACGTCTGAGAAGTAAAGGCGAGCTCTCTTCCGGCCAGGTCTGCTACAGAATTGATACCGCTTCCCGGGTAGGTGATGATTTCCATTTCGTAGCCGAAGCTGCCGTCCTCTCCTGCCATCATGGCGAAAGGACGGAACCCTCCACAGTTAACCGCCATAGGTACGCCGCCGGTATTAAATCCTGCTACATGAACTCGCCCGGCTCGCAGCGCCTCCTGTTGAGCAGCGTTTGACTGAACGGGGAAAAAACGAACGTCTTTCCCAGTCACTTGGCCTAGATGATCGAGAAAATCAGACCAAACATCGGCATAGACAGCAGGATCTTCGACAGGAGTGTAGGCGAAAACCAGAGTGTCAGGATCTATCCATTGGGTCTCATCTGAAGGGATATCAGCAATCATGTCGCCATCTGCATCAGAAAAACGATCAGAAAGATCGGCACTGGCTTGAAAAGAAAGCACAGAAAATATTCCAGCAAGAGCAGTGGCTGCTGTCTTTTGATATATGCTAGACATAAAGGCCTCGGTCTATAGTTGAAAAGTGATTCTTGGTTGAGGTCAGTATGCTTGCATGCTGTAGGTTGCATTTCCGTTGCATTGTTAATAAGGTTTTCTTTCACTAATTTTGCAGCATTATAAAGTCCTGGTTTGTTTGATGGGTGGAAAAAGGCGGGAAGTGAAAGATCCGGAAAAACCAAGCCTTTTCCGAAACTGTGTTGGTCAGGCTTCGGTATCCTGGGCTACACAGGAAACTGGCTCCCTCGGCCATTGATGAATGGGCCTCGCGGTGAGGTGGTGGTGCTCAAATTGAATACTCAAGGCCCCTGAAGATCGCTGTGATTCAGAACACGTCGCGAGATATCTCAGAGTCTGGACAGGATGCCCTCAATACGGACGGAGACTCCGTGGAGATGGCTCTGGCAAGGCAGCTGGTTAGCTGACCGTTACCCAGCGTACGCCCCCTCTCGGAGGGGGCATTCTTTTCAGTCTGGCAAGATTTTATCTTGCAATTGCGACTTTGGTCGTAAGTCATGTCTTCTTTGAAAATAAGAGTTTTCTTAGAAAAATATGAGAATGTTCTCAGTGTAATATTTTGCATGTTAAGTAAATTTGTTCGCGCTTGGGTTGCATTCCATAGCTATTGCACTAGGGCAAGGAGCGCTCAAGGGTAAACCTCTCACATCGCATTTAACGTTTCTGCTGGTGCCCGTCAGGGTCCACCGTTGTGATGCACGGACTGCATCCAGAGGAGCGAACATTGCGGATTCTCAACATTCTACGTGGCCGCCGCAGCGCGACCGACAGCGACAACGTCCAGGATGACGCCGGCTGGGAAAGCCCGCGTACCGGCGCGGAGCTTCTAGCTACGCCCTATCGACAGCAGCTGCTCAGGGCGATCCAGGAAAGCACCTCGCTGACAGCGCCGGTGTTCGAGGCCTACGTCAAGGAGCCGCTGCAACGATACGCTGAGCGTGTCCAACTGCTGCCGGCTTCGGAATCCCACCATCACAGCTATCCGGGCGGGATGCTGGATCACGGCCTCGAGACCTGCGTGTTCGGTCTCCGGCTCCGACGACAGCACCTGCTCCCGCCGAAAGAGTCCCCGGAACGGCAGTCCTCTACCGGGGAGCTGTGGAGCGTGGCGGTCATCTATGCCTGCTTGCTGCACGATATCGCCAAGGTCATCGTCGACGTCGATATACACCTGAAATCCGGCCGAAGGTGGTGCCTGTGGGAGGGCATCATTCCCGACCAGTATCGCGTTCGCTATATCAAGGGGCGAGACTACTTCCTTCACGCTGCGGCCAACCCCCTCTTGTGCAAGGAGGTGATGGGCAATGCCGGCCTCGAGTGGCTGAAAAGCCAGCCGGAGCTGTTTGGACTGGTGATGTACGCCATCAGTGGGCACGCGGAGCGCTCCGGGGTGATAGGGGAAATCGTCAGCCAGGCCGACAGGGCCAGCGTCGCCAAGTCGCTGGGTGGCAAGGTCTCGAATATCGACAAGGCGCCCAGGGAATCTCTACAGAGCAAGCTCAAAGGTGCTATTCGCCACATCGTCACAGAAAAGATCCGCCTGAATGAAAAAGGGGCTCAGGGGTTTGTCACCTCCGAGGCGCTGTGGCTGGTGACGCCGCTGGTACCCCGAGAGATCAAGAGCTACCTGCTTTCCCATGGTATCGAGGGCGTGCCATCCAATGAGTCTCGCCTCTATGACGAAATGCAGTCCCATGGCCTGATCATGGAGAACTCGGAGGGTCGATCGGTCTGGAAGTGCAGCGTCGAGGTGGGAGAGTGGCGGACCGAACTCTTCATGCTCAAGGTTCACAAGTCCCTCGTGTGGAGCGGCGAAGAAGCGCCAGAGGTTTTTTCGGGAAGCGTGGAGGTCTTGGGCGCTGACCAAGGTGGCGATAGAGGTGAGCAAGATAGTAAAGAGGTTGCCAGGTCGGCTCCTGAGGTGAGGCATTCGACTGTGGAAGCCGCCGGTGAGGTGAAGGATTCAATTAGTGACAAAAAATCCCAAGAGGACCTGGAGGCTTCCATCATCAACATCGCTATGGGTGGTGCTGAAAAGGCATCGGAAAGTCAGGCCGTCCAGCAGGATAATCGGACTGAAGAGAGTCCAGATAGCCTGCCGGATCATGTGTCGGACAAGCAGCATGAGCCCGGTGGAGCGTTTTTAGCCTGGCTGCGAGACGGGCTGAAGACCCACAAGATATTGATGAACGACTCCAAGGCCCTGGTGCATGCCGTGGATGGCATGCTGCTGGTGGTCAGTCCCAAGGTATTCAAGCGCTATTGTCAGGAGGTGAAAGGAGAAGAGAGAAGCTGGAAACAGGTTCAGGATTCATTCCAGAAGCTGAAGCTGAACAAGAAAAACAAGGATGGTGGAAGTTTTCACAAGGTAAAGGTGGTCGGTCCAAACAAGAAGTCGAGCACGCTTTCTGGGTATCTTGTGGGTAAGGATGACCTGATACAGCGGGGAGGGGAGGTGTTGGATAACCCCTTCATTGAACTGATTGATGGGAAGGAAGAAGAATGAAAACATTTACCTTTGACGACTTGCTTCAATCCTATTTTTCTGAGCGGTGGCTGACTGAAAGGAGCCGTATTTCCTACAGCGTGCCGGTGAAGCTGTTTCGGCGATTCGCGGGGCAGGATAAACTGCCTGAAGAAGTGACTCGTGACGATGTCAGAGAGTGGAGAGAGTTCTGCTTCTCCGAGGAGGGGCGAAACCTGGCACATTCAAGCTGGAACAACTACTGCAGGCATAACCGGATCCTCTTCAAGCATGCGATTGACCATGCGCTGATCGATATCTCCTTCAACCCCTTCGCCAAGATGGAGGTTAGCTCTCCCAAAAAACGCAAAAAGACGCTGAGCAAGCGGCAGGTCGAGATGGCACGCGAGGCCATCAGCCTGTATAAAAGGATAGAGGTTCACCAAGGAAAGCCCTCCATGCTGCATCCCGTCTGGTTCTGGGAAGCCGTGTTCGAAACGTTCTACCATACCGGTATTCGACTGACTCAACTGCTGCTGATGAAGCCCGAAGATGTCAACCTAAAGAGCCGCGTTCTCACCGCCGCCTGGCAGGGCGCAAAGAATAACCGGGAGCACTTTGTTCCCATCTCCAATGCCCTCTATCCGCATTTGGAAAACCTGCTGAATTCTGCCAGAGCGGTGGGTATCCAACGGGGCGAGCAGCTTTTCAACGTGAACCGATTCAGCGTTCGCCACCGAATGGAGACGATGGACTCCTGGCAGGTAGAGGGCTTCTACCAGAAGCTGTCCAAGATCTGTGGCTACCAGATGAGCCCGCACCGATTCCGTCATACCCTGGGCACTGAGTTGATGAAGGAGCCAGACCGCAACCTGCACATCGTCAAGGCGCTGCTTGGCCATAGCAACATCAGCACGACGCTCGAGTATGTCGAGGTCGATATCGGCAGCCTGCGCAGCGCCATCGAGGGGCGCCTCTAAACTCGGGCGCCCTCTGGCAATTCCAGTCACGACGCAGGCGGTGCCGGGCTGACTCATCAGCCCGGCACCGCTTTTTGCTTCCCTCGAGAGCCGCTCCGCGCCCACCTGCCTTAGACGATCGTCTGAATTAGTCCGCCCTGATGCAGGTTGACAGCTGGGGCCTCGTCCTCTTCAATAGCTACTCGATGATGCCGTGTGATGCTGGTGGTAACTCCTGATCCCTCAGGCTGTCCCTATACGCATTTCACGAGGCCTTGTGCTAGGCGTAATGCACTGATTTTTCTACTATTTTTGGTGGTGTGACTTGTAATCAGTAGGTCCCGGGTTCGACTCCTGGTGCCGGCACCATTGCAAACAGTATGATACAGCGATATTTCAGCCGCCCTCGAGGCGGTTTTTTGTGCTTGCCGGACGGCAGTCGGCGAGCCTTGAAAAGTGCCAGGCCCATCCCGATATGACTTTCGCGGCTCCTTGCCAGGGGTCGCCCGCGGCTGTCTCGCCGTCGGAATGCTTGCTGAAACTGATCACGGACACACAGGAGGTGATTGGATGTCAGTCAAGACGTCTGACCGTATGCTGCATGAAACCGTTTCCCATCAGGCCGTTGTCGACTCGCCCGACCCGCAGAGTCGGGTCAGGAGCGCCCCGCGCCCCGGCCAGGACCCTTACCCCACGCGCCTTGCCGAACCTCTCGACATGCCCTGGCTCAACCGCCGCGAAGAGGTGGTGAAGGGGCGCGCCGAGGAGGGCCCCCTGAGCCAGGCGCAGCTCGACGAGTTCGATCGTAAGGGCTTTCTCTTCGAGCCGAACTTTATCAGCGGCGAGGAGCTCGACGAGCTGCGCCGGGAGCTTGCCGCGCTGCTGGAGCGCGATGACTTCCGGGGGCGCGACTTCGCCATCACCGAGCCTTCCGGCAACGAGATCCGCTCGCTCTTCGCGGTGCACTTCCTCTCCGAGCGGCTCGGCCGGCTGGCTCGGGACGCGCGCCTGGTGGGGCGTGCCCGTCAGATCCTCGGCGGCGAGCCCTATGTGCACCAGTCGCGCATCAACTACAAGCCCGGCTTCGAGGGCAAGGGCTTCAACTGGCACTCCGACTTCGAGACCTGGCACGCCGAGGACGGCATGCCCGCCATGCATGCGGTGAGCGCCTCCATCGTGCTCACCGACAACCACCACTTCAACGGCCCCCTGATGCTGATTCCCGGTTCCCACCGGGTCTTCGTGCCCTGCCTGGGCGAGACACCGGATGGCAACCATCGCCAGTCGCTGAAGCAGCAGGAGCTCGGCGTGCCGAGCCGAGAGGCGCTCACTGCCCTGGTGGAGCGCCACGGTATCGAGGCGCCCACCGGGGCCGCCGGCGGCCTGCTGCTGTTCGACTGCAACGTGCTGCACGGCTCCAATGCCAATATGTCCCCGGACCCGCGCAGCAACGTCTTCTTCGTCTACAACCGGCGTGACAACCGCTGCGTGGCGCCCTTCGCGGCGCGTCGGCGCCGCCCGGAGTTCCTGGCCCATGAGCCTGACGAGGCCTGGGCGCCGGCGGGCTGAGGCAATCTGCCCGGCCGCCGGAGGTGGTACGGGGCGCATGGTGCGGTAGACTGTGTGGCTTGTCGCCGAGATGCGGCACGCAAAACGAGAAGGAGAAGACCCGCCATGCGCTTTGTTCCACGTTTTACCGATGGCCAGGAGTTTCCCCACGCGCTCGGCAAGATCGTCTGCGTCGGCCGCAACTATGCCGATCATGCCAGGGAGCTCGACAATCCGGTGCCCAGCGAGCCGCTGCTGTTCATCAAGCCGGCCACCTGCGCCGTCCCGCTGGAGGAGCCCATCGACGCCCCCTTCACCCGGGGCGAGGTGCACTACGAGACCGAGCTGGCGCTGCTGATCGGCGAGGAGCTCTCCCATGCCACCGCGGACGAGGCCGAGCGCGCCATCGTCGGCATCGGCCTGGGGCTGGACCTGACCCTGCGCGACCTGCAGACCCGCCTCAAGGAGAAGGGGCACCCCTGGGAGACCTCCAAGGCCTTCGACGGTGCCTGTCCGCTGTCGGTCTTCCTGGCGCTCTCCCAGGTGCCCAACTGGAGCGCGCTGGCCTTCACCCTGGAGATCGACGGTGAGCCGCATCAGCGCGGCGAGGGCGCCGACATGCTCTTCTCCGTGCCGACCCTGGTGGCGGAGATGAGCCGCCACTTCACCCTGCAGCCGGGCGACGTGGTGCTGACCGGCACGCCGGCGGGCGTGGGGCCGTTGCCCCGCGGTGCCCAGCTGCACTTCACCCTGACCGGCGGACTCGAGGTCACCACCCGCGTGGTGGAGTAGCGCGCAGGCTCCGAATGCTAGACGCCCCGCTCGATGCGGGGCGTCTTGCGTTCAGGATGCCGGGCAGGCTACTCCAGGTAGGTGTAGCCGGAGAGCCCCTCCGAAAGGTCGTCGAGGAAGCGCTGCTGTTCGGCCTCCTCCAGGCCGCTGGCGGCCAGCTGCTCGGCCAGGTTGTTGCGCAGCACCTCGGCGTCGAAGTTGACGTAGCTGAGCACGTCGGCCACCCGGTCGCCCTGCTGGATATGGCTGAAGGTCCAGTTGCCCTGCTCGTCGAGCATTGCATCCACCGAGTCGGTGTCACCGAAGAGGTTGTGCAGGTCGCCGAGGATCTCCTGGTAGGCGCCCACCAGGAAAAAGCCCAGCAGCTGCTCGTCGCCCTCCTGCCACTCCGGCAGCGGGAGGGTGGTCTCCACCCCCTGGCCGTCCACGTAGCCGTCGATGCGCCCGTCGCTGTCGCAGGTGATGTCCTGGATCACCCCGCGGCGTACCGGCTCCTGGTCGAGGCCGGTCAGGGGCAGCACCGGGAAGATCTGCTGGATGCCCCAGACGTCGGGTACCGACTGGAACAGCGAGAAGTTGACGAACAGCTTGTCGGCGAGCTTCTCGGCCAGCTCGTCATCGATCTCCCGATGGACCCGGTTGCGGGTGTCCAGGCGCGCGCGCAGCCGAGCGCAGGCGGCGAAGTAGACCGCCTCGCCCTCGGCTCGGGCGGTGATGTTGGTGAGTCCCATCACGAAGCGCTCATGGAGGTCGCCCATGGCCTGCACCAGGTCGTGCCACGCCTCCACCAGGCCGCGCTGGTCGGGGGAGTTGCCCAGCAGCTCGTGGACACGCCACAGCTCGTCCACCTGGGGGTCGCCCTCGACCCGCCGCTCAGGGGCGGCGTCGCTGACTCGCTCCTCGCCGATCACGTTGGTGATCAACACCGCATGGTGGGCGGTCAGGGCCCGGCCGGACTCGCTGATCAGGTGGGGCTCCGGCAGGTCCTGCTCCCGACAGGCCAGGCGGAAGGCGTAGACCACGTTGCGGGCATACTCGAGCATGGAGTAGTTGGCCGAACAGAAGCTGCGCGAACGGGTGCCCTCGTAGTCGACCCCCAGGCCGCCGCCCACGTCCACGGTATCCACCGGCGCCCCCAGCTCCACCAGGCTCTGGTAGAAGCGGGCGCACTCGCGCAGGCCGCGCTGGATATCGCGAATATTGGCGATCTGGGAGCCCAGGTGAAAGTGCACCAGCTGCAGGCTGCCCAGGGCGTCGGCCTCGCGCAGCTGCTCCACCACGGCCAGGATCTGGCTGGCGGTGAGGCCGAACTTGGACTTCTCGCCGCCGGTGTTCTGCCAGCGCCCGCGGCCCACGCTGGCCAGGCGGGCGCGCAGGCCGATGCGCGGCTTGACGCCGAGCTCGGCGGCCTCCTCGAGGATCAGCGGCAGCTCCGAGAGCTTCTCCACCACCAGGTAGACCCGGTGGCCGAGCTTCTCGCCCATCAGCGCCAGGCGCACGTACTCGCGGTCCTTGTAGCCGTTGCAGACGATCAGCGAGGGGCCGTCGCCGGAGAGCGCCAGCACGGCGAGCAGCTCCGGCTTGCTGCCGGCCTCCAGGCCCACCCGGTCGCGGCCGCGCTCGGGGGTGGCCAGGATCTCCTCCACCACGCGGCGCTGCTGGTTGACCTTGATGGGGTAGACCGCCGTATAGCCGCCGCCGAACTCCTCTTCCGCCATGGCGGTGTCGAAGGCGGCGCAGAGCTGCTCGACCCGGTCGTGGAGAATGTCGATGAAGCGCACCAGCACCGGCAGGCGCAGGCCGGCACGCTTGAGGTCGGCCACCAGGTCGTCCAGCGGCAGGGCGGGGCCCTCGATCTCGCTGCCCAGGGGGCGCACCAGGGCGTGCCCGGAGTCGTCCACGTCGTAGTAGCCGCTGCCCCACTGGTCGATGTTCCAGATGCGCCGCGCGCGCTTGGCGGGACTGCCGGCACTGGCCATGGAGAGACTCATGCATTCACCTCCGGAAGGGGTAGGGCGCCGTGTTCGAGGCGTGCCCTGAGAATGGTGCGGAACTGCTCGGGATCATGGGGCGTGAGGTCGTGGGCCGGCGGGTCCACGTAGACCACCAGAAGCCGCGAGAGCCAGTAGCGCAGGGCGGTCATGCGCAGCATCATCGGCCATACCTGGCGCTCGGCGTCGGTCAGGGGGCGGCGCGCCTGGTAGGCGGTGAGGATGGCGTCGTGGCGCTCGGCGTTCAGGCGGCCGTCGGGTTCGGTGGCCCAGTCGTTGATGACGATGGCCAGGTCGAACAGCAGATCACCGGTGCAGCCGTTGTAGAAGTCGATGATACCGCCGAGCCGGTCACCCTCGTAGAGGGTGTTGTCGCGGAAGAGGTCGCCGTGCAGGGTGCCCTGGGGCAGCTCGAGGCTGCCGCCGAAGACCTCCTGGTAGATCTCCACCTCGTCCTTCATCAGGGTCTGGTCCTGCGGTGAGAGGTAGACCAGCACCTTGTGGTGCATCGGCAGCAGCCAGTTGATATCCCGGGGGTTGGGGCGGTGTCCGGGGAAGTGCTTCGAGACCTTGTGCATATGGCCCAGGGCGTCGCCCAGGGCGCGACACTGGGCCAGGTTGGGATCCCTGGGGTGCCGGCCCGGCAGGCGCGGGAAGAGCAGCGCCGGCTTGCCCGCCAGGCGGTGCAGCGCCACGCCTTCACGGTCGTGCAGCGGCCCGGGCACCGGCAGGCGGTGCTCCTCGAGGTAGTCGAGCAGGTCGACGAAGAAGGGCAGCTCGCCGAACTCGCCCTGCTCGAACAGCGTCAGCACCAGGGCGCGCTGGTCGGTGGTGACGAAGAAGGTGCTGTTCTCGGTGCCGGCGGGCACCCCTTCCAGGGAGACCAGCGAGCCAGCGTCGAAGCGTGCCAGAAAGTCCGCGACCTGGGTCTCGGTAAGCGGTGTGAATACGGCCATGTGTCTCTCACCCGGGAATGCCAAGCCGCCTATTGTAGCGACTTGACAGTGCGATGCACGCGTCCGGATTCGGGGCAGGGCGATTGATGAGGATCGAGGGCCCGGGGTGCTGGCTCAGAAGGTCCGCAGGATCCACTGGGGCACGGCGATACGGTCGCCTTCCTGGCGCTCGAAGTTGCCGTCGCCGTCGTGGTCGACCAGGTAGTAGGCGGGGCCACGGGAGGGGCGGATCTCGATGGCATAGAGCTCGCCGTTGATGCGGTACTCGCGGATGGTGCGATCCTCCTCCTGGCGGATGGTGATATCCGGTTCCAGGTCGGCGGAGGACTGGGCCAGGGCGGGGCCAGTGGCGACCAGGGCAAGCCCCAGCAGCAGGGCGGTCAGGGTGCGGCGTGGCATGATGGCCTCCAGGCTGCCTATGGCAGGGTCGATGGGGATATCCGCAGTGTAAGGCGGCGGGCCGCTCCTTGCCCACTGCCGCGGCAAAACCCGTCGGCAATGCGTATCATGGATGACCAGAATCACGCTTCCCCGCACCTTCCGGGTGCCCAGACCCAATGGATGCCCCCATGGCCGATACTCCCATCGTACTCGTCGACGGTTCCTCCTATCTCTACCGCGCCTTCCATGCCCTCCCGCCGCTGACCACCTCCAAGGGCCAGCCTACCGGGGCCATCAAGGGTGTGCTCAACATGCTCAAGCGGCTGATCAAGGACTATCCGGACAGCCCCATGGCGGTGGTCTTCGACGCGCCGGGCAAGACCTTCCGCGACGAGCTTTTCGAGGAGTACAAGTCCCACCGGCCCCCCATGCCCGACGACCTGCGCTCCCAGGTGGCGCCGCTGCACGCCTGCGTGAAGGCGCTGGGCCTGCCGCTGCTCTGCATCGAGGGGGTGGAGGCCGACGACGTCATCGGCACCCTGGCCCGCCAGGCCACCGAGGCGGGGCGTGACGCCGTGATCTCCACCGGCGACAAGGACATGGCCCAGCTGGTCAACGAGCACATCACCCTAGTCAACACCATGAAGGACGAGACCCTGGACGTCGAGGGCGTGAAGGGGAAGTTCGGGCTGCCGCCCGAGCTGATCATCGACTTCCTGGCGCTGATGGGCGACAAGGTGGATAACATTCCCGGTGTGCCCGGCGTCGGGGAGAAGACGGCGCTTGGCCTGCTGCAGGGCATGGGGGGCGGCCTCGAGGCGATCTACGCCGATCTGGAGCGGGTCAAGACGCTGGAGTTCCGCGGTGCCAAGACGCTGCCGAAGAAGCTCGAGGCGCATCGCGACCAGGCGTTTCTCTCGTATCGGCTGGCCACCATCAAGACCGACTGCGAGCTGCCGGTGGGCCTCGACGACCTCGATATCGCTCACCCGGATCGCGAGGCGCTCCTCGAGCTCTACCGCGAGTTCGAGTTCAAGGCCTGGCTTGCCGAACTCCTGGAGGGCAGGGACGAAGGGGTGGATGACGTGGCCGGGGGCAGTGCGGCCACGGAGGCCGTCGAGGAGGCACCAGGCGCCGGCAGCCCTCCCCGCGAGGACCAGGTGATCCTCGACCAGGAGGCGCTGGATGCCTGGCTCGAACGCCTTCAGGCGGCCGAGGCCTTCTGCTTCGATCTGGAGACCACCAGCCTCGACTACATGGAGGCCCGGATCGTCGGCGTGGGGCTTTCCCTCGAGCCGGGGGAGGCGGCCTATATCCCGCTCGCCCACGACTACCTGGACGCTCCCGATCAGCTCGACCGCGACACCGTGCTGGCTGCCCTCAAGCCGCTGCTGGAGGATGCCGACAAGACCAAGATCGGCCAGAACCTCAAGTACGACATCTCGGTGCTGGCGAGCCACGGCATCGCGGTGGCCGGCCCCCTGGAGGACACCATGCTGGAGTCCTATGTGCTGGACTCCACCGCCACCCGCCACGACATGGACTCCCTGGCGCTCAAGTACCTGGGCGAGAAGACCGTCTCCTTCGAGGAGATCGCCGGCAAGGGGGCCAAGCGGCTCACCTTCAACCAGATCGCACTCGAGCAGGCGGCCCCCTACGCCTGTGAGGACGTCGACATCACCCTGCGCCTGCACGGCGAGCTGCGCCCGCGGTTGGCCAAGGAGGGGCGCCTGGTCGAGGTGCTGGAAGAGATCGAGCTGCCCCTGGTGCCGGTGCTGTCGCGCATGGAGCGCACCGGCGTGGCCCTGGACCCGGCTCGCCTCCACGACCAGAGCCGGGAGCTGGAGGTAAGGATCGGCGAGCTGGAGGCCCGCGCCCATGAGCTTGCCGGGCGCGAGTTCAACCTGGGCTCCCCCAAGCAGCTCGGCCAGATCCTCTTCGAGGAGCAGGGCATTCCGGTGCTCAAGAAGACCCCCAAGGGGGCCCCCTCCACCGCGGAGGCCGTGCTCGAGGAGCTGGCGCTGGACTACCCCCTGCCCAAGGTGATCATGGAGCACCGGGGGCTCGCCAAGCTCAAGTCCACCTACACCGACAAGCTGCCGCGGCTGGTCAACAAGGCCACCGGCAGGCTGCACACCAGCTACCACCAGGCGGTCACCGCCACAGGACGCCTCTCCTCCTCCGATCCCAACCTGCAGAACATCCCGATCCGCACCGAGGAGGGGCGCAAGATCCGCCAGGCCTTTATTGCCCGGCCGGGCTACCGCATCGTCGCCGCCGACTACTCCCAGATCGAGCTGCGCATCATGGCGCACCTCTCCGAGGACAGGGGGCTGCTCGACGCCTTCGCCGAGAGACAGGACATCCACGCCGCTACCGCGGCGGAGGTGTTCGGCGTGCCCCTGGAGAAGGTGTCCCCTGACCAGCGGCGCAGCGCCAAGGCGATCAACTTCGGGCTGATCTACGGCATGAGCGCCTGGGGCCTGGGCCGCCAGCTGCATATCGAGCGCAACCAGGCCCAGACCTGGATCGAGCGCTACTTCGACCGCTACCCCGGGGTGGCCCGCTACATGGAGCGCATCCGCGCCCAGGCCGCCGAGGATGGCTTCGTCGAGACGGTGTTCGGACGGCGTCTCTACCTGCCGGAGATCCACTCCCAGAACCGCGCCCGCCGCCAGGGAGCCGAGCGCACGGCGATCAACGCCCCCATGCAGGGCACCGCGGCGGACATCATCAAGCGGGCCATGATCGACGTCGACGCCTGGCTGCAGGCCGGCGAGATGGACGCCTGGATGGTGATGCAGGTCCACGACGAACTGGTCTTCGAGGTGGCGGAAGCCCAGGTGGAGGCCTTCATCGAGCAGGTGAAGGAGCGCATGCAGGGCGCCGCCGAGCTCAGCGTGCCGCTGATCGTCGAGGCGGAGAGTGGGGCGAACTGGGACGAGGCCCACTGACTCTCCCTCATAACACAAATCTCTCCTTTTCCTATCTACTGAGTGGAATCCATAGTAAGAACGCCACCGTCCTGTCTACTGGCTGAAAGCCGAAACAGGAACGCCACCGCAGCTGCGGTGGCGTTCCTGTTTGCGCGGTAGGTGCCGCTGGCTAGTCCCTGAGCACCGTGGCGGTGCGCTGGGGCTCCAGGCTGACCTGCTCGCCCACCTTCCACAGGCTGTGGCTGGGGGTGATGGCGCAGAACTGCTGGCCGTGCTGCTCCAGCAGGTAGAAGCAGTCGTGGCCGCGGAACTCGCGCTCCACGATGGTGGCGCCCTGGCCCTCGGGGGCCGAGGAGAGGGAGAGGTATTCCGGGCGCAGCGAGAGGCGTACCGGGCCGCGGCGGTGGCTGTCGATGGCCACCGGGCCGAGGGCGGTGCGGGCGATCTCGCCGTCGGCCTCGCCCTCCAGCAGGTTGGTGTGGCCCAGGAACTCCGCCACGAAGGAGGTGGCCGGTGCCTGATAGATACGCTCGGGGCGGTCCACCTGGATCAGCTGGCCATAGTGCATCACCCCCACCTTGTCGGCGAAGGAGAGCGCCTCTGCCTGGTCATGGGTGACCAGGATCACCGAGGTGCCGGCGGCCTTGAAGAGGCGGCGCACCTCCTTGCGGGTCGACTCGCGCAGGGCGGCGTCCAGGTTGGAGAAGGGCTCGTCGAGCAGCACCAGCTCGGGTTCGGCGGCGAGCGTGCGGGCCAGGGCCACGCGCTGCTGCTGGCCGCCGGAGAGCTGATCGGGCATGCGGGCGGCAAGGTCCGCCAGGCCCACCAGGTCGAGCCACTCCCGGGCGCGGGCCGCGCGCTTGGCCTTGGGCACATGGCGCATGGCGAAGGCGACGTTCTCGCCCAGACTCATGTGCGGGAAGAGGGCGTAGTCCTGGAAGACGATGCCGATGCGGCGCTGCTGGGGCGGCAGGCGGGTCACGTCCTGGCCGCGCAGCATGATCTCGCCCGCATCGGGGCGCTCGAAGCCGGCGATCATGCGCAGGGTAGTGGTCTTGCCGCAGCCGCTGGGCCCGAGCAGGGCGAGGATCTCGCCGTTGTCCAGGGAGAAGCTCACGTCCTCCACCGCCAGCGGATCCTGGTGGCGATAGCGCTTGTGCAGCCCGCCCACCGAGAGCAGGGGTTCCGGCAGCCGGGTCGGCACGCCCTGGGGGGCGGCCTTGAGGTTGAGGTTGGACATCATTTGCCCTCCTTGGTGAGCAAGAGGCCCACGGACAGGCTGGAGAACACCACGATGGCGGCGGCAAAGGGAGCCGCTTCGGCCAGCATGCCTTCCGAGGTGCGAGTGAAGACGGTCACGGCCAGGGTCGTGTAGCCGGTGGGGGCCAGCAGGAAGGTGATCGGCAGCTCCTTCATGCACAGCACGAAGACCAGCACCACGCCGGCCAGGATGCCGCGGCGCAGGCGCGGGAAGATCACGTGGGTGAAGGTGCTGATGGGGCCGTGGCCCAGGGAGTGGGCGGCCTCCTCCATGCTCGGCCGGGTCTGCAGAAGGGCGCTGCGGATCGGGCCCAGCGCCAGCGCCAGGGAGGCCATGGCCCAGGCGATGATCAGCATCGCCAGGGTCTGGTAGAGGAAGGGCGCGGTACGCAGGGAGAAGAACACCATGGCCAGCGCCAGGGCCAGCGGCGGAATCGCATAGCCGATATAGGCGGAGCGCTCCACCAGGGTGGCAAAGGGTGAACGGTAGCGCACCGTCAGGAAGGCGATGGGCAGGGCAAAGGCCGCGGCCAGCAGGGCCGCCGGCAGGGCCGCGCCGGCGGAGCGCAGCAGGGTGCCGGGCACCCTGGCGAAGAAGCTGAGGTCAGGCGGTGCCAGCAGCAGCCAGTAGGCCAGGATCATCACCGGCAGGCCGATGGAGGCGGTAAACAGCGCCACCAGGTAGGGCCAGGCCAGGAAGCGTGCCCGGCCGAGCGGCTGGGGCGTCAGCGGGCGGGCCACGCCGGTGCCGATGCGCGCCAGCTTGCGCTTCACCACCAGGCTGTCGAGCATCACGAAGCAGGTGGCCAGCGCCAGCAGCATCAGCGCCAGCCAGGCGGCGTAGACGCGGTCGAAGGCGCCGGAGTACTGGGTGTAGATGGCGTAGCTGAAGGCCTCGTAGCGCATCAGCGCCACGGCGCCGAAGTCGCCCAGCACGTAGAGGGTGATCACCAGCCAGCCGGCCATCAGCGCCGGCATCAGGTGGGGCAGGGTCACCCGGCGGAAGATCTCGCCGCGGGAGTAGCCCAGGCTCCGCGCGCTCTCCTCGAGGTTGCCGTCCAGGCCGCCCAGGGCAGCGCGCAGGTTCAGAAACAGGTAGGGGAAGGTATAGAGGGCCAGGGCCAGGGTGGCGCCCCAGTAGCCCTGGAGGCGTGGCAGCTGGAAGCCGGTCAGCTGGGCCAGCACTCCGTAGTTGCCGCCCAGCCCGATCAGCGCATAGGCCATCACATAGCCGGGCACCGCCAGAGGCATCACCCCCAGCACGGTCAGGGTCCTCTTGAAGCGGATATCGGTGCGGGTGACCAGCCAGGCCAGCGGAAAGGCCATCAGGGTGGTCAGCGCCACCACCCCGGCGGCCAGGGCCAGGGTGTTGATCAGCAGCTGCAGGTTGCGGGGGCGGAACACCAGGTCGACCAGGGTGGCGCTGTCGGCCTCGAAGGCCCGCAGTCCCAGATAGACCAGAGGCACCAGCATGGCCCCTGCCGCGATCAGCGAGGGCAGCAGGATATGCAGCGGAACGCCGCGCGGCAGCAGCCGGGGAAAGCCCGGTGCGCGGCGCGGCGAAGTGGTCGGGTGCGTCTGGTTCATGATGTCTCGTCAGTCAGGACCTGCCGCCCATGGGCGGCAGGTCGCGGCAGGGCTTACAGCAGGCCGGCCTCGCGCAGCAGGTTGAGGGTGCCCTCGAGGTCCTCGAGGTCGTCCAGGTCGATCTGCGGGGAGACCTCCAGCAGGCGGTCGAAGTCCTCGAGCACCGGGTTCTGAATCACGTCGCGGGTGACCGGGTACTCATAGACGTTGCCGGTGAAGTACTGCTGGGCGGCGGGGGAGAGCAGGAAGCGCACGAACTCCACGGCGGCCTCCTGGTTGCTGCTGCTCTCCAGCACCGCGATGCCGGCCACGTTCACCAGGTTGCCGATGTCGCCGTCGGCGAAGAAGGCCTGTTCCACCGGGAACTCGGCGTCGGAGCCCAGGAAGCGGGGCAGGTAGTAGCTGTTGACCAGGGCGAAGTCCACTTCACCGTCGGCGATGCCCTGGACCTGGGTGGTGTTGTTGCGGAAGGTCACGGCGCCGTTGTCCTTCATGCCCTCGAGCCATTCGAGGGTGCGCTCGTCACCGTGCTCCACGCGCATGGCGGTGATAAAGGACTGGAAGGAGCCGTTGGTGGGCGCCCAGCCCACGCGGCCCTCAAAGCGCTCGTCGGTGAGGTCGAAGACGCTCTCGGGCAGCTCATCCTCGCTGGTCCGCTCCGGGGAGTAGGCGACTACCCGGGCGCGGCCGCTGGCGGCGACCCAGTTGCCGGTTTCGCTGGTATAGATGCCGGGCAGGCCTTCGTAGATGTCCTCGGGCAGCGCGGCCAGCAGGCCGGCCTTGCTCAGGGCCCCCATGGCGCCGGCGTCCTGGCCCCAGTAGAGGTCGGCGGGAGAGCGGCTGCCCTCCTCCTGCAGCAGCACCGCCAGCTGGGCGGTGTCGCCGTAGCGCACGGCGACGCTGATGCCGGTGTTCTTCTCGAACTGGGAGATGATCGGTTCGACCATGGACTCGCCGCGGCCGGAGTAGAGGGTCAGGTCGGCGGCGGATGCCAGGGGCGCGGCCAGCAGGGTGGCGGCAACGGCGGCGGAGGCGAACAGAGACTTCTGCATGTCTGGATGATCCTGTCGTTGGCGATTTTGGATCCGCTCTGCGGCGGTTAAGGTTCCACTGCCAGTCTTGGTCTATCGGCACGATAGCAAAATTCTTGTCTGCTGCAAATGATAATGATACGCAAAAGGGTTTTCATGACATGCGTCAACACTTCTTGCTGCCGACTCGTTCCCTGCAACAAAGGGCGCCCGCCGTGCATGGCACGGCGGGCGCCCTTATCGACGGCAGTGAGCGGCCTCAGTAGCCGAGCAGCGCCGACGGCAGGCCGGTGACCAGCACCGGGAAGAAGGCCATCAGCAGGCAGGCGAGCACGATCAGCGCCACGAAGGGCAGCACCGCCTTGTAGAGATCGACGATCTCCACCCCCTTGGGCGAGACCCCCTTCATGTAGAAGAGCGCATAGCCGAACGGCGGCGTCAGGAAGGAGGTCTGCAGCACCACCGCCACCATCACCACGAACCACAGCACGTCGACGCCCATGTCGGCGACGATCGGCAGCATGATCGGGAAGCTCAGCAGCACGATGCCGGTCCAGTCCAGGAACATGCCCAGCAGGAACACCAGGAACAGCATGAAGATCAGCGCCCCCACGGTGCCGCCGGGCATCGCCATGACCAGGTCGTTGATCACCGTCATGCCGCCGCCCCGGGAGAAGACCCCGGTGAAGGCGGTGGCCCCCACCAGCACCAGCATCACCATGGTGGTGGTCTTGCCCGCCTCGATCAGGGTGCGAAAGCAGGTCGTGAGCTTGCGGTCGCCGAAGATCAGGAACAGCAGGAAGGCGATACCGACGCCGATGGCCGAGGCCTCGGTGGCGGTGGCGATACCGGTGAACAGCGAGCCCAGCACGCCGAGGATCAGCGCCATGGGGGGCAGCACGTACTTGGCCAGCATGACCAGCAGCTGCCCGGTCGAGGTCTCGGCACGCTCCTCGGCGGGCACCGGCGGGCCGTAGCTCGGCTTGATAAAGCAGATCGTCAGCACATAGAGGGCGTACATGGTGCCCAGCATCACCCCCGGCACCAGGGCGCCGGCGAACAGCGCGCCCACCGAGACCGGCGAGTAGCTGGCCATCAGGATCAGCATGATGCTCGGCGGAATCAGGATGCCCAGGCAGCCGCTGGCCATGATCACCCCGGTGCTGAGCTCCTTGTTGTAGCCGTGTTTGAGCATCGGGACCAGCGCGATCATGCCCATCACCGCGATGGAGGCGCCGACGATGCCGGTGGTGGCGGCCAGCAGCACCGAGACGATGACCACGGTGAGCGCCAGGCCGCCGCGCAGGTTGGCCAGCAGCAGGCGCATCACCGCGAACATCTTCTCGGTGACCCCGGAGTCGTTGAGGAAGCGCGCCATCAGCACGAAGAGGGGAATGGCCACCAGGACATAGTTGTCCATGGCGTTGCCATAGATGTTGTTGATGATGGTGCCGAGCACGCGCTCGCCGGGGCCCAGGTAGGCGCCGATGACGGCGACGCCGCCCAGCACGAAGGCCAGCGGGTGGCCCATGAACAGGCCGATCAGCAGCCCGCCGAACATCACCAGGGTGAGCAGTTCGGGACTCAGGTTCATGCGCTCTCCTCCCGCAGCTGCTGGATGGCACGGATGACGATGGCAATGGCCTGCAGGCAGATCAGGAAGGCCGCCACCACGATGACGCCCTTGATCGGGTAGACCGGAATCGACACCACCCCGTAGGTGGTCTCGCCGCGGCTGTAGGAGCGCATGAAGAAGCTCCAGCCGAGCGTCAGCAGCATGTAGATGAAGGGCACGAAGAAGATCAGGTAGCCGAGGATCTCGACGACGGCCTGCTTCTTGCGCGAGAGCAGGCGCTTGAGCACGTCGACCTCGACGTGGGCGTGATGGCGCAGGCCGTAGGCGGCCAGCAGCATGAAGTGGGCGCCGAACAGCATCTTGGTGATGTCGAAGGCCCAGTCGCTGGGCCGCCCGGTAAAGAAACGCAGGGCGATATCGTAGAGCACCACCAGGGTGATGACGGCGATCAGCGGCGCGATGATCCGCCCGAACACCTCGTTGAGCGTATCGATCGCCTTGGCAATCGCATTCATGGGAACAGTCTCCGGCGTCGGAACGCAGGCCGCCCCGGGCGGGGCCGGGGCGGCGGCAGGGGCCTTACAGGCAGGCTTCGATCTCTTCCAGGGACGGCAGGTCGTCCATGACGCGGCTCATGTTGAACGGCGCGGAGATATCACGCCAGGTCGCGTAGTGCTCCAGATAGCTGATCATGGAGTGGTAGACCTTGGCGTGATCCGGGTGCTCGCAGGCGCCGCGCAGGATCACTTCGTTGGTGATCCCCTGGATGCGCTCGAGCTCCTCCTCGGAGAGCGGATGGATCTGCACGCCCGCCTCGATGAAGTTCTCGGTGCCCTCGGTGGAGCCGCGCTCGGACCAGGCCAGCGACCAGGCCATGGTGGCGTCGGCGGCGATCTTCAGCTTCTCCTGGGTCTCCTCGGAGAGGGCGTCCCAGGCGTCCTTGTTGATCATTACCCCGAAGACGCTGGCGGACTGGTGCCAGCCGGGCACCGACCAGTGCTCGACCACTTCGGCGAAGCCGGCATTGTAGTCCACGCCCGGGGTAGAGAACTCGGCGGCGTCGACCACGCCGCGCTCCACCGCCTGGTAGATCTCGCCGCCGGCCAGGTTGACCTGGGAGCCGCCGAGCTGCTCGAGCACGCGACCCTGGTCACGGCCGGAGAGGCGCAGACGCTTGCCGTCCAGGTCGGCCAGGCTCTCGATGGGGGTGCGGCCCATGAAGCCGGATTCGTTGTTGGTGATGCCGTAGGGCAGGTAGACCATGTTGTACTGGCCGTAGATCTCCTGGTAGAGGTCCCAGCCGCCCCACTGCTGGATCCAGTTCAGGTAGTCCACGCCGTTGAAGAGCATGGTGGTGGTCGCCAGCGGCGAGAAGGCCGGGTTGCGGCCCGCCCAGTAGCCGGGCCAGTCGCCCGCGGCCTCGATGCTGCCGGTCTCGGTGGCGTCGAACACCTCGGTGCCGGGCATCAGGGTGCCGCCGGCGCGGAATTCGATCGTCAGCTCGTCACCGGCCAGCTTGTTGACCATGTCGGCCCAGTGGCGGTCGATCTGGATCAGGTCCAGGCTGTCCGGCCAGGTGGTGGTCATGGTCCAGCGTTCCTGGGCCTGGGCGGTAGTGGAGAGGGCGGCCAGGGCCACGCCGGCGGCCAGGCCGGTGAGGGCGAACTGGGTCATCTTCTTCATGTGGTGCTCCCTGTGCGGGCTATTGGTGTTGGTCGAGAAGACGTTGCGGGTGCCGGGCCACCCCCTGTTGTGTCACCTTGGTGGGGCGGCGGCGCCTGCGTCCGGCAGTTGACCGGTCGGGCAGGCGTGGCAGCCTAGCCAAGCTAGCACGCTGCCACTGTCATAATCGATAGCCTGCTGGAGACGCCTCCTGGGGTGCCAATACGGTGGGGGCGATGCCTCGGGGAGTGCTGATTATCATTTTTTATCAGTGTGTTAAGAGCTTGCTGGGGTGCCGGAGATGAGGCCGGCAGCGTTGAATGAGGCGAGCATTGCGACCATGGTCGTAGATGCTGTCGGGAGGAATGCATGGGGAAAGCCGCTGAGGGTGAGCCTCTCCTGAGGGAGCGGGTAGCAGCGCTCGTTGATCGGGCCGGCGCGCTGGCGCGTCAGCGCTGGCGCGGCCTGATATGGCTGACCGGCGAGGCCCCGGCCTGCCGCGCCGCGGCCCTGGCGCTGTGGCAGGCCGGGGTCTGGCGAGCTCCGCTCTGGGTGGCCCCCGAAGCGCCGCCGGGGCTGGCCGACGGGGAGCGCCTGGCACCGGGCAGGGCTCGCACTCGCCTGGGCGGCGAGCAGGACCTGCTGGTGGTGGATGCGGTGTCCGAGGGTGCCGGCTTCGACCCCGACGCCTTCGGTGCCCTGGCAGGCACCCTGCGCGCCGGCGGGCTGCTGGTGCTGATGACCCCGCCGGACTGGGGCGCGCGCCCCGATGCCGACTACGCCCGCCTGGCCGAGCACCCGTTTCTGCCGGAGCGGCTCAGCGCCCGCTACCTGGCGCGCCTGGCGCGTCTGCTGGGCGATGCTGCCGAGGTGATCCGCTGGCGGGCGGGGGAGGCACCTCTCCTGCCGCCCCTGTGCGAGGCGGCCCCGGCGGTGCTGGCCCCCGCTGGGGATCCCGACTGCCTGACCGCCGATCAGGCCGAGGCGGTGGCGCGGCTGGTGGGGCAGCGTCGGCGGCGCCCGTTGGTTATTACCGCCGACCGCGGTCGCGGCAAGAGCGCGGCCCTGGGCATTGCCTGTGCCCGCCTGCTGGCCGCCGGCGAGCGCGAGGTGCTGGTCACCGCCCCGCGCCCCTCGGCGGTGGAGAGCCTGTTCGAGCGCCTGGCGGCGCTCTGCCCCGAAGGGCAGCGCCAGGGCACCCAGTTCTGCCTGGCAGAGCGGCGGGTGCGCTTCGTGGCGCCTGATGAGCTCACCCGCCAGGCTCGCCTGGGCGAGGTCGGCGGTGCCGGCGCCCGGCTGCTGGTGGACGAGGCGGCGGCGATCCCCGCCGCTCTGCTCGGCGAGTGGCTGGGCGCCTTCCCGCGCATCGCCTTCGCCACCACGCTGCACGGCTATGAGGGCTCCGGGCGCGGCTTCGCGGTGCGCTTTCTACCGCGGCTTACGCGGGAGGCGCCCGGCTGGCAGGGCGTGCACCTGGGCGAACCGATCCGCTGGGCGGCGGATGATCCCCTGGAGAGGCTGATCAACCGGCTGCTGCTGCTGGACGCCGAGCCGTTGGCGCCGCCGCCGGAGGCTGAGGCGGTCTGGCAACGGGTGACGCCCGCCGAGCTGGCGGAAGATGAACCCCTGCTGCGCTCGCTCTTCGGCCTGCTGGTGCAGGCCCACTACCGCACCACGCCTTCGGACCTGCGCCGCCTGCTGGATGGCCCCGGCGCCGGCATCGGGGCGCTGATGGCCGATCGCTCCCCGCTGGGTGTGGTACTCACCGGCGACGAGGGGGGCTTCGATGCCGAGCTGGCCGAACGGGTGGCCCGCGGCGAGCGCCGCCCCCGCGGGCACCTGATGGCCCAGTCGTTGGCCGCCCACGCCGGCAGCCGGGAGGCGCTGACGGCCAGGCTGCGTCGCGTGGTGCGTATCGCCGTGGCGGAGCCCCAACGACGCGCCGGGCTTGGCTGGCGGCTGATCGAGGCGGAGGCGGAGCGGTCTGGCCGGGAGGGCATCGACCTGCTGGGCTCGAGCTTCGGCGCCGAACCCGGGCTGCTTGCCTTCTGGCGCTCCCTGGGATTTGTCACCCTGCGCCTGGGGCTGACCCGGGAGACCGCCACCGGAGAGCATGCGGTGATGGTGGCGCGCCCGCTGACCGAGCAGGGCGAGGCGCTGGTGGCAGGGCTCGCCGCGCGCTTCCAGCGAGCCCTGCCGGGGCTCTTGGCCTTCGAGCTGTGCGAGCTGGAACCTGAGGTTGCTGCCGCCCTGCTGGCGGAAGGGGCGGGCTCGGCGCCGGGCGCCGATGACCGCCGCGACGCCGAGGATGTGGCCTTCGCGCAGCGAGAGCCGGCCTTGGCCCGTCCGGCACTGCAGGCGCTGGTGCGCCACGCTCTGGCCCGCGGCGTGCCGGCAAGCGATGCCTCGCTCTGCCTGCTGGTGGCCTGGGGGTTCCAGGGCTCGAGCGCCGAGCGGCTGGCCGCCCGGCTCGGCGTCTCCGGGCGCCGGGAGGTCACCGCCCGGCTGCGCCAGGCCGTGGCGGCGCTGGTTGAGGCCACTTCCCCTGCCAGCATGGGCTGAGTAAGGTAGGCCGGTTATCGTGGAGCAGACATCTCATGAACGAACATCTCGAACGGCTCGAGCCGCAGCCGCTGTGGCGTCACTTCCGCACCCTTTGCAACACGCCGCGCCCCTCCGGGCACGAGGCGGCGCTGGTGGCGATTCTCGAGCAGTGGGCCGACGAACAGGGGCTCACCCACGACCGTGACGCCTTCGGTAACCTGCGCCTGTGCAAGCCGGCCACGCCGGGGTGCGAGGGCGCCCCCGGGGTGATCCTCCAGGCCCACCTGGATATGGTACCCCAGGCCAATGCCGGCTCCAGCCACGACTTCACCCGGGACCCGATCCGCACCCGCATCGGCGACGACGGCTGGCTGCGTGGCACCGACACCACCCTGGGCGCCGACAACGGCCTGGGTGTGGCCGCGGCGCTGGCCATCCTCGAGGATGACACCCTGACCCACGGCCCGTTGGAGGCGCTCTTCACCCTGGAGGAGGAGACCTCCATGGGCGGGGCCCTGAACCTGGCCGAGGGGTGGCTTGCGGGACAGTTGCTGCTCAACCTGGACTCCGAGGACCGCGGCGAGGTCTATATCGGCTGCGCCGGCGGGGCCGATGTGGTGGTGGAGGCCCAGCTGCCTACCGCTCCTGTCGCCGAGGAGGAGGTCGTGATGCGGCTCGCTCTGACCGGACTGAAGGGCGGTCATTCGGGCATGGATATCCACAAGGGACTGGGCAGCGCCAACCGCCTGCTGGTGCGGGTGCTGCGCGCCCTGGAGGGCTGCGAGGTGCGCCTGGTGGACTATCATGGCGGTACCCTGCGCAACGCCCTGCCCCGGGAGGCCTTCGCCGTGCTGGCCCTGCCCGTCGACCAGCGCGAGGCGGCGTTGGCGCGGGTGGCGGCCCTGGAGGCGGAGCTGCGCGCCGAGCTGGCCGGGGTCGACGAGGGCCTGACGCTGGCGCTCGAGCCGTCGGGGCAGGCCGCCGAGGAGGCGCTTACCGCCCAGGCGAGCCACCTGCTGGTGGCGGCGCTGCACGCCGCGCCCTGCGGGGTGGAGCGCATGAGCAGCGAGGTCCCTGGGGTGGTGGAGACCTCCAACAACCTCGGGGTGGTCAACCTGGAGGCGGGCCGTTTCTACCTCTGTGCCCTGGTGCGCTCCCTGCGTGACAGCGCCACCGCCGACCTGGCCGAGCGCCTCAAGGCGCTCTTCGAGCTGATCGGCGCCCGGGTGCGGGTGGAGAACGCCTACCCGGGCTGGACGCCCCAGCCGGACAGCGAGCTGCTGGGGCGCTTCTGTCGCCTGCACCGCGAGCGGCTGGGCAGTGACCCGGCGGTCAAGGTGATCCACGCGGGTCTCGAGTGCGGCATCCTCGGCGGCAAGTACCCGCACCTGGAGATGATCTCCTTCGGCCCGCTGATCCGCGGCGCCCACTCCCCCGACGAGCGCGTTGAGATCGCCTCGGTGGCGGAGTTCTGGGACCTGCTGCGGGCCCTGGTCGGGGACCTGGCCCGCTGAAGGGGCCGCCGTCGAGGCATGAACGACGACACCGCCCGAAGGCGGTGTCACGCGGTGCCGGATACTGCCGGCTGCTGCAGTGGCTCAGCCGAGGTAGGCGTTGAGCATCCAGACGGTCTTCTCCTGCTCGCGGATATAGTCCCCGGCCTGGGCGGCGGTGCCCTCGTCGTCGGCGTCGGAGGCCAGCGAGAGCAGCTCGCGCTGCAGTTCGATCAGGGTCTGGAAACCCTGCAGGGTGCCGCGCACGCAGGCCTCGCCGTCGGTGACATTCTTCTCCTCGGCGATGCGTGACATGGTCACGTAGTCGCTGTAGGCGTGCACCGGCTGATGGCCCAGGGTCAGGATGCGCTCGGCCACCTCGTCCACCTTGGTCAGCAGGTCGGTGTAGAGCTCCTCGAACTTGGCGTGCAGCTCGAAGAACTGCGGGCCCTTCACGTTCCAGTGGTAGCCGCGCACGTTCATGTAGAAGATCTGGTAGTTGGCCAGCAGCTCGTTGAGCTTCTCGGCCAGCTGGCTGGCGCTGCCTTCGTGCAGGCCGATGGTATTGGTGTTGCTCATGCGGATACCTCCTTGATCGCGATGGGAAAAGTGTACTCCGGCGCCCATACTTCGGTGGAGTCACTGGTGAACATGACCACCATAGCCGATTTTGATGAGATGCAGGTGAGCGAGGCGGATTTCAAGTGAGCTGGGTCAGGGCTTGCCCGCGGTGAAGAGTCGCACCGTGCTCTCGGCTCTGTCGGCGAGCAGCTCGGCGCAGCGCGCCAGCGCCTCCTCCAGTGGCATGGGGCCGTCGGCCAGGGCGAAGGCGGCGGTGATGCCTTCCTCGTAGGACGCCTGCCAGCCCGGCGCCAGGCGGCCGGCCAGCACCGCCACGGGTACGCCCTGGGCGCGGGCCGCCCGCGCGACCCCGATCGGCGTCTTGCCGGCCAGGCTCTGGCCGTCCAGCTGTCCTTCGCCGGTGATCACCAGGTCGGCATCGGCCAGCAGCGCCTCGAAGCCCGCCTGAGCCATGATCAGCTCGATGCCGGGAGTGAGCTCGGCGCCCAGGAAGGCCCGAGCAGCAAAGCCCATGCCGCCGGCGGCGCCCGCGCCGGGAAGGTCGCGATGGTCCTGGCCCAGGGCGGCGGCGCTGACGTCGGCGTAGCGTGCCAGGGCGGCGTCCAGTCGTCGGACATCCTCGGGACCGGCGCCCTTCTGGGGGCCGAACACCGCGCTGGCGCCGCGCTCTCCCAGCAGCGGGTTGTCCACGTCCACGGCGGCTTCCACCCGAAGATGGGACAGTCGCGGGTCCAGCCCCGAGAGGTCGAGCTCGGCCAGCTCGACCAGGGCCGCCCCGCCGGGGGGCAGGTCGCGGCCGGCGCCGTCACGCAGCCGGGCGCCCAGGGCCACCAGCATGCCGGCGCCGCCGTCATTGGTGGCGCTGCCGCCCAGGGTCAGCAGCAGCCGCTCGGCGCCGGCGTCCAGCGCCGCGCGGATCAGCTCGCCCACGCCATGGGTCGTGCTGTGCAGGGCGGTGCGCTCCTCCGGGGCCAGGGCCTGGATGCCGCTGGCCTCGGCCAGCTCCACGAAGGCGATGCGCCGCTTGGGCAGCCAGCCCCAGTCGGCGCGAGTGGGGCGGCCCAGGGCGTCCTGTACGGTGATGCTGCGGCGTTCGGCGCCGGTGGCGGCCAGCAGGGCGTCCAGGCTGCCCTCGCCGCCGTCGGCCAGAGGGCACTCGATGAGCTGGAGGCCGTCTCCCAGGCGGCGAATGCCGCAGGCGATGGCGCGAGCGGCGGCGGCGGCGGGAAGGGCGTCCTTGAAACTATCCGGGCAGATGAGAATCTTCATGGAAGGCTCGCGGCAGGGGGTTGCCCCCAGCTTAGCGCCGAGGTGCGACGAGCTGAAGCAGCGGCGTTCCCAGCGGCGGGTCGTCTGCGTACACTGCACGCCAGTGCACCCACAGGAGAGAGACCATGCGCCTCAGGCTGTGGCCCCCCGTATGGAACAAGGTGAGGGGCAAGGCCCTGGTCGGCGGCCTCGCAGCGCTGCTGCTGGCCGGTTGCCAGACCACCCCCTCCACGCTGCCGGTGGCGGAGCCCCGGCCCGCGGCGGCGTGCACCTGGCCGCTCGGTGACCAGGAGCCCAGGGCGCTGTTGCGTGCCTCCGTGGATGCGCTGGAGGCCGAGGGCTTCCTGATCCGCCATACCGACCTGGCCCTGGGCCTGGTGAGCGCCGAGCGCACTCGCATCCTGCCGGGCTACGGCGACCGCCATGATCGCTGGGACAGGGGCGGGATGTTCGGCGGCATCGGCATCGGCGGTGGCCGCGGCGGGGTGAGCAGCGGCGTGATGATCGGCTTCGGCGGCGTGGGCAGCCTGACCCGGGATGCCACCCAGCTGGAGCGCGTCTCGCTGCTGGCCGGTGACGGCGAGGTGCGGATCAGCCGCGATATCCAGGTGATCGACTGGCGCGGCGAGCTCGCCGAGGCGCGCAGCGCCAGCAGCGCCGACTTCTGTCAGCGGCTGCGCGATGCCATCGAGGCCGGAGGTCGGCCATGAGTCGCTGGCTTGCCATGTCGCTGCTGGCTCTGCTGCTGACCGGCTGTGCGGCGCCTGCGGTGCAGGAGCCCCCTCGGGAGCTGGACTTCGCCTATGCCCCGGAGGCGACGCTGCGGGCGTCGGCCCAGGTGCTGATGGCCAACGGCTATGTGGTGCGCCACGCCGACGCCGAGCTGGGCCGCCTCGAGGCGGTATTCTCCCGCTGGCCCGGCTACCGGGTGCTGGTGGAGGTCTCCGGTGAGGGTGAGCAGAGCCGGGTGAGCCTGACGGCCAGTCGCGGCGGGAGGCCCCTGCCCCCCCAGACCCTGGACCTGCTGCTGGTGGAGATGCAGGAGCAGCTGGGCATGTGGCGCTGATGCCGTCAGCACATCCTGATGAGAAGAACCTTGAGAGATGCTGAAATGATGGACGACCTGCGACGCTATTGCCGCACGGCCGCCTTGGCCCTGCTCTGCCTGACCGCCAGCGGCCTGGCCCAGGCGCACCCCCACGGCTGGATCGATCTGCGCATGCGCCTGGTGGTGGACGACGAAGGGCAGCTGACCGGGCTGCATCAGTCCTGGCTGATGGACCCTTTCTACAGCCTGGTGGTCATGGAGGAGCTGGGCCGAGCGGGGGGAGAGGGCGGGCTGGACGCCGCCCTGGATCAGCTCGGCAGCGAGATCCGCGACAACCTGGTGCCCTACGGCTACTACACCGAGCTGCGCCTGGGCGATGACAAGCTGACCTTTGACCCGGTCAACGACTATACCGTGCTGGAGCGCGGCGGCCGGGTGGAGTTCATCTTCCTGCTGCCGCTGGCGGAACCCCAGCCGCTGGCCGGCCAGGCGCTGAGCTACCAGGTCTTCGACCCCACCTACTACATCGAGATGGTGCACGAGGACGAGAACGGCGTACCGGCCGAGGACTCGCTGCGGGTGGGCGGCGAACTCGACTGCGAGACCCGCATCCATCAGGCCGACCCCGACCCCGAGATGGTGATGCGCGCCGCCATGCTCGACGTCACCGACGAGGCCGAGCCGGGGCTGGGCCGCCACTTTGCAGAGACCGGGGAGGTGGTATGCCGGTAACGTTCAAGCGGCTGCTATGGCTGGCAGGCGCCCTGCTGCTCACCCTGCTGGCCTGGCAGCTAGTGCTCCAGGAGGCGCTGCAGAGCCTCAGCTTCCAGCTGGTGGCCTGGCAGCGGGACTTTCACCGCGCCCTGACCCTAGCCATCAGCGAGTTCTCGGGCACGCCCTCCTCCACCGCCTGGTGGGGGCTGCTCGGTATCAGCTTCGGCTACGGGGTCTTTCACGCCGCGGGGCCCGGCCACGGCAAGGCAGTGCTCGCTACCTACCTGGTCACCCAGGGCGGTGCGCGGCGCCGGGCGCTGGGGCTCTCCTTCGCGGCGTCGCTGCTGCAGGGGCTGGTCGCCATCGCCCTGGTGGTGGTGCTGGTGCACGGCCTGGGCTGGCTGACCCGCCAGGCCATGGGCAGCGTGGTATGGGTGGAACAGGCCAGCTTCATCATGGTGGCGCTGCTGGGGCTGTGGCTCTGCCTGCGGGCGGTTCGGCAGCTGCGGCGGCGACCGGCGCTTGCCGGGCATGCCCATGCCGTCGATTCCCATGCTTTCCATGCTCATGGCCATGAGTCCTCCCACGGTGAGGGGCGCCAGCATCACGATCATCGCCATGGTCATCAACACGACCATCAACACGGCCATGACTGCTGTGGCGGCCAGCACCATGTGGACCCGGCGCAGGCCGCCGACTGGCGCACCGCCCTGGCCACGGTGGTGGCCATCGGCATCCGCCCCTGCAGCGGCGCGGTGCTGCTGCTGGGAGCGGCGACCCTGCTCGGCCACTTCCTGGTGGGTGTCGCCGCGGTGCTGGTGATGTCCCTGGGCACGGCGCTCACCGTCTCGGCGCTGGCGCTGGCCAGCGTCTATGCCAGGGATTGGGCGGAGCGCCGCCTGGCCCGCCAGGAGCGGGCGGCACGGGCCGGACGGCTGCTGCACTGGGCGTCGCTTGCCGGCGGTATTGCCATCCTGGCGCTGGGGATATCGCTCAGCGTGACCGGCGCAAGCCAGCCGTCCGGGGTGCCCCTGCTGGGGGACCCCGCGTCCCGCGGCGCCCCGGCGGCAAGCCCTTCCAGCGAGGGAGCGCCTCCTCGCCACCCCCTGGGCGGCTAGTCGAGGTCGAGCCCCTCCACCATGGCCAGCACCCGGTCACGCATGGCGGCCAGGGAGTCGAGATCGTGGCGGCGGGGCTCTCCCTGGCCCCATACCGGCCCGGGCCAGGCTTCGTCGTCCTGGTGACGTAGCACCAGGTGAACATGGAGCTGGGGCACCACATTGCCAAGGCTCGCCACGTTGAGCTTGTCGGCACCCAGCATCGCCTTGAAGGCGCATCCGATGCGGCTCGTCTCCCGCCACAGCTGTTGCTGGTCGGCCTCGTCCAGGTCGAAGACCTCGCTGACGCCCGGGCGTCGCGGAATCAGCAGCAGCCAGGGGTAGCGGGTATCGTCCATCAGGCGCAGCTGACACAGCGGCAGCTCGGTGATCGGGTAGCTGTCGTTTTCCAGGCGTTCATCGAGTCTGAGATCGGCCATGTCCTTTCCTCATGCCGGGTCGTGGACCTCCATCATGACACAGCGGCACGGCTCGAGTTCTACCCTGACACCGGCTATGCTGGCGCTTCTGCCCGGGCATCGTGACAAGGAGGTCCCATGACCCTGCTCGAAGCGCTGGCCCTGCTCGCCATCGGCGTAGTGGCCGGCTTCATCAATGTGCTCTCGGCGGGGGGCTCGATGCTGACCCTGCCGCTGCTGATGTTTCTGGGACTCTCCCCCCAGGCGGCCAACGGCACCAACCGGGTCTCCATCGTGTTGCAGAGCGTCGCCGCGGTGGCCAGCTTTTTCCGCGCCGGTGCCCGCCATGTGGGGCTCTCGCTGCGTCTTGCGGCGCCGGCGGTGGTGGGCTCGCTGCTCGGCGCCTGGCTGTCGCTGCAGGTCAGCGATGCGCTCTTCGAGGCGATCCTGATCAGCGTCATGGCGGGGTCGGCGGTGCTGATGCTGCTGCCCCAGCCCCGGCTCGATACCCGGCCGCTTACCGCGGAGCGCCTGACGCCGGCGATCTATCTGGCGATGTTTGTCATCGGGCTCTACGGCGGCTTTATCCAGGTCGGGGTGGGGATCCTCTTTATCGTGGTGCTCTACCGCATGCTGAAGATCGACCTGGGCCAGGTGAACGCCTTCAAGGTGCTGATCGTGCTGCTCTACACCCTGCCGGCGCTGCTGGTCTTCGTCTTCAACGACCAGGTGCGCTGGGGCTATGGCCTGGTGCTGGCGGCGGGCAGCATGCTGGGGGCCTGGCTTGGGGTAAAGGTCAATGTGAGCCCGCGGGGGGCGCTCTGGGTCAAGTGGCTGACCATCGGGGTGATCGGCGCCATCATCCTGCGGCTGCTGCTGGGGTAGCGCGGCAGAGCCCGGCCGGCAGTGCTAGATTGCAGAAGGGCATTTCCTGAAAAGAGGCACGGAGGCAAGTCATGAAACGCACGATTGCGATACTGCTGCTGTCGCTGTTCGCTCTCTCGCTGCTGGCCGGCTGCAACACCATTCGCGGCGCCGGCGAGGATATCGAGGCGGGCGGCGAAGCGATCCAGCGCTCCACCTACTGAGCAACATCATGCTGTTATAGCGTCCGGAGTGGCCAGGCCGCTCCGGCATTTCGTCATGGAAAGATATGCAAAGATCAGGAGACAATATGCCTTTCAAGGCACTTTTTCCGGCCCTGGCCGGCCTGCTGCTGGCCGGCTGCGCCGGAATGACTTCCCCGCCGGCTCATGAATCGGCGCCCCCTCCGCCCCGGGTGGAGGCCCGCGCCGAGTGCGGCGCCGCCCAGGTCCAGGACCGCGTGGGGCGCGAGTACAGCGAGGCGCTGGGGGAGTCCATTCGCGCCGAGAGCGGTGCGGCGCCCATGCGGGTGATCCGCCCCGGCGAAGCCGTCACCCTCGACTACCGCCCCGACCGCCTCAATGTGCGCCTGGATGACGATGACGTTATCAGCGAGATCGGCTGCGGTTAGCAGCCAGGCCACCGTCATTCAGGTGACAGCGGGATAGGAAAAGGCCCCGGCAGCACAAGGTGCCGGGGCCTTCTGTCGAGGCGGTGGGATCAGCCGTAGGTGACCGAACTCGCGCCGGAATCGTCCTCCTCGGAAGTGGAGAAGCCGTCCATCGGCAGGCCGATATCCTCCATCGGCTCGGCGGCGAGAGGATCATCGTTCTCTTCTGTCTCTGCTTCGGTTTCCAGCAGGTCGTCTTCACCTGTCAGCAAGATTTCGTCATCTTCTGCCTGGGCGAAGAGGCTGGTGACTTCTCCGAACTCTTCCTCCTCGGTTGAGCTGTCCCCGCTGTCGATATCGATCGTGTCGTCGGCAAACATGGCCATTATGAACTCGGCATCCGCGCTGCTCGCCGATTCGCTATCGACGCCGGCACCGGAGGGCCGCACAAACACCGTCAGCTCGGCCTCCTCCACGCGGCCGTCCGGGTACGCTACCTGATAGGTAAAGGTCTCGGACAGCAGCGTGGTGAAGTGATCCAGCTCATTCGGCGTATAGAGATAGCTGCCGTTGGCCTCGACCACCAGGGTGCCATGCTCGCCATCCAGGGTGACCGGGCCGCCATCGGTGCTCTCGAAGTTCGCACCATCGGTGGAGACGCTCAGTTCGAAGTCGCTGCCGCGCAGCACATCGTTCTCAAGCAGGTTACCCTCGGCGGTGGATACGCTATCCACCGCAAATTCATCCAGCAGGGTCACGGTGGAGCTAAGGTCGATGCTGTAGCCACCAGCCACACTCAGACCCGTCACTTCGACCTCAAGGCGGTATTCTCCCTCCTGCAGGCCCGGGATCGTGAATTCCCCGCCTCCGCCCAGACCCAGCAGCCCAACCAGCTGGTTGGCCGAGAAGTCCTGAACTGTCTCCCAGTCCGAATCGGGGGCATCACGGGATTGCAGGGAAATGGTAGTTCCATCCAGCAGCCCGAGCAGATTCCCCGAAGAGAGATCCAGCGTCACATCCTGAGTAGTGCCCGGCTCTACCGTAAAGGGATCGCTGGTTGCCGTGCGCGATGTCACACCCAGCAGCCAGCTATCGCTGACAAAGCCTTGCTCATCGAGGCCCGGCTCGGTGGCAAAGTCATACTCCACGCCGGCGAAGGCGATATCCCCCGCCGTACCCTGGCCATCGATCTCGATGGTCAGGGTCGCCTCCGAGGTTACGCGGGAACCGTCAGGGTTGAAGGTGCCGTTGGTCACCGTATAGGTGAACACCTCCTCCTGACCCAGGCCGGCACGGGCGCCGGTGGTGTCATAGCTGTAGCTGCCGTTCTCGAAGATCGTCAGCACGCCGTAGAGTCCGGCAATGGTGACGCCCTCACTGCCGCTGCCCAGCACCTCGACCATCTCGCCGTTGGCGTTCTCGACCCGGGTGACCACGCCACCCTGGGCGATACCGTCCTCGACGTTGCCGTCGCCCTCGCCGGTAATCACATTGCCGCTGAACGAGAGATCGCCATCGAAGGCATACTCGGTCAGGGTGGTGGTGATGTCGGTAAACTCCAGCACTGACAGGGTGTTATCGACAAGGGCGGCGGCCACGTCGTCCAGCACATCGTCCAAGAGAGAGGTAAGACCAAGGACGTCGAGCGCGTCTGTCAGAACGCCGACCAGGCTATCCACACCCAGCCCGTTTACGGTATTCAGTAGCGGCTCGACAACGGTACGCACCAGCAGTGGACCAACCAGCGGCCCCAGAGCGGACTCCAGTGTATCGAGCACGACTGCCTGGTTCTCCGGCCCCAGAACGAAGCCCTGATCCCCCAGCTCTTGCAGGCTAAGCCCCGTCAACAGGCTTTCAAGCGCGCTGCCGTCGCTGCGCACCACGACCGTATAGTTCCCGCTCTCCAGGCCTTCGGCAGTGGTGGTCAGACTGTTGGGCCCGGTAGCACCCAGGACTCCGATGCCGGCGATATCCGCCAGTAGCGGGTTGTCCTCATCGGTGGCGGCCGCAAAGACAACCTCCCCGCTCTCGTCCAGCACTTCGACAACAAAGCCGCTGGCTACCGCAGCGAGGTTGGTCTGGCTGACCTCGATCTGAACGTCTCCGATGAAATCGTCCGTTACACTCAGCGGTACGCTAGCATCGGGGTCGCTACCGACCAGCGCGTCTGCCTCCAGCACCGACACATTACTCTCCGTCTGCGGCTCATTGACCACAGCGGACTGATTGCCCATATCCAGTGCGACGCTATCCGGCTGAGCATCAAGCTCCGGCAGCGACTCGCCGTCGATTTCGATGGTCAGGTTGGCGGTCGCTTCGTTGAGGCCATCGGATACCGTATAGGTAAAGGTATCGGACTCGCCCAGGGAGTCACGGTCGCCGTTGGCGGCGTAGCTGTAGCTGCCGTCGGCGGCAATGGTCAGCACGCCGTAGAGGCCGGCGATCTCCACCGAGCCGCTCTCGGGCACCATGACCGGATCGCCGGAGGGGTTGCCCTCGGCATCGAGGAGCTGAACCTGGGAGATCTCGCTTCCCGGCACCAGCTGGTCGGCTTCGTTGCCCTCGCCTTCTCCAGTGATCACATTGCCCTCGACCGGCTGATTGGCAGCGAAGCTGTACTCGGTCAGCGTGGTGGTGATGTCGGTGAACTGGAAAGCCGTCAGCGTATTGCTAAGCAGTGCCTCGGCTAGGGTGTCGACCACGGTATCGAGGGCGGCAGAAAGCCCCAGCGTGTTCAGGACATCCGACAGGACTCCGACCACCTCTCCGACGCCGAGTCCGTCGACTGTGCCGAGCAAGGGTTCCAGCAGGGCCCTGACGCCGCTACCCAGCCCAAGATCAAGTCCTTCTGCCAGTAAATACTCGTTGAGGCCATCCTCCACGGCGTCGAGTATCAGTTCCTGGTTTTCCGGGCCCAGCACCACGCCAGCATCGCCCAGTTCCTCCAGAACAAGGCCGCCATCCTCCGGGTCGCTGACCAGCAGGTTCTCCAGTGCGCTCTGCTCATTGCGCACGACCACGCTGTACTCGCCCGGCACAAGGCCGATCAGCACCGCGGTCAGGGTGTCATCACCGGTCAGGCCGAGGATTTCCAGGCCGCCGACATCCCCCACCATGGAATCGTCGGTGCCCCCCTCATAGACCAGGTTGCCACCTTCGTCATAGACCTCGACGCGGAAGGCATCGGCCACTGCCACCAGCGCCGTCTGCTGGACCTGCAGTGCCACCTCGCCGGTCTGCCCTTCTGCCACGGTAAAGGTGGTGCCGGAGAGTTCGCCACCTTCGCCCTCGGCGACACCCAGCACCTGAACGTTTTCCTCGGTTTCAGAGGGGTAGACGGTGACGGACTGCTCGCCCAGATCCAGCGCGGCGGCATCGTCGACGGCATTCAGCTCGACGATCTCGACGGCGCCCAGCGCGCCCGGCGGGCTGGTCAGCTCACCCACTGTCTGACGGGCGATCACGGCGCCGTCGGCATATTCGTCAGCGGAAAGCTCGAAGCTGTCGCCGTCGCCTTCGATCCAGTTATTGCCACCGTCGATGGAGTACTCCCAGGTGGCGCCGGCTATCAGGCCGCCCACCTCGACGGTGCCGTCGCTGGTGATGCCATCGCCATCGATACCGGTATCGTTGGCCAGCGTCAGGGAGAGTACCGGAGGGGCCTGGGGCGCAGTGGCCTCCGTGGGCGCCGACTCGTTGCCCGCTTCGTCGGTGGCGGTAACGGTCACCTCTTCCCCATCGGTCAGCGGCTCGTCCAGCTCGATGGTGTAGCTACCGTCTTCATCGGCCGTAGTACGGCCCAGCTCGTTGCCGTCGTCATCACGCACGATCACGGTGCTGCCCGGTTCGGCCTCGCCACTCACGGCATCGCCGGCGTCATTGAACGCCGCCGTCGGAGCGTCCGGGGCGGTGGTGTCCACGCTCACCGCGCCCAGCTCGCCGTTGTCACTGGTGTTGCCGGCTTCGTCGGTCTGGCGGGCCAGGACCTCGCCGTCGGCGTAGTCGCCTTCCGGCAACTCAAAGCTGTCGCCTGTGCCCTCGGTCCAGCTGGCACCGCCATCGGTGGAGTATTCCCAGGTGGCGTTCTCTTCCAGGCCGCCCACATTGACGGTGCCATCGCTGGTCACGCCGTCGACGTCACCGGTGTCGTTAGCCAGCGCCAGGGTCGGAGCGTCCGGGGCGACAGTGTCGATGGTCAGCGTAAAGCCGGTGCTGTCCGCGGAGACGTTGCCGGCGGCATCGGTGGCCGTGGCGGTAAACGTGACGGTGTCATCCGCCAGCGCCGGCACCTCGAAGCTCCAGTGGCCGTCTGCATCGGCCGTAGTGGTACCGATCTCGGTACCGTCCTGGAACACGGTCACGGTGCTGTCTGCCTCGGCGGTCCCTTCCAGGGTCGGGGTGTTGTCGTTGGTGACATCGCCGTCGGCCAGATCGCCGGCCGGCTCTACATCATCCACGGCGCCTGTGATGACCGGAGCGTCCGGGGCGGTGGTGTCCGGCGCGGTGGCGGTGGTCGGGTCGGACTCGTTGCCGGCCGCGTCGGTGGCGGTGACCTCGACTTCCTCGCCGTTGGTCAGCGGCTCGTCCAGCGTGACGGTGTAGCTGCCGTCCTCGTCGGCGGTGGTGCGGCCCAGCTCATTGCCCTCGTCATCGCGCACGATCACGGTGCTGCCCGGCTCGGCCTCGCCACTCACGGCATCGCCGGCATCATTGAACGCCGCCGTCGGAGCGTCCGGGGCGGTCAGATCGAGCTCGACGCTGGTGCTGGCGGTCAGCTCGTTGCCGTTATTATCGGTCGCCACGGCTTCGATGGTCAGCGGACCATCGGTCAGCGTGCTGACGTCGATATCCGTCACGCTGAAGTCACCGTTTTCATCCACGGTGGCCGTTGCGGTGACGCTGTCACCGTTCTGGTCGGTGATGGTGATCGCCACCTCACCGCCTTCAGCCACATCGGCGCTGGTACCGTCGATGTCTACGCTGGCGGCGTCGTTATCCACGCTCGCATTGACGGTCAGGTCCGCGTCCAGCGCATCCAGTTCAGCGGTGACCGTGGCGGTCAGCTCGTTGCCGTTGTTATCGGTGGCCACGGCCTCGATGGTCAGCGGACCATCGGTCAGCGTGCTGACGTCGATATCCGTCACGCTGAAGTCACCGTTTTCATCCACGGTGGCCGTTGCGGTGACGCTGTCACCGTTCTGGTCGGTGATGGTGATCGCCACCTCACCGCCTTCGGCCACATCGGCGCTGGTACCGTCGACGTCTACGCTGGCGGCGTCGTTATCGACCTGAGCGTTGACGGTCAGGTCCGCGTCCACCGCATCCAGCTCGGCGGTGACCGTGGCGGTCAGCTCGTTGCCGTTGTTATCGGTGGCCACGGCCTCGATGGTCAGCGGACCATCGGTCAGGCCGCTGACGTCGATATCCGCGGCGCTGAAGTCACCGTTTTCATCCACGGTGGCCGTTGCGGTGACGCTGTCGCCGTTCTGGTCGGTGATGGTGATCGCCACCTCACTGCCTTCGGCGACAGCGGTGCTGGTACCGCTAATGCTGATAGTTGCCGCATCATTATCGACTTCGGCTTCCACGGTCAGATCGCCATCAGCATCGGCGTCGGCGTCCGCATCGGCATCCGCATCGGCGTCGGCATCCGCGTCGGCGTCTGCATCCGCATCCGCGTCGGCATCGGCGTCGGCATCCGCATCGGCGTCCGCGTCGGCATCCGCATCGGCGTCCGCGTCGGCATCCGCGTCGGCGTCCGCATCGGCGTCCGCATCGGCATCCGCGTCGGCATCGGCGTCGGCGTCTGCATCCGCATCCGCATCCGCATCCGCATCCGCATCGGCGTCTGCGTCGGCATCGGCGTCCGCGTCGGCATCCGCATCGGCGTCCGCATCGGCGTCGGCATCGGCATCGGCATCGGCATCGGCATCCGCATCGGCGTCGGCATCGGCATCGGCATCGGCATCGGCATCGGCGTCGGCGTCGGCGTCTGCATCCGCATCCGCATCCGCATCCGCATCCGCGTCGGCATCCGCGTCGGCGTCTGCATCCGCGTCGGCATCCGCGTCGGCGTCGGCATCCGCGTCGGCGTCCGCGTCTGCATCGGCATCCGCGTCGGCATCGGCATCCGCGTCGGCATCCGCATCGGCATCGGCATCCGCATCCGCATCGGCATCCGCATCGGCATCCGCGTCGGCGTCTGCATCCGCATCCGCGTCGGCGTCCGCATCGGCGTCTGCGTCGGCATCGGCGTCCGCGTCGGCGTCGGCGTCAGCATCAGCGTCCGCATCCGCATCAGCATCGGCATCAGCATCAGCATCAGCATCAGCATCGGCGTCGGCATCGGCGTCGGCATCGGCGTCCGCATCCGCATCGGCATCCGCGTCGGCGTCGGCATCCGCGTCGGCATCGGCATCCGCGTCGGCATCCGCGTCGGCGTCTGCGTCTGCATCGGCATCCGCGTCGGCGTCCGCGTCTGCATCGGCATCCGCGTCGGCATCCGCATCGGCGTCCGCATCGGCGTCGGCATCCGCATCGGCGTCGGCATCGGCATCGGCATCCGCGTCGGCATCCGCATCGGCGTCCGCATCGGCGTCGGCATCCGCATCGGCGTCGGCATCGGCATCCGCATCCGCATCCGCATCGGCATCGGCATCCGCATCGGCGTCGGCATCCGCATCGGCATCCGCATCGGCGTCCGCATCCGCATCGGCATCCGCGTCGGCGTCGGCATCCGCGTCGGCATCGGCATCCGCGTCGGCATCCGCGTCGGCGTCGGCATCGGCATCGGCATCGGCATCCGCGTCGGCATCCGCGTCGGCATCAGCATCGGCATCGGCATCCGCATCGGCGTCCGCATCCGCATCCGCGTCGGCATCGGCATCGGCATCCGCATCGGCATCCGCGTCGGCGTCTGCATCCGCGTCGGCATCGGCATCGGCATCGGCATCGGCATCCGCGTCGGCATCGGCGTCTGCATCCGCATCATCCGCTGCAGAGCTGCTGCTGCTGGCGACTGCTGCTATAGCAGCGGCGCCTAGGCCTGCTGCTGCAACCGCGAAGGGTAGGGGGATCGGGGCGGCACTGCTGTCAGCTGTCTCATCAAGGAATATGTACTCAACCGGCTGAAGGCCGTTGCTCATCGGCTGTGGGAAGGTGGCTGCGACTAAGCGGTCGTTGTCATCCAGGAAGTAGAGCTCGCTGGCTTCTTCGTCCTCCAGGTAAAAGTTCAGAACCCTGAAGGTTTTGCCTGACTTGGTCTCGACCAGGAGGTCCTGGCCCTCCCTCACGATGACATGCACTTCACGAAAGGAGAGCTCCAGCAGCACCTTGCTTGGTTCGCTCAGGGGAAGGGCTTCGCTGAACTCATGGAGCCGCCCATGCGCTGAGGGGTCGCTCTGCAGGGGGCTGATGCTGGCGCGAATGGACATGGTGGACTCCTTGAGCTGGGGATCTTCGTATCCCGATGGTAACTGCTTTATTGTTAAATGTAATGCTCGGGTTGGGCAAAATTGCTGCCCTTTCAAGCTAGCACAGCCAGCACAAGGCTCTAGGCACCTTCATTCTCTTCAGGAGCGTCATGCGGCTCTAAGAGCAGGGTGAGTGGCGGCGAAGCTGCGGTGATTGTTCTGGTGCCAGATAAAGTCATTAAATTGCTTGAAATTGTTAAAAGATTTATTTTTTGGTTATTTTAGATCGCAATTTATGTTTCTATGTAATATTACTTTGTTGCTGGTGTTGTTTGGCAGAGCCTTTCAGTTCAATACTATGCGCTTTAATGTTCCATGTTACGTTACATTTATGAGAGGTGTTCCTTTTCGCATGAAACATGGCTTGGTTGAAAAGATGGCCCATGGTTATTAGACAGTGGGCAAGGCAATGAGGATGTTTTGTTTTTTATAATAAAAACAATGTCTTGCCACTTCTCATTCAAGCTTTTGGCGCATTACAACCCTGTTGATAAGGTGATGCCCTGATTTTTTTCTTTTTGGCATGAAGCTTGCTTGCTTATGAGTGGGGTTGGTGAAAAACTTCTCCTTGCCCCAAACGGTAATTAAACGAAACGATCGAGGATTTAGACATCATGGCGATTTCGACTCTGACCGGTCTGGTTGATGGTCTGGTAGGCGGCGGCGAAGAAGGTGGCCTGCTGGGCGGGCTTGTAGGTGGAGAAAGTGGTCTGCTGGGCGGCCTGCTTGACCTGGGCGGACTGGGCGGTGGCTCCAGCGTTGATGCCGTGGCGGTTGGTAACGCTGCTGCACTTAACGCGGACGGCCTGGTCAACAGCGTGATTGATGGCATGAATGGCCTTGTCAACACCACGCTCAACACCACCTTCGACGGCGTGCAGGGGCTGGCCGAGAGCACCATCGTCAGCAGCGCCGGCGCCATGAACTCCGTTGCAGAGAGCGCCATTGCCTTTACCGAGCAGAGCAGCACCAAGGCTTTTGACTCTGCAGGCAACCTGGTCTCTGAAAGCGCTACTCTGAGCACAGCGCCCGGCGCCGAGATCATGCAGAGCTATGCTGCCGAGACACTCGGTCCGCTGACTGCCGGCGTTGGCAATGGCATCGACGGCATGCTGAGCGGCGTTGGTGAAGGGGCCGGCCAGGCCATGGCTAACCTGGGCAGCGGCATTCCGGAAATGCTGCCGGGCACCGTGTCTGCGCTGGGTGCCGACATTGTCAGTGCATCCGACAGCGGTGGTCTGCTGACCAACCTGCTGAACGTTCTGATCTAAGCCAGACAGGGCTCTCTCGGTTTACGAGAGAGCCCTGATTTAACAATGGCTTATAGCTAAAAGCCGTTATTTAATTTAATCATTTTCAAAAAATGCTGAGGCATTACGGTGGCCAAAACTGCCCAGCCAGACATTTTTACAGCTAATTCTTGACGTTCCTGGTTAGCGACTCTCCTCACCCACTCAGCCTCCAGCTCAACGGCTTCCATATTGCTGCCAAAACCATGCCTGGCTCTGGCTCGGTGTAGCTCCATCGCTTCACGAGCACTGGCTTCAGAGTTTTTTATAATTTCAAGCTCTTGCCGGTTCGCGCGCAAGTCGCTCAATGCCTCTTGAGCTAAATCGATAAGTTCGTGCTGTAGCTCATCATACCGCAACTGGGCCATGCGTAATGCTGATTGCGAAGAATCGATGTTTGCTCGTTCTGATGTAAAAGGCCCTAATGGCTGTTTCAAGGATAGCCCAATAATAAAGTTGTCTCGCCCCATGTCATCTATAGCATTCATTGCGCTTTGCGAGTCAACACCGATAAAGGAGTAGTTTGCAATCAGAGAGACCTTGGGGAGGATGGTTCCCCGCGCAGAATCCAGTTGCCGATGCGCAGAGTCTATGCGATTTTTTGCTGCTTTAAGCGACGGATGTTCTGCAATATGAGCCTTAGGTTGAACAAGGTGCATTACAGGAGGTGTGGGTATGGTGCCTATGTCTGCATAAATTGTATTTCTTGCTGTTCCGATGCCGGGAGTGCCAAGATGGCGCAGGAGGCGGGCAGAAATATGCTCTTGTTGCATCTGGCCTTGAAGAAGCTCTGACTGTGCGTCAAGCCAATCCGCTTCCGCTGATTGTACGACAGTCTTGGCTAAGCGGCCTTCTTTGAAACCCTCTTTTGCAAGTGACAGCCTTTTTTCAAAGAGAGCTGCCCGATGTCTACTGGAGCGTGTGAAAACTTCTGCACTAGCCAGATCAACATATAGCTTTAGTGCTTGTAAAAACTCGTTTACTACAATGGCGTCTAACTCTGCTTCGTTGGCGGCAAGATCCGAGGTGGCCGCGCGAAAACTGGCTTGATGCTGCCCTCCATTGAAGAGGCTAAGCTCAGCGGAAAGCGCAGCATAGCTGTTGTAGAAGCTCTCGCTGGCGTCAATGACGCTGCCGCCAACAATAGTGCTGCCACTGCCGGAATAGTTTTGTGACCTGAGTGTTTGAAGCGACAGATCCAGTTGTGGAAGGAAGGCACCCCTAGCTTGGCTTTTGCGAGACTCTGCCTGAATGATTAGCTCTTGCTGCTTCAGCATTGCCGGGGTGCTAGACGCTACCTTATCAAGCACTTCTTGCAGCGCTATACGATGAGCCGGTTGCACCTGTGCCTGAAGTGTAGTGTTCGCACTAGCACTGATCGCACTGGCTACGGCCGGGGCTGAGTAAAGCGGAAAAAACGCCAGCAACAGGGCTGTAAATCTTGGCTTGATGCCTTGTGTCATACGAAAGAAACGTCCAAGTCCGCAGGGGAAGTCATTTCTAACAATGATAGTGTCTGTAGAGGTATCTGATTAGCGAAAGCAGGCATTTCGGTTGAAATCAGGTTTCCTGTGTCTTGAAGAAGTGCTTGAATGTCATTTGCAGACTGTTGTGCATCAAGGCCAATTCGATTGTCCAAGCCGTTGTTGATTCTGTCGATGGCATGATCATAATGGAATCGTTCTTCAATAATGACTCCACCATCTTCCTGAGGAGTGATGCTTGTCTCCATGGTGCCCCGCTGCATGTTCGCACCTAGCAGAGCATGTAATGAGACTGCACTACTTGAAATTCCGCCTAGGCTGATGAGGTTGGCCTCCAATAAGCTTTCGCTTATGTCTTGATTGAACTGCATAGCCATGCGGTCAATGGTGGAGTTAATTGTTTGAGTAGTCAGTGAGGTCAGGCTGTTGCCAAAACCATGTGAAATAAGTATTGACATGGAAGCTCCTCGGTAAAGCAGAATTGGTCGGCGCCAATTGATGGCGCCGACCTCGTTGGGAAGCCCGTGTTGGGAAGCCCGTTAGATCAGAACGTTCAGCAGATTAGTCACCAGGCCACCGCTGTCGGATGCACCGACAATGTCGGCACCCAGCGCAGACACGGTGCCCGGCAGCATTTCCGGAATGCCGCTGCCCAGGTTAGCCATGGCCTGGCCGGCCCCTTCACCAACGCCGCTCAGCATGCCGTCGATGCCATTGCCAACGCCGGCAGTCAGCGGACCGAGGGTCTCGGCAGCATAAGTTTGCATGATTTCGGCGCCGGGCGCTGTGCTCAGAGTAGCGCTTTCAGAGATCAGGTTTCCGTTGCTGTCAAAAACCTTGGTAGCGCTCTGCTCGGTAAAGGCAATGGCGCTCCCTGCAACGGAGTTCATGGCGCCGGCGCTGCTGACGATGGTGCTTTCCACTAGCCCCTGCACGCCGTCGAAGGTGGTGTTGAGCGTGGTATTGATCAAGCCGTTCATGCCATCAATCACGCTGTTGACCAAGGTGTCTGCGTTAAGTGCAGCAGCGTTGCTGACGTTAACGGCTTCACTGGTGCCTTGGCCGCTATTTCCGCCGAGCAGGCCACCGAGAAGACCATCAAGATTAAGAAGACCACCGAGAAGTGCCATGTTTTATTTCTCCTGGAAATAAATTAAGCTTAGCTATTCTAGCTTTTTTGATGCTGGTTTTTTGATGCATGGCAAAGGCCGTGCTTTGCCGGTTTTTCCTGATTTTTCCCCGAAGGCAGCAGCTGCACACCACAGGGTCCTGTCATCATTTTAAACCGGTACAAAAGCAATTGAAATATAGCAACAAAGCCATTGAGATAAACCCTTTCATTTGTGAATAATTGATGCATGTGTTATGAGATCAAGCCTCTGATGTTCTGTTTTGTTTCAAAGTTTTTTTAAACGTTTATCTCACGCTTATGCCTTCGCTGATGTTGCGCGAGAGGGGTGAGAGGAAAAACTCAAGAATCCTTCTCTCTCCTGTGTTGACATCGACTGACGCAGTCATGCCAGGGCGTACCGTGACGCGCTCGTTACCCCGCTCAAGGTAGTGTTTGGTAGGTTCAACCCACGCCCGATAGTAGCCTTCCTGGCCGCTGGCTTGCGCGTCTGCGCTGATCCATACCAGTTTGCCTGGCAATACGCCATACTGGGTGAAAGGAAAAGCTTCAACCTTTATTTCTACATGCTGGCCTACTCTAACAAACCCAGAATCCCTATCAGAAAGCTCTAGCTCAACAAGCAGTGGCGCCTCATCAGGGACAATCTCGATAATGCTGGATCCGGCTGTAACAACCTCACCAGGCGTTGAAACATTGATGGATTTTACTGTGCCAGCAACAGGGGCATGAAGGTTTCTGCTCTCTAGAGCGTGGACCGTATGAGATTGCTGTTCAGTTAGCTGATATGACTCACTGATGGCCCTTTCCAAGCTGGCCAGTAGATCAAGGCGCCGCTCAGCTTCAATCTGTTCGAGCGCCTCATGTGCGTTAACTAGGCGTTCTCGCAAGATTTTTATCTTTTCTCTAGATGAGTCTATATCACTCTGCAGAGCGATGCTGTCTTCGCGAAGCATGATATATTCATTTCGAGCGATAGCGCCAATTTCAGCCAGTCGGCGAGCACTTTCTGTCCTCTGGTCAACCAATTCCTGCCGCTCCAGTTGGCGGTGAAGCCGCGACTCACTGGATCGTAGCTCAGCCTGAACTTCACGGATGCTGGAGTTCATCGTCTTGCGAAGGCTGGCATGGCGAGCTTCTTCGGTTTTCCATATGTCCTGGTTCAGTGAATATATTTCGTCTGCTTGATGACTATTAGGAGCGTTGCCGCTCAGGCTGCTTTTAAGTCTGTGCTGCCGGGCCATGTTAAGCCTTGCTGCCTTTTCAATTGACTCGTTACTTGCTGCTGCCAGCGTTTCGTCGAGCCTCACCAGGAGCTGGCCGGCCTCAACGCGCTGCCCGACCTCGACCAACACTTCCTCGATAGCGCTAAGCTCCATATTTTGTACCACCTTGTTGCGGCCGTCAGGTATAAATCGACCATTGGCAGTGGCTACAACATCAATGCGTGAAAACCAGGACCATACAAGTGCCAGTAGCAATAAAATCAGTAGTGCCCATAGCACTCGTCTCCTTCCGGCCGGAGGCTCGGTTTCTTGAATGGACCTCAGCGGGTCAAGAAACTCTCGCTCAAGCTCATTAAGTTTCTCGATTCTGCGTCGCTTTGTGTTCTCGCTATGCCGTGAAGATAAAATGCGGGCCAAGCGAGAGAGCAAGCTCATGGTTTTAGCCAAGCCTATACCTCCTGGAAAAGGTTATAAAACATACCTTTTCTTTCCATGAGTTCTCTGTGACTTCCCGACTCGACGATCCTTCCATTATCCATGACTAGTATCGTGTCGGCATGCTGAATGGCTTCCAATGAATGTGCAACCATGAAAACGGTTCTACCTTGGCGGACCTTTTGAATGCTAGCCTCAATGGTGCGCTGCGCAGCTTTATCAAGTGCGCTAGTTGCCTCGTCGAATATTAGTATCCGGGGATTTGCCAGCAGGGCGCGCGCGATAGCTAGACGCTGCCGTTGGCCTCCGGAAAGTATGGCGCCACGTTCGCCAATCGGTGTGTCATAACCTGCTGGCAGATTTTCTATGAATTCTTCCGCTCCTGCAAGTCTTGCAGCGGCGATAACGCTGCTCATGGGGGCGTCAGGAAGGTGAATTGAAATGTTTTCGCGAACAGTGCCTGCGAAAAGGCTACCCTCTTGTGGCACGACTCCTATCTGGCGCCTGAGCCAGCGAGGATCTACTTCGTTAAGATCTATATTGTCAAAGCGTATTTTCCCAGAGCTAGGAAGGTAAAGGCGCTGCAGTAGCTTTGCCAGAGTACTTTTTCCCGACCCGCTGCGCCCCACAATACCGACAAAGCTTCCTGGTTGAATGGTAAAGCTGACGCCCTTTATTACAGGCTCTAGGTCAGGGCGGTAGCGGTACTCGACACCTTCCATCTCCACTTTTCCCTGCAGCGGCTTGAGGTTTTGCCGGCCAGTGTTAAGTATGGGCTCTTTGGGGGTGTTCATTAAGTCACCCAGCCTTTCAATCGACAGCCCAACCTGCTGAAGTCCTTGCCAGGTTTGCACCATGCGAAGTACTGGGCTAGTGACTTGACTTGCAATCATGTTGAATGCAATTAGCTGGCCGGCAGTAATGGATCCATCAAGCGCAAGATTTACACCGTACCATAGAATGGACAGTGTTATTAGCCTTTGCATGACTTGTCCGATAGAGCCGACAATGCCAGAAAGAGAGTCGCTTCGATATGAGGCAGTAGCGTAGCTGGCGAGCAGGGAGTCCCACCGTCTTGCCATCTGTTTTTCAGCAGCAAGGGACTTAATGGTCTGTATGCTGCTTATGGTTTCTGTAAGAAACGACTGATATTCCGCGCTTTTCTCAAGGCGGTCGACCATGCGCTTTCTTATGGTAGGGTAGGTGATGACAGATAGCCCAACCAGCAGTGGCAGCATAGCAATAACCAATAGCGTGAGCTGATAGCTGATCAAGAACATGACAAGCAGAAAAACACCTACAAAAAGTAGATCAATTATCGCCATCATGCTGGAGCCAGTAAGGAATTGGCGTATTGTTTCCATTTCCTTGACTCTGGCAACTGTGTCACCCACTTTGCGCTGTTCAAAGTATCGCAGTGGGACGCTGAGAAGGTGTTCGTAAACCTTCATTCCTAGTGTTGCATCTACGCGATATGTCGTGCGCGTCATCAACTGAGCGCGAAGCACGCCTAAAACTGCCTCGAAAAGAAGAATAGCCAGCATGGCGCCAGCTAATACGTTAAGAGTAGAGATAGAACGGTGGACCAGTACCTTGTCAATGATAAGCAAGGTAAAAAGGGGGGTGGCCAGAGCGAATATCTGAATAACAAAGGCAGCTATTCCCACTTCTGTCAGGCTGGACCTGTACCGTTTCAGCATGGGAAGGAACCAGGCAAATCCAAATCGTGGATTTTCTGTACTCCACCCGATCTTAGGGCGCATCAGTACCAGGTTTCCGGTCCAGATTTCTTCCAGCTGACTACGCGTTGCAATAAGTGGCTTCCCTTGGCGGGGCTCCACCAGAACAGCTTGCTCTGACTCAACGCGGGCAATTACCAAGAATTGCCCATTTTTCAGTTCCACTATTGCAGGAAAACTTTGTCGTTCAAGGTCTTCCCATGTGAGATTTACCTGCTTTGCCTTGAAGCGGTGCCTAGATGCTAAATTTATAAGGTCTTCCGTTCCGACTGTTCCTCTATTGATTCCCTCTGTGATTGCGAGTTGCTCAGGATCTAGTGGAGAGTTATGAAATGCCGATACAAGGCAAAAAGCATAAACTGCTGAATGTGACTTTTCAGCATTGGCATTGCCCATTCCAGAGCCTTGCTCCTGAGGTTGAGCTTCTATTGCGCTCACTTTGCCCTCCGTTGCCTGGGGCGTTTTCCTACGTGATCGGGGTGGTCATATAGTTGATGCTTGTGCATTTTTTCCCATAATACCTTTCGGCTTATACCAAGGTCCATGGCAGTCTTTTTGCGAACCCAGTTATTTCGCTGTAGTGCATCCAGTATTTCATCTCTCTCCATAGATAGGCTATGGTTGGTTAAGTTCGAAGCTTCTGGTGCCTGTGCTTCTGATTCCTTTTCTATAATTGGAAGGACTGCTTTTTTGCTCCAAGTTCCACTTACGCGATACTTGAGGAATACTCTCTCTGCGGTGTTCATCATTTCCCTTATGTTTCCTTTGAACACCCTGTTGCCGACTGCGTTCATCAGCCAGTCAGGTAAGGTTGCAAGGTTTATTCCCTCTTTTTTTGCAATAGAGGATAGGAGGTGGAAGAATAGCTGGCGTTTTTCCATCCTCCCTCTTGCTTCCAAGTCGGGAAGATCGAGTACGGCGACTGCGATCCTATAGTATAAATCGGAGCGAAATTTTCCTTCACGCACCATGGTATATAAGTGGCGGTTAGTTGCGGCAACTAGCCTGAAGTCAAGCGGTATTCTTCGCCGTGATCCCAGCGGAGTAATGGATTGCTGTTCTATGACACGTAGTAACTTGACCTGCTGATATAGGGGTAGGTCACCAATTTCATCCAGAAAAATGGTTCCACCGTTTGCCTGCTCAAAATATCCAGCATGGCTGCGAGAGGCGCCAGTGAATGCCCCTGGGGAGTAGCCAAAAAATTCTGCTTCAAAAAGGCCTTCAGGAATAGCTCCACAGTTTACGCATACAAATGGTCCGCTGCTTCGCTGATTGTTGTAATGGTGAAGTAGTCTGGCTACCATCTCCTTTCCGGTTCCAGTTTCACCTAGGATGAGCGTATTTACTTCAGAGTTTGCATATAGTAGTGCCTCTCTATAGAACTCGCGCATTATTTTCGAAGAAAAATAGATGTGCCCATTGTTACAGCCCATCTTGATACATGTGCCAAGTGAAGCCGCTTTTTTTATCCCCTGTTCCAGTTCCTCAGTAGAGAATGGTATGTCAAGGTGTAGTGAGGCATCTGAACACGAGCTGCCCCCTAGCCGAAGGGTTGGTATTTTTATGCCGTGTGGTTGGGGAATAGGGTCTTCCTGCATGACTATCAGGCAGTCAGGCAGTATAGAGGTACGTGAATGTATGCAGCGTGAGCTGTTATACGAGATCAGGTTTTCAACTCCAGCCTTTCGGACTTGGGTCTCAAGCCATTTTTCGTTCTCACTGCATTTGCTGAAAATAGCGACATTGATGTCGTTTGGCTCAAGGCTCATTCCTGACTGACCAAGAGGGTGATTTTGTGTGCGTAGGTAGGATCATGAATAAGGTGTGGCAATTTTGGCTCCATGCCTAGCTGTTGACAATGAGCAGTCCTTCAGCGGCTGCTATGCCAGCATGAAACCATACTGGCATATGCGCTCATAAACAGAGAGCCCGGAATGCAGCCTCACGCGGTGCTTTCCGGACTCTGTTTTCATACCGTTGTGATTAGCCGTGGACCATGTGGCTCATTGCGTCATTTGCTAGCTCATCTTGATGCACAGCCAGTACCGAGCCTACATCCATGTGTAAGTCCGTTGCCATTGTGCCGACGCCCTCCATCTCGGCCTTGTCAAATGCGTCTCCTGATTCATCAATCAAGACGTCATCGGCGCTGGATAGTGAAAGCGTTTCATCTTCTCCAGCATCAAAGGTCGAGCTGTACTGGCTTTCTTTCAGCTCGTTATGCTCAGTGTCTGCTTCCATAAGGTCGAAGCTGTCACTGAGGTCATCAAAGCTGAACATTTGCCGGGCGGCCATCTCGTTAATGCTGGGAGCCGCGTCCTTCAGCTCAACTTGTAGGCTGATAATTTCGCTGCGACCATTAGCATCCTCAAGCCTATAGCTAAGGCTGTCTCTCTGGCCAATATTGTCAACGTTAGCATCAGGCTCATAGCGGTAACTGCCATCGCTTTGGACAAGGAAGGTGCCAAATTGTCCCGCAATGCTGGTCTCGCCATCCACTTGAACCCAACTGCCACCTTGGCTGACAAATATGTCAGTTGCGTCAGGATCAATAGCCATGAGCTCTCCCTTGCTGTCCAGCAGCAGGTTGCCTTGGGCAGCACCTGTCGTGGGGTCCCCAGCATCAGGAATGGAGACAGTTTTTACATTGATGTCACTGACTTCAATCCTCTGCAGGGCCCCTACAGCGCCTGGGCGGTAGCTGATGGCCAGCTGATAATTTCCCGGCTCAAGGCCTTCGAAGCTGGCTTCTGCTCTGTTTTGAGACAGCAAGGCAATAGACAGAAGCTGAGAGCTGCCGTCAACAGTGCTATCGACCACTTCAAACTGACCATTGCTGCCTTGTTTGAGAAGGCTGATGTTCAGCTTAGGCTGTGCGCCAAGCAAACCGACGTCTGCCAGCTGCGTACCTTTCAAGGAAAAGCTGACCTCCCCAACGCCTTCTTCTATGGAGAAGGAGCGACTCAGCGAGGTGCTGCCTAATGTAATCCCGAGTAGGCCAAGCAGAATATTCACTGAGCCGTCATCCAGGGTCTCAACACTTTCCTGGGGCTCGCCGAGTTCTGCAGGGGTAATTTGTGCCTGAGCTTTTCCGTCCTGGCCTACGATGGAAACTTGTGCTTTTGCCGGCTCCGAAACATTACCGCCGGTATCCCGCTGTGTAACATTCAGCGTTGTGCCCAAGGCCTGAGCAGGAACCAGGCTGATTGCAAATTCACCATTTGCATTGGCGTGACCAGCACCGGCGAATACGCCTGCTTCAGTCTCTACATGAACTGTCGAGAAGGGCTCTGCTTCACCGGTAATTATCTTGCCGTCAATAACGGCGAGGCTGCCCGGAGCATCGGGAACGTCGGCATCCGCATCCGCATCCGCATCTGCGTCCGCATCGGCATCGGCATCGGCATCCGCGTCTGCATCGGCATCCGCGTCTGCATCCGCATCGGCATCCGCATCTGCGTCGGCGTCCGCATCTGCGTCGGCATCCGCATCTGCGTCGGCATCCGCATCTGCGTCGGCATCAGCGTCCGCGTCGGCATCGGCGTCCGCATCAGCGTCTGCATCGGCATCGGCGTCCGCGTCAGCGTCGGCATCGGCATCTGCATCCGCATCGGCATCCGCATCGGCGTCCGCATCAGCGTCGGCATCCGCATCGGCATCTGCGTCGGCATCTGCGTCGGCATCTGCGTCGGCATCCGCATCTGCGTCGGCATCAGCGTCCGCATCCGCATCGGCGTCCGCATCGGCATCCGCATCGGCATCTGCGTCGGCATCTGCGTCGGCATCCGCATCTGCGTCGGCATCAGCGTCCGCATCCGCATCTGCGTCGGCATCGGCGTCCGCATCAGCGTCTGCATCGGCGTCCGCATCTGCGTCGGCATCGGCGTCCGCATCAGCGTCTGCATCGGCATCGGCGTCCGCATCCGCATCTGCATCGGCGTCCGCATCAGCGTCTGCATCGGCATCGGCATCGGCGTCCGCGTCAGCGTCGGCATCGGCATCCGCATCGGCGTCGGCATCCGCATCGGCGTCCGCGTCCGCATCGGCGTCCGCATCGGCGTCGGCGTCGGCGTCTGCATCCGCATCCGCGTCGGCGTCCGCATCGGCGTCCGCATCGGCATCGGCGTCCGCATCGGCGTCGGCATCCGCGTCTGCATCGGCATCGGCGTCTGCATCTGCATCGGCGTCGGCATCCGCATCGGCATCCGCGTCGGCGTCCGCATCGGCGTCGGCATCGGCATCGGCGTCCGCATCTGCGTCGGCATCGGCATCGGCATCTGCATCCGCATCGGCGTCTGCATCCGCATCGGCGTCGGCATCCGCGTCGGCATCCGCGTCGGCGTCCGCATCCGCATCCGCATCGGCGTCCGCATCCGCATCCGCATCGGCGTCGGCGTCGGCGTCCGCATCGGAATCGGCGTCCGCATCGGCATCAGCGTCCGCATCGGCGTCGGCGTCCGCATCGGCATCCGCGTCGGCATCGGCATCGGCGTCGGCATCCGCATCGGCATCTGCATCCGCATCGGCGTCGGCATCCGCATCGGCGTCGGCATCCGCGTCGGCGTCCGCATCCGCATCCGCATCCGCATCCGCATCGGCGTCCGCATCGGCGTCGGCGTCCGCATCGGCATCGGCGTCCGCATCGGCATCAGCGTCCGCATCGGCGTCGGCGTCCGCATCGGCATCCGCGTCGGCGTCGGCATCCGCATCGGCGTCGGCATCTGCGTCGGCATCGGCATCCGCATCAGCGTCGGCATCCGCATCTGCGTCGGCATCCGCATCCGCGTCAGCATCGGCGTCCGCGTCCGCGTCTGCGTCCGCATCGGCATCCGCATCCGCATCGGCGTCGGCGTCGGCGTCCGCATCGTCTGCAGGGGTGTCGCTACTGCTACTACTACTGCTGTTGGCGATGGCAGCAATGGCTGCTGCCCCGAGGCCGGCAGCCGCAAGAGCGGGAAGGATATCTGATGCGCCATCGCTTGCCGCCACGAATCCGGCTGGTTCGTGCAGCAGGGTATATTCGACCGGCTGCAGGCCGTTGCTCATCGGCGGCGGGAAGGTGGCAGATACCATGTTGCCATTGTCATCGACGAAGAAAAGCTCGCTGGCTTCCTCATCATCCAGATAGAAGTTCAGGATGCGTATTGCCTGGCCATCGCGCGTCTCCATGATCAGGTCACTGCCTTCGCGCACGATGACGTGGACTTCTCGGAAAGAGAGGTCAAGGAGTATCTGGCTTGGCTCACTCAAGGGGATGGTGCTGCCTATTTCGAACAGCTGCCCCTGTTGAGGCGCGCCTGCTGAAAGCGGACTGATCTTGGCTATCGTGGACATGAGGTGTTCCCTTCCCGGCACTGAATAATAAGAAAAGATGCTTGGTAACGTTCCGTCGGCCTGACAAGAGGCCCAGAGTTTTTTTCACTGTGGATCTTAATGCTCTGGTGAGGTCTAAAGGGTGTGTTTTGGTTTTTCTTGTCTGCGTTTTGGTTAGTGTCTGGGGTTTCGGGTGGCTTTGGTTTGGTTTTTTATGGTCTTTTGTTGTTTTTTTTGGGCCATATGAAACGAGTGGCGTCGGACTGTTTCGGTCGTTCACAGTGGTTGGAAGGGGTTTTTTTGTTTTTCCGAAAGTTGCTGTTTTGTTTTTTTGATCTTATTGTTTGTTTTTGAAATATTTGCGCGATTTATTGTTCTGGGTTTGGCAGGCAAGGTTCAACTGGACAAGCGCTTGAGCTACTCGACGACCTGAAAGGCATCGCATGTGACCCATGAGACCCCTTGACGGCTATCCGGTCCCTGTCCTTGAGCCGGCCGATCAGCTGCTCCGAGAGCTGCTGAGGTTCTTCGAAGGTGTGGGCGCTGATACCGTGCTTCTGAAGGCGCGGTATCAGCTTCGGCATTTGCGACCCTAGGGGGACTGTTGGGTTTCATGGCTTCTTTCTGCTAGAGCCACCTCTCTGCCTCGTTCCACATAGCGCAGATACGCCACGTAACCCGAGAGGTAGTGCTCCACATCGTCGATACGAACCCGGAAGGCGTGGTGGCGGATATAGAAACTGCCCAGAATGCGCGCGGGGTTCTGGAAGTACATGGCGACCTCGGGGAAGAAGTGGCCGTTGAGCAGGTAGTGGGCGCGGAATTCCAGTGCCTGGTAGAAACGTTCCAGGTCCAGGCCTTCCAGTAGATGGGCTTGCTCCGCTGAGGCCTTGAGTCGCTGCACCATCTGCTCGGCGGCCATCATCAGCTCGAGCAGGGTGGGGAAGGTGGTAATTCGGCTGGCCACGAACCCCAGGTGGTCAGCCACGTTCTGCAGGCCGAATCGGTAGTAGCGCTCATCGTCGCGGTAGCGGGTTAGCTCGTTGACACAGTAGCTGAGCCAGTGATCGTGTGCCTTCCAGTGCTCGGCATCGATGAAGTGGTCGAAGGCGCGCTCGACCATGGCGAGCCAGCGTGGGTCGCCGGTCAGGCCATACAGCCGCATCAGGCCGAAGGCGGCCTCGCCGTCGTAGTAGATGATGCGGAAGGGCTCCTTGACCGAGAGGTCCGGGTAGTTCAATACATGCACGAAACGACCACTCTGCGGATCCTGCATATGGGCGATGCCCAGCGCCAGCTTCTCCAGAAGCGGCAGATGCTCTCGGGAGCCGGTGGCTTGGCTGTACTGCACCAGGGCAAGCAGGCAGACCGCGTTGCCGCCAAGCTTGATCTCGTCCTGAGCGTCGATCAGGAAGGCCGCCGGCTGGCCGTCGGGCAGCGTCACCTCCTGGATCAGGCTATCGGTCAGCAAGCGTAGTGAGCGGTCGATGGCGGCCTTGAGGTCGGCATCGCCGGTGACCTCCCACGCCTCCACCATGGCGTAGGTGGTGCTGGCGTGGCGCAGGCTGTTGTAGGTGCGGATGGGACGATCGAAACAGGCGTGCCAGCCGTAGTGAAACCGGCCGGAGGCCTGAACCTGGCTGGCCAGGTAGCGGCTGCTGGAGGCGACCAGGCCATGCACGTCGGCTGGGGTCAGTCGTTCGATGACGCGCCGGCCGGCATTGCGCCCAGCGCCATGCAGAGCCAACGGGGAGCTGCCGGTGGTGCAGAACACGCCGGCCGTCGCCAGCTGGATGACCTGAGCATCGTCGGAGAAGTCCAGCGCCGGGTTGCGATAGCGCAGCCCGGCGTAGCGCCGAAAGTTCTTTCCATTGAGGATGGCGTGAGCCACCTGGTTGCCGCCATACAGCATGGCGTTGGCATTCAGCTCCTGTTCCAGAAAGGCGTGCTTCAATTGGCTGTCCAGGGCCAGGCCAAACCGGAAGTAGTTTCTTTTTGTGTTTTTCAGTATCTCTTTGAGCGTCTTCCAGTCTCTTTGCGTGGCGCTGGTAGGCCAGTCGGCCCTTAGCCAGCGCACCTGGAGCTTCTCACGTTCCACCAGGCGCCGACAGCGGGCAGCAGCGGTCTTCCAGGCTTCATCGAAGGTGGCGTGGCTGGCGTGTACCACCCGGGCTCGCTGGTTGCCGTCGCTGACGGAGAGAAAGATCGTATGAGCCGGATAGGGCGCCTCTAGCGGCGCGACCTTCTCGAGTGCGTATCGTCTGGCCTGTACCAGTAGTTCGGATAGCGACATGAAACGACTTCCCTGGCGGTAGCGCAGTGCCTTGCGATTTAGCGGATCTGCCGGTGCCGGCTTGGCGCTGACGCTCTGGCTCTCTAGAATGCGGAGTTCCGCATAATATCGCATAATTGCGCGAGTCGCTGCGCTGCACCGTTGGCGGGCCGGCCTCTCCGCAGACGGACACCAAGGGATAATATATGAGCATTACCGTACAGGTCGCTGGCATGCGGCAGAGCCTGGAGACTGCCGAGCCTCAGCAGGTCTCTGACTTCATTGCCCTTACCACCCCCAGCAAGGTGCTGGTCGATATCACCCCCGATGAGATCGCAGGGCTTAGCCGGGAGGGCACGAGCCTGATGGTCGAGCAGATGGGGGGAGGCTCTCTGGAGGTTCTCGGGTTCTTCAACGGCTCGGGGCAGAGTCAGCTCTACCTGCCGAGCGGAGATGGCCCGCTGCTGATGGCCTCGATAACTACGGCACCCGGTAGCAACAGCCTCAGCACCATCTTCGTGGCCGCCACGGACGAAGCGCTGCGCTTCGACCCCGACGCCCTGCTGGCCGAGGCCGAGCAGGCCTCTCCGTCTGAGGCTCCCGCTGCGCTGGATTGGTGGGAAGACGACGAGGTTGCCGAGGAGGACGTCACCGCAGGGAGCATCGCCGCCGAGCCTGAAGCCGTTGCCATGGCCGATGGCATCAACATCGAGGAGGTCTTCCTTGCCGAAGAGGTGCCTGTCCGGGAGGCCGCGCCCGCCGAGGAGGTCATGCGGGGCTCTACCGCTGCTGAAGGCAGCTGGCTGGATGGCATAGGTCCCGACCTGATGGGCTTTCTGGCGTTCGGGGCGGCGCTCGGTGCTCGGGCGGCTCATAACCAATCCTCCTCCTCATCGAGCGGCAGACGTTCCGAAGATGTCGAAGGCGACGAAGAAGCTCTTGACGACGGCGCTCAGGTCGCCGCGGCGGACGAGGAGCTTTCGCAGGAGGAGGGCGAAGCGTTGCTGCTGCAGGAAGACGAAAGCATGCTCGTGCTGGACGGCGATGAGGAAACCTGGGAAGCCGCCATGGCCGCTGCGCCCATGCCTGAAGAGATTACCGATATGCCGGAGTTTGCCAGCATTTCCGACGCCTTCGGCAACGCCGATGAGCTGGCAGCGGCCGGGCCCGAGGTCATGGCATGATGATGGCTCGCGCTGGATATCGCTGGATCGCCTGGCTGGGCGTGGCAGGGCTGCTGCTGCCCGGCCTGGCCAAGGCTACCTCCCTGGAGGAGGCGGTCATGGCGGGTCTGGCTATCGATCCGGCGCTACGTTCGGCGGAGTCCGAGATCGCCAGGGCAGATCAGGGAGTCAAGGTGGCGCGCAGCGGCTATCTGCCCAATGTTCAGGTTTCGGTGGGTCCCGAAAACAGCTTCGTCGGTGATCTGGGCTACGAGATTCGAGCCTCTCAAGTGCTCTACGACTGGGGACGCGTCGGCAGTGATATCGACTCCGCTACGGCCGAGCAGCGCCGCCGCATGCACGACCTGCGCCAGGTGCGCGAAGACTCGGCGCTGGATATCGCCGAGCTCTATCTAGACATGCTGGCGTCCCGGCAGCGCGTGCGCGCTGCCGGAGAGCACCTGCGGCGCATCGGCGGCGTCCAGGACCTTGCCGAGGAGCGCAGCGCCGCCGGCTTTGCCGACCGTGCCGATACCGATCGTGCCGCTCTGGAGGTGGATCGCGCCCTGGAGCAGCGCGCCATCGAGCAGGGCTCGCTGCGCGACCTGGCCATGCAGTATCAGCAGGTCGTCGGCCGCTTGCCACACGACCTGGCCTCACCCGAACCGCTGGGCCTGCTCGCCGAGCTGCGTGATATCGAGCGCCGTGCCATATTGCTGAGCGCCGCGCCGGAAATGCTCAAGCTGCAGGAGGATATCTCGGTGGCGCGGGCCGAGCTTGACGGTAACCGCGCCTCCTTCTGGCCTCAGCTCAACCTCGAGGGCTCCATGCTGCGCCGCGAGATCGGCGGCGACCTTGAAGACGATGCGACCATCGGCCTTCGCCTGCGCATGGATGCTTTCCAGGGGCTCTCCAACTTCCAGCGTGCCGAGGGCTCCCGTCAACGGGTAGAGGCTGCCGAGTGGAGCCTGCGCTCCGGGCGCCGCGATCTGGAGCGTCAGATTGTATCGCTGCTCGACCAGGATGAGGTCATGGCGTGGCGCGAGGAGTCGCTGCAGCAGCAGCTGGCTCGCACCGGTGAGCTGGCCGAACTCTATCGCGACCAGTTTCAGGCCGGTCAGCGCGATATCACCGACCTGCTCTCCATCGCAGTCGAACATTTCGAGGCGCAGCGTCAGCTGATCGATCTGCGCCTCAATCGAGAAAAGCTTAGCTATCGTGCCGCCTCCCAGGCTGGTGTGCTGAGCGAACTGATCTTGCGCCGCCTGGAGCAGGGAGAGCAGGGCAGCCAGCCGCCACTCGGAGAGTTGATTGATGACATCATCGAATAGCCAGGAGCAGGACCCTCTCCGGCATGGGTTGGTGGCGCTGTGCCACCGCCTGGGCAAGACCGTCGGGGTCGCCGAGCTGGGCGATGGCCTGGCGTTGGAGCAGGGGCGCCTGCCTCTGGAGCTGGTGCCCAGGTCCCTGCGTCGCGCCGGCATTGCCTCCAGCGTTGTCAACAAGCCCCTCGGTCAGCTGCCCGAGCGCCTGCTGCCGGCGCTGATGCTGCTGCGTGACGGTGGCAGCATGGTAGTGGTGCGTCGTGACGGTAAAAGCGTCACCGTGGCGCTGCCGGAAACCGGCGGCACCCGGGAGCTCCCGCTGCAGGAAGTCGAAGCGCTGCAGGATGAGGCCGGTACGCTGATCCTGGCGGCCCACCGCGACCACGTCGATGGCCGTGCCGAAGGCTTTGCCGTACCCCGCGAGGAGCATTGGCTGCTCGGGCCGGTCAAGCGTGCCTGGCGCGCCTACACCGAGGTGGGCGTGGCGGCGATGATGGCCAACCTGCTGGCCATTTCCGTGGCACTGTTCGCCATGCAGACTTACGACCGCGTCGTGCCCAACGCCGCCTTCGACACCCTGTGGATCCTGGCCAGCGGCGTCTTTATTGCGGTGCTCTTCGAGTTCGTGCTGCGCACCCTGCGCGCTCACCTGCTGGATGTGACCGGCAAGCGTCTCGATCTGCAGCTCTCCTCGCTGCTCTTTTCTCGTGTGGCGCAGATGAAGCTGGGTGCGCGCCCCGGCTCCACCGGTGCCTTCAGCAGCCAGATACGCGAGTTCGACTCGGTGCGCGAGTTCTTCACCTCCTCCACCGCCGGCGCCATCAGCGATATTCCCTTCGTGCTGCTCTTTCTGGCCATCATCGCCTATGTGGGCGGGCCGGTGGTCTGGGTGCCGGTGGCCGCCATCGTGCTGATCGTGCTGCCGGGCATCCTGATGCAGGGCACGCTGGCCCGGCTGTCGCGGCAGAACCTGCGCGAAGCCGCGGTGCGCAACGGCGTCCTGCTGGAGACCATCGAGAACCTGGAGACCGTCAAGGCGACCCGCGCCGAAGGGCGCCACCTGCGCCTCTGGGAGGGGCTGTCGGCTCAGTTGGCCGAGGCGGGCGTCAAGTCGCGCAGCATCTCGGCCATGCTCGCCAACGGCGCTACCCTCGTGCAGCAGCTCGGCTATGTAGGCGTGGTTACCGTGGGCGTCTACCAGATCAGCGCCGGCAACATGACCATCGGCGCCCTGATCGCCTGTACCATCCTGACATCGCGCACCATCGCCCCCATGGGGCAGGTCGCCGGCCTGCTGGCCCGCTGGCAGCACGTCAAGGTGGCCGTCGAGGCGCTGGATGAGCTGATGAAGGCGCCGCTGGAGCGCGAGCCGGGTCGCAAGTACGTGCGCTGCCCGCGGCTCAGGGGGCACTACCGCCTGGAAGAGGTCAAGGTGCAGTACTCCGAAGATGCGCCGCCCTCGCTGGACATCAAGGCGCTGGAGATTCAGGCCGGCGAGCGCATTGCGCTGCTGGGCGGCAACGGCGCCGGCAAGACCACTCTGCTGCGTCTGCTCAGCGGCCTGGGGACACCCAGCAGCGGCAGCCTGCAGGTGGACGGCATCAACCTGGCCCAGGTGGACCCTTCCGACCGGCGCCGGGATATCGGCTATCTGCCTCAGGATATCGCGCTGTTTTACGGCACTCTGCGCGACAACCTGACCCTGGACGGCGAGGCGCACAGCGACGAGGAGCTGATCGAAGCGCTGGAGGCCGTGGGGCTTGGCAACTTCGTGCGCCGCCACGCTCGGGGCCTCGACATGCAGCTGACGGGCAACCGCAGCGTCTCCGGCGGCCAACGTCAGGCCATTGGCCTGGCCCGCCTGCTGCTGCAGGACCCTGCCGTGGTGCTGATGGACGAGCCTACCGCCGCCTTCGACCAGAATAACGAGGTGCGGGTGATCCGCTATCTCCAGGAGTGGCTCAAGGGGCGCACCGTGCTGATCTCCACCCACAAGAAGGCTGTGCTGGCGCTGGCCGAGCGGGCCCTGGTCCTAAAGGATGGCCGCCTCTCCCTGGATGGCCCCTGCGAAAGCATCGTCAGCGGCAACCGTGTCAAGACCACGCCGAAAGCCTCCAGCGGAGAAGCGCGTCATGGCTGAACCGAGCAGCTGGGAGTGGCGCATTCGTCGCCAGCTCCGCAATCCCGAACACACCATGCATCACCCCGCGGCGCGCCCCATTCTCTGGGTCATTCTGCTGGTGATCCTCACCTTCGTGGCCTGGGCCGCCTGGGCCGAGATCGACGAGATCACCCGCGGTGAAGGGCGGGTCGTGCCGGCCAGCCGCATGCAGACCATCCAGAGCCTGGAGGGCGGCATCATCGAGGAGCTGCTGGTCAACCGCGGTGACCGCGTGGAGGCCGGCCAGCCGCTGGTGCGTCTGGACGACACCCGCTTCCGCAGCGCCTTCCTGGAGGCGGACAGCCAGGCGCGGGTGCTGCGTGCCTCCATCGCCCGCCTGGAGGCCGAGGTGCTGGAGCGGCCGGAGATCGAATTCCCCGACGGCATCGATCCCGACGGCGAGCTGGCGCGCTCCGAGCGCTCCCTGTTTCAAGCCCGCCGCAGCAGCCTGCGCGAGGCGGAGCAGTCGATCAACGAGGAGATGCGCCTGGCGCGCCGCCAGATCGAGCTGACCGAGCCTCTGGTTCAGCGCCGCGCCGTCAGCGAGATGGAGCTGCTCAAGCTCAGCCAGAGCACGGCCTCCCTGGCGGGGCGCCTGGCGGATATTCGCAACAGCTACGTGCAGGACGCCTACACCGAGCTGACCCAGAAACAGGCCGAGCTGGTGGCTCTGGAGCAGTCTCTGCTGCAGCGACAGGACCAGCTGCGCCGCACCGTCATCACCTCGCCGGTCAACGGCCGCGTCAACAATGTCCTGGTCACGACGCGCGGCGGGGTGGTGCAGCCCGGCGAGCCGATCATGGAGGTCAGCCCGGTGGAGGATCAGCTGCTGATCGAAGCCAGGGTCAGTCCCCGCGACGTCGCCTTCATCGCCCCCGGCATGCCCGCCAGCGTCAAGATCACCGCCTACGACTACACCATCTACGGCGACATCAAGGGCGAGGTGGAGCAGATCAGCGAGGACACCATCGAGGAGGAGACGCCCAGAGGCAAGGAGGCCTTTTACCTGGTGACCATTCGCACCGACCAGGCCTACCTGGAGCGCGAAGGCGAGATCCTGCCGATCCGCACCGGCATGGTGGCTCAGGTGGATATCATGAGCGGCAAGCGCACCCTGCTCAGCTATCTGCTCAAGCCGATCATCAAGGCGCGCCTCTACTAGTCAGCAGACCCGCGCCGCGGCGAAGGCGCCTCGCGGGGCGCCTTCGACAGCAACTTCCTAACAGCAACTTCCTAGGCGCCGTGCTCGTCCTGAGTGCGGCGCTCCTCTTCCTCGGCCTGCTTGCGCAGCTTCTTGCGCAGCGCCGCCTTCTCGAAGCGCAGCCGCTGCAGCCTGGTGTCAAGTTTCAGCGGGGGTACCCGGGCGGGCTGACCCGCGTCGTCCACCGCGACCATGGTCAGGTAGCAGCTGTTGGTGTGGCGGATCAGCTTCTTGCGGATATCCTCCGCCACCACCTTGATGCCGATCTCCATGGAGGAGCGCCCCACGTGGTTGACGCTGGCCAGAAAGGTGACCAGCTCCCCCACGTGGATCGGCTGCTTGAACAGCACCTGATCCACCGAGAGGGTTACCACGTAGTGGCCGGAGTAGCGGCTGGCGCAGGCGTAGGCCACCTCGTCGAGCTTCTTGAGGATGGCGCCGCCATGCACCTTGCCGCTGAAGTTGGCCATGTCGGGGGTCATCAGCACGGTCATGGAGAGCTCGTGCTGACCGGGCAGGTCGGTGTGTTCCATATCAGTCTCCGTGGCGATGGGGCAGGTCCGGTTCGCCGTTCTTCATGTGGTGGTCGCGCCGCTGGGGCGGGTGGGGCGGTTGCCAGGGCCAGTGACCCTCCACCTCCACGTGCAGGGTGAAACCCAGGAAGGCGCGAATCAGCACCACGGCGGCCAGTGTCACCACGCTCTCGCCGCTGTTGAGCACGATCACCGTCTTGATCAGGTCGCCGGCGATCAGGAAGTCGAGCCCCAGCAGGATGGAGCGGCCGATGCCGTGGCGGTACTCCAGATAGGCGTGGCGGCTGTCGTAGAAGTTGCGATGCTGCAGGAAGCGCCGGGTCGCCATGGCAAAGCCGGCGACGATGATCATCACGCCCAGGCCCTCGATGATCAAGGCGACGGTGTCGATCAGCTGCAGGAACCAGTTCACTCGCTTCGCTCCATGAAGGCAAAAGCATGAAAGAAAGAGCGCCCCCGAGTCCGGGGGCGCAGGTGGTTCAGAACCAGGTCAGGCCGATGGCGATGACCGCCCCGGTGATGAACAGCTGGATCAGGCAGAAGCCCATGATGTCCTTGGCCTTGAGGCCAGCGATGGCGAGCACCGGCAGGGCCCAGAAGGGCTGCAGCAGGTTGGTCCAGGCGTCACCCCAGGCCACGGCCATGGCCACCCGGGAGACATCCACGCCCAGCGCCTCGGCGGCGGGCAGCATGACCGGCGCCTGCACGGCCCACTGGCCGCCGCCGGAGGGCACGAAGAGGTTGACGATGCCGGCGCTGATAAAGGACCAGAAGGGCAGAGAGGTCTCGGTGGCGAACGACACCAGCGCCTCGGACATGCTGGCGGCCAGTCCCGACTGCACCATGATCGCCATGATGCCGGCATAGAAGGGGAACTGAATGACGATGCCGGCGCCGCCCTTGATCGCCTCGTTGAGGCTGGTCAGCAGGCTGCGCGGGGTGCGATGCAGCACGATGGCCAGGAACAGGAACAGGAAGTTGACGATGTTCAGGTTCAGGCCGCCGCCGCGCAGCAGGAAATGGTCGAGCAGGAAGAGCAGCCCGGGGATGCCCACCAGCCAGGCCAGAGTCGTGCTGTTCTCCAGGCGGTCGGCGGGGCGGTGGATGCGCACCCGGGTCTCCTCGTCATCGGCTAGCAGCTTGGGGTCCACGTAGACGCTCTCCTTGTCGTCGGGAAGCATCAGGCGGTTGACCAGCGGGATGACGATGAACAGGCAAACCACGATGGCCAGGTTGAAGAAGGCGAAGATGGTGGAGCCGGTACCCACCACGCCGATCTGGTCGGCGCTGAAGTGGCCGTCGGTGGCGATGGTCAGGGGGATGGAGCCGGCCAGGCCGCCGTGCCACACCACGAAGCCGGAGTAGGCGCTGGCCACCAGCAGGCGGTAGTCCACCTTCACCAGGCGGGCGAGCTCCTTGGCGAACAGGGCCCCTACCACCAGGCCGAAGCCCCAGTTGATCCAGCTGGCCGCCAGCGACACATAGGTGACCAGCAGGATGGCCCCCCCGGGCCCCTTGGCCAGGGCGGCCAGGCGCTGCAGCAGCTTCTTCACCGGCGGGGAGCTCGCCAGCATGAAGCCGGTGACCAGCACCAGCAGCATCTGCATGGAGAAGGTCAGCAGTCCCCAGAAGCCGTCGCCCCACATGCGCATCACCGCCAGCGGCGTCTGGCGCTCCACGGCGATGGCCGCCACGGCGGCGATCACCGTCAGCAGCAGTACGAAGATATAGGGGTCGGGCAGGTAGCGTTCGACCAGCTTGACGGCCGGTCTCGAGAGGGCCTTGAGCATGTGAGTTCCCTTCTTCTGTTGTCGATCTTCTTATGGATGGCGTGCCACAAGGAAAGTAGCGCAGCCTCAGGGGGTTGCGCTAGCCGGCTCGCCAACGCGCCGGCCCGGCCGGGTCGCACTCGCACCAGCGGGTGCGGCGATAGCGCAGGTAGTAGGCGGCCAGCACGCCGGAGCGCACCGCGGCAAAGAGCGTAAAGGCGAACCACAGGCCGTGGTTGGTCAGCGCCTCGGGCAGCAGCGTCTGGGTGAGCCACCAGGCCGGCAAGTAGGCCGCCAGGGCGATGAAGATGCTGTTGCGCATCTCGCGGATCGCCGTGGCGCCGATAAAGACCCCGTCCAGCAGGTAGCTCCACGCCGCGATCAGCGGCATGGCGACCATCCAGGGCAGGTAGGCGCCCGCCGTGGCGCGCACCTCCGGCAGGCCGGTGAGCAGGGCGATCAGCCACTGGCCGCCTAGGGCGAAGGCCAGGGACGCTGCCCCGGCGGTGGCAAGCGAAAACCAGGCGGCGCTCTTCACCGCCTGGCCGAACTCGTCCCAGCGCCGGCGCCCCACGGCGCGGCCGGTGATCGCCTCGGCGGCGTGGGCGAAGCCGTCCAGGGCGTAGCTGGTCAGCATGATGAACTGCAGCAGCACGGCGTTGGCGGCCAGCACGGTATCGCCCTGTGCCGCCCCCCGGGAGGTAAAGAAGGCCATGGCGAAGAGCAGCCCCAGGGTGCGCACGAAGAGATTGGCGTTGACCGCGAAGAGCTCGCCGTAGGCGGCAAGGGCCAGCAGCCGGCTGCGCAGGAAGCGTCCATCCAGCAGCCTGAGCTGGCGCGAGACCAGCCAGAGCCCGAAGGCCAGCGCCGTGTAGTCGGCGATCACCGTGGCCCAGGCCACGCCGTCGCTGGTCATGCCGAGCCCCACCACGAAGAGCAGGTCCAGGACGATATTGACGCTGTTGGTGAGCACCAGGATGGCGAGCGTCACCCGGGAGTTCTGCTGGCCCAGGAACCAGCCCAGGATGGCGTAGTTGGCCAGTACCGCTGGCGCCGAAAGAATGCGGATGGCGGCGTACTCCGCGGCCAGCGCTGTGGCCGCCTCGCTGCCGTCCAGCAGCCAGAGGCCCAGCGCGATCATCGGCCCCGAGAAGAGGATCAGCAGGGTGCCGATCACGCCCGCCAGCAGCAGCGACTGGCCGAGCAGGTTGCGCACCTCGCCGTCGCTTTCGCGGCCCACCGCCTGGGAGGTGAGCCCGGTGGTGCCCATGCGCAGAAAGCCGAAGCCCCAGTAGAGAAAACTGAAAAGCGTGGCGCCCAGGGTCACGCCGGCCAGGTAGCGGGAGTCCGGCAGATGGCCCATCACGGCGGTATCCACCAGCCCCAGCAGCGGCACGGTGATATTGGAGAGGATGATTGGCCAGGCCAGCGCCCAGAGGCGCGGGCTGGGGTCTTGGCGTGATGCCCCGGCCTGGCGGGGTGTGCGGGGAGCGGGGCGGGGTGGCGTCACATCGGACCTGGCTGCTGGCGGTGAAGGGCGAGAGGGTGAATGGGTGAAAGCGGCCTATCCTCGCCGCGCCGTGGCGATAACGCAACCGCGGCCCGCGACCCGGTGCGACACCGCACCGCATGAGTCGCATAGGGGCGAAGTGTAAAGGGCGGAGGCCGATATCATGTAAACAAGAGCGCTCAATGACCCTTTTTCCTTATCAATGTCCCGATTTTTGTTGGCTGGAAGTCCTGCTTTGTTTCAATGATTTTTAATCGTTGTTTTTGTGTGAATATTTGCGGTCGCCCGCTTTAAAGGCGCACAGCGGGAACCTTGATATACATCATCATTGCGACGCCAAGCCTTACCTATAGTGCTGAAAGCAGCGCCTGCCATGTCCCGTCTCTGGCTGCCTGCTGTGATATCCGCCCATTTCACGGAGTCGCACATGGACATCGTTGAACTATCCAGGTTGCAGTTCGCCTTCACGGCGATGGTGCATTTCCTGTTTGTACCACTCACGCTGGGTCTCTCGATCCTGCTGGCGATGATGGAGACGGTCTACGTGATGACCGGCAAGACCATCTATCGCGAAATGACCAAGTTCTGGGGCAAGCTGTTCGGCATCAACTTTGCCCTGGGGGTCACCACCGGCATCGCCATGGAGTTTCAGTTCGGGACCAACTGGTCCTACTACTCCCACTATGTCGGCGACATCTTCGGGGCGCCGCTGGCCATCGAGGCGCTGATGGCCTTCTTCCTGGAGTCGACCCTGGTGGGGCTCTTCTTCTTCGGCTGGGACCGCATGTCGAAGCAGAAGCACCTCGCCGTCACCTGGCTGATGGCCCTGGCCACCAACCTCTCCGCGCTCTGGATCCTGGTCGCCAACGGCTGGATGCAGTACCCCATCGGCTCCGAGTTCAACCTCGAGACCATGCGCATGGAGCTGACCAGCTTCAGCGAGGTGCTGCTCAGCCCGGTGGCCCAGGTCAAGTTCGTGCACACCGTCTCCGCCGGCTACGTCACCGGTGCCGTCTTCGTGCTGGCCATCTCCAGCTGGTACCTGCTCAAGGGCCGCGAGGTCGCCTTCGCTCGGCGCAGCTTCGCCATTGCCTCCGCCTTTGGCCTGGCCGCCGTGCTGTCGGTGATCGTGCTGGGCGACGAGTCCGGCTATGAGCTGGGCGACGTGCAGAAGGTCAAGCTGGCCGCCATCGAGGCGGAGTGGGAGACCCAGCCGGCGCCTGCCGCCTTCACCCTGGTGGGGCTGCCCAACGAGGCGGAGCAGCGCACCGACTTCGCCATCCATATTCCCGCCGCCCTGGGGCTGATCGCCACTCGCTCCCTGGACCAGGAGGTGACCGGTATTCGCGAGCTCAAGGAGCAGCACCGCGAGCGCATCATCACCGGCCAGGAGGCCTACGAGCTGCTCTACCGCCTGCGTCGCGGCGAAGGCAGCGAGGCCGACGAGGCCCGCTTCGAGGAGGTGCGCGGCGACCTGGGCTATGGCCTGCTGCTCAGCGCCTATACCGACGACGTGCCCAATGCCACCGCCGCCGAGATCGAGCGCGCCGTGGAAGCCTCGGTGCCCAAGGTGTGGCCGCTGTTCTGGACCTTCCGCATCATGGTGGCCGCCGGCTTCATCATGCTGGTGCTCTTCGTGCTGGCCTTCTGGCACAGCGTGCGTCGCCAGCCCGAGAAGTCCCCCTGGCTGCTGCGCTTCGCTCTCTACAGCCTGCCGCTGCCCTGGATCGCCTCCGAGGCCGGCTGGTTCGTGGCCGAGTATGGCCGCCAGCCCTGGGCCATCGGCGAGATCCTGCCGATCCATATCGCCGTCTCCCACCTGACGGTCAACCAGGTGCTCTTCACCCTGATCGCCATCGCCGTGCTCTACACCATCTTCGTGATCATCGAGATCTGGCTGATGCAGCACTTCGCTCGCAAGGGGCCCTCCGGCAGCGGCTATCACGCCGGCCCGGACGACCTCGATGCGCCCGACACCGCGCTGGCAAGCAAGCCTCAGGAGGCATGACATGGACTACGAAACGCTCAGATTCATCTGGTGGGTGCTGATCGGCGTGCTGCTGATCGGGTTCGCGGTCACCGACGGCTTCGACATGGGGGTGGCCAGCCTGCTCAAGGTGGTGGGCCACAACGACGAGGAGCGCCGGGTGATGATCAACTCCATGGCGCCCCACTGGGACGGCAACCAGGTGTGGCTGATCACCGCCGGCGGCGCGCTCTTCGCCGCCTGGCCGCCGGTCTACGCCGCCGCCTTCAACGGCTTCTACCTGGCGCTGATGCTGACCCTGTTCGCGCTCTTCCTGCGCCCGCTGGCCTTCGACTACCGCTCCAAGCTCGACAGCCCCGTGTGGCGCAGCCGCTGGGACTGGATGCTGACCATCGGCTCGGCGGTGCCGGCGCTGATCTTCGGCGTCGCCTTCGGCAACCTGCTGCAGGGCGTGCCCTTCCAGTTCGACGACATCCTGCGCCTGGACTACCAGGGCGGACTGCTCGGCCTGCTCAACCCCTTCGCGCTGCTGGCCGGGCTGCTCAGCCTGCTGATGTTTGTCACCCATGGCGCCGCCTGGCTGCAGATGAAGACCGAGGGCGAGCTGCGCGCCCGCAGCGCCGCCATCGGCACCCTGACCGCCCTGGTCTGCGCGGGGCTCTTCCTGGTGGCGGGGGTCTGGCTGATGTTCGGCGTGGACGGCTACCAGGTGACCAGCGTCATCGACACCCAGGGCCACAACGCCACCACCGCCAAGCTGGTGGAGGCGAGCGCCGGCGGCTGGATGGCCAACTATGCGCGCTTCCCGGCGCTCTGGCTGCTGCCGCTGCTGGGCCTTGCGGGCTTCTTGCTCTGCTCGCTGACCATGAAGGCGGGACGCCACGTGCTGGCCTTCGTCAGCTCTTCGCTGGCCATGGCCATGGTGATCGTCACCACCGGCGTCACCATGTTCCCCTTCGTGATGCCCTCGTCGCTCAACCCGGCCCACAGCCTGACCATGTGGGACGCCACCGCCAGCTACATGACGCTGATGATCATGTTCGTGGTGGTCTGCATCTTCGTGCCGCTGGTGCTCGCCTACACCGCCTGGAGCTACTGGGTGATGCGCGGCCGGCTCAACGAGCAGTACATCCGCGACAACGACAAGGCGCTCTACTGAGCCCGGCCTGAAAGGAGATTACGACGATGTGGTACTTCGCCTGGATTCTCGGCGTCACCCTGGCCGCCGCCCTCGGCATCCTCAACGCCATGTGGCTGGAGCTCAACGGCTATGAAGGCGAAAGCGCCGGAGAGGACCATGAGCGCGACGGCTGAGTCGCCCACCCCGCGGCAGCGGCTAGCCCGCTGCCTCGCCCCTCAGCGCCACTGGCTGCGCGGTGCGCTGCTGCTGGCGCTGTCGGGCGCCGTGCTGCTGGTGGCCCAGAGCTGGCTGATGGCGGCCCTCTTTTCCTACTGGCTGCTGGCCTGGCAGGGGCTGGCACCCGCCGAGGCGCCGGCGGCCTGGTGGCTTCCCGCCCTGGCCGCCTGCCTGGCCCTGCGCCCGCTGCTGCACGCCGGCCGCGAGGCGCTCTCGCGCCGGGCCAGCCGCGACGCCCGGGCCGCGCTGCGCCGCACGCTGCTCGAGCGGCTGGGCGCGCTGGGCCCGGCGCGGCGGCGCTACGGCAGCGACGGCGCCCTGGGCGCCAAGGTGCTGGAGCAGGTGGACGCCCTGGACGGCTATATCGCCCGCTACCGGGTGCAGAGCCGCCTGGCGGTGCTGGTGCCGCTGCTGCTGGGCGGCATGGTCGCCCTGCACAGCCCCCTGGCCGCCGGCCTGATGCTGCTCACGGCCCCCCTGGTGCCGCTCTTCATGGTGCTGGTGGGGCGCGCCGCCGCCGGCGCCAGCCGCCGTCAGCTCGAGACCCTGGCGCGGCTGGGCGGCCACTTTCTCGACCTGGCCCGGGGCATGGGCACCCTGCAGCGCCTGGGCGCCACCGCCCAGGCGGGGCGGCGCATCGCCGCCGCCAGCGAGGCCTACCGCGGCCGCACCATGGGGGTGCTGCGCCTGGCCTTCCTCTCCAGCGCCGTGCTGGAGTTCTTCTCCGCCCTGGCCATCGCCCTGGTGGCGCTCTACCTGGGGCTTGGCCTGCTCGGCATCCTGCCCTGGGCCAAGGGCGAGGTGCCGGTGATCTATCAGTCGGCGCTCTTCATCCTGCTGCTGGCCCCGGAGTTCTACGCGCCGCTGCGCCAGCTGGGCGCCGACTACCACGCCCGGGCCGAGGCCGAGGGCGCCATGGACGAGCTGGCGCCGCTGCTCGACGCGACCCCCTGGCGCCCCGAAGCGCGCCGGGCGCCCGCCTTGGGCGCCAGCCCGCCCCGGCTCGACTGCCGCGAGCTGGCCCTGTTCGGCGACGGCGGCCGCTGCCGCCTGGCACCGCTCACCCTGAGCCTGGCGCCCGGCGAGCGGCTGCTGGTGCAGGGAGAGAGCGGCAGCGGCAAGTCGAGCCTGCTGGAGGCGCTGCTCGGCTTCTCTCCCTACGCGGGCTCGCTGCGCGTCGACGGCGTTGAGCTGGCCGAGCTCGACCGGCAGGCCTGGCACCGCCGCCTGGGCTACCTGGGCCAGCAGCCGCCGGTGCTGCGCGGCAGCGTGGCCGACAACCTGCGCCTGGCCGCCCCCGCCGCCGGCGATGCCGAGCTGGTGGCCGTGCTCGAGCGGGTCGAGCTCTGGCCGCTGCTGGCGAAGCGCCAGGGCCTGGCCACGGTCCTGGGCGAGCGCGGCCGCGGGCTCTCCGGCGGCCAGCTGCAGCGCCTGGCCCTGGCCCAGCTGCTGCTGAGCGAGGCGCCGCTGTGGCTCTTCGACGAGCCCACCGCCCACCTCGACCCGGACGCCGCCCAGCGCCTCCACGGCCTGATCGAACGGCTCAGCCGCGGGCGCAGCGTGCTGCTGGTCAGCCACGAGGCCGACGGCCTCGACTGGGTGGATCGCCGCCTGGCGCTGGCCGCTCCCGCCGCCGCCCGCGATCCATCCGCCGCGTTTGATCTGCCCGCCGCGGCGCTCGATACCGCTGCCGCCGCCCCGGCCGTTGCCGCCCCGGCGGTCGCCACCCATCGTCAGGAGACGCCGGCATGTCAGAGCTGAAGCCCGCCATCCGCCTGGTCGACCTGCTGCGCCTGCGCCGCGGCGGCTGGGCGCTCGCCTTTACCATCGGCGCCGCCACTCTGCTGGCGGTGGTGGCCCTGCTGGCCATCTCCGGCTGGTTTATCACCGCGGCGGCCGCCGCCGGGGTGGCCACTGTGGCGCTGCTGGGCTTCGACTACTTCCGCCCCGCGGCGCTGATCCGGCTCTGCGCCATCGTGCGCACCGCCGGGCGCTACGGCGAGCGCCTGGCCTCCCACCACGCCGCCCTGGGGCTGCTCAAGGACCTGCGCTGCCGGCTCTTCGACGCCCTGGGGCGCCGCGCCCCCAGCGCCGCCCGCCCGGGCCCGGGCAGCGCCGCCGCCATGCATCGCCTGGTCACCGATATCGACCAGCTCGACCGCTTCGCCCTCAGCGCCCTGCTGCCCTGGGCCTGGGCGGGGCTGCTCTCGCTTGTGGTCATGGGGCTGCTGGCCTGGCTCGATCTCACCCTGCTGCTGGTGGCGCTGCCCGGCCTGCTGCTGGCCTGGCTGGGGCTGCCGCTGCTCACCCTCTGGCAGGGCAGCCGCCTGGCGCGGCGCGACGCCGCGCTGGCCGAGGCCCGCCGGGAGGCCCTGGTGGAGCCCCTGAGTGCCATCACCCCGCTGCTGCTCTGGGGGCGCTGGGGGCAGATGCAGCGCGAGGTGGTCGGCCGCGACGAGCGCTGCCTGGCCAACCAGGAGCGCCAGCAGCGCCTGGCGAGCCTGGTGGGAGCGCTCCAGCAGGGGGCCCTGGGGCTCGCTATCGTGGCGGTACTCTGGTGGGGGGCGCCGCTGCTGCTGGCCCCCGAGGCGGCGGACTCACGGCTGACGGTGGCGCTGCTGCTGGCCGCGGTGCTGGCGCTGCTGGGCCTCGGCGAGATCCTCGCCCCCCTGGCGGGCAGCTTTGTGTCGCTGGGCGCCAGCCTGGCCGCCCGGGATCGTCTCAACGCCCTGGTGGCGGGCACCCCCGGCGAGCCGGCGTCGGCATGGGCGCCGGCAGAGGTTGGGGGAGAAGCAGGGGGAGAGTTAAAGGCCGAGGCCCCCGCGGCGCCCTGGTCCCTGGAGCTCTCTGGCGTCGGCGCCCGGCTGCCGGGGGCCCTCAACGGCCCCGAGGGGGTCTCCTTTACCCTGGCGGGCGGCGAGGTGCTCTGCCTGAGCGGACCCTCAGGCTGCGGCAAATCGACGCTGCTGCAGGTGCTGGCCGGGGAGCTTGCCCCTTCGGCGGGGGAGTGCCGCCTCAACGGCCGACCCCTCGAGGCGTGGCGCCTCGACGAGACCATCGGCTACCTGCCCCAGCAGTGGGACCTCTTCGACATGAGCCTGGCCGCCAACCTGCGCCTGGGCGACGCCGGCGCCAGCGACGAGGCGCTCTGGGCGCTGCTCGATGAGCTGGCCCTGGGCGACTGGGCCCGGGCGCTGCCTCGGGGGCTGGACACCCCCCTGGGGGAGTATGGCGCCGCGGTCTCCGGGGGCCAGGCCCGGCGCATCGCCCTGGCCCGGCTGCTGCTGGCGCGCCGGCCCGTGCTGCTGCTGGATGAGCCCCTGGCGGGGCTGGACGCCGCCACCCGGGCGCGGGTGGTCGAGTGCCTGCTGCGCCGCCAGGGGCAGGGGCTGCTGGTGGTCGCCAGCCACGTGCCGCTGGGCGCGGCGGCGCAGGCCCGGGCGGGGCGGGTCAGGATGCTGCGGCTGGGTGAGGAGGGCGAGACGCTGCCTTGATAGGGAACAAGGTGTTGCGGGTTAGATTGTGTCTTTTCGTAATTTGTGTGTTACATTTTGGGTGTGGGGCCGGTGCTAACCCCTTGGAGGGAGGGTGCTCCTCCCACTTTGTGGGTAGCTGCTTACACCTTGTAAGTATGAATCTACAACGCCGTTGGCTATCATGCCGACAAGGCCCTGCGCCATGGAGTGAGCCCTCAGGCGCCGCCTGAGCTCTCCCACCCTGTTTGACGCCGCCGCCGGGTGGCGGTCGCAACCTAACGCCCACCGGGCAAGGAGTCACACATGTCCCCGATCCAGCGCATGACACAGCTGATCCAGCGCGGCCACGCCGAGGCCAGCGCCACCCTTAACACCGCCGCCTCCCGCCGCCAGCGCGGGGCTAGTGCCATCGAGTATGTGATTATCGCCGCGGTGATTGCCTTTGCGATCTTTGCAGTTGCGGGTATAGGTGATGACAGTCTGATTGGTTCAGCATTCAAAACATTCTTTGATCAAATCGCTGACATCGTTACAGACTCAACTGGCGGCGAGGCGGGGGGCACCTGAGGTTAATCCGGAGCTGCCTAGCTCCTAGCTTTTCCGTCCAGCTTTCCGGCCCGATGCCCTTCATCGGGCCGGAACTCCCGGTTACCGACAATCCAACGGAGACACCTTAATGTCCCCCACTCTACTGCGCCTGCTGGCCGGCCTGCTGGTGATCGTGGCCGCCGTGCTGGCGGTAATCGGCTGGCGCATCAGCCAGCAGCCCGAACCCGCCCCGGCGGTTCAGACGCCTGTCTCTCCTGAGGCGCTCGCCCCCCGGGAGCCTGAGGAGAGGCAGGCGCCCAGCCACGCCGTGGTGGTGGCCGCCAGGGATCTCGCTCTTGGCCAGCGCCTCGACCCCGAGGCCGAGCCCGGCGCCCTGCGCCTGGTAGCCTACCCCGAGCCGGTGCCGGGAAGCTTCGCTGAACTCGAGGAGCTGGCCGGGCGCCGCCTGACTCGCCCGGTGCCCGAGGGCGAGATCTTGCGCCCCCGCCACTTTTCCGCCGGCGGCGTAATGGCCCAGGCGGTGCCCGCGGGCAAGCGCGCCGTGGCGGTGGGTGTGGACGAGGTGATCGGCGGCGGCGGCTTCCTGGCCCCGGGCGACCGGGTCGATATCCTCTACCAGGCCCGCGCCGGCGACGGCGACCAGCCCCAGCTGGCCCGTCGGCTGTTCGCGAACGTGCAGGTGGTGAGCTATGGCGAGTCGCTGCAGGGCGCCGAGGAGGAAGAGGAGACGGTTCGCCGCAGCGGCCGCACCGCCGTGCTGGCCCTGGAGGGCGAGCAGGCCGCGGCGCTGATGCTGGCCGAGACCACCGGGCGCCTGCGCTTGGCGCTGATCGGCGCCGAGGAGCACCGCGGATTGATCGAACGCGAGGCCCAGGCCCGGGAGGCCGCCGCTCCGCAAGCGGCTCCGGATGGCGTGATTCCGGCCATGGCCGGGCTGCCCCAGCCGGCCCCCGCCGAGGCCGAGCCGGCGGCCCCGGCCTCGCCCCTGCCCGCCCTGGGGCCGGCGGTGCTCTTCAACGAGCTGACCGTGCTGGACGCTGCCACGGCCAGCGGCGGCGAGCCCGCCCCTCGCCGCCCGCGGAGCGAAGAGGCGCCGACGCGCCGGGTCATTCAGCACGTGGGGGGCGAAGTGCGCGTGGTGGAGCTGCCCCAGAGCCGGTAGCATGAAGAGCGCCGGCGCGGCCGGCCATAACGCATAACAGTATCAGCGCGTGGGGAAGCGGCATGAGACGAAACGCAAGGGAGTGGGCGCCGGGCGCCCGGGCATTCGGGTGGTTCGCCGGCCTGCTGCTGGGCATGACGCTGGCGCTTGGCGCCGCGGCCGACGACGGCGTGCTCGAGATCGTGGTGGGCGACCAGGAGCTGCTGGGGCTGCCCGGCGAGGTTGCGCGCACCGCCATCGGCCGCGGCGACGTGGCCAGCGTGCAGGTAGTCGACGAGCGCTCGCTGCTGATCACCGGCCAGAGCGCCGGCAGCACCTCGCTGCGCATCTGGTTGGAGGGGCGCTCGCGCCCTCAGGAGCTGCGCCTGCGGGTGCTGCCTGACGGCTCCGTGGGGCTGGAGGAGGAGTACCTCTACAGCCAGCTCTCCGCCGTGCCGCGTATCTCCGGCGACACCGAGTCCCTGGAGCGCCACGCCCAGGCCCGCCAGCGCTTCGGCGACGGCGTGATCGACGCCACCCGCCAGGTGGGGGCGGTGCAGGTCCAGGCCGATATCCGCGTGGTGGAGGTCAACCGCCGCAAGCTGCAGGCTTCTGGCTTCTTTATCGGTCGCGATGGCGGCAGCTCTTCCGGCAGCTTTGCAGTGGGCAACCGCAGCAACGCGCTCTCCTTTCTGGGCGGCAGCAACGTGGCCCCTGGCAGCGAAGGCTTCTCGATTATCCGCGCCAATACTAGCGGCGTTTTCTCGGCGCTCACCGCTCTGAGCAGCAACGGCTTCGCCTATACCCTGGCCGAGCCGAGCCTGGTCACCCTCTCCGGTCAGACCGCCACCTTTCTGGCCGGCGGCGAGTTTCCCTTCCCCTCCAGCAGCAATGACGGCGGCGATATCTCCATCGACTATCGGGAGTTCGGGGTGCGCCTCAAGCTGACCCCCACGGTGCTCGACGAGAACCGCATCATGATGAAGGTGGCGCCCGAGGTGAGCGAGCTGGACTTCTCCCAGGGGGTGACCACCGGCGGCGTCTCGGTGCCGGCGCTCAACGTGCGGCGCACCGATACCACCGTGCAGCTGGGCCATGGCGAGAGCTTTATCATCAGCGGCCTGGTCAGCCACAACGTGATCCAGAACGTCGACCGCATCCCCGGCCTTGGCGATATTCCGGTGCTGGGCGCCTTCTTCCGTAACACTCGGCTGGAGCGCGACGAGAAGGAGCTGGTGATGATCGTGACCCCGCACCTGGTCTGGCCCATGGCCGCCGGTACCGAGCTGGAGCTGCCCGGCGAGGCGCTGCGCCGCCACCGCCCCAGCTACCTCGAGCTGCTGCTCGACCCGCGGGATGTCTCGGCCATCGAGCGTGACACCGAGGTGGGCTTTGCTCGCTGATGCCGGGAGGCGCTGATGGTCTTTCGCCCCCGGCGCCGTGAGGGGAGCGCCGCCGAGCGTGCGCCGCCCCCGGACGATGCGGAGTTTATCGGCCAGCTGCATCGCGCCCTGATCGACCGCCTGGAGGATGACCAGGCGCTGCTGGGTGACGACCCCACCCTGATGCGCCGGCGCGTGGAGACCATGGTGGAGGAGTATCTCGACCTGCGCGGCTACGCCGCGCCGCCGGCTCGGGTGGCGAGCCTGGCCGGGGAGGTGATCAACGAGCTGCACGGCTACGGGCCTCTGGAGCCGCTGCTGGCCGACGATGACATCACCGATATTCTGGTCAACGGCCCCCGGCGGGTCTTTATCGAGCGCGGCGGTCGGCTGGAGCGCGCCGAGGTGCGCTTTCTCAACGACGCCCATGTGCTGCGGGTGGTGCGCCGCATGCTGTCGCCCCTGGGGCGGCGCCTGGACGAGGCCAGCCCCATGGTAGACGCGCGCCTCCCCGACGGCTCCCGGGTCAACGCCATCATCCCGCCCCTGGCCCTGGATGGCCCCTGCGTCTCCATCCGCAAGTTCCGCGAGGATGCGCTGACCGCCGAGGACCTGATCGCGTTCGACTCGGCCCCCGCCGAGCTGATGGCGGTGCTGCAGCGGGCCGTGGTGGAGCGGCGCAATATCCTGATCAGCGGCGGCACCGGCACCGGCAAGACCACCCTGCTCAACGTGCTGAGCGCGGCGATTCCCGAAGCGGAGCGGGTGGTGACCATCGAGGACTCCGCCGAGCTGCAGCTGGGCAGCCAGCACGTGGTGCGCCTGGAGACCCGCGCCCCCAACACCGAGGGGGAGGGCGAGGTCACCGCCCGCCAGCTGGTCAAGAACTCCCTGCGCATGCGCCCGGACCGCATCATCCTGGGCGAGAGCCGCGGCGACGAGGTGCTGGATATGCTCCAGGCCATGAACACCGGCCATATGGGCTCCATGAGCACGGTGCACGCCAACTCGGCCCGGGACTCCCTGGTGCGCCTGCAGATGATGGTGCGCCTCTCCAGCTTTCAGGGCACCGATGCGCTGGTCAACCAGATCATCGCCACGGCGCTGGACATGATCATCCAGGTGGACCGCGACGCCAGCGGCCACCGCCACGTGGGCGAGGTGCTGCGGGTGACCGGCCTGCGCCGCGGGGCCATTACCCTGGCGCCGCTCTATCGGCGCCACGAGGCCCTGGCGGACGTGGAGAGCATCGACTGGAGCAAGAGCGTGGAGGAGATCTCATGACAGAGTGGCAGCTGTGGTCCCTGACCATGCTGGTGCTGGCCCTGGCGGTGTGGCTGCTGATGAAGGGGGCCCGCCAGCAGACCGAGCAGGCCATCGGCGGCGACCCCGCCCTGGCCGCGCCGCGCCGGCGGCGCGCCCTGACGCCCCGGGAGTCCCTGGTGGAGTGGCTCTATGACAGCCTGGTGGCGGCGGGGGTTTCCACCACGCCCAAGGCGATTACCCTCTGGGGCGGCGCGCTGGTGATGCTGGTGATGCTGGCGCTGACCCTTGCCGGCTCGCGCTTCGGACCGCTCTTGATCGTGGCCGGCCTGGTGCTGATCAACGCCCTGCTGCGCCTGCGCGCCGGGCGACTGCGCGTGCAGGCGCGCAGCCAGCTGGCCCCCTTCATGGAGAGCGTGATGCGCGACCTGGGCGGCGGCCAGAGCCTGGAGCTGGCCTTTCGCCACGCCGCCCGGCGGGTGCCCGCCCCTCTGGGCGATGCCCTGCAGCGCATCCTGATGCGCCGCGACCTTGGCCTCGAGCTTCACGAGGGGCTGGCCCGGGAGGCGCGCCTGCTCAAGCTCTTCGAGCTGCAGCTGCTGGCCACGGCGGTGCAGATCAGCCAGGTACACGGCGGGAGCCTGCGCGACATGCTGGCCAGCTTCGTGACCCTGCTGCATCAGCAGGAGCGCGGCAGGCGCGAACTCAGCGCCATGACCGGCGAGACCCGGGTCACGGCGTTCGTGCTCGGGGCTATGCCGTTGCTGATGGCGGGCTACATGTTTTTCTTCAACCGCGAATTCATGCAGCCGATGCTGGAGAGCAGCGGCGGCCAGCTGGCCCTCGGGGTGGCGGCGGCCATGCAGGTGGCGGGCGCCCTGGCGCTGTGGCGCATGCTCAAGTCGGTATAGGAGAAGCGAATGTCACCTGCGGTCTTGATGGTTCTCTCGGCAGTGATGATGGCGGCGGCGGCGGCGGTCCTGCTGGCTTCGGTCATGGCCGAGCGCCTGATGCCGGAGCCGTTGCCCGGCGACCCAGACCCCCGGCGCCAGGAGACGCGGCTGCTGCGCGGCGGGCGCAAGCTGTGGCGGCGCCAGGCCCAGCAGCGAAAGCGCGTCGCCAGCCTGGCCCTGATGCTGCGCCAGGCCGGCTACGTGGGCTCCCGGGCTCAGGTCTCGGTGCTGCTTTCGCTGGGGCTGGTGGCCCTGGGGGTAGCCTCGGCGGGCGCCCTGCACGGCCTGCGCGAGGGCGGCGGCCTGGCCGGCGCCCTGGGCAACGGCCTGGCCGGGCTGCTGCTGGGGGCGGTGCTGGTCTGGTTCTGGCTCAAGCGGCGCATCGCCGCCCGCCGGGAACAGCTCGAGGAGGAGGTGGAGCTGCTGATTCAGGTCACCCGCATGCTCTGGGAGACCGGCATGACCCTGGAGGGCGTGCTGCGCAGCCTGATCGTCAACCTGGGCGAGGTGGTGCCCGCCTCCAGCCTGGAGCTGCGGGTGGCCCTGGCGCGCATCGAGGCGGGCCAGGAGCGCAGCGAGGTGCTGGAGACGCTGGCCGACCTGCAGCCGAGCCCCGCCAGCGAGTCCTACTTCAACCTGCTGGCTCAGGTGGCGGCGACCGGCGGCGGCGCGCGTAGCGCCCTGCAGTCGCTCAGCGAGCTGCTCAACGACCGCCGGCGCACTACGCTACAGGAGAAGGTCACCAAGATGTCGGGCAAGATGTCGCTGGTGATGATGGTCTTTCTCTTTCCGGTGCTGCTGATCATTGTGGCGGGGCCTGCGGTGGTGAATCTGGGGGGGCTGCTGCAGTCCCTCTCCGGCGCTGGCCCATAGGAGTTTGACGATGCGCATGATGACAAGATGGCCAGGTGCGCTGCTGGTGGGGCTGCTGCTGTCGGGCCTGGCCGGCTGCACCACCACCCGCGAAAACCTCGGCAGCGACGTGACCGGCACCCTGCAGCCCTTCGAGCAGGAGAGCCGCCGAGGCCCCTGCGGCGAGCGCTACAGCGCCGACGAGGGGATGGAGCTCTCCATGGTGCGGCGGATGCTGGACGAGGAGCGGCCGCGTTCTGCGCTGGCCTACCTGGAGGAGCTCGACTACGCCTACCCCGAGGCGAAGCTGATGCAGGCCGAGGCGCTGCGCGAGATCGGCCACCTGGAGGGCAGCAGCCTGATCTACCAGGGGCTGGTGGATGGCTGCCTGGCCGCCGACGCCCTGCGCGGGCTGGGGCGCAACGCCTTCGAACAGCAGCGCCATGACGACGCCCTCGGCTATATGCGCCTGGCGCGGCGCGCCAGCCCCTCGGACCCGCGCATCCGCAACGACCTGGGCTACCTGCTGATGCTGCGGGGCCACCACGGCGATGCCATCGAGGAGTTCATGACCGCCCTGGAGCTGGACGACGGCCTGGGCAACGCCGCCAGCAACCTGGTGCTGGCGCTGCTCCAGGACGGCCAGGCCCACCGCGCCGAAGCCGCGGCACGGCGCTATCGCGTCAGCCCCGAGGCCTTCTCGGCCCTGCAGGCGGCGGTGGAACGCCGAGCGGCGCCGCTGCCCATCCCCGAAGACCCCGCCCTGGAGATCGACGATGAAACGACCTGAGCGCCTTTTCGCCCTGCCGCCTCTGCTGCTTGCGGCCGCCCTGCTGGCGCCTTCCGCCGCCCTGGCAGGCGACATGCCCACGCCCGAGCGGCCCGCCGCCGAGCCTGTCGGCGCCCCGCAGGCGGCGTCACCCGCCCAGCAGCGCCAGGCGCCCCCGCCCGGCGGCACCACCCGCCGCTTGCTGGAGCAGCAGCGCGCCGGCCACCACGCCTCGTCCAACGACCAGTGGCTCTCCGGCGACGTGCAGCGGGAGGTCTACCGCCGCTATGTGAACAGCTTCTCGCGGCCGATTCCCGAGACCTTTATCGACGACGACTTCAGCAACTGATCCGGCCGGCCGCTCAGGGCCGGCGAGGAGAGCGCCATGCGCCTGCCACGCTTTGACTATCCGCTACCGCCGCGACAGCGCGGTGTTTTTGGCCTGATGGCGGCTGGCCTGATGCTGTTGATGGTGATCAGCGTCGCACTTGCGGTGGATACCGGGCGGCTCTTTCTGGAGCAGCGGCATATGCAGCGGGTGGCGGACCTGGCCGCCCTGGAAGCCGCCGGCGCCGTAACGCTGATCAGTCAGGCTTCAGATGCAGACCTTGCCTCGGCAGCTCAGGATTCAGCCAAGCGAAACGGTCACGATATCGGAGACAGTGAAGAGAGCAAGCGGGCATTGAGTGCAGTGGGAGGCGGCGTCTGCCGTGCGCCCGAGGATGACGGTTGGGCTCGCGTCTTCTTTGCCCACGCTCTTGGTGAAGGAACGGTGGAGTGCAGCACACTGGACGGCAGCTACAGCGGCACTCTGGAGCGCCATGCGGTGGAGGTAACGGCCAGCCATCAGGTCCGCCCCAGCCTGTTCGGCAGCCTGCTGGGCGAAGATGAGATCACCATCTCTGCCACGGCCATGGCGCAGCGCAGCCAGGCGGAAACGGTGGGTGTGCTGGAGATTCGGAATACGCTTGCATCCGCTAACCTACTGAGCCAGCTTTTCGGTGATGATCTAGGGGTGACGGCCATTGGCTATGAGGGGCTTGCCGATCTATCTATTGGCCTTCTGGGTCTTGTGGATCTCGCAGGGGGAGTCGGTGCCACAGACGGTTTGCTCAAGGACGTCACCCTAGATGTGGCGTCTCTGGTCAGCGCCGATCTGGAAGGTTTGGTACAGGGTGAAAGTTCCAGCCTTATATCGACGGGCCTGGAAGTGTTTCAGGATACGCTAGAAGTTATGCTGGACTTGGGGCTAGGTACTATACAGCTGGGCGATATTCTGGCGGTAGATCCAGAGGCACCAGCGAGCTCGCTGGATGTGAGCGTCAATCTTCTTTCACTTCTAGATGCCTCTGTTTTTCTGAATGATGGGAACTTTATTAATGTGGAAAAACTCGGCCTTTCCCTGGGGCAATTGGGGGGGGTAGAGGTTGAGCTGGGGGTGATCGAGCCGCCACAGATTGCTGTTGGGCCAGTGGGTTGTGCAGACGGCTCCTTCGTTGACTGCAAAGGAGATTGGAAAACCGAAGCGCGTACCGCTCAGGTTAGGCTAGGTTTGGGGGTAGATTTACGCATTCCGGTGATTGCTGACCTAGGCGTCAAGCTTGGCCTAGTGGCTGGCGGTGCTAGAGCCGGCATCGAAGGTGCACGGCCCGCGGGTCATGAGGAGAGTCATGAATGGGATGTCGATGTGGCGGCCTACCAGTATCCACTTGCCACAAAGCTTGATCTGAAACTTGCCCTTCTCGACTCTCACCTTCCATGGTTGGATGAGGATGAGCCATCATCACGAGTTGGTGAGATTATAGGTTTTCTTCAGGGTACTCTTGGCATAGTCGCTAGTATCGTGAATGGCTTGGTCGATGTACTTTCGACAGTGGTTGGGGGGCTCCTCAATTTTCTTATAGGTGGTATTCTTGGTACGGGGCATGAAATTAGCGAAGATGGTACGGAGGTGTGCTGGAAGGTCTTGCATATCCCTGCTGGTTGCAAGGCAACTGATACTTTGAAAGACGATTTAGAAACTGACGGGGGGGAGACTTCAGGCTGGGATGAAGATCTGGGTAGCTGGATGGAAGGGTTTGAGTCTGAAACCACTGGAGAAGCCATGAGTCCGGGCGTACACTCCCTTCAGTGGTCTTCCTCTATGGAATCACTCCCATTTACAGGCTCGGTTAGAAATACAGTCTCTGGGCTTTCGAAAAATTTGCAGAATGATATCAATTTGAGGGTGGAGCTTTTTGGCGTTCCTTTGAGTGTTAGTGATCTTTTGGAGCCTGTTCTCGACATTGTGGACGTAGTAGTGATGGGTGTAGTTGCAAACCTGGCAGGTACGGTTGTGGACCCACTGCTTCAGGCTTTGGGGGTGAAAGTTAATGAGGCAGTCGTACGAGTCGAGGCCATCGACCACCGCACCGGCCCCCCGGAGCTGCTCTAGTCATGGCTTTTTTCGCCAGGCAACGCATGCATGGCATGGCGCCCCGCCAGCGCGGTGGGGCGGCCATCGAGATGATTCTGATCTTCCCGATTCTGCTCCTGCTGCTCTATACCGCCGTTAGCTACGCCATTCTATTCTGGGCCTACCAGGGGTTGAACGGTATGACTTCAGAGCTGGCAGGGCAGATTATTCGCCAGGAGTGGTATGAGGAGGATAGCGGCAGCCATACGCTGGATATTGATGAGATAAATCTCGCGCTGGCTGCTTTGCGAGATAATGCCACCGGGCCGGCGGCAACCGCGGGCTGGTGCAGTGGCTCTCCCAGTATCAGCAGCGATGGTGACATCGATAGGCTATCGGTGTGCCTGGTCGCCGAGGAGAGCTTGCTGCCGCAAATTTCTCTGCTGGGCGTCAAGCTGCCCCATGAAACCAGCGTCAGCGTGACCGCGACGCTCAGGGTGCCTCAGTGATGAACCGTAGAGCGAGAGCAGCAGCCAGGGCGCGACAGCGAGGAGGCATCTCCATCGAATTCGTGCTGCTGTTCCCCCTGTTTCTGGTGGTCTTCTACGCCATTCTCAGCTACGGCGTCAGCTTTGCCCAGCTGCATGCCCTCAACGGCCTGGCGGCGGAGGCAGCCCAGGCCACCAGGGCGGTGGTCATCGAGGGAGACGAAAGTGATATTCGCAGCGCGCTCGACAAGCGGGTAGACGCCGCCGTAGACCGCTATGGAGGAGTGCTGAGCGTCCGGGGCTGCGCCAACGGCAGTAATCGCTATGCCTATAGCGCCAGCGAAGGTGAGCTGACGGTCTGCCTGGAGGCAGACTTGCTGCTGCCTAGTCTGACAATCTTCGGGCTGCGAGTGCCCGATATCGAGGGCCCCTTGAGAAGCCGTTCAAGAGTGCGCCTGGCCGTGCTTGAAGAGGATGAGACGTAGTTGAGCGCCTGATAGCGCAAGCCACAACGCCTGGCGGCGTCATATGGTTGATTAGGCCTCACACTGTGGCAATCCACCTCGCATCAGCCACGCCCGGTTAGCGTATACTGTCGAGTAGTCATGATAGACATGACGGTCCTCCGCCCGCCGAGGCGGTAGAACACTCTCTACTTTGCTTTATTCCTGCCGCCTTGCATGGCGGTCAATTCCGTGTGCGCGGAACACTGATACATGAGATTACGCAACTTTCATTCAAGTTACGTTAGGCGCAGTGAGTCAGGTGCCGTTGCGATTTCGTTCGTTATTATATCCAGCCTGGTGCTTTTATGTATTGTGATCGGCCTGGATACCGGGCGGCTCTTTCTGGAACAGCGGCGCCTGCAGACGGTGGCCGACAATGCCGCCATGGAGGCAGTCGCGCGCAGCGGGTCGGGGGGTGGGGGCGATGCGGGTGCCCTCGCGCAGCTTGCCGAGGAGAGCGCGGCCCGCAACGGCTTCGTCGTCGGCGACCGCAGAAGCCTGCAGGTCGAGCGCGGCAGCGTAAGCCAGCAGGATGGCCTGCGCGTCTTTGCTGCCGACGCTGAAGGCGGCGCGGTGCGCGTGGTGGCGAGGCACGAGGTCCGCACCAGCCTGCTGGCCAACCTGGCGGCCCTGATGCCGGGCAGCGAGGTGCCCGCCTGGACGCCGCTGCGCGCCGAGGCGGTGGCCAGTCGCGGTGCCTTTGCCGCCTTCAGCGCCGGCACGCGCCTGCTGGGCCTGGATACCGAAAGCTCGCCGCTGCTGGGGCCGCTGCTGGGCGGCCTGCTGGGCACCCATCTCGACCTCGACGTGCTGAGCCCCGGCGGGCTGCTGGATGTCGGGCTGTCGCTGCTGGAGCTGGTGGAGGGTATGGCCCTGGTGGGGGTCGATCTGACCGCCGTGGGGCTGGACGGCGTGCTTCAGGCCGGTGTAACGGTCGCCGAGCTGCTGGATGTCTCTGTGGCGGTGCTGCAGCAGCGGGTGGAGAGCGGAGAGCTGGGCAGTGCCGACCTGGCGCTGTTGCGCGACCTGCAGAGTGCGGCCCGCAACGGCTCGACGGAGCTGCAGCAGATCTCTCTGGAACAGCTGCTGCGCCTGCGCAACGCGGAGGGTGAGGTGCCGAGAGGGGCGCTGGATGTCGACCTGCGGCTGGGCGACCTGCTGGGGGTGGCGCTGATGGCGGCCAACCGCGGCAACGGTCTGTCTCTGGAGCTGGGGGCGGGGCGGGTGCTGAACAGCCTCGGCAGCCAGGCCGACAACATCGACTCCATGGGGCTGGTGGTGCGCCTGGGCATTATCGAGCCGCCGCAGATCGCCATCGGCCCGGCAGGCCGCCTGCAGGTGCCTGAGGGCGACCGGCACTGGAAGACCGAGGTCACATCCCCCCAGTTGAGTCTGGTGGTGGGCGCCAGGCTCAACCTGGTGCTTGCCGAGCTGGACCTGGGCCTGAGGGTAGATGCCGGCTCCGGCAAGGCGGTGCTGGAGAGCCTGCAGATGGGCGCGGATGGCCAGCAGCAGGCCAGCCTGCTGGCCAAGCCGGCCCTGGCGGCGGTGCATCTGGGCTCTCTGCAGTCGCTGCAGGCGCCGTTTTACGCCGGCGGCAGCCTCGATGCTGCAGGCATCGAGAGCGCCCCCATCGAGCCCATCGCCGTGCGCCTGCTGGGCAGTGAGAGTACCGGCTCCCTGGTCGCCGTGACCATTGCCGCCAGCAGCGTGGCCGGTCAGGGCGGCGACATGGTGGTGCGAGAGAGCGATCCGCAGGCGCTGTTCGAAGGCCCCCCCTGGCCCGCCTCGCCTACCACCGTGACCGGCGCTTCCGGCGATGCGCTGGGGGGCCTGATCAGCAGCCTGCTGGGCAACCTGGATATTCGCATTCATCTGCTGGGCGGCGACAGGCAGGGTAGCTGCGGCCTGCTGGGGCTTGGCTGCGTGCTGGACTGGGTGGTCAACGAAGTGGTGCTTGGCGTGCTCGACCCGGTGGTCAACCTGCTGAGTGCGCTGCTGGCGCCGCTGGTAACGGCGCTCGGCAACCTGGTGGTCGACCCGCTGCTGCGACTGCTGGGTATCCAGCTGGGCAGCATGGAGCTGCAGGTGCTGGATGTGCAAATGACGGAAGTGGAGCTGGTACTGTGAAGACGATGATGATGGCCGGCGCGCTGGCCCTGCTGTTGGCCGTGGCGCCTGCGCAGGGGCAGGACGCCTGTGACGAAGCGCGCCTGCAGGTATTGCAGCAGACCATGGAGCAGCGGCTCCGGCAGTGGTCGGCACAGCAGCCCGGTGAGGCGCTGGCGTGGGCCGAGCAGCTGCAGGAGCGGCGTGGGGAGTATCTGCTGGGAGGGCATCACGGCTGCAGCCTGCTGGAGTCCCTGCATGAGGATCTGGATACCCGAGGGGTGGCGCGATGAACCGTGAACAACTGAGTACTCGACAGCTGAACCGCAGACGACAGAGCCGTGGACAACAGAGGGGCGCCGTCTCTATCGAGTTCGTGCTGCTCTTCCCGCTGCTGCTTGCCATCTTCTATGCGATCATCAGCTATGCGATCAGTTTCGCTCAGCTGCACGTGCTCAACGGCATGGCGGCAGAGTCCACCCGAGCCGCGGTAGCGGTGGTGACCACAGGGGGCGGCGCTCAGGAGCGCATCGATGGGCGCATCGAGTCGGTGGTCGAGCGCTATAATGGCATCCTGCAGGTGGCGGGCTGTGGCGTCGATGGCGACAAGTTCGACTTCGACACCGACACCGCGGAGCTGACGGTCTGCCTGGAAACCGCGGCGCTGCTGCCCAGCCTGAACATCTTCGGGATTCGGATTCCGCAGATCGACGGGCCGCTGAAGAGCCAGTCCAGCATCCGGCTGGGGCAGCTGGACATCTAGCGGGATGGCAAGGGCTTCTCGCATCGTAGGCAATCAAGCAACTCAAGGAGAAACAGGGATGACTTTCTACAAGCGCATGGCAACCTGCAAGCGCCTGGCAGCAGGTACGGTGGCGGCACTGCTGATGAGCGGCGCGGCTCAGGCGGCTGGCCCCTATGCCGGGTTTAGCGTGGGCTATCAGGATATCGACGTGGGTTTCAGCGAGTCCAGCGCGGAGTTCGGTGATGTGCGCGTCGATGGCCTGGGCGGCAGCGGCGCGCTGTTTCGTGCCGTGGTGGGCTATGACTCCATGAACGTGGCGGCGCCCTACCTGATCGGCGTGGAAGCCAATATCGCCCAGGGCGGCGCCGATGCCCAGGTGGATGCCGACGGGCTGCGCACCACGCTCTCCGCGGAAGAGAGCTACGGCATCGCGGCGCGCTTCGGTGGCCATGTCAGTGATGAGGTGGCGGCTTTCGGCCTGCTGGGCTATCAGCGCACCAGCTTCGAGGCGCGCACCGGCGTGTTCAGCGAGGATCGCAACTTCGATGGCCTGCGCCTCGGCGCCGGCGCCGACTTCCGGGTGGCGCCGCAGCTCGATCTGCGCGCCCAGTATGCCCGCACCTGGTACAACAGCCGCACCTTCAATGATGTGAAGTTCGATCCGGAAGAGTCGACCTTCGAGGTAGGCGTGATCTATCGTTTCTGAGCTGAGCCCGCGCGAGGTGGTGCCGAGTGGATAGCCTGACCCTGTTGCTCAAGGATCTTCCCGTGCTGCTGTGGCTGGTGCTGGCGGCGCTGGTGCTGGTCGGCCTGCTGGCCGCCCTGCTGCTGCGGGAGCTGCACCTGCTGAAGAAGGTGCAGGTCTGCGAGGAAGCGTCGCTCGGCCGTGATGCCACCGCAGGCGGGAGGGCCGGCGATGGCGATATCTCGCTGCCGATGTTCAGTCCCCGGGAGCAGCAGCTCTGGGAGGCCCTGGGAGAGGCGCTGGCGGTGCGCGGTACGGAGCCATTCTTTCAGGTGTACGTACAGCCTCTCTATCGGCTGGGTGACGGCCGCCTGCTGGGCGGCGAGGCGCTGATCCGCTGGCAGCACGCAGAGCTGGGCCCCATCTCTCCGGGGGAGTTCATCCCCGTGGCCGAGATGACCGGCCAGATCCTTCAGCTTGACCGCCTGGTGCTGGCCGAGGTGATCGAGTCCCTGTCGCAGGCGCCGCGGGGGCTGTTGGGGGCGCTACGGCTGAGCGTCAACGCCTCCATCCAGCACTTCTACAGCGTCTCGCTGGTGCACTATATCCGCGAGCTCTGCGACCGACACGGCGTGCCGATCTCCTGCCTGGAGCTGGAGGTGACCGAGCATGCCAGCTGCGATGACCTGGAGCGCATCCAGGCCAGCATGCGCCTGGTGCGCTCCTACGGCATGGGGCTGGCGCTGGATGACTTCGGGACCGGCTACACCTCGCTGCGTTTCCTGCAGAGCCTGCCCTTCGACCGGGTCAAGCTCGACCGCAGCTACGTCAGCCGCATCGATCACGACCAGCAGACCCGGCGGCTGCTCTCCTGCCTGGTGGAGATGGCTCATACGCTGGAGATGAGCTGCGTGGCCGAGGGCATCGAGCGGCGCGAGGAGCTGGAGCAGCTGCGCCGCATGGGCTGCGATGCCGCTCAGGGCTATCTGCTGGGTCGTCCCATGCCCTGGTCGGAGTTCATCGCCCTGGCCGAGCGCAGCCTGCTGATCAACGGCGAGCCGCTACGGGACCCGCTCAAGGCGATGGCGCGCTAGCCTACCGTTTTTCCTGAAAGCATTTCACGCCGCGGTGATGATGCGGTACTTCGCCATCAGCTCGTCGCGGCTCTCTTCATGCTCCGGGTCCAGGGGGATGCAGTCCACCGGGCAGACCTGCTGGCACTGGGGCTCGTCGTAGTGGCCGACGCACTCGGTGCACAGGTTGGGGTCGATGACGTAGATCTCCTCGCCGGGCGAGATGGCCCCGTTGGGGCACTCGGGCTCGCACACGTCGCAGTTGATGCACTCGTCGGTGATCATCAGGGCCATGGGGGTACCTCGCGGAAGTCGCTGGCCGTGGCCGCGGGTGAGCGCCTGGCGCAAACCCGAGACGGCGGGTCAGGTATTGTAATGGCTCTTCAGCGCCGCGGCGACCCTGGGGTGCACGTGCTGCGAGACGTCGCCGCCCAGCTTGGCGATCTCGCGGATCAGGGTGGAGGAGATATAGGAGTTCTCCACCGCGGGGGTCAGGAAGACGGTCTCGAGCTCGGGCATCTGGGCGCGGTTCATGTTGGCCAGCTGCAGCTCGTACTCGAAGTCCGAGACCGCGCGCAGGCCGCGCAGCAGGATGCGTGCCTCCTGCTGCTTCATGAACTCGGTCATCAGCCCCGAGAAGCCGACGACCTTCACGTTGTCCAGACCGGCGACCACGTCCCGGGCCAGGGCGATCCGCATATCGAGCTCGAAGGCGGGCCCCTTGCCGGGGCTCGAGGCGATGGCGACCACCACCTTGTCGAAGAGTCGGGCGGCGCGCTCGATCAGGTCGAAGTGACCGTTGGTGATGGGATCGAAGGTGCCTGGGTATACCGCAATGTTCATCTGTCAGCGTCCGAGAGTCGTCCGTAGGGATTGTTCACCGCCAGCGAGACGGAGCGCGCATAGCCGGGAATCTGCAGCTCGGTATCGCTCATGCTGAGCTCGGGGCCTTCCAGCACGCCTTCGCCGAAGCGGTAGCGCGCATCGAACTGGCCGCGGTCGGCCCGGCGGTGGTAGCCGGCGGCGACCTCGCGGGTCGCCTCGCGGCGTGCCTGCCAGGCGGCCACCGCGGTTTCGCCGTGGCGCGCCGTCAGCAGCCGTTCGGTAACGGCGGGGGAGAGCACCACCCCGGTGGCGTTGTTGCCGCCGAAGCCCTTGGCGTTGATAAAGGCGGCATCCGCGTCGAAGGGCTGCGCCTCTCGGGAGAGCCGCAGGCGCTCGCCGTGGACGTCGTCGGCCACGGTATCAAGCGTGGGGATGCCGGGCAGCAGACCGTGAGCGAAGCTGCCCAGAGCGCTGGCGAGCTGGTCGCCGGCGGCGCTGCCCTGGGAGTGTCCGATGAAGGCCTTCACCGCGACCACCGGCCAGGCGGTGATGCCGTAGGCGCGCGCCACCAGGTCGAAGACATGGGACTCGGTGGTGCGGTTCTTGGGGGTGCTGGTGCCGTGGGCGTGGAGGAAGGTGCGCTGGCGCAGCGCTTCCTCGCCGAGTATCTCCCGCACCAGGGAGGCGGCCTTGCCAAGGGTGATGTAGTTGCCGATGCCGGGGGCAGAGATGGAGCGTTTCCAGCCGTCGGCGTTGACGAAGACGCCGGGCACGCTGCCGAGGATCTCGGCGCCCACTTCCATGGCCAGGCTGTCGTCCATCAGCATCACGAACTGGCTGGATTCGGCGATGGTGAAGCCGCAGTTGCGGGCGAAGGGGCGGCAGGCGCGCTGATAGTCGGCGTCGGTGAGCAGGCTGAGGGCGTCCAGGGCCTTGAGGCTGTCGTCGTCGGCGAGCGCCCCCATGGCGCGAAAGCCCTCGATGATCTCCGGGGTGACCGGCGCATCCGCGGTGCCCACCATGACCACCCGGCGGCGACCGGCCTGGATGTCGTCGACTCCCAGGCGCAGGTTGTAGAGGAAGCTGGCGCAGGCGCCCAGCGCTGCGCCGGTGCCGCCCACGCTGCCCAGCACATAGGCGTTGAGGAAGTCGGCGGGCATCTGGCCGTAGCCCAGCGGCATCTGCTTGGAGGTGGCGCGGTTGCCGGAGACGAAGCTCTTGAGCAGGCCGCCCCAGCCCTCGTCGTCGAGCTGGCCGATGGAGTTGCCGGCATAGACGGCTACCTCGTCGGGGTCGAGGCGGTCGCGGAGGCTATCCCACTCCAGGCCGCTGTCGCCCAGGCAGTCGCTGGCGGCGAAGATCGCCATGGAGAGCCCGCGGGGGTGGTGCACGCTGCGGTAGAGCTGGCTCGGCTCGAAGCCCGTGGGCAGCTGGCCTGCGGCACGCACCTGGGCCGGGCGGCGTTCCGGTAGCATCACCTCCATCTCGCCGGCCGGTACCGTGACCTCCAGGGTCTGGCGATCGAGTTCGCTTACCTGCCAGGTGGGCGGCAGCGCTTCCGGCAGCTGGCGGCGGCGAATGCGGAAGGTCAGGGGAGCGTCCAGGGCCAGGTTGGCCCGACGGTTAGCGGGCAGGCCAGCCTCGTTGAAGCGCGGGTCCTCGATACGCCGGACCAGGGTGTGGTCGAGCACCTGCTGGCGGGTCAGGGCAACGATCTCGGTGGCGTCCAGGGCGTTGCCCTCGGCGTCGTGCCAGCTGCCGTCGTTGCCGACGCTGGCCAGGCGCATCATGGCCGCCAGCCCGAGCAGGGTGCGGGCCTGATCGTCGTCGGGCAGGGTGTCGAGCACGGTGCGTCGAAACGCCTGGTGGCCCGAGGTTCTGCCGGCAGGGTTCACGCCGCCCATGCCGACGATCACCGGTAAATGTGACAAGCCGGGTTCCTCGTTGTGCTGTTGGTGTCTACGAGTGGTGTCGAGTCGTTATAGGTATCAGGGCATGGATCATAGCACCCGCCCTGCGGCGGCGTCATGCGGCCGCCGCGGCTTGTCGAACGAGCCGGAATAAAACATTTGTTTGAATGTGCCGTCTGGCTATGCCAGGATAAAACGGCTGTTTGAGTCATACGAGTGGTCATGGGCGTGCCTCGCTGGGGGCGCGCCCTTTTTTTTCGAGTCTGCTTCGAGTTTCCGGACGTTACATGGGGTTTCAGCTTCCAGTGGCGGACGGCCGGCGTCGCGGCTAGGGTAAGGAGTGGGTCGCCCCTGGCGGCTATTGATCGGAACCTTTCTCAGGAGGAGAAGAGATGACCCATGACGTGCTGAAGAAACTCGGACTGGCGCTGCTGGTGGGGCTGCTGACGGCGGGACTGGTGGGCTGCCAGGATGATCCTGGTCCCGCCGAAGAGGCCGGCCAGGAGATCGACGAGGCCATGGAAGACGCCGGCGAGGGCGTGGAGGAGATGGGCGAGTCGATCCAGGATGCCGCCGAAGGCGACTGATCCTCGGTGTCCGCTCAAGGACCCATGACAAGAGAGGCCGGGCGCCAGCGCCCGGCCTCTCTGCGTTCACCCGTTCTGCTCGATGCCCTGGACGTACCAGGGGGCGCCGTCGCGCAGGTCGCGCACCAGGTGCCAGGTCTCGTTGAACTCGTTGTGCTCGCCGTTCTCGTCGAGGATGCCGTGGAAGATCACGGTGGCCTCGGCCTGCTTGCCGACCTCCTGAACCATGCCCAGCTCGGCAAACAGGCGCACCACTTCGGTGCGGTTGTTGGCCGGGTGCTTGTCACGCTCGGCGCGCAGCAGGTTGTAGAGCTCCGGCGTCACGTACTCCTGGATGCCGGAGAAGTCGTTGTTGTCCCAGGCCCGCTGCAGGGTCATGAAGTGCTCCTTGGCACCGCCCAGGAAGCGTTCGCGGTCGAACCACTCCGGCTCGCTGGCGAAGGCGGCACCGCCTCCGACGGGAGCGTCGGCCTGGAAGGCCTGGGCAGTGGCGGCGGTCTCATGCTGGGGAGGCTGCTCGGTGCGCGCCTGGGGCGCCGCGCCACCGGCACCTGCGCCAGCACCGGCCATGGCGGCGCGGCGGCGCAGGAACCAGATCACCGCGAAGGCCAGGCCGGCGATCAGCAGGATATCCATCATGCGCAGCTCGTCGAAGGCGCCGCCGAAGAAGAGCGCGGCGAGCAGGCCGCCGGCGAGCAGGCCGCCCAGCATGCCACCCATGCCGCCGCGGCGGGCGCCGGCAGCAGCGCCCTGCTGCTGGCCCTGGCTGGGGGTGGCCTGCTGCTGGCTGGGTGAAGAGGAGGGCCGGTCGGCGGAGCGGGAGAAGCTGCCGACGTTACCGCCGCCGCCCATGCGGCGGGCTTCGGCGAATTCGAGGGCCGGGCCGAGGGTAAAGAGGCCGACGACCAGCATGACCAGGAGGTGTCGCATCAGAGGGTCTCCAATGGTGAGTGATTCATTGTGATTGAGTGGTGAGGAGTCGAGTCGGTTCATTCTACCGGCTATGCTGGTGGCCACCACTACAAACCGACGTTGATAGCCGAAAACCGACAACGATAACGAAAGGAGTAACGCCATGCGCCTGACGCGAGAAGAGAGTCTGCTGCTGATCGTCGACCTGCAGGCGGGGCTGCTGCCGCTGATTGAACACGGCGACCAGGCGGTGACCGAGGCGGCCTGGCTGGGCGGCCTGGCCGAGTTCCTCGAGGTGCCGGTCTGGCTCACCGAGCAGTACCCGGAAGGGCTCGGCGGCAGCGAGCCGCGCCTGCTGGAGGCGCTGCCCGGCCACCGGCTGTGGCAGAAGCTGACCTTCGACGCCTGCGCCAACCCCGAGTTCTCGGCCGCCCTGGCCGAGGGCGGCCGGCGCCAGGTGGTGCTGTGCGGCACCGAGGCGCATATCTGCGTGATGCAGACGGGGCTCGGGCTGCTGGCGGCGGGCTATGAGGTCTACTGGCTGGTCGAGGCCTGCGCCAGCCGCCGTGCCGGCGAGGCGCGCCTGGCCCGAGAGCGCATGGTGCAGGCGGGGGCCGTACCGGTCAGCGCCGACATGGTGGCCTACGAGTGGCTGCACCGCTGCGATGACGAGCGCTTCAAGCAGGCCCATCGCCGTTTTCTCAAGGGCCGCTCGGCGCGGCCGCTGGTGTTTGCCTAGGCTCTGGCGGCGGTAGGCGTGGCATCTATCGCCGGATAAATCCGGCTCCTACGGGGTGATGGCGTCGGCCGTGGGCGTGGCATCTATCGCCGGATAAATCCGGCTCCTACGCCTCGGTGTGGGAGCCCGAGTGGTCGGCGATGGAGGGCGCGCTCTGTGCTCCTGAAGCGAGTCAGGCGGCGCCTTCCGGGCGGGTAAAGACCAGGGTGTCGCCCTCGCTCATGGCCGGGCTGTAGGCGTAGCCGGCGACGTTGAAGTCCTTGAGGTCCTCCGGGTCGTCCAGGCGCTCGCGGATCATCCAGGCCGCCATCAGGCCCCGGGCCTTCTTGGCGTAGAAGCTGATGATCTTGAGCTTGCCGTTCTTCTCGTCCTTGAAGACCGGAGTGATCACCCTGGCCTTGAGTGCCTTGGCGTCGATGGCCTTGAAGTACTCGTTGGAGGCGAGGTTGACCAGCACCGGGCTGCCGCTCTCGGCCACGGCGTCGTCCAGGGCCTGGGTCAGGGCGCCCTTCCAGAAGGCGTAGAGATCCTTGCCCGCCGGGTTGGGCAGCTTGGTGCCCATCTCCAGGCGGTAGGGCTGGATCAGGTCCAGGGGGCGCAGCAGGCCGTAGAGGCCGGAGAGGATGCGCAGGTGCGCCTGGGCGAAGGCGTTGTCGTCGTCGCTGAAGGTTTCGGCGGCGAGCCCTACATAGACGTCGCCCTGGAAGGCCTGGACGGCGGGCTTGGCGTTGTCGGCGGTGAAGGGCGTCTGCCATTCGCCGAAGCGGGCGGCGTTGAGGGCGGCCAGCTTGTCGCTGATGCCCATCAGCTCGCTGAGCCGCTGAGGGGAGTAGTCGCGCAGGATCTCGATCAGCTCGCGGCTGCGGTCGAGGTAGTCCGGCTGGGTGTGGATGGCGGTGGTGGCCGGGGTCTCGAAGTCCAGCGACTTGGCGGGCGAGATCACGCTCAGCATGGGGGCGCTCCTGATCCGAGGTAAGTGCTGCCGAGTATATCAAGAGCGCGGTACTCCCGGGGCTATGGCGGCGATAGCCCCGGGGCGAGGGGGCCGGACCTCAGGGGGCCGGGTTGGGCTGGCGCCGATGCACCGCCTCGATGGCCTCGAGCACCTCGCTGTCAAGCCGGAGCCCCTCGCTCTCCAGGTTGCTCTCGAGCTGCTCCATGCTGGTGGCGCCAATGATGTTGCTGGTCAGGAAGGGGCGCGAGTTGACGTAGGCGAGCGCCATCTGAGCCGGGGCCAGGCCGGCATCCCGGGCGATCTGCACGTACTCGGCGGCGGCGGCCTCGGCCTCGGGGTTGGTGTAGCGCTGGAAGCGCTCGTAGAGGGTCAGGCGCGCCCCCTCGGGTCGAGCGCCGCCCAGGTACTTGCCGGAGAGCACCCCGAAGGCCAGCGGCGAGTAGGCCAGCAGGCCCACCTGCTCGCGGTGGGCAATCTCGGCCATCCCCACCTCGAAGGTGCGGTTGAGCAGGCTGTAGGGGTTCTGCACCGAGGCGACCCGGGGCAGACCCAGGGTCTCGGCCAGGTGCAGGGCGCGCATCACCCCCCAGGGGGTCTCGTTGGAGAGCCCGATGGCGCGCACCTTGCCGGCGTCCACCAGCTCCTTGAGGGCGGATAGGCTCTCCTCCAGGTCGGTGCTCTGCTCCTCCTCGTCATGCTCGTAGCCGAGGCGGCCGAAGTAGTTGGTCTTGCGGTCGGGCCAGTGCAGCTGATAGAGGTCGACGTAGTCGGTCTGCAGGCGCTCGAGGCTCGCGTCGACGGCCTGGTGCAGCTGCTCGCGGCTCAGTCGCGGACCGCCGCGGATATGGTCGAGGCCCGGCCCCGCCGCCTTGGTGGCAATGATCACGTCGTCGCGGCTGCCGCGCTGCTTCAGCCAGCTGCCGATATAGGCCTCGGTGCGGCCCTGGGTCTCTGCCTTCGGCGGGACCGGGTACATCTCGGCGGTATCGATGAAGTTGATGCCGAAAGCCACGGCGCGGTCGAGCTGCTCATGGGCCTCGGCTTCGCTGTTCTGTTCGCCGAAGGTCATGGTGCCAAGGCACAGGCGGCTGACTTCGATGCCGGTGGTGCCCAGCGGACGCGTCTGCATTCTCTCTTTCCTCTTGCCGGGTGCCCTGAAGGGTAGGGGCATGGGGTAAATGCATGGAGTAAAGGCATGGTAGGGGAGGCCGGCGGGGGCGGCAAATCCCCCCGGGGTTGAGTCCCGGGCGGGGCGGGCGTATGCTGGCCGCCGCTTGCGCGCCCCAGGATCTCGGGGCGTTTTGCTTTCGCAGATGACAGACGCCGTGCACAGGGTGGTGCCGGGTGTCTCCACCTTGCGTCAACAGGACTCGGTTACTGGCCATGACACAGGCATCATCACTGTTCACCCGGCTCGAATACCGCCTGGCGGAGCAGCTCTTTCATACTCGTTGGCTGCCGCGCTCTCCGCGCACCCAGCGGCTGACCATGCATCTCTTCCAGCGCTGCGCCGAGGCCGGCCATCCGGTGGCGCTCTCGGTCTATGGCCATATGCTCTTCCACCGCGGCCTGACCCCCCAGGACAAGGCCCGCGGCGCCCGCTACGTGCTGGAGGCGGCCCAGGCCGGCGACCTGCGCGCCCAGTACCAGGCGGGCCAGATCCACGAGCACGGCTGCGCCCTCTATCCGCGTCGCGACGACCATGCGGTGACCTGGTATGCGCGGGCCGGGGAGGCGGGACATCCCCTGGCGGCCCAGCGCCTGGCCCGCGCCTACCGCGAGGGGCAGCTGGGGCTGCCGGTGGACGCCGAGCGCGCCGCCCACTGGCAGCGCCGGGCCGATCAGGCCCTCGATCTCGGCGAGGCGCTGGACAGCGGCGAAGCCGAGACGCGACACTAGCCCCTGGCCGCCGGCTGGCGGCTGGCGGCGTCCCCTTTTCCCGTAACGGCCTCGAGGAGCCGCGCTCTCGTGACGCTACCGACACTGCTCGACATCGAGGCGTCCGGGTTCGGGCGCGGCAGCTATCCCATCGAGGTCGGCCTGGCCCGTCCCGACGGCAGCCATTGCGCCTTCCTGATCCAGCCCCTCGAGGAGTGGACCCACTGGGATCCCAAGGCGGAGCTGCTGCACGGCATCAGCCGTGCGCGGCTCCGGCGCGAGGGGCATCCGGTGGTTCAGGTGGCGCGCTGGCTCAACGACGAGCTGGGCGAGATCGGCATCTGCTACAGCGACAGCTGGGGGTATGACAACACCTGGCTGTCGCTGCTCTTCCATCACGCCGGCATGCTGCCGGCCTTTCGGCTCGAGGCGCTGCGCCTGCTGCTCAGCGAGAGCCAGCTGGCGCTCTGGAAGCAGACCAAGGAGGCGCTGATCGAGGAGCTGGGCATCTGCCGGCATCGCGCCGGGGAGGATGCCCGGCTGCTGCAGCTCACCTATCAGCGTACCCGGGAGCTGACCGGCCAGGCGTGACTCATCGGCCCAGCCGGGCCTCCAGCAGGTCCAGCAGCTCCGCCGGCTCGGCGGCATCCAGCAGCTCGTCGCGGGTATGGGCGTTGAGGAAGCCGTGTTCCACGGTGCTGTCGAGGAACTCCAGCAGCGGGCGGTAGAAGCCGTCACAGTCGAGCACGCCGATGGGCTTGTCGTGCAGCCCCAGGTAGTGCCAGGTCCAGGCCTCGAAGAACTCCTCCAGGGTGCCGATGCCGCCCGGCAGCACGATAAAGGCGTCGGCGTGGGCGGCCAGGCTGGACTTGCGCTCGTGCATGTTACGCACCCGAATCAGCTCGGTCAGCCCGTGGTGGGCCTGCTCCCTTGCCACCAGGTGGTCCGGCATCACGCCGATCACCTCGCCCCCCGCGGCCATGGCGGCATCCGCCATGGCCCCCATCAGGCCGATACGGGCGCCACCGTAGACCAGGGTATGGCCGCGGCCGGCCAGCTCGCGGCCCAGGCAACGGGCCGTTTCGATGAAGCGCGGGTCGTTGCCTTCCCTCGCCCCCAGATAGACACAGAATCTCGGCATGCTCTTCTCCTTGGCGGGTGCCCTATCCTCGCCTCGCGAGGGGGTGGTCGCAAGTCCTGCGGGGCGCTCCAGAACGCCGAAGGGCGCCATGATGGCGCCCTTCGTGGCGGTCTGCCGCGGCGGCTCAGCGTGCGCCTTCGGCGTCGCGCTTGATGGCCTGGCGCAGCAGCTTGATGCCGACGCCGGTGATCACGATCATGCTGGCGATCAGGACGAGACTGGCAACCACATGGGTATCAAGGTACATCGGGGGCTCCTTGGTCGGTGCATTGTGGGTCAGGGGGGGAAAGGGGTCGGGCACCGCCGGGCAGGCAGTCGGCCACGCCGTACTCGGCGTCCATCCACCGGCCGATGACGTTGTCACCGCACAGGTGGTGGGCGTACTGGGTGTGCAGGCAGCGCACCTGATCCCAGTTGGCGATACCGCCGATGCCGCGCTCGGTCAGCACGCCATCATAGCCCAGCCGCATTACCTCAGCCTTTTGTGCCTCGCTCATATGGCGCCAGCGGGCGGCCACATAGTCGCGGTGGCTGGCATGGTAGGCGGCGAGAAACTCGGGCTCCTCCTGCAGGCGGGCCTCGAGCCGCTTGATCACGCCGACCGCCTCTATGCGCGAGATCTCCACCTTGAGCCGCTCCGAGCAGAGCCAGTAGAGGGTCGGAAAGGGCCTGCCGTCGACGATGGGCGCCATGCGCAGCACCAGCGGGGTGCCCTCGCTGTCGGTGGCCGCCACGGCCTCGAGGCCGCGAGGCGCACGCCCCAGCTGGGCGGTGATGATCGCCAGCTGGCGCTCGTCAGGAGTCTGATCGGTGCGGATCACCATCGTCGGGGTCCCGTAGAAACTTGTTGGACTGGCCGACGGCCAGGAAGAAGGCGCGGTTGAGCTGCTCGGGGGTGGGCACATAGCGCCACTCCCGCTCGCAGTACTCCGCGGCCCGGGCCATCAGCACATCGTGGAGTCGATTGAACGGGGCATCATAATCGTAGGGGTCGGCGCCGAACAAGCGGATGTGGGGATAGTCGGCGAAGCGCTCGACGAAGTAGCGGATCAGGTCGGCCTCCACGGCGCGGTGGCGGGCGACGTTGTCGGGGTCCAGCCAGAGGGTGTAGCGAATGGCCATGCCGGGCTCCTTCGGGGTGGGTGGCCGGCGCTGCCGGAAAGGGGGTGCCTGGGGCTGAGACAGGTGCGGCGGCCATTCGGCTCAGCGCCGGGCCAGCGGCGTCAGTCGGGCGCCGGTGAGGCGCACCAGGTCGGCGGGGGCCAGGCGGATCTCCAGGCCGCGACGGCCGCCGCTGACGTGGATCGCGGGCAGGGGCTCGGCGCTGGCGTCCAGGAAGGTGGCCAGCCGGCGCTTCTGCCCCAGCGGGCTGATGCCGCCCACCAGGTAGCCGGTGGCGCGCTGGGCCTCATCGGCCTCGGCCATGGCGGCCCGGCGGGCACCGGCGGCCCGGGCCAGGGCCTTGAGGTCGAGCCGGCCCGAGACCGGCACGATGGCTACCGCCAGGCGGCCGTCGTCGAGCCTCGCGAGCAGGGTCTTGAACACCTCGTCGGGAGAGAGCCCAAGCGCCCGCGCCGCCTCCTCGCCGTAGGCGGGGCTGCGCGGGTCATGGGCGTACTCGGCCAGGGTGAAGGCGATACCGGCCTTCTCCAGCTGCTTGATGGCAGGGGTCATGCGGTGGCGGGCTCCTCGCGGACGTGGGCTTCCAGCGCCTCGCGCAGCTCGCCCTCGATGGGTACGGCCCTCTTGGCCTGGTGGTCGAAGTGGACCATCACGGTGCGGCCGATGTTGGTCATCCGGCCCTCCTGGTGGGCCTCCTGGGTGACGGTGAAGGAGCTGTTGCCGAGCCGGGAGACGTAGGTGCGGATCTCGATCTCGCTACCGTACTGGAGTTCGGCGAGGTACTCCACCTCCATGCGGGCCATGATCAGCCGCCACTGGCGCGGGTCCAGGTCCGGGGTGAAGAGCCGGAAGAGGTCGTTGCGGGCCAGTTCGAACCAGGCGGGCAGCCGGGTGTTGTTGATATGGCCCAGGGCATCGGTGTCGTAGAAGGCGGGCTCGACGGTGCGGGTGAACATGGCGGGGGCTCCTTGTTGTCGTTTCGGTTGTTGTGATCCGGGCAGGACAGCTTTGCCCCAAGCAAGTGCTTGGTCAAGTTCGCGCGGTGCGCCTGCCCTGCTGCCATGCCTGCAGGCGGGTCCAGCCCAGCAGCCAGAGGGTGGCCACGGCGAAGCCGGCCAGGGTGCCGAGGCCCAGCCCCAGCACCGGGTAGGCCAGCGACACGCAGAGGGTGTAGCTGAGCAGGGAGCCGAGACCCGCCGGGTAGTGCTTGATCACCGTGGCCACCGGGCCGGGGCCGTGGGTCAGATGCAGGATCACCAGGAAGGGGAACATGGTGACCGGGAAGGCCGCCATGACGCCTGCCCAGGCCGCCGGCAGGACGTGGGCGAGGCCGGTGATCACGAAGATGATGGCGGCGGCGAGCAGGGCGCGCACGCCCAGTGCCGCCCAGGAGAAGCGCCCGCCGGGGCGCGCGGCGCTGTCGGGCACCCGCCGGTAGAGCCAGGTGAAGAGCAGGATGGCCGCCAGGGTGGTGAGGGTGCCGGTGAGGCGGTCGAACCCCACCCGGGTGAGCAGCAGGCTCACCGCCAGGAAGGCGGCCAGGCCCGCGGCGGTACCGGCCAGCACCCCGGGCAGGCCCGGGCGGCGCCCCGCCAGCAGGTAGCCGCCGCCCAGCGCCAGGGTGGCGGTGAAGCCGGCCAGGGTGTGCACCGCGCTCTCGGCGGCAAACCCGGTGGAGAGCTCCAGGCCGATGAAGAAGAGCGCGATGGCGGTGCCCAGCGGATAGCCGGCCAGCAGCCCGGCGACCCGGGGGCTGACGCGCACGGCGATGGCGCCGAGGCCCAGCACCATGCCGATCGAGACCAGAAGCTTGGCCAGCTGCCAGCTCAGGGGAACGTCCATCCTGTCTTCCTTGTGTGGTCGTGTAGGGCCGGGAGTCAGATCAGCCGCAGGCCCTGGCGGTCGTGCCAGGCGGCCTTGAGAGCGGCGGCCAGGGGCTCGCGCAGGTGGTCCGGCAGAGCGGCGTGTGCGCTCTGGTGGTCGGCGAAGTCGCGGTTGCGCAGCCAGCAGTAGGCCCAGGCGCAGGCCTCGTCGTCGCCTCGGGGCTTGGGCCGTGCCGGCATCTGGATCAGCAGGAAGGCGGCGGTGCGGGCCGCCCAGAGCGGCACGTCGTCGCCGGCCTCCGGGGCGCTCCAGGCGTCAAGGGTCGCCCCCTCCGGGGTCGCCGCCGGCTGCCCCAGGCCGGCCACGCGGGCGGTCTCGGCCAGGATCAGCGCCAGGCGGTCGGGCTCGCCCTGGCCCAGGGCGAGCCACTGGCCGATCAGGGCGGGCAGGCCGCGGCGTACCTTGGCATAGAAGTCATCCTGGGGCATCGTCTTGGTCATCAGTGATCCCGATCATCGAGGAGTAAGCGCATGGCCTTCGATTTTGCCACGCCCGTGGAGCGGCGGCACCCCGGCGCTGGCCTGCAACACGGTGGGCCGTCCAACAGGCCGTCCAACTGGCCGTCCCAGAAGTGGCACCGCTACGGCGAGGAGGTGCTGCCGCTGTGGGTCGCCGACATGGACTTCATCTCGCCCCCGGCGGTGCTCGAGGCGCTGCGCGCCCGGGTCGATCACGGGGTGTTCGGCTACGGCCTGGTGCCGGACTCCCTGCGCGAGACCCTCTGCGCCTGGAGCGAGCGCCACTACGGCTGGCCCATCGAGCCTGACTGGCAGCTGTGGCTGCCCGGCGTGGTGCCGGCGCTGCATCTGGCCAGCCTGGCGCTGACCGAGCCGGGCGACGGGGTGCTCACCGTGACGCCGATCTATCCGCCCTTCCTGCAGGTGGCCGAGCGTACCGGGCGCACGCCCCAGCAGGCGGCGATGGCCGAACCCGCGGCCCCGGGCGAGCCCTGGCGGCTCGACCTCGCGGCACTGGAGGCGGCGATCACCCCGCGCACCCGGCTGCTGCTCTGGTGCCATCCCCACAACCCCACCGGCCGGGTCTGGCGTCGCGACGAGCTGGCCGGCCTGGCCGAGCTGGTCGAGCGCCACGGCCTGTACGTGGTCTCCGATGAGCTGCACTGCGACCTGCTGCTGGAGGAGGGGGCGCGCCATGTGCCGCTGGCGGTGGCCTTTCCGGAGCTTGCCGCGCGCACCCTGACCCTCTGGGCCCCCTCCAAGACCTTCAACCTGGCCGGGCTCACCACCGCCTGCGCGGTGATTCCCGACGCGACCCTGCGGCGGCGCTTTGCCGCCGCGATCAAGGGGCTGGTGCCGGACGGCAACGTGCTGGGGCTGGTGGCGGCCGAGGCGGCCTACGGCCAGGGAGACCCCTGGCGCCAGGCGCTGCTCGAGGTGCTGCGCAACCATCGCCGGGCCCTGGCGGAGCGGGTGGCCCGCTGGCCGGGCGTCACGATGAGCGCGCCCGAGTCCACCTACCTGGCCTGGCTCGACCTGCGGGAATCCCCGGCGCTGGCCGGGGAGGACTCGCCCCAGCGTGCGCTGCTGGAGCGTGCCGGAGTGGCGCTCTCCGACGGCGCCGACTTCGGCTGGCCGGGGTTCGCCCGGCTCAACTTCGGCACCACGGCGACCCAGCTGGAAGCGGCGCTGGCGCGGCTGGATGGGGTGCTGGGCGGGTAGCTCAGTAGAGCAGGGCGAACAGCTTGCGGCGGTAGGTGACCGTCAGCGGGTGGTCGGCGCCCAGGGCGTCGAAGACCCGCAGCAGGGTCTTGCGGGCGGCATCGTCGCCCCAGGCGCGGTCGGCCTTCATCAGCGCCAGCAGGGCCTCGAGGCCCGTCTCGTAGTCGCCGTCGGCGACGCTGCGCAGGGCGCGCAGGTACTGAGCCTCGCTGTCGTCGCGATCGCCCAGGGCGGCCAGCGCCTCGGCGTCGGGGGCCTCCTCGCCGAACTCGATGCTGGCGCGCACCCCGCGGGCCGGCGCGGCGTCGCGCTCCTCCGGGGGCAGATTGTCGAGCAGGGCGCGGGCGTCGGCGGCGCGACCCTCGGCCACCAGGGCCCGGGCCAGCTCCACCTGGTAGGGGTAGTGCTGGGGGTTCTGCTGCGCGAGCTCTTCGTAGAGGGCCCGGGCCGTGGCGGCATCGCCGGCGGCCAGCGCCTCGGCGGCCTGCTCCTCGGGGCTGGCCGGGGCATCTTCGGGGGCCGGGAAATAGCGGCTCAGCCATTCGCGGATCTGCTTCTCGGGCAGGGCGCCCTGGAAGTGGTCGACCAGCCCGCCCTGGCTGATCAGCTTGACGTCCGGGACCGAGCGCACGCCGAGCTGGGCGGCGATCTCCTGATTCTCGTCGATGTTGAGCTTGGCCAGCAGGAAGGTCCCGCGATATTCACGGGCCAGCTTCTCCAGCACCGGCATCAGGTTCTTGCAGGGCTCGCACCAGGGCGCCCAGCAGTCGAGCAGCACCGGCACCTGCATGGAGAGCTCCAGCACCTGCTGGATATTGCCGGCGTCGACGTCGAAGATCACCTCGGGCATCGAGGCGTCGGCGGCTTGGGCGGCTTCGCTGGTGGGGGTGTCGGCGGCGAGAGGCTCGCCGGTGCGCGGATCGACGATGGGCATGGTCGGGGTTCCCGGGATCGAGTGGATGTGTCCAAGAGATGCGGGTGACGAGGGCGGGATTCAAGGGGACGTGTGGAAAACGGGAGGGAGTCGGCGAGGGGGGATCGCCCACGAAAAAGCCGGCTCCCTGAGGAACCGGCTTCTTGCGATGTTTGGTAGCGGGGACCGGATTTGAACCGATGACCTTCGGGTTATGAGCCCGACGAGCTACCAGACTGCTCCACCCCGCATCAACGTGAGGCATATTCTACAGGGATTACCCCTTTAGTCAAGAGGCGTGTTCAAACGCTCGTCCCGGCAGCGGTTCCTGGTCCATACTCGGTCGGGTTGTCATCAAACTGGCAACGTTCCACAGAACAATTGGTGACCCGGCCCAGCCGGCCGGGCACAGCGTCATGACAATCAGGGAGGTTACAATGGCCAACAACGCAATCGTTGCTTGGGTGACCGGGGGAACCGGCGGGATCGGCAGTGCAATCTGCCGCTCACTGGCCGATGAGGGCTATCAGGTGGTCGCCGGCTACCATAACCCGGAGAAAGCCAAGAGCTGGCTCGAAGCCCAGAAGGCGGATGGCTACAGCAACATCGATATCGCCGGCGTCGACCTGGTGGACTACGAGGCCTGCGTCAGCGGTGTCAAGGAGATCGAGGCGAAGCACGGCCCGATCGGGGTGCTGGTCAACTGTGCGGGCATCACCCGCGACGGCACCATGAAGAAGATGACGCCCGAGCAGTGGCACGAGGTCATCGACACCAACCTCAACAGCGTCTTCAACACCTGCCGCAGCGTGCTCGATTCCATGCTGGAGAAGCAGTACGGCCGGATCATCAACATCTCCTCCATCAACGGCCGCAAGGGCCAGTTCGGCCAGGTGAACTACTCGGCCGCCAAGGCGGGCATGCACGGCCTGACCATGGCGCTGGCCCAGGAGACCGCCACCAAGGGCATCACCGTGAACACGGTGTCGCCGGGCTACATTGCCACCGATATGATCATGAAGATCCCCGAGAAGGTGCGCGAGTCCATCCGCGAGACCATCCCGGTCAAGCGCTACGGCAAGCCGGAGGAGATCGGTCGCCTGGTGGCCTACCTGGCCCACGAGGAGTCCGGTTTCATCACCGGTGCCAACATCGACATCAACGGCGGCCAGTTCATGGGCTGATCGTCCGGCTCTCTGCCTCCCTGGCCACCGATCGGCCAGGGAGCAGCCGCCATCCCGGAAGCGCGAGGTGACCCCTCGCGCTTCTGTTGTTCTGGCCTAAGGGTTCTGGCCTCAGGGCGGCGGCAGGCGGGTCAGGCGCTCCAGCATGCGGTCGAGCTCGCCCACCTCACGGCTCCACAGTTCGGGGGGCACCGGCCCCGTGGCCAGCAGGTCACGCAGTACGCCATGCACCTCCTCGGCCCGGGAGAGCTCGCGGCCGAGGTTCTCGTTGAGGCGCTCTACCTGGATCGCCAGGCGAAGCGGCTCGTCTCGATGGCTGACGCTGCCCACCGCCAGCAGCGAGAGGTGCACGCGTACCCGGGCCAGGCGCTCTTCCACCTCCTCAACGCCCGGTGGATCCTGGCGGGCCGCATTGCGCCTCCGGTGGGCGCTACGCATGTCGTCGTCCAGGGCGAGGCCTTCCGGCAGCGGCACCTCGCCCGGGGGGCCTCCACCCAGTCGCTCGGCATCGGCCTTGAGGTGGGCGAGCAGCAGCGGCTGGGTATCGCGCCAGGCCCGGACCTCCTCGATCACGGCGAGGCGCTCTAGGCGTTCGCGACGCGCACGAATGATGCCCGACCAGCGGCGCCGCATGCCCTCGGTGCGGCGGCCGCCGGGGAGTGGCTCCAGCGAGGCCGCTTCGGCGATGGCGGCATCCAGGGTCCCTTCGTCACTGCTGCCGGCCGGCTGCCAGGCATCCAGGCGGTCGATCAGCGCCTGCATGGCGTCGAGGCGCTCCCGAGCCTGTCGGGCACGGCTGTCTCGCTCGGCCTCGCGGGAGGCGAAGACCTGGTCGCACAGGTGGCGAAACTCTCGCCATAGCGCCTGCTCCTCCCCCCTGGGTGCCCGGCCCAGCTCGCGCCATTGGCGCTGCAGGGCCTTGACCTGCTCGGCGCGGCGCGCCGGTGGCCCCTCCTGGGCGAGCAGGCCGCGGGCCTGCTCGATAAGCTCGCGTTTGGCTTCGGCGATCTCCCGGGCGCGGCCGTCGATCAGCGCCTGGAGGGCGTGGCGGATGCGCCCGAAGCGGCGGCCGATGGCCTCGGCCCGGTCACGGGGTACCGGTGAGGCGCGTCGCCACTGGTCCCGGGCGCGGTCGCGGATCTCGCGCAGGGCATCGGGGTCGGCGCTTTCCGCCGGCTGGGCAAGCAGGGTCTCGAGCTGCTCGCAGAGGGCTTCTCGGGTGGCCAGGTTGGCCTGGCGCTCCTCGTCGAGCCGGGTGCGCCAGGGAGCCAGGCGTTCGTGAATACGGTCGGAGGCGGCGCGGAAGCGGGTCGCCAGCTCGCGGTTGGCGGCGGCGTCGCCCAGAGCCTTCCACTCCTTGATCAGCTGGCGGTGGCGGCGGTCCAGCGGCGCATCGGCCACGCTCTGGTCGTCGGCGAGGGCCTCGATGGCCTGAAGCAGCTGGTCGCGCTTGGGGCCGGCGACAAAGCTGCGCCAGTCGCGCAGCTCGGCCAGCCTGGCACCGAGCTGCCTGAGGCGCGCTTCGTGGGGGCGGCGGCTGGCGGGGGCGAGCGACTCGGCGGCCTGGCGCAGGCGCTGATGGAGACGGCTGGCGCCCTTGAAGGCGCCTCGCTCCAGCAGCTGCTCCAGTTCGTCCAGCTCCTTGCCCAGGCGAGCGGCCTGCTCTCCCTCGTCCTCGCTGCGGGTCGCGCGTCGCTCCAGCTGCTGTCGTGCCCGCTGCAGCAGCGGCGCCGGTGGGAGCTCCTCAGGCCACTCCAGAGTCTCTACCAGGGCGCTGAGGCGTTCGTCGTCGCCGTCGGTCAGGGCGCGCTGAAGCTCCGTGCTGCGCTCATCGAAACGTACCCAGCTCTGGCTGACCCGGTCGAAGCGTTGACGAGCCGTATCGTAGCGATGGCGCAGCTGCTCATCGGCCAGGTGGTGGTCGGAGAAGGCCTGCCAGCGGTGCGCCAGCAGCTGCTTCTGGGCGCGCAGGCTGGCGATATCCTGAGCCGTGACAACTTCGCTGCGGGCCAGGGCGTCGAGGCCCTCCTCGAGGGCCTCGATCAGGGCCTCACGGGCCTGGTCGGCGCTCTCGCGGCGTGCCTCGGCGGCCTCGCTGGCGCGCTGCTGAGCTTCATGGTCGCCGACCACCTTGCGACAGCGCAGGCAGGCGTCCTGGTAGCGCCGCTCCTGGGTGGCGTCGGGCTGGTCCTTGAGGGAGGCCCACTCCCGCATCAGGTGGCGAAAGCGGCCGGCATAGAGGGGCTCCCAGGGGGCGGCAGCATGCCGTTCCAGGTCGCTCAGCAGCGCCTCGCGCTGCTCTCGGGCGGCGGCCAGCTCCGCGGCATCGGCGCGCAGCCGGTTCAGGCGCTCCCGGGCCTGGCGCATCACCTGGCGGTCGCGGCGGGCCTCCTGGGCCAGCCGGGCCAGCCCCTCCTCGCTCTCTACCCTGGCAGCGGCGGCATGGCGCACCGCGGCGATGCCGTTGTCGCAGGCCTGGCGGATCAGCGCCTGTTCGTCCTGGAGCCTGGCCAGGGCGGCCAGGCGCAGCTGCTGGTTGTCGCCGTTCAGGCAGAGCTCGGCCAGCAGGGCGGGGGCCTCGATTCGCTCGACCAGGGCGATTCGCTGGTCCAGCTCCGTGCTTCCCTCCCGTCCGGCCAGCAGGGCCACCAGGCGCTGGGTAAGCTCACGGGAGGCGCCGCCGCTCTGGTAGAGCCCCAGCAGGGTTTCGGGGCTATCCAGATGGCTCAGGGCGGCGGCGCGCACCTCGGGGGCCTCGTCATGGGCGAGCCGCTCCAGGGCCTGGCGGTGGTCGTCACGGCTGGCGTCGAGGCGCGCAGCGGCCTGGCAGCGTACTCGAGGGTCGGGGTGCTGCCAGCGGGGAGCGAAGAGGCGACGAAAGAGTCCGGACATGGGCGATCCTGATAAAGGGCGCATCACGCACCGGGACGCGCCGGCCTGTTGTTGTCGTGCAGTCTAGCCTGGCAAGGGCCTTGGACGAAGGTCGTGCCGAGGCTCAACCGGTATCTAAGCATGCGCTGCCGCTGGGGAAAAGTCCGGACTGTGGCCAACTGGAGACACTGACAGGGGCGTGCCGCTGGGCGTATCATCAGTTGCAGGGGGAGTGGGACTCGCTTAGCTTTGATTTCTACCCCGACCAACACCGAGTGGAGTTCGGCAATGAGCCTCAACGTGGACAGGGATAGCCTGGCCTTTACCTTCAAGGGCGGCATGCTGCCGATGATGGTCATGGAACTGACCAGCGCCGACCCGGAGCAGATTCGCGACCAGCTCGCCGGCAAGCTCAGCCAGTCGCCGGCCTTCTTCCAGCACACGCCGGTGGTACTCAGCGTCGAGAGGCTCGATGAGCCCCACCTGGCCCTGGAGCGGATCTGCGCGGTATGTCGCGCCCACAAGCTGCTGCCCGTCGCGGTGCGCGGCGGGGCCGACCCGGTCAAGCAGTCCGCCTGGGCGCTGGGGCTGGGCTGGTTCCCGCCTCTCGATGCGGGTCGCCCCCGCTCCCTGGAGAGCGTGGCCCCGGTGGAGCCCGACGCCTCGATCGAGGAGGGGCCGCTGGCCTCCCCCCCCGGGGTCGGCAGCGGCGGCAGGATCTTCCGCGGCACGGTGCGTTCCGGCCAGCAGGTGACCGCCCCCGAGGGCGACCTGGTGGTGGTAGGGGCCGTCAATGCCGGCGCCGAGGTGCTGGCCGCGGGCAGCGTGCACGTCTACGGCGCCCTGCGCGGCCGCGCCCTGGCCGGTATCCACGGCGATCCCCTGGCGAGCATCTTCTGCCGTGAGCTCCACGCCGAACTGCTCTCGGTGGCCGGCAACTACAAGCGTCTCGAGGATGTCGACCCCTGCCTGCTGGGCAGTGCGGTGCAGGTACGCCTCGACGGGGATCAGCTCGGCATCACCGCGCTCTCCTGAGTCCTCGGCGGACCGGGCGCTACCCCAATACCATTCAACGACAGACAGGAAGCGACTCTTGGCCAAGATCATCGTTGTGACCTCCGGGAAGGGAGGCGTCGGCAAGACAACCAGCGCGGCAGCCATCGCCACCGGTCTGGCGCTGCGCGGCAACAAGACTGCGGTCATCGACTTCGACGTGGGGCTGCGCAACCTCGACCTGATCATGGGCTGCGAGCGCCGGGTGGTCTATGACCTGGTCAACGTGATCCAGGGCGAGGCGGGGCTCAGCCAGGCGCTGATTCGCGACAAGCGGGTCGACAACCTGCATATCCTTCCGGCTTCCCAGACCCGCGACAAGGATGCCCTGACCCTGGAGGGCGTGGAGAAGGTGCTCGAGACCCTGGCCAAGGATTTCGACTTCATCCTCTGCGACTCCCCGGCGGGGATCGAGCGCGGCGCCCAGCTGGCCATGTACTTCGCCGACGAGGCGATCGTGGTCACCAACCCCGAGGTCTCCTCGGTGCGCGACTCCGACCGCATCCTCGGCCTGCTCGCCTCCAAGACCCGGCGCGCCGAGCGCGGCGAGGAGCCGATCAAGGAGCACCTGCTGATCACTCGCTACAACGCCTCGCGAGTCGACAGCGGCGATATGCTCAACCTCGAGGATATTCGCGAGATCCTGGCCATCGACCTGATCGGCCTGATCCCGGAGTCCGAGGCGGTGCTGCGGGCTTCCAACCAGGGGATTCCGGTCACACATGACGCGAACAGCGATGCCGGCCAGGCCTATAACGATACGGTAGCGCGCCTGCTGGGTGAGGAGGTGCCCCTGCGCTTCCACGAGTATCAGAAGAAGGGCCTGCTGAGCCGCATGTTCGGAGGAGGTCGTCGGTGAAACTGCTTGAATTCCTGAAGCGAGAGCGCAAGAAGTCTGCGTCGGTCGCCAAGGAGCGGCTGCAGATCATCGTGGCTCACCAGCGCAGCCAGCGGGGGCAGCCCGACTACATGCCCCTGCTCGAGAAGGAGCTGCTGGAGGTGATCCGCCGCTACGTTCAGGTGGATGATGATGCCATCAACATCAGCCTGGACAGCGAGGACAACTGCTCGGTGCTGGAGCTCAACGTGACCCTGCCCAAGGGGTCCCCCGGCTGAGTGCAGCGCGGGGCTGTGCTAGGCTGTGGCCTCCATGCTGATTCGCCGGAGAGACCTTGCCCATGGCGCCGCCTGACGCCCCGCAGACCTTCCTGTGGCACGACTACGAGACCTTCGGTGCCGACCCGCGCCGGGACCGCCCGGCCCAGTTCGCCGCGATTCGCACCGACGCCGACTTCAACGAGGTGGGCGAGCCGGTGGAGTGGTTCTGCAAGCCCGCCGATGACTTTCTGCCCCATCCCCAGGCCTGTCTGATCACCGGCATCACGCCCCAGCAGGCCCGCCGTCGCGGCCTGCCCGAGGCGGAGTTCGCCGGCCAGATCGAGGCGCTGATGCGCGCGCCCGGCACCTGCGCGGTGGGCTACAACAGCCTGCGCTTCGATGACGAGGTAACGCGTCACCTCTTCTATCGCAACCTCATCGACCCCTACGCCCGGGAGTGGCAGAACGGCAACTCCCGCTGGGACCTGATCGACGTGGTGCGCGCCTTCCACGCCCTGCGCCCCGCCGGCATCGAGTGGCCGACCCGCGATGACGGCGCCCCCAGCTTTCGCCTCGAAGACCTGACCGCGGCCAACGGGATCGCCCACCAGGGCGCCCATGACGCCCTGGCCGACGTGCGCGCCACCATCGCCCTGGCCAGGCGCCTGCGCGAGGCCAACCCGAGGCTCTTCGACTACCTGCTGGGCCTGCGCGGCAAGCGCGCGGTCGGCAAGCTGATCGACGTGGCGGGGCGCAAGCCGCTGCTGCATATCTCGCGGCGCTATCCGGCCAGCCGCGGCTGCGCCGCCCTGGTGGTGCCCCTGGCCGAGCACCCCACCAACCCCAACGGGGTGATCGTCTACGACCTCTCCGTGGATCCGACACCGCTGTTCGACCTCTCCGCCGAGCAGATCCGCCAGCGGGTCTTCGTCAGCAACGACGACCTGGCCGAGGGGGAGACGCGAATCCCTCTGAAGGTCGTTCACATCAACAAGTGCCCGGCCCTCTTCCCCGCCTCGGCGCTCAAGGACGTGGAGGGGCCCCACCGGGGCGAGCATGGCGAGATCGTGGCGCGGCTGGGGCTCGATATGGCCGCCTGCCGCGAGCACTGGAAGCGGCTGCGGGAGCATCCGGAGGTGGCGGCCCGGGTGGCGGAGGTGTTTGCCGCCCCGCCGCCGGCCGGGCCCGAGGACCCGGACCTGATGCTCTATGCCGGCGGCTTCTTCTCGCCGGCGGACCGCCAGCAGATGCAGCGGGTGCGCGACAGCGACCCCTGGGATCTGGTGGGAGCGCGCTTCGCCTTTCAGGATCCGCGTCTGGAGGAGATGCTCTACCGCTATCGGGCGCGCAGCTATCCGGAGACCCTGGAGGGCGAGGAGCGTGCCCAGTGGGAGGCCTATCGCTGGGCGCGCATGAACGACGGTGCCGTGGCCGGCCTGACCCTCAAGGGGTTCGCCCGGGAGATCGAGCGGCTCAACCAGGTGGCGCTCGGCGATCGTGAGCGCCAGATCCTCGAGGAGCTGGTGATGCATGTGGAAGCGATCATGCCCGCCCAGGCCTTCGATTGATCCCCGTCCGCCGCCCCCGAGATGAAAGCGCCCGGCCATAGGCCGGGCGCTTTCGCTGTGGCGCTGTCTCGAGGGCTGTGGCGCTGTCTCGAGGGCTGTGGCGCTGTCTCGAGGGCTGTGGCGCTGTCTCGAGGGCTGTGGCACTGCCTCGAGGGCTACTCCTCGGCTTCCGGCATCGGCTCCAGGTGCTGGGCGAGGGCCAGGACGTCGTCCGGCTCGGCGCCCGGGTCGAAGGCGACCCTGGCCACCGCCGCCCGACGCAGCTCGGGCCACAGCGCACGCAGCTCGTCGGCGCCGACCGCCAGGGCCCGTTCGGCGAGCCGCTCGCGGCGGTCGAACTCCACGTCACCGAAGGACATCGCCTGCCAGAGGCGGCCGGCGCGGCCGGACAGGCTGGTGTCGCGCCGGGTCAGGCGGTCGTGGACCGCCTGGCGATAGGGCGCCAGGGCCTCGTCCTCCAGGCCGGCCAGGGTGGCCTCGAAGTCGTCGAGGAAGGCGTCGATGCGCGCCTCGATGGCGTCGCTTTCGGTGTCCGGTGACTGCACCAGCAGGGCCAGCCCCGGCGCGTCGAGCATCGGCGAATAGCCGGCGTGGACCACGTAGCCGAGCTGCTCCTCGGTGCGCAGGCGCTGATAGAAGGGGGTGTCGATCAGCTGGCCGAGCACCGCCAGCCGTGCCTGGCTCTCCAGCGTCCGGTCGGGCCCCTGCAGGTAGCGCAGCACCACCGACTCCTCGCGGCTGGTGTGGGGAGTCAGGCTCGGCAGGTCGGCGTCGGCGCGCAGCGGGGTGAGGTCTGGAATGGCCGCTGCCGCAAGGCTCGGCGCCAGGCGGTCGGCCACCTGCCTGCCCAGCGTCTCGGCCTGCTCGGCCGCGAGGTTGCCCACCGCCATGGCCTCCAGGCGCAGCTCGGCCAGCAGGGTGTCGCGGAAGTCGCGCAGGTCCTCCAGGGTCAGCTCGCGACTGGCGTCCAGCAGGGCGGCGCTGGGCCACTGGGGACGCACCAGGGCCTCGGCAAGGGTGCGGCCGGCCTGGCGGTGCAGGGCGGCCTGGGGGGCGTTGCGCCACTCTCGCTGCAGGCGATAGCGCACCCGCTCGAAGCTGGCGGGCTCGATCTCGCCGCTCTGCAGCTGCTCCAGCACCCGCTCCACCATGCGCTCCTGGCGGTCCCGCCAGCCGGAAAAGGAGAGCGTGATGCCCCGGGCGTGGGCGTAGGCCTCGAAGTGCTGGCCGGCCAGGCGCGCGGGGTAGAAGGCCTCGTTGAGGCTGTCATCCAGCCAGCCGGCGAGCAGGCGGGCCAGGGCGGCGTCCCGGGCGGAGCTGGCCGCGCCCGGGTTCTGCAGGCTGAAGCGCCACTCCACCTTGGGGGTGCTGAAGCTGGCGTCTGCCATGTGCCAGAGGTCGAAGGCGGACTCCTCCACCAGCCGCCGCGGGCGCTCGTCCTGGGTGTCGAGCAGCTCGAGGTCGTCGGCGATATAGGGGTTGGCCGGCGGCAGGGCCAGGCCGGCGAGCGCGGGGGCCTCGCCGCCGTGGTGATCTTCCCGCTTCCCAGCCTTGTCTTCAGCCCAGGGGGCGTGGAACCAGGGGGAGCTCTCTTCGCCCTCCACGTCCGGTGCGCTGTAGAGACGGATCAGGTTGTCGGGGACGAGGGCGTCGAGGTAGGCCTCGCTGCGCTCGCGGTCGAAGCCCTCCATGCGGTAGGCGGCGTACTGGACGTCCTCCACCGGGAAGCGCGAGAGGTTCATGGCGAGCCGCATGGCGCCCTGCAGCGGGGAGCCGTGCTGCTGGAAGCGGAACTCCTGCTCGGCGAGGCTCGCCTTCTCGTCGTAGCGCCACGCCTCCAGCCCTGCGTCGCGGATCAGCTCGATGGCGGCGAAGAGGGTCGCCTCGATGGCATCGCGGGCCTCGGCGCCATCCGGCGTCAGGCTGACGTTCACGCTGAACAGGGCGTGCTGGCCGTCGCCCCGGGAGACGCCGGCGGAGAGGCCGTCGGCCCAGCCCGCCTCGCGCAGCAGCGCCAGCAGGCTGCCGTCCCCCTCGTGGCCCAGCAGGTGGGCGATCAGGTCCGCGGGCTTGTGGCGATACTCGGCGATGGGGTCGGGGATCGGGAAGAGGAAACGCAGCTGGCGGCTGTCGCGCACGGACTGCAGGGCGACCCGCCGGGGCAGCGTCTCGGACCGCGCCAGGGGCGCGGAGATCTCCGGTATTGTCAGTCCGCGGTCGGGGATGGCGGCGAAGCGCTCGGCCACCAGCGCCTCCAGTTCGTCCAGGTCCTGCGGGCCGATCAGCGCCAGGTGCATGACGTTGGCGTCGTAGTGGCGCTCATAGAAATCGATCACCCGCTCGCGCAGGCTGGGTTCGCCCTCCGGGCGGTCGGCCAGGGTCTCGCGGCTGCCCACCGAAAAGCCGGTGGTGGGGTTCTCGGGGTTGAGCAGCAGGTTGAGCACGTCGTTCTCGCGGCGGGCGTCGTCGCGGATACGCGCCATGTACTCGGAGTGGACGATATTGCGCTCGCTCTCCAGCTGGTCGGCGTTGAACAGCGGCGAGATGAAGAACTGGCTGAAGCGGTCCAGGGCCCCTTCCAGGGCGGCCGGGTCGATATCGAAGAAGTAGTTGGTGTCCTGGGGGGCGGTGAAGGCGTTGTGGCTGCCCCCGTGGCGCGAGATGTAGCCCTGGTAGGCGTCGGCCTCCGGGAAGGGCTCGGTGCCAAGGAACAGCATATGCTCCAGGAAGTGGGCCAGGCCGGCGAGGTCCTCCGGGTCCTGGGCGCTGCCCACCGAGACGTTCATGGAGGCGGCCGCCTTGTCGGCCTCGGGGTCGCTGACCAGCAGGACGGTGAGGCCGTTCTCCAGGCCCAGCACCCGATAGTCTCGAGTGTCGTGGGGGCTGACCAGCGGCGTGGTCACCTCGGCGACGGGGTCGGGGCGTGCCTCGGCCAGGGCGGGGCCGGCCATCAGCAGGCCGGCGGCCGCGACCAGGCCGCAGCGGTGTGTGATCGGGGTGCGGGACATCCTTTCTCCTGATGGGGCTGGGCCCAGGTCAGGCGCATCGGCGTCACTCCGGCTGACGCAGCATGGGGCCGACCGGATGGGCGCAGGTGGCGTCCTGATGCGCGGGGTTGTTCACTCGTCTTGATACCGGGAAAGCGCCCAACAGTTCCCCGGGTGCCGGTTTCAGCAGGGCACGTACCTCTGTCAGGGGCGTCTGAGGGTCGAGCCAGCGGCGTGCCTGGTCCGGGGCGATCACCGCCGGCAGGCGGTCGGTCAGCGGCGCCAGCAGGGCGCTGGTGGGCACCGTGATCAGCGCCAGGGAGTCGGTGTGTTGCGCCAGGGTGGTATGGAAGCGGCACCAGAGGCCGGCCAGCAGCAGCGGGCCACGATCGACCCGGGTGATCAGGAAGGGCTGCTTGAAGCGCGGCTGTGCCTTCCAGGCGTAGATGCCGCTGGCGGGGACCAGGCAGCGCCGCGCCTGGAAGGCCTCCCGGAACATCGGGCGCTCCTCAAGGGATTCGGCCCGTGCGCAGTGGGGGGCGTGGTCGAGCACCTCCAGCCAGGGCGGCGTCAGCCCCCAGAACAGCCGGCCCAGCCGTGGCCTGCCCGCCTCCAGACGGATCGCCGAGAGCATCTGCCGCGGTGCCAGGTTGGGGCTGGTCAGCAGGGGGGCGTCGATGGCCAGCTCCGGCAGCAGGTGCGGCAGGTCGATGGGGGCGATATGGAGTCGTCCGGCCATGGGGGCTCCGCAGGCGCAGGCAGTGGGTCGCTCAGGGTACCCAAGGGGAGCGGGCGAGGAAAGGGGTATCGAAAACAGTGTTCGATCTGCGCTATCCTAGTGCATCAGATTGGCGCCACTCTGCGCCGACCCTGCCTTTGCAACCGCCCGCTCGAGGCTCGTGAGGAATCGATGGCCCGTCCCAGACAGCATGCCCCCGAGGCGCTCCATGCCCAGGTGATGGCCGCCTGCGATGCCTGGCTGCAGGACAATCCGGTGCATACCCTCTCCCTGCGCGCCTTGGCTCGGGAGGTGGGCTGTGCCCCAAGCACCCTGCTCAAGCTCTACGGCAGCTTCAACAATCTGCTTCAGCACGTCAATATCGAGACCCTGGCGCGACTGCGCGAGGTGATCGAGCCGTTGACCAGCCAGGCCACGCCGAAGGAGCGGCTGCGCGCCCTGGCCCGGGCCTACTGGCAGTTTGCACAGCGCGACGCCTACCGCTGGCAGCTGCTGTTCGACTACCCCCTGGCCCAGGAGGGTGAGCTGGACCAGCGCCAGACGGATATGATCGAAGGGCTCTTCCTGCGGGTGGAGGCGACGCTCAAGGAGTACCAGCCGGCGCTGGGGGATCTCGAGGCGCGCCGCCTGGGGCGCACCCTCTGGGGCAGCGTCCATGGCCTGGTGCTGCTGGGGCTCAACGAGCGCCTGGGCTACTGGCAGGGCCAGCAGCTGGAGGTGGGCGAGCTCCTCGACCAGCTGCTCTGCACCATCCTGGCCGGGCTCGAAGCGAGGCCTGACGCCACGTGAGCGCGCTGCTGTGGGGGGCGCTGGCCGGCCTGGGGCTGGCGCTGATTGGGTCGGTGGCTCGCCGTCCGCGTCCGGTGGTGCGCTGCCTGGTGCACCTGCTGGTGCGCCTGCTCTATCGGCTGCGGCTGAGCGGTACCGAACACCTTCCCTCCCGCGGGGCCGCGCTGGTGGTCTGCAATCACGTCAGCTTCATGGATGCCCTGGTGATCGGCGGCGCCAGCCGCCGCCCGCTGCGCTTCCTGATGGACAAGCCCATCTACGATTCGCCCTGGCTCAACTGGCTGTTTCGGCTGGTGGGTGCCATTCCGGTGGAGTCGGAGCGCCGTGATCCGGCCAGCGTGCGCCGAGCCCTGAACGAGGTAAGCCGTGCCCTGCGCGAGGGGGAGGTGGTGATGCTCTTCCCCGAGGGGCGCCTGACGCCGGATGGCGATATCCATGCCTTCCGCCGGGGCATCGAGTCGATCCTGGCCCGGGACCCGGTGCCGGTGATCCCGGCCGGGCTCTCGGGGCTCTGGGGCTCCTGGACCTCGCACAGTCACGGGCCGGCGCTCAGCCGTCCGCCGCGGCGCTTCCGGGCGCGGGTGGCGCTCTACTTCGGTGAGCCGCTTGCCCCGCAGCAGGCTCGTCGTCAGGTGCTGGAGTCTCGCGTCAGGGAGCTCAAGGCCGACGCCGACCGCTTTGCCGAGCCGGCGGTGGCCACGGCGCTGCCGCGGCGCTGAGCGTCAGCGCCGCCGCGACACCTGCCAGCAGCGCGCGGCGGTGATCAGGTTGTCACGCACCTCGAGGATCTCCATGCGCACGCTGCCTACCTGCAGGCAGGCGGGGCCGTCGGGGAAGGCCTCCAGGTGCTCCAGGATCAGCCCGTTGAGGGTCTTGGGGCCATCGGTGGGCAGCTGCCAGCCCAGCGTCTTGTTGATGTCGCGAATATTGGCGGTCCCGTCGATGAGGTGGCTGCCGTCCTCCTGGCGGTGGATCTCCTGCTCCATGCCCGCCACGTCGGTGGTGAACTCGCCGACGATCTCCTCGAGGATATCCTCCAGGGTCACCAGGCCCTCCACGTCGCCGTACTCGTCCACCACGATGCCGATGCGCCGCTTCTGCTTCTGGAAGTTGAGCAGCTGGGTGTGCAGCGGGGTCGACTCGGGAATGAAGTAGGGCTCCCTCGCCTCCTGGACGATGGCGGCCTTGGTCACCTCGCTGCGGGAGAGGAAACGCGCCGCATTGCGCAGGTGCAGCATGCCGATGATGTTGTTGATGTCGCCCTTGTAGACCGGCAGCCGGGTGTGCTGGCTGGTGCGGATCTGGGTCAGGATCTCTTCCAGGCTGTCATCCAGGTCGATGCCCACCACCTCGTGGCGGGGCACCATGATGTCGTTCACGGTGACGTTCTCCAGGTCGAGGATCGACAGCAGCATCGCCTGGTGGCGCTGGGGAATCAGGGTGCCCGCCTCGTGCACCACGGTGCGCAGCTCGTCCCGGGTCAGGTGGTCGCCGCTGCCGTCGATGCTCTTCACGCCGAGCAGCCTGAGCAGGCCGTTGGAGATGACGTTGACCAGCCACACCAGCGGGTAGAGCAGCTTGAGCAGCGGCTCCAGCACCCGGGAGGCGGGGTAGGCGATGCGCTCGGGCGTTACCGCGGCATAGGTCTTGGGCGTGACCTCGGCGAAGATCAGGATGGTGATGGTCAGCAGTGCCGTGGCCACCGCGGGGCCGGTCACCTCGCCGAAGTAGTGGATGGCGATGATGGTGGCGATGGAGGCGGCCAGGTTGTTGATGAAGTTGTTGCCGATCAGGATCACGCCGATCAGGCGGTCCGGGCGGGCAAGCAGGCGTACGACGCGCTGGGCGCGGCGCTCTCCGCTGTTGGCCTGATGGCTCAACCGGTAGCGGTTGATCGACATCATGCCGGTCTCGGAACTGGAGAAGAAGGCGGAAAGGCAGATGAGCAGGAAGAGCAGGCTGAACAGCAATCCCAGCGGGAAGTCGTCGCTCAAGTCGAAGGGTCCTCGTTGCGTGTCAGGCCCGATTTGACGGGAGAGGCGCGCGCGCTGTCAAGGCGCCGGGGATGGCGGCCTCAGCCGCGGGCCAGCAGGACCTCCAGCACGAACTTGCTGCCGAAGTAGGCGATCAGCAGCACGGCGCAGCCGCCCAGGGTCCAGCGTACGGCGCGCATCCCGCGCCAGCCCAGCCGGTGGTGGCTGAACAGCAGGACCGAGAAGATCACCCAGGCCGCCAGGGAGAGGATGGTCTTGTGGGCCAGATGCTGGGCGAACATGCTGTCGAGGAACAGGAAGCCGCTGAGGATCGACAGGGTGAGGAGCCCTACGCCTGCCCAGATCAGTTCGAAGAGCACGCGCTCCATGGTGGTCAAGGGCGGCAGCGCCTGGACCAGGCCGCGGATATGGTGCTGGCGAAGGGCGCGGTTCTGCAGGCCCAGCAGCACCGCCTGCATCGCGGCGATGGCCAGCACGGCGAAGGCCAGCAGCGAGCTCAGGGCGTGCACGGCGATGCCGGGCGTCAGGCCGTCGACCCGCTCCGGGCTCGGCAGTCCGGCGGCCAGCACCAGGGCCAGGCCGGCCAGCGGCAGGATGCCCACGGCGGCGTTGAGGATCGGTTTGAACAGGCTGACCAGCAGCAGGACCGCCACCGCGGCGGCGCTGATCAGGATGATGCTGGTGGAAAGCCCCGGCAGGACCGGTTCGCCGTGGCCGAACAGGCCGATGGCCAGGGGAAGCTGGCAGAGCAGGCCGAGGGTGGCCATGCCGCGGACCAGCAGCGGCTGCGGAGAGGCCCGGCGCAGCAGCACCAGGGCCTGCCAGGAAGCGGCGGCCAGATAGAGAACGAAGGCCAGAGTGGCCAGAGCGAGCGCCTGCATCGATTGCGTTCCGTGCGCCGGTTGGAAATGACGGACCTACTATACCCAATCCCCCCGGCCGCGCACAGCGGTGCGCCTCGGGTGCGGCAGCGTGCCGCCGGGGCGGGTCGCATGGAGACTGCCGGCCACAGCGCGTATAATCGTTTCCACTTTCGGGCCGTCGTCACTGGAGAGGCCAATGTTTCAGAATCTCAGCGAGCGTCTGTCGCAGACGCTCAAGTCCATCAAGGGTCAGGCGCGCCTGACCGAGGACAACATCAAGGACACCCTGCGCGAGGTGCGCCGGGCGCTGCTCGAGGCGGACGTCGCCCTGCCGGTGGTCAAGGACTTCATCGAGCGGGTGCGCGAGCGTGCGGTGGGCCAGGAGGTCTCCAAGAGCCTCTCGCCGGGCCAGCAGTTCGTCAAGATCGTCCAGCAGGAGCTCGAGGCGACCATGGGCGAGGCCAACGAGGGCCTCTCCCTCAAGGGTTCGCCGGCGGTGGTGCTGATGGCGGGCCTGCAGGGGGCGGGCAAGACCACCTCCCTGGCCAAGCTGGCGCGCTACCTGCGTGAGCGCGAGAAGAAGAAGGTGCTGGTGGTCTCCGCCGACGTCTACCGTCCGGCGGCCATCGACCAGCTCGAGACCCTGGCGAAAGAGGTCGGCGTCGACTTCTTCCCGTCGCGCTCCGATGAAAAGCCCGTCGCCATCGCCGAGGCGGCGATCAAGCACGCCAGGATCCAGTTTCACGACGTGGTGCTGGTGGATACCGCCGGCCGCCTGGCCATCGACGAGGCGATGATGGCCGAGATCCAGGCGCTGCATCAGGCCGTCTCGCCCCAGGAGACCCTGTTCGTCGTCGACGCCATGACCGGCCAGGACGCCGCCAATACCGCCAAGGCCTTCCACGAGGCGCTGCCGCTGACCGGGGTGATCCTCACCAAGGCCGACGGTGACGCCCGCGGCGGCGCGGCGCTGTCGGTGCGCCATATCACCGGCAAGCCGATCAAGTTCATGGGCGTGGGCGAGAAGGTCGACGCCCTGGAGCCCTTCCACCCTGACCGCATCGCCTCGCGGATCCTCGGCATGGGCGACATGCTGTCGCTGATCGAGGAGGCCGAGCGCACCGTCGACAAGAAGAAAGCGGAGCAGCTGGCCAAGAAGGTCAAGAAGGGGGAGGGCTTCGACCTCGAGGACTTCCGCGACCAGCTCCAGCAGCTCAAGAAGATGGGCGGCATGGGTGGCCTGCTCGGCAAGCTGCCCGGCATGGGGCAGATGGCCGAGATGGCCCAGGGCCCCGGCCCGGAGAAGGAGCTGGGCAAGCTCGAGGCGCTGATCAACTCCATGACCCCCCAGGAGCGCCGCCGCCCCGAGATCATCAACGGCTCGCGCAAGCGGCGCATCGCCGCCGGTGCCGGCCTGCAGGTGCCGGACCTGAACCGCCTGCTCAAGCAGCACAAGCAGATGCAGAAGATGATGAAGAAGGCCGGCAAGAAGGGCGGCATGCAGAAGATGATGCGCGGGATGTCCGGCATGATGGGCGGCGGCGGCCCGGGTGGCCCCGGCGGCATGGGGGGAATGGGCGGCCCCGGCGGCATGCCCTGGCGCTAACCCCGAAAAAGGTTCCCAAGCGGGGCTGTTTTCCGTAGAATGCTGCCTCTTCACTGGCAGGACCGCGCGTTCGCGGCGCCTGTCGTGACCGAATCCAACTCAACCGAAGGACTGACTAGGCCATGGTTACCATTCGTCTGGCTCGTGGTGGCGCCAAGAAGCGTCCCTTCTACCACCTGACCGTTTCCGATTCCCGCAACTCCCGCGACGGCCGCTTCATCGAGCGTCTGGGCTTCTTCAACCCGATCGCTCGCGGTCAGGAAGAGCGCCTGCGCGTCGACCTCGAGCGCGTTGCCCACTGGCAGAGCCAGGGCGCCCAGCTCTCCGACCGCGTTGCCGAGCTGGTCAAGGAAGCCCGCAAGCAGGCCTGAGCCTGACTTGCCGTACCATCAGCGATCATGAGGTCGTCAATGAGCGAACGCGCCAACGTGCAGCCTGCTGACGATCATGTGGTGCTGGGCAAGCTGACCAGCCCCTACGGTGTCAAGGGCTGGCTCAAGGTGTATTCGTACACCGGCCCCATGGAGGGCATCCTCGACTACCCCGAGTGGGTGCTGCGCCGTGGCGAAAGCCTCGAGCGTCGGCGTCTGCTGCAGGGGCGTCGTCATGGCAAGGGCCTGGTGGCGCAGCTCGAGGGATGCACCAGCCGCGAGACGGCCGAAGCGCTGGCCGGGGCGGAGATCCTGCTGCCCAAGGTCGAGCTGCCGGCCCTCGAGGCCGACGAGCTCTACTGGCACCAGCTGGAAGGCCTGCGCGTGGTAACGCGCGAAGGCAGCGTGCTGGGTCGCGTCGACCACCTCTTCGAGACCGGCGCCAACGACGTCATGGTGGTCAAGGGGAGCCTCGAGGCCGACGCCATCGACGCCCGGGAGCGTCTGCTGCCCTTCCTCCCCGAGGAGGTGATCCTCGAGGTGGATCTCGAGGGGGGAGTGATGACCGTCGACTGGGATCCGGACTTCTGATGGAGCCCGACGCGCTGGAGCAGGCTGCGGCGGAAGCGCCCGCGGCCGATATGTGGATCGGGGTCGTGTCGCTGTTCCCGGAGATGTTCGAGGCGATCACCCGTCACGGCGTTACCGGCAGGGCGGTGGAGCGAGGCCGTATCGCGCTGGAGTTCTGGAACCCCCGCGACTACGCCACCGACCGGCACCGCACCGTGGACGACCGCCCCTATGGCGGCGGCCCCGGGATGCTGATGAAGGTCGACACCCTGCGTGCCGCTATCTTCGCCGCTCGCGAGCGGGCCGAGCAGGCCACCGGGCAGCGCCCGAAGGTGGTCTACCTCTCGCCCCAGGGGCGACGGCTCGACCAGGACGGCGCGCAGGAGCTGGCGTCGGGACCGCCGCTGGTGGTGGTGGCCGGACGCTATGAAGGCATCGATGAGCGGGTCGTGGAGACCGACATCGATGAGGAGTGGTCGATCGGCGACTATGTGCTGAGCGGCGGCGAGCTGCCGGCCATGGTGCTGATCGACGCCGCGGCAAGGCTGGTGCCCGGGGTGCTGGGTCATCAGGACTCCGCGGTCGAGGACTCCTTCAACGACGGGCTGCTGGACTGCCCGCACTATACGCGCCCGGAAGAGATCGACGGGCGGCGAGTGCCGGATGTCCTGCTCAGCGGCAATCACGGCGCCATCCGGCGCTGGCGGCTGAAGCAGTCCCTGGGGCGCACCTGGCAGCGGCGTCCCGACCTGCTGGAAGGCAGGACGTTGAGCAAGGAGCAGCGCAAGCTGCTCGAGGAGTACCTCGAGGAACGCGCCCTGACGGCCCGGTAGGCAGGGCGGAGGTGCGGAGGCGTCGAGACGCCGGCCCGCGTCACCCATCATCTCCCGCGCTCTCGAGCTCGCTCGGGCGCCGGGATCACGATTCATCGGCATCCCAAGCCGACCGGTGGATCAACATTTTGAGGAGTTATCCGTCATGAGCAGCAAGAACAAGGTGATCCAGGCGCTCGAAGCCGAGCAGATGAGCAAGGAAGTCCCGGCCTTCGCCCCCGGCGATACCGTGGTCGTCCAGGTCAAGGTCAAGGAAGGCACCCGCGAGCGTCTGCAGGCCTTCGAAGGCGTGGTGATCGGCAAGCGCAACCGCGGCCTGAACTCCGCCTTCACCGTGCGCAAGATCTCCCACGGCGTCGGCGTCGAGCGTACCTTCCAGACCTACAGCCCGCTGGTCGACTCCATCAGCGTCAAGCGTCGCGGTGACGTGCGCCAGGCCAAGCTCTACTACCTCCGCGAGCGCAGCGGCAAGTCTGCCCGCATCAAGGAAAAGCTGGCCTGAGGCTGACGCCTCGGTCGCTTTCGGGTCGGGCCTCGGCCCGGCCCACCGGGACCCCGTCACCGCTTGCGCGGGGCGGGGTCCCGGCGCATCTGGGGCCTGCTGCCTGGCGTCTACCATGAACCAGACCGACGACGGTGCCCGCATCGACGCCTTCCTCGATGCCCTCTGGCTGGAGCAGGGGGTAAGCGAGCACACCCTGGCCGCCTATCGTCGCGACCTCACCGCCTGGTCGGCGCGGCTGGCCGAGCGTGGGGAGGCGCTGCTGACGCCTGCGCCGGACGCCCTGCCGGCCTGGCTCGACGAGCGCCGCGAGGCGGGGTACCGGTTGACCAGCAACGCTCGGCTGCTCGCCGCTCTTCGACGCTTCTATCGCTGGTGCCTGGAGTCCGGGACTCTCGCTCGGGACCCCCTGGCCGAGGTGCGGCTGCCGCGGGTGCGGCCGAGCCTGCCCAACACCCTGGAGGAGCACGAGGTGGAGCGGCTGATCGTCGCACCCGACGTGACCACGGCACTGGGGCTGCGCGACCGGGCCATGCTGGAGCTGCTCTACGCCACGGGGCTGCGGGTCTCGGAGCTGGTGGGGCTGAGCGTGGAGGCGGTCAACCTGCGCCAGGGGGTGGTGCGGGTGCGCGGCAAGGGCGACAAGGATCGCCTGGTGCCCCTGGGGGAGGAGGCGGTAGAGTGGCTGACACGCTACCTGGGTGGCGCCCGGGGCGGCCTGATGCGCGATGCGACGCGACCGGCGCTGTTTCCGGGCCGCCACGACCGGGCCATGACGCGCCAGACCTTCTGGTATCGCATCAAGGCCCATGCGCGCACGGCGGGTATCGAGCGGCCGCTGTCGCCCCATACGCTGCGCCACGCCTTTGCCACCCATCTGTTGAATCATGGGGCCAACCTGCGTGTCGTACAGCTGCTGCTGGGCCACAGTGACCTGTCGACCACGCAGATCTATACCCATGTGGCGCAGGCGCGACTGGAGCGTCTGCACGCCGACCATCACCCGCGAGGTTGAAGAGACACATGAAGAATTCGTTTGGGATGCTGCTGAGCGGCCTGCTGGCTGTGACCCTTGCCACTCCCCTGCTGGCCCAGGCCGACTCCCGGGAGGCGGCGGCCGAGCGCCTGGCCGAGCGCCTGGCGGTGAACGGGCAGCCGATGCCGGTGGAGGGCGTGCGCGCCACGCCGCTGGAGGGCTTCTTCGAGGTGCGCCTGGCCACCGGCGAGCGCTTCTACAGCGATGCCGAGGGTGAATATTTTCTGGTCGGTGACCTCTACGAGAATGCCTCCGGCGGGCTGGTGAATCTCACCGAGCAGGGGCGCAACGGCGAGCGGGCCGAGCGCCTGGCCGAGGTTCCCGAGAGCGAGCGGGTGATCTTCCGCGGCGCCGGCGAGAGCCGCGCCGAGGTGCTGGTCTTCACCGACCCCACCTGCCCCTACTGCCGCCAGCTCCACGAGGAGGTGCCTCGCCTCAACGAGCTGGGCATCGAGGTGCACTACCTGGCCTTCCCGCGCACCGGCATGAACGCCCAGGGCGCGCGGAGCATGCAGCAGATCTGGTGCGCCGACAATGCCGCCGAGGCGATGAGCGCCGCCAAGCGGCAGGAGACGCTTTCCGGCAGCGCCAACTGCGACAATCCGGTCGAGTCACAGTATCATCTGGGGCTGGAGCTCGGGGTGCAGGGTACGCCGGCCATCGTGCTGCCCGATGGCCGCCTGGTGCCTGGCTACGTGCCGGCCGAGCGCCTGGCCGCCATGCTCGGCCTCGACGGCTGAGCTCGGCCTCGATGGCTGACGGCTCCCGAGCCACGACATCATAGCCCCGGCCGACGAGCCGGGGCCTGGCCTGCCCGCAGGCAGGCCGCCACGCTGAGACACAACCCGACACGCGAGCAGGAGCGAGACATTGAAACCGGTGAGAGTAGGAATCTGTGGGCTGGGTACCGTCGGCGGCGGTACCTTCAACGTGCTGACGCGTAACGCCGATGATATTGCGCGGCGTGCGGGCCGGCCCATCGTCATCGAGCAGGTCGCCTATCGCACTCCCAACCCCGAGTGCGACCTCACCGGCCTCAAGACCACCGCCGATGTCTTCGAGGTGGCCACCAACCCCGACGTGGACGTGCTGGTGGAGCTGATCGGCGGCTATGACGTGGCCCGGGAGCTGGTGCTGACCGCCATCGAGCACGGCAAGCACGTGGTCACCGCCAACAAGGCGCTGATCGCGGTGCACGGCAACGAGATCTTCGAGGCGGCCCACGCCAAGGGCGTGATTGTCGCCTTCGAGGCCGCCGTGGCCGGCGGCATCCCGGTGATCAAGTCCCTGCGCGAGGGCCTCGGCGCCAACCGCATCGAGTGGGTGGCCGGCATCATCAACGGCACCGGCAACTACATCCTGACCCATATGCGGGATGAGGGGCGCGCCTTCGAGGACGTGCTGGCCGAGGCCCAGGCGCTGGGCTACGCCGAGGCCGACCCCACCTTCGACGTCGAGGGCATCGACGCCGCCCACAAGCTCACCATCCTGGCCTCCATCGCCTACGGGGTGCCGCTGCAGTTCGAGAAGGCCTACACCGAGGGCATCTCCCGGATCACCGCCGAGGACGTGGAGCAGGCCGACAACCTGGGCTATGTGATCAAGCACCTGGGGATCTCCAAGCGCACCGATCTCGGCCTCGAGCTGCGGGTGCACCCGACCCTGATTCCCAAGGAGCGGCTGCTGGCCAATGTGCACGGCGTCAAGAACGCCATCGCCGTGATGGGCGACGCCGTGGGCCCGACCCTCTACTACGGCGCCGGCGCCGGCGCCGAGCCCACCGCCTCCTCGGTGGTGGCCGATATCCTCGACGTGGCCCGCGATATCGCCACCGACCACCACTACCGGGTGCCCTACCTGGCCTTCAGCGGCATCAGCGAGGACGTCAGCCAGCTGCCGATCATGCCCATGGAAGAGATTCACTCCGCCTACTACCTGCGGCTGCTGGCGGTGGACCGCCCCGGCGTGCTGGCCCGGGTGGCCACCATCCTCTCCGAGCAGGGCATCTCCATCGAGGCGCTGATCCAGAAGGAGGCCACCGAGGGCGAGCTGGTGCCGATCATCCTGATGACCCACCGCACCGTCGAGAAGCAGATGAACGAGGCGATCCGTCAGATCGAGGCCATGGCCGACATCGCCGGGCCGGTGACCCGGATCCGCGTGGAATCACTGGACGAGCAGGAGTAAGCCATGCGCTACATCAGCACCCGCGGGCAGGCGCCCGCGCTCTCCTTCGAGGAGGTCGTGCTCACCGGCATGGCCAGCGACGGCGGTCTCTATGTGCCGGAGACCATTCCCCAGCTCTCGGCCGACGACCTGACCGAGATGGCGGGTCTCTCCTATGCCGAGATCGCCTTTCGGGTGATGCGGCCCTTCGTCAACGGCGAGATCGATGACGAAACCTTCCGTCGTCTGGTGACAGAAGCCTATGCCACCTTCAGCCATGACGCCGTGGTGCCGCTCAACCAGCTCGACGCCAACCACTTCCTGCTCGAGCTCTTCCACGGCCCCACGCTCGCCTTCAAGGACGTGGCCCTGCAGCTGCTGGGGCGCCTGCTCGACCACTTCCTGAAGAAGCGCGGCGAGCGGGCGGTGATCATGGGGGCTACCTCCGGGGACACCGGTTCCGCGGCCATCGAGGGGTGCCGCCACTGCGACAACCTCGATATCTTCATCCTCCACCCCTACCAGCGGGTGTCGGAGGTGCAGCGCCGCCAGATGACCTCGGTGCTGGCCGACAACGTCTTCAACGTCGCCATCGAGGGCAACTTCGACGACGCCCAGGCCATGGTCAAGGCGAGCTTCGCCGACCAGTCCTTCCTGAACGGCACCCGGCTGGTGGCGGTGAACTCCATCAACTGGGCGCGCATCATGGCCCAGATCGTCTACTACGTGGCCTCCGCCGTGGCCCTGGGTGCGCCGCACCGCAAGGTGAGCTTCTGCGTCCCCTCGGCCAACTTCGGCAACGTCTTCGCCGGCTACATGGCCTACCGCATGGGGCTGCCGGTGGAGCGCTTCGTGATCGCCACCAACGCCAACGACATCCTGCACCGCACCCTGGCCGCCAACGACTTCTCCAAGCAGGAGCTCAAGGCGACCCTGGCGCCCTCCATGGATATCGTGGTCTCCTCCAACTTCGAGCGGCTGCTGTTCGAGGCCTATGACCGCGACGGCGCCGCCGTGGCGGCGCTGCTGGAGCGCTTCCAGGCCGAGCCCACCGCCCTGGCGGACGCGCCCCTGGCCCAGCTGCGCGAGCGCTTCGCCAGCCACAGCGTGGATGACGCCACCATCCTCGAGGTGATCCGCGAGGCGCACCACCGCACCCAGGAGATCCTCGACCCCCACACCGCCACCGGCTACCGCGCCGCCGAGCGCGAGCGGGGCGAGGCGAGCGTGCCGATGATCACCCTGGCCACCGCCCACCCGGCCAAGTTCGCCGAGGCGGTGGTCAAGGCGGGCTTCCCGGGCGTGCCGCTGCCGCCGCACATGGACGACCTGCTGGAACGCGAGGAGCGCTACACCGTGCTGCCCGCCGAGCTCGCCGCGGTGCAGCAGTTCGTGGTCGAGAATCGCCGCTAGTGGAGGGCGTCTTGAACGCCGCAAGCGACCCCATCGACCTGAATGAGCGCCTGAGGCCGCGCATCCTGCCGCGGCCTCGGGACGCTGCCCTCTACGCCCGCGCCCAGCGCGAGGGGCTCTCCGAGCTCCAGGCGCGGGTGCTGGCCGGGCGCCTGAAAGGCTTCACGGGCGAGCTCGCTCCCCTGGTGAGGCCCAGCCTGCGCCATCTGGCCCATCCCGAGCGGCTCGCCGACGGCCGCCGCGCCGCGGAGCGCATCGCCCAGGCGGTGGTCGACGGTGAGCATATCGGCATCCTCACCGACTACGATGTGGACGGCATCACTTCCCACGTGGTGATTCGGCGCACCCTGGTGGAGCTCTTCGGCGTGCCGGAGGCGAAGCTCCACAGCCTGATCGGCCACCGCATCCACGACGGCTACGGCATCAGCCTGCCGCTGGTGGAGCGCACCCTGGCGCTGTCGCCGCGCCCGACCCTGGTGATCACCGCCGACTGCGGAAGCAGCGATGAGCCGCGCATCGCGCGGCTGGCCGCAGAGGGCATCGAGGTGGTGGTCAGCGACCACCACGCCCTGCCGGTGGAGGGGCCGCCGCCCTCGGCCCACGCCGTGGTCAACCCCACTCGGGACGACTGCGACTACCCCGACCCCACCATCGCCGGCTGCATGGTGGCCTGGCTGGTCATGTCCCTGAGTCGTTCGGTGCTGATCGAGTGGGGCGCGCTGCCCGAGGCGACGCCCAAGCTCTCGCCCTGGCTCTCCTATGTGGCCCTGGGCACGGTGGCGGACTGCGTCTCCCTGGGCGGCAGCCCCGCCAACCGCGCCGTGGTCACCCACGGCCTGGCGCTGATCAACCGTATGGAGGCCGCCTGCTGGCGGGCCATGGCCGAGCGCCTGGGCGCCGATAGCGTGCCCTTCGACGCCGAGACCCTGGGCTTCCAGATGGGGCCGCGGATCAACGCCCGCTCGCGGCTCGACGACCCCTATGCGGCGCTGCACTTTATGCTCGCCGAGCAGGATCATGTGGCGAGCCGCTATCTGGACGTGCTGGATCAGGATAACCAGTCGCGCAAGGCGATCGAGGCCGACATGGCCGAGGAGGCCAAGGCCCTGGCCATGCCGTCCCTGGTCGCCGACGCGCCCGCCGTGGTGGTCTTTCTGGAGAGCGGCCACCCCGGCGTGCAGGGCATCGTGGCCTCGCGGCTGGTGCAGGCCTACGGGCGCCCGGCCCTGGTGCTGACCCCGGCCGCTGCGCCGGGGATGCTCACCGGCTCCGGACGCTCCATCGAGGGGCTGCATCTGCGTGACGCCCTGCAGCGCACCTTCGAGCTGGCCCCCGAGGCGCTGCCTCGCTTCGGGGGGCATCGCGGTGCCGCCGGCGTCGGCGTGCCCGCCGAGCGGCTCGACGCCTTCAAGGCGGCCTTCCTGCAGGCGGTGGGCGAGCAGCTGGGCGGGGCCGAACTCTATCCGAAGATCCTGACCGACGGCGACCTGGCCCCCGAGGCGCTCAGCCTGGAGACGCTGGCGAGTCTGGAGGCCCTGGGTCCCTACGGCCGCGAGTTCGAGGCGCCGCTCTTTCAGGGGGACTTCATCGTCGAGCGGCTGCGGCCGGTGGGCGCCGACGGTACCCACCTGATGCTGGAGCTCTCCCTGGGAGCGGCAAGCCACCGGGCGATCTGGTTCCGGGCGCTGACCCCCGGCGAGGTGCCGGCCTTCGGGGTGGGCGACCGGCTGCGCTGCGCCTACCGTCTCAACCGCAATCGCTGGCGGGGGCGCGAGAGCCTCCAGCTGATGGTCGAACACGCGGAGCCTCAGGCGCAAGGATAGCCCCATGGACCCTCAGGAACTGCCCACCGACCCCCACCGCCTTCACGAGGATGCGATGGCGATGCTGGTCGGGACCCTCTTCGTCGCCCTCGGCGTCACCTTCTACACCCAGGCCACGCTGCTCACCGGCAGCACCGCGGGCCTGGCCTTCCTGCTGCAGTACGCCACCGGCTGGGCCTTCGGCGTCTGGTTCTTCCTGATCAACCTGCCCTTCTACTGGCTGGCGATCCGCCGCATGGGCTGGAGCTTCACCCTGCGCACCTTCGTCACCATCGCCCTGGTGTCGCTCTTCTCGGAGCTGACCGGGCGCTGGGTCACCCTCGAGGGGCTCAATCCCCTCTATGCGGCACTGATGGGCGGCTCCCTCATCGGCATCGGCATGCTGATCCTGTTTCGCCACCGCTCCAGCCTCGGCGGGGTCAATATCCTGGTGCTCTACCTCCAGGACCGCTACGGCTGGCGCGCCGGCTACGTGCAGCTCGGCATCGATGGCGTCATCATGCTGGTGGCGCTGATGACGCTGCCCGTGGAGCGTGTGGGGCTCTCGGTGCTGGGGGCCGTGGCCCTCAACCTGATCATCGCGCTCAACCACAAGCCCGGGCGCTATATGGGGGTCAGCTGAGTGGTGGACGGACGAGAGGGTCGGCAATCACGCATGGGGGAGGGCGTTCAGCGCATGGCAGGAACCGAGTTCGTGGTGGTAGGGGGCGGCGTCATCGGCATGATGACGACGCTGCAGCTGGCCGAGGCCGGCCATACGGTAACCCTGGTGGAGCGCGGCCTGTGCGGCCGGGAGTCCTCCTGGGCCGGCGGCGGCATCGTCTCGCCGCTCTATCCCTGGCGCTACGGGCCGGCGGTGTCGCAGCTGTCGCGCTGGTCGGAGGGGTTCTACCCGGAGCTGGCCCGGCGTCTGAAGGAGGAGAGCGGCATCGACCCGGAGTATCGCCAGGAGGGGCTGCTCTACCTCAGGGTCGACGACGCCGATGCGGCGCTGGCATGGGCGGACGAGCTGGGCAAGCCCCTGGAACGGGTCGGCGGCGACTTCCTCTATGCCCGGGAACCCGAGGCGGCGCCGGGCTTCGAGGAGGCGCTGTGGATGCCGACGCTAGGCAGCATCCGCAACCCGCGCCTGGTGCGGGCGCTGCAGGCCAGGCTGGCGGCGATGCCCGAGGTGACCCTGAGGGAGGGGACCGAGGTGACCGGCTTCGAGGTGGCCGGCGGGCGAGCGCTGGCGGTAAAGACGGACGCCGGGCCGATCGCCGCTGGCCAGGTGATCGTCTGCGGCGGGGCCTGGGCGGCGGGGCTGCTCGAGACGCTGGGCGTTGCCCTGCCGGTGCGTCCGGTCAAGGGGCAGATGATCCTGTTCAAGGCGCCGCCGGGGCTGGTACAGCGGGTGGTGCTGATGGACGGCCGCTACGTGATTCCCCGCGCCGACGGGCGCGTGCTGGCCGGCTCGACCCTGGAGGAGTGTGGCTTCGACAAGGCGACCGACGCCCGGGCGCGTGAGTCGCTCTGGGCCAGCGCCACGGCGATCATCCCGGCCCTGGCCGACTGCGAGGTGGAGCACCACTGGGCCGGGCTGCGGCCGGGCTCGCCGGACGGCGTACCCTTTATCGGTGGGGTGCCGGGCATCGACAACCTGCACGTCAATGCCGGCCACTACCGCAACGGCCTGGTGCTGGCGCCGGCCTCGACGCGACTGCTGGTGGACCGACTGCTGGGCCGCGAGCCGATCCTCGACCCGGCCCCCTACTCCCTGGCGGGGCGCTTGTAGAAGGCGCTACTCCTTCTCCTCCGGCCCCTGCTCCTTCTGCTCCTGAAGGTAGCGGTCGAGGTGGGCGCTGGAGCAGAACCACTCGCCCTGGTCGCGCAGGGCGTCGCTTTCGGGCACGTGCACCTTGCACCAGCTGCAGCGCACCATCTGGCCGCCTTCCTGGCGGGTGTCGTCACTTTCCAGCAGCTCCTCGCGGTCAAGCTTCCACTCTCGGTACATACGGTAGAGCTTGAGGCCGGCGAAGAAGAGCACGGCGAAGATGATCAGGCGGATGATCAAGAGGTTCATTCCGGTAGGGACTCCCAGGTGAGGGCGGGTCGGCTTTGCCAGTCGGCGGCCCTTGCGGGACAATGGGTGTATTCATCGATTCTCGAGAGATTTCCAAGCCCATGCAAGACCTGACGCTGGTGATGGCTCAGCTGGACCCCCTGGTGGGGGATATTCCCGGCAATACCGAACGCGCCATCGAGTCGGTGCGCGAGGCGCGCATCGAGCATGGCGCCGACATCGTGGTGCTGCCCGAACTCTTCCTGACCGGCTATCCGCCGGAAGACCTGCTGCTGCGCCCCTCCATGGAGAGCCGACTGCGCGCGGCGCGCACCCGCATGGCCGAGAAGGTGGTCCGCGACGTGCTGGTGATCGTCGGCTACCCAGGCCGCCGCGAGGGGCAGCTCTGGAACCTGGCCGGCGCCCTCTACAACGGCGAGTGGCTGGGTGAGTATGCCAAGCAGGCGCTGCCCAACTACGAAGTGTTCGACGAGCAGCGCTATTTCGCCGCCGGCAGCGAGCCGCTGGTGCTGACGCACAAGGGCCTGAAGCTGGGCCTGCTGATCTGCGAAGACCTCTGGGACGAGGCGCCGGCGCGCCAGGCCAGGGAGGCCGGCGCCCAGCTGCTGGTCAGCCTCAACGCCTCCCCCTTCCACCAGGACAAGCCCGCCGAACGGCTGCGCCTGCTCGAGCAGCGGGCCGCCGAGGTGGCGCTGCCCATCGTCTACGTCAACATGATCGGCGGCCAGGACGAGCTGGTCTTCGACGGCGGCTCCGCCTGCGTGGATGCCGAAGGAAAGCTGATGCTCCAGGCGCCCCACTGGCAGGTGGGGCTGATGCCGGTGGCGCTGGTCCAGGAGAAGGGGAGGTGGGTCCCCCGCCCCGGCGAGACCGAACCCGACGTCGAGCCCGAGGAGAACCTCTACTGCGCGCTGGTCACGGGGCTTCGCGACTACGTCAACAAGAGCGGCTTCGAGGGCGTGGTGCTGGGGCTCTCCGGCGGGATCGACTCGGCGCTGTCGCTGGCTATCGCCGTGGATGCCCTGGGCCCCCAGCGGGTGCAGGCGGTGATGATGCCCTATCACTACACCGCGGATATCTCGAAGCAGGACGCCGCCGAGCAGGCCGACCTGCTCGGCGTCCACTATGAGGTGCTGCCCATCGAGCCCATGGTGGAGGCCTTCATGGGAACCCTCTCCGGGGTCTTCGAGGGCACCGAGCGCGATACCACCGAGGAGAACCTGCAGTCGCGCTGTCGCGGCGTGCTGCTGATGGCGATCTCCAACAAGAAGGGCCTGATGGTGCTGACCACCGGCAACAAGAGCGAGATGGCGGTGGGCTACGCCACCCTCTACGGCGACATGGTGGGCGGCTACAACGCCCTGAAGGACGTCTACAAGACCTGGGTCTACCGCCTGGCCCGCTGGCGCAACACCCAGTCGCCGGCGATCCCCGAGCGGGTCATCGAGCGCCCGCCCACCGCGGAGCTCGCCCCCGGCCAGCAGGACAGCGACTCCCTGCCCGACTACGACGTGCTCGATGCCATCCTGGTGCGCTATATCGAGGGGGACATGAGCGCCGAGGCGATCATCGAGGCCGGTTTCGACCGCGACGACGTCTACCGGGTGGTGCGGCTGGTGGACCGCTGCGAGTACAAGCGCCGCCAGGCGCCGGTGGGGGTCAGGGTGACCCGCCGCGGCTTCGGCCGCGACCGCCGCTACCCCATCGTCAACGGCTGGCAGCCCGGCGACTGAGCTCAAGCAACCAAGCTCGAAAGTACCGACGCCGCCCCTAGGGGCGGCGTCGGCTTGTTTCTGGTGCAGCAGAGAACGTCTCTGACGGCTTGTCAGGTCGAGAGCGACTGGGCACGCACGTGCCTGGGCTCGAAGGTGCGGCCGCGCAGCTGCTCGTGGCGCGGGTCGTTCTCGATCAGCACTTCCAGCACCTCACGGGCGCGATCACGCATCTCCAGGCCCAGGTAGCCCTCGACCATCACCGCCAGAGCATCTCGGGTCGCCTCGCTCTCCGGATAGTTCTCGATCACCCAGCGGCCACGCTCAACGGCGGCCAGGTAGGCCCCGCGGCGCAGATAGTAGTCGGCCACGTGCAGCTCGTGGCGGGACATCAGGTTGCGCAGGTAGACGATGCGCTGCTGGGCGTCCGGGGCGTACTGGCTGTTGGGGTAGAGCCGCACCAGTTCGCTGAAGTCGGTGTAGGCGTCCCGGGAGGCGCCCAGGTCACGCCGGGAGATGTCGATCAGCTTCAGGCGCTCCAGGCTGAAGCGCCCGGCCTGCCAGGAGGCCAGGCCGCGCATGTAGAGGGCGTAGTCGGCCTGGGGGTGGCTCGGGTGCAGGCGGATGAAGCGGCTGGCGGCGGCGCGGGCGGCCTCCCAGTCGCCGAGTTCATAGTGGGCGTAGATCAGCTCCAGCTGCACCTGCTCGGCGTGGCTGCCGAAGGGGAAGCGGGTGTCCAGCGCCTCCAGCCGAGTGATGGCCGCGGTAAAGTTGCGGCGCTCCAGGGAGCCGCGTGCCTCTTCATAGAGCTCGCGTTCGGCAACGCCGGCGAACTCGTCCTGTTCTTCTTCGCTGGAGCCGCTGCTGGCACAGCCCACCAGCAGGCTGGAGGCCACCAGCAGGGCCGCAAGTCGGGCGGTAGGGCGGAATACGCGCATCGTGATCCTCGTGGCAAACAACGCGGACTGGCCGTGGTAGAATCGACCGAAACCCGCTCACTATAAAGCACTGCGCGGCAAAACGCAGTCACCGCGCGCTGCTCTGACCCACTCTCCTGCTGACAGGCCGCCCCGCACCCATGCCACAGACCCTGGAAGCCCAGCAACGCGTTCCCGACGCCATGGCCGGCCTGCGCCTCGACCAGGCCGCCGCCGAGCTCTTCGCCGACCACTCCCGCGAGCGCCTCAAGGCCTGGATCAAGGCCGGGGCGCTGACCCTGGACGGTCGGCCTGCCAAGCCCAGGGACAAGGTCTACGGCGGCGAGTGGCTGCGCCTCGACGCCGAGATCGAGGATGACACCCGCTTCGAGCCGGAGGACATCCCCCTGGCGGTGGTGCACGAGGACGACGAGGTGCTGGTGATCGACAAGCCCGCGGGGCTGGTGGTGCATCCGGCGGCAGGCAATCCCGATGGCACCCTGCTCAATGCGCTGCTGCACCACTGCCCCGCCCTTGCCGGCGTGCCGCGAGCCGGCATCGTCCATCGCCTCGACAAGGACACCACCGGCCTGATGGTGGTGGCCAAGACCCTGGCCGCCCAGACCTCCCTGGTGGAGCAGCTCCAGGCGCGCACGGTGTCGCGGGAGTACGATGCGATCTGCGTGGGCGTGATGACGGCCGGCGGCAGCGTGAATGCCCCCATCGGTCGGCACCCCAAGGACCGCAAGCGCCAGGCGGTGACCGCCTCCGGCAAGCCGGCGGTGACCCACTATCGGGTGGTGGAGCGCTTTCGTGCCCATACCCATGTGCGCTGCCGCCTGGAGACCGGGCGTACCCACCAGATCCGCGTGCACCTGGCCCACCTGCGCTATCCCCTGATCGGCGATCCGGTCTATGGCGGTCGACTCAAGCTGCCGCCGGGTGCCGCTGAGCCCCTCAAGGAGATCCTGCGCGAGTTTCCCCGCCAGGCGCTGCACGCCCGCAAGCTGGCCTTCGTGCATCCCGGCAGTGGCGAGACGGTGACCTTTCGCGCGCCGCTGCCGGATGACCTGCTGATGCTGCTGGACTACCTGCGCGACGATCACGAAACCATGCGTTGAAGCGACTGCGCCGAGGACCCTGACATGAGCGACGCTCCCGACCTGCGCCCGACCCTGATCCTGCCCGACTGGCCGGCGCCCACCTCCGTGGGGGCCTTCGTGACCACCCGCGAGACCGGCCCCAGCCAGGGGGAGTTCGCCTGCTTCAACCCGGCGGAGCACGTGGGCGACAACCCCGATCACGTGGCGCTCTGTCGGCGGCTGCTGGAAAAGCAGGTCGACGGCGAGCGACCGCTGCTGTGGCTCAACCAGGTGCACGGGGCGCGGGTGCAGCAGCACTTCGAGGCCACGCCACCGGAGGCCGACGCGGCGGTGGCGCTGAACCACGACTATGCCTGCGTGGTGATGACCGCCGACTGCCTGCCGGTCTTCTTCAGCGACCTTCGCGGGACCCGGGTGGCGGTGGCCCATGCCGGCTGGCGCGGCCTGGCCGGCGGCGTGCTCGAGGCGACCGTGGCGGCGCTGGGCGTGCCGCCGGAGGAGCAGCTTGCCTGGCTCGGGCCGGCGATCTCCAACGCCCAGTTCGAGGTGGGACCCGAGGTGCAGCAGGCCTTCGTCGGCGTCCACCCCGAGGCGGCCGACGCCTTCGACCCCAGCCCCTATCGCCTCGGCCACTATATGGCCGATCTCTATCGCCTGGCGCGCCTGCGCCTGGAGCGGCTCGGCGTCGCCCATATCAGCGGCGGCCACTTCTGCACCGCCTGCGAGCCGCGCTTCTACTCCCACCGCCGCGACAGCGGCCGCACCGGACGCATGGCCAGCGTGATCTGGCTGCGCTAGCCCCTTCGGGGAGCTGTAAGCTTTAAGCTATAAGAAACCCTTGTCGAAAGTCCTGGTGTTTACGCCCTGGCTTACGGCTTACCGGCTTACGGCCTTGACCCTTGTCAGCTTCCCAGGCGCTTCCCCTGGCGGCCGACTTGAAACCGGGCCAGCCTGACTCCATTGAGTGTGTCAAGACGAATTGACAGGGCCGAGCGGGGCGTCCGAACGCCTCGCTACCCCGATGGAGGAAGTGTTTCATGCGTTTCGACAAGTTCACTGCCAAGCTGCAGAACGCCGTGGCCGACGCCCAGTCCCTGGCCGTGGGCCGCGGCCACAATCAGCTGGAGCCCGGCCACCTGCTGCTGGCGCTGCTCGAGGCCACCGATACCGGCGTCAAGGCGCTGGTGCAGAAGGCCGGCGGCGACGCCGCCCGGCTGCGCGACGGCCTGGCGGGGCATCTCGATGACCTGCCGAAGGTGGCCCACTTCGACGGCGAGGTGCAGCCCTCCCGCGACCTCATCAAGCTCTTCAACCTGACGGACCGTGAGGCCCAGAAGCGCGGCGATCAGTTCATCGCCAGCGAGCTGGTGCTGCTGGCCGCGCTGGAGATGGGCCATGCGGTGAGCAAGCTGATGACCCAGGCCGGGCTCTCCCGCCAGACCCTGGAGAGCGCCATTGCCGGCGTGCGCGGCGGGGCGAGGGTCGATGACCCCAACGCCGAGGATCAGCGCGAGGCCCTGGAGAAGTACACCCTGGATCTCACCGAGCGGGCCGCCAGCGGCAAGCTCGACCCGGTGATCGGCCGCGACGATGAGATCCGCCGCACTATCCAGGTGCTGCAGCGGCGCACCAAGAACAACCCGGTGCTGATCGGCGAGCCCGGTGTGGGCAAGACCGCCATCGTCGAGGGGCTGGCCCAGCGCATCATTAACGGCGAGGTGCCCGAAGGCCTCAAGGAGAAGCGCGTGCTCTCCCTGGACATGGGCGCCCTGCTGGCCGGCGCCAAGTTCCGCGGCGAGTTCGAGGAGCGCCTGAAGTCGGTGCTCAAGGAGCTGGCCCAGGAGGAGGGCCGGGTGATCCTCTTCATCGACGAGCTGCATACCATGGTCGGCGCCGGCAAGGCCGAAGGCGCCATGGACGCCGGCAACATGCTCAAGCCGGCTCTGGCCCGGGGGGAGCTGCACTGCGTGGGCGCCACCACCCTGGACGAGTATCGCCAGTACATCGAGAAGGACGCCGCCCTCGAGCGCCGCTTCCAGAAGGTGCTGGTGGATGAGCCCAGCGAGGAGGACACCGTGGCGATCCTGCGCGGCCTCAAGGAGCGCTACGAGGTGCACCACAAGGTGGATATCACCGACGGTGCCATCATCGCCGCGGCCAAGCTCTCCACTCGCTATATCACCGACCGCCAGCTGCCCGACAAGGCCATCGACCTGATCGACGAGGCCTCCTCGCGGATCCGCATGGAGCTCGACTCCAAGCCGGAGGAGATGGACCGCCTGGACCGCCGCCTGATCCAGCTGAAGATGGAGCGCGAGCACCTCAAGAAGGAGACCGACGAAGCCTCCAGGAAGCGCCTTGAGAGCCTCGAGGAGCAGATCCACGAGCTGGAGCGCGAGTATGCCGACCTGGACGAGATCTGGAAGGCCGAGAAGGCCAGCATCCAGGGGGCGGGGCAGTTCAAGGAGGAGCTCGAGCGCGCCCGCATCGATCTGGAACAGGCGCGCCGCCAGGGCGACCTCGCCCGCATGTCGGAGCTGCAGTACGGCGTGATCCCGGCGCTGGAGAAGAAGATCGCCGAATCCAGCGAGGCGGAAGCCGATACCTCCGGACACAAGCTGCTGCGCTCCAACGTCACCGAGGAGGAGATCGCCGAGGTGGTCTCCCGCTGGACCGGGATCCCGGTGGCCAAGATGCTCGAGGGCGAGCGCGACAAGCTGCTGCGCATGGAGGAGGCGCTGCACCAGCGGGTGATCGGCCAGGAGGAGGCGGTGGCCGCGGTGGCCAACGCCGTGCGTCGCTCCCGGGCCGGACTCGCCGACCCCAATCGTCCCAACGGCTCCTTCCTGTTCCTCGGCCCCACCGGCGTGGGCAAGACCGAACTGTGCAAGGCGCTGGCCCATTTCCTCTTCGATACCGAGGAGGCCATGGTACGCATCGACATGTCGGAGTTCATGGAGAAGCACTCGGTGGCGCGGCTGATCGGGGCGCCCCCCGGCTATGTGGGCTACGAGGAGGGCGGCTACCTGACCGAGGCGGTGCGCCGCAAGCCCTACTCGGTGCTGCTGCTCGACGAGGTGGAGAAGGCCCACCCGGATGTCTTCAATATCCTGCTGCAGGTGCTGGAGGATGGCCGCCTCACCGACGGCCAGGGCCGCACCGTGGACTTCCGCAACACCGTCATCGTGATGACCTCCAACCTGGGCTCCGAGATCATCCAGCGCCTGGGCGGCGATGACGCCGACTATGCGCAGATGAAGGAGATGGTGATGGAGGTGGTAGGCAGCCATTTCCGCCCCGAGCTGATCAACCGCATCGACGAGGTGGTGGTCTTCCATGCCCTCGGCCAGGCGCAGATCCAGTCCATCGCCGAGATCCAGCTCGACCGCCTGAGGGCGCGGCTCGCCGAGCACGATCTCGCCCTTGAGGTCAGCGACGCGGCGCTGGCGCAGCTGGCCGTGGTGGGCTTCGACCCGGTCTACGGCGCCCGTCCTCTCAAGCGGGCGATCCAGGCCCGACTCGAGAATCCGCTGGCCCAGGACCTGCTGGCCGGGCGCTTCGCGCCGGGCGATGTCATCCACGTGGAGGCGGAGGGCGACCAGCTGGTGTTCCAGAGCTGAGGCCAACAAAGCGTTACGCACTCGGCCAGGCGCCGGGTCGATAGCCGACTACACTAGTATCAGGTTGCGTCCTGTAACCCCCCTTGCCCGCCTGGCGCCCGCCCGGCGGGCTCTTTTACACCACACCCCGCCGAGGGCCCTTGCATGTCCCGCTGAGGGCTCTTTTACGCCCCGCGGCGGCTCTCACACTTTTTATGCGGTTGACACCATTGCGCCGCTAATGGAATCTTGGGCCTTCCTGATTTGCGGGCGCGGAACTCTGCGGGTAACCCCCCATCCCCGCGCGAAGGGTAGGCCAGAGGGCCTCTACCCGCCGAAGGACTTCCGAGTGCGGGTCAACCGCCCGGCTCGGCCAACGCCCCGACGCGGCGATCCGCCGCGATGAGAGTGCAGGCCCCATCCGGGTCTATCAACGCCAGGGTTTGGCATCAGGTGCCGGCGCGTCCGGCAGCGGCATACCGCCGCACTCGACCCCGCGTGCCCCATTCGGCACGCGGATCGCACTCGAGACCTCCAGGGGAGAGACATCAAGTGGAACTGCTTTCCGGCGCAGACATGATCGCCCGCTTCCTTCAGGATGAGGGCGTCGAATACATCTATGGTTATCCGGGCGGTGCGGCGCTGCACATCTACGACGCCCTCTTCCGTCAGGACAAGGTCAAGCACATCCTGGTGCGCCACGAACAGGCCGCCACCCATGCCGCCGACGGCTATGCGCGGGCCTCGGGCAAGCCCGGCGTGGTGCTGGTCACGTCCGGCCCCGGCGCCACCAACGCCGTGACCGGCATCGCCACCGCCTACATGGACTCCATTCCCATGGTGGTGCTGTGTGGCCAGGTGATGAGCCACCTGATCGGCGATGACGCCTTTCAGGAGACCGACATCATCGGCGTGACTCGGCCCATCGTGAAGCACAGCTTTACCATCAAGCACCCGACCGAGATTCCCGAAGTCCTCAAGAAGGCCTTCTATCTGGCCTCCACCGGCCGCCCCGGCCCGGTGGTGGTGGACATTCCCAAGGACATGACGGCGCCCACCGAGCGCTACGAGTACGTCTATCCGAAGAAGGTCAAGCTGCGCTCCTACAACCCGGTCACTCGCGGCCATACCGGCCAGATCAAGAAGGCCGTGGAGATGATGCTCAAGGCCAAGCGGCCGGTCTTCTATACCGGTGGCGGCGTGGTCACCGGCCGTGCCAGCGAAGGGCTGACCGATCTGGTCAAGCGCCTGGGCTATCCCATCACTACCACCCTGATGGGTATCGGCGCCTACCCGCAGAGTGACCGCCAGTGCCTCGGCTGGCTGGGCATGCACGGCTCCTATGAGTCCAACATGGCCATGCATCACGCGGACCTGATCATCGCCATCGGGGCGCGCTTCGACGACCGGGTCACCAACAACACCTCCAAGTTCTGCCCCACCGCCAAGATCATCCACGTGGATGTCGACCCGAGTTCCGTCTCCAAGACGGTGCGCGCCGACGTGCCCATCGTGGGGCCGGCGGGCAGCGTGATCAGCGAGATGATCAGCCTGGTGCAGGGCAAGGAGATCGCCCATCCCGAGGCCCTGGCCGAGTGGTGGCAGAAGATCGACGGCTGGCGCGAGGAGCGCGTGGGCAAGCTCTACGAGCCCTCCAAGGCCGGTGAGACGATCAAGCCCCAGGAGGTGATCGAGGCGCTGTGCCGGGTGACTCGCGGTGAGGCCTATGTGACCACCGACGTGGGCCAGCACCAGATGTTCGCGGCCCAGTACTACAAGTTCGACAAGCCCAACCGCTTCATCACCTCGGGCGGCCTTGGCACCATGGGCTTCGGCTTCCCGGCCGCCATGGGCATCAAGCAGAACTTCCCGGAGGAGCAGGTGGTCTGCGTCACCGGCGAGGGTAGCTTCCAGATGATGATGCAGGAGCTCTCCACCTGTAAGCAGTTCGGGGGCGGCGTGAAGATCGTCAACCTGAACAATGCCTCGCTGGGCATGGTTCGCCAGTGGCAGGACCTCAACTACAAGTCCCGCCACGCCCACTCCTACATGGAGTCGCTGCCCGACTTCCAGAAGTTGATCGAGTCCTATGGCTTCACCGCCCTGAAGGTCGAGACCCTCGACGAGCTTGAGTCGGCGCTGGAACGTGTCTTTGCCGACAAGCACGAGCTGGTGTTCCTCGACGTTGCGGTCGACCCGCACGAGCACGTCTATCCGATGCAGGTGCCCCTGGGCTCCATGCGTGACATGCTGCTTTCCAAGACGGAGCGGACCTGATGCGCCATATCATCTCGATTCTGATGGAAAACGAACCGGGCGCCCTGTCTCGCGTGGTGGGGCTCTTCTCTCAGCGCAATTTCAACATCGAGACGCTGAACGTGGCGCCCACCGAGGACGAGACCCTGTCGCGCCTCACCGTCACCACCGTGGGTGATGACCGGGTGATCGAGCAGATCACCAAGCACCTCAACAAGCTGATCGACGTGGTCAAGCTGGTGGACCTCACCGAGGGCAACCACATCGAGCGCGAGCTGATGCTGGTGAAGGTCAAGGCGCTCGGCGCGGCTCGCGACGAGGTCAAGCGCACCGTGGATATCTTCCGTGCGCAGATCGTCGATGTGACGCCGAGCCTCTACACCGTGCAGATCACCGGCGACGCCGGCAAGCTGGATGCCTTCCTGCAGGCCATGGCGCCGGTGGGGATCCTGGAGGTGGCGCGCACCGGGGTGTCGGGCATTGCCCGCGGCGACAAGGTGCTCGCACTCTGATCGATGGCTGCGCTCGCGCTGCATCACAGGGCCGCCCTTCGGGGCGGCCTTCTCGATGTTGGGGAGGCCGTTCGGTAGCGGGCGTCCGCGGTCAGCGCGCCTGCACCTCGTCCCAGAGGGCGCGGATCAGCGGGCTCTTCAGGCGGCGCTCCAGCACGCAGAGCCCGACATCGTAGTGGGGCAGCTCCGGTTTCACCGCGAGCACCCGCACGCGCTCCTGCAGGGGGCTGTTGTCGAGCACGATCTTCGGCACCACGCCGATGCCGAACCCCAGTCCCACCATGCTGACGATGGCCTCGTGGCCGGCCACCTGGGCGTAGATCTGCGGCGTGACTCCCAGCGCCTTGAACCAGGTGTCGGCAAACTCCCGGGAGAGGCCCGCCTCGGAGAGGATCATCGGCACTTCGCGCCACTGGTCGGCGCTGGGGGACTCCGGCGTGGCGGGAATCCAGGCGGCGGATGCCTGGGGGGCGATGAACACCAGGGGGGCGCGGGTCAGCGACTTGAAGGCCAGGGCCTCCGGCGTGCGCCGCGGCCGCGGGGTGATCGCCATGTCCTCCTCACCGGCCAGCACCCGGGCCATGGCCTCGGCGGGGTCGCCGGTGTGCAGCTTGAGTTCGATGCCGGGGTGGTGGGTGCGAAACTTGCTGAGCAGGGCGTAGAGAAAGCTGTAGCTGGCGGTGACCGAGCAGTAGACGCTGATCTCGCCGGTAAGGCGCTGGGCCTCGCTCTGCAGCGACAGGCGCAGCTGCTCCCACTGCTCCAGCGCCTCCCGGGCGTAGGCGAGAAAGGTGATGCCGTGGGGTGTCATCACCACATGGCGGTTGTCGCGTTCGAAGAGCACCACGCCCAGGGTCTCCTCCAGCTGACGGATGGAGCGAGAGAGCGTAGAGGGGCTGACGTGGCAGGCGTTGCTGGCGCGGCCGAAGTGCAGGGACTCGGCGAGAGCCAGAAAGTGCTTGAGGGGTCGCATGTCCATGGGCGTCATTATTTCATATCCCGGCACGTCACGTTGCAAATATCGCGTTTTACGCAATGGTGGGGCTGGCGTATGGTGAGTCCATCGGATGCCGCGAGCCCAGTCCCGCGTCAGACGGGGCGGGTGGCCATCAGCGCTGACACCCTCTTTCATCGACGTTCCAGGAGTACGACCATGCACGTGTATTACGACAAGGATTGCGACCTCTCCCTCATCCAGGGCAAGAAGGTCACCATCGTGGGCTACGGCTCCCAGGGCCATGCCCATGCCAATAACCTGAAGGAATCCGGCGTCGACGTCACCGTCGCTCTGCGTGAAGGTTCCTCCTCCGCCGCCAAGGCCGAGGCTGCCGGCCTCAAGGTTGCCAGCGTGCCCGAGGCGTGCAAGAACGCCGACGTGGTCATGATCCTGGCCCCGGACGAGAACCAGAAGGCGATCTACGAGAACGAGGTCGAGCCGAACCTGAAGCAGGGCGCCACCCTGGCCTTCGCTCACGGCTTCAACATCCACTATAACCAGATCGAGCCGCGCAAGGACCTGGACGTGATCATGATCGCGCCCAAGGCCCCGGGCCACACCGTGCGCTCCGAGTTCGTCAAGGGCGGCGGCATCCCCGACCTGATCGCCATCCACCAGGACGCCTCCGGTACCGCCAAGGAGCTGGCGCTCTCCTACGCCGCCGGCGTCGGCGGTGGCCGTAGCGGCATCATCGAGACCACCTTCAAGGACGAGACCGAGACCGACCTGTTCGGTGAGCAGGCCGTGCTGTGCGGCGGCGCCGTGGAGCTGGTCAAGGCCGGCTTCGAGACCCTGACCGAGGCGGGCTATGCTCCCGAGATGGCCTACTTCGAGTGTCTGCACGAACTCAAGCTGATCGTCGACCTGATGTACGAGGGCGGCATCGCCAACATGAACTACTCCATCTCCAACAACGCGGAGTATGGCGAGTATGTCACCGGCCCCGAGGTGATCAACGACGAGTCTCGTGCCGCCATGCGCAACGCTCTCAAGCGCATCCAGACCGGCGAGTACGCCAAGATGTTCATTCAGGAAGGCAACACCAACTACCCCTCCATGACCGCGCGTCGCCGCCTGAACGCCGAGCATGAGATCGAGGTCGTGGGTGCCAAGCTGCGCGGCATGATGCCGTGGATCGCTGCCAACCAGCTGGTCGACAAGTCCAAGAACTGATCGCTATCGGTTCACGGGACCTTCAGGGGGCGCGGATATCCGCGCCCCCTGCGCGTTTATGGGACGGTCGGACGAGGCGGGGCGGCGTTGTGAGAGCGCAGCGGGCGTGTAGAATGAAGCCAGTGCCTGCGGGCACCCTCATTTCGGCAATGGACGAAACGCATGAGTCAGGACTCCCGCAATACCGAACACCCTTCTTCCCGCCCCGGTGCCGAGCCCGTCGACAAGGCCGCGCCCGACGCCGAGGCGCCGGCCGAGGAGGATCTGGCCGCGGCCTTCGTGCGCGAGACCGAGGTGATCGAGGAGGCCGTCGAGAACGGCAAAAAGGTACGCCGCAAGGGGATCTACCTGCTGCCCAACCTCTTCACCACCTCGGCGCTGTTCGCGGGTTTCTTCGCTATCGTGGCCGGTATCAACGGCGACTTCACCGCGGCGGCGGTAGCCATCTTCATCGCCATGGTGCTCGACGGCCTGGATGGCCGGGTGGCCCGCATGACCAATACCCAGAGCGCCTTCGGCGCCGAGTACGACAGCCTCTCGGACATGCTCTCCTTCGGGGCGGCGCCGGCGCTGGTGGCCTTCACCTGGATCCTCCAGGATATCGGCAAGACCGGCTGGGTGGTGGCCTTTCTCTATGTGGCCTGTGCCGCCCTGCGCCTGGCGCGCTTCAACGTGCAGATCGGCAGCGTCGACAAGAAGTGGTTCATCGGCCTGCCGAGCCCCTCCGCGGCGGCCCTGGTGGCGGCCAGCGTCTGGACCTTCCACAGCTTCGATGCCGAGGCCTTCGGCTTCAAGCTGCTGATGCTGGTGATCGTCGGCGCTGCCGGCGTCCTGATGGTCAGCAATATCCGCTACTACAGCTTCAAGGATATCGACCTCAAGGGGCCGGTGCCCTTCGTGGTGCTGCTGGCCATCGTGTTGGGCTTCGTGGTGATCTCGGTACAGCCCTCGGTGATGCTGCTGCTGCTGTTCGGTGCCTATGTGGCTTCCGGGCCCGTCATGGCAGCGATGCGCAAGGTGAAGCATGCGCCTCCCGGGGCCTGATGCTCGCCCGGTGGACCGCCTTCGGATGAACCAGGATCAGCAGCGCCCGCCCCGTGCGGGCGCCGTCGCGTCTGCCCTCTGAGATATCCACAAGGGGGCCGGCCTGCACGCCTGTGGGCAAGGTCTGAAACTTTTTTACCGGAAGGGCTTGCAGGGCCCCGGGGAAAACCGTAAAGTACGCATCCGCTGCCGGTGACCAGCAAGGTTGCAGGCGGTAATAAGTGGCAGAAGTGATTGATCTGTCTGAGTTTTTTGAAACGCTTCGAAAAACTTTCAGTTGACAATCACCGCAGATTCGCTAGGATGTGCGCCACTGGATTCGCAGTCGCCTCGGCAGGATGAGGCGGGCAGTCAGCGGAAATCGGTCGGGATGCAGCGCATCGCCAACCACCGCTTGACACGCTGAAGCGAATCGGTAGAATACGCCTTCCTCGCAGGGCGCTGACGACAGGCGGAGAGCTCAAGAGAGCCTGCTCCGGTCGACAGCACAGCGAGACGCTTCACTCCACAGGGTTCGCCCGAGAGTTCGAAGCCGCTCTTTAACAATCGATCAGGTAATTCATGTGGGCGCTTGTCGATGAGTTCGGTGACCAGTCACAGAACCATCAAGGCAAGCGACTCGTCAAGACCTTCGGGTCTTTTGAGAAACGTTTGAACCTTGAGCCAAGTTTGGTGCACTTAATGCACTATATGATCTTAAACTGAAGAGTTTGATCATGGCTCAGATTGAACGCTGGCGGCAGGCCTAACACATGCAAGTCGAGCGGAAACGATGGAAGCTTGCTTCCAGGCGTCGAGCGGCGGACGGGTGAGTAATGCATGGGAATCTGCCCGATAGTGGGGGATAACCTGGGGAAACCCAGGCTAATACCGCATACGTCCTACGGGAGAAAGCAGGGGATCTTCGGACCTTGCGCTATCGGATGAGCCCATGTCGGATTAGCTTGTTGGTGAGGTAATGGCTCACCAAGGCGACGATCCGTAGCTGGTCTGAGAGGATGATCAGCCACATCGGGACTGAGACACGGCCCGAACTCCTACGGGAGGCAGCAGTGGGGAATATTGGACAATGGGCGAAAGCCTGATCCAGCCATGCCGCGTGTGTGAAGAAGGCCCTCGGGTTGTAAAGCACTTTCAGTGGGGAAGAAAGCCTTGGGATTAATACTCCCGAGGAAGGACATCACCCACAGAAGAAGCACCGGCTAACTCCGTGCCAGCAGCCGCGGTAATACGGAGGGTGCGAGCGTTAATCGGAATTACTGGGCGTAAAGCGCGCGTAGGCGGTCTGATAAGCCGGTTGTGAAAGCCCCGGGCTCAACCTGGGAACGGCATCCGGAACTGTCAGGCTAGAGTGCAGGAGAGGAAGGTAGAATTCCCGGTGTAGCGGTGAAATGCGTAGAGATCGGGAGGAATACCAGTGGCGAAGGCGGCCTTCTGGACTGACACTGACGCTGAGGTGCGAAAGCGTGGGTAGCAAACAGGATTAGATACCCTGGTAGTCCACGCCGTAAACGATGTCGACTAGCCGTTGGGGTCCTTGAGACCTTTGTGGCGCAGTTAACGCGATAAGTCGACCGCCTGGGGAGTACGGCCGCAAGGTTAAAACTCAAATGAATTGACGGGGGCCCGCACAAGCGGTGGAGCATGTGGTTTAATTCGATGCAACGCGAAGAACCTTACCTACCCTTGACATCGAGAGAACTTGGCAGAGATGCCTTGGTGCCTTCGGGAACTCTCAGACAGGTGCTGCATGGCTGTCGTCAGCTCGTGTTGTGAAATGTTGGGTTAAGTCCCGTAACGAGCGCAACCCTTGTCCTTATTTGCCAGCGCGTAATGGCGGGAACTCTAAGGAGACTGCCGGTGACAAACCGGAGGAAGGTGGGGACGACGTCAAGTCATCATGGCCCTTACGGGTAGGGCTACACACGTGCTACAATGGACGGTACAAAGGGTTGCAAAGCCGCGAGGTGGAGCTAATCCCATAAAGCTGTTCTCAGTCCGGATCGGAGTCTGCAACTCGACTCCGTGAAGTCGGAATCGCTAGTAATCGTGAATCAGAATGTCACGGTGAATACGTTCCCGGGCCTTGTACACACCGCCCGTCACACCATGGGAGTGGACTGCACCAGAAGTGGTTAGCCTAACTTCGGAGGGCGATCACCACGGTGTGGTTCATGACTGGGGTGAAGTCGTAACAAGGTAGCCGTAGGGGAACCTGCGGCTGGATCACCTCCTTATCGACGACGTCACCGACTCGCGACAAGTGCTCACAATGAATTACCTGATCGACCAGAGCAAAGACTGTTTGGGTCGCGGACCCAGTGGTTGGAAGCCGGGTCTGTAGCTCAGTTGGTTAGAGCGCACCCCTGATAAGGGTGAGGTCGGCAGTTCAAATCTGCCCAGACCCACCAAATTTTATCCAGTCCTGCGTTATTTTGTGACTCGCATAGCAGGCTATGCGTCGCCACAAAATGCCTTGGCCTGAATAAAATTACCCAGAAGTATCGGGTATCAGTGGGGCCATAGCTCAGCTGGGAGAGCGCCTGCCTTGCACGCAGGAGGTCAGCGGTTCGATCCCGCTTGGCTCCACCATCGTCTCCTCTGCAACAGTCTTACCTGATCGGATCCGCAGTCATAAGCCAGCATCGCAGCAAAAGATGTCAGGTTTATGACTGTCGATTGACAGTCGCTCTTTAACAATGTGAATCATGCTGACAAACGTTCCTTCTGGAGTGATCCAGAAGAAACAAGTGATACGTCTCAAGCGTATCCGGCAATGTCGTACGTTATCGCAGACCAGACCCTTTGGGGTTATATGGTCAAGCGATTAAGCGCACACGGTGGATGCCTAGGCAGCCAGAGGCGATGAAAGACGTGGAAGCCTGCGATAAGGCTCGGCGAGGTGGCAAACAACCTGTGACCCGGGCATCTCTGAATGGGGAAACCCACCCAGCACAAGCTGGGTATCCCGCACTGAATACATAGGTGTCGGGAGGCGAACCAGGGGAACTGAAACATCTAAGTACCCTGAGGAAAAGAAATCAACCGAGATTCCCCCAGTAGCGGCGAGCGAACGGGGACCAGCCCTTAAGCATGTGACTGATTAGGCGAACGCGCTGGGAAGCGCGGCCATAGTGGGTGATAGCCCCGTAGTCGAAAATCTGATCATGTGAAATCGAGTAGGTCGGGGCACGTGAAACCTTGACTGAACATGGGGGGACCATCCTCCAAGGCTAAATACTCCTGGCTGACCGATAGTGAACCAGTACCGTGAGGGAAAGGCGAAAAGAACCCCGGAGAGGGGAGTGAAATAGATCCTGAAACCGTGTGCGTACAAGCAGTGGGAGCAGACTCGTTCTGTGACCGCGTACCTTTTGTATAATGGGTCAGCGACTTATTTTCAGTGGCGAGCTTAACCGTATAGGGGAGGCGTAGGGAAACCGAGTCTTAACTGGGCGACCAGTCGCTGGGAATAGACCCGAAACCGGGCGATCTATCCATGAGCAGGTTGAAGGTTGAGTAACATCAACTGGAGGACCGAACCAGGATCTGTTGAAAAAGATTTGGATGACTTGTGGATCGGAGTGAAAGGCTAATCAAGCCCGGAGATAGCTGGTTCTCCTCGAAAGCTATTTAGGTAGCGCCTCACGTATCACCGCCGGGGGTAGAGCACTGTTTCGGCTAGGGGGTCATCCCGACTTACCAACCCGAGGCAAACTCCGAATACCGGTGAGTGCAAGCGTGGGAGACACACAGCGGGTGCTAACGTCCGTTGTGAAAAGGGAAACAACCCAGACCGTCAGCTAAGGTCCCCAAATCCTGGTTAAGTGGGAAACGATGTGGGAAGGCTCAGACAGCTAGGAGGTTGGCTTAGAAGCAGCCATCCTTTAAAGAAAGCGTAATAGCTCACTAGTCGAGTCGGCCTGCGCGGAAGATGTAACGGGGCTCAAACCAGGTACCGAAGCTACGGGTTCGTCGAATGACGAGCGGTAGAGGAGCGTCGTGTAAGCCGATGAAGGTGAGTCGAGAGGCTTGCTGGAGGTATCACGAGTGCGAATGCTGACATGAGTAACGACAAGGGGAGTGAAAAACTCCCCCGCCGGAAGACCAAGGGTTTCTGTTCGACGCTAATCGGAGCAGAGTGAGTCGGCCCCTAAGGCGAGGCCGAAAGGCGTAGTCGATGGGAAACGGGTCAATATTCCCGTACCTCACTGTATTGCGATGGGGGGACGAAGAAGGCTAGGTGAGCCAGGCGTTGGTTGTCCTGGTGAAAGCCAGTAGGCTGGGATCTCAGGCAAATCCGGGATCCTAAGGCCGAGAGGCGAGACGAACTGACTACGGTCAGGAAGTCATCGATGCCACGCTTCCAGGAAAAGCCTCTAAGCTTCAGATACAGTGAGACCGTACCCCAAACCGACACAGGTGGTCAGGTAGAGAATACCAAGGCGCTTGAGAGAACTCGGGTGAAGGAACTAGGCAAAATGGTGCCGTAACTTCGGGAGAAGGCACGCCGCATTAGTGTGAAGGCCCTCGCGGTCGGAGCACGAAGCGGTCGAAGATACCAGGTGGCTGCAACTGTTTATTAAAAACACAGCACTCTGCAAACGCGTAAGCGGACGTATAGGGTGTGACGCCTGCCCGGTGCCGGAAGGTTAATTGATGGTGTTAGCGCAAGCGAAGCTCCTGATCGAAGCCCCGGTAAACGGCGGCCGTAACTATAACGGTCCTAAGGTAGCGAAATTCCTTGTCGGGTAAGTTCCGACCTGCACGAATGGCGTAATGATGGCCACGCTGTCTCCACCCGAGACTCAGTGAAATTGAAATCGCAGTGAAGATGCTGTGTACCCGCGGCTAGACGGAAAGACCCCGTGAACCTTTACTATAGCTTCACACTGGACGCTGATGTTGCTTGTGTAGGATAGCTGGGAGGCTTTGAAACCCGGACGCCAGTTCGGGTGGAGCCAACCTTGAAATACCAGCCTGGCATCATTGGCGTTCTAACTCAGGTCCGTTATCCGGATCGAGGACCGTGTGTGGTGGGTAGTTTGACTGGGGCGGTCTCCTCCCAAAGCGTAACGGAGGAGCACGAAGGTACCCTCAGCACGGTTGGAAATCGTGCATTGAGTGCAAGAGCATAAGGGTGCTTGACTGCGAGACAGACACGTCGAGCAGGTACGAAAGTAGGTTCTAGTGATCCGGTGGTTCTGTATGGAAGGGCCATCGCTCAACGGATAAAAGGTACTCCGGGGATAACAGGCTGATACCGCCCAAGAGTTCACATCGACGGCGGTGTTTGGCACCTCGATGTCGGCTCATCACATCCTGGGGCTGAAGTCGGTCCCAAGGGTATGGCTGTTCGCCATTTAAAGTGGTACGCGAGCTGGGTTTAGAACGTCGTGAGACAGTTCGGTCCCTATCTGCCGTGGGCGTTGGAAGTTTGAGAAGAGCTGCTCCTAGTACGAGAGGACCGGAGTGGACGCACCTCTGGTGTTCCGGTTGTCACGCCAGTGGCATTGCCGGGTAGCTATGTGCGGACAGGATAACCGCTGAAAGCATCTAAGCGGGAAGCCCCCTTCAAGATGAGACTTCCCTGAGGCCTCGAGCCTCCTGAAGGGCCCAGCGAGACCAGCTGGTTGATAGGTCGGATGTGGAAGCGCTGCAAGGCGTTGAGCTAACCGATACTAATGGCCCGTGAGGCTTGACCATATAACACCCAAGGGGTCTGTCGATGACAGACGACGCCGGGTACGCGAGACGTATCTCAGCATGATTCACCCCCTTTTCGCCTGACGACCATAGCGTGCGTGAACCACCTGATCCCATGCCGAACTCAGCAGTGAAACCGCTCAGCGCCGATGGTAGTGTGGGGTCTCCCCATGTGAGAGTAGGTCATCGTCAGGCACCTTTTCAGAAACCCCAGCCCTATGGCTGGGGTTTCGTCGTTCTGGGGGGCTTCCCATGGACCCGTTTGTCGGGAACAAACGGGAACCGCTTTAGCGGGCCCGAAGGGCGAGTCTCAGAATGAGACGAGTAGAGTCCCGGAGCCCGGCGCGATCATCGTCAGGCACTTATACAGAAAAACCCCGATCATCGTGAGATGGTCGGGGTTTTTCGCTTTTCGGGCATCCTGTTCGCGCGCCATGCGGTGGAGCGGTGGGGCTGCTAGAATCGTCGCTCCTTCGCTTTTCGGTATCGCCATGCATGCCAGCTCTCGCTCCATCGTTACCAATCAGTCCGGCCCCCACGAGGATCTGAGCCGGCGGGTGGCCCGTGCCCTGGCGAACCCCCTGCGCAAGCCGGTGGCGGAACATACCCGCACGGCCTTCGAGGCGGCCAGTGAATGGCTCGAGGCGCGTTCTCATATGCCTCTGGTGCTGGACGCCGGCTGCGGGGTGGGGCTCTCCACTCGTCGCCTGGCGGCGCACTTTCCCGATAGCGCGGTGATCGGCGTGGACCGCAGCGAGAGCCGTCTGAACCGGGAGCACGGGACCCTGCCCGACAACGCCCTGCTGGTCCGCGCCGATCTGGTCGACTTCTGGCGCCTGGCACTGGCCGATGGCTGGAAGCCGGCAAGGCACTACCTGCTCTACCCCAACCCCTATCCCAAGGCGTCCCATCTCAAGATGCGCTGGCAGGGGCATCCGGTCCTCCCGGTGATCCTGGCCCTGGGCGGGCGCCTGGAGCTGCGCTCCAACTGGAAGCTCTATGTGGAGGAGTTCGCCCTGGCCGTGACCCAGGCCACCGGCCGTGAGGCCGAGGTGCTGCGCCATGAGCCTGGAGACGACTTCCTGACCCCCTTCGAGCAGAAGTACCATGAGAGCGGTCAGCCGCTGTGGAAGCTGGTGGTAGAGCTGCCCCATGCCCCCGGCCTTGTGCGGCTTGCCGCTTCGATCGCCAGCCGCTGACCCTTCTTCGTCCTGACCCAACCCCTGGTGTTGCCATGCGTCGTCCTCTGTCGAGACTCTGCCTCTTCCTGTTCTGCCTGCTGCCGGTGATCGCCCTGGCCTCGGGTTTTCCCCAGCTGGGCCGCCTGGCCGACAAGGGTTTTCTGATCAGCGCCGAGGCGCGGCTGATCGATGAGAGCAAGGTGCTGGGGGCCATCGAGCCCGATCGCCAGCTCTCGCCGGCCTCGGTGACCAAGAGTTACCTGGCGGCGGCGGCGCTGGATCGCTGGGGACCCCAGCATCGCTTCGCCACCCGGCTGGTCAGCGAGGCGCGTCCGACCAGTGACGGCCTGCTCTCCGGCGATCTGATCCTCGACGGCGGTGGAGATCCGGCCCTGACCACCGAGGACCTCTGGCGACTGGCCCAGCGCCTGCACCAGGCCGGGGTGCGCGAGGTGGAGGGGCGGCTCCTGATCAGCCAGTGGCGATTCGGCCCGGTGGAGTGCATTACCACCGATCGCTGCCAGGCCCGGGAGCGCTCGGCCAACGCCTACAGCGCGCTGCTCTCCTCGGCAGGGGTCAACTATGGCAGCTGGTGCGTCAGCGTGGCACCGGGTGACGCGCCGGGGCAGCCGGCCCGGGTGACCGGCTGTGACAGCCAGGCGGCGGTTCTCGAGATCGATAACCGAGTGGAAACGCGCCCGGACAACAGCGGCACCGAGCTGCGCGCCGAGCGGGTCACCCGGGACGACCGGGACATCATGGTGCTGAGCGGCCAGATCTCCACCAGTGCGCGGCCCCGCGACATCTATCGGGCGAGCTCCGACCCCGCCGAGCAGATGGCCGTCACCCTTCTGGCGATGCTCGAGCAGGCCGGTATCCAGGTGCGGGGTGGCGCCGAGACCACCCTGGCCGAGCCGCCGGCCGTTTCCCGGACTCTCGCGGAGGTGGAGAGCAAGCCGCTGCAGGAGCTGCTGCTGCGAGTGATGAACTACTCCAACAACTTCATGGCCGACGTGCTGGCCCTGAACCTGGTGGAGACGCCCCGGGCGGACCTGCGCCAGGGCGGCGCGGCCATCGAGACCTTCGTGGCCGGGATCCCTGACCATGGCCCGTTGACGCTGTTCAGCGGCAGCGGCCTGACCACCGAGAATCGCACCTCCGCCCGGGGGGCCAATGCGCTGCTGGAGAGCATCTACTATCGTCCGTCGCTCTTTCCGAGCTTCGTAGCGACCCTGCAGTCCCCCGGCAACGGCGTGATGCGCTTCATCCGCCGCGGCTCGCCCACCTTCCAGCATCATGTGATGCTCAAGACCGGCACCCTCAACCAGCCGGTGGCGGTGAGGGCGGTCAGCGGCTATTTCCGTACCCGCAGCGGCCGCTGGGGCGTGTTCACGGTGCTGGTCAACGGCACTGGCAGCACGCCCTATCTCAGCTGGCCCGAGGTGCTGGACCCACTGTCGGTGGACCTGGAGCGGATCATCGACACTCACTGAGCCGCCTGGCATTCAAGGAAACCCTGCGATGAAACCCGGACATACCGGCTGGCGCCACCTGGTGCACTCTACCCGCTACTCCCTCAAGGGTCTCAAGGCCGCCTGGCGCCACGAGTCGGCCTTTCGCCAGGAGCTGGCCCTCTGCGTGCTGCTGCTGCCCCTGGCCTGGTGGCTCGGCCAGGGCCCGGTGGAGTGGATCCTGCTGGTGGGCAGCTGCCTGCTGGTGCTGGTGGTGGAGCTGGTCAACAGTGCCATCGAGAGCGTGGTGGACCGCATCGGCCCCGAGCACCATGAACTCTCCGGGCGCGCCAAGGATCTGGGCTCCGCCGCGGTGATGGTGTCGCTGGCCCTGGCCGGCCTCACCTGGCTGCTGCTGGCCGGCCAGAAGCTGCTCGGGTGAGTCGGTCGCCGCTCCGGGTGCCCATGGCGTCCGGGCTTCGCTATGCTGGGGGCATTCGCCACCCGGATGCGAGATACCCATGCCCCTGCCCGATGACTTCCTGCCGCTGATCGATATTCCTGAGCCGCTCAAGGCCCCCCTGGGGCGCACCCATGAGCGCCTGGCCGAGGCGCTGGCCCGGGCCGATAATCTGGCCGGCATGACGGGCCGGGAATCCCCCCTCGAGGATTGGCTGGGACTCTCGCCAGGGCGCCGTGAGCAGCTGGCCCGGGTGCTGGCGATCTCCGAGTTCGTGGCCGAGACCCTGGTGCGCTACCCCGAGTGGCTGCTGCATCTGGATGCCAGCGGCGAGCTGGATGAGGCTCCCTCGGCCGAGGCGCTGGGCAGCTGGCTCGAGGAGCGCCTGGAGGCGGCCGAGGACGAGGCGGCCATGCAGGCCGCCATCCGCCGCTTTCGCCGTGCGCGGATGGCCGGCATCGTCTGGCGCGACCTGACGCGCCCTGCCGGCGTCGACATGTGGGCCACGGCGGCGGCGGTATCGCGCCTGGCCGAGGTGTGCCTGGAAGGAGCGCTCACCTGGCTCGAGCGCTTCCTCGAGCCCCGCTGGGGGCGGCCGGCGCCGCGCCGTGACGGCAGCGAGCAGCGCCTGGTGGTGCTGGGCATGGGCAAGCTCGGGGCCGGGGAGCTCAACCTCTCCTCCGATATCGACCTGATCTTCGCCTTCCCCGAGGGGGGCGAGACCGAGGGCGGGCGCAAGGCCCTGGAACACCAGGAGTACTTTACCAAGCTGGGGCAGCGACTGATCGGCGCCCTGGATGCGGTGACCGCCGACGGCTTCGCCTTCCGGGTCGACATGCGCCTGCGTCCCCTGGGCGACGGCGGACCCCTGGTGGGCAGCTTCAACTCCCTCTCCAGCTACTACCAGGACCAGGGGCGTGAGTGGGAGCGCTACGCCATGCTCAAGGCGCGCCCGGTGGCCGGCGACCTGGACGCCGGGGACGAGCTGCTGGCCGGGCTGCGCCCCTTCGTCTACCGCCGCTACCTGGATTTCGGCGCCATCGAGTCGCTGCGCGAGCTCAAGGGGATGATCAATCGCGAGGTGCGCCGCAAGGGCATGGAGGGCAACATCAAGCTCGGCCCCGGCGGTATCCGCGAGGTGGAGTTCGTGGTCCAGGCCTTCCAGCTGATCCGGGGCGGGCGGGATACCGAGCTTCAGGTCACCTCCCTGAAGAGCGCCCTGGAGCGGCTGCCGGCGCTGGGGCTGCTGCCCGCCGAGGTGGTGGAGGAGCTCACCCCCGACTACGTCTTCCTGCGCGACCTCGAACACGCCCTGCAGGCGCTGGAGGATCGCCAGACCCAGAGCCTGCCCGTGGAGGACCTGGATCGTGAGCGGGTCGCCCTGGCCCTGGACATGGAGGACTGGCCGGCCCTGATGGCGCGCCTCGACGAGGTGCGGGCCCGGGTTCGCCAGCATTTCGATGCGGTGATCGCCGACCCCGAGGAGGAGGTCCAGGAGAGCGAGGAGAGCACCGCTGGGGGGATCTCTCTGGAGCAGTGGCGGGCCCTGTGGCGCGGTGAGCTCGACGAGGAGGAGGGCGCGCAGCTGCTGGACGAAGCCGGCTTCGAGGAGAGCGCCACCGCGGCACGGCGGATCGCCTCCCTCTATCACTCCCGTGCGGTGCAGGGCATGCAGCGCATCGGCTTCGAGCGCCTCGAGGCGCTGATGCCGCTGCTGCTCGATGCCGTGGCCGAGAGCGAGGCGCCGGACACGGCCCTGGAACGGGTGCTGCCGCTGATCGAGGCGGTGCTGCGGCGCACCGCCTACCTGGCGCTGCTGCGCGAGAACCCCGAGGCGCTGAGCCACCTGATGACCCTCTGCGCGGCGAGCCCCTGGATCGCCGAGCAGCTGGCTCGCTACCCCATCCTGCTCGACGAGCTGCTGACTCCCGAGACCCTCTATACCCCCGCCGACAAGGCGCGCCTGGCCGACGAGCTGCGCCAGGCCCTGGCGCGGATTCCGGAGGAGGACGAGGAGGCCCAGCTCGAGGCGCTGCGGGTCTTCAAGCATGCCCAGATCCTGCACGTGGCGGCCTCGGATATCGCCGGCACCCGGCACCTGATGAAGGTGAGCGACTACCTGACCTATATCGCCGAGGTGATCCTCGAGGCGGTGCTGGCCATGGCCTGGAAGCACCTGACCCGCAAGCACGGCGTCCCGGAGCTGGCCGACGGCAGCCGCGCAGGTGCCGAGCCCGCCTTCCTGATCGTCGGCTACGGCAAGCTGGGCGGCATCGAGCTGGGCTACGGCTCGGACCTGGACCTGGTGTTCATCCACGACGGCGCCACCCAGGGCAGCACCGACGGCCCTCGCCCCCTGGACAACGCCGTCTTCTATACCCGATTGGGGCAGCGCATCATCCACCTGCTTACCGCGGTGACGCCGGCGGGGACCCTCTACGAGGTGGACATGCGCCTGCGCCCCTCCGGCAACTCGGGGCTGCTGGTCACGTCGCTTGCCGCCTTCGGCGACTACCAGCGTCGCGACGCCTGGACCTGGGAGCATCAGGCCCTGGTGCGGGCTCGGGTGGTGGCCGGCCATGAGCGTCTGGGTGAGGCCTTCGATGCGGTGCGTGCCGAGATCCTCGGTCGTGAATGCGACGCCGAGGCGCTGCGCGAGGAGGTGGTCAAGATGCGCCACAAGATGCGCGACCACCTGGGCGGCAAGAGCGGAGAGGGAGAGTTCGACCTCAAGCATGACCCCGGCGGCATGGTGGATATCGAGTTCCTCTGCCAGTATGCGGTGCTGGCCATGGGGCACGAGACCCCCGAGCTGCTGCGCTGGAGCGACAACATGCGCCTCCTCGAGACCCTGGAGGCCACCGAGCGGCTCCCGGCCCGAGAGTGCCAGCGCCTGCGCGACGCCTACCTGGCCCTGCGCAGCGCCGCCCACCGCGCCTCCCTGACCCGGGAGCTCGCCCGGGGGCGCAGCGACGCCTTCCAGGACCACCGCCGGGTGGTGATCGAGGCGTGGCAGCGACTGCTGGAGCCCGCAGAGGGCGAGCCCGACGAGAGCGGCATCGACAAGGACTGATGGAGCAAGGATCCCGATGAAGAAGGTACTGGTACTGCACGGCCCCAACCTCAACCTGCTGGGCACCCGCCAGCCGGAGATCTACGGCCACGAGACCTTGGAGGACATCAACAACGGCCTCTTCGAACAGGCCGCCCTGGCGGGCTGGGAGATTGCCTGCCGGCAGAGCAATCATGAGGGAGAGCTGATCGACTGGATCCAGGGGGCACGGCTCGACGGCACCGCCGCCATCATCATCAACCCCGCCGCCTATACCCACACTTCGGTGGCGATCCTCGACGCCCTCAACGCCTTCGAGGGGCGCGTGATCGAGGTGCACCTTTCCAACGTTCATCAGCGCGAGAGCTTCCGCCACCGCTCCTATGTCTCGCTGCGTGCCGACGGCGTGATCGCCGGCCTCGGCAGCCAGGGCTACCGCGCCGCCCTGGACGCGGTGATGGCCGCGGAGCGCTGAGGGCCGGCTGGCGGGGTCAGGTCGGCAGCAGGCCGAAGAGGGTCAGCGCCCAGAGCATCAGGCTCAAGGTCACGAAGGCGGAGAGTGTGCCCACCATAAGGGCCGCCGCGCTGGTCTCGCCCTGGCCGTAGGTCTGCCCGAAGAGGGGGTAGAGGCTGATCATGGGGGCGCTGGCAAACAGCAGGCCGCCGGCGATCATGAGCGGGCTTGGGTCGGACAGCAGGAGCAGGAAGAGCAGCACGGCCAGGGGGTGCAGGATCAGCTTGCCGAGCACCACCTGGCCCATGCTGGCCGCCATGCCCCGAACCCGAAGGCCGTGCAGCATGGCGCCGATGGTGAACAGCGCCGCGGGCCCCGCCGCATCCGCCAGCATCTCGATGACCTGCTGAAGCGGGCCCGGCAGACGCAGGCCGCTCAGCGCCAGGGAGAGACCGATCAGCAGCCCGATCAGCACCGGGTTGCGGGAGAGCCTGGCGAAGGTCTGGCGCGCCACCTGGCCCAGGTTACCGCCGTTCTGGCGGCTGGCCTCGGCGAGGATCAGGGCGGCGGGAATGATCAGCAGCGTCTCGATCACCATGTTCAGGGCCATGAAGATCGCCGCCGGGGGGCCGATGGCCATCAGGGCTACCGGATAGCCGATGAAGCCGCTGTTGGCGGCCGACATGCCCAGCGCCTCGATGGCGCCGGCGTCCAGGCGCTGGCCCCGGGCGCGAGAGAGGGCGATGCCGATGACAAAGACGAGCGCCGACCCCAGGCCGTAGGCCACCAGGTAGCCGACGTTGAGCACCTCGGCCAGGGGGTAGTCGCTCAGGGCGCGGATGATCAGCGAGGGCAGCGCCAGGTACATCACGAAGGTGGCGACGCCCTGCATGTTGTCGCGGCTGATCAGGCCGCTGCGGGCGGCGACGAAGCCGGTGCCGATCAGCAGGAAGATCGGCAGGGTGATGGCCAGTATCTCGAGCATGGGGGCCTTCCTTCCTTGGTGCGGTGGGCGCTCAGCTGACGAGGGAGCGGATCAGTCGCGCCTTGGCCTGCAGCAGCGGGAGATACTCCTCGAGCAGGGTGTCATGGTCGATGCGGGCGGCGTTGGTGCTGATGTTGAGGGCGCCCAGCAGTTTGCCGTTGGCGTCGAAGGCCGGCACGGCGATGGAGCGCAGCCCGGAGTCGAGCTCCTGGTCGGCGATGGCGTAGCCCTGCTGGCGCACCTCCATGATGCACCTGCGAAGCTCGGCCTTGTCGGTGATGGACTTCTCGGTATACCGCTCCAGCACGGCACGCTCGAGCCAGGCGTCGAGCTCCCTGTCGGGCAGCTGGGCCAGCAGCACGCGGCCCATGGAGGTGTAGGCGGCCGGCAGGCGCGTACCCACCGAGAGGGTGATCGCCATCAGGCGGTGGCGCGAGGAGGAGCGGGCCACGTAGGTGACCTCCTCGCCGTCCAGCACGCCCAGCGACGAGGACTCGCCGCAGGCGGCGGTGATATCCTCCAGCACCTGCTGGATCACGCTGCGGTAGTTGTTGGCCGACAGGAAGGAGTAGCCGAGCTTCAGCACCTTGGGCGCCAGCTCGAAGACGCGCTGCTCCTTGCGCACATAGCCCAGGGCGTGCAGGGTCAGCAGGAAGCGTCTGGCCCGGGCGCGGTTCATGCCGGTGCGCGCCGCCACCTCGCTGAGGGTCATGCGCGGGTGCTCCTCGTCGAAGGCCAGTATCACCTCCAGGCCGCTCGCCAGGGCGGTCACGAAGTCGCGATCCTCGGGGCTCAGTACCTCATCCTGCTCTGCGCTTGCCATCCTTACATGTCCTTGGTCGTGTTGCTCGAATCCACGCATCAATCTAGCATAGTGTTCGAATTGCGAACACTTGTACGGGCTTGGGCTTTAGTCGGTCCGTCAGGCCCTTTCAGCCCCTGGTTTCAGCCCCTGGAGAGATCATCATGCCTGCCCTCCTGCTGCAGCACCCCTTCATGAGCGCATCGGCCCTGGCCGAGTGCAACGGTCAGGCCATGGTCGCCGCCATGCTGGCCTTCGAGCTGGCCCTGGCCGAGGTCCAGGAGGCCCGTGGTGCGCTGCCGGAGGGCGCCAGCGGGCAGATGCGTCGCCTGCTCGAGGCCCACGAGTTCGACCTGGAGGCCATCGCCGCGGGAATCGCCAGCGGCGGCAACGCGGCGATTCCCTTCGTCAAGCAGGGCAGGGCGGCCCTGCCCGCCGAGCTCAAGCGCTACTTCCATCAGGGGGCCACCAGCCAGGACGTGGTGGACTCCGCCCTGATGCTGCTGCTCAAGCCGCGCCTGGCGGCCCTGGATGCCCTGCTGCAGCGCTGTCGCGCTGCCGCGCTGCCCCTGATGGAGGCCCATGGCGAGACGGTCATGGTGGGGCGCACCCTGATGCAGCAGGCGCTGCCGATCACCTTCGGGGTCAAGGTGGCCCACTGGGCCATCGGCCTTGAGCAGGCGCGCCGTCGCCTGGCCGGGGTCGAGCTGCCGGTGCAGTTCGGCGGTGCCGTGGGCGTGCACTCTGGTTTGGAAGGGCCGGGTTGGGACAACCTGGGCCTCGACTTCATGGATGCCCTGGCCGAGCGGCTGGGGCTCGATGCCCCTGTGCTGCCCTGGCATACCGACCGCCAGCCGATTCACGCCCTGGGCACGGCCCTGGACGCGGCGGCGGGCGCCGCCGAGAAGCTGGCCCTGGACGTGGCGCTGCTGACCCAGACCGAGGTGGGCGAAGTGGCCGAGCCTTCGGCTCCCGGCATGGGCGAGTCCTCCTCCATGCCCCACAAGCGCAACCCGGTGCGCTGCGCGCTGATCCGCGGCGCGGCCCGCCAGGTGCACGGCCACACCACGGTACTGCTCAACGCCGCCGCCCAGCCCCTGGAGCGGGGGCTGGGGGAGTGGCACGCCGAGTGGGCGCCGCTGATCGACGGCGCCCTGCTGCTGGAGGGGGCCTTGGAGCAGGCCGCGGTGCTGCTGGAGGGGCTGGAGGTGCACCCCGAGGCGATGAAGCGAAATCTGGCCGTGACCGGGGGCGGCATCATGGCCGAGCCGGTGGCGAAGCTGCTGGCGCCGACCCTGGGGCCGGACGCCGCCAAGCGCATCAGCGCCGAGGCGGCCGAGACGGCGCGTCTTCAGGGGGTGCCCTATGCGGAAGCCCTCGCGGCCCATGGCGAGGTGCAGGGGAGGCTGACGGACGCTGCCCTGGCCCGCGCCACCGATCCATCATTATACATTGGTAGTAGTCGGGCCCAGGTGGCGCGCGCCGCCGACTGGCTGAAGTCCATATAACCGATTGTTCAAAAAAGCGTTATGGCATGCATGAGGGGAAGGCCTGGCCTTCCCCTTGACGTTTCCGGGCGCCGGAAAGTTGACGCTGGCCGACGGCGGGAGTAATTTGTTCGCATCACAAAACAAAGTTCGCTATTCGAACTTTGCGAGAGTCACCGCCAGGAGGAGATCCCATGGCCGAGTTCCTTAGCCTGCATGACGCGGTTGCGCGCTACGTTGAAGATGGCGCCACCGTGGCCATGGAGGGCTTCACCCACCTGATTCCCTTCGCCGCGGGTCACGAGGTGATTCGCCAGAAGAAGCGCGACCTGACCCTGATCCGCATGACCCCCGACCTGGTCTATGACCAGCTGATCGGCGCCGGCTGCGCGAAGAAGGTGATCTTCTCCTGGGGCGGCAACCCCGGCGTGGGCTCCCTGCATCGCCTGCGCGACGCCGTGGAGAAGGGCTGGCCCCACAGGGTCGAGATCCTCGAGCACAGCCACGCCGCCATGGCCTGCGCCTTCGAGGCCGGCGCGGCGGGCCTGCCGCTGGCGGTGCTGCGCGGCTATGTGGGCAGCGAGCTGCCCAGCGTCAACGATCAGATCAAGTTCATCGAGTGCCCCTTCACCGGCGAGCGCCTGGCCGCGGTGCCTTCGGTGCGCCCGGATGTCTCCATCGTCCACGCCCAGAAGGCCGACCGCGCCGGCAACGTGCTGGTGGAAGGCATCGTCGGCGTGCAGAAGGAGGCGGTGCTGGCGGCCAAGCAGAGCATCGTCACCGTCGAGGAGATCGTCGAGGACCTGCGCAGCGAGCCGGGCTACCACCCCAACGCCTGTATCATCCCGGGCTGGGCCATCAGCGCCATCGCCGTGGCCGAGAAGGGCTCGCTGCCCTCCTATGCCCACGGCTACTACCCGCGCAACAACGCCTTCTACAAGGAGTGGGATGCCATCGCGCGGGATCGCGACACCTTCACGGCCTGGATCGAAGAGAACGTCATGAACGCAGGGGGGAACGCCTGATGAGCCTCGAATACACTTCCTCGGAGATGATGACCGTCACCGCGGCCCGCGCCCTGGAGAACGGCACCACCTGCTTCGTCGGCATCGGCCTGCCCTCCGAGGCGGCCAACCTGGCGCGCCTGACCCACGCCCCCGACGTGGTGCTGATCTACGAATCCGGCACCCTGCAGACCAAGCCCGACGTGCTGCCGCTCTCCATCGGTGACGGCGAGCTGGCCGAGACGGCGCTCACCACCGTGGCGGTGCCGGAGATGTTCCGTTACTGGCTGCAGGGCGGAAAGATCGACGTGGGCTTTCTGGGCACCGCCCAGATCGACCGCTACTGCAACCTCAACACCACCCTGATCGGCGACTACCGCGAGCCCAAGGTGCGCCTGCCGGGCGGCGGCGGCGCGCCGGAGATCGCGACCAATGCAGGAGAGGTCTTCATCACCCTGAAGCACTCCAAGCGCGCCTTCGTCGACCGGGTCGACTTCGTCACCACCCTGGGCTTCGGCCGTGACGGCAAGGGTCGCGACGGCGTGCCCAATATCGGCAAGGGCCCGACCCGTGTGATCACCGACCTCTGCGTGATGAAGCCGGACCCCGAGACCAAGGAGCTCGTCGTGGTGTCGCTCCATCCGGGCGTGACCCGCGAGGACGTGATCGAGGCCACCGGCTGGGAGATCCGCTTCGCCGAGCGGCTCGAGACCACCCCCGAGCCCAGCGGGCAGGAGCTCGAGATCCTGCGGGATCTCAAGGACCGCACCGCCCGTGCCCACGCCGGCGAGTGACGCCGCGACCGCAGCGACTTTCAGGAGATAAGGCAATGACCGACGTATTCCTCTGCCATCCGCGGCGCAGCGCCGTGGGCCGCTTCGGCGGCACGCTGTCCAGCGTGCGCCCCGACGACCTGGCGGCCGCCATCTTCAAGGCGGTGCTCGCCGAGGCGCCGGGTCTCGACCCGGCCGCCATCGAGGATGTGTTCATGGGCTGCGCCAACCAGGCCGGCGAGGACAACCGCAGCGTGGCGCGCATGTCCGCGCTGCTGGCCGGCCTGCCGACCTCGGTGCCTGGCACCACCCTGAACCGCCTGTGCGGCTCCGGCATGGATGCGGTGGGCACCGCCTTCCGCGCCATCAAGGCCGGCGAGATGGACCTGGCGCTGGCCGGCGGCGTGGAGTCCATGTCCCGGGCGCCCTATGTGCTGGGCAAGGCCGACAGCGCCTTCTCCCGGGGCCAGCAGATCGAGGACACCACCATCGGCTGGCGCTTCATCAACCCGCTGATGAAGAAGGCCTACGGCGTCGACTCGATGCCGGAGACCGCCGAGAACGTGGCCGAGCAGTTCAAGATCTCCCGGGAGGACCAGGACGCCTTCGCCCTGCGCTCCCAGCAGAAGGCCGCCGCCGCACAAAAAGCCGGCCGCTTCGCGCGTGAGATCACCGCCATCGAGATCCCGCGGCGCAAGCAAGAGCCGCTGCGCTTCGACCAGGACGAGCACCTCCGCGAGACCACCCTCGAGAAGCTTGCCGGCCTGCCGACGCCCTTCCGCGAGGGCGGCAGCGTCACCGCTGGCAACGCCTCCGGGGTCAATGACGGCGCCGCCGCCATGCTGGTGGCAAGCGCCGCCGCGGTGGAGCAGCACGGTCTCGTCCCCATGGCGAAGATCCTCGGCATGGCCACCGCCGGCGTCGAGCCGCGCATCATGGGCATCGGTCCGGTGCCCGCGGTGCAGAAGCTGCTCGCGCGTACCGGGGTGACCCTCGACGAGATCGAGGTGATCGAGCTCAACGAGGCCTTCGCCGCCCAGGCGCTCGCCTGTATGCGCGAGCTGGGGATCGCCGACGACGACCCGCGGGTCAACCCCAACGGTGGCGCCATCGCGCTCGGCCACCCGCTGGGCATGTCCGGCGCCCGCCTGCTGCTGAGCGCGGCTCATGAGCTGCAGCAGAGCGGCAAGCGCTACGCTCTCTGCACCATGTGCGTGGGCGTGGGCCAGGGCATTGCGACCCTGATCGAGCGGGTTTAACAGGAGAGTTTCCATGGCATTTCTGAACATCAAGGGGCGCAGCGTCGCCTATCGTCTGCTCGGCGCCGAGGCCAACCCCCTGGTGGTGCTGGCGCACCCCCTGGGGATGAGCCAGGCGGTGTGGGACGACGTCCTGCCGGCGCTGCTGCAGCGTTACCGGGTGCTGACCTGGGACCTGCCCGGCCATGGCGCCAGCCAGGCCTGGGGCGAGGCGGCCATCGCCCCGTCCGACCTGGCCGCCGAGGCCCTGGCCCTGGCTGATCGCGCCGGCGCCGAGCGCTTCCACTTCGCCGGCACCTCCATCGGCGGCGTGGTGGGCCAGCAGCTGATTGCCGAGCACGCCGAGCGCCTGCTCTCCGCCACCCTGACCAACACCGGGGCGGTGATCGGCACTGCCGAGCTGTGGAGCACCCGCGCCGGCCGCATCCGCGAGGAGGGCCTGGCGGCGATGGCCGAGGAGATCGTGCCGCGCTGGTTCGCCCCGGCCTGCTTCGAGGCCGAGCCGGCTCTGAAGGCGGGCTGGTGCACCCAGATGGGCCGCGGCGACGATGACGCCTACGCCAGGCTCTGCGAGATGCTGGGCAGCCACGCCTTTACCGGCAAGCTCAGCGGGAAGGGCGTCAAGGTGCAGCTGCTGGGCGGCAGCGAGGACCTGGCCACCCCGCCGGCGACTCTCGAGGCCCTGGCCGCGGAGCTCGACGACGCGCCCCTGGAGATCCTCGAGGGCGTGGGCCACGTGCCCTCCGTGGAGGTGCCTGGCCTCTTCGCCGAGAAGCTGCTGGCGGTGATGGCGGTGGACCTGGGCGATGTCGGCAACCAGGGCGTCGACTACGCCACGGGCCTTGCGACCCGCAAGCAGGTGCTGGGCGAGGCCCATGTGGCGCGCTCCACCGAGAACGCCACCAGCCTGGACGCCCCCTTCCAGCAGATGATCACCCGCCTGGCCTGGGGCGAGCTGTGGAGCAACGAGGATCTGACCCGGCGCGAGCGCAGCATGATCACCACCGGCATCCTGGCCGCCCTGGGCCGCGAGGAGCTCACGCTCCACCTCAAGACGGCGAAACGCATCGGCCTGAGCGAGGCGGAGCTTCGCCAGGTGCTGATGCACGTGGCCATCTACGGCGGCGTGCCGGCGGCCAACCACGCCTTCGCCCTGGCCAAGGAGCTGGGCTGGGGAGAGGCTGCCCGCTAAGTGACGGTCGGCCCCGCGTTCGGCGGGGCGGCTTCGGTGCCCCCTGAGGGCGCCGGCAGGAGGTGGAGATGCTCAATGCCCGGATCAAGCTGCGTCACCTGCAGGCCTTCCTCGAGGTGGCGCGGCAGCGCAGCTTTGCGCGTGCCGCGGAGCGCCTGGCGATCACCCAGCCGGGGATCTCCAAGACCATCCGCGAGCTCGAGGAGACGCTGGGCACCAGCCTCTTCGATCGCACGCCCAAGGGGGTAGCCCTGAACCAGGCCGGCCTGACGCTGCTGCGCCATGCCGGGCCGGCGCTGCGGGCTCTGGAGGAGGGGGTCCAGGCCATCGGCGATACCGGTGGCGTGCGTCAGCTGCGGGTGGGGGCGCTCTCCACCGTGGAGAGCCGACTGCTCCCTGACGCGCTGCGGGGCTGGCACGCCGAGGGAACCCCCCATGCCGACGTTGGCGTCAGCGTGGTGACAGGCCCCAGCGCCTTCCTGCTCTCGCGGCTGAGGCGGGGCGAGCTGGATCTGGTGGTGGGGCGCATGACCGAGGCGCGCGAGATCCAGGACCTGGCCTTCGAGCATCTCTACTACGAGCGGCTTCTGCTGGTGGTGCGTGCCGGCCACCCCCTGGCCGGCATGAGCTCGCTGCCCCCCGAGGCGCTGAGTGCCTACCCCTGGGTGCTGCCGCCGCCCCGGACCACCCTGCGCCAGCAGGTGGACAGCTTCTGCGTGCGCCACTCCCTGGCCCTGCCGGCGCGGCGCCTGGAGACGCTGTCGCTGCCGCTGAGCCGGGGCTACACCCTGGGCAGCGAGGCGATCTGGGTGGCGCCCGAGGAGGCCGTGGCCGAGAGCCTGGTGGCGGGAGAGCTCTGCGAGCTGTCGCTGTCGCTGGAGCAGCAGGGCGGCTCGGTGGGGCTCTGCACCAATGCCACGCTGCAGCCGTCCCTGGCCCTGGAGGCCTTCTGCGAGCGTCTCCGCGAGGTGGCGTCCCGGCTGGGACGCGGCGCGCCCTCGCCATAACCCCTGGGTTATGGGGGCGGGGCGAGACGTCAATAGGCAAGCGGCCAGCAGGCAGCGACACTGCCTCAGGTCAATAACATCCACCCCGGAGACGATCGTCATGCCGCAAGACAACAAGCGCTTCGTCGAGCGCGACCGCAACTGGCATCCGCCGGCCTATGCGCCCGGCTACAAGACCTCCGTGGCCCGCTCCCCGCAGCAGGCCCTGGTCAGCATGCAGAAGCCCACCGTATCGGAGCTCTCCGGCCCCGATTTCCGGCATCTGCGCATGGGGCCCCATGACAACGACCTGCTGCTCAACTTCAGCCAGGGCCAGGGGCTGCCCCAGGGCGAGCGCATCATCATGTTTGGCCGCGTGGTCGATCAGTTCGGCAAGCCGGTGCCCCACACCCTGGTGGAGATGTGGCAGGCCAACGCCGGTGGCCGCTATCGCCACAAGAACGATCGCTACCTGGCGCCCCTGGATCCCAACTTCGGTGGCGTAGGCCGCTGCCTGACCGATGACCAGGGCTGGTACCGCTTCCGCACCATCAAGCCGGGCCCCTACCCCTGGCCCAACGACATGAACAGCTGGCGTCCGTCCCACATCCACGTCTCGGTGATGGGCCCGTCGATCTCCACCCGCCTGATCACCCAGATGTACTTCGAGGGCGATCCGCTGATTCCGCTGTGCCCCATCGTCAATACCATCAAGGATCGCGACGCCGTCGAGACCATGATCGGTCGCCTGGACATGGCCCGCAGCAATCCCATGGACTGCCTGGCCTATCGCTTCGACCTGGTGGTACGCGGCGAGCTGCAGACCTATTTCGAAAACCAGTAATCGGTTCGAGAACCAGTGACAGGATGGGGTAACCAGACAATGAACCAGCCGAATTCCCGACCCAGCAGCGAACTGATGCTGCGCGAGACCGCCTCCCAGACCGCCGGGCCCTACGTGCATATCGGCCTGGCCCTGGCCGCCGCCGGCAACCCGACCCGGGACGAGGAGATCTGGAACGAGATGGCCCGTGAAGGGGCAGAGGGCGAGCAGATCGAGGTCGTCGGCACCGTCATCGACGGCAACGGCGACCTAGTGCGCGACGCCTTTATCGAGGCCTGGCAGGCCGATGCCAAGGGCGAGTACCAGCGCGAGTTCGACCTGAAGAAGCCGTTCAACAGCTTCGGTCGCACCGCCACCACCTTCGACCACGGCAGCGAATGGTCGCTCAAGACCATCAAGCCGGGCCCGGTGGCCCACGCCAGCGGCCAGCCCCAGGCGCCGCACATCAACCTGTCGATCTTCGCCCGCGGGGTCAATATCCACCTGCAGACGCGTCTCTACTTCGAGGACGAGGCCGAGGCCAACGCGGCCTGCCCGGTGCTGACCCGCATCGAGTCGCCGACCCGCCGCCAGACCCTGATCGCCCGCCGCGAGGAGGTCGACGGCAAGGTGCGCTATCGCCTCGATATTCGCCTGCAGGGCGAAGGCGAGACGGTCTTCTTCGATTTCTGACGGACGCCCTGGCCTCCAGGGCTCCTGTCAGCTGCGCCGCCCTTCGGGGCGGCGTTCGGCGTTTGATGCCGAACCACAGCCGTAGGGGGCACTCCCCCAATGATAACGAGCCATGGCACCGCCGAGGTGCCCAGAGAGAGGTCACGATGTCCAACCCCTGCATCATCTGCGTCGCCATTACCGGCAGCCTGCCGCGCAAGGAGAACAACCCGGCCGTTCCCATCACCGTGGAGGAGCAGGTCGAGAGCACCCAGGCGGCCTTCGAGGCCGGTGCCACCATCGCCCACTGCCATGTGCGCAATGACGACCAGACCCCCAGCTCAGATCCGGAGAAGTTCGCGCGCCTGGTGGAAGGCCTGAAGAAGCACTGCCCGGGCATGATCATCCAGCTCTCCACCGGCGGCCGCTCCGGAGCCGGCGAAGAGCGTGGCGGCATGCTGCCGCTCAGGCCCGACATGGCGAGCCTCTCGGTGGGTTCCAACAACTTCCCCAACCGCGTCTACGAGAACTCCCCCCAGCTGGTCGACTGGCTGGCCGAGGAGATGCTCAAGTACGACGTCAAGCCCGAGATCGAGGCCTTCGACCTGTCGCACATCCACCAGGCGGTGAACCTGTCGAAGCAGGGCAAGCTCAAGGCGCCGCTCTACGTGCAGTTCGTGATGGGCGTGAAGAACGCCATGCCGGCCGACAAGCCGACCTTCGACTTCTACATCGAGACCCTCAAGCGCCTGGCGCCGGATGCCCAGTGGTGCGGCGCCGGCGTCGGTTCCAACCAGCTCAAGCTCAACGAGTGGTCCATCGCTGCCGGCGGCCATACCCGCACCGGCCTCGAGGACAACGTGCGCCTCGACCGCGACACCCTGGCCCCCTCCAACGCGGCCCTGGTCGAGCGCGCCGTGGCGCTGTGCGAGAAGTACGAGCGCCCGGTGGCCAGCTGGCAGCAGGCCCGCGAGATCCTCGGCCTCGGCCAGCCCGCCTGAGTCACCCGCTCGAGTGACATGCCGCCTGCCGTCTCACGGCGGGCGGCGCTGGCATGAATTCGATACCAAGAGGGGAAGCGCATGAACACGACAATCGACGAACGCACGCCCGATCATGACGAGATCGTCCGTGTGGTAGAGCGCTATGTGGAGGGCTTTCAGGGCCGTCGGGACAAGCTAGAAGAGGCCTTCCACGAGGACGCCTGGATCCTGGCGGTGGACGCCGAGGGCGGCTTCAGCAAGGATCTGATCAGCGATCGCTTCGAGCGCTGGGCGGCGAGCCACCGTCCGGTAAAGAGCCGCTTCATTTCGGTGACCCAGGCCGGCGAGGTGGCCAGCGTGCTGCTGGGCTTCGACAACACCGAGACCCCGGCGGACTCCTGGGTGGACGTGCTGGCGCTGCTCAAGCTCGACGGCCGCTGGCAGATCACCCACAAGAGCGCCGTGCACAGCACCCGAGCGGCCTGGGCCAGCCCGGTCGCGTCCTGAATCAGGCCTGAGGCGGGCGCCGAGCGAGCGCCCGCCTTCAGCGCAGCCCGTACTTCTTGAGCCGGTAGGCGTAGGCGGGGCGGGTCATCCCCAGGCGGCGGGCGGCGGCGGCGATATTGCCCTCGCTCGCCGCCTGGGACGCAATCAGCATCTCCCTCTCGATATCCTCCAGCGTCAGGCCGGCCTCGAACAGCGCCTGGATCTGCTGCTGCGCCGAGCCGGCGGCATCGTACCCCCGAGGAGCGGTCAGTCGGCCCTGCTCATCCAGCCCCTGACTCTTCTCCCGCTTGAGTGTCGGCACCTGGTAGTCGCCGAACAGCGCCCGCTCGGTGATGTGCTTGTGATCCGCGGTCAGGATCACCCCACGTTCGATGGTGTTCTTGAGCTCGCGAACGTTGCCGGGCCAGGCGTACTGGGTCAGGGCCGAGCGGGCCTGGTCGGAGAGGCCGAGGGTGCGGCGCTGGTAGTGGTGCTCGCAGCGGGTAAGGAAGTGCTCGGCCAGGGCGTGAATGTCCTCGCGTCGCTCGCGCAGGGGCGGCACGGTGAGGGTGAAGGCGTTGAGGCGAAAGAAGAGGTCGCGGCGAAAGCGCCCCTCCTCGACGCGCTGGTGAAGGTCGGTGTGGGTGGCGGCCACCACCCGCACATCCACCTCCCTGACCGCCTGACCGCCGACGCGTTCGATCTGCTGCTCCTGCAGGGCGCGCAGCAGGGCCGCCTGGGCGCGGGGCGAGAGCTCGGAGAGCTCATCCAGGAAGAGGGTGCCCCCGTGGGCGCGCTCGAAGCGCCCCAGGCGGGACTGGGTGGCGCCGGTGTAGGCGCCCTTCTCCACGCCGAACAGCTCCGACTCGATCAGCTCCGGCGGAATGGCGGCGCAGTTGACGGCGATAAAGGGGCCCTCGGCGCGCTGGCTCTGCTCGTGGAGCCGCCGGGCCAGGATCTCCTTGCCGGTGCCGGTCTCGCCCAGCAGCAGCACCGGCACCTCGGCGGCCGCGGCGCTGTCGAGCATGGCGAGCATCTCGCGAAATGCCGGGGCCGAGCCGATGGGGCTCCAGTCCTCGTCCCGGGAGCGTCGGGCGAGGTCCCCTTCCAGGGTCGCCACCCGGGCCTGGAGGTCATAGAGCTCGTCGATCAGCGGCGCTTCGCGCAGCAGGGCGGAGAAGGCCTCATGATCCGGCCACTCCTCGGCGAACCGGCCCACGATGCGGCACTGGACATCGCCGCAGCCCATGCACTCCACCTCCCGATACTGCACCTCGCGCTCCAGCAGCTGTGTCGCATAGCCGGAGGCGTAGCCCAGCAGGGTCCAGCAGACCGGGTCCTCCTGCACGCCCCGGGAGCGCCACACCTCCACCTCGAAGGAGCCCTTCCAGATGAACTCGCTGTAGAAGCGGTTGCGCTCGGGGTCGATATCGACGCTGACCGGGATCGCCTGCACGTGCCCCTGTAGCGCATGCAGCTGGGGGCCGGCAAGGAAGCTGTCGCGCAGCCCCAGCTGCTTGCCCCGCAGGGCCTCGCCCAGCTCGGCATCCTGCAGCCCCGAGTAGTAGCCCAGGCGGATAAACACGCCCCGGGCGCGCTCGATGCCCAGGGTGGTCACCAGCTCGTTGCGGAAGAAGGCCGAGGCCTGCAGCGACATCAGCAGCATGCGCTGCTCTCCCAGCCAGATCTGCCCCTCTTCCGGCAGGAAGCGCAGGGCATCCATCAGGTCGCGGGCACTGGGATAGTCATGGGGCTTGGCAGGCATGGCGATCTCGCTGAACACCGGGAAGTAAGCCGGCACAGGATAGCATTCCGGCCCGCCTCACGGTGCGCCGCGGGCTGGGAGAGGCGCTGCGGACGGGGTGCTGATTTGCTCATGGGGTTACCAAATGGTTAAGCGAAAATATCGAACAGATGTCCGCATGCCGCACGGAAGGCGGGGGAAAGCCTCTGCAGGTCGTTGATGCCCGGCATCTTTTCGAATCCGGCACGGTTCTTGACAGGGTAATGGCGTGGAGCAGGGCGCTAACCTCTTGTTTTATACGAAAGTATAAGACTGCTGATGGGCCCGCTCTGCTGACGACATGCCCTTGACGACAAGACGGGTGACACTGACATGCAACACACAACAACGCTGCCTCCCCGGCATCTCTCCGCCTACCGGCTCGGGGCTCTGGCCCTGTTCGGTGCCTTGCTGCTGCCCACCATGGCCTCGGCCAGCGAGCCTGAAGCTCGCGAGCCCGCCGAGGTCTACCGCCAGGTCTGTGCGCACTGCCATGCGACGGACAAGGCGGTCGGTCCGGTGATCACCAACGCCTTTCCCGAAGCGGCCCAGGAGAGCTGGGGAACCTATATCCAGCTGACGGCGCGCAATGGTCGCGCGGCGATGCCGGCCTTTCGTCACAGCGAGATCAGCGACGCCGAGCTGAAGGCGCTGAGTGCGGCCCTGGCCCGGGGCGAGCTGGCCGAGGACGACGGCGGTGAGGAGTGATGCCATGAAACTGACACGTCGACAGCTGCTCCGGAACGGCCTGCTGCTGGGCTCGGCGGCGCCGCTGACCATGGCCGCCGCCTGGGCCGGCCAGGCGACCCCGAGCGGGTCGCCCGTCCATGGCGCTATCTCTCTCTATGGCGTGGACCGCTCGACCACCGAGCTGGGCCTGGGGCTGCGCCAGAAAGGCTGGACGCCGCACTACGAAGGGCGCCTCGACCCCCTGGCGCTCAATGCGCTGCCGGCGGGAACGCTGGCGGCCGGCTTTACCGATGAGGCGGGCCTGGTGCTGCTGACCAGCCTGCTGAAGGGGCGCGGCAGGATACTGGCGCTGGGGCGTCATGAGGCGGGCCGTCACCACCTGTTGAGCCACCGTGGGGCCGTTGATGCCGGGCTGGCGACAGAGGCAGGCAGCTGGCAGTCCGCCCTGGGGCGCGAGTACGCCCGCCTGGCGCTGGCCGGCACCGGCAAGCGAGACGAGCACCGCTTCCAGCGGCCGGCCGACGCCGGCGGCCGCGAGCTGAGCTTCCTGGTACGGGTTTGAGCCCTCCCCACAATAAACGAGAGAACACCCCATGAGCACGACACAGCGCATTCTTCCCAAGAACGTCAGCGCCGCTGATTTCGACGCCGCCCTCGGCCGCTTTCGCGAAACGCTTGGTGCCGACCGGGTGCTGGTCGATGATGAGCAGCTGGCGCCCTATACCAAGATCATGATGTCCGCCGACAAGGAGGACCATATTCCTTCGGCGGCGCTGCTGGCGGAAACCACCGAAGAAGTGCAGGCGATCGTGACGGTCTGCAACGAGGCCAGGATTCCGCTCTGGATGATTGCGACCGGCAAGAACCTGGGCTACGGCTCGGCGGCGCCGGGGGAGACCGGCCAGGTGATTCTCGACCTGAGCCTCATGAATCGCATCCTCGAAGTGGATCCGGACTCCTGCACGGCGCTGGTGGAGCCCGGCGTCACCTATCAGCAGCTCTATGACTACATCCAGGAGAAGGGCTACAAGCTGTGGCTCTCGGTGCCGGCACCCTCTGCCGTGGCCGGCCCGGTGGGTAATACCCTGGACCGCGGCGTGGGCTACACCCCCTACGGCGAGCACTTCATGTTCCAGTGCGGCATGGAGGTGGTGCTGGCCAACGGTGAGGTCGTTCGCACCGGCATGGGGGGGCTGGAGAACTCCACCTCCTGGCAGGTCTTCAAGTGGGGCTATGGTCCCTATGTCGACGGGCTTTTCACCCAGTCCAACTACGGTATCGTGACCAAGATGGGCCTCTGGCTGATGCCGGAGCCGCCCGCCTATCGCCCCTTCCTGATCCAGTATCCGGACCCAGAGGATATCGAAGAGATCGTCGAGATCATGCGTCCGCTGCGCATCAGCCAGGTCATCCCCAACGCCGTGGTGATCGCCCATACGCTCTACGACGTGGCGTCGCACCGGGAGCGCAAGGAGTTCTTCACCGGCGAGGGCAGCATCGACCGGGAGGCCATCGAGCGCATCAAGCAGGACGAGGGGGTCGGCGAGTGGAATATCTACGCCGCCCTCTACGGCACTCCGGAGCAGATCGAGGTCAACTGGAAGATTGTCGAGCAGGCCTTCAGCAAGAGCGGCAAGGCAAAGCTGCTCTACGGGGAAGAGGCGGAGCAGGCGTCGGCCTCCTTTGGTTACCGGTCCGACCTGATGCGCGGCAACATGAACATGCAGGAGTTCGGCCTCTATAACTGGCGCGGGGGCGGTGGCTCCATGTGGTTCGCGCCGGTCTCCCAGGCCAAGGGCAGCGAGACCCGCGACCAGACCGAGCTCGCCCAGCAGATTCTCGGCAAGTACGGCTTCGATTATGTGGGGGAGTACATCGTCGGCTGGCGAGACATGCACCATATCATCGACCTGCTCTACAACCGCCAGGACCCGGAGGAGACCCGGCGCGCCCACGCCTGCTTCGGAGAGCTGGTGGATGAGTTCAGCAAGCGTGGCTACGGCATCTACCGCGTCAATACCGGCTTCATGGATCAGGTGGCGGATACCTATGGCGGCGCCATGCGCGAGCTGCACCGCACCCTGAAGCAGGCGCTGGACCCCAACGGCATTCTGGCGCCCGGCAAGTCCGGCATTCGCCTGTAACCGTCCGTCCCTGAACCGACCGTAAGGAAGAGAACCGATGAGCACTGCATACAGCGATTTTCAGCTTCAGCCCATTGCCGGCGAGTGGCGCAAGGGCAGCGGTGAGCGCACCGCTCGGGTGACCAACCCCTACGACGGCAGCGAGCTGCTCGAGATCCAGCTGGCCACCCGGGATGACCTCGACGCCGCCTTCCTGGCCGCCGAGAAGGCCCAGGCCGCCTGGGCGGCGACCCCGCCGGCCCAGCGCAGCGCCCTGCTGCAGCGCGTCGTGGCGATCTTCGATGCCCGCAAGGAGGAGATCATCGACTGGCTGATCCGCGAGTCGGGCAGCACCCGCCTCAAGGCCAACGTCGAGTGGGGGGCGGCCCGCGGCATCACCCAGGAGGCCGCCAGCATGCCGGGCCGGGTCCACGGCATGACCCTGGCCTCCAACGTGCCGGGCAAGGAGAACCGCGTCTATCGCAAGCCCCTGGGCGTGGTCGGCGTGATCAGCCCCTGGAACTTCCCGCTGCACCTCTCCCAGCGCTCCATCGCCCCGGCGCTGGCCCTGGGCAATGCCGTGGTGGTCAAGCCGGCCAGCGATACGCCGGTCACCGGCGGCCTGCTGCTCGCCAAGATCTTCGAGGAGGCCGGCCTGCCCGAGGGGCTGCTCAGCGTGGTGGTGGGTGCCGGCAGCGAGATCGGCGACGCCTTCGTCGAGCACCGCGTGCCGCGCCTGATCTCCTTCACCGGCTCCACCCAGGTGGGCCGCGGCATCGGCCGCATCGCCAGCGGCGGCGAGCATATCAAGAAGGTCTCCCTGGAGCTGGGCGGCAACAGCCCCTTCGTGGTGCTGGACGATGCCGATATCGAGCAGGCGGTGAATGCCGCGGCCATGGGCAAGTTCCTGCACCAGGGCCAGATCTGCATGGCGGTCAACCGCATCATCGTCGCCGAATCCCGCTATGACGCCTTCGTCGAGCGCTTCGTCGAGAAGGTCAAGGGACTCCAGGTGGGCGATCCCGATGACATGGCCACCGTGGTGGGCCCGGTGATCAACGCCAAGCAGCGCGAGGGGCTGGAGGAGAAGATCGCCACCGCCAAGCGCGAAGGCGCCACCGTGCTGCTGGAGGGCGAGATCCAGGGCCAGCTGGTGCCGCCCCATGTGTTCGGCGACGTCACCGCGGAGATGGAGATCAGCCGCGAGGAGATCTTCGGTCCGCTGGTGGGCATCCAGAAGTCCCGGGACGAGGCCCACGCCCTGGAACTGGCCAACGGCACCGAGTACGGCCTCTCCAGCGCCGTGTTCAGCGGCGACCTGGCCCGCGGCCTGCGCTTCGCTCAGGGCATCAAGGCGGGCATGACCCACGTCAACGACATGCCGGTCAACGACGAGGCCCACGTGCCCTTCGGCGGCGAGAAGAACTCCGGCCTTGGCCGCTTCAACGGCGACTGGGCCATCGAGGAGTTCACCACCGACCACTGGATCAGCGTGCAGCATGAGCCGCGCGGTTATCCCTTCTGAGCCAGATGGCCAGCGCCCCCTGCCGCCCCGAGGGTGGCAGGCGGCGGGCCACAACAAGAATAGAGACCGAGATGACGACGTATCGCAAGAGAGCCGCCCTGGCGGCGCTGCTGACCGGCCTGGCCTCCGCGCCGGCGCTGGCGGTGAATGGCCACTACCCCCCGGGGATCGAGGGGCTGGGGGCGGCGACGGCACCGCCGGAAGGGGTCTACTACCGCGGCTACCTGCTGCACTACGACGTGGATCGCTTCAATGACGCTGGCGGCGATGCCGCGCCGGGGCGCAACAGCGGCTCCGTCACCGCCCTGGCCCATCGCTTCATCTGGATGACCGGGCAGCAGTTCCTCGGCGCCGACTACGGTGTGGAGGCGATCATCCCGACCCTCGATCTGCGCTTCGACCTGGATGTCGCCGGGGGCGACCGCTTCAGCGACAAGGGCGTCGGCGACCTGTTCGTGGGCCCGGTGATCCTGGGGTGGCACGGCGAGCAGTGGGACGCCACCTTCGCCGCCGGCCACTGGTTCGATACCGCCAGCTTCGATGCCGACAACCCGGCCTCGGTGGGCAAGGGCTACGGCACCACCATGCTCACCCTGGGCGGCGTCTGGCACCTGGATGCCGACAGGAGCTGGAGCCTGTCGGCCCTGTCGCGCTATGAGATCAAGGGCAAGCAGGACGATACCGGGATCACGCCGGGCGACAGCTGGCTGCTGGAGTGGGGCATCGGGCATCGCTTGGCCAACGGCCTGGAGCTCGGCCTGGTGGGCTACGACGCCTGGCAGCTGGAGGCCGACAGGGGGGCGCCGACCAGCGACAAGGCCGAGCGTCATGCCGTCGGCGCCGAGGCCGGCTACTTCTGGCCCGCGGCCGGCATCATGCTCAAGGGGGCCTATTACCATGAGTACGACACCCGAGCCGGTGGCCTGAAGGGGCTCGAGAGCGAGGGCGATGCCTTCCGCCTGCAGCTCACCAAGTTCCTGTAGGCCCCCGTAGGCTCGCCCTGCGGGTCCGCGAGGATGAGCCATTCTATCGCCCCTGTCCGGCCATCGGTCGGCCAGGGGCCATGTTCAACTGAGGAGAAGATCCATGCAGATCAAGGCGGCTGTTACCCTGGAGCAGGGGCGTGACTTCGAATGGCAGGCGGTGGAGCTGGCCGAGCCTGGCCTGGGCGAGGTGCGGGTGCGCATCGTGGCCACCGGCGTCTGCCACACCGACGCTGTGGCCCGGGATCTCGGCATCGCGCCCTTTCCCATCGTGCTGGGCCACGAAGGCGCCGGCGTGGTGGAGGCCCTCGGCGTGGGGGTGAGCGGGCTCGAGGTGGGCGACCACGTGGTGCTCTCCTTTGCCCACTGCGGCGGCTGCGGCCACTGCCTGACCGGCCATCCCACCGTCTGCGATACCTTCAACGAGCTCAACTTCGGCGGCGCCATGGATGACGGCAGCCACCGCCTGGCGCTGGGCGACGATGCCCTGGCCACCTTCTTCGGCCAGTCCTCCTTTGCCACCCACGCCGTGGTCAGCGCCCGTAATGCGGTCAAGGTGGACCCCGAGGTGGACCTGGCGCTGCTGGGCCCGCTGGGCTGCGGCATCCAGACCGGTGCCGGCACCGTGCTCAACCGCCTCAAGCCCGAATTCGGGTCGAGCCTGGTGGTCTATGGCTGCGGGGCGGTGGGGCTCTCCGCCATCATGGCGGCGCGCATTGCCGGCTGCCGGCAGATTATCGCGGTGGACGTCCACGACAGCCGCCTCGAGCTGGCGTGTGAGCTGGGCGCGACCCATGCGATCAACGGCCAGCAGGAAGACACCGTCGAGCGGGTGCGTGAGATCACCGGCGGCGGCAGCCAGTTCGCCGTGGAGACCACCGGGGTGCCGGTCGTGGTGCGCCAGTCGCTGCAGGCGCTCAAGCCGCTGGGCGTCTCGGCCATCGTCGGCGTCACCCCCGAGGTGACCCTGGATGTGCACCACGACCTGATGGCCGAGGGCAAGTCGATGATCGGGGTGATCGAGGGCGACTCCGTGCCGCGGGTCTTTATTCCGCAGCTGGTGGCCTACTTCAAGGAGGGGCGCTTCCCCTTCGACCGGCTGGTGAAGTTCTACGCGCCTGAGCAGATCAACGAGGCCTTCGAGGACTCGAAGAACGGTACCACCGTCAAGCCGGTGCTGAAGATCGCCGACTGACCCCGTACCTTCGGCCATCGCGAGGGGGCATCTGCCAGGGCAGGTGCCGCCTCTTTCTGGTTCATCGCAGACTGGCGTGAAATTTCCATGTGGGAGCTCGGGTTCCCCGAGCGAATGGCGCCGCAGGCGCCCCGGCGGAGTTGCGTATGCTGGCAGCCGCCGCCCGGGAGGCCTTCGGCCTCCATTCGCCCGGCAGAGCCGGCCTCCCACAGGGTAGCTCCTTCAGATCAGATTCACGCCGATGTGCGAAGAACCCTTTTTCTATTCGGAGAACATCGCGAAGAGCAGGCCGCGCAGCCAGCGGTTGCCGGCGTCGCGGTGGTAGCGGCGATGCCAGAAGAGGTTGATGGGGATCTCGGGGAAGGGCAGGGGATGCTCCTGCACGGCCAGGCCGAAGCGCGCCCGGGTCGCCTCGGCGAACTTGTCGGTCACCGTGACCACCAGGTCGCTCTCGCTGATGATATAGGGCACGGCGGCGAAGTGGGGCAGCTGCAGCCGGACCGGGCGCTCGATGCCCGCCCGGGCCAGCTGCTCCTCGACGATACCGTGTCCGGTGCCCTTCGCCACCACCACCGCGTGGGTGGCGGCCCGGAAGTCGTTCATGTCGAAGCCGCCATCTGCCAGGGGGTGGCCCCTGCGCATCAGGCAGACATAGCGCTGCACGAAGAGCCGCTGCTGGTAGAAGCCGGCGCCCAGTTGGGGGATCAGGCCGACAGCCAGGTCGATCCGTCCCTCCTCCATCTCGCGCTTCAGGTCCTCGTTGTGGCTGCGCACCGTGCTGAGCCGGACGCCGGGCGCCTCCCGGGCCAGATGCTCCAGCAGCCGCGGCAGGAAGACGATCTCGCCGATATCGGTCATCGCCAGCTGGAAGGTGCGTTCGCTGCTGGCCGGGTCGAAGTCATCGCCCAGGTTGAGGATCTCATGCAGCCGGGCCAGCGCCTCGGCGATGCCGGGGTGCAGCTGGTCCGCCCGTGGTGTCGGCGAAAGCCCCCTGGAGGTGCGTTCGAAGAGCTCATCGCCGAGGAGCCGGCGCAGGCGCTTGAGCGCGTGGCTGACGGCGGGCTGGGTCACGCCGAGCCGCTCGGCAACCCGCTGGGTGTTGCCCTCGCGGTAGAGCAGGTCGAAGACCACCAGCAGGTTCACGTCGATATCCGTCAGCCGCAGCATGCCCTGTCTCGCCTAATTGACTGTATTCAAGATGATATTACTTTCATTTATTTAAGGTATGAAGGCTGCTGCGTTGTGTGAATGTCGCAGGCGCCCTAGTCTGCGCGTCATCACTCTATGCCATGAACAAGAACAGCATTCCCGACGGAGAGCGCAGCATGTCCAATCACAATACCGCGTCCCCCTCTGATTCCCGCCTGTCCATCGCCATCATCGGCGGCGGCATCGGCGGCGTGGCCTTCGCCGTGGCCCTCTCCCGCTTCCCCGACCTCGACGTGCAGCTCTTCGAGGCGGCGCCGCAGTTTTCCGAGATCGGCGCCGGTGTCTCCTTCGGCCCCAACGCCGTGCGCGCCATCCAGCGGCTCGGCCTGGAGGCGGCCTACCGTCGCATCGCCGATTCCTCCCCGGCCCCCTTCGAGGACGTCTGGTTCGAGTGGCGCCGCGGCAGCGACGACGGCTACCTGACCGCCACCCTCGCGCCCGGCTGCGGGCAGTCCTCGGTGCATCGGGCGGACTTCCTGGACGCCATCGTGGCCCAGCTGCCCACCGGCATCGCCCATTTCGGCAAGCGCTGCGTCGAGGTCACCCAGGCGGGGGAGGGCGCCACCGCCCACTTCGCCGACGGCACCTCCTTCACCGCCGATATCCTGATCGGCTTCGACGGCATCAAGTCGGCGGTACGTGCCAACGTGCTGCCCGCCGAGGAGTGCGGCGAGATCGCACCCTTCTGGAGCGGCACCTACGCCTATCGCGGCATGATCCCCACCGCCCGGCTGGAAGAGGCCCTGGAGGCCAGGGGCGCCGACCGGCGCCTGGCCCTGGTGCCCCAGATGTACCTGGGTCACGACCGTCACATCCTCACCTTCCCGGTCAAGCAGTCGGAGCTGATCAACGTGGTGGCCTTCATCACCGACCGTTCCAGCGCCGAGCCGCAGCTGCCCGAGGGGGAGGAGTGGGTCCAGGCCGTGAGCCAGGAGGAGATGCTGGAGGTCTTCGAGGGCTGGGGGGCAGCGTCCCAAGCCATCCTCGAGTGTATCCCCGAGCCGACCCGCTGGGCGCTGCACGAGCTGCCCGAACTGCCCCGCTACCACCGCGACCGGGTGCTGCTGGTGGGCGACGCCGCCCATGCACTGGTGCCCCACCAGGGCGCCGGTGCCGGCCAGGCGCTGGAGGATGCCCATGTGCTGGCCAGCCTGCTGGGCGATGAGGCCTGCACCCGAGACAGCGTGGAGCAGGTGCTGGCAGCCTTCGAGGCGGTTCGTCACGCGCGCACCTGCCGGGCGCAGCGCACCTCCCACGAGGCGGGCAACGTCTACGAGTACGCCGGCGAGGGCATCGGCGACGACGAGGCGAAGCTGATCGAGAACCTCCAGACCCGCTTCGACTGGCTCTGGAACCACGACCCCGAGGCGGATGTGGTGGCGGCAAGGCGCTGGCTGGAAGACGAAAGAGAACACTCCCTCATCGCCTGAGGGAGGTAGAGCCCCTACTTCTTGCGCGCCTCGATGATGCGGTCAAGGATGTCGAGCAACCCTTCTCGCTCCGCATCGCTCATGAAGGTCGTGAACTCCTGCTCCCCGGCCACAACCTTCTGATTGAGACGTTCGGTGAATGTCCTGCCCTTCTCGGTCAGGTAGAGGGCGTAGGAGCGACGGTCGTTCTTGGACTTGCGTCGCTCCACGACTTCCATGCCTTCCAGCTTGTCGATCGCCGCTACCATGGCGGAGCGGTCTACGTCCAGCGCCACCGATACCGCTGTCTGAGTCAGGCCCGGATTGTGGTAGATGATCGCTAGAATGCTGAAAAGCCCCGGTGTGATGCCTTCTCTGGCACAAGCCTCGAAAAAGACATCGAAGTAGACCATCTGGGCGCGTCTCAGCTTGTAGCCGAGCCGGGATTGCAGCATCGAGTAGTCAATGCCGTTGTCTTCAGCGCTGTTCATATGCCTGCTCTGGATTCGCGGTGAGGTTGAAGTGGCTTCTGTTGTATAATTAAACAGTTTGGTATGTTCTGGATATGCTACCAAGAGGCGGTTGCTCAGGATAGGGGAGGCGCCCATGGCGTGACCTCGGCACCCGGGCTCTGGCGAAGAATCTGTGAGGACATCATGCTGACTCATCATCATACGAGAGAGATCGAGTGGGGCGACTGCGACCCGGCGGGAATCGTTTTTCACCCGCGCTATCTGGCCTACTTCGATCACTGTACCAACCTGCTTTTCACCCAGGCCGGCTTTGAGCCGACCAGGCTGCAGGCACGCTTCGATGTCATCGGTTACCCGGTAGTGGATCTACGCACGCGATTCCTTGAGCCCTGTCGCTACGGTGATGAGGTGTGCATCGAGACGCGGGTGGCCGAGTTCCGGAATAGCAGCTTCACGGTCCAGCACGTGCTAAAGCGCGGCGACACCGTGGCTGTCGAGGCCGAAGTGATCCGTGTTCTGGTAGGACGGCAAGCGGAGAATTCCCTGGGCATGCAGGGCAGACCGGTCCCGGAGGAGGTAAGAGTGGCCATGAGCTAGAGCCAAGTCCTTGCTGCGTCGTTGTCGCCTTTGCAGACGCTCGTGTCATCAGGAGGCGGTGGCCGGTGGCAGCGAGAGACGAGTTCCCGCGATGGTTGGCAGTGGCTTTGTGCCTCATGGGCGTTGAGCTTGTCGACAATGGGGCATGCGGTTGTCGGTGGGAAAGAGGCAGGGGATTGGACTAAAGTCTAGGTCTCGGGTATTCTATTAGCACTCTTATGGAATAGTCGGGGTCCAATACCATGACCGTCGAGGCTTCGTCCCAGCACTCGCCAGCTAGCACCACCAGGTGTTCTTTCATCAAGCTCGCAGGCCGGGCCTGCTATGGGTTGCTCGAGCGGATGACAGAGAAATCATACCGTCGTCACGAGGCCTATCTCCGGGCCCTCTACGGCTACTGAATGACGACGGGGAGGAGATTCCTCGTTTGCCATACGAGAAGAGCCAGCGCAGCTACTGCGCTGGCTCTTCTCGTATGGGGGCAAGGGTGGCCCAGTCGATGGGCCTAGGCATCGTGCGCGCTTCTTTGGGACCCAGGGTCTTCCCCTCGCTGGAAGCGGTGGCCTTCATACCAAAGTTGGGTATCGGACAGGGATGTGGGCTGGACTATAATCTGTCTTGAAATAGGTTGTTGATCCTATTGTTTACAAAATAAACAAATATAACTTAGCCGACAAGGTGACCCATGATGCACCGCCCTCTGTTCAAGACTCTAGCTATTGCCGCCACCGTGGGCAGCCTGGCGCTTGCCAGCCATGCCCAGGCCAGAGATCTGCGCCTGGCGCCCGGTGTGCCGCCTGCCCATCCGGCTCATACGCCGCTCTATACCGATTTCGTGGATCTGCTTCAGAGTGAGTCCGAAGGCCGCTTGGGTGGACGGATTCTGGGCACAGAAGTGGCGTCGCTCGGCAACATGCGTAATGCCATACGTAGCGGCCTGGTAGAGGCCGGCCTGCTGCTGCCCGCCTATTTCCCCGCCGACCTGCCGGAGATCAATCTGGTGGGCGATATGGCGCTGCTGGGTACCAACTCCTACGCCATGGCCGGGGCCATGACCGAGTACATCGCTACCTGTGAGGCCTGCCAGGAAGAGCTCAAGCGCCTCGGCATCGTCTATACCAGCTCTCACTCCACCGACACTTACCAGATCCTGACGACAACCCCGGTGGAGACGGCCGAGGATCTTCGTGGTCTGCGGCTGCGCGTCGGTGGTCCCCAGTATTCGCGCTGGGCGGAGGCGATGGGCGCCACGCCGGCCTCCATCCCGGTGGGTGAGACATTCGAGTCGCTCTCCCAGGGGGTCATCGATGGCACTGTGGCCTCCATCGCCGACATCATCTCCTTCCGCCTGGAGGATGTGATCAGCCATGTCACCATGCATGACCTGGGGACCTTCCACAGCACGATCTCCCATGCCGTCGGACAGAGCGCCTGGCAGGCACTCTCTCCCGAGGATCGCGAGGCGCTGGCGATAGCCTCTACCAAGGCGAGTGCCCTGGCCATTCAGCGCTGGGCCTACGAGATGATCGATGAGTCCAAGGCGCTGGCGGAAGAGCACGGCATCGAGATCATCGAGCCCAGCGCCGACCTGCTCGCCACGAGTCAGGCGTTTGCTGAAGAGGACATCGAGAGAGCCGCCGAGCTGGCGGAGCGGCGCCACGGAGTGAGCGATGCCCGTAACAAGCTCGATCGTTTCATCGGGCTGGTCGACAAGTGGAATGCCATCGTCGAGGAGGTTGGCGAGGACCCCGAAGCGGTTGCTGACGCCATCAGGCGTGAAGTGTGGGACAGCGTTGACTTCGCGACCTACGGAACCTGATGTCCATCAGCTCGAGGGCCGTGAACCGGCCCTCGAGCCTTTGCTGATGCAGGAGGTCCACGATGGCCTTTCTTTACCGTCTTACCAATCAGGCTGCCGTAGGCCTGGCGATGCTGGGAACTCTGGGCATTCTGCTGATGGTGTCGCATGTCACGCTTGATGTCCTGCTGCGCGCTACCTTCTCGATTTCCATCCCGGCGACTGTCGAACTGGTAACTCGCTACTACTTGATTACCCTGGCCTTGCTGCCACTTGGCTGGGTGGAGTGGCGCAAGGGCATGATCACGGTGGAGGCCCTGGAAGGCATGATGAGCCGGCGTCTCATCGTTATCTCCGACGTGCTGGTGTCGGTGGTATCGGCGGTGATCTATGGCGTGCTGACCCTGGCTACCTGGGACAAGGCGATGGAGCAGTACGCTATCGGCTCCTACGTCATGTCGCTCAACTTTCCCATGCCGGTCTGGCCAACCTACTTCGCACTGCCCGCGGCCTTTGCGCTGGCAGCAGTGGTCTGCGTCGTGCGTATCCCGGTCCTGGCCAAGGGGGGAGAGCTCCCCTCCAGCATGCAAGATGAAGGGTAACCTCCATGTCTGTTGAAGTTGGTTTCTACGGTCTTGCCATCTTGATGGTACTTCTGGTGCTGCGGGTGCCGGTTGCGCTCTCGCTAATCATTGTCTCCCTCGGTGGCATGACGGTGATGTTTGGCTGGAGCACTGCCATAGGGATGCTCTCCTCGACGCCCTATGAGTTCATTGCCAAGTGGACGCTGAGTGCGGTGCCCATGTTCTTGCTGATGGGGTTTGTCTGTTACCACACCGGGCTCACCAACGGGCTCTTCAATGCCGCCAAGGTAGTGTTTCGCTGGCTGCCTGGCGGAGTGGCGATCTCCAGTATCGTGGCCAGCTCGGGTTTCGCCGCCGTGAGTGGCTCGAGCGTGGCCTGCTCGGCGGCCATGGGGCGTATCGCCATTCCCGAGATGGTCCGCGGTGGTTACAAGCCAAGCTTTGCCTGCGGCACCATCGCTGCCGGGGGGACCATCGGCGCTCTTATCCCGCCCAGCATTCTGATGATCGTGTATGGCGTCTTTGCCCAGGTCTCGATTACCCAGGTGTTCCTGGGGGGCATCACCATCGGCCTGCTGACTGCCCTGAGCTATAGCCTGGTCATTCTGACGGTCAGCTGGCTGCGCCCCGATATCGTGCCTCGTGAGGCAATCGGTGCCCGGGATGTGTCTGCTCGTCAGGCGCTGCTCGACATCTGGCCGGTGCTGGTGCTGGGGGTGCTGGTGTTCGGCGGTCTCTTTTCCGGGTTCTTTACCGCCACCGAAGCGGGTGCGGTTGGCGCGGCCGGTGCCATTCTGATTGGCCTTGCGCTGAGGCGCCTGAGCGCCAAGACGATGAAGACCGCGCTGCTCGAGACGCTGTCTACTACCTCGGCGCTGTTGATCATCGGCGTGGGTGCCAGCATGTTCACTCTCTTTCTGAGCCTGAGTGGGCTGGCCGGCTATATCACCGGCGCCGTTACCGGCTGGGACCCCACCTATTTGCAGCTGATGCTGGTGGTCGTGGTGATCTACCTGTTTCTCGGCCTCTTCATGGAGCCCTTCGGCGCCATGCTGGTCACCCTGCCAGTGCTGCTGCCGATCTTCGAGCTCTACGATGTCAGTCTGATCTGGTTCGGCGTGCTGCTGGTGAAATTGCTGGAGATTGGCATGATCACGCCTCCGGTAGGCATGAACATCTTCGTGATCAAGGGCGTCGCGGGTCAGTACGCCTCGCTGATGGATATCTTCCGGGGCGTGTCGACCTTCCTGGTGGCCGACATCCTGGTGGTCGCGCTGGTGATCTTCTATCCGCAGATTGTGCTGCTGCTGACCAGCGGGTAACGGGGCATGTCTCGTCGAAGGCGGCGGTTTTCGCATAAAAATGTTTGTTGATTAAACAATGTATTTCCCTGATGTTGAACGCTTTCGCAAGAGGGCCACACGAGTGAACAAGATCATCGACAGCACTACCGCGGCGGGCCTGATCCAGGATGGCGACACCGTCATCTGGACCACCGCCGGCCTGTGCGGCTTCGCCGAGGCCGTAGCCACGGCGCTGGAGGCCCGCTTCCTGGAAACCGGGGCACCCCGCCACCTGACCGTGGCACACAGCTGTGGCTGTGGGGACGGCAAGACGCGTGGCATGAACCACCTGGGCCATGCCGGTCTGGTCGACCGGCTTATCAGCGGTCACACCGGTCAGGCGCCGCGCATGGGTGAGCTGATCCGCGAGAACCGAATCGAAGGCTACCTGCTGCCTCAGGGGGTGCTGGCGCACCTGTGGCGGCATATCGCCGGCAAGAAGCCCGGAGTGCTGAGCAAGGTGGGTCTGGGCACCTTCGTCGATCCGCGTCTCGAGGGCGGCAAGGCCAACGAAGCCGCCGAGGAGGACCTGGTCAAGCTGGTCGAGCTCGAGGGCGAGGAGTGGCTACTGTACCGCACCTTCCCGGTAAACGTGGCGGTGATCCGGGCCACGACCGCCGATGAGCGCGGAAACCTGAGCATGGAACGCGAGGCGATCTTCCTCGAACAGCTCTCCATGGCCCAGGCGGCGAAGAACAGCGGTGGCATTGTCATCGCCCAGGTGGAGTACCTGGCCCAGCAGGGCACTTTGCACCCCCAGCGGGTCAAGGTGCCGGGCGACCTGGTGGACTATGTGGTGGTGGCCGAGCCCGAGCACCATATGCAGACCATGTCCACGGGTTACAACCCGGCGCTCTCCGGTGACATCAAGGTGCCGCTGGGCGGTATCAAGCCGATGGCTCTGGACCCGCGCAAGGTAATCGCCCGCCGAGCCGCCATGGAGCTGGTGCCGGGCGGGGTGGTCAACCTCGGCATCGGCATGCCCGAAGGGGTCTCCAGCGTGGCGGCGGAGGAGGGCGTTAGCGACCTCATGACCCTGACCACGGAGCTGGGCACCTACGGCGGTGTACCCGCCAGCGGTGGCGACTTCGCTACCTCCTACAACGCCGAGGCGATCATCGACCACGGTTATCAGTTCGATTTCTACGACGGTGGCGGCCTAGACGTCTGCTTCCTGGGTCTGGCCCAGACCGATCACGAGGGCAACCTCAATGTCAGCAAGTTCGGCGACAAGGTCGTTGGGCCAGGCGGATTCATCAATATCAGCCAGAACGCCCGCAAGGTGGTGTTCTGCGGCACCTTTACCAATGGTGGAGAGGTGGTCGTCGAGGACGATGGGATCCGGATCCAGCAGGAGGGGCATCGCCGCAAGTTCGTGCAGCGAGTCGATCAAATCACCTTCAGTGGCCGCTACGCCCAGGAGGTCGGCAAGCCGGTGCTCTTCGTCACCGAGCGCTGTGTCTTCGAGCTGATCGACGGTGAAGTCACGCTCACCGAGGTGGCCCCGGGTATCGACATCGAGCATGACATTCTGGCGGCCATGGACTTCGTACCGCGCATCTCCAGTGAGCTTCGCGAGATGCCGGCCGAGCTCTTCCAGCCCCAATGGGGCGGCCTGCGCAAGCATCTGACACGCGATTGAGTATCAGGGTTGGGGTCGCCTCTCGAGTCAGCGGGAGGGGCCCCTTTTTTACCCCTCAAGGAGATCTTACACATGTTCAAGAATGCCTATATCCCCTACGGCGGCTACTATTCCAGCCCATTCTGCAAATGGCAGGGCAGCCTGGCAAATATCAACGCCATTGAGCTGGGTGCCGCTACCAGCAAGCGCTGGTTGGCCAGTCGCGATATTGACCCCGAGATCATCGATTACCTCTACCTGGGAGTCTCGGTGGGGCAGAAGTCGATCTTCTACGGGGCGCCCTGGGCGGCGGCCATGATGGGGGCCGGTCATGCGCCGGGTCAGAATGTCACCCAGGCCTGCGCCACCGCGACCACCGCAATATTCAATGCTGCCCTGGCGGTAGAGAGTGGCAGTTTCGACACCACCTACTGCCTGCTCGCCGATCGCACTTCCAACGGCCCCCATACCATCTGGCCCAATCCCAATGGGCCGGGCGGCGAAGTGATCGCCGAAAACTGGAACATGGACAACATCGCGGCGGATCCGGCGACCGGAAAGGATATGCTGACCACCGCCGAGAATGTGGCCCGCGAGCACGGTTTCAGCAGGGAGCAGGCCGATGAGCTGACCCTGAGGCGCTACCAGCAGTACGCCGAGGCGCTGGCCGAGGATCGCGCCTTTCAGAAACGCTATATGTTTCCCCTGGAGGTGCCAGTCTCTCGTAGGGAGACTCGACGGGTGGAGGCCGATGAGGGGGTCACGGAGACCACGGCGGAGGGGCTTGCCAAGCTGCGTACGGTCCAGCCGGAGGGTATCCATACCTTCGGTTCACAGACCCATCCGGCCGATGGCAATGCCGGCCTTATCGTGACCACCCGTGAAAGGGCCGCCGAGCTCAGCACCGATCCTCGACTGGCCGTTCAGGTGGTGGCCTATGGTCACGCCCGTGCCAAACCGGCCCATATGCCCATGGCCCCGGCCAGCGCAGCGCAGCGCGCCCTGGACCAGGCCGGCCTGACCATCGGCCAGATGAAGTCGATCAAGAATCACTCGCCCTTCATCGTCAACGATCTGCACCTGGCCAGGGCGCTGGAAATCGAAGCCGGTACCTTCAACAACTACGGCACCTCCCTGGTGTTCGGTCACCCCCAGGGACCCACCCTGGCGCGTCTGCTGATCGAGGCCATCGAGGAGACCGCCCTCAAGGGGGGGGGCTATGCGCTGGTGACCGGCTGTGCTGCAGGGGATTCCGCCGCAGCGCTGATCGTCAAGGTGGGGTGATCGATCAGAGTGCTCCAGGCCGGAGAGTAGCAATCTCTACCCCGGCCTGTGGCTGTCCTGAGCTCGGCGATAGACACGCTGAAGGGTGTCCCGGAAGATCTGGAGGGTGTCGGCATCAAGCTCTCCAAAGATCTCGTGCTCGATATCGGCGATCACATGCTTGCATGTCTCCTGCAGGCGTTTGCCTTTGGCAGTAAGGCTAATGGCCAGCAGGCGTCGGTTCTCGGTGTTGGGCTCCCTCAGTATCAACCCACGCTTGTCCAGCTGCGTCAGGATGGGGCCCATGGTCTGGGGCGTCACGAAGAAGTGTCGTGACAGCTCCGCCGAGGAGAGGCCGCTGTAACGCCTGATGACCGAGAGAACGGTGTACTGCAGGGAGGTCAGGCCATGCTCCTTGAGAGCCGGGTCGATCCAGGAGTTACGGATGATGTTGGTAGTCTGGGCCAGCAGGTACGTAGTGCTTCGGCTCTGGCTTTGGCTCTGTTTCAGCTTGACGGCAGCATTATCCATGGGGTGTATCCCTTGCTTTCGATTGACAGGCGATGCGCTGGCGCGAGAGGTCCTGTTGGGATCCTATCATATAAGGATGGCATATAAGCCGGGGTGATGATCAAGAATGGTAGCCTGTCAGGATAGCGTAACCGCTATGCCTGGCACTTGCCGTAAGGCTGGCCAGAGGGGGAGGGCGTGCCCTCCCCGGGGTTGATTACTTCAGGTTCAGGTTATAAAGGCTGCAGCAGTTGCACTCGAAGAGGTTCCTGCGCTGTTCCTCGGTCAGCCAGTCGATCTCCTCAATGACAGGCTTGAGGTGGTCGAAGTCACGTCCGCTCACGGGATCGCGTGCACTGCCGGTGCCTGGCTTCTCGGTGCCGAACAGGACATTGTCGGTGCCGACGACCTTGAACAGGAACTCGAGGGCCTCCTTGGAGTAGTTACAGGTGTCGAAGTGAAGCTTCTTGAGCTTCTCGTCGAAGCTTTGCTCTTCCCCCTTGCGCACGTTCCAGGCTCGGAAGCGCCCCATCTGGTAAGGGATAGCACCGCCGCCATGGGGAATGACGATCTTGAGCGCCGGGAAGCGATCGAAGGTATCCGAGGTGAGCAGGGAGATGACGGCGGTGCTTTCCTCGTTGATGAACTTCAGCGTATAGCTTTCACGCGGCTGGCAGCTGCCGGCAGAGTGGATCAGCGCCGGCACATCCAGTTCGACCATCTTCTCGTAGAGGGGATGCCAGAAGGGGTCACCGAGGCCGGGCGGTGGCAGCTCATCACCCTCGGTGGGGTCCGGGTTGATCAGACAGCCGACGAAGCCGAGCTCCTTGACGCAGCGCTCCAGCTCCGACACAACGCGTACGGAGGGGCACTCATGTCGGTGCTGGGGAAGGCCGGCGACTCCACGGAAGCGGTCTGGAAACATCTCCACCAGGCGATAGATGACGTCGTTGACGTGCCGGTTCCAGAGTTCGGAGACGATGGCTGGTTTGAGAGAGTGCAGCTGCAGATAAGGGCGTGGGGAGATCAGCTGAATATCTGTCCCCACGGAGTCCATGATCTTGAGCAGAGCCTCACCTGAGGCTCGGATCGAGGCATCGGGAATTTTCGGATTGCCGGAAGGATTACCGCGTCCTCCAACCAGTTCGGTGAAGTACTTGTAGCTCTCCTGGGGCATGACGATATGAGCATGAGAATCGATAATCATGATTATTTTCCTTCTGGAATGATTGCGATCACTTCGATCTGCAGGTGCAGGGGAACGGGAAGCTCGGCCAGCTGAATATGCCGTGCCGGCCGGTCATCCGGGTCGGGAAAATGTTTCAACCAGGCTTCGTTGATGAGGTCGCGAACGGCGTTGTCGCGGATGGAGATGGCCATCTTGCCGATATGGCCCAGGCTGGTACCGGCGGTATCGACCAGGGACTGCAGGTGAGCGAAGACTAACTCTACCTGGCGTGCTGCGCTGTCGGCAGGTTGACCGGTTTCGGGATCGATGCCCGAGATGGCGGAAGAGAACAGCAGGTTGCCGACTCGGGCGGCCCCGGGAATCGGAGCGCGGTGCCCGAACCCGGGAATCGAGATGCTGCGTTTTCCGGTCATGGAAATTCTCCTTCTTTCTTGTTGTTTAAGGGCCAGTGGCCCCTGATGCTTTCGCTCCGGGGGCTCTGGTGTTTCATACTAAAGTCGATGTCTGTGGCTGTTTCTCGCTCCTCATTGCATGAACTTTCTTTTTATTTCAATAGTTTGTCATGGCTCTCGGAGAGCTGTCTGGTCTCGTTATTTCACCTGGGAAGCGGCTTGACAAAACGTCTTCGCGGCGACACGATGTATGTAAGGTTCCCTGATAAAGAAAAGAAAAGCAACCCCCGACGTCCAGCCTCTTGTCACCGTCTCGCCACCGCCGAGATCCGGGAGCCCGCCTCCGTGACACCTGGCCGAGGAGCCGACATAGCCAATCGGGTTGAGAAGGATACAAGGAGAATAACGATGCCTATGACACCGCAAGAAAATGATCGCCTGACTCGTGTAGAGAACGGTGCCCCCATGGGGCAGATGCTGCGCCAGTGGCACTGGCTGCCGGCGGTCCCCTCACTGTCGCTCGAGGCCGGCGGCACTCCCATCCGCGTGCGTCTGCTGGGGGACAACTATGTCGTATTCCGCTCCGATGATGGCCGGGTGGCCTGTTTCGATGAGCAGTGCCCACACCGCAAGGCGTCACTGGCGGTAGCGCGCAACGAGGACAATGCCCTTACCTGTCTGTTCCATGGCTGGAAGTTCAGCGTGACTGGCGAGATGATCGAGGCGCCCAATCATACCGGCGATCAGGTCAGCTTCTGTCAGAAGGTCAAGTTCAACAGCTACAGGATATGTGAAGCCGGCGGTATCGTCTGGGTATGGCTCGGGGAGGGTGAGACTCCCCCCGCCTTCCCCGAGCTGCCCTTTACCTCCCTGCCCGAGGACCAGCGGGCCGTGGCCTGCCAGGAAATTCCCACCAACTGGGTGCAGGGTGTCGAAGCCTCCATGGATACCTCTCATGTGGGCGTGCTGCACTCCTCCTCCACCGAGCTGACCTCCGGCAAGTCGCAGCGCATGCACATGACCAGGGTGCGGGCGCCTCGCCTCGAGTTCGAGGAGATGACTTACGGGTTCCGCTATGCGGCCCTGCGCCCTCTGGGTGAAGATGAGCAGTATGTACGTGTCAACAACTTCGTGATGCCCTGGTACGGCATTATCTGTCCCCCTGAAGAGGGTGGGCCGGGCACCGTCTTCTTCAGCGTGCCGGTGGATGATACCCATCACCGTGCCTGGTTCGTCCATTTCAATACCAGCCGTCCCCTGGGGGTGACACCCTTTACTATTGGCTCGGATCTGATGGATTTTCCGCCGCTGCCGCCCGGCGACGAGACCAACAACTGGGGCCAGGATCGTGGTGTCATGGCGCGTGGTCACTTCAGCGGCTTCCCTCAGCACTTCGGTACCGAGGACTTCGCCATCTTCCTGGGCCAGGGGCCGATCGTGGACCGGACCACCGAGCAGCTCTGCTCCGCCGATGGTGCCGTGCTGCGGGTGCGCAACCTGCTGCTGCGTGCCGCCGAGCAGCATGAAAACGGCAAGCCGGCTCCCTCCGCCGAGGAGCTGAAGTACGCCGAGATTCGCTCCGTGGGTGGCGTCATCCCGGAGGAACAGGACTGGCGTGTCCTGGTGGATGGCGAGTGACGATTCCTGATGTGATGGACGTGCGTCGGCCAACCCGCGGGGTTGGTCGGCCCAGAGGAGACAACAACACAATGCTTACTACGCCACTTCTGCATGGAGAGCGACAGCTCCATGACGTCAGTCGTCTGCTCCATCCCCGCTCCATCGCGGTGGTGGGGGTGTCCGACAGCGAGCGTTCCTTCGGCAATTTCGTGCTCTCCAATCTCGAGAGCTTCGACTACACCGGCCAACTCCACCTGGTCAGCCGATCTTCCAGCGAGGTACAGGGACGGGCCTGCGTGGGCTCCATCGACGACTTGCCGGAGGGTGTCGATGTGGCGGTGTTGACGGTGCCGGCCTCGGCGGTCATCGAGTCGGTGCGTGCCTGCGGGCGGCGCGGTATCGGGGCGGCGGTGGTGTTCGCTTCCGGGTTTTCCGAGGCCGGCGAGGAGGGCGAGCGTCAGCAGGCGGAGCTCACGCGGGTCGCCGCTGAGGGCGGTGTCATGGTAGTAGGGCCCAACTGCATGGGGCTCAGCAACCTGGTCGATGGGATACCACTGACCTTCGAGCCACAGATGCTGGGCCCTGACTACAGTGCCAGACTGCGTCAGGAGAGTCAGCCGGGGGTTGCAGTGGTGGCCCAGAGCGGCGCCATGTCCAACAACCTTCGTGATGCCCTGATTGCCAATGGCCTGCCGGTCATGCATGCCGTCTCCACCGGCAACGAGGCGGTGCTGAGTATCGAGGATCATCTGGCTTATCTGGTCGATGAGCCGCGTGTCGGGGTCATTGCTCTCTATGTGGAGCAGGTGCGCTACCCGGAACTCTTTCTGGCGCAGGTGGCCCGGGCCCGCCAGGCCGGCAAGCCTGTCGTCATGTTGATGCCCGGGCGCAGCGCTCGCGCCAGGGATGCAGTGCAGTCCCATACCGGCGCCCTGGCAGGCAACCATGCAGCGGCCTGCGTGCGGCTGCGTGCCGAAGGGGTGCTGCTGGTGGATACCCTGGATGAACTGTTCGACGTGACCGCCATCCTGCACAGGTTTCCCGAGCCGCCGGCGGCACCGCCGGCTCTGCTGACCAATTCCGGGGCGATCAAGAACTGTGCTCTGGACCTGGGCGAGGATATCGGCTTGACTTTCCCCGCCTTTGCCGACTCCACCGTGTCGGGGCTCGGGGCCATTCTGCCCTCCTATGCCGTGGCGGAGAACCCGCTGGACTTCACCACCATCAGCGCCAGGGATCCGGAAGCCTATACCCGGCTGTGTCGGGTGGTAGTGGAGGATGCCGGCATCGGCGGCGTCATGGTGGCGATGATGGGGGGGCCCAGGGTCGGTCAACTCGACAAGGCGCGTCATCTGGTACCTGCCATCGCCCAGTGCCACAAGCCCGCGGCGCTGATCATCCTCGGTGACCAGACCGAGCTGATCCCGGAGTTTCGCCAGGCCATTAAGGAGAGCGGCGTGCCCTTCTTCCGCTCCGTAGACCGGGCGGTACGCGCCTTCACCCGGGTGGAGCAGTATGGCCGCAGCCTGCGGCGCCAGCGCGCCGAGCCGGGCGAACGCCGGCTCCCGGTGCTGCCTGGCAGCGGGCTGCATGCCGAGTATCGCTGCAAGCAGTGGCTTGCCGACATGGGGGTCGCCTTTCCCGCGGGGCGGCTGGCCACCAGCGCCGACGAAGCCGTGGCGGTCGCCGAGCAGGTCGGCTATCCCGTGGTACTCAAGGCTCAGTCCGCCGACCTTCCTCACAAGTCCGATGCCGGTGGTGTGGTAGTCGGTCTGGCCGATGAGCAGGCGCTGCGTCAAGGCTGGGAGCGTCTGCAGTCGGCGGTAGCATCGGCTCGGCCCGAGCTGACCCTGGACGGGGTGCTGGTGGAGGCCATGGGCCGCAGCGGCGTCGAGCTGATCGTCGGTGCACGCCGCGACCCTCAGTGGGGGCCGGTGGTGATGGTCGGCCTGGGAGGCGTCTGGATCGAGGCGCTCAAGGATGTGCGTCTGCTGCCCGCCGATGTGCCTCAGGAAGCGATCGCGCAGGAGGTCCTCGCCCTCAAGGGGGCCGCCCTGCTGACCGGTCTGCGCGGCAGCGAGCCGGTGGATATTGCCGCCATCGCCGAGGTGGTCGCCCGGGTCGGGGAGGTCATGCAGAGCTGCCCTGAGGTGGAGGAGATCGACATCAATCCGCTGGTGGCCTATCCCGATGGCGTCGTGGCACTGGATGCGCTGGTCGTGACCAGCCCGCAACACTACTAGGCGAGAACGAATCATGAGACTGGAATTTACACCTGAAGAAGAGGCCTTCCGCCAGGAGGTCCGGGCATTCGTCGAGGCGGAACTGGATCCCGCGATCAGGGCCAAGGTCGAGCGCGGCCTGCGCCTCGAGAAGGTCGATTATGTGGCCTGGTACACCAGGCTCCATGAGAAGGGCTGGATCACCCCGGGCTGGCCGGAGGAGCATGGCGGCCCCGGCTGGACCCCGATCCAGAAGTATCTCTTCGACGAGGAGACCCTGCTGGGAGGCGCACCTCGGATCATCGCCAGCGGTATCAACATGCTGGGGCCAGTGCTGATCGCCTTCGGCACTCCCGAGCAGAAGGAGAAGTACCTGCCGGCCATCCGTCGCAGCGAGAGCTGGTGGGCCCAGGGCTTTTCCGAGCCCGGCTCCGGCTCCGATCTGGCCTCCATGCGCACCACCGCCGTGCGCGATGGGGACCACTACATCGTCAATGGCCACAAGATCTGGACCTCCTACGCCCACTTCTGCGACAAGCTGTTCTGCCTGGTCAAGACCGACAGGGAGGCCAAGCCTCAGGAGGGGATCTCCTTCCTGCTGATAGATCTGGACACTCCCGGCATCGAAGTGCGCCCGATCAAGCTCTACGAGGGGGGTAACGACCTCAACGAGGTGTTCCTGGACAACGTTCGGGTGCCGGTGGAGAACCTGATCGGCGAGGAGAACAAGGGCTGGACCTACGCCAAGTATCTGCTGGGGCACGAGCGCACCGGTATCGCCGGTATCGGGGCTTCCAAGCAGCAATTACTGCGGGTCAAGCGGCTGCTGGCCGAGCAGGGCATGGAGGGGGAGCCTCACTTCCGGCGCCGGGTCGCCGAGCTGGAGATCGAGCTGCTGGCCCTGGAGGCCACCGGGCTGCGTATCCTCGGCGAGAATCAGGTCTTCAGTGCACCGGGGGCCGAGGCCTCGATGCTCAAGGTGCGCGGTACCGAGCTGCGCCAGGATATCTTCGAGCTTCTCTACGAAGTCGCCGGCCCGGCCGCCATTCCCTTCTCCGAGGAGGCCATGCGGCTGGAGGGCGAAGATCCGCTGATCGGCGATGATGAGCGTGCTTCGCTGGCAGCCAACTTCCTGGATTCCCGGAAGCTATCCATCTACGGCGGCACCAACGAGGTGCAGCGCAACGTCACGGCCCAAATGTTGCTGCGAGGTTAGGAGACGATCATGGATTTCTCGATTAGCGAAGAGCAGTTGCAGCTGCGGGATGCGGTCAAGCGGTTCTGCGACGGTGAGTATCCCCAGGAGCGCCGAGGACAGCCGGTGAGTATCGACCGCCGGCGTGAGCGCTGGGGCATGATGGCCGAGCTGGGCCTGACCGGGCTGATCCTCAGCGAGGCCTGTGGCGGTAGTGATCTGGGCATGGTGGAGCAGATGGGGGTTCTCGAGGAGCTGGGGCGCTGTTTGAGCCCCGAACCCTATCTCTCCACGGCCGTTATATCAGCAAGCCTTATACAGTCAATGGGAAATGCCGAGCAGCGGGAGCGGTGGCTGGCGCCAATCGCTGCCGGCGAGCTGCGCATGGCCCTGGCCCTGGATGAGCCCCGGGGACGCTATGCCTACGCGACGATGGCATGTCGGCTGACCCCCGAGGGGGATGGCTATCGCCTGGATGGGGAGAAGTGCCTGGTACTGGATGGACCCTATGCCGATGCCTATGTGGTGGCGGCCCGGCATGAGGGAAGCCTGCAGCTGCTGGTGGTGCCTGCGGATGCGGCGGGGTTGACCCGGACCGCCGGCACCACCCTGGATGCTCGCGAAATCGCCACGCTCGGCTTCGCCGGGGTGTTGGTGTCCCCCTCGCAGCATCTGGCCGAGGGGGAGAGGGCCGAGCAGGCTCTCCAGGCAGTACTGAACCGCGCTTCGGCGGCGCTGTGTGCCGAGTCGGTGGGTGCCATGACCGAGCTGGTGGAGCAGACCCGCGAGTTCCTCAAGGTGCGCAAGCAATTCGGTGCCCCTCTGGGCAAGTTTCAGGCGCTGCAGCATCGTCTCGTCGACATGGTGATCGCCCTGGAACAGTCCCGTTCCATGGCTGCTCTGGCGGCTATGGCCGTCGATGAGGCGGGTGACAGGAAGTGCCTAAAACTGGTCTCCGCTGCCCGAGTCAGCGTGGCCCGAGCCGCACGGCTGATCGCCAAGGAGGCGGTGCAGATGCACGGTGCCATGGGCATGACCGACGAGTGTCAGGTGGGGCACTACGTCAAGCGCCTGATGGTCACCGAGCGTCTGTTCGGCGACGTCTCTTATCACCTGGAAAGTTTCGAGAACACTACCGCGACGGCGGCGTAAGTCTCAGGACACCTCATCAACAACAAGGCTAGGAGCCAAGATATGAGCAACCTCACTACCGAATCCCTCGACGGCAACCTCAAGAACACCCTCCAGGACAAGGTGATCCTGGTCACCGGCGCCGGCAACGGCATCGGGCGCGCCATTGCCCACTACTGTGCCGCCCAGGGTGCCAGGGTGGTGGTCAACGACTTCGGTACCAGCCTGACCGGCGACAAGGAAGAGACCAGCCCCGCCGAGAAGGTGGTCAACGAGATCAAGGAGGCCGGCGGTCAGGCCGTGGCCAACCAGGATAGCGTCTCGGACCCTGAAGGCGCCCAGCGCATGGTGGATCTGGGCGTAGAGACCTGGGGGCGTATCGATGGAGTGGTCAACAACGCCGGCGTGCTGCGCGACAAGATCTTCCACAAGATGAGCCTGGAAGATTGGAAGCTGGTCATCGATACCCATCTCAATGGCTCCTTCTATACCTCCATCGCCGCGGCGCAACACTTCAAGGCCCAGGGCTCCGGTGCCTTCGTGCACATGACTTCCCCGACCGGCGTGGTGGGCATGCTGGGGCAGGCCAACTACGGGGCCGCCAAGTCCGGGATCATCGGGCTCTCCAAGGCCATCGCCCTGGACATGCAGCGCGCCGGGGTGCGCTCCAACACCGTCTCTCCCTCCGCCTTTACCCGCATGCTCGACAATATCGTGGCCGAGACCCCGGAGCAGAAGGCGCGACTCGCCAAGGCCAAGCTCAATACCCCCGAGAAGGTGGCGCCGCTTATCGCCTATCTGCTCTCCGACCTGGCCGAGGGAATCACCGGGCAGATCTTCGGGGTACGCCGCAACGAGCTGATGCTGTTCAACCAGATTCGCCCGATTCGCTCCGTGTCCTACGGGGACGGCTGGACCCAGGAAGCGATCCACGACAGCGCCATGCCCTCCATGAAGCGATTCTTCACGCCTCTGGACGGCGGCGAATACTTTGCCTGGGACTCCATGTAACAGACGCCGGGGGCGAGGCGATGCGCCTGGCCCCGGCACGATACAACAAGGACAAAGCCATGCCGATCAATCGAGAATTCCTGATCAATTGGGAGATGGAGCCGGTAGTTCAGCGCTACACGGACAAGGACACCATGCTGTTCGCCCTGAGCCTGGGGCTGGGCATGGATCCCGAGGATCCCAGGCAGCTGCAGTATGTCTATGAAGAGGGGCTCCAGGCGTTTCCCACCATGCCGTTGGTGCTCTGCTCCCCGCAGGGCTGGGCGGTTCACCCCGAGGCGGGAATCAACTACCGCATGATGGTGCACAGCGAGCAGCGCCTGAAGATCCACAAGCCGCTCCCCCCGGCGGGCACCCTGCGCGCGGTGACTCGGGTCGATGATGTCATCGACAAGGGAGAGGGGCGCGGCGCCATCCTCTATCTCAGCCGTGACATCCACGACGACGAGAGCGGTGAGCTGCTGGCCACGGTGAGCGGTACCGCCTTCGCTCGTGCAGATGGTGGTTTCGGGGGGCCGAGCGGACCCATGATCGAGCCCCACAGGCTGCCGGAAGGAGAAGCCGAGTATCGCCTCGAGGCCACCACCTCCCCCCAGATGGCGCTGCTGTACCGCCTCAACGGGGATCGCAACCCTATCCATGCCTCCCCGGAAATCGCCCGCAGTGCCAGGTTTCCACGCCCGATCCTGCACGGCCTGGCCACCTACGGGGTCGCCGCCAATCTGCTGATCAACGAGTTTGCGGGCGGTGATCCGACCCGACTTCAGGAGTACAACGCGCGCTTCTCGGCGCCCTTCTTCCCCGGTGAAACCCTCACCGTGGAAGCCTGGAAGAAGGGCAACGAGATCTCCTTCCGTGCCTTCGTCGCCGAGCGCGACGCGGTGGTTCTCAACAACGGCTATGCGGTGCTGACATCATGAGTCTCAATGGCAAGGCATACATCGTAGGTGCCTACGAGCACCCCACCCGCCGGGCTGACGATATCTCGGTGGCGCGACTTCATGCGGAAGTGGCCAAGGGCGCCCTGGAGGATGCGGGGCTGAGCAAGTCCGATATCGACGGTTATTTCTGTGCCGGCGATGCGCCGGGGCTGGGTGCCACCAGCATGGTGGAGTACCTGGGGCTCAAGGTGCGTCACGTGGACACCACCGAGTGTGGTGGCTCGGCCCCCATCCTGCACGTGGCCCACGCCGCCGAAGCCATCGCCGCCGGGCGCTGCAATATCGCCCTGGTGACCCTGGCCGGGCGTCCGCGGGCCGCCGGTGCCTCCCTGGCGCTCAAGGCGCCCGATCCGGATGCCCCGGACCTGCCCTTCGAGCTTCCCTTCGGGCCGGCGACCCAGAACCTCTACGCCATGGTGGCGCGCCGCCATATGCATGAATTCGGTACCACCAGCGAACAGCTGGCATGGATCAAGGTGGCTGCCTCGCAGCATGCACAGCACAATCCCAACGCCATGCTGCGCAACCCGGTGACCGTGGAAGAGGTGGTCAACTCGCCGATGATCTCCGACCCACTGCATCGGCTGGACTGCTGTGTCATGAGCGACGGCGGCGGCGCCGTGATCGTGGCACGTCCCGAGATCGCCGCCCAGTTGGGACGCCCGGCGGTCAAGGTGCTGGGCGCCGGAGAGGCCCAGAAGGATGGCCAGGCGGGGCAGATCGATCTGACCTATTCGGCGGCGGCCTGGTCCGGTCCGGCAGCCTTCGAGATGGCGGGCGTCACCCCCGGTGACATCAAGTATGCCTCCCTCTACGACAGCTTCACCATCACCGTGCTGATGCAGCTCGAGGACCTGGGCTTCTGCCGCAAGGGAGAAGGCGGCCGCTTCGTGGCCGACGGCAACCTGATCTCCGGTCAGGGCCGGCTGCCCTTCAACACCGACGGTGGAGGCCTGTGCAACAACCACCCCGCCAATCGTGGCGGCATGACCAAGATCATCGAGGCGGTGCGCCAGCTGCGCGGTGAGGCCGCGCCAGCGGTGCAGGTTGCCAACTGTGACCTGGCCATTGCCAGCGGCATCGGCGGGGCACTCGCCTCACGCCATACCGCAGGCACCATTATTCTGGGGAGGGAGTGAGATGGCAGATGTAAAGCAAGCAAGGCCCGAACCGAAGTCACCACAGATGGATGTGGAGGCCTTCTGGGCCGCCGCCGAGCGGGAAGAACTGCTGATCAAGGAGTGCCAGGCCTGTGGGGAGCCCCACTTCTATCCGCGCATGGTCTGTCCTCACTGCCTCAGCGACCGTGTCGAGTGGAAGGCGGTCAGCGGCAGGGGAGAGATCTACTCCTACAGCACCCTGATGCGCAAGGGACAGCCCGGCCACACCATCGCCTTCGTGCGGCTGGAGGAGGGGGTGACCCTGATGACCAATATCATCGATGCCGATCCGCAGCGTCTGTCCATCGGACAGCCGGTGCGTGCCGTCTTTCGCCGGCTCAAGGAAGAGGGTCCCACGCTGCCACTGTTCGTTCCGGCATGATGGCATCGACTTCTTGACCCAATGTGGAGCCTGACATGCTGAACACCAACAATCATAACGGCCCCCTCTCGCGTTTCACCGTGATTGACGCCAGCCGCGTGCGCGCGGGCCCCACCGCCATTCGGCTCTTTGCCGACATGGGGGCGCGAGTGATCAAGCTCGAGATTCCCGATGGGGCGCCGGGCGGTGATGACATGATCGGCGCGCGGGATCATGACCGGGCCGACTTCGAGAACCTGCATCGCAACAAGGAGAGCCTGACTCTCAATCTCAAGGCCGAGGAGGGCAAGGCGATCTTCCGAGACCTGATCCGCAATGCCGATATCTTCATCGAGAACTACCGTCCCGACGTCAAGTACAAGCTCGGTATCGACTATGAATCGCTGCGTGTGCTCAACCCTCGTCTGGTCTATGCGAGCATTTCCGGTTTCGGTCAGGACGGCCCCTATAGCAAGCGCCCGGGGTTCGACTCCATTGCCCAGGGCATGGGAGGGCTGATGTCCATCACCGGTGAGCCGGGGCGAGGTCCGGCTCGCGTTGGTATCCCCCTGGCTGATCTGTGTGCCGGCCACTTCTGTGCCCAGGGCATCCTGGTGGCGCTGCTCGAGCGAGAGGCGTCCGGCGAAGGGCAGTGGGTGCAGACCAACCTGCTGGAGTCCCAGATCGCCATGCTCGATTTCCAGGCGGCCAAGTGGCTGATCGATGGGCAGGTGTCGGGGCAGAATGGCAACGAGCACCCCCTTACCGTGCCGACCGGCGTCTATGCCACCCGTGATGGTTATCTGAATCTCGCCGCCATCGGCCAGACCATGTGGGTGCGCCTGTGTCAGGTGCTCGGGGTTCCCGAGCTGGTCGAGGAACCGGGCTTCGAGTCGGATGCCATGCGTGTCAAGAATCGCGATCGGGTCAATGCAGCCATCGAAGGGTTCTTCCGGGAGCGCACCACGGCGGAGTGGATCGATGCGCTTAACGAGGCCGGTGTGCCCTGCGGCCCTATCTATGGTATCGACAGGATGTTCGAGGATGAACAGGTCCAGCATCTGGATGTGACCTGGGATATCGATCATCCGGTACGCGGCTCCCTGGAGGTGGTCAACACGCCGATTCGGCTGTCCCGCTTTCCGCGTCCCGAGAAGGCTAGGCCGGCTCCTGAGAAGGGGGAACATACCGATCGCATCCTGACGGAACTGGGACTCTCTCCCGCACGGATCGATGAGCTGAAGCAGCGACACGTCGTTTAGGCGGCGGGGTGTCAATAACCAACAACAGACAGGAGCTTTGCCCATGGCTAGATTAACGGCCGCATTCGGAACCTCGCACAGCATCATGCTGACGTCCCGCAAGGAGGACTGGCAGTACGGGTTCAAGGAGGTTGACCCCCGTAATCCGCACTACTTCGACCGTGAAGGCAACCATCGCACCTATGAAGAGCTGTTGGCGGTAGCGCCGGTCGACTCCGAATCGATGGTGACTCCCGAGTTGATGGCCGAGCGCTTCGATGCTGCCGACTCGGCGATGAACCAGCTTCGGGATCGAATCGCCGAGGCCGAGCTGGATGTCCTGCTGGTAGCTGGTGATGATCAGACGGAGCTGTTTCGGCTCACCAACATGCCGGCCATCGCCATCTACTATGGCGAGACCATTCGCAACGCCAAGCGTGAAGAGCTTAGCGAGGACGACAGCTGGTATCGTCATGCCCGGGCTCAGCGTCAGGAGCCGGACGGTGACGTGCATTACCCGGTGGATAGCGAGCTTGCCGAGTGGCTGATTCGTCGTCTCTCCGACAAGGAGTTCGACATCACAGCCCTGGCCGGCCTCGAGGGCGAGCAGTTCGAGGGGCATGCCTTCTCCTTCCCTCACCGTCGCTACCTCTCGCATGCTCGGCTTCCCGTGGTACCGATCATGGTCAATACCTTCGACCCCCCCAATCAGCCTACGGCCAAGCGTTGCGTGGCCCTGGGGCGTGCACTGCGCGAGCTGATTGCCGAGTATCCGAAGGACCTGAAGGTAGGGATCATGGCCTCTGGGGGGCTGTCCCACTTCGTGGTCGATGAAGAGTTCGATCACCGGCTGATCGAGGCTTTCCGCAACGGCGATCTGGAGTATCTGGCCGCGATCGATCCGCGTCGCCTCAAGGCCGGGAGCTCGGAAATCCGCAACTGGATCGTGGTGGCGGCAGCGGCAACCGACCTTGAGCTGGACTGGGCCGAGTATGTGCCCGGCTATCGCACCCCGGCGCTGACGGGGACGGGGCTGTGCTTCGCCAGTTGGAAACCTGTGAGCCAAATATAAGGGTGACTGATATGTCGGATGATTTCCTGACTCGTCTGCGCCGCCTGGATTGCTGTGCGCTCTCCGATGCCCTGGACAAGCTGGAACTGCCCGGTGCGGTGACGGGCCTGTCGCAGTTCGCCGGTACCCGGCGAATCTCGGGGCGTGTCATCACCGTCAAGCTGGAAGCGGTGGAGGCATTGTCTTCCAGGGCCCCCGAGAGGCCGCCGCGCCATCTCTGCTGCAGTGCCATCGAGAAGGGGGGGGCGGACAATGTGATTGTCGTCGAGCAGCGCACCGGTCTCGATGCGGGCAGCTGGGGAGGATTGCTGTCGCTGGGCGCCAAGATGCGCGGTATTGCCGGGGTCGTCGCCGAGGGGCCTGTGCGGGATATCGACGAGGCCCGGGAGATGGGATTCCCCGTCTTTGCTCGCACCCTGACCTCCCGGACGGCTCGGGGCCGGGTCGCCGAGGTGGGCACCGATGTGCCTGTTCGAGTCGGCGAGGTCCATGTCGAGGCGGGCGATTATGTGGCCGCCGACAACAGCGCCGTGATCCTGATTCCGGCCAGCCGTATCGAGGAGGTCATCGAGACCGCCGAGATGGTCGTGCGCAAGGAAGCTGTCATGGCCAAGGCGATACTCACAGGCCAGCCCATCGGCGATGTGATGGACGGCAACTACGAACATATGCTGGAGAACGGATGATGAGCAACGACAACAACGTGGCCCGCGCGGCGAAGCTGGATACCGCTACCCTGAGTGACGCTCTGGACAAGCACGGCATCGACGGGCAGTGCTATCGCATTGCTCCCCGCGATGGTGATTTTCGGATGACGGGGCGCGCCTACACCCTCAAGTACGGGCCGGCCAGCAGCCCGCCCGGCACCGTGGGTGACTATATCGACGATGTTCCGCCCGGCAGTGTACTGGTGCTGGATAACCAGGGGCGTGATGACGCCACCGTATGGGGCGATATCCTGACCGAGATCGCCCATCGTCGCGGCATCGCCGGTACGGTGATCGACGGTGTCTGCCGGGATGTGGCGCTATGTCGTGAGTTGGGCTACCCGGTCTATTCTCGTGGCCACTGGATGCGCACCGGCAAGGATCGGGTGCAGGTCGAGGCCACCAATGTGCCGGTCAATATCGGTCACGCCAGGGTGGCTCCGGGTGATCTGCTGCGTGGCGATGCCGATGGTGTGGTAGTTATCCCCAGCGAGCACGAGGAGGCGGTGCTGAAGACCGCCGAGGCCATCGAGGCGGCCGAGAACGGCATTCGCGAAGCGGCGCGCAGTGGCATGCGCCTGGACGAGGCCCGGTCTCAGTTTCGCTATCACCAGCTGCAGACTGCCGAACAGTGAGGAGGACCAGTCATGACCATCAGTGACGACCTGCTGCAGCGTGCCGCCGAGCTGCCTACGGCAACCCTGCACGAGGCCTATGGCAAGCGCGGCAATCTGCCGTCTGCCATCAAGCCGGTATCACCGGGCTTCCGGGTCTGCGGCCGGGCGGTAACGGTGCATGGTCCGGGAGGTGATAACGTGTGGATCCACCGTGCCATCTACGAGGCCCAGCCGGGCGATGTACTGGTGGTGTGCACCAACAGTACCTACGAGCATGGCTACTGGGGAGAGATCATGTCCACGGCGGCCCTGGAGCGCGGACTCGCCGGCGTGGTAATCGACGGTGGGGCTCGCGATGGCGGTCTGCTGGCCGAGTTCGGGTTTCCCGTCTTCTCTCGGGGGCTCTGTATCAAGGGGACGGGCAAGGACCTGAATGCCGTCGCCTGGATCAACAAGCCGGTGATGATCGGAGATGTCGTGGTAACCTCTGGTGACCTGATCGTGGGGGATCAAGATGGGGTCGTGGCCATTCCCCGGACCGTGGTGCCTACCGTTGTCGAGGCGGCCGAGCGTCGAGAAGCCGAAGAGGGGCAGATCCTCGAGCGTCTCAGGGCTGGAGAAACCACACTCGCCATCTATGGTTGGCGTTGAGCCAGGGAGATGCAGCATGACGGCAAGCGCACCGCTCCTGGAAATGGATGGACACCTGGCTACGCTGACACTCAATCGCCCAGAGCAGGGCAATCGCCTGAGCGATGATGATCTCGATGTGCTGATTCGGCACTGTGCGACGCTGGACGACTCGGCGGCACGAGTGGTGCATATTCGAGCGCTGGGACGTCACTTCTGTGCCGGTTATAACTTCGCCGATCTCGCCTCAGGAGGGAGAGGAGAGCGATTCGAGGCCGCTATGGATGCGCTGGCGCGGCTCCGTCCTGTTACGCTTGCTGAGGTGCAGGGCGGTGTCTTCGGCGGAGCCAGTGATCTGCTTCTGGCCTGTGATTTCAGGGTTGGCAGTCAGGCGGCTCGTGTCAGCATGCCGGCGGCACGGATTGGCCTGCATCTCTATGGTGGTATCCTGCGTCGTTATGTGACGCGGCTGGGGCTGAATGCAGCCAAGCGAATGATACTAAATGCTGAGCCGCTTGATGCCGAGCAGATGTTTCAGATTGGTCTGCTGACCCATGCGCCCTGTGCAGAGGTCGAGCTGGAAGCCAGAAGTCGTGAGATCATCGACAACCTCCTGACGCTCGCTCCTCTGGCTCTGGAAGGCATGAAACGCCACCTGAATAGCATCGCGGAGGGTGGCCTGGATAGGGCACAGCTGCAGCGGGACATCGATGATTGTGTAGTATCCCGTGACTTTCAGGAAGGCCTGCATGCAATCAACGAAAAGCGCCGGGCGGTCTTCGAGGGCTGTTAACCTATTTCACTAACATCTTATGTAGACTAACGTCTATGTCTTGGGTGTGGACATGCCGGCGACAATGATGCAGTCTCACAATAAGCTAGCCTTATATAAGTATGGCTTATCCTCACCGGCAGTCCTGAACAATAAAGACAAGAGGAGCACGACACATGAAGACCCCTTCGACCATCAAGACCCTAGCCCTGGCCATCGGTCTGGGCCTCCCGCTGACCGCTCTCGCAGAGCCCACCTTCCCGCGGGTATCTGTCTGGACCGCTTATGATACCGGTTCGACCTACTACATCCAGGCATCGGCCCTGGGTGGTCTGCTGCGGGAACACCAGAACAGCAATATCCGCATCATTCCTGGCCGCAACGACGTGGCGCGCATGACACCGCTGAAAAGTGGCCAAGCAAGCTACACCATCAGTGGTATTGCTACCTATTTTGCCCAGGAAGGGGTGATGCTCTTCAACTCCAACGAGTGGGGTCCGCAGCCTCTGCGGGTGGTATCGGCCAACTTTGGTGGGCAAGCCATCGGCCTGGCGGCATCCGGCGCTTCCGGCATCGAGACGCCGGCTGACCTGGAGGGCAAACGCGTCGCCTATGTGTTGGGCGGGGATGCCATGAATATGACCACAGCCGCGGTGCTCTCCTATGCGGGCCTCACCTGGGATGATGTGCGGAAGGTGGAGATCGGAAGCCCTCTGGAGGCGATCGACTCTGTGCTCAATGGCGTCGCCGATGCCATGCCGGGCTCAACGGGAAACCCCCTGATCGAGCGCTTGAGCGGCAGCCCCGGTGGCCTTTCCTGGGTGCAGCTTCCGTCGGATACCCCCGAAGGGGAAGCCGCCTGGCAGCGTATCGCCGAGACAGTGCCCTACTATCAGCCGATTACCGCCACTGAAGGCGTAAATATCAGTGAGGATGATCCCTGGCATAGCGGTGGCTATGCACTGCCCATTCTGGCCACGATGGAGAGTCAAGAGGAGGATGAGGTCTACGCACTGGTCAAGTTCATGGACGAACACTTTGAGACTTTTAACCGTCAGGCTCCTGCGGCATCGGGGTGGTCGATGGAGCGACAGAATTTCGAGTGGATCATGCCCTATCACGATGGAGCCATTCGCTACTTCAAGGAGAAGGGTGCCTGGAGCGATGACCACCAGGCGCACAATGATGACTTGGTGCGACGCCAGGAGGTTCTGGCCAATGCCTGGGGCACCTATATGCAAAATGGCGGTGGGGTGAACTTTAGTTCAGAGGAGTGGAGTGATTTTCGGGCTGAAGCGCTAGAGAGTGCCGGTTTCATTCCGGGCCTGCTGTAAGCCCTGATGTATCTGCTGAGCAGATCCATTACGGTGGGTCTGCTCGCCCCCCTGCTCCTCATATGATCGAGTGCAAGAAATGTCCGAAACCATACCTCATCGTCCAATTATTCTGAGATACATGCTGATAGCGGTGGCGATATTTTCGACACTGACGGCCATCTATCAGGTGTTCAATATTGGTTTCTATACTGGCTACTCCATGTTCGACGTTCAGTACATCTATGTGCTGATGTCCATGCTCTTGCCGGTTGTGTTTCTGGCCATTCCTGCCAGTGTCGGAACCCGTGTCGCCAGGGTTCCATGGTATGACTGGATACTGGCAACTACTTCTTTGGCATGCTGTGGGTTCTTTGCTGCCAATGCAGTCAATGCAATCCATCGTGGGTGGGAGTTCGCTGCACCTGAGCACGTTATCTACATGAGCTATCTGATGTGGATCTTGGTGTTGGAGGCGGTACGCCGCTGCGGTGGCTGGGCAATTTTCACCGTTGTTCTGCTGATGTCATGCTTTCCGCTCTTTGCAGACTGGCTGCCGGATAGCTTGGCAGGCATGTCAACACCAATCGAGCAGGTGGCGATCTATCATGCCCTCAGTGCGGAGAGCATTCTGGGGATTCCGGTACAGGCCTACGGAAAGCTTGTGATAGGCTTTTTGCTCTTTGGCACTGCACTTCAGTTCACCGGTGGAGGAAAGTTCTTCCTGGATCTTGCCTTTGCATTACTGGGAAAAGTGCGAGGTGGTCCCGCTAAGGTGTCTATTTTCTCCAGTGGCCTCATGGGCTCAATGTCCGGCAGCGTCATCACCAATGTGCTGACAACAGGTCCTCTGTCCATTCCCGCCATGCGCCGCGTTGGGTTTTCCAAAACCTACGCGGCAGGTGTTGAGACCTGCGCCTCAACCGGGGGGGTTCTCATGCCACCTGTCATGGGAGCCGCTGCATTTATCATGGCAGTGTTTCTTGATGTTCCCTATGGACAGATAGCCCTGGCTGCCGCTATTCCATCGGCACTCTACTTCTACGGTCTTTTTATACAAATTGATTTCTTTGCCGCTCGCAAGGGACTCAAGGGACTGGAAGAGAAGGAGCTTCCCAAGCTCGGAGAGACCTTCAAGGCGGGTTGGCACTACTTGTTTGTCTTTGCCTTGCTGATCTGGATGCTGCTGGTCATGAATCGTGAAGCGGTTGCTCCCTTCTATGCTACGGCGCTTCTTATTGTCATTAATCAGGTGCGTAAAACAACCCGATGGGACCTCAAAGATCTCCTGGGTTTTATTGAGATAAGCGGGCTGAGGTTGGTGGAATTGCTAGGCTTGATGGCCGGCATAGGGATGATCATGGGTGGCCTGGCAGTGACGGGGATGTCTGGTACCATCGCGACTGACCTCCTCTTTATCGCAGGTGGCAACCCGATGGTGCTCTTGCTGATGGGGGCGCTGACAAGCTTTATCCTGGGAATCGGTATGCCGATCACAGCCGCCTACATCTTCCTCGCGATTGCATTGGCTCCAGCACTCGTGGATGCGGGTCTTAATCCGGTTGCTGTGCATATGTTCATTCTTTACTGGGGTATGCTGAGTTTTATTACTCCTCCTGTCGCAACTGGCGCCTTTACTGCCGCCAAGGTTGCAGGCAGCCACCCCATGAAGACCGGCTTCATGTCCATGCAGCTGGGTAGCATCATCTACTTTATCCCCTTTTTCTTCGTGATGGAGCCTGCTCTCCTGCTGCAGGGAACTCCCGGCGAAATCATCAAGGCGGTCATCTCTGCGCTGATCGGAATCGCACTGGTGGCGGGTGGATTGCAGGGGTATCTGCCGAAGCTTGGATCTCTGGCGAATGCAGGCTTCTTGCAGTGGCCAGTAAGAGTCCTGTTCATTGTGGGTGGCCTGCTTGTGGCTATGCCACATAATCCGCTCATCAATGTTCCTGAGGCCGGCATGCTCGCATTGGCTATTGGCTGCCTGACGTTGGCAACGCTGCTCAGCTTCCTGCTGCGCAGAAAGTGTCTGGCTGCCGGTTAGGCAATGGAAAGTCTGTGAGGAGTAGAGATGATGCACGCAGGAAGGTTGGCATTGTTGGTGGCTGCAAATACGGCGCTGGCGCCTCTCGCCATTGATGCCTACCTTCCTGCCTTGCCGCAGATCGCCAATGAGCTTGGGACCAGCATTCATCGCGCCGAGATCTCCATCAGTATCTTCCTGGCAGGTTTTGCCGTAGGGCAGCTGGTCTGTGGGCCATTGTCCGATCGTCTAGGGCGTAAGCCAGTGCTCCTGACAGGGTTGCTGGTATTCGTGACTGCAAGTGTCATGCTTGCCTTTGCATCATCGCTGAGTGAACTTCTTGTATGGCGCTTTATTCAAGCGCTTGGGGGAGGGGCCAGCGTGGTCAACTCTTCCGCCATTGTGCGCGACTGTTTCAAGGGAAGAGAGGCGGCAACGGTGATGTCCACCATGGCAATGATCATGATGGTAGCGCCGCTGGCGGCGCCGGCAGTCGGTAGCCTTCTTCTGCTCACTTCCGGATGGCAGGCAATCTTTGTCTTCCTGGCTGTCTATGCTTGTATAGTGCTGCTGGTGGTGGCGACAAGGCTTCCGGAAACCTCGTCGGGAAGGTGCAAGGAGATCACGCCAGTCGGTGTGATCAGGGATTATGCCTCGGTTCTTGCACATCGAGAATCCCTGGGATATATCTGCGCCGTTTCCATGTCGTTCTCCGGACTTCTCGCCTTTGTCACGGCCTCTCCTTTCGTTTATATGGATCTTCTTGGTATTTCGGCTTCGTCCTATCCCTTTGTCTTTGGCGCAAACGTGGTTTTTGTCGCGACTTGCAGCAGGATCAATGTGCGCTTGCTCAGGCACCGAAGTCCAAGGCAGAACCTCCTGCTGGGTATCGGTATTCAGCTGGTCTCTTCTTTAGGCCTTGTCATGGTTTCCCTTTCCGGCGTCGTGACCATTTACAGTGTGGTGCCATTGGTCATGATCTTCGTGGGTGCCATCGGTCTGGTGACGCCCAATGCTATCGCGTCAGTACTTGAGAATTTTCCCCATATCAGCGCGACTGCTGCGGCCCTGATGGGAGGAGTCAAGTTTATCTGTGCAGGATTCGTCGGATTCCTGGTGGCCTTCTTCGAGGTGGACAGCATCTGGCCTATGGTTCTGATGATGCTAGGTGTTTCCATCGTTGGAAATCTGAGCCTGCGATGGTTGACATCACCAGAAGGACAAAAACAACAACTGGAGAGTTAGTCGATGTTGTCGAATGAGCTGAATGAGTGCCTGACGCGTGTCGGGCCTGATACACCCATGGGTAAGGTGCTCCGTCGCCACTGGCACCCCATAGCAGGTGTCGACGAGCTGGAGCGTTCACCGACCAAGCCTATCAGGCTGCTGGGTGAGGATCTCGTTCTGTACAGGGACAAGAGTGGTGACTATGGCCTGCTGGATCGCCACTGTGCCCATCGGCGTGCTGATCTCAGCCAGGGGATCGTGGAACAGCACGGGATTCGATGCTTCTATCATGGTTGGCAGTATGATGCTACAGGGCAGTGCACCCAGCAGCCTTTCGAAGAGCAGGTGGATCCGGCAGGCTCCCTCTGCGCTCGCACGCGTCTCAAGGCCTACTCTGTCAAGCCTGCCGGCGGCATGCTCTGGGCCTATCTTGGGCCTTTCCCTGCTCCTGAGCTTCCTGACTGGGAGGCGTTTCACTGGGCCAATGGTTTCGTTCAGGTCGTCTTTTCCGAGGTTCCCTGCAACTGGCTTCAAGCGCAGGAAAACTCCATCGACCCCGTTCACTTCGAGTGGACGCATGCTAACTGGAGCCGTCGGCAGCGTGATGATGGTGCCGAATATGTACCGACTCATACGAAGCTGAATTTTGAGGAGTTCGAGCACGGTTTTCTCTATAAGCGCGTCTGTGAAGATACCTCCGAGGAAGATCCGCTCTGGACAATTGGCCGTGTCTGCCTGTGGCCGCATGGTTTCTTCCTTGGCGATCACTTCGAGTGGCGAGTTCCCATAGACGACGAGAACATGCTCAGCGTCACCTGGTCCTTCATACGCGTGCCCAGAGAGAGTGAGCCATATGACCAGCAGCATATTCCAAGCTGGTATTCGCCAATTCAGGATAGTCAGGGAAATTGGATCACAACGCATGTGATCAACCAGGATATTGTGGCCTGGGTCGGACAGGGACGTATCACCGATAGAACCAGGGAAACTCTGGGAGCGAGTGATCGAGGCATTGCGCTACTTCGACGTCGCTTGCTCGATGATATTGATGCCGTAGAGGCGGGACGAGATCCGAAGGGCGTGTTGAGAGATCCACCCCCAGAGGGTGGTCTGTATCTTCCCAGCGATCATCGTGAATTCTTTCTCCTCGGCCTGCCTCGGGAAGCATATCTTCGACATCCCAAGTGGGGCCGTCTGCTTACCCAGTTCATCTTCCATGCCGGGCAGCCTGAAGCGGTCAGGGCTGCCTGCGAGGTGGCTACCGGCGTGCCGATGAAGCGCGATGGTCTTATCGACCTGTAGTCACTATCCATCCCAGCGAGGTTACCCCCATGAGTCAGGTAGAAGAAATCCTCCAAGTCAGAGTCCAGTCGATCACCTTCGAGGCTGAAGGCATTCTCAGCTATGAGTTAAGGCCCGTGGCGCCGCGCCGTGAGCTGCCCGCTTTTTCTCCTGGTGCTCATGTCGACCTGCACTTGAGTAACGGCCTGATTCGGAGCTATTCGCTCTTCAACTCTCAGGAGCAGGGTGGCTGCTATCGCGTTGCAGTCAACCTCGATGCCAACAGCCGAGGAGGTTCGCGCTTCATGCACAGTAGTGTCGGTGCGGGGGACATTCTCACCATCGGCCTGCCCAGAAACAACTTTCCCCTCTATGAAGAGGCCGAACATACCGTTCTGATTGCCGGTGGCATTGGTATCACGCCTCTCTTCGCCATGCTGAAGCGTCTTGAGGCACTAGGCAGGAGGTGGACGCTCTACTACTCCACGCGATCTCGAAAGAATACCGCCTTTATCAAGGAGCTCGAGGCAGTCAATGCGCAAAGCAGTCACGGCAGGGTGGTCTTCCACTTCGATCAGGAAAGTGCCGGGGGCTTCCTGAATTTCTCCGATATCGTGGCCTCCCAGGCAGCCTCGACGCACTTCTACTGCTGCGGACCGCTGCCCATGCTGGAGGCCTTCGAGGCGGCAACCGCCGATCTTCCCGATGACTGTGTACATGTCGAGTATTTCGCCGCCAAGGAGTCGGCGGACACCTCGGGGGGGTTTACTGTGGAGTTGGCCAGGTCCGGGAAGAGCTTCTACGTGCCGGCCGGGAAAACCATCCTCGATGTGCTGATCGAGGGGGGGCAGCAGCCTCTCTACTCCTGCCAGGAGGGGATCTGTGGCACCTGCGAGGTGGCGGTGCTTGAGGGGGAGCCGGATCATCGCGATCTCGTGCTCTCTGCAAAGCAGCAGAGGGAGGGACACAGCATGATGATCTGCTGCTCCGGCTGCAGGGGGGAGCGGCTGGTGCTTGACCTCTGACTTTTTTTTCTGGTAAAAGGTAAGCCAGCCTTATATAAGGCTGACAGATAAATTACAATGCAAACAATCAAGGAAGCATCTATGGCTGCCTATAACAATATGATTCGGCGTGGAGCGCTCTTTTCTCTCTCATCCTTGGCGCTAGCGGTATCTCTTTCAGCCCAGGCCTATCAGTTCGAGGTGGGCGATACCACCGCCAGCATTTACGGCTATGCCAAGCTTGATCTGATCTACGATGTCGACAACGATTTAGGGGTGTTTGGGGCCAACCCCAACGTCGCCCTTGACGGTGAGCAAGTGTCGACGGGCCATACCCGCCTGCATGCAAACCAGAGTCGTCTCGCCTTCGAGACATCGACACCAACGGAACAAGGTGCTCTGCGTACCGTCATTGAAGGTGACTTCTATGGCGGCGGCGGAGGCCAGTTCCGCCTGCGCCACGCCTATGGTGAATGGAATGGCATTCGAGCTGGCCAGTCTGAAACCAATTTTGGCACGATCCTCGGCATGACTCGTATCATCGACTTCAAGCCCCAGCCTGGGCTGGCTAATGGAGCCCGCCAGGGACAGCTTCGCTACACGACGGGTGGCTTCTCGGTTGCCTTGGAAGAGCCGGGTGCTCTGGGTGGGGGAGTGGCGTCTGGCTTTAGTGCCGTTAATGGCCGTCCTGCAGTGCATCCTAACAACAAGAACAGTGTTCCAGATGTCACCATGCGCTATAGCGGACAAGCAGGTGATTTTCGCTACGGTACGTCTGCCTTGCTTCGTCGCCTTGGTGTAGATGATGGAGCCGAGAAGAATAGCGCCACAGCCTGGGCCTTGAACCTTGAGGGTGAGTACCGAGTTTCATCTGCCGTTACCCTGCGGGGCTCCGTCACCCATGGGGATGGTGTGGGTGGGTATATTGAAGAGGCTGCTGGGGCATCGGCTTATGTCGATCCTGTTTCCGGAGAAGTCAAGACAATTCGAGCCACCGGTGCAACGGCTAGCATCCAGCTCGCAGCCGGCCCAGGGAATATTAACTTGGGGTATGGATATACGACGGCCGACCTCGATGGCGCAGTTCAAGATGGTGTGGCAAATGCCGAGCTTGCCAATGAAACCATGACTGATATTCACTTGAATTATATCTGGTCGCCTATCAGAAATGTTAGCTATGGCGTTGAGGTAAGCCGCCATACCCGAAAAATTGCCAACGGGGATGATGGTGACGCCGTTCGGCTTCAAGGGATGGTCATGTACCGTTTCTGACGCAGAGGTTTGCTGTTCCTGAGTACGTTGCTGTTCCGATCTGCTTGCCCCGGACTCTCCGGGGCTTTTTTAGTTTACATGTTAGGGTAGTTGGGCCCGCCGCCGCCCTCCGGCGCCACCCAGGTGATGTTCTGGGCCGGGTCCTTGATGTCGCAGGTCTTGCAGTGCACGCAGTTCTGGAAGTTGATCTGGAACCGCGGCTTGCCGTCGTCGTCCTCCACAACCTCGTAGACCCCGGCCGGGCAGTAGCGGCTTGCCGGCTCGGCGTACTCGGGCAGGTTGTCGCGGATCGGCAGCTCCGGGTCGGCGAGCCTCAGGTGGCAGGGCTGGTCCTCCTCGTGGTTGGTGTTCGACAGGAACACCGAGGAGAGCTTGTCGAAGGAGAGCTTGCCGTCGGGCTTGGGGTAGTCGATCTTCTCGAATTCGGCGGCCGGCTTGAGGGCCGCGTGGTCCGGCGTGGTGTCGTGGACGTTGGGCAGCTTGCCGCCGAGCAGCTGGTTGACGAAGTTGTAGGCGCCGCCGCCGAGGGTGCCGTACTTGTGGATCGCCGGGCCGAAGCTCGCGCTCTCCTTGAGCTCGGCGTAGGCCCAGCTTGCCTCCCACTTCTCGGTAAAGGCGGTGAGCTCCTGGCCCCCTTCGTCACCGCCGGCGATCGCCTCGAAGACCGCCTCGGCGGCTACCAGGCCCGACTTCATGGCGGTGTGCAGCCCCTTGATCTTGGCGAAGTTGAGGGTGCCGGCGTCGCAGCCGATCAGCAGGCCGCCGGGGAAGGTCATCTTCGGCAGGCAGTTGAGGCCGCCCTTGACGATGGCCCGGGCGCCGTAGGCGACGCGCTTGCCGCCCTCCAGGTGCTTCGCCAGCACCGGGTGGTGCTTCATGCGCTGGAACTCGTCGAAGGGGGAGAGCCAGGGGTTCTGGTAGGAGAGGTCCATGATCAGGCCGACCACCACCTGCTGGTTGTCGGCGTGGTAGAGGAACCAGCCGCCGTGGGTGTTCTTGTCCAGCGGCCAGCCGGAGCCGTGCAGCACCAGGCCGGGCTCATGCTGCTCCGCCGGGATGTCCCACAGCTCCTTCAAGCCGATGCCGTAGTGCTGGGGGTCCTTGCCCTCGGCCAGGTCATACGCCTCGATCAGACGCTTGCCGATATGGCCCCGGGCGCCCTCGGCGAAGAGGGTGTACCTGGCGCGCAGCTCCATGCCCGGCATGTAGCTGTCCTTGGGCTCGCCGTCGGCGCCCACGCCCATGTCACCGATCAGGAGGCCCTTGACCACGCCCTCCTCGACGATCGCCTCCTGGGCGGCGAAGCCGGGGAAGATCTCCACCCCGAGCCCCTCGGCCTGCTCGGCCAGCCAGCGGCAGAGGTTGCCGGCGCTGATCACATAGCGAGGCATGTCGCCGCCGGTGTTGTGCATGCTCTTCGGCACCAGGGCGTTGGGCAGCGTCAAAGCCTTCTCGGCGTCCTTGAGCAGGTAGACCTCGTCGCGGGTCGCCGGGGTGGTCAGGGGCGCGCCGCGCTCCTCCCAGTCGGGGAAGAGCTCGGCCAGGGCGCGGGGCTCGAAGACGGCGCCGGAGAGGATATGGGCGCCCACCTCGGAGCCCTTCTCCACCACGCAGACAGTCAGTTCCTGTTCGGCGGCATTGGCCTGCTGCATCAGTCGGCACGCGGCGGCCAGCCCCGAGGGGCCGGCGCCGACGATCACCACATCGAATTCTATCGAATCGCGTTCTACTTGTTCTGTCACGTTTTATCTCCAGCAAAGGAAAATGGCGGTCAGGAGCTATCCTGGACCGCCAGCGTGTACAGGCCGGTGTACCCGGGCTGGAGCATGGAAAAAGGGCTTGCTATCACACCTTGCTTTCCAGCTCCGGCAGGACCTCGAACAGGTCGCCGACCAATCCATAATCGGCCACCTGGAAGATCGGCGCCTCCTCGTCCTTGTTGATGGCGACGATCACCTTGGAGTCCTTCATGCCGGCCAGGTGCTGGATCGCACCCGAGATGCCCACGGCGATGTAGAGCTCAGGCGCGACGATCTTGCCGGTCTGGCCCACCTGCATGTCGTTGGGCACGAAGCCGGCGTCCACCGCGGCGCGGGAGGCACCGATGGCCGCACCCAGCTTGTCGGCGATGCCGTCGAGCAGCGTGAAGTTCTCGCCGTTGCCCATGCCGCGGCCGCCGGAGATCACCACCTTGGCCGCACCCAGCTCGGGGCGGTCGGACTTGGCCAGCTCCTCCTTGACGAAGGTGGACTGGGCATTCTCCGCCACGAAATCGACCGCTTCCACTCTGGCGGAGCCGCTTTCGCCGACGGCATCGAAGCCGGTGCTGCGCACGGTGATCACCTTGAGGGCGTCATCGCTCTGCACCGTGGCGATGGCGTTGCCGGCGTAGATCGGACGCTTGAAGGTGTCCGGGGATTCGACGGCGATGATCTCGGAGATCTGCGCCACATCGCGCAGGGCGGCGACCCGGGGCAGCACGTTCTTGCCGGTGGTGGAGGCCGCCGCCAGCAGGTGGCTGTAGTCGCCGGCAAGCTCCGCCACCAGCGCCGCGGTGGGCTCGGCCAGCAGGTGGGCGTAGGCGGCGCTGTCGGCCACGCGGACCTTGCTGACGCCGTCCAGCCTGGCCGCGGCCTCGACAACGGCACCCACGCCTTCACCGGCCACCAGCACGTCGATATCGCCGCCGATAGCCTGGGCGGCGGCAACCACATGGGCGGTAGCGCCGGCCAGGGCGCCATCGTGATGTTCAGCGAGTACCAGAATGCTCATGAGATCAGCTCCTATCAAAGCACTTTGGCTTCGTTCTTGAGTTTGTCGACCAGCTCATCCACGGAGCCCACCTTGACGCCGCCCTGGCGCTCGGCCGGCGGCTCGACCTTGAGCAGCTTGACTCGACTGCCTACCGAAATGCCGAGATCCGCCGGGGACTTGACGTCCAGCGGCTTCTTCTTGGCCTTCATGATATCGGGCAGCTTGGCGTAGCGCGGCTCGTTAAGGCGCAAATCCGTCGTCACAATCGCAGGAAGCGTGAGCTCGACGGTCTGCAGGCCGCCGTCTACCTCGCGGGTCACCTGCACCTTGTCTCCCTCGACGTTGACCGCCGAGGCGAAGGTGCCCTGGGGCAGGCCGGTCAGGGCGGCGAGCATCTGGCCGGTCTGGTTGTTGTCGCTGTCGATGGCCTGCTTGCCGAGGATCACCAGGCCCGGCTGCTCCTCCTCGACCAGCTTGGCCAGCGCCTTGGCGGCACCCAGGGACTCGACGCGCTCGTCGGTCTCGACGTGGATGGCGCGATCGGCACCCAGCGCCAGGGCGGTACGCAGCTGCTCCTGGGCGGCCTTGGGACCGATGGTGACGGCGACGATCTCGGTGGCCACGCCCTTCTCCTTCAGGCGCACCGCCTCTTCCACGGCGATCTCGCAGAAGGGGTTCATGGCCATCTTGACGTTGGTGAGATCGACGTCGGAGTGATCCGGCTTGACCCGGATCTTGACGTTGTAGTCGATGACGCGTTTGACCGCGACGAGGACTTTCATGATCTATCTCCTTTCGAGGGGGCGGGCAGGCGTGCAGCGCCTGCTCATCGCCAGTCGTGATTAGAGGGCGCTATCGTTGAGACGGGTCAGCACCGGGCCTGCATGGCGCAGGGTATGTCCATGGGCCATGGCCTGGGGGGCCTGAGTGGCCATGTAGAAGCGGGCCTGTTCGACGAGCCCTTCCAGGTAGTCCGAATCACCGTCGTCGCCCGCAAGTCGTGCGTCCGCGGCGAGTGCCAGGCGGGCCATCTGCCAGGCGCCACAGGCGATGCCCAGCAGGTGAAGCAGAGGTACGGCGCCAGCGTAGAGATCGGCGGTGTCGGCCTTGTGATCGAGCAGCCAATCGGTGATCTCCTCCAGGAGTGTCGCCTGGTCATGCAGTGGTTCTGCCAGATCTCCGAGCCGCTGATGGGCGTCGAGCCTTGCGGTAGTCTCGCGAACATCGGCGATCAGCTCGCGCAGTGTCGCCCCCTCCTCGCGCAGGATCTTGCGGCCCAGCAGGTCGTTGGCCTGGATGCCTGTGGTACCTTCGTAAATGGTGATGATGCGGGCGTCGCGGAACAGCTGGGCGACCCCGGTTTCCTCCACGAAACCCATCCCGCCGAACACCTGAATCGCCTCGTCGCAGAGGTCATTACCCACCTCGGTGCACCAGCCCTTGGCGACGGGCATCAGCAGGTCGACATAGCGGCGGTACTTGTCGGCGACCTCGGCCTCCGGGTGGTGGCGTGCCACATCGAACCAGCCGGCGGCGGTATAGAGCAGGCCGCGCATGGCCATCAGCCGAGCGCGCATGGACACCAGCATGCGCTTCACGTCCGGGTGAATGAGAATCGGCTTGCCGGCTTCGCCGGTAACGATATCGCGCCCCTGAACGCGCTCACGGGCATAGTCCAGAGCCGCCTGATAGGCGCGCTCGCCAAGCGCCACACCCTGCACGCCCACGTTGAAGCGCGCATCGTTCATCATGACGAACATGGTGGCCAACCCCTGGTGCGGCTCACCGACCAGGTAGCCCAGGGCGCCATCGCTGTCGCCATAGCTCAGGGTGCAGGTGGGGCTTCCGTGGATTCCCATCTTGTGCTCGATGGAGATGCAGCGGATATCGTTCTTCTCCCCGGGCTCGCCACGCTCGTCGAGCAGGTACTTGGGGACCAGAAAAAGCGACAGTCCTTTGACACCGGGCGGGGCGTCGGGCAGGCGGGCTAATACCAGGTGCACGATGTTGGGAGTGAGTTCATGTTCGCCGTAGGAGATATAGATCTTCTGTCCGAACAGGCGGTAGGCTCCATCTGCGGCCGACTCGGCTCGCATGCGCGTGGCAGCCAGGTCCGAGCCTGCCTGCGGCTCGGTGAGGTTCATGGTGGCGGCCCATTCGCCGCTGACGATCTTCTCCAGCCAGGTGCTTTTCTGCTCCTCGCTCGCGGCTATCATCATCGCTTCGGTCTGGCCGACATTCAGCTGGGGTAGCATGGCGAAGGCCATGTTGGTGGAGAACCACATCTCCCACACCGGGGTGGAGACGAGCTTGGGTAACCCCTGGCCGCCGTGCTCTTGGGGCAGAGAGAGGCCGACCCAGCCGGCATCGCGGAACTGGTCGTACGCCTCCTGCCAGCCATCGGGGGTGATCACGCGCCCCTCTTCCAAGCGGCAGCCCTGACGATCACCGACCGGGTTGATGGGGGCAAGCACGCCGGAAGCGAACTTGCCGGCCTCTTCCAGCACGGCGCTCACCAGGTCGGCGGAAGCGTCCTCGCAGCCGGGTAATCCGGCGATTTCCTCGAGGCCAGCGAGCTCGTCGAGAATGAACTGCATATCACGCAGCGGTGCCGAGTAGTCGATCATGCTAAGGCCCTTCGAATCGTTTATCTACGGTCCCGTCTCGAGGCACGGGGTAGAGGACATTACTTGGCGGCCATGCGTAGGGAGCCATCGAGGCGGATGGTCTCCCCGTTGAGCATGGTGTTGTCGACGATATGGCAGGCCAGGCGTGCGAATTCGTCGGGCTCACCCAGTCGCCTTGGGAAAGGAATGGAGGCAGCCAGGCCCTGCTGCACCTCTTCCGGCAGGGTCTTCATCAAGGGGGTCATGAAGAGCCCGGGGGCGATGGTCATCACGCGGATGCCGTGACGCGCCAGCTCCCTGGCCATGGGCAGGGTCATGGCGACGATGCCGCCCTTGGAGGCCGCATAGCCTGCCTGGCCGATCTGGCCGTCGAAGGCCGCCACCGAGGCGGTATTGATGATCACGCCGCGTTCGCCGTCTTCCTGAGACTCGCCTCTGGCCATGGCGGCGGCGGCCACGCGGGCCATGTTGAAGCTGCCGTTGAGATTGATATCGACAATGCGCGAGAAGGTGTCGAGAGGCTGTGGGTTGCCGTCGCGGTCGAGTACCTTGGCCGGATTGCCGATGCCGGCACAGTTGACTAGCCCATGGAGCCCTCCGAAGGCTTCCACGGCGAGGTCGACGGCCGCTGTAGCCTCCTGTTCGTCGGTGACGTTGGTGCGCTGGAATCGGGCGTGTTCACCGAGCTCCTGAGCCAGGGCTTCGCCGCGTTCGACGTTGAGATCGGCGATCACGACCCGGCCGCCCGCGGCATGGAGGGCACGTACCGTCGCTTCACCGAGCCCTGAGGCGCCACCGGTAACGACAAAGGCATTGTCCTGGAATTTCATGGCATTCTCCTTGTTTTAAAGCCGATCAGGTGCGAGGCCCCTGGCCCTTGCGTTGCAGGAACTCACCGATACGTGCGGCCACCTCGGGACTTGTCTGAGTCAGCGCGGCGGTCAGGGACTCGACGAAGAGGCCGTCTTCGCTGGCCATGTTGTCGATGCGCGAGATGGCCGACACCATGGCCCAGTTGGCCATGGGGGCATTCTCGGCGATGCGTTCGGCGAGCTGACGCGCCTTGGTCAGGCTCTCGCCCTCACCGACCACATGGTGGGAGAGCCCCAGGCGCTGGCCTTCCTCCGCCTCCAGGATGCGACCGGTAAGCATCATCTCGCACATGCGGCCGGCGCCGATGATGCCGGCGACGCGTACCGAGGCGCCACCGCCCACGAAGATGCCGTGGCGGCCTTCCGGCAGCTGGTAGATGGTGCTGGGCTCGGCGACCCGCACATGGGTGGCGGTGGCCAGTTCCAGGCCGCCGCCGATGACCGCGCCCTGCATGGCGGCAACCACCGGGATTCCCCCGTTCTGCAAACGGTCGAAGATGCGATGCCAGCCGCGTGAGTGCTGCATCACGCCGAAGGGATCGCGATGCTGATGCTCGGAGAGATCCAGCCCGGCGCAGAAGTGCTTGCCCTCGGCGGCGAGAATGATCACGCGGGTGTCTTCCGGTGTTGCCACCAGGGCCTGTTCCAGCGCATCGAGCAGGCGGTCGCTGACGGCGTTGCGTTTCTCCGGGCGTGCAAGGGTGATGGTATAGATGCTGTTGTCCAGCGATGTCTTGACGAGGGTGTCGTTCATGATGGTTCTCGATAATCTCGATAAGGAAGTCGGCGGGTTACAGGGTGATGACGCGGCCGTCGAGCCGCTCGGCATACAGCGCTTCGACGAGCTCGGCGCGACGCGTCAGGACCTGGCGCTGGTTGATATAGGCCTTGTCGGTAATCTCGCCGGCCTCCAGGGAGGGGGGCTCCTCGAGCAGCATGGCGCGGGCTGGATAGGTCGAGCTGCCGCCTTTGGCTTTAAGCGTTTGCATGGCCTTGCGAACGTGATCGACGAGGATGGGGTGGGCGATGAGTTCGGCGACCGATGCATCGTCGGCAAGGTCGGGGCATAGGCGTCGGCATTCGCCCACGTTGGGGAAGATCAGGAAGCCAATCTCGTCACGATCATGACCGGTTACCACGATGTCGAGGCCTGCGGGATTGAGGGCCTCGAGTCCCGCCATGCGCAGTGAGCCCACATGCACCCAAGTGCCGGTCAGGAGCTTGAAATCCTCACCGACTCGGCCATCGAAGAGCAGCCCCATCTCGGGGCACTCGGGGTCCACGAACTCCACGGCGTCACCGATCATGTAGAAACCCTCGTCGTCGAAGGCCTGCTTCGTCAGCTCCGGCTGCTTCCAGTAGCCCTGGAAGACGTTGGGGCCCTTGATGCGTACCTCCAGCTTGTCAGCACCGGGCACCAGCTTGAGAGTGGTGCCCGGAATTGGTACGCCTATGACGCCTGAGCGTACCGCCGGGAAGTGGCAATCCGTGCAGATCGGAGCCGTTTCCGTTGAACCCCAGGAGGAGGTGATCATGATGTCCTCGCCCGAGGTCTCCCGAGCCATCTCTTCCAGTGCCTGCCAGAGGTGATTGGGCAGGGCCGCGGCAGCATAGAAGATGACCTTCAGCCGGGCGAAAAAGGCCTTGCGAAGCGTTTCGTCCTTGCGCAGCAGTGGAACCAGCATGTCGTAGGCGCGTGGCACGCTGAAGTAGACAGTGGGCGAGACCTCCTTGAGGTTGCGCGCGGTCTTCTCGATCAAGGTGGGGGTCGGCTTGCCGTCATCCAGGTAGAGCGTCCCGCCCCAGCGCAGGATGATATTGAAGTTGTGATTGCCGCCGAAGGTGTGACTCCAGGGCAGCCAGTCCAGCATGATGGTCGGCTCCTTGGTGAGAAGCGGCCACACCAGTTCCTTGGCCTTCTGGTTGGAACACAGCATGCGTTGGGTATTGGGGACGGCCTTGGGGGTATTGACGGACCCTGAGGTGAACAGGAACTTGGCAATGGTCTCGGGCGTGATGGTGGCGAAGGCTGCCATCACCGCTGACTCATCACCATGTTGCTCCAGCTCGGCGAAGGGGGTGGCATCCTCCGTCTCGTTGCTGCGGCTCCCGGCCACGATGATGGCGTCGTGGCTGTCTGCGATATTGTTCAGAGCAGGACGATAGGCCTCGACGGGATCAGCATAGATGACGCCGGGCTCCAGCAGCTGGATCTGGCTCTTGAGCTTGACATGATCCTTGGACATCAGCGAGCTGCCGGGAGAGATCGAGCAGGGCGGCACGCCAATATGCATGGCGGCCGTCATGAGCAGGGCATGCTCGATGCTGTTCTCCGAGAGAATCACTAGCGGTCGCTCGGGGGAGAGGTCCTGCCGTAGTAGCCAGGTGGCGATGGCAATCACCCGGCAGCGTGCCTCTCCATAGGTGAGCCTTTGCCAGTTGCCCTGGCCATCGCGTTCCGCCAGCCAGGTTCTATCCGGTGCCTCTCGAGCCCAGTGCTCCAGCCACTCGCCGCTGCAGCGGTCATAGGTACCGAGGTGCACCTCGGAGTTCATCAGTTGGCTGCCGTCATCCCGGTGTTCCAGGCACACCTGTGGATCCATGAAGTCGGGCACTTGTTCTTGGTAGCACTGGGAGGCTGTCATTATTGGCTCCTTGCTGTCTGCCGGCTGGGGGGCAAGCATATGTTGCTAGAAAATACTGTTGTATTTATAAACAATAAAGAGACTACAACAGCTTCCTGGCCGGGTCATGTCTCTGGCGCTACGTCTTTGGTCTAGTGCCGGAGCTCAGCGGGGCGGGGAGCTATCGAGCGGTGATGATGCGCGGGTGCTGGCGTCCTTAGGGGCACATCAAGATGGCACCAGCCGGCTGACGATTGGCACAGGCCGAACCGACAAGGCCCCGAGAGCGATGCTCTCGGGGCCTTGTCGGTTGGGGGGAATTGGCTATGAGGCGGTCAGCCGGCGTTGCGCACCGGCACTCGGCTGAGATGGTTGTTCTCGTCGGCCAGGGTCTGCAGCAGCCGGCAGAGGGTTTCGCGCTCATCCGCTTCCAGGGGGGCGAGGATCTCCTCCTGCACCTCGGCCACGGAAGGCTCCGCAGCGTGGCGCAGGCGCTCCCCCTCCTGGGTCAGGGTCACCAGCATGGCGCGGCGATCCTCGGGGTTGCGCTGGCGAGTCACCAGGCCACGCTCCTCCAGCTTCCTTACCACCACGGCCACGGTATTGCGGTCCAGGGCCGTATGGCCCCCCAGGGTGATCTGGTCGATGGAGCCATGCTCCTCCAGCGCGCAGAGGATGATGTACTGCAGCTGAGTCAGCTGATGGATCTCGCACTTGCGCAGGAAGATCGCCACGCTGATCTGATGGCAGCGCCGGAGCAGGTTGCCGGGAAACTGGCTGGCTTCCGAGAAGGGGGCTGCGGTCATGGTCAGGCTCTACTCGAGGGTGGACGGGGCGCTAACTTAGCAGAATCAGGGAGTTCGGGCACCCGCCGGGCCAGGCCGGCGGGTAGCATCAGCGGAAGACGCTGACCAGCCAGGGGTTGAAGATGGTCACCAGGATCACCAGGCAGGCCGCTAGCACGAAGGGCATGATCCATCTGGTGATGCGCGGCAGACTGACGTTGCTGATCGCCGAGGCGACGTAGAGACCGGCGCCCACCGGCGGCGTCAGCAGCCCCAGGCTCAGGGTCATGCAGGTGACGATGCCGAAGTGGATGGGATCGATGCCGTAGCTCTGCTGGGCCACCGGCAGCAGGATCGGCACCAGGATGATCAGGGCGGCGATGCCGTCGAGCACCATGCCCACCACGATCAGCATCACGAAGACCAGCAGCATGAAGACCAGCGGGCTCTCGGTGGCGCCCTGCATCAGTCCCGCCACCTGCTGGGGAATCTGGTTGTAGACCAGCACCCAGCCGAAGGCCTTGGCCGCGGCGATCAGGAACAGCACGATGGCGGTGTTGCGCGCCGTCCGCTGGAGCACTCCGGGGAGCTGTCCCCACTTCAGCTCGCGGAACACCAGGCCGCCGATGAGCAGCGCCATCAGGGTCGCCACCGCCGCCGACTCGGTGGGGGTGACGACGCCGAAGGCGATGCCGCCGACGATGACCAGCGGGATGACCAGGGTCAGCAGGGCGCCCCGGGTGGCACCCCACAGCGGGATAGCTTGCTTGTTGCCGGTGTCCCGCTTCTTCGCCCGCCCGGCCATCAGCGCGATCAGGCCGCTGATCAGCAGGAAGAGGACCAGGCCCGGAAGGATGCCGCCCAGGAACATCGCCCCGATCGAGACCTGGGCGATCACGCCATAGATGATGAAGACCATGGAGGGCGGGATGATCGGCCCCAGCAGGCCGCTGCCCGCGGTGAGCGCGGCGGCGAACCCCTTGTCGTAGCCGTCGCGCTCCATCTCCGGGGTCATGACCCGGCTCATGATGGCGATCTGCGCCGTGGCGGAGCCCATGATGGAGGCCAGCATCAGGTTCGAGGTGAGGGAGACATAGGCGATGCTGTGGGGGATCCAGGCGAACCAGGCGCGGGCCGCGAGGATGATCCGGCGGGTAATGCCCCCCTCGTTCATGATCTCCCCCAGCAGGATGAAGAGCGGGATCGCCAGCAGGTCGAACACCTCCAGGGAGCCGAAGATCACCTGGGGCAGGTTGTCGAGCAGGCGGTAGTTGCCGGAGGTGATGATGAAGGTGAAGGTCGAGGCCAGCAGCACGAAGGCGATGGGCATGCCGAGCAGCATGAAGAGCAGGAAGGCGGCCAGGGTCATGCGGTCACTCCTCGTCGCTGGCCAGGGTGAAGACCGTGCGTGAGCGGTCCGGCAGCCTGGCGATGAGGTGGAAGATGGAGGTGGCACAGAAGATCGGCACGATCAGGTAGAAGTGCCACTTGGGCCAGTCGAGGGTGATGGCGATATCGAAGGCGACCGAAGGCGAGCGCAGCCACCCGATGGAGTACCAGAGCATCACCGCCAGGATCGCCAGGCAGACCAGCTCGGTCAGCCAGTAGCAGGCCCGCTGGGCCGGTGCGGGCAGCAGGCCCACCAGCATGGTCAGGCGCACGTGCTGGTCGTGGTGGATCGCGATGGAGATGGCCAGAAAGGCCATCCAGATCAGGATGTAGACCGCCAGCTCGTTGGCAAAGTAGAGCGGGCTGTTGAGCACATAGCGGGCAAAGACATTGGCGATCAGCACCACGCTGAAGGCGGCAATCAGCAGGCTGCAGAGAAACTGCTCGACCCGGGCCAGCCCGTGGCTGGCCCGGCTCAGCCAGGTATCGTGTCGGGTGTTCATGGGGCTCTCTTCCGGTACGGGCTTCCGGTACGGGGCGCCTGGGCGCCTCGTACCGGTCTAGCCTTATCTGGCGGCGTCAAGCAGCTCGGCGGACTGCTGCTGGAAGGCCTGGATCAGCGGATGGTCGCCGAAGCGCTCCGCGAAAGCCTGGTTGGCCGGGGCGAAGACGCTTTCGGCATCCTCGAGGATGAAGACATCGATGGCTTCCTGGAGGGTGGCGAGGTTGCGCTGTTCGGCCTCGATCTGCGCTTCGATGCCCCAGGCCAGGGCCTCCTCCATGGCCTCGTCGATGATCTGGCGCTGCTCGTCGGAGAGGGAGGCTCGGGTCGCCTGGCTCATCACCGAGACGGCGGGGAAGGCCATATGGCTGGTCAGGGTCAGGTGCTCGGCGACCTCGTAGAAGCCGGAGCCTACCAGGGCGTCCAGGTCGATATCCACGCCGTCGAGCATGCGATTCTGCAGCGCCTGGTAGACGTCCGGCAGGCTGATGGGGGTAGGGCGGGCATCCATGGCGCGCCACCAGGTGTTCATGGCGGCGAAGGGGATGATGCGCATGTTCTTGCGGGCGACATCGTCCACGCCTTCGACGCGGGTATCGCGCATCAGGATATGGCGCATGCCGGCGAAGGTGTAGCCGAAGGCGTGCAGTCCCTTGCTCTCCAGGTTGGCCAGCATCTCCCGGGCGGCCTCGGTCTCGGTGGCCTTGGCCGCCTCCTCGACGCTGTCGAACAGGAAGGGGGTGAACCAGCCGACCATGGAGGGTTCGCGCTGGCTGGTCAGCGCCGCGGTCATGATGCCCATGTCGAGCAGGCCGGTCTCCATCTGGGAGAACATGGCGGACTCGTCACCCAGCTGGCCGGCGGGGAAGAGGGCGATGGTCAGCTCGCCGTCGCTGCGCTCGGCCACGGCCTCGGCAAACTGCTCGGCGCTCTGGCTCCAGATGTGCTGGGGCGGGGTGATCATCCCCAGGCGCAGCTCCTTGGCCAAGGCGGGGGCGCTGGCGGCCAGCAGGGAGGCCGAGAGCAGCGTCAGGGCCAGGGGGCGACGAACGGTTTGGCGTGCGGTGGTTGTCATTGTCGGCTCGCTTGTCGGTGGTCAGGGATCGGCGGACAGAGAGGTGGTCACTTTTTGATCTGTGTCAGTATTGTGATCATCACATAGATGATCAATTATCCGAAAGTCGGGTTGTCCGCCGCGAAACCGATCACAATACTGATGAATATCGGGGTGGCAGATGACTGCCGCCGAAAGCCTCGACCCCCTGATCGACCCCCAACAACGATGACCCGTAGCGCACGGGATGGAGCGAAACGATGCAGTACTTCCTCGACGGTTACCGCAGCGGCGACCCGCGAATTCAACCCCTGGCCGAAGGGCGCAGCGAGGAGCAGGGTCCGCTGCCGGAGGAGGTGGATGTGCTCATCGTCGGCACCGGCCCCGCCGGGCTGCTGCTGGCCGCCCAGCTCTCGACCTTCCCGGGGATCGTCACCCGCGTAGTGGAGAAGGCCGACGGGCCCCTCGAGGTCGGGCGCGCCGACGGGATCGCCTGCCGCACGGTGGAGATGTTCGAGGCCTTCGGCCTGGCCGAGCGGATGACCACCGAGGCCTACTGGGTCAACGAGACCCATTTCTGGGGCCCGGCCCCCGGCGACAAGTCGCGGATCGCCCGGCTCGGCCGCGTGCAGGACGTGCGCGACGGCCTCTCCGAGTTCCCCCATGTGATCGTCAACCAGGCTCGCCTGCTCGACTTCCTGCTGGAGTACATGCACAACTCCCCGAGCCGCCTGAAGGTCGACTACGGCCATGAGACCCTCAGGGTGGAGGTGCCCGAGGCCCCCGGCGAGCGTGTCACCGTGACCCTCAACACCGCAGAGGGCGAGAAGACGGTGCGTGCGAAGTACGTGGTCGGCTGCGACGGCGCCCACAGCGTGGTGCGCGACTCCATCGGCCGGGTGCCCCAGGGCCACGGCGAGGACAAGGCGTGGGGCGTGATGGATGTCCTGGCGGTGACCGACTTCCCGGACATCCGCTTCAAGTGCACCATCCAGTCCGCCGAGGCGGGCAATATCCTGCTGATCCCCCGCGAGGGCGGCTACATGGTCCGGCTCTACGTCGACATGGGCAACATCGCCCCTGACGCCTGGCTGACCAAGGAGGAGGTGCTGGCCAAGGCCCAGGCGGTGCTGGCCCCCTACACCTTCGAGGCGAAGGAGGTCGCCTGGTTCTCCGTCTATCGGGTCGGCCACCGGGTCACCGACAAGTTCGACGACGTCGACGACGACCAGATGGCGAGCCGCACGCCGCGGGTCTTTATCGCCGGCGACGCCTGCCACACCCATACCGCCAAGGCCGGCCAGGGCATGAACGTGTCGATGCAGGACACCTTCAACCTGGGCTGGAAGCTGATCTCGGTACTCGAGGGACGCAGCCCGGCCAGCCTCTTGCACACCTACAACGCCGAGCGTCACGTCATCGCGGAAAACCTGATTGAGATGGATACCCGCTGGTCACGGGCGATCGGTGCCGCCCAGGACGCCGACGATCCCGAGGCCGCCATGAAGGGGCTGGCCGAGGTGCAGCGCCAGTTCGTCACCAACAGCGAGTTCACCGCCGGGTTCGCCACCCACTACACGCCGGCCCTGCTCACCGGTGACGACAGCCACCTGGCCCTGGCCACCGGCTTCCCGCCCGGGCGCCGCTTCCATTCGGCCGAGGTGATCCGGCTCGGCGATGCCAAGCAGATCCACCTGGGCCACGTCCATCGCGCCGACGGCCGCTGGCGGCTCTACGCCTTCGCGGACATGGTCGACCCGAGAAGCCCGGGCTCGCGCTTCAACCAGCTGATGGACTTCCTGGCCAGCGACGCCTCGCCGATCCGCCGCTTCACCCCGAAGGGAGCCGATCCGGACGCGGTCTTCGATGTCCACGGCATCATCCAGCAGTCTCACCTCGAGGTGGACTGGGCCGACATGCACGACGTCCTCAAGCCCCACAAGGGCCCCCTCGGGCTCCAGGACTACCAGAAGGTCCATGCGCCGGTGCTGGGCACCGACCGGGACATCTTCGACCTGCGCGGCATCGACCGTGGCGCCGGCGCCCTGGTGGTGGTGCGACCCGACCAGTACGTCTCCCTGGTGCTGCCGCTGGACGGCTTCGAGGCGCTTTCCGAGTTCTTCTCCCGCTTTATGGTCGAGGCCGACTGAGCCGCGGGGCGACAGCGCCGCCTGGTGGTCTGGCTGTCAGCCTGGAGCACGCCCCGCGTGCTCCGGGCTTTTTCATGTCATCAGCGGAAAAGATGCGAATAGTCCAGTTTGTTGATCGCTTTGTCCTGGTCGGAAGCGATGGAGTGCCGCTTAGCTCAGGCACGCAATCCCCTTCGCTATAGACGAATGTCCATTGTTCAGGCCTGCGGGAGTGGGGTAGCTTTGCGGAATATCCGAACTGATATTCGGATGCCGAACATATGATAAGTCCATTATAACGACACCCCGGAGGCACCCCATGAACCGCACCCTGACTCGCTGCCTGCTCGCCGCTTCCATTGCGGGCCTTGCCGCGGCCTCTACCGCCCAGGCGTCCACCACCCTGCGCATGTCCCACTTCTGGCCCGACGGCTCCGGCATCAACCAGGAGATCTTCCAGGCCTGGGCCGAGACCATCGAGGAGCAGTCCGGTGGCGAGCTGCGCGTCGAGAACTTCCCCTCCCAGACCCTGACCCGCGCCGATCAGGCCTATCAGGGCGCAGTCAACGGCATCTCCGACATCGCCATCACCGCCCAGGGCTATACCGCCGGGCGCTTCCCGCTCTCCCAGATCGTCGAGCTGCCCGGGGTCTCCGATACCGCCAGCCAGGGCGCCTGCATCCTCCAGAGCCTCTATGACGATGGCCACATCGCCGGCGAGTACGACGATACCCGGGTGCTGTTCATGTTCACCACCGGCCCCGGCTACCTGCACACCGCGGATCACGACATCCAGTCGCCGGACGACCTTGCGGGCCTGCGCATCCGTCGCCCCACCGCGGTGGCCGGCGAGATGCTTGAGCGTCTCGGCGCCCAGCCGGTGGGCATGCCGGCCCCGGACATCTACACCTCCCTGCAGCGCGGCGTGATCGACGGCCTGAGCTTTCCCTGGGAGGGCATGAAGGTCTTCCGCTTGAACGAGCTGGCCAACTACCACACCCAGGTGCCCTTCTACTCGCTGATCTTCGTGGCCACCATGAGCCAGCGCAGCTTCGACCGCCTGAGCCCCGAGCAGCAGGCGGTGATCGAGGCCAACAGCGGCATGGCCTGGAGCGAGGTGGCGGGTCGGGTCTTCGATGGCCTGGACGAGGCCGGCAAGCAGGAGGCCGAGGAGGCGGGGCACCACATCCGCGTGATCGACAGCCCCCTGGAGCACGATGACTGGGCCGGCCCCCTCAAGGAGGGCATCGAGAACTACCTGAGCGAGCTCGAGGGGCGCGGCCTGGATAACGCCCGCGAGGTCTACGAGGCGGCCATGGCGGCGCGCGACGCCTGCCCGGTCGACCAGAGCTGAGCGAGAGCGATTCCATGCAAGCCTTGTCGTTCGTGAGCCGCCAGCTGGCACGCCTGTGCCTGCTGGTGGCGGGGCTGGCGCTGCTGGCCATGATGGGCGTGACCATCGCCGATGTGCTGCTGCGCCTGACCTTCCGCCTCTCCGGGGGCGCCCTCAACTGGAGCGTGGTGGGCAGCGTCGAGCTGGTGCGCTATCTGCTGATGTTCTCCCTGCTGGCGGCCATGGCCGCCAGCGTCGAGCGTTCCCAGGTGGTGGTGGAGGCCTTCAGCCACGGCCTCTCCCCGGTGCTCAAGGAGCGCCTGGGCGGCCTCTTCCTGCTCGGGTTCGTGGTGCTGGGGGCGGTGATGGCCGTCGGTCTCTGGCAGGAGGCGGGCGTGGCCGCCATGCGCGGCCAGGTCACCCAGGACCTGCGCCTGCCTATGGCCCCCATCTATCAGTTCGGGGCCCTGCTCTGCGCTCTGCTGGCGCTGCGCAGCCTGCTGCACGCCCTGCTGGGCACTTTCTTCGCCACCGATGGGGGAGGTGTCCATCATGAGTAGTGAGATGATTGGCGGCATCGGCCTGATCGGGCTGCTGCTGCTGCTGGTGCTGCGCGTGCCGGTGGCCCTGGCCATGCTGATCGTCGGGGTGGTGGGCTTCGCCCAGGTGATCTCCTGGGGCGCCGCCCTCTCCATGGTCAAGTCGGTGCCGGTGGACGTGCTCTCCAGCTACAGCTTCAGTGCCATTCCCATGTTCATCTTCATAGGGGTGCTGGCGGCCCACTCCGGGATGGCCGGCATGCTGTTCAACTCCACTCGCACCATCTGTGGCGGCTGGAAGGGGGGCATGGCCATCGCCACCGTGGGCTCCTGCGGCGTCTTCTCGGCGATCTCCGGCTCGTCGCTGGCCACCGCCAGCACCATGACCCGGGTGGCACTGCCCGAGATGGAGAAGCACGGCTACAAGCGCTCCCTGGCCACCGGCACCCTGGCCGCCGGCGGCACCCTGGGGATCATGATCCCGCCCAGCATCGCCCTGCTGATCTATGCGGTGATCACCGAGCAGTCGGTGGGTGACATGTTCGCGGCGGGGATCATTCCCGGCCTGATGGGGCTGCTCTTCTATGCCCTGACGGTAAGCGTGGTGATGCGGATCTGGCCCGACATGGCGGTGCCGGGGGAGCCCACTTCTCTGGGCGAGAAGCTGCGCTCCCTGTCGGGGCTGCTGCCCTTCTTCACGGTCTTCGTGATCATCATCGCCGGGATCTACCAGGGGATGTTTACCCCCACCGAGGGGGCCAGCGTAGGGGCCTTTGCCACCCTGCTCTATGCCCTCTACAAGGGCATGCGCCTGAAGGGGCTGTGGCAGAGCGTCCAGGAGACCCTGGCGCTCTCGGCGGTGGTCTTCTTCATGCTGGTGGGGGCCGAGACCCTGGGCTACTTCATCTCGGTGTCCCGGATCTCCTTCACCATCAGTGCCTTCCTGGGCGGCCTGGATGTGCCGACCATGGTGATCCTGCTGCTGATCCTGCTGATGTACTTCGTGCTCGGCATGTTCATGGACTCCATCGCCATGCTGGTGATCACGGTGCCGGTGGTCTTTCCCATCATCACCATGCTGGGCATCGATCCGATCTGGTTCGGCATCCTCACCGTGCTGACCGTGGAGCTGGGGCTGGTGACGCCACCGGTGGGGATGAACGTCTTCGTGATCAAGGCCATGGCGCCCCACGTGACGCTGGGCGAGATCTACCGGGGGGTGACGCCCTTCATCGTCGCCGACCTGCTGAGGCTGGTGCTGCTGATCGCCTTCCCCGTCCTGACCCTCTGGATGCTCTAGCCGCCCAGTGGGTTGCGCTACAAGCAGAAGGCCCTGCCAGGTGCAGGGCCTTCTGCCATCCTGGAGACGCCCCCGGTCAGCCCGTCTGGCCGGGGGCGTCCTGTTTGTGGGGCTCCCCCGACTGCTGGCGCAGCCGAAATTCCCGCGGCGAGAGCCCGGTATGGCGCTTGAAGAAGCGGGTGAAGTAGGCGGGCTCCGAGAAACCCAGGGAGTCGGAGACCTGGCTGACGGTCATGTTGGTATAGGTGAGCTGGCGCTTGGCCTCCAGCAGCAGGCGTTCGTGCAGCAGCTGCAGGGCGCTGCGATCGGCCAGGCGGCGGCACAGGGTGTTGAGGTGGGCGCTGCTCATGCCCAGCTGGGCGGCAAACTGTTCGACGCTGGGCTGGCGGCGAAACTGGGCCTCGATCAGCGCCTGGTAGTTGACCAGGTGCTGATGCCCTCGCTCCTGAGGGCGGTGGCTGCCTCGGGCGCCACGCCCGGCGCTCTCCTGGAGGCGTGACAGTGCTACCACCAGCGCCTGGATCAGCGCCTCCAGCATCCGCGCCCGCCCGGGAGCCGGATGGCGATACTCCTCATCGATCTGTGCCACCAGGGTGGCGATGCGCCGCGCGCTGTCGGGCTGCGTCAGCCGGTGGGAGGCGGCCTGCTGCAGCAGGCCGCCCGAGGAGGCCTGGGCCAGGTGCTCAACCAGGGGCAGCGCCAGGGTGATGATGTGCCCCTCTACGGTCGGCGAGAAGCGGAAGCCGTGGATACTCATGCTCGGCACCACGATGACCAGAGGGCCCTGCAGCGGCTGATGGCTCCCCTCCAGCTCGAGCTCCACCTGGCCTCGGGCAATGTGCAGCAGGTGGACCAGGTCGGCATGGCGATGGGGGCGGATGTGCCAGTCGTGCAGCGCGCTGCGCTCCGGGATCGACTCGCAGTGGAGCAGGTCGGGAGTGGGCCAGTGGTGAGTTTCACCGTAGAGCTTGAAGACCGGAATGGTGGGTGCCGTGCTCATGGATCCTCCCTTGCGCTACGACCAAGGTCGAACGGTAATGTGTCAAAAGTCCAGGTGATGGATCGAATCATGCCTTATTTTGCCGGATGATTCAGTGAAAAATACAATTCACATAGCGAACACTTGTACACCTGGCTGGATAACAACGGAGTATTCCCCATGAAGACACAGGTCGCCATCATCGGCGCAGGCCCCTCCGGCCTGCTGCTCGGTCAGCTGCTGAGCCGCCAGGGCATCGATAACGTCATCCTCGAACGCAAGAGCGGCGAGTACGTGCTGAGCCGCATTCGGGCCGGCGTGCTGGAGCAGGGCATGGTCGACCTGCTGCGCGAGGCCGGCGTCGATGCGCGCATGAACGAGGAGGGCCTGCCCCATGACGGCTTCGAGCTGGCCTTCGACAATCGCCGGGTGCGCGTGGACCTGGCGGCGCTGACCGGCGGCAGCAAGGTGATGGTCTACGGCCAGACCGAGGTCACCCGCGACCTGATGGAGGCTCGCGAGGCCACGGGCGGCACCACCATCTACGAGGCGGACAACGTCCAGCTTCACGACCTGGAGAGCGAAGCGCCCTGGGTCACCTTCGAGAAGGACGGCGAGACGCACCGCCTCGACTGCGACTACGTGGCCGGCTGTGACGGCTTCCACGGCGTCTCGCGCAAGTCGATTCCCGAAGGCCGTATCAAGGAGTTCGAGAAGGTCTATCCCTTCGGCTGGCTGGGGATCCTCTCCGACACCCCGCCGGTCTCCGACGAGCTGATCTATGCCAGCCACGAGCGCGGCTTCAGCCTCTGCAGCATGCGCTCCGAGACCCGCAGCCGCTACTACATCCAGGTGGCCCTGGACGAGAAGGTGGAAGACTGGTCCGACGAGCGCTTCTGGGAAGAGCTCAAGCGCCGCCTGCCCGATGACGTGGCCGAGAAGCTGGTCACCGGCCCCTCTATCGAGAAGAGCATCGCGCCGCTGCGCAGCTTCGTGGTCGAGCCGATGCAGTACGGTCGTCTCTTCCTGGTGGGCGACTCCGCCCATATCGTGCCGCCCACCGGCGCCAAGGGGCTCAACCTCGCCGCCAGCGACGTCAACACCCTCTACCGCCTGATGGTGAAGGTCTATCAGGAGGGGCGTACCGACCTGATCCCCAACTACTCTGCGACCTGCCTCAAGCGGATCTGGAAGGCCGAGCGCTTCTCCTGGTGGATGACCTCCATGCTGCACAAGTTCTCCGAGGAGGAGGACTTCAATACCCGCATGCAGCAGGCCGAGCTGGACTACGCGACCAGCTCCGAGGCGGGGCTGACCACCATCGCCGAGAACTACGTGGGCCTGCCCTACGAGTCCCTCGAGTAGGTTTCGCCTGCCTCGATCTCGATAGCCCGGGCCCGCCGACAGGCGGGCCCGGGTTTCGGCGTGTCCGGCGTTGCGCCAGTCAGCCGCCGTGGCGCTGTGATGGCACCGGCGTCAGGGGTAGCGTCCGCTGCGGCGGTTCTCCACCAGCACCTCGAGGATGGCGTTGGCCTCCTGCATGATCGGGGAGGGCTTCTCGCCGCGGCGGCGGCTGCAGATCACCGGGGAGGTGAGCGAGCGGTCCGCCAGGTAGATGTAGCTGATGCCGTCGCGGCGCAGCCGGCGCACCTGCTCGGGTACCAGGGTGATGCCGATCTCCGAGGCCACCAGGCTCAGCGCCGTCTGCAGCTCGTTGGCCTCCTGCACCACCTCCACCTTTAGCCCCTGGCGGCGGAACATGCCCAGCATGATATCGGCCATGCTGGGGCGCGGCTTGGCGGGAAAGAGGATCAGCGGATAGCGGGCCAGCTCGGCCAGGGTCGGCGTGGTGCCCTCCAGGGGGTGGCCCGCGGGCACCGCGGCCATGATCGGCTCGTCGAACAGCACCTCCTGCTCCACCTCCGGGTCGTCGATTCTCAGCCGCCCGAAGCCCATGTCGATGCGCCCCGCCTTGAGGGCCTGCACCTGCTGCACCGTGGTCAGCTCGGCCAGGGCCAGCTCGACATTATCCTTTTGTCGTAAATCGCGCACCAGCAGCGGCAGCTGCCCGTAGAACACCGATGCCACGAAGCCGATGCCGAACATGACGCGCTTGCTGCGGGCCATGCGGCGGGTGGACTCCAGGGTGGCATCCACCTTCTCCAGGATCTGCAGGGCATGCTGCTGGAAGAACTTGCCGGTGGCCGTCAGCCGCAGGCCGCGCGGTCCCCGCGCGAACAGCTCGGCCCCCACTTCCTGTTCCAACTGCTTGATCTGCCTGGATAAAGGCGGCTGAGACATGTGCAGCCGCTCGGCCGCACTGGTGAAGTTGAGCTCCTCCGCGACCACACAGAAGTACCTCAGATGGCGCAGTTCCATGATACCTCCTGGGTATGGAAGGGCACCCAAACAATATTGGTTCCGCCTTCCCGCTGCAATCAGACTGCCATGCAATCACCACACTGCCCGCATCGGGAGCCCCCATGAGCGCCACTATCCAGTCCATCGAGACGCTGCTGGTCGACCTGCCGACCATCCGTCCCCACAAGCTCTCCATGACCACCATGGCCTGCCAGACCCTGGTGATCGTGCGGATGCGCCACAGCGATGGCATCGAGGGCCTGGGGGAGGGCACCACCATCGGTGGATTGGCCTACGGCCCCGAGAGCCCCGAGAGCATCAAGTGCAACATCGACGCCTACCTGGCGCCGCTGCTGATCGGCCAGCCCTCCGGCAACGTCAACGCCCTGCGCGCCCTGCTCAACCGCCACGCCCGCGGCAACATGATCGCCAAGTCGGCGCTGGAGACCGCGCTGCTCGACGCCCAGGGCAAGCGCCTGGGCCTCTCCGTGGCCGAGCTTTTGGGCGGCGCCCGCCAGGCCCACCTGCCGGTGCTCTGGACCCTGGCCAGCGGCGATACCGCCAAGGATATCGAGGAGGCGCGGCTGCGCCTCGAGCAGCGCCGCCACTGCGACTTCAAGCTGAAGATCGGCGCCAACCCGGTGAAACAGGACGTGCGCCACGTGGCCGCCATCAAGGAGGCCCTGGGCGATCGCGCCAGCGTGCGCGTCGACGTCAACCAGGCCTGGGACGAGTCCACCGCCGTCTACGGCATCCAGGCCCTGCAGGACGCCGGCATCGAGCTGATCGAGCAGGCGGTTCCGGCCCGCGAGCACGCCGGCCTGATCCGCCTGGCCGACCGCTTCAACGTGCCGATGCTGGCCGACGAAGCGGTGCAGGACGCCCGCGACGGCCTCGACCTGGTCCGTGGCGGCTTCAGCGGCGCCTTCGCCCTCAAGATCGCCAAGTCCGGCGGCCTGCAGGGGGTGCTGGAGCTGGCCCACGTGGCCCAGGCCGCGGGCATCGGCCTCTACGGCGGCACCTTGCTGGAGGGCACCATCGGCACCGCCGCCTCCCTGCACGCCTGGGCGACCCTGCCCGAGATGGCCTGGGGCACCGAGATGTTCGGCCCGCTGCTGCTCAAGGACGACATCGTCGTCGAGCCGCTGCGCTACCGCGAGTTCGGCGTGGACCTGCCGGCCGGCCCGGGTCTCGGCATCACCCTCGACGAAGACAAGCTGGCGCACTACGCGCGCAAGTAAGAAACGACACGACAACCGGAGGATCGAGCCATGCTGTTTCAGGTGGAAATGACCGTCAAGCTGCCCCCGTCCATGCCGGCCGAGCAGGCCGCCGAGATCAAGGCCACCGAGAAGGCCTACGCCCAGGAGCTGCAGCGCTCCGGCAAGTGGCGCCACCTGTGGCGCGTGGCCGGCAGCTACGCCAACGTCAGCATCTTCGACGTCGAGGACAACGCCGAGCTGCAGGAGATCATCTCCAACCTGCCCCTCTTCCCCTACATGGAGATCAGCGTCAAGCCGCTGTGTCGCCACCCGTCCTCCATCCGCGAGGACGACTCCTGAGTCACGGATGAATCACGCCAGCCCCGCCCCGGCGGGAGCAAAGATAACGCAGAGGATATTCCCATGACCGTGAAGATTTTCGATACCCCCGAAGTTCAGGACTTCCTGAAGACCATCGCCGGCTTCGACCAGGAGGGCGGCAACGACCGCGCCAAGCAGATCGTCCATCGCCTGATCTCCGACCTCTTCAAGCTGATCGACGACTTCGACGTCACCGAGGAGGAGTACTGGTCCGCGGTCAACCTGCTCAACGCCCTGGGCAGCCAGACCCAGTTCGGCCTGCTCTCGCCGGGCCTGGGCTTCGACCACTACCTGGACATGCGCCGGGACGCCATCGACGCCGAGGCCAAGCGCACCGGTGGCACCCCGCGCACCATCGAGGGTCCGCTGTATGTCGCCGGCGCCCCGGAGGCCGAAGGCTTCGCGCGCATGGATGACGGCAGCGACCCGGATGCCGAGGTGATGTGGCTGACCGGCCAGGTGCGCGACGTGGACGGCAACCCGATCCCCGGCGCCAAGGTCGAGATCTGGCACTGCAACTCCAAGGGCGGCTACTCCTTCTTCGACAAGACCCAGAGCGAGTACAACATGCGCCGCACCATCTACGCGGACAGTGAAGGCCGCTACACCGCGCGCAGCATCATCCCGTCCGGCTACGGCGTGCCGGAAGGCGCCCCCACCGACGTGGTGCTGAAGTCCCTGGGCCGTCACGGCGAGCGTCCGGCGCATATCCACTACTTCATCTCCGCGCCGGGCCACCAGCACCTGACCACCCAGATCAACCTGGCGGGCGACCCCTACACCTTCGACGACTTCGCCTTCGCCACCCGCGAGGAGCTGGTGGTGCCGGCCAGCCGCATCGAGGACGCGGGCGAGATCGCCAAGCGCGAGCTGGACGGCCCCTTCTCCGAGGTGGTGTTCGACATCGAGCTGGCCAAGACCGACGTGGCCGAGCTGCAGACCCGCCACGCCCGCCCCCGCGCCAAGGAAGACGAGCAGGACCAGGCCAGCCAGCTGGCCGGCACCGCCAAGGTCTGAGGCTGCTCCCTGCCCCTATCCCCTGACGCCGGCGGGCTCTCCACGAGAGCCCGCTGGGCCGAAACGACAGCTTACGATAAGACATCGAGGACCTGGACCATGACCAGCAAACTTGACCAGCTCGAGGAGCGCGTCCGCGGCGCCGTCGTCGACGACGCCGAGCAGGGCATCTTCCGCTGCCACCGCAGCATGTTCACCGACCCGGCCTTCTTCGAGCTCGAGATGAAGCACGTCTTCGAAGGCAACTGGCTGTTCCTGGCCCACGAGAGCCAGATCAGTGAACCGGGCGACTACATGACCGTGACCATGGGCCGTCAGCCGGTGGTGATCACCCGCGACAAGGCCGGTGAGCTGCACGCCCTGATCAACGCCTGTGCCCACCGCGGCGCCACCCTGTGCCGTCGCAAGCGCGGCAACAAGGGCACCTTCACCTGCCCCTTCCACGGCTGGACCTTCAAGAACGACGGCAAGCTGCTCAAGGCCAAGAATGAGAAGGTGGGCGCCTACCCGGACGGCTTCAAGCAGGAGGGCTCTCACGACCTCAAGCGCGTGCCGCGCTTCGAGAGCTACAAGGGCTTCCTGTTCGGCAGCCTGAGCGAGGACGTCAAGCCGCTGGACGAGTACCTGGGCGAGACCACCAAGATCATCGACAATATCGTCGACCAGGCGCCGGAAGGCCTGGAAGTGCTGCGCGGCACCTCCTCCTACACCTTCAAGGGCAACTGGAAGCTGCAGGCCGAGAACGGCGCCGACGGCTACCACGTCAGCACCGTGCACTGGAACTACGCCTCCACCATGGATCGCCGCAACTACGACGCCGGCGGCACCAAGGCGGTGGACGCCGACGGCTGGTCCAAGAGCCAGGGCGGCTTCTACTCCTATGAAAACGGCCACATGCTGCTGTGGACCCGCCTGCTCAACCCCGAGGTGCGCCCGGTCTACCAGCAGAAGGAGTGGATCCAGGAGCAGTTCGGCGAGGCGCGTGCCGACTCCATCGTCAACCAGACCCGCAACCTCTGCCTCTACCCCAACGTCTACCTGATGGACCAGTTCTCCACGCAGATCCGCGTACTGCGCCCGATCAGCGTCGACGAGACCGAGGTGACCATCTACTGCTTCGCGCCCAAGGGCGAGTCCGCCGAGAACCGTCGCGTGCGCATCCGCCAGTATGAGGACTTCTTCAACGTCTCCGGCATGGGCACCCCGGACGACCTCGAGGAGTTCCGCGGCTGTCAGGACGGCTATCACGGCGCCCTGGCCGAGTGGAACGACCTCTCCCGCGGGGCCAAGCAGTGGATCGAAGGCGCCGACGACAACGCCAAGGCAATCGACATGCAGCCGCTGCTCAGCGGCGCCTCGCCGGAAGATGAAGGCCTCTACGTGCTGCACCACAAGCACTGGGTCGAGGAGATGCTGCGCGCCATCGAGAAGGAACGCAGCCAGTTTATCGCCACCGCATCGGCCTGAAGGGGAGAAGAGAGATGAGCCTTAGCTACCAAGAGATCCAGGCCTTCCTGTACCGCGAGGCGCGCCTGCTCGACGACCGTGAGTGGGACGAGTGGCTGACCTGCTACAGCAAGGACGTCGAGTTCTGGATGCCGGCGTGGGACGACGACGACCAGCTGACCCGGGACCCGCACAGCGAGATCTCGCTGATCTACTACCCGAGCCGCGAGGGTCTCGAGGACCGGGTCTACCGGATCAAGACCGAGCGCTCGGGGGCGAGCACGCCGGAGCCGCGCACCACCCACCAGATCACCAATATCGAGGTGCTCAAGGAGGAGGGGGACACGCTTTCACTGCGCTTCAACTGGCAGACCCTGAACCACCGCTACAAGGAGACCCAGACCTTCTTCGGGGCCTCCTTCTACACCCTGGACGTGTCGGGCGAGTCACCGCTGATCACCCGCAAGGTAGTGCAACTCAATAACGACTATATCCACCAGGTCATCGATATCTATCACATCTGATCTGGTGTCGGAGGAGAACGATCATGAGCTACACCATTGCCCTCAACTTCGAGGATGGCGTCACCCGCTTCATCGGCTGCAAGGAAGGTGAAACGGTTCTCGATGCCGCCTACCGCCAGAAGGTCAACCTGCCGATGGACTGCTCCGACGGCGTCTGTGGCACCTGCAAGGGACACTGCGAGCAGGGCGAGTTCGACATGGGCGACGAGTACATCGAAGAGGCGCTCTCCGACGAGGAGGCCGCCGAGGGCATGGTGCTGACCTGCCAGATGGTGCCCTCTTCCGACTGCGTCATCCAGGTCCCCGTGGCCTCCAGCCTGTGCAAGACCGAGGTGGGCAAGGTCGAGGGCACGGTCGCCGCGGTCGAGCAGCTCTCCGAAGACAGCATCGAGCTGGTAGTGGATCTGGACGAAGGCGCCGAGATCGCCTTCCTGCCCGGCCAGTACGTGCATATCGACGTGCCGGGCACCGAGGTGCATCGCTCCTACTCGTTCAGTTCCCTGCCGGGCGAGCAGCGCGCCACCTTCCTGATCCGCAATATCCCCAACGGGGTGATGAGCGGCTATCTCGGTGAGCGGGCCGCGGCGGGCGATCGCCTGACCCTGACCGGCCCGCTGGGTAGCTTCTACCTCCGCGAGGTGACTCGCCCGGTGCTGATGCTGGCCGGCGGCACTGGCCTCGCGCCCTTCCTCTCCATGCTCTCCCAGCTGGTGGAGAAGGGCTGCGAGGCGCCGATCCACCTGATCTACGGCGTCAACAAGGATGATCATCTGGTCAAGGTGGACGCTCTGGACGAGTTCGCCGCCAAGCTGCCCAGCTTCACCTACGCCACCGTGGTGGTGGACGAGGCCAGCGAGCATCCGCGCAAGGGCTACGTGACCCATCATATGGACGCCGAGGTGATGCACGACGGCGACGTCGACGTCTACCTGTGCGGGCCGCCTCCCATGGTCGACGCCGTGCTCAAGCACTTCGACGCCCAGGGCATCGTGCCGCAGAGCTTCCACTACGAGAAGTTCACCCCCAACGAGGCGGGGAGCAAGTCATGAGCCTGCGCTTCAAGGACAAGGTGATGGTCATCACCGGGGCCGCCCAGGGCATCGGCAAGCGGGTCGCCGAGCGGGCCGGCGCCGAGGGCGCCCGCCTGGCCCTGGTGGACCGCGCCGACCTGATCCATGAGGTGGTCGCCGAGCTGACCGAGCAGGGCGTCGAGGCGGTCGCGCTGCAGGCCGACCTGGAGACCTGGGCAGGCGCCGCCGAGGTGATGGCGAAGAGCGTGGAGCGCTTCGGCCGCATCGACATCCTGGTCAACAACGTGGGCGGGGCGATCAACTTCAAGCCGTTCACCGAGTTCAGCGAGAGCGAGATCGCCGCCGAGGTGACCCGCTCGTTGATGCCGACCCTGTGGTGCTGTCGCGCCGTGCTGCCCACCATGGTGGAGCAGGGCGGTGGCGTCATCGTCAACGTCTCCTCGGTGGCGACTCGCGGCATCCACCGGATCCCCTACTCGGCGGCCAAGGGCGGCGTCAATGCGCTGACCGAGTCCCTGGCCTTCGAGTATGCTGAGCACGGCATCCGCGTGGCGGCCGCCGGGATCGGGGGCACCGAGGCGCCGCCGCGGAAGATCTCCCGCGGCACTCCGGAGCCCCGCAACGAGACCGAGAAGGCCTGGTTCCAGGCGCACATCGACCAGACCAAGCAGAGCTGTCTGATGAAGCGCTACGGCACCCTGGATGAGATGGCGGCTCCGATCCTGTTCCTTGCCTCGGACGAGGCCAGCTACATCACCGGCAGCGTGCTGCCGGTGGGTGGCGGCGATCAGGGCTAGCCAGCATCGCGCCGATTCGGGAATATCCGGATCGGCGCGTTTCGTTCCATGCCTCTAGCCATACCAACGATAACAACCCTCCCCTGGAGCTCACCGTGAAGCATATCGAGAAGGGCGTGAGCCTGCGGCACGCGCCAAAAGACTTCCTCCGCGACCTCAACGTCGACAACGCCAGCACCGGCCTGGTCGCGGGTATTCTGGGGCTCAGCGTCGGTGTCGTGCACATCAGTGCCGGCACCGCCGCCGGGCTCGACTCCTCCTTCATCATGATCTGGGTCATCAGCTACCTGATGATCAACGGCCTCTTCGGCATCCTGATGCCGGCCTACTACCGGCTGCCGATGCCCATGGCCAACTCCATTCCCGGGGCGCTGATGTTCGCCGCGGTGATTCCCGTGGTGGGCCTGGAGGCCGCGCTTGGGGCGACCCTGATCGCCGGAGCCATCTCCCTGGTGGCGGGCCTCTCCGGCGTCATGGGCATCGTCATGCGCCTGATGCCCATGCCCATCGTCATGGGCATGGTAGCCGGCATGCTGCTCAGCTTCGGTCTCAACATGGTGCGTCCGCTGGAGAGTGCCATCGTGCCGGCGAGCATCATGATCCTGGCCTTCTTCCTCTCGGCGCGTCTGCTGCGCAAGGTGCCGCCGCTGATCGTCTCCATGCTGGCGGGGATCGCCTACCTGATGGCCACCGGCGTTGACCTCTCGGGCGTCCAGGCGACCATCCGCTTCCCCGAGTTCATCATGCCGGAGTTCACCCTGAACGCCTTCCTGGCCTACGGCCTGCCGCTGGCGATCATCCTGGTGGGCATGGAGACGCCGGCCGGCGTCGGCCTGATCAAGGGCATGGGGTACAAGGAGGTGCCGGCCAACGGCATCACCGCCGTGGGGGGCGTGGGCACCATGGTCTCGGCCTTCTTCAACCTGCACAGCACCTGTATCGCCGCCCCCATGACCGGCATCTGCTCCTCGCCGGAGGCGGGCACCCATGAGAAGCGCTGGGTCGCCGCGGTGGTTGCCGGTGCCATCTTCGTGGTGGCCGCCCCCTTCTACGGCTATGTGGTGAGCCTGCTGGAGGCCACGCCGCGCTACTTCATCGCCATCATCGCGGGCCTGGCGCTGATGCGCGTCATCACCTCGGCCATGGCGATCGCCTTCTCCGGCAGGAAGCACGAGATGGGGGCGCTGTTCGCCTTCCTGATCGCCGCCTCGGGCATTCAGATCCTGGATATCGGTGCCACCTTCTGGGCCCTGGTACTGGGCGTGGTGGTGTCGCTGATCTTCGAGACCAAGGACTTCGAGTTCGCCAGCAACGCCCATCCCCTGAAGAAGCAGCCGACCGACTGAGCCGGCCCGGCGCCGGTGACCCCACCGGCGCCCGACACCCTATCCTCCTTGGCCCGTATCCGCTTCGGCGATACGGGCCCTTTTTCGGTGCGCCAGGCATGGCGCGCAGCGCCTGACTGGCGCTGTTTCCGAGGTTGGTGCCTTGGAATGACTTGGGGGTGAAAGTCCCCTGCACGCCCGGCAAGGGGAAGTGCTAGCCGACGGCAAGGGTGTCTCCCGCGAGGGGGAATCTGAAGGAAGCCCGAGGCAAAACGCTGGCCTGACGAACAGGAAGCGGATACGAGGCGTTATGGCGGGGTGAGATGGCCGAAATCATCAAAGCCCGGTACTTGCACGGAACGCCATGGCGTAGATCCGACAGGCATAAGCAGGAAAGTCGCGCGTCTTACCCTGGGAGGTCTGGTGGTCTGCCACGTGCTACCGGCGTCGAGAGGCGGCGGGATGGGCCACCAGACGTCAGCAGAGGCCATAGTAAGTGTCGACTCACCCCGACACCAAGGGCCGAACATGAAGAACCGCGAGTAGGCGATGATGTCTCGAGGATCGATCATGAAGGCAGAAAGTGGCGCTGATACCGCCACCCACCCAGAGGGGCAGGGGCAGTACCCCGGGTCCCGGCCGGTGGGCGTCGAGACGGTCCCGGCGTCGTCATCGTGGACGAAAGCGGAGCCCGCCCCGCTCATGGAAGCCGTGGTAGAGAAGGCCAACATGGCGCGGGCTTACCGAAGGGTGGTCGCCAACAAGGGGGCGCCGGGTGCCGATGGCATGACGGTCCACCAGTTGGCCGACCACCTGAAGGAATGCTGGCCAACGCTGTGCGAACGGCTACTGGCCGGTGAGTACCACCCCAGCCCGATCCGAGCCGTCGAGATCCCCAAGCCCAAGGGCGGAACGCGACAGCTCGGCATCCCCACGGTTACCGACCGGCTGATTCAGCAGGCTCTGCTTCAGGTGCTGACGCCGATCTTCGATCCGGAATTCTCCGCATCGAGTTACGGCTATCGCCCTGGGCGCAGTGCCCAGCAGGCCGTCTCGGCGATGAAGTCCCATGTCACTGCCGGCCACCGCTGGGTGGTCGACCTCGACCTGGAAGCCTTCTTCGACCGGGTGAACCACGACCTGCTGATGGCGCGGGTCGCGCGCCGCATCCGCGACAAGCGAGCATTGCGCCTGATCCGACGCTATCTGGAAGCCGGGATGTTCCAGGACGGCCTGGCCGCGCCACGCCGGCAGGGCACGCCCCAGGGCGGGCCACTCAGCCCGCTGCTGGCCAATATCCTGCTGGATGACGTGGATAAGGAGCTGGAACGCCGCGGTCACCGCTTCTGCCGCTACGCCGATGACATGCAGGTGTATGTCAGGAGTCGGCGAGCGGGCGAGCGCGTCATGGCCAGTCTGAGTGATTTTCTCGAGAGCTCGCTCAGGCTGACGGTCAATGGCGACAAGAGTGCGGTGGACCGACCCTGGAACCGGGGGTACCTGGGTTACACGCTGACCCGGCACAAGTTGCCGAAGCTGACGCTGGCCAAGGCCAGCCTGCAGCGCCTGATGCAGCGTGTCCGCGAGATCCTCAAGCGCGGCAGGGGGCGCAACATACGGCGAGTCATTGAGGAGCTGGCCCCCGTCCTGCGGGGCTGGGCCAATTACTTCCGCCTTGTCGATGTAAGGCACCCCCTGGAAGTGCTGGATCAATGGATACGCCGTCGACTGCGCTGCGTGATCTGGCGGCAGTGGAAGCGCCCATGGACCCGGCGGCGCAAGCTACTGGCGCTGGGCCTGGGCGACAAGCGTGCCTGGAAATCAGCGGGGAATGGGCGAGGTCCCTGGTGGAATGCCGGCGCCTCGCACATGAATCAAGCCCTGCCGCGGAAGTGGTTCGACCGGCTGGGCTTGATCTCGGTACTTGGTACGGTCAAGAGGGCTTAATCGTTCTTCGTGAACCGCCGTATACGGAACCGTACGTACGGTGGTGTGGGAGGGCGCCGGGGGCAACCCCGGCCCCTACCCGATCCGTCTGGCAAGGGGGCTCGCATCACCGTCTGGCGGGCCACAAGAAATCGCTTTTGACGCCTTGAAACCGGATCGACCGCACCTATCTTGCAGATCATGGGGCCCTGTCGGCCTCGCGTCGCTCGGCCCCGTTCCGTCATCTGGCTGTTGAAGCGAAGGAGGTGTTCGATATGTTCGGAGATCTCAGGGGCCTGGATCCGGCCCGCGCCCAGGGCATGGAGTGGGTTCGCCAGCTGTTCGACGAGATGTTCCCCGGCGGCGGAGCGGCCGATATCCGCTCGGTGCCGTCCGGCAGCTTCCCGCCGATCAACGTCGGGCGTACCGACGATACTGTACGCGTCTACGTCTTCGCGCCGGGGCTCGGCGCCGAGGATCTGGAGGTGAGCCTGCAGGACAACGTGCTCACCGTGGCCGGTCGCCGTGAGGCGCCCGCGGGCGATGAAGCGCGCACGCGCTTCCGCCAGGAGCGCTTCCATGGCGACTTTCGGCGAGCGGTGGCGCTGCCCGAGGGGCTCGACATCGATCGGGCTGAGGCGCGTTTCCGGGACGGTGTGTGTGAGATCGTGCTGCCCAAGCGCGATGAGCTCAAGCCGCGGCGCATCGAGGTGCAGGCGGCCTGAGGCCACCGCACGAGACTCGCATTTCGAGACCGAAGGAGGTGAGAGAGATGAACGAGATCACCCGTCGCGACGCCGACGCCCCCCGCCCCGCTGGGGAGGAGCGCCGGCAGGATACGCTGCTGCCGGCGGTGGATATCCACGAGGAGAATGACGCCGTGCATATCATCGCCGACATGCCCGGCGTGACCCGCGACTCGCTGGTCATCGAGGTAGATAATGGCGTGCTCAGCCTGGAGGGGGAGGTGGCGATCCCGATGCCCGAGGGGCTGAGCCCGCTCTACGCCGAGGTGCGCGCCCAGCGCTACGCAAGGCGCTTCACCCTCAGCCACGAGATCGACAGCGAGGCGATCAGCGCACGGATCGACAGCGGCGTCGTCCACCTGACGCTGCCGCGGCGCGACACGCACCGCCGGCGGCGCATCGAGGTCCAGGCGGCCTGAGCAGTGCTCGGGCCACAGCGCAGGGGGCGCGGCCGGCTGGCCGCGCCCCCTGTGTTGCCTGCTTGCCTCAGGGGTTGATCAGCGGGCAGCGGCTCTTCTCCAGGGACTGGAAGGCCAGCTCCCCGGGAATGGTGCGCAGCATGCGGTAGAGGTCCCACTCGCCCTCGGATTCCTCGAGCGACTTCACCTCCACCAGGTACATGTCATGGACCATGCGGCCATCCTCGCGGATCACGCCGTTGGTGGTGAAGATGTCGTTGACCGGATTGTCGCCCATCCAGGCACGCACGGTGCCGGCGTCATCGCTGCCGGTGGCCTCGATGGCGTTCAGGTAGTGCAGGGTGCTGGAGTAGACGCCGGCCTGCACCATGGTGGGCATGCTGCCCATGCGCTCGTAGTAGCGCTGGGCCCACTCCCGCGCCTCGTCGTTCATGTCCCAGTACCAGCCGGTGGTCAGCTGCATGCCCTGGGTGGTCTCGAGCCCCAGGGCATGGATGTCGTTGAGGAACACCATCAGTCCGGCCAGCGTCTGGCCGGACTCCACCAGCCCGAACTGGCCCGCGGTGCTGATGGCATTGACGGTGTCCGCGCCGGCGTTGGCCAGGCCGACGATCTGCGCCCCCGAGCCCTGGGCCTGCAGGATGAACGAGGAGAAGTCGTTGCTGTTGAGCGGGTGGCGCACCGTGCCGACGACCTCGCCGCCCATCTCGGTGACCACATGGGAGACTTCCTCCTCCAGGGAGTGGCCGAAGGCGTAGTCCGCGGAAATGATGAACCAGCGCTCGCCGCCCTCCTCGACGATGGCCCGCGCCGTGCCGTTGGACATGGCGTGGGTGTCATAGACCCACTGGATATGGTTGGGGCTGCAGTGCTCGTTGGTGATGCCGAGCGCGGCGGCGCCAGAGACCATGGCGATGCGGTCATGGTCGGCGAGCAGGCGGGTGGCGGCGATGGTCACTGAGGAGGCCACCAGGCCGCCGACCATGTCGACGTCGCGCTGGTCGATCCACTCGCGCACCGTGTTGGCGCCCACGTCGGCGCTGTTGCGGTCGTCGGCGCTGAACACCTCGATGGGGGCGCCGTGGATCGCACCGCCGTGCTCCTCTATGGCCATGCGCATGGCCTCGAGGCCGCCGGGGCCGGCCAGGTCGCGATAGGGGCCCGACATGTCGGCCAGATAGCCGAGGCGAATGGCGCCGTCGGAGATCTCGGCATGGGCACTGCCGGCGCCGGCCAGCAGGGCGGCGCCGAGGGTCAGGGCGGTGGTCTTGAGCAGAGGGTGATGTTATCTGGACATGAGTTCTCCCTTGCCTCACCGGAAGCGGCGAGGCCGTTGTTGTTGTGACTCGGGCTGTTGGGGAAGTGGCCGGCAAGCGCCGGCGGAGCGTTCAGGTGTCGATGGTGCCCTCGGTTGAGGGGATTTCCTCCTGGGTTGTGATGGCTTGGATGGCTTCCAGGTCCTTCTGGAGCTTGTTGAGGTAGTGCAGCAGGCTGACCGTCTCGTCGAAGCCCAGGCTCTTGAGGCCCTGGGCATAGAAGTCATGGATCTGCGGCTGCAGGCTCTCCCAGTAGGCGCGCCCCTGGTCGGTGAGCAGGATCAGCCGGGCGCGGCCGTCGTCGGGGTGGGGGATGCGCCGCACGTGACCTTCCCGCTCGAGCCGCTTGAGCACGCCGTCCAGGCTCTGGCGGCTGACGATCAGGTACTCGGTGAGGTCGTTGAAGGCGATGCCCCCCTCGTAGCCGCGGCGGGAGAGCGCCCCAAGCACCGCCCACTGCACCGTGGTCAGTCCCACCGCGCTCACCGTCTGCTTCTGCAGGATGTTGCTGGCCTGGAAGAGGCGGAAGAACAGGCGGTTGGCGACGCTTCTGTCGTCCTGGGCAGCCATGGGTAGCACTCCTTTGTCGGAAAACGGCGGCGCCGGGTGGTGGTCGGAGCCCTGGGCCCCGACGATGGCGTTCACCGGGGTACCGACTGGCGCGCGATGATGTTCTTCATGATCTGGGCGGTGCCGTCGCCGATCTGCAGCCCCAGCACGTCGCGCATGCGCTGCGAGAAGGGCAGGTCCTCGCCCCAGCCGGTGTGGCCGTGGGCCAGCATGCACTGCTTGATCACGTCGAAGGCGAGCTTGGGGCCCCACCACTTGTTCATGGCCGCCTCGGCCGTGTGGGGCAGGTCGTTGTCCTTCAGCCACAGGGCGTAGTAGCACTGCAGGCGGGCGGCCTGGACGTAGGTCTGGTATTCGGCCAGCGGGTGGGTCAGCCCCTGGAAGGCCGCAAGCGGCTGGCCGAAGGCCTCGCGCTCGGTCAGCCACTGCCAGGTCTCGTCCAGCGACTGCTGGGCCACCGCCAGGCACTGCAGGCCGATCAGCGCGCGGCTGTAGTCGAAGCCCTGCATCACCTGCTTGAAGCCCTGGCCCTCTTCGCCAAGCATGTGATCGGCGGGCACGGCCACATTGTCGAAGAAAATCGAGCCGCGGCCAATGGCGCGCTGACCGGAATCCTCGAAACGGCTGGTAGTGATGCCGGGGAGGTCCATGGGCACCAGGAAGGCGCTGATGCCGCTGGCGCGCTGCTCCTGGGTGCCGGTGCGGGCGAAGACCACCGCCACATCGGCCTGGTCGGCCATGGAGATGGAGGTCTTCTCGCCATTGAGCACGAAGTGATCGCCCTCGCGGGTCGCCTTCAGCTTCAGGTTGGCGGCGTCACTGCCGCCGTGGGGCTCGGTCAGGGCGATGCAGCAGATCTTCTTGCCGGAGGTGATGCCGGCGAGCCACTCGCGGGCCAGCTCGGGGCGCGCATGCTGGGCGATGATCTGGCCGTTCAGCGAGGCGAGCAGCGGCAGATAGCCGACGTTGAAATCGCCCCGGGCGATCTCCTCGATGATCACGCCGCTGGTCACGCAGTCGAGGCCGCTGCCGCCGTACTCTTCGGGCAGCTCGCCGCCCAGGCAGCCCATCTCGCCGAGCATCTCGACGATCTCGCGCTCGATGATCGCCTCTTCCTCACGCTGGCGGTAGCGGGGGGCCAGCATGTCGGCGGACAGTTTGGCCACGCTCTCGCGAATGGCATCCTGTTGTTCGGTAAAGGCAAAGTTCATGGCCGTCTCCATCCTTCTCGGGTGGCCGCCGGCCCGCTGGGGCGGCGGCGACTTGTCGTCAGTGCACTGGGTCAGCGGCTTGGGGCATCAGGCGTTGTAGTACTTGCGGAGCTAGAATTTTCGAAAATTGGTTCATCGCACTTTGCCGGGAAACGCGGCACGGATCTTCAGGAAGAAATATTCCGTGTCGCGGTACCCATAGGCCATCCGTTTGATGACCTTGATTCGGTTGTTCATACCTTCCAGCACGCTGGTGTTCAGGTGGTGGCGAGCACTGGACACGATGCCATCCAGGTAGGGCTCCAGCTTCTTGGTGAAGCGCATCAAGGCGTCGATGCCGCTGCCCAACGCCATACCGGCCCACTCTTGCCAACCGCTGCGTGCCGTCGCCTCGTCCTCGGCAAACCACAGTGTCTTGAGCTGGTCCTTGAGTAGATAGACCTTGGTCAGTGAGGCATTGGCAGCCAGCAGCTCTTCCAGCTTCACCGCCTGCTCAGGCTTGAGGTTGTCCTGGTTGCGCAGCAGCAGCCAGCGGCTGCCCTTGATCACCTTGCGGGCCGCCTTGTCGTCGCGTAGCTGATTGGCCTGATCGACGCGCACCCGGTCCATCACCTCACGCCCGTACTTGGCCACCACATGGAAGCGGTCGTAGACCACCTCGGCGTTGGGACACTGAGCCTTCACTTCGAGATCGAATGACGCGTTCATGTCCATGGCGACGGCCTCGATCTGCTGTCGCGCATCACCCAACCATTCGAAGAACGGGCGGATCGCCTCACGGGAGCGGCCCTCGCCGACCCACACCACCTGCTGGGTGTCGGCACAAGCAATCACCGTGGCGTAGCGGTGTCCCTTGTGGAGGGCGAACTCGTCCATCATCAGGCGGCGCAGCCGCGTCGGATCCGGCGCCGGCAAGTCACGCTGAAGGCGCTGCTTGTCGATGGTCTTGACGGTATGCCAGTGCAGGCCGACCAAGTCGGCGACATGCCGGATCGGCAGCAACGTGACCAACCGCTCCACCCACTGGCGCAATGTGGTGGTCACTGGTGAACGGCCCGGCAACCAGTCAATGCGCTCGCGTGTCGGGCCACAGACGGGGCAGCGCAGGCGACGTACCGGCACCTCCAGCTCCACCCGGTAGATCAGCAACGGCGCCTCTCGGACGCGACGCTGATGCACGTCATGGACGAGGAAGCAGGCGTGGTCACAGCCGCTGCAGACGGGAGGGACTCGGTCATCAGGCGCCAACTGGAGCCGTAGCGTTTGCTCATCCAGGAATTCGTGATGGGCGACGGTGAAACCTTTCCAGAACAGGCAGAGCGGGGTAGCATCCATGGCAACGGCGGTATCCGTGAGCAGACGTTTGTGGTGAACATCAGCTTACTCGGATTTACCGCCGTTTCTCTATCCCGCCTTCGCCTAAGAGTACTTCGTTTTCACGCCAGTCTGCGAAGAACCCGAAAATTCGGCTTGCGCTTCTCCTTGAAGGCCGCGACCCCCTCCTTCGACTCCTCGGTGTCGTAGTAGAGGCTCAGCGCCTGCATGCCCAGTGCGCCGATGCCGGCGATGTTCTCGCTGTCGGCATTGAACGAGCGCTTGGCAATGGAGAGGGCGGTGGGGCTCTTCTCGAGGATCTCGTCGCACCACTTGCGCACCTCCTCGTCGAGCTGTTCGGGCGGCACCACGGCGTTAACCAGGCCCCACTCCAGCGCCTGCTGGGCGCTGTACTTGCGGCACAGGTACCAGATCTCGCGGGCGCGCTTCTCGCCGATGACGCGGGAGAGGTAGGCGGTGCCGAAGCCCGGGTCCACGGAACCCACCTTGGGGCCCACCTGGCCGAAGATGGCGGTCTCGGAGGCGATGGAGAGGTCGCACAACACATGCAGCACATGGCCGCCGCCGATGGCGAAGCCGTTGACCCGGGCGATGACCGGCTTGGGCACCTGGCGGATCAGGGTCTGCAGCTCCTCCACCGGCAGGCCGATGATGCCGCGACCGTCGTACTGGCCTTCGTGGGCGCTCTGGTCGCCACCGGTGCAGAAGGCCTTGTCGCCGGCGCCGGTCAGCACGATCACGCCGATGGACTTGTCCCAGCCGGCGCGGTTGAAGGCGTCGAGCAGTTCCATGCAGGTCTGGCCGCGGAAGGCGTTGTAGCGATCGGCGCGGTTGATGGTGATGGTGGCCACCCCATCGGTGACGTCGTAGAGGATATCTTCGTAGTTTGTCGTTGAAAGTGTCATCGCTGAGCTCCTGGAATTCGATGCGGATAAGGGCGGTGGCGGCGGTCAGCCGGCCATGGTCAGGCCGCCGGACACGCTGATCACCTGGCCAGTGATGAAGCTGGCCTCGTCGCTGGCGAGCAGGGTGATGATGCCGGGGTAGTCCTCGGGCTGGCCGATGCGGCGCATTGGCACGGCGTTGCGGAAGGCCTCGAGGAGCTTCTCCGGGTCGCGGGCGGTGTCCGCCACGTCCTTGAGCAGGGCGGTATCGGTGGGGCCGGGGCAGACCACGTTGAGGGTGACGTTCTTGCTGGCCAGTTCGCGGGCCAGGGTCTTGCTCAGGCCGAGCATCCCGGCCTTGCAGGCGGCGTAGACCGCCTCGCCGGAGGAGCCCACCCGGGCCGCGTCGGAGGCGATGTTGATCACCCGGCCGCCACCTGCCTCGACCATCTTCGGCAGCACCACGTGGTGCATGTTGAGCGCGCCGGTCAGGTTGACGGCGATCAGCGACTCCCACATGGCCGGCTCGGTCTTGAGGAACGGCATGAAGCGGTCGAAGCCGGCGTTGTTGACCAGCACGGTGGGAGTGCCGAGATCCTGCTCGATGCTCGCCACGGTGGTGACGATGGCGGCGTAGTCGGTGATGTCGGCGGCGTAGGCCTGTGCCTTGCCGCCGGCCTCGGTGATCAGCTCGACGGTGGCCTTGGCGGCGGCTTCGTCGCGGTCGAGCACCGCCACCTTGGAGCCATGCTCGGCGAAGCGCTTGCACACGGCCTGGCCGATGCCGCCGCCGCCGCCTGTCACGATCACGGTTCTGTTCTCAAGTCCTTTCATGTCGTCTCTCCGCTCGAGTAGTGGGGAATAGGGATGGCTGCTTCAGGCGCCCTGGAGGGGCCTCTCGCGCAGCTTGAACTTCTGGATCTTGCCGGAGGGGGTGCGCGGCAGTTCGTCGAGCACCTCCAGGAATTCCGGCTGGTACTGGCGGGTCACCTTGCGTTCGGTCAGGAAGTCGCAGATCTCCTCGAGGGTCAGCGATTCCTCGCCCTCCTTGAGGGTCACGTAGGCGCACAGCCGCTCGCCGAGGCGCTCGTCGGGCTTGCCCACCAGGGCCAGGGTCTGGATCTTCGGGTGCTGGTAGAGGGTGTTCTCGATATCGACGATGGGAATGTTCTCGCCGCCGCGGATCACCACGTCCTTGGAGCGCCCGGTGATGCGCACATAGCCCTGCTCGTCGAGGCGCGCCAGGTCGCCGGTGGGGAACCAGCCCTCGTCATCCACCCCGTAGAGCTCCGGCTGCTTGAAGTAGCCGACGAAGAGGCTGGCGCCGCGCATATAGAGGGGGCCCTCCTGGCCGGCGGGCAGGGGGTTGCCCTCCATGTCGGTGACCTTGAGCTCGATATAGGGCAGCGGCACACCGTCGGTATGCACGGCACGCTCCGGGTCGTCCTCGGGCAGGGTGGTGGTCACCGCGCCGTTCTCGGTCATGCCCCAGGCGGAGAGGATGCGCGTCGGCAGGTTCTGGGCGGCCTTCTCCACCAGGGGGCTGGGGATCGGGGCGCCGACACACAGGAACAGCTTCAGCGACTGTAGCTCCGGGCCGTGGGCGATGGCCTGCTCGGCGATATCGGCCAGGAAAGGGGTCGAGCCGAGCATCAGGCTGGGCCGTTCGGCGCGGATGATGGCCACGGCCTCTTCCGACAGCCAGGTGTCCTGGAGCACCACGCTGGCCTTGAGATAGACGGGCAGCATCAGGCCGTAGAGGAAGCCCAGCTGGTGGGCCAGCGGGGAGGGCATGAAGACGGTGTCCGCCGCGCCGAGTGCCAGGCGCTCGGCGAAGGGGCGGATATTGCTGAACAGGGTGTTGGAGGTGTGCATCACCCCCTTGGGCTTCCCGGTGGTGCCGGAGGTATAGAGGATCTGCACCACGTCGTCTCCGGAGGGGCGGCGTTCCCGAAACAGGGCGGCGGTGTCGACCTCGTCTTCCCAGGCGCGCTCCAGCAGCACCCGTTCGAAGCTGTCTTCCGCCTCGCTGCCGATCACCAGCACATGCGCCAGCTTGGGTAGCGATCGCTTGAGCTCATGGGCCATGGCGCCGTGGTCGAACGTGCGGAAGGTCTGGGGGACCACCAGCACCTTGCTCTCGGCCATGCCGAGCATGAACGAGAGCTCATGCTCGCGGAAGATCGGCATCAGCGGGTTGAGCACGGCGCCGATGCGGACGCAGGCGAGATGCAGTGCGGTCATCTGCCACCAGTTGGGCAGCTGGCAGGAGACGATATCGCCCTTTCTTACCCCCAGCTCCGCCAGTCCCGCCGCAATGCGCGTGACGCGGTCGTTCAGCTCGCGGTAGCTCAGCTCGACGCGGCTGCCGTCGCTCATTCGGCAGGTGATGATGGCGGCCTTCTCTCCGGCGGAGGCCACCGCCTCGTCCAGATAGTCTGTAATGATCTTGTCGTTCCAGGCACCTAGCTCGACCATGGATTGCCTGCGCTCGAGCGTCAGATTCGTATGGATTGGCATGCAAGCTCCTGAAAGTGGCTTGTTTTTGGTCAAATGCTTGTTTGAGAACTGGCGCCGCCATCGCCGTGCGCCTTGGAGAAAGCTAGGCTACGATAAAAAATATGTCAATACATTGTCTTTTATTTTGGGGCTGGCTAGACTCGGCTGTAGATCGGGCCCGGTTCGGCCCGAGCGATGCGACAACACACTGTCATGAATCGGCCGGGGAGCCCTTCCGGCCACGGCACTCCGGAGGCATCCATGTACGAGAATCTGCGGGTCGAGCGCACGGGCGCCGTCGGTGTGATCACCCTTCACCGCCCCGAGGCCCACAACGCCCTGAGCGGGGCGCTGATGCGCGAGCTGGGCGGCGCACTGCACGCCTTCGAGCGGGACGACTCCATCGGCGCCATGGTCATCACCGGCGGTGAGCGGGTCTTCGCCGCCGGGGCCGACATCAAGGAGATCCAGTCGCTGACCTTCTCCGAGGCCTATCTCGGCGACTTCGTCACCGACGCCTGGGAAGAGGTGACCCGTTGCCGCAAGCCGGTGATCGCCGCGGTGGCCGGGATGGCCCTGGGCGGCGGCTGCGAGCTGGCCATGATGTGCGACCTGATCATCGCCGCCGACACGGCCCGCTTCGGCCAGCCCGAGATCAAGGTGGGCACCCTGCCCGGCGCCGGCGGCACCCAGCGGCTGACCCGCGCCGTCGGCAAGGCCAAGGCGATGGACCTGTGCCTGACCGGCCGCCTGATGGCGGCCGATGAGGCCGAGCGCAGCGGTCTGGTGAGCCGGGTGGTACCGGCGGAGAGGCTGATGGACGAGGCGATGACCGCGGCGGCCCAGATCGCCTCGATGTCGGCGGTGGCGGTGCGTCTCAACAAGGAGGCCGTCGAGCGGGCCCAGGAGACCACCCTGGCCGAGGGCGTGCGCTTCGAGCGCCGGCTGCTGCACGCCAGCTTCGCCACCGAGGACCATAAGGAGGGCATGCAGGCCTTCATCGAGAAACGCCCGCCGGTCTGGCGGCATCGTTGAGCCCCCTGGCTCGGCCGACAACAACAACCGGGAGAGAACGCGCCATGTGCAACCCCGTCACCCTGACCCGACATGAGAGCTGCGGCCTGGTCACGCTCTTCAGCCCGCCGGTGAATGCCCTGAGCCAGACCGTGCGCTCTGGCCTGGTGGAGGCCCTGGACGCCGCCCTGGAGGATGCCCGGGTGGAGTGGGTCCTGCTGCAGTCCGGCGGGCGCTGCTTCTCCGCCGGCGCCGATATCAAGGAGTTCGGCAAGCCGCCTCAGGCGCCGGTGCTGCCCGAGGTGATCGCTGCCATCGAAGACTCGCCCAAGCCGGTGGTGGCCTGGCTCCACGGCGTCGCCCTGGGCGGCGGCCTGGAGCTGGCCATGGCCTGCCACTATCGGCTCGCCGCGCCCGATGCGCGCTTCGGGCTGCCGGAGGTCAAGCTGGGGCTGATTCCCGGCGCCGGCGGCACCCAGCGGCTGCCGCGGCTCGTCGGGCTCGAGGCCGCCCTGGAACTGATCCTCTCCGGCGAGCCCATCGGCGCCGACAAGGCCCTCGAGCTGGGGCTGGTGGATGGCGTGGCCGACCAGGGGCATACCCCCGAGGAGGCGCGCATCGCCATGGCGGCGGAGCTGGCCCGGCAGGGCGTGCGCCCCACGCGGGAGCGTACGCTCGCCGCCGCCAGCGAGGCGCCGCTCGAGTGGCTGGCCGCCCAGCGCGAGTCGCTGGCGCTGCCCGCCTCGGGCGACCTGTCGCCCCTCAAGGCCGTCGAGGCCCTGGAGGCTGCCATGACCCATCCCTTCACCACGGCGCTCGCCCGCGAGCGGGAGCTCTTCCTGGAGTGCCTGGCCTCGCCCCAGCGCCAGGCCAAGGTCGAGGCCTTCCTGGCTCGCGGCCGCGACAGCCGCTCGCTCAACGCCGGCGGAGACAACACAAGAGGGACCACCCCATGAATATCCATTTCAGCGAACAGGAGCTGGCCTTCCGCGATGAGGTGCGGGCCTTCCTCGAGGCCGAGCTGCCCGCCGATATCGCCGCCAAGGTGCGGCTCGGCAAGAAGCTCGCCAAGGGGGATCACCAGCGCTGGCAGGCGATCCTCTTCCGCCGCGGCTGGTATGCCGCCAACTGGCCGGTGGAGCACGGCGGCACCGGCTGGAGCGTGGTGGAGAAGCACATCTTCGAGGAGGAGTGCGCGGCGGCGGGTGCACCGCGGCTGATCTCCTTCGGCGTCAACATGGTGGCGCCGGTGATCATCAAGTTCGGCACCCCCGAGCAGAAGGCCCACTACCTGCCGCGCATCCTCGACGGCACGGACTGGTGGTGCCAGGGCTACTCCGAGCCCGGCGCCGGCTCCGACCTGGCCGCGGTGAAGACCCGGGCGGTGCGCGAGGGCGACCACTACATCGTCAACGGACAGAAGACCTGGACCACCCTGGGCCAGCACGCCAACTGGATCTTCTGCCTGGTGCGCACCGACCCCGAGGCCAAGCCCCAGGCCGGCATCTCCTTCCTGCTGATCGACATGGAGAGCCCAGGCATCTCGGTGCGGCCGATCATCACCCTGGACGGCGCCCATGAGGTCAACGAGGTGTTCTTCGACAACGTCCGGGTACCGGTGGACAACCTGGTGGGCGAGGAGAACGACGGCTGGACCTGCGCCAAGTACCTGCTGACCCACGAGCGCACCGGCCAGGCCGGCATCGGCATCTCCAAGGCGGCCCTGGCCCACCTCAAGGAGATCGCCCGCCACGAGGTGATCGAGGGCCGTCCGGCGCTGGAGGACCCGCTGCTGCGGCAGCGCATCGCCGAGGTGGAGATGCGCCTGATGGCGGTGGAGATGAGCACCCTGCGCATCCTCGCTCGTGCCCAGGCCGGCGGGGTGCCGGGGGCGGAGAGCTCGATCCTCAAGATCACCGGCTCCGAGATTCGCCAGGCGATCAGCGACCTAGTCCGCCGGGTGCTGGGCCCCCACGCCCTGCCGGTCCTGGCCGAAGAGATGCAGCTCGAGCACGACGGCGAGCCGCTGCACGCTGACTACAGCGTGGCGCCGGCCGCCCAGTACTTGAACCTGCGCAAGCTGTCGATCTACGGCGGCTCCAACGAGATCCAGAAGAACATCCTGGCGAAGGCCCAACTGGGCTTATAGGAGGCCACCATGGACTTTTCCTTCAGTGACGAGCAGCAGATGCTGCAGGACATGCTGGCCCGACTGGTCAGGGAGCACTACGGTTTCGAACAGCGCGACCAGGTGCAGCGCAGCGCGCCGGGCTTCAGCGAGGCCTTCCAGGCCCAGCTGGCCGAACTCGGCGTGCTGGCGGTGCCCATCGACGAGGCCCATGGCGGCATGGGCGGCAGCGGGGTCGAGAACCTGGTGGTGATGCAGGAGCTCGGCCGCGGCCTCTGCCTGGAGCCCTACCTGGAGTCGCAGATCCTCGGCGGCGGCCTGGTGCAGGCGCTGGGCAGCGAGGCCCAGCGCGAGGCGCTGCTGCCGGCCCTGGCCGCGGGCGAGCTCTTGCTCGCGGTGGCCAGCGAGGAGCCGCGCACCCACTATCGGCCCGAGTGGACCGAGACCCGGGCCGAGCGCGCCGCCGACGGCTGGCGGCTGACCGGCCGCAAGTCGGTGGTGATCGGCGGTCAGGCCGCCCACCGGATCCTGGTGGTGGCGCGCACGGCGGGCGAGCCCGACGAGCGTGATGGCCTCTCGCTGTTCCTGGTCGACCCGGCTGCGGAGGGCGTGCAGCGCCGCGCCTATCCCACCATGGCGGGCCCCTGGGCCTGCGACCTCACCCTCGAGGGCGTGGCCCTGGCCGATGACGCCCTACTGGGCGGTGCCGGAGAGGCCTTCGCGGCCCTGGACCACCAGCTGGGGCGCGCCATGGCGGCCCAGTGCGCCGAGGCGGTGGGCAGCATGCAGCAGGCCTGCGAGCTGACCCTGGACTACCTCAAGACCCGCCAGCAGTTCGGCCACCCCATCGGCCGCTTCCAGGTGCTCCAGCACCGCATGGTGGACATGACCACCGAGCTGGAGCTGGCCACCTCCATGGCGATCCTCGCCGCCTGCGTGGCCGACGAGCCGGCAAGCCTCGAGCGCAGCCGCCAGCTGATTGCTGCCCAGCACGTGGTCAAGCGCGCGGCCCGTTTCATCGCCGAAGAGGCGATCCAGCTCCACGGCGGTATCGGCATGACCTGGGAGTACAGCCTCGCCCACCATGCCCGCCACCTGGTGATGCTTGGCCATCGCTTCGGCGATAACGATCGCCACCTCAAGGCCTATGCCGACCTTATCGAGGCCAGCTGACCTCCGTCAGTGCCCCCAACGACAACGACAGGAACCTTCGCCATGTCCCAGATGCCCGCCTTCCACTGGCAGGACCCGCTGCTCTTCGACCAGCAGCTCAGCGACGAAGAGCGCCTGGTGCAGCAGAGTGCCGCCCAGTTCGCCGCCGACAAGCTCGCTCCCCGCGTGCTGGAAGCCTTCCGCCACGAGCAGACCGACCCGGCCATCTTCCGCGAGATGGGCGAGACCGGCCTGCTCGGCGCCACCATCCCCGAGCAGTATGGCGGTAGCGGCCTCAACTACGTCTGCTACGGGCTGATCGCCCGGGAGATCGAGCGCGTCGACTCCGGCTACCGCTCCATGATGAGCGTGCAGTCCTCTCTGGTGATGGTGCCGATCAACGAGTTCGGCAACGAGGCCACCAAGCAGAAGTACCTGCCCAAGCTCGCCAGCGGCGAGTGGATCGGCTGCTTCGGCCTGACCGAACCCAACCACGGCTCCGACCCCGGTTCCATGGTGTCCCGCGCGCGCAAGGTCGAGGGTGGCTACCGCCTGACCGGTAACAAGACCTGGATCACCAATAGCCCCATCGCCGACGTCTTCGTGGTGTGGGCCAAGGATGACGAGGGCGATATTCGCGGCTTCGTGCTGGAGAAGGGTTGGGAGGGCCTCTCCGCCCCGGCGATCCACGGCAAGGTGGGCCTGCGCGCCTCGATCACCGGCGAGATCGTCATGGACAGCGTCTTCGTGCCCGAGGAGAACATGTTTCCCGAGGTGCGCGGCCTCAAGGGTCCCTTCACTTGTCTCAACTCGGCCCGTTACGGCATCAGCTGGGGCGCGCTCGGCGCCGCCGAGGACTGCTGGCGCACCGCACGCCAGTACACCCTGGACCGCCAGCAGTTCGGTCGCCCGCTGGCCGCCAACCAGCTGATCCAGAAGAAGCTGGCCGACATGCAGACCGATATCTGCCTGGCCCTGCAGGGCTGCCTGCGGCTGGGGCGCATGAAGGACGAGGGCACCGCCGCGGTGGAGATCACCTCGATCATGAAGCGCAACAGCTGCGGCAAGGCGCTGGATATCGCCCGCCTGGCCCGCGACATGCTGGGGGGCAACGGGATCAGCGACGAGTTCGGGGTGGCGCGCCACCTGGTCAACCTCGAGGTGGTGAATACCTACGAGGGCACCCACGACGTTCACGCGCTGATTCTGGGTCGGGCGCAGACCGGCCTCCAGGCCTTCTGCTGAGCCCCGGCTCGGCGCACCCAACAACAAGCTACGGGAGATACGCCATGAAAGTCCTCGTCGCGGTCAAACGCGTCATCGACTACAACGTCAAGATCCGGGTCAAGCCGGACAATTCCGACGTCGACCTCACCAACGTCAAGATGGCCATGAATCCCTTCTGCGAGATCGCCGTGGAAGAGGCGGTGCGCCTGAAGGAGCGCGGGGTGGCCACCGAGATCGTCGCCGTGACGGTGGGCCCCAAGGCCGCCCAGGAGCAGCTGCGCACCGCCCTGGCGCTGGGTGCCGACCGCGCCATCCACGTCGAGACCGACGAGCGCGTCGAGTCGCTGGGCGCCGCCAAGGCGCTGGCCAAGCTGGTGGAAGAGGAGCAGCCGGGCCTGGTGATCCTCGGCAAGCAGGCCATCGACACCGACAACAACCAGACCGGCCAGATGCTGGCGGCCCTGACCGGCCTGCCCCAGGGCACCTTCGCCTCCGAGGTGGCCGTGGACGGTGAGAAGGTGCAGGTGACCCGCGAGATAGACGGCGGCCTGCAGACCATCGAGCTGACCCTGCCCGCCATCGTCACCACCGACCTGCGCCTCAACGAGCCGCGCTACGCCAAGCTGCCGGACATCATGAAGGCCAAGAAGAAGCCGCTGGACGTCAAGAGCCCGGCGGATCTCGGCGTCGAGGTGGCCTCGAAGGTCAAGCTGCTCAAGGTCGAGCCGCCGGCCGAGCGCCAGGGCGGCGTCAAGGTGGGCTCCGTGGATGAGCTGGTCGACAAACTGAAGAACGAAGCCAAAGTGCTTTGAAAGGAGCGGATCTCATGAGCATTCTGGTACTCGCTGAACATCACGACGGCGCCCTGGCCGGCGCCATCGCCCATGTGGTCGCCGCTGCCAAGCAGATTGTCAAAGAGAGTGGTGGCGATATCGATGTGCTGGTGGCCGGCGAAGGCGTCGCCGCCATCGCCGAGGCCGCCGCCAAGCTCGACGGCGTCTCCCGCGTTCGCGTGGCCGACCACGCCGCCTACGCCCACCTGCTGGCCGAGCCCACCGCGGCGCTGATCGCGGAGCTTGCCGCGGACTACAGCCACGTGCTGGCCTGTGCCTCCACCACCGGCAAGAACGTGCTGCCCCGGGTCGCCGCACTCAAGGACGTGGCGCAGATCTCCGAGATCATCGCGGTGGCGTCCCCGGACACCTTCAAGCGCCCGATCTACGCCGGCAACGCCATCGCCACCGTGCAGAGCGAGGACGCCCTCAAGGTGATCACCGTGCGCACCACCGGCTTCGATGCCTGCCCTGATAGAGGGACCGAGGGTGGCAGCGCCGCCGTCGAGGCGGTGGACCTGTCCTTCACGAAAGGGGCCGACAACGCCCAGTCCACCTTCCTCAAGGAGGAGCTGGCCCAGTCCGACCGCCCCGAGCTGGGGGCGGCCAAGGTGGTGATCTCCGGCGGCCGTGGCATGGGCAACGGCGAGAACTTCATGCTGCTCGACGGCATCGCCGACAAGCTGGGGGCGGCTATCGGTGCCTCGCGCGCCGCGGTGGACGCGGGCTTCGTGCCCAACGACATGCAGGTGGGCCAGACCGGCAAGATCGTCGCCCCGGACCTCTACATCGCCGTGGGCATCTCGGGTGCCATCCAGCACCTGGCCGGCATGAAGGACTCCAAGGTGATCGTCGCCATCAACAAGGACGAGGAGGCGCCGATCTTCCAGGTCGCGGACTATGGATTAGTGGCCGATCTCTTCCAGGCGCTGCCGGAACTCGAGAGCAAGCTCTAAGGAGGTGAGGCGTGTCGCAGTCAGCGAAAGAGAGGATCGGCGTCGTCGGCAGCGGCGTGATGGGGCGGGGTATCGTCCAGCTGTTCGCCGTGGCGGGCCACGAGGTGTGGCTGCATGACAGCCGTGAAGGGGCCATCGAGGAGGCACTGGGGTTCATCGGCGAGCTGCTGGAGCGCTCGGTGGCCAAGGGGCGCCTCTCGGCGGAAGAGCGTGAGGCGACGCTGGCCCGCATCCACCAAAGCGATGGCCTGGCCGGGCTTGCCGAGTGCGACCTGGTGATCGAGGCGATCGTCGAGAACCTGGAGGCCAAGCAGGCGCTGCTGCGTCAGCTGGAGGAGGTGGTCTCCCATGAGGCGATACTGGCCAGCAACACCTCGTCGCTGTCGGTGACGCGCCTCGCCAGCGCCTGCCGTCACCCCGAGCGGGTGGCAGGCTACCACTTCTTCAACCCCGTGCCGCTGATGAAGATCGTCGAGGTGGTGCGCGGCGAGCTGACCCGCCCCGAGGTGATCGCGCGGCTCGAGCGGCTGGCCCGGCAGGCCGGCCACTTCCCGGCGCTGACCCCGGACACCCCCGGGTTCCTGGTCAACCACGCCGGGCGCGCCTACGTCCCCGAGGCCCTGCGCCTGGTGGACGAGGGGATCGCCACGCCGGCGCAGATCGACCGGATCCTGACATTGAGCCTCGGCTTTCGCATGGGCCCCTTCGAGCTGCTGGACCTGATCGGCCTCGATGTGACCCATGCGGTGATGGAGTCGGTCTACCGCCAGTTCTATGACGACCCCTACTACACGCCCTCCTGGCAGGTGCCGCGTCGCATTGCCGCCGGCCTGCTGGGGCGCAAGAGCGGCGAGGGGTTCTACCGCTACGCGCAGGGCAAACGGCTCGAGCCGGACGTCGTGCCGCCGCCGGCGGTCCCCGTCACGCGCCCCTTCTGGCTGGATCGCCGGGAGCCCGAGTGGCGTGAGCGCATCGCCCGCCTGGCCGAGGCGGCCGGCTCGCGTCTGGAGGAGGGGGCGGGACCCTCGGAGGAGGCCATCTGCCTGGTGACACTCCAGGGGGAGACGGTCAGCGAGACCATCGCCGAGCGGGGCCTGCCGGCGGAGCGCACCCTGGCGCTTGAGACCCTGGCTGGCTTCGATGCCTGCCGGGTGCTGATGCGCCACCCCGCCATCGACGAGGCGGTGCTGGCCGAGGCGAGCGCGGCCCTCGGCGCCGATGGGGTGCCGGTGGAGGTGATTCACGACTCGCCGGGCTTCGTGGCCCAGCGCATCCTCGCCTTCATGGTCAATATCGGCAGCGAGATCGTGCGCCGCGGCGTGGCCGAGCCGGCCACCCTCGACCGTGCCGTCAAGCTGGCGCTGGGCTACCCGCAGGGTCCGCTGGCCTTCGGCGAGCGCTTCGGGCCCCAGACCTTCGCCCGGGTGCTCGGCTGCCTCCACGACCACTATGGCGAGCCACGCTATCGCGTCAGCCCCTGGCTGAAGCAGCGCATCGCGCTGGGACTTCCTTTATGCGAGTCACTATGACACCGGGTGCCCGGTGGCGCCCCTTTGCATCCGCTGCCTGATTATCAACAACGACAAGGGAATCAATATGGCAGATGAGTACATACTGGAAACTCGCGGGTTGACCAAGGAGTTTCGCGGCTTCACCGCCGTGGACGATGTCAACCTGCAGGTCCAGGAGGGGCATATCCATGCCCTGATCGGCCCCAACGGGGCGGGCAAGACCACGGTCTTCAACCTGCTCACCAAGTTCCTGCCGCCCACTCGCGGCGAGATCCTCTATCGCGGCAAGCCGATCACCGGCATGAAGGCCAACGAGATCGCCCGCCTGGGCCTCGTGCGCTCCTTCCAGATCTCCGCGGTGTTCGGCCACATGACCGCCATGGAGAACGTGCGCGTGGCGCTGCAGCGTCCCATGGGCACCTCCTTCCACTTCTGGAAGTCCGAACGCACCCTCGACCACCTCAACGACCGCGCCATCGAGCTGCTCGAGGAGGTGGGCCTGCGCGAGTACGCCGACGTGCTCACCGTGGAGATGCCCTACGGCCGCAAGCGCGCCCTGGAAGTGGCCACCACCCTGGCCATGGACCCGACCATGATGCTGCTCGACGAGCCGACCCAGGGCATGGGCGCCGAGGACGTCGATCGCATCGTCGAGCTGATCCGCCGCGTGGCCCGCGGGCGCACCGTGCTGATGGTGGAGCACAACCTCAGCGTGGTGAGCCGGCTGTGCGACCGCATCACCGTGCTGGCCCGCGGCGCGGTGCTGGCCGAGGGCGACTACGCCACCGTCTCCGCCGACCCGCGGGTCAAGGAGGCCTACATGGGCAGCGAAGCGGCGGAAGAGGAGGCCACGGCATGAATCAGGCAGCCCAAGCGGTGCAGGACCCGGCGCTCCAGTACCAGGACAACGATGGCGCCGAGATGCTCCGGGTCAGCGACCTGCACGCCTTCTACGGCGAGTCCCATATCCTCCACGGCGTCGATTTCAATGTGAAGCGTGGCGAGCTGGTGACCCTGCTCGGGCGCAACGGCGCCGGGCGCAGCACCACCCTCAAGTCGATCATGAACATGGTCGGCCGGCGCACCGGCTCGATCATGATCAACGGCAACGAGACCCTGGGCATGAAGGCCCACCGCATCCCGCGGTTGGGCATTGGCTACTGCCCCGAGGAGCGCGGCATCTTCGCCAGCCTCGACGTCGAGGAGAACCTGCTGCTGCCGCCCACGGTGCGCTCCGGCGGAATGTCGATCGACGAGATCTACGAGATGTTCCCCAACCTCTACGAGCGGCGGCGCAGTCAGGGCACCCGGCTCTCCGGGGGCGAGCAGCAGATGCTGGCCATGGCGCGGATCCTGCGCACCGGGGCGCGGCTGCTGCTGCTCGACGAGATCACCGAGGGGCTGGCGCCGGTCATCGTCCAGAAGCTGGGCGAGGTGCTGGTCAAGCTCAAGGAGCGCGGCATGACCATCGTGCTGGTGGAGCAGAACTTCCGCTTTGCCGCCCCCTTGGCCGACCGCCACTTCGTGATGGATCACGGGATGATCGTCGAGGAGATCTCGGCGGCGGAGCTGCCGAGCCGGCGCGAGCACCTGCATACCCTGCTGGGCGTATGAGCCGCCGCTGCTCCTCGCCGCGGCAACAACGAATGCAACAACTGTCGTAACAACAACAAGAGCCCCGCCTCGGGGCAGAGGAGAATCACATGACCTTCATCAAGAAGAGCCTTACCGCCGCCGTCGCCCTGGCCGCCACCGCCGCCATGGCCACCACCGCCCAGGCCGAGATCAGTGACGGCGAGGTGCGCATCGGCTACCTGGCCGACATGTCCGGCACCTACCGCGATCTGGCCGGCCCCGGCGGCCTCGAGGCGCTGCGCATGGCCGTCGAGGACTTCGGTGGCAACGTCAACGGCGCACCGATCCAGGTGTTCAGCGCCGACGACCGCAACAGCGCCGACGTGGGCGCCAGCACCGTGCGCGAATGGATCGACACTCGCAATGTCGACATGGTGGCGGGCCTGGTGGCCTCCTCGGTGACCATCGCCGTGACCCGCGTGCTGGAGGAGAACAACAGCTTCGGCATCGTCTCCGCCTCCGCCGCCTCGAGCATCACCAACGAGCACTGCACCCCGAATCATATCCACTGGGTCTATGACACCTACCCGCTGGCCAACGGCACTGCTCGCGCGGTGGTGGAGCAGGGCGGTGACAGCTGGTTCATGCTTACCGCCGACTACGCCTTCGGCCACGCCCTGGAGGGCGATGTGACCCGCGTGGTCGAGGAAGCCGGCGGCGAGATCATTGGGGGCGTGCGCCATCCCTTCCCCACCGACGACTTCTCCTCCTACATCCTCCAGGCCCAGGGCTCCGGCGCCAAGATCATCGGCCTGGCCAACGCCGGCTCCGATACCGTCAACTCCATCATGACCGCCAGCCAGTTCGGCGTGGTCCAGGCTGGCCAGCAGCTCGCCGGTCTGCTGGTCTTCCTCAACGACGTCTACGCCATGGGCCTCGAGGATACCCAGGGGCTGCTGTTGACCACCGGCTGGTACTGGAACATGGACGACGAGTCCCGGGAGTGGTCCGAGCGCTACTACGAGCGCGTGGGTCGCATGCCGACCATGGTCCAGGCCGGCATCTACTCCAGCACCATGCACTACCTGCAGGCCGTCGAGGCCACCGGCAGCGATGACCCGGCCACCGTGCGCGAGTACATGATGGGGCAGGAGATCAACGACTTCTTCGCCCGTAACGGTCGCCTGCGCGAGGACGGCCGCATGGTCCATGACATGTACCTGGCCCAGGTGAAGTCGCCGGCCGAGTCCGAGCACGAGTGGGACCTCTACGAGATCCTCTCCACCATCCCCGCCGAGGAGGCGTACCGTCCGCTCTCCGAGAGCCAGTGCAAGCTGGTGCAGAACTGAAGCGAGCAGACCGGCGGCGGCGCGAGCCGCCGCCCCCTCTGACGGGAGATTCCTGACATGACGATGATATTCGGGGTGCCGCTGGCGGTGTTCCTCGGCCAGCTCCTGCTCGGCCTGATCAACGGTGCCTTCTACGCCCTGCTCAGCCTGGGCCTCGCGGTGATCTTCGGCCTGCTGAAGATCGTCAACTTCGCCCACGGCGCCATGTACATGCTGGGGGCCTTCGCCACCCTGCTGGGCATGCGCTACCTGGGCATCAACTACTGGACGGCGTTGCTGCTGGCGCCGCTGATCGTCGGCCTGTTCGGCATGCTGCTCGAGCGCACCATGCTGCGCCGCATCGCCCATCTGGACCACCTCTACGGCCTGCTGCTGACCTTCGGCCTGGCGCTGATCTTCGAGGGGACCCTGGTCAACTTCTTCGGCGTCTCGGGCGCTCGCTACCCGACCCCCGAGCTGCTGCAGGGCGGTTTCCAGACCGGCTTCATGTTCCTGCCCAAGTACCGCGCCTTCGTGCTGGTGGCGGCCATCGCGGTCTGCCTCTTCACCTGGTACATGATCGAGCGCACGCGCCTCGGCGCCTATCTGCGCGCCGGCACCGAGAACCCGGCGCTGATGCAGGCCTTCGGCGTCAACGTGCCGCTCCTGATCACCCTCACCTATGGCTTCGGCGTGGCCCTGGCCGCCTTCGCCGGGGTGCTGGCCGCACCGCTCTACCCGGTGTCGCCCACCATGGGCTCGAACCTCTTGATCGTGGTCTTCGCGGTAGTGGTGATCGGCGGCATGGGCTCGATCCTCGGCGCCGTGCTCACTGGCCTCGGCATGGGGCTGATCGAGGGCCTGACCAAGGTGTACTACCCCGAGGCGGCCAACACCGTGATCTTCCTGGTGATGATCCTGGTGCTGCTGCTGCGACCCGCCGGCCTGTTCGGCAAGGAGGCATGACCATGTCCGCGACCCAGACTCAGACGCTGACCCCCTCCATGAAGCGCCAGCGGCGCGCCGATATGCGCCGCAACGTTTTCTACCTGGTGCTGATCGGCATCGGCCTGGTGGCGCCCTTCGTCGCCTACCCGGTGTTCCTGATGAAGGTGCTCTGCTTCGCGCTCTTCGCCTGCGCCTTCAACCTGCTGCTCGGCTATGCGGGGCTGCTCTCCTTCGGGCATGCCGCCTTCCTGGCCACCGGCGGCTATATCACCGGCTACCTGCTGGCCAGCTATCCCGGCTTGACCCCGGAGCTTGGCATCATCGCAGGCACCCTGGTCGCCGTGGCCCTGGGGGCGGTGTTCGGTGCCCTGTCGATCCGTCGCCAGGGCATCTACTTCGCCATGGTGACCCTGGCGCTGGCCCAGCTGGTGTTCTTCGTCTACGTCCAGTCGCCCTTCACCGGCGGTGAGGACGGCCTGCACGGGGTACCGCGGGGCGAGCTGTTCGGCATCATCAGCCTGCGCAGCAACCTGGCGATGTACTACTTCGTGTTCGCCATCTTCCTGTTCGGCTTCGCTCTGATCCAGCGTGCGGTGCACTCGCCCTATGGCCAGGTGCTCAAGGCGATTCGCGAGAACGAGCCGCGGGCGATCTCGCTGGGCTACAACGTCGACGCCTACAAGCTGGTGGCCTTCGTCCTCTCCGCGGGCCTCGCCGGCCTGGCCGGCTCCACCAAGACGGTGGTCTTCCAGCTCGCTTCCCTGACCGATGCCCACTGGCACATGTCCGGCGAGGTGATCCTGATGACCCTGCTCGGCGGGGTGGGTACCCTGTTCGGCCCGGTGGTCGGCGCCGGCATCGTGGTCAGCCTGCAGCACATGCTGGCCCAGTCGCCCCTGGGCAACTGGGTGGGACCGATCCTCGGGGTGATCTTCGTGATCTGCGTGCTGAGCTTCCGCAGCGGCATCGTCGGCGAGATCCTCAAGTCCTACCGCAAGAACTTTAAATAAATCGCCGTGAATCACTTGGTGCTAGTTATGAATAGTGTCTACCTCTGTCACCCACGCCGCAGCGCCGTGGGGCGTTTCGGCGGCACCCTTTCCAGCGTGCGCCCCGACGACCTGGCGGCCGCCATCTTCAAGGCGGTGCTGGCCGAGACGCCGGATCTCGACCCTGCCGCCATCGAAGAGGTCTTCATGGGCTGCGCCAACCAGGCCGGCGAGGACAACCGCAATGTGGCGCGCATGGCGTCGCTGCTGGCGGGCCTGCCGGTATCCATCCCCGGCACCACCCTGAACCGCCTATGCGGCTCCGGCATGGACGCGGTGGGCACCGCCTTTCGCGCCATCAAGGCCGGCGAGATGGACCTGGCGCTGGCCGGCGGCGTGGAGTCGATGTCCCGGGCCCCCTACGTGATGGGCAAGGCCGACAGCGCCTTCTCCCGGGGCCAGCAGATCGAGGACACCACCATCGGCTGGCGCTTCATCAACCCGCTGATGCAGAAGGCCTACGGCGTCGACTCGATGCCGGAGACCGCCGAGAACGTCGCCGAGCAGTTCAAGATCTCCCGCGAGGACCAGGACGCCTTCGCCCTGCGCTCCCAGCAGAAGGCCGCCGCCGCCCAGGCCGCCGGCCGCTTCGCGCTGGAGATCACTGCCATCGAGATTCCGCGTCGCAAGCAGGAACCGCTGCGCTTCGACCAGGACGAGCACCTGCGCGCGACGACGCTCGAGAAGCTCGCCGCCCTGCCCGCCCCCTTCCGCGAGGGCGGCAGCGTCACCGCCGGCAACGCCTCCGGGGTCAACGACGGCGCCGCCGCCATGCTGGTGGCAAGCGCCGCCGCGGTGGAGAAGCACGGCCTCACCCCCATGGCGAAGATCCTCGGCATGGCCACTGCCGGCGTCGAGCCGCGCATCATGGGCATCGGCCCGGTGCCCGCGGTGCAGAAGCTACTCGCGCGCACCGGCGTGTCGCTGGACGAGATCGACGTGATCGAGCTCAACGAGGCCTTCGCCGCCCAGGCGCTCGCCTGCATGCGCGAGCTGGGGATCGCCGACGACGACCCCCGGGTCAACCCCAACGGCGGCGCCATTGCGCTGGGTCACCCGCTGGGCATGTCCGGCGCCCGCTTGCTGCTGACCGCGGCCCATGAGCTGCAGAAGAGCGGCAAGCGCTACGCCCTGTGCACCATGTGCGTAGGCGTGGGGCAGGGTATCGCCACGCTGCTGGAGAGGACCTGACCATGACCAACATCATGCAGAGCGTCGTGATCACCGGCCACGGCGGCAACGAGGTGGTCGAGGTCAGGCAGGGGGAGCGGCCTCGGCGACGGCCGGGCGAGGCGCTGGTGCGCCTCGAGGCGGGCACCCTCAATCAGGTCGATCTCTACATGCGCAACAGCGGTGCGGGCATCACCCACGAGCTGCCGCTGGTGATGGGGCTGGACGGCGCCGGCATGGTGGAGGCCATCGAGGAGGGCGAGACGCGCCTGACGGTGGGCCAGCAGGTGGTGGTCTTTCCCAACCTGACCTGCGGGCGGTGCGAGTTCTGCCAGCGGGGCGACGACGTGCTCTGCACCCGCATGAAGCTCATGGGCGAGCATGTGGACGGCACCTTCGCCCAGTGGCTCAGCGTGCCGGTGGAGAACCTCTTCCCCATGCCCGCGCACCTGGACTTCGTGCAGGCCGCGGCCCTGGGGGTCAACTACCTCACCGCCTGGCGGATGCTCTTCACCCGGGCGCAGCTGAAGCCCTGGGAGACCGTGCTGGTGTTCGGCGTCGGCGGCGGCGTGTCGCTCGCCGCCATGCAGCTCGCCGCCAGCATCGGCGCCCGGGTGATCGTCACTTCCCGGGAGGATGACAAGCTCCAGCGGGCCCTGGCGCTGGGCGCACACGAGGCGATCAACGGCAGGACCGAGGAGGTGGCCCGGCGCGTGATGGCGCTGACCGATGGCCGCGGCGTGGATGTGGTGGTCGAGAACGTCGGCGAGGCCGTCTGGGCCTCGGCCATGAAGTCGCTGGTGCGCGGTGGGCGCCTGGTGACCTGCGGGGCAACTTCGGGGGACCAGCCGCCGGCGGACCTTAAGCGGATCTTTATCCGCCAGCTGCAGATCATCGGCTCCACCAGCGGCAACGCCGCGGAGTTCCGGGAGCTGCTCGCCTACGTGGAGCGCCACGGGATCACCCCCGTCATCGACAGCGTCTATCCGCTGGCGGCCATTCACGAGGCGCTGGATCGCCTCGTGTCGGGGAGCCGAATGGGCAAGGTGGGGCTGGCCCTGCAGCCGAGTGGCTAAGAGGGAGCATCAGGCTCCTGACAAGGCGTGAAGTGTTTTCTCTCGGCCGGGGACGACCGGCGGCTTGGCGACGGACAACCCCGTCGCCTTTTTTGTCGGCGTCATCGCCCATTATGCTTTTGTCGCAGGCTTGGCGCCCCGCAGGGTTGACGGAGCGTGACTTCGCCCCAGGCCGGTGCTGCCGGAGCGCCGCCAATCCCGCTATTTGATGCCGTCTCGCCACCGGGCGTGCCCGCCTCGTTGTCGTGCGGCGGCGTCCCGGCGCCGTCGAGCCTGCGGCTCCCCTGGATAATTCACTGGGAAATCATGGATTTTTCCTCGTCGGCCCGGGCGGGGAGGAGGGGAGTGTGGCAGGGCAGGTCGATACCTCAGGGGTATGGCGGGGTACCCATTCGATATTGGTTGGGACTTGCGGCGAGCGCCAGAATCTCCTCGACACCCAGCAAAGCGGACATCAGAGCCGCTCGATTGATGGCCTTGCACTCCCCCTGACGCAGCGCAGGGCACAACGACAATGACGAGGAGATGACCACCATGACCGTAAAGATTTTCGACACCCCCGAAGTTCAGGACTTCCTGAAGACCATCGCCGGCTTCGACCAGGAGGGCGGCAACGACCGCGCCAAGCAGATCGTCCATCGCCTGATCTCCGACCTCTTCAAGCTGATCGACGACTTCGACGTCACCGAGGAGGAGTACTGGTCCGCGGTCAACCTGCTCAACGCCCTGGGCAGCCAGACCCAGTTCGGCCTGCTCTCGCCGGGCCTGGGCTTCGACCACTACCTGGACATGCGCCGGGACGCCATCGACGCCGAGGCCAAGCGCACCGGTGGCACCCCGCGCACCATCGAGGGTCCGCTGTATGTCGCCGGCGCCCCGGAGGCCGAAGGCTTCGCGCGCATGGATGACGGCAGCGACCCGGATGCCGAGGTGATGTGGCTGACCGGCCAGGTGCGCGACGTGGACGGCAACCCGATCCCCGGCGCCAAGGTCGAGATCTGGCACTGCAACTCCAAGGGCGGCTACTCCTTCTTCGACAAGACCCAGAGCGAGTACAACATGCGCCGCACCATCTACGCGGACAGTGAAGGCCGCTACACCGCGCGCAGCATCATCCCGTCCGGCTACGGCGTGCCGGAAGGCGCCCCCACCGACGTGGTGCTGAAGTCCCTGGGCCGTCACGGCGAGCGTCCGGCGCATATCCACTACTTCATCTCCGCGCCGGGCCACCAGCACCTGACCACCCAGATCAACCTGGCGGGCGACCCCTACACCTTCGACGACTTCGCCTTCGCCACCCGCGAGGAGCTGGTGGTGCCGGCCAGCCGCATCGAGGACGCGGGCGAGATCGCCAAGCGCGAGCTGGACGGTCCCTTCTCCGAGGTGGTGTTCGACATCGAGCTGGCCAAGACCGACAAGCCCGAGCTGCAGACCCGTCACGCCCGTCCCCGCGCCAAGGAAGACGAGCAGGACCAGGCCAGCCAGCTGGCCGGCACCGCCAAGGTCTGAGGCTGCTCCCTGCCCCTATCCCCTGACGCCAGCGGGCTCTCCACGAGAGCCCGCTGGGCCGAAACGACAGCTTACGATAAGACATCGAGGACCTGGATCATGACCAGCAAGCTTGATCAACTCGAAGCGCGCGTCCGCGGCGCCGTCGTCGACGACGCCGAGCAGGGCATCTTCCGCTGCCACCGCAGCATGTTCACCGACCCGGCCTTCTTCGAGCTCGAGATGAAGCACGTCTTCGAAGGCAACTGGCTGTTTCTGGCCCACGAGAGCCAGATCAGTGAGCCGGGCGACTACATGACCGTGACCATGGGCCGTCAGCCGGTGGTCATCACCCGCGACAAGGCAGGCGAGCTGCACGCCCTGATCAACGCCTGTGCCCACCGCGGCGCCACCCTGTGCCGCCGCAAGCGCGGCAACAAGGGCACCTTCACCTGCCCCTTCCACGGCTGGACCTTCAAGAACGACGGCAAGCTGCTCAAGGCCAAGAATGAGAAGGTGGGCGCCTACCCGGACGGCTTCAAGCAGGAGGGCTCTCACGACCTCAAGCGCGTGCCGCGCTTCGAGAGCTACAAGGGCTTCCTGTTCGGCAGCCTGAGCGAGGACGTCAAGCCGCTGGACGACTATCTCGGGGAAACGAAGAAGATCATCGACAATATCGTCGACCAGGCGCCGGAAGGGCTGGAAGTGCTGCGCGGCACCTCCTCCTACACCTACAAGGGCAACTGGAAGCTGCAGGCCGAGAACGGCGCCGACGGCTACCACGTCAGCACCGTGCACTGGAACTACGCCTCCACCATGGATCGCCGCAACTACGACGCCGGCGGCACCAAGGCGGTGGACGCCGACGGCTGGTCCAAGAGCCTGGGCGGCTTCTACTCCTATGAAAACGGCCACATGCTGCTGTGGACCCGCCTGCTCAACCCCGAGGTGCGCCCGGTCTACCAGCAGAAGGAGTGGATCCAGGAGCAGTTCGGCGAGGCGCGTGCCGACTCCATCGTCAACCAGACCCGCAATCTCTGCCTCTACCCCAACGTCTACCTGATGGACCAGTTCTCCACGCAGATCCGCGTGCTGCGCCCGATCAGCGTCGACGAGACCGAGGTGACCATCTACTGCTTCGCGCCCAAGGGCGAGTCCGCCGAGAACCGTCGCGTGCGCATCCGCCAGTATGAGGACTTCTTCAACGTCTCCGGCATGGGCACCCCGGACGACCTCGAGGAGTTCCGCGGCTGTCAGGACGGCTACCACGGCGCCCTGGCCGAGTGGAACGACCTCTCCCGCGGGGCCAAGCAGTGGATCGAAGGCGCCGACGACAATGCCAAGGCAATCGGCATGCAGCCGCTGCTCAGCGGCGCCTCGCCGGAAGATGAAGGCCTCTACGTGCTGCACCACAAGCACTGGGTCGAGGAGATGCTGCGCGCCATCGAGAAAGAGCGCAGCCAGTTTATCGCCACCCAGACCGCCTGAGTCCGGCCCGTACCGAGAAGGGGAGAAGAGAGATGAGCCTTAGCTACCAAGAGATCCAGGCCTTCCTGTACCGCGAGGCGCGCCTGCTCGACGACCGCCAGTGGGACGAGTGGCTGACCTGCTACAGCAAGGACGTCGAGTTCTGGATGCCGGCGTGGGACGACGACGACCAGCTGACCCGGGACCCGCACAGCGAGATCTCGCTGATCTACTACCCGAGCCGTGAGGGTCTCGAGGACCGGGTCTACCGGATCAAGACCGAGCGCTCGGGGGCGAGTACGCCGGAGCCGCGCACCACCCACCAGATCACCAACATCGAGGTGCTCAAGGAGGAGGGGGACACGCTTTCACTGCGCTTCAACTGGCAGACCCTGAACCACCGCTACAAGGAGACCCAGACCTTCTTCGGGGCCTCCTTCTACATCCTGGACGTGTCGGGCGAGTCGCCGCTGATCACCCGCAAGGTAGTGCAACTCAATAACGACTATATCCACCAGGTCATCGATATCTATCACATCTGAGATATCTACCACGTCTGAGAGGGACGATGGCTGTGCGGCACGGACGCCGCCTCAATAACAAGCGACTCAATAACAAGCAAAGGCTCCAAGCCTTCACCTCTGATCATCCGGAAAACCACAATGAAAACCACCTTCAAGAAGTGCGCCCTGACCTCCCTGATCGCCGCCGGCATGGCCGTGGGCAGCGCCGCCTACGCCAGCGACAACGGCGCCGTCAAGCTCGGCCTTATGCTGCCCTATACCGGTACCTACACCGCCCTGGGCGAGGCGATCACCAACGGCCTGGAGCTGGCCATCGCCCAGCATGGCGACCAGCTCGGCGGCCGCGATGTCCAGTACATCAAGCTCGACTCCGAGGCCAACCCCTCGCGGGCACCCCAGAACATGAGCCGCCTGGTGCGCGGCGACAACGTCGACTTCGTGATCGGCCCGGTGCACTCCGGCGTGGCCATGGGCATGCTGCGGGTGGCCCAGCAGACCGGCGCCATCACCATCATTCCCAATGCCGGGCTCGGCGCCGCCACCAACGAACTGTGCATGCCCAACGTCTTCCGCACCTCCTTCAGCATGTGGCAGGACAGCTACCCCATGGGCAAGGTGGCCTACGAGTTGGGCCATCGCCGCGTCGTGACCATCACCTGGGACTACGCCGGCGGCAAGGAGGACCTGGCGGGCTTCGAGGAGGCCTTCACCGAGGCCGGCGGCGAGATCGTGCGCCAGATCCTGGTGCCCTTCCCCAACACCGAATTCCAGAGCTACCTGGCCCAGATCGCAAGCGACAGGCCCGATGCGGTCTACACCTTCTTCGCCGGGGGCGGCGGCGTGAGCTTCGTGCGCGACTACGCCGCGGCGGGCCTCAAGGACTCCATTCCGCTGCTCGGCTCGGGCTTTCTCACCGACGGCAACCTGGCCGCCATCGGCGAGGCGGGCGAGGGGGTGATGACCACCCTGCACTACGCCGAGACCCTGGATACCCCCCAGAACCGCGCCTTCGTCGAGGCCTATCAGGAGGCCTACGGCCAGATGCCCGACACCTATGCGGTGCAGGGCTACGACACCGGCATGATGCTGGTCCAGGCCATGGCGGCCGTGGAGGGTGACACCTCCGACCGCGAGCGCCTGATCGAGGCGCTCGCCAGCGTCCAGCTGGACAGCCCGCGGGGGCCGCTGAGCTTCTCCGCTTCCCACCACCCCATCCAGAACGTCTACCTGCGCGAGATTCGCAACGGCAAGCACGAGGTCGTCGGCATCGCCCACGAGAACCTCGAGGTGCCGGACGAAGCCTGCCGCATGTAACGGCTGCCTCTTGGATAACGGGGCGGGCGTCGCTCGCCCCTTCATCGCGACTCTTGGAGGGGTCTCATGGATCTCGCATTCTTCGGCGTGCAGCTGCTCAACGGGCTTCAGTACGGCCTGCTGCTGTTCCTGATCGCCAGCGGTCTCACGCTCATCTTCGGCATCATGGGCATCATCAACCTGGCCCATGGCGCCATGTACATGATCGGCGCCTACCTGGTCTACGACCTGACCTTTCGCCTCGGCAACTTCTGGCTGGCGATCCTGGTGGCGATCCCCATCGCCATCGCGCTCGGCCTGATCATCGAGCGGCTCTTTCTCGATACGCTCTACAAGCGTGACCACCTCTACCAGGTGCTGCTGACCTTCGGCCTGATCCTGGTGCTCAACGAGATGCAGCGCATCATCTGGGGGGGCGACGTGCACAGCGTGCCGATCCCGGAGCTCTTCAGCGGGCGCATCCAGCTCACCGACAACCTGCAGTACTCCCACTACCGGCTGTTCGTGATGGGCGTCTGCCTGGCGCTGGCCGGGGTGATCTACTGGGTCATCCGCCATACCCGGCTCGGCATCATCATCCGCGCCGGCGCGGTCAATCGCGACATGGTGGAGGGGCTCGGCATCAATGTGCGCACCCTCTTCACCCTGATCTTCAGCGTAGGGGTGGCGCTTACCGCCTTCGCCGGGATGATCGCCGCGCCGCTCACCTCCATCGCCCCGGGCATGGGGGACAGCATCCTGATCACCTGCTTCGTGGTCGTCGTCATCGGGGGCATCGGCTCGATCAAGGGCGCCTTCTGGGGCGCGATCCTGATCGGCATGGCCGAGACCTTCGGCTCGGTCCTGATTCCCAGTCTGGCCAGCATGGTCATCTACCTGATCATGGCCGCCGTGCTGCTGGTCAAGCCACGCGGGCTGTTTGCCTGAGGGAGAATTGACATGTTGCATCGCTATCCCAAGCGCGTCGTCATCATCATGCTGGTGCTGACCGCCTTCGTTGCCATCTTTCCGCTGTGGGGGCCGCTCGTGTTCGGCGCCCAGAGCGACTTCATGATGGAAAAGATGACCCTGATGCTGATCCTGGCGCTGTTCGCCATGAGCCTGGATCTGCTGGTGGGGATCGTCGGCCTGGTCAGCCTCGGCCACGCCCTCTTCTTCGGCCTCGGTGCCTACACCCTGGCGCTGGCCAGTCCCGCCTTCAGCCCTGCCGCCATCTGGTGGATGATGCCGCTGGTGATGCTGATCTCGGCCCTGGCCGCGCTGGTGGTGGGCTTCCTGGTCATCCGCACCAAGGGCATCTTCTTCATCATGACCACCCTGGCCTTCGGCCAGATGCTCTACTACTTCGTCAACACCTCGCGACATACCGGGGGCACCGACGGAGTCTTCATCATGTTCCGGCCCAGCGTGGAGATCGGCGGCACCGTGCTGCTCGACCTCGACAACCCGCTGACCTTCTTCTACGTCTGCCTGGCCATGGTGGTGGTGGGCTACCTCTTCCTGCGCTGGCTGACGCGCTCCTTCTATGGCCAGGTGCTCGACGGCATCCATGACAACGAGCACCGCATGGAGGCGCTGGGCTATGCCACCAGCCACTACAAGCTGGTCGCCTTCGTGATCTCCGGGGTGATGGCCTCGCTCGCCGGCATGCTGGCGGCCATGCAGTACGGCTTCGCTAACCCGGCCCAGCTCGGCTGGCACACCTCCGGCGAGGTGCTGATGATGCTGATCCTGGGCGGCATGGGCACCATCTTCGGCCCCATCCTCGGCGCCTTCGCCTACGAGATCCTGCAGCACACCTTCGAGCACATGACCACCCACTGGCCGATTCTGATGGGCATCACCATCATCCTCGCCGTGCTGGTGCTGCCCCGCGGCATCGCCGGGCTGATCATCGACCCGCCGAATCGCGAGTCGCTGGCCAAGTCGCCGCTGCTGAAGTGGCTGAAGCGTGAGCCGACCGCCACGCCACCCGAGGCGGCCAAGCCTGCCGTATCTACCACCAGCAAGGAGGGCTGAGCCATGAGTGCCACGACACATCACGACGTCCTGCTCGAGACCCCTTTGCTTGCAACCCCTCTGCTTGAAACCAAAGGCCTGACCCGCCGCTTCGGCGGCCTGGTGGCGGTCAACGACGTCGACTTCACGCTCCGCCAGGGCGAGATCCACGCCATTCTCGGCCCCAACGGGGCGGGCAAGAGCACCCTGATCAACCTGCTCTCAGGGGAGTTCCCGCCCTCCGAAGGCGAGATCCTCTTCCAGGGGCAGCCGATCCAGGGCAGGAAGGCGCGCCAGATCGCCCGGATGGGCATCGGCCGCAGCCACCAGAAGACCAACATCTTCCCGCGCCTCACCTGCCTGCAGAACTGCCAGCTGGCGGCGCGCATCCACCTGGGCGGCGTCTTCGGCAGCTGGCGTTCGCGCCACCGGGCCCTCGAGGTGGACCAGCGCGCCCTGGAGGTGTTGGAGACCTGCCAACTGGTGCATCGCGCCCATACCCCGGCCTCGGCGATGAGCTACGGCGAGCAGCGCCAGCTGCAGATCGCCATGGTGCTAGCCACCGCGCCCAAGCTGATGCTGCTCGACGAGCCCATGGCCGGCATGGGCCGCGAGGAGACCGCCCAGGTCACCGAGCTGCTCAAGGGGCTCTCGGACCGCTATCCGCTGGTGCTGATCGAGCACGACATGGACTCGGTGTTCCGCCTGGCCGATCGCATCACCGTGATGGTCGACGGCTGCGTGCTGGAGACCGGTCCCACCGCCCAGATCCGGGCAAGCGAACGGGTTCGGGATGTCTACCTTGGCCGTCACCATGAGGAGTCCGCCGCATGAGCGCTCTATCCATAACCAATCCGCGGGCTTCCGCCTCGGGGGCTTCGGCCCCGCTGATCGATGCGCGGGGCCTGCACACCTACTACGGCGAGAGCCATGTCCTGCATGGCGTCGACCTGCGCCTGATGCCCGGCGAGACCCTGAGCCTGATGGGGCGCAACGGCATGGGCAAGACCACCACCCTGAAGTCGATCCTCGGCTTCGTGCCGCCGCGGGAGGGCGAGGTCAGCATCAAGGGCAAGCCCACCGCCAGGCGGCGCCCGTGGCAGCTGATCCGCCAGGGCATCGGCTACGTGCCCGAGGGGCGCGGCATCTTCCCCGGCATCAGCGTGCGCGAGCACCTGATCATGGCGGCGCGCCCCAACGAGCGCGGCGAATCGCCCTGGACCCTCGAGCGGGTGCTGGACACCTTCCCGCGGCTCGGCCAGCGCATCAATCACGACGGCTCCTTCCTCTCCGGGGGCGAGCAGCAGATGCTCTCCATCGGCCGGGCGCTGACCACCAACCCCGACATGGTCATCCTGGACGAGGCCACCGAGGGCCTGGCACCGCTGATCCGCGACGAGATCTGGAAGATCATCCGCGAGATCAAGGCCTCGGGCATCGCCAGCATCATCGTCGACAAGAACATCGACAACCTGCTGGAGGTGGCCGACAAGCACCTGCTGCTGGTCAAGGGCGAGGTGGTCTACAGCGGTGACTCCAAGGGGCTCAGGGAGGACCCCTCGATACTCGACACTCACCTGGGCGTCGCCTGACGCCGCAATTTTCAACCCAAGGGAAGCGCTGATTTATGTCGCGAGCGAAGAGAGGCTGACCGCCGCCGGAACGGAAAAACCGGAGTTTACACGGCAGTAAATGAGGATTTTGAGTACCGCCGGCGGGCAGGATATCGAGCGCAGCATTAAATCAGTGTTTTCCAAGACGGAGCCAATGATGCAACTACACAAGGACTGGTCGATCCCCGCCGTCACGGCGGGCTTCGTGGCGGTGCTGATCTCCTACGCGGGGCCCCTGGCGATCTTCTTCCAGGCCGCCCAGAGCGCGGAGATCTCGACCGCCATGATGACCTCCTGGGTCTGGGCGATCTCCATCGGCGCCGCCGCCTCCGGCATCCTGCTCAGCCTGTGGCTGAAGGTGCCGGTGGTGACGGCCTGGTCGGCACCGGGGACGGCGCTGCTGGTTACCCTGTTCCCGGGCCTGTCGCTCAATGAGGCGGTGGGGGCCTACCTCACCGCCGCGGCGATTATCTTTGTGGTGGGCATCACCGGCTCCTTCGACCGCATCGTTCAGGCGATCCCGCCGGGCATCGCCAGCGCCATGATGGCGGGCATCCTGTTCCAGTTCGGCGTGGGTGTCTTCGTCTCTCTGGAGTCGGTACCGGCGCTCGCCGTCGGCATGGTGATCGCCTACCTGGCCTTCAAGCGGCTCACACCGCGCTACAGCCTGATCCTGCTGCTGATCGTCGGCGTGGTGCTGGCCGTGGTGCTGGAGGGGGCAAGCCTGCAGGGCGTGTCGGTGAGGATGGCCGAGCCGCAGTTCATCCGCCCCGAGTGGACCTGGAACGCCACCCTGAGCCTGGCGATCCCGCTGGTGCTGGTCAGCCTCACCGGGCAGTTCCTGCCGGGCATGGCGATCCTGCGCACCTCGGGCTACAGCACGCCGGCCAAGCCCATCGTCACCGTGACCAGCCTGACCTCCTTCGCGACGGCCTTCTTCGGCGGCATCACCACGGTGGTGGCGGCCATCACCGCGGCGATCTGCACCAGCAAGGAGGCCCACGAGGATCCCGACAAGCGCTACGTGGCCGGGGTGGCCAACGGGCTCTTCTACCTGATTGGCGGCACCTTCGCCGGCACCATCGTGCTGCTCTTTACTTCTCTGCCCGGCGAGTTCGTGGCGATCCTGGCGGGGCTGGCGCTGATCGGCGCCATCACCAGCAACGTCAGCGCCTTCGCCGCCCACAAGGACCACCTGGAGGCCTCGGTGATCACCTTTATCGCTACCGCCTCCGGGATCAGCTTCCTGGGCCTGGGCTCCGCCTTCTGGGGCGTGGTGGTGGGGGCTCTGGCCTACCAGCTGCTGCACCGACCCTTCACGCTGTCGCGGCGGGATGCCAGTGCGGCGGCTTCCGAGAAACAACAATAGGCGCCAGGCGCCGATCACAGACGTGCCGGGTCATTCCGACAACTCGCCCGGCGCTTCGAGGAGAACCTTCATGCAGACGATCCATGTGGCTCTGGACGAGACCGACCACTCCCTGCGCGGCCTGGCGCTGGGCCGGAACCTGGCCGCCCAGCTCGGGGCCTCCCTGAGCGTGGTGTCGGTGGTTGCCGACCCGGCCCAGTCCGAGGGGCGACGAGAGGCCCTCAGGGCTCGCCTGGCCGAGGAGAAGACCCCAGGCCTTGCGGCGATACCCGTCGAGGTGATGGTGAACGACAGTGCCAAGGAGGCCCTGGCGAGCCTGGCAGATCAGGAGGGCGTGGGGCTGTGCCTGGGCGCCCATGGCCGCCGCCCGGTCCCCGAGATGCTGATCGGCAGCGTCACCGCGGGCGTGGTGCGCCGCGCCAGCCGCCCGGTACTGCTGTGCGGGCCGCGCTACGCGCCCGAGCGCCATGGCCGGGTGGAGGTGGTCATGGCCTGCGTGGATGGCTCCTCGCTCTCCGAGGCGATGCTGCCCCACGTGGTGGCGCTGGCCGAGCGCTTCGGGGCCCGCCTGCAGCTGCTGCAGGTGATCGACGCCAGCGCCATGGAGGCGGCCGCGGGGGAGGGCGCCCCGGGCGACGTGATGGAGTCCGGCTATGTGCATGGGCTGGCGCGGCGGCTGGAGCGGGAGTACCGCATCGAGGTGGACTGGGAGGTGCTGCACGGCACCCCGGCCGATGCCATCGTCAGCTACCTGGACGACAGCCGCGACGTGATGCTGGCCATGACCACCCACGGGCGCAGCGGCCTCTCCCAGGTGGTGGCCGGCAGCGTCAGCCACGAGGTGCTCCACGAGGCGTGCTGCCCGGTGGCGGTGCTCAGGCCAAAGGGCTGATGCGGATCAATTTCTGGCCTTCTGAGGTGGGCTAGGCTGGGGGAGTCGAATCACCAACGAGGGGTTCCCCATGCTCGCTATTACCTCTGCCATGCGCCGCATGGCCCACGCCTGGCGTTGCCGCCAGCAGCGCCAGGCCTGGAATGCCCTGGACGCTGACCAGCAGGAGCTGCGGCTGCGCGACCTGGGGCTGGCACGCCTCGACGAATCGCTCTTCTGGTCCGGGGAGCGCTCGCCCCTGGAGCAGCTGCCGCGCATGATGGACGTGTACGGCGTCGAGCATGCCGACACCATCCTGGCCGGCCCCGGCGTGCGCCGCGACCTGGAGCGGGTCTGTTCGCGCTGCCCGGAGAAGGCCCGCTGCAAGCGGGTGCTGGCCAGCGAGCCGGCCGCCGAGGCGTGCGGCTTCTGCCCCAACGCGGCGACGCTGGAGGCGCTGCGGCGTCACTGAGTCGTCGACGCTCCCTTGCCATCATCACGAACGAAGTGACCCGCCGAGGCGGGTCATCTTCGTTCTGGCGTCGGCGGAGCCGCTAGCGGGGGGCGTCCCGCTCGCTTCCGGGACGCTCGTCTTCTCTTACCTCGTAGTCCCCCTCCAGCACCTGCTGTTCGCGGTAGCTGCCGTCTGCGCCCTGGGTCTCGCGATAGCGAGTCTCACGGTAGTGGAAGCCGCCGCCCGCATCCTCGGCCTGGTCGGCGCGCATCTGCTCCATGCGCTTCTTTAGCCGGTAGCGCAGCAGAGGCATCAGCGCCCACCCCAGCAGCAGGAAGAAGAGCCCCAGCACCAGGGCGACGATCATCATGGCGCCGAACAGCAGCCAGGCCAGCAGCATCTTGAGGCTGTCGAGCAGGCCGCCGCCCCGGCTCTGGCGGGCGCGCTGCTGCCACTGCTGGGCGGTGCGCCAGGCGATATTGTGGCGCGGATCCTGGTGGGGCCCCTGGGAGTCACTCATCAACGTCTCCGGTAGAGCGGCGTCTGGCGCCGCGTAAGTGGCTGCCTCTTGGAGAAGCCGTGCCCCGTTTTGTTCCCGGCCGGCGGGATGGCCGCGTCATCCCCGCCACACCTCGGCGACGATCTCGTAGCTTCTCAGGCGATCCTCCAGGGTATAGACGTCGGTATTGAGCATCAGCTCGTCGGCGCCGGTCTGCTCCAGGAAGGCCTCCAGGCCATCGTGCACCGTCTCGGGGCCGCCGACGATGGCGGCGCCCAGGAACTGCTGCAGCTGGTTCTCCTCCATGGGCGTCATCTCCAGGTGCTCCACCGGCGGCTTCGCACAGGTACGCTGGCCGCGAATCATGCCCAGGAACTTCTGGCGGGCGGTGGTCGCCAGATACTCGGCGTGGGCGTCGTTCTCGGCGGCGATCACCGGCAGGCCGACCATGGCGTGGGGCCGCTCCAGCACCTCGGAGGGGCGGAAGTTGTCCCGATAGAGGCGCAGCGCCTCGAACAGGTAGCCCGGAGCGAACTGGGCGGCGAAGGCGAAGGGCAGGCCCAGGCGAGCGGCCAGCTGGGCGCTGTAGCCGCTGGAGCCGAGCAGCCAGATCGGCACCTTGGTGCCCTGGCCGGGAACGGCCCGCACCCGCTGGCCGGGCTGCTCGTCGCCGAGAAAGCCCTGCAGCTCCTCCAGGCGCTGGGGGAAGTCCTCCACGCCGGCGTAGGGGTCCCGGCGCATGGCGGCCATGGTGGCGCCGTCGGAGCCCGGGGCGCGGCCCAGGCCCAGATCGATGCGTCCGGGGTAGAGGGTCTCCAGGGTGCCGAACTGTTCGGCGATCACCAGCGGGGGGTGGTTGGGCAGCATGATGCCGCCGCTGCCCACCCGGATGCGCTGGGTGGCGCCGGCTACATGGCCGATCAGCACGGCGGTGGCGGCGCTGGCGATGCCTTCGATGCTGTGGTGCTCGGCGAGCCAGAAGCGGGTGTAGCCCAGCTGCTCGGTGAGCCGGGCCAGGGCGACGCTCTCCCGGAAGCTGTCGGCTGCGCTGCCGCCCTCGCGGATCGGTGCCAGGTCGAGAACGGAGAGGGGCGTATCGGCGAGGCGGGGCATGGTTCCTCCAGAAAGTTGGCCTGCTTACGATCGTCAGGATGGGGGCGGCAGGCGCATCATGCAATCCTGACGGGGGAATATGCCGTAGCGCTCGCAGCGGCAGATAAACGGTTGGCTCGTCATGGCAATGCCGAGACGAGCTGATACCATGATCTTGTACAACACCTTCACAAAGGGATTCTTGCATGGCAGACCATGGAGGAAAGACGGTCTTTACCGTCTCCGCACTCATCATCCTGGCGCTGGTCGCGGTAGGTGCCGCCTTCCCGGAGGGCTTCGGCAACACGGCCAGTGCCGCCCTGGGGGCGGTCACCCAGCTGTTCGGCTGGTTCTACCTCTTCTCGGTGTTCGGGTTCGTGATCTTCCTGCTGGGCCTGGCCTTCAGCAAGTACGGCAAGATCCGTCTGGGCCCACAGGACAGCACCCCGAGCTTCAGCTTCTTTTCCTGGATCAGCATGCTGCTGGCCGCCGGCTTCGGCGTCGGCCTGGTGTTCTACGGCATGGCGGAGCCGATGTTCCACTATATCGAGCCGCCCTACGGCGACATGCCGGCCGAGACCACCGAGTCCGCCCGCTATGCCATCCAGTACGCCTACTTCAACTGGGGCATCCACCAGTGGGCGGCCTTCTCGGTGGTGGGGCTGATCATCGCCTACTTCCAGTTCCGCAAGGGCCAGGCGGGCCTGGTCTCCTCGGTGCTCTCCTCGGTGACCGCCAAGCATCCCGGTGCGCGTCGCTATGCGCCGGCGCTGGATATCTTCGCCGTGGTGGCCACGGTGATGGGGGTGGCGACCTCCCTGGGCCTCGGCGTGCTGCAGATGAACGGTGGCCTCAATGCCGTGTTCGGCCTGCCGGAGTCGGTGCTCTGGCAGTTCCTGATCCTGCTGGTGATGTTTCTCGCCTACATGGCCTCCACCTGGTCGGGTCTGGACAAGGGGATCAAGCGCCTCTCCAACCTCAACATGGTCCTGTGCATCGGCTTGATGCTCTACGTGCTGATCACCGGCCCCACGGTGGCGATCCTCGAGACCATCACCCTGGGGCTTGGCGACTACCTGCAGAACTTCATCGGCATGAGCCTGCGCATCTCGCCCTACAGCGACAACACCTGGGCGAGCAGCTGGACCATCTTCTACTGGGCCTGGGTCATCGCCTGGTCGCCCTTCGTTGGCACCTTCGTGGCGCGGGTCTCCCGGGGGCGCACCATCAAGGAGTATGTGTTCGGCGTGCTGGTGGTGCCGCCGCTGCTGGCCTGCCTGTGGATCGGCGTGTTCGGCGGTGCGGCGCTGAACATGGAGCTCAACGGCGACGTGGGGCTGGCCGCGGCCACCCAGGCCAACATCACCGTGGCGCTGTTCGAGATGTTCGCCCTGATGCCCTTCAGCGGCCTGCTCTCGGTGGTGGCCATGATGCTGATCTTCATCTTCCTGGTCACCTCGGCCGACTCCGCCTCCTACATCGTGGCCCAGATGACCGACAACGGCTCCATCAACCCGCCCCTCTACAAGCGGGTGATCTGGGGCGTGCTGATCGCCGCCATCTGCCTGACGCTGATCGCCGCCGGCGGCCTGACCGGCCTGCAGTCGGCCTCGGTACTCGCGGCGCTGCCCTTCACCTTTATCCTCTACGGCATGGTGATCGTGCTGGTGCGCGAGCTGCGCGCCGACCGCAAGGCGATGCTGACCCAGCTCTATCGCCGCCACGGCGAGACCCCGGTGGGGGCAGACGCCTTCGAGGCCGAGCAGCTCGGGGAGGAGGAGCGTCTGCGTCGGGCCCCCAACGTGGTCAACCGCCGCATCAACCGTCGCGAAGGCATCTAGCCGCTCGCGAAGGCTGACGTAGCGCCATCGACCTGGGCCGTCGCCACTGGCCTGGCGGCGGCCCAGGCCGTAAGCTCAGGGAAATGGTGAAAACGGATTTCGACCATGTCGATGATGCCCACTGCCCGCGGCCCCCGCCGCGGGGCTACTCGGCGCCGCCAGCCGCGGCGTGGCCCAGGCCTGCCCGGCGGGGCCGGATTTGATCGCTGGCTCGACCGTCTGGTGGATATCGCCGTGATCGTGGCGCTCCTGGTGGGCGGCATGGCCCTGCTCATGACCCTGCTGGCACGCTGAGCCTCTCCCTGCAAGGAACCCCCGATGAGTACCCTGACCAGCGCCGCCCCGCCGCGGACCCGCGCCTCGCGCAAGGAGATCCTCGGCTGGGCGATGTTCGACTTTGCCAACCAGGCCTACACCCTGCTGATCATCACCGTGGTGTTCGGCGAGCTCTTCACCACGGTGATCGTCGGCGACCGCGGCGACGGCTACCGGCTGGCCAACTTCCTGTGGAGCCTGGCGCTGGCGACAAGCTACCTGCTGGTGGTGATCACCGGCCCCCTGTGCGGGGCGGTGATGGACTACCAGGCCTCCAAGAAGCGTTTCCTGTTCGCCAGCTACCTGGCTACCGTGGCGACCACCGCCATGCTCTACTTCGTGGCGCCGGGCTACGTGGTGCTGGGGCTGCTGCTGATCGTGGTCTCCAACTACGCCTACTCCATGGGGGAGTCCTTCATCGCCGCCTTCCTGCCCGACCTGGGGCCGCCGCAGGATCTCGGCAAGATCTCCGGCTTCGGCTGGGCCCTGGGCTACGTGGGCGGGCTCTTCGCCGCGGGCTTCACCCTGGTGGCCCTGGGCGAGGCCACCGCCGAGAACTTCGAGCGCATCCGCTGGGTGGGGCCCTTCGCGGCGGCCTTCTTCCTGGTCACCGCCATCCCCACCTTTCTGTGGGTGAAGGAGCGCGGCACCCCTCAGCCGCCGGGCAAGCCCTACCGGGAGATCGCCTGGGAGCGGGTCTCCACCACCCTGCATGAGCTCCGGCGCTTTCGGGACCTGGGTATCTTCCTGGTCTCGCTGCTCTTCTCCATGGCCGGGGTCTACATCATCATCGCCTTCGCCTTCATCTACGGCGCCCAGGTGATCGGCTGGGACGAGTCGATTCGCAACCTGATGTTCATCATCGTGCAGATCACCGCGGCGGCAGGGGCCCTGGGCTTCGGCTTCATCCAGGACCGCATCGGCACCAAGGTCACCTACCTCTTCACCCTGGGACTCTGGGTCGCGGCCATCTTCGCCATCTGGGCGACCCCTGAGGTTACCGCCTTCCTCAATGCGCGCTTCGAGCTCGGCTGGGAGGCCCAGCACCTCTTTCTGTTCGTCGGCTGCCTGGCGGGGCTCTCGCTGGGCTCCAGCCAGTCGGCCAGCCGCGCCCTGGTGGGGCTCTTCTCACCGACCCGCAAGGCCGCCGAGTTCTTCGGCTTCTGGGGCCTGGCCAACAAGCTGGCCGGGGTCTTCGGCATCGTGGCCCTCGGCCTGCTGCAGTCGGTGGTGGGGCTGCAGGCCTCGATCCTGCTCTGCGCCGCGCTCTTCCTCGTCGCCATCCTGATCTGCCTGTTCGTCGACCAGGCCCGGGGCCAGCGGGCGGCGGCGGAGTGGGAGGCGCGCAATGGCCGCTGAGGCGGCCACTGCGCGCCGGTTCGGCGCTTTCGGGGTGTGGTGAGGTCAGTGCGCCAGGAAGGCGCGCAGGCGATCCCCGGCCTGGTCGATGGCCACCACGCCATCCAGGTGGCCGCGGGTGCCCGTGAGGGGAATCAGCTCCACCGGGGTGCCGTCGGCGGCGATCAGCTCGGCGGTGCGCCGCACGCTCTGGGGGGCGAAGACCAGGTCATCCTCGCTGTAGAGCATCAGGGTCGGCGCCTCGATGGCGGCCAGGCCAGCCTCCAGGCTCTCGCCGTAGCCGGCCATGAAGGTCTGGTTGGCGCGCACCAGGTAGAGGAGGTGATTGGCGTCGGCCACCTCGGCGCGAGCCGCGGCGATATCGTCCAGGGTCTGCTCGATGGCGTAGCGGGCGTCGAGGTCCCGGGCGGGATCGGCCTCCTCGTCGGCCCAGCTGCGGTCGAAGGTCTCGTTGGCCCACTGCCAGTGGTTGGCGTTGAGGGTGACCAGCTTGAGCGCCTCGCGCAGGCCGTCCAGGGGCGGTTCGCCGTCGTAGTAGTCCCCGCCGTTCCAGTTGGCATCCACGCGGATCGGCGCGGCCCAGGCGGCGAGGGTGGCCAGCAGCCAGGGGTCGGCCTCGCCGGCGCCGATCACCGGAATCAGCCGCTCGACCCGCTCCGGGTAGGTGCTGGCCCACTCGTAGGCCTGCAGCGCCCCCATGGAAGCGCCCATCACGGCGTGCAGCCGCTCGATGCCCTGGCTCTCCAGCAGCGCCTTCTGGACGTCGACGAAGTCGCCGATGGTCACCACCGGGAAGTCCAGGCCCCAGGGCTCGCCGGTCTCGGGGTGGGTCGAGGCCGGACCGGTGGTGGTTACCTTGGGGTCATGGGCGTTGAGGTTGACCAGGGTGTCCGAGGCGATGATGTAGTACTCGTCGGTATCCAGCGGCTTGCCGGGGCCGATGATGCTGTCCCAGTAGCCGGCGGGCCCCTCCTCCTCGTAGCGGCCGGCGGCGTGGCTGGTGCCCGAGAAGAAGTGGGTAATCAGGATGGCGTTGTCCCGGGCCTCGTTGAGGGTGCCGTAGGCCTCCCAGCCCACCGCCAGGTCCGCGATGGTCTCGCCGCTGCGGGTGGTGTATTCCTCCATCTCGAAGACCTGCTTCTCGACGATGCCATCCCAGGCGTGGGCCGCGCCCGCCATCAGCAGTGCCGCTCCCAGGCAGAGGCCCAAGGCCAAGGCCTTAAGGGGGAAGGGAGAGGGGTGGTGAGAGGAAGAGTGGGAATGATGGTGGCTGGCGAGAGTCGAAAGCTGAGTGCTGTCCGGCATGGGGCGTTATCCTTGTGATTGAACGGGTGTCCGGCTGGACGGCATTCAGTACAGTCAGGGGGGAGTGAGGTGTCAACGCGGGCGTGTCAAAGGCCACCAACGCCCTGGGAGGCGTGCCATGAGCGATGACAATAGAGCAGTGCGGCGCACCGGGCTCGGCATGATGCTGCTGTTCTGGATGCTGTTTATCGGCGCCGGAACCTGGTGGTTTCACGGCTACCTGGAGGAGCAGCGCAACCCTAACGCCCACCTGGTCAATGCGGTGACCGGCGACGGCGAGCCGCTGGTGCTGGAGCGCAACCGCGGCGGCCACTTCGTGGCGACCGGGCGCATCAACGGCGAGCCGGTGGAGTTTCTGCTCGATACCGGGGCCACCTATGTGGCCGTCTCCTCGGGGCTGGCCGAGCGCCTGGGCCTGGAGGCCACCGGCAGCGCCTGGTTCAACACCGCCAACGGCCGGGTGCGGGGCGATCTGACTACCCTTGACGAGGTGAGCCTCGGCGGCTTTTCGGCTCGGGAGGTGCGCGGCTCCATCAGCCCCGGCATGGAGGGCGAGGTGGCCCTGCTCGGCATGAGCTTCCTCAATCGTTTCGATATCCAGATCCGCGATGCGCGGATGGTGCTGCACCCCGCCGGCTCGAACTGAGGTGTCCATGGCTTCACCCCATCGCGGACGTCGCGCCATTCGCCCCGTGCAGATTCCCGGCGGCGGCTGGCTCGATATCCTGTGGCGCGTCAAGGAGCAGCTGACCGATGATCGGGTCAATCTCCTGGCCGCCGGCATCGCCTTCCATGCGCTGCTCTCGGTGTTTCCCGCCATCGCGGCGGTCATCTCCCTGTGGGCCCTGGTGTTCGATCCCCAGGACATGGCGCGCCAGATCAGCGAGCTGGCGCGCTACCTGCCTCCCGAGGCGGCGGGCCTGATCGAGCACCAGGCCCGGGAGATCGGCGACAATACCCCCACCGGCCTCAGCCTCACCGCCCTGGGTAGCCTGGCGGTGGCCCTGTTCGTGGCCTCCAAGGGGGTGCGCGGCCTGATCATCGCCCTCAATCTGGTCTATGGCGAGGAGGAGCGGCGCGGCCTGCTGGGGCGCCTGCTGGTGGTCACCGCCCTGACCCTGGGGCTGATCGTGCTGACCCTGGTGACCGTTGTCGTGGTGGCGCTCTTTCCCCTGGCCAGCGGTGCGCTTGGCCTGGCGGGCACGCCGGCCCTGCTGGTGGGGCTGGCGCGCTGGTCGGCGCTGCTGCTGTTGATGATGCTGGTGATCGCGGTGCTCTACCGTTTCGCCCCCTACCGACGCTCGCCGCGCTGGGAGTGGGTCAGCGTCGGTACCGTCACCGCCACCCTGCTGTGGCTGGCCGGCTCCGCCGGGCTCTCCTTCTACGTCGGGCGCATGGCCACCCTGAGCGAGCTCTACGGGTCGCTCGGCGCCGTGGTGGTGCTGATGCTCTGGTTCTGGCTATCGGCCTTCGTCGTCTTGCTGGGGGCCGAGATCAACGGTGAAATGGAGCGCCAGACCCGTCGCGATACCACCGTCGGCGAGCCGCGTCCCCGCGGGGAGCGTGGCGCCTTCGTGGCCGATACCCTGGGGCCCCGACGGCCCTGGCGTCGTGACGCAGAGCCCGACGTTCCACACGACGTTCCACAAGATCCGGGAGAACCCCGATGAGCCTGATCCAGACCCTCGGCATCGCGCTGCCCATCCTCCAGGCCCCCATGGCGGGCGCCCAGGGCAGTGCGCTCGCCATCGCCGTGGCCAGAGCCGGCGGCCTCGGTGCGCTGCCCTGCGCCATGCTCTCGCCCGAGGCCATGGCCGAGGAGCTGGCCGCCTTTCGCGCCGCCACCGACGCCCCCGTCAACGTCAACTTCTTCTGCCATGCACCGCCCATACCGGACGCCTCTGCCCAGGCGCGTTGGCACGAGGCGCTCACCCCCTACTACGCCGAGTTCGGCCTTGATATCGGCGCGGTGCCGGCAGGGCCGGGGCGGCGCCCCTTCGATGCGGCGGCCTGCGATGCCATCGCGCCCTTCCGCCCCGAGGTGGTGAGCTTTCACTTCGGGCTGCCCGAGGCCGCGCTGCTCGCGCGGGTCAAGGCCTGGGGCGCCAGGGTGCTCGCTTCGGCCACCACGGTGGCGGAGGCCGAGTGGCTCGCGGCCCACGGTGCCGATGCCATCATCGTCCAGGGGCTGGAGGCGGGCGGCCACCGCGGCATGTTCCTGGCCGAGGAGCTCACCACCCAGGTGGGCACCTTCGCCCTGCTGCCCCAGGTGCGCGAGGCCGTGGACCTGCCGCTGATCGCCGCCGGCGGCATCGCCGATGCCCGCGGCGTGGCGGCGGCCCGGGCCCTGGGGGCCGAGGCGGTGCAGGTGGGCACCGCCTTCCTGTGCTGCCCCGAGTCGACCATCTCGGCGCTCCACCGTCGGGCGCTGATGAGCGACGCCGCCCGCCACACGGCGCTGACCAACCTCTACAGCGGCCGCCCGGCCCGGGGCATCGTCACCCGGCTGATGCGCGAGCTGGGGCCGATGAGCGATGCCGCTCCGGCCTTCCCCCTGGCCACCGCCGCCATCGCCCCGCTGCGCGCCGCCGCTGAGGCCCGGGGCAGCGGCGACTTCTCCCCGCTCTGGGCCGGCCAGAACGCCAGCCGCTGCCGCGAGGTGCCCGCCGCCGAGGTGATCGCCAGGCTCGCCGAGGGGCTCTAGCCGGGTGAGCGTCGCGGCCACTCTCGAGGATCCCTTCTACTACCTGACGAACTTCGAGTTCGTGCTGGGCTGGGTGACCGAGCGCCATGGCGACCTCTTGAGCGACGAGGAGCTGGCCTTCCTGGCCGAGTTCGCGGCGCTGCCCCGGGCCTCCCGGGCGCTGCTGGTGCGCATGGTGATGCGCCGCGGCGAGCACTTTCGCACCTCGAAGCTCGTCTATCCCGAGATCAGCGCCGAGGTCAGCGCCGACCGCGAGGACAGAGCCCAGGCCGGCGACAGCGCCGCGAGCGACCCTGGCGAGGCGGCCCTGGCGCCGCTGGTGGCCGCCGGCCTGGTCGAGTCGGCCCCCGTTCTCTCTCTGGAGGTCCTCTTCGCCCAGCTGCGCCTGCCCGAGCTGCGCGCCGCCCTGGCCGAGGAGGTTTGCGCCGCTGGCCTGCCGGCCAGGCTCGGCAAGGGGGCGCTCTTCGATGCCCTGGCCCCGCGGCGCCTCGAGGCGCGACCGTTGAGTACCTGGTGGCCCGCGGCGCCGGATCGGGTGGTGCGTCTCACCGTGATGGCCACCTGCGACCGCCTTCGGCTGATGTTCTTCGGCAACCTGCGCCAGGACTGGTCCGACTTCGTGCTCGCCGAGCTCGGGGTGCAGCGCTTCGAGCGGGTGCCCTTCGGCGCCGAGTCCCGGGCCTTCCAGCGCCGTGAGGAGGTGGACGCCTACCTGGCCCTGCATCGGCTGCGCGAGCGGCTCGACGCCGGCGAGCCCGCGTCGATGCTGGCGGCCGAACTGCCTCCGGTGCCGGCGGACAACCCCTGGCTTGCGGCGCGGCGTCGGCGCCTGGAGCTGGCCCTGGGCCGTCAGGCGGAGCGGGACGGGGAGGGCGAGCGGGCCCTTGGGCTCTACCGCCTGGCGGGCTGGCCGGCGGAGACCGGCAGCGTCGAGGCGCGCATCCGCCACCTGCGCCTGCTGGAGCGTCGGGGCGAGCACGCCGAAGCCCATGCCCTGGCCGAGGCCCTCGTCGGCGGGTCACCGGGGGAGGCGGAGGCCCAGGCCCTCTCGCGGCTTCGCCCCCGCCTGCGGCGCCGGCTGGGGCTCGCACCGCTGCCCCGGGAGACGGCGCCTGACCCAGAGCGCCTCGAGCTCTGCCTGCCGCGCTCTTCGAGCGTCGAGCGCGCGGTGGGCGATCATCTGGCCCGCAACGACGCTCCGGTGGCCTATGTGGAGAATACCCTGCTCACCGGGCTCTTCGGCCTGCTCTGCTGGGAAGCACTCTTCGCGCCCCTGCCCGGCGCCTTCTTCCACCCCTTCCACAGCGGCCCGGCGGACCTCTACCGGGAGGGGTTCGTGGCCCGCCGCCGCGAGCGCTTCGACGCCTGCCTGGCCCGCCTCGACGACGGCCGACACCGCCAGGCGATCCTCGCCACCTGGCGGGAGAAGCAGGGGCTCGCCAATCCGTTCGTGCACTGGGGGGCGCTGGACGAGGCGCTGCTGTCGCTTTCGCTCGACTGCCTGCCCGCCGAGCACCTGCGCGCCTGCTTCGAGCGGCTGCTCGGTGACCTCAAGGCCAACCGCGCCGGCCTGCCGGACCTGATCCAGCTCTTCCCGGATGCCGCGGCGGGCGAGCCCCGCTACCGGCTGATCGAGGTGAAGGGGCCCGGCGACCGCCTCCAGGACAACCAGCGCCGCTGGCTCGCCTTCTTCCGGGAGCAGGGCATCCCCGTCGCGGTCTGCCAGGTGCGCTGGGCGGACCCCGCATGGGCGGACCCCGCATGAGCGAGGCGCGACGCCTGCGGGTGGCGGTGCGCACCCTGTGCGACTTCACCGCCCGGGAGGGAGATCTCGACCACCGCTTCACCCCGGCGCCCAGCGCCGAGGAGGGCATCGCCGGCCACGCCGAGATCGCCCGCCGCCGCGGTGAGGCCTACCAGCGCGAGGTGGCGCTCTCAGGCGTGGTCGAGGGGCTCGAGGTGCGCGGGCGGGCCGACGGCTATGACCCGGCCGCCCGCTGCCTGGAGGAGGTGAAGACCCACCGCGGCGACCTCTCGCGCATGGCGGAAAACCAGCGCGCCCTGCACTGGGCCCAGGCGAAGGCCTATGGGGCGCTGCTCTGCGCCGAGCGGGGCCTGGCCGAGACCACCCTGGCGCTGATCTACCTGGAGGTGGGCAGCGGCCGGGAGACCCGCCTCGAGCAGCGCTTTGATGCCGCCGAGCTTACCGCCTTTCTCGCCGCGCTGTGCCGGCGCTACCGCGCCTGGGCCGAGCAGGAGGCGGCGCATCGCGCGCGGCGGGATGCCGCCCTGCAGAGGCTCGCCTTTCCCCATGCCGACTTCCGCCCCGGGCAGCGGGCGCTGGCCGAGGGCGCCTACAAGGCCGCGGCCACCGGCCGCTGCCTGCTGGCCCAGGCCCCCACCGGCATCGGCAAGACCCTCGGCACCCTCTTTCCCCTGCTCAAGGCGATGCCTCGCCACGACCTCGACCGAGTGCTGTTTCTGACCATGAAGACCCCGGGGCGGGCCCTGGCACTATCGGCGCTTCGCCAGCTGGGGGCCAGGCCTGCGACCGGTGCGGAGGGCGAGCCGGGCGGCGGACCCTCGGAAGCGGTGTCCGAGCGACTGCTGCTGCGGGTGCTGGAGCTCACCGCCCGGGAGAAGGCCTGCGAATATCCCGGCCGAGCCTGCCACGGCGAGGCCTGTCCCCTGGCGGCGGGCTTCTACGACCGCCTGCCGGCGGCGCGCCAGGCGGCAGTGGAGCGTGGCTGGCTGGATCGCGAGGCGCTGCGCGAGGTGGCCCGCCAGCACGGCGTCTGCCCCTACTACCTGGGCCAGGAGCTGGCGCGCTGGTGCGATGTGGTGGTGGGGGACGTCAACCACTGGTTCGACGCCAACGCGCAGCTCCACGGCCTGGCGGTGGCCCACCGCTGGCGGGTGGGGCTGCTGGTAGACGAGGCCCACAACCTGGTGGAGCGGGCCCGGGGCATGTACAGCGCCGAGCTCGACCAGCGCCGGCTCGCCCGCCTGCGCCGCAGTGCGCCGGCGGCGCTCTCCCTGCCACTGGCGCGCCTGGCCCGCCGGTGGCAGGGCCTGGTGAAGGAGGCGGGGCTCGCCGAGGCCGGCGAGACGGGGCGGCCGGCCTACCGGGTGCTCGATGCCCTGCCGTCTGCCATGGTGGGCGCCCTGCAGGGGGCGGCCAGCGCCATCACCGACTACCTGGGCGAGCACCCCGAGGGGGCGAGCCTCGAGCTTCAGGAGCTGCTCTTCGAGGCGCTGGCCTTCACCCGCCTGGCGGAGGCCTTCGGCGACCACTCGCTCTGCGACCTGGCCCGCCACGGCCGCGGCCGGGCCGTGCTGGGCCTGCGCAACCTGGTGCCGGCGGACTTCCTCGCCCCGCGCTTCGCGGCGGCCCACGCTGCGGTGCTCTTCTCGGCGACCCTGGCCCCGCCCGGCTACCACCGCGACCTGCTGGGCCTGCCGGCGGGAACGGTCTGGCAGTCGGTGGCCTCGCCCTTCGCCGCCGACCAGCTGGAGGTACGCATCCGCGCCGATATCTCCACCCGGCTGCGGGATCGCGAGGCCTCGGTGGCGCCCATCGTCGCCGAGCTGGCCGGCCAGTACCGCCGTCGCCCCGGCAACTACCTGGCCTTCTTCAGCAGCTTCGCCTACCTGGAGCAGGCGCGGGCGGCCTTCGCCGAAGCGCATCCGACGATTCCCATCTGGACCCAGGTGCGAGGGATGGGGGAGCCCGAGCGCGACGCCTTCCTGGCCCGCTTCACGCCGGCGGGGCAGGGCATCGGCTTCGCGGTGCTGGGCGGCGCCTTCGCCGAGGGGGTCGACCTGCCGGGAGAGCGGCTGATCGGCGCCTTCGTCGCCACCCTCGGCCTGCCCCCCTTCGACGACTTCAACGAGGCCCTGAAGGCACGGCTTCAGGCGCGCTTCGGCCGCGGCGACGACTACGCCTACCGGGTGCCGGGGCTGATCAAGGTGGTGCAGGCCGCCGGCCGGGTGATCCGCGGCCTCGAGGACAGAGGCGTGGTGGTGCTGATGGACGACCGCTTCGCTCGGCCCGAGGTGCGCGCCCGGCTGCCGGCGTGGTGGCGGCTGCCGGGAACGCCGGGCGATGCCGGCGGTCCGACCCACACGGCGGGGCCCTCGTCCGGCCCTGCAAGCCAACACTGAGGAGAGTGCCATGCGACTCAATGCCGACTTCGACCAGCGGGTGGTGGTCACCCCCGAGGCCTACCGCTGGGTCGACTCGCCCATGGCGGGGGTCGAGCGGATGATGCTCGATCGCATCGGCGAGGAGGTGGCCCGGGCCACCTCCCTGGTGCGCTATGCGCCCAACAGCACCTTCCCGTCCCATGAGCATGGCGGCGGCGAGGAGATCCTGGTGCTGGAGGGGGAGTTCGCCGACGAGCACGGCCGCTACCCGGCGGGCAGCTACCTGCGCAACCCCATCGGCACCGCCCACGCCCCCCGGGTGGGGGAGCAGGGCGCGACGATCTTCGTCAAGCTGCACCAGTTCTCCCCCGAGGATACCGAGCAGAAGGTGATCGATACCCGCTCGGCCGGATGGCGCCCGGGGCTGGTGGAGGGGCTCGAGGTGATGCCCCTGCACGACTTCGAGGGCGAGCACGTGGCGCTGGTGCGCTGGGCGCCCAACACTCGCTTCCAGACCCACGCCCACTGGGGCGGCGAGGAGATCCTGGTGCTGGAGGGCGTCTTCCACGACGAGCACGGGGCCTACCCGGCCGGCAGCTGGCTGCGCAGCCCCCATGGCAGCCAGCACACGCCCTTCACGGGCGAGGAGGGCGCGCTGATCTATGTGAAGGTGGGCCACCTGCCGCCCGACTGAGCGCGCGAACACCCCGTCACATTTCGCTACCCGGCTTCCTTTGTCTCCCGATAGTGCGCTGTGCTACCCATGGAAGGGGCAATCCGCCTAATGGACAAGGAGAGGTCGAATGGGTATCGAGGTAGGAGGCCTGCTGGGCCTGATCTGGCTGATCATCGTCATCTGGGCCATCGTCAAGGTGGCCAAGAGTTCCGCAGGGCCCGTGGCCAAGCTGCTGTGGATCCTGATCCTGCTGTTCTTCCCGCTGCTGGGACTGATCATCTGGCTGCTGCTGGGGCCCAAGGGGTAGCGGGCCTGTCGGCTGTCAGCATGGAGCCGGGCCGCCCTCGGGCGGCCCGGCGTGGCTGGCGGGTCAGTCCCAGCTCAGCGCGCCGCCCACCTGGTACTCGGTGACCCGGGTCTCGAAGAAGTTCTTCTCCTTGCGCAGGTCGATGATCTCGCTCATCCAGGGGAAGGGGTTCCGGGCGCCGGGGAACTGCTCCTTGAGGCCGATCTGGGCCAGGCGGCGGTTGCAGATGAAGTGCAGGTACTCCTCCATGATCGCCGCGTTCATGCCCAGCACGCCGCGGGGCATGGTGTCCCGGGCGTAGGCGATCTCGAGCTCGGTGCCCTCGAGGATCATCTGGGTCACCTCGTCCTGGAACTCCGGGGTCCAGAGGTGGGGGTTCTCGATCTTGATCTGGTTGATCATGTCCACGCCGAAGTTCAGGTGCATGGACTCGTCGCGCAGGATGTACTGGAACTGCTCGGCCACGCCGGTCATCTTGTTGCGGCGCCCCATGGAGAGGATCTGGCTGAAACCGCAGTAGAAGAAGATCCCCTCGGTCACGCAGTAGAAGGCCACCAGGTTGCGCAGCAGCTCCTGGTCGGTCTCCGGCGTGCCGGTCTGGAAGTCGGGGCGCGCCAGGGACTGGGTGTGCTTGAGGCTCCAGGCGGACTTGGCGGCCACCGAAGGCACCTCCCGGTACATGTTGAAGACCTCGCCCTCGTCCATGCCCAGCGACTCCACGCAGTACTGGTAGGCGTGGGTATGGATCGCCTCCTCGAAGGCCTGGCGCAGCAGGTACTGGCGGCACTCGGGGTTGGTGATCAGCCGGTAGAGGGCCAGCACCAGGTTGTTGGCGACCAGCGAATCGGCGGTGGAGAAATAGCCCAGGCTGCGCTCCACGATGCGCCGCTCGTCCGCGGTCAGGCCGTCCTGGCTCTTCCACAGGGCGATGTCGGCGGTCATGTTCACTTCCTGGGGCATCCAGTGGTTGGCGCTGCCGTCCAGGTACTTCTGCCAGGCCCACTCGTACTTGAAGGGCACCAGCTGGTTGAGGTCGGCGCGGGCGTTGATCATCTGCTTGTCGTCGACCTGAATACGCGCCGCGCCCATCTCCAGCTCCTCGAGGCCGGCGGCCACGTCGAGCTGCTCCAGGGACTTGCGGGCCCGCGCCAGGCGCTCTGCCTCGGCCACCCGGTAGCTGCCACGACTCTCTGCCACGGCGTCGGCCACGGCCGGCTGCGGTTTGGCGGCGGGGGCCGGTGCCGCCTTGGCGGCTGGCTCGGTAACGCTCTGTTCGTCTTCGTGAAATTCGTCCCAGTTCAGCATCTTTGTCTCTCCCGGTATGTGGTCCGGATGCCTGTAGGAGCCCGGCTTGCCGGGCGATGGCCGGGCCGCTGGCCACAGCGTCCCCGGGGCGCCTGTCGGCGCCAATCGCGCAGTGAACTGCGCTCCTACAGACTTACAGTTTCCGGCTTAACGCTTTATTGGCAGGCTTCGCAGCCCAGCTCGTCGAGGTCGCCCGCGCTCGGCGCCCGGGAGCCGCTTCCCGCCTTGCCGGTCAGGAAGTCCTCCACGCCCCTTGGTTCACTGGCCGGCGGCTGGGGGGCCGGGGCGTCGGCGCTCGACGCCTGGTTGCTGACCGCGTTGAGGGTGCCGCGCTCCACGGTGGACTTCTCCACCGAGGTGGCGCCCAGGGCGCGCAGGTAGTAGGTGGTCTTGAGGCCGCGCAGCCAGGCCATGCGGTAGGTCACGTCGAGCTTCTTGCCGGAGACCCCCTTGATGTAGAGGTTCAGGGACTGGGCCTGGTCGAGCCACTTCTGGCGCCGCGCCGCGGCCTCCACCAGCCACTTCGGTTCCACCTCGAAGGCGGTGGCGTATTTGGTCTTGAGCTCGTCGGGGATGCGCTCGATGGGCTGTACCGAACCGTCGTAGTACTTGAGGTCGTTGATCATCACCTCGTCCCACAGGCCGCGGGCCTTGAGGTCGTGGACCAGGTGGGCGTTGACTACGGTGAACTCGCCGGAGAGGTTCGACTTCACGTAGAGGTTCTGGTAGGTCGGCTCGATGGACTGGGAGACGCCGCAGATATTGGAGATGGTCGCCGTGGGGGCGATGGCCATCACGTTGGAGTTGCGCATGCCCTGGTCGGCGATCTTGTCGCGCAGCGCGGCCCAGTCCAGTGTCGCGGAGGTGTCCACGTCGAGGTAGCTCTCGCCCCGCTCCAGGCGCAGCTTCTCCAGGGAGTCGATGGGCAGGATGCCCTGGCTCCACAGCGAGCCGTCGAAGCTCTCGTAGCGGCCGCGCTCGGCGGCGAGGTCCGAGGAGGCTTCGATGGCGTGATAGCTGACCTGCTCCATGGAGCGGTCGGCGAAGGCGACGGCGGCATCACTGGCGTAGGCGATATCCTGAGCGTAGAGAGCGTCCTGGAAGCCCATGATGCCGAGCCCCACCGGGCGATGCCGGAAGTTGGCGCGCCTGGCCTGGGGCACCGCGTAGTAGTTGATGTCGATGACGTTGTCGAGCATGCGTACCGCGGTGCGCACGGTGCGCTTGAGCTTGGCGTCGTCGAGCTCGCCGTCGATGATATGGGCGGCCAGGTTGATCGAGCCCAGGTTGCATACCGCCACCTCGTCGGCGCTGGTGTTCAGCGTGATCTCGGTGCAGAGGTTGGAGGAGTGCACCACGCCGGCATGCTGCTGGGGGCTGCGCAGGTTGCAGGGGTCCTTGAAGGTGATCCAGGGGTGGCCGGTCTCGAACAGCATGGAGAGCATCCGGCGCCACAGGTCCTTGGCGGGCATCCGCTTGAAGAGGGTGATCTCTCCGGTGCGGGTCATCGCCTCGTACTCCTCGTAGCGCCTCTCGAAGGCGGCGCCGTAGAGGTCGTGAAGGTCCGGGCAGGTGGAGGGGGAGAAGAGCGTCCACTCGGCGTCCTCGAAGACGCGTTTCATGAAGAGGTCGGGCACCCAGTTGGCGGTGTTCATGTCGTGGGTGCGCCGCCGGTCGTCGCCGGTGTTCTTGCGCAGCTCCAGGAACTCCTCGATATCCAAGTGCCAGGTCTCCAGGTAGGCGCACACGGCGCCCTTGCGCTTGCCGCCCTGGTTGACCGCCACGGCGGTATCGTTGACCACCTTGAGGAAGGGGACCACGCCCTGGCTCCTGCCGTTGGTGCCCTTGATCCAGGCACCCAGGGCGCGCACCGGGGTCCAATCGTTACCGAGCCCGCCGGCCCACTTGGAGAGCAGGGCATTGTCGCGGATGGCGCTGTAGATGCCGTCGAGGTCGTCCGGGACCGTGGTCAGGTAGCAGCTGGAGAGCTGGCTTCTGACGGTGCCCGCATTGAATAGGGTCGGGGTGGAGGCCATGTAGTCGAAGCGTGAGAGCAGGTCGTAGAATTCGATGGCCCGCGCCTCGCGGTCGTCCTCGTTCAGCGCCAGGCCCATGGCCACGCGCATGAACATCACCTGGGGCAGCTCGAAGCGCACCTCGTCCCGGTGTAGGAAGTAGCGGTCGTAGAGGGTCTGCAGCCCCAGGTAGGTGAAGGCGCTGTCCCGGGTATGGTCCAGGGCGGCGCCCAGCCGCTCCAGGTCGAACTCGGCAAGGGCGGGGTCGAGCTGCTCGAAGGCGATGCCGCGTTCGATATAGGCCAGGAAAGCGGGCCGGTAGAGCTCGGCCATCTCCTGGTAGGTAGCCTCCTCGGCGATTCCCAGGAAGGAGAGAGCCTCGCGACGCAGGTTGTCCTGCAGCAGGCGGGCGGTGACATAGGTATAGTTGGGCTCCTTCTCCACCAGGGTGCGGGCGGTCATCATCAGCGCCTGGGAGACGCCGTCGACGGTCACGCCGTCGTAGAGGTTCTTCAACGACTCCTCGACGATGCGCTGCGGATCGACGTTCTCCAGGCCCGCGCAGGCATCCTGGACCAGGGTGTCGATGCGGCCCAGATCCAGGGGACGGGTGGAGCCGTCGGCCAGGGTCACGTTGAGGCTCGGATGGGGCCTGGCGATGTCGCCGGCCTCGGCGCGGGCCCGGGCATGGGCCTCCCGGTAGAGCACGTAGGCGCGGGCGACCTTCTGCTCGCCGGCGCGCATCAGCGCCAGCTCTACCTGGTCCTGGATATCCTCGATATGCACGGTGCCGCCGTCGGGCAGGCGACGCAGGAAGGCCTGCTCGATAGCGGCGGAGGCCTGCTCGGCTAAGTCGCGCACCCGGGAGGAGGCGTCGGCGTTATCGCCCTCGACGGCCAGGAAGGCCTTGCGCATGGCCACGGCGATCTTGCCGGCATCGAAGGGCACCAGATCGCCGGTGCGCTTGATGACGCGGAGGGTCTGCGGGGCGGTGACGGTAACGGAGGGGCGGTCTGGAGTGGCATCCATGACGTGAAATTCCTGTTGATGGCGCTTTGCTTGGTCCATTCGGGTCGTTCGGCGGCGGCCTTCATGGGATACAATATATGGTGATGTTTTTTATTTTCGGCACAATATAGTGTGTCTTTGGGCGGGCTTCAAGGGAGAGGCGTCGCTCCCCGGATGGATGCGCTTCCGGCAAGAGAGGTATCGCAGGAATAGCCGCAGCCTATCAACAGCGGCTAGTATGGCGTTGCATCAATAATCCATGGGAAGCCAGATATCAGGGACCGAAGTATTCTTGCGTCAGGACGGAAGATTGAGGATGGATATTAAAAATGGATGACAGTTTTGACCCTCGGTGGCAGGAGCATGTGCTGATCATTGAGGATGATGAGCGACTGGCCGACCTCACCCGCGATTATCTGGAAGCCAACGGGTTTCGCGTCAGCCTGGTGCGAGACGGTACCCATGCCGTCGAGCGCATCCTGGCGCTGCAGCCGGACCTGGTGATCCTGGACCTGATGCTGCCCGGCGAGGACGGCCTCTCGATCTGCCGCCGAGTACGCGGTGACTACCCCGGCCCTATCCTGATGCTGACCGCTCGTACCGACGATATGGATCAGGTGCTGGGGCTGGAGATGGGCGCCGACGACTACGTGCCCAAGCCGGTGCAGCCTCGGGTGCTGCTGGCGCGCATGCGTGCCTTGCTGAGGCGCACCGAGAGCTTCGAGCCCGCCGGCAGCCAGCGTCTGACCTTCGGCAAGATGGAGATCGACAGCGCGGTTCGCGAAGCCTGGGTGGGTGGGGAACGCATCGACCTGACCAGCGCCGAGTTCGACCTGCTGTGGCTGCTGGCCAGCCATGCTGGCCGCGTTCTGACCCGGGAAGAGATCTTTTCCCAGCTGCGCGGCATCAAGTATGACGGCCAGGATCGCTCCATCGACGTGCGGGTATCTCGCATTCGCTCCAAGATCGGCGATGACCCCAACCAGCCGCAGCGTATCAAGACGGTGCGCAGCAAGGGGTATCTGTTCGTCAAGGACACCTGATTCATGCACCGGGCCCTGGCGACCAGCACCTTTCTGCGCGTCTATGTGCTGCTGGCACTGGCCTTGATACTCACTTTTGGTCTGGCTCTGCTGGGCGTGACCATGGTGGATCAGGTGCGCCGCGAGCACCATCGCGAGCAGCTCGCCGAGCTGCCCATGCGCCTGCTCGCCCAGCACCTGGAGTCCCTGCCTCCCGGCGCCCATGATGACTGGCTCAGCGCCCAGGCTCGTCGCCTTGACCTGACGCCCAGGGTCCTGCCTCTTGACAGCCTTTTTCTGGGCTATTTTTCGCGCCTGCGCCTGGAGCGTGGCAAGGTACTGGTTCAGGAGCTGGACGGGCAGGGCTGGCGTCTTCAGCGGCTGCTCTCCGGCGGCCAGCACCTGCTGCAGGTAGAGCTGGTGAGTCTCAGCGAGCAGCAGCTACGCGGACTGACCATGCTGCTCGGCGAGTGGCTGGCCGAGGCGCCGCCGGCAGAGCGCCGGTCGCGGCTGGCCCGGGTCGCCGGCGATGCCGGCGTGCCGCTCTCCTTGGAAGATGCCCCGCCTGAGGGGCTGGACGCCTACCAGCTGCGGCGCCTGGCTGACGGCGAAGTGGTCATGCGTCTCTTTCCTGGCCGCTGGTCCATGGCCATGTACCTGGCGCTACCCGGCGGGGGCGAGGCGAGCTGGCTGAGCATCGGCCCGGTCGAGGCCTTCGATCCGGTGCCCGGCTCCCTGCAGCTGCTGGTGGCGCTGATCCTGCTGGCGGTGCTGGGGGCGACCATCTACCTGCTGATCCGCGGAATCGAGGCGCGCATGGCGCGCCTGGAGCTTGCCGCCACGCGTATCGCCGCCGGCCGGCTCGATACCCGGGTCAAGGTGGAGAGCGGCGACTTTCTGGGGCGCCTGGGCATGGCCTTCAACGGCATGGCGGCCCAGGTGCAGTCGCTGCTGGGTGCCCAGCAGGACATGATCCGTGCAGTCTCCCACGAGCTGCGCACCCCGGTGGCGCGGATACGCTTCGCCGTGCAGATGGTGGAGGACATGACCGATGACCCCTTCATACGTCGCCAGCTGGAGGGGATCGATGGAGACATCGGCGAGCTGGACGGCCTGGTCGACGAGATCCTCACCTATGCCCGGCTGGGAAACGACGCGGTCAACGGCCGTGAGATGGAGGCCAGCCTGGTGGACTGTCGTGCCATGGCCGAGCGGGTGATCGCCGCCCTGGCTCCCCTCCACGGCCAGCTCGCCATCGAGCTTGCCGACGGGCCCGAGGTCGAAGCTCTGGCCGAGCCGCGCTATCTGCAGCGGGCGCTGCAGAACCTGGTCGCCAACGCCTGCCGTCATGCCCGCACCCGAGTGGTGATTCGCCTGCGCGGCGAACCTCGTCTGGTGCGTATCGACGTGGAGGATGACGGGCCCGGGGTGCCGGCCGGAGAGCGCCAGAAGGTCTTCAAGCCTTTCGCCCGGCTCGATGACAGCCGCACGCGCAGCTCCGGCGGTTACGGGCTGGGGCTCTCCATCGTCCAGAAGGTGATGAGCTCCCACGGCGGCAGCACCAGCGTGGACGAAAGCCCCGAGCTTGGCGGCGCACGCTTCACCCTGCTGCTGCCCCAGCGCCCCGAGCCGCCCGCGCTGGCTGCCAGGCGTGCCTGATAGCGGCATCTAGGCGGGCTTGATTCCCTCCAGCACCGCAAAGGAGGTTTCCCGGGCGGTGCGCAGGAAGTCTTCCATCCAGGGAGCCTGGCGTGTCTCCTCGCGAATCGCCGCAAAGAGCGTGCTCCAGACTCCCTTCTCACCCAGGGCGACCGCCTTGACGTAGTCCCGCTCCAGGTACTCGGTCAGCGCCCAGTTGGGCAGCGCACAGACGCCGCGGCCGCTGGCCACCAGCTGCATCATCATGATGGTCAGTTCGGCGGTGCGTACCTCTCTGGGGCGTACCCCGGCGGGCTCCAGGAACTGGGTGAAGACGTCCAGGCGCGAGTGCTCTACCGGGTAGGTGATCAGGGTCTCCTCGGCCAGGGCCTCGGGGGTGACGAAGGCCTTGCCGGCCAGCCGGTGCTGGCGTGCCACCGCCAGCAGCCCCTCGTAGCGGAACAGCGGCTCGTAGTGGATGCCGGGCAGCGGCTGGGGGTCGGCGGTGATCACCAGGTCGAGCTGCTCTCGGGCCAGGGCCGGCAGCGGATCGAAGTGATGCCCCCCCGGGATATCGATCTCCACCTCGGGCCAGTGGTCGCGAAAGTGGTCGATGGTGGGCATCAGCCACTGGAAGCAGCTGTGGCATTCGATGGCCATGTGCAGGCGACCCTGCTCGTTGCCGGCCAGGCGCGCCAGGTCCCGCTCTGCCATGCGCACCAGCGGCAGCACCTGCTCGGCCAGGGTCAGCAGCCGCTGGCCGGCGCGGGTGAACTCCACCGGCCGGGTCTTGCGCACGAACAGCGGGTTGCCCAGGCGCTCCTCCAGGTCCTTGATCTGGTGGGAGAGGGCAGACTGGGTGAGGTGAACCCGCTCGGCGGCCTCGACGAGGGAGCCGGCATCGCGCAGGGCGATCAGGGTGCGTAGGTGGCGAAGTTCCAGCATCATTGTGAGCCGCTTTCATTTTAAAGATTAGAAAGTTTAGTTTGATTCACTCCTTGTGGCCAGCCAGACTCTGTTGAATTATTCATGCCAAAGGAGTTTTTCATGACTTTCTCTCATGTTTTGGGCTATCCGCGTATCGGCGCCGACCGCGAGCTCAAGCGGGCCGTCGAGGCCTACTGGCAGGGGAGCCTCGACCGTGACGGGCTGGAAAGCGCCGGCCGTGAGCTGCGTGCCCGCCACTGGGCGGCCCAGCGCGAGGCGGGGCTGGACCTGGTCACCGTGGGGGACTTCGCCTTCTACGATCAGGTGCTGGACCTCTCCGTGACCCTGGGGGCCGTCCCGGCGCGCTTCGGGGCCGAGGAGGAGATCGCCGCCGGCGAAGTGGGGCTGGATACCGCCTTTCGCATGGCTCGGGGCCGGGCGCCCAGCGGTGAGCCCACCGCCGCCTGCGAGATGACCAAGTATTTCGATACCAACTACCACTACCTGGTGCCCGAGCTGCACGCCGGGCAGCGCTTCCGCCTGGCCTCCTCGCGCCTCTTCGACCAGGTGGCCGAGGCCCAGGCCCTGGGGCATCCGGTGAAGGTGAGCCTACTCGGGCCGCTCACCTGGCTCTGGCTGGGCAAGGAGAAGGGCGAGCAGTCATTCGATCGCCTGGCGCTGCTCGAGGAGCTGCTGCCGGTCTACGGCGAGCTGTTGGCCCGCCTCGGCGAACAGGGCGTGGAGTGGGTCCAGCTCGACGAGCCGGCGCTGGTGCAGGAGCTGCCGACGGCCTGGCAGCAGGCCTATGAGGCCGCCTACAGCGTGCTCGGCCGCGCCCCGGTCAAGCTGCTGCTGGCCAGCTACTTCGGCGGCCTGGGAGACAACCTGAATCTGGCGGTGGGCCTGCCGGTGGACGGTCTGCATATCGATGCGGTGCGGGCGCCGGAGCAGCTCGACGCCGTGCTCGATCGCCTGCCCGGCTACAAGGTGCTCTCGGTAGGCGCCATCGACGGGCGCAACGTCTGGCGGGCCGACCTGGCCCTGCTGCGCGAGCGCCTCGCCTCGGCGCGCATGCGCCTGGGCAGGCGCCTCTGGATCGCGCCCTCCTGCTCGCTGCTTCACGTGCCGGTGGACCTCACGCGCGAGCGCGACCTCGACCCGGAGCTCGCAAGCTGGCTCGCCTTTGCCCGCCAGAAGCTCGACGAGACGGTGACCCTGGCCCGCCTGCTCGATGGTCGCGCCACCGAGGTCGATCGTCGGCGCCTGGAGGCCGCCACCGAGGCGCTGCAGGCGCGGCGCGACTCGCCGCGAATTCACCGCCCCGAGGTGGCCGACCGCCTGGCAGGCGTCGAGCCGGCGGACCATGAGCGTCGCAGCCCCTATGGGGTGCGCGCCGAGGCCCAGCGTCGGGCTCTCAAGCTGCCGCTCCTTCCCACCACCACCATTGGCTCCTTTCCCCAGACCGATGCCATCCGCGCCGCCCGCCGAGCCCTCAAGGCCGGTGAGCTCTCCCGGGACGAGTACGAGGCGCGCATGGAGGAGGAGATCGCCTACGCCGTGGCGCGCCAGGAGGCGCTCGGCATCGACATGCCGGTGCACGGTGAACCGGAGCGCAACGACATGGTGGAGTACTTCGGCGAGCAGCTCGACGGCTACGCCTTCACCCGCTTCGGCTGGGTGCAGAGCTACGGGTCACGCTGCGTCAAGCCGCCGGTGATCTATGGTGACGTCAGCCGTCCCGGGCCCATGACGGTGCGCTGGAGCCGGTACGCTCAGTCGCTGACCGACAGGCCCATGAAGGGCATGCTGACCGGCCCCGTGACCATGCTGCAGTGGGCCTTCGTGCGCGATGATCAGCCCCGGGAGACCACCTGCCGCCAGATCGCCCTGGCCCTGCGCGACGAGGTGTGCGATCTGGAAGCGGCGGGCATTCGTGCCATCCAGATCGACGAGCCGGCGCTTCGCGAGGGGCTGCCGCTGCGCCAGGGGGAGTGGCCGGCCTACCTGGCCTGGGCGGTGGAGTGTTTCCGGCTCAGCGCCGCCGGCGTGGGCGACGAGACCCAGATCCATACCCACATGTGCTACTCGGAGTTCAACGACATCATCGAGTCCATCGCCGCCCTGGATGCCGATGTGATCACCATCGAGACTTCCCGCTCGGACATGGAACTGCTCGATGCCTTCCGGGAGTTCGCCTACCCCAACGAGATCGGCCCCGGGGTCTATGACATCCACTCGCCCAATGTGCCGGACGTGGCGTGGATGGTGGCGCTGATGGAGAAGGCCGCCGAGCGCATCCCGGTGAAGCGACTCTGGGTCAACCCGGACTGCGGCCTCAAGACCCGTCGCTGGGAGGAGGTGGAACCGGCCCTGGCCAATATGGTGGAAGCGGCACGGCAGCTGCGTCGGCGCTTCGGCTGATTCGGAACGAGGCGCCGCTGTGGGTCGGCCCGAGTGCCCGGGGCGCAGCGTTGAGCCAGCGAGAGCCGCCGCCGATAGCGGCGGCTGCTATACTCGGCGGGTCAAGGAATCGCGACCCTCGCAAGGAGATGCCATGTCCCGCCTTATCGCTCCCGCCATCCTCGGGGCGGCCCTGCTGCTGGGTGGCTGCGCCACAGCCACTTCTCCCGTGCCGATCACCTCGGGCGACCATGCGCCGCTGCTTCCCTCGGTGCTCTTCCCCGGCGGTGCCGAGAGCTTTACCGCCTGGCGCTGCACCCCGGATCAGGCGCTGGTCACGGCCGACCCCCAGGGGCCGGACGGTGAGCTCCGGCTCTGGTCGTCCCACGGCGCCTGGCGGCTTGCGCCCGCCGTGGTGGCCAGTGGCGCCCGCTATGAGCAGGGTGAGGTCAGCTTCTGGAACAAGGGCTCCGAGGCCATGGTGGAGACGCCGCGGGGCCGGCTGGAGTGTCAGGCCTATGTGCGGCGCCAGGCCCTGACCCGGCAGCAGAATCCCGGCGTGATGTTCCAGGGGCGCGGTAATGAGCCGGGCTGGATGGTGCACCTGGCTCACGACCGTCCCGAAGCGACCCTTAGCCTGGACTACGGCACCCGGGAGCAGACCCTGCCCTACCGGGTGACCACCATGGACAACGCGGCGGGGCGGGTGATCCTGCAGAGCGGCCGGGGGGATACGCCCTTCGAGCTGCGCATCGAGGCCGGCGCCTGCCTGGACGACATGAGCGGTGAGCCCTTCCCGGCGCGGGTCACCCTGACCGTGGACGGGGAGCAGTATCGGGGCTGCGGCCAGGGCATCGCCCCCTGACCGGGGCTGGCGAAAACTGTCTGCGCTCGACGCCTTTTCGCCAAGCCCCGGCGATTCGATCTTGGTTTCATCGATTTTATCGAACGTGGGGTGCGGATTTTTGCGCTTTTTATGGCAAAAAATGCATCTATCATGGTGACCATCATCCTGATGCCTGACTTCTGGAGGTCACCATGACCACTCGTACCCTTGTGATTACCGCTTCCATCCTCGGCGAGAACGGCCAGTCCAAGGCCCTGGCCGAGCGCTTCATCGCCCAGGCCGAGAGCCGCGACGGCGTCGAGGTGACCCACCGCGACCTGGTGGCCAGTGAACTGCCCCACCTCGGACTGGCCGAGCTCGGCAGCTGGCAGGTGAGTGAGGAGGAGCGCACGCCTGAGCAGCGCGAGCTGGCTGCCCGCTCCGACGCTCTCATCAAGGAGCTGCATGACCATGACGTGGTGGTGCTGGCGGTGCCGATGTACAACTTCGGCATCCCGAGCCAGCTCAAGGCCTGGTTCGACCGCGTGATGCGTGCCGGGGTGACCTTCCGCTACACCGAGAACGGCCCCCAGGGCCTGGTGGAGGGCAAGCGTGCCATCATCCTGGCGGCCCGCGGTGGCCAGTATGCCGGCACTGAGATGGATACCCAGACCCCGCACCTCAAGCTGATGCTGGGCATGATGGGCATCACCGAGGTGGACACCGTCTTCGCCGAGGGCCTCGCCATGGGCGATGACACGCGCAACGTCGCCCTCAAGGAGGCGCGTCAGGGTATCGATAGCCTGGTGGAGCGGCTGTAAGGCGGCACCCTCCGGGCTCGGCGCCTGAGAGCGCAAGCACCGAAACGCAGCGGGGCGGCCAGTTGGTCGCCCCGCTGCGTTCGAGGGTGTCGAGGGTCAGCAGCGCTCGGATCCCTCGCGGACCCAGCCGGCGGCGACGAACTCGCTGGTGCAGAGCGCGGACCGCGGGGAGAGGGCGCGTCCCGCCAGCCGGGAGAGCGCCTCGCGATTCCCCCGGGAGGTCGGCTCGAGCTGCTCCGAGACCGCCACCGGCTGCCAGTCGCCCCCCTCGCGGGTGGCCAGGGTGAAGGCGAAGGGGTGAAAGCCGGGGAAACCCAGACGCAGGTCGGTGGCCACCAGGGTCTCTTGGCCGTCGAGCTCCCGGGTCTCGTAGCGCAGGAAGGGGCCGGCGAACCAGTCGAGCCGTGCGCCGCGCTCGCTCGCCAGGGCCGCGGCCTCCAGCTCGGCGCCGCGCCGGTAGGTCTCCACCAGGGGCGGGGTATCCCCGTCCAGCACGCCCAGGAGCAGCTCGTGATGGTCGTCGCCGTCCACCACCGTGACCCGCCACAGCAGGGTGTTGAAGGGGGTAGGCTGGACCAGCCGCGGTGCGTCTGTGAGGCCCCGTTCGGCCAGCACCGGCTCCAGGCGATGCTCCACCAGCTGCTTGGCGCCGAAGGCAAACACCAGATAGGCGCTGGAGAGGGCGAGCCCCCAGGCCGGCCCGCGCCGGCCGTTGCCGGTGGCCAGGGCCACGCCGATGCCCACCAGCAGCGGCAGGGTATAGAGCGGGTCGATGATGAAGACGATGGGGTAGGCCGCGGGTCGCACGTCCATGGGCCACCAGAGCTGGGTGCCGTAGGTGGTCAGGGCGTCGAGCAGGGGATGAGTGGTCAGGCAGAGCACGTAGAAGAGCCACCAGTGCCCGAGGGGAATCTCCCTGGCGGATGTCAGGCGCGAGGTGAGCAGGGCCAGCAGGGTGCCGATCCCGGTGAGCACGAAGAGCGAGTGGGAGAAGCCGCGGTGCTCGGTGACGTTGGCCACGGCGTCGCCGTAGTCGATGACCACATCGAGGTCGGGGAGGGTGCCGAGCACGGCGCCGATCAGCACCGCCTTGCGGCCCAGCCGTCGGCCGAGCACGGCACCGCCCACGGCGGCGCCCAGGGCGGCCTGGGTAATCGAATCCATCGGGAGGCGTTCCTCGCAGAGAGTGCCCGGCTATGATGCCACGGGCGGGGGCCGGGTTCCCTTAGGTATCTACCCAGCGTGGCCCGGCGGCGAGGATGCGCGCCTGCACCGGGCAGTCGTCGTGGTGGGCGCCGGGCAGGTAGCCGGTGCTCATCAGGAACTCCCCGGTGATCTCCGGCCCGGTGAAGCGGAAGGTGCCCTTGAAGAGCCGGACCCACTCCGCATGGGAGAGCGGGTGGTGGTGGTCGAGCCAGGCGGCGAAGCTGCCGTGCTCATCGCGCAGGGCCTGGAGCACGCCGGCATTATGGATCACCGCCTCGACCTTGAGGCGGTTGCGGATGATGCCGGCGTTCGCCAGCAGCCGGGCCCGCTCGGCCTCGCCGTAGGCGGCCACCCGGTCGATGGCGAAGCCCTCGAAGGCCGCCCGGAAGGCGGCGCGCTTCTTCAGCACGGTGAGCCAGGAGAGCCCCGCCTGGTTGATCTCCAGGGCCAGGCGCTCGAAGAGGGCCTCGTCGTCGGCCACCGGGAAACCGTACTCGCGGTCGTGGTAGGGGCCGTGAAACGGATGGCCCGGGGCCAGGTCACAGTAGTGGCTCATGCTGAAGTTTCCCGTGGCGAGCAGACTTGATCCAGGCCCTTGGCAAGGGCCCCGCCGATGCCGACAATCGTCCCATCACCCTACACCGCGGAGATCCTGCGATGAAGAAGACCGTACGCCCCCTGGTTGCCGGCGCCCTGCTGGCGCTGCTGGCCGCGCCCGCCTGGGCCGAGCAGCCCGTGGTCGAGATGTACCAGGACCCCAACTGCGGCTGCTGCGGCGCCTGGGCCGACCACCTGGAGGCCGAGGGCTTCACGGTGGAGCGCCACAAGACCCGCGAGATGCGTGACATCAAGATCGAGCAGGGCCTCACGCCTGAGCTCGCCTCCTGCCACACCGCCATGGTGGACGGCTACGTGATCGAGGGCCACGTGCCGGCGGCGGACATCCGTCGCCTGCTGGAGGAGCGCCCCGACGTGGCGGGGCTCTCCGTGCCGGGCATGCCCCACGGCTCGCCGGGTATGGAGACCGGCCGCTACGACGACTACCAGGTGCTGGGCTGGCACCGCGATGATCGCACGCCGGAGATCTTCAGCGAGTACACTCACTGAGCCAGAACACCGTCAGCGACACCAATCAGGGGCGCTGGGGGCAAGCCTTGGAGGAGGTCCTACGCCATGGATGGCGTCGGTAGCGTACAGGGACGTATTCACAGCGCCTCCGGAAAGGCTTGTCGCCAGTAAAGCCCCGTGCTGCTGGGTGGTTTCGTTATCAATGACAAGGAGTTGGCTATGCAGTACCTGCACACCATGGTGCGCGTCAGCGACCTCGATGCTTCGCTGCACTTCTACTGCGACCTGCTGGGCCTCAAGGAGGTGCGCCGCAAGGAGAACGACAAGGGTCGCTTCACCCTGGTCTTCCTGGCCGCCCCCGAGGACGAGGCGCGCTCCGCCGAGCTCAAGGCGCCGGAGCTGGAGCTCACCTACAACTGGGACCCGGAGGAGTACAGCGGCGGGCGCAACTTCGGCCACCTGGCCTATCGAGTCGACGATATCTACGCCCTCTGCGAGAAGCTCCAGGCCAACGGCGTGACCATCAACCGCCCGCCCCGGGACGGCCATATGGCCTTCGTCAGAAGCCCCGACGGCATCTCGGTGGAGCTGCTGCAGAAGGGTGACGCCCTGCCCCCGCAGGAGCCCTGGGCCTCCATGGAAAACACCGGCAGCTGGTAGGCTGCCGGCCACGCGACAAGGAAGAAAGACGACCCATGAAAACGAGATCTGTGGCCCGCCTGGGCCTGGTGATGGCGGCCGCTGTCCTGCTGGCGGCCTGTGGCAGCCGCCCCGAGGCGCCGCCGGAGCGCGAGGTGGGCCTCTCGGGGCCGGTGGTGGAACAGCGCTGGAACCTGCTGCTGGTCGGCACCGACGAGCGGCTCTCGCTGCCCGAGCCCGCCTGGTTTCGCATCGCGGCGGACGGGAGTGTGACCGGCAGCGACGGCTGCAACCAGCTGATGGGGCGCGCCAATCTCGGCGAGAACCAGCGCATCGAGTTCTCGCAGCTGGCCACCACCCGGCGCGCCTGCCCTCAGGGCGAGGACGCGGCGCGGGTGAAGGGGATGCTGGAGACCGCCTACCGCTACCTGATCGACCACGACCGGCTGGTCTTCTTCGGCCCAGATCAGCGAGTGTTGGGCGGCTGGCGCAAGGCCAACTGATGAAAGCGCGGATTCGCTACTGCGCTCGATATCCTGGCCGCCGGCGGTACTCACAATCCTCATTGAGCAGCTAGTCAACTCCGGTTGCTCCGTTCCGGCGGCGGCCAGCCTATCTTCGCTCGTGACGCGACTACGCGCTTTCTTCGCGGAAGGCTGTTATCTCACCGGCAGCAGCGCCTGAATCCTGGCCATGCCCGCGGTGATGCCGCGGGCCATGGCCGGCCCCACCGGGGTGAGCAGGAACCAGGGGGCAATGATCAGGTTGATGGCGATGGCGCCAAAGTAGACGTCGCTGAACCAGTGGGCCCCGCTCAGGATGCGGGGTGCGCTGAGAATCACCGCGGCCACCAGGCTCACCAGCATCACCTTCAGCCCGGCGAAGCGCCACATGAAGGCGGCGAAGAGGAAGAGGTTGACCCCGTGGTCGCCGGGAAAGCTCGAGCCCGAGCTGTCCTTGGTGGAGAAGTCGACCATCTCGGTGATCAGGTTGACCTCCTGGTAGACCAGGGTGGGGCTGGGGTGAGAGTAGTCGATCACCATGCGCACGCCCTGGGCCATGAACACCGCCACCAGCAGCATGGTGACGCCGATACCGCCCCAGCGCAGCATGCGCTGCTCGCGCAGCGGGTCTCGGGAGATGGCCCACAGGTAGATCACCAGCAGGATCAGCAGGCTTACCACGTCGAAGAGGCGCGCGTTGGTGGCCGCTACCAGCCACACCCAGGCGTCGTTCTCCTCGGTAAGCCAGCCGTTGGTGGTAAAGAAGACGGCGTCGTCGATCTCCGTCCAGAACAGCAGGTCCGGCGAGAGCCAGGAGAAGATCAGCAGCGCACCCAGCAGGTTGAACAGCAGCAGGCGCCCGATGGCGAGGGAGGGGTGGGTCTGAGGCATGGCAGCGTCGCGAGTCGGTAAGTGTCCCGGCCCATTCTAGGCGATGAGGTTTTGGTAGAACAGTGTTCCTTAACAGGGGCGTCACACCGATAGGGCAGGGGTGCCCCTAGGTGCTGCCGCTGACCCTACGCAAGCGGCCCGCCGATGGCGGGCCGCTTGCGTGAGGTGACGCAGCCGATTCAGAGCGCGGCGATCTTGTCGCGCTGCTCCACCAGCAGGCGGTGAGCGGACTGGAACTCGGCTAGCTTGGCGCGCTCCTTCTCCACCACCGCTTCCGGGGCCTTGGCCACGAAGCTCTCGTTGGAGAGTTTCTTCTCGATGCCGCCGATCAGCTTCTCCTGCTTCTCGATCTCCTTGGCGAGGCGCGCGAGCTCCGCGTCCTTGTCGATCAGGTCGGCCATGGGCACCAGCACCTCCATCTCACCAACCAGCTGGGTGGCCGAGAGCGGTGCCGCGCTCGGGTCGTCGAGCCAGGCGATGCTCTCCAGCTTGGCCAGCTTGGCCAGGAAGCGACGGTTGGCCTCCAGGCGCTCGCGGTCGGCGTCGCTGCCCTTGGTGAGCAGCACCTCCAGTGGCTTGCCCGGGGCGATATTCATCTCGGCGCGGATATTGCGCACCGCCACGATTACCCCCTTGAGCCACTCGATGTCGCGGGTCGCCTGGTCATCGAGCAGCGCCTCGTCGGCGGCGGGCCAGGGCTGGGCCATGATGGAGTCGTCCTCGCCCTGGCGGGTGCCGGCGAGCGGCGCCACGCGCTGCCAGATCTCCTCGGAGATGTAGGGCATCATCGGATGGGCCAGGCGCAGGATCGACTCCAGCACCCGCAACAGGGTGCGACGGGTGCCGCGCTTGGCCGCAGGGCTGGCGTCCTCGTCCCACAGCACCGGCTTGGAGAGCTCCAGGTACCAGTCGCAGTACTCGTTCCAGACGAACTCGTAGAGCGCCTGGGAGGCGTGGTCGAAGCGGAACTCCTCCATCGCCTTCGTCACCTGGGCCGCGGTCTGCTGCAGCCGCGAGAGGATCCAGCGGTCGGCCAGGGAGAGCTCGACGTCGCCGCCCTGACCTTCAAGAGAGACGCCGCAGTCCTCGCCTTCAGCGTTCATCAGCACGTAGCGCGAGGCGTTCCACAGCTTGTTGCAGAAGTTGCGGTAGCCGTCCAGGCGGCCCATGTCGAACTTGATATCGCGCCCGGTGGTGGCCTGGGAGAGGAAGGTGAAACGCAGGGCATCGGTGCCGTGGGGCTCGATGCCCTCCGGGAACTCGCCGCGGGTGGCCTTCTCGATCGCCCTGGCCTTCTGGGGCTGCATCATGTTGCCGGTGCGCTTCTCGACCAGCGTATCCAGTTCGATCCCGTCGATCAGGTCGATGGGGTCGAGGACATTGCCCTTCGACTTGGACATCTTCTGGCCCTGGCCGTCGCGCACCAGGCCGTGCACGTAGACCTGCTTGAAGGGCACCTCGCCGGTGAACTTCAGGGTCAGCATGATCATCCGGGCGACCCAGAAGAAGATGATGTCGAAGCCGGTGACCAGGACGCTGGAGGGGTGGAAGGTGCGCAGCTCCGCTGTGCGCTCCGGCCAGCCCAGGGTGCCGAAGGTCCAGAGGCCCGAGCTGAACCAGGTGTCGAGCACGTCCTCGTCCTGGGTCAGGCGCGGCACGCCCAGCTTCTCCATGGTCTTGAGGGCGTCGGGGGTCAGTTCGGTGGTGCCACCCAGCAGCTGGTTGAAGCCGCGCAGGCGCATAGCGGTGTCGAAGTCGCCCTGCTCATGTTCGATGAAGCCGGCCAGCTCGACCAAGTAGTCGCGGGTCGCCTCCACCTCGTTGCGGGCCACGAAGACGTTGCCGTCCGCGTCGTACCAGGCAGGAATGCGGTGGCCCCACCACAGCTGGCGGGAGATGCACCAGTCCTGCAGGTCGCGCATCCAGGCGAAGTACATGTTCTCGTAGTTCTTCGGCACGAACTGGATATCGCCCTTCTCGACGGCCTCGATGGCGGGCTTGGCGAGGCTCTCCACGGCGACGAACCACTGGTCCGTGAGCAGCGGCTCGATGACGTCACCGGAGCGGTCGCCGTAGGGGAGGGTGTTGCTGACGGTCTCGATCTGCTCGAGGAGCCCCGCGGCCTCCATGTCGGCGACGATCCGCTTGCGCGCCTCGAAGCGGTCCAGGCCGGCGTAGGCCTCGGGCAGGCTCGGGTCGATATCGGGCAGCGGCCGGCCCTGGATATCGAAGGCCTCGGCCTCGGACAGGATGGCGGCGTCCTGGGTAAAGACATTGATCAGCGGCAGCCCCTGGCGCTTGCCCACCTCGTAGTCGTTGAAGTCGTGGGCCGGGGTGATCTTCACGCAGCCGGAGCCCTTCTCCATGTCGGCGTGCTCGTCGGCAACGATGGGGATGCGACGGCCGACCAGCGGAAGCGTAACGAACTTGCCCACCAGGGAGGCGTAGCGAGGATCCTCGGGGTTCACCGCCACGCCGGTATCGCCCAGCAGGGTCTCCGGACGGGTGGTGGCGACCACCAGGTGGTCGAGGCCCGCGTCGGTGGTAACGCCGTCGGCGAGCGGATAGCGGAAGTGCCAGAACTGGCCCTGCTGGTCGCGGTTCTCCACCTCGAGATCCGAGATGGCGGTGTGCAGGGTGGGGTCCCAGTTGACCAGACGCTTGCCGCGGTAGATCAGCCCCTCCTTATGGAGGCGCACGAAGACCTCCTGGACCGCCTTGTAGAAGCCGTCGTCCATGGTGAAGCGCTCGCGGGACCAGTCGACGCTGGCCCCCATGCGACGCAGCTGGCGGGTGATATGGCCGCCGGACTCCTGCTTCCACTCCCACACCTTGTCGATGAAGGCGTCGCGGCCGAGGTCGTGGCGGCTCTTGCCCTCCTCGGCGGCGACCTTGCGCTCCACCAGCATCTGCGTTGCGATGCCGGCGTGGTCGGTGCCCACCTGCCACAGGGTGTTGCGCCCCTGCATCCGCCGCCAGCGGATCAGGGTGTCCATGATGGTGTCCTGGAAGGCGTGGCCCATGTGCAGGCTGCCGGTGACGTTGGGCGGCGGGATCATGATGGAGTAGGGCTCGCCCTCACCGGAGGGGGCGAAGCGGCCATCGGCCTCCCAGCGCTCGTACCAGCGGGATTCGATCTGCTCGGGTTGGTAGGTCTTGTCCATGGGCGTTCCGGGTCCAGAAATGGGTACCGCCGACCCGGGGGTCGGACGGCAGGAGAGGGCGATGAAAATGGGGCCGATTATAGCCCGGCGAGGTGCCCGGCGTCAGCCGGACTGGCCGCGCAGCTGGTGGGCCTTGACCGGATAGCCGCGCCTTTTATAGGTCTGCCAGCAGGCGCGCTTGGCCACCAGCACCTCCTGGTGCTGGTTAATGATCTCGGCGACCCGTTCGAAGCGCGAGAACCACTCCGGGATGTCCGGTGCCAGGTTGAGCAGCGCCTGCACGGCCTGGTCGGGGGAGGGGGGCGCACCCCAGCCGATGGTGACCGGGATGCGCGGATCGGGGGCGGCCCCGGCCTCTCCTTCCCCCTCGCCCAGCAGGGCGTGGGGCACATAGGCGTCGGCACGGAAGGTCCAGAGCCGCTCGTCGAGCGCCCGGGCCATGGCCTCGTCCTCGGCGTGCAGGTGCAGCCGATAGCCCTTGCGCTGGATGGTCTCGGCCAGCCGGCAGGCGAAGTCGAGACGCGCCTCCAGGGTGGTATCGGGGAGGACGTAGAAATCGACCTGGGTCACTCTTTACACCAGGCGGGTAAGCCAGCCGTGAGTGTCTTCCGCGCGGCCATACTGCAGGTCGAGCAGCTTGGTGCGCAGGCGCTTGGCCACGGGGTTGCCGTTGTCCTCCTTCAGGCGAATGGCCCCCTCCTCGGTGACCAGCTCGCCTACCGGGGTGATCACCGCGGCGGTGCCACAGGCGAACACCTCGGTCAGCTCCCCGGAGGCGGCCGCCTCGCGCCACTCGTCGATACTGATCGGGCGCTCCTCGGGGGTGAAGCCCTCGTCCTTGGCCAGGGCCAGCACCGAGTCCCGGGTCACCCCCTCGAGGATGGTGTCGGTCAGGCGCGGGGTGGCGATGCGGCCATCCTTGAACACGAAGAAGAGGTTCATGCCGCCCAGCTCCTCGATCCACTTGTTCTCGGCGGCGTCCAGGAAGGCCACCTGGCCGCAGCCGTGGTCGCTGGCCTCCTTCTGGGCGGCCAGGGAGGCGGCATAGTTGCCGCCGCACTTGGCGAAGCCGGTGCCGCCAGGTGCGGCGCGCTTGTAGTGGCTGGAGAGCCAGATGGAGACCGGCTCGATGCCGCCCTTGAAGTAGGCCGCCGCCGGGGAGGCGATCACGTAGTAGTCCACCTCCCGGGCCGGGCGCACGCCGAGGAACTTCTCGCTGGCGATCATGAAGGGGCGCAGGTAGAGGCTGCACTCGTCGGCCTCGCTCTTCGGCGTCGGCACCCAGGCGTGGTCCTGGGCCAGCAGCGCCTTGAGGGAGCCGATGAAGTCCTCGTCGGAGAGCTCCGGCAGGGCCAGACGGCGGGCGCTGCGGCGGAAGCGCTCGGCGTTCTTCTCGGGGCGGAAGGTCCACACCGAGCCGTCGGCGTGGCGATAGGCCTTGATGCCCTCGAAGATCTCCTGGGCGTAGTGCAGCACGGCGGCGGCGGGATCCAGGGTCAGGGGCCCGTAGGGGCGTACCTCGTGGCCGTGCCAGCCGGCGTCCAGGGTCCAGCGTACGTGGGCCATATGGTCGGTGAAGTGCTGGCCGAAGCCGGGGCTGGCGAGGATGTCCTCACGGATCGAGTCGGCCGTGGGGGTGGAGTTGGGCAGGAGTTCGAAGCTGGCATTCGACACGGCAAGGGGTCTCCGCTACGCCCGGGGCGTGCCGGCCCCGGGGTGATACAGGAAGCTCGGGCAGGCGAGAGCCTGCCCGGGTCGTGGATTCATCGTCAGTCTCACATGAGAAAGGCGACGCGGGAAAAACGCAAGGGCGAGGCGTTATTCCGCCTCGGTTTCCGCGCCGGTTTCCACTACGGCATCGGCCTCGCGATCCAGCAGGTACTGGGTCAGCAGGCCGACGGGCCGGCCGCTGGCGCCCTTCTGCTTGCCGGAGGTCCAGGCGGTGCCGGCGATGTCCAGGTGCGCCCAGGGGAAGGTGTCGGCGAAGCGCGAGAGGAAGCAGGCGGCGGTGATGGTGCCCGCCGGGCGGCCGCCGATATTGGCCAGGTCGGCGAAGTTGGAGTCGAGCTGCTCCTGGTACTCGTCCCACAGCGGCAGGTGCCAGGCGCGGTCCCAGGCCGCCTCGCCGGCGTCGAGCAGGTCGAGGGCCAGGTCGTCGTCGTTGGCGAGCAGGCCGGTGGCGTGGTGGCCGAGAGCGATGATGCAGGCCCCGGTGAGGGTGGCGATGTCGACGACGCTGGCCGGCTCGAAGCGCTCGGCGTAGGTGAGGGCGTCGCACAGCACCAGGCGGCCCTCGGCGTCGGTGTTGAGCACCTCCACGGAGAGGCCCTTCAGGGTCCTGATGATGTCGCCGGGCTTGGTGGCGCGGCCGTCGGGCATGTTCTCGGCGGCGGCGACGATGGCTACCAGGTTGACCTTCGGGCGAATGGCGAGGATCGCCTCGACGGTGCCGAAGACGCTGGCCGCGCCGCACATGTCGAACTTCATCTCGTCCATGGCCTCGCCGGGCTTGAGCGAGATGCCGCCGGTATCGAAGGTGATGCCCTTGCCCACCAGCACGTGGGGCGCCTCCTCGGGATTCTCGGCGCCCTGGTATTGCATGACGATCAGCCGCGAGGGCTGCTCGCTGCCGCGGCCCACCGAGAGCAGGCTGTGGGCGCCCAGCGCCTCCAGGGCCTCCTCGTCGAGGATCTCCACTTGGAGTGCTCCGCCGGAGGCCTTGCCCAGGGCCTCGGCCCGCTCGGCCAGGTAGCTCGGTGTGCAGACGTTGCCCGGCAGGTTGCCCAGGGTGCGGGCGGCGTTGATGCCCTGGCCCACGGCGTCACCGATGCGCGCACCCTCCCGGGCGTCGGCGGCGTCGCCATCGTCGCTGACCAGCAGGGTCACCTGGGCGAGGCGCGGGGCGGGGGCCTTTTCGGACTTGAAGTCATTGAAGCGGTAGAGGGCGCGGTGGGTGGCCTCGGCGACCATGCGCGCCTTCCAGGCGGCGTCGCGCTCGTCCAGCGGCACATCGGTGAAGGCCACGGCGCAGTCGTCCAGCGGCAGGTCGGCCAGGGCCGTGAAGGCGGCGTCCAGGGCCTTGCGGAAGGCGGCTTCCTGGCACTTGTCGCGCTTGCCCAGGCCCACCAGCAGCAGCCGCTCGGCGCCGAGGCCCGGGGCGAAGGGCACCATCTGCACCTTGCCCAGCCTGGCGTCGAAGTCGCCGCGTTCGAGGAGCTGGCCGATCAGCCTCTCGCTGGCGTCGTCGAGGCGCGCGGCGGCGGGCAGCAGCTCGCCCTCCTGGTACACCGGGATGACGAGGCAGGCGGTCTCGACCTTGGCGGGGTTACCCGTCTTTACTGGGAATTCCATGGCGTCTCCACAGACAAGCGAAATGGGTGACTGTCGCTGGTTTTATCAGCGCCAGGGTTACAAGAGCAGGGGGATTCTGGATAATGCCGGCACGTCGCCGTGTCGCATCAGTGTACCCAAGGCATGGCCCCATTGCATGGCAGACGCCGCATGATCATCTTTCGCTACCTGACCCGTGAAATCCTGCTGACCATGGCCGCCGTTGCCGGCGTGCTGCTGCTGGTGATCATGGGCAGTCGCTTCATACGCTACTTCGCCGACGCCGCCGAAGGCGACATCCCGGCCAGTATCCTCGGCACCCTGATGCTCTTTCATCTGCCGGGGTTCCTCGAGCTGATCCTGCCGCTGGCCTTCTTCCTCGGCATCCTGCTCGCCTATGGCCAGCTCTACCTCAACAGCGAGATCACCGTCCTGGTCGCCTGCGGCACCAGTCCCAACCGGCTGCTCCAGGTGAGCCTGGTGCCGGCCACCCTGGTGGCCCTCCTGGTGGCGCTGTGCAGCCTCTGGCTGACCCCGGCCGGGGCCCTGCACAATGCCGTGATGCTCGAGGATCAGCGCAGCCGCATCGACTTCTCGGCCCTGGCGCCGGGGCGCTTCCAGGAGTTCGGCAGCGGCCGCACCGCCTATATGGAGGGTCTCAGCGACGACGGCAGCGAGATGCGCGGCGTCTTCATCAGCGAGCGCCAGCGACGCAGCGATGGCACCCCGGAGACCGCGGTAACCCGCGCCGAGGGGGGCTACCAGACCCTCGACCCCGACACCGGCAGCCGCTTCCTGGTGCTGGCCGACGGCGAGCGCTATAGCGTCGACCCGGGCCGTCACGAGGCCGAACGGCTGGAGTTCGATACCTATGCGGTGCGCCTCTCCCAGGCCGAGGAGCGCCGCGAGCTCGACTCGCCGGAGTATGCCACCACGGCGGCGCTGTTCGGCGACGGCTCGCCCCGCGCCCAGGCCCAGCTGCAGTGGCGGCTTGGCCTGCCGCTGATGGTCTTCATCCTGACCCTGCTGGCGATGCCGCTCTCCCGGGTCAACCCCCGGCAGGGGCGCTTCGCCAAGCTCTTGCCGGCGATCTTCCTGCATGTCTCCTACCTCAGCCTGCTGCTGGCCGCCCTGGACGCCATCGGGCGGGGAAGCCTGCCGGCGGTGATCGGCATGTGGCCGATCCACGGGGCCTTCCTGGCCCTCGGCCTCGTGATGATGGCGCGGGCCCAGCGCAAGGGGATGAGCGGATGATCGCCGATCGCTTCGACCGCTACCTGGCGCGCAACGTGCTGGGGACCATCATCGTGGTGCAGGTGGTGCTGCTGGGCCTTGACCTGGTGATCTCCTACATCAACGACCTGGACGACGTGGAGGGCGGCTACGGCGCCTTTCAGGTGCTGCTCTACCTGGGAATGCGCCTGCCCTGGCGCTTCTACCAGTATGCCCCGGTGGGGGTGCTGATCGGCGCGCTGATTGGCCTCGGCAGCATGGCGTCGAGCAATGAGCTCACCGTGATGCGTGCCGCCGGGCGCTCGCTGACGCGGATTCTCTGGGGGGCGATGAAACCGATCATCCTTGTCATCGTGGTGGTGCTGCTGGTGGCCGAGTACGTGGCGCCGCGCACCGAGCAGTTCGCCAATGCCTGGCGCCTGGAGCGCATCCAGGGCGCGGGGGCCGTGGTCACCGAGCGTGGCGGCTGGCAGCGCGAGGGGGATAGCTTCTACCGCTTCGGTGCCATCCGCGCCGATGACACCGTGCTCGACCTGACCCGCTACCGCTTCGAGGGGCAGCGCCTGGTGGAGGCCGCCAGCGCCGAGCGCGCCGCCTGGCGCGACGGCAGCTGGCGCCTGGAGGGCGTCGAGATCACCCGCTTCCATGACGAGCACACCGAAGCCGAGCGGCACGAGACCCAGCCCTGGGAGACCAGCCTGACGCCGGAGCAGCTCAATCGCCTGCTGCGCCCCATCAACAGCCAGGCCCCCAGCGAGCTCTGGGCCTATGCCCGCTACCTGCAGGAGCAGGGGCAGTCGGCCACCCAGCCGCTGCTGCACTTCTGGCAGAAGATGCTGATGCCCCTGACCATGGGGTCCCTGGTGCTGGTGGCCGCCTCCTTCGTCTTCGGCCCGCTGCGCACCGTGGCCGCCGGGACCCGAGTCTTCTATGGCGTGGTGACCGGTCTGGTCTTCAAGTACCTGCAGGACCTGCTGGCGCCGGCCTCGACGGTGTTCGGCTTCTCGCCCGCCTGGGCGGTGCTGGCGCCCACCCTGATCTGTGCCGCCGTGGGGCTCTACCTGCTGCGGCGAACCGCCTGAGCCAAGGAGCCCCCATGCAGCGACGCTTCAGCAACCTCGACGACGTCTGGCCGGCCGGCCTTGCCCGCCGGCTGGGTGCCATGATCTATGACGGCTTCCTGGTGGCGGCCATCTGGATACTCATCACCGGCCTGCACGTGACGCTGATGCGCCATGTGGTGGGGATTCCGGTGGAGGAGGTCGGCACCGGGCTGGTGCAGGTGCTTTCGCTGCGGTTTGCGCTGCTGCTGGGGGCCTTTCTCTTCTTTGCCTTCTTCTGGGTGCGCGGCGGCATGACCCTGGGCATGCAGGCCTGGCGGCTGCGGGTGCAGACCCTGGATGGCTGCTCCATCACCCTGCCTCAGGCGATGCTGCGCTTCGCAGTGGCCTGCCTCTCCTTTGCCGCCTTCGGCCTCGGCTACCTCTGGATCCTCTTCGACCGCGAGCGGCGCAGCTGGCCGGATATCGCCTCCGGCACCCGGGTGGTGGTGCTGCCCAAGCAGGCGAAATGAAATAGAGCGACAGGCAGGGAGCAAAGCAGGCGAGGGGGCAAAAGTGACCGGGATCAGACCTTGGTCGCTTTCTGCTTGCAAGAGTCTATGCGAATCATTTACATTTACTATCGCAGTCGTCAGCGAGGTGATGCCAATGTACGTATGTCTCTGCAAGGGGGTCTCCGACCACCGGATTCGTCAGACCGTCGAGGACGGGGCGCGCAGCTGGCGCGACGTCCAGCGCGAGACCGGCTGTGGCACCCAGTGCGGCAAGTGCGCCGTCCAGGGCAAGGGCATCACCCGGGAGGCGGTGAAGGCCGAGCTGATGGTGGGCGCCGAGGATCTGGCCTACGCCGTATAGGCGAATCGGGATTGTTCTCGATGCCTTTATCATGTAATTGATTTTGTTGGATATTTTCTGATTTGTCGCTAGACTGGTCGTCAGCGCTTGGCAGTGCCCATGCCTGCATGCCAAGCTGCATCCCTACCTGACGACATCCAGAGGTGAGTCCATGAAAGGCGACAGCAAGGTCATCGAGTATCTCAACAAGGCCCTGGGCAACGAGCTGGTGGCGATCAACCAGTACTTCCTGCACGCCAAGATGTACAAGGATTGGGGCCTGCAGAAGCTGGCCAAGTGGGAGTACGATGAGTCCATCGAGGAGATGCAGCACGCCGATAAGATCATCGATCGCATCCTCTTCCTCGAGGGCATGCCCAACCTGCAGGACCTGGGCAAGCTGCACATCGGCGAAAACGTTCGCGAGATGTTGGAGTGCGACCTCAAGATCGAGCACGACGGCCGCCGCGACTACATCGAGGCCATCGACTACTGCGAGCAGGTCAAGGACTACGTGACCCGGGACCTGCTGCGTGAGCTGCTGGCCGACGAGGAGAGCCATATCGATCATATCGAGACCGAGCTCGGCCTGATCGACAAGGTCGGCATCGAGAACTACATGCTCAAGCAGATGCAGGTGGCCGGCGAGGAGTAAGCTTTCCCTTCTGCCCCCTTGCTTCGCATCCAGACCGGCGCCCCAGTGGCGCCGGTCTGCGTTTCGGGGACGGCGGCTACTGGAACGCCTTTTCGAGCTCGAAGCGTGGCACCGGTTCGCCCTGGACCTCCACCGTTTCGGTGAACATCGCCAGGGGCCTCACCCAGAGGCCGTAGTCGCCATAGAGGGCGCGATAGACCACCAGGGGCTCCTCTGTCTCGCTGTGATGGGCAAGGCCCAGAACCTCGTAGCGGTTGCCCTTGTAGTGGGCATAGATGCCGGGGACGGGAAGCGGGCGTGACATGGCGAAGACTCCTGGAGGGGGTGGGTCAGGGAGAGGCCTGGGCGCTGCGGGCCAGGCGGGCGAGCACTCGGGAGGCGGCCACGAAGCCGAAGCTGCCGGTGACGAAGGTGGCGGCGCCGAAGCCCGAGGCGCAGTCGAGCCGGGTGGACTCACCGCTGCCCGGCTTCTGCAGGCACACCTCGCCGTCGGCGCTCGGGTAGACCAGCTGCTCGTCGGAGTAGACGCACTCCACCGAGAAGCGCCGCTTGGGGTTGCGCGAGAAGCCGAAGTCGCGGCGCAGGCGCGCGCGCACCTTGGCCAGCAGGGGGTCGTGCTCGGTACGGGCCAGATCCGCCACCCGGATGCGGGTGGGGTCGGTCTGGCCCCCGGCGGCGCCGGTCACGGTGATCGGCAGCTTGCGCCGCTTGCACCAGCTGATCAGCGCCGCCTTGGCCACCACGCTGTCGATGGCGTCCACCAGGTGGTCGGCATCCTCGGGAATCCGCTCGGCCAGGTTGGTGGGGGTGACGAAGGCGACCTCCTCCACCACCTCGATGCCGGGCTGGATGGCGCGGCAGCGCTCGGCCAGCACCTCCACCTTGGGGCGGCCCACGGTGCCGTCCAGGGCGTGGAGCTGGCGGTTGACGTTGGAGACGCAGACGTCGTCCAGGTCGATCAGGGTCAGCTTGCCGATGCCAGAGCGCGCCAGCGCTTCCACCGTCCAGCTGCCCACGCCGCCGACGCCCACCACCACCACGTGGGCGCTGCGGAAGCGCTCGACGGCGCGGCTGCCGTAGAGGCGACGGATGCCGCCGAAGCGCAGGTCGTGGTCGTCGGTCTGGAAAGCGATGGGCAGGTCGGTCATGGCGGGTGTCGGTCAGTCGATGGCAGCGGGGTGGGGATGCGGCTGGCTCTGGTCCACGGCGTCCACCGGCAGGTGGCCGGCCCAGCCGAAGCGTCGGAACAGCGCGCTCATGGTGGCATCCAGGGCGCCGCTCAGCCTGAGCGGCTGCCCGGTCGCCGGGTGTACGAGGGCGAGCTCGGTGGCGGCCAGCAGCAGGCGCGGGGCGTCGAGGTGCTCGGCGAAGAAGCGGTTGTGGTTGCCCTTGCCGTGCTTGGCGTCGCCGATGATCGGATAGCCCCGCTGCGACAGGTGGCGGCGGATCTGGTGGCGGCGTCCGGTCAAGGGCCGCGCCTCCATCAGCGAGTAGCGGCTGCTCGGGTAGCGGTCCACCTGCACCGGCAGCTCCACGCTGTCCAGGCGGCGGATGTCCGTGATCGCCTCCATGGCGGGCATCTCGGCCTTGGGGCGGCTGCCATCCTCCTCGCGCAGCGGATACTCCAGCCGCTCGGCCTCGGGGCCGATGCCGCGCACCACGGCCAGGTAGCGCTTGGCCACCCGGCGCTCGGCGAAGGCCTCGGTGAGCCGGGTGGCGACGCCTGGGGAGAGGGCCAGCACCATCACGCCGGAGGTGGGGCGGTCGAGGCGGTGTACCGGGTAGACCCGCTGGCCAAGCTGGTCGCGCAGCCGCTGCATCAGGAACTCTCGCTCGCCACGGGCCAGGGCGGTGCGATGGACCAGCAGGCCGGCCGGCTTGTGCACGGCCACCAGGTGCTCGTCTTGGTGCAGGATGCGCAGGGGATCACTCATGCCGATGGAGTCGCCGGAGGGGTCGCCGAAGGGGCGGCCATTGTCGCCGCCGGGGGCGAGGATGTCACCCTCGAGCGCTCACTGAGGAATAGGGGCCAGGCGACGGATCTCCACGTGGGAGAACCAGTCGAGGTCGGCGGCGGCCTCTGCCAGGCGTCGCGCGGTGCTCTGGCTCTCCAGGGGCGAGTCCTCGTCGATGCAGGCCACCACGGTCACGGCTCCCTCCAGGTAGTGGAGCTCCAGGTCGAGGAGCCAGTGCCACTCAGGCAGGCCGGCCCAGCGCTCGGCCAGCGCCGCTTCCACCTCGGGCCGCAGCGGCAGGCCGGGGAGCTGGCTGGGGTCGCCTTCGCCGGCATCATCTTCCGGGTCGACGTGGAAGGTGAGGTCGGTGAGTGCCGGGAAAGATTGTCGCAGGCGGCGGCTCACCTCGTTGCCGATCTCGTGGCCCTCGGAGACGCTGATGCGCGGCGAGACCACCACGTGGAGGTCGAGCATGGTGCGCCCGGCAGACTGGCGGGTGCGCAGGTCGTGGATGCCCTCCACCCCGGGCACGCCGAGCGCCACGTCCCGCATCGCCTCCTGCTGGGCCACCGGCAGAGCGGTGTCCACCAGCTCGCGGCCCGACTCCCACAGCAGGTCCCAGCCCACCTTGCCCACCAGCAGGCCGACGATCACGGCCGCCAGGGTGTCGATCCAGGTGGCGCCGAACTGGCTGCCGAGCAGCGCGATCAGCACCACGCCGGTGGAGAAGACGTCGCTGCGATGGTGCCAGGCGTTGGCCTCCAGCATCTTGGAGCCGATGCGCTGGGCTACGCGCCGGGTGAGATGGAACAGCCACTCCTTGGCCAGCAGCGCCAGGACGGTCAGCAGGATCGCCCAGTAGCCCGGTGGCGGGATATCGGCGGCAGAGATCAGACGCTCGGTGCTCGACCAGACAATGGCGCCGGCCACGAAGATCAGCACGCTGCCCAGGAACAGGGTAGCGAGGGTCTCGATACGGCCATGGCCATAGTGGTGGTCGTGGTCGGGCCCCTGGTGGCCATAGTGGGATGCCGCCAGCACGAAGCCGTCGGTGACCAGGTCGGAGAAGGAGTGCACGCCGTCTGCTACCAGGGCGGCCGACCCGACCAGCCAGCCCACGATGATCTTGGCGACCCCCAGGATGCAGTTCACCGCGACGGACAGAAGGGTGACTCGGCGGGTTGCCTGATGCTTCTCTGAATTGGTCTGCATGGCGATTCCTGTGCACTGCTCCTGCTGGGACATGCTGCACTGGCGAAACGACCTAAATAGTACCGAAAAGGTCCTCTTTGATGCAATGGGACCTCTTGCAGCCGCTGGCCGAGTGCGACAGTGTCTCTATCAGTAAACCGCAAAGGAGAGAGAGTGTCATGGCTACCACCGTATTGATCACCGGCGCCAACCGCGGCGTCGGCCTGGCCTTGGCCCGCCACTATCGGGAGGCTGGCTGGAGGGTCATCGGGGTCTGCCGCAGCAGCGGCGAGGAGACCGCCGAGCTGCACCAGGTGGCCGAGCGGGTCATCGAGGGCATCGACGTGACCCGGCCGGAAGACGTGGCGCGGCTTGCCGTGGAGCTGGAAGGGCAGCGCCTCGCGCTGCTGATCAATAATGCGGGGCTGCTCAAGGACGAGCGCCTGGGCGAGCTCGACTTCGATTCGATCCGCGAGCAGATGGAGATCAACGCCTATGCGCCGCTGCGGGTCACCGAGGCGCTGCTCGGCAACCTCGACGAGGGCAGCAAGGTGGCCAATATCACCAGCCGCATGGGCTCCATCGCCGACAACGACTCCGGCGGCCGCTATGGCTATCGCGCCTCCAAGGCGGCGCTCAACGCCTTCGGCAAGTCGCTGGCCATGGATCTCAAGCCCCGCGGCATCGCCGTGGTCCAGCTCCACCCCGGCTATGTGCAGACCCGCATGGTCAACTTCGGTGGGCTGATCTCCCCGGAGGAGGCCGCCGCCGGCATCGCCGAGCGCATCGAGGCGCTGACCCTCGCGACCACCGGCACCTTCTGGCACAGCAATGGCGAGCCGCTGCCCTGGTAGTCGATCAGCGTTGCACCGACCGGGCGCCTGGGCCGGGATGAGTCGGCCTGCGCTGCACCGTAGGCGGGCGTGATCCGATGCCGGCTGCCGCTGAGGCCTCGAGGCCATGGGTAGCTGGTGGGGCCAACTCTCTGGTTTATCTGGGAATAGTCTGAATTAGGCATGGTGAATGCAGTGTCTCTCCCGTCAACCACGGGAGAGACATTCATGGATGTGCACGATTCGGGTTCCTCGCTACCATTGACGCGGCGCCACTTCCTGCAGGCGCTAGGTGCAGTCGGAGGCGCTGGCATGATGATGTCGGGTCTTTCGGCATTCGGCATTGGTATCGCCTCTGCCCAGGATGTGCCGCCCACCTTGAGAGGAGAGGGCAATGGTAAAAGCGTGATCATTCTCGGCGCAGGGCTGGCCGGACTGGTCGCGGCCTATGAGCTGGGCAAGAAGGGGTATCGGTGTCAGGTTCTCGAGGCGAGAAGTCATGCTGGGGGACGGGTGCAGACTGCGCGTTCCGGGTTTGTGTTGCCGCAGCTGGGCCAGGAAGATGAGGTCTGTGACTTCGACGAGGGCGAATATTTCAACCATGGCCCTTGGCGCATCCCCTACCACCATCGCTCCACCCTGCACTACACCCGAGAGTTCGGGATTCCCCTGGAAATCTTCGTCAACCACAACGAGGCGGCGTTCGTCTATCGGGAGGCGGCCGGGCCGCTGAGCGGGAAGGCCGTGCGGCAGAAGGAGATCATTGCCGACATGCGCGGGCATGCGGCGGAAATCCTGGCCAAGCACGTCGACCAGGATGCCCTGGAACTGCCCCTGACCCAGGAGGAACGCGAGAAGTTTCTCGAGTTTCTCGTGGGGGAGGGGCAGTTGGAGCGCAGCAGCCTGGACTATCTTGGCACGGGGGGAAGGGGCTACCTTCGGGAGCCCGGCGCAGGGCTCAACCCCGGTGAGGCCTCCCTCCCTCATGGCCTGTCGGCACTCCTGCAGTCCGATCTTCATGGCATCGTAAGCTCCGTCAGTGGCTTCACCCAGCAGAAGACCATGTTCCAGCCCATTGGAGGGATGGACAGGATTCCCAAAGCCTTCGAGAAGGTGCTGGGGGAGGTCATCACCTATGGGGCCCAGGTCACCCGCCTGCAGCAGAACGAGGAGCGGGTTCTGGTCGACTACCGCAGCCGGACGACCGGTGAAAGCCACCAGGTGGAGGCCGACTACTGCCTCTGTACTATTCCGCTGTCGGTGCTGCGTGGCATCGAGAATGACTTTACGCCCGAGTTCAAGGGGGCCATGGAGGCTGTCAGCTACACACCGACCTGCAAGTTGGCACTGCAGATGAGAAGCCGCTTCTGGGAAGTCGAGGACCATGTCTTCGGCGGCCACTCCTTCACCCATAACAGCGAGACCGGCAACATTAGCTACCCCTCCACCGGATGGCAGGGGCAGAAGGGCATACTTCAGGGTGTCTACAACTTCGGCTCCAATGCCGCCCAGTTCAGCGCCCTCGATAAGGCACAGCGTATCGAGAAGGCCCTGAGCGTGGGTGAGAGGATCCATGCCGGCTATCGCCGGGACTTCGAGACCGCCTTCAGCACGGCCTGGCATCTAGTGCCGGAAAACCTGGGCGGCTGGGCCAGCTGGTCCAGCGAGGCGCGGGAGGAAAGCTATCCGCTCCTCAATCAGCCCCAGGGGCGCGTGCTGCTGGCCGGCGAGCATCTCAGCTACATGACGGGCTGGATGGCGGGCGCCATCGAATCTTCCTGGCTGCAGATCGAGAAGCTCCACGAGTTGGCGATGGAGGCCGCATGATTCGTGAATCTCTTGGCATCTGCCCGCGGGCAGCACTGAGAGCGGTGCTGCTCACCGCCGGACTCATGGCGGCCGGTACTGCCGCCACCGCCCTGGCCGATATCTCCGGGGAAGCCGGCTATCAGCAGAACTGTTCGGCTTGCCACATGGCCAACGGCCAGGGAATTCCCGGTGCTTTTCCCGCCTTGGCTGGTAACGGCCTTGTGGCAGGAGATGCCGCTGAGGTACTGCGAATCGTGGTCTATGGTCGGGCCGGCATGCCGGCCTTTGGCGACGAGCTATCTCCAGATGCCCTGGCTGCCATCGTTACCTACATACGCGAGCACTTCAACGCGACACCCACCCGGCTGACGGCCGATGACATTGCCGCCGTCAAGGTGGCATCTACCGCCAGAATGGCACGAGAGGACTGACATGAAAATTCGTTACCTTGCGGGCGCTGCCCTGATGATGACTGCGCTGAGTAGCATGGCTCACGACAGCAATATCGAGCGTCACCCAATTCCCGATTCTGACTTTCCCATCCTGCAGGCGGTTACCCTGGAAAATGTCGAGTTGACCTACTTCAGTGGGACTGTGCCGCGGGCCGGTGAGGATGGCGAGTTCGGCGATACCGAGGCCCAGACCGTTTCCGTGCTGGAGCGTATCAAGGCCACCGTGGAGAGCCGGGGACTTGACCTCGGTGACGTGGTCAAGATGACAGTCTTCCTGGTGCCGACCGAGGAGACGGGCCGCATCGATTTTTCGGGGTTCATGGATGGCTACACCCAGTATTTCGGCACGGATGAGCAGCCTAACTTGCCGACTCGCTCCGTGGTGGGGGTGGCCGACTTGGCCAACCCCGAATGGCTGGTCGAAATCGAAGTGGTAGCCGCCCGCGCTCGCTGAGGCCAGGGGCAGTGGGGCCTGGTAGGGAGCCGCCTTGCCCCGCTATTCCGGTACAGAAAGGCTCTGCCTCCGGTAGAGCATGACGAGTTCTGCCGCCTTAGCATCCTCGTGCCAGCCCGCCGCATGGACGCGGCCCCGCTCGGCCAGTCGGCGGCGCAGGGTGTCGTCGGCCAGCACCCGATTCACCTTGGCGGCGAAGTCGGGGTGGCTCTCCTCGGCGATCAGGCAGCCTTCGCCCTCGACGAGCACCTCCCGGGTGCCCATCACCGCGGTCGAGACCACCGGCGTGCCCAGGGCCATGGCCTCCAGCAGCACCAGCCCCTGGGTCTCGGTGCGCGAGGCGAAGACAAACAGGTCCGCGGCGCGGTAAGCCGCCTGGAGGGGGCCGTTGCGGCCCAGGTAGCCGAGGAAGATCACGGCATCGGCCAGTCCGGCCTCCCGGGCCTGGCGGGCCAGGGCCTCCCGTGCCGGGCCTTCGCCGGTAATGACCAGGCGAGCCTCCGGGTGTTTTTCCAGCACCTTGGGCAGCATCTCGATCAGAAAGCCGATGTTCTTCTCGAAGGCCGTACGGCCCACGTAGAGCAGCAGGCGAGCGTTGGCGGGCAGGTCGTAGCGGCTGCGAAAGTCGCATGCCTCCGCCGGTTGAGCGAAGGACTCCAGGGCCAGGCCGGTGGGGATGACCGTCATCGGCGCGGTGACGCCGTAGCGGAGAAGCGCCTCGCGCATGGCGTGGGACGGTGTCACCAGGGCATCGAGCTGGCGGCACTGGTGAACCGCCAGGCGCCGGGCGAGAAAGCGCAGCCAGCGCCGCGGCAGCCAGCGCACGTAGTGGTGCAGGTACTCCTCGAAGAGGGTGTGGTAGCTGGCCACTACCGGAATGCCCAGGCGCCGCCCCAGCCGAATGCCTGCCACATGAGCCACGAAGGGCGTTTGCACGTGAATGAGGTCGAATCCCGCCTCTTCCAGCTCCGGCCCCAGGGCGAGCAGCTCCCCGAGGCGCATCATGCGATCCTCGGGATCTCCCGGCACGCCCCGGGACGCGATCCGCAGCACGCCCGGCTCCTCCACCTGGCCGACCGGATAGTCCGGACAGAGCACCACCACCGCATGGCCCAGGCGCTCCAGGGCATCCCGAAAGCTGGCGACGGAGGTGGAGACACCGTTGACCCGAGGGAAGTAGACGTCCGATATCATCAGTATCTTCAGGGTGGCGTCGCCCGCTCGGTGGCAGGCCAGGTGGCGCGACGTGGGCGCCGCGGCACGCTCGGCACGGAGCTGACGGGCCATGGCGTTGCCGCGAGCCAGCAACATCAGCTGATCGATCTCCGCTTCGCTGAGCGGCTTGCGCGCTTTTCGAGGCATGCGGTGGGACTCTCCTGAGCATTTCACCCATGCTGGCGTGCCATTGTGACGATCCCGTGATGCCTTCCCCGCGTTGAACAAAAAACCGCCGCATTCTGCGATTCGATTCTCCGAATGAATCGGCAGTCGAGGCGGTGCAAGGCGGAAGCCTTGCCGGTTTAGCTGGATAAATATATAGTTAATTCATGGCCATTATTCGCTCCGATACGCTCACTCTCCAGGTTGCCAGCGCCGAGCAGCAAGCGGCGCTGGCCGACACGCTGGCGCTATATCGTCGGCTGGTGCGCGATCTGATGACGGTGGCCTATACCCATTGGCCGGCAGTCGGTGTCTGTGATGGCAATGAAGCGGTCAAGGTGCTGGAAGGCCTGATCCACCCTACCCGAAAGCGCCCATCGGTGCGGTATGCCTACTTCTCCCGCCGCTACTACAAGTTCCCCTCCTACCTGCGCCGGGTGGCGATCATGGATGCGGTCGGCCAGGTGCGTTCTTTCGTCACGCGCTTCGACGCCTGGCGGCGTGGCGAGCGGAAACACCCGCATGCTAAGCCACCGCGACTGACCGCCAGTACACGCACCTTCCCCAGCCTCTATGGTGGGCAGTGTGCCAAGGTCAATGCCGATGCCACCCATGCCTTCATCAAGGTGCGGCAGCGCAATGACTGGCTCTGGATGGGCTTTCGACTCAAGGGCCAATGCCGCTTCCGCGGCAAGGGTCAGGCGAAATCGCCCCTGCTGACCTTCAACGGGCGGCAGTGGAAGCTGTCACTGCCCGAGCAGTTCGACCCACCCAAGCCCGCCAAGGGCGCACCGGATCGGGTGCTGGCGGTGGATGTCGGCATCAACACAGCGGCAACCTGGGCGGTTGTCGATGCTCAAGGCACTGTCCATGCGCGTGGCTTTCTCTCGCGCACGGATAAAGACCGGGAACATCGACTCATGCAGCGCATCCGCCGCCAGGCGCGCCGCCAGACCCGCCACGGCAGCCGTCTGCCACTGGGCTTCTGTGGTCGGGATCACGACCGGCTGACGCGCCTGGCCGACAACGAGGCGCACCAGATCAGTCGGCGTTTGGTGAATCTGGCGCTGGAACACGACTGCCAGGCCGTGGTGGTCGAGAACCTGAAGGGCTGGCGTCCCAAGGGCGGACGCAAGCGCACGCCCATGAAGGCGCGCTTTCACCGCTGGTTTCATCGGCAGCTCGTGACGCGCCTCGACAGCAAGGCCGTCGAAGCTGGCCTGCGTTTCGTGGCGGTCTATGCCCGAGGCACGTCAAGCCAGGCCTTCGACGGTTCGGGGCCGGTGAAGCGCGACAGCAAGCACTACAGCCGTTGCACCTTTTCCAGCGGCAAGCGCTACCACGCGGATCTCAATGCCGCCTACAACATTGCCGCCCGCGGCCATGTGTACTACCAGGGGTGCCGTCGCAAGGCGGCACCCCGTGCCGGTGCGCAGAAGTCGACCGGCACACCGAGAACCCCGGTGACGCTCTCCACGCTCTGGCAACAGAGCGCGTGAGAGTGATCGGAATCCGCGATTCTATTCGCAGAATGAATCGTCGGAGGGTTCAAGCGTCGGCGGGAAGAGAGGCACGCTATGCTGAAGGCGAACGAGCCGTTGTGGCTCCACGGACCCAAGGAGAGTGCCCATGCTGGATCTGATGCCTCACTCGGCGGAGCACGTCGTGGCGATAAAGGTGGGGGGCGTGGTGACAGGCCCCGAACTGCAGCGCGCCATCGATGCCATCGAGGTCGCCAAACGCGACCATCCGGTGATCAGCCTGGTGGTCGAGATCGACAACCTGCGCTTCCTGACCCTGACAGCCCTGCTCAAGGACGTCGGCTACGGCCTGACCCAGCTAGGCGACCTCGAGCGCTACCACCGCGCTGCCGTGGTCACCGACCAGGCGTGGGTCGAGCATATTGCCCATCTCGAGGAGCGTCTCTTCAAGGCGGTGGAGATCCGCACCTTTCCTCTGCGCGACCACGCCGCCGCCATGGCCTGGGCCGCTGAGCTGCCCACCGGCGCCCACGAGAACCCCGAAGAGGATGGCTACCACGGCGCCTGACCCCTCTGCTGCCGACTAGTCCAGGCGCTGGCGGTTGCTGGGGCTTTATGAATGGCTAAGCCAACGCCAGTGACCTAGGGTGAAAGCATTGCCCCGGGTTGGCAGGGGCTCAGGTCTGCTTGTTACGCGATCCCTCCAAGCGCCTATCCCGTTGAGAGCCCGCCTGAAGGAGGCTTTGTCATGTCTGATGTTCTGTCTGGCGCTTCGGCCCGAATCCGTCTTGTCTCGCTGCTGTTCCTGACGATGCTGTTCTCACTAGCGGGGCAGGCGAACGAGGACATCGAAGGCGCTGGCGATCATCCGCTGGTCGAACGCATTGCCGGCTCCTTTATTACCGACAATTTTCGCGATGAGTTCAAACGCGTCGTGCTGCCTGCGGGTCCCTTCGATCGATCGGAGCGGGCGCATACCGAGCAGCTTGCCCTGGAGGGTGAGTGGCTCAAGATGATCTACCGCTTCGACGACCCCGATATCAGCGATCTTCGCGTTCACCGCACCTTTGTGCAGACTTTGCCAGAGGCCGGTTTCGAACTGATCTTCGAGGGAAGTGACCTGGATCTGATCGAGCAGAACACGGGCCGCTCGGCGGATTTCCTGACCAATACCAGTGAGTCCTACCTGCTGACTAACCGAGGGCCTCTCCTGAATCGTCAGCCAGTGCACTATCTGCTGGCGCGCTCGCAGGATGCGCCCGTGCACGTGGCGATCGCCACGTATCAGGCTCCCGGTCCCGGCGGCGGCACCCAGTATGCCATCACCGTGGTAACCGAAGAGGAGATGGAGGTTGCCACGGAGCACCGCCCGCTGTCGGCCAGTGAAATGGAGCAGGGCCTGATGGAATCGGGGCGTGTCGCCATTCAGGATATCCTGTTCGCCTTCGATTCCGATGAAATCCTGGCTGAGTCCAGCTCGTCACTGGCGACCATCGCTGAATTGATGCAGGAGCACCAGGAGCTGGGCCTGCTCGTGGTGGGTCATACCGACGATGTCGGCAACTACGACTACAACCTGCGCCTGTCCATGGAGCGGTCAACGGCAGTGGTTCGCTATCTTGAGCAGCGGCACGGGATTGCCGGGTCGCGGTTGAGATCGGCGGGTGCCGGCATGATGGCGCCGATTGCGTCCAACCGGACCGAGGCCGGGCGGGCACAGAATCGCCGGGTGGAGCTGGTCGAGATGCGCGACTGAGCAGCCGCATCGTTCGGCGCTCGCTCCTTGCTTGCACCCTCCTGTCATGCAGCTTGCGAAACCACTCGTTGCGCTTCTGGGAGAGGGAGCCGTCGCGGTAGTGGTCGCCAGGGCATGACAGAGATGCTGGGGGCCATCGTTGGCGATGTCATCGGCTCTATGCGTCGCGACCCCGGCTGCCCGATGACCTGTGCCGCGTGGTGGCGGCCTTTGAGGCGTGCTTTGCCGCGGCCTAGTCGCCTGTCATCTTGCCTGGCGGCTTGGCTCGCTCAGCGTGCCGTCAGGATCTCCCTGAGCTCGGCGTGGCGCTCCGGGTGGGCCACCAGCAGGTTCTTCCACTCGGCTGGGTCCGGGTCGCCGGCAAGGTCGGTCACTATGCAGCCCGCCTCCCGAGCGATGACGATGCCGGCGGCGACGTCCCAGAGGTCGAGCCGGGCGCCCTGGGACCAGAAGGCGTCGAAGCGGCCGAGGCCCGCATGGGCGACCTCGAGCGCCGCCGAGCCGGGCACGCGAATGCCGGCCACGCGAGACATCAGCCGGGTGAGCTGGTCCAGGCTGGTCGCGCAGTCGCCCTTGGCGTGATAGGGCAGGCAGGTGGCGATCAGCATCTCGTGCAGGGCTCTGGCTGGGGAGGCGGTGATGCGGCCGGCGTTGCGGTGGGCGCCCTGGCCTCGCACCGCCCACAGCATCTCGTCCAGCAGCGGCTGGTAGACCACCCCGTGGGTGAGGGTGTCGCCTTCGCGTGCGGCGATGGAGACCGAGAAGTGAGGCACCCGGTGCAGGAAGTTGTTGGTGCCATCTAGAGGGTCGATGATCACCGTGAGTCTCCCGCCCTCGGCGGGAGTTTCGCCCGTCTCCTCGCCAATGAAACCCGCCTCGGGATGGGCCCGCCGCACCGTCTCGATGATGGCGTGCTCTGCCGCCCTGTCGTAGTGGGTCACGAAGTCCGAGGCACCCTTGGCCTCGAAGTCGATGGCGCCGGCGGCGTGGTAGCCCTCGCGCAGCAGCTGGCCGGCGGTGCGGGCGGCCTGCTGGAGGGTCTCGATCAGCGTGGTGGTGGGAGGTGTCATGCGGCTTGCTCCTTGGTCTTGAGCGTATCGTCGAGGCGCCGGCCTGTCTCCCGATGAAAGGGGTGCAGGGCGTCTCGGGTGATATGGAAATGCAGGCGCTGGCCCTCCGCCACCGCCGGCTGGCCGGCGGTGCGGATCACCAGGGGCTGACCGCTGCCGGCCAGGCGCACATGGAGGTGGCTCTCGGCGCCGGCGGCCTCGAAGAGCTCCAGGGTGGCTGAGAGGGTCAGGTGGGGCCCGTGAGGCGCCTCGAGGCGCAGCGCGTCGGGGCGGATGCCCAGGATGCCGGTGCCCGGCGGCAGATCTCCCAGCAGGGCGCCATGGGACGCCGCGCCCGGGCCGCTCAGCAGAGCGCCCAGGGGCAGCAGGTTCATGGCCGGCGACCCGATGAAGGTGGCCACGAAGAGCGAAGCGGGCCGGGCATAGATCTCCATGGGCGTGCCCACCTGCTCGATGCGCCCGCCGTTGAGCACCACCAGGCGGTCGCCCAGGGTCATCGCCTCGAGCTGGTCGTGGGTGACATAGAGGCTGGTGGTCTTCAGGCGGCGCTGCAGCCGCTTGATCTCCACCCGCATCTGCACCCGCAGCTTGGCGTCCAGGTTGGAGAGCGGCTCGTCGAAGAGAAAGACCGCGGGCTCGCGCACCAGGGCCCGGCCCATGGCCACCCGCTGGCGCTGGCCGCCGGAAAGCTGGCGCGGCTTGCGGGGCAGGAAGGCCTCGATCTCCAGCATCCTGGCGGCCTCCTCCACTCGGCGACGGATCTCGTCGCGCTTGAAGCCGCGGTTTTTCAAGCCGTAGGCCAGGTTGTCGAACACCGTCATATGCGGGTAGAGCGCATAGTTCTGGAACACCATGGCGATATCGCGCTGGGCGGGCTCCAGCTCATTGACCCGGCGCTTGCCGATATAAAGCGCTCCGGCGCTGATGGTCTCGAGCCCTGCCACCATGCGCAGCAGGGTCGACTTGCCGCAGCCCGAGGGGCCCACCAGCACCACGAATTCGCCGTCGGCCACCTCCAGGTCGACGCCCTTCACCGCCTGCACGCCGCCGGGATAGGTCTTCTCGAGACCCTCGAGCTTGATACTTGCCATCATTACTTCTCCGTCTCGGTCAGGCCCTTTACGAACAGGCGCTGCATGAACAGAATCACCAGCACCGGGGGCAGGGCGGCCATCACCACCGCGGCCATCACCAGGTGCCATTGGGGGTCGCCGTCGGCGGCGGTGGTCATGCGCTGGATGCCCATCACCACGGTGTAGTAGTCGCTGTCGGTGGTGATCAGCAGGGGCCAGAGGTACTGGTTCCAGCCGTAGATGAACAGGATCACGAAGAGGGCCGCGATATTGGTGACCGAGAGCGGCAGCAGGATATCCTTGAAGAACCGGAGGGGGCCGGCGCCATCCACGCGGGCGGCCTCCAGCAGCTCTTCCGGCACCGTCATGAAGAACTGGCGAAAGAGGAAGGTGGCGGTGGCCGAGGCGATCAGCGGGATGGAGAGCCCGGCGAAGCTGTTGAGCATGCCGAGGTCGGCCACCACCTGGAAAGTGGGGATGATGCGCACCTCCACCGGCAGCATCAGGGTGACGAAGATCAGCCAGAAGAAGAACAGCCGGAAGGGGAAACGGAAGTAGACGATGGCGAAGGCCGAGAGCAGCGAGATGACAAGCTTCCCCACGGTGATCGCCAGCGCCATCACCAGGCTGTTGAAGAGCATCTGGCCCACGGGCGGGGCCCCGGCCCTCGAGAGGCCGCTCTCCCACATGGCGCGGTAGTTCTCCAGGGCGTGGCCGCCGGGCACCAGCGGCAGGGTGCCGCGCAGGAACTCTCCCGGCGCCTGGGTGGAGGCGACGATGGCGATATAGACGGGAAAGAGCACCAGGGCCACGCCGGCGATCAGAATCAGGTGCGCGGCCAGCTGGCTCAGGGGGCGGTGTTCGACCATGGGGGCTCCTCCGGGTCAGTAGTTGACGCGCCGTTCGATGAAGCGGAACTGCACCACGGTGAGGAGCACCACGATGGCCATCAGGATCACCGACTGGGCGGCTGAGCTGCCCAGGTTGAGCCCCACGAAGCCGTCGGCGTAGACCTTGTAGACCAGGGTATTCGTCGCCTGGGAGGGGCCGCCCTGGGTGGTGGCGTGAATCACACCGAAGGTGTCGAACATGGCGTAGACCACGTTGACCACCATCAGGAAGAAGGTGGTGGGTGAGAGGAGTGGAAAGACGATGGTCCAGAAACGCTTCACGGGGCCGGCGCCATCGATGGCCGCCGCCTCGATCAGCGACTGGGGGATCGACTGCAGCCCGGCCAGGAAGAAGAGGAAGTTGTAGGCGATCTGCTTCCAGGCGGCGGCGATGATCACCAGCATCATGGCATCGTTCCCTGAGGTGCGGTGGTTCCAGCGGTAGCCCAGCATCTCGAGCGCATAGGGCACGATGCCGATCGAGGGGTTGAAGATGAACCACCAGAGCACTCCGGCAATGGCCGGGGCGATGGCATAGGGCCACACCAGCAGGGTGGTGTAGGCGTTGCGCGAGCGCAGCATGCGGTTGACGGTAGCCGCCAGCAGCAGGGCGGCGGACATCGACAGCAGTGTGGTGCCGATGGCGAACATCGCGGTCACCGAGAGCGAGTCGAGATAGGTGTCGTCGGCGAAGAGCCGTGCGAAGTTGGCCAGGCCCACGAAGGTGCTGTTGAGGCCGAAGGCGTCCTCGCGCAGCAGCGACATGTATAGCGCCTGCAGCGAGGGCCAGATGAAGAAGATCAGGGTCACGATCACCTGGGGGGCCAGCAGGGCATAGGGCAGCCAGCGCCCGGGAAAGGTCATGCGTTTGGTCTGCATCGGAAGGCTCGAAGCGACGATAAACAGGCGCCCCCTCCGCGGGAGGGAGCGCAAAGGCAGGGCTCAGCGGTTGGCGGCCTCGAAGTCGCGCAGCAGGGCGTTGCCGCGGCGGGCGGCGTCGGCGCTGGCCTGCTCGCCGTTCTTCTGGCCGCTCATCACCGCCTCCATCTCCTCGGAGATGATGTCGCGGATCTGCACGAAGTTGCCGAAGCGTAGCCCCTTGGAGTTTTCCGTGGGCGGGTTGAGGTTCATCTGGCGAATGGAGATGTCGGCGCCCGGGTTCTCGGCGTAGAAGCCCTGCGTCTCGCTCAGCTCCCAGGCGGCCTGGGTGATCGGCAGGTAGCCGGTGCGCTGGTGCCAGTCGGCCTGCACCTCGGGCCGGGAGAGGTACTCGAAGAAGGCGGCCACGGCCTCGTACTCCTCGTCGCTGTGGCCCTGCAGCGCCCAGAGGGTGGCGCCGCCGATGATGGAGTTCTGGGGTGCGCCCTCCACCTCCGCGTAGTAGGGCTGCATGGCGAAGCCCACTTCAAAATCGGCGTTGGCCAGCACCCCGGCCCGTGAGGCGGAGGAGCCGAAGAACATGGCGCACTCTCCCGAGTAGAACATCGGCGCGGCATCATCCCCCGGCCCCGGGCCGCCCCAGCGGAAGACCCCTTCGTCCTGCCACGCCTTGAGGTTGTCCCAGTGACTCGCCACCAGGTCATTGTCGAAGACGAACTCCGTATCCAGGCCGCCAAAACCGTTCTCCCGGGTGCCCAGGGGCGAGTTGTGCATGGCGGAGAAGTTCTCCAGCATCACCCAGCTCGGCCAGGAGGTGGTGAAGCCGCAGCGGGCCGCGCCGCTCTCGCGCAGCCGGCGGGAGGCCTTGACGATCTCCTCCCAGGTCTCGGGCGTGCCGCTCAGGCCCGCGGCCTCGAAGGCGTCGCGGTTGAGATAGAGGATCGGCGTGGAGGAGTTGAAGGGGAAGGAGAGCATGTTGCCGCGAGTATCGGTGTAGTAGCCCACCACCGCCGGCAGGAAGGCCTCGCGCTCGAAGGCGCGACCGTGGTCTTCCATCAGCTCGTGGATGGGGTAGATGGCCCCCTCGGCGGCCATCATGGTGCCGGTGCCCACCTCGAAGACCTGCAGGATATGCGGCTGCTGGCGGGCACGGAAGGCGGCGATGGCGCCGGTCATGGTCTCGGTGTAGTTGCCGCGGTAGCTGGGGTTCACCCGGTAGTCGTCCTGGGAGGCGTTGAACTCCTCGGTGATGCCTTCAAGGATCTCGCCGAGCTCACCTCCCATGGCGTGCCACCACTGGACCTCCACGGCGGCGTGAGCGGACAGCGATAGGGTAGCGGCGGCGATGCCGGCGGCCAGGCCTTTCAGTGTGGGTACGAACATGGGGCTCTCCTTGCGGTGTGATTCACGGCGATGACGTGGGCGGCGGTAAGCCGTTCTGCTCCGTCGCCCGACGTTATCCGCACAAGGTGACGACGGCATGGCGGGGTGGTGTCAGTCGGTTGGCGACGGCGTGACGGCGAGATGGCAGTGCCGTGACAGGTCGTGCCGGTCATGCCTTTGTCACCGGTCTGGCCCAGGCTATGGGCCTTCCTGAACCACCGGGTAACTGGAGACCGTCATGCGCCTTGCCCTCTTCGACCTCGACGACACCTTGCTGGATGGCGACTGCAGCGCGCTGTGGAACGACTGGATGGTGGAGTGCGGTTGGATCGACGCCCCCGGCGAGTATCTCGCCCGTACCCAGGCGATGAACGCGGCCTACCACGCCGGCCGGCTCAAGCTGGAGCAGTACCTGGCCGTGACGCTGTCGCCGCTGACGGGGCGCCACGAGGAGGAGGTCGCCGCCGAGGTCGAGGCCTTCGTGGCCGAGCGGATCGCGCCGCGCTTCTTTCCCCAGGGGCGGGCGCTGATCGCGCGCCACCGGGAGCAGGGTGATCTGCCGCTGCTGATCTCCGCTTCCTCGCGACATCTGGTGGGGCCGGTGGCCAAGCGGCTGGGCATCAGGCAGGTGATCGCCGTGGAGCCGGAGCTTGCCGCCGGCCACTTTACCGGCGCTACCACCGGGGTGCTCTCCTATCGGGGCGGCAAGGTCGCCCGGTTGGAGTCTTGGCTGGCCGAGCGTCACGCCGTCGCTACCCACCTCTGCTTCTACTCCGACTCTCAGAACGACCTGCCGCTGCTCAACCGGGTGGATCGCCCTGTGGCGGTCAATCCCGATCCGGTGCTGGCCGAGGTGGCGCGCGTCGAGGGGTGGGAGCGGCTGGAGTGGAAGCGTGAGCTGCGACGCCATGATGTGCCAAGTGCGGAAAGCGCGAATGAGTGACGCCTATTCCGGGCGTGGACGGCTGCCGCCCCGCCGCCCGGCTCACCGGAGAGATCCGATGCACTACCACTCCCCCGAGCGTCTTAAGTGCGCCATCCTCGACTGGGCCGGTACCGTGGTGGACTTCGGCTCCTTCGCTCCCACCCAGATCTTCGTCGAGGCCTTCGCCGAACTGGGCGTCGACATCAGCCTGGAAGAGGCCCGCGGGCCCATGGGCATGGGCAAGTGGGAACACATTCGCACCCTCTGCAACGTCCCGGCCATTGCGGCGCGCTTCGAGACGGCGGTGGGGCATGCCCCCAGTGACGCCGATGTCGATGCGCTGTATGAGCGCTTCATGCCCCTGCAGATCGCCAAGATCGGCGAGCACTCGTCGCCGATTCCCGGGGCGCTCGATGCTATTGCTGCGCTGCGCGAGCGGGGCCTGAAGATCGGCTCCTGCTCCGGCTACCCCGCCGTGGTGATGGAGCAGGTGGTGGCACGGGCCCGGGCCAACGGCTACGTGGCCGATCACGTCGTCGCCACCGACGAGGTGCCCAACGGCCGTCCGCATCCGGCCCAGGCGTTGGCGAATGTCATCGCGCTGGGCATCGATGACGTGGCCGCCTGCGTCAAGGTGGACGACACCGCGCCGGGCATTATCGAGGGGCGCAGTGCCGGCATGTGGACGGTGGCGCTGACCTGCTCCGGCAACGCCCTGGGGCTCGATTACGCTGAGTACCGCAAGATGGGGGAGGCCGAACTGGCGGAGAGACGAGCGTGCATCGAAGCGCAGTTCGCACCCGCAAGGCCGCACTTCATGATCGACACTATTGCCGAGCTGCCGGCGTTGGTCGCCGAGATCGATGCGCGTCTGGCTCGCGGCGAGCGGCCGTGAGCTCCGCCCCCCCCCTGGCGCTGATGCTGCCGGCGCCGGCCAAGCGGGCCGGCACCAGCATCATGCTGGAAGGGTTCTGCCTAGCGGCCCCACAGCAGCTGCGCACATTCCTCTGCTTGCCCTCCCTTCCTTGCACGTCAGGCCAGGCACATCAGCCCCGGTTATGACGCATTGTTTGCGATTATGTTTCGATTTAGCTTGCTGGACGGGTAAGTGACTGTTTTGCCACTGATGGCGCGTGACGCTGGTCGAATTTCGGGAGGGTTTTCGCCAGATTAATTCACAACAGTGAAATCGTCTAGACAAGTTGTCTTCATCTCGCGGGCCTATCATGTCCTATATAAAGCCTTCGCATGGTGCCACTTGATGTGGCAGGAGATCAGGCCAATGCTACGTCTGGATAGTGTCAGCAAGAGCTACGGGAAGTCCCGCGTTATCAGAAATATCAGCTTCGACATCCCGGAGGGGGAGGTGGTCGGTGTGATTGGCCGCTCCGGTGCAGGGAAGTCGACGCTTCTGCGCATGGTGAATCGTCTTACCGATGTGTCGGAGGGGCGGATTGAATTTTCGGGAGAGCCCGTCAGTCGACTCAAGGGAAGGGCTCTCAGGCAGTGGCGAGGACAGACTGCCATGATCTTTCAGCAGTTCAATCTCATCCCGCGCCTGGATGTTATCACCAATGTGCTGATGGGAAGAATTGCCCATCACGGAACCCTGGCTTCGATGTTCAAGATCTTCAGCCGTGAAGAAAAGGCCCAGGCTATCCATGCCCTTGAACAGCTGGACCTGGCCGATAAGGCCCTTCAGCGCGCGGGCAATCTTTCCGGTGGCCAGCAGCAGAGGGTCGCCATCGCCAGGGCCATGATGCAGTCGCCTCGTATCATGCTTGCCGACGAACCCATCGCTTCCCTTGATCCACGTAGCGCCGCCATGGTGATGGATGCCATCAAGGAGATCAATCACACCAAGGGAATTACGGTGATGTGCAATCTCCATTCGCTGGAGACGGCGCGCCAGTACTGCGATCGCGTCATCGGCATGCTGCACGGTGAGGTGGTGTTCGATGGCCATCCTGAGCAGCTCGATCACAACACCATTCAGCGCATTTATGGCGTCGAAGATGGTGAGAAGGCGATCAATGAGAGTGTGACTTCCGGAGAGGTTTGGTCCGGCGGTGCTCCCCCAGAATCAGCCTTTGCATAAAGATTTTCAGGTCACTCATGTGGGCCATTAGCATGTGGGCTATGAGAGTGATGGCATGACCCGGTCGCCACCCGGTGTGTGACCATCCAGCAATGCAGTTTAGCCACCCGAAACGAGAGAGATCATGATGCGTCATACCCTCAAGTACCTTGTTGCTTCTGTCCTCATCTCACCGCTTGCCATCACGGCGGCTCAGGCCGACTGGCGCGATGACTACCCGGTCGTTACCCTTGGCGCCACCACGGTCGAGAACCAGGCCGCCACCATCGATCGTTTCCAGCCGCTGGCCGACTACTTCGAAGAGCAACTGGGCGTCGAGATGCAGATTCAGCAGGCCAGCGACTACGCTGCCGTGGTGCAGGCGCTGACCGCGGGGCACGTACACCTGGCGCGACTCGGTGGCTCTTCCTATGCGGCGGGCTGGATCGACAGCGACGGTGGCGTCGAGCCTCTGGTCGTGCCGGCTGAGCTTGACGGTGAGCTGGGCTACCACTCCGTACTGATCGTGCGCGCCGACAGCGAGTTCGAAAGCGTCGATGACCTTCAGGGCAGGTCGCTTGCTTGGGCAGACCCCAACTCCACTTCCGGCTATCTGGTGCCCCTGGTTAGCCTGAGAGAGGACGGTATCGAGCCCAATAACTTCTTCGGCAATACCGTCTTCTCGGGTGGCCATGAACAGAGCGTGATCGGTGTATTGAACGGCTCTCTGGATTCGGCCTTTACCTGGACGTCTCGCGGTGACAATACCGGCCAGCTGCGCATGATGATGGATCGCGGCATGCTTGACCGTGATGATATCCGCGTGATCTGGGAGTCTCCGCTCATCCCCAACCCTCCCTATGTGGTGAACGGTGAACTGCCCGAGGAGATGAAGCAGGAGATCGCCGACTTTTTCATGACCCTCCACGAAACGCGTCCGGACCTGGCAGAGGCCGCGGCGTCGGGCCGCACCTCCGGCTTCGTGCCGGCCACCCACGAGATGTACGAGCCAATCCTGGGTGCCGTACAGGAGCTGCGCGACTCTCGCCGTCAGCGCTGAAGACACCGCCCCCTGATCCAGTGGGTAGCCCGGTCGCCTACCAGCGACCGGGCAGAGGAAATAGATGATGTCATCACCATACGATCATTCAGGCTCCAACGCCTGGCAGGGTTTCTGCGCCCAGCAGCAGCGGTTGAGGTTAGAAAAATATCGGGTCTGGCTGCTGGGTGGCGGCGTGTTTCTTGCGCTGTTTATGACCTCGGCCCACCTGAGCCACTTCAGCCCAGGGCGCATTGCCGAGGGGCTGCCCAAGGTTCATGAATATGTCGTCAAGATTCTTCCCGAGATGGGCGTCACGACCTTTCGTGACGACATGGCCTACTGGTTCTACGCCTTTCCCGACTGGATGAAGCTGCTTGGCGAAACACTGCTGATGGCCTATGTGGCCACGCTACTCGGTACGCTGGGTGCACTCGTTCTTGGCTTCGTGGCTGCGCGCAACGTCGGGCCCAACCGCTGGCTGACGGCGCTCTCTCGGCGCGTTCTGGAAGTGGCACGTACCGTACCGGATCTGGTCTATGCCCTGATCTTCGTTTTCGCCTTCGGCCTCGGCCCCCTGGCCGGCATCCTGGCCATTGCCGTCCACTCGATGGGAGCGTCGGGCAAGCTGTTTTCCGAAGCGATCGAGAATATTGACCTGAAGCCGCTGGATGGGCTCAAGGCGGCAGGAGGCAACTGGGTGCAGGGCATGCGTTTCGCCATTTTCCCGCTGGTTCTTCCTTCCCTTGTGTCCTACTCCCTGTGGCGATTCGAGATCAATGTGCGCACCGCGACGGTTATGGGCATCGTGGGCGCCGGTGGCATCGGTCAGGAGCTGATTACCGCCATTCGCATGCTCTATTACGAAGACGTCAGCGCATTGATCCTGTTGATCGTGATCACCGTGTCGTTGACGGACATGCTGTGCGAGCGCATTCGCCATGGATTCATCGGCAAGGAGAACCTGTCATGACGTCACTGTTGCGAGGTGAGTTTTCCATGACGGATATTGAGCATCGTCATCCCGAAGTCTTTGCCGTGAGCTGGCGCCGCCACTGGCTTCAGGGAGTGGCCTGGGTAACGGCGCTGGCTGTGCTGATCTATGGCCTGGTGCTTTTCGACTTCTCGCCCGTGCGCGTCTGGAATGGCCTCGGCCAGCTCGGAATGCTGCTGCGCTTCATGGTGCCGCCGGCCACGGATCCTGCTGTGGTCTGGGAGTTTCTGAAGGCGATCTTCGAAACCCTGGCCATGGCCTTTGTCGGTACGCTGTTTGCAGCCCTGCTGGCGATACCCTTCGCCTTCCTGTCGGCCCGCAATGTCTTTCGCTTTCGGCTCGGGCGTTTTGGGGTGCGTCGAGGTATGGACTTTCTGCGCGGTGTCGACCAGCTGGTCTGGGCGTTGGTCTTTGTGCGTGCGGTAGGGCTCGGGCCCCTGGCGGGGGTGCTGGCCATCATCATTTCCGATATCGGAACCCTGGCCAAGCTGTTTTCTGAAGCGGTGGAAGGGTGCGATCGCAAGCCAGGAGAGGGGGTGGCCGCCAGTGGTGGCAGTGCCCTTCAGTGTACCCGCTTCGGCATTATTCCCCAGGTATTGCCGATGTTCATTTCGTCGACGCTGTATATCTTCGAATCCAATGTTCGCAGCGCAACAATCCTCGGCATCGTGGGTGCCGGCGGTATCGGCTATCAGCTGTCGGAGCGTATTCGCGGCCACCACTGGGAAGAGGTTGCCACCATCCTGATTCTGATTCTGGTCACGGTTTATCTCATCGACTGGGTGTCCGGAAAGATCCGGGGGCGCCTGATCGAGGGGGAGTGAGCTCCCCCCGTCTTTCCCATGTGAGATGTCCCATCGTCGAGCCGTTAATTGCCAAGGAGGCGTCATTCAACATGTCTAGACAAAAAGAACCCCCCGTCTATCGCCAGCTGGCGGACACGCTGACAGACCGGGTGCGGAGTGATTACACCGCTGGAGATTTGCTGCCCTCGGAAAGCGAGCTTGCCGAGCACTTCGGCGTCAATCGTCACACCGTGCGTCGGGCGCTGGACGAGCTGGTGGCGGCTGGGCTGGTGACTCGGCACCAGGGGCGTGGCACTCAGGTGGTGGACCGGCGCCTCGACTATCGGCTCAGCGCCGGTAGCAAGGTGACTCACAATCTTGCCGAGCTGGGTATGGCCAGCGAGACACGCTGCCTGTCCCAGGAGCTGGAAGTCCCCCCTGGCACAGTGGCGCAACGCTTCGCCCTGCAGGGACAGGCGCGCCTGCTGCATGTGAAGACGCTGCGCTACGTCGATGGGTCGCCGCTGGTCATGATCAGCCACTGGTTCGATCCCCGCCGCGTACCCGCCTGGGTCGAGCGCTACCGGGGAGGATCCACTCGCGCCTTTCTGGACCAGCACTATGGGCTCCGCCTCAGGCGTCGTCAGGCGCGTATCGAGGCGCTTGCCGCCTGTGCCGATGATGCGCGCTGGCTGCTGTGTGCCCTGCATGCGCCGCTGCTGCAGGTTACCAGTGACAACATCGATTCGACCGGTGCGCTGGTCGAGGTGTCGATGAGCCGCGCTCGCGCCGACCGGCTGTCGTACCACATCGATTTTCCAAACAGTGACTTTCCCAATGCAGGCGAGGATTTTTCATGATGGAGCCGCAACGTCGGCAGCGCATTCTGGCGCTGACTCCCAGGGAGCGACTGATCGAACACTGGCAGCGCCTGGATATTCGCCCCGACTATCGCTGCGTGAGGGGCCCCGAGGTAGGCATGGCCATGGTGCGTGGGCGCATGGGCGGTACCGGCAGCGCCTTCAACCTGGGGGAAATGACCCTGACCCGCGCCAGCGTGCAGCTGACCGATGAGGCCGCCGCCGAGGCGCCCCTGGGGCACGGCTGGGTGAAGGGGCGCGATCCTCGCCACGCCGAACTGATGGCCCTGGTCGACGCCTGTGCTCAGCGCCGCTGCTGGCAGGCCGCCATCGAGGAAGGGCTCGTGGCCCCGCTGGCGCGTGCGCTCGACGCTGAACGCGCCGAGGCGGCGCGGCGCGCCGCGGCGACCCGGGTCGATTTTTTCACCATGGTCAGGGGAGAGTAACCATGCGCTGGAATGCCTTCGATACCCCCGTGCACGACAGCCAGCGGGTCTATCGTCAGCTGCTCTCGGCGATGGCCGAGCCCGGTACCTTCGCCGAGGTCGATGGGGCGCCGGTGCCACCGTCCGATGCGGCGATCGGGACGGCCTGTTGGGCCACGCTGCTCACCCTGTGCGACCTCGACACGCGGGTCTGGCTGGCCCCCGAGCTCGATGCCGCCGGCCTTGGCGAGGCCCTCGCCTTCCACACCGGTGCCCTGCGGGCGCAGTGCCCCGCTGACGCCGACTTCGCGCTGGTGACGCCCGCCACCCTGGAAGGGAGTGCCGAGCGGGAGGCGCCGGGCTTCTGCGAGGGCAGCGATACCTACCCCGACCGCAGCACCACCCTGGTGGTGGTGCTCGATCGCCTGAACAGCGACGGCCCATGGGCCCTGAGCGGCCCCGGTATTCCCGGCGTGCGACGCCTGGACCCGGGGGAGGGCGGTGAGGCGCTGATGACGAGGCTCGCCGCCAATCGAAGCCGCTTTCCCCTCGGGCTTGACGCCATCCTGACCTGCGACGGCCGGCTGGCCGCCGTGCCGCGCAGCACCCGTATCACCCGTGTCGAGGAGGTTGACGCATGTATGTCGCCGTAAAAGGAGGCGAGCAGGCCATCGCCAACGCCCACCGCTGGCTTGCCGACCGGCGGCGAGGCGAGCGCGAGACGCCCGAGCTCGGCGTGGCCCAGGTGGAGCAGCAGCTGCGCCTGGCGGTTTCCCGCGTAATGGCCGAGGCCTCGCTCTATGACCCCGAGCTTGCGGCGCTCGCCATCAAGCAGGCCAGCGGCGACATGGTCGAGGCGGTCTTCCTGCTTCGCGCCTATCGCACCACGCTGCCGCGCCTGGCCGAGACGCTGCCGCTTGACACCTCCGCGATGCGCATCGAGCGGCGCATCAGCGCCACCTACAAGGATATTCCGGGTGGCCAGGTGCTGGGGCCGACCTACGACTATACCCACCGTCTGCTCGACTTCCTGCAGCTGGCCAACGCCGAGGTGGAAGCGCCGGCCGCGGCCGAGGAGCCCCTGGCTGACTGCCCCCAGGTGCTGGAGCTGCTCGATGCCGAAGGGGTAATCGAGCGCGAGGAGGACGACGGTGCCGAGCCATACGATATCACCCGTGACCCTCCCGACTTCCCGGTGGATCGCGCCACCCGCCTGCAGATGCTGGCTCGGGGCGACGAGGGCTACCTGCTGGCGCTCGGCTACTCCACCCAGCGCGGCTATGGCCGCAACCACCCCTTCGCCGGGGAGATCCGACTGGGCACCGTGGAGGTGGAGATTGCCGTGGACGAGCACGAGTCGCCGATCTGCATCGGCGAGATCGAGATCAGCGAGTGCCAGATGATCAATCAGTTCGGCGGTTCACGGGAGACGGCGCCCCAGTTCACCCGCGGCTATGGCCTGGCCTTTGGCCACAACGAGCGCAAGACCATGGCCATGGCGCTGGTGGACCGAGCCTTGCGCGCCGAGGAGCTGGGCGAGACGGCTTCTGGTCCTGCCCAGCAGGCGGAGTTCGTGCTCGCTCACGCCGACAGCGTGGAAGCAGCGGGCTTCGTCTCTCACCTCAAGCTGCCGCACTACGTCGATTTCCAGTCCGAGCTCGAGCTGCTGCGACGGCTACGCCGCGAGCACGCACAACGCGCCGAGGCGGCCGGCCCCAAGACGCGAAGCGATGACAGCTCTGTCCCCGTGACAGGCGCCGACACCGACGCCTGCCATACCACCCCCAGCGATCCGGTCAAGGAGCAGCAAGCATGACGGCAAGCGAGCCCACCGCCAGCGGCTACAACTTTGCCTACCTGGACGAACAGACCAAACGCATGATTCGTCGCGGCCTGCTCAAGGCGGTGGCCATTCCCGGCTACCAGGTGCCCTTCGGCGGACGCGAGATGCCGATGCCTTACGGCTGGGGCACCGGCGGCATGCAGCTGACCGCCAGCGTGCTGGGCCAGGACGACGTGCTCAAGGTGATCGACCAGGGGGCCGACGACACCACCAACGCGGTGAGTATTCGCGCCTTCTTCGAGCGTGTTGCCGGTGTCACCACCACGACCGCCACCGGTGAAGCCGACGTGATCCAGACCCGCCACCGCATCCCCGAGCAGCCACTGCGTCAGGGCCAGATCCTGGTCTTCCAGGTGCCGATCCCCGAACCGCTGCGCTTCATCGAGCCCAGCGAAGAGGAGACCCGGCTGATGCATGCCCTGGAGGAGTACGGGGTCATGCACGTCAAGCTCTACGAGGACATCGCCCGCCACGGCCATATCGCCACCACCTACGCCTATCCGGTCAAGGTGGACGGACGCTACGTCACCGATCCCTCGCCGATTCCCAAGTTCGACAACCCCAAGCTTCACATGAGTGAAGCGCTGATGCTGTTCGGGGCCGGGCGCGAGAAGCGTCTCTATGCCATCCCGCCGTACACCCGGGTGGAGAGTCTGGACTTCGAGGACCACCCCTTCGAGGTGCAGGAGTGGGATGCGCCCTGCGCGCTGTGCGGTGCCCGTGACACCTTCCTCGACGAGGTGATCACCGACGACCGGGGCGGGCGTATGTTCGTCTGCTCCGATACCGACTACTGCCAATCACGCACCGAGGAGGTGGCATGAGGCGTCCCGATCTTGAACGCGCCACGCTGCTCGAAGCGCGCGGCGTCACACGGCTCTACGGCCCCGGCAAAGGGTGCGAGGCCATCGATATTCGCCTGCACCGCGGGGAAGTGCTCGGGATTGTCGGCGAGTCCGGATCCGGCAAGTCAACGCTGCTGCGGCTGCTCGCCGGGATGGTGCGCCCCGATGCCGGTCAGGTGATCTATCACTCATCCGCCGCCCAGGGCTGCGACGGTTCGGGCCACGAGGGCGAGCTCGACCTCTACGCCATCGGCGAGGCCCGTCGCCGGGCGCTGCTGCGCATGGAGTGGGGCCTGGTGCACCAGAATCCCCGCGACGGCCTGCGCCTGGGCGTCTCCGCCGGGGCCAATATCGGCGAGCGCCTGATGGCTCTGGGCGAGCGCCACTACGGCCAGCTGCGCGCCGCCGGCCAGGACTGGATGGGGCGGGTGGAACTCGATCCGGGGCGCATCGACGATGCCCCGCGCACCTTCTCGGGAGGCATGCAGCAGCGCCTGCAGATCGCCCGCACCCTGGTCACCCGTCCCAATCTGGTGTTCATGGACGAGCCGACCGGTGGCCTGGATGTCTCCGTGCAGGCGCGGCTGCTCGATATGCTGCGCACCCTGGTCCGTGAGCTTGGCCTCTCGGTGATCCTGGTGACCCATGACCTGGCCGTAGCCCGCCTGCTGGCTCATCGCCTGATGGTCATGCGCCGTGGCCAGGTGGTGGAGGCTGGCCTGACCGACCAAATCCTCGATGACCCCCAGCATGCCTATACGCAGCTGCTGGTGTCGTCGGTCCTGACCCCGTGAGGAGGCCCGCCATGACATCCCTGACGCACCCCTTTCTCAGCGTCGACGCCCTGCACAAGGCTTTCGTGCTCCACGGCCAGGGCGGCATGACGCTCGAGGTGATGCGCGACCTGTCGCTGACCCTGTCCCCTGGGGAGTGCCTGGTGCTGGCCGGGCCCAGCGGCATCGGCAAGAGCACGCTGCTCAAGATGCTTCACGGCAGCTACCGCGTCACCGGCGGCACCCTGCGTCTGCACTTCGAGGAGGGTGACCTGTCGCTGGAGACCCTGCCCGCCCACGCCTGGCACAACCTGCGTCGCGACGTGATCGGCTACGTCAGCCAGTTCCTGCGCGTGGTGCCCCGGGTGCCCGCGGTGGAGGTGGTGATGGAGCCGCTGCTGGCCCGCGGCGCGGGTGAGGCCGAGGCACGCGTGCGTGCCGAATCGATGCTGGCCCGCCTCAACCTGCCCGAGCGTCTGTGGCACCTGGCCCCGGGGACCTTTTCCGGCGGCGAGCAGCAGCGGGTCAATATCGCCCGCGGCTTCATTGCCGAGCATCCGCTGCTGCTGCTGGATGAACCGACGGCCTCCCTGGATGCCGCCAACCGTGAGGTGGTGGTCGAGCTGATCCAGGAAGCCAAGGCGCGTGGTGCCGCCCTGCTGGGCATCTTCCATGACGAGGACGTGCGCGAGCGGGTGGCCGATCGCCTGCTGCCGTTGACGCCCTATATGGGAATGCCATCAACGCCCATCCATGAAGAGGAAAAGCCGTCATGAACCAGCCGCGAATGACGCCTCTTGCGCCCGAGCCCAGGGTGCACCCCTCAGCGCGCTTGAACGCAACGCAGCTAGGCTGCTGGACAGAAGTTGGGGAGCGCTGCGTGCTCAACCATGTCGAGCTGGGCGACTACAGCTATATCGAGCGTGATGGTGACCTGATGTTTGCCCAGGTGGGCCGTTTCACCTCCATCGCGTCCAGCGTGCGAGTTAACCCCAGTAACCATCCATGGTGGCGCCCCACGCTGCACCACTTTACCTATCGGCCGGGCAAGTTCGGGTTCACGTCGGACAGTCAGTCTGTCGATCAGGAGGTCTTCGCTTGGCGTGAAAAGGAGCGTGTGGTCGTGGGGCACGATGTCTGGATTGGCCATGGTGCGATCATCCTGCCGGGCGTGCATATCGGCAATGGTGCCATCGTGGGCGCCGGGAGCGTGGTCACGCGGGATGTACCGCCCTACATGATCGTGGTGGGCAACCCCGCAAGGGTCTTGAGGCCGCGCTTCGAGAATCCCGAGATTCCGGGTCGTCTTGAAGCCGTCGGCTGGTGGCACTGGCCACATGAACGGCTACAGACCCATCTCAAGGACTTTCAAGGAGATGCTCTGGCATTCCTTGAAGTGGCCGAAACCGTGACCGAGGAGCCTCGCTGATGTCTGCCGATGAGCAGGTGCTGACCAATGTACGCCTGATACTGGATGACGAAGTGCGCCAGGGTTCGCTGCTGATCCATGAAGGACGCATCGCCGCCCTGGATACTGCCCCGAGCCGTCTGGCCTCGGCCGTGGACTGCGATGGCGACTATCTGATGCCGGGGATGGTGGAGCTGCATACCGACAACATGGAGAAATATTTCCAGCCGCGGCCCAAGGTGGCATGGCCCTCGCGGCAGGCGGCGCTGGCCCACGACGCTCAAATGGCTGCCAGCGGCATTACCACGGTGTTCGACTCGCTCGCGATTGGCAGCGTGGAGACCAACAGCATGCGCGCCAGGGCGCTGAGCGGGATGCATGACGCTCTGCTGGACATGCAGCAGCGTGGCCTGGCGCGGGTTGACCACCGTCTCCACCTGCGCTGCGAGGTGAGTCATCCCGGCACGCTGGCCACGTTCGAGGCCATGGAAGCATCACCATTGCTGGGTCTGGTATCGCTGATGGACCACGCGCCGGGACAGCGCCAGTTCGTCAGTCTGGAAGCCTATCGCACCTACTATCAGGGCAAGTTCCGCCTTTCCGACGCCGAGATGGCGGCCTTTATCGAGCAGCAAAAGGCCAACAGCCTGCGCTACAGCGGCGAGCAGCGACGCGAGATTGCGGCACGCTGCCGAGCGCGCGGCCTGGCCCTGGCCAGCCATGACGATGCCACCGTCGAGCACGTGGCGGAAAGCCGCGAATATGGCATTGGCGTGGCGGAATTCCCGACTACCCTGGAGGCGGCGGAAGCGTCCCACCGCGCGGGTATGGCGGTGCTGATGGGGGCACCCAACGTGGTGCGGGGCGGCTCCCACTCGGGCAATATCGCGGCTGCCGAGCTGGTCCGACGTGGCGTGCTCGACGTGCTGTCTTCCGACTATTATCCGGCGTCACTGCTGGATGCGGTGTTCCGGATTGCCGAGATGGCGGAGGGCTACAGCCTGCCCCAGGCGGTTGCCACAGCCACGCGCCATCCCGCCGATGCGGTGGGGTTGCACGACCGCGGGCGCCTGGCGGCCGGGCAGCGTGCCGACCTCATTCGTATCCGGGTCTGCGACGGGCATCCGCTGGTGCAGCGTGTCTGGTGCGCCGGCAGGCAGGTGCACTGATGGCCCGGCTCGTGTATCTGATGGGGGCCAGCGGGGTCGGCAAGGACACGCTGCTGGCCGCGGCACGCAGCCGGCACCCCGAGTGGCTGGTGGCGCACCGCTACGTGACCCGGGAGAGCGGCGCCAGCGAAAACAGCGTTGCCCTGAGCGACGAAGAGTTTGCGGTCCGCCGCCGGGCGGGGCTTTTCTGCCTCAGCTGGGAAGCCCACGGTCTCTGTTACGGCCTGGGCATCGAGCTGGAGGCCTGGCTGGGGCGCGACGCTATCGTGCTGGTCAACGGCAGCCGTCGGGCGCTGTCCGACGCCCGCTGCCGCTTCGGCGAGCGGCTGCTGCCGGTTCTGGTCACGGCACCGGAAGCGCTGCTGCGTCAGCGCCTGCTGACGCGCGGCAGAGAGGGGCCGGAGGCGATCGAGGCGCGCCTGGCGCGCCATCGCCAGCTGACGGCTTCCCTGCCGGAGGTGGTGCGTATCGATAATGCCGGCACCCCGGAGGCGAGCCTGGCGGCGCTGGCCCGGCTGCTGGCGGCGAGGTGCGTGCCATGAGGTTTCGCTTTGTGGGCACGGGAGACAGCGCCCAGATCCCCTGCTTCGGCTGCGACTGTCTCGCCTGTGCCCAGGCCCGAGTGCTGACCAGCGCCCGGCGGGGGCCCTGCAGCGCGGAATTCTGGGCGGATGGGCGCCGCTACCTGCTGGATGCCGGCCGCATGGATCTGGCGGAGAGCTGTGAGCGGGAGCGCCCCGCGGCGATCCTGCTGACGCACTACCATGCCGACCACGTGCAGGGGCTGCTGCACCTGCGCTGGGGGAGGGGAGAGCCCATTCCGGTGTTTGGCCCCAAGGACGCCCGCGGCTGCGCAGACCTCTATCGCAACCCCGGCATTCTCGACTTTCGTCCCGGTCTCAAGCCCTTCAAACCTCTGCATCTCGACAGCATGACCGTTACCCCCTTGCCTCTGGTACACAGCAAGCCGACGCTCGGCTACTGCCTGGATGACGGCGGCAGCAAACTGGCTTATCTCACCGATACCTGTGGCCTGCCGCCTGAGACGGAGCGCTTCCTGCGCGAGTGGGTGCCCGACGTGGTGGTGCTTGACGCCACCTATCCGTCCTCTTGTACTGCGCCGCGCAACCATAACAGCCTGCCCATGGCGCTGCAGATCATCGAGAGGCTCGGCGCGCCACGTGCCTTTCTGACCCATATGAGTCATGAGCTGGTGGCAGAGCTTCTGGAGGCGCCGAGTCCCTTGCCATCCCATGTGCGGCTGGCGCATGACGCCGAGGAGGTACGCATGGGACCGGAAGTGGCGCGCTTGGCGCCAGGGGCTTGGGTGTCCGCTGCGCCACACACCGTCGCTCATGAGGGAACGGGGGGCTGATGGCCATCGCCGGTTCGTCGGTCCGACTGACCATGCTGCTGGGCGTGACCCAGACCCTGGCCTGGGCGTCGAGCTACTACCTGCCTGCTATCCTGGCCACGCCGATGGCCGCAGAGCTCGGCCTGAAGCGACACTGGGTGTTCGCGGCCTTTTCGCTGTCGCTGCTGATCACGGCTGCCTGCGGTCCCTGGGTGGGGCAGCGCATCGATCGCTTCGGGGGGCGCAAGATGCTGAGCCTCTCCAGCCTGACGCTGGCCGCTGGTCTGGTGCTGCTGGGACTGGCCCAGGGCGCCACCGGGCTGGTGCTGGGCTGGGCCATCATGGGCGCTGGCATGGCGATGGGGCTCTACGATGCCGCCTTCGCCACCCTGACGCGTGTCTTTGGTCGCGATGCGCGGCGGGCGATCACCGGTGTGACGCTGATGGCAGGATTTGCCAGCACGCTTGGCTGGCCGATGACCGCCTGGCTGAACGACGTTTTCGGCTGGCGAGAGGCCTGTCTGATATGGGCTGCCGTACAGCTGCTGGTCTGCCTGCCGCTGCACCGCTGTCTGCCGAATGAAGAGGAGCGTCAGGCGGTGTCGAGCGCTCCGCCTGAGGATGCCGAGGCGGGGGAGTCGGCAACTGCCAGGCGCTGGACGATGGCAGGGCTGGCCTATGTGTTCGCGGCCGGCTGGTTCGTCTCGACGGCGATGGCGGCCCATCTGCCAGGGCTGCTTCAGGAGACCGGGATTTCCCTGGCCACGGCCGTGGCGGCCGCCGCGCTGGTCGGCCCGGCTCAGGTCGGGGCACGCTTCGCGGAGTTCGCATTGATGCGTCAGGCCCATCCGCTGGTGGCGGCCAGGGTGGCCACCTGCCTGCACCCACTGGGGGCGGCGCTGCTGGTGGCCCTCGGTATGCCGGCGGCCGGCTTTGCGATCCTTCACGGTGCCGGCAACGGCTTGTTGACCATTGCGGCCGGCACCCTGCCGCTGACGCTCTTCGGTGCTCGGGGGTACGGGGCGCGCCAGGGCTGGCTCATTGCCCCGGCGCGGGTGGCCCAGGCGCTGTCACCCTGGCTGTTCGGCATGATGCTGTCGGCGTGGGGCGCGGGGGCACTGTGGCTGACTTCCGGGCTGCTGCTGGCTGCCCTGGCAACGCTGATGATGATTCGCACTCGCTCAGCGGCAGTTCGCCCTTAGCCTGTCGAGCCGTGCCATCAGCTCTGGTGGCACCCGCTCCTCGATGCGTATCTCGCCGAGGTAGATGAGGCCCTGATTGCCATCCAGGGTCAGAGTATCGCCCTCCTTGAGCCGGTGGTCGCCAAGGTGCGTGACGCCTCATCCAGGCTTAGCGTTTCACAGCCCACCAGGCAGACCTTGCCCAGCTGGCGCGCCACCACCGCGGCATGGGAGGTGCGGGCGCCGCGCTGGGTCAGCAGACCTGCCGCGAGCTCTATGGCCGCGATGTCGTGAGTTTCAGCGTCGCGCTTCACCAGGATCGTGGGAACCCCCGCCGCCTTGCGTGCTCTTGCCCGGGCTTCATCCATGACGATTTCGCCGCATGCCACGCCATTTGCAGCGCTCGCCGCATGCGCCAGGGGAGAGAGGCGGCGACCATCGGTGCTTGCCACGCTGCGCAGGGTCAGAGCCGAGGCGTTCAGGTGCTGGGTGCGTGCCAGGGCCGTGGCGGAGTCGATGATGCCTTGATCGAGCAGGTCCAGGGCAATGCGTGCCGCCGCCTGGGGGGTGCGCTTGCCGCTGCGGGTCTGGAGCAGATGAAGCCGGCCGCTCTCGATGGTGAACTCGAAGTCCTGCATGTCACCAAATGCCGATTCGAGCTGCGAACAGATCCGTTTGAGGGTTTCCCAGAGGTTCGGGATGACCAGGGCAAGTTCGTCATGGCCCCGGGCGCTCCGCCTGCCGCTGACAACGTCTTCGCCCTGGGCGTTGAACAGGAAGTCTACCCAGGGGCAGGGCTCACCGCTGCTGGGGTTGCGGGTAAAGCCCACGCCGGCCCCGGAAAGCCCGCCGGCATTGCCGAACACCATGCGTTGTACCGTGACGGCGGTACCGATGTCGTGCGGAATGCCGTGCAGTTCCCGGTAGGCGCGGGCCTTGGCGCTCTGCCAGGAGGCGAACACGGCGGCAATGGCCTCGCGGAGCTGCACATGAGCATCCTGGGGAAAGGGTTCGCCGGCTTCGCGAACATAGGTCGAGAGGTGGCGGTTGGCGACCTCGCGCAGCGCGGCGAAATCGAGTTCACGCTCGTCATCTCCCTGACGGATGCCATCCAGGTCGGCTTCGAAGTGGGCGGCCGGAATGCCGGCAACCACCTCGCCGTAGGCGGCAATCAGGCGCCGGTAGGCGTCCCAGGCCAGGCGTGGATGCCCGGTCAGCCTCACCATGCCGGGCAGCGTCGCCTCGGTCAGCCCGATATTGAGCAGCGACTCCATCATGCCCGGCATGGAGACCGCCGCGCCGGAGCGGACCGAGAGCAACAGCGGGCGGCGGTGATCGCCGAGGCTCAGCCCGGTCAATGCCTCGAGCCGCTGCAGGGCTGCTGGCCAATGGGTATGTACATCCTCTGGCTGCTGGCACCAACCGGTGCCGATCACGAAGGCCGGGGGAACCGGCAGGCCGAGGGCGGCCATCTTCGCCAGGTTCCAGGCCTTGGCGCCGAGCACGTCCAGCGAGGCATCGGCAGGCAGTGGCGTCCCGTCGCCGATGACTTGGATCTGCTGTCCGGCGGTGTACGAGATCTCTTCTACGCTGAGCCGATTCACAGGCCGCCTCCCAGCCGACTGAAGGCCAGCTTGCGCAGGCCGAAGCCGGTCGCCAGCAGGGCATCGGTGGAGCGTTCGAGTGCGAGCGCAAACTCTGTGCCCAGGCTATGCGTGACCGCATCGTTGGCGTGGCGCATCAGCGCTCGGCGGACGTCCCGCAGGAGCACGTCACAGCGTCGTTCGGCGCTGAGCACGCGCCACAGGGCGGCCACGAACTCCTCGTGATCCTCAGCCGTGCTCTGCTCGCCGAGCGTGCCGGCGATGGCCAGGGCCTTGACGTGATCCTGGGTGGCATTCAGCACTTCATCGGCAAGCCGCTGCATGGCCTGCTGCACGTCCTGCTCCCAGTCGCCGTGTCCTCCCTCGGCAATCAGGGAGAGCAGGAAGGTGGCCTCCTCCAGGTAGTCGGCCACATCGTCGGCGCGCTCGATCAGGCCGGTGAAAGGCCGCCAGCGGGGCTGGAGCTCGGCGCGGGAGCGGGAGCGCATCACCACCAGATCGGCCTGGTGCTCCCACTCCTTGGCGCGTCCGGCCAGCTTTTCGGCCGCCTTGCGCTTGAGGTGATGGCCGTGGGCGAGGGCGTCGCGCAGCCCTTCGGCCAGAGCGTGGCAGTAGGCGGCGTGTTCACTCAGCAGGTCGAATTCATCTCGACGCCGTTGCAGGTGGCGGACCAGCAGCAGGCGGGTCTCATCGGCGATCAGCGCAGCGCTGTGCCCCTGTTGCATCGACTGGCTGGCAAGGGTCAGGGCCTCGATCAGGAACTCCTGGGCCGGCACGGCGCCCAGCACCTGGTCGAGGCGGTCGCCAATATGGAAGTAGTCACTGCCCAGGGCCTGCATGGCGCCGAAGATCAGGCGTTCACCGCCGGCGACCAGCCAGGCCATGTGGCCCATTTCTCGGCGCGCGGTCTCGCTGAGGATGGCCACCGCTGAGGCCTTGCCGACGAACTGCACGAGACGCTTGCGGGCGCGGTTCCAGTCGATCAGGAAGACGATGCGAGCTCCGATGCCTGCCAGGGCGTCCTGCAGGCTCCCTTCGTCTTCGCAATCGAAGGTGGCGGTGCCGACGAAGAAGGCCTTGCCGTCATTCAGGCCGCTGGCGGTTCGCGCCTCGGGTGTCGACCACTGGGCGCCGATCTCGCCCAGCAGGTGCCGGAAGAAACCAAAGCGCTGGCGGTGCAGGTCGGAGTAGGTGAGGGCGATACGCAGCCCCTCGATCTGGATCACCAGGACATGGGCATCATTGGTGCCGATGTCGTTCTGCAGCAGAAGGCGATCGCCGTCGCGGGTGGCCGCGGTGTCCAGCCCCGGGTGGTCCAGCTTGAGGGGGCGAGTGCGATTTAGCCCTCCCATGAAGGCGGCCACCCGCGGGCGGTCCTGTTCCGCCAGTCCCCACACATGGGCCCCGTCGATGGTGTCATCCGACAGCTCGGCGGCCATGCGGTTGAGCGCCTTGTGCAGATCCATGACCAGGATGTGGAAGCTGTCTCCGTTGGCGCGTTTGCCGCTGGTCAACGCCTGCAGCTGATGGTCATCGAGGGTGTCGTCACCGAGTGACGCCAGCCAGTCGCTCCAGTGGACCGTTCTTGCGCTGAGCTCCACGTGGTTGGCTGATTCGATGAACGGGCGGGCCATGATGAGGAGATCCTCCCGCAGCAGGGCAGCGAGGCGGGGCAGCTCCGGGATATTCACCAGCCTTCCGGTGCGAAAGGCCGAAGCGGGCAGGTCCTTGAACCAGGGCGAACCGATGCGGATGGCGGCCAGCTCGCCCGACAGGTCAAGTGGCGGGGCGGTGGGGTCGTCGGCATGGGCCCGGGCCGCCTGCAGCAGCGAGAGATACACCTTCAGCCGATCATTGGCCCCCAGGGCGGCCGTGATCCAGGCAGGTCGAAGCAACTGTTCCTGTCCCAACGATGCCACTACATCGACTTTCTCCATTCCAGCCTCCATACGGACCTTGCGTGCCCGTCATGCGAAAACCCCGTGTCATCCGGCATTGTTTCTGCGGCATGTGACGCTTGGGTGACGTGCGCTGTGGCGATAGGTCGCAGACGGGATCTCGTCAGGGGGAATCGGGGCCGGATGGGGGAATTGCCGGTTCCCTTGGCCTACCATGGCAACAGGAATCCCGATTCGGAGGCTCTCCATGCGGCATCTCTTCTTGATGCGCCACGCCAAGTCAAAACAGGCGCGCGGCGACATGACCGATCACGAACGCCCGTTGAGCCAGCGAGGCAGGCGTGAGGCGGCCGCCATGGCAATTCCCCTGCGGCAGTGGCAGGCCCTGGAGGGTGAGGTCCACGTCAGCGGTGCCACGCGCGCGCAGGAGACGCTGGGCGAGGTTGCCGGGCAGCTGCCTGAACGCTCCCTGACCGATCGGGCCTTCGTCGACGAGACCCTCTACACCTTCGATGGTCAGACGCTGCTGACGTGGCTGAAGGCGCTGCCGGATGAGGCCGAGAGGGTGCTGGTGGTCGGTCACAATCCGGCGCTGCTGGAGCTGGCCCGGTGGCTCTGTGCCGAGGCGCCGGCTTCACTGCCCACCGCTGCGGCGCTGCATCTCACCCTGCCGGTGACAACGCCCTGGTCGGCAGTGCGCCAGCACGGGGCTGGTCTGGCCGCCAGCCTGATCCCGGAGGCGGCCAGCCACGCGCTTTTCCAGCGCCGAGCGCCCGAACCCCCTGACCCTGGCAAGGCCGATCTGGACGCGCGCATCCTCGACCAGCTCGGCCACCAGTATCTTATGGTCAGGGCCCTGGAGCCGGGCGTAATGGCCGGCATCGATCCCGAGTTCCTGCACCAGTACCGCGTCAACCTGCGCCGCAGCCGGGCGATTGGCGAGTCGGTTCTGGCTACCGCGAGGCAGCCCACAGGCAAGCAAACATCCAAGGGCAACAAGAAGCGATCCAGCGGTAACAAGGGGCTCGGTCTCAATAAGAGGCTGAAGCGGCTCAAGCATCGCGCCCAGGTCACTAGCGACCTGCGCGATCTCGATGTCTTCCTGGACAGTCTGGAAAAGACCCCGCCGCCGCTTTCGCCGCCGACCCGCCGAGCTCTGCAGCGCTGGCTCCATGCCAGAAACCGTGAGCAGCACGAGGCGCTGTGCCAGCAGCTTCGCGACCCCGGCTATGCCGAAGAGATGCAATCCTGGCAGGGGTTTCTCGGCGGCAGGGCGTTTCGGAAGACCCTGGAGCAGCTCTCGTCGAAGCGTATCGAATCGGTGCTTTCCGAGCGCATCCTCGGCCACGATAGCGACCTGGCCGCCCTCACGCCTGAGGCCCCCGACGAGGTCTTCCACGACCTGCGCAAGGCGGTGAAGCGCATCCGCTACCTGGCCGATCTGGATCCGAAGCGCCACCGACGTTTTCTCAAGGGGCTGAAGCAGCGCCAGTCGCTGCTCGGCGAGTTTCAGGACCTCTGCACCCGCCAGGCCTGGATCGCGGCCTTCTTCGCCAGCGCCCCTTCTCTCTCCCGCGATGGGGCGCTGGAGCGCGAGAGCAATGCCTGGCGTGAGGTGATCGCCAGGGAGAAGCTGGCGCTGCGCGCGCAGATCATGGCGCTGTCGCCGCTGGCCGCGTGATGGGGAGCAACCCCACTTTCGCCCGGACCGTTTGGTAGAAAGTCGGCAGCGCGAATACGGGGAGACGCCAACTGACCCTAGGGGAAGGGGACGACAGCCAAGTTTCCCGAGCATGAACTTGAGGTGCGCCAGGGAAAGCCTGGTCATCCGGGAAGCAGTGTCAAACAGCTGAAAGGATGAAATGAAACCCAGTGGGTGCAAGTCCCACCCGGCCAAGGCTAGCCACCAGCCGGTAGCGAGTGTTGCGTGGTGTCGGGCAACCGCCGCTGCGAAGCGTACACAGCGAGTGAGCAGGCCGTGTGATAGAGCCCCGAAATTGTGAAACGTGGCTGCCGACATTGTCTTAAGAATGGAAGGCAAAACGTCTCCGCCTTATGGCTTGGCGGATGCGGGCCGCCGGGGTCGAAGAGCAGGGCATGTTCATATAGGGGTTTCCCAGGAACCTGGGAGGCCCGTCCTTCTCCTCCGAAAACCAGGACGACAGGCATGGGGCTGCCTGCCGAGAAAGCTCCCGGTCCGGTGCTGTCGTGCCTGACGGTACCGGAAGCAAACAGCAGGCACTCAGGGGGTACGGCCAGGCGACGACAAGGAGCCAGCCGGATGGAGGGGCGGGAGTCGGAGTCGCTCATAGTACCCGGGAAGGTGGGGAACCGACTCGACGGGACCCACTGGAGGGAAGGGGCGGCCAATCATCAGAACTGCACGAGGGCAACATGACAGGTGCACAGGAACCTGAGGTCATGTCCACGAAACAAGTGCGGATAGCAGCACTGGCAGAGTGCTTCCCGCAGCGTGCCTTCACGTCACTGGCGCATCATATCGATGCCCAGTGGCTGAAGACGGCCTACCTGATGACGCGCCGTGATGGCGCCGTCGGGATTGATGGCCAGACGGCGGACGACTTCGCGCGCGACTTCGAGGCCAATATCCAGCGGTTGCTGGAAGCGGCCAAGAGTGGTTGCTACCGGGCGCCGCCAGTGCGGCGTGTCCATATCCCCAAGGGAGATGGGCGCACCACACGGCCGATCGGCATCCCCACCTTCGAAGACAAGGTCCTGCAGCGTGCTGTAGTGGCCCTGCTGGAGCCGCTCTACGAGTACGACTTTCTGGACGGCTCGTACGGCTTCCGGCCGGGACGCTCGGCGCACCAGGCGATCGAGACGGTGAGGGAGAGCTTGATGTCGATGGGAGGTGGCTGGGTCATTGACCTGGACATCCAAGCCTTCTTCGACACGATCGACCATCGGCACCTGCGTGAGTTTCTGCAGCAACGAGTGAAGGACGGTGTCGTCCTCCGCCTGATCGGTAAGTGGCTCAAGGCCGGAGTCCTGGAGGCCGGGCAGTGGCAGAAAGGTGAGGTAGGAAGCCCGCAAGGGGGTGTGATATCCCCCTTACTGGCGAATATCTACCTGCACTATGTGCTGGACGAGTGGTTTGAGAAAGACGTCAAGCCACGCCTGCGTGGACGCGCGTTCGAGGTAAGGTTTGCCGACGACGCCGTGCTCGCCTTCAGCAACGAAGCCGAAGCCCGCAAGGTGCTGGAGGTACTGCCCAGGCGTTTTGCACGCTTCGGCCTTACCCTGCACCCCGCCAAGACCCGACTGGTACGGTTTCAGCCACACGGTGGACAGCGCGCCGAGACCTTCGACTTCCTGGGCTTCACCCACTACTGGGGGAAGTCCCGGCGCGGTTACTGGGTTATCAAGCAGAAGACGGCCAAGGATCGACTCAAGCGAGCCTTGAGGCACCTGTCGGTCTGGTGCCGGGCGAATCGGCACCAGCCCCTTCTGATCCAGCATCGCCACCTATGTCGGAAGGTCAAGGGGCACTTTGCCTACTATGGCATCACAGGCAATTATGAAGCGCTGAAAGCGCTTGTGGATCAGGCCCGACGGATCTGGGTCAAATGGCTGAGACGTCGCTCTCAACGGGGAGGCTTCTCGTGGGATAAAGCCAACCTGCTGCTCAAGCGCCTGCCGTTACCCAAGGCAAGGATTGTGCACCAACGAACCCTTCAGCGAAGCTGGTGATTGAAGAGCCGGATGCGTTAATCGCGCACGTCCGGCTCTGTGGGGGGCCGGGTCGAGTAATCGCCCGGTCTACCCGACCATGCTGCCCGGGCAGCCAGGCGGTGGCGGCTTGGAAGGGAACCGGCGGGGAGGCGGCTGTCACACGAGTGCCATCCAATCGTCGCATCATCGCCGTTTCGCAACGGTCGAGACGGACAGGATGGTGAACGAGCAGGTGCTGCTGGACGAGGTCATTACCGATGAGCAACTGACGCCTCTCTTCCAGCCCATCGTCGATGTCGCAAGGCGCGAGATTCACGGCTATGAGGCGCTGATAAGGGGCCCGTCCGGGACGCTGTTCCATGCCCCTCAGCGGCTCTTCGAGGTCGCGCTGCAGACCGGGCGGCTGGTGGAGCTGGATCTGCTCTGCCGGCGCATCGCCATCGAGCGCTTCATGGCGCTGAGGCTCGAGGGCAAGCTGTTCCTCAATGTTATGCCCGCGACGCTTCTGGAACGAGACTTTCGCGAAGGGCTGACGCTGGGGTTTCTCGAACGGGCCGGCCTGGCTCCCGAGCGCGTGGTCATCGAGCTGACCGAGCACGACCCCATCCTGGACTACCAGGCCATGCGCCAGGCCATGCGGCACTATCGCGATATGGGCTTTCGGGTGGCCCTGGATGACCTGGGCGCCGGCCACTCAAGCCTGCGTCATTGGGCCGAGCTACGCCCTGACATGGTCAAGCTGGATCGTCACTTTGTGTCCGGCATCGATATTCAGCCCGACAAGCGCGAGTTCCTGCGCTCCCTGCTGGACGTGGCGAGAAACCTGGGCTGCGAGCTGATCGTGGAAGGGGTCGAGACAGCGGCGGAGCAGCGCTGCCTTTGGGAGCTGGACCGCAGCCTGGCGCTGATGCAGGGGTATTATTTTGCTCGCCCGAGCGCCGAGCCGGCTCGAGAGGTGAGTGCCTTGCTGCCGCTACACGATCTTCCGGCCTCGGCGCCTCGGCAGACCGCCAGTGCCCTGCTGGCCGCCGTGCCGCCGGTAACACCAGAGCTGCCGGTGGCTGCGCTGGCGGAGCGTTTCCGTGCTGAGCCCGGGCTGCGCTGCGTGGCGGTGGTCGCTTCAAGCCGCCCCGTGGCGGTCGTGCGTCGCCAGGAGTTCCTGACGCTCTTCACCAACCCCTACAGTCATGCCCTGTATGCCCGCAAACGGGTCAGGGACGTCGCCGACCGCCGGGTACTCTGCGTGAGCCGGGATACCTCTCTGGATCTCCTGAGCCAGCGGATTACCGACGTGAGCGGCCTGCAGCAGGAGGACTTCGTGATCGTCGATGCCGAGGGGGGGTACCTGGGCATGGGCAATATCATTGATCTGCTGCGGGAGATCACGGCCATCCAGGTGCGGCAGGCGCGCAATGCCAACCCGCTCACCGGCCTGCCTGGCAATATCCTGATCCAGGAGAGCCTGGCCGAGCGGCTCATGCAGGGGCGGGGGTTCGTGGCCGTCTATGCCGATCTCGACAACTTCAAGGCCTTCAACGACTGCTACGGCTATGCCGAGGGAGACCGGCTGATCCAGGCGCTCTCGAGGCTGCTGCTGTCGCACCTGAGCGAGGCCGAGGACTTCCTTGGCCATATCGGCGGCGACGACTTCATGCTGCTGCTCGGCGGCCCACGCTGGCGCGCCAGCTGTGAGCAGGTGCTTGCTGACTTTGCGGCGCTGGTCCCGGACTTCTATCAGCCAGAACACTGCGCGGCGGGTGGGCTTACGTGCGAGAACCGCCGCGGCGAGACGGTCTTTTACCCGTTGGTCAGCCTATCGCTGGCGGCCCGTCCGGTTCATGCCGGGGAGGGGCTCAGGCCCGTCCAGCTGGCGGCCGAGCTTTCCGAGCTGAAGGCCCAGGCCAAGCGCCGGGCGGGTAATACGCTGTTTATCGATCGCCGCCGCCACGCCTGCCAGGCGTGACGGCGGCGAGGGTCACCCCGCTATCGGCAGTCGCTTGCGGCTGAACACCGTCAGCGCCACCAGCAGCGCCGTGGTGGTGAAGATCGCCACGGCGCTCATCGCCATGCCGACGCCGGGGGAGCCCTGCTCGAACTGGCCGAAGACGAAGGTCGAGACCGTGCGCATGCCGGCGGGCGCCACCATCAGCGAGGCGACGAGCTCCCGGGAGGCGATGGCGAAGACCAGCAGCATGGAGACGATCAGGCTGGGCGCCAGGGCCGGGAGCAGGATGCGCCGGAAGGCGGTGAAGAAGCCGGCCCCGCACACCCGGGCCGCGGCTTCCAGGCTCTCGCCCATCTGGCGGAAGGCCGCCGAGGCGTAGCGCACCGGATAGGGCAGCAGCAGGCAGGCGTAGGCGAGCAGCAGCATGGCGCCGGTGTTGTAGACCTGGATCGGCCACCAGCTCTGGTTCCAGGCCAGGATCAGCCCCACCGCCACCACGATGCCGGGCATGGTATTGGGCAGCAGCGAGAGCAGGTCGAGCAGCCCCTTGCCGCGTAGGTGAGCCCGCACCACCAGGTAGCCCACCAGGGCCCCCAGCACCCCGGTGAGCAGCGCCGCACCGATGGCGAGCCCCAGACTGGTGGAGAGCGCCTGCAGGGCGCCGCCGCGGTTGGCGAACAGCGCCTCGAAGTGGCGCAGTGAGAGGTTTTCCGGGGTCAGGCCGCCGGAGAGAGTGCCGGTGAAGGCGGTGGCCAGTACGGCCAGAATCGGTACGCCCACCGAGATCGCCCCCACCAGGCCGAACAGCGCCAGCACCGGCCAGCGCCAGAGGCCGAGCTCGATGGGCTCTACCGCCGCGGGCTTACCGGTCTGGCTGACGAAGGAGCGCCGCGTCACCAGCCAGTGCTGCAGATAGAAGGCGGCCATGGCCAGCATCACCAGCAGCAGCGAGAGCACCGCCGCGCCGGGGATGTCGATGGGCCAGTCGGCGAAGCGCTCGTGGATACCGGTGACCAGCACCTTGTAGCCCGCCTGGGCGCCCAGGGTGGCCGGCGTGCCGAATTCCTCGATGGTGAGCGCGAAGACCAGCAGCAGGCTGGCGGCGATGCCGGGGGTGGAGAGCGGTAGAGTGATGCGCCAGAAGGCGCGCCAGGCCCCGGCGCCGCTGACCCGTGCGGCCGAGGCGTAGCGCCCGCCGACGCTCATCATGGTGCGCGACACCGCGAAATAGACCACCGGGAAGACGTTGAGCACCATCACGAAGACGATACCCGAAAAGGAGAACAGGAAGCCGCTAGCCGAGAACCCGGTGAGCTGCTCGGCGTAGCCCCGCGGCTGCAGCGTCAGCATCCAGGAGAGGGCCGCGATGTAGGGCGGGATCATGAAGGGGATCAGGAAGATCAGGTCCCAGGCGCCGCCGCCGGGCACCCGTGCCAGGGCGCGCAGCGCGCCCAGCGGGATGGCCAGCAGGGCGCATACTGCCACCACGGCGACGCCCAGGCGCAGGGTGTTGCCGAGAAGGCCCAGCAGCGCCGGATCGGAGAGCAGCGGCACGAAGAGGCCGAAGGCGCCGGCGAGCTCCCCTCGGGACCAGCCGGGGAAGATCGCCTGCAGCACCACGTAGAGCAGCGGCAGCCCCACCAGCATCAGCAGGGCCGCCGCCGTCAGCAGCATGACGACGCCTGCCCCGGTGATCCGGGGCAGACGAGACGCGATGGCGGCCAGCATCAGCTACCCGTGGCCTCGCGGAAGCGGGTGAGGATCTCCTCGCGCTGGGCGTTCATCGCCTCGCTGTCCACCTCGATCAGGGTCAGCTCCTCGAGGGTCGGGCGCAGCGCCTCGATGTCGGTGCGGGCCGGCATCAGGTAGCGTTCGGCGACCCTCGCCTGGCCCTGCTCGGAGAGCACGAAATCGATGAACCGCTCGGCCTCCTCGGGCATGGAGGTGGAGGCAAGGATCATCATCGGCCGCGGCGCGATCACGGTGCCGCTCTCGGGGAAGATCACCTCGATGGCCTCGCCCTCAGCCTGCTGGCCCAGGGAGATATAGTCCACCGCGCCGAAGACCACGGATTTCGCCCCCTGCAGTACCGGGTTCAGGGCGCGGGCGTTGGGACCGGGCACGATCATGTCGTTGTCGGCGAGCGCCTCCATCAGCGACCAGGTAGCGTCTTCACCCTTGGCGGTGAGCAGGCCGCTGATCAGCTCGAAGGCGGCGCCTGACTGGGCCGGGTCGGGCATGGTCACCTGGTCGCGGTAGGCGGCATCGGTGAGGTCGCTCCAGTCGGCCGGCTGAGGCACGCTGCTGTCCTGGTTCCACACCAGGGCCAGGGCCGAGACACCCTGGGCCACGTAGTGGTCGCTCTTGAGGAAGTCGGGAACGGTGTCGGCATTGGGAGAAAGGTACTCGTGCAGAAGGCCCTCCTGATGCAGAGACTCGGCGCTGTCCCAGGAGGCGGAGATCACGACATCGGCCAGCGGATTGGCCTGCTCGGATTCCAGGCGCGCCATCACCTGGCCGGTGGTGCTCTGGAAGACGTTGACCTCGATGCCGGTCTGGTCGGTGAAGTCGGCGGCGAGGTTCTCGATCAGGGCGCCGGGGCCGGCGGAGTAGACGGTCAGGGCGCCGGCGGCGGCAAGGCCCGGCAGGGCGAGCAGGCCGGCGCCGAAGGCGAGAGCTTTCAAGGGGAACATATGGGTCTCCTGAATCACGGTGTGAGTGGATAGGCCGGGGTCAGCCGGTGGCGATGGCCGCCACGTCGGCGTAGGGCATCAGGTCGAGCAGGCGCGCATCGGTGTCCCAGGCGCGCAGGGCGCCGACATCGATGTTGACCCCCACCTGGCAGCCGCGCTCCGGCGCATGGGGGGCGTGCAGCTTGAGGGAGCGGCCGTCGGCGAGGCCAAGCTGCAGTGACAGATGCTCGCCCTGGAAGAGGCGGCCGGTGATGCGCGCCCGCAGCAGGCCGTCGTCGGGGGCGCAGAGGCGCAGGGCCCGGCGCGGCAGCAGCAGGCGGACCTCGCCTCGATAGCCGCAGGCCGCGGTCATCGGCAGCCGGGTGTCGGCGATGGCCAGGCCGTGAGCATCGAGCCGACCGTCGAGCAGGGTGCCGGCGTCCACGAAATCGGCGATGGCCGGCGTAGCCGGGGTGTGGAAGAGCGCCTCCGGCGAATCGACCTGCTGCAGGCGGCCCTGCTGCAGCACGGCGACCCGGTCGGCCAGGGCGAAGGCCTCGTGCTGGTCGTGGGTGACGAACACCGCCGTCAGGCTGAGCTCCTCGATCAGGCCGCGGATCTCCAGTGCCAGGCTTTCCCGCAGGCCCTTGTCGAGGTTCGAGAGGGGCTCGTCCATCAGCAGCAGGCGCGGCTTGGCGACGATGGCCCGAGCCAGCGCCACCCGCTGCTGCTGGCCACCGGAGAGCTCACCCGGGGCGCGCTCGGCGTAGTCGGCAAGCCCCACCAGCGAAAGCGCCCACTCCACCTGGGGGCGTCGGGCGTTGGCCTTCACCCCCTGCATCTCCAGCGGGAAGGCCACGTTGTGATAGACGCTCATATGGGGCCAGAGGGCATAGTCCTGGAAGACCATGCCCAGGCGGCGGTCGTCGGGGCTCAGGTGGCGGCCCGGCGCGGCGACGCACTGGCCGTCGAGGTGAATCTCGCCGTCATCGGCGTCGGCCAGGCCGGCGATGCAGCGCAGCAGGGTGGTCTTGCCGCAGCCGGAGGGACCCAGCAGGGCCAGTACCTGGCCCCGGGGCAGGGCGAGGTCGATGCCGTCCAGGGCCAGGGTGTCGCCGAAGCGCTTGTGGAGTCCTGCGATCTTGAGCGCATGAGTGGACATGACGCGGCGCCTCTCTTGCATAAAGAAACCAGGCTAAAGGTGGGAAATGTCAGCGACATGACAGGGAGGCTTGCTGATGAGAGCGGACACCTCCCTGTCCCGGTCGTCAGTGGAGCCAGGAGGGGGTCAGAATTCGTACTGCAGGCGCGCGCCCAGCACCCAGCTGTCCCACTCCTTGACGCCATCATCCAGGCTGGCGTCGCCGGCCTCGGCATCGATGTACATGACGTTGAACTTGGCGATGATCTCGGGCTGCAGGTACCAGTTCAGGCCCAGCGTCCAGTGGTCCACCTGCTGCCTGCCGCGGGGCGCATGATGCTCGGTATGATCCGCTGTGGCGTAGCGGCCGAGCAGCTCGAAGGCGCCCCAGTGCCCCTGTGAGGGGTTGAAGGGGCGGTTGGGGGTGACTCGCCCGAAGTCGCCGCTGAAGGCGCGGTAGTTGCGCGATTCGCCGGTCAGGAAGACGCTGGCCTGGGCGTACCAGCCGTCCATCGTCATGCTGTCGACCTCGCCCTCGGAAAAGTTGGGGTCGTTGACGTCGCGGTTGAGGTCCTGGCGGATGTATTCCGCCTGTACCGAGAAGGGGCCGTGGCCGGCGGCGAACTCCAGATTGGAGGTGGTGAAGTCGCTGACCGCCTCCATGTCGCGGCGCCCGATGATGCGCCCGTCGACGGCGCGGGTGCCGAGACGGCTGCGCATACGCACGTCTTCGTAGGCTCCGTCATCCTCGTTGCGGGCATTCTTGCGGTAGTTGCCGGAGACGCCGAGGTGTACGAAGGCATTCTCCTCGTTGATCGGAGCGATGCTGGCGCGGCCGGAAACGGCATAGCCTTCCGAGACCTCTCGGTCGCGGCCCACTCCGTCGCCGCCGAAAGCGCCGATGGCCCCGTACCAGTCCTGCTGCAGGGTCTCGTACATCACGCCGAGGTTGCGGCTGGGGCGATAGGCATCGATGGGCGTGGCCCGCTCGAGAAAGGAAATGCGGCGGGAGCTGGTGGAGCTCTCCAGGCTGAAGGGCTCCTTGAAATGGCCGAAGGCCAGGCGGCCATTGTCCATCAGGTAGGCGATATAGGCATTGGCGAAACGCACCTCCTCATCGCGGAAATCCACCTCCAGCTGCCACTCCCAGTTGTCATGGAAGAGCCCCAGGGCGCCCAGTCGTGCACGACGGATGATGGTGCCGAAGTCACCCAAGTTGCCTTCGCCGATGCGGTGGTCGTCGGTGGTGTCCTCGTTGTCATCGACGTAGGCGGCATCGAGCATCAGGCGGCCGCGAATCCGGAAGCGATCGCTGCCGTCTGCGGTCTCTACCCCGAAGCGGCGTACCTGAACGTTGACGTCATCCTGCTGCAGCCCCTCTTGAGGCTCGTATTGGAGGCCGTCATCACGGGTCGGCTGCTGGCTGGCGGCTTGGGTGGCCCGGTTCTCCGCACGCAGTTCATCCACATCCTGCTGGGTCAGCACGCCGCGCTCCAGGAGTCGTTGGAGCAGGGCGTCTTCGCTGGCGACGGCCATCTGGGCGGCGGAAGCGCCCGCAAGAGCGGCCATCACGGCCACGGCGCGAGTCAGGGGCATCTTCTTCAACATGTTCATGAGCTTTGCCTGTCGTTATGGGATTCGACTCACCGGTCCGTGGCGAGCTGGAGGTCTCAACGTCAAGTCGTCCGATTCGACAGGCGCAAGGCTAGGGGGGGATTATGAAAAATAAACTTATATTCAATTACAGAGGATCTTGAATAATTTCTTGTTATTCAGGCAGGGTGCTGTGGTGGGTAGTGCCAGATTTTCTGCTTCCTTTCTTCTGAGGATAGGTCGGGGAGGCGCAAGCCCACCATGGCTCTCGGAGAGCTGAATGCGATCAAGATGCGTGAATAAAAGCGTCACCTTCCTGACATGATCCCGGGATTTCGTTCATCGCCATACAACAAGAAGCCACGAATGGCCCGCCCCTCTTGGCTGGAAGGTCCGGTCGAAAATGGGGGCATCCCTTTGCATATCCCAAGAGATCATTCAAGGAAGCCTCTCATGTTCAAGAAGTCACTCATCGCCACCGCCGTGGTTGGCGCGCTGTCCGCTTCTGCCGTCACCCAGGCGGCCACTGTCTACGATCAGGACGGCACCAAGGTCGATATCTACGGCCGCATCAACTATATGATCACCTCGGGCGGTACCCAGGACCTGACGCCGGGTGCGGACAAGACCAGCGGCAGCGAATTCCAGAACAACGGCTCGCGCTTCGGCTTCCGTGCCAACCATGAGCTCAGCAGCGACCTGAGCGCCTTCGCCCGCATGGAGTTTCGCTTCAGGGCCGATGCGGTGAATCGTGATCCCATGCAGGTGCGCAACAGCTTCCTGGGGCTGCGCAGCCAGCAGCTTGGCACGATCACCATCGGCAACTTCGACAGCGTCTACAAGGAGGCCGTGACAGGGCTCTTCGACAACTACGAGAACGACGGCTTCATCAGCCTGGATACAGGGTCCATCGGCTCCCGCGGCGACACCCTGGCCTATGCTTCACCGATCTTCAGCGGCCTGCAGGGCCACGTCCAGGTCAAGCACTTGAGCGCCAATGGTGCAGATGTCGGTTGAGCGCCAATGGTGCAGATGTCGGTGCCCAGAACAATAGCTCTACCACCTCCGCCGCGGCGGCGGTGACCTATACTTGGGAAGGCCTTTACCTGGCGGCGGGCTATAACCAGTCGAAGGATGTCTCCGACCGGGGCGCCCGCTACGACGGTGGCAGCAACAACGCCGCCGGCGAGGATATCTGGGGCGTCTCCGCCCAGTACCAGTTCCTGCCCAATGTCTCCGCTCGTGTCATGTATGAAGAGCTGGGGTCGGTCAACGACGGTGCTTCTGCATCCGCCATCAAGGAGATCTTCGGCCTGGGTGCCACCTTCAACTACGGCCAGGGCAACCTCTATGCCGACGTCTATGACGTCAGCTACGTGGGCGATGTCAGCAGCAGCAACCCCTGGGCCATCGGCGTCGACTACCGCTTCAGCCCGATGCGCGTCTATGCCGAGATCTTCGACGAAGATATCAGCGGCGAGAACATCGACGACAGCCTGCTCTACACTGTAGGTATCCGCTATGACTTTTAAGCGAGCCCTTCACTTTTGACTCTGCATGACCCTGCCGATATTCGCCGCCATCAGGCGGTGAGGGTCGGCAGGAGAGTCGCTGAAGATTCTCTTTCATCACCGTATGTCTCGCACTGATTCGATGCTTGCCGGCCGGGATATCCCGCCGGCCTTTTTGGTTGCCTGCATCGAGTAACCAGGCCGGAAGGTCCGGGTGATCGGCCATGAAAAAGATCGCCCGAAGGCGGCCAAGGGACGAGAACGGGAAGTGGCTTGCGATCACATCACCCGCTTGCGGATCCAGGCGCTGACCTGCTCTACGCCGATCACCACCACCAGGATGGCCAGTATCACGGTGAGGGCCTGGTCGTAGCGGAAGAGGTTCATGGCGGCGGAGAGCTCCACGCCGATGCCGCCGGCGCCGACCAGGCCCAGCACCACGGCGCTGCGCACCGCCTTCTCCACCGAGAAGAGGCTGGTGGCCACGAAGGAGGGCGTGCACTCGGGGATGATGGCGCCGCAGACCACGCCGCTGCGCGAGGCGCCGGTGGCGGCCAGGGCCTGGCCGGGGCCGGGATCCACCTCCTCGATGCGCTCCGAGAAGAAGCGCGCGCAGAAGCCGATGGTGTCCATGACGATGGCCAGGATGCCGGCCAGCGGGCCCAGCCCCACGGCGACCACGAAGATCAGCGCCCACACCAGGTCCGGCACGGTGCGCAGGGTGGCGACGACATTGCGGGCGATCACCCGAACGATGGGATGGGGGCTGGTGTTGCGGGCGCAGAGCAGCGCCATGGGCAGGCTCAGGATCACCCCGAACACCACGCCGACGATGGCCATCTGGAAGGTCTCCAGCATGGCCGTGGCGATCACGTCCCAGCGGGCGAAGTCCGGCGGCAGGGCCTCGCCGAAGAAGGTGCCGAGGTTCGCAACCCCGCGCAGCAGGCGCTCCGAGTGGATGTTGGCGCTGGAGAAGCCGCTGATAAAGAAGGCGGCGAAGGCCAGCAGCAGGATGAAGGCGATGGGAGAGGGGCGCTCAAGCCTGGGCGGCGCGGCGCGGCGATGAATCGCTCATCGGTAGCGGCCTCCTGTGGTGTGACGGTCTGGTAGAGGGCCGTGATGTCGACGTCGCTGACCTCGGCGGTGGGGCGGTCGAAGGCGAGCTGGCCGCCGTGCAGGCCGATCAGCCGCTCGCCGTACTCCCGGGCGAGTTCGATCTGGTGCAGCACGCAGAGCACGGTCATCTTCCGTTCGCGCACCACCGACCAGAGCAGCTCCATCACCTCGCGGCCCGCGCGGGGGTCGAGGCTCGCTACCGGCTCGTCGGCCAGCACGATCTCGGCTTCCTGCATCAGCATGCGGGCGATGGCCACGCGCTGCTGCTGGCCGCCGGAGAGCGTATCGGTGCGGCGCGGAGCCAGGTGGGCGAGGCCGACCCGCTCCAGGGCCTCCATGGCCGCCTGGCGCGACTGCCGGCTGGCGGTCAGGGCGTGGCTGGCCAGGATGCCGCGCCGTCCCATCAGGCCGAACAGCACGTTCTGCAGCACCGAGAGGTTGCCGACCATGTTGAACTTCTGGAAGACGCAGCCGATGCGCTGGCGCAGGGGCCTGAGCTCGCGACGCGATGCCGAGGCGAGATCGAGGCCGGCCAGGCTGAGGCGCCCCGAGGTGGGGCGCTCCAGGCCGGTCAGGCACTTCATCAGCGTCGACTTGCCGCAGCCGTTGTGGCCGAGGATGACCACGCCTTCCCCGGGGCTGACGTCGAACGACAGCCCGTCGAGGGCGCGGGTCCCGTCAGGATAGACCTTGGTAATATTGTCGATGCTTAGCTGCATGGAAGCTCCATCAGTCGGAGAGGCCGAGCAGCGCGTAGGACTCGCGCACCATGTCGTACTCGCTGTCTTCCACCAGCACCATCTCGGCGCCGATGTACTTGTCGCGCTCGCCCGGGGCGAGGATCGCCTGCAGCAGGCCGTCCGGATCGTTCATGAAGGCCTCCTGCATCTCGCTGACGCACTCGGCGGAGATGTGCGGGCCGGCCACCATGGGGTCGCCCGGCATGTCCTGGCCGCGCTCGATGATGCGGTAGTTCTCCTCGCCGTGCTGGGCGACGAAGGGGGCAAAGTCGCGCACGCCGGTGCCCACGGCATCCACCTCGCCGGAGGCCAGGGCCTGCATGCGGGCACCGTCCAGCAGCGAGATCCGCAGGTCGCGGTCGATGTCCAGGCCGGCCTGGCTCAGCATGTAGCTCGGCATGATGTGGCCGGTGGTGGAGCCGTGGTCCTTCATGGCCACGTGCTTGCCCTTGAGGTCCTCCAGGGTCTCGATGTCGCTGTCGGTGGGAGCGATGAACACCGAGTAGTACTCGGGGCGTACGATGGCGGTGACCGCCTTGGTGCCCGGGACCCGCTCGGCCATCAGCACGTACTCGGAGGGGCCGGCCAGCACGATATCGACCTGCTCGAAGCGCAGGGCGTTGATGGCGGTGGTGCGGTTGCCCACCGGGAAGAACTCCACCGTCACGCCGAGCCGGGACTCGACCTCGTCGACGAAGCCCTCGTGTGGTCCTGAGCCGGCCGCAGGTGGTATTTTCAGCCCAGGTAGTTCAGATGCCCCGAGCGGAGAGAGTCGATGGCAGAACAGCGCGCGCCGCATCTGGTGGTGTTCACCGGAGCGGGGATCAGTGCCGAGAGCGGTATCCAGACCTTCCGCGCCGAGGATGGCCTCTGGGCGGATCATCCGGTGGAGGAGGTGGCCACGCCCGGCGCCTGGCGGCGGGACCCGGCCCGGGTGCTGGCGTTCTACAATGCGCGCCGCGACCAGGTGCGCCAGGCGCGCCCCAATGCTGCCCACAAGGCGCTGGCGGCGCTGGAGAAGCAGGGCTTTCGGGTCAGTATCATCACCCAGAATATCGACGACCTGCACGAGCGGGCCGGCTCCCGCCACGTGCTCCACCTGCACGGGGAGATCCTCAAGGCGCGCTCCAGCGTGGACCGGCGCATGCACTATCCGCTGCCTCGCGGGGGGATCGAACTGGGCGACATCTGCGACAAGGGCAGCCAGCTGCGGCCCGACGTGGTCTGGTTCGGCGAGGAGGTGCCCCATTTCGGGGAGGCCTGCGAGCTGGTCAGCGAGGCGGACCTGCTGCTGGTGGTGGGCACCTCGCTTGCCGTGATGCCGGCGGCCTCGCTGCTGCAGTACGCGCCCTTCGGCGCCCCCTGCGTGCTGGTGGACCCCGAGGCCGAGGCGCTGTCGCCGCCGGGCGTCAGCCGGCTCAGCCAGCCCGCCGGCAAGGGAGTGCCGGCGCTGGTGTGCCACTGGAAGCGCGAGGGGCGGCTCTGGGTGCCGGAGATCCTGCTGACCTCCTGAAGGGCGCCGGCGGAGGTGCTAGAATGCCGCGCCTTCTTCTTTGCGGTAGCCGCCATGCAGCACGACAGCCCTGACATCTGTGCCGAACGTCCTCTGGACGGGGCGCTTTCCCATGACCCCGCCACCGGCCATCCGCGGCCGCCGCGGCGTGAGTTCAAGGCCCGAGGCAGCTTCGTCGTGCGCTGCCCGGGCTGCCAACTGCCCGAGCTCAACTGCCTCTGCCCCTATGCGGTGAGGGCCGAGAGCGAGGCGCGGGTGTGGCTGCTCACCCATCCCATGGAGCACCACAAGCCCACCAACACCGGGCGGTTGATCCGCGACGTGCTGCCCGAGACGGAGGTCTTTACCTGGTATCGCACCGCGCCGGACGAGCGGCTGCTGGCGCTGCTGGACGACCTGCGCTACGCCCCCTTCGTGATCTTCCCCGACGACCAGCCGGACTACGCGGAGCGGGTGGTGGGGATCGACGCCGTGGCCGAGGCCAAGGCCGCCGGGCGCACGCCGGTCTATGTGCTGCTGGACGGCACCTGGCGCCAGGCCCGGCGCATCTTTCGCAAGAGCCCCTACCTCGACCGGCTGCCGGTACTGCCGCTGCACAGCGAGCGGCTGACCCGCTACCGGCTGCGCAAGCCGGCCTCGGCAGCCCATCTGTGCACCGCCGAGGTGGCCGCCGAGCTGCTGCGCCAGGGGGGCGACGGCTCGGCCGCCCAGGCCCTGGACGACTACTTCGACGCCTTCAACGAGAGCTACGCCGCCAGCCGGCGCTTCGAGAAGATCGAAGCGCCGACGGCGGCGATGCAAAGGTTACTTGAACGCCGCCATGGTCACCGAGAAGGCCCCAACTCGGCCATAAAGATTGCAAAATAACGCGCAGAGGATAAGAAACGACAAACTCCTCGCGTTGCCTGGTGCCTAGAATCACAGGAGGTGATATCCCAAGGACAGGCCAGGAAAATGCGACGCCATGTTTCGACCCCACTATCTCGATTCAACTCGGCATCCCGCGGGATGGCTCCTTGACTCCCTCCACGATCGCCGCGCCCAGCTGTCCATCCTTGCCGGTGGCATGCAGGCTCCACGGCTGGTCCAGCTGGTGCGTCAGGACCCGGCAAAGGGGACACTGGTACTGAGCGTGCCCGCCGCCTATGGTGAGGATCTCCTGCCCCACCTTGCCGGCGGCGTCATGGAGCTGGACCTGGAAAGTCAGGCGCCCCTGACCCGCCAGGGGCGCCAGGAGCGCTTGATGTTCACGGGGGTGTCGGTCAAGGCGATGGCGCTGCCCACCGGCGAGCTGCAGCTGGATTGTCGGCTGCCCGATCTGCTGGAGCAGGGGCGGCAGGAGGGCACCTATCTGGCGCCGCTCCCCTGCCTTTACGGCATGAAGGTGGCCGTCAGTCTGGACGTCTATCCCGGCGAGTTCAGCATTCCCGGACAGGTGCTGAATCTCTCGGCCGACGAAGTGGCGGTGCTGCTCTATCTCGATGACAGCCTCGCCCTCGGTGACGGACAGACGCTGCCTGCCGTGACGCTGCGTTTTCCCAACGGGGAGTGTTTTCAGCTGCGCACCCGCGTAGCGCGCCTGAGGCCCTTCGGCAACCAGGACCGCGCCGTCGTCTGGCTGCCCCTCGAGGCGCTGTCGAGTGACGAGCGCGACAAGTGGCTGACGCTCAGGCGGGAGACACAGCGAGAGCTGCTGCATCGCGCGGGCAGGAGTGCCACAGGGGCGGGACGCTCCGAGATCTTCGTGCCCCGGGTGGAGCCCCGCGACGGCGGTTCGACGGAAGGCGAGGCGCATCACCAAGGCCGGCAGCACGCCTCCCGGCGGCTGGGCGTTCGCGAGGTGGTGCAGCAGCTGCAGCGCATCGCCATGATCATGCAGCATCATCAGCACTTTCCCGAAGAGCTGCTCTACGACAGCGTGGATACCTTGATCTATCTGGCTCACCGTGACCGAGAGGGCCTGCTGTTCGGCCTCGGGCAGCTCTATCAGGAGGAGGGCTGGGTACGCCAGGCCGTGCAGGTGGCCGGTGAGCTGGCCGCCATCCTGGTGGCCCGGGATCCGGAGGCTCCCGGCCTGCGCGATGCGGTGGCCGGGGCGCTGCTGCACACCCTCGGCAAGCCGCTGCAGATCGGCGATGCGCTGCCGGCTCTGAGCGGCCACCTGACCCGCGCCCAGACCGAGCGGTTGCGCAGGTACTGCTGGAGCGGCTGGAAACGCTAGGCTGGGCTCCGGCGCGCATCTGCCGCGATGTGGTTGCCGGCATCAGCGAACGCCTGGACGGCACCGGCTACCCTCAGGGGTGTCCTGGCCGCCGGCTCTCGGCGGAGGTTCGGTTGGCGGCGGTGCTCAAGGCGCTTAACGTCATGACCCATGAGCGCAATGGCCGTGCGGCCCTGACGCCCCTGGAGGCCTATCGTGAGCTGAATGCCCGGCCGGAGGCCTACGATCGAGAGCAGCTGATGGAGGTGATCCGCCGGCGCGGCCCCTATCCCGTGGGATCTCTGGCCATGTATACCGGCGGCTTCCTTGCCTGGGTCATGGATATCGGCGCCAAGGGGGTGCCGACCCGGGTCAAGGTGGTCAAGAATCTGGCCTTCGCCGACGCCTTCCTCGACACCGAGCTGGCGGCGGGAGAGATCGACCAGATCGGCCGCCTCGATCACGTGGTCAGCCCCGCCCGCTACGGGCTACCGCGACTGCCGGTCTAGGGTCAGGCCGCGCCGCTGCCGAACAGGGCACCGGCGATGCGGAAGCCCGCGACCCAGGTGCCGGCGGCTGAGCCCAGGGTAGCCAGCATGAAGACCAGCAGGGTGCGCGAGACCCGGTTGCGCCACCAGCCCTTCAGTTCGGTGACGTCGTGGCGCAGGGTGGAGAAGTCGCCCACCTTGGGCTTGCGCAGCCAGAGCTCCACCCCGGCGGCCACGAAGCCGGCGCCGATGGTGGGGTTGAGCGAGGTGAGCGGGGCGGCGAAGAAGGTGGCCGCCACGGTCAGCGGATGCGCCAGGGCCACCAGGGTGGCCGCCGCCGAGAGCACGCCGTTGATCAGGAACCACTCGCCGACCAGCTGCCAGCCCAGCTCGGTGTTGCGCGAGAAGCCGATGGCGAAGCCGGTCAGCACCAGGACGGTGACCAGCCAGGGCAGCGCTCGCCACAGCTTCGAAGGCGGCGGGGTCTCCTCCAGCGCCTCGCGCTCCGCCGTGGGCGCCTCGGGCAGCGGGGTCTCGAACTCCTCGGCCATTCCCTTCAGATGCCCTGCGCCGATCACCACCAGGACATGGCGGTAGCGCCCCGGCGGGGCCTCTTCCGCCAGGCGCAGCACCATGTAGCGGTCGCGCTCGCTGATCAGCGGCGTGTAGAGGGTCTCGGACTCGGCGGCGAACTCGCTGAAGGTGGACTCCAGGACATCGCCCTCCTTGAGCCGCTCGATCTCCTCGGCGGAGACGTCCTGGCGCGACAGCACGCTGCCCAGCAGCCCCGAGAACAGCGAGAAGCGCTGCCACCAGGGGACGTTGTGGTAGATGCGCTTGAGAGTGACGCCCACGTCGCGGTCGATCAGCAGCAGCGGCAGTTCGGCCCGGCGGCTCTCCTCCAGGGCGGCGCGCATCTCGGCACCGGGTTCGATGCCCGACTGTTCGGCCACGCGCTGCTGGAAGGCGCCCAGCGCCAGGCTCGCCGCGACCATGCCTGCCTTGCCCTGGCGGAAGATCTCGAACAGGTCCTGGTTGTTCAGGGCGTCGGGGTTGTCGAGGCTGTGGTGGCGAGAGTCGCACAGCTCGATAGCCACGGCGTCGAATTCGCCGGAGCGGATCAGGGCGCGCACGTCATCGGCGCTCTCGGCGGAGACGTGGGCGGTGCCCAGCAGGGTGTAGCGGGTCTCGCCGAGCTGGATGACGCGGCGGGGCCCGCTGGTGGCGAGGTCCGCGCCGGGCTGGATCGCAGTGTCCTGAGGGTCGGTCATGGAGGCTCGATCTGAAAGGGTGAGGCAACGATTATCCATGATGCGCCCGGGCGGGCCAAATTCCCTCAGCGCCGCCAGAAGGCGGGGGTGAACAGCACCAGCACGGTGAAGATCTCCAGGCGGCCGAGCAGCATGGCCACCACCAGGATCCACTTGGCCAGGGTCGGCAGGTCGCCGTAGTGGCCGGAGGCCTCGCCGAGTGCCGGGCCCAGGTTGTTGAGGGCCGAGGCGACGGTGGACCAGGCGGTGACCTGGTCGACGCCGGTGGCCATCACCCCCACCAGCATCAGGAAGAAGAGCATCACGTAGACCGAGAAGAAGCCCCATACCGCCTGGGCGATGCCGTCCGGCACGCTCACCTTGCCCACCTTGACCGCGATCACCGCATTGGGGTGGATCAGACGCATCACCTCGCGCATGCCCTGCTTGAGGATCAGGATGATGCGGATCACCTTCATGCCGCCGCCGGTGGAGCCGGAGCAGCCGCCCACGAAGGCGGCCATGAACAGCAGGAAGGGCAGGGCGCCCGGCCAGAGTGAGAAGTCGGCCACGCCGAAGCCGGCGGTAGTCGCCACCGAGACCACCTGGAAGAGGCCGTGGCGCAGGCCACGCTCGGTGCCATAGGTCTCGGTGAGCCACAGGGAGACCACGGTGATCACCACCAGGCCCAGCAGGAAGAGCAGCAGGAAGCGCGCCTCGGGGTCCTGGAAGTAGTGGGTCACGCTGCGCTGGCGCCAGGCGACGAAGTGCAGGCTGAAGCTTACCGCGGAGACGATCAGGAAGAAGACGCAGATCATCTCGATCAGGGCGCTGTCGAAGTGGCCGATGCTGGCGTCATGGGGAGAGAAGCCGCCGAGGGCCACGGTGGAGAAGCTGTGGCCCAGGGCGTCGAACCAGTTCATGCCGGCGGCCATGTAGGCCAGCATGCAGGTGATGGTCAGGGCGGCGTAGATGTACCAGAGCGCCTTGGCGGTCTCGGTGATGCGGGGGGTGAGCTTGGAGTCCTTGAGCGGGCCCGGGATCTCGGTGCGGTAGAGGGCCATGCCGCCGACGCCGAGCGTCGGCAGGATGGCGACGGCGAGTACCACGATGCCCATACCGCCCAGCCACTGCAGCTGCTGGCGATAGTAGAGGATCGACTCCGGCAGGTGCTCGATGCCGGTGATCACCGTGGCGCCGGTGGTGGTGAGGCCCGAGAAGGACTCGAAGACGGCGTCGGTCAGGGAGAGCGGGGCCACGTCGGTGAGCATCAGCGGCAGCGAGCCGAACAGCGCCAGGACGCTCCAGAACAGCGCGGCGATCAGGAAGCCGTCCCGGGTGCGCAGCTCCTTGCGGGCGCGGCGGTTGGGCAGGAACATCGCCAGGCCGGTCAGGACGGTGATGCCGATGGCCGCCATGAAGGCGTGCCACTGGCCGTCGCCGAACAGCAGCGAGATCAGGATCGGCGGCATCATGGTCAGGCTGAACAGCATCAGCAGCAGCCCCAGGATGCGCAGGATCATGCGCAGGCTCATCGAGCGGTGCTCCCCGTCGTTGTGTGGTCCGGTTGTCCGGCTAGAAGAAGGTGAGGCCGACCTGGAACAGCCGCTCTACCTCGCGGATGCGGCGCTTGTCGATCACGAACAGGATCACATGGTCGCCGGACTCCACCACCACGTCGTCGTGGGCGATCAGCACCTCCTTGCCGCGCACGATGGCGCCGATGGTGGTGCCGCGGGGCAGGTCGATCTCGCCGATGGCGCGCCCCACCACTTTCGAGGACTGGGTATCGCCGTGGGCGATCGCCTCGATGGCCTCGGCGGCGCCGCGGCGCAGGGAGTGGACGTTGACGATATCGCCGCGCCGCACGTGGGTCAGCAGGCTGCCGATGGTGGCCTGCTGGGGCGAGATGGCGATATCGATCTCGCCGCCCTGCACCAGGTCCACGTAGGCGGCGTTGTTGATCAGCGTCAGCACCTTCTTGGCCCCCATGCGCTTGGCCAGCATCGACGACATGATGTTGACCTCGTCGTCGTTGGTCAGGGCGCAGAAGATGTCGCACTCCTCGATGTTCTCCTCCTCCAGCAGCCGCTTGCTGGTGGCGCTGCCGTGCAGCACCACGGTGCGGTCCAGCCGCTCGGAGAGCACCGTGCAGCGCTCAAGGCTGTGCTCGATAATCTTCACCTGGTGGCTGTGCTCCAGGTGCTCGGCCAGGCGCTCACCGATATTGCCGCCGCCGGCGATGATGATCCGGCGAAAGTCGCGGTCGAGGCGGCGCAGCTCGCTCATCACCGCCCGGATATCGCGGCGGGCGGCGATGAAGAAGACCTCGTCGTCGGCCTCGATGACGGTGTCGCCCCGGGGGATGATCGGCCGGTTGCGGCGATAGATGGCGGCGACGCGGGTGTCCACGCTGGGCATGTGGCGGCGCAGGAAGGCGAGATCCTGGCCCACCAGGGGGCCGCCATAGATCGCCTTGACGGCCACCAGCTGTACCAGGCCGCTGGCGAACTCCAGCACCTGCAGGGCACCGGGATGCTCGATCAGCCGGCGGATATGGTCGGTGACCACCTGCTCGGGGCTGATCAGCACGTCGATGGGCACCGCCTCGTGGGCGAAGAGCCCCTTGCGGGTCAGGTAGGCGGTGGCGCGCACCCGGGCGATCTTGGTGGGGGTGCGAAACAGGGTATGGGCGACCTGGCAGGCGATCATGTTGACCTCGTCCTGGCTGGTCACCGCGATCAGCATGTCGGCGTCCTCGCAGCCCGCCTGGCGCAGCACCATGGGGTAGGAGCCGGGCCCCACCACGGTGCGAATGTCGAGCTTGGTATGCAGTTCGCGCAGCTTGTCACCGTCGGTATCGATGACGGTGATGTCGTTCTCCTCCCGGGCCAGGTGTTCGGCCAGGGTGCCGCCGACCTGGCCGGCGCCGAGGATGATGATCTTCATGGAGTCTGAGGTCCGCTTCCAGCGAGTGCGGCGCACCTTGTGCGCCGCAACATGGTAGCGGCAAGCCTAAACCAGCCGCCGGGAGAAGAACAGCTCGCCATCAGTCGAGGGTGAAGCCCACCTTGATGGTGACCTGCCAGTGGGCCACGCGGCCGTGCTCGATATGGCCGCGGGTATCGATGACCTCGAACCAGCGCATGCCGTGCAGGCTCTCGCTTGCCTTGGCAAGGGCGCTCTCGATGGCCTGCTGGATGCCCTCCTCGGAGGAGCCGGTCAGCTCGATATGCTTGTAGATGTGGTTGCTCATCATGCCTCCTGGGTTCAGGTGACTCGGGTTCATGCCTTACGCTTTCTCAGTCTGGCATAGAAGAAGCCATCGTGGCCGTCGAGCTCGGGGAGCAGCTGGCGGCCGGCGCCGGCGGGCCGCCCCCAGGCCACGTCCTCGGGGGTGGTGGCCTCGGCGTCCGGGGTGCGCGCGAGGAAGGCGTCGACCTGCTCGCTGTTCTCCTCGGGGAACACCGAGCAGGTGGCGTAGAGCAGGGTGCCCCCTTCGCGCAGCAGCGGCCAGAGGTTATCGAGCATCTTCCCCTGCAGGACGGCCAGGGCCTTGATGTCCGAGGGACGGCGCAGCCGCTTGATATCGGGGTGGCGGCGGATGACCCCGCTGCCGGAGCAGGGCGCATCGAGGAGGATCGCCTCGAAGGGCTCGCCGTCCCACCAGTCGCGCCCGGTAGCGTCGCCATGGGTCAGGCGAGCCTGGAGGTGCAGGCGGGCCAGGGCATCCTCGACCCGGGCCAGGCGCTCGGCGTCGCTGTCCACCGCCTGCATGTCGATGTCGAAGAGCTCCAGCAGGTGGCTGGTCTTGCCCCCGGGGGCGCAGCAGGCGTCCAGTACCCGGGCGCCGGGGCGGGGTGCCAGGATGGGGCCGAGCAGCACGCTGGTGAGCTGAGCGGCCTCGTCCTGAACGCTGACGTGGCCCTCCTCGAAGCCCGGCAGCAGCTGGACATCACAGGGGGTTTTCAGGGTGATGCCGTCCGGGGCATGGAGGCAGAGGTGAGCCGTGATCCCGGCGGCGGCTAGGCGCTCCAGGTAGGCCTCGCGGTCGCCATGGCGGCGGTTGACCCGCAGCGTCATGGGGCCCGGTGCGTTGTTGGCCTGGGCGATGGCGCGCCAGTCGTCGGGCCAGGCCTGGCGCAGTGCCTTGAGCAGCCACTTCGGGTGCAGCAGTGCCACCGCCGGGTCGCGGTCCACCTCGGCCTGGAGCTCGGCGGCTTCCCGCTGCAGGCGGCGCAGGCAGCCGTTGAGCACCCGGGTGGCCCACTCCTTGCCGAGCAGCCGGGCGGCGCCGGCGGTCTCGCCCACCGCGGCGTGGGCCGGAATGCGCAGGTAGAGCAGCTGGTGGATGCCGAGCAGCAGCAGCGCCTGGACGTCGGCATCCCGGGCCTTGAAGGGCTTCACCAGCAGCCTTGCCGCCAGCGCCTCGAGGCGGGGCAGGGTACGGCAGGTGCCGTAGCAGAGCGCCTTGAACAGGCTGCGGTCCCGGGCCACGACCTGGTGGTCGTCGAGGCCGGTGAGCGACCCCTTGCCGGTGATCACCGGGACCAGGGCGCGGGCGGCGGCGGCGCGTACCGCCAGGCCGCCGTCGTTTTCCAGCCCCCGGGACGCCTGGGCGCGGCGCTTGTTTGGCTGGCTCATGAGGCGCTCTCCTCGGCGATGCGGCCCAGGCGCTGGCCGGGTGCGAAGCGTTCGGCCCGGGCGCGAAGCAGCTCACTCACCGGCAGCGCCTTGCCGCCGGGCAGCTGGGCTCGAGTGACCTGCAGCACTTCGCGACCCGCGGGGCCGCAGGCGATGCGCAGGGCCTCGCCGTCGTGGTCGAGCAGGGTGCCGGGAGCGGCGGGGGCGTTGCCCGCCCCGAGTTCGCCCGCCTTGGGCTCGCCGGCCTCGGCCATCAGCAGGCGCAGGCGGTCGCCGTCGAAGGCGCACCAGGCCACCGGCCAGGGGTTGAAGGCGCGCACTCGAGCGGCCAGGGTCGCGGCGGGCTCGCGGAAGTCCAGCTCCGCCTCGGCCTTGGAGAGCTTGGCGGCGTAGGTGACGCCGGCCTCCGGCTGGGGCGTGGCGGGAAGCCCCTCGCCCGCCAGGGCGTCCAGGGCCTCGACGATGGCCTCGCCGCCCAGGGCGGCCAGGGTGTCGTGGAGCTCTCCGCCGGTGGTGGTGGCGGTGATCGGAGTACGCCGGATCAGCAGCATATCGCCGGTATCGAGCCCTTCGTCCATCTGCATGATGGTTACGCCGCTCTCGGCATCCCCGGCCTCGATGGCGCGCTGGATGGGCGCGGCGCCGCGCCAGCGGGGCAGCAGCGAGGCGTGGACGTTGAGGCAGCCGAGCCGTGGAGTCTCCAGCACCGCCTTGGGCAGGATCAGGCCGTAGGCCACCACCACCATGAGGTCGGCGCCGAGCGCGGCCAGCTCCGCCTGGGCCTCCGGCGACTTGAGCGTTGCGGGCTGGAAGACCGGAAGGTCGTGCTCGAGGGCCAGTCGCTTGACCGGGCTCGGCGTCAGCTTGCGGCCACGGCCTGCGGGGCGGTCCGGCTGGGTATAGACGGCGATGACGCGGTGGCGGCTGGCGAGCAGCGCCTGGAGGCTCTCGGCGGCGAAATCGGGAGTGCCAGCGAAGATGATGCTGAGGGGTCGAGACATGAATCCGGGCCTTGCCAGTGGGCGATGCCTCCATGATAACGGAGCCGGACGCAAACGACGAAGGCCGGCGCATGGCGCCGGCCTTCCGGAGGAGGAGAGACGCAGCGGCGTCAGGCGCCCTGCATCAGCTTGTGGCGCTTCTGCATCTTCTTCATCACGCGGTCGCGCTTGAGCGGCGAGAGGTAGTCCACGAAGAGCACGCCCTCGAGGTGGTCATGCTCATGCTGGATGCAGTGGGCCAGGAGGCCCTCGGCCTCGAGCTCGAAGGGCTTGCCGTCGCGATCCAGGGCCTTGAGGTGAACCTTGAGGGCGCGCGGCACCTCGGCATAGTACTCGGGGATCGACAGGCAGCCCTCGGACAGGAGGTCGCGCTCCTCGCCGATAGGCGTATATTCCGGGTTGATCATCACCAGCGGCGCGTTCTGAGCATCGCTGACGTCCATCACGATCACCCGGCGATGCACGTCGACCTGGGTGGCTGCCAGCCCGATGCCGCGGGCGTCGTACATGGTCTCGAGCATATCGTCGACCAGCCGGCGCACCTCGTCGTCGACCGACTCGACCGGCGCTGCCGTGGTGCGCAGGCGCTCGTCAGGGAATTCGAGGATCGGTAATTTGGCCATGGCGTTGGTTTCACCGTTATGCTGTCATTTACGGAATGACACTATTCTAGAGGGGGGCGCTCGGGGCAGAAACCGCCGAATGCGCATCACGTCGATAACCTCAGACTATACCACGCCAGCCAGGTTCACCTAGAGCCACCAGGTTCAGCTGGAGCAACAGAGGGCCGGTGCCGAAACGCGGGGAGAGCAGGGATGAAGCAGAGCAGAGAGGGCAGGCAGCGGCGGCGTTGGCCGACCCGGGCCGCGGTGCTGCTGGGCGTGGCAGTGGCGCTGGGGGGGCTGGGTCTGGGCGCCCAGGCTCAGGGGCTCAGCTGGGACGATGGCCTGAGAGGCGACGCCCCGGAGCGCTACACGGTAGCGCGCGGCGATACCCTGTGGGATATCTCCGGCCGCTTCCTGCGCCACCCCTGGCAGTGGCCGGAGGTGTGGCGGGTCAACCCGCAGATCCGCAACCCGCACCTGATCTATCCCGGCGACGTCATCTACCTCTACGACTGCAACGGTCGCCCCTGCCTGGGACTCGAGCGCGGCCAGGGGCAGGTGCGGCTTTCACCGGAGATGCGCACCATTCCCCATCGCGAGGCGATAGAGCCAATGCCTATCGAGGCGGTGCGTCATTTCCTGCGCGACCACCGTATCATCGATGACCCGGAAAGCCTCGACGAGCTGGCCTATGTGGTGGGCGGGGACGACCGTCGCCTGATGAGTGGCGTGGGGGACCGTCTCTACGCCCGCGGTGAGGTTGAGGGGAGCGGCCGGGTCGGCTTCTATCGTGTGGGCGAGCGCTTCATGGATCCCGCCACTGGCGAACTGCTGGGGCTGGAACTCGAGAGCATCGGCCAGGCGCGCCGCGAGCGTCAGGAGGGCGATATCGTGGTGCTTGAGGTGACCTCGTCCCGCCAGGAAGTGCGCAACAACGATATCGTGCTGCCCCTGGAGGTTCGTGGCCTGGTGACCGAGTTCACTCCGCGCGCCCCGGAGCAGGAGGTGGAGGGCACCATCCTGGCGGTGCCGGGTGGCGTGCAGTTCATCGGTCGCCTGCAGGTGGTGGCCCTTGACCGCGGCCGCCGAGATGGCCTCGAGCCCGGCCACGTGCTGATGGTCGAGCAGCGCGGCGAGCGGGTCAGCGATCCTCGCACCGGTGAGTCCCTGCGCCTGCCCGGAGAGGATGCCGGCCTGGTGATGGTGTTCAAGCCCTACAAAAAGATGAGCTATGGCCTGGTGATGAAGGCCAGCCGGACCCTCTCCATCGGGGATCGCGTTCACACTCCGCAGCGCGGCCTGGACGCCGCCCTGCGCTGAGGGTGAGGTGAGCGCGGTGCGGCCCGGGGCCCGTGAGTGGCTGGTGCTGAGTCAGCTGCCGGGTATCGGCCCTGCACGGCTGGCCGAGGTGGCCTCATGTGCCTCGGCCTGGCCGGACGGCTGGCTGGCGCTGCTGCCGAAGGAGGCTGCCACGCAGGGCTATCGCAGTTGAGCGAACTGACGAATGAGGCTCAGCAGGTAGTCGTCATTCCAGCCAGCTTGCTTGCGCTTGCCTTTCATGGACCCTTTGGAAGGCTCCAGCTTGGCCACGTTGAGCGCCAGTCGGCGCAGCAGGGCCAGGTTCTCAGGGCCATGGCCCCGGCGGTTGCGGCTCTGGTCTTCCTGCATGGTGACGTCCAGCACCCAGTGGAGGCGATTCTCGATGCCCCAATGCTGGCGGGTCACTTCCACAAGCCGCTCCGGGGACACTACGTCACTCAGGAGATAGTAAGCGACATCTTCACTGACCTTGTCAGCCAGTTCCCGACGGCGAGTGATGCGCCCCACGGCCTTCAGGCCCGGCCACTGATGGGCGCATTGCAGCCAGTCAATATCGGTGATCACCGTTGCCTGGCGTGACTCGACACGGCCATGGCCGCTGTCAACGTGGGTCTCGCCGGCGCCTGCTGTCTCCATCATGAACTGAACGTCATCGAACAACGCCCTCTGGTTGTCTTTGACCGCCAGGGCATAGTGTCCGCCTTGCTCCGTAATCTGCTGGGACAGGGCCCGCTGGCAGTGCATGGCATCGGCGGTCACTGTGACGCCAGAGAGCGATAACAGCTTGAGCAGTTCTGGTACCGCTGTGATCTCGTTGGATTTTTCATCGACGGCGCGCTGACCCAGCACCAGGCGCTGGTCAGCCGCCCACAGGCTGACCAGGTGGAGAGGTGACTGGGAGGCGGCGCGGTCATAGGAGCGCCGCAGCGTCTTGCCGTCGACGGCCACGACCCCTTCCACCTGCTCGGCAAAACGAGACATGAAGGTAAGGAAATGATCGTGGAAGGCATCAGGGTCTAGGTGGCGGAAGATCCGGCTGAAGGTGTCATGGCTGGGGATGCCATGAGGCAGCGTCAGGAAGCGACGCAGGAAAGGTTCTTTGGACTGCCCGAACAGCGCCATATCTGAGCAGTCCTCAGCCCCACAGAGCACCGCGCATAGGGCGATGAACAGGACTTCATCCAGCTTGTGACGAGCGTTGGAGCCCCTGGGGTCGGGCAGATCAGAAAAGCAGCTGGTGACAGGTGCCATATCACTCCTTGGGCCGGCTCAGCAGAGATACCCGCCAGAATGCCTATGATGCTGGCGGCGTGTCTATGAACGACTGCTCATCTAACTGCGATAGCCCTGGGCTGCCACGGCGCTGCGGCTCTGGCTGGACCACCCTGCCCGGAGCCCCCTGGGCGGCGACATCGCCCGGGCCGAGGCGTGGCTCGCTGCCGCGCCCGCCCGCCACCTGCTCCATCCTGACCACCCCGCCTGGCCGCGCCTGCTCGATGAAATCGCCGACCCGCCGCCCGTGCTGTGGGCCTGGGGAGATCTCGGTGCGCTCTCGCCACCGCGGCTGGCCATGGTGGGTGCCCGCCGCGCGACCCGAGAGGGGCTGACCAATGCGGCGCGCTTCGCCCGGGACCTGGCGGGGCGCGGCTGGTGCGTGGTCAGCGGCATGGCGCTGGGCATCGATGCCGCGGCCCAGCAGGCGGCGCTGGCGGCCGGTGGAGCCAGCGTTGCCGTGCTGGGCTGCGGCGTCGACGTGGTCTACCCCGCACGCCACCATCGGCTGCATGAGCGGCTCCGTGAACCCGGTGGCCTGCTGCTCTCCGAGCATCCGCCCGGCACGCCGGCGCGGCCAGCCTATTTCCCGCGTCGCAATCGCATCGTCACCGGCCTCTCCTATGGGGTGCTGGTGGTGGAGGCCGCCGAGCGCAGCGGCTCCCTGGTCAGCGCCCGGCTGGCCGCCGAGCAGGGGCGCGAGGTGTTCGCGCTGCCGGGCTCCATCCACAACCCCCAGGCCAGGGGCTGCCTGCGGCTGATCCGTGACGGCGCGGCGCTGGTCTGCGAGGTGGACGATATCATCGCTGAGCTGAGCCAGTGGCAGCCCGTCCAGGCCGCCGCGCCCCTGGCGGAGGCGTCCGCGGCCGGCGACCCGCGGCTCGGCGACCCCCTGCTGCGCTGGCTGAGCGGCACGCCGACGCCGGTGGATGCACTGGTGGGGCTCTCCGGGCTTGGTGTCATCGAGTGTCAGCGTCGCCTGCTTGAGCTGGAGCTGGAGGGGCGGGTCGCCCATGCCGCCGGCGGCTGGGTGCGGCTCTCGGGAGCGTGATAGAATCCGCGCCCGTTCCCGCCTCTTTGCCGCCCAGGAGTCTCCATGAGCCAGGCCAGCCAGATCGCCCATGCCGTTGCCGCCCTGCGTCGGGGCGGTGTCATCGCCTACCCCACCGAGGCCGTGTGGGGGCTGGGCTGCGACCCGGATAACGACGAGGCGCTGGCGCACCTGCTGCGCCTCAAGCAGCGCGACCCCGCCAAGGGGGTGATCCTGGTGGCGGGGCGCATCGAGCAGTTCGCCGCCTGGCTCGAAGGGTTACCCCTCGAGCTTCACGCGCCTCTGGCGGCCAGCTGGCCGGGGCCCAATACCTGGCTGGTGCCCGACAACGGCCGCAGCCATGGCCTGGTGCGAGGCTGTCATGACAGGGTGGCGCTGCGGGTCAGCGCCCATCCCCTGGTCGCCCAGCTCTGCGAGGCCTTCGGAGGCCCCATCGTCTCCACCTCGGCCAATATCGCCAGCGAACCGCCGGCCATGAGCGCCAACGAGGTGCGCGCCATCTTCGCCGACGGCCTGGATGCCGTGGTCGAGGGCGAGCTGGGCGGTCTCGAGCGGCCCAGCACCATCCGCGACCTGGCCACCGGCCAGGTGCTGCGTTCCTGATTTCCCCTGCGCTTTCCGAGGAGACCCCCTTGACCCACGCCCAACTCGACCACGTCAAGACCTACCTGCTCGACCTCCAGGAGCGGCTCTGTGCAGCCCTGGCCGCCGAGGACGGCGGCCAGGGCTTTCGGGAGGACGCCTGGGAGCGCCCCGAAGGCGGCGGCGGGCGCTCCCGGGTGATCGAGGGCGGCCGGGTCTTCGAGAAGGGTGGGGTCAACTTCTCCCATGTCTTCGGCGAGCGCCTGCCCCCCTCGGCCACGGCGGCGCGCCCGGAGCTGGCCGGGCGCAGCTTCCACGCGGTGGGCGTCTCCTGGGTGCTGCATCCCGAGAACCCTCACGTGCCCACCAGCCACGGCAACGTGCGCTTCTTTATCGCCGAGAAGCCCGGCGAGGCGCCGGTGTGGTGGTTTGGCGGCGGCTTCGACCTCACCCCCTACTACCCGGTGCTCGAGGACGTGGTGCACTGGCACCGGGTGGCCCGGGACGCCTGTGCCCCCTTCGGCGAGGGGGTCTATCCGCGCTACAAGGCGTGGTGCGACGACTACTTTTATCTCAAGCACCGCGACGAGACCCGCGGCGTCGGCGGGCTCTTCTTCGACGACCTCAACGAAGGGGGCTTCGAGCCGTGCTTCGCCTTCCAGCGCGCCGTGGGGGACGCCTTCCTCGATGCCTATCTGCCCATCGTGCGACGTCGCCGCGAGACGCCCTGGAGCGAGCGCGAGCGCGACTTCCAGCTCTACCGCCGCGGCCGCTACGTGGAGTTCAATCTGGTCTGGGATCGCGGCACCCTGTTCGGGCTGCAGAGCGGCGGGCGCACCGAGTCGATCCTGATGTCGATGCCGCCCCTGGCACGCTGGGAGTACGCCTGGGAGCCCGAGCCCGGAAGCCCCGAGGCGGAGCTCTATGCGAACTACCTGCGTCCCCGGGACTGGCTGGGCGAGGAGAACCTCGATGAGTGATCAAGGAGTGACCATGACCGACCGCTACTGTGTCTTCGGCCATCCGGTGGCCCATTCCAAGTCGCCGGCCATCCATGCCGCCTTTGCCGCCCAGACCGGCGAGCCGATCGAGTACAGCGCCATCGAGGCGCCCCTGGACGACTTCGCCGGTGCCTGGCGGCGCTTCGTGGCCGAGGGCGGGCGCGGCGCCAACGTCACCGTGCCCTTCAAGGAGGAGGCCTTCCGCCTCTGCGACACCCTGAGCCAGCGCGCCCGGCGGGCCGGGGCGGTGAATACCCTGATCCTGGGCGGCAACGGGGCGACGTATGGCGATACCACCGACGGGGTGGGGCTGGTGCGCGACCTGAAGCGCGCCGGGGTGGACCTGGCCGGCGCCCGGCTCCTGGTGCTGGGAGCCGGCGGGGCGGTGCGCGGTGTGCTGGAGCCGCTGCTGGCCGAGGCGCCGGCGAACCTGGTCGTGGCCAACCGCACCGTCGAAAAGGCCGAGCGGCTAGCCGCCGACTTCCGGGACCTGGGAGAGGTCGCCGGTGGCGGCTTCGACGCCGCGGCCGGTCCCTTCGACCTGGTGATCAACGGTACCAGCGCGAGCCTCGCCGGCGACCTGCCGCCGCTGCCCGACGACCTCTTCTCGGAGGGTGCCACCGCCTACGACATGATGTATGGCGCCGAGCCCACGGTCTTCCTGCGCTGGGCCGCCGAGCGCGGTGCCCGCACCGTGGATGGCCTTGGCATGCTGGTGGAGCAGGCGGCGGAGTCCTTCTTCCAGTGGCGCGGCAAGCGCCCCGACACCGCCCCGGTGCTGGAGGCGCTCAGGGCGTCGCTATGATCTCGGCGCCGCTCTCAGCGTCTTTTGACATAGAGCCCGACCATGCAGAGCCCCACTCCGATCACCGACAGCAGCATGCCGCCGTTGACCAGCCAGGGGTAGCGCTGCAGCCAGGAGACGAAGGGCTGCGGGGTGTCACGGCACACCCTCTCCAGATAGTCCCAGTGGCCACCCGAGAGCGTGCACTCCCGTACGCTCGAGTATTCCCAGAAGTAGACCCCCATCAACAGCAGGATGGGGGCGATCAGCAGCAGTAGTCCGAGTCTCAGCATTCGCTTTCCAAAAATGAGTTGGGTCTCAGTGTTTTCCTAGGGGCGCAGGCAGTTGGGCGTCCGCCCCGCCTGGCGGGCGCGCTCGTAGCGGGCCACGGCGTCATCCATGTTGGCCTGGAGGCCGGCCATGCGCTGGCCCTGGCTCGGGTGGGTGGACATCCAGGCGGGCGGCCTCGCACCGCCGGCGGCCTCCATGTTCTGCCACAGCGTGACGCTGGCGCGGGGGTCGAAGCCGGCATCCGCCATCAGGCGCAGTCCGATCACGTCGGCCTCGCTCTCGTGGCGGCGCGAGAAGGGCAGCAGCACGCCATACTGGGCGCCCAGCCCCAGTGCCCCCATCATCTGCTCGCCGGCCGGCCCCTGCATGCCGGAGACCGAGGAGAGCACCGAGAGTCCGAGCTGGGTGGCGGTCTGGGTGGAGACCCGCTCGTTGGCGTGGCGGGCCAGCACGTGGCCCACCTCGTGGCCGATCACCGTGGCCAGCTGGTCCTGGGTTTCGGCGATGCGCAACAGACCGGTGTTGACCCCCATGTAGCCGCCGGGCAGGGCAAAGGCGTTGGCCTGATCCGACTCGAAGACGCGGATCTGCCAGTCCTGGGCGCGCTGCTGCTCCGGCGGCAGGGCGCCCACGATGGCATCGGCCACGCACTGCACATAGCGGTGGGTGGCGCCGCCCACGGTGGGCAGGTCCTGCTGGTACTGCTCGAAGGCCTGGGCGCCCATCTGATTGAGCTGGGCGTCGGACACCAGGGTCAGCTGCTGTCGCCCGGTGGGCGAGGTGGCGCAGGCGGTGAGAGTCAGGCAGAGGGCACCGATGGCGAGGGGCTTGATCCAGCGCATTGGGGGTCTCCTTGGCGGGCAAGCGGGAATCCAGACGCATGAGACGCTGGACGAGGCGTCGAAGTTCGCCACAAGATACCGGGAAGGATCTCAAGGTCAACCGCCTATCATACGGAGAAGGAGCCTTCATGGACGCCGAGCTGACGCGCCGCCTGATAAACCTGCTGGATCATGTGGAACACTGGCTGCCGCCGCCGCCCCAGGAGGTGGACTGGGCCCGTGATGTCGCGGCGCTCTGGCAGCGCCACAGCCTGGGCGGCCGGCTGCTGCCGGTGCCGCCGCGCGATGCCCTGAGCCTGGATGACCTGCTGGGCATCGAGCGCCAGAAGCTGGCGCTGGTGGACAACACCCGGGCCTTTCTCCAGGGCCTGCCGGCCAACCATGCGCTGCTGTGGGGCTCCCGGGGCAGCGGCAAGTCGTCGCTGATCCGGGCGCTGCTCAACTCCCTGGCCGATGAGGGGTTGAGGCTGGTGCAGGTGGATCGCCACGATCTCGCCGGCCTTCCCATGCTGGTCGCCCAGCTGCGCGACCAGCCGCACCGCTTCGTGGTCTACTGCGACGACCTCTCCTTCGAGGGGCACGACGACGCCTACAAGGCGCTGAAGAGCGTGCTGGACGGTGCCCTGACCGGCCCGCCCCCCAACGTGCTGCTCTACGCCACCTCCAACCGCCGCCACCTGCTGCCGGAATCCATGAGCGACAATGAGGGCTCACGGCTGGTGGGCGACGAGCTCCACCACGGCGACGCCGTGGAGGAGAAGATCTCGCTCTCCGATCGTTTCGGCCTGTGGCTGGGCTTCCACCCCTTCAATCAGGATGTCTACCTGGAGGCCTGCTGCCACTGGGTCACCCAGCTGGGCAGCCGCGAGGACTGGAGCGCCGAGGCCCGCGCCGAGGCCATTCGTTTCGCCACCCTGCGCGGCGGGCGCAGCGGCCGCGGCGCCTGGCAGTTCGCCACCCAGTGGGTGGGCCGCCGGCGCCTGCACGGGAAGTAGGTATTACTCCTTGAGGGATGGCTGTATTGACGATGGTGGCATTTCGTCTGTAGATGCCGCCCTAGGGCCAGGCTCAATTTTCCCTTGAGGATCTGACCCCGGTTGGGAGGCTCAAACGGAGAGGTAGGCGGTGATTTGCTCGGCGTTACAACCTTCCCGGGGGACATCGTGCACCATGTGGCCGGATTCGATGACCATCAGACGGTCGGCGACGTCCAGAGTGAAGCTCAGGATCTGTTCGGAGACCACGATGGTGATGTCGCGCATTTTCTGGATGTCGTTCAGGGTCTGGGCAATCTCCTTGATGATGGAGGGCTGAATGCCCTCGGTGGGCTCGTCGAGCAGCAGCACCTTGGGCTCGGAGACCAGCGCCCTGGCGATGGCGAGCTGCTGCTGCTGCCCGCCCGAGAGGTTGCCGCCCTTGCGGTGGCGCATCTCGTGCAGTACCGGAAACATCGAGAAGATCTCGTCCGGGATACGACTGCGCTGGGTGGCGGTCTCGAGCCCGGCCTGGATATTCTCCAGCACCGTGAGATGAGAAAATATCATTCGGCCCTGGGGCACATAGGCCAGGCCCGCCGCGACCCGGGCGTGGGAAGGCAGCCCGGTGAGCTCCTGGCCGTCGAGCACAATGCTGCCGGCCGTGTGCTTGAGAATGCCGATCAGGGTCTTGAACGTCGTGGTCTTGCCCATGCCGTTGCGACCCATGATCGCCAGCGTCTCGTTCTGGCGGGCGACGAAGTCGACGCCATGGATCACCTCGCTCTGTCCATAGCTGACCTTGAGACCTGAGACTTCCAGCATCGCTAACTCCTTGGGGGCCCTCGCCTTGGCGGGCGCCCCGGTTCAGTGGCCCAGATAGACGTCGATCACACGCCGGTCCGACTGCACGGTCTCCATATCGCCCTCGGCGAGAATGGTGCCCTGGTGCAATACCGTGACCTTGCGCCCGATCTGCTTGACGAAATTCATGTCGTGCTCGATAACGATGATGGAGTGCTTTCCGGCCAGGCGGTTGAGCAGTTCAGCCGTAAGCTCGCGCTCCCGGGCACTCATCCCGGCGATGGGCTCATCGAGCATCAAGAGCGCCGGGTCCTGCATCAGCAGCATGCCGATCTCCAGCCACTGCTTCTGGCCATGGCTGAGCAGTCCTGCCTCCGTCTCCAGCGCCTCGGCGAGCAGCACCACGCTGGCAATCTCGTGGGTCTTCTCCCGGAGCGCCTCATCGCGCTTGAAGGCCACGGCCCCCCAGACCCCTCGGCCCCGGGGATAGGAGACCTCCAGGTTCTCGCGCACCGTCAGGCTGTCGTAGATCGACGGCGTCTGGAACTTGCGGCCGACACCCTCCCAGACGATGCGATGCTCCGGCAGCTTGGTCAGCTCCTTGCCGCGAAACTTGATCGAGCCCTCGGTGGGCTTGGTCTTGCCGCAGATCAGATCCAGCAGCGTGGTCTTGCCCGCCCCATTGGGGCCGATCACTACCCTCAGCTCCTTCTCATCCATGTAGAAGTTGAGGCCGTTGATGGCCTTGAAGCCGTCGAAAGAGACGGTCAGGTCTTCCACCGCCAGAAGAAAATCCGTATTGCTGCTCATGAGCGTGCCTCCGAGGGCTGCGAAGATGGGGCATCGGGCGCGCGACGGGTCAGCAGGCGGCGCGCCCTAGGCGCATATTTCTCGTAGAGCCCGGCCAGGCCATGGGCAGGAAGAGCACCACCACGATAAACACCGTGCCCATCAGGAAGAGCCAGAGCTGGGGGTAGGCCTCGGCGAAGGCGATGCGCAGGAAGCCGATGGCCAGGGCGCCATACACGGCCCCGATCAGCGACAGCCGCCCCCCGACCGCCGCGAAGATGACGAACTCGATGGAGGGGATGATGCCGATCAGCGACGGCGACATGAAACCTTCCTGCAAGGTGAACATGGCGCCGCCGATCGCCGAGAAGGTGGCGGCGATGCAGAAGGCAAAGGCCTTGAAGTTGGCGACGTCGTAGCCCGAGAAGCGCACTCGATCCTCGCGGTCGCGCATGGCGATAAGGATGCGCCCGAACTTGGTGTGCAGCAGCCACTTGCCCAGCACAATCACCGCCAGCAGCAGCACCGCGGTGATGAAGTAGAGCGTCACCAAGGCCTCGTCGGTGTTGATGCTCCAGCCCTTGAGGGTGCGCAGGTCGGTGATGCCGTTGGCGCCGCCGGTAAAGCCCTGCTGCGCCACCAGCAGGATGGTGAGAATGACCACCAGGGCCTGGGTGATGATGGCAAAGTAGACACCGCTGACGCGGCGCTTGAACATCGCGATGCCCATCAGGTAGGCGAAGGCCGCCGGCAGCACCAGGATGGCCAGCAGGGTGAAGGTGAGGCTGTGGAAGGGGACCCAGAACCAGGGCAGCTCGGTCAGACGGTTCCAGTCCATGAAATCCGGGATGCCGGGAGTGGTCTGGATGGCGGTGGCCTCCGGGGTCGAGGCCTCCAGCTTCAGAAACATGGCCATGCAGTAGCCGCCGATGCCGAAGAAGATCCCCTGCCCCAGGCTCAGGATGCCGCCATAGCCCCAACACAGCACCAGACCCACGGCGACGAAGCTGAAACTCAGGAAGCGGCCGGTGAGGTTCAGCTGATCCACCCCCATGGCCAGCGGGAAGACGATCAGGATCAGGGCGGCCAGCACAAGCAGGCTGACCAGCCCATTCCTGCCATCGAGAAAATCCAGTTTCGCGTTCATGGTCAGATTCCTCCTGCCCGGCTCGCCTAACGGCGCACCTTGCTGGCAAAGAGCCCTTGCGGGCGGATCATGAGGATGGCGACGACGATCAGCAAGGTAATCACCTTGCCCATGGAGCCACCGATGAAGAAGTCGAGCACCGATTGCCCCTGGGCGATGGTGAAGGCCGAGGCGACCGTGCCGAGCAGGCTTCCCGCGCCGCCGAACACCACCACCAGGAAGGTATCGACGATATAGAGAGACCCGCTGGTGGGGCCGGTGGAGGAGATGGTGGTAAAGGCCGCACCGGCAATCCCGGCGATGCCGCAGCCGAGTGCAAACGTCAGGCGGTCGACGCCTCGGGTGTTGATACCTACGGCGCCGGCCATTTCACGGTTGGCGGTGGCGCAGCGCACGCGCAGCCCCCAGCGGGAGCGAAACAGGAGCCAGGCGATGCCTAGGGTGACCACTAGGGTGAGCCCCATGATCGCCAGGCCGTTGATCGGAATGTCGATCATCATCGTCGGTCGATAGGAGCCCTGCAGCCAGTCCGGCAGGCGGACGCTGACCTCACGGGCCCCGAAGCCGGAGCGAAAGGCCTGCTGCATGATCAGCGCCAGCCCCCAGGTGGCCAGCAGTGTATCCAGGGGACGGTGGTAGAGATGCCGAATCAGCACGAACTCGACCACCCAGCCGACGATAAAGGCGACCAGGAAGGCGAAGGGAATGGCCAGGATCAGGTAGTAGTCCATCATCCACGGCATCTGCGCCGAGACAAAGGTAGAGAAGAGATAGGTGGCGTAGGCGCCGATCACCATGAACTCGCCATGGGCCATATTGATCACGCGCATCTGCCCGTAAATGATCGCCAGGCCCAGCGCCATCAACAGCAGGACACTGAAGAAGCTCAGGCCGGCGAAGCCCTGCATGGCGAAGATCGCCATCAACTCCTGAGTCGTGAAATCACTCATTGGATGAGTCTCCGTAGGTCATGACGCCCGAGGTTCCGCGAAAAGCGCTTGAGTGGGACCATTGACGGCACCGGGGAGGCACCAGGCAGTGCCACCCCGGTATCGCTGGACCTTACTGATAGCCTTCGGGGAAGGGGTTGGGTTCGATCATTTCGGGGGACTCCCACACCACCTCGGCCTGGCCGTCGCCGTTCCACTTGCCGATGCGGGTATAGCTCCACAGGTGATGGTTGGGATGCACTTTCACATAGCCTTCCGGTGCGGTGGTGATCTCGATACCCGGCAGATGCTCGCGAATCTTGTCGATATCGAAGCTGCCGGCACGCTCGACCGCTTCCTTCCAGATCCAGGGGCCGAGATAGGCGGCCTGAGTCACATCGCCGATCACGCTATCCTCGCCCCAGCGCTCCTTGAAGGCCTGGACAAACGCCTGATTATTCTCGTTGTCGAGACTCTGGAAGTACTTCATGGCCGAGTAGAAACCTTCGACGTTCTCACCGCCGATCCCCAGCACTTCATCCTCGGTCACGGAGATGGCAAGCACATTCTGGCTCTCGCCATTGATGCCGGCCGCGTTGAGCTGGCGGTGCCAGGCAACGTTGGAGCCCCCTACCACGGCATGGAAGATCATGTCTGGCCGGCGCAGGCGGATGCGGTTGATGGCCGAGCCGAAGGAGGTGTGGCCCAGGGCGTAATAATCCTCGCCCACCACTTCTCCCCCCAGCACGTCCTCGATGTGAATGCGGGCGATCTTCATCGAGGTGCGCGGCCAGATGTAGTCGGAGCCGATCAGATAGAAGCTACGCGCGCCCTTCTCGTTCCAGGCCCAATCGATACCGGCAAGAATCTGCTGGGTGGCCTCCTGGCCGGTATAGACCACGTTGGGTGACTGTTCGAGCCCCTCATAGAAGGTCGGATAGAAGAGCATGCCGTTCTCACGCTCGAACACCGGTAGAATCGCCTTGCGTGACGCCGAGGTCCAGGCGCCGAAGACGGCAGCCACGTTATCCTGGCGGAGCAGCTTGCGGGAGCGGTCGGCGAAGGTCGGCCAGTCGCTGGCGCCATCTTCCAGGATAATTTCGATCTGGCGGCCCAGCACGCCGCCCATCTCATTGATCTGCTCGATGGCCAGGGTTTCCGCTTCGACGGAGCCGGTTTCACTGATGGCCATGGTGCCGGAAAGCGAGTGCAGAATGCCCACCTTCACGGTGTCATCGGTAACGGCCAGCCCGGTCGTATTGACCTCGGCAGTGGGCCATTCGGAGTTGGCCTGGGCGGTGGTGCTGAAACTGAGCGACAACGCCACTGGGGCGGCAATCAGACTGCTGACGAGGGTGCGACGCAGCCGTTTGAATAGTCGATCCTGCTCTGAAGAACGATAACGCTCTGAGGAACGAAGAGACATCCCGGACTCCTGGGGCTGCATGGTGACAGCCAGTTGCGGAAAGTTGCGGATAAGCAGTGGCCGAATACTGCTTCGACGCTAGGAAGCTTCGTCCCTTGCTGCGCTGCGGAACAATACGTCGATTAACGTATGGTGACGGCTAGGAGACGCAGGCAGAGTCTGCGAGTAGAAACCGAAGAACCGCCCACACGGTCGGCGCCGGCGATCAGGGCATGCTTATTGCATCTTGAGGTTGCTGGCCATTGTCTGCCGATGGCCTTTCGTCCAGGCCATCCCATATCAGCGATGACGCGGCTGTTCACCCCGGGAGCCCAAGCGTGACACGACCCTATTGCTCTGCCTCTTCTTCACCGCCGGATGACGACCCTGCGGCCCAGGCCCGCCAGTGGGAGGCCATTCCCTCGGCCCCCCTCCTTCCGGAAGAGGGGGCGCCAGGAGATGCGACGTTGGGCGATGGCCTGTCGAGGGCCCAGCGCGTGCCGCGGGTGCGGCGCACCTACAACCAGTGGGTAGCCAATCAGACTCTGGAGGACTATGCGCTGCGCTTTACCGCCAAGCGGGCACGGCGCTTCTCCTGTTTCCAGGTGGCCAATACCGCCCTGGGCGCCGTCTCCTTCCTGGCGCTCGAAGCGGTCGGTGGCGTGATTACCGTGCTCTACGGCTTTCACAACGCGGTCCTGGCGATCCTGGCGGTGTCGGCGCTGATTTTCCTGACCGGTCTGCCCATCGCCTATCATGCCGCCCGCTCTGGCCTGGATATCGACCTGCTCACCCGCGGCGCCGGCTTCGGCTATATCGGCTCCACGATCACGTCGCTGATCTATGCGTCCTTCACCTTCATCTTCTTTGCCATCGAAGCCGCCATCCTGGCCCTGCTCCTGGAGATGTGGTTCGGCCTGCCACTGTGGGCGGGTTATAGCCTGAGCGCCGTGGCCGTGATCCCTTTAGTGACTCACGGCATCACTCTGATCAGCCGCTTCCAGTCGCTGACCCAGCCGGTCTGGCTGGCGCTGCACCTGCTGCCCTTCCTGGCTCTGGGGGTGCATGGCCAGCTCGACCTGACGGGCTGGATGGGCGTTACAGGCAGCCATTCCGAGGCGGACGGCGGCTTCAATTTGCTGCTTTTTGGTGCAGCCTCGGCGGTGATCTTCGCCTTGGTGGCACAGATCGGCGAACAGGTGGACTACTTGCGCTTCCTGCCGCGGGATTCCGGCAAGGGGCGGCTGGGCTGGTGGCTGGCGCTGATCGCGGCGGGGCCCGGGTGGATCATCCCAGGGGCACTGAAGATGCTGCTGGGATCGTTCCTGGCCTATTTCGTGCTCAGCCTGGGGGGCACCGAGCAGCAGGCGACCGACCCCAACAGCATGTACCTGGCCGCCTTTCAGTTCGTGACCCTCAATGCCGAGCTGGCCATGCTGCTGACCGGTCTATTCGTGATCCTGTCGCAGATGAAGATCAACGTGACCAACGCCTATGCCGGCTCCATTGCCTGGTCGAACTTCTTCTCGCGGCTCACCCGCAGCCATCCCGGGCGGGTAGTCTGGCTGGTGTTCAACGTCGCCATTGCACTGTTGCTGATGCAGATCGGCATCTACAAGGCGCTGGAGCAGATCCTCAGCCTCTATTGCCTGGTGGCCGTGGCCTGGGTCGGGACCCTGGTCGCTGATCTGCTGATCAACAAGCCCCTGGGCCTGAGCCCCGCGCATCTCGAGTTCAAGCGCGCCCATCTGCACGACGTCAACCCGGTGGGAGTGGTCTCCATGCTACTGTCGCTGCTGCTGGGCGTGACAGCGTTCATCGGCCTGTTCGGCGAGACGGCTCGGGCCCTGGCGCCTTTCCTTGCGCTGGGGCTGCCGTTTCTCACCGCCCCGCTGATCGCTCTGATCACCGGCGGCCGCTACTACATCGCCCGCACACCCAAAGCAGACTGGGAGGCCAGAGATGTGATCCGCTGCTCGGTGTGTGAGCACGGCCTCGAGTCGGAGGACATGGCCGAATGCCCGGCCTACGGCGGGCCCATCTGCTCGCTGTGCTGTTCGCTGGATGCCCGCTGCAACGACCTCTGCAAGCCCGAGGCGCGCCTGTCGCTGCAGACCCTGGCGGTGCTCAATGTCCTGCTGCCGCCGCAGATGGTGGACCGCCTGCATTCACGCTTCGGCAAGTACCTCTTCCTGCTGCTGGTGATGGTGCTGGTGGTGGGGTCGTCGCTGGCGGTGATCTATGTGCAGGCGACCCTGGATGACCGGCTATATGCCGAGGTGGTGGCGGCGACACTCTGGCAGACCTTCTTCATCCTGTTCCTGATCGCTGGCGTCGTCGCCTGGCTGATCGTCCTGGCCCACGAGAGCCGGGTCGCTGCGGAGCAGGAGTCGCGCTATCAGAATGATCTGCTCATGGCGGAAATCGACGCCCATGAGCGCACCGATCTGGAGCTGCAGAAAGCCAAGGAGGTAGCCGAGGCGGCGAACATGGCCAAGAGCCGTTATATGGTGGGCATGAGCCATGAGCTGCGTACCCCACTGAACACGGTCCTGGGCTATGCCCAGCTGCTGGAGCGAGATACCGCGCTATCGCCTCTCCACCGCAACTCCGTCCAGGTACTGCGACATAGTGCCGAGCACCTCTCCGGACTGATCGACGGCGTTCTGGATATCTCGCGTATCGAGGCCGGGCGACTGGAGCTGCACCGCGAAGAGGTCAATATTCGCGAACTACTCGAGCAGCTGGTGCAGATCTTCCGGCGCCAGGCAGAGGAGAAGGGACTATCGCTGACCTTCCACTGCGCCGAGCGCCTCCCGGGCATGGTCTATACCGACGAACGCCGGCTGCGTCAGGTATTGATCAACCTGCTCTCCAATGCGGTGAAATTCACCGACGAGGGCGGCATTCGCTTCTACGTGGACTATGGCAGCCAGGTGGCGACCTTCCAGGTCTGCGATACCGGCTTGGGCATTCCGGCTTCACAGCTCGACAGCATCTTCAAGCCCTTCGAGCGAGTGGCACCCAGCCAGGGTGCCGCCCGCTCGGGCATGGGCATCGGCCTGACCATCACCAAGCTGCTGGCCGAGATCATGGGGGGCAGCATCGAGGCGAAGAGCGAGCTGGGGGTGGGCAGTGAGTTCCGGGTGCGGCTGATGCTCTCGGCGGTGCCTCAGGTGCTGCGACCTAATGCGCCGCCGCGCCGCATCGTCGGCTACCGGGGGACGCGGTGCAGCGTGCTGATCGCCGATGACGAGGCGCCACATCGCCACCTGCTGGCGGAATTTCTGGATGATCTGGGCTTCAGGGTGCACACCGCTCCCGACGGTGAGGCGTGCCTGGCGCAGGCACTGCAGTGCCCGCCGGACCTCTTTCTGCTCGACATTACCATGCCAGGCATGAGCGGCTGGGAGCTAGCCGAGCGCCTGCGCGCCGCTGGTCTACGGGGAGGGATCATGATGGTGTCGGCCGACGCCTCGGGGTTGCAGCGCTTCAGCCGTGGCGAGGGGCCCTGGAGCGACTACCTGACCAAGCCTGTGGACCTGAACCAGTTATTAGAGAAGGTGGGCAGGCTGCTGGGGCTGAATTGGGTGCATGAAGTGGCAGATGAGGACGTAGTGCCCCCCGCTCAAGCGGCCTCGGCTAACGACGCCTCGCGCCCCCTGGTGCTGCCCGCACCCGCTCTGCTGAACCCCCTGGAGCGGCTGGCGCGCATCGGGCACGTGGCCGGGGTGCGGGCGCAGCTGACACGCATCGCCGAGCAGGCGCCCGAGGCCACCGACTTCGTCGACCATGCTCGGCTGCTCACCCGGCAGTTCCGCTTTGGCGACCTTGTGGATCTGATCCAACAGCACCAGGCCAGCCGTCAGGAGGAAGATAATGCGTGATATCAACCAGCCGCAGCGACGGGATACCGTGCTGGTGGTCGACGATTCACCGGAGACCCTGAGCCTGATCACCGATGCCCTGGCCAGCGCTGGCGTCACGGTGCTGGTAGCCCTGGATGGCCGCAGTGCCCTGACGATGCTCGACGAGATCACCCCGGACATCGTGCTCATGGATGCCATGATGCCGGGGCTGGATGGCTTCGAGACCTGTCGGCTGCTGAAACAGCGCCACGACCTGCCGGTGATCTTCATGACGGGCCTATGCGAGACCGAGCACATCGTGCGGGGCATGGAAGTGGGCGGTGTGGATTACATCACCAAGCCGGTGACGCCCGATGAGCTGCTGGCGAGAATGCGGGTACACCTGACCAACGCGCGCCGGACGAGCAGCGCCCGCGCCGCGCTGGATGCCAGTGGTCGGCATATGCTGGCGGTCAATGCGGCAGGCGCCATGCTATGGAGTACCCCTCAGGCCAACCGCCTGCTGGAGGAGTGCCTGCAGGCTGAGCGCCTGACCGTCGAGGGCACAACGCTGACGCTTGCCGAGTGGCTGGTGCGCTGCCTCGGCGCCGAGAGCGGCCCGCCAGTCTCGGTGCCCGACGCCGAGGCGCGCATCGAGGCCCAGCTGATCGGCCAGCTGGCCGAGGATGAGTTTCTGCTGAGCCTGGCGCGCAAGCGTGATGTGCCGCCCGAGCAGCTGCTGGGTGAGCGCCTGGGACTGACCCAGCGTCAGGCCGAGGTGCTCTACTGGGTCGCCAACGGCAAGGCCAATCGCGATATCGCCCTGATCCTGAGCATGAGCCCCAGAACCGTAAACAAGCATCTTGAGCAGATCTTCCTGAAGCTGGGCGTCGAGAACCGCACCTCGGCGGCGGTCATCGGCCTGAATGCCCTGGAACCCTACGTTGATTGACGTATTTCCTCCCGGCAGCGCTGCCGCCAGACTCATCCTTGACATCCATCGCCGGCCCCCTGGCGCAGCGCTCGAATCGTCCATGTTATTTCTCCATGACGGCACGACTCTCGACCCTGGCGGCGATCCCCCTCTCGTCAGTCAAGGAGACTCGTACAATGCGACATGGTGATATTTCCAGCAGTGCCGATACCGTGGGTGTGGCGGTGGTGAACTACAAGATGCCGCGGCTGCATAGCCGCGCCGAGGTGCTGGAGAACGCCCAAAAGATTGCCGATATGGTGGTGGGCATGAAAAAAGGATTGCCAGGCATGGACCTGGTAATCTTTCCGGAGTACAGCACCCACGGCATCATGTACGACCATGACGAGATGATGGAGACCGCCTCCGTCATTCCCGGTGACGAGACGGCGATCTTCTCGCGCGCCTGCCGCGAGGCCAATACCTGGGGTGTGTTCTCCCTGACGGGCGAACGCCATGAGGAGCATCCGAAAAAACATCCCTACAATACCCTGGTGCTGATCGACAACGAGGGCGAGATCGTTCAGAAATATCGCAAGATCATTCCCTGGTGCCCCATCGAGGGCTGGTACCCTGGCGGCCAGACCTTCGTCAGCGAAGGCCCCAAGGGCATGAAGCTCAGCCTGATCATCTGCGACGACGGCAACTACCCCGAGATCTGGCGGGACTGTGTCATGAAGGGCGCCGAGCTGGTGGTGCGCTGTCAGGGCTATATGTACCCCGCCAAGGATCAGCAGGTGATGATGGCCAAGAGCATGGCCTGGGCCAACAACTGCTACGTGGCGGTAGCCAACGCCAGCGGCTTCGACGGCGTCTATAGCTACTTCGGACACTCGGCCATTATCGGCTTTGACGGCCGCACGCTCGGCGAGTGTGGTGAAGAGGATATGGGCGTGCAGTACGCGCAGCTCTCCCTGAGCCAGATTCGTGATGCGCGCGCCAACGACCAGTCCCAGAACCATCTCTTCAAGCTGCTGCACCGAGGCTACACCGGCGTGCATGGCTCCGGAGACGGCGACAAGGGCGTGGCCGACTGTCCCTTCGAGTTCTATCGCACCTGGGTGCTAGATGCCGAAAAGGCCCGCGAGCAGGTGGAAAGCTTCACGCGCAGCAGCGTGGGGGTCGCCCAGTGCCCGGTCGGCAGCCTGCCCGTGGAGGGCAAGGAAAAGGGCGCCGCGGGGTAGGCGGCCATGCCGTTTATCAATGACCGACTGGAGGGCCAGAACGCCGGCTCGGCGCCGGCGTCGCGGCTCACTCCGGGAGTGAGCCGCTTCACCTTCGACCCCGCTCGGGTGATGGCGCAGCTGCGCCAGGGAATCCTGGGGCAGCCACAGGCGCTGGCGGCCCTTGAGGATCTGCTCCATGTGGTTAAGGCAGAGCTCTCGCCGGAGCAGCGGCCTCTCGGGGTGGTGCTGCTGATGGGCCCCACCGGTGTCGGCAAGACCGAGACCGTTCGCCTGCTGGCCCGAGCGATTCAGGGTCGCGACGATGGGCTGTGCCGCATCGACATGAACACCTTGGGCCAGGAGCACTATGCGTCGGCGCTGGTGGGGGCGCCACCGGGCTATGTGGGCAGCAAGGAGGGCCACAGCCTCTTCGATGCGGAGCGCATTCGCGGCAGCTTCAGTACACCCGGCGTGGTGCTGTTCGACGAGCTTGAGAAGGCCAGTCCGGAGGTGATACGCACGCTGCTCAACGTGCTGGACAGCGGATGGCTGACGCTACCCGCGGGCAACCGTCAGGTCGATTTTTGCAACGCCCTGATCTTCATGACCAGCAACCTGGGCGCCGCCGAGCTGGCGCGCTACCAGGGACGCTTCCAGCGCGGCTGGCGGCGGCTGTTCGCGCCTGACCCTGCCAGGCAGAAACAGCTGCTGGAAGAGGCCCTGCACCGTCGCTTCGAACCCGAATTCATCAATCGCATCGACCGGATCCTGCACTACCAGCCGGTGGCCGGCGCACCGCTCGAGGCGCTGCTGGACCTCGAGCTCGCCAAGCTGAATGAACGCCTCTCCCGACAGGGGCGTACCTTGAGCCTCGGCCCGACGGCACGACGATGGCTTCAGGAGCAGCACGACTCCCGCTTCGGTGCTCGTGATCTCGCGCGTCGTCTACGCACTCAGCTGCTGCCGTTACTGGCGCGAGAGATGATGCATCACCCGGAGATCATGCACTGGCATGCCGATCTGCATAAAGGCGAATGGGTCATGCGGGGCGCACCCTACGTCAACTGACGTATGGCACGCCCAGTGACCTTGTCTGATAGTGAAATGGCGAGGCGTTGACTCCGCTGTCGTGATTTCCGATCAAGCAAAGCGCAAGGAGTAGTTGCCATGGCCGATACCCTTATCAAGATTGATCTCGACAAGTCGCCGTACGAAAACGACATGATTCACAACCGCTGGCACCCGGACATTCCGATGGTTGCCACCGTCAAACCTGGGGATGACTTTGTCGTCGAGTGCTATGACTGGACAGGCGGCCAGATTCACAACAATGACAGCGCCGACGATGTCCGCGATGTCGACCTGACTCAGGTCCATTTTCTTTCCGGCCCGGTCGGGGTCGAGGGGGCCGAGCCGGGCGACCTGCTCGAGGTGGATATCCTGGATATCGGCGCCTTCGAGTCCAGTCAGTGGGGCTTCAATGGCTTCTTTTCCAAGCAGAACGGCGGCGGGTTTTTGACCGAGCACTTCCCGGAGGCGCAGAAATCGATCTGGGGTTTCAATGGCATGTTTACCAAGTCCCGTCACATTCCCAACGTGGAATTCGCTGGCCTGATCCACCCCGGTCTGATCGGCTGCTTGCCATCCAGGGAGATGCTCGCCGAGTGGAACAAGCGAGAACAGGCCCTGGTGGACACGGACCCCGATCGTGTCCCTCCGCTGGCGGCCCTGCCCTTCGCCGATACCGCCCATATGGGGAGAATGTCCGCCGATCAGGCCAAGCTCGCCGGGGCAGAAGGCGCACGCACCGTGCCTCCGCGCGAGCACGGCGGCAACTGTGACATCAAGGACCTGTCGCGGGGCGCCAAGATCTACTTCCCCGTCTACGTGAAGGGCGGCGGTCTCTCGGTGGGTGACCTGCACTTCAGCCAGGGCGATGGCGAGATCACCTTCTGCGGCGCTATCGAGATGGCCGGCTGGATCCATCTGCGGGTCAACGTCATCAAGGGGGGCATGGCCAAGTACGGGATCAAGAACCCGATCTTCAAGCCAAGCCCGATCAAGCCTCGCTACGACGACTATGTGATCTTCGAAGGCATCTCGGTGGATGAGCAGGGCGAGCAGCACTATCTGGATGTGCACGTGGCCTATCGCCAGGCGTGTCTCAACGCCATCGAATACCTGACCAAGTTCGGCTATACCCCCGCTCAGGCCTACGCCATTCTCGGCTGCGCACCGGTCGAGGGCCATATCAGCGGCGTGGTGGATATTCCCAACGCCTGCGCCACCCTCTGGCTGCCCACGGGGATCTTCGATTTCGACATCAACCCCAGCGCCGCCGGCCCCGAGGTCAAGGTCAAGGGGGGGGTGGACGTGCCGCTGTCGCCGGACAAGGAGTGAGCCTATGCCCCTGTACGACTACAAGTGCCAGGAGCACGGCCTCTTCCAAGAGCTGGCCACCTTCGCGGAGAGCGCCCTGCCCAGGCCGTGTCCCCAGTGCGGCACTCTGGCGGCCCGGGTGATTCTGCTGCCGCCGGCGCTGCGCGCCCTGGACGCGGCGACCCGGGAGGCCATGCAGCGCAACGAGCGCAGCCGGCATGAGCCGCAGTTCTCGACGCCGGAACAGCGCACCGAAGCGCAGGCGCGTCATGAGCACCGCCATGGCAAGGGCTGCGGCTGCGCCCACCGCGACCTCGACAAGCCCCAGGTGTTCTACACCGCCGACGGCAAGAAGATGTTCCCTTCCGCGAGGCCCTGGATGATCAGCCACTAGGCTAAGCTGTCCGTATAACCGCCAGTCCGGTGTCAGACTCTTAAAGATCATTAAGGGTCTGGCGCCATTGATTCGAACTGCGGCACCCAAATACTGCAAAGTACATACCGCCTTCTGATGTGAAATGAGGAGTCGGAAGAGGTCTTGCGGTTTACCCCCGCGGAATCAGCCTGCCGTCCTCGCCCACGCCCAGGCGGATGGTGGGGGTGAGCAGGCCGGCGGGCAGGGTCATGCCCAGGCCGCGCAGGTCCCCGGGGGTGATGGCAAGCTCGCTGCCGGCGGGCAGCTCGCCCTGGCGTGCCAGCTGGCTGGCCAGCTCCACCATGGGGCCGAGCCCCTCGCGGCCGCCGGCCAGCAGGTCGAAGGCCACCGGCAGGCGCAGGTTGGCGTCGTCACCCGAGGTCAGGGTCACGTCCTGCTCATACTGGCCGCTGACCGGGTCGACGCCCGGCATGTCCAGGCTCCAGCGGAAGCCGGACATCTCCACCGGCGGCATGCCGGTGGGCAGCCCCAGGCCCATGGCCAGGGTCGCCTGCACCGGCAGGCTGCCGGCGCCCAGGCTCGAGAGCGCCAGGGACATGATATCGCTGGTGTCGAGGCGGGCATCCACGGCGTAGGGGCCGATGCGCACCTCCTCCACCCCCAGCGAGGTCACCGCCAGGCGGAAGGCGAAGAGCCCGGTCTGGGGCAGCGCCAGGCAGCCGGCGAGCAGGGCGGAGAGGCACAGCGGGGCAAGCAGCCGCCAGCGCCGGAAACGGGCAGGAACGAGACGAAACATGGGCGGAGATGCCTCCTGTCGGAATGGGGGGTAACGATGGGCGGGGCCCGCGGCGCACTATGCTGCGCTGCAAAATCGGCGCATTAGAGAGCCGGCAGCCCTCCCTGTCAAGAAGATTGCGGGAAGTGACCGAAAAGCGACAGCGCCCGACGGCTCCAGGCGTCGTTCCTGGGGTCGTCGGGCGCTTTTGGAGTGGACGCCGTTGACGTGGACTGGGCTCAGCGGCGGCGGCTGTTGCGCGCCTCCTTGGTGCGGCCCAGTTCGCGCTTCTTGGCCTTCTCGCGGTCGCTGGCATCGGCCATGGGGTCGAAGGGGTTCTTGCCCGAGCGGAATTCGAAACGCATCGGCGTGCCGCGGACCTTGAGCACCTTGCGGAAGGTGTTGGTCAGGTAGCGGCGGTAGGCCTCGGGCAGCGACTCGGTCTGGTTGCCGTGGACCACGATGATCGGCGGATTGGCGCCGCCCTGGTGGGCCATGCGCAGCTTGATCCGTCGGCCGTGCACCATGGGCGGCTGGTGGGACTCCACCGCGTCCTGGAGGATGGTGGTCAGGCGGTTGGTGGACCAGTGGGCGTTGGCCGAGGCGAAGGCGCGCTCGATGGAGGGGTAGAGGTCGCCCACCCCGGTGCCGTGCAGCGCCGAGATGTAGTGCAGGTCGGCGTAGTCGGCGAAGCCCAGGCGGCGCTTGATCTCGGCGCGCATCTTCTCCTTGGCCTCGCTCTCCAGGCCGTCCCACTTGTTGACCACCAGCACCAGGGCGCGGCCGCTGGTCAGCACATAGTCGAGCAGGTGCAGGTCCTGCTCCACCAGGCCGGTGCGGCCATCCAGCACCATGATGGCGACATGGCACTCCTTGATCGCATCCAGGGTCTTGATGATCGAGAACTTCTCGGCGATCTCATGGACGTTCTTGCGCCGCCGGACCCCGGCGGTATCCACCAGCACATAGGGCTTGCCGCGGCGTTCGAAGGGGATCTCGATGGCGTCGCGGGTGGTGCCCGCCTCGTCGAAGACCACCACCCGCTCCTCGCCGAGCAGTCGGTTGACCAGGGTCGACTTGCCCACGTTGGGGCGGCCGATCACGCCGATGCGGATGCCCTTGGTGCCGGTATCCACCGGGATGCTCTCGTCGCGCTCGGGGAAGGGAGCGAGCACCTCGTCGATCAGCGCGGTGACGTTGCGGCCGTGGGCGGCGGCGATGGGGCGTGGATCCCCCAGGCCCAGCTCCCAGAACTCGGCCGTGGCGGTGGCCTCGTCCAGGCCATCGGTCTTGTTGACCACCAGCCAGGTCTTCTTCTGATTGACCCTCAGGTGGTTGGCGATGGCCTGGTCGGCCACGTTGAGGCCGGCTCGGGCATCCACCAGGAAGAGCACGATGTCCGCCTCGTCGATGGCGACGAGAGACTGCTCGGCCATGGCGGCATCGATGCCCTCCTCGTCGCCGCTGATGCCGCCGGTATCGATCACCGTATAGGCCTTGCCGCCGAGCACGCCGTTACCGTACTTGCGGTCGCGGGTCAGGCCCGGAAAGTCGGCCACCAGGGCGTCCCGGGAGCGGGTCAGGCGGTTGAACAGGGTCGACTTGCCCACATTGGGGCGGCCGACCAGGGCGATCACTGGGGTCATTGGCGAATATCCAGGGCCTTGAGGGTGCCGTCATTGGCCAGCACGTGAATGCGGCGGCCGTCGGTGATGGGGCGCACGCTGATACCGGAGCGGTCGACCCGATCGCGGCCTACCAGCTCCCCGCTGCGGGCGTCGATCAGGTGCAGGTAGCCCTCGAAGTCGCCGAACACCAGGCGGCCGTCGGCGAAGGCCGGGGCGGTGATGCTGCGGCCCTCCAGGGCGGTGTTGCGCCAGATCTCCTCGCCGCTGTTGGCGTCCAGGGCGTGGACATGGCCCGCCTCGTCCACGACGAACAGGAAGTCGCCCACCAGGACCGGCGTATGGTAGCTGGAGAAGTCGATGGCCCACAGCGGCTCGCCGCGGGTGGCCTCCAGAGCGACCAGGCGGCCGTTGAAGCTGGTGACGAAGAGACGGCCGTCCGGGGTCAGCACCGGCTGGGCGGCCAGGTCCACCAGGCGCTCGATATCGCTGCGGCCCTGGGCCACGGCGATGCGGCGCTCCCACAGCGGCTGGCCGCTGCGGTTGTCCAGGGTCACCAGGCGGCCGTTGGCGAAGCCGGCGAAGGTCACGGGGTCGATCACCATGGGGGTGCCGGTGCCGCGCAGGGTGAGCGCCGGCCGGCTGGCGCTGTAGCGCCAGCGCTCCTCGCCGCTGGCGCGGTCCAGGGCGGTGACGCTGCCGTCGACGCTCTGCACCACCAGCAGCTGCTGGTTGGGCTGCGGGGCGGCCAGCACCTCGCTGGGGACCCGGGCGCGCCAGCGCACGCTGCCATCGCGCTGGCTCAGGGCCAGCACCTCGCCGTTGCGGGTGCCCAGATAGACGTCGCCGGCCACGGCAGTCAGGGCGCTGGAGACCGGCACCTCGAGGTCCACCTGCCACTGGCGGTCGCCGTCGTCGGCGGCAAAGGCCGAGAGCCGGCCGCGCTCATCGGCGGCGAAGAGGGTGTCGCCATCCCGGGAGGGGGCGATGGGGTAGCCGGCGCGGCCCAGGCCGCGGCCTGCCCGCTGGCTCCAGGCCGTGGAGAGGGTATCGCGCTCCTCGAAGCTTGAGAGCTCCTTGGGCGGATACTGAGGCTCCACCTGGTTGCCGGCGCAGCCGGCCAGCAGGGCGAGCCCGGCCAGGGCGGCGATCAGAAAGGTCGGTTTCATGAGTCGACTCCAAGACCCAGGTTGTCGAGCTTGAGCTGCACGCCGTAGAGCGGCTGGTCGCGGGCTTCGGCCAGGTCCAGCGCCTCGCGCCAGGCCTCGCCGGCATCGCCTTCGCGCCCCAGGGCGTGGTAGGCGTCGCCGCGCACCTCGGCGCGCTGTGCCGCCAGCGCCTCAGGCACGCCGGCGTCCAGGGTGGAGAGCGCCGCCTCGGCGTCGCCCTGGGCGACCTGCAGGCGCGCCAGGCGCAGGCGTGCCAGGCCCTTGACGTAGTCGCGGCCGCTGGCATCGATCACCGCCTCCAGGGCGGCGCGGGCGCCGGGGAGGTCCTCGTCGGCCACTGCCAGGCGGGCATCGATCAGCCGCGCCAGGTCGGCGTAGAGGGTCTTGCCGTGGTTGTCGGTGATCTCCACCACCAGCTCCCGGGCCTCGGCCAGGGTGGCGTCATCGAGCTGGCTGCCGGCGGTCAGGTTGATCAGGTACTGGTAGCGGGCCGAGGCGGCGCTGGCCTGGTTCTCCTGATAGCTCTGCCAGGCGTTCCAGCCGATCACGCCGGCGGCGGCGATGGCCACCCCGGCGATCAGCGATACGCCATTCTCCTTCCACCAGCGCTTGAGCGCTTCGAGCTGCTCTTCTTCGGTTCTCAGCTCCGCCACGGGCGGCCTCCTTGTAGGGTTCCGATGGGCGCAGGCGACAGGCCGGCGCCGGAATGATCAGGTGTTACGGGAGGTCAGCAGGTCGCTCAGCACCTCGGCCAGCGCTTCCTGGCGCAGGCTCTGCTGCTCGCGCTCCTCGCGCAGGAACTTGAGCGTGACGGTGCCCTGGGCCAGCTCGTCCTCGCCCAGCAGCAGCGCCAGTCGCGCGCCGCTCCTGTCGGCCTTCTTCATGCGGCTCTTGAAGCTGCCGCCGCCGCAGTGCAGCTGGACACGCAGCTCGGGAAGCTCGCCGCGCAGTCGCTCGCCCAGCAGCAGGGCAGGGCCGGTGGCCTCATCGCTCATGGGCAGCACATAGAGGTCGAGCTCGCCGAGGGCGGCCTCGGGGACCAGGTCGAGGGTTTCGAGCAGCAGGATCAGGCGCTCGATGCCCATGGCGAAGCCTACCGCCGGGGTCGGCTTGCCGCCGAGCTGCTCCACCAGGCCGTCGTAGCGCCCGCCGGCACACACCGTGCCCTGGCTGCCCAGCGCCGTGGTGGTCCACTCGAAGACGGTGCGGCCGTAGTAGTCCAGGCCGCGCACCAGCCGCGGATTGACCACATAGGCGATGCCGGCGGCGTCGAGCATGGCGCAGAGCGCCTCGAAGTGCGTCCGGGAGTCCTCGTCCAGGTGGTCGATCAGCTTGGGCGCGCCGGCCAGCATCTCGGCCATCTCCGGACTCTTGGAGTCCAGGATGCGCAGCGGGTTGCTTCCCAGGCGGCGGCGGGAGTCCTCGTCGAGCCGGTCATGATGCGCCTCGAAGTAGGCCACCAGGGTGTCGCGGTAGGCGGCACGCGCCTCGGAGGAGCCCAGGGAGTTGAGCTCCAGGGTGACGTGCTCCATCAGGCCCAGTTCGCGCCACAGGCGCGCCGAGAGCAGGATCACCTCGGCGTCGATGTCCGGCCCCTCCAGGCCGAAGGTCTCCACGCCCACCTGGTGGAACTGCCGGTAGCGGCCCTTCTGGGGGCGCTCGTGGCGGAACATCGGCCCCTGGTACCAGAGCCGCTGGGTCTGGTTGTGCAGCAGGCCGTGCTCCATGGCGGCGCGCACGCAGCTCGCCGTGCCCTCGGGGCGCAGGGTCAGGCTGTCACCGTTGCGGTCCTCGAAGGTGTACATCTCCTTCTCGACGATGTCGGTGACCTCGCCGATGGAGCGGGCGAACAGGGCGGTCTGCTCGACGATGGGGGTGCGGATCTCGGCATAGCCGTAGCGGGCCAGCAGCGCCCGTACCTTGCCCTCGAAGTACTGCCACAGCGGCGACTGCTCCGGCAGCAGGTCGTTCATGCCGCGGATGGCCTGGATCTTCTTCTTGCTACTGTCAGACTTGCTCAACGCTTGCTCCTTGATGGGTCGCCGCGGCGATCTGGTGCTGAGATTCAGCCGCGGGCGATCATGTCCTTCTCGGCCTGCTCCTTCTCGCGCACCTTGTCGCGGATCAGCCGCTCGAGGTCGTCGACCAGGTGGTCGTTGCGCAGCTTGGAGGCCGGCTTGCCATCGATATAGACGAGGTTGGCCGGCGAGCCGCCGGTGAGCCCGATATCGCTCTCCTTGGCCTCGCCGGGGCCGTTGACCACGCAGCCGATCACCGAGACATCCAGCGGGGTCATGATGTCCTCGAGGCGCTCCTCCAGGGCGTTCATGGTGCCGATGACGTCGAAGTTCTGGCGCGAGCAGCTGGGGCAGGCGATGAAGTTGATGCCCTTGGCGCGCAGGCGCAGGCTCTTGAGCATGTCGAAGCCGACCTTGATCTCCTCGACGGGGTCGGCGGCCAGGGAGACCCGGATGGTGTCGCCGATGCCGTCCATCAGCAGCAGCCCGAGTCCGATGGAGGACTTGACGGTGCCCGAGCGCAGCCCGCCCGCCTCGGTGATCCCGAGGTGCAGGGGCTGTTCGATCAGGCCGGCCAGCTTGCGGTAGGCGGCCACCGCCATGAACACATCGGAGGCCTTGACGCTGACCTTGTACTCCTGGAAGTCGAGGCGGTCGAGGTGGTCGATATGGCGCATGGCGGACTCGACCAGGGCGTCCGGGGTGGGCTCGCCGTACTTCTTCTGCAGGTCCTTCTCGAGCGAACCCGCGTTGACGCCGATGCGGATGGGGATGCCGTTGTCCCGGGCGGCGCTGACCACGGCGCGTACGCGATCCTCACGGCCGATATTGCCGGGATTGATGCGCAGGCAGTCGACGCCGAGCTCGGCGACGCGCAGGGCAATCTTGTAGTCGAAGTGGATGTCGGCCACCAGGGGGACCTCCACCTCACGCTTGATCTTGCCGAAGGCCTCGGCGGCATCCATGTCGGGAACGGAGACGCGCACGATGTCGGCGCCGGCCTCTTCGAGGCGGCGAATCTGCGCCACGGTGGCGGCCACGTCCAGGGTGTCGGTGTTGGTCATGCTCTGCACCGAGATGGGGGCATCGCCCCCGACCGGCACCTTGCCGACGTGGATCTGGCGGGACTTGCGGCGAACGATGGAGGATGGGGCGTGCATGGTGGCGGATCAATCTCCCAGAGTGAAGCGGGCGACATTGTTGGCGCCGGCGCGGGCGCCGAGGTCAACGGCCTCGCCGGCCCAGGTCAGTTCTACGCCGGTGGCGTTGCCCACGGTGAGGCGGAAAGGCGGCTCCCCTTCGACGCTGGCCGAGGTGCCGGGTTCCTGCAGGCCGACGAAGATGCGCTGGTTGTTGGCGTCGAAGATCTCGGTCCAGGACTGCTCGTTGAAGGTCAGCTCCAGCCGGCGTGGGTCGGCGGCGGCCTCCTCCACGACGGCTTCCTCGATGGCGGCCTCGTCGGCCATCTCGGGCTCGGCATCAGCCAGGGCCAGGGCGCCATCGGCGTCGACGCTCGCCGCTTCGGCCTCGTCGGCCATGGCATCAGGGTCTTCCACCAGGCCCAGCCCCTCGTCCTCTTCGGGAAGGGGGGGCAGGCTCTCGGCGGGGGGCACTTCGCTCACCGCCGGGGCTTCGGGTTCGCTGATGGTGGTGGTGGTGCCGTCAAGCCCATCCACGGCCACCGGGCCACTGTCGCTGATGCCGGGCGGCTCGTTCCCGCCGCGGCTCTGCCACCACATCAGGGTCAGCCCGATCAGGCCGGCGATCACCAGCAGGGTCACCAGCCGGAACAGCCAGGCACCGATTCGCGAGGGGGGGCGCGTCACCTGTACCGGGGTGACCTTGCGCTCGCTCTCCTCGCTGCCGAAGCGGCTGCGGTAGGCGTCGAGTACCGGCCTCTCCTCGATGCCCAGCAGGTGGGCATAGGCGCGCAGGTAGCCCCGCCGATAGGTGGGGATCGGCACCTCCTCGTAGTCGTCCTCCTCCAGGCCGCGGATCACCGCCGGGCGCAGGTTGAGGGCACCGGCCACCTCGCCGATCGAGAGGCCCTGAGACTCCCGCTCACGCCTGAGCTGCTCGCCCGGCGAAACCGAGATGGCGCTGTCGGCGGGGTCTGGTGTCTGAGTATCGCTCATGGCTGAGCATCCTTCGTCAAGAGTCGTGATTCAGGGCGTGCCGGAGAGGCCGTCCAGTTGTTCGCTGTAGAAGGCCGCGGTGGTCCGGTCGCCTCGGGCCTCGGCAACCTGCCGGGCCAGCCTCAGGGCGTCGGGGCTCGGGCCAGCCAGGCGGATGAAGGTCTCGATCTGTTCCTGTGCGCGCTCATGGTTACCGGTGTCCAGCTCCAGCTCGGCCAGGGTGAAGTAGCTTCTCGGGCTGCGGGGATCGATGTTCTGAGCGCGCTCCAGGCTCTGGCGGGCGGCGCCGATATCGCCCAGCTCGCGTTGGCACTGTCCCAGGTTGGCGAACAGCTGTGCTCGCTGGGGATACCGGGAGTCGCTGGAGGCCAGTTCGAGCTGCTCGCAGGCCTCGCGAATGCGGCCCTGCTCATAGAGGAAGGCCGCATAGTTGTTGCGCCCGCGGGTAAAGTGGCGGTTCGCCGAGAGGGCGCGGCGGAAGGTCTCATCGGCCAGCTGCCGCTCGCCCTGGCGCTGGTAGACCATGGCCATGGCCTGCAGCGCCTCGGGAGCGTCAGGATCAATGGCGAGCGCGCGCTCCAGGGCGCCCATGGCGCGCTGCAGGTTGTCACGCTCCAGGTAGGCGATGCCCAGCTGGGTATGGGCATCCGCGGGGCTGGCGTCCCGATCGCCGCTGCCGAGCCCCTGAGGTTGGGTGGCGCAGCCGCCAAGCCAGAGGCTACCCAGCAGCAGCGCCAGGGCGGGCAGGCGCGAGGCTCCCGATACACTGAGGCGGCGCGTCATGGCGTTCTCCCGACGGTCGACAGGTAACTCCCCGGGTCGAGCCGGTCGCGGCACCTCGCCGGGGGGATGAAAGGCCTGACCATCAAAGCGTCGCGCCCGGTTGAAGTCAAGGTGACCCATCCGCTCAGTCGGCGTCGATCTGGATCGACTGGATATAGCGCTCGTGGCGCTTGGTACGATCCTTGACCCTTCCCACCAGCTGTCCGCAGGCGGCGTCGATATCGTCGCCGCGGGTGGTGCGGATCGGTGCCGTGTAGCCCAGCTCATAGAGCCACTGCTGGAAGCGCACCACCTGGTTGCGGGACGGCTTCTCGTAGCCCGAGTGGGGGAAGGGGTTGAAGGGAATCAGGTTGATCTTGCAGGGCAGCTCGCGCAGCAGCTCGGCGAGCTCCCGGGCGTGCACCTGCTGGTCGTTGACGTCCTTGATCACCGTATACTCGATGGTGACCATGCGGGTGTCGTCGCACTTGGCCAGGTAGCGGTGGCAGGCGTCCAGCAGGGTGCGGATATTGTACTTGCGGTTGAGCGGCACCAGCTCGCTGCGCAGCTCGTCGTTGGCGGCATGCAGCGAGATGGCCAGGCTCACGTCGAGCTCGTCCCCGAGCCTGTCGAGCATCGGCACCACCCCCGAGGTGGAGAGGGTGACCCGGCGCTTGGAGAGGCCGTAGCCGTTGTCGTCGAGCATCAGCTTCATGGCCGGCACGACGTTGTCGTAATTGAGCAGCGGTTCGCCCATGCCCATCATCACCACGTTGGTGACCGGGCGATTGGCGGTGTCCTTGCGCGGGCCCACGCTGCGCTGGGCGACCCACACCTGGCCGATGATCTCGGCGGCGGTGAGGTTGCGCTGGAAGCCCTGCTTGCCGGTGGAGCAGAAGCTGCAGTCCAGGGAGCAGCCCACCTGGGAGGAGACGCAGAGGGTGCGGCGTTTGCCGTTGTCGGCGGGAATCAGCACCGTCTCCACGTAGCTGCCGTCCTCGACCTCCAGCACCCACTTGCGGGTGCCGTCGCTGGAGGTGCCCTCGTAGACCACGCCGGGGCCGCGGATCTCGGCCACGTCCGCGAGCTTGGCGCGCAGCGCCTTGGAGAGGTTGGTCATGGCCGCGAAGTCGTCACAGCCCTCGTGGTGGATCCACTTCATCACCTGGGCGGCACGGAACTTCTTCTCGCCGATGGAGAGGAAGAAGGCTTCCATCTCCTCGCGGGACATGCCGAGCAGGTTGGTCTTCTGGGGTGCGGTATCAGCGGTCATGGCGGTCAGCGGGTCGGGAAAGGGAGAAGCAGGGGAGGCGGGGGCAGGACCCCCGCCCGGGAGACGCGATCAGCGCGGGCAGATCTCGTCGGCGCCGAAGAAGTAGGCGATCTCGCGCTCGGCGGACTCGGGGGAGTCGGAGCCATGCACGGCGTTGGCGTCGATGGTCTCGGCGAAGTCGGCGCGGATGGTGCCCGGCGCGGCTTCCTTGGGGTTGGTGGCGCCCATCAGCTCACGGTTCTTGGCGATGGCGTCCTCGCCCTCGAGCACCTGGACCACCACCGGGCCGGAGGTCATGAAGCCGACCAGATCCTTGAAGAAGGGGCGCTCCTTGTGCTCGGCGTAGAAGCCGCCGGCCTTGTCGTCGTCCAGGTGCAGCATCTTGGCGGCGACGACCTGGAGGCCGGCCTTCTCGAAGCGAGCGATGATCTCGCCGATGGCGTTCTTGGCAACGGCGTCGGGCTTGATGATGGACAGGGTGCGCTGGGTAGCCATGGGCATGTCTCCAGTAGGGGGTGATGGACAGGGGTGTCGATGAATAGCGCCGCGCCGCCCCTGGGCTCTTGTGCTGGAGCCCGGGCGGCGCGGTGAAACTGATGAAGCTCGGCAGCGGACGCCGATTGGGCGCGGATTATACCGCCCCGGGGCGGGGTTGAACAATCGTCGCTACTGGGGGCGCGTCAGACCGTAAAGCTCTCGCCGCAGCCGCACTGGTCCTTGACGTTGGGGTTGTTGAAGCGGAAGAAGCGGTTGAGCCCTTCGTTGACGTAGTCCACTTCGCTGCCGTCAAGCATCTCCAACGCCTCCGGGGCGACGAAGACCTTGACGCCATGCTCCTCGAAACAGGTGTCGTCGCCCTCGGCCTCGTCAGCGAAGTCGAGTACGTAGCTGTAGCCGGAGCAGCCGCTGGGCTTGACCGAGACGCGCAGGCCGAGGCCCGCGCCGCGCTCCTCGAGCACCCGGCGAATCTGGTCGGCGGCGGCGGCGGTAATGGTCAAATGCGCCATGGGTCTCTCTCCTGAAGTCGATGGGTTGGCCCGAGGCCGATGGGTGTCACTGGGCGCTGCGGACGGCCTGGCGACGCAGCCCGGTCAGGGCGTGGCGCAGGGCGGCCAGCGCCATGTCGATGTCGGCCTCGGTGGTGAAGCGGCCGAAGCTGAAGCGCAGCGAAGCCAGCGCCAGGGCGCGGGGCAGGCCGATGCCCTTCAATACATAGGATGGCTCGACGCTGGCCGAGTTGCACGCCGAGCCGGTGGAGAGCGCCACGTCGCGCAGCGCCATCAGCAGCGACTCGCCGTCGACGCCCTCGAAGGCCAGGTTGAGGATATTGGGCACCGACACTTCCACCGCGGTATTGCTGTAGATGCCACCCAGGTCGGCCAGGCCGGCCAGCAGGCGGTCGCGAAGGGCGGTGATGCGGGCCTGGTCGGCCTCGCCCTCGGCCCCGGCCAGGGCGAAGGCCTCGCCCATCCCCACGATCTGGTGGGTGGGAAGGGTGCCGGAGCGCATGCCGCGCTCGTGGCCGCCGCCGTGGATCAGCGCCTCCAGGCGAATATCCGGGTCGCGCTTCACATAGAGTGCGCCGATGCCCTTGGGGCCGTAGGCCTTGTGGCCGGAGAGCGACATCAGGTCGATCCCCAGGCGCTTCACGTCCAGGTCCAAACGACCCACCGCCTGGGCGGCATCGGTATGGAAGAGGGCGCCCCCAGCGTGGGCCACCTCGGCCAGCGCCGCCAGGTCGTGGATGACGCCCAGTTCGTTGTTCACTGCCATCAGCGAGACCAGCACGGTGTCCTGGCGCATGGCGTCGCGCAGCTGCTCGGGCGTGATGCGGCCGTCGTGCCCCGGGGTCAGCCAGGTGACCTCGAAGCCCTCTGCCTCGAGGGCCAGGGCGGTGTCTACTACCGCCTTGTGCTCGACGGTGGAGGTCACCAGGTGGCGCCCCCGGGCGCGGTTGGCGCGCAGGTAGCCGGTCAGCGCCAGGTTATCCGCCTCGGTGGCGCCGCTGGTCCAGACGATCTCGCGGGGGTCGGCGTTGATCAGGTCGGCCACCTGGCGGCGGGCATTCTCCACCGCCTGCTCCGCCTGCCACCCCAGCATGTGGCTGCGCGAGGCGGGGTTGGCGAAGATGCCGTCGAGGGTCAGGTGGCGCGCCATCAGCTCGGCGACGCGGGGGTCGACGGGGGTGGTGGCGGCGTAGTCGAGATAGGCGGGTGTGGTCATGGCCTCGGAATCTGGTTGGGTGCGGTCCGGCGGTCCGTTTTGGCTCAGGGCGCCGAGGCGAGAATATCGCCGCTGTTGGCCTGGCGGTCGCGCTGGCGTCCGGCGATCTGCTGTACCTCCATGCGGGAGGCGAGCTGGCCCAGGGTGACGCCCTCCAGGAAGCCGTGGATGCGCTCGGAGAGCTCACACCACAGGTGGTGGGTCAGGCAGGTGTCGCCCTGTTGGCAGTCGGAGAGCCCGCCGCAGCGGGTGGCGTCCACCGACTCGTCCACGGCGTCGATCACCCGCGCCACCGAGATCGACTCGGGCGGCTGGGCCAGCAGGTAGCCACCGCCGGGGCCGCGTACGCTCTCCACCAGCTTCGCCCGGCGCAGCCGTGCGAAGAGCTGCTCCAGGTAGGAGAGCGATATCTCCTGGCGCCTGGAGATATCGGCCAGGCAGATGGGGCCCTGCTGGGCATTCATCGCCAGGTCGAGCATGGCGGTGACGGCGTAGCGTCCCTTGGTGGTCAGGCGCATGGCGTCCTCGGCGCCGAAGGAGTCGGCGGTCGGTGAGCGGGCACTCCCTGGGGGAGCACGATCGATCGTGCATTATGGTAAAGACCAAGCGCTTTGGTCAACCATTTGCCCCGCGGTCGCCGTCGCCCCCGGCGTCGGTGTGCCGGGCAGGCGACTTTTCCGGCATGGCGCAGGCGTCGGCATCGTCGAGCACGTCGGCGAAATCCTCGTCGCGCAGTTCCGGCAGGCGGCCATCACGATAGCTGGCGTCCACCTTGCGCAGGGTCTGGCACATGCGCTCGATGCGCTCGTCCACGGCGTGCATATGGTCGAGCATGGCCTGGATGGAGCGCGCTACCGGGTCCGGCATGTCTTCGCTGATGCCGTAGGCGTCGAAGCCGAACTTGCGACGCATCGCCTCGCGACGCTCCGGATCCACCTCGAGAATCTCGGCGGCATCGGGGTCGGCGCGCTTGACGATCTTGCCGGGAATGCCCACCACTGTGGCGCCGGCGGGCACCTCCTTGGTGACCACGGCGTTGGAGCCGATCTTGGCGCCGGCGCCCACGGTAAAGGGACCGAGGATCTTGGCCCCGGCGCCGACGATCACGCCGTTCTCCAGGGTGGGGTGACGCTTGCCCTTGTTCCAGCTGGTGCCGCCCAGGGTCACGCCGTGGTAGAGAGTCACGTCGTCATGGATCTCGGCGGTCTCGCCGATCACCACGCCCATGCCGTGGTCGATGAAGAAGCGTCGGCCGATCTTCGCCCCGGGGTGGATCTCGACGCCGGTGAGCCAGCGCGAGAAAGTTGAGAGGCTGCGCGCCAGCCACTTGAGGTTCTTCTTCCACAGCCAGTGGCTGAGGCGATGGATCAGCAGGGCGTGGAGGCCCGGATAGTTGGTCAGCACCTCGAAGGCGTTGCGGGCCGCCGGGTCGCGGTCGAAAACGCTGTTGATGTCCTCACGCAGGCGTTGAAACATGCGGCGGTCCTTGGGCTGGAAGGGGGCAGGGCGGCATCTGCCGCAGAGGATGATATTTTCAGTGTGGGGGCGCGGTAGGCCCCCTTCAAGGCACGGCCTCGGGCGCCGCTCCAGAATAGCCTCAGGCGTCGTCCCGGGGCGGGGCCAGCTTCTCGGTGTCCGAGAGGATGCCGCGCAGGATGTTGAGCTCCATGCGCTCCGGGCGGGCCCGGAGAGTGAAGCGGCGCAGGCGAGCCATCAGCTGGCGCGGCATGGCCGGGTCGTGGAAGCCGATGGCGATGAGAGTGCGCTCCAGATGAGCGAAGTAGTGCTCAAGCTCCTCGTGGGTGGCCAGCGCCTGGGCGGGCTCCTCGGTGGGCGCTGGCTCCTCTTCCAGCCAGGCCAGGCGGCACTCGTAGGCGAGCACCTGCACCGCGGCGGCCAGGTTCAGGGAGCTGAAGTCGGGGTTGGTGGGGATATGCACATGGGCATGGCAGCGCTGCAGTTCGGCGTTGGTCAGGCCGCTGTCCTCCCGGCCGAAGACCAGGGCGACCCGGGCGCCGTCGCCGGCCAGCTCCTGGGGCAGGCGCGCGCCCAGCGCCCGGGGGGCGATCATCGGCCAGGGCAGGGTGCGCGAGCGGGCGCTGGCCCCTACCACCAGGGTGCAGTCGGCCACCGCCTGCTCCAGGGTCTCTACCACTCGGGCGCCATGCACCAGGTGGTCGGCGCCGGAGGCCCGCGATACGCTGTCGGCGGTGACCGGCTCGCAGCGGGGTGCCACCAGGGCCAGGTCGGCGAGGCCCATGTTGTGCATGGCGCGGGCGACGCCGCCGATGTTGCCGGGGTGGCTGGTGCCGATCAGGACGATACGGATGCGGTCGAGCATGGTGGGCTTCCCTGGGATGACATGAATCGGGGCGATACCTCGGGGCGGCAGAGTCTAGCATGTTGTGCGGGCCGAGCGCCGCGGGGGCCATCGCCGATGGTCGTGGCGCAACGGGCCGGGGTCTGCTAGGATTCGCGCCGTCCGTTCCAACCGAACGCTTCCACGAACACCCCCGTTCTTTAACACCACCGACTCCCCAAGGCCCGATCATGCATCCGATGGTCCAATATGCGCTGCGTGCGGCACGCAGCGCCGGCGAACAGTTCCTGCGTATCCGTGAGCGTATCGAGAACGCCCACGAAGAGAGCAACCTCGATCGCCTGCTGGAAGACGCCGCCCGCAACGCCGAGGCGCTGATCGTCCGTCAGCTCTCCCGCGGTTACCCCCAGCACGGCGTCGTCGGCCGCTTTACCCCCCACCGCTCCGGTGAGGGTGAAGGTGCCGACACCCTGTGGAAGATCGAACCCTTCCACGGCTACTCCAACCTCGGCGTGGCCGCCTCCGGCTTCGCGCTGTCGGTGGTCTGCATGGTCAAGGGCCGCCCGGAGCATGCGGTGGTGATCTGTCCCTTCAGCGATGACGAGTACCTGGTCAGCCGTGGCCGCGGTGCCCAGCATAACGGCAAGCGCATTCGCGTGCCCAAGACCCACGCCGTGGGCGGTGCCCGCATCGCCATGGGTCTGCCCGAGACCTGGCTGCGTCCCCGCAACCTGCCCGCCTACCTGACCCTGGTCCAGCAGCTGGGCCCGGTCATCGAGGTGCAGCGCGCCTCCGGCAGCGGCCTGCTGGACCTGGCCGAGCTGGCCGCCGGCCGTGCCGACGCCGCCTTCGTGCTGGGCCTGGAGGAGCAGGACATGCAGGTCGGCACCCTGCTGCTCAAGGAGACCGGTGCCCTGATGGGGACCCCGGACGGCCAGCCGAAGGTCGAGGTGGAGGGCCAGCTGATGGCCGCGGGCCCGCGCCTCTACAAAGCCCTGGTGCAGCAGCTCAAGCCGCACTTCTAAGCTGAAGGCGCGAAGCCTGAAGCTGGAAGAAAAACCGCCCCCGCAGCGAAGCTGCGGGGGCGGTTTCGTTTGCAGGCTGCTCTCCAGCTTCCCGCTGTCAGGGCAGCTCCTCCTCGGCCTCGGCGTCCTCCTTCCTGGCGGGGATAAGGTCCTCGCGCTGGAGGTGCACGGCGAGAAGCAGGGCCGCGGCCACGTAGATGGAGGAGAAGGTCCCCACCACCACGCCGATGATCAGGGCGATCGAGAAGTGGTGGATCATGTCGCCGCCCAGCATCAGCAGCGCCATCAGCACCAGCAGGGTGGTACCGGACGTCGCCAGGGTGCGCGACAGGGTCATGTTGATCGCTTCGTTGAAGATCGCCGGCATGTCGTCGATGCGTGACTTGCGGATCGTCTCGCGGATGCGGTCATAGACCACGATGGTGTCGTTGAGCGAATAGCCGATCACCGCCAGCAGCGCCGCCAGCACGGTGAGGTCGAAGTCGAGCTGGAACAGCGAGAAGATGCCGACCACGATGATCACGTCGTGCATCAGCGCCAGAAGGGCGCCGATGGCGAACTTGTACTGGAAGCGGAAGGCCACGTAGATCATCACGATGCCCAGCGCCACCAGCAGGCCGAGGCCCGACTGGTCGCGCAGCTGCTCGCCCACCTGGGCGCCGACGAACTCGGCGCGCACCAGCTCCACGCTGTCGCCGCCGGAGCGCAGCAGCTGCACCACGCGGTCGCCCACCTCGGGGTCGAAGGCCTGCTGCAGGCGGATCAGCACCTCGGTGGAGGCGCCGAAGGTCTGCACCGAGACGTCGCGGAACTCGGCGGCCTCCAGGGTCTGGCGCACGGCCTCCAGCGAAGGCGCCACGGCGTAGCGCACCTCCACCAGGGTGCCGCCGGTGAAGTCCAGCCCCAGGTTGAGCTGCTGGAAGAGCAGCGAAATGATCGACGCCAGGATCAGGGCGGCCGAGATCGCGAAGGCGACCTTGCGCTTGCCCATGAAGTCGAACTGTCGATTGATCAGGGTTTTCATGAGCACCTCTTAAATCCAGAGCTTCTTGACCGGCTTGCCGCCGTAGACGAGGTTCACCATGGCGCGGGTCACCAGCAGGGCGGTGAACAGCGAGGTGATGATCCCCAGCGACAGGGTCACGGCGAAGCCCTTGACCGGGCCGGTGCCGATCGAGAACAGGATCACCGCCACCAGCAGGGTGGTGATATTGGCATCGACGATGGAGGTGAAGGCGCGCTCATAGCCGGCGTGGATCGCCTGCTGTATCGAGAGCCCGCCGCGCAGCTCCTCACGTATGCGTTCGAAGATCAGCACGTTGGCGTCCACCGCCATCCCCAGGGTCAGCACGATGCCGGCGATGCCGGGCAGGGTGAGGGTGGCGCCGAGCAGCGACATGGCCGCCATCAGCAGGGTCAGGTTCAGCGCCAGCGCGACGTTGGCGATGATGCCGAACACCTTGTAGCGGATCAGCATGAAGAGCACCACCAGCAGCAGGCCGATCTGCACCGACATCACGCCGCGCTTGATGTTCTCGGCCCCCAGGCTCGGGCCGATGGTGCGCTCCTGCACGAAGTAGATCGGTGCGGCCAGCGAGCCGGAGCGCAGCAGCAGGGCGAGCTCGGCGGCCTCGGTGGGCGAATCGAGCCCGGTGATGCGGAAGCTGTTGCCCAGGGCGCTCTGGATGGTGGCCAGGCTGATGATGCCGCGCTCGGTGTAGGGCTCGCGGACGATCACCTCCTCGCCGTCGACCACCTCGACGCTGTCGCGGGTCTTGTGCTCGATGAAGATCACCGCCATGTTGCGACCGATATTGGTGCGGGTGGCGCGGTTCATCAGGGTGCCGCCGGTGCCGTCCAGGTTGATGTTGACCTGGGGGCGGCCGTTCTCGTCGAAGCTGCGGCTGGCGCTGGAGACGCTGTCGCCGGTGATGATGACGTCGCGCATCAGCTCGGCGGTGCGCGACTCGTCGTTGCGAAAGCCCAGGCGCTCGGTCTCGTTGTCCGGCGTATCCGGACGCGCCTCGAGGCGGAACTCCAGGTTGGCGGTGGCGCCCACTACCCGCTTGGCAGCCACGGTGTCCTGGACCCCGGGCAGCTCCACCACGATGCGGTCGGGGCCCTGGCGCTGCACCATGGGCTCGGCCACGCCCAGCTCGTCCACCCGGTTGCGCAGGGTGGTGAGGTTCTGGTTGACCGCGTAGTCCTGGATCTCGTTGACCGCCTGGTCGGTAAGCGTCATGGCCAGCGCCGCGCCGCGGCCGTCGCCCACGTTCTGGTAGTCGAAGTCGCGGAACTCGCGGCTGATCAGACGGCGGGCCGCATCGCGGTCCTCCTCGGTGGTGAAGGTCAGCGTCAGGGTGCGCCCCTCGATCTCGGTGCCGCGGTAGCGGATGCGCTCGCTGCGCAGCTGCTCGCGCATGGCGCTGGCATTGACCTCGAGGCGCTGGGTCACCGCGGCGTCCATGTCCACCTCCAGCAGGAAGTGCACGCCGCCGCGCAGGTCGAGGCCGAGCGTCATGGGCGAGGCGGAGAGCGCCTGCAGCCAGGCCGGAGTGGATTCGGCCAGGTTCAGGGCCACCACGAAGTCGTCGCCGAGCATGGCGGCGATGCGGTCGCGGGCCTGGAGCTGTTCATCGGCGTCGTCGAGGCGGATCAGCACGCTGCTCTCGTCGCGTTCGACGGCCTTGATGGTGATACCGGCGTCGCGCAGGGCGCTCTGGATGCGCTCCAGTTCGCCTTCGTCGACGGTGGCGTCGCCGCTGGCGCTGCTGATCTGCACCGCCGGATCTTCGGGGTAGAGGTTGGGCAGCGAATAGACCAGGCCGGCGGCGAGGATGACCAGTATCAGCAGATACTTCCACAGTGGGTAACGGTTGAGCATGGGAGCCCTGCCCTCAGGTTGCGGACATCAGGGTGGTGACGTGAAGACGTCACGATCGCCGCAGGGTTCCTGCGACGATCGAAAGCGGCCCCGCAGGGGCGGGGCCGGAAGGACACGACTCAGATGGACTTGATGGTGCCCTTGGGCAGCACCGCCGCGACGGCGTTCTTCTGCACGTTGATCTGGGTGCCTTCGGCGACTTCCATGGTCAGGAATTCGCTTTCGTCGCTCACCTTGGTGATGCGGCCCAGCACGCCGCCGCCGATGACGATCTCGTCACCCTTGGCGAGGCTGCCGATCAGCTGCTTGTGCTGCTTGGCCCGCTTGGCCTGGGGGCGCCACAGCAGGAAGTAGAAGATCAGCACGAAGCCGAGCAGCATGACGATCTGGGCCATGCCGCTGCCGGCGGCGGCGTCCTGGGCATAGGCCGGAGCGATGAGGAAATCCAGCATGGGTGGGTGTCTCCTGGTTGGTATGAAAAGTTGGTATGAAAGGTCGAGATGGGTAAGGGGTGCTGCCCGCCTGGGCGGGCCAGCGCTCCCCGGCGCGCCCGTCAGGGGCGCCGGGGGCGATCAATTCGGAGCGGGAGGCACCGGCAGGCCGCGCCGTGCATAGAAGCCTTCCACGAAGTTCGCCAATGTACCCGCTTCGATGGCACCGCGCAAACCGGCCATCAGGCGCTGATAGTGGCGCAGATTGTGGATGGTGTTGAGCATGGAGCCAAGCATCTCGCCGCAGCGATCCAGGTGGTGCAGATAGGCTCGGGAGAAGTGCTGGCAGGTGTAGCAGTCGCAGTCGTCTTCCAGCGGGCGGGTATCATGGCGGTGCTTGGCGTTGCGGATCTTGACCGTGCCCTCGGCGGTGAAGAGGTGGCCGTTCCGGGCATTGCGAGTCGGCATCACGCAGTCGAACATGTCGACCCCGCGGCGCACCCCCTCCACCAGATCCTCGGGCTTGCCCACGCCCATCAGGTAGCGGGGTTTCTCCTCGGGCATCCAGGCGGGCAGGTAGTCCAGGGTCCGGATCATCTCCTCCTTGGGCTCGCCCACCGAGAGGCCGCCGATGGCCAGGCCGTCGAAGCCGATGTCGAGCAGCCCCTTGAGCGACTGCTCGCGCAGCTCGGGGTACATGCCGCCCTGGATGATGCCGAAGAGCGCCGAGGGCGACTCGCCGTGGGCCTCCCGGGAGCGCTTGGCCCAGCGCAGGGAGCGCTCCATGGAGAGCGCGGCCTCCTTCTCGGTGGCCGGGTAGGGGGTGCACTCATCGAAGATCATCACCACGTCGGAGCCCAGCGAGCGCTGCACCGCCATGGACTCCTCGGGGCCCATGAACACCTTGGCGCCGTCCACCGGCGAGCGGAAGTGCACGCCCTGCTCGGTGATCTTGCGCATGGCGCCGAGCGAGAAGACCTGGAAACCGCCGGAGTCGGTGAGGATCGGCTTGTGCCACTGGGCGAAGTCGTGCAGGTCGCCGTGGCCCTCGATCACCTCCATGCCCGGGCGCAGCCAGAGGTGGAAGGTGTTGCCGAGGATGATCTCGGCGCCGATCTCCTCCACGGAGGCCGGGGTCATTCCCTTGACGGTGCCGTAGGTGCCCACCGGCATGAAGGCCGGCGTTTCGACCGTTCCCCGGGGAAAGGTCAGTCTGCCGCGGCGGGCCCGGCCGTCGGTGGCCAGGCGCTCGAAGGACATGAAGCATTCGTTACGCATGAGGGTCTCGGATCAGGAAGGCTGGCGGGTCAGGAACATCGCATCGCCATAGCTGAAGAAGGCGTAGCGCTGGGCCACCGCCTCGGCGTAGGCCGCCATGGTGGTGTCGTAGCCGGCGAAGGAGGAGACCAGCATCAGCAGGGTGGACTCCGGCAGGTGGAAGTTGGTGATCAGGGCGTCCACGCAGCGCCACTCGTAGCCGGGGTAGATGAAGATATCGGTCTCGCCGCGATAGGGGGCGATCTCGCCGCTGCCGCTCTTCAGGCAGGCGCTCTCCAGGCAGCGCACGCTGGTGGTGCCCACGGCGATCACCCGGCGGCCGGCGGCGCGGGCGGTGCGCACCTTGGCGCAGACCTCCTCGTCCACCTCCAGCCACTCGCTATGCATGGCGTGCTCGCGGATATCGTCCACGCGCACCGGCTGGAAGGTGCCGGCACCCACGTGCAGGGTGACGAAGGCGTGCTCCACCCCCTTTGCGGCAAGCGCCTCGAGCAGCGGCTCGTCGAAGTGCAGCCCTGCGGTGGGCGCGGCCACCGCGCCGGCGCGGCGGGCATAGACGGTCTGGTAGCGCTCGCGGTCGGTACTCTCGTCCTCGCGGTCGATATAGGGCGGCAGCGGCATATGGCCGTGCGCCTCGAGCAGCGCGATCAGCGGCGTCTCACCCAGGAAGCGCAGTTCGAACAGGGCGTCCCGGCGCCCCTCCACCACGGCGCGGATGCCGCCCTCGAACTCAAGCTCGGTGCCCGGTTTCGGCGACTTGCTCGAGCGCAGGTGGGCCAGGCCGCGGTGGGCGTCCAGGGGGCGCTCCAGCAGCATCTCCACCTTGCCACCGCTGGCCTTGTGGCCGTGCAGGCGGGCGGGGATCACCCGGGTATCGTTGAAGACCAGCAGATCGCCGGGCTCGAGCAGCTCGAGGAGGTCCGGGAAGCGGCGGTGGGCCAGCTCGCCGCTGGCGCCGTCGACGCACAGCAGCCGGCAGTCGCTGCGCTGCTCGGAGGGATAGCGGGCGATCAGCTCGTCGGGGAGCTCGAAATGGAAGTCGGCGCGCTGCATGGGCGGTATCGGAATCCGGTGTCTTGGCAAGCCGCCTAGGATACCGGCTCGATCGGGGGAAGTCAGGACCCAGATTGACCCGCCGCCGGGCCCACGTATAATGCCTCTCGCGTTGCCGGCGTGGCGAAATTGGTAGACGCAGGAGATTCAAAATCTCCCGGGGGCAACCTCTTGTCGGTTCGAGTCCGACCGCCGGTACCAGTGTTTTGCAGACCCTCTTCCAGAACGGCCGCCCCAGGGCGGTCGTTCGCGTTTGTGCAACGCTCTGGTGTTTGGCTCGCCGCGCCGGGCGCTGCGGGGTATCGTGGTTGCCGAACATCATGTCCCTGCTAATGGAGTCAGCATGAGCGATCACGTCTACGTTCCGCCCCGGGTCTGGAAGTGGGAGCAGCCCAGCGGCGGCACCTTCGCCAGCATCAATCGGCCCGTGGCCGGCCCCACCCATGACAAGGCACTGCCGGTGGGCAAGCACCCGCTGCAGCTCTACTCCCTGGCCACGCCCAACGGGGTCAAGGTCACGGTGATGCTGGAGGAGCTGCTGGCGCTGGGGCATGCCGGCGCCGAGTATGACGCCTGGCTGATCCGCATCGGCGATGGCGACCAGTTCGGCAGCGGCTTCGTCGAGGTGAACCCCAACTCCAAGATCCCGGCGCTGATGGACCGCTCCGCCAGCCCGCCCCAGCGGGTCTTCGAGTCCGGCGCCATCCTGCTCTATCTGGCCGAAAAATTCGGCGAGTTCCTGCCCGACGGTCACGCCGAGCGCACCGAGACCCTCAGCTGGCTCTTCTGGCAGATGGGCAGCGCCCCCTACCTGGGCGGCGGCTTCGGCCACTTCTACGCCTATGCGCCTGAGAAGCTCGAGTACCCCATCAACCGCTTCGCCATGGAGGCCAAGCGCCAGCTCGACGTGCTGGACCGCCGCCTGGCGGAGTCGCGCTACCTGGGGGGCGATATCTACACCATCGCCGATATCGCCAACTGGCCCTGGTACGGTCAGCTGGTGCTGGGGCGGCTCTATGACGCGGGGGAGTTCCTGCAGGTGCAGGAGTACCGGCACGTGCTGCGCTGGGCGCAGGAGATCGATAGCCGGCCGGCGGTGCAGCGCGGGCGCATGGTCAACCGCACCTTCGGCGAGCCCGAGATGCAGCTGCACGAGCGGCACGACGCCGGCGACTTCGAGACCCGTACCCAGGACCGGCTCGGCTCCGAGGGCTGAGGAGCACCACTGCCGGGGCGAGGCGCGACTCGTCCCGGCCTGGGGAACCCCCCGGCGGCCCGCAAGTCTCTGAAGTGGGTACGTTCCATCACTGGAGCGTTCAGCTACCGAGACAAGGAGAGTGTTGCATGAGCTCCCAAGAAGCGTCTTCGCCTTCCGACCCGCCCCTTCGCCGCCACCACCGCCCCAGCGGATTCTCCGACTGGTTTGCCTACCGGCTGGTGCGCTTCATGCGCTTCTTCGCCGACCTGTTCTTCGCCGGGCGCTACGGCCACCGCGCCGTGGTGCTGGAGACGGTGGCCGCCGTGCCGGGCATGGTGGGTGGAACGCTGCAGCACTTGCGCTCCCTGCGGCGCCTGAAGGGCGACGATGGCTGGATTCGTACCCTGCTCGACGAGGCCGAAAACGAACGCATGCACCTGATGACCTTCATCGAGGTGGCGCGGCCCACCCGGTTGGAGCGGGCTCTGATCGTGCTGGCCCAGGGGGCGTTCTACAACCTCTTTTTTCTGCTCTATCTCTGTTCGAGCAGGACGGCCCACCGGGTGGTGGGCTATCTCGAGGAGGAGGCGGTGATCAGCTATACCGAGTATCTCGAGGGCATCGACAGCGGGAAGTACGAGAACATTCCGGCGCCGCAGATCGCCATCGACTACTGGAAGCTTCCCGCCGATGCGCGCCTGCGCGAGGTGGTCGAGGCGGTGAGGGCCGACGAGGCCGACCATCGCGACGTCAACCACGATTTTGCCGACCAGATCGCCGGCGGCCGCTGAGCGCCGGGCGATGGCGCTCGCCTCAGTTGATGGCGGTGATGATCACCGGAGCCACGCCGCGGTTGAGCATGCCGAGCTCCCGGGCGGCGCGCTTGGAGAGGTCGATGATGCGTCCTTTCACGAAGGGGCCGCGGTCGTTGATCACCACGGTGACCTCGCGGCCGGTGTCCGGTCGGGTCACGACGACTTCGGTGCCGAAGGGCAGGTCGGGGTGGGCGGCGGTCAGCTGGTTCTGGTCGAATCGCTCACCGCTGGCGGTGGCTCGGCCGTGGAACTTGTCGTGATAGAAGGAGGCGTAGCCTTCCTGAATCTCCGCCTCGGCCTCATGGGCCAGGGCCGCCTGGGTACCGAGGGTCAACGCGCCTGTCAGGCAGCAGGCGAGGAACAGTCTCGATCGGGTTCCCATCTGGGTTTCCTCAGGGTCTCTCGTAGTGCGGGTCGCGTATGCTGCGATGCAGCGAGTTGCCAAAGGGCGAGTCGATAGTAGCCGCCTTTCCCGGAGGCCACAACCCTTTCTCGGAGATCGGCGAAGATGGCCGCAGAATAGCGACAATCTCCTAATGCAGTGTTCGCTATGAGCCGGGCCCATGACGGCAGGGGCCGCGCCTACCCGGCCATGATCAGCTCCCCCCCTTCGATAAGACCCGGTGCGCCCACCCGCCAGGGGCGATTGTCCAGGCCGTGGCCGACGGGCAGCCCGTGGTAGAGCGGCACGTCCAGCGGGGCCAGGGTCTCGGCGATGATGGCCTCCAGCGGGGTCGCGTCGAAGGCGCTGCACCCCTCGAAGGTGCCCAGGCAGATCGCGCCGGCGGCGTCGAGGGCGCCGCCGTGAACCAGCTGCCAGAGGGCCCGCTCCAGGCGGTAGTAGGGCTCGCCCACGTCCTCGAGCACCACCAGGGCCCCGGCAGGCGCATGAAAGGCCGCCGGTGTCCCCGCCAGGCTCGCCAGGGTGATGAGGTTGCCGCCCACCACCGGGCCCGCCAGGCGTGCGGGGGCCTCGCCCCAGGGGCGGAGGGGCAGGCGCTGTTCGGCAGGCCCGCCTATCAGCGTCAGGGTCTCCTCGAACTGTCGGCGGACAAGGGCGCGGGCCTGCGCGTCGTCCTCCAGGAGTCTGCCCGCCGCCTTGACCACCGGGCCGTGGATGGCCGGCAGCTCCTGGCGGCGCCAGTGATCGAGCAGCACGGTGACGTCGGAGAAGCCCACCAGCGGCTTGGGGTGCGCCTTGAGGTGCGCCCAGTCGATGCCGTCCAGCAGCTGGGCGGCGCCATAGCCGCCGCGGATGGCCCAGACCGCCCGGGTATCGGGGTCGGCGTAGGCGGCATGCAGCTGATCCAGGCGCCACTGGCGCTCGCCCGCCAGGTAGCGGGTCGGACGCTGCAGCGGTTCGGGGCAGTGCACCCGGACGTCCAGGGACTCGAGCCCGCGAATGCCGGCCGCCACGGCGGCGGCATCGGTGACCGAGGAGAGGGCGACGAGGCTGATGGCAAGCGGCATGGTCGGGTTCCGGCAGTGGCGAGGGCTCCAAGGATGGCATGGCCAGGCGCCGCCTGCATCCGGCCTCGGAAACGAAAACGCCCCATCCGAAGATGGGGCGTGGGAGCTGTCGACGAGGGCGTGCGTCAGTGTCGCGGCGCCGTCTCCTCCTCGAACAGCTCTGCCTTGGCCTCGCGCATCACGTCCTCGCAGGCGGCCTGGTGGGCCAGCTGGGTGAGCAGGCTCTGGGTCACGGCAAAGCCCTTGCCCAGGCAGGTGTCGATCTCGTCCCGACTCACCGTCGGGGTCACGTCGCAGTCGATCTTCAGGGTTCTGCTGCCGCCGTCCAGCCGGTCGGCAAAGTCACGCAGCTGCCAGGCGATTCGTTCCTTCCAGCTAGCTGATTCATCCGCGCTCTCGTTTACGCTAAACGTGCACCGCCATTCAGGTTTGTAGACCTTCATGTGAACCTCCGTGCTGGCTTGGAATGAATGATCGATCGTGTATTCTGCTCCGTACAGGGATGTTGCACCCTCCAGCATACCGATTTCGCACCGCTGTTGCAGGCATCAATGCAGCGGCACGACCAATGAGTCAGGAGAGCACCGATGGCGAGCGTCTTTACCCGTATCATCCAGGGAGAGATCCCGGGGCATTTCGTCCACGAGGACGACCAGTGCGTGGTCATCATGACCATCCAGCCGATGAAGCCCGGCCATGTGCTGGTGATCCCCCGGGAGGAGGTGGACCACTGGGATGATCTCTCTGAGCCCCTCTACCAGCACCTGATGAGCGTCTCGCGGCGCCTGGCCAAGGCGATCAAGCGGGCCTTTCCCTGCAAGCGGGTCGGCATGCTGGTGGTGGGACTGGAGGTGCCCCACGTGCATATTCATCTCACCCCCCTGGACGAGATGAGCGATATCCAGGTGGTGGATCTGCCCATGGCCGACCAGGCGGATCTGGCGGCCGCTGCCGAGAAGCTGCGTGCGGCCCTGGCGGCGTAGCGGTAGCGGCCGCCTCTTCGGCCTGCGTGCCGGGCTGCTGGCCGCCGGCCTGGCCCTGCTCTCCGGCTGCGCAGCCCTGGCGCCGTCGCCACCGCAGGATCAGAGCAACCTCTGTGAGATCTTCCGCGAGCAGCCCCGCTGGTACGACTATGCGCGGGCGTCCGAGGAGCGCTGGGGCACGCCCATCGCCACCCAGATGGCCTTTATCCAGCAGGAGTCATCCTTCCAGAGCCATGTGCGCCCGCCCCGCAAGCGCTACCTGGGGTTCATTCCCGGCCCCAGGCCCTCCTCGGCCCGGGGCTATGCCCAGGCCCTGGACCCGGTGTGGGGCGAGTATCGCGAGGCGCAGGGTGGCACCCTGGCCCGGCGCAGCCACATGAAGCACGCCACCGACTTCATCGGCTGGTACAACGCGCGCAGCCAGCGGCAGGCCGGCATCTCGCTGCGCAACCCCGAGCACCTCTACCTGGCCTACCACGAGGGGGCGGGGGGCTATCAGCGCGGCACCTGGCGTGGCAAGCCCGCCGTGCAGCGCGCCGCCCGCCAGGTCTCGGCGCGCGCCGGCCGCTATCAGGCGCAGCTGGCGAGCTGCGAGGCGGAGTTCCAGTGCCGGCGCTTCTATCAGGTCGGACCCTTCTGCCGCTGAGCCCGTGGTGGTTCAGGCGAGCGCCTGCCACCCCTCGTGGGCGCAGCTGCCGCAGCGGTAGAAGGCTTCGAAGCCGCCATACTCGCTCTCGCGAATGGTGCCCCGCTGGAAGCGGTAGCTGCGCAGGCTGCACACCGGGCAGCGCTCCACCTCGTCGCGGGGCGCCCTGGGAGGCGGCACGGTCGACGTCGGCGCCGCGGGGGGCTCCTCGCCCAGGCGCTCAAGCTCCTCAGCCAGCGAGCCTGCCAGGGAGCTGGCTCGCTCGCGGTGCTCGCTGGCAGCCAGGCTGGCCAGTTCATCAATCCTGGCCTTGAGGTCGGCCATCCGTGCGGTGATATCGGCCATCGCGCGTCTCCTGCGGGGGCGGTGGGGGCTCTCCTGAGCATAACCTCCCGGCGTCGGTCGGGCACGGGGATCCGTCAGGGTCGGGCCGCATCGGCCTGGATGGCGAGCCAGATGGTGAGCTGGTCACGCAGCTCATCGGCCACCGCCTCGCTCTGGGCCAGGATCTCGTGGATGCGATTGAAGTGCAGCAGGCGCACGCCGGCGGCTTCGGGCTTCAGGTAGAGGTGCGGCGGCTGGCGCTCCAGGGCCTGCCGGATCAGCGACTGCTGCATGATGCTGAAGGTCTTGAACAGCAGGTCGGTGATGCCGGGCTGGGGCTCGCTGTCCGGGTCGCGGCTGCCGGAGACGTCCACGGCGATCACCAGGTCCATCTCCTCCATCAGCAGGTCGTAGGGCAGCGGGTTGGAGGTGCCGCCGTCGATCAGCAGCTGGTCGCCGCGGTGCACCGGCTTGAACAGCCCCGGCACCGCCATGCTCGCCTCGATGGCGGCGAACAGCGGCCCCTCCTCGATGACCACGCTCTCGCCGCTCCAGTAGTCGGTGGCCACCACCGCGAGCGGAATGCGCAGATCGTCGAAGCGCCGCGCCTCGGTGTGACCGGCCAGAAAACGGAGAAAACCGCCGGAGTCGAAGAGGCCGCCGTCGCTGAGGCCCAGCTGCAGCAGGTCCATCAGGTCCAGCTCCGAGCCCGCCAGGCCCGAGAGAGCGTCCAGGGGGGAGCCCGCCACATCGTCGAAGATGTCGAGGAGCTCCTCGGCGGAAAGCCCCGCCGCATAGAGCCCGCCGATCACCGCGCCGATGCTGGTGCCGGTGATGCGGTCGGGAAGGATCTCCAGCTCGTCGAGCACCTGCAGCACGGCGATATGGGCCAGCCCGTTGGCGCCCCCGGAGCCCAGCGCCAGGCCCAGGGTGGGGCGCTCCGAGGCGCCGGCCTGGCCGCAGAGCAGCCCCAGGGTCAGGGCAGCGGCCAGCAGATGGCGGACGGGGCGGGGCAGGGGACGAGTGGTCGATTGTCGCACGCTGGGCTCCAGGCGATGTCGGCGGGAAGCGCCCCGAGGGGCCTTGCGCCACTATGCCACAGCCGGGCTCGGCGGGCGTGGTGGGAGGTGAGGTTCGAACGGGTTGCCAGGCGGGAGGCAAAGGGCCATGTTGAAGGCTGTGAGTGCGACGGAGAGTGACATGGCCGAGCCCAGGGGCCCCGCCCCTCGCCCCGCCCCTCGCCCCGACCCTTCCGACCCCAGGCCACCCGCTCCCGATGGCGGCGGTGGCGATGACCGTCAGGATGGCGGCCCCCCTGGCGGGAACGGGCTGCCGCGCCAGCAGTGGCTGCTGTTCGTCTGGATGGCGGTGGCGATCCTGCTGATGTTTCACTACCTGGAGGGTGCCGACCGCCAGGCCCGGGTGGAGCTGACCTATTCCGACTTCCTCGAGGCGGTGGACGCCGGCCACGTGGGGGAGGTAACGCTGCGCGGCCAGGCCCTGGAGGGCGTCTTCAGCGACTCCGGCCGCCTCGATCTGGACCTGGGCGAGACCCGCGCCTTTACCACCACCCGCCCGGACGTGGAGAGCGAGCGCCTGCTGGAGCGCCTCGAGGCACAGCAGGTACGCATCGCCGCGCGCCCGGCGGAGCCCGCGGGGTGGCAGCGCCTGCTGATGGGGGTGGTGCCCTGGCTGCTGATGCTGGCGCTGCTGTTCTGGTTCTGGAATCGCATGCAGGAGCGCATGACCGGCGGCAGCGGCACCTTCGGCATGGGCAGGTCCCGGGCGCGCCTGGTGGAGCCCCAGCAGAGCAAGGTGACGCTGGAGGACGTGGCGGGCTCCGAGAACGCCAAGCGCGATATCTTCGAGGTGATCGAGTTCCTCCGGGAGCCCGAGCGCTTCAAGGCGCTGGGCGCGCGGATGCCTCGAGGTATCCTGATGATGGGGCCGCCCGGCACCGGCAAGACGTTGATGGCCAAGGCGGTAGCGGGCGAGGCCGGGGTGCCCTTCTTCAGCATCAGCGGTTCGGAGTTCATCGAGATGTTCGTTGGGGTGGGGGCCTCCCGGGTCCGCGACCTCTTCCGCCAGGCCAAGGAGAAGGCCCCCTCCGTGGTCTTTATCGACGAGATCGACTCCATCGGCCGCACCCGGGGGACCGGGGTGGGCGGCGGCCATGATGAACGCGAGCAGACCCTCAACCAGATCCTGGCCGAGCTGGACGGCTTCGAGGGCCACGAGGCGGTGGTGGTGCTGGCCGCCACCAACCGCCCCGATGTGCTGGACCCGGCGCTGCTGCGCCCCGGTCGCTTCGACCGCAAGGTGACCCTGGAGAACCCCCATCGCGAGGCCCGGGAGGCGATTCTCGGGGTCCACACCCGGCGCATGCCGCTGGCGGGTGACGTGGACCTGGCGCGGCTGGCCGAGATCACCATCGGCTTCTCGGGGGCGGATCTTGCCAACCTGGCCAACGAAGCCGCCCTGCTGGCCGGGCGGCGCGGCTGCAGCGAGGTGGACTGGGCCTGCTTCCTGGATGCTCGGGACCGGCTGATGCTGGGAGAGGAGCGCGAGATGGGGCTCTCCGAGGCCCAGCGCCGCCTGGTGGCCTACCACGAGGCGGGCCATGCGCTGCTCGCCCATCTGCTGCCCCACGCCGACCGCCTGGAGAAAGTCACGGTGCTGCCCCGGGGGCGCACCCTGGGCGTTACCGCTCAGGTGCCCGACGAGGAGCGAGTCAACTACGGCGAGTCCTGGCTGCGCGACCGCATCACGGTGCTCTTCGGTGGGCGCCTGGCCGAGTCCATCGTCTATGGCGAGGTGAGCAGCGGCGCGGAGAACGACCTGGAGCAGGCGACCCGCCTGGCGCGGCGCATGGTGGCGCGCTGGGGCATGAGCGAGCGGGTGGGGCCCATGGCCCTTTCCCAGGGGCAGGAGCACGTCTTCCTGGGGCGCGAGATGACCCAGCTGCGCGAGCATAGCGAGGCCTCGGCGGGCCTGCTGGACGACGAGATCCGCCGGCTGCTGACGGAGCTGGAGGTGCGAGGACGTCGGCTGCTGGAGCAGCACCGCGGCGAGCTGGATCGCCTGGCCGAGGCCCTGGCGGCTCGGGAGACCCTGGAGGGCGAGGAGATCCGCGAGGTGCTGGAAGGGGGCGCCTCGCGGCTGCCGGTGCGGGCCTGACCACGGTAGCGCCCGGGGGGCCGTTCAGGCACCCCGGGCGCTGCTTCCCTGGTGGGACCTGCCCGGCGGAGTGGCTCAGTCGCCCGGGCCGCACTCCATGCAGCGTTCGGTGATCGCCGGCCCCAGCTTGAGGTTGGCGTTGAGGTCGCGCAGGGCGCCGCGCAGCCCCTCCTCGACCACCGGGTGATACCAGGGCATGGCCAGCATCTGGCCGACGCTGAGCTTCTGCTCCAGGGCCCAGGCCAGCAGGTGTGCCATATGCTCCACCCGGGGACCTAAGAGCTCGGCGCCGAGGAACTGCCCGGAGCCCTGCTCGGCATAGACGCGCATCAGGCCCCGGTTCTCCCGCATCACCAGGGCGCGCCCCTGGTCCTCGAAGGAGGCCTCGCCCACGGCCAGGCAGTCGCAGCCGCCCAGGCGCTTCTCCAGCGTTGCGTAGCCCTCGCCCACGGTGGCCATCTGAGGCTCGGTGAAGACGATGGCGAGCGGCACGTTGCGTCGGCCGGCGCGCAGCTCGGGGAAGCGCCCGGCGTTGTCGCCGGCGATGCGCCCCTCGCTGTTGGCCTCATGGAGCAGCGGCAGCTCCTGGTTGGCGTCGCCGGCGATAAAGAGATGGCTGGGGCTCTCGTCGGCGTTCAGGCACTGCAGGGTGAAGCGGTTGAAGCGCGGCACGCCGCGCTCGTCCAGGGCCAGGCCGGCCTTCTCCAGGTCCAGCCGGTCGACGTTGGGGCGCCGCCCGGTGGCAGCCAGCAGGTAGTCGAAGCGTTCGGTGAGGGTCTCGCCGCTGTCGCGCTCGACGAAGGTGATCACCACGGCGTCGCCGTCGCGCTCGATCTTCTCGACCCGGGCGTCGGGGTCGACGTAGAACTCCTCGTTGAAGGCGGCCTCGGCGCTGGCACGCACCTTCTCGTCCCGGAAGGGGCCCAGGGCGCGGCCCACGCCGAACACCCGCAGTCGCACCCCCAGGCGGTGCAGCGCCTGGCCCAGCTCCAGGCCGATCACCCCCGGCCCGAACACCGCCACGGACTCCGGCAGGTCGTCCCATGCGAAGACGTCATCGTTGATGATCAGCCGGTCGCCGGCGGCGTCGAACATCCCGGGCCAGGTGGGGCGCGAGCCGGTGGCGATGATGATGTTGCGGGCGGTCACCCGAGTGTGGTCACCGACGCTCAGGGTGTGGGGATCCACGAAGCGGGCATGGCCCTCCAGGCGGTCCTGGTCGGGGATGCGCCGCATCGACTTGAAGACCCGCCCTACGAAGCCGTCGCGCTCCTGCTTGACCCTAGTCATGACGGCGGTGCCATCCACCTCGACCCCGCTCACCCGGATGCCGAAGCCCCCGGCATCCCGGGCCCGATGGGCGGCCTCGGCGGCGGCGATCAGCAGCTTCGACGGCATGCAGCCCACCCGAGCGCAGGTGGTGCCGAAGGCACCCCCCTCGATCAGTACCACGCTGTCGCTGTGCCGGCGGGCGGCGTGCCAGGCGCTCAGGCCGGCGCTGCCGGCGCCGATGATGGCGATATCGACCTCACGTTGCTGCATCGGGCTCTCCTTCCCTCGAGAATCGTTCATCCACTATGGCACAGAGGAGTCTCGCGGGGCCGGCATGCCGGGGCGGCGTCTTGACGCAGGAGCCGCGAGGCCTGTGTTCAGGTCGCCGCCATGACCCGGTTGCGACCCGCTTCCTTGGCGCCATAGAGGGCGGCGTCGGCCCGCTCCAGGGCCTGCTCCGGCGCTTCGTCTCCTTGCAGGCTGGCCACGCCGATGCTGGCGGTGACGGGCACCCGCAGGTGGTTGTGGTCCGGAAAGTGGTGCGTTTCCACGGCCCGGCGAATGCGTTCGGCCACCTCGGCCGCCCTGTCGCCAGGGGTGTTGAGCAGCAGGATGACGAACTCCTCGCCGCCGTAGCGGGCCACGCAGTCGTCGTTGCGCGTCTGGGCCAGCAGCACCCGGGCGAACTCTGCCAGGATCAGGTCGCCGACGGAGTGGCCGTGGGTATCGTTGATCTTCTTGAAGTGGTCGATATCCATCATCAGCACCGCGCAGGGGGTCAGGCTGCCGCTGGACTGCTCCTCGCGGCGCCAGGCCTGGAGCTTCTCCAGATGCAGCGACAGGGCGCCGCGGTTGAGCAGGCCGGTGAGGGGGTCATGGGTGGCCTGGCGGTAGACCCGCATCAGCAGGCTGAGCTGGAAGTGGTTGGCGGCCAGGGATACCACCAGCAGGCTGGTCAGCAGCCAGAGCCCCTCGAATCCCGCCGGCGTCAGCCAGCTGCCGTCGACCATCTGGGCGAAGGCCAGCAGCCAGAGCAGGGCGAGTCCCGCGGCCAGGGACTCCAGGATGGTAAAGGGGAAGACGCTCAGGGCGGCGACCAGCAGGAAGGGGATAAAGGCATAGCCCGCCAGCCGGGAGGCATCCCCATTGGGCAGTAGTATCAGCACCAGGGCATAGAAGGCCGCCGGCAGCGCGAGCAGGAAGCCGGCGCTGAGGCGAATGCGTCCGATATGCTCGCGGCTGGCCCTGGCCAGCAGCAGAACACCGAGCAGGCCTGCCAGCAGGAGGCCGCGGCCGATCAGGGTGGTGCCCCACAGCTCGCGAGGCAGCATCATGGCGTCCACCAGCGCCCATAGCGGGGTGAGCAGCAGGAAGATGCCCCCGACGGCCAGTACCCGATTGCGCAGGTAGTGGGCGTGGGAGTAGGCGAAGTCCAGCGAGTGGTGGCGGTTGCTGAAGGTGTCCCGAATCGACGTCAGGCTGGCTCTCAGCTCACCGCTGCTGCGCGGTGACCCGAAGGGAGGGCCTGGCACATGGCGCCTGCGCTGCTCGGGCCTCGGGGGGCTCCCTCTTTCGATTGGGCTCGACATGGGTAGGCAGCTCGTCTTGACCCCACCTTTCTCGGGGTGTGATGAAGTAGGAATGCAGGCCATCATAGCAGAGAGCCCGGACCGGCTTCGCGGTGAACGGTTTCAGCAGCGAACCGGGTGCCATTCTGCTATCCTGCAGGCCTTCAATTCTCTCGCTTCCCCGGGCTTGCCCGGTCAGCGCCGCTCGGCCTTCGCCGCTTCATAGACTGTCGACTCCGGCCGCTACCGGCCCCGGTCGGCTTGCTGTCGCTGGCGCTCCCTATTTGTCTGCAGGATCTTCCCTTGTCTGATGCCTCCCCCGATACCGCTTTCGCCACGCTGCCGCTGGCCCCGGCGCTGATCGATAATCTCGCCTCCCTGGGCTTTGCCGCCATGACGCCGATCCAGGCCGAGGGCCTGCCGCCGATCCTGGCCGGTCGCGACGTGATCGCCCGCGCCAAGACCGGCTCCGGCAAGACCGCGGCCTTTGGCCTGGGGCTGCTGTCGCGGCTCGACCCGGCGAGCTTCCGGGTGCAGGGGCTGATCCTCTGCCCGACCCGTGAGCTCGCCGACCAGGTGGCCGGCGAGCTGCGCCGGCTGGCGCGCACCCTGCCCAACGTCAAGGTGCTGACCCTGTGCGGCGGCGCCCCCTTCGGCCCCCAGCTCGCCTCCCTGGCCCACGGCGCCCACCTGGTGGTGGGCACCCCGGGCCGCATCGAGGAGCACCTGCGCAAGGGCTCGCTGGTCCTCGACGGGCTGGCGACCCTGGTCCTGGACGAGGCGGATCGCATGCTCGACATGGGCTTCCAGGCGAGCCTCGAGGCGATCGTCGCCGAGACCCCGGCGTCGCGCCAGACGCTGCTGTTCAGCGCCACCTTCTCCGACGCCGTGCGCCCCGTGGCCGCGGCGCTGATGCGCGACCCGGTGACGGTGGAGGTGGCCGAGACCCACGACGCCGGCAGCATCCATGAGCGGGTCTACCGGGTCGCCGACGGCGACAAGGCGCGCCTGGAGGCGCTCTGCCGGCTGCTGCTGCACTTCCGCCCGGGTAGCAGCGTGGTGTTCTGCAACACCAAGCGCGAGACCGACGAGGTGGCCCAGGCGCTCGGGGCGGCGGGCTTCAGCGCTCTGGCGCTGCACGGCGACCTGGAGCAGGCCGACCGCGACCGGCTGCTGGTGCTCTTCGCCAATCGCAGCGCCTCCATCCTGGTGGCCACCGACGTGGCGGCCCGGGGGCTCGACATCGCCGAGCTGGATGCGGTGTTCAACTACCGGATCGCTCGGGAGCTCGAGGTGCACGTGCACCGGGTCGGGCGTACCGGCCGGGCCGGCAGCGCCGGCATCGCCTGCACCCTGGTCGGCGAGGGCGAGGCCTACCGGCTGGCGCGCCTCAACGACTTCCTCGGCGAGCCACTGGAGGAAGCCCCGCTGCCGCCCCGCGCGGTGCTCGCCCGGGAGCCGCTGGTACCGCCCATGGCGACCCTGCAGCTGGGGTCCGGCAAGAAACAGAAGGTGCGCCCCGGCGATATCCTCGGCGCCCTGACCGGCGAGGCGGGGCTGGCCGGCGACCAGGTGGGCAAGATCAAGGTGCTGGCCAACAGCGCCTATGTGGCCGTGCGGCGCGAGGTGGCCGACGCGGCCCTGGCGCGGCTGCTCGACGGTAGAATCAAGGGGCGCAGCGTGCGCGCCCGGCGGGTCGGCCGGTGAGGCGCCTCGGCGAATTTCGGGAGATGAGATGAAGATACCCAAGCGACTGCAGCCGCTGGTGGACGACGGCCTGATCGAGGCGGTCGAGAGCCAGCTGATGAGCGGCAAGGAGGCCCAGGTCTACGTGGTGCGCTCCCACGGCGAGCGGCGCTGCGCCAAGGTCTTCAAGGAGGCCAAGCAGCGCAGCTTCAAGCAGGCCGTGCAGTACCAGGAGGGGCGCCGCGAGCGTAACAGCCGCCGCTCCCGGGCCATGGCCAAGAAGACCCGCTACGGCCAGAAGGAGCAGGAGCAGGCCTGGCTCAACGCCGAGGTCGACGCCCTCTATCGCCTGGCCGCGGCGGACGTGCGGGTGCCCAAGCCCTATGGCTTCATCGATGGCGTGCTGCTGATGGAGATGATCTCCGACGCCGAGGGCTTCACCGCCCCGCGCCTGGACGACGTCACCCTGAGCGCCGAGCAGGCCCGCGAGTCCTACGCCAAGATCATCCGTGACGTGGTGAAGATGCTGTGTGCCGGCCTGGTGCACGGGGATCTCTCCGAGTTCAACGTGCTGATGGCCGCCGACGGCCCGGTGATCATCGACCTGCCCCAGGCGGTGGACGCCGCCGGCAACAACAGCGCCGAGATGATGTTCGAGCGCGACGTGGACAACATGCGCCGCTACTTCGGCCGCTTCGCTCCGGAGCTTCTGGCCACCGACTACGGCAAGGAGATCTGGGCGCTCTATGAGGCGGGCGAGCTGCATCCGGAGAGCGAACTCACCGGCTGTTTCGTCCACGACACCGCGCCGGTGGATGTGGGCGACCTGATGACGGTGATCGAGGACGTGCGCGACGAGGAGGCCTATCGCCGAGCGGCCCTCAACCGCGGCGACGAGCCCGGGGTGGAGGAGGCCGCCGAGGAGTGGCAGGCGGCCCAGAAGGAGCGCTGAGGCAGCGGTGGTGCCGTGTATCTGCCATCATGGTCCCATCGACCACGGCATGGGAGCGCAGCGATGCGACTGCAGCACGCCACCTGGCAGGAGGTGGAAGCCTATCTGGAGCGCGCCAGGGGCATCATCCTGCCCATCGGCTCCACCGAGCAGCACGGCCCCAACGGCCCGATGGGCACCGACGCCCTCTGCCCCGAGACGATCGCCTGGACCCTGGGCGAGCGTCACGGGGTGCTGGTCGGCCCGACCCAGGCGATCGGCGTGGCGCAGCACCACCTGGCCTTTCCCGGCAGCCTGACCCTGCGGCCGAGCACCCTGGTCGCGGTGCTGCGCGACACCATCGAGTCGCTGGCGCACCACGGCTTTACCCACGTCTTCTTCCTTAACGGCCATGGCGGCAACGTGGCCACCGTGAACGCGGCCTTCGCCGAGGTGCTCGGCGAGCGCAGCCTGCGGCGCGAAGTGGCCGGCGAGCTGCAGCTGCAGCTGTTCAACTGGTTCGCCGGTCGCCGCGGCCGCGAGCTGGCCGAGTCGCTCTACGGTGATGCCGAGGGCAGCCACGCCACCGCCTCCGAGGTGTCGCTGGCCTGGCATGCCGCCCCGGCGACGCTGCGCGACGTGGCCATGTCGCCGCGCCGTGCGCCCGCCGGCAGCGCCCAGTGCGACGCCCACACCTTCCGCCGGCGCTTCCCCGATGGCCGCATGGGCTCCGACCCCTCCCTGGCCAGCGCCGAGCACGGTGCGCGCTTCCTCGAGGCGGGGGTCGAGGACGCCTGGGAGGCCTATCGGGCCTTCGTGGAGGACGCCTGAGGGCGCGCGTGCCGGACGCTTTATGAAACCCGCCGCTGGCGGGTTTCTGCTATCGTGACCTGCCCATTTTCCGTTGCAGGAGGCGTCATGCCCATCGTCACCGTTCAGCAGTTTCCCCGCGACCTGGAGCAGAAGCGCGAGCTGGCGCGGCGCATCACCGAGGCCTTCGAGGAGGTCTACGGCGCCCGGGCCGACTCCGTGCAGGTGTTCTTCCAGGAGGTAGACGGCGAGCACTGGGCCCGGGGCGGCGTGATGGGCTGCGATGCCGAGCCGGGCTGAGCGCCTGCTGACTACACGACCCTGCTGAGACACCACAAGGAGTGACACCATGAAGCCGAGCCACAAGGCCTGGATCCAGGGACACCTGGAAGAGATCTTCACCGCCGTCCTGACCGCCTTCTTTACCGCCCTGATGTTCCGGGTGGGGCAGGGCATGCTCTTCTCCATCGTCAGCGGCCTGGCGCTCGCCTACCTGGTGCGCCTGGTGGCGGTGCCCAGAGCGGTGCGTGCCATCAAGCGTCGCCTGCCCTGGTTCGATGATGCCCGGAGCGACGAGGCCTCTCGCTGACAGGCCATCGCGCTACCCCGCCGGGGCGCCCTCCTGGCGCATTTCGTCTAGGCTTGTTCAGGCGGCGCAGGCCGTCTGCCTGCCGCTGCGGGATGTCAAACCAAGGAGGCGATAACAATGTACAAGTGGAACTGTTCCCTGGCAGTGGGGCTGTTTGCCGGCGCCCTGCTCGCAGCGCCGGCGATGGCGGACCTGGAGCGGGTCTCGGCCCCTGAAGGCGCCGAGGTCTACTTCATCTCGCCCGAGGACGGGGCGACCCTCTCGGGCCCGGTGACCGTGCGCATGGGGCTCAAGGGGATGGGGGTGGCCCCGGCGGGCGCCGACTTCCCCGACACCGGCCATCACCACCTGCTGGTGAACATGCCGCTGGAAGATGTGGACCTGGACGCGCCGCTGCCCTTCACCGACCATACTCGCCACTTCGGCGGTGGCCAGACCGAGGGCAGCCTGGAGCTCGAACCGGGCGAGTACCGCCTGCAGCTGCTGTTCATGGACTACCGCCATGTCAGCTTCGATCCGCCGCTGGTCTCCGACGTCATCACCGTGACCGTGGAGTAATGCGGCCTGCCGTCAGGCGCCGCCGAGGCGACTGACGGCCATTATCCCCAGGGCGCCGGCCAGGGCGAGCCCGATTACCGCCAGCGAGCCGGTCAGGCTCTCCATCAGCTCCGGCGCCACCAGCATGACGCCGCCCAGCGCCAGCATCACCATCCCCCCGATCAGCTTCAGGGTGCGGCCGTGGGTCTCCTGCATGCGGCCGATGCTGAGCGTCGCAATGGCGACCGCCAGGATGGCGATCTCGATCGCCAGGTAGACCAGCAGATAGACGGCCAGCAGCCCGGCGAAGGCGATCCCCTCGACCCCGGCCTCGGCCAGCAGCGAGGTCCAGACCACCGGAAAGCCGGCGGTGCAGGGCAGCTCCACCAGGGCCACGCCGCCGGCCAGCACCACGGTGACCAGCAGGGTCACGGGAAGCGGGCGCTCCCGGCGCACCTCGCGGCTGCCGCGATAGATATGGGGCTTGAAGCGTTCGGGAATGCTGAAGGAAAAGCCCTGCCTGAAGGCAAAGTAGTCCTTGACGTTGACCGCGCCGAACACCAGGGCGAACAGCGCCACCACCAGCTGGATACCGGCCAGGTGACGGGCCACGGAGAGGGCGGCGAAGAGCCCGGCGATGAAGAGGCCGTAGAGGCTGGCGGTGACCAGCAGAAAGGTGCCGCCCACCGCGGCGGTGCGGGCCCGGGAGCCGCTGCCCAGGATCATCGCCAGCAGCACGCTGAGGACCCAGATCGAGCAGGGATTGAAGCCGTCCACGAAGGCGATCAGCAGGGTGGCGAAGAGCATCGACTCCCCGGCCAGATCGATGCGCCCCAGGGGGCCCAGGTCGAGCCGCCAGCGGGAGGCGTCGGCCGCCGCTGGCTCCGAGGAGAGCCGCGCCTCCAGCCCCTCCACGATGGCCGGCGAGAAGCCCACCCACACCTGGTCGCCCAGGATGAAGGTGGGCACGGCATTGGGCGTCCTGCCGAGCTCGGCCATCATGGCGAGAAAGCGGGCGCGCCCGTCCGGGTCCTGCACCACCTCGATGCGCCGCACCTCGAGGTCGGGCCGCTCCGTTTCCAGACGATCCAGCCAGGCGGCGGCCTCCTGGCAGAAGGGGCAGTGGTCGCGCCAGAAGTACCAGAGCACCTCGGCCTCGCCGCGCGCCTCCACCGGGGGCGTTGCCGCCTGGGCCTGGGGCGCCAGCGCCAGGAGCAGGGCCAGCAGGGTGCCGAGCAGCAGCCGGGATAGCGTGGTCTGGGGGAGGGCGGGAGTGATCATCCGGTTTCCTTGCGGGACGCGTCGAGACTCGACAGAGTATGCCGCAGGGAGTCCCCGCAGACGATTGGCAGAGAGGGAGGGTCAGGATGCTGCTGCGCTGGCTTGTCGGGATCGCACTGGTCTATCTGCTGGTGTTGGCGCTGGCCTGGGCCTTCCAGGAGCGGCTGCTCTACCTGCCGCATATGGGCCGCGAGCCCATCGGCACTCCGGCGGATCGCGGCCTGGCCTGGGAGCCGGTGCTCCTCGAGACCGAGGATGGCCTGGCCCTGGACGCCTGGTGGCTGCCCCACGAGCGGCCTCGGGCCAGCCTGCTCTTCCTGCACGGCAATGCCGGCAATATCTCCCACCGCCTCGACTCCCTGGTGCAGTTCCACCGCCTGGGGTTCGCGGTGCTGATCCTCGACTACCGCGGCTATGGCCGCAGCGAGGGGCGTCCCTCCGAGGCGGGGCTGGCGCTGGACGCCATGGCCGGCTGGCGCTGGCTGCGGGAGGAGGCCGGCCAGGCCCCGGAGGAGGTCGTGCTGTTCGGGCGCTCCCTGGGGGCCGCCGTGGCCGCCGAGCTGGCCGAGGAGCGGGAGGCGCAGGGCGAACGGCCGGCGGCGGTGATCCTGGAGTCGCCCTTCCGCTCGGTTCCCGAGCTGGCCCAGCGCGTCTACCCCTTCCTGCCGGCGCGCTGGCTGGCGCGCTTTTCCCACGATACCGAGAGCCACGTCGGGGGCATCACGGCGCCGCTGTTGGTGATCCATAGCCGCGACGACGAGATCATCCCCTTCGCCGAGGGCGAGGCCGTCTACCGGGCGGCGCGTGACCCGAAGCGCCTGCTCGAGATCCGCGGCGGCCACAACACCGGCTTCCTGGAGAGCGAGCCGGACTACTCTGAAGGGATCGACGGCTTCCTGGTCGAGGTCGGCGGGCTCGACCGGCCCGGCGAGTGAGGAGGTGATCCATGGGGGCATGGCAAGCGTGCCGGCGTGGCGGATCGGCCCTGGCGGCGGCACTGCTGCTGGCGCTGCCTGCGGGCGGCTGGGCCGGCGATGACGCGGACGGCTGGAGCCGCGAGCGCAAGGCCTTCTGGCTCAATGGGGCCATCGTCGGCGGCGTCACCGCCTACGGCTTCGGCGTCTGGAACTGGGGGGAGTCGAGCTTTCGCACCGAGAGCGAGGGCTGGTTCGGCCGCGACACCGCCTCGGGGGGCGCCGACAAGCTGGGCCACGCCTATGCCGGCGCGGTCTCCACGGCGATCGCCGCGAGCCTCTACCGGCGCTGGGGCTATGCGGAGCGTGAGGCCGCGCGGCTGGGGGCCTTCAGCGGCCTGCTGTTGACCACCACGGTGGAGGTGGGCGATGGCTTCTCGCCGGACCATGGCTTCAGCTGGGAGGACCAGGTGGCCAATATGGCCGGGGTGGGGCTCGAGTACCTGCGCCTGCGCTACCCCGAATGGGGGGAGCGGGTGCAGTTCCGCTGGGAGTACTTCCCCTCGCCGGCCATGCGCGACGGCCGTGAGTATGACATCACCACCGACTATTCGGGCTCTCGCTGGCTGCTGGCCTTCCCGCTGCAGGCCTGGGGCGCCGGGGAGACGCCGCTGCGCTGGGTGGAGCTGCAGGCCGGCTACGGCACCCGCGGCTACTCCTCCACCGATCGCGACTATTTCGATGCGCCCTCACGGCACCCCTTCATCGGCGTGGGGATCCATGTGCCGCTGGTGCTGGGGCGCATGGGCGCCCCGGCAGGGGTGCAGCGCGTCTTCGAGTACGTGCAGGTGCCGGGTACCGCCTGGCCGCTGCCGCCCTGAGCGGGCGGCAGCAAGAGAGCGTTACTCGGGCAGCTCGGCGTTGTGGAAGACGTTCTGGACGTCGTCCAGCTCGTTGAGCATATCGAGGAATTTCTCGAACATCGCCACGTCGTCGCCTTCGATGGGGGTGGTGGTCTGGGGCACGAACTGGATCTCGTCCACCTCGAAGTCGAGCTCGCCGAAGGCGTCGAGCAGCGCCTGCTTGGCCTTGGCATATTCGGTATGCGGGGCGAAGACGGTGATCTGGCCCGCCTCGTTCTCGATGTCGGTGACGTCGACATCGGCCTCCATCAGCGCCTCCAGGGTGGCCTCCTCGTCGTCGCCCTTGAAGGCGAGGATGGCGCAGTGGTCGAACATGTGGCTGACGGTGCCCGGGGTGCCGATCTTGCTCTTGGTCTTGGTGAAGCAGGCGCGCACGTCGCCGAAGGTGCGGTTGGGGTTGTCGGTCAGGCAGTCGACGATGACCATCACATTGCCCGGCGCGAAACCCTCATAGCGGGCCGGGGAGAAGTCCTCGCCGCCCACGCCGCTGGCCTTGTCCAGGGCCTTCTCGATGACGTGGCTGGGTACCTGGTCCTTCTTGGCGCGCTCGATCAGCCCGCGCAGGCTGAGGTTGCCGGCGGGATCGGTGCCGCCCTGCTTGGCGACCACATAGATCTCGCGGCCGTACTTGCTGTAGACCTTGGTCTTGGCAGCGGCCGTCTTGGCCATGGATTCCTTGCGGTTCTGAAAGGCCCGTCCCATATCGTTGTCCTGTAGCGTTCAACACGAGGCTGGATTCTACGAAACCGGGCCGGAGGCGAACAGGGATATTTTCGCTTCCTTCCGCTGGTCTGCGTCGGGTCCGGGGCTACACTGCCGATAGCCCGAGCGCCCCGCTCAGGCTGGCGCTCAAGCGCCCCGCCTTCGCCGGAGAGCCTTCATGGATCACCACGCCTATCGCCACGCCCTGGCCGTTCACCTTGCCGGTGCCGAGCTGCCCTTCGCTCCCGCCGAGTTCGCGGCCCGCCTGGCCCGGGTTCGCGCCGCCATGGGCAGGGCGGGCCTGGAGGCGCTGCTGCTCACCGACCCCGCCGATATCTTCTACCTGACCGGCTATCACACCTTCGAGGTCTCGGTGCACACCGCCCTGGTGGTCTCGGCCGACCGGCGGGTGCTGCAGGTGCCCTCCATCGAGACCGGCCCGGCGGTGGTCACCGCCGAGGTGGACGAGATCCTCGGCTACCGCTGGGAGGGGATCGAGGAGGTGATCGCCCCGCTGGCCGAGACGCTCTCGCCCTTCCGGCGCATCGGGCTGGATGCCTTCGGGGCCGGGCTGCGCTTCGGGGTGATCCGCGAGCTGCAGGCGCGGCTCGGTGCCGAGCGCTTCTCCGACGACGGCGGGGCCCTGCTCGATGCCATCCGCCTGGTCAAGACGCCGGCGGAGCTCGACTGCCTGCGCGAGAGCGCGGGGATCACCGCCGCCGGCCTCGCCGCCGCCGAGGCGGTGATCGCTCCGGGCGTCACCGACAACGAGGTGGCCGCCGAGGGCGCCCGGGCCATGCTGGCGGCCGGCGGGGAGTTCATGAGCCTGCAGCCCATCGTCACCAGCGGGCGGCGCATCAGCGTGATCCACGTCAACCACAAGCGCACCGTCATCGAGGCGGGGGATCCGGTGTTCCTGGAGTTCGGCTCGGCCTTCCAGCGCTACACGGCTCCCATGATGCGCACCGCCGTGGCGGGCCGGGCGACCCCCGAGATGCAGGCGGTCCGCGACCTCTGTCGGACGCTGTTCGAAACGCTCACTGCCGAGATGCGCCCCGGCAACACCTTCGATGCGACGGCCCGGGCCGCCGAGGCGGTGCTCGCCCCCCACGCTGAGCGGCTCTTCTTCTCGGGGGTGTTCGGCTATGCGGTGGGCGCCCAGTTTCCGCCCAGCTGGGTAGAGGGCACCGGCTACATCGCTCGCGGCCAGCCGCGCGAGTTCGCCGAGGACATGGTCTTCCACCTGCCGCTCTGCCTGCGCCTGCCAGGGCAGTGGGGGGTCGGCCTGAGCGATACCGTCAGGGTCACCTTCCGCGGCGCAGTCCCCATTACCGACAATGACTGGCGGCTGGCAGAGGCCTTCGGCTGAGACATTGGTCTACATTGGCGTATTTTTAGTATACAAAAGTTGTGTACACCCTGGCTCTTGGCTAGGCTCAGTCATCGCGACCCCAACCAACGACAAGAATCGCGATGAGCCCCCCGATGAGCACACCACATCCTAGCCAGTCCGTCTTCGACTTCCATGGCCGGCCGCCCCTGGCCAGGGCCCTGCCGCTCTCCTTCCAGCACATCCTGGCGATGATCATGGGCACGGTGACCGTGCCGATCATCGTGGTCGGTGCCGCCGGCGGCAGCCTGGCCGAGCAGATGCTGCTGATCCAGATCTCGCTGATCGCCTCGGCGCTGGCTACCCTGATCCAGCTCTACGGCGTGGGGCGCTTCGGCGCCCGGCTGCCGACCATCTTCGGCGTGGGCTTCGCCTATGTGCCCACCCTGGTCGCCGTGGGTGCCCAGTACGGCATCGGCGGGATCCTCGGTGCCCAGGTGGTGGGCGGCCTGGCGATGATTCTGGTGGGGCTCTTCATTACCCGCATCCGCCACCTCTTTCCCCCCATCGTGGCGGGGGTGGTGGTGCTGGTGATCGGCCTCTCGCTGTATGACATCGCCATCCACTACATGTCCGGCGGGGTGGGCGCCAGCGACTATGGCGACCCGCAGAACTGGCTGGTTGCCCTGGTGACCCTGGGGGTGGTGCTGGGGGTCTCCCAGTTCGCCCGGGGCTTCATGAAGCTGGCGGCGATCATCTGCGGCATCGGGGTGGGCTATGCGCTGTCCCTGGCGCTGGGCATGGTGGACTTCACTCCGGTGCGCGAGGCGGGCTGGTTCAGCGCCCCGCGGCTGATGCCCTTTGAGCTCGAGTTTCACGCCGCCGCCATCCTCTCGGTGGTGATCATCTGCGTGGTCAACTCGGTGCAGACCATCGGCGACCTCTCCGCCACCTCGGTGGGGGGCATGAACCGCGAGCCCACCACCCGGGAGCTGTTCGGCGGGCTGCTGGGCAACGGCGCCACCACCGCGGTCGGCTCCTTCTTCGGCGCCATGCCCACCTCCTCCTACAGCCAGAACGTGGGCATCGTGGCGATGACCAAGGTGGTCAGCCGCTTCGTGCTGGCGCTGGCCGCGCTCTTCCTGCTGGTGGCGGGGCTGGTGCCCAAGTTCGGTGCCGTGATGACCACCATTCCCTACCCGGTGCTGGGCGGGGCCACCATCACGGTGTTCGGCATGATCACCATGACCGGTATCCAGCTGATCACCCGGGACGAGCTGTCGGCGCGCAACATGACCATCGCCAGTCTCGCCCTGGCGCTGAGCATGGGGGTCTATGCGGTACCCGAGGCGATCGGCCAGCTCCCGGCGATGCTGCAGCTGGTGGTGGGCGGCTCGCCCATCGTGGTCGCCGCCCTGGTGGCCTTCACCCTCAACCTGGTGCTGCCGAAGCGCAGCCTGGCCGACGAGGCCGCCGAGCGTGAGGCCCTGGCCAGGGCGATGGCCGAGGAGGAAACGGCCGCTCGGCCGGCACGCCGCGCCGAGGCCTCCTGAGGGTGTGCCCCGGGTTGGTCCGGGGCACCAATGGCGGCTCGCCGCGGTCTGAGCCGAGAACCCTGACGATGCTGCCGAGCCTGGCTCGCCGGCTTTCCGCGCCGGCAAGGCAGCGCGTCCTTCTCGGGAGGTCCGTGCATGAGCATGACGCTGCTGCTGGTTCTCGTGACCACGGCGGTGACCCTGGCGGCCTGGGTCTGGCCCCGGCTGCACGCGGCGCTGGTCTACTGGCCGCCCGGCGTGGCACGGGGGCAGTGGTGGCGGCTGCTGGGCCACGGCTTCATCCACGCCGACGGCACCCATCTGCTGTTCAACATGATCACCCTCTACTTCTTCGGCACGGTGATGGAGCTGGTGCTGACGCCGCGCATCGGGCCCTTTGGCTTTCTGCTCTTCTACCTGTCGGGGCTGCTGGTGGCGATCCTGCCCACCCATCTGCGCCACCGTCACGATATGCGTTTTCTCAGCCTGGGCGCCTCCGGAGCCGTGGCGGCGCTGCTGTTTGCCTATATCCTGCTGCGGCCCTGGTCGCTGCTCTTCGTGCTCTTCGTGCCGGTGCCGGCGATCCTCTTCGCGGCGGCCTATGTGGTCTACTCCCTGCGTGCCCAGCGGCGCGGAGGCGATCGCATCAACCACAGTGCGCACCTGTGGGGCGGCGTCTGGGGCGTTGCCTTCATGCTTGCCCTGGAGCCGGCGCTGGCCCTGCGCTTTCTCGATGCGGTCACGTCGCCTGCCAGCGGCAGCCTCTGGCAGGGTTAGCTGCCCCGAGGTTCGGGGCAGCGGTCACTATCGGAGGCGCCCGCCTCATGGCCGATTACCTGCACGGTGGTGGAGAGGGTCAGCCGCTCCCCGGGCGTCTCGGTGAACAGCAGTTCGCCGAACAGCGCCAGGTAGCCGCTCTCGGGGTAGGGCAGTGCGAGGGCTAGCTCCCCGTCGCCGGCCTCAAGGGGGTGGGGGTCCCAGCGGGCCTCGCGGAAGTCGCGCGTCGGCGCCTGTGCCACCCAGGCCCGGGCCTCGTCGACGGGTTCGGAGGCGCGCACCCGCAGCGCCACCCGCTCCTCCTCGCAGTGGTACGTCCAGGCCAGCGCCGGCAGCGGCTCGCCACGGCTCACGCGGCGGTGGAAAGCCACCAGGCTCGGCAGCAGGCGGGCATAGTCGCGCAGCCGGTGGCCCTGGTTGGGCAGGTAGAGCAGATGGCGGGGCTCGGGCAGGGCATCCCAGTAGAGGTTGAGGGCGTCCACCGGCCAGTAGGCGTCGTTGCTGGCCAGCACCAGCAGCTTGGGCTGGGTCAGGCGCTCCCGGTAGCGGTAGGGGTCGACCATGGCCTGCAAGGCGCGGCCCGCCTCGCTGTCGAGCCGGGCATCGATACCGCGCTGGGTATAGTCGGCGATCTGCGGTGAAGGAGCCCCCCACACTCGGCGCTGGTGGGCCAGCTGCGGCTCCATGTCGAGGATATCGAACACCATGGGGGCCTGGGCCGCCACCCGCGGGTCCACCGCGGTGGTGAGCCAGGTGGTCCAGCCGCGCTTGGAGGCGCCGGTCAGGGTGAAGGTCTCGAGAGGGGCCTCCCAGTCGGCGGTCAGCGCCTGCAGGGCATCCATGGCGCGCACCGCGCTGTTGACCATGGGCAGCAGCAACGGCCAGTCGGCCTCTTCGGGGGCGTCGAGAAAGCGCAGGAAGGTCTCGGCGATCAGGGAGTCCTCGGTCAGCCCGCCCAGCAGCGGCTGGAAGGGCACCTGGCGCAGCACCGCCACCGGCGTCTCCAACGCCCGGGCCAGGGCCACGAAGCGTGCGGCGTCCCGCGGCGGCTCCCGGGAGGGCTCGCCCACGGTCGGCCAGGTGCCGCTGCCGATGAACAGCAGGGCGTGGCGGTCGCCCTGCCCCTCGGTGGGGTCGATCAGCCAAAGCTGATGGTGCCAGAGGGTGTCGCGCCAGCGCTGGGAAGTCAGTTCGATCAGCCGGGTCTCGGTGCCGAGGAGGCGGTGTCGAGCGACCTCCTCCCAGTGAAAGGCCGCATCCGGCCTTGCCACATAGGCCTCGAGTGCCGTGTCCGGTGAGCGGGCGGGCGTGTCGTCCGCTTCAGCGGCGAGGGGCAGCAGGCAGGCGAGGAGCAGGATCGCGAGTCGCATGGGCGAGGGCTTCCGCAGGGAGTCTCCTGCAGCATAGCGAATCCCGCCGGGCCTCGCGGTATCGTGGCGAGGACTATTGCTTTTACCGGTGCGGTGTCGGCGAAAGGAGGAGAAGCAGCCCGGGGTGATGTCGCCATCTGCGACACCCCTGGCCCGCACTCGGCGAGCCGCTATGACTACACTGTGGCCAGGGAGTGACTCCCTGCCCCGACCCCGGTGCCTGACGGTGCCGGTGCTTCTTAATGTCCATCCAGGAGGGTGTCTCATGACACAGACAGTAACGGCGGCCTATGGCAGCGCCAACAAGGCGGTCAATGCCTATGACGAGCTGGTCTCCGAGGGCTATCCCCGGGAGAAACTCTACTTCGACAGAGACAGCAATGAGGTCAAGGTGATCGTGCCCGATGCATCAAGGCCCGAGATCGAGGAGATCCTCGCCCGCCATGAGCCTGACGAGATCCGGGCGCGCCCCTACGAAGACTGAGAGAGGCGCGGGGAGGGGAGCGCGGAAGCCTTTCGGACAGCCGAGTGCCGGGCTGTACAACGGCCTCTCGGCCGCAGGCTGGTGTCTCCCGGCAGCTTAAGCGGTACCCTCCCGTCTGCCGAAGCGGCACAATTCCACCGTGGACGTTACACTGCCGAGGAGTCCACCCCCCACGACACGCAAGGATCGCTGAGCGATGACCGCCGCTTTGGATGACGACCCGGTCGAGCGCCGCAACCGCAAGGATCGCCGTATCGCCATTGCCCTCTATGTGGTGGGCATGCTCGTCCTCTTCGCTACCCTGGCCGGCTTCCTGTTCGACCAGTACCAGCGCGACATGCAGGCGGCTAGGGAGCGCACGGCGGCCCGTGCCGACCTGGTGGCGGAGTGGGTGGCCGGCATCTTCTCGGTCAGTGAGGCCGCGCTGACGGGCATGACAGAGGTGCTGGAGCCACCGCAACGCCAGCGCCTGTTCGGGGAGCCGCTGGTAGTCGAGCAGGCCGAGGAGTTTCTGGCCCGGCGGCGCGAGAGCCTGGGGCTCATCGACAAGGTGAGCCTCATCGATGAGGGCGGCCGGGTGGTCGCCTCCTCCAGCCCCCTGCATCCGCCCGGATTCGACATGTCGGGCCTGCCCTTCTTCCGCCTGATGCAGGCGCAGCCGTCCCGAGAGGCCCTGGTGACGCCGCTGCTCTGGTCGGCGCTGGAGCGTCGCCAGGTGGTGGTGCTGCTGCGCCGCCTCGCCGGCGGTGGAACGGTGATGATTCAGCTGGACCCCGCCGTCTTCGGTCAGACCCTCGATGACCTGAGCCTGACGAGGGGCGAGAGCATCGCCATCATCGATACCGGGATGCGACTGGTGGCACGCCGCCCCGGGGTGGGCGAAGCAGGGGCAGAAGAGGAGGCGGGCGGGGTGCTGGGGCGGCGGATCGAGGAGCCCCTGACCCAGGCGTTCATCCAGAGCGGAGAGGCGAGAACCCACTTGCGTACCGCCTCCCCCCTGGACGGCAGCGATCGGCTCTACACCATGCGACGCCTCGATGACCTGCCCTTCGTGGTGGTGGTGGGGGAGGGGCTGGACGTGCTGCTCAGCGACTGGTCCTACCGGCTGTGGGTGCGGGTGATGGTCGGCCTGCTGGTCATGGGGCTGGGGGGGCTGGTGCTGCGGCACTACCTCAATCGACTGCGCCTGGAGGAGGAGATGCGCCGGCAGGCCCGGGAGCGCGAGCTGGCGCGTCGCGATGCTCGCAGCCGGGAGGCGCGCCTGCAGGCCCTGGTGAGCTCGATCCAGGACATTATCTTCGTGTTCGACGCCGAGGGGCGCTTCACCTATGTGCACGCCGCTGATCCCGCTGAGCTGATGGCCGATGCCGCCTCCTTCCTGCAGCGTCACTACCGCGAGGTGCTGCCGGCCCCCATGGCCCGTCAGCTCGACGAGGCCTTCGAGACGCTGCGGCGAGGCGACGGGCCGGTAGAGTACGACTACACCCTGCACCTGCACGGTGAGCCGCGCCAGTTTCACTCGGTGCTTAGCCCGCTGCGGGAGCCTGGAGAGGGAGCGGGCGGTGCCCTGGCGCTGGTGCGAGACGTGACCGATGAGCGCGCCACCGAGGCGCAGCTGCGCATCGCCGCCACCGCCTTCGAGACCCACCTGGGCATGCTGATCACCGATGGCAACAGCCGCATCCTGAAGGTCAACGAGACCTTCACCCGTATCACCGGCTATAGCGAGGCGGAGGTGCTGGGCAGGAACCCGCGCCTGCTGTCGTCGGGCCTCCACGACGGGGCCTTCTATCGGCGGCTGTGGCGCAGCGTGCTGAGCAGCGGCAGCTGGCAGGGGGAGGTTTGGAACCGCCGCAAGAACGGCGAGGTGTTCCCCGAGTGGCTGACCCTCTCCGCGGTGCGTGATACCGAGGGGAAGCCGACCCATTTCGTGGCGACCTTCAGCGACCTTACCGAGCGCAAGGCCGCCGAGGAGGAGATCCACCAGCTGGCCTTCTTCGACCCCTTGACCGGCCTGCCGAACCGCCGGCTGATGCTCGACCGCCTGGAGATGACCCTCAAGGACAGCTATCGCAGCGGCCAGATCGGGGCGCTGATCTTCGTTGACCTGGACCACTTCAAGCAGGTCAACGATACGCTTGGCCACCACGCCGGCGACCAGCTGCTGAGGGAGGTGGCCCATCGCTATGAGGAGGCGCTGCGGGAGACGGATACCCTGGCTCGGCTGGGCGGTGACGAGTTTGCCGTGCTGCTTCACGATCTGGGGAGCGATCCGGATGCCGTGGCGGTGATCGCCGAACGGGTCGCCAACAAGCTGCTGGCGGTGATGCAGACGCCGATACGCCTGGGTGAGGAGCGGGTCAGCGTGTCGGCGAGCCTGGGCATTACCCTGTTCCGCGACCATGAGACGACCCTCGACGAGATCCTGCAGCAGGCCGATATGGCGCTGTTCCAGGCCAAGGCGGCTGGACGCAATACCCTGGCCTTCTTCGACCCCGACATGCAGGTGCGGCTGCAGGCCCGCGCCCGCCTGGAGGCGGACCTGAGGCAGGCGCTGCCCAATGGCGAACTGCGTCTGCACTACCAGCCCCAGGTAGATGATCGGGGCCGGCCCGTGGGGGCCGAGGCGCTGGTGCGCTGGATGCACCCGGTGCGCGGTCAGGTCTCTCCCGGCGAGTTCATTCCCCTGGCCGAGGAGAACCGGCTGATCGTTGCGATCGGCTTCTGGGTGCTGGAACAGGCCTGTCGTCAACTGGCGGCCTGGGCGGCCGATCCGGCACGCTCGGCGCTGAGTCTCTCCGTTAACGTCAGTCCGCGTCAGTTCCGCGAGCCGGACTTCGTGGAACGCGTGCTGGAATGCCTCGAGACGACAGGCGCCCCGGCCAACCGCCTCAAGCTCGAGGTGACCGAAAGCCTCTTTCTCGAGGGGCGGGAGGCGGCCCGGGAACGCATGCTGCGCCTGCGTGAGTACGGCGTGCGCTTCTCGCTGGATGATTTCGGCACCGGCTACTCCTCGCTGGCCTATCTCAAGCGCTTGCCCCTGGACCAGCTCAAGATCGACCAGTCCTTCGTGTGCGACCTGCTGGAGGATGAGGCCAGCGAGGCGATCGTCGCCAGTACCATCGCCCTGGCGCAGAGCCTGCGGCTGGAGGTGGTGGCAGAGGGAGTGGAGAACGAGGCTCAGCGCGACTGGCTGCTGGCACACGGCTGCCGCACCTTCCAGGGCTACCTGTTTGCCCGACCTGCGCCTCTGGAGGCCCTCGACCTGGACGCCTGATCACGCCTCGGCCTGCCCCGGGAGGGCAGCGGCTGGGAGCTGCGCCGGACCACTCGCTGGCACGAATTGATGCGCGTCAAGACAGGCTGGGGATCCCTCTGTCCCGCTGATGAACCGTTAGGGGGTCGCTATCGGCCCCGGCTACACTGGGTCGGCGGGGCAGGCTGTCCCGCTCTGTTCATCATCAACAGGGAGTGACCCTATGCGCATGCAGGGAAAGAACGTGATCGTGACCGGCGGTGCCAGCGGCATCGGGCTTGCCAGCATCGAGCGCTGCCTGGAGGAGGGTGCCAACGCGGTGATCGCCGACCTCGAGGGCAGCGAGGGCGCCGCCCGGGCGGCCGAGCTCGACGGCAAGCACGGCGGGCGCTGCCTGTTCAAGGTGTGCGACGTGACCGATACCGCCCAGGTGGACCGGCTCTTCGAGGAGAGCGTGGCGGAACTCGGCAGCGTGGATGCAGTGTTCAACAATGCCGGTATCGGTGGCATCACGCCCTCGGACGAGGTCACCGACGAGGAGTATCTGCGCATCATCGACATCAATCTCAACGGCGTCTTCCGGGTGGCTCGGGCCGCGCTGCGGGTGATGTATCGCCAGGGCAGCGGCAGCATCGTCAACTGCGCCTCCATCCTGGGCATGGTCGGCCAGTCCCAGACCGCCGCCTATACCGCGGCCAAGGGTGGCGTGGTCAACATGACGCGCACCCTGGGCATCGAAGCGGCGCCGAAGGGCGTAAGGGTCAACGGCATCGGCCCGGGCTATATCGACACGCCGCTGCTTGCGGCGCTGGACGAGGAACTGCTGCAGGGGCTGATCAGCATGCACCCCATCGGCCGCCTGGGCCGTTCGGAGGAGGTGGCCAACGCCTTCCTGTTCCTGGCCAGCGACGAGGCGAGTTTCATCACCGGCACCACCCTGATGGTCGACGGCGGCTTTACCGCCGGCAAGTCCTAGTCTCGCTCAGCCCTCGGGAGCGTCGAGCAGCGCCTCCAGCATGGCCAGCAGGTCGTCGCTCATGGCGTTCAACGCGGCCAGCTGCGCCATGGCGTCGTCCTGCCGGCCGCGATGGTGCAGGGCCACCAGGGTCTTGGCTCTGCTGTGGATGCGCTGGTGCTGACGTCGGATGGGCTCGCTGTCGAAGGGGCGCCGGTCGCAGCTGAGCTTGACCCAGTGGCGCAGCTGGCACGCCGACGCCGCCAGGGCCGGCGTCCCGCCGCTGTCGTTCAGGGCGGCGGTCAGCTGCTGGCGCCAGGCGCGATGCTCGACGCTGGCATACAGCAGGGGCAGCCGAGCCCGGCTCACGGGCGCCAGTCGTGCCCAGTGCGCCGGCGGCTGCCAGTGAGCCAGCCAGTCGGGGAGGGCCTCGGCGGGCATCGGACGCGCGATGCCGTGGCCCTGGCCCAGCTCGCACCCCAGGCGCAGCAGCAGGTCGCCGTGGCGGGTAGACTCCACCCCTTCCGCGATGACCCGGCGACCGAAGGCGTCGGCCAGCCCCAGGACCCCCTCGAGGATCTTGATATCCTCGGGGACCTTGAGGATGTCGCGGATAAAGGACTGGTCGACCTTGATGGTGCCCGCCGGCAGGCGCTTGAGATAGGTCAGCGAGGAGTAGCCGCTGCCGAAGTCGTCCAGTGAAACATCGACCCCGGCCCGGCGGCACGCCGCCAGACGGTCGGCGATCAGGGCCAGATCGCCCAGGGCGCTGGTTTCCAGCACCTCGAGCTCCAGCATGCCCGGGGGCAGCTCGGGGTGCTCGGCAAGCAACCGGCCCAGGCGCTCGGGGAGCTCCCGCTGACGCAGCTGGCGGGCGCCGACATTCACGCTGACGGGCACGTTCAGCCCGCTACGGTACCAGGCCGCCGCCTGGGCCAGGGCGGTACGCATGACCCACTCGCCCAGCGCTTCCGCCAGGGCGTGCTCCTCCATGCCGGGCAGGAAGCTGCTGGGCAGCAGCAGCCCCCGTGCCGGATGCTGCCAGCGCAGCAGCGCCTCGACGCCGACTACCGCCCCCGTGCGCAGGTTGACCTTGGGCTGGTAGTGCAGCAGCAGCTCGCCGTCCTCCAGCGCCTGCTGTAGCCTGCCCAGGCTTTCATGCTGGCTGCGCAGGTAGCGGTCATGCTCCGCATCGAAGAGGTGGTAGCGGCCCTTGCCGGCGAGCTTGGCCTGGTACATGGCCTGGTCGGCCTGGCGCAGGAGCTGCTCGGCCTCCATGGGCTCCGCCTGGGGGTAGAAGGTCACGCCGAGGCTGGCGTTGACCGACAGCTCCTGACCTTCGTGGGATACCGGCAGGGCAGCCGCTTCGAGCAGGCGCTCGAGCAGGGGCGTGGCCGAGGCGCGGTCGTTAAGCTCCCGCAGCACGGCGACGAACTCGTCGCCGCCCAGGCGCGCCAGGGTATCGCCCTCGCGCAGGACCCTCTTGAGCCGATGGGAGAGTGTGGTCAGCAGCTGGTCGCCGGCGGCGTGGCCGTGGCGGTCGTTGACGGCCTTGAAGCCGTCCAGATCCAGGTAGGCCAGGGCCAGCAGGCTGCCGCGGCGTGACTCCTGGGTCATGGCCTGATCGAGGCGATCCGCCAGCAGCGCCCGGTTGGGGAGGCCGGTCAGGGCGTCGTGATGGGCCAGCTGCTCGAGCCGCTGCTCCTGCTCCTTGAGCAGGGTGATATCGCTGGCGATGCCAAGCAGGCCGACGATCTCTTCGCCATCGTGAATCGGCGTCCTGATGTCCAGATAGACGCGGCGTTCGCCACCGGGGTCGGTGAGGATCACCTCCTCGGTCACCTGGTCGCCGTGCAGCACCCTGGCATCGGTCCGGCGCTGCTGGTGGGCCAGTTCTCCGGGCAGAAAGCGGCTGGCGTCGCTGCCGATCAGCGCCTCTTCCGTACAGCCCAGCAGCGCCAGGGCGGCGCGGTTGGCGTAGCTGTAGCGGCTGTCGGCGTCCTTCATGTAGACGGGTGAGTCGACGTGGTCCAGGGCTTCCCGCAGGCGCTCGGTCTCGGCGTGGGCGCAGCGCAGTGCCATCTCGATCTCCTTGCGTTCGGTCGTATCGCTGATCACGCCGTACCAGGTGGTGCTGCCGTCGGGTTCGCGCTGGGGCAGAGCGTCGCCGGAGAGCCACCGCTGGCGGCCGTCGTCGAGGCGCACCCGATACTCATGGCGCCAGGGAGTCAGGGTCTCGGCGGAGTGCTGGATAGAACTCCGGAAGGCATCCAGGTCATCGGGGTGAATGATGGCGAAGGCGGGGGCGGCATCCTCCTTGAGGGCGTCCGGGGAGACGCCGTAGACGTGCTGCATGCTCGAGCTGGCATAGGGAAACCAGGAGCGGCCGTCGGGGGCCAGGCGGTATTCATAGACCACGCCGGGCACCCGGTCGGCAATGGTCTGCAGTCGCCCCAGCAGGCTGGCAAGCTCGGCTTCGCGGTCGCGGATGGCGAGGGTCAGCCTGTCGCTGATGCGCAGGGCCCGGGTGCGGGTGGTCAGTAGGGAGAGCAGCAGGGCGCAGAGCAGGCCGGTCAGGGCCAGGCCTGCGGCCAGAGTCAGCCAGGCGCTGAGGCTCGGCACAGCCCCCTCCGGGTCCAGGTGGTCGAAGTCGAGCCACCAGGTACGGCCGTTGAAGTCGACCCGGCGCTGCTGGGAGAAGATGCTGGCTCGTGCCGGGTCGCTGGCCGGGGCATGGCTCTGATAGAGCAGGGCCTCTGGTGTCCGGCGCTCTCCGTCGTAGAGGCGCAGGGCCAAGGCGCCCTGCGAGCCCTGGTCCCAGGCGGCGAGGATGCCCTGCATCAGGTCGTGCATCCGGTAGGGAATATAGACCCAGCCCTCCAGCGCCTGGTGCCGCTGGGCCAGACTGTCGAGCGGCTCGCCCCGGCGATAGACCGGTACATACATCAGGGTGCCGGGCTGTACATCCTCGTCGGTCTCCTGGACCAGCTGTACTCTGGCACTCAGGGCGGCTCGGCCGGTATCTCGCGCCTGTTCCATGGCCGCACGGCGCACCGGCTCCGAGTAGGTGTCATAGCCCAGGGCGCGCCGGTTGCGTTCGTTCAGCGGCTCCAGGTAGACGACGGCGGCATAGGTGTCCCGCTGCCCCGGGGGGTGGACGCGGTAGTCGGCCAGGCCTTCGGCGCGCATCTCGGCTTCGTGGGCCTCCAGCCCGGCCGGCGATATCCGTCGGGCGTAGCCGATGCCCTGGATATTTCCCAGGGCATCGGTCGCGTGAAGCTTGTCGATAAAGGTGCGCCACCCGTCTCGGCTGACCTCCTCCGAGGCCTCGAAGAGGCCCGCCGCGCCGCGCAGCACCAGCGCATAGGCGGCCAGGCGCTCCTCGATGCGCGCGGTCACCCGGTCGGCGGTAAAGGCGAAGCGCTGCAGGGCCTCCTCCGCGCTGCTCTGCCGCACCTGGTGGGCGGCGAACAGGGAGAGACAGGCCCCGCCAAGGGCGATCAGCCATAGCCACAGGGGCGGGCGAGTGCGGAGCAGTGTGCGCATGGGCCTGACCTGACGGGGCGGGCTGCCTGAGATAGCTGCAGCTTACGTTGCCTTGGACAGTCTGTCTGCAGGGATGCGGCAAACAGGCTGGGGGTATAGGCTGAAGGCGTCGTGACCCCGCTGCCCTGAGTCGGGGCGGCAAGATGAGGAGTGCTGCCATGATGATGACCCTGCTGCGTCCGCTGCTGCCCTTCGGCGCTGCCCTGCTGCTGACCCTGGGCAGCGCTGCCCAGGCCCGGGAGCTGGCCGCACCCCAGGACACGATGGTCGAGGTGGAGGTGGCCACGGTGGGCATGTCGGGGGTGGCCGGAGTGCCGGTGGTGCTGCTGCGCGAGCCGGGGGCCCGGGAGGTGATCCCGATCTATATCGGCGTGACCGAGGCGCGCGCCATCCTGCGCGCCCTGGCCGGCGAGCGCGGCCCGCGGCCGATGACTCACGAGCTGCTGGGTGATGTGCTGGAGGGTGTCGAGGTAACGCTGACGCGGGTCTATGTGGATGCCCTCACCGAGAGTACCTTCCTGGGCATGCTGGAGCTGACGCTGCCCGGCCGTGAGGCGCCGGTGCATATCGATAGCCGCCCCAGCGATGCCATCGCCCTGGCGCTGAAGGCCGGGGCCAGCATCCATGTGGCGCCGGAGGTGCTGGAGGCGGCCCGGCAGATCGAGTTTCAGGGCTTGGACGATCAGGTGGTGGTGGCGCTGGGCATCACGGTGACGCCGCTGGACGAGGACCTGCGCGAGGCCCTGGGCCTGCCGGACCGGGCCGGGGTGCTGGTCAGCGACGTCAGCGGTGAGGCCGCGGCGGCGGGGCTTGCCCCCGGGGACCTGTTGCTGGAGGTCAACGGCGAGACGCCCGAGACGCCGATGCACTTCCTGGAGCTGGTGCGCGACACGCCCCGGGACGCCCCTGCCCGGCTGCGGGTCTGGCAGCAGGGCGAGATCCTCGAGGTGGAGCTCTCCACCGAGGTGCCGACACCCGCTCCGCGGCGTCGCGCCCCAAGGCTTGAGGCCTGAGTCGAACTTGGCAGCCGGCGCCGGGCGGGCAAGAATGGGCGCCAGGAGGATTGCCCATGCTTGTTTCATTGATTGCTGCCGGCCTGCTCGGCGCCCCCGCCCTTGCCGCCGACGCGCCTGACAAGGTCGATCTGACCGCCCTGGAAGCCCATCACCGGGAGCTGCTCTCCTGCGACCGCCTGACCGGCCACTGGCTCCAGGAGGATGAGTACATGGCGATGCACACCGCCATCGGCGACTCCCGGCAGCGCCTGGAGGCGCTGCGCCCCATGCCCTTCAGCGAAGAGGAGTTCCCGGCGGGCGCGGCCGACCTGACCATCGGCGAGACTCGCTACACCGGTGATGACGTCGCGCGGATGAAGGAGACGCCCGGCGAGGCCGATGTGCGCGAGGCCTACCTCACCATCCGCCCGCACTGCATGCGGCTGATCGGCTACTTCTGACGCGCCTTGGGCTCGACAAGATGGCCACCGCGGTAAGCCGCGGTGGCCATCTTGTCGGAAGGGGAGGTGCCGCAAAAGAAAGGGGTGGTGCCGCAAAGAGGAGTCGAACCTCCGACCTACGCATTACGAGTGCGTTGCTCTACCAGCTGAGCTATTGCGGCGCCTGTCGTGATGGTAGCGCCGCCGAGGGCGCTTCGGCTAGCCCTCGGCGGGCCTGCGCAGCCGAGTCAGTCCCTCCTGGGCGGCGGAGGCCACCAGACGGCCCTGGCGGTCGTAGATGGCGCCGCGGGTGAACCCGCGGGCGCCGCCGGCCCAGGGGCTGTCCATGTCGTAGAGCAGCCAGTCGTTGACGCGCACGTCGTGGTGGCACCAGAGCGCATGGTCGAGGCTGGCGATCTGCAGCCCGGGGTCGCGATAGTCGAGCCCGTGGGGCACCAGGGCGGTGGTCAGCAGGTTGAAGTCGGAGCTGTAGGCCAGCAGGGAGCGGTGGAGTGCGGGGGCGTTGGGGAGCTCGCCGGCCAGGCGGAACCACACCCGCTTGTGCGCCGGCTCGCCCGCCTGGTGCTCCTCGCCGGCCAGCAGGAACTCGATGGGGTGGTCGTCGAAGCGCACCAGGCGGTGCCCCGTATCGGCCAGCTGCTCCGGCGGCGCCACCTCGGGCATGGTGGGCTGGTGGTCCAGGCCCGCCTCCTCGCCGTGGAAGGAGGCGCTGCAGAAGAAGATCGGCCGGCCCTTCTGGATGGCGGTGACCCGGCGGGTGGTAAAGCTGCCGCCGTCGCGCACGGCGTCTACCTGATAGACTACCGGGCGGCGCGCATCCCCCGGGCGCAGGAAGTAGCCGTGCAGGGAGTGGGCGCGCCGGGAGGCGTCGACGGTCTGGGTGGCCGCCGAGAGCGCCTGGCCCAGTACCTGGCCGCCGAACAGCTGGGGCAGGCCAAGATCCTGGCTGGCGCCGCGGAACAGGTTCTCCTCTAGGGGCTCGAGGGCCAGCAGGCCCACCAGGGCGTCGAGAGCGTTGGACATGCGCGAGATCTCCAGGGGCAGTCGGGGCCTGCGGGCCCTCTCATACGGACGTTTCAGATCAGTCTACATGGAGTCGAGGCCGTTGCGCAGCGATGAGTTCTACATGCACCGGGCGCTGGACCAGGCCCGCCAGGGGCTGGCCGCCGGTGAAGTGCCGGTGGGTGCCGTGGTGGTGAATGCCGAAGGCGAGATCGTCGGCGCCGGCTACAATGCGCCGGTGGCGGGGTGCGACCCCAGCGCCCATGCCGAGATTCGCGCCCTGCGCGATGCCGGTGCGCGGCTCGGCAACTATCGCCTCGACGGCTGCACCCTCTATGTGACCCTGGAGCCCTGTCTGATGTGCACCGGGGCGATCATTCATGCCCGGCTGGCCCGGGTGGTCTACGGCGCGGCGGAGCCGCGAACCGGCATGGTGGAGTCCAGGGCCAACCTCTTTGCCCAGCCCTGGTACAACCACCGAGTGGTCGTGGAGGGTGGGGTGCTGGCCACCCGCGCTTCCCGGCTGCTCAAGGCGTTCTTCGCCGCCCGGCGGGAAGATCAGGGCGGCGCTCCCACCAGCTGAAGCAGCTTCTCCTCTTCGTCATCCGGCAGCCTGGCATTGAGCAGGTAGAACTGCTGCTGGTTGCGGTCCACATAGCTGAGTATCTCGTGGTAGCGGCGAATATTGCGCACATAGATCACCGGCTCGCCGCCCCGGGCGTAGCCGTGGCGGGTCTGGCGGTACCATTCGCGCTCCTGCAGCAGCGGCAGCGACTCGCGTACGTCGGCCCAGCGGTTCGGGTCACCGCCGCGCTGCTCGGTGATGCGCCGAGCGTCGTAGAGATGGCCCAGCCCCACGTTGTAGGCGGCCATGGCCATGAAGAGGCGGTCCTCTCCCCGTATCGACTCCGGCAGGCGATCCTTTAGCTCGCGCAGATAGCGGGCGCCGCCCTGGATGCTCTGGGCGGGGTCGAGGCGGTCGGAAACGCCAAGATCCCCGGCGGTGGGCAGGGTCAGCATCATCAGCCCGCGAACGCCGGTAGGGGAGGTGGCCTCGGGGTCCCAGTGGGACTCCTGGTAGCCCAGGGCGGCCAGCAGTTTCCAGTCGAATCCGGCCTGGCGGGCCGCCTCCTGGAACAGCTCGGTGTAGGCGGGCAGGCGGGCGTGGGCGTGCTGGATGAAGGTGCGTGCGCCGACGTACTCCAGGTAATCATCGTGGCCGAAGTAGCGTGCCACCAGGGCGTCGAGTTCGCCCTCCTCGTGAAGCGCCTGGAGAAAGCCGTTGGCCGCCTCCGCCAGTGCCAGTCCTCCGTCTGCCGGGAAGGCCCAGGCCAGGGAGAGCGGGTCACCCAGCGAGAAGCCGCGCTCCACGCCGGGAAAGAAGAGCCGGTTGAGGCGAAACTGGTGCTCGAAGATCACCGCCGCATCGAGACGCTCATCCTCGATCAGGCGCAGCAGCTCGGCCACTTCGAGCTCCTGGAAGGCCAGCCAGTTGAGCCCCGGGTGCTCGGCCTCGAGTTCGCCAAGGACCAGGTCGGTACCGGCGCCGGCCAGGGTGCCAAGAGTCAGGCCAGTCAGCCGCTCCGGGCCGTTCACCGAGGGCAGGCCGCGCCGGTAGACCACCACCGGCTGCAGCTCGAGGATCGGGCGGCTGAAGATCACGCCCTCGGCTGTCGGCGTCAGCGGCAGGGCGGCGGCGCCAAGGTCTCCCTCGGTGCGGACCGCCTCGAGGACGCTGGCGATCTGGTGGTCCGAGCGCAGCGAGAGGCTGATACCCAGATGGGCGGCAAAGCGTCGCGCCAACTCATACTCGAAGCCGGTGGGCCCCTCGCGCCCTTCGTAGTAGGTGGTGGGGGTGTTGCGGGTATGCACCTGCAGGAACTCCCGCGCCAGGGCTTCATCGAGGCGGCGTCCATCCGGCGTGCCGGGGGGAGAGGGCCAGAGGCCGAGTGCCAGGACGGCGAGCAGGGCAAGATGGCCGCGCCGGCGGCGCAGGGGGGGAATCAGGGTCGGAAGCATGCGGGTGACGGCTGGCGGAGACGACCCCTCACCATAACCAGCCCCGGCGCCGCTGTCATCCGTGCGATTTCTCGCCTCGATTTCTTCCGCCCCGAGCTTTCCAGTATCATAGGCGCTCTTTGCCGCTGGCTGCGGCCCCGACCCTGATGATTTCCAGAGGCTCCAGGATATGCTCGAACTGCGCGGCGCCCCCGCCCTCTCCGCCTTCCGTCACGCCAAGCTGCTGGCCGCCCTGCGCGAGGTGGCGGCCGACGTCGAGTCGCTCACCGCGGAGTACGTGCACTTCGTCGATCACGAAGGCGAGCTCAGCGCCGAGGCGCTGGCGGTGCTGGAGCAGCTGCTCGACTATGGTTCTCAACTTCAGGGTTCTCACCTTCAGGGCTCTGACGTCGAGGGCGCCCGAGCAGAGGGCCAGCTGTTCCTGGTGGTGCCGCGTATCGGCACCCAGTCGCCCTGGTCCTCCAAGGCCACTGATATCGCCCACAGCTGTGGCCTCAAGGGCGTGCGGCGCCTGGAGCGTGGCATCGCCTACCGGGTCAAGCTCAAGGGCATGCTCTCGGAGAAGGTCTTCGAGGCCATTCGCGCCACCCTCCACGACCGCATGACCGAGACCGTGCTGGCCGACGCCTCGGACGCGGCCAAGCTCTTCGCCCACCACGAGCCGGCCCCCCTGGGCAGCGTGGACGTGCTGGAGGGCGGCCGTGAGGCGCTGGTCGATGCCAACGTCGCCCTGGGCCTGGCCCTGGCCGAGGATGAGATCGACTATCTGGTGGAGGCCTTCGGCGACCTGGGCCGCAATCCCACCGACGTCGAGCTGATGATGTTCGCCCAGGCGAACTCCGAGCACTGCCGCCACAAGATCTTCAACGCCGACTGGGTGGTCGACGGCGAGGCCCAGAGCCATTCGCTGTTCAAGATGATCAAGAACACCTACCAGGCCTCCCCGGAGAATATCCTCTCCGCCTACAGCGACAACGCCGCGGTGATCAAGGGCACCACGGCGCCGCGCTTCTTCCCGGCGCCGCTGATCGGCCAGGCAGGCGAGCGCGCCGTCTACGGCAGCACCGAGGAGCCGATCCAGATCCTGATGAAGGTGGAGACCCATAACCACCCCACGGCCATCGCCCCGCACCCGGGGGCGGCCACCGGCGCCGGCGGCGAGATCCGCGACGAGGGCGCCACCGGCATCGGCGGCAAGCCCAAGGCGGGCCTCACCGGCTTCACCGTCTCCAACCTGCGCATCCCCGAGTTCGTGCAGCCCTGGGAGGCCTTCGACTACGGCAAGCCCGAGCGCATCGTCTCGGCCCTCGAGATCATGCTGGAGGGCCCCATCGGCGGGGCGGCCTTCAACAACGAGTTCGGCCGGCCCAACCTCGCCGGCTACTTCCGCACCTTCGAGCAGGACGCCCTGGGGGCGGGCGGCATCGAGCGCCGCGGCTATCACAAGCCGATCATGATCGCCGGCGGCTACGGCAACATCCGCGACGGCCACGTCCAGAAGGGCGAGATCCCGGTGGGCGGCAAGCTGATCGTGATGGGCGGCCCCGCCATGCTGATCGGCCTGGGGGGCGGTGCGGCCTCCTCCATGGCCTCCGGCGCCTCCAGCGCTGACCTGGACTTCGCCTCGGTGCAGCGCGGCAACCCCGAGATCGAGCGCCGCGTCCAGGAGGTGATCGACCGCTGCTGGGCCCTGGGCGAGGGCAACCCCATCCGCTTCTTCCACGACGTGGGGGCGGGTGGGCTCTCCAATGCCCTGCCGGAGCTGGTCAAGGATGGCGAACGCGGCGGGCTCTTCGACCTGCGCGCGGTGCCCAACGCCGAGCCCGGCATGAGCCCGCTGGAGATCTGGTGCAACGAGGCCCAGGAGCGCTATGTGCTGGCGGTGGCCCCGGAGGATCTCGACACCTTCGACGCCCTCTGCCAGCGGGAGCGCTGCCCCTACGCTGTGGTAGGGGAGGCCACCGAGGCGCACCACCTGGAGGTGCGCGACGGCCACTTCGACACCAAGCCCGTGGACCTGCCCATGAGCGTGCTCTTCGGCAAGCCGCCGAAGATGACCCGGGAGTTCACGCGCCAGGGCATCGAGCTGCCCGGTGTGATGCTCGACAACCTGGATCTGCGCGAGGCGATGGATCGGGTGCTGCGCCTGCCCACCGTGGCCTCCAAGAGCTTTTTGATCACCATCGGTGACCGCTCCATCACCGGCCAGGTGGCCCGAGACCAGATGGTCGGCCCCTGGCAGGTGCCGGTGGCCGACGTGGCCGTGACCACGGCCAGCTTCGACACCCACACGGGCGAGGCCATGGCCATGGGCGAGCGTCCCCCGGTGGCGCTGATCGACCCCGCCGCCAGCGCCCGCCTGGCGGTGGCCGAGGCGATCACCAACCTGGCCGCGGCCCCCATCGAGAAGCTCGGCGACATCAAGCTCTCCGCCAACTGGATGAGCGCCGCCGACCACCCCGGCGAGAACCAGGCCCTTTACGACGCCGTTCACGCCGTGGGCATGGAGCTCTGCCCTCAGCTCGGCATCGCCATCCCGGTGGGCAAGGACTCCATGTCCATGCGCACCGCCTGGCAGGAGTCGAACGGCTCTGATGACGGGCACGGCGAGGCCGAGGAGAAGAGCGTCACCTCGCCGCTGTCGCTGGTGATCACCGGCTTTGCGCCGGTCACCGATGCCATGCAGACCCTGACGCCCCAGATCAATCTGGAGCAGGACGAGTCCGATCTGCTGCTGATCGACCTGGGCGGCGGCCGGAATCGCCTGGGCGGCTCGGCACTCGCCCAGGTCTACGGCCAGGTGGGCGACGAGTGCCCGGACCTGGACGATCCCGAGGACCTCAAGGCCTTCTTCGCGGTGATCCAGGGGCTCAACGCCGAGGGCAAGCTGCTCGCCTACCACGACCGCAGCGACGGTGGCCTGCTGGTGACCCTGCTGGAGATGGCCTTTGCCGCCCATGCCGGCCTGGAGATCAAGCTCGACTGGCTGGTGGATGAGCCCGTGGAGGCCTTCAATGCGCTGTTTGCCGAGGAGCTCGGCGCGGTGATCCAGGTGAATCGCGAGCACACCGAGGAGGTGCTGGCCCAGTTCGCCGCTGCCGGCATCGAGACCTGCGGCGTCATCGCCCGGCCCCGCTACGATGACCAGGTGCGGGTGACCCTCTTCGAGGAGCCGCTGCTGGAGACCACTCGGCTGCTGGCCCAGCGCACCTGGTCCGAGACCAGCTACCGCCTGCAGGCCCTGCGCGACAACCCTGAGTGCGCCAAGAGCGAATTTGACGGCCTGCTCGACGACCGCGACCCGGGCCTCTCCGCGACCCCCGCCTTCGACGTGAACGAGGATATTGCCGCACCCTACCTCAACCTGGCCCGCCCCTCGGTGGCGGTGCTGCGCGAGCAGGGCGTCAACGGCCAGGTGGAGATGGCCTGGGCCTTCGATCGCGCCGGCTTCGAGGCGGTGGACGTGCATATGAGCGATATCCTCGAGGGGCGCGTCGATCTCGAGGCCTTCAAGGGGCTGGTGGCCTGCGGCGGCTTCTCCTACGGCGACGTGCTCGGCGCCGGCGGCGGCTGGGCCAAGTCGGTGCTCTTCAACGCGCGCGCCCGGGAGCAGTTCGCGGCCTTCTTCCAGCGCGACGACAGCTTCTCCCTGGGGGTCTGCAACGGCTGTCAGATGCTCGCCCAGCTCAAGGCGCTGATCCCCGGCGCCGAGGCCTGGCCGCGCTTCATGCGCAATGAGTCGGAGCAGTTCGAGGCCCGGGTGGCCATGGTCCAGGTGGAGAAGAGTCCCTCTATTCTGCTGGCCGGTATGGAGGGCTCGCGTCTGCCCATCGCCGTGGCTCACGGCGAGGGTCGCGCCGAGTTCCGCGACAGCGCCCATCTGCGCACCATGCAGGGCAGCGGCCAGGTGGCCCTGCGCTACGTGGACAACTACGGCCAGGTGACCACCCGCTATCCGGCCAATCCCAACGGCTCTCCCTCCGGGATCACCGGCCTGACCACCCCGGATGGCCGCGCCACCATCATGATGCCCCACCCGGAGCGGGTGGTGCGGGCGGTCACCAACTCCTGGCGTCCGGCGGAGTGGAACCGGGACGGCGCCTGGCTGCGCCTCTTCCGCAACGCCCGGGTCTGGGTGGGCTGATTCACCGACCTCGCGCAGCAGCATCCCTCCAGCAGGAGATCAAAGGCGGCCTTCGGGCCGCCTTTGTCGTCTTGAGTCGCCCTCGACATGAAACGAGTGTTTGAATGCGCGACCCGGGCCCGGCACACTCGATGCCATGGTGCCGAACAGGAGGACTGGCCAGATGGATGGAAGAAGCATGGAGGAGCGGTTCGAGGGGCGGGTGCGTCTCGGCGTCGAAGCGGGGGTGGCCGAGGTCACCCTGAGCCGACCGGAGGCCCACAATGGCCTGGACTGGGCGATGATCGACGGCCTGCTGGCGGCCCAGCGCCGCCTGGCCGCGCTCGATGGCCTGCGCGCCGTGGTGCTGGCCGGTGAGGGCGAGAGCTTCTGCGCCGGTCTGGATATGGGGGCCATCATGGGCCAGCCGGCGCGGCTGCCGTCGCTGCTCGAGGCCGACGAGGCCGGCATCAATCCGGTACAGCGCCTGGCGCTGGGCTGGCGCAACGCCGGGGTGCCGGTGATTGCCGCCCTGCACGGTCATGTCTATGGCGGCGGGCTGCAGATCGCCCTGGGGGCCGATATCCGGGTGGTGCACCCGGCGGCGCGCCTGGGGCTGCTGGAGCTCCTCTGGGGCATCATCCCCGACATGGGTATCAGCGTCACCGGCGCCGGACTGCGCGGCGATGTGCTGCGGGAACTGGCCTGGAGCGGCCGCAAGGTAGGCGGTGAGGAGGCCGTGGCGCTGGGGCTTGCCACCCGGCTCGCCGAGGAGCCCCTGGCCGCGGCGCGGGAGAGCGCCGCCGCCATCGCCGGCCATTCGCCGAAGGCAGTGGCCGCCTGGGGTGAGCTGCTGGAGCGGGCGCCGGGGCTGGAGGTGCGTGAGCGCCTGGCTCTGGAGGCGCGACTGCAGTCCGGCCTCCTCGGCGGGACTGAGCAGCAGGAGGCCATGGCGGCTCGCCTGGCCGGCCGAGCGGCGCGCTTTACCCCCTGACGAGGCCGCTGTCGGCGGTTAGGATAGGGCGCCCGCCCCGGAGCCTGCCCATGACCGCATCCACCGCCGCCCCGCCCCGCCTGCGCCCCTACCAGCAGGAGGCGGTGCGCCGGGTGGTTGCGCACTTTCGCGGCTCCGACGACCCCGCGGTGGTGGTGCTGCCCACCGGCAGCGGCAAGTCGCTGGTGATCGCCGAGCTGGCGCGCCTGGCCCGGGGGCGGGTGCTGGTGCTGGCCCATGTGCGCGAGCTGGTGGAGCAGAACCACGCCAAGTACCAGGCTTACGGCCTTTCGGCGGATATCTTCAGCGCCGGCCTGGGGCGCAAGGAGAGCGGCCGCCAGGTGGTCTTCGGCTCGGTGCAGTCGGTGGTGCGTGGCCTCGACCGCTTCGACGATGGCAACTTCACCCTGCTGGTGATCGACGAGTGCCATCGGGTGTCGCCGGCCGAGGATGCCGGCTATCGCCGGGTGATCGAGCGGCTGCGCGGGGCCAACCCGCGCCTCAAGGTGCTGGGGCTGACCGCCACCCCCTACCGGCTGGGCCAGGGCTTCATCTACCACCGCCACCATCACGGCATGGTGCGCGGCGAGGCCGACTGCTTCTTTCGCGACTGCGTCTTCGAGCAGCCCCTGCGGCTGATGGTCAAGCAGGGCTATCTGGCCGAGCCGCGTCGCATCGATGCGGCGGTGGAGCGCTACGACTTCTCGGCCCTGGTGCCTTCGAGCCGTGGCCTGTTCCGGGAGGAGGAGCTCAACCGGGTGGCGGCGGGCAACCGCGCCACGCCGGGGATCATCGCCGAGGTGGTCGAGCGCGCCCGTGACCGCCAGGGGGTGATGCTCTTCGCGGCGAGCGTGGCCCACGCCGAGGAGATCCTCGGCTACCTGCCGGTGGGCGAGGCGGCGCTGGTCACCGGCGAGACCCCCTCCGCCGAGCGCGAGCGGCTCATCGCCGCCTTCAAGGCCCGGGAGCTCAAGTACCTGGTCAACGTGGCGGTGCTCACCACCGGCTTCGATGCGCCCCATGTGGACCTGATCGCCATCCTGCGCCCCACCGAGTCGGTGAGCCTCTACCAGCAGATCGTCGGTCGCGGCCTACGCCTCTCGCCGGACAAGCGGGACTGCCTGATCCTCGACTACGCCGGCAACCCCTGGGACCTCTATGCGCCGGAGGTGGGCTCTGCGAAGCCCGACTCCGACAGCGAGCCGGTGCAGGTGGAGTGCCCCGCCTGCGGCCACGCCAACCTCTTCTGGGGCAAGCGCGACGGTGAACTCGTGATCGAGCACTTCGGCCGCCGCTGCCAGGGGCTGGTGGAGGACGAGCCGCAGGTCGATGGCGCGGCGTCGGGCGCCGAAAATCGCGGCGTGGCATCGGGCGCCGGGAAAAGGCGGCAGTGCGACTTTCGCTTTCGCTTCAAGGTGTGCGGGGAGTGCGGCGCCGAGAACGATATCGCCGCCCGGCGCTGCCACGGCTGCCAGACCCTGCTGGTGGACGCCGATGACAAGCTGAAGGCGGCGCTGCGCCTCAAGGATGCCCGGGTGCTGCGGGTGGCCGGCATGCAGCTCGAGGCCACCGTCAACGGCCGCGGGCTGCCGCGGCTCAAGGTCACCTATCACGATGAGGAGGGCGTGACGCTGTCCGAGTGGTTCGCCCTGGAGACCCCGGCCCAGCGAGGCGCCTTTGCCGCGGCCTTCCTTCGCCAGCACCTGCGGGCCCCGGGGGTGCCCTTCCGGCCCACCACGCCAGATGAGGTGGTTGCCGAACAGCGGCGACTACGCCATCCGGATTTCGTGGTGGGGCGCAAGGTGAGGCGCCACTGGCAGGTGCGCGAGAAGCTCTTCGACTATACCGGGCGCTACCGCCGCGCGGTCGAGGCGGGGTAGCCCGCGAACCTCCCCCCATCACCTCGGGTTGACTGTTATCCGGACGCTGAGGGGTGTCCGGATAACGGTCAGTCGCTCGCCGCACTGCCGGTGCTGATCTCTAAAATTTTGATTTTATTGAAGTGTCAGACCGTGTCTCAAGCTGGCATGGCGCTTGCTCCTGATTGAGTGCCCCGAACGGGCACAAAAATAATCAATCAGGAGGAGACGCCGTGAGTACCGTTCAACCTTCAACAAGAGAGGTGCAGGTGCTGGGCATCGATGCCGGTGGCACGATGACCGATACCTTCTTCGTCGACAGCCTGGGCGAATTCGTCGTCGGCAAGGCCCAGAGCACCCCGGACGATGAGTCCGTGGGCCTGCTCTCCTCAAGCGAGGATGCGCTGGCGCTGTGGGATATGCCGCTGGAGGAGGCCCTGCCCCAGTTGCAGACCGGGGTCTATGCCGGCACGGCGCTGCTCAACCGGGTGGTGCAGCGCAAGGGGCTGAGGTGCGGCCTGATCGTCAATCAGGGGATGGAAGACTTCCATCGCATGGGACGGGCCATTCAGGCCTATCTGGGCTTTGCCTACGAGGATCGCATTCACCTCAATACGCACTACTACGATGAGCCCCTGGTGCCACGTAAGCGGACCCGTGGGGTCGTCGAGCGTGTCGACATGTTCGGTAACGTAGTCATTCCGCTGCGCGAGGAGAGCGCCAGGAAGGCGGCCCGCGAGGTGATTGCCAGCGGGGTCGACAGCATCGTGATTAGCCTCCTCCACTCCTACAAGAATCCGGCCCATGAGAGTCGGGTCAGGGATATCGTGCGTGACGAGGTGGCTAAGGCAGGCAAGGAGATCTCAGTATTCGCCTCGGTTGACTACTACCCTCTCCGCAAGGAGTCCCACCGAACCAACACGACCATCCTCGAGGCCTATGCGGCGGAGCCTTCCCGCGAGACCCTTCAGAAGATCTCCAACTCCTTCAAGGAGAAGGGAACCCACTTTGACTTTCGGGTCATGGCAACCCATGGGGGAACCATCTCCTGGAAGGCCAAGGAGCTTGCCCGCACCATCGTCTCCGGTCCCATCGGTGGGGTGATCGGTGCCAAGTATCTGGGCGAGACGCTAGGCTACAAGAACATCGCCTGCTCGGATATCGGTGGCACTTCCTTCGATGTAGCGATGATCACTCAGAATGAATTGACCATTCGTACCGACCCCGATATGGCTCGCCTGGTGCTCTCCCTGCCTCTGGTGGCTATGGATTCCGTGGGGGCCGGGGCAGGCAGCTTCGTGCGTCTCGATCCCTACACGCGCGCCATCAAGCTGGGCCCCGACTCCGCCGGCTATCGTGTCGGGGTCTGCTGGGCCGATAGCGGCATCGATACCGTCTCCGTCACCGATTGCCATATGGTGCTGGGTTATCTGAATCCGGACAACTTCCTGGGGGGAGCCATCAAGCTCGATCCCCAGCGAGCCCATGATGCCATCAAGGAGCAGATCGCCGACCCTCTCGGCCTTTCGGTGGAAGAGGCGGCAGCGGGCGTCATCGAGCTTCTCGACTCCGAGTTGCATGACTATATCCGCGCCATGATCTCCGCCAAGGGCTACGATCCGAGCAGCTTCGTCTGTTTCTCCTATGGCGGTGCCGGTCCCGTTCATACCTATGGCTATACCCGAGGGCTGGGCTTCGAGGATGTGATCGTGCCGGCCTGGGCGGCGGGCTTCTCCGCTTTCGGTTGTGCCGCGGCGGACTTCGAGTACCGCTACGACAAGAGCCTGGATATCAACCTGGATCAGCATGCCTCCACGGAGGAGCGAGAGGCGGCGGCCAGGGTCCTGCAGGAGGCCTGGCTTGAGCTGACCGATAACGTGCTCGAGGAGTTTCGGGTCAACGGCTATGAAGCCCACCAGGTCCAGCTACAGCCCGCCTACCGCATGCAGTATCGCGGCCAGCTCAATGATCTCGAGATCGACTCCCCCCTCGCCGCCGTGGCCTCCGAGGAGGAGTGGGGGCAGCTCGAGGAGGCGTTCAACCGGACCTATGGGCGAGTGTATGCCGAGTCGGCACGCTCCCCCGAGTTGGGTTACTCGGTGACCGGGGCCATCATGCGTGGTTCGGTCCCCATTCCCAAACCGCGGATTCCCAGCGAGCCCCTGGCGGGCAAGACGCCTCCGAGCGAGGCGAAACTGGGCTCGCGGCGTTTCTATCAGGACCATCACTGGGTGGAGGCCCAGCTCTACCATATGGAAGCGCTGCTACCCGGCAACGAGATCGAGGGGCCGGCGATCATCGAGTCCGATGCGACCACCTTCGTGGTGCCGGCAGGTTTTCGTACCTGGCTCGACAAGCATCGGTTGTTCCATCTTCAGGAACTCTAGTCCGCCGTCACAAACCCGATAGACCCGACCCTCTTCGGAGAGATTCCCATGTCATATGAACGCAATGAACTCCATAGCTCTTCCGGCTCCTCCTCTGCCGGCATCGTCCGCGGTGGCGAGACGCTCAAGCAGCACCGTGACCGGGTACTGGCCGCGACCTATAGCAGCGGTCATTATGCCGGGCTCGATACGCTTACCTTCCGGGATGAAGAGCCCATTCGTTATAACAAACTGTTCTCCCGGTTACGTGCCGGCGTGGTGGATGCCAGGGAAACCGCCAAGAAAATCGCGGCCTCGCCCATCGTCGAGCAGGAGGGTGAGCTTTGTTTCACCCTCTACAATGCTGCAGGCGATGCCATCGTGACCTCCACCGGTATCATCATCCATGTGGGTACCATGGGGGCCGCCATTAAGTATATGATCGAGAATGATTGGGAGAGCAATCCGGGTATCCATGACAAGGATATCTTCTGCAATAACGACTCTTTGATCGGTAATGTGCACCCCTGTGATATCCATACCATCGTGCCCATCTTCTGGGAGGGTAAGCTGGTGGGCTGGGTCGGAGGGGTGACCCATGTCATCGATACCGGCTCCGTGGGCCCGGGCTCCATGTCCACCGGTCAGGTCCAGCGTTTCGGAGACGGCTATTCAATAACCTGTCGCAAGATAGGCGCCAACGATACCCTGTTCCGCGACTGGCTCCACGAGAGCCAGCGCATGGTCCGCACGACGCGTTACTGGATGCTCGACGAGCGTACGCGGGTGGCCGGTTGTCACATGATCCGAGACATGGTCGAGGAGCTGATCCGCGACGAGGGCATCGAAAGCTACTGGAAGTTCTGCTACGAGGCGGTGGAACACAGCAAGAGAGGGTTGCATGCGCGTATCAAGGCGATGACCATTCCCGGGAAGTATCGTCAGGTCGGTTTCGTGGATGTGCCCTACAAGCATGAGGATGTGCGGGTCCCCTCCGACTTCGCCAAGGTGGACACCATCATGCACACCCCTTCGGAGATCGAGATCCGTGGGGATGGCACCTGGCGTCTGGACTTCGATGGCGCCACTCGCTGGGGCTGGCATACCTATAATGCTCATCAGGTGAGCTTCACCTCGGGCATCTGGGTCATGATGACTCAGTCCCTGATTCCCTCCGAGATGATTAACGATGGTGCCGCCTACGGCACCGAGTTTCGGCTGCCCAAGGGCACCTGGATGAACCCGGACGATCGGCGGGTCGCATTCTCGTACGCCTGGCACTTCCTGGTCTCGAGCTGGACTGCCCTGTGGCGGGGGTTGAGCCGCTCCTATTTCGGGCGGGGTTACCTGGAGGAGGTCAACGCCGGGAATGCCAATACCTCCAACTGGCTGCAGGGCGGTGGCTTCAACCAGTACGACGAGATTCATGCCGTCAACAGCTTCGAGTGTGCTGCCAACGGGGTCGGGGCCTCGGCCTTCGGCGATGGCATCAGCCATGCCGCCGCCATCTGGAACCCGGAAGGCGATATGGGGGATATGGAGATCTGGGAACTGGCCGAGCCGCTTGTCTACCTCGGGCGCCAGATCAAGGCCAGCTCGGGTGGCTCCGGTAAATACCGGGGCGGTAGTGGCTGGGAAAGTCTGCGCATGGTCTGGAATGCCAAGGACTGGACCATGTTCTTCATGGGCAACGGGCACATCAGCTCGGACTGGGGACTGATGGGCGGTTTCCCGGCGGCTTCCGGCTATCGCTTTTGCGCGCATGATACCGGGCTAGAGGCGCTGATCGAGGCCGGTGAGCCCATTCCACTCGGCGGGGATGTGGATCCGGGCGAGCGGGCCTATGAAAAGCTCATTCCCGAAGCCCGGGTCAAGCGCGACAAGCAGGCCATTACCACCGAGGAGATGTACAAGGACTACGACCTCTATCTCAACACCATGAAGGGGGGGCCTGGCTTCGGTGATCCGCTGGATAGAGATCCGCTGATGGTGGCGAGTGATATCGACGAGGGGCACATCCTGCCGCGTTTCGCCGAGAAGATCTATGGCGTGGTAGTGCGTGAGGAAGCCGAGGGTTATCGGGTGGATGTCAAAGCGACGCAGGCGTGTCGCCAGAAGGTGCGCGAGGAGCGCCTGGCGCGCGCTGTCCCGACCCGTGAGTGGATGAAGGGGGAGCGTGAGCGGATCCTGAACAAGGATGCCACGACCCAGGTACAGCAGATGTTTGCTTCGTCCTTCCAGCTGAGTCAGCGCTTCCTGGATGAGTTCCGAGCCTTCTGGGAGCTTCCCGAGAGCTGGGAGCTGCGCGAGGAGCAGCTGGGGATTCCCCACTACGGCTCCCACTACCACATGGACCTCTCGGAGCTGCCGGACGTGCGCACCGTCACCTTGGTGGACGAGGAGTAACCGCCGCCCGGCGACTCAACCGAGTCGCCGGGGCTTTCCATGAGGCACAACAACAACTGGAGTTCACACCATGAGCTATGAACGCACCAAGATCGCCGACCTGATCGATGGCACCATCGATCACGACACCCTGCACAAGATGCTGTCCACCCCCAAGGACGAAGAGCGCTTCGAGACCTATCTGGAGATACTGCAGGAGCGGGTCCCCTGGGAGGATCGCATCATCCTGCCTCTCGGACCCAAGCTCTACATCGTGCAGGAGCAGGGGACGCATCGCTGGGTCATCAAGTCCCAGGCCGGACATGTCTTCTGCGACTATCGGGAGAACTGGAAACTGCACGCTGTGATCTATGTACGCGAGAGCCAGGAGCAGCTCAACGAGATCTATCCTGAGCTGATGGCCCCGTCATCGGGATGGCAAACCATTCGTGAGTACTACTGCCCGCTCAGCGGTGATCTGCTGGATGTGGAGGCGCCCACAGCCTGGTATCCCGTCATTCATGACTTCGAGCCGGATATCGAGACCTTCTACCGAGACTGGCTGGGACTGGAGGTGCCAGACAGGGCGGCCGGCTGACACGGCCATTGCCTCGCAGTCGAGCGGCGGCCCCCCCCCCAGGGGGCTGCCGTCCGCTCTTGCGCCGATAGCAGCCCCCGTGGCTTGGCGATGAGGCGTGAGACTATGCCCGGTCGAGCAGGCTTCCGATGCAGGCTTCCGATGTAGCTGCTATAATTAGGGGGCTGTGTGCCATCTACGTCGTTCAGCGGCAACCACAATCACAAGAGCCGAAGCAGTGACCATGTCGGCCTGCCGGCAGCGATAGGATGTCGGCGCCGCTGACCCGTGAGGGCGGCGAGCGATCTCTTCTGGAGCGGGGCCCGTCGGTCTGCAGTATGGGCGCGGTTGCGACAGGGGTCCGGTGAGATCTGCGGGTCTGCTCGGCCCGTCAGCCACGCTGGAGGAAAACTATGCAGGATCGCCAGCTCTATCGTGCCTGGGAGGCCTTCCTGAACCGAGGTGAGGCTCCGCCAGGCGTTCGTGACGAGGTACTGGCTTCCTGGCGGCGTTCACTCGACAGCAAGGTTCCGGTGGATCGCCCCCATACCCAGACCCTGAGCGAGGGGGAGTTCTTTCGCATTCGCCAGCAGAGTGGCGCCTTTCTCTCCGCCGCCCAGCCGGCGCTTCAGCTGGGGCGCCAGTTTCTCTGTGGAGCACGCTCCATGGTGATGCTCAGTAACGCTCACGGGACGGTGCTCGAGACCGTGGGTGATCTCCAGGCCATCGAGCTGGGTCAGGATATCGGCCTTTGCCGAGGTGGGCTGTGGGATGAGGGGCATATTGGGACCAATGCCATCGGTACGGCCCTGGCCAACCAACAGCCGGTCACCATCCACGGCTTCGAGCACTTCTGCTGCGAGGTCCAGCGCTGGACCTGCGCGGCGGCTCCCGTGTTCAGCCCGCTCAGTCGGCGCATCCTCGGCGTGGTAGACCTCTCCGGCCCAGCCAGCACCTTCAGTCCCCAGGGCCTCGCCTATGTGGTGTCGGTGGCCCGGCAGATCGAAGGTGAGCTGCGCCAGCGTACCGAAGCCGATCATCGCCGGATCATCGAGTGCTTCCTCGACGAACGTCGCCGCTGGCAGAACCGGGATGCCATCGTGGTGAGTCGGACCGGCATGGTGGTGTACGGCAGTCCGGTGGCGAAGCGCCAGCTCGAGCGAGTGGCGGGGAACCTCTTCTACGAAGACAGCATTCCCCTGCTGCGAGATACCCCGAGTGAGGAATCCCTGGAGAAGCTGACGGCACGCCTTCCCACCGCCGAAATCTGTCCGCTCTTCGACGGTGACGAGTTCTTGGGAGTGATCATCGCACCGCGTCCCACCCGGTCCGAGAGCAGGGCCCGGTCGAGTGCCGCGTTGCAGAAACTGCCGGCCGAGGGGGGCGGCATCACCCTGGGGGAGCTGGTCGGCGATAGTCCCGCCATGCAGGCGGCGCGGGAGCAGGCTACACGGCTGGCGGCGACACAGGCACCGCTCCTGATAGAAGGGGAAACCGGTGTCGGCAAGGAGCTGTTCGCCCGCGGCATCCATGCGGCCAGCGCCCAGGCGGGCCCATTCGTGCCGGTCAACTGTGGTGCGCTGCCGAGGGATCTGATCGGTGGCGAAATGTTCGGATACGTGGGGGGCGCCTTTACCGGGGCTAGTCAGGAGGGGCGGCCGGGCAAGCTGGAGGCCGCTCACGGAGGCACCCTATGCCTGGATGAGGTCAGCGAGATGCCCCTCGACCTTCAGCCCACCCTGCTGCGCATTCTCGAGGATGGGGTGGTCTACCGAATCGGCAGCCATGAGCCTCGGCATGTGGATGCCAGGCTGCTCGCCATGACCAACCGCAACCTGCCGGACGAGATCTCCGCCGGCCGTTTCCGGCAGGACCTCTATTACCGCATCGCCGCGATGCGCCTGAGGATACCGCCGCTTCGCGAGCGGGAAGACGATATCGTCCTGCTCGCGGAGCACTTCCTGCATCGACAGGCGCGTCGGCAGGATCGGCCCACTCGGCGCCTCGACGAAGAGGCGGTGCGGGCGCTGCTGCGCTACCCCTGGCCGGGCAATGTGCGCCAGCTGCGTAATGTGATCACCACCACGGATGCACTGGTTGATGCCCCCGTCATCTCCCTGCATGACCTGCCCGAAGAGATCCTCGAGCCACTGCCGGCTCCCTCGGGAGGGGGCCAGGAGGTGACGGAGAATGATCTGGCCAGCCTGCAGCGTCAGGCTATCGAACAGGCCCTCTTGCAGAGTGGTGGGAATATCTCCCAGGCGGCTCGTCAGCTGGGCATTGCCCGCTCAACCCTATACTGTCGAATTCGCGAACAGCGTATTTCGGTACCAGGACGCGAGCATTTTCGTGCATGATCAGGGGCGGTAGTGCCTAAGCGGTCGCCTGTTGGCCCCGCGCGACAAGCCGGAGTGCGGCAAGAGCGAGTTCGACGGCCTGCTGGACGACCGCGCCCCGGGCGTCTCTGCCACCCCCGCCTTCGACGTGAACGAGGACGTCAGTGTGCCCTACCTCAATCTGGCCGCCGCTGCGGTCGCCCGGTTCGGGCCTTCGAGGAGGATGCTCGCCTGCTGCAGCAGGGCGAGGTCGATCGGCGCTATCGCATCCTGAGGCCCGGCGGCGAAACGGTCTGGATATATGATCGCGCCTGGCTGATGCGGGACTCGGATGGCCAGCCGCTGCGCCTGTTCGGTATTGCCCGGGAGGTGACGTCGGAGATGCTCGAGCGTCAGCGTCTGAACAGCACGCTGCAGCTGCATCGGCGCTTTCTCGAGAGCGCCCTGGATCCGATCTTCGTGGTCAAGGTCGAGTCGGACGATACCTTTGTGTTTCGCTACAACAACCCGGCTCATCGTCAGCAGACCGGCATCTCACTCGAGATGATACGCCACCAGACGCCCGATGCTCTGCTGGATAAGGCCCAGGCGGCGGCGGTCAAGGCGCACTACCGCGAGTGTGTTCAGCTTAAGCGACCCATTCAGTACGAGGAACGCCTGGCGCTGCCGGCCGGCGCGCGCGACTGGCAGACCCTGCTGGTGCCCGTGGATGACGGTGCCGGACGTATCATCGAACTGGTCGGGATGGCGCGTGATATCACACCGCTCAAGGAGGCCGAGCGGGCAAGCCGCGAGGCCTTCGATGCGCTGGACCAGCTGGGGCAGCAGCTGCCAGGTTTCATCTACCAGTATCTGCTTTCGCCCAGCGGAGAGGGGCGGTTCCTCTACGCGAGCCGCCGCAGTATCGCGATCTACGGGGCGACCCCCGACGAACTGGCGCGAAGCGATACGGCGGCCTTCAACGTGATTCACCCCGACGACCGGGAGAGTGTAAGGGCCGCGGTCGAGGTGTCGGCCGCCACCCTGAGTCACTGGCACTGTGAATACCGGGTGCGCCATCCTCGCGGACACGAACTCTGGGCCGAGGGGCTGGCCACGCCGGAGCGTCTCGAAGGCGGCAGCGTTCTGTGGCATGGCTATATCGCCGACGTGTCGGAGCGCAAGCGTCTGCAGCTGGAGCTCGAGGCCAGCGAGGCGCGCTTTCGGCGACTGGCAACCGTGGATATGCTGACGGGGGTGCCGAATCGGCGCTACTTTATCGACTGCCTGGAAGATGAGCTGGCGCGCATGAAGCGCCACGGTGGCAAGGCCTGCCTGGTGATGTTCGATGCCGACCACTTCAAGCGCATCAACGACACTTTTGGCCATGCTGCCGGTGACCAGGTGCTCAAGGCGCTAGTGCATGTCGGCGAGCAGTGGCTTCGTGGCTCTGATGTGCTGGGGCGGCTGGGTGGGGAAGAGTTCGCTATCCTGATGCCCGAGACCGACTATCAGGGGGCTCTGGCGCTTTCCGAGCGCTTTCGGCGCGCCGTGGCGGATCTGCTGGTTGATGCTGGGGAGAGGGTAGTCCAGGTGACCGTCAGTCTGGGGGTCGTGGCCCTGCGGGCACAGGACTCCCCCGACAGCGCCCTGGAGCGTGCCGATCGAATGCTCTACCGCGCCAAGGCGCTCGGTCGCAACCGCACCTGTGGTGAGCGTGACAGGGCGTCCGAGTAACGGGGCCTGTCTGAGTCGCTGTCAACTTGCTAGACTGGCCCGTTGATCCTGCGTCCCCAGAGAGGCACGCCGCGTGAGCGTCACCCCCGATACCGCCAGCCCCGAGCAGACCGCCGTTGCGGCCCAGCAGGCCGCGGTGCTCGGAAGACTGTTCGACGAGCCGATCACCGAGCTGCCGGAGGATCTCTATATCCCGCCGGAGGCGCTGCGGGTCTTTCTGGAGGCCTTCGAGGGGCCCCTGGACCTCCTGCTCTACCTGATCCGCCGCCAGAACCTGGATATCCTGGCCATCGACGTGGCCGCCATCACCCACCAGTACATCGAGTATGTGGAGCTGATGAAGGCCATGGAGATCGAGCTGGCCGGCGAGTACCTGCTGATGGCGGCGATGCTGGCCGAGATCAAGTCGCGGACCCTGCTGCCGCGGCCGCCTAAGGAGGGGGGCGACGATGAGGAAGAGGACCCGCGAGCCGAGCTGATCCGCCGCCTGCAGGAGTACGAGCGCCTCAAGCGCGCGGCCGAGTCCCTGGGCGAGCTGCCGCGGCTGGGGCGTGACTGGTTCCCCGCCCGGGCCGCCCTGCCGCCCCTGGAGTCCCGGGTGATCCACCCCGAGGTGGAGCTCGATGAGCTCCTCGGCGCCCTGGCCGGCATCCTACGCCGCGCCGAACTGGCCCAGTCCCACCAGATCAGCCGCGAGGTGCTCTCGACCCGGGAGCGCATGCTGGCGATCATGGAGCGACTCACCCATGAGGGGTTCACCCCCTTCGAGGCGCTCTTCACGCTGGAGGAGGGGCGGGCGGGGGTGATCGTCACCTTCATGGCGATCCTCGAGCTCGCCAAGGAGGCGATGATCGAGATCGTGCAGAACGCCCCACTGTCGCCGATCCACGTGCGCGCCCGGGCGCCGGTGGAGGCGGACGCGCGGGATGAGCTGGAGGTGGAAGGCGAGAGCGCCTTCGCGGACGATGACGAGGGAGGGCGGCCATGACCGCCATGGAGTACCCCGAGGCCCTGGACGAGATCCTCGAGGCGGCGCTGCTGGCCGCCGGCGAGCCGCTCTCCCTGGAGCGCCTGGAGGGGCTGTTCGACGACCATGAGCGGCCGCCCAGGCGGGCCCTGCGCGAGGCCCTGGAGCGCCTCGGCATCCGCCACGAGCGCGGCGCCATGGAGCTGCTGGAGACCGCCTCGGGCTACCAGCTGCGCATTCGCCCGCGGCTCTCGCCCTGGGTCTCGCGGCTGTGGGACGAGCGCCCCCAACGCTACTCCCGGGCACTGCTCGAGACCCTGGCGCTGATCGCCTACCGTCAGCCGGTGACCCGGGGCGATATCGAGGAGGTGCGCGGCGTCACGGTGAGCGGCTCGATCATGCGCACCCTGCTGGAGCGTGGCTGGATCCGCGTGGTGGGCCATCGCGACGTGCCGGGGCGCCCGGCGGTCTATGCCACCACCCGTGGCTTCCTCGACGACTTCGGCCTGAAGACCCTGGACGAGCTGCCGCCGATGCACGAGCTCAAGGCCTTCGAGGAGCCGGGGCTGAGGGGAGGGCTCGAGGAAGAGGGCCCGCCGCCGGCCCAGCATGACCTGCTGGCCCAGGCCGATGCGCCCCTCGACGAGGAGCGGATGGCGCCGGAGGAGGACGAGCAGAGAGATCAGGAGGCACCGGCTGTGGCCGATGCCGCCGACACGACGGCCGGGAGGGCCGACGATGACCACGCCGGGACGGCGTCAGAGCGGTCAGGGCTGAGCTTCGCCGAACTGGAGGCTCGCCTGGCCGAACGTGCCCGGAGCCGCGTCGACGATGACGCTGCCCCGGGGGCGGAATCCACACCCGATGAGAATGATGACCGATGAGCACGACCAGCGAAAAACTGCAGAAGGTCCTGGCCCGCGCCGGGCTGGGCTCCCGCCGCGAGATGGAGGCCGCCATCGCCGATGGGCGGGTCCGGGTCAACGGCGAGGTGGCGACCCTGGGCGACCGCATCGAGATGCGCGACAAGGTGACCTTCGACAACCGTCCGGTGACCCTGCGCGGCGCCGAGGAGGTGCCCCGGCGGGTGATCATGTACAACAAGCCCGAGGGCGAGCTGTGCACCCGCAAGGACCCCGAGGGGCGGCGCACCGTCTTCGAACGCCTGCCGCGGCTCAAGGGCGAGCGCTGGATCGCCATCGGCCGCCTCGATATCAACACCAGCGGCCTCTTGCTGTTCACCACCGACGGTGAGCTGGCCAACCGCCTGATGCACCCCTCCACCGAGGTGGAGCGCGAATACGCGGTGCGGGTGATGGGCGAGGTGACCCGCGAGAACATCGTGGCCATGGTCGAGGGGGTGATGCTCGATGATGGCCCGGCGCGCTTTACCGACGTCCAGGAGTTCGGCGGGGAGGGGATCAATACCTGGTTCCACGTGGTCATCATGGAGGGGCGTAACCGCGAGGTGCGCCGCCTGTGGGAGTCCCAGGGGCTTACCGTCAGCCGCCTCAAGCGGGTGCGCTACGGCAATATCTTCCTCGACAAGCGGGCCAGGGCGGGGGAGTGGACCGAGCTGACCCAGGACGAGGTCGACGACCTCGCCGAGCTGGCCGGGCTACCGGCCCGCAAGGTGCCGGACCTGACCCCGGACGAGAAGAACCGCTGGAGCCGCGACAAGCACAAGCGCAAGCCGGTGCAGGCCATGCGCAAGCCCAAGCCCAGGGGGCGCGGCTGAGGGGCGCTGCGACAAAAGGCAAAAAAGTGCTTGCCAGGCGAGGGGTAGATCAGTAATATCTGCCCCCGTTCGGAAGGGTCGTTAGCTCAGTTGGTAGAGCAGTTGGCTTTTAACCAATTGGTCGTAGGTTCGAATCCTACACGACCCACCATCCGGACCTGCAAGGCTTGTTCGCAAGCTCGGGTCGTTAGCTCAGTTGGTAGAGCAGTTGGCTTTTAACCAATTGGTCGTAGGTTCGAATCCTACACGACCCACCAGTTATAGGTTTCATAACTTCTCATGAAGTATCTGAAACCGCACAAGAAAGCGCCTTCGGGCGCTTTTTTGCTTTCTAGGCTTATCACCCGTTCTCTTGACTTCTCGGCCTATGCGGGGGCATCTATGGGGGCAGATCCATGCCCCCGCCCCGAGGTGCCCCCATGGCCGCGACCAACAAATTGACGGCGACCGCCGTCCGCAGCGCCCAGCCCCGAGAGAAGACTTACCGGCTCTCCGATGGTGGGGGCATGTATCTCGAGGTCACGCCAAATGGGGGCATGTACTGGCGCTTGAAGTACCGCCACCACGGCAAGGAGAAGCGCCTGGCCATCGGTGTCTATGGCGAGGGCGCCGGCAAGGTGTCGCTCGCCCAGGCCCGCAAGGCCCGCGACGAGGCAAAGGAGCTGCTGGCCCAGGGGCTCGACCCCAGTACCGCCAAGCGGCTCGCCAAGGAGCAGGGCAGGGCAGCCGCTGACAACACCTTCAAGGCAGTGGCGACCGAATGGCTCGAGCACATCCACAAGCACGAGGTGGTGCCGGCTCACTACGAGCGCAACAAGCGCCGGCTCGAGCGCGACATCTTCCCCACGCTCGGCAACCGGCCCGTGGGCGAGATCACCGCGCCGGAGCTGCTGGACTGTCTGCGCAAGGTGGAGAAGCGGGGGCACCTCGAGACCGCCTCGAGGATCAAGACCGTATGCGGCCAGGTGTTCCGGTATGCCATTTCCGCCGGCAAGGCCCGGCGAGATCCTGCCGCCGATCTGCGCGGCAGCCTGCGCCGGGGCAAGACTCAGCACTTCGCCGCCATCACCGACCCACAGGAGATACCGGCACTGCTTCGTGCCATCGACGGCTATGGGGGCACGCCCGTAGTGGTGGCCGCCCTCAACCTGTCGCCGCTGCTGTTCGTGCGCCCTGGTGAGCTGCGCAACGCCCGCTGGGAAGACTTCGACCTCGAGGCCGCCACATGGTCATTCCAGCCCAGCAAGAACGCAGACCCGCTGATCGTGCCCCTGCCACGGCAGGCGGTGCAGATCCTCAGCGACCTGCATGGGCTCACCGGCCCCGAGGGCTATGTCTTCCCCAGCGTGCGCGGCCCGTCACGCCCTATCAGCGACAGTACCTTGGGCGCCGCCCTGGACGTTCTCGGTTACAAGAACCGGATGACCGCCCACGGCTTCCGCGCCATGGCCCGTACCATCCTGGCTGAGCGGCTGGGCTATCCAGAGCAGTACATCGAGCAACAGCTCGCCCACAAGGTGCGCGACGCCAATGGCCGCGCCTACAACAGAACCAAGTTCCTCGACCAGCGCCGGGAGATGTTGCAGAGCTGGGCGGACTACCTCGAGGCGCTCCGCGATGGATCTGGCAATGTGGTGCCGATACGGGGGCAAGCATGAAGCGCGACGACGACCTCGACAGCATCGCCGCCGACCTCGACAACGTACTCGAGCGCCTGGCCGGCTACATCGAACGGCAGGCTCCGCGCCCTGGTGTGGTAGATGACGAGCCCGTCGAGTTCAAGGCCACGGCAGAGCCGGAGATTCTCGCCGCCATTCTCTACCGCTATGCCATGGGGCCGCCCAGACTCCGCGACGCCATCACCGCGACTCAGGCTGCTGGCGACGCTCTGGAGCGCAAGCGGGAGTCCCTGGTGGCCGAGCATGGCGAGAAGAAGGCCGAGCTGCTGGCCGCGCTCTACGCCTGCGAGCTGGCGCACAGGTTTACGCAGCCTGTGCCCAAGCCGGACACCAGAGCCCTCGCTGCCGCTGGCAATCGCTATGCCAAGGGGCACGATAAGTTCTTCGGTGGGGATACCCGCGTCGAAAAGCGGGGCGGTGGAGATGAGCCTGCCCCACTGCATCCGCCGAACAAGAATGTCCCTCGGCTGGCCAACCTTAGGAAGTGGGCAGTCGAGTATGCGGCACGGCTACACGAGCAAGACCCAAAGCGACACCCCATCGACCGGGCGCTGTTTGAGGAGGTGACGAAGACTTTCACAACGCTGAAGGCAGGCACGATCGAGGCCGATTACCAGAGCAGCGCCTGGCCGGAGATCTTCAGGCTCAGAAAGCAGAAAGATTAGAAACAGCTAAAACGAAAATTATATAAAATCTCAGTTATCAATAAGTTACGACAATCACCAACCTTAGCCATGCCAACCCATCAAGAGGAATCACGGCATGGCAGCACTTCTCAGACTCCCAGAGGTTCGCAAGCTAGTCGGCCTCAGCACCCCGACCATCTATCGCCTGATGAAGAAGGGCGAGTTCCCTGGCTCAGTGAAGCTCACTCCCAATGGCCGCGCTGTGGCCTGGCACAAGGCTGACGTAGACGCCTGGATCGAAAGCCGTGGCGTGCGCGGGGAGGTGGCCTGATGTTGACGACCACCCACACCCAGGGCTATCGTGAAGGCGTTGCAGTAAATCCTGCAACCGACCTTGGCCGGTCGGAACCACATAGGCGCACAAGCGCCGCACTCGTGTCAGGCGCTGTTTTTGTGCCTGCCACTCGCAATGGCGGCTGTGCGTGGGACACCTTCGGGTGTGCCGGTTTCCTATGTGACCGGTCGGCCAACCCGCGTACAGTCGCCCCCATCCGCTGCTTGGCCGCAGCCGGGGACGACTCCGATCACATAGGAGTCTCACCCATGGCACTCACACGCCTGTTCCCTTCCCGCATCCTCTCCGACCGCGCCGCTGCACATCGTGCAATGGCCAGAGCCGCCCTTTTCAGCGACTCGAGCGCAGCGACCCGCCTGAAGCGTTACAGCCACCACGCCGAAAAGGCCCGAGCCCTGGAGGAGCAAGCCGGCCACCCCTTGCACGTCGTGTACCTGGCCAGCACCGGCACCCGCCTGGAGATCCACGCCCCTACCTGGCAAGACGCCATACGCCGGACTGGCCGGCCCGATGCGTGCGTGGTGGAGCAGACCGCCGCCCGCGAATTCACCGTCACATTTGATCCAGACTGCCCGACCATCATCGACTTCCGGGCTCGTTACGCCTCGCCCGCCGAAACGCTGCGCTGGGCGCTCGACACCGTTCTGCACCAGGCCGGAGTCTCTGCTGGCGCAGGGGGTGCGTCATGACAGCCACCACCGACCTGACCGCCCTGCTGGACGACATCGGCCAGCGGCAAGACGGCCTCGGCTGGACGGCCAGGGGGCACGCCCGTCGCCTCCGGCGCCCTGCCCGGTATACCCGCACCCGCGAGGATCAACTTCACAAGCTGGAGGGCTTCAGCGAGCTGGTGGAGGCCCTGGAGCTGCTGGATAGCGACACGACCAACCGCCTGGCCAAGCTGATCGTTGGCGCCTGGCAAGAGGCGTGGGGGCTGAATCGCATGGAGGGCACCCGATGACCGCAAACGTAGAAAGGCCCGACCTTGGGGGAGATCGGGCCAATCAGGAAACGCCTTGCAGCAAGGTCGATCCTAGCACCCAGTGCGGCATGGTGCTATCCGCCCTTCGGCGCCAGCCAATGAGCGCCGCGGAACTCCAATGGCAACTCCCCATCGCCGATGCCCGCGCCGTGGTCCGCGACCTGATCAACAAGGGCTACCGCATCGAGAAACATGACCACCCGAATCCAGACCTAGCGTCGCGCTGCAGGAAGATCCGGCGTTACCACCTGGTCGAGACCGAGTGATCGCAAACGGTACCCCGTTTCGGGGTACCGTCTCGAGAGGTGCCCTATGGCGAAGAAGAAGCGCGACAAGGTGTCGACGCCTGGCGGGTTCTGGGCGCTTCCCAAGCTGCTGATGGAGAGCCGCGACTTCCGCGAGCTCTCCCCTTCCGCGATGAAGGTGCTGATGGTGCTGGGGAGCCAGTACAACGGCCGCAACAACGGCAACCTGGCCGCGACCCACGCCATGCTCGAGGACTGGGGAGGCATGGCCAAGGGCACGCTCGCCAAGGCGCTGAAGGAGCTTCAGGAGCGCAACCTGGTCACCAAGACCCGGGACAACCGTCGCGGCCGGGAGGGAGCGCGCTGTGCGCTCTATGCTCTGACCTGGCAGACCATCGACGACTGCCCCGGCAAGGAGCTGGACGTTCCGCCGAGCATCGTCCCCAGGCGCAAGCTATCCCAAGGGTGACCCCAAGTCTGGGGCACCTTCCAGGCCCGCCCACCGAGGCGGGTTTTTCGTGCCCGTTCGATAAATACCGGGTCCAAAAATTGAACCTTACGGTGTCAAAAATTGGACCCTTATCGGCTGGCGCCGCATTGGGCCCCAAATAAGGGTTCAAAAATTGGACCCTTATCGGCCTGTTTCGAGATTTACCGGGTTCAATAATTGGACACCCTTCTAGAGTTACCACCCTGGGGGGTATTACGACCGTATCCACTGGGCCGAATGCTCGGCTGAGTGAGCAGGCCCCCGGGCCCAAGCGAGGCCCGGATCTTTGATCCGGCCGAGTCGCCGGGCCGAACAACTGAGCGAAGCGAAGGCGTTAGGCTGCTGGGTCACATCATGTTGTGCTTGCAGGTTTCTTAAAACACAATATGTGCTATTGTTACTGTACAGCCAAACAGTAAAGGCCCGCCTGTCATGTCCGAATCCCTGGTAGTCCGCCTTGATGCCGATACCGTCCGCCGCCTCGAGCAGATGAAGCGCCAGATTGACAGCGCGCTGCCCGATGGCGCGATACCGCCGTTCACTCTCGCCGCCCTGGCTCGCCACAGCATCCGCAAGTGGGCAGACCACATTGCTGAGCCGGTGCCGAATCCCTGCCTGACTCCGGCTCAGGAGCGCGATGCGGCTGGCGCCCTGGAGCAGGCCCGGCAGGATCTCCAGGAGGGCCGGTAATGGATCTTCACATCTACGACGTGATTGACGCCGCGCTCGCCCAGCAGGTGCGCAGCAGCCTGAGCGGGGGCAAGCCTGTCACCGTCCACATCAACAGCCCGGGCGGCTCAGTGACCGATGCGCTGGCCATCTACGACGCCCTGCGCAGCCACAAGGGCAAGGTGACCGCCCGGGTGGACGGCCTGGCCGCCAGCGCGGCAACCCTGGTGATGCTCGCCGCCGATGAGATCGAGATGGCGAAGCACTCGCTGCTGATGGTGCACAACCCTTGGACCGCGGCTATGGGCGATGCCGGCGAAATGCGCAAGGTGGCAGAGAGCCTGGACAAGCACGCCGCCGAGATGGTCACGCTCTACGCCGAGCGCACCGGGCAGGAGCGCGGGAAGATCGAGGCCATCATGGGCGCGGAGACGTGGTTCAACGCCGAGGAGGCGGTGGCCGCCGGCTTCGCCCATCGCGTCGACGACAGCGACAGCAGCAAGCCCCGCTTGACCGCCGCCGCCATGGCCTACCTGACCGACATCACCGACCGCCCAGAGGCCCGCGAAGCACGCAGGGAGCAGCAGGTGGCCGCGCTGTTCGACGTTCTGCCCGACACTGCAGAGATCCGGGCGCTGAAAGAGGATTCATCCATCATGAGCCAGACACCCGATCAAGTCCGCGAGGCCGCCATGGCCGCACTCGGCCGCGACATCACCCCGTGCGACCATCCCCGCCGGGATACGGGCGCCTTCGCCGGCAACGGCAACATCGTCAAGGACTGCCTGACCGACGCGCTGCACGCCCGCCTCGGGATGGCCAAGCTGCAGGAGCAGGCCAACCCCTACAAGCATCACTCGCTCTTCGACATGGCCCGGGCCTCCCTGGTCGACAACGGGGTGAGCATTGCTGGCGCCGGCAGCCGCCTGGCAGTCGTGGGGATGGCCTTCACTCACTCGACCAGCGACTTCGGCAACCTGCTCGCCGACACGGCCAGCAAGTCGATGCTCCGGGGCTGGGAATACTCCGGCGAGAGCTTCCAGCGGTGGTGCAAGAAGGGCTCGCTGTCCAACTTCCACACCGCGCACCGGGTTGGCATGGGCGGCTTCGCTCCCCTCCCCCAGGTGAAGGAAGGCGCTGAGTACAAGTACGTCACCACCGATGACCGGGGGGCCCCGATCGCCCTGGCCACCTATGGGGGGCTGTTCAGCATCACCCGGCAGGCCATCATCAACGATGACCTGAGCGCCTTCAGCGAGCTGCCCTCCCGGCTGGGCAAGGCCGCCTCCCGCACCATCGGGGATCTGGTCTACAGCATCCTGACCGGCAACCCGAACTTCCAGGGCAAGACGCTCTTCCACAGCGATCGGAACAACATCGGCACCACCAATGCCCTGTCGCCGGACGTGCTGAGCGAGCCCCGCCACGCCCTGCGCACCCAGACCGACACCCAGGGCAACCCGCTGAACATCAACCCTGCCTTCGTGATCGTGCCGGCAGCCTTGGAAGGCGTGATGATGCAGGTGCTGCGCTCCACCAGCATCCCAGGGGCCGAGTACAACAGCGGCATCATGAACCCGGTGGCCAATATGGGCGAGATGGTGGTCGAGTCCCGGCTGGATCAGTCCAGCACCAAGCAGTGGTTCGTCTCTGCCGCCCAGGGCAGCGACACCATCGAAATCGCCTACCTCGACGGCCAGGACAGCCCCTACCTGGAGCAGCAGGAGGGATGGACCGTCGACGGGGTGAGCTTCAAGGTCCGAGTCGATGCGGGTGTGGCACCGCTGGACTACCGCGGCCTGTTCCGCGGCCAGGTGGGCGAATAACCGAGCGGTGGGCCTGTGCGTACGGTGAGCTCGCATAGGCTTCAGCAGGGGATGGGTATGGGAGCCTCCCCCCTGCGACCGGGCGCGGTGGACCGCGGCGGCCTGGCATGTGTCGCTCCTTCACCACCGAGCCCACGACGGCAACGCGAACTTCAGGCGCCGCGCCGTCACTCCGGCGGGCCCCACCTCTGGTGGTGGCCCGCTTTTTTTCGGCTGATCAGGGCCAGGAGGTTGATCTATGGCTGATCTAGAGAAGTCCGTCGCCATCATCTTCGAAGGCGTCGACCAAATGGGGGCCGGCGTCGATAGCGCCACCCGCAAGATCGGCAGCGTGGCCGGCTCAGTGGAAAAAGCCACCGCCCCGCTCGCTGACTTCACCAAGGATATGCTGGCGCTGGAGGCCGCGGTGCTGAGCTCCGGCGCTGCCTTCGCGCTCTTCGCTGTGAAGGTGGCCGGTGACTTCGACAAGTCGCTTCGGGAGATCTCGACACTGATCGAGCTGCCGGCCGACAGCCTGGACCGGCTCCGGACCCAGGTGCTCGACTACACCAGCACCTCGACGCAATCCATCGAGACGGTGACCGGCGCCTACTACAACTTGATCAGTGCCGGTAACGACACGGAAGAGGCAATGCGGCTGCTGGCCGCTGCCGAGCAATTGGCAGTGGGGGGCAAGACCGACCTCGACACGGCGGCCAAAGCCTTGGCCGGCACGCTCAGTGCCTACGGTGCAGAGGCCAGTGAGGCAGAGGATTACACCGACGCCCTGTTCGTTGCGATGCAGGGCGGCATGACCACCATCGGCGAGCTCTCGAGCGCCCTGCCTCAGGTCACGGGCCTGGCCTCACAACTCGGCATCGACTTCGACACCCTGGCTGCGGCCGTGGCAGCGCTGACCCGCACCGGCCTTTCCACCAGCCAGGCAGTGACCCAGGTCGGCGCAGCCCTGAACTCAATCTTGGGGCCATCCCAGCAGGCCAAGACGCTCGCCGAGGAGCTCGGGGTGGAGTTCGGGGCAACCGCGCTGCGCTCGCAGGGGCTCGAGGGCTTCCTGGACAGCCTGGCCACCGCTACCGGGGGGAGCGAAGAGGCGATGCGCACCCTGTTCGGCTCGACCGAGGCGACCCGGGGGGTGCTGGCGCTGACCGGGCCAGTGGCGGAGGCCTTCGCCGAGATCCTCGGGGATATGGACGACAAGGCCGGCGCCACCGCGACGGCATACGACAAGATGGCCGACGCGGTCGATCTCGGCACGCAGCGCATTAAGAACGCGATGACCGTGGCCATGGTGGCCATCGGGGACCCGCTCCTCGATGAGTTCACCGGCATCCAGTCGGCCATTGCCGAGATCTTCAACGCCATCGGGGCCAGCGTGACCGGCGGGCAGCTCTCCGGCTTCGTGGACCAGCTGGAGAAGATGTTTCAGGGGATCGAGAACACCCTGGGCGATGTGGCCGCCAATCTGCCTGCAGCCTTGGAGCAGGCGGACTTCAGCAGTTTCTTCGACGGGCTCGAGATGATCCGGGAGGCGGTGGCCGACCTGTTCGACGGCGCCGACCTGACCAGCGTCGACGGCTTGGCCCGGGTGATCGAGACCCTCGGCCTCGCCTTCGAGACCCTATCCGCCTACACCGCCGGGGCCATCACTGCCCTGGGACCCTTCCTCGAGCAGGTGGCGAGCCTGGCGAACTGGATACTCAAGATCAATCCGGAGCTGATCGCTTGGGCAGGCTATCTGGGGGGTGCTGCCATTGCGGTGAATACCTTGCTGGGGGTGGTGCTGAAGCTGAACCAAGGCTTCAGCCTGCTGGCGGGGAGCGCCGGGGTGCTGCCCAAGGTAGCGCCGCTGTTCAAGGGAATCGTGGCGGCGCTGACCGGGCCGGTAGGCATCACTGCAGCGGTGGTGCTCTCGCTGCCCCACCTGGAGCGCCTGGCCGCCGGGATGCTCGGGGTGGAGACGCGAGCCGAGCGCCTGGAGCGCATCCGCCTGAGCCCCGGGGGGGAGGAGGCGCAGCGCTGGAAGGACTACCAGGAGGCGATCGACGGGGCCTCGCTCGAGGAGTTCATCGAGATCGCCGAGGAGTACGGGTATGCCGATGACGCGATGCGCAAGAGCGTCGCCGAGTCGATGAAGCTGGTCGAGCACTACCAGAACGTCCTGAAGGGGACGCCGGATCCGATCTACAACTGGGGCAACGCCCTGGACATCGTGAACGTCTCCACCGAGGAGAGTATCGCCAATACCCGGGAACTCGCCGAGGAGACCTTCGACCTGGCCAAGCGGCAAGACGACGCGATGCGCCAGCTGTTCGAGGACCGAGGGCAGGATCCCTGGAGCAACCTCCGGGATGCCTACCTCGACTACCGCGACGCCTTTGTCAGGGGGGAGATCGACGCCCAGGAGTGGGCCGCCATCCAGGAGGCCTATCAGGTGCGGCTGGTGGAGGCGACCGGCAAGGCGGCCAAGTCTCAGCAGGAGCTGGCCGGGGAGGTGCTGACCACCGAAGAGGCGATCCTCAAGGCCCGCGACGCGGTGCTATCCCACGAGCTGGCGATGGAGCAGCTGTTCAGCAACGAGCGTATCCGGACGCTGGAGCTCTCCGTCGACCTGCAGACCGCCCAGATCGAAGCCGAGATGCGCAAGGCCGAGGCCGCATTCGATTCGATCAACACGACGATCCAGAGCACCGAGGAGCTTCTCGGGGGGCTGTTCGATCTCCGCTTCGGGGGTGACCTGGGCCGCTGGGACCAGCTGCAACTCGATAAGCAGATCGAAGCCGAGCGCAAGGCCCGCGACGAGGCCTTCGAACTCCAGAAGAAGCAGATCGAGGCGCAGATCGAAATGATGAAGGCCCGAACCGATGCCCTGCGCAACGGTGATGGTCTGATCAAGATCGAGAGCGACGGCCTGGAGCCGGCGCTTGAAATGGTGATGTGGCACATCATCGAAAAGGTCCAGCTACGCGCCAACGCCGAGGGCGCCGAATTCCTGCTCGGCCTACCAGGGGGAGCATCATGACACGCCGCGAGTACACACCAGAGCAGCTCAAGAAGCTGGCGCAGATTCCCAACATCGAGCGCCGGCTGGCTGAGGAGCAAGAGGCCCGCCGCTGGATTGCCGAAACCGTTCAGCGACGGGAGGCCGCCATGGCGGCCATTGAGCGCCTGATCGAGAAGGCCCGGGGGGTGGCATTGCCCGAGCTTCGAACGGCCGGTGAGCAGGCCACGCCGATGCACCTGCGGCCGATGAACGACTTCTTCACCACCGGGGGGGCCAAGCTGCTGCGCCTGGCAGAGATTCCTGAGGCAGAGCACACCCACCCGACAGCCTTCCGGGTATCCCTGGAGCTGCGGGTGATGTGCCAGGAGTGGGGCGCAGCCGTGACTGAGCTGCGCGACGCCGCTGAGGCAGAGGCAGCGGCCCGGGCAGACCGGGAGCTGCTGGCCGCGCCGCTCGAGGCTGAGATCGAGCGCGAGCTGGGCCGGCTGAACTGAGGAAGCGGACGGGTCCTTATGCACCCACCCCCGGGCCTGAGGGGACGCAGAGCCCCGAATTCTGGCTATTTACGAGCCCCGCGCCGGGGCAGGTTGAGGTTTATATGACGCGCAGCAAGCCGACGCCGGAGCCGCACTGGCTCAACCGAAAGCAGATGGCCGCCAGCCTGGGCATATCCGTCCAGGCCTTCGACCGTTGGGCGGTTGAGCCGGTGGCGCGCATCGGCCGGGAGAAGTTCTTCGACTGCGGCAGCGTGCTGCAGACCAAGCTCGCAGAGCTCGAGGCGAAGCATCAACAACAGCAACCGGCCGGCGCCGATGGCGAGGTGATCGACCCGCTGCTGGAGTACCGCCGCGCCCAGGAGGAATACCGGCTGACCCGGGCCCGCCGGGAGGCCCAGGAGATCAAGAACGAGCGCGACCGCGGCAAGCTGGTGCCGACGACTTTCGCCATCTTCTCCTTGTCCCGCCTGGCGGCCGAGGTGGCAACGATCCTCGACACCCTACCGATGACGATGCGCCGCCGGCATCCGGACCTCGAGCCGCGGCACCTCGACAGCCTGGCCCGGGAGATTGCCAAGGCGCGCAACGTCGCCGCCGGCCTGGGAGAGAATGTCCACCAGCACGTCGAGGAGTTTCTGGCACTGGAGAGCGGAAAGGAGGGGTAGCCGTAAGAACGTGCAGGCGGCTGGCCGGCGCTGATAGAATTCCTGCACCCGCGCGCCGTTGACCTTCGTTGTCTGGTGGCATGTCTGGGGGCACATATGAGGGGTGTCCAGGCAGCAGGCCATGAACGATAGGGCGGGAGCGGTCTATTCTGGTGGATACACGACCCACCAGATTCCGCGCCCCGGCCTCCCAGAGGTCGGGGCGTTCTGCTTTATGGCCATGAGTCGGCCGGTGCCAGAACGAGCCGGCAGGGTGAGTGTCCAAGGGTCCGTGCGACCGATTTCTCGGCCGGCGCTGGTCAAGGCACCGGCATTCTGGTCTAGAATGGTAGCCTGCCGACGGAGGCGAGAGACGCCTCGGGCACCAGGCGCATCGTCCGCGCGGAGCGCGCGAGCCGCGATGCACCCGATCATGCAGGGGGAGCCCCTGCCAGTCACAGTGGTAGACACGATGACGATCATGACTTCCCGTGCCGAGGTGCGCAGTCACCTGGCCCGTACCTACTGCCCCACCCGGATTCCCGCCGAGGACGAGGCGCGCGTCGAAGAGATCAAGCGGCTCCTCGAGGCCAACAACGCCGTCCTGGTGGCCCACTACTACACCGACGATGCCATCCAGCAGCTCGCCGAAGAGAGCGGCGGCTGTGTGGCCGACTCCCTGGAGATGGCCCGCTTCGGCGCCCGCCATCCGGCCGAGACCCTGGTGGTGGCCGGGGTGCGCTTCATGGGCGAGACCGCCAAGATCCTCTCCCCGGAGAAGCGCGTGCTGATGCCCACCCTGGAAGCGACCTGCTCCCTGGACCTGGGCTGCCCGGCCGATGAGTTCGCCGCCTTCTGCGACCAGCATCCGGACCGCACCGTGGTGGTCTACGCCAATACCTCGGCGGCGGTGAAGGCCCGCGCCGACTGGGTGGTGACCTCCTCCATCGCCGTCGAGGTGATCGAGCACCTCCAGGCCCGCGGCGAGAAGATCCTCTGGGCCCCGGACAAGCACCTGGGCGGCTATATCCAGAAGAAGACCGGTGCCGACATGCTGCTCTGGGACGGCGCCTGCATCGTTCACGAGGAGTTCAAGGCCAAGGGGGTCGAGGAGCTCAAGGCGCTCTATCCGGAGGCTGCGGTGCTGGTGCATCCGGAGTCGCCGGCCTCGGTGGTGGAGCTGGCCGACGTGGCGGGCTCTACCTCCCAGCTGATCAAGGCCGCCCAGACGCTGCCCAATGACAAGCTGATCGTGGCCACCGACCGCGGCATCTTCTTCAAGATGCAGCAGGCGGTCCCCGAGAAGACCCTCTTCGAGGCCCCCACCGCCGGCAATGGCGCCACCTGCAGGAGCTGCGCCCACTGCCCCTGGATGGCCATGAATGCCCTGGACAACCTGGCCGATGCCCTGCGCCAAGGCAGCGGCGAGATCCATGTCGATGATGCCCTGCGTCAGGCCGCCCTCAAGCCCCTGGAGCGGATGCTCAATTTCCAGGCATAAGGTTCGAGGGGCGAGGTTCGAGGAGCGTTCTGATCAGAACTTCTCCAGCGTCTCCCGATAGCCGATGAACGCCTCGCGGCGCTGCTCGATGCGAGCGGTGGCCGAGGCGTCCCCCTCCTGCTCGGCGACCCGTCGGGCCACCTCCAGCTGTCGGATCCCCTCGCTGACCCGGCCGCTGAGCTGCAGCTGCTCGGCCCGGGCCAGATGCCCCCAGGCCTCGCGTCCGCTGCGTCCGGCGGCCTGGGCCAGCAGGGTGAAGACCTGAGGGTCCTCGGGGCGCCGCTCGGCGAGCTCCCGAAGCACCCGCCACGCCTCGTCGGGATCGCGCTGCAGCAGCGCCTCGCCCAGCGTCAGGGTAGCCGGCAGATAGCCCGGCATCAGCCGCAGCAGCCGCCGGCTGCGTTCGATGGCGTCGTCATAGCGGCCGGCGTCATAGGCCATCTGGGCGGCGGAGGCGGGCAGCAGCCCCAGGTCGGGCTCCTGGCGCGCCAGGGCATCGAGGGCCGAGAGGGCGGCGTCGGTATTGCCCCGGCGCGCCTCCACCAGGGCGTCCAGGTAGCGCCTGGCGGCCTCGGGGACGTCATCCTGGGCGAGGCGGGTGAGCGCCTGCTGGGGGTCGCGCTCGTGGATGGTCAGCAGGGCCCGGGCGCGCACCAGATGGTACTGGAGCGCATCGCGGCGGATGCTGCTCGTCGACAGCTGGCCGGCGCGGTCCTCGGCGTCGCTGATGCGCGATTCGGTCAGCGGGTGGGTGAGTAGGAACTCCGGTGGGTTGCCGCCCTGCAGGCTGGCCATGCGCTGCATGGCCCGGAACATGCGCACCATGGCCTCGGGGTCGTAGCCCGCCTGGGCCATGGCCTGGAGGCCGATACGGTCGGCCTCCTGCTCGAAGCGCCGCGAGTAGGCCAGCCGATCCTGGATGAAGGCCGCCTGGGAGCCCATGGCCACGCCGATGCCGGCGTCACCGCCGCCGGCGGCGGCGATCAGCATGCCGGCCAGCATGGCGGCCATGGCCGGCACCTGGGTCTGCTCGGCGCGGGCCTGGCCCCGGGCGTAGTGGCGCTGGGAGAGGTGGCCGAGCTCGTGGGCCAGCACCGAGACCAGGGCGGCCTCCTCCTCGGCGAAGGCAAACAGGCCGGCGTTCACCCCGATGATGCCCCCCGGCACGGCGAAGGCGTTGAGCTGACGGCTGTCGACCAGGGTGACCAGCGTCTGGCTGCCGCCCAGGCCGCTGTGGGGCAGCAGGCCGGCGATCAGCGACTCCACATAGTACTGGGCGATGGGGTCCTGCCACTGGGGCGCCCGGGCCCGGAACTGCCGCAGCCAGGCGCGCCCCAGGCGGAACTCCTCGCCGCTGGCGGCCTGGCTGTCGCTGCTGGCGAGGCTCGGCAGGCCGGCGGCGCTGTCCCACTGGGGCTGGGTCCACTGGGCGCCGGCGGGCAGCGCCAGCGCCAGGCACAGGATGCCGACGGCGAGTCGGGAAGGGCGGCGCGGCATGCTCGGTTCTCCTGTGGCGGGGCGGGGTGGCCACGCTCTGACATTGATTCGCTCGGGAAAGTGCCTTTAAATCCCAAGGACCTTCTTGCCGCAGCGCAGTGCGCGCCGGCGGCCACACGCCCTATTCTTCCGGGAGATTACATGGCTCTGCAACCCGACGACCGGCTGGATGTGCGCGGCCTGCCCTGTCCGCTGCCGCTGCTCAAGGCCAAGCAGGCGCTGGCGCGGCTGGCACCGGGCCAGCTGCTCGAGGTGATGGCCACCGACGCGGGCTCCTGGCACGACTTCGAGACCTTCATCAGCCAGAGTCCGCACGAGATGCCGGCTCGCGAGGAGCGCGGCGACGTCTACCACTACTGGATCCGCAAGGGCGGGGAGAGCGCGCCATGACCCTGCGCTCCGTCTTCAAGAGCTGGATCGACCACTACTTCTCCGATGAGGAGGCGGTGATCCTGCTGGTGGTGCTGGTGCTCGGCTTCGCCGCGGTCATCCTCTTCGGCCGCATGCTGGCCCCCTTCCTGACCGCCCTGGTCATCGCCTTCCTGCTCCAGGGCGCGGTGAGCTGGCTGGAGCGGCGCCATATGCCGCACCTGCTGGCGGTCACCCTGGTGTTCCTGGGCTTCATCGGCATGCTGCTGACGCTGGCCTTTATCCTGATGCCGCTGATCTGGAACCAGCTGGTGGGGCTGGTGCAGGAGACGCCGCGGATGTTTGCCAGCGGCCAGCAGCTCCTCGACGATCTCCAGGAGCGCTATCCCCACCTGATCACTCCGGACCAGATCCAGAACTGGATCGCCGTGGCCGGTCGCGAAATGACCCAGTTCGGGCAGCGCGCCCTGACCCTGTCGCTGGCGTCGCTTGGCAATGTGCTGTCGCTGATCATCTACCTGGTGCTGGTGCCGATTCTGGTCTTCTTCCTGCTCAAGGATCGCGAGACCCTGGTGGGCTTCACCCTGTCGCTGCTGCCCCAGAAGCGTACCCTGATGACCCGCATCTGGCACGAGATGGACGATCAGATCGCCAACTATGTGCGCGGCAAGTTTATCGAGATCATTATCGTCGGCACCGTCTCCTTCCTGACCTTCGCCTTCTTCGGCCTGCCCTACTCGGCGCTGCTGGCGGTGCTGGTGGGCTTCTCGGTGCTGGTGCCCTATATCGGCGCGGCGGTGGCGACCCTGCCGGTGGCGGCGGTGGCGGGCTTCCACTTCGGCATGACCAGCGAGTTCGCCTACGTGCTGATCGCCTACGGCATCATCCAGGCACTTGACGGCAACGTGCTGGTGCCGATTCTCTTCTCCGAGGCGGTCAACCTGCATCCGGTGTCGATCATCGTGGCGGTGCTCTTCTTCGGGGGGATCTGGGGCTTCTGGGGGATCTTCTTCGCCATCCCCCTGGCGACCCTGCTCAAGGCGCTGGTCTACGCCTGGCCGCGAGGCATCCAGCAGCACAAGCGCGAGGAGGCCGCCGAGGCCCTGGCTGAGAAGTGAGGTCGGCCGAGCCGACGGGGCCCGCCGGGCCCCGTTCTCCAGCTCCTCTCAGGCGTCGTTCGGGGTGCCGTCATGCAGCGCCTGTGCCGCCTCCAGCACCTCCTGGGCGTGGCCCGGCACCTTGACCCCGCGCCACTCCCGGGCGAGCCTGCCCTCGGCGTCGATCAGGAAGGTGCTGCGCTCGATGCCCAGGTGCTCCTTGCCGTACATCTTCTTGAGCTTGATGACGTCGAAGAGGCCGCACACCGTCTCGTCCTTGTCGGAGATCAGCGCGAAGTTGAAGGCCTGCTTGGCCTTGAAGTTCTCCTGGGCGCGGATGCCGTCCCGGGAGACACCCAGGATCACGGTGTTGGCGGCATCGAAGGCCGCCTTGCGGTCGCGGAAGTCGCCCCCTTCGGTGGTGCACCCCGGGGTGCTGGCCTTGGGGTAGAAGTAGACCACCACCTGCCGGCCCTTGAGCTCGGAGAGCGTCACGGTGGTGTCGCCGGTAGCGGTGGCGGTGAAGTCGGGAACCGGCTGGCCGATGCTGAGGGTCATGGGAATCTCCTGCGGGTGGGTTGGGGAGTCGATTACACGCAAGCGCCGCGGCGCTGTCAAAGTGGCGCGCCTCGCTGTACAGGCTCCCGCCGCCTGAGTACCATTTGACCCTTGATGCGGGCCGTGGGCCCAGCCCCCTGCCGACCCGGTGGCCACCGGGTCGAGGCGCAGCCGTTGAATCGAGAGGATAGAGAGGATGATCACGGGAAGCATCGTCGCCCTGGCGACGCCGATGAAGACCAATGGCGACATCGACTGGGAGGCGCTGCGTCGGCTGGTGAACTTCCACCTCGACAACGGTACCGATGGCATCGTCGCCGCCGGCACCACCGGCGAGCCCACCACCATGTCCTTTGCCGAGCACTTCGACGTGATTCGCGCCGTGGTGGAAGAGGTAGACGGCCGGATTCCGGTGATCGCCGGTACCGGCGCCAACGCCACCTCCGAGGCGGTGGAGCTGGCGCGCTATGCCAGCGAGGTGGGGGCCGACTACTGCCTGTCGGTCTGCCCCTACTACAACAAGCCGACCCAGGAGGGGCTCTACCGCCACTTCAAGGCGGTGGCCGAGGGCAGCAAGCTGCCGGTGATCCTCTACAACGTGCCCGGCCGGACCTGCTCGGATCTCTACAACGAGACGGTGCTACGCCTGGCCGAGGTGGACAACATCATCGGCCTCAAGGACGCCACCGGCAACCTGGAGCGCGCCGAAGACCTGATTGCACGGCTCAAGGGCAGCGACTTCATGCTCTACTCCGGCGATGACGGTACCGCCTGCGACTTCATGCTGATGGGCGGCCACGGCGATATCTCGGTGACCGCCAACGTGGCCCCCAGGGCCATGCACGACCTCTGTGCCGCGGCGGTGGCCGGCGATACCGACCGCGCCCATCAGCTCAACACCCGCCTGATGCCGCTGCACACCAACCTGGGGATCGAGTCCAACCCGATTCCGGTCAAGTGGGCGCTCTATCGCATGGGGCTGATCGAGCCGGGCATCCGTTTGCCGCTCACCTGGCTCTCGGAGAAGTACCACTCCACGATCAGCGAGGCCCTGCAGCTGGCCGGCGTGATCGAGGAGTGATCCTCGCCGTGCCGGACCATTGCCGTGGCGGAACCTGGAGAACTGGATGCAAGGTGGACGCATGAACTCTGCGCTGAAATGGCTGCCGCTGGTAGCGGCCCTCGCTCTGGCGGGCTGTGCCCGCGACAGCGGCTACTACCACGACCGCAACGTCGACTACGCCGAGGCGCGTACCGCCCCGGCCCTGACCCTGCCCGAGACCCGGGACCCGCAGCGCTACCGCGATGCCATGCCGGTGCCCCAGGCGGCCGGTGATTTCCAGGCCCCCGACGGTCGCTTCCGGGCACCGAGCCCCCAGGCCCTGGGCGCCGGTCGCGCGGTGGAACGCGACTTCGTCGAGCGTCGTGCCATCGGCCAGGACGCCTGGCTGGTGGTGGGCGCCGACCCGGGCAGCGTCTGGCCCCAGCTCGAGGATTTCGCCCGCAGCCGCGGCCTTGGCGTCATGGCCAGCGACTCCTCCCGTGGAGTGATCGAGACCCAGCAGGCGCGCTTGAGCGTGCGCCAGGGGTTGCGCGCCGGCGACAGCGAGGTGCGCTGCGACCAGAACGGCAGTCCGGTAGGCGCCTGCCTGGACGCCCTGGAACAGCACTTCGGGGCGCGCAGCGCCACCGCCAGCGCCTCGTCGCTGGCCGCCCAGCGCCTGGCCGGCGAGGCGCGCCTGAGCCTGACCCAGCGCGGCGACGAGTGGCTGGTGGAGATTCCGTTGGACATCGACCGCACCTGGGCCGAGCTCGACCACCAGCTGCGCCAGGACTTCACCGTGGAGGAGCGCCGCGAGCTGCTGGAGAGCGACCCGGCGGGCCGCGCCTTTCTGATCAGCTACATGACGGTGACCGAGCGCAACCGCAATCCGCTGCAGGTCGTCTTCAGCGCCGACGTGCGCCAGATGCATCAGCAGATCCGCCTGGTACTGGAGTCCGAGGGTCCCCGTCAGACCGTGCTGCGCGCCGAGAACGCCAGCGAGCGCGGCTTCAGCCCCGAGGATCAGCGCGAGCTGCTCGAGCGGGTGGCGGGCCTGCTGCGCTGATGACGGCAGGGCAGGCGGCGGGGAGGCTGCGGTTTGCCTCCCTGGGCAGCGGCAGCAAGGGCAACGCGACCCTGGTCAGCGACGGCGAGACCTGCCTGCTGGTGGACTGCGGCTTCGGCCTGCGCGAGGCGGAGCGTCGCCTGGCCGACCTCGGCCTGCATCCTCGCCAGCTCGACGGCCTGCTGGTGACCCACGAGCACGGCGACCATATTCGCGGGGTGGGTCCCCTGGCGCGCCGCCATGGCATCCCGGTGTGGCTGACCCCCGGCACCTGGGCCTCGGGCCGCCTGGGCGAGCTGCCGGATCGCCGCTGGATCACTCCCCAGCGGCGCTTTGCCGTGAAGGGGCTCACCATCGACCCGGTCACCGTGCCTCACGACGCCCGGGAGCCGGTGCAGTTCCGCGTTCGCGGGGGAGAGCGCAGCCTCGGGATCCTCACCGACCTGGGGCACCCCACCGCGCACGTGGCCGAGGCCTTCGCCGGCTGCGACGCCCTGGTGCTGGAGTGCAACCATGACCTGCAGATGCTCGCCGAGGGCCCCTATCCGCCGCGGCTCAAGCGCCGGGTAGGCGGCGACTGGGGGCACCTGGCCAACGGCCAGGCGGCCGCCCTGCTGCCGCGCCTGGGGCTCGACCGCCTGCAGCGCATCGTCTGTGCCCATCTGTCGGAGCACAACAACCGCCCCGAGCTGGCCCTGGAGACCCTGGTGCCCCTGCTCGACGGCGACGATTCACGGCTCGACGTCTCCTGCCAGGAGGCGGGCCTGGCGTGGCAGGCCATTGCCTGACCCGATCAACCCTTATCTCTCCCAAGCCTCCGGAGGCTTTCATGGAAAAGCGTCAAGAACTCTACGCCGGCAAGGCCAAGTCGGTCTTCGCCACCGACGACCCGGACCTGCTGGTCCTTCACTTTCGCGATGACACCAGCGCCTTCGACGGCGAGCGCATGGAGTCCCTGGCGCGCAAGGGCATGGTCAACAACTGCTTCAACGCCTTCATCATGGAGAAGCTGGCGGCGGCCGGAGTGCCCACACACTTCGTCAAGCGCCTCTCCGCCGAGGAGAGCCTGGTGAAGCGCCTCGAGATGATCCCGGTGGAGTGCGTGGTGCGCAATATCGCCGCCGGCGGCCTGGTCAAGCGCCTGGGCGTCAGCGAGGGGGAGGCCCTGACTCCGCCCACCTTCGAGCTGTTCCTGAAGAACGACGCCCTGCACGACCCCATGATCAACGAGTCCCTGGCCGAGACCTTCGGCTGGGCCACCCCCGAGCAGCTCGCCGAGATGAAGGCGCTCACCTTCAGGGTCAACGAGGTGCTCAAGGCGCTGTTCGCCGACGGCGGCCTGCTACTGGTGGACTACAAGCTGGAGTTCGGCCTCTTCAAGGGCGAGATCGTGCTGGGCGACGAGTTCTCCCCGGACGGCTGCCGGCTGTGGGACGCCGAGACCCGGGAGAAGCTCGACAAGGACCGCTTCCGCCAGGGGCTGGGCGGCGTCATCGAGGCCTACGAGGAGGTCGGCCGCCGCATCGGCGTCACCTTCGACTGAGGCCGCTGCCTCTGGTGTCTCGGGAAGGGCCCTGCGGGGCCCTTCTTGCGTGGGTCGCTCGTACAGGAGCGGTTCAGGCGGGAACGATATCGACCACGGCCAGGCGTGTGCCGGCCTCGGTTGCCTCGGCGCGAAAGCGCACGTCCACATCGCGCAGGCGCACGCCATAGGTGCGACTCTCGGCGCCTTTCCGGTAGGCGGGGCGGGGGTCCTGGGCCAGCACCTGAACGATCAGCTCGCGCAGGCTGGCACCCTCGGGACGCTTGGCCAGGGCCGCGGCGGCCTCGTCGTTGAACACCACCGCCAGCTGCGGCGGGGCCTCGGGGGCGAAGCCGGCGCGGGCCTCGGGGCGAGACTCCGCCCAGGGCAGGTAGGGCTTGATATCGAGCACCGGGGTGCCGCTCACCAGGTCGGCGCCGGCGAGCACCAGGCGCACCCCGCGGCGGGTGTCGATCTCGATGAGCTCCACCAGGGAGAGCCCCAGGCGGTTGGGCCTGTGGGTGCTGCGGCTGGCGAAGACGCCGACCCTGGCGTTGCCGCCGAGGCGCGGCGGACGCACCAGCGGCGTCCAGCGCTCGGGGCTCTGGTGGAAGACGAAGGTGAGCCAGAGATGGCTGAAGGCCTCCAGGCCGCGCACCGCCAGGGGGTCGTCGTAGGGCGGGGTCAGTACCAGCCGCGCCCGGGCCGCCGGCGCCAGGCCAGGCTGGCGGGGAATGCCGAACTTGTCGGGGTAGTCGCTCTCGATGATGCCGATCGGCGACAGCGTGAAGGCGTCGGGGAGAAGGTGTTCGCTCATGGCCGGATTATGCCCGCCGCAAGACCCGGCGGCGAGGGGATTGGCGCTCGGGGCCGGCTTGTGTAGTCTCCCTGCAACAGTCAGGTTTCGACAGGATTGCCATGAGCCAGATCGCCAGTGCCTCTTCTGCCGCAGCGCCCCCGCCCCGGGGACCGCGCATCTGCTATCGCCAGGCCCTTTCCCGTGACGCGGCCGACCAGGCCGAGGTCTTCCACCATGCGGTGATGCAGGGCGCCAGCGCCCACTACAGCGTCGCCGAGCGCGAGGCCTGGGTGGCGGCGCTGCCCCGAGACGCCAGCGCCTGGGCGGCCCGTCAGGCGCTCTTTACCACCCTGGTGGCCGCCTGCGACGGGCGCTGCGTGGGCTTTCTCGAGCTGGACCTCTCCCGGGGGCGCATCGAGACCCTCTACGTCTGGCCGTCGCTGGCGCGCCGCGGTATCGGCTCGACCCTGCTGGTCCACGCCGAGCGCCTGCTGCTCGAGCAGGGCCAGGCTCGCGTGGATATCGAGGCGAGCCTGGTACTGGCGGAGCACCTGGTCCGGCGGGGCTGGCGCGAGATCGGCGTGGAGTGGGTGGAGCGCGGCGGCGAGCGGCTCTGCCGCAAGCGCCTCGAGAAGCCCCTGGGGCTGGTCGAGACCTGAGCCCGCCGCTCGCCCGGGTCAGCTCCCCTGGGCGACGATGCGCATGGAGAGGTCCACGGCCCTGACGTCCTTGGTCAGGGCGCCGCTGGAGATGCAGTCGACGCCGGTCTCGGCGATGGCGCGCAGGGTGCCCTCGTCGACGTTGCCGGAGGCCTCCAGGGTCGCCCGCCCGGCGGTCCGCCGCACCGCTTCGCGCATCTCCTCGAGGCTGAAGTTGTCGAGCATGATGATATCGGCGCCCGCCGCCAGGGCCTGCTCCAGCTCGTCGAAGGTCTCCACCTCCACCTCCACCGGCGCCTTCGGGGCGATCTGGCGCGCCTCGCCTATCGCTGCCGCGATCCCGCCGCAGGCGGCGATATGATTCTCCTTGATCAGGAAGGCGTCCCACAGGCCGATGCGGTGGTTGTGACCGCCGCCGCAGGTGACCGCGTACTTCTGGGCCAGGCGCATCCCCGGCAGGGTCTTGCGGGTATCCAGCAGGCGCACGCCGGTGCCCGCGATCAGGTCCACGCAGTGGCGGGTGCGGGTCGCGGTGGCGGAGAGGGTCTGCAGCAGGTTGAGCGCCGCGCGCTCGCCGGTGAGCAGGCTGCGGGCCGAGCCCTCGAGCTCCAGAAAGGCCTGGCCGGCCTCGAGGCGGTCGCCGTCGGCGGCGCTCCAGCTCAGGGTCACGCCGGGATCGAGCTGGGCGAAGAGGGCCTCGACCCAGGCCAGGCCGCACAGCACGCAGGCCTCTCGGGTGATCACCCGGGCCCGGGCCCGGGCGTCGGCGGGAATCAGCCGGGCGGTGATGTCGCCGTCGCCGATATCTTCCGCCAGCAGGCGGGCCGCGGCGCTGCGGATCTCTTCGTCGAGCTTCTGGCGGTAGGGCAGGGCGTCCTGATGGTCCATGGGGGCACTCGCGGGGTCGGGCCGGCGCGGGGTGGCCGGGATGATCGGGGCCGTCCATTATAGGGAATCCATCGGGATCACGTCAGGGGAGGGACCCATGCCGATCGAACAGGGGTGGCTCGCGGGTGCGCGCCGCCAGCCGTCGCCCAACTGCGACGAGCGCCCGGCAGGCGAGGTGTCGCTGCTGGTGCTGCACTCCATCAGCCTGCCGCCGGGGCAGTTCGGCGGCGAGCATATCGAGCGGCTCTTTACCAACTGCCTGGACCCCGATGCCCACCCCTTCTTCGCCGAGATCGCCCATCTGCGGGTCTCGGCCCATCTGCTGATTCGTCGCGACGGCGAGTGCGTGCAGTTCGTGCCCTTCCAGCGCCGCGCCTGGCACGCCGGCCGCTCCCGCTGGTGCGACGGCGAGCGCGAGCGCACGGCCCTCAACGACTTCTCCATCGGCATCGAGCTCGAGGGCGACGAGGTGAGCCCCTATACCCTGGCCCAGTACCGCGCCCTGGCCGAGGTGACCGCCGAGCTGCTGGCCGCCTGGCCGGCGCTGGACGAAAGCCGCATTACCAGCCACGCTCGAGTGGCGCCCCTGCGCAAGAGCGATCCCGGCCCGGCGTTCGACTGGGCCTTCTTTCGTCAGCAGCTGCGGGGGTGACGCATGAAAGGCTACGCACATTGGGAGGCGTTCAGGGTGAGGCGAGACGGCTTTCCAGGGGCGCCGGCATTCATACGGTAGTTTGGCTACAAGGTGCTGTTTCTCCATGCCTCCAGGCCGGCGTATCTGCCGTAATCCCTTGTGTTGCGTTGCAATATTCGTGTAGTGGAAAATATTTCCAATATGTCTTGAATTGGCAGGGAGCGCGCTTTACGGTATCTTCCTGTGAATCAACGGCAGATTGATCGCGTCGTCTTGTAAAACTACTACACAACCCCCGACATGCGGCGTGTATGCCTCTCCACAAGAGAAGGCTCCATGCTCCCTGCACTGCGGGGCACACGACACCCCATCGTCATTCGGAGAGACGTCATATGAGTCTGGATGCAAGAGAAGATCACGATCCGATCGAGACCACAGAGTGGCTGGAATCCCTCGAGTCGGTCCTGGATCGCGAGGGCGAGGAGCGCGCCCGGTTCCTGCTGACCCGCCTGGCGGATCGCCTGCGCCGCGACGGGACCCAGGCGCCCTTCTCGGCGACCACCCCGCACCGCAACACCATTCCGGTGCACCGCGAGGCGCCGATGCCGGGGGATCTCTTCATGGAGCGCAAGATCCGCTCCCTGATCCGCTACAACGCCATCGCCCAGGTCATCCGCAACAACCGCGCCAATCCGGGGCTGGGCGGTCATATCGCCAGCTTCATGTCGGCGGCGACCCTCTATGACGTCGGCTTCAACCACTTCTTCCGCGCCCCCAACGGCGACTTCGAAGGCGACCTGGTCTATATCCAGGGGCACGTGGCCCCGGGCATCTACGCCCGCGCCTACCTGGAGGGCCGTCTCACCGAGGAGCAGATGGACAAGTATCGCCAGGAGGTGGACGGCGACGGCCTGTCGTCCTATCCGCACCCCTGGCTGATGCCGGATTTCTGGCAGTTCCCCACCGTCTCCATGGGTCTCGGCCCCATCCAGGCCATCTACCAGGCCCACGTGATGAAGTACCTGCACTCCCGCGAGATGAAGGACATGCAGGACCGCAAGGTGTGGTGCTTCATGGGCGACGGCGAGTGCGACGAGCCCGAGTCCCTCGGCGCCATCCATCTGGCCAGCCGCGAGAAGCTCGACAACCTGATCTTCGTGGTCAACTGCAACCTGCAGCGCCTCGACGGTCCGGTGCGCGGCAACTCGCGGATCATGGACGAGCTCGAGGGCGTCTTCCGCGGCGCCGGCTGGAACGTCCTCAAGGTGGTCTGGGGTCGCCTCTGGGATCCGCTCTTCGAGAAGGACAAGAAGGGCGTCCTGCAGAAAATCATGGACGAGTCCGTGGATGGCGAGTACCAGAACTACAAGGCCAACGACGGCGGCTATACCCGCAAGCACTTCTTCGGCAAGTACCCCGAGACCGCCGAGATGGTCAAGGACATGTCCGACGAGGATATCTGGCGCCTGAACCGCGGCGGCCACGATCCCTTCAAGGTCTATGCGGCCTACCACCAGGCCACCCAGAACGCCAATGGCCGCCCCACCGTGATCCTGGCGCACACCGTCAAGGGCTACGGCATGGGCAGCGGCGACGGCGAGGCGGCCAACGAGGCGCACCAGGTCAAGAGCATGGAGCTCGAGGCGCTGAAGAAATTCCGCGACCGCTTCGGCATCCCGCTCACCGACGAGCAGCTCAAGGAGGTGCCCTACTACAAGCCGGAGGATGACTCCCCCGAGCTCAGGTACATGCACCTGCAGCGGGAGCGCCTGGGCGGCTACCTGCCCCAGCGGCGCAGCGACTTCCAGTCGCTGACGATTCCCGCCCTGGAGGACAAGACCTTCGCCTCCCAGCTCGGCGGCTCCAAGGGCCGCGAGGTCTCCACCACCATGGCCTTCGTGCGTATCCTCAACGGCCTGGTGAAGGACAAGGAGATCGGCAAGCAGGTGGTGCCAATCGTGCCCGACGAGGCGCGTACCTTCGGCATGGAGGGGATGTTCCGCCAGCTCGGCATCTACACCTCCGAAGGCCAGAAGTACGAGCCCCAGGACAAGGGCCAGATCATGTTCTACCGCGAGGACAAGAAGGGCCAGATCCTCGAGGAGGGCATCACCGAGGCCGGCGCCATGTCCGCCTGGATCGCGGCCGCCACCTCCTACAGCAACCACAATCTGCCGCTGCTGCCCTTCTACATCTACTACTCGATGTTCGGCTTCCAGCGCATCGGCGACCTGGCCTGGGCGGCCGGCGACCTGCAGGCCCGCGGCTTCCTGGTCGGCGGCACCGCCGGGCGCACCACCCTCAACGGCGAGGGCCTGCAGCACCAGGATGGCCACAGCCACCTGCAGGCGGCGATGATCCCCAACTGCCGCACCTACGATCCCACCTATGCCCATGAGGTGGCGGTGATCGTCCAGGACGGCCTGAAACGCATGTTCGCCGACCGCGAGAACTGCTTCTACTACCTGACGGTCATGAACGAGAACTACGAGCACCCCGAGCTCGAGAGCGTGCCCGCCGAGGAGATCATCAAGGGCATGTACCTGTTGCGGGAGACCGAGGGCAAGAAGGGCCGTGTCCAGCTGCTGGGCTCCGGCACCATCCTGCGCGAGGTCGAGGCGGCCGCCGAGCTGCTGCGCGACGACTGGGGCGTGGGGGCCGACATCTGGAGCGTGACCAGCTTCAACGAGCTGCGCCGCGAGGCCCTGGCCCTGGACCGCGAGGCCTTCCTCGACCCCGAGGCGGAGCCGGGCAAGCCCCACATCACCCGCTGCCTGGAAGGGCGCGAGGGGCCGGCGATTGCTTCTACCGACTACATGCGCCTCTTTGCCGACCAGGTGCGTGCCTGGGTGCCCACCGACTACCACGTGCTCGGCACCGACGGCTACGGCCGCTCCGACACCCGGGAGAAGCTGCGCTACTTCTTCGAGGTGAACCGGCATTTCGTGACCGTGGCCGCACTCAAGGCGCTGGCCGAGCGCGGCGAGCTGGATCGCAAGGTGGTCGGCGAGGCCCTGAAGAAGTACGGCATCGACCCGTCCAAGCCCAACCCGCTGACCGACTGATCCGCCCAGCGGCGGGCCCCCGGGCCCGCCCATCAGGCACGAGTTTGAAGGAGCGCGACCTTGAGTAGCGAAATCATCAAAGTTCCCGACATCGGCGGCAGCGAGGATGTCGAAATCATCGAGATCGCGGTGTCCGAGGGCGACGTCATCGCCGCCGAAGATACCCTGATCACCCTGGAGTCCGACAAGGCCAGCATGGACGTGCCCGCGCCCAAGGGCGGCCGCGTGGTCAAGGTGCTGGTGAAGGAGGGCGACACCGTCTCCGAGGGCGACGACATCGTCGAGCTTGCGGTCGAGGGTGGCGGCGACGCCGAGCCGTCGGCCGACCAGGCCGAGGAGAAGGCCGAGCCGGCCCCCGAGAAGGCGCCCGATCCCGCCGCCGAGAAGCCCGCGGCCAAGGCCTCCGGTGGCGGCAAGCGCAGCGTGGAGATCAAGGTGCCCGACCTGGGTGGCGCCGAGAGCGTGGAGATCATCGAGGTGGCGGTGGCCGAGGGTGACGAGGTCGAGGAGGAGTCGACCCTGATCACCCTGGAGTCCGACAAGGCCTCCATGGACGTGCCCAGCCCCCACGCCGGCAAGCTGCTCTCCCTGACCGTCAAGGAGGGCGACAGCGTCTCCGAGGGCGATGTGATCGGCACCATGGAGATCGCCGGCGACGACGGTGACGAGGCGCCGGCCGAGCCAGCCAGCGCCGAGCCCGAGTCCGGTGCCGCCGAGTCCGCGCCCGAAGCCGAGGAAGAGAGCGCCTCCGGCGAGCCGGAGCGTCGCGAGATCCGGGTGCCGGACCTCTCCGGTTCTTCCGACGTGCCGATCATCGAGATCGCCGTGGCCGTGGGCGACGAGGTCGACGAGGAGGATCCGCTGATCACCCTGGAGTCCGACAAGGCCTCCATGGACGTGCCCAGCCCCTTCAAGGGCAAGCTGCTCGAGCTCACCGTCAAGGAGGGCGACAGCGTCTCCGAGGGCGACCTGATCGGCTATATGGAGGTCGCCGGAGCGGCTCCGAAGCCCGCGGCGAAGGCCCCCGAGCAGAAGGCCGAGGCGCCCAGGGCCGAGGCGCCCAGGGCCGAGGCGCCCAGGGCCGAGGCGCCCAGGGCCGAGAAGCCCGCGCCGGCCCCGGCGGGCACGCCGAGCCCCGAGGCCCAGATGGCCGCCCACAAGCCCCGTGACGGCAAGCTGGTCCACGCCGGTCCGGCGGTGCGCATGCTGGCCCGCGAGCTGGGCGTCGACCTCGGCCTGGTCAGGCCCAGTGGGCCGAAGGAGCGGGTGCTCAAGGAGGACGTCCACGCCTACGTCAAGCAGGTGATGGCCAGCCAGGGCAAGGCCCAGGCCGCGGCGCCGGCCGCCCAGGCGGGCTCCGGCATTCCGCCGATTCCGGATCAGGACTTCAGCCAGTTCGGCGAGGTGGAAGAGAAGCCCATGGGGCGCCTGATGAAGATGGGCGCCACCAACCTGCACCGCAGCTGGGTCAACCTGCCCCACGTCACCCAGTTCGACGAGGCGGACATCACCGAGCTGGAGGCCTTCCGCAAGTCCATGAAGGCCGAGGCGGAGGCCCAGGGCGCCAAGCTCACGCCGCTGCCCTTCCTGATCAAGGCGTGCGCCTTCGCCCTGCGCCAGTACCCGCAGTTCAACGTCAGCCTGAAGAGCGACGGCGAGACGCTGGTGCACAAGAAGTACGTGCATATCGGCATCGCCGTGGACACCCCGGACGGCCTGATGGTGCCGGTGATCCGCGATGCGGATAAGAAGTCGCTGATCGACCTGGCCAAGGAGTCCGTGGAGCTGGCCAAGAAGGCGCAGACCAAGAAGCTCAAGCGCGAGGAGATGACCGGGGGCTGCTTCACCATCTCGAGCCTGGGCTCCATCGGCGGCACCGCCTTCACGCCCATCGTCAACGCCCCGGAGGTGGCCATCCTCGGCGTCTCCAAGGCCTCGATGAAGCCGGTGTGGGACGGTGCGACCTTCCAGCCGCGGCTGATGATGCCGCTGTCGCTCTCCTACGACCACCGGGCGGTCAACGGCGCCGACGCGGCGCGCTTCACCGCCCTGCTCGGTCAGCTGCTCTCCGATATCCGTCGTCTGCTGCTGTAGGCGGCGGGCTCGGTTCGCGGTTTTCTCCGCATGCGACGGCGCCCCAGGGCGCCGTCGTCATTTCCTGCCGATCGGGGCGGCAAGACCAAAGTGCTATTCGGGGAAAGCCTGTTGAAATACAAGGTGTTTTTGCTCGAAAGAAGGCCCTCGACCAGGGGGTGTGCTTGTGCTGCCCACGGGCGACGGTTATCGTTCCCCTCCAAGTTTTCTCATTGCTGACAACCACTTGTATATAAGGACACGAACATGCGTTTGATCCTGTTGGGCGCCCCGGGTGCCGGCAAGGGCACCCAGGCCCAGTTCATCTGCGAGCGTTTCAATATTCCGCAGATCTCCACCGGCGACATGCTGCGTGCCGCCGTCAAGGAAGGCAGCGAGCTGGGGGTCAAGGTCAAGGAGATCATGACCAGCGGCGGCCTGGTGTCCGATGACATCATCATCGCCCTGGTGAAGGAGCGCATCGCCCAGCCCGACTGCGAGAACGGCTTCCTCTTCGACGGCTTCCCGCGCACCATCCCCCAGGCCGATGCCATGAAGGAAGCGGGCGTGAAGCTCGACCACGTGCTGGAGATCGCCGTGGAGGACGAGGAGATCGTCAAGCGCCTGGCCGGCCGCCGCGTGCACCCGGGCTCCGGCCGCGTCTACCACGTCGAGTACAATCCGCCCAAAGAAGAGGGCAAGGATGACGTCACCGGCGAGGCGCTGATCCAGCGCGACGACGACCGCGAATCCACCGTGCGCAACCGCCTGGCGGTCTACCACGAGCAGACCGCACCGCTGGTCGACTACTACCAGGCCTGGGCGGAGCAGGACGCCGTCGCCGCGCCGGCCTACCACCGCGTGGAGGGCGTGGGCAGCGTCGACGATATCAAGGCGCAGGTGCTCAAGGCCCTCGAGGGCTGACGCCGGTAGCTGCGGGGCGCCGGGGAAAGGTCTGGAGGGGGTCCTACGCCAGGGATGGCGTCGGTAGCGCCCAGGGAGGGGTTCACAGCGCCCCCGATCTGGTCCGGCACCCCGGGGCCTTTACTCGGATCAGCCCCGCATCTGCCAGCCCAAGTGACGTCTAGCGCCTTGTGATGGCCCGCCTCGGCGGGCCATCGTCGTTTGGGGCCCCGGCGCGTATAATGGCCGCCACTTTTCTCCCCTGTGATGGTGCTGCCATGTCGATCCTGCTGGCCCTGGATGCCTCCTCGAGCGCCTGCTCCGCCGCCCTGCTGCGCCGCCGGGCGGGCGCCGAGGATGAGCTGCTCTCCCGCTTCGAGATGACGCCCCGCGCCCATACCCGCCGCCTGCTGCCCATGGTCGACGAGGTGCTGGCCGAAGCCGGCGTGGCGCCCGCGGAGCTGGACGCCGTGGCCTACGGCCGCGGCCCCGGCTCCTTTACCGGCCTGCGCATCGCCGCCGGTGCCGCCCAGGGGCTCGCCTACGGCCTCGACCGCCCGCTGGTCGGGGTCTCCACCCTGGCGGCCCTGGCCCTGGGCGCCCACCGTCGCCACCACTTCCGCTGGCTGGTCACCGCCCTGGACGCCCGCATGGGCGAGATCTACGTGGCGGCCTGGCAGTGCCGCGACGGTCTGCCGGAGCCGCTCCTCGAGGAGGCGGTGATGCCGCCCGAGCGCTTGCGCCTGCCCGCCGGCCATGACGACCACGACTGGGTCGGCGTCGGTTCGGGCTGGGGGCTCTGGGAGCAGATGCCCGCCGAGGTGCAGGCGGGGATGAGCCAGCGTCTGCCGGAGGTGGAGGCCGAGGCGGCCGACATGGCCCTGCTGGCCATGGGCGAGCTGGAGGCGGGGGGCGGTGAGCCGGCCCACCTCGTCCAGCCGGTCTACTTGCGCAACGAGGTGGCCTGGAAGAAGGCGCGATGAGCGAGCCGGTGGCGGTGCGCGGGGAGCGCCTGGTACCTCTGGCGGCGCGCCTGGGGCTGCCCTTCGAGGTCGAGGCCGAGCTCCATCTCGAACAGCGCGACGGCCGCCTGGTGCTGGCCGGCGACGCAAAGCGCTATGGCCACCCCCTGGCAGTGGAGTTCGCCTCCGGGAAGGCGGCCCACCGGCGCCGCTTCGGCGGCGGCCGGGGGCAGCTCATCGCCCGGGCCTGCGGCCTCGCCCAGGGAGTGACGCCTTCGGTGGTGGACGCCACGGCGGGGCTCGGGCGCGACGCCTTCGTGCTGGCGAGTCTGGGGGCGCCGGTGCTGCTGGTGGAGCGAGTCGCGGCGATCTTCGCGCTCCTCGAGGATGGCCTGGCCCGGGCCCGGGCTGATGCCGAGACCGCCGAGGTGGCCGCGCGCATGGCCCTGGCACACGGCGATGCGGCCTGCGAGCTGGCGGCCCTGGTGGCGGCCGCCGGCTTCCCGCCCCAGGTGATTCATCTGGATCCGATGTTTCCCCATCGCGACAAGTCGGCGCTGGTCAAGAAGGAGATGCGGCTCTTCCGCACTCTGGCCGGCGATGACGCCGACGCCCCGCGCCTGCTGGAGGCGGCCCTGGACCTGGCCACCCATCGGGTGGTGGTCAAGCGCCCCCGCAAGGCGCCGCCCATCGCGGGGCCGGCCCCGCGTCACGTGATCGAGGGCAAGACCAGCCGCTACGACCTCTATGTGCACCGCTCCCTGAAGCAGAGCTGATCAGGCCTGACGGGTGACCAGCTGCAGGCGGTGGCGCAGCGCCGGGTCGAACAGCCGGCGGGAGTGGTGGGCCGCCTCGCAGAGGCGGTCGTCGAACATCAGCTGCGCTTCCTCCCGCCATAGCCAGCCCTCCTCTTCGAGGCTCTCCACCAGGCTCACGAAGAGCCGGGTATCGAAGAACTCCGGCGCGTCCCGCCCCGAGAGCAGCGCCAGCCGCTCGGCCAGCTGGTGCCCCTGGTCGGCCAGGGCCTCGGCGGTGAGGCGGCCGGGCCCGGCATTCAGCAGCACGGCGAGCAGCAGGTAGCCGCGCTCAAGCGACGGCTGCATCAGCTGACCCAGCAGGTCCAGGCACTCGCCGGCCTCCAGTGGCTCCCGGGGGCGCTGCCAGCCGCTCTCGCCGCGGGCCAGCAGTCCCAGCTCGCCGAGCACCGCCAGCATCGCCGAGAGCGCCTCGCGCAGGGAGGCGGGCGGCTCCACCACCAGCTCCCGGGCGAGAATCGGCCAGCCCGGGGCGAGCAGCGCCTCCAGCTCATCCAGGCCGTGGGCCGGCTGGTGGCGGAAGGCGAAGGCGACGAGCCCGGTGAGCGCAAAGAGGTGCAGGACATTGTTGCGGTACCAGCCGAGCAGGGCGGCCTGGCCGGCGTCGGCCAGGATGATATCGCCCAGGGGCTGCTCGCGCCGCTGTACCATGCCCAGCGCCAGGGCCTGCTCGATCCAGTCGGCGGCTGTGCCCGCCGGCAGGCTGGCGTGGGCGGCGCCGGGCAGCCGGCGCTGGAGCTCGGCGAGCAGGTCGAGCTGGCGCTCCAGCAGCCGCAGCTCGATGGCGTGGTGGGGGGTGGCCAGCAGGGCCAGGGCCACCAGGTTCACCGGATTGAGCGCCGCCGCGGCGTTGATGCGCCGGCAGAGGGTCTCGCCCAGCCGGGGCACCAGGCCGGTCAGCCAGGCAGGGCGCGTCTCGCGCTCCTGGCGCCACTTCGGCCCCAGCTCGCCATCCAGGAAGTCGCCCAGCAGCAGCGGCTCGCCGACGCTGACCGAGACCCGGCCGAAGGGCTGGCGCAGCTGGCCCAGCACCCGCAGCAGGGCCAGGGGGCTCTCCTTGCGCTTTTTGCCGCCGCGCAGCTCGCGCTGGTAGCTGGCATTCTCGATGATCCGCTCATAGCCGATATGCACCGGAATGAAGGCCAGCGGCTGATGGTGGCCCCCGGCCATGCTGCGCAGGTAGGAGCGCAGGGTCATGGCCAGCATGCCGGGGCGGGCCGGCAGCATGCGCCCGCTGCGCGAACGGCCCCCCTCGATAAAGTACTCCAGGGGGTGGCCGCGGGCGATCAGGCGGTGGAGGTACTCGTTGAACACCGCGGCGTAGAGGCGGTTGTCGCGAAAGCTGCGCCGCAGGAAGAAGGCGCCGCCGCGGCGCAGCAGCGGGCCGATCAGCGGCATATCGAGGTTGCGCCCGGCGGCGATATGGGGCGGCATCAGGCCGTCGTGGTAGAGCACGTAGGAGAGCAGCAGGTAGTCGATATGGCTGCGGTGACAGGGCACATAGACCAGGGTATGGTCGCCGGCCAGCGCCTTGACCCGCTCCAGGCCGCGCACGTCGACCCCGTCGTAGAGGCGGTTCCAGAGCCGGCGCAGCAGGCCATCCATGAAGCGCAGCACCGGATAGGTCATGTTGGAGGCGATCTCGCGGCCGTAGCGCAGGGCGCGTCGCTGCAGGCGCGGTGCCGAAGGACGCCCCTCGGCGGCTAGCGCCTCGACCACTTCGCGCACCTCGGGGCTCCTGGCCACGCCCTCGATCAGGGTGCGACGGTGGGAGAGGTCGGGCCCCAGCACCCGGGTGCGTACCCGTCGGAAGTGGACCCGCAGCAGCCGCGCCGCCTTGCGGTTGACCAGGGCGGCCTCGGGCGCCGGCTCGTCGAGCAGCTCGCCGAGGCGCAGCGGGGTCCCGAAGTGCACCTCCACGCTGCCGCGGTTGACCAGCACCGAGAGGGCGCGGCGCAGCCGTCCGGTCAGCTGCCAGCTGTCGGCGGCCACCAGGTGCCAGAAGCCGAAGCGCTTCCCCGGGGCGCGCCCCCAGAAGACGCTCACCGGCACCAGCTGCACCTCCTGGCTCGGGTTGGCCAGGCGCTGCTCGATCAGCGCCTGGAAGGGGGCCGTGGGGCGGGCGCGCCGCCGCCAGGGCCCGCGACGCGGCGAGGGGAGGGCGAGGCAGGCGTCCAGGCTCAGTTCGCCCACCCGGCGATGCCCGCCCGCCCGGGGGAGGCCGTGGCGGCGCGCCAGCGCGTCCAGAAGCCAGGCGTCGCTCATGGCCTGGCCCGGCAGCACGTAGAGCACTGGGAGGCTCGGCTCCAGCCCCAGGGCGTCCGGGGCGGGCTCGATCAGGCGCGGCGCGGTCCAGCGGCCGAGCAGCCGGCTCATCAGCGCGCGCAGGGGGGAGGTCATTACATGCCGCCAGGCCATCCGTTTGCCCCGATGCAGGAAAGGAGAGGGAAAGGCCAGTATAGTCTCCGGGAAAGCCTCGGGTCAGGCCCGCGGACCGGGACAGGGAGTCGGCCATGCACGGCATCTGGAGAGACGGTAACCACTTCGAGCTGCTGCCCGAGGCGAGTCGCTTCCTGCCGGCCATGTTCCAGGCCCTGGACGCCGCCGAGTCCTCGGTCCTGATCGAGCTCTACCTGATGGAGTCGGGGCGGCTGGCCTCGGCGCTGATCACGGCGCTGGAGCGGGCCGCTTCCCGCGGTGTGACGGTGCTGCTGCTCCTCGACGGCTACGGCGCCATGGGCCTCTCCGGCGAGGACCGCGCGCGCCTGGAGGCGGGGGGCGTGGCGCTGCGCTTCTTCAACCCGCTGGGCTTCCACTCCCTGGCGCGAAACCTGACCCGGGACCATCGCAAGCTGGTGGTGGTGGACGGTCGCGTCGCCTTCACCGGCGGCTTCGGGGCGGTGGACGAGTTCCTCGACGCCTGGTACGAAGTGGCGATGCGCATCGAGGGGCCGGTGGTGGCCGACTGGGTGCGGCTCTTCTGCCGGCTCTGGGACTCCCCCCTAACCCGCGGCAGCGGCGCGCCCGGGCTGGTGCGCGGCCTGGAGACCGCGACCCGTGAGGCGGAGGGCTACCGGGGGATGAGCGGACGCGTGGTGTGGGGACAGGGCTATCGCTACCAGGCGATCCGCCTCTCCCTGTACGGCCGCGTCTCAGGCGCCCGGCAGCGCATCTGGGTCTGCACCCCCTATTTCGTGCCTACCTTCGGCCTGCGCCTGCGCCTGGCCCGAGCCGCCCGGCGCGGGCTGGATGTGCGCCTGCTGCTGCCCGGCGAGGCTCACGACCATCCCGGGGTGCGCTATGCGGGCCAGCGCTTCTACGGGCGACTGCTCAAGGCCGGCGTGCGTATCTTCGAGTTCCAGCCCACCTTCATCCACGCCAAGTTCTCCCTGGTGGACGACTGGGTGAGCCTGGGCTCCTGCAACTTCGATCACTGGAGCCTGCACTGGAACCTGGAGGCCAACCAGGAGGTGGAGAACCGGCGCTTCGCCGGCGAGGTGGCCGAGCTGTTCGAGCGCCACTTCGCCGCCAGCCAGGAGATCGAGCCGGCGGCCTGGGCGCGGCGGCCGCGCTGGCAGCGCCTCAAGGAGTGGTTGTTCGGCAGCCTGGACGGCATGCTGACGCGCCTGCGTTGACCCGGCTTCGCCGGGAGCTGTAAGCCATAAGCCTTAAGCTGTAAGAAAAACCTTGTTGCGAGGTCTGGCGGCAACATCTGCCTCGCGCCTCACGCCTCACGCCTCACGGCGTCCGGCCGGCTTCTTGCGCCGCGGGCTGGGCTTGGGGGTCTCCGGTGGCACCCGATAGTGCAGATAGAGATCCAGCACCAGTTCGGGCAGCTGGCGCACCAGGCCTTCCAGGCGTGTGCCGTCGCCGATGAACTCGGCCATGTCGGGCTCGTCGTCGAAGAGCCCCGAGAGCGCCATGAAGGGCAGCAGCAGGGTCGCCGAGGCCTCCTCGTCCTCCTCGAACCAGGCGGGCTCGTCGAGGAAGACGCCCTCCATGAAGCCGGCGCACCAGTCGCCGATGGGGGTCTCCTCCGCGGGCAGGCCGTCCAGGGTGAGCTCGAAGGGCAGCTCCGGCAGCAGGCCCTGCTCCAGGGCGGCGATGGCGTTGCACCGCAGCCGCTCGAGCAGCCCGAGAATCTCCTCTCGTTCGGCGGCATCGCCAAACGCCGGCTCGCCCTGGAAGAGCTCGGCGATCCAGGCCGACGGCTCCGCCTCGCTGGGGGCGACGGCCAGGGCCACCAGGAAGCCGTGGCTGCCGATCAGGTCCAGGGCATCCTCGCCGACGCGCTCGGAGGCCAGGAAGTCATCGAGCCGCTCGAGCTGCTCATCGTCGAGGAGGGGTTCGGGCTGGGGGGTATCGGACATGGTCACTCTCGCAGTTTCGGCGCTTGTCGCCTGCCGGGTGAGGGGGCATTCTAGCACCCCATGACTCGCCCCGCGCTGCCCCATCCCGACCCCGAACGCCTCGCCGCCCTGGACGACGAGGCCCTGCGCGCCGCCCTGCACGAGCGAGTGGCGGCGGCCTGGCGGCTCTGCCGCGAGGTGCACCCGGGCCTGCCGCATCCGGCGGTGTGGTGCGACCTGCGCGGCAAGTGCGCCGGTCAGGCGCACTTCGGCCGCGGCGGCCTGCGCTTCAATCCGGTGCTCTACGCCGAGAACCGCCTCGATTTCCTGGTCGAGTTGGTGCCCCACGAGATGGCCCACTGGCTGGTCCACCACCTCGTGGATGGCCACCTGGCGCGCCCCCACGGCCATGAGTGGCAGACGGTGATGCGGGACCTCTTCGGCCTGGCGCCGCGCACCACTCATCGCTTCGATACCGCCCGGGCCAGCCCGGCCCCCTATCGCTACGCCTGCGACTGTCGTGAGCACGCCTTCAGCGCCCGGCGCCACTCCCTGGTGCGGCAGGGGCAGCGCTACCGTTGCCGTCATTGTGCTCAGACCTTGGTCTATCTTGGCGTGGCTGCGTTTGAAAGTGTCACTTAACCTATTGTCTTTAATAGGAAAATTGTTCATACCAATGTCTAAGGGGAAGTGGGGGCGGGCGGCGGTATGCTGAGTCCACCTTGAATGGCACCGGCTGCCCCACTGAACAATACCAAGGGGTGGCCGGTTGGCTTCACTCACCTGACGGGGCCATCCCAATTACAGAGGCACTTTCATGAGCGATCAGCAGAACGTCTATCCGGTGCGCGACGACATCGCCGCCAAGGCCTGGGCGGACAAGGAAAAGTACCAGGCGATGTATCAGCAGTCCGTGGACGATCCCGACGCTTTCTGGGCCGAGCAGGCCAAGCGCGTCGACTGGTTCAAGGCGCCGACCAAGATCAAGAACACCAGCTTCGATCCGCACAACGTGGATATCCGCTGGTTCGAGGACGGCACCCTCAACGCCAGCGTCAACTGCCTCGATCGCCACCTCGAGACGCGCGGTGACCAGACCGCCATCATCTGGGAAGGTGACAACCCCGACGAGTCGGCCAACATCACCTACCGTGAGCTGCACGCGCGCACCTGCCAGCTGGCCAATGCGCTCAAGGAGCTGGGCATCGGCAAGGGCGACGTGGTCACCCTCTACATGCCGATGATCCCCGAGGCCGCCGTGGCCATGCTGGCCTGTGCCCGCATCGGTGCGGTGCACTCGGTGGTCTTCGGCGGCTTCTCCCCGGACGCCCTGGCTCAGCGCGTGATCGGCGCCAGCTCCAAGCTGGTGATCACCGCCGACGAGTCCGTGCGCGGCGGCAAGCACGTGCCGCTCAAGGATAACGTCGATGCCGCCCTGACCCGCCAGGGCACCGAGGTGTGCCAGAACGTGCTGGTGGTCAAGCGCACCGGCGGCGACGTCGAATGGAAGGAAGGGCGCGACCTCTGGTACGGCGACCTGGTCGACAAGCAGTCCACCGACTGTGCGGCCGAGGAGATGGGCGCCGAGGATCCGCTCTTTATCCTCTACACCTCCGGCTCCACCGGTGCGCCCAAGGGGCTCAAGCACACCACCGGCGGCTACCTGGTCTACGCCAGCCTGACCCACCAGTACGTCTTCGACTACCAGGACGGCGAGGTCTACTGGTGTACCGCCGACGTGGGCTGGGTCACCGGCCACAGCTATATCGTCTACGGCCCGCTGGCCAACGGCGGCACCACCCTGATGTTCGAGGGCGTGCCCAGCTACCCCACCCATGGCCGCATGGGCGAGATCGTCGACAAGCACCAGGTCAACATCCTCTACACCGCCCCCACCGCCATCCGCGCCCTGATGGCCCATGGCGAGAACGTCATGGATTCCAGCCAGCGCGACAGCCTGCGCATCCTCGGTTCGGTGGGCGAGCCCATCAACCCCGAGGCCTGGGAGTGGTTCTACCGGGTGATCGGCAACTCCAAGTGCCCCATCGTGGATACCTGGTGGCAGACCGAGACCGGCGGGATCATGATCGTGCCGCTGCCCGGCGCCACCCCGCTCAAGCCGGGTTCCGCCACCCTGCCGTTCTTCGGCGTGCAGCCGGCGCTCTACGACAGCGAGGGCAATGCTCTCGAGGGTGCCGTTGACGGCAACCTGGTGATCACCGACTCCTGGCCGGGTCAGGCGCGCTCCATCTGGGGCGACCACGAGCGCTTCATCCAGACCTACTTCTCCACCTACCAGGGCGTCTACTTCACCGGCGACGGCTGCCGTCGCGACGAGGATGGCTACTACTGGATCACCGGCCGCGTCGACGACGTGATCAACGTCTCCGGCCACCGCATGGGTACCGCCGAGATCGAGTCGGCGCTGGTGGCCCACGAGGCCGTGGCCGAGGCCGCCGTGGTGGGCTTCCCCCACGATATCAAGGGCCAGGGCATCTATATCTACGTCACCCTGACCGGCGACGTGGAGCCCAGCGACGAGCTGCGCAAGGAGCTGACCCAGTGGGTGCGCAAGGAGATCGGTCCGATCGCCTCGCCCGACGTCATCCAGTGGGCCCCGGGCCTGCCCAAGACCCGCTCCGGCAAGATCATGCGCCGCATCCTGCGCAAGATCGCCGCCAACGAGTGCGACGGCCTGGGTGACACCAGCACCCTGGCCGACCCGAGCGTGGTGGACGACCTGATCGAGAACCGCGCCGTGCGCTGAGAAGCGGCGAGTCTCTCGCCCATGGAACCGGCCCTTCGGGGCCGGTTTTTTCGGTGCGCCAGGCATGGCGCGCAGCGCCTGACTGGCGCTGTTTCCGAGGTTGGTGCCTTGGAATGACTTGGGGGTGAAAGTCCCCTGCACGCCCGGCAAGGGGAAGTGCTAGCCGACGGCAAGGGTGTCTCCCGCGAGGGGGAATCTGAAGGAAGCCCGAGGCAAAACGCTGGCCTGACGAACAGGAAGCGGATACGAGGCGTTATGGCGGGGTGAGATGGCCGAAATCATCAAAGCCCGGTACTTGCACGGAACGCCATGGCGTAGATCCGACAGGCATAAGCAGGAAAGTCGCGCGTCTTACCCTGGGAGGTCTGGTGGTCTGCCACGTGCTACCGGCGTCGAGAGGCGGCGGGATGGGCCACCAGACGTCAGCAGAGGCCATAGTAAGTGTCGACTCACCCCGACACCAAGGGCCGAACATGAAGAACCGCGAGTAGGCGATGATGTCTCGAGGATCGATCATGAAGGCAGAAAGTGGCGCTGATACCGCCACCCACCCAGAGGGGCAGGGGCAGTACCCCGGGTCCCGGCCGGTGGGCGTCGAGACGGTCCCGGCGTCGTCATCGTGGACGAAAGCGGAGCCCGCCCCGCTCATGGAAGCCGTGGTAGAGAAGGCCAACATGGCGCGGGCTTACCGAAGGGTGGTCGCCAACAAGGGGGCGCCGGGTGCCGATGGCATGACGGTCCACCAGTTGGCCGACCACCTGAAGGAATGCTGGCCAACGCTGTGCGAACGGCTACTGGCCGGTGAGTACCACCCCAGCCCGATCCGAGCCGTCGAGATCCCCAAGCCCAAGGGCGGAACGCGACAGCTCGGCATCCCCACGGTTACCGACCGGCTGATTCAGCAGGCTCTGCTTCAGGTGCTGACGCCGATCTTCGATCCGGAATTCTCCGCATCGAGTTACGGCTATCGCCCTGGGCGCAGTGCCCAGCAGGCCGTCTCGGCGATGAAGTCCCATGTCACTGCCGGCCACCGCTGGGTGGTCGACCTCGACCTGGAAGCCTTCTTCGACCGGGTGAACCACGACCTGCTGATGGCGCGGGTCGCGCGCCGCATCCGCGACAAGCGAGCATTGCGCCTGATCCGACGCTATCTGGAAGCCGGGATGTTCCAGGACGGCCTGGCCGCGCCACGCCGGCAGGGCACGCCCCAGGGCGGGCCACTCAGCCCGCTGCTGGCCAATATCCTGCTGGATGACGTGGATAAGGAGCTGGAACGCCGCGGTCACCGCTTCTGCCGCTACGCCGATGACATGCAGGTGTATGTCAGGAGTCGGCGAGCGGGCGAGCGCGTCATGGCCAGTCTGAGTGATTTTCTCGAGAGCTCGCTCAGGCTGACGGTCAATGGCGACAAGAGTGCGGTGGACCGACCCTGGAACCGGGGGTACCTGGGTTACACGCTGACCCGGCACAAGTTGCCGAAGCTGACGCTGGCCAAGGCCAGCCTGCAGCGCCTGATGCAGCGTGTCCGCGAGATCCTCAAGCGCGGCAGGGGGCGCAACATACGGCGAGTCATTGAGGAGCTGGCCCCCGTCCTGCGGGGCTGGGCCAATTACTTCCGCCTTGTCGATGTAAGGCACCCCCTGGAAGTGCTGGATCAATGGATACGCCGTCGACTGCGCTGCGTGATCTGGCGGCAGTGGAAGCGCCCATGGACCCGGCGGCGCAAGCTACTGGCGCTGGGCCTGGGCGACAAGCGTGCCTGGAAATCAGCGGGGAATGGGCGAGGTCCCTGGTGGAATGCCGGCGCCTCGCACATGAATCAAGCCCTGCCGCGGAAGTGGTTCGACCGGCTGGGCTTGATCTCGGTACTTGGTACGGTCAAGAGGGCTTAATCGTTCTTCGTGAACCGCCGTATACGGAACCGTACGTACGGTGGTGTGGGAGGGCGCCGGGGGCAACCCCGGCCCCTACCCGATTGCGCATGGGGACTATTGTCGACAATAGGTCCGGAGCGCTTGGGAATCGGCTCTGGCATGGGGTAACATGCCCTTCATTCACAAAAGAGTTCGAGTGGCGGTCCTCGCCCGCTGCCTGAGGAACCGGAGGAGAATCCATGGCCTTTGCCCAGAAATTCATCGTCGCCGATGACCATCCGCTGTTCCGTGCAGCCCTGACCCAGGCGCTGCGTCAGCTGGCGCCCCAGGCCGAGATCGTCGAGGCCGACACCATGGAGGCCACCGCCGAGGTGGTGACCCGCCATCCCGATGCCGACCTGATCCTGCTCGACCTGCATATGCCGGGGGCCCACGGCTTCTCCGGCCTGATCCAGCTGCGCGGCCAGACGCCGGATATCCCGGTGGCGGTGGTGTCGGGCAGCGACGAGCCCTATGTGGTGCGCCGCGCCATCGACTACGGTGCCTCCGGTTTCATTCCCAAGTCCTCCTCGCTGCAGCTGATCGCCGAGGCGGTGGGGGAGATCCTCGACGGCGAGGTGTGGCTGCCCGCCGAGCTGGCCAATGCCATGGGCGAGACCAACGAGGAGGAGACCAAGTTCGCCGAGGCGATCGCCTCCCTGACCCCCCAGCAGTTCCGGGTGCTCAACATGCTTACCGAGGGCCTGCTCAACAAGCAGATCGCCTACGAGCTCAACGTCAGTGAAGCCACCATCAAGGCTCACGTCACCGCCATTCTGCGCAAGCTGGGCGTGCACTCCCGCACCCAGGCGGTGATCGCCGCCCAGAAGCTCGAGGTGGAGCCGCCGAAGGTGGAGTCTTAGGTTCGAGGTTCGAGGTTCGAGGTTCGAGGTTCGAGGTTCGAGGTTCGAGGTTCGAGGTAATGCAAGAACCCACCGTATGGTGGGTTCTTGCATTAGGTGGCGATGTTATTGCTTGACGCTTCTTCCTCGCCCCTCGCCCCTCGCCCCTCTCTCTACTGCGCCGCCCGGCTGGCCTGGAGGGTGCGGGTGAGCAGGGCGCGCAGGGCGGCTGGGCGCACCGGCTTGAGCAGCAGCTGGTAGCCCGAGCGCCTGACCTCCTCGGCCACCTCCTCGGTGCGGTCGGCGGTGATCACGATGCCGGGGACCGCGCCCTCCAGGCGCTCCGAGAGCGCCTCCAGGGCCATCAGGCCGGTGACCTCGTTGTCCAGGTGGTAGTCGGCCAGTATCGCATCCGGGTCGCTGTCCAGGTGGCGCAGCACCGACTTGGCGCCGCCGATGGTGGTGGCGGTGAAGACCTCGCAGCCCCAGCCCGAGAGCATCGCCTTCATGCCCTCGAGGATCAGCGTCTCGTTATCGATGCAGAGGATCCGGGCGCCGGCCAGCTTGTTGCCGGCGCGCTTCGCCGTGACCGCCTCCTCGGCCTGCTGGGCCGGGCTCTGGGCGGCCACCATCGGCACGCTGACCGCGAACATGGTGCCGAAGCCCTCCTTCGAGCGCACCGCGATGGGGTGGTCGAGCACCCGGCTCATGCGGTCGGCGATGGAGAGGCCGAGACCCAGCCCCTTCTCGCTCTCCTTGTGGCGGGAGGCCTGGTCGAGGCGGCGGAACTCCTGGAAGATCTCCGCCTGCTTGGATTCCGGTATCCCCGGGCCCGAGTCCCACACCTGGATGGAGAGGCGTCCCCCCTGGCGGCGACAGCCCAGCAGGACGCGCCCCTCCTGGGTGTAGCGGACGGCGTTGGAGAGGAAGTTCTGGACGATCCGGCGCAGCATCTGGGGGTCGCTGTCGACCCAGGCGGCGGTCGGCACCACCACCAGGTCGAGGCCGCGATCCTCCGCCATCACCTCGAACTCGGCGCGCAGCGGGCGGATGATGTCGGCCAGGGCGAAGTGGTTGCGCCGCGGGGTGAGGGCACCGGCGTCCAGCTTGGAGATGTCGAGCAGGGTGCTGAGCAGCTCCTCGGCGGCCTGCAGCGAGTTGTCGATATGGCCGATGGTGCGCTTCATGTCGGCGGCTTCCATCTCCTGGGAGAGGGCCGAGGTAAAGAGCCGGGCGGCATTGAGCGGCTGCAGCAGGTCGTGGCTGGCCGCGGCCAGGAAGCGGGTCTTGGAGGCGTTGGCATCCTCGGCCAGCTGCTTGGCCTGGCGCAGGGCCTGCTCCGCCTCGGCGCGGACCCGGTTCTCCTGGCGCAGGGCCGCGTTGGCCTCGGAGAGCGCCTGGGTGCGCTCGCGGACCCGCTCCTCCAGGGTCTCGTTGGTCTCCTTGAGGGCGATCTCCGCCAGGCGCCGCTCGGTGATGTCCTGGTAGAGGGAGAAGAAGCCCAGTATCGCCCCGCTGTCGCCGAAGTGGGGGTGTAGGTGACCAGCATGTAGCGGCGTCCCTCGGGCAGCCGGATCGAGACCTCGAAGCTGACCCGCTCGCCGGCCAGGGCCCGCTCGATCCAGGGGGCCCGCTCCCGAGCCATCTCGTCGCTGACCACGTCCTGCACCCGCTTGCCGATCACCGCGTTGCGGTCGATGCCGAAGGCCTGCTCGTAGGCGCGGTTGGTGAAGAGGTAGCGGCACTCCTTGTCGAAGTAGGCGATCAGCGCCGGCACGTTGTCCGTGTAGATACGGATGTTGTTCTCCGAGCGGATCAGCGCCTCCTCGATGCGCTTCTGCTGGGTGATGTCCTGGTAGGTGTAGACGAAGCCGCCGCCGGGCATGGGGTTACCCTGCACCTCGAGCACGCTGCCGTCCTGGCGATAGCGCACATAGCGGTGGGGCTGGCCGTCGCGGATATTGTCGAGCAGCAGCTGGACATGCTCCTCGGGGTCGCCGGGTCCGTACTCGCCGCCGTGGGCGTTGTAGCGGAAGATCTTGTCGATGGGGGCGCCGACCCGGATCAGGTGGTCGGGGAAGCGGAACAGCTCCAGATAGCGCTGGTTCCACACCACCAGGCGCAGGTTCTGGTCCACCACGCTGATGCCCTGGTTGATGTTCTCGATGGTGGCCTGGAGCAGGGCGCGGTTGAACTCCAGCACCTGGGAGGCCTCGTCGACGATGGAGATCACGTCGGAGATGCCGATGCCGCGCCCCTGCAGGGCCGAGTTGACCACGATGCGCGCCGAGGAGGCGCCGAGCACCGAGGCCAGGAAGCGCTCGGTGAACTGGATCACGTCGATGGAGGCGCGGGTGCCGTCCTCCAGGGGCTTGCCGCCGCGCCGCGCATAGTCGTCGAAGGCGCGGCTCACCTGGTTGGCGCCGAGGAAGCGTTCGCAGAGCACCTTGAGGTCGCCCACGGTGGTGGCACCGGTCCAGGGGCGGTTCACCGAGGTCTGGCGGGTCTCCACGCTGTCCACGAACAGCGAGGCCTGGATGCGTTCCACCACCCGCTGGGAGGTGATCTGGGAGACGAAGATGTAGCAGAAGAGGTTCAGGCCCAGGGAGAGCATCACGCCGTGGGTGAAGCTGTCGCCCACGTTGAGCCCGAACAGCGAGGTGGGGGCGAGCCAGGCGACGCCCAGGGGGCCACCGTCGAGCCAGTGAGCGGGCAGGACGCCGGCGCCGATCATCGCCGGCATCAGCAGGCTGTAGGCCCAGATCAAAAAGCCTGCGTTCATGCCGACGATGACGCCCAGGCGGTTGCCGCGCTTCCAGTAGAGGCCGCCGATCAGCGCCGGGGCGAACTGGGCGGCGGCGGCAAAGGAGAGCATGCCGATGGAGGCCAGGGAGGAGAATTCGCCGATCAGGTGATAGAAGCCATAGGCCATGGCCAGCACCGCGGCGATGGTCATGCGGCGAGCGCGCAGCACCAGGCGGCCGTAGTCGCGGGCCTTGGTATCGAACCAGCGCAGCCGGAACAGCGCCGGGATGACGATCTCGTTGGAGATCATGATCGAGACCGCCACGGCGGCCACGATCACCATGCCGGTGGCCGCGGAGAAGCCGCCGATAAAGGTGAGCAGGGTAAGCCAGGTGCTCTCGGCGGCCATGGGCAGCGCCAGCACATAGGTGTCGGGTTCGACGTCGCTGCCCGCGAAGAGGGTCAGGCCGGCGGCGGCCAGCGGCAGGATGAAGAAGGCGAAGGCCAGCAGGTAGAGCGGGAAGAGCCAGCGCGCCTTGGCGGCATCATCACGGTGGGTGTTCTCCACCACCGCCACGTGGAACTGCCGCGGCAGGCAGAGTACCGCCAGCATCGCCAGCAGGGTCTGGGCCCAGAAGCTCTGGCCGAAGTTCTGCTGGGCCAGCTGGCGCTGCAGCTCCAGCTGCACCTCGGCGTGGGCCATCAGCTCGCCCAGCCCGTCGAACATCCACCAGGTGACGTAGACGCCGAGGACCAGGAAGGCGAGCAGCTTGACCAGGGATTCGAAGGCCACCGCGTGGATCAGCCCCTCGTGATGCTCGGTGGCGTCGGTGTGGCGAGTGCCGAAGAGGATGGCGAAGGCGGCCATCACCACCGCCGTAGAGAAGGCGGTGTCGGCGAATAGCGGGGTATGGGTCGGGTCGCCATCCACGGTCAGCACGCTGAAGGAGGTGGAGACCGCCTTGAGCTGCAGGGCGATGTAGGGCAGGGCGCCGATCAGGGCCACCAGGCTGGCGAAGGCGGCCAGAGACTGGGTCTTGCCGTAGCGGGAGGCGATGAAGTCGGCGATGGAGGTGACGTTCTGGTGCTTGGCGACGCGGATCATCTTGGCCAGCACCGGCCAGAAGAGCAGAAAGGTCAGGATCGGTCCGACGTAGATGCTGGCGAAGGACCAGCCCCCGGTGGCGGCCTGGCCGACGGCGCCGTAGAAGCTCCAGGAGGTGCAGTAGATGGCCAGCGCCAGGCTGTAGATGATGGGACGGCGCTGGCTGGCGCCGTGCTCCCTGGCACGGCGGTCGCCTCGCCAGGCGATGCCGAACAGCACGGCAATATAGAGCAGCGATACGGCAACCAGCAGCCAGCCTGAAAACATGGGCTTCCTCCTCGAGTCTGGCGCCCATTCTAGGGCAATGTGACCCGGGAAGGCAGACGACCTGCGTCAGCCTCGACAGACCGCCAGGTAGACGGGGTCCTCGGCGTCCAGCTCGCGCATGGCCTCGAGGCGCGGCCGGCGCTCTTCGCCCACCAGCGGCAGGGTCTCGCGGCTCTCGCAGTTCATCAGCCAGGCCTGGTGGGTGACCAGGTCCACATGCTGCTTCTCGAAGCGGTAGCGGATGTACTCCACCAGGCGTTCGCCGTCGGCGGTCTCGCGTGCCCGCATGCTGTCGCTGTCCACGGCGCTGAAGGCGTTGGCCATGGGGAAGGCGTAGGTCCAGGGTCGCCAGAACATGGAAGCGTGCTCCACCTCGACGACGCTGGCGGTGGCGGGCAGCTGGGCCTGCTTGTGAGTGAGCCAGGAGTACTCGTAGTGAACCTGGTAGCCCAGCATGCCGAGGCCGGCAAAGACGGGAATGATCCAGGTAGGCAGGCGCTTGCCGCTGGCCAGCCGCAGCAGCAGGCCGATGCCGGCGGCGCCGAGGCCGGCGAAGATCGCCGCGATCAGATGCCAAATCATGAAGGGTCCTTTCTGAAAGCGCTCGGGCTTCCCTTGGGAAGCCCGAGCGGTGAGAGTTGACTGGCCCGGCGAGCCGGGCCAGGGGGCCATTATGGCCCAGAATGCCCCGAGGGGTTAGTGGTCCACGGCACCACCGGCACCCTTGGGATAGCGGACGCTCTCCACCAGGTCCTGGATCTCCTGCGGGGGCTCTTCGGTCATGCTGGAGACGGTGAAGGCCACAGCGAAGTTGAAGATCGCACCCACCGCGCCGAAGGAGAGCGGCGAGATGCCCAGGATCCAGTTGTCCGGGGTGTTGGCCAGCATGTTGGTGCCCGGAATGAAGAACCAGCCCAGGTAGGTGAAGATGTAGAGCAGGGTCAGGATCAGACCGGTCAGCATGCCGGCAACCGCGCCCTTGTTGTTCACCCGCTTGGAGAAGATCCCCATCATCAGCGCCGGGAACAGGGAGGCGCCGGCGATGCCGAAGGCGAGGGCCACCGTCTGGGCGGCAAAGCCCGGCGGGTTGAGGCCCAGGTAGGTCGCCAGCAGGATGGCGCCCGCCATGGAGATCCGTGCCGCCAGCATCTCGCCCTTCTCGGAGATGTTGGGGTTGATCATGGTCTTGATCAGGTCGTGGCTGATGGCCGAGGAGATGGCCAGCAGCAGGCCCGCGGCGGTGGAGAGCGCAGCCGCGATACCGCCGGCGGCGATCAGGCCGATGACCCAGGCGGGCAGGTTGGCGATCTCGGGATTCGCCAGCACCATGATGTCGTTGTTGACCTCCAGCTCGCTGCCTTCCCAGCCCAGGTGCGAGAAGTCGGCGCTGTCATTGTACATCTGGATGCGGCCGTCGTTGTTCAGGTCGCGGAACTTGATCAGGCCGGTCTCCGCCCAGGTGACCATCCACTCCGGAACGTCCGGATGGTCGGTCCACTCGGAGGCCAGGGCATAGCCGGCTGCATCGGTGGTGGTGATCTCGCCGTGCTGGATGGATGACTGCAGCGCCGACTCGACGTCTTCTACCTGACCGGCCATTTCCGGGTAGATGGTGGTGCTCAGGTTGAGGCGCGCCATGGAGCCCACGGCCGGTGCGGTGAGGTAGAGCAGGGCGATGAAGACCAGGGCCCAGCCGGCAGACCAGCGAGCGTCGGCCACCTTGGGCACGGTGAAGAAGCGGATGATGACGTGGGGCAGACCCGCGGTACCCACCATCAGCGACAGGGTGAACAGCACCATGTTGAGCTTGTTGTCCACGTCCGCCGTGTAGTCCTGGAAGCCCAGGGCGACCACGACCTCGTTGAGCTTCTGCAGCAGCGGCACGCCGGATTCGCTATGGGTGCTGAACATGCCGAACATCGGAATGGGGTTGCCGGTCAGCTGGAAGGCGATGAAGACCGCCGGAATGGTGTAGGCGATGATCAGTACGATGTACTGGGCCACCTGGGTGTAGGTGATGCCCTTCATGCCGCCGAATACCGCATAGAGGAAGACGATGGCCGCGGCGATCCAGATGCCCCAGGTGTTGGAGACCTCGAGGAAGCGCGAGAAGGCGACGCCGGCACCGGTCATCTGGCCGATGACGTAGGTCACGGAGGCCACGATCAGGCAGATGACGGCCACCAGGCGTGCCGCCTTGCTGTAGAAACGGTCACCGATGAAGTCCGGCACGGTGAACTTGCCGAACTTGCGCAGGTAGGGCGCCAGCAGCATGGCAAGGATCACGTAGCCGCCGGTCCAGCCCATCAGGAACGAGGAGTTGGCGTAGCCGCCGGAGGCGAGCAGGCCGGCCATGGAGATGAACGACGCCGCGGACATCCAGTCGGCGGCGGTGGCCATGCCGTTGGTCACCGGGTGGACGCCGCCGCCCGCCACGTAGAAGTCCTTGGTGGAACCCGCACGGGCCCAGATCGCGATGCCGATGTAGAGGGCGAAGGAGGCCCCTACGAACAGCAGGTTGATGGCAAATTGGCTCATGCTGGATTACTCCCCCAGACCGAATTTCTGATCGAGCTTGTTCATCTTCCAGGCGTAGAAGAAGATCAGCGCGATAAAGGTAAGGATGGAGCCCTGCTGGGCGAACCAGAAGCCCAGGTCGGTGCCGCCGACGGGAATACCGGAAAGCAGGGGACGGAACAGGATCGCCATGCCGTAGGAAACGAAGGCCCAGACGATCAGGCACCCCGTGATCAGGCGCACGTTCGCCTTCCAGTAGCCTGAGGAGTCGATTTTCTCTTCAGCCATTGTCGTGTTCTCCACTTGTTATTGGTGGGGTTGGGAACTTGAGAGGTGTTGCTTGCGGGTCACCAGGGCAATCGTACGTCTTCTGTCTTGCCGCGCTGGTGGCCGGCGGCCGGCTTCGCGGTGAAGTGCCGGTGAGTCGGGGCTCGGCTCGGCATCAGGGGAATTGTTGTCGTGCGATTGCCCTGCATGATGCCTGTTGGATAGTGGGCAATGAGTGGCGAAAATGAATCCCAGACTTTCGTATCATGAGCTAAATGCGATAAATGGGATTTGTAGAAAACTCTTTTTTATCAGTAGCTTGTTGGTGTGTTTTTGCCGGTTTACAGGGAGGGAATGGTCGCGGCTAGGACGATGGTATAGGGGGAGGTGGCCCTCTTGCGCTGCGTCAACGCGGCCCTTTGACGATGGTCTAAGGAGGCCGGAGGAAGACCAACGTCTAGCTTATAAGGGGAAAGGAGAGGTTGCTATGCTGCTTCCAGCCCGCCGGCCACGAGGATGCCCTTCGTTACCGGACGGGCGCTGCTACCCAACAACAACTCAACAACCAGATGGCGGCCATGAAGCCGTGCCCCTTTCCCGCCCCAGCTGCCTACCCGCCTCGGACGTCGCTGCTGCAGGGCGCCCCGGGGCAAGCCGCCTGCGAGGTCTGCGCCATGGTCGAGGTCGATCTGTCCCAACCGCCGTTCACCCTGCTCGACGAAGCCGGTCGCGAGCGGGTTCGCCAGGGCGTGGACCTGGCCTACTTCGATCGCGATGAGATCATCCTCGAGACGGGGCAGGCCGGCGAGAACCTGTTTCTTATCCACAAGGGCGAAGTGGCGGAGGTGGATACCACCCTTCCGGCGGCCCGGGCGCGTATCGGCCACTACACCCGCGGCGACCTGTTCGGCGCCATCAGCATCCTCAACGGCAAGAGCCGCTACCGCTTTCGCGCCGAGCAGGAGAGCCTCTGCTACCTGCTCCCGCGGGCGCTGTTCCTCGAGCTCTGCGAGGACTTCCCTCCCTTTGCCGAATTCTTTCGCCAGACCCTGGCCCACAAGGCACGCCTGCTGACCGAGCAGCGGGCCGAGGGCGGGGTGACCATGGCGGGCTTCATGCTGGCCCGGGTCGACGAGTGCATGCGCGAGCCGCTGCTGGTGAAGGCGAGCACCACCATCGCCGAGGCGGTCGCCATCATCAATGAGCGCCACGCTGACAGCCTGCTGGTGGAGGGCGACGCCGGCCCCGGCATGGTGACCAAGACCGACCTGCTCAACGCCCTGGTAGTGGAGGGGCGCGACCGGGAGAGCGCCCTGGACGGCATCGGCAGCGCCGAGCTGATCACCGTGACCCGCGCCCAGTACCTCTTCGAGGCCCTGGTGGTGATGACCCGGCACAAGGTGGAGCGGGTGGTGGTGGTGGAGAAGGAGGCAGCGGTCGGCGTGGTGGAGCTTACCGATGTGCTGAGCTACTTCTCGAGCCGCAGCTATGTGGTCAGCCTGCAGGTGGAGCAGGCGGAGAGCCTGGAGGCGCTGGCCGCCGCCAGTCGCCGTACCCCCGAGCTGGTCAAGGCGCTGATGGCCCAGGGGGTCAAGCTGCGTTTCGCCATGGGCCTGCTGGCCGCCCTCAACGGGCGGATCATGAACAAGGCCTGGGGCTTCCTGGTCGACGAGCGCTACCACCGGGACAGCTGCCTGATGGTGATGGGCAGCGAGGGGCGCGGCGAGCAGATTCTCAAGACCGACCAGGACAACGGCCTGATCCTGGCCGACGGCCTGGAGTGGCCCGACTGCGCCGAGCAGATGCAGCGGCTGACCGAGACCCTGATCGAGCTGGGCTACCCGCCCTGCCCCGGCAATATCATGGTCTCCAACCCCGAGTGGGTGGGCACGGTGAAGCAGTGGCACGCGCGCATCGCCCGCTGGGCCGAGAAGCGCGATGGCGACAGCCTGATGAAGCTGGCGATCATGCTCGACTCCCACGCCGTGGCCGGCAACCCGGCGCTGCTCGACCGGGTCCGCGACGAGCTCTTCGCGCGCTGCGCCGGCGATGAGCTGCTGCTCTCCTATTTCGCCCGCACCATCCTGCGCTTCTCCACGCCGCTGACCCTCTTCGGCTCCCTCAAGCGCCCCCAGCACGGTATCGACATCAAGAAGGGCGGCATCTTCCCCATCGTCCACGGGGTGCGGGTCATGGCTCTGGAGCGGCGGATCCGGCCCACCTCCACCCTGGAGCGGCTGGACGCCCTGGCGGCTGACGGACGCCTGGAGCCGCGCTTTGCCGAGGATCTCGGCGAGGCGCTGTCGCTGTTTACCGAGCTGCGGCTCAAGCAGCAGCTGGTCCGGCTGGATGGTGGCGATGAGGAGCGCAGCCCCGATCGCGTGGTCGTCCAGGAGCTCTCCTCCCTGGAGCGCGACCTGCTGCGCGAGGCGCTGCATATCGTCAAGGACTTCAAGCAGCGCCTCTCGCATCGCTTTCATCTCGAGTATTCGTGAGACCGACGGAACGACAACCACAACAAGGAGAATCCGTGATGTTCAAGACACTGAGGCGCGCCGCCGATCGGCGGCGGCATGCCAACGGCGACTACGCCTGGCTCTTTCACCCCTATACCGGGGACGAGATGGTGGTGATAGATACCGAGACCACCGGCCTGGATACCCGCAGCGCCGAGCTGGTCTCCATCGCTGCGGTCAAGGTGCGCGGTGATCGGGTGCTGACCAGCGAATCCCTGGACCTGCGCCTGGCGCGGCCGGCGTCGCTGTGTGGCGACTCGATCCGCATCCACGGCCTGCGTGGCATCGACCTGGACGGAGGGCTGAGCGTCGATCAGGCCCTGGAGCGGCTTATCGACTTCGTCGGCAATCGGCCGCTGGTGGGCTGGCACCTGGAGTATGACCTGGCGATCCTCAACCGCGAGCTGCGTCCGCGTTTCGGCTTCGAGCTGCCCAACGCCACCATCGACGTGGCCCAGAGCTACCTGCGCCGGCTGCGGCGTCTCCATCCGGAGGTGGAGAGCACGCCGCGCTTCGAGAAGGTGGCGGCGCTGCTGGACGTCCCGGTGATGGGGCGCCATACCGCCCTGGGCGATGCGGTGACCACGGCGCTGATGTTCCTGCGGCTGGACCGCGGGGCCAGCGCCGCCCGGCTCTTTTCCTGATCCGGCGCAGGGGGTGCGGCGTCGCCTCGCGGCCCCCGGAGTGGTAGGATGGCGCCCGTCATTTTCCGCCCGCACTGGCAGCGCCAAGACCCATGCAAGACGCCGTGACCTTTGACCCTCGTGAGCGTGACGAGGCCGCCTCCCAGGCCGTGCCCGCCGATCATGAGGCCCCCTCGCCGACCCTCGACGCCCTGGATGCCAGGGGCAAAAGGGAGTTCAACAAGCTCCAGAAGCGCCTGCGCCGCCAGGCCGGCAATGCCATCATCGACTACGGGATGATCCATGAAGGGGATCGGGTCATGGTGTGCCTCTCCGGCGGCAAGGACAGCTATGCCATGCTCTCCATCCTGCGCAGCCTGCAGCGCAATGCACCGGTGAACTTCTCCCTGGTGGCGGTCAACCTCGACCAGAAGCAGCCCGGCTTCCCCGAGCAGGTGCTGCCCGACTACCTCGAGTCGCTCGGCGTCGAGTACCACATCCTGGAGCGCGATACCTACTCGGTGGTCAAGGAGAAGACCCCGGAGGGCAAGACCACCTGTGCGCTCTGTTCGCGGCTGCGCCGCGGCTCCCTCTACGGTTTCGCCGAGGAGATCGGCGCCACCAAGATTGCCCTGGGCCACCACCGGGAGGATATCCTCGAGACGCTGTTCCTCAACCTCTTCTTCGGCGGCAGCCTCAAGGCGATGCCGCCCAAGCTGCTCTCCGATGACGGCAAGAACATCGTGATCCGCCCCCTGGCCTACTGCCGTGAGGCGGATATCGCCGAGTATGCGCGGCTGATGGAGTTCCCGATCATTCCCTGCAACCTGTGCGGCTCCCAGCCCAACCTGCAGCGCCAGGTGGTCAAGGAGATGCTGGCCGAGTGGGAGAGGAAACACCCCGGGCGCCTGGAGAGCATGTTCAAGGCGGTCACCAATGTGGCACCGTCCCAGCTGGCCGACCGCGAGCTGTTCGACTTCGCCGGGCTCGAGGAGGCGCAGGCGCGGCGGCAGGCCAGCCGCATCGAACTGCTGAACGAGTAGCCCTGACGCCGGCGCCAGGGCTCGGGAACTCATGACTCGAAAACCAGAAACCCCATCGGGCACTCGCCCGATGGGGGTTTCTGCGTGAGGGGTTAAGGCCAGGCGGCCCGGGGCTACTTGGCCCCTTCCTCCTCGGCGACCTGGATCAGGGAGTCGAGGTCGAGGATATGCACCTCGCGGCCCGAGACCTCCACCAGGCCCTGGCTCTGGAAGCGGCCCAGGATGCGGCTGACCGTCTCCACGGCCAGGCCCAGGTAGTTGCCGATATCGGCCCGGGACATGGAGAGGCGGAAGCTGTAGGGAGAGTAGCCACGCCGCCGGAAGCGGTCCGAGAGGCTGGTGAAGAAGCTGGCCAGGCGCTGGTCGGCGGTCTTGCGCGACAGCAGCCGCATCATGCGGCGGTCGTCGCGCAGCTCCTTGCTCATGCTGCGGTAGAGCTGGCCGCGCAGCTCCGGCAGCGACTCCGACAGCTGATCCAGGCGGTCGAAGGGGATCTCGCAGACGGTGGTGGTCTCCAGCGCCACGGCGGTGCCCGGGTAGCGCTCCTCGTCGATGCCGTCGAGCCCCACCAGCTCGCTGGGCAGGTAGAAGTTGGTGAGCTGGTCCTCGCCGCTCCCCTCGGTGGTCACCTGCTTGAGGCTGCCGGAGCGCACCGCAAAGACGCTGGTGAAGGGGTTGTCCTGACGGAACAGGGTCTCGCCCTTCTTGAGCGGTGCCCGGCGGCGGATGATGGCGTCGAACTGGTCCATGTCCTGCACCTCGAGGGCCAGAGGCAGGCAGAGCGAACTCAGGCTGCAGGTCTGGCAGCGAGTTTCGTGCAGGACAGAGCGCCGCCGTCCGGTCAGACTGTCAGGCATGGCCGCCTTCTCCTTGATCGTGATCATGGAAGGCATTATGGAGGATAAAGCAGGCGGGGCAAACCACCTCCAAGGAGGTAGCCCCCGGCGGCCGACTCAGGGCGTCGGGTCGGCGCCGGGGTCGAAGGCGGCCAGCAGGCGGGTCAGCCCCCATGCGCCGTCCGGCGTCAGGCGCAGCCGCTCGCCCTGGCGCTCGAGGAGCCCCGCCTCGCAGAAGGGGGCCAGACGCTGCAGATCGTCGGCGAGGAGGACGCCGGCATTGCAGCCGTACTCCCTGGAAAGGGCGGTGAGATCCAGCTCCCGGCGGCAGGCCAGCGCCTCCATGGCGGCGGCGCGCAGCCGCTGTTCGGGGCCTGGGCGAGGGCCGCCGGCCACGGGCAGCCGGCTGGAATCCAGGGCGGCCTCGTACTCCTCCAGCTGCCGGGCGTTGCGGGTCAGGGTGGCGCCGACCCGGCTGATGGCGGCAACGCCCAGGCCCAGCTGGTCGCCTGGCGGGTGGGAGGTATAGCCCTGCAGGTCCCGGGCCAGCCGGCCTTCGCTCAGGGCCAGGGCCAGGCTGTCATCGCGGCGGGCAAAGTGACCGAGTCCGATATGCACATAGCCGGCCGCCTGGAGGCGGCCCCGAGCTTCGCCAAGGATCGCCAGGCGCGTCGCCGCGTCGGGCAGCTCCTCGACGCGGATCTCCTGCTGGGGGCGATAGCGCTGGGGCAGGTGCGCATAGCGGTGCAGGGTGATGCGCGCCGGGGCCATGGCGATCACCTGCTCCAGGGTATCTCCGAAGCCCCGGGGCGTCTGCAGGGGCAGGCCCACGATCAGGTCGAGGTTGAGGGAGCGGAAGCCGAGCCGCTCGGCCTCGTCCACCAGGGACTCCGTCAGCACCCGGGGCTGCACGCGGTTGACGGCGCGCTGCACGCGCAGGTCGAACTCCTGGACGCCGAGGCTCAGGCGGTTGAAGCCCAGGGCCTGGAGGTGGCGCAGGGTGAAGACATCCGCCTCGCGGGGGTCGATTTCGATGCTGAAGTCGCGTCCCCGGGCCCCCGAGAGCCCGAAACGGGCGTCGAGGCGGTCGAAGAGGTCGCCCATCTGGTCCAGGGAGAGAAAGGCCGGCGCCCCACCGCCCCAGTGCAGCCGCTCCACGGGCGGACTCTCGCTCAGCAGGCGGCTGACCAGCACCATCTCGCGGTCGAGCCTCGACAGGTAGGGTTCGGCCTGGCGGCTATCCCGGGAGGGCACGCGCTGGCTGGCGCAGAAGCGGCACGCCTGGCGGCAGAAGGGAAGATGGACGTGGAGTGCCAGCGGCCGTGCGCCGCCGCGCTCGCGCAGGGCCTGCTCCAGCGCTTCGGGGCCGACCTCGGCGCTATACCGCTCGGGAGGCGGGTAGGTCAGGTAGTGCGACCCATCGTGGTCATGGAGCTGCAACATGGGGCTGTCTCCGGTGACCCATGATGGCCCGGCGCGATCGGTGAGTTTCGCAGGGACAGACATCGAGGCGCTCCCGGGAGTGGATGTGTTCTCCATGCTAGGGCGACTCGAGGAGTGGGGCGTTGAGCTGTGTCAATCCGGCGTGGAATAGTCGTCGATCAGCCGTGAGCCCCGGCGGGCAGCAGGCTCCAGAGCTGCCAGAGGGCGAAGGCGATGATGGAGAGGGCCGCGATGCTGCGCGTGGCCCGATGGCGGATCAGGCCGCCCAGCTGGCGTGCCGCCAGGCCGGTGGCTAGCAGGGCCGGCAGGGTGCCGAGGCCGAAGGCGCCCATCAGGGCGGCGCCCGTCATCGGGTCGGCCATGGCCAGGCTCCAGGCCAGCATGGAGTAGACCAGCCCGCAGGGCAGCCAGCCCCAGATGGCGCCCAGCGCCATGGCCTGGGGCACCCTCACCACCGGCATCAGGCGGCGACCCACCGGCTCCAGGTGGCGCCAGAGGCGCTTGCCCAGCGCCTCGACCCGCAGCAGTCCCTTCCACCAGTCGGCGATATAGAGCGCCATCAGGATCAGCATGACCGCGGCAAAGAGCTGCAGCGCGACCCGGGCGGTCGGGGTCAGGGTCAGCAGGGTACCCAGGGCGGCGACCAGGGCGCCGGCGACCATGTAGCTGCCGATGCGCCCCAGATTGTAGCCCAGCAGCAGGCCGGAGAGGCGGGCAGGAGAGCGCATGCTGGGAGGGACGGCGAAGGTCAGGGCGCTCATGATGCCGCCGCACATGCCGATGCAGTGGGCGCCGCCGAGCAGACCGAAGACGAAGGCCGCGATCAGCGGCGGCAGGCCGAGTCCGGTGGGATCCATCAGCGCTCCTCGTCGCCGCTGTCCTGGCGCTCTCGAGAGGCGCGCTCCCGAGCCTCGCGGCGACGCTGGCGCTCCTCCGGCGGCAGGTCGTTCTCGTCCTCGTCGAAGAGGATGCGGTGGGCGGGGCCCTCGAGGTCCTCGAACTGGTCGTGCTTGACCGCCCAGAAGAAGGCCCAGACGGCGAGGCCCAGCAGAATCAGCGACAGCGGAATCAGCAGGTAGAGGATGCTCATGCGTTCACCCGGTACGGTTCAGGGGAGGGGGCGGGCGGCGGTGTCTGCTTCGGCAGCGCTCGGCTGCGGAAGCGGTTGAGGCGCAGGGCGTTGCCCACCACCACCAGGGAGCTGGCCGACATGCCCATGGCGGCCAGCCAGGGAGGCACCAGCCCCACGGCGGCCAGCGGCATGGCCGAGAAGTTGTAGCAGACCGACCAGACCATGTTCTGGCGCATCACCCGGCGGGTGGCGCGACTGATCTCGATCGCCTCGACGATGCGCGACAGGCGCGGGCTGAGCAGGATGGCGTCCGCGCTGGTGCGGGCCAGGTCGGTGGCGCCGTTCATGGCGATGGCCACATCGGCACCGGCGAGCACCGGCACGTCGTTGATGCCGTCGCCCACCATGGCCACCTTCTCGCCGGCCGCCTGGCACTCGCGGATGCGCTCGAGCTTGTCCTCGGGGGTGGCACCGCCACGCCAGGTGGTGATGCCCAGCCGCCCGGCGAGCTCACCGGCGGCTTCCGGGGTATCACCGGAGAGCAGCTCCACCTCCAGCCCCAGCGCCTGGAGGGCGGCCACGGTAGCGGCGGCGTCATCGCGAACGCGGTCCTGCAGGGCGAACCAGGCCCGCGGCTCGCCCTCCTCGGCGAGCAGCAGCCAGGGCCCCTCGCCGGGTGCCTCGAGGCTGGCCCCGGGAGCGGCGAAGTCAGGCTTGCCGAGCCGCCAGCGGCGCCCCTCCAGGGTGCCCTCCAGCCCCTGGCCGGTGCGGCTGACCACGTCGCTGGCCTGCACGGTGGCGAGGCGGAAGGGCTGAAAGGCCCGGGCGATGGGGTGTTCCGAGCGCGCCTCCAGGGCGGCGGCCAGGGTGCGCGCCCGCTCGGCACCCAGCTCGCCCAGCGCGCGGGTCTCCACCAGGGCCATGCGGCCGGTGGTCAGGGTGCCGGTCTTGTCGAGGATCACCCTATCCACCTGGGAGAGCGCCTCGATGGCGTCGGCACGGGTCACCAGCACGCCGCGACGACGCAGCTGGCCGTGGCCGGCGGTAAGGGCCGTCGGCGTGGCGAGCGCCAGGGCGCAGGGGCAGGTCACCACCAGCACCGAGAGCATGATCCAGGGCATCCGCGCCGGGTCGATGAACCACCAGGTGATGGTGACCACGGCGGTGACCAGCAGCAGGCGCAGCACGAAGAGGTGGGCCATGCGCGCCGCCATCTGGGCCAGGCGCGGGCGGCTGGCGAAGGCGCGGTCGGTGAGGTCGACGATGCCGGCCACTCGCGCCTCGCGGCCGGCGTGGGTGACCCTGACCACCAGCGGGCTCTCGATGTTCTGGCTGCCGCCGGTGACGACGTCGCCCTGGCGGCGGGTGACCGGCAGGTACTCGCCGGTGAGCATGGACTCGTCGAGGCTCGACTCGCCATCCTCGATGACGCCGTCGGCGGGCACGCCGTGGCCGGGCTTGACCAGCACCCGGTCGCCGGCGGCGAGCTCGCTGGCCGGCAGGATGCGCTCCTCCCCCTCGTCGGTGAGGCGAATGGCGGAGAGGGGCAGGGCGCCCGCCATGGCGTTGCCGCTGTGGCCGCTGCGCCGCCGGGCCCGGGCCTCCACGTAGCGTCCGAAGAGCAGGAAGAAGGTGAACATGGCCGCCGAGTCGAAGTAGACCTCGCCCTTGCCGGTGATCACCGCATAGCCGCTGGCGGTATAGGCGAAGCCGATGGCCAGGGAGACCGGGACGTCCATGCCCAGCACCCGGGTGCGCAGGTCGCGCACGGCGTTGCGAAAGAAGGGGGCCGCCGAGAAGAAGACCACCGGGGTGGTCAGGGCGAAGGAGAGCCAGTGGAAGAGGGCGTGGAAGTCCTCGCTGATGCCCTCGGGGCCGGCCACGTAGATGGGGATGGAGAACATCATCACCTGCATCATGCCCACCGCGGCGATGATCAGCCGGCGCACGTTCATGCGCTCCTCGTGCTGCAGGCGCGCCTGGGCCTCGTCCGGCTCGTAGGGCTGGGCCTGGTAGCCGATGGCCGCCATCTCGGCCAGCAGCTGGGAGAGCCTGACCGCCTCGGGGTCCCAGCTCACCCGCACCCGGTGATGGCTGAGGTTGACGGCGCTGGAATCGACGCCCTCGATGGCATTGAGCCGGTGCTCGATCAGCCAGGCGCAGGCCGCACAGGTGATGCCGTCCACCGCCAGGGTGGCGTGCACCCGGCCGCTGTCGTCGCCCTCGGGGTGAACGAACTGGCGCTGCAGGCCCGGATCGTCGAAGACCGCCCAGGTCTCGGCGCGGGCGGCTTCGCGTTCGTCGGGGCGCTCGGGCAGCTCGGTGCGGAAGCGATAGTAGCTCTCGAGGCCGCCGTCGACGATGGCGTGGGCCACCGCCTCGCAGCCGGGACAGCAGAGGGGGTGGCGCGTCTCGTCGAGGGTGATCGACCAGGGCGCGTTCTCGGGCACCGGGCTGCCGCAGTGGTAGCAGCCCGCTGCCGCCGTGACCGCGTTACTCATGAGCAGGTGGCTCCTCGCCGGTCACGGCGTCTCAGCTGTCGTCTCCGGGGGCGGCGCGTCCGGGAGTCAGGCGCACGGCCTCTTCGTCGGGGAAGCGGGCCTCGCCCACCAGGCGCCACTCGGGCTCGTCGACGCTGGGCTGCAGCTGCAGGTACCAGCGGTAGCGCAGGTTGTCCGGCGCCTGACCCAGGTAGCGGCCGTCGCGCACGTGCTCGAGCACAAGCTCGATATCCCGGTCGTCCTGGGTGGGGAAGATCAGCTCGAAGTCGAGCTTATCGGGGAAGCTCTCTCCCCCTTCCAGGTCGAGCACCACGTCGCTGGTCAGCGGGTCGATGCGCAGGCTGGCGGTCAGGCCCAGTTCGGCGGCGCGCTCCTGCTTGGCCAGCACCATGTTGATGGCGCGGCCGTGCTCGTAGTAGTCCTCCTGCACCATGCCGTCGGCGGTGCGCACGGCCATGACGGCAAGGGTGCTGCTGGCCGTGATGGAGGTGAACAGAAGGCCCAGCAGCAGCCAGGGCCAGAATTGCTTGTACCAGGGGGTCACGGGGTGGGACATGTTATCTCCGGATCTCGCCGAGGAAGCGGGTCTCGCGCTCCAGGGTGATGTTGGGGTGGTTATCGGCCTCGAGGCGCAGGGTAATGGGGTGGCTGGGGCTGTCGATCACCGCGGGGTCGGCGGTTATCGAGACCACGGCGCGGCGGGACTCGCCGGCGGGCACCTCTATGCGGTCGGTGTCCAGGCGCAGCTCCGGCAGGCCCGAGGCCTCCAGGCGGTAGCTGTGGTCCTGGCCGTCCAGGTTGCGCACCGTCAGCACATAGACGTTGCTCAGGCGCCCCTCGCGGGTCATCTGGTAGAGCTGGGTGCGCTCGCGCTCCACCTCGAAGCCCAGGGGCATGCGGTCCGCCACCGCCCAGGCGAAGACGCCGATCATTACCAGCAGGGCGGCCAGATACCCCATCAGGCGCGGGCGCAGGATATGGGTGGGCTTGCCCTCCAGGGCGTTTTCGGTGGTGTAGCGGATCAGGCCGCGGGGGTAGCCCATGCGGTCCATGACGCTATCGCAGGCGTCGATGCAGGCCGCGCAGGTGATGCACTCGTACTGCAGACCGTTGCGGATGTCGATGCCGGTGGGGCAGACCTGGACGCAGAGGTCGCAGTCGATGCAGTCGCCGTGACCGGCCGCCCTCGCCTCGGCGTGACTCAGGTTCTTCTTGCGGGCGCCCCGGGGCTCGCCGCGCCCGGTGTCGTAGGAGACGATCAGGGTGTCGCGGTCGAACATCACCGACTGGAAGCGGGCGTAGGGGCACATGTAGATGCACACCTGCTCGCGCAGCCAGCCGGCGTTGAGGTAGGTAAAGACCAGGAAGAAACCGACCCAGAAGTAGGACCAGCCGTGGGCCTGGAGGGTGGGCAGGTCGATCACCAGCTGGCGGATCGGTGTGAAGTAGCCGACGAAGGTCACGCCGGTGGCCAGGGCGATGGCCAGCCAGATGGCATGCTTGGTGCCCTTGCGCCACAGCTTGTCGGCGCTCATGGGCTGGCCGTCGAGCTTGATGCGCCGGTTGCGGCTGCCTTCCAGGCGATGCTCGAACCAGATGAACAGGAAGGTCCAGACGCTCTGGGGGCAGGTATAGCCGCACCAGACGCGGCCGGCGAACACCGTGATGAAGAAGAGCCCGAAGGCGCAGATGATCAGGAGCCAGGAGAGCAGCATGAACTCCTGAGGATAGAAGGTGGCGGCGAAGATGTGGAACTCGCGTCCGGGCAGGTCGAACCAGATCGCCGGACGGTCGCCCCAGGGCACCCAGGGCAGAAGGAAGAAGGCCAGCATCAGCAGCCAGTTGGAGCCGCGGCGGATACGCTGGAAGAGACCCTTGATCTCCCGGACATAGATGTGACGCCGGCTGGCGTACATCTCCTGCTGGACGGGCTCGCCGGGCGGATGCTGGCCTACCGCAGGGTGCTGATCCGGTTCAGGGGTGATATCACGGGTAGGGATCTTGTCGCTCATGGCAGGCTCACGGCAGGAGGAGAGGGGGCCGGCGCGATGGTGCTGCAGCGCAGCCATTGTAGCGAGAGGGCGGCCCAACAAGAAAGGGTGCGACATGGCGCCGCACCCTTGAAGCCACTGCCGGGAGCGTGTCAGTCCCGGAAGCGCAGGCTGTAGACGTAGGCGGCGACCAGGTGGACGCGCTCCTCGCCGATATAGGCGGCCTGTGCCGGCATATGGCCGTTGCGGCCGTTGCGCAGGCTCTGACGCACGGAGTCGGCTACGCTCTGGCCCGGTGCCTGGTAGAGCCAGATATCGTTGGTCAGGTTGGGCGCGCCCAGGGCCTGGTTGCCGGTGCCGTCGGGCATGTGGCAGGCGGCGCAGACCGAGGCGTAGGTGGCGGCACCGCGTTCGGCGCGCTCCTCGTCATGCTCCAGCCCGGAGAGGGCGAGGACATGCTGGGTGACGTTCTCGATGTTGGTCTCGCCCAGCTGCTGCCAGGAGGGCATCAGGCCGTTACGCCCCCGCACCAGGGTCTGCATGATCTGCTCCGGCTCGCCGCCGTAGAGCCAGTCGTCGTTGGTCAGGTTGGGGAAGCCGTAGCCGCCCTGGGCGTTGGAGCCGTGGCACACCGCACAGTTGTTCAGGTAGATGCGCTCGGCCACCTGCATCGCCTCGGCGTCCCGGGCCAGCTCCGGAATCGGGATCTCCTGGTACTGGGCGAAGATCGGCGTGAAGCGCTCCTCGGCGCGGGCGACCTCTTCCTCCCACTGCCCCTCCTGGGTCCAGCCCAGCAGGCCGGCGAAGTTGCCGAGCCCCGGGTAGAGCAGCAGATAGCCCAGCGAGAAGACCACGGTGCCCACGTAGAGCTGGAACCACCAGCGCGGCAGCGGGTTGTCGTACTCCTCGATGCCGTCGGCGGCATGCCCGGTGGTCTCGACGTTGCCATCGGCGTCCGGGGTCTTGTCGGTCTTGCGGTTGGCGTATAGCAGCCAGAAGGCAATGCCGATGGAGCCCAGCGTGATGACGATGATCCAGGTGCTCCAGAACCCGGAAAGGGAGTCATCCCAGAGGTTGTTCATGTGTTCCTGTCTCCCTTGTTCTTGCTGGAATAGCGCTTGCGGGAATCGGCCCCGTTCTGCGAGGCGCTCTTGTCACGGTTCGCGAATTCATCATCGTCTTCGGCGAAGGGCAGGTGGGCCGCCTCGTCGAAGTCCGGCTTGCGCCGCTTCGAGTAGGCCCACCAGGTGATCCCGGCGAAGGCCAGGATCAGAAGGCCGGTGATGATGCCGCGGAAGGTCCCGGTATCCATGATCAGCGAGTACCCTCGAGCACCGTGCCGAGCTGCTGCAGGTAGGCGATCAGCGCGGTGATCTCCTGCTGGCCGCGCACCTCGCGGGTGGCGTTCTCGATCTCCTCATCGGTGTAGGGCACGCCCAGGGTGCGCAGCGCCTGCATCTTGCGCGGCGTATCGTTGCCATCCAGGGCGCGCTCGAAGAGCCACGGGTAGGAGGGCATGATCGACTCGGGCACCACGTCGCGGGGGTTGTACATGTGGGCGCGGTGCCAGTCGTCGCTGTAGCGCCCGCCGACGCGGGCCAGGTCCGGGCCGGTGCGCTTGGAACCCCACAGGAAATTGTGGTCGTAGACCGACTCGCCGGCCACGCTGTAGTGGCCGTAGCGCTCGGTCTCGGCGCGGAAGGGGCGAATCATCTGGGAGTGGCAGCCGACGCAGCCCTCGCGGCGATAGATGTCGCGACCTTCAAGCTCCAGTGCGGTGAGCGGGCGCAGCCCCTCCACCGGCTCCGTGGTCTGCTTCTGGAAGAACAGCGGCACGACCTCGGCCAGGCCGCCGAAGCTGATGACCACCAGGATCAGCACGGCGAGCAGGCCAACGTTCTTTTCGACAATCTCGTGTTTCATTGGTGTCGGTATCCCCGGTTGGCTCATGCAGTCTGCGGAAGCGGCTGACGAGCGCCTTCGCCGCGCTTGACGGTCATGGTGACGTTGTAGGCCATGATCAGCATGCCCACGACCCAGCACAGGCCGCCGATCAGGCGCACGATGTAGCCGGGGCCGCTGGCCTCGACGGACTCGATGAAGGTGTACATCAGGGTGCCGTCGGGGTTGATGGCGCGCCACATCAGGCCCTGCAGGATGCCGTTGACCCACATGGAGGCGATGTAGAGCACGGTGCCGATGGTAGCCAGCCAGAAGTGCACGGCGATCAGGCTCACGGAGTGCATCTCGGTGCGGCCGAACAGACGCGGGATCAGGTGGTACATGGAACCGATGGTGATCATCGCCACCCAGCCGAGTGCCCCGGCGTGTACGTGACCGATGGTCCAGTCGGTGTAGTGGGAGAGGGCGTTGACGGTCTTGACCGCCATCATCGGGCCTTCGAAGGTGGACATGCCGTAGAAGGAGAGGGCCACCACCAGGAAGCGCAGGGTCGGGTCGGTGCGCAGCTTATGCCAGGCGCCGGAGAGGGTCATCATGCCGTTGATCATGCCGCCCCAGGAGGGTGCGAGCAGGATGATCGACATGATCATGCCCAGGGACTGCGCCCAGTTGGGCAGGGCGGTGTAGTGCAGGTGGTGCGGGCCGGCCCACATGTAGACCATGATCAGCGCCCAGAAGTGGACGATGGAGAGCCGGTAGGAGTAGACCGGACGCTCGGCCTGCTTGGGTACGAAGTAGTACATCATCCCCAGGAAGCCGGCGGTCAGGAAGAAGCCTACCGCGTTGTGGCCGTACCACCACTGCACCATGGCGTCGATGGCGCCGGAGTAGATGGAGATGGAGTACATGGCGGTGACCGGAATGGCGGCATTGTTGACGATATGCAGCACCGCGACGGTCAGGATGAAGGCGGCGAAGAACCAGTTGGCCACGTAGATGTGGGAGGTCTTGCGCTGCTTGATGGTCATCAGGAAGACCAGGGCGTAGGTCACCCACACCACCGCGATCAGGATATTGATCGGCCACTCCAGCTCGGCGTACTCCTTGGTGGTGGTGTAGCCCAGCGGCAGGGTGATCACCGCCGACAGGATCACGGCTTGCCAACCCCAGAAGGTGAAGGCGGCGAGCTTGTCGGACCACAGCCGGGTCTGACAGGTCCGCTGCACCACGTAGTAGGAGGTGGCGAACAGCGCCGAGCCGCCGAAGGCGAAGATCACGGCGTTGGTGTGAAGCGGACGCAGACGGCCGAAGCTCGTCCAAGGCAGGTCCAGATTGAGTTGCGGCCATACCAGCTGTGCGGCGAGGATGACACCGAGGGTCATGCCCACGATGCCCCACACGACTGTCATGATCGCGAACTGCCGAACTACCTTGTAGTTGTAGGTCGGGTGTTCCAGTGCTGTGCTCATGTCAGGTTCCCATCGAACGCGGTAGCGGGGGTTGAAGCTGCGTCAGTTTGTCACGGATCCAGCTGCCCCAGGATGATGCAGGTCAAGACGGTCGGGATTCTAGCGCAGCCCGCCTCAATCCTGAACACGCCAATCGGTGTAGGCGCCGAACTCGTCAAGGAGTCGTAGTGTCGCATTATGCTTATCCGGATTATGCCCCCATTACCACCGAGGAGTGCGGGGAGCGTCTGGCACAGGGTGAACAGGGGCGCTGGTGGCTGCCGGAAGGTCCCCTGGAGGTGCGCGGCGAGGCGCGTATCGGTCGCCTGCTGATGGCCCACGGGGCGGGCGCCGGCCAGGATTCCACGTTCCTGGAACGCAGCCGCGATGCCCTGGCCGAACGCGGTGTCCAGACCCTGGCCATCGAGTTTGCCTACCTGCAGCAGATGCGTCGTGAGGCGCGCCGACGTCCCCCTCCTAAAGTCGATCGCCTGGTGGAGGAGCTGTCTCGCTGGTGCGACATTCTGACACACCCTGGGCTCCCTCCGCTCTGGCTGGGTGGAAAATCCCTGGGCGGTCGCGTGGCCAGCCTGGTGGCGGCGCGCGACGGCGCCGCTGGCCTGGTGCTGTGCGGCTACCCCTTCCATCCGCCGCGCCGGCCTGAGACTCTGCGCCTTGCCCACTGGCCGCTGATCGCCTGTCCGACCCTGGTGGTCCAGGGAAGCCGCGACCCCTTCGGCAGCCGTGAGGAGATCGCCGGCTATGATCTGGGAGCGGCACGGGTCCACTTCCTCGAGGACGGGGATCATGACTGGCAGCCGCGCCGTGCCAGCGGTTTGACCCAGGGGGGGCTGATCGAGGAGGGGGCTGCGGCGATCGCCGATTTCCTGGCGCGCCAGGCCTGATCCTCAGGCCTCGGGCAAGCCGATGAAAAGCCACCGGAATGCGGATGTGCCCCACTCGTGGCAAAAAGCGTTGACATTGGGTCCGGCCCCTGTAGAATGCAGCGCCACGTGACCAGGGGTGGTTAGCTCAGCTGGGAGAGCACCAGCCTTACAAGCTGGGGGTCACAGGTTCGAACCCTGTACCACCCACCATTGCCCTCGGGCAGTCGTGGATCACGTAGAAAGCACGCAGCGGACCGGTAGTTCAGTTGGTTAGAATGCCGGCCTGTCACGCCGGAGGTCGCGGGTTCGAGTCCCGTCCGGTCCGCCAACGTGTTTTTGACAGGTGTCATCTTGTGGACCGGTAGTTCAGTTGGTTAGAATGCCGGCCTGTCACGCCGGAGGTCGCGGGTTCGAGTCCCGTCCGGTCCGCCATGATGATGGCCTGACAGCAGTAGCAAAAATGGCAGTAGCAGTAGTAGAAAACGCAGCACGCTTTGCAGTCTTCGTGGGTGATTAGCTCAGTTGGTTAGAGCACCAGCCTCACATGCTGGGGGTCACTGGTTCGAATCCGGTATCACCCACCACGCGGACCGGTAGTTCAGTTGGTTAGAATGCCGGCCTGTCACGCCGGAGGTCGCGGGTTCGAGTCCCGTCCGGTCCGCCATCTGCTGCAAGTGTCGTCTGCCTGTGCATCTGGATGCACACGAATTCCCGAAGCCTCGAGCCTTTACGCTCGGGGCTTTTTCGTTTTTGCCTTTCCCTTCCCCTTCCGGCTCCCTGGTCGTTTCTTTCTTTAGGCTTTGCGCCCTTGCGTCCACTGTCATACAGTTGTTTGAATTTGGACCCGCAGCTGTGGATCAACAGCCGTAGATCAACAGTTCTATATCAACAACAAGGAGCATGCCGTGACTGCCTACCCCCATCTCTTGAGCCCCCTGTCGCTGGGCCATCTGACGCTGCCCAACCGGGTGCTGATGGGCTCCATGCACACCAATCTGGAGGAGGCGCCCGGCGGCTTCGAGCGTCTGGCCGCCTTCTATGCCGAGCGGGCCCGGGAGGGGGTGGCGCTGATCGTCACCGGCGGCATCGCCCCCAACCCGGAGGGCGCCGTCTTCCAGGGCGCCGCCACCCTGGAGGGAGAGGCGCAGCTGCCCGATCATCGCCGCCTGGTAGAGGCGGTTCACGCCGAGGGTGGGCGCCTCTGCCTGCAGATCCTTCACGCCGGCCGCTACGCCTATTCGCCGGAGCTGGTCGCCCCCTCGGCGATCCAGGCGCCGATCAACCCCTTCACGCCTCGGGAGCTCTCCGCCGAGGACGTCGAGAAGCAGATCGCCGACTATGTGCGCTGCGCGACCCTGGCGCAGCAGGCGGGCTATGACGGGGTGGAGGTGATGGGCTCCGAGGGTTACCTGATCAACCAGTTCGTCTGCCGGCGCACCAACCATCGGGACGACGCCTGGGGCGGCAGCTTCGAGAAGCGTATGCGGTTTCCCGTGGAGATCGTGCGGCGCATCCGCGAGGCGGTGGGTGAGACGTTCCTGGTCATCTTCCGCCTCTCCATGATCGACCTGGTGGAGGAGGGCAGCACCCATGACGAGGTGGTGGCCCTGGGGCGCGCCATCGAAGCGGCCGGCGCCAGCCTCATCAATACCGGGATCGGCTGGCACGAGGCGCGGGTGCCGACCATCGTCACCAGCGTGCCGCGGGCGGCCTTCACCGAGGTGACGCGGCGGCTCAAGGCCGAGCTCGCGGTGCCGCTGATCACCACCAACCGCATCAACATGCCGGAGGTGGCGGAGCGGGTGCTGGCCGAGGGCCATGCGGACATGGTCTCCATGGCGCGCCCCTTCCTGGCCGACCCGGCCTGGGTGACCAAGGCCGCCGAGGGCAGGAGCGAGGAGATCAACACCTGCATCGCCTGCAACCAGGCCTGCCTCGACCACACCTTCGCGGGCAAGGCGACCTCCTGCCTGGTCAACCCGCGCGCCGGCCACGAGACCGAACTGGTGATCGAGCCCGCCCGTGCGCCGCGGCGCATCGCCGTGGTGGGCGGCGGGCCCGCGGGCCTGGCCGCGGCGGTGACCGCCGCCCGCCGCGGCCATGCGGTGACCCTCTTCGAGCGAAGTGCCGAGCTGGGCGGGCAGTTCAACTATGCCCGGCGCATTCCCGGCAAGGAGGAGTTCGACGAGACCCTGCGCTACTTCCGGGTGATGCTCGACAAGCATGGCGTGCGGGTGCGGCTCGGCTGCGAGGCGGATGCCCAGGCGCTGGCGGCCTTCGACGGGGTGGTGCTGGCCAGCGGCGTGCGGCCGCGCCGGCTCGAACTGCCCGGCAGCGACCACCCCAAGGTGATCGGCTACCCCACGGCGATCCTGCATCCGGAGCGGGTCGGCAGGCGGGTGGCGATCATCGGTGCCGGCGGCATCGGCTTCGATGTGGCCGAGCTGCTGACCCAGGTGGGGCGGCCCGCCCTGGACGCCGAGGCCTGGTGCGAGGAGTGGGGGTGGATCTCGCGGTTGCGACCCCGGGTGGCCTCAAGGCGCCGCGGCGCCCCGAGGTGCCGCGCCGGGTCTTCCTGCTCCAGCGCAAGGCCTCCAAGCCCGGGAAGGGCCTCGGCAAGACCACCGGCTGGGTGCACCGCGCCTCGCTCAAGCAGCGCGGCGTTGAAACGCTGGCCGGCTGCGAGTACCTGGGCGTCGACGATGCCGGCCTGCATCTGCGAGTGGGGGGAGAGCCGCGTCTGCTCGAGGTCGACAGCGTGGTGGTCTGTGCCGGCCAGGAGCCGGTGCGCGACCTGCTGGCGCCGCTCCAGGCGGCGGGCGTCGAGGTGCACCTGATCGGCGGCGCCGATGAGGCCGCCGAACTCGATGCCAAGCGCGCCATCGACCAGGGGACCCGGGTCGCCGCGGCGCTCTGACTCCGCTCCGTCCTCCCGCCGCAGCCTCTCCGAGCCCCGCTCGGAGAGGCTGCGTCCTTTCAACGTTTAACGGTCGCGGCCTTCGCCTCGAACCTCCTCGTCTCCCCGGGCTCTCAGGGGTAAATGGCTCAAGCGTTGATTCGATGTCCGCTGATATTGTGCAGGCCTGACCTACGCTGAGGTTACCCCGTCCCGGGCGCCCCCCCTTGATGAAACGGGCGTCGACTCTTCGGGTTTCAAGGAGGCAGTGATGAGCATCTTCGACCATGTACAGAACCGCTACGCTCGGGTCCAGCAGGAGGAGCTGAGCCTCGAGGAGTATCTGGAGCTGTGTCGCCGGGAGCCCGTGGCCTACGCCTCGGCCGCCGAGCGCATGCTCGAGGCCATCGGTGAGCCCGAGGTGATCGATACGGCCAAGGATCCGCGCCTTTCGCGCATCTTCTCCAACAAGGTGATTCGCCGCTACCCGGCGTTCTCGGAGTTCTACGGCATGGAGGAGGCGATCGAGCAGATCGTTGCCTACTTCCGGCACGCCGCCCAGGGCCTCGAGGAGCGCAAGCAGATTCTCTATCTGCTGGGGCCGGTGGGGGGCGGCAAGTCGTCCCTGGCCGAGCGGCTCAAGCTGCTGATGGAGCGGGTGCCCTTCTATGCGATCAAGGGCTCCCCGGTCTATGAGTCGCCGCTGGGCCTCTTCTCGCCCGAGGAGGATGGCGAGCTGCTCGAGAAGGAGTACGGCATCCCGCGGCGCTACCTCAAGAGCGTGATGTCGCCCTGGGCGGCCAAGCGGCTCAAGGAGTATGGCGGCGATATCTCCCAGTTCCGGGTGGTGCGGCTCTACCCCTCGCGCCTCAATCAGATCGCCATCTCCAAGACCGAGCCCGGCGACGAGAACAACCAGGACATCTCGTCGCTGGTGGGCAAGGTGGATATCCGTCAGCTGGAGATGTACTCCCAGGATGACCCCGACGCCTACAGCTTCTCCGGCGGCCTGTGCCGGGCCAACCAGGGGCTGATGGAGTTCGTGGAGATGTTCAAGGCGCCGATTAAGGTGCTGCATCCGCTGCTCACCGCGACCCAGGAGGGCAACTACAACCCCACCGAGGGGATGGGGGCCATTCCCTTCGAGGGGGTCGTCCTGGCCCACTCCAACGAGAGCGAGTGGCAGGCGTTTCGCAACAACCGCAACAACGAGGCCTTCCTCGACCGGGTCTACATCGTCAAGGTGCCCTACTGCCTGCGGGTCTCCGAGGAGGTGAAGATCTACCAGAAGCTGCTCGAGCACTCCTCCCTCAATGAGGCGCCCTGCGCTCCGGACACCCTGCGCATGCTGGCCCAGTTCTCGGTGCTCTCGCGGCTCAAGGAGACCGAAAACTCCAGCATCTACTCCAAGATGCGGGTCTACGACGGCGAGAACCTCAAGGATACCGACCCCAAGGCCAAGTCGATCCAGGAGTATCGCGACTCTGCCGGGGTCGACGAGGGGATGGATGGCCTCTCCACCCGCTTCGCCTTCAAGATCCTCTCCAAGGTGTTCAACTTCGACAGTCACGAGGTGGCCGCCAACCCGGTGCACCTGCTCTATGTGCTGGAGCAGCGCCTGGAGCAGGAGCAGCTTCCCCGGGAGACCTTCGAGCGCTACCTGCGCTTCATCAAGGAGTACCTGGCACCGCGCTACGTCGACTTCATCGGCAAGGAGATCCAGACCGCCTACCTGGAGTCCTACTCCGAATATGGCCAGAACATCTTCGACCGCTACGTCACCTATGCCGACTTCTGGATCCAGGATCAGGAGTATCGCGACCCCGAGACCGGCGAGCTCTTCAACCGCCAGGCCCTCAACGAGGAGCTGGAGAAGATCGAGAAGCCGGCGGGGATCTCCAATCCCAAGGACTTCCGCCACGAGGTGGTCAACTTCGTGCTGCGGGCCCGGGCCCAGAACAACGGCATGAATCCCAGCTGGCAGTCCTACGAGAAGCTGCGCGGGGTGATCGAGCACAAGATGTTCGCCAACACCGAGGAGCTCTTGCCGGTCATCTCCTTCAACGCCAAGGCCTCTCAGTCGGACCAGAAGAAGCACGAGGACTTCGTGGCCAGGATGGTCGATCGGGGCTACACCGAGAAGCAGGTGCGCCTGCTCTCCGAGTGGTACCTGCGGGTGCGCAAGTCGCAGTAGTGCGAGGAGGTCGGCATGACCTATTTCATCGATCGTCGCCCCAACGCTCGGCACAAGAGCGCCGTCAACCGGCAGCGCTTCCTGGACCGCTACCGCACCCATATCAAGCGCTCGGTGGAGGAGGCGGTCAATCGCCGCTCCATCACCGACATGGAGCGTGGCGAGAAGGTGTCGATTCCCGCTCGGGATATCTCGGAGCCGGTCTTTCAGCACGGCACCGGCGGGCGGCGGACCATTGTTGCCCCGGGCAACAAGGAGTTCGTGGAGGGAGATCGCCTGCGCCGCCCGGGCGGCGGTGGGGGCGGGGGCGCCGGCGAGGGCAGCGCCTCGAACCAGGGCGAGGGCATGGACGAGTTCGCCTTTACCCTCTCCCGGGAGGAGTTCCTCGACTTCGTCTTCGACGGCCTGGAGCTTCCCCATCTGGAGCGCAAGTCGCTGGTGGACCTCGACGAGGTGCGCCCGGTGCGCGCCGGGGTGTCCCGGGACGGCGTGCCGGCGCGGATCAATATCGTGCGCTCCATGCGCGAGGCCCAGGCCCGGCGCATCGCCATGCGGGCGCCGATCCGCCGAGCCCTGCGCGAGGCCCGTGAGGCCCTGGAGGTCGAGGAGAGCAAGGATCCGGTGCTGCGCAACCCGGCGCGCATCGCTGAGCTCAGGGTCGAGATCGAGCGCCTGGAGAAGCGCCTCGAGGCGGTGCCCTTCATCGACACCTTCGACCTGCGCTACAACCATCTCGTCAACCAGCCGATGCCGTCGAGCAAGGCGGTGATGTTCTGCATCATGGACGTTTCCGGCTCCATGACCCAGGCCCACAAGGACATCGCCAAGCGCTTCTTCCTGCTGCTCTACCTCTTCCTGGAGCGCAGCTACGAGAAGGTCGAGCTGGTCTTCGTGCGCCACCACACCGCGGCCAAGGAGGTGGACGAGGAGGAGTTCTTCTACTCCCGGGAGACCGGCGGCACCATCGTCTCCAGCGCGCTTACCCTGGTCGACGAGATCATCGATGACCGCTACCCGCCGGGGCAGTGGAACCTCTATGTGGCCCAGGCCTCGGACGGCGACAACTGGGACGATGACTCCGTGACCTGCCGCGATCTGCTGATCAAGAAGCTGATGCCGCGCCTTCAGTACTACACCTACGTGGAGATCACGCCCCATGCGCACCAGGCGCTGTGGGAGGAGTACGAGAGCGTGGCCGCGGAGTTTCCTGCGCGCTTTGCCATGCGTCAGATCGTCGAGGCCGGCGATATCTATCCGGTGTTCCGCGAGCTGTTCAAGCGGCGCGTCGCCGGCTGAAGGGGCAGCGACTCGCCGAGGAGGCATCCATGACACGACGCAAGCCCATTGCCACCGGTTCCGACTGGAACTTCGAGACCCTGGCCGAGTTCGAGCGCGAGATCGCCCGGCTGGCCGACGAGTACCGGCTCGACACCTACCCCAACCAGATCGAGGTGATCACCACCGAGCAGATGATGGACGCCTATGCCAGCGTCGGCATGCCGGTGGGCTACCACCACTGGTCCTTCGGCAAGCAGTTCCTCGCCGTGGAGCAGGCCTATCGGCGCGGTCAGATGGGGCTGGCCTACGAGCTGGTGATCAACTCCGACCCCTGCATCGCCTACCTGATGGAGGAGAACTCCTTGATGATGCAGGTGCTGGTGATGGCCCACGCCTGCTACGGCCACAACTCCTTCTTCAAGGGCAACTACCTGTTTCGTGCCTGGACCGACGCCGGCTCCATCGTCGACTACCTGGTGTTCGCTCGGAAGTACATCGCCCAGTGCGAGGAGCGTCACGGGGTGCGGGCGGTGGAGCAGCTGCTCGACGCCTGCCATGCCCTGCAGAACTACGGCGTCGACCGCTACAAGCGCCCCTCGCCGATCTCCGCCGAGGAGGAGGCGCGTCGCCAGAAGGAGCGCGAGGAGTACCTGCAGGCCCAGGTCAATACCCTGTGGCGCACCATTCCCGGGCGCCCCTCGGCGGAGGCGCTGGGGGATGGCCATGACGAGGAGGATCCCCTGGGGCTGCACGGCGGCGGCCGCTACCCCGCCGAGCCCCAGGAGAACCTGCTCTACTTCATCGAGAAGAACGCGCCGCTGCTGGCGCCCTGGCAGCGCGAGGTGGTGCGCATCGTGCGCAAGCTGGCCCAGTACTTCTATCCCCAGCGCCAGACCCAGGTGATGAACGAGGGGTGGGCCACCTTCTGGCACTACACCCTGATGAATCGTCTCTATGAGGAGGGGCTGGTGGACGAGGGGCTGATGCTGGAGTTCCTGCAGTCCCATACCGCCGTGGTCAACCAGCCCGACTTCGACAGCCCCTGGTTCAGCGGGATCAACCCCTATGCCCTTGGCTTTGCCATCTTCAGCGATCTCAAGCGCCTCTGCGAGGCCCCCACCGAGGAGGATCACCGCTGGTTTCCGGACAGTGCCGGCAGCGACTGGCGGGAGACCCTGGAGTTCGCCATGAAGAACTTCAAGGACGAGTCCTTCATCCAGCAGTTCCTCTCACCCAAGGTGATTCGCGACCTCAAGCTCTTCATGGTGGTGGATGACGACCAGGAGGAGATGCTGGAGGTGAAGGCGATTCATGACGAGCGCGGCTACCGGCGCATCCGGGAGGCCCTGGCCACCCAGTACGCGCTCTCGGTGCGCGAGCCCAACATCCAGATCTACTCGGCGGATATCCGCGGCGACCGCTCGCTCACCCTGCGCCACGTCCAGGACAGCCGCCGCCCCCTGGCGCGCAGCGTCTATCCGGTGATTCGTCACCTGCACCAGCTGTGGGGCTTCCCCGTCCATCTCGAGTCGATGGAGGGCGACGAGGTGGTGAGGCGCTATCAGTGGCCGCTGCCCGAGGAGGCTGCCGCTCAGGCCTGAGGGGGCGGCCCTCCCTTGAGCGTCAGGGCCTGAAACGACGAAACCCGCGCCTTGGCGCGGGTTTCGCAATGATCGCAGCGGCGTTATGCTGCTGCCGGGAGGGGATCAGGCCTGGGCGGTCCAGGACTGACACCAGCCCTTGGGCTCGACGCTGTTCTGCGGGAACAGGGTGCAGCCTTCGGTGCCTGCCTGGAAGAACATGCAGTTGTCGCAGTACTCGCCTTCCTCATAGGCCGGGTGGTCGGCAGCGTCGGCGGCGACTTCGACATAGTTCAGCGCCTGAGCCTGGTCGGCGCCCGGGTCGAGGCGCGGCAGGGTGTCGGCGAAGGCGCTCTTGGAGAGGATGCCGGCGCCCAGCGGCAGGGCGGCGAGGCCCATGAGGCTGTTGCGCATAAAGTCACGACGGCTCTGATTGGCCATGGGGTCTCCTTGTTCATCACGGTATCAGGCGGCTGCCTGGTCTGCTAATGGGTGGTTGGCCACCTCTTGCTCCGACAGGGCTGGCCCTGCGGAGTTCGCCAGACCATATTAGTAGAGAGAGGGTGGCGATGCGAATGGCACCTTGGGGGTGCGGCAAACTGACGCGCACCCGTCATGCAACAGGGAGACCCGATGATCTTTAGCCGTTTTGCCTCGCCCCTGGGCGAGATCCTGCTCTGCGCTAGGCCCGAGGGCCTGTGCCAGCTGACCCTGGCCGCCGAGGGCCAGCCCGACCCTGAGGGGGCGGGGCGTGACGACGCCGCCCTGGTGGAGGCCCGCGACCAGCTGCTCGCCTACCTGGCCGGCCGGCGGCGCAGCTTCAGCCTGCCGCTGGCGCCGAGGGGCAGCGACTTCCAGCGCGAGGTCTGGTCGGCGCTGCTGCGGATTCCCTGGGGGGAGACCCGCACCTACGGCGAGCTGGCGCGTCGGCTGGGGCGCGAGGGGGCGGCCCGAGCCATCGGCACCGCCAACGGTGCCAATCCGCTGCCGATCCTGATCCCCTGCCATCGCGTGGTGGCCGCCGGCGGCCTGGGCGGATATAGCGGAGGCGTCGAGCGGAAGCGTCTCCTGCTGGCCCTGGAGGGGAGCCTGCCCGGCTGAGCGGCGATTCAGCCCGGCCCGGTGCGCTGCTATACTCGCGCCACTGCCGGCGATTGCCGGCCTGTCATTCACAGCGCCCTAGCGGGCCGCAGCAGGGAGAGTGCCCGATGCAGAATGCCGTCATCCTGATCAACGCCGAGAAGGGGCAGGTAAAGGCGGTGGCCGAGCGCCTTGCCGACGTCGAGGGGATCAGCGAGGTCTACTCCACCTGTGGCCGCTACGATCTGGTGGCCATCGCCCGTACCCGGGACTTCGAGAGCCTCGCCGAGCTGGTCACCGAGCGGCTCAATGTCGTGGAGGGCATTCGCGACACCGAGACCCTCAACGCCATGCAGGTGCACTCCCGCCACGATCTCGAGACCATGTTCTCCCTGGGCTGGTAGCCCCAGCGCCTAGCCGGGTGCCCCGGGCGCCCGGCAGCCCCGCGCTGATTCCCTGCCCTCACTGGAAGCCGTTCAAGGATGAGTCGTCGTCGTTCCCCCATGACGCGCTGGCGCCGCCAGACGCGCCGCTTCGGCATTACCCTGCTCTTCGTGGTGGTCACCTCCGGCCTCTGGTATGGCCAGGAGCGCCAGGTGCGCGATCAGCTGGTCTGGATGGGGGTGCCGGAGTGGCAGAGCCTGTCGCCGACCAGCTTCCACCGGGTGCTGCGCAACGAGGGCTTTCTGGTGGGCTGGTCCGACGTGCGGGTCAATCCGCTCTGGGTCAGCTATCGCCTGCATGCCGTGGAGGAGCCGAGTGCCGGGCCGCGACCCGCCTTCCAGCGCGACTGGCGCACCCTCTGGCCGATCGGGGCCGACCACTACGCCGGCAGCGGCTATGACCGCGGACATCTGGCGCCCAACTACGCCATCGCCGTGGTGCACGGCCCTCAGGCCCAGCGCGACACCTTCTACATGAGCAATATGAGTCCGCAGCGCCCCGATCTCAATCGGCGGCTGTGGCAGCGCCTGGAGGCGGTGGTGATCGACCACTTCGTGCCGCGCTTCGGCGAGGTGCAGGTGATTACCGGGCCGGTCTTCCCGGAGCGCTTCCTCGACAACGTGCTCAACCGGGTGGGGCTGGTGGAGATTCCCGAGGCCTTCTACAAGATCATCGCGGTGCCGGGCGAGGAGTCGCGGGTGCTGGCCTTCATCATGCCCCAGGAGGTGCGGGGGGATGAGCCGCTGGATGACTACCTGGTCAGCGTGGCCGAGGTGGAGGCGCGCACCGGCCTGAACTTCTTCCCCAGCCTGCCCGAACCGGTCGCCGAGGTCCTGGAGGGGGAGGTGGTGACCCGCGGCTGGGCCCTGGAGGAGGTGGCGAGACGCCCCGGTCGCTTCTGAGGTCGTGGGGCCGAAAGGCGGGCACAAAAAAACCGCGATCGTGTCGCGGTTTCCTTTATATCACTCTGTTTTTGCCGTTTCCGGCTCAGCGGCATGATGCGATATGAAGTGGTGCCCAGGAGAGGACTTGAACCTCCACATCCGTAAGGATACTAGCACCTGAAGCTAGCGCGTCTACCAATTCCGCCACCTGGGCGCATCATGCATCTCGTCGTGTTCGCGGCTCCCGAAGGAGTGGTGCCCAGGAGAGGACTTGAACCTCCACGTCCGTAAGGACACTAGCACCTGAAGCTAGCGCGTCTACCAATTCCGCCACCTGGGCGAAGCACGAGCGAGTCAAACTGTAAAAGAGCGATGGTGCCCAGAAGAGGACTTGAACCTCCACGTCCGTAAGGACACTAGCACCTGAAGCTAGCGCGTCTACCAATTCCGCCATCTGGGCAAGCGACGCGTATGTTACCCGTTTCCGGCGCCAATGCAAGGGGGAAGGGGCGGTCCAGAGGGATTTTTTTGCCAGCCTTCGCCGTCGCCGAGGCATGCCGAGGTTGGGTGGTGGCGTCCGCGGCGCTATACTGCGCCCATGACAATAGACCTTATCAGCAAGACCCCATGCCCGCGGCGCCCGTGCGCCACCTCCCTCCTGCCGTCCCCGACCCTGCCAAGGATGCTTACCGCATGACTCACTGGACGCTCAGCGACGACCCGCACGCCAGCCGCGAGGCCCACAAGTACGATAACCCTGCCCCCAGCCGCGAATATCTGCTCGCCCGGCTCGAAGAGTATGGCAAGCCGATCACTCACGAGAAGATGAGCCGGCTGCTGGGCCTGGATGACGATGAGCTGCAGGAGGCGGTGCGTCGTCGCCTGGCGGCCATGGAGCGGGATGGCCAGGTGCTGCGCAACCGCGCCGGCGCCTATGCGCTGATCGACAAGCTCGATCTGATCCGCGGCAAGGTGCTTGGCCACCGCGACGGCTTCGGCTTCCTGATCCGCGAGGATGGCAAGAAGCCCGACCTGGTGCTGCCGCCGCGGCAGATGCGTCGGGTCTTCCACGGCGACTACGTGCTGGCGCGGGTCAGCGGACGCGATCGCCGCGGTCGCGACGAGGCGACCATCGCCGAGGTGCTCTCCCACAACACCCAGACCATCGTCGGCGTCTATCGCGAGAATACCCCCGAGTTCGGGGTGTTGATCCCGGAGAACCCCCGCATCACCCAGGAGGTGATCATTCCGCACAGCGCCTGCGGCGGGGCGAAGGATGGCCAGGTGATCTCGGCGAAGATCGTCCAGCAGCCGGCCACCCGGGTGCAGCCGGTGGGCGAGGTGGTCGAGGTGCTCGGCGAGCGCATGGACCCGGGGATGGAGATCGATATCGCCATCCGCAGCTATGAGATCCCCGCCGAGTTCCCGCCGGAGGTCCACGACCAGATCGCCAGCATGTCCGCCGAGGTGGCCGAGGAGGACAAGGCTCACCGTGTCGACCTGCGCGACGTGCCGCTGGTCACCATTGATGACGAGAGCGCCAAGGACTTCGACGACGCCGTCTGCGCCTGGAAGACCAAGTCCGGCAGCTGGAAGCTCGTCGTGGCCATCGCCGACGTCTCCCACTACGTGCGCCCGGGCAGCGCCCTGGACCAGGAGGCGATCCGCCGCGGCAACTCGGTCTACTTCCCGGGGCAGGTGGTGCCGATGCTGCCGGAGTTGCTCTCCAACGGCCTCTGCTCCCTCAATCCCGACGTCGACCGCCTGGCCCTGGTCTGCGAGATGAACATCTCCCAGAGCGGCGCCATCAGCCGCTATCGCTTCTACGAGGGGGTGTTCCGCTCCCACGCCCGTCTCACCTACAACAAGGTGGCGGCGATTCTCGATGAAGACGACGCGAGCGCCGATGCCCTGCGCGAGGAGTATCGCGAGCTGGTGCCCACCCTGAAGAACCTGCACTCGCTCTACCGGGTGCTGCGGGAGGCTCGGGAGGCCCGCGGGGCCATCGACTTCGAGACCACCGAGACGGCGATCCTCTTCAACGAGGAGCGCAAGATCGAGAAGATCGTCCCGCGCAGCCGCAATGACGCCCACAAGCTGATCGAGGAGTGCATGCTGGCGGCCAACGTGGCCACGGCGCGCTTCCTCGACAAGCACGACCTGCCGGCGCTCTACCGCATCCACGAGCGCCCCTCCCCGGAGCGCCTCGACAAGCTGCGCCTCTTCCTCTCGGAGCTCGGGCTCTCGGTGGGCGGCGGCGACGAGCCGACCCCCCAGCACTACCAGGAGCTGGCCGAGGTGATCAAGGATCGCCCCGATGCCGACGTTATCCAGACGGTGATGCTGCGCTCCATGAGCCAGGCGGTCTATTCGCCCCATAACGAGGGGCACTTCGGCCTGGCCTATCCCGCCTACGCCCACTTCACCTCGCCGATCCGCCGCTATCCGGACCTGCTGGTGCATCGCGCCATCCGCTCGGTGATCCGCGGTCCGCGCCAGACCAATACGGTGCTGCGTGCCGAGGGGGCGCCGGTGGAGCCGCCCAGCAAGTGGTGCCCCTACACCTTCGAGCAGATGCTCGAGCTGGGTGAGCACTGCTCCATGACCGAGCGGCGCGCCGACGACGCCACCCGCGACGTGGAGGACTGGCTCAAGTGCGAGTTCATGTCCGACAAGCTCGGCGAGGTGTTCGACGGCACCATCGCCTCGGTGACCGGCTTCGGCATCTTCGTGCGCCTAGACGATGTCTTCGTGGAAGGTCTGGTGCACGTTACCTCGCTGCCCTCCGACTACTACCACTACGAGCCGGAGAAGCACCGTCTCAAGGGGGAGCGCAGCGGCATGAGCTACCGGCTGGGCGACGGTGTCAGCGTGCAGGTGGCCCGGGTCGACCTCGACGATCGCAAGATCGATTTTGCCCTGGCCGACGACAAGCCCCGCCCCAAGCGTGCGCCGCGCCGCCGCCGTGCGGTGGACGATGCTCCCGACATGGGGCGCGCCCGAGCCGGCGGCAAGGCACCCAAGGGCGAGTCAGGCTCGCCGGCCAAGGCGGGGGAGGGCGATGGCAAGAAGCGTGGCGGTCGTCGGCGCCGCTCGCGCCGCTGAGCTGGTTTCGACTCGACTGCCAGGATGAATGAGATGAAACAGAAGCGACCCCGCCGCGCCTCCGGCGCGGCTCCGGCCACTCCCGGCGGCCTCGAGGCCGTGTTCGGCGTGCATGCGGTGCGCGCCCTGCTCGAGCGGGGCGAGGCGCCTCGGGAGCTCTGGGTGCAGGAGGGCAGTGCCGGTGCCCGCCTGGCCGAGCTGGTGGAGGAGGCGCGCCGGCGCGGCGCCCGGGTGCAGAGCCGTCCTCGGGACGAGCTCGAGCGTCTTGCTCAGGGGGCGGCCCACCAGGGGATCGTCGCCTTCGCCGCGCCGCTCGCCTTTGCCGACGAGGCGACGCTGTGGTTCCAGCTGGAGGCCTGGCCCCGGGCCGAGCCGCCGCTGCTGCTGGTGCTCGACGGCATCACCGACGTGCACAATTTCGGCGCCTGCCTGCGCAGCGCCGATGCCGCCGGCGCCCACGGCGTGATCGTGGCAAAGGACAAGGCCGCGCCGCTCAATGCCACGGTGCGCAAGGTGGCCTGCGGGGCCGCGGAGAGCGTGCCGGTCTACCAGGTCACCAACCTGGCCCGGGCCCTGGAGCGGCTCAAGGCGCTGGGCGTCTGGATCACCGGTACCGCCGGTGAGGCCGAGGGACTGCTCTACCAGGCCGACCTCACCGGCCCCACCGCCCTGGTGATGGGCGCCGAGGGCAAGGGGATGCGACGCCTCACCCGGGAAGCCTGCGACCTGCTGGTCAAGCTGCCCATGGCCGGTAGCGTCTCGAGCCTCAACGTCTCGGTGGCCACCGGCATCTGTCTCTTCGAGGCGGTGCGCCAGCGTGGTGCACGGTCGCCCGCGGCGTAGCGGGCGTGCCCTTGGGGCATCAACGACAGCGCCTGCCGGATGGCAGGCGCTGTCGTATCGGTGGCAGTGCTGCGCTCAGTCTTCCGAGGTCTCCGCCGCCGCGGCTTTCGCCCGGGCGCTGCGGGGCGCTTCGGGGGCATTGAGGAAGGCCTCCAGGGAGTCATCCATGGCGTCCAGCCAGCGGGTATGGTGGGGTGGCGCCTGGGTGCCGGTCATCAGCGAGCGGTAGGACTTGTCGCGGAAGGTCATGATCCCTTCGTGCTTGTCCTTCTCCCACTCCAGGAAGGTCTGGTTGACCCCCTCGATATCGAAGCTGGGGTAGTCGGTGGCCTCGATCAGTCCCGCCACATAGTCACCCTGGAAGCGGATCATCGCCTCGTCGTCCTCCAGCGCCTCCTCGCGCTCGCGCCAGGCGCGGCTGTCGGCCGCCATGGCGTCGCGGTCGGGCAGGGCGATGCGCCCAAGAATCACGTCGCGCACGTACCAGGCCTGGGCGTCGAACATGTTGAAGGTGTACCACTGATCCTGCATGCCCAGGTAGAAGAGCTTGGGGTTGGCCTCCCAGACCACGCCCCGGTAGAGGTCCAGCGGCCACAGGCGGTTGCTGGTCTGCAGGCGCAGTGACTCCGGCAGGAAGGGGAAGTGGTGCAGATAGCCGGTGCAGAGAATGATGGCGTCCACCTGCTTGCTGCTGCCGTCGGCGAAGTAGGCGGTGTTGCCGTCGACCCGCTGCAGCAGCGGCTTCTCTTCCCAGTTCTCGGGCCAGTCGAAGCCCATGGGGCGGGTGCGATAGCAGCTGGTAATGCTGCGCACGCCGTACTTGTAGCACTGGGAGCCGATATCCTCGGCGGAGTAGCTGCTGCCCACCAGCAGCACGCTCTTGCCTTGAAACTCCAGGGCGTCGCGGAAATCGTGGGCGTGGAGGATGCGGCCGTTGAAGGTGTCGAAGCCCTCGAACTCCGGCACGTTGGGCGTGGAGAAGTGGCCGGAAGCCACCACCACATGGTCGAACACCTCGCTTTCGACCACGTCGCGGTCATGGTCATGCACGGTGACCAGGAAGGTGCCGTCGCTCTCCCGGTACTCCACGTGGCGGACCGGGCAGTTGAAGCGGATGAAGCGGCGCACGCCGGCCTTCTCGACGCGCCCCTTGATGTAGTCCCAGAGCACGGCACGGGGCGGGTAGGAGGCGATCGGCTTGCCGAAGTGCTCCTCGAAGCTGTAGTCGGCGAATTCCAGGCACTCCTTGGGGCCGTTGGACCACAGGTAGCGGTACATGCTGCTGTGAACGGGTTCGCCGTTGGCATCGAGGCCGGTACGCCAGGTGTAGTTCCACTGGCCGCCCCAGTCGCTCTGCTTCTCGAAGCAGACCAGGTCGACCGGCTCGGCGCCCTGGTCGAAGGCGGACTGGAAGGCTCGCAGCTGGGCCAGGCCGCTGGGGCCGGCGCCGATGATGGCAACGCGTTTGGTCATTCGCTACTCCGTGACGGATGCCGCCGTGGCGCGCTTGGCAGGCGCCCCGGCGGTATCGGGTGAACAAGAGATCCCCCTCCTGCGCCGCTGGTGGGGCGAGGAGAGCATGGATGAGGCTCGATGCGGCCTTTCCCCTGGGGCGGGGCCTGGTCCGGGGCGAGAGGGCGGTGCGGTGCGCCGGGCGCAAGGCGAGCGGCGGGGTGGCGTGCCCGCTTCCAGGCAGGGCCTGTGAAGCGGATCGAGGCGATCCATAATTTTTCGTTATCAAATTATGGGTGTTTGATTATTATTGTCAACACTCCGGCGGCTGTCCCGGTCTCCTGCCCAGGCGCCTTCGGGCGATGGGGCGGGGCCTTGGCTTGCCATCCCCGTCGGTACTCTCTAGAATACCTGCGCCCGTTCGTCCATCGAGCGGGCATTCGTGTTTTTCCGAATCACCTCCTTGCTTCCCTGGAGTCAAGACCTCCCGAGGAAGCTGCCAAACCGCAAGGAGATCCCATGCGTCACTACGAAATCGTGTTCATGGTCCACCCGGACCAGAGCGAGCAGGTTCCGGCCATGGTCGAGCGCTACACCAGCCTCGTCACCGAGAACGGCGGTACCGTGCATCGTCTCGAGGATTGGGGCCGTCGTCACCTGGCCTACCCGATCAACAAGATCCACAAGGCTCACTACGTGCTGATGAACGTGGAGTGCGAAGGCGAGACCCTCGACGAGATCGAGAACATCTTCCGCTTCAACGACGCCATCATTCGCAGCCTGGTCGTGCGCTGCAAGGAAGCGATCACCGAAGCTTCCCCGATGATGAAGCCGGTGGAAGAGAAGCGCGCCCGTCGCGAAGACAAGCCCCGCGCCGAAACTGCCTGATCTCACCCATCGCACGTCTGAAGGAGTCTTCACATGGCACGCTTTTTCCGCCGCCGCAAGTTCTGCCGTTTCACCGCCGAGGGCGTGAAGCAGATCGACTACAAGGATCTGGACACCCTCAAGGCCTACATCACCGAGACCGGCAAGATCGTTCCCAGCCGCATCACCGGTACCAAGGCCCGTTATCAGCGCCAGCTGGCCACCGCTGTCAAGCGCGCCCGCTACCTGGCCCTGCTGCCCTACACCGATAGCCACCAGTAAGCGCCTGGCGTGATGCTCGCAATCGCCCGCTGGATGATGCGGGGCACGCCCTACGCCGTCGGCGGGGCCGCCCTCTCCACGCTGATCCCCTGGCTGTTCTGGCTGGGGGCCGCCATCGCGGCCCTGGTCACCCTGCGTCGTGGGCTGTCACCGGCGCTGCCGGTGATCGTCGCGGCCGGGGTGCCGGCCGGCTGGTGGTGGGCCCAGGGCGACGTCATTCCGCTGACCAGTGTGCTGCTGGTGACGCTGATGGCCGTCGTGCTGCGCTCCCGCATGCGCTGGAGCGAGGCGCTGATCGCCGGCGCCCTGGTCGGCGCCGGGATGATCCAGTTCGGCGTCTTCCTGCCGCCGGGCGGGGCGGGGCCCATGCTGGAGCAGCTGCGCCAGGGGTCTCCCGAGGTGGAGCGCCTGCTCAGCGAGCTGGCCAGCCAGGGGCTCGATACCGAGCAGCTGGCCGGAATGCTGATCGGCGGTATTACGGGGCTGGTGGTGCTGATTGCCGCCGTGGCCTGCCTGGCCCTGGCGCGCAGCTGGCAGGCGGGGCTCTACAACCCCGGGGGCTTCCGCGAGGAGTTCCACGCCATGCGCCTCACCTCCCGGGAGCTCGCCGTGCTGGTGGTCCTCGGGGTCGTGGGCGCCGTGCTCGGGCTGCCGGCACTCGGCATGCTGCTGTGGATACCGCTGCTGGTCGCCGGCATCGCGCTGGTACACGGTTATATCGGACTGAAAGGGATGAACGGGCTGTGGCTGATCCTCTTCTATGTGCTGTTGATCACCACCTGGCCCATGATTCTGATCGTGCTGCTGCTGGCCTTCATCGACGTCTTCGCGGATTTCCGCGGGCGCATCGCCAGCCGCAACTGACAAGAGGTTAACGAGATGGAAGTCATTCTGCTCGACAATATTGGCAAGCTCGGCGGCCTGGGTGACCAGGTGACCGTCAAGCCCGGCTACGGCCGCAACTACCTGGTGCCCTACGGCCTCGCCGTGCCGGCCTCCAAGGAGAACATCGAGGCCTTCCAGGCCCAGCGCGCCGAGCTCGAGGCCCAGGCCGCCGAGCGCAAGGCCGAGGCCGAGGCTCGCGCTGAGCAGCTCAACGAGATCGAACTCTCCCTGGTCGCCAAGGCCGGCGACGAGGGCAAGCTGTTCGGCTCCATCGGTCCCCGCGACCTGGCCGAGGCCATCGCCTCTGCCGGCTTCGACGTGGCCAAGAGCGAAGTGAAGATGCCGGAAGGCCCGATTCGTGCCACCGGCGAGTACGACATCCACCTGCAGCTGCATGCGGAAGTCGACGCCACCGTGCGCGTGGTGGTCGTGGCCGAATAAGCCGCGTCCGCAGCGCCAGATGAGGGGCGCGGGGAGAGATCCCCGCGCCCCTCGTCGTTTCGCTACCCCCGGCCAGGCCCTGGCCGCAGACGTTGGGCTCGCCCATGCGGCCTGCCGCTCGTCTGGGGTAGAATAGCCTCCCCGCAACGCCCAGGTTGAGTCACGCCATGTCTGAGATCCTCGAGCAGGACAAGGAAACCGCCGCCCTCAAGGTGCCGCCCCACTCGCTCGAGGCGGAGCAGTCGGTGCTGGGCGGGCTGATGCTCGACAACCAGGCCTGGGATAACGTCGCCGACCGCCTGGTGGCCGACGACTTCTACCGCTACGAGCACCGCCTGATCTTCAACGTCATGGCGGAGCTGGCCGAGGCGGCCCGCCCCCTGGACGTGGTGACCCTCTCCGAGGCGCTGGAAGGGCGCGACCAGCTCGATACCGTGGGCGGTCTCGCCTACCTGGCGGAGCTGGCCCGCAATACCCCCTCGGCGAGCAATATCCGCGCCTATGCCGATATCGTTCGCGAGCGGGCCACCCTGCGCAAGCTGATCCGCGCCGCCAGCCAGATCGCCGACGGCGCCTTCAGCCCCCAGGGGCGGCCGGCGGACGAGCTGGTCGATGAGGCGGAACGCCTGGTCTTCCAGATCAGCGAGGAGCGCCCCAAGTCGGGCGGGCCCATCGGCATGAGCGAGCTGCTCGCCAAGGCGGTGGATCGCATCGATGAGCTCTTCAACATGAAGGGGGAGATGACCGGCCTCTCCACCGGCTTTCGCGACCTGGACGAGATGACCTCGGGCCTGCAGCCCTCGGACCTGGTGATCATCGCGGGGAGGCCCTCGATGGGCAAAACGACCTTCGCCATGAACCTGGTGGAACACGCGGTGATCGCCAGCGACAAGCCGGTGATGGTCTTCTCCATGGAGATGCCCGCCGAGTCGCTGATGCTGCGCATGCTCTCGTCGCTGGGGCGCATCGACCAGACCCGGGTGCGCACCGGCCAGCTGGAGGACGAGGATTGGCCGCGGCTCACCTCGGCGGTCAACCTGCTTAAGGACAAGCAGCTCTTCATCGACGACACCGCGGCGCTCTCCCCCAACGAGATGCGCTCGCGTATCCGCCGGGTGGTGCGCGAGCACGGCAACGTCGGGCTGGTGATGATCGACTACCTGCAGCTGATGCAGATCCCCGGCTTCTCCGAGAACCGCACCGGCGAGATCTCCGAGATCTCCCGCTCGCTGAAGGGCATGGCCAAGGAGTTCGGCTGCCCCGTGGTGGCGCTCTCCCAGCTCAACCGCTCCCTGGAGCAGCGCCCCAACAAGCGCCCGGTGATGTCGGATCTTCGTGAAAGTGGAGCGATTGAACAGGATGCAGACGTCATCGCCTTCGTCTATCGCGACGAGGTCTACAATCCGGACAACCCCGACAACCAGGGGCTGGCCGAGCTGATCATCGGCAAGCAGCGTAACGGTCCCATCGGCACGGTGCACATGGCCTTCATCGGCAAGTACACCCGCTTCGAGGATCTGGCGCCGGACAGCTACGGCGACACCTTCGGCGAGTGAGTCAGGCCTCCCGGCTTGAGCCGAGCGGCTGGGGCCGTATAATGCCGAGCCCCTGGAGCCGAGCGGCACCCCGTGCCGCCGGCCGAACAGCATCGAGCGAAAGGAGAGAACATGGCAGGCGGATTCCGGCGCGGTAATCGGCAGCGCACCCCCAAGCTGGAGGCGCGCGGTGAACTCCAGTCCCTGGAGCGCGAGGGCCCCTTCAAGGAGTGGCTGGGCATGCCCGACCTCTACCGCTATCAGCTGGTGGTGGAGGGGGAGAGCTACAGCTACCAGACCGAAGACGCCGAGCTGCCGGTGCAGGTCGGCGACCGCGTGGTGTTCCGCTACAAGGAGACCAAGGCGGGCAAGTGGATCGACCGCAACTCCCTGGGCAAGGCGATCGATCCCTCCAGCTACCAGTAACTTGCGGAACCCTCCCGGGCATCGGTGGTCATAGCGTCCACATGCAGCCGTCATCCAGATGTCATCTCATGGCGTCAGGCTGTGCGGAGCAGCAATCACAAGATTCCCAGGAGGGAAGCATGGAATTCAAGGACCTCAAGGCCTTCGCGGCCCAGCATGACAACTACGAGATCCGCGTCATCGGCCATGCCGGCAGCCGCTTCTATCAGGTGGAGCTGGAGGACATCGAGGGCCAGCGCCATATGCTGACCCACCGGGGCAAGCCGGTGCTCTACCGCGCCCTGGACGACGTCTATCTGGAGCTCAAGCGCGCCGGCATCCATCGTGCCTATCTGGTGCAGTACGTGCCCCACGATGAGGTGATCGGCCGCGACGCCCACTACCAGGATCCGCTCACCTCGCGGATGCCGCTGGTGTTCTAGAGCCCCCACGCCGCCCGGAGCGACAGCGCTCCCTTTCCCGCCTACCGCTTCCGCCGCCGTCCCTCAAGCCAGCGCCCCAGGCGCACCCGGCGGCGGGCAAACCAGAGATACCCAGCGTCCAGCGCGGCCGCCACCCCCGGCAGGCTGCTTAGCCACACCAGCCTTCGATACCCCAGCACGGCGTAGAGCGCCCGGCTGGCGTCCATGCCGATGAACCAGCGCCCCTCGGCGTCCTGCAGGTGCAGTCGTCCTATCATCGCCTCGAAGCGCTTCCCCAGGGCCTCGGCATCGAACTCCGGCGCCTGGATATCCACCAGGGCCACGCGTTCCCGACGCGGGTGGCGCGAGAGCCAGGCCACCTCTCGCTGGCAGAGCGGGCAGTGGCCGTCGTGATAGAGGGTGACCGGGGGCGTGGCGGAGAGGGCGGCGCGTCGACTCATGGGGTGTCCTCAGGATGCGTGGGCTCGTGGGGAACCGGCTCGGAGGCGTAGCCGGCCAGGTGGTGGCGGCGCTGCTCGTGTGCGGCGTCGCGCCAGGCGCTCGAGCGGGGCAGCGCGTCCAGAAAGGCCTGTGCCTGTTCCCGCATGGCCGAGCGCTTCTCGTCGCTCATCCTCGTCAGCGAGCCGTAGATCAGCTTCATGCGCGGGTTGGCGGAGAGGGTCTCGGCGTGGCGCTCGAGGAAGCGCCAGTAGAGGCTGTTGAGGGGGCAGGCCCTGTCGCCGGTGGCCTTCTTCGGGTCGAAGCGGCAGTGGCGGCAGTGGTCCGACATGCGGTCGATGTACTTGCCCGAAGCGCAGTAGGGCTTGGAGCCCATCAGGCCGCCGTCGGCGTGCAGCACCATGCCCAGCACGTTGGGTAGCTCTCCACCCACTCGCAGGCGTCGGCGTAGACCGCCAGGTACCAGTCACAGAGCGCCTCGGGGGAGACGTCGCAGAGCAGGGCGATGTTGCCGGTGACCATCAGCCGCTGGATATGGTGGGCGTAGGCATTGTCGCGGGTCATCTCGATGGCTCGGCGCAGGCAGCGCAGCTCGGTGTCGCCGCTCCAGTAGCAGGCGGGCAGCTCGCCGTTTGCTCCCAGGGCGTTGCCGCGCTTGTAGTCGGGCATGCGAGTCCAGTAGAGGCCGCGCACATACTCCCGCCAGCCCAGAATCTGGCGGATGAAGCCCTCCACCGAGTTGAGGGGCGCGCGCCCCTCGAGATACTCCCGCTCGGCGGCTTCGCACACCTCCCGGGGGGAGAGCAGGCCGATATTGAGCGCCGCCGAGAGCCGGGAGTGGAAGAGGAAGGGCTCGCTGTCGCTGATGGCGTCCTGGTAGCGACCGAAGTCGGGCAGCAGGTGAGCCAGGAAGTGGCGCAGGTCGACCAGCGCCTGGCGCCGCGTCACCGGCCACTGAAAGCCTGCCAGGCCGCCGAAGTGATCGCCAAAATGCTCCTCGACCAGGGCCATCACCGCCTCGGTGGTGGCGTCCAGGCCGTGGCGGGGCGCGGCGGGTATCTCGAGGGCATCGGGCAGCGGCTCACGGTTGTCGGCGTCGTAGTTCCACTTGCCGCCGGCGGGGGCGCCGTCCTCCATCAGCAGGCCCGTACGGCGACGCAGTTCGCGATAGAAGTACTCCAGGCGCAGCGCCTTGCGGCCGTCTGCCCAGGCGGCGAATGCCTCCGGCGTGGTGTAGAAGCGGTCGTCCTCGATCAGGCGCCAGGGGAGGGGGGCGCCCGCACGCGCCGTCATCGCCTGCCACAGTCGCCACTCGCCGGGGCGCACCGCACGGATCTCGTCGCAGCCGTAGAGGGCCGCCAGGCGCTCGGCCTCCGGGATCAGCGACTGCAGGTTGTCGGGGTCGTCCAGGGCGCTGTAGTGCACCCGCAGCCCGCGCCGGCGCAGCGCCTCGGCGAAGTGGCGCATGGCGGAGAGGATCAGAACAATCTTCTGGGGATGATGGGGCACGTAGCGCCCTTCGCCGGCCACTTCGCACAGCGCCACCACGGCGTCGTCGGGCAGGTCGCCCAGGCTGGCAAGGTCAGTGCTCAGCTGGTCGCCGAGGATCAGCACCAGGGGGCGGGGCATGTTGTTTACCTCAAGCTGTACAAGTATAGATGATAGTACAACTCGATCACCCCTCAGGGCGAGGGGCCTGATACACTAGCGCCACCTCATCTTTTGCGCGCATCGATCAAGGAGCCCAGCCATGACCACCCCGACCAAGGAACCGGCCAACGCTGCCATGGACCGCCCCGGCGAGGGTCGCCTGGCCCACGCCCCCGCCGACCATCCGCCCGTTCGGCGCGCCCGAGTCGGCGTGGTGCTGGCCAACCTGGGCACCCCGGACGCCACCGACTACTGGTCCATGCGCCGCTATCTCAGCGAGTTTCTCTCCGACAAGCGGGTGGTGGACTACCCGAGCTGGAAGTGGCAGCCGCTGCTGCAGCTGATCATCCTGTCGCGGCGCCCCTTCAAGTCCGGGGAGGCCTATCGCAGCATCTGGAACACCGAGAAGGACGAGAGCCCGCTTTTGACCATCACCCGGGAACAGACCCGCAAGGTGGCCGAGGGTCTCGAGGGGCTGTTCGGCGACGGAGTGATGGTCGACTTCTGCATGCGCTATGGCAACCCCTCCACCGACAGCGTGCTCAAGCGCATGCAGGCGGCGGGCTGCGAGAAGATCCTCTTCTTCCCGCTCTACCCCCAGTACGCCTCGCCGACCACGGCCACCGCCAACGACCACGCCTTCCGTACCCTGATGCAGCTCAAGTGGCAGCCCGCCCTGCGCACAGTGCCCGCCTACTTCGAGCATCCGCGCTATATCGAGGCGCTGGCCAATACGGTGCGCGAGGGCTATGCCGCCGCCGAGACCCCGCCGGAGGTGCTGGTGGCCTCCTACCACGGGGTGCCCAAGCGCTTCCTGATGGAGGGCGACCCCTACCACTGCCAGTGCCAGAAGACCACGCGGCTGCTGCGCGAGGCGCTGGGCTGGGAGGCGGACGCCGTCCAGACCGCCTTCCAGTCCCAGTTCGGTCCCGAGGAGTGGGTGGGGCCCCAGACGGTGGAGCACGTGGCCGAGCTGGCCCGCCAGGGGAAGAAGCATATCGCGGTGATCTCGCCGGCCTTTGCCTCGGACTGCGTGGAGACCCTGGAGGAGATCGAGGAGGAGATCCGCGAGGCCTTTATCGAGGCGGGAGGCGAGACCTTCACCTATATCCCCTGCCTCAACGATCGCGACGACCATATCGCCGCGCTGCTGGCGGTGATCGAGAACGAACTCGCCGGCTGGGTCAGCCGCCAGGCCTGAGGCGTGATGCCCGCCCCCGTCAGCGGGGCAGGCGTCCCCTGCGCTTCTGGCGGCGGGAGCGCCAGGGGTGGCGCGCCTTGGCCGGGCGCGCGACCCGGCTCTGGCCCACGTCCTCGTCGCGGAACTCCGGCACCGAGCCCCGGGTGCCGGTGGTGAAGCGCAGGTGCATGTGCAGGCCGGTCTTGGCCAGCATATGGCCGGTCACCGGGGCGGTGATGAACAGGAACAGGGTGATCAGCAGCTCCTGGACGTGAAACTCGCCCTGGGTCACCGTGAAGTAGAGCATGGAGGCGATCAGGGTGCAGCCGATCCCCAGGGTGGTGCCCTTGGTGGGGCCGTGCAGGCGCATGAAGAAGTCCTTGAACTGCAGCATGCCCAAGGAGCCGGTAAAGGCGAAGATGCCGCCCGCCACGAGCAGGAAGGCGACCACGGCTTCGGCCAGCAGATAGAGGTTCATGGTCGGCTCCTTACTCGATGATGTCGCCGCGCAGCAGGTAGCGGCAGATGGCCATGGTGCCCACGAAGCCGAGCATGGCGATCAGGATCGCGGCCTCGAAGTAGGTCTTGGTGTTCAGCCAGAGCCCCAGCAGCACGATCAGCGCGATGGAGTTGACGTAGAGGGTGTCCAGGGCCAGCAGGCGGTCCGGGACATCGGGCCCCTTGGCCAGGCGAAAGACATTCATGGCCATGGCCATCACGATCAGCGACAGGCTGATCATCAGCGCGATCTCTAGCATTCGAAGATCTCCTTGAGCGGGCGCTCGTAGCGCTCCTGTATCTCGCGTACCAGCGCCTGCTCATCGTGCATGTCCAGCACGTGGATCAGCAGCGAGGAGCGGTCCAGGCGGACATTGGTGGAGACGGTGCCCGGCGTCATGGTGATGGTGTTGGCCAGTAGAGTGATGGTCAGCGGGTCCTTGACCGAGAGCGGGTACTCCACGAAGCCGGGGTGGGGCTCACGCTTCGGCGAGAGGATCAGCAGGCTGACCTGAACGTTGGCCTTGACGATATCGTAGAGCACCACCAGCACGAACCGGGCCAGCTTGATGGGGTGCCTGACCTGGGGCAGGGGCTCCCAGAAGCCTCGGGTGAGCAGCGGAATTACCACGGCCAGGACGGCGCCGAGAATCAGCTGGCCGGGTGCGATGCTGCGCACCAGCAGAAGCCAGGTGATCAGCAGCACCAGCGACAGGGTAGGAGTGGGCAGCAGGCGACCCATGGCTTTCATCGTGACTCTCCCTCGATGGTGAGCCGTCCGAACTGGAGGGCGGGGGATTCGCCGAGCAGCCGGGCGATCACCGCCTGGGGCTCGGCCAGCTGTTCGGCGGTGGCCTGGGTATAGCCGCTGACCGGCCCGGCGAAGGCGACCAGCAGGGGGGCGCTGGCCAGCAGCCAGAGCACCCCCGCCAGCTGGGGCCGGGTGACGCGACCGCTATCGACCTCGCCCTTGTAGCTGGCCCAGAAGAACACCGAGCCGGCCCGGGACATGGCGATCAGCGCGCAGAGGCCGGCCAGCAGCAGCAGCGGCCAGAGCCACAGCCGCGCCGACCCCTCGGCGGCCTGCATCAGCAGGGCCTTGCCGAGCGCCCCGGCCAGGGGCGGCAGGCCCGCCACCGCCACGGCGGCGACCAGGAACATGCCGCCCAGCAGGTGGCGCTGATGGAGCCGGCGGCCCCGCACCAGGCGGGTGCCCGCCTTGCCGCGCTGCTGGCTGATCAGCTCGGCGATCAGGTAGAGGGCGCCACAGATCAGGGTGGTATGGGGCAGGTAGTAGAGGAGGGCGCCGATGGCATCGATGGAGCCCAGCGCCGTGCCGGCCATCAGGGTGCCCACGGAGACCAGCACCAGGTAGGCCACCAGGGTCCGCAGGTCACGGGCCGCCAGCACCCCGACGCCCGCCAGGGCGATGGTGGCAAGCCCCGACCACCACAGCCAGGTGGCAATCGCCTCGGCTACCGGGGTGTCGGCGAAGATCAGCGACTGCACGCGCAGGATGGCGTAGAGGCCGAGCTTGGTCATGATGGCGAACAGGGCGGCCACCGGCGCCGGCGCCGCCGCATAGGTGCGCGGCAGCCAGAAGTAGAGGGGCAGCAGCGCCGCCTTGAGACTGAAGACCACGATCAGCAGCAGGGCGCCGGCGGTGACCAGGGCCGCCTGGTCGCCGGACATCTGCGCCACCCGGCGCGCCATGTCGGCCATGTTGAGGGTGCCGGTGGCGCCGTAGAGCACCCCCAGGGCGACGATGAACAGCGCCGAGCCGGCCAGGTTCAGGATCACATAGTGCAGGCCGGCGCCGATGCGCTCCTTGCCGCCGCCGTGCATCATCAGGGCGTAGGAGGCCAGCAGGGTGATCTCGAAGAAGACGAAGAGGTTGAACATATCGCCGGTCAGGAAGGCGCCGTTGAGCCCCATCAGCTGCAGCTGGAAGAGCCCGTGGAAGTTGGTGCCGCGGGCATCCTCGCCGGCGCAGGCGAAGAGCACGCTGCCCAGCGCCAGCACGGCGGTCAGGATCAGCATCAGCGCGGAGAGCCGGTCCAGCATCAGCACGATGCCGAAGGGGGCGTGCCAGTTGCCCAGCGCATAGAAGAGCATCTGGCCGCCGCCCGCCACCGCCACCGCCAGCAGCCAGGCGGCCACCAGCACCTGGGCCACGCAGAGGGCGGTGCTGAGCTGGCGCCTCCGGGTATCGCTGGCCTGGTTGAAGAGCAGCAGGGCAAGGGCGCCGATCATGGGGATCAGGATCGGCAGGGTCACGAGGTGCTGGCTCATTTAGCGTCTCCCGCTTCGCCGGACTGGCCGTCCACGTGGTCACTGCCCAGCTCGCTGCGGGCGCGGATCGCCAGGATCACCACGAAGGCGGTCATGGCGAAGCCGATCACGATGGCGGTGAGCACCAGCGCCTGGGGGAGGGGGTCGGAGGGGGTGATCGATTCGCCGATGACCGCGGCGGCGTGGGTATTGAGTCCGCCGGTGGAGAAGAGGAAAAGGTTCACCGCATAGCCGAGCAGGGCCAGGCCGATGATCACCGGGAAGGTGCGCCCGCGCAGCAGCAGGTAGATACCGCTGGCGGTAAGGACACCGACCACCAGGGAAAAGAGGGCTTCCATCAACGTTCCTCCAGCGTCGGGCGGTGGATCGTGGTGACCCGGCCCAGGTTGATCAGGATCATCAGGGTGGCGCCGACCACGGCCAGGTAGACCCCCACATCGAAGAGCATGGCCGAGGCGAGTTCGATCTCACCTATCAGCGGGATATGGAAGTGACCGAAGGTCGAGGTCAGGAAGGGGTAGCCGAAGAGCCAGCTGGCAAGGCCGGTGGCCACGGCGACGACCAGGCCGGAGACCGCCACCGCCGGGTAGGAGATCGGCAGCCGTTCCCGAGTCCAGTCGTGGCCCCGGGCCATGTACTGCAGGATCAGCGCCACGGCGGTGATCAGGCCGGCGATAAAGCCGCCGCCGGGCTGGTTGTGGCCGCGCAGGAAGATATAGACCGAGACCAGCAGGGCCAGGGGGAGCAGGATCTGGGCGATCACGGCGAGGATCAGCGGGTAGCGGTGGCGCGACCAGCGGATCCCCTCCAGGTTGCCGGACGGCTTGAAGAGCTTCATGCGGTTGAGCAGCTTGAAGGTGGCCAGGCCCGCCAGGGTGAGCACGGTGATCTCGCCCAGGGTGTCGTAGCCCCGGAAGTCCACCAGGATGACGTTGACCACGTTGGTGCCGCCGCCGCCCGGCACCGCCTCGCGCAGGAAGTAGTCGGCGATGGAGATGGTCTCCCGGGTCAGCAGGGCGTAGTTGAGCATCGCCACCACCAGCCCCAGGGAAGCCGCCAGCAGCAGGTCGCGCAGGATACGCCGCTGGGAGACCAGCAGCGGCGGGCGCTGGGGCAGGAAAAAGAGCGCCAGGATGAAGAGGATCATCGAGACCACCTCCACCGAGAGCTGGGTCAGTGCCAGGTCGGGGGCGGAGAAGCGCACGAAGGTGAGCGAGACGGTCAGGCCTACCACCGAGAGCATCAGCAGCGAGACCAGCCGCCAGCGGTGGCTCAGGGCGCTGCCGACGGCGCCGAAGATGATCAGCGCCGCCCCCAGCACCAGCATGCCGTCCAGGGGCTGCATGCCGAGGGGGCCGGTCAGGCTTTCGAGGTTGGCCAGCCCCACACCTACCATCACCAGCGCACAGAGCACCAGCAGCGCCTGGTAGCGCTGCAGGGAGCCGTTTTCCAGGCGCTGGGTCAGCCAGAGGGTGGCCTTGATCACCTTCAGCACCGCCGCCTCGAAGGTCAGGCTGGCATCCCGTGCCGGGAAGAGGGCGGCGATGTTGGCCAGGCGGCGATGGTGACGCACCAGCAGGATGCCGCCGATGACCGCCATCAGGCTCATGGCGAGGGGCAGGTTGAGGCCGTGCCACAGCGCCAGGGAGATCAGCGGGGTGGTATCACCCTGGACCGCAAGGCTGGCAGCGTTGACCAGCGGGGCGGCCAGGGTCATGGGGAAGAGCCCCACTGCCAGGCTCATGGCGGCCAGGAAGAGGCCAGGGGCCAGCATGCCCCGGGCCGGGTCATGGACGTGCATGGGCGGCTCGGCCTTCTGCTCCCGGGTGAGCTTGGGCGCGGCGAAGAAGAGGCTCCAGATCAGGCGCAGCGAGTAGGCCACCGAGAGGGTGGCGGCCACCATCACCAGCAGCGGAATCAGGCCGCTCAGGGCCCCCAGCACGTCGTTGAGCAGGCTCTGCTCGAAGAGCATCTCCTTGGAGAGAAAGCCGTTGAAGGGGGGGAAGCCGGCCATGGCGGCGCCCGCCAGGATCACCATGGTGCCGGTCAGCGGCATCATCGACCAGAGCGCCCCCAGGCGGTCGATGTCTCGGGTGCCGGTCTCGTGATCGATGATCCCCACGCTCATGAAGAGCGCCGCCTTGAAGGTGGCGTGGTTGAGGATATGGAAGACCGCGGCGACGATGGCCAGCGGGCTGCCCAGCCCCAGCAGCAGGGTGATCAGCCCCAGGTGGCTCACCGTGGAGAAGGCGAGGATCCCCTTGAGGTCGCGCTGCAGCAGGGCGAACCAGGCGGCGTAGAGCATGGTGGTCAGGCCCACCAGGGAGAGCGCTACCGCCCACAGCTGGCTGTCGCCCAGGGCCGGAGTGAGGCGTGCCATCAGGAAGACCCCCGCCTTGACCATGGTGGCCGAGTGCAGGAAGGCCGAGACCGGGGTAGGGGCCGCCATGGCGTGGGGCAGCCAGAAGTGGAAGGGGAACTGGGCCGACTTGGTGAAGGCGCCGAGCAGCACCAGTACCAGGATCAGCGGGTAGTGCGCCGAGGCGCGGATGACGTCGCCGGCGGCCAGCACGTCCGCCATGGCGAAGCTGCCCACCACGTTGCCGATCAGCAGCAGGCCGGCGAGCAGCGCCAGGCCGCCGGCGCCGGTGACCGCCAGCGCCATGCGCGCACCGCGGCGGGCGTCGCTCCTGTGGCCCCAGAAACCGATCAGCAGGAAGGAGGAGACGCTGGTCAGCTCCCAGAAGAGCCACAGCAGGATAAGGTTGTCCGCCATGGCGATGCCGACCATGGCGGTCATGAAGAGCATCATGTAGGCGAGGAAGCGACCGTCATCCTCGTCGGCGCTGAGGTAGTGGCCGGCGTAGTAGAGGATCAGGCTGCCGATCCCCAGGATCAGCAGCGCAAAGAGCAGGGTCAGGCCGTCGATGCGCAGCGCCAGGTCGAGGCCGAGCAGGGGCATCCAGGTCAGGGAGACCGAGACCACCTCACCGGCCAGCACCGCCGGGGCGTGGATCAGCACCAGGCCCAGGGCGAGCAGGGGGGCAACGAGGGTCGCGAGCGTGCAGAGGCGTCGGCCGTGGCGGGAGGTGGCAACCGGCACCAGGGCGCCGAGAAGAGTGAGAAGGGGAATCCACAGCAGTGCCATCGGTATGCTCGTCCACTCAGTGGCGGAAGCGTACCTTCCAGGCCCTGGACGCCGGGGCGGCGCCTGTGGCCCGGGCAGTCACGTCACCGCCCGGCTCGTCTTCATTCCGCTGGCTAGCAGCCACCGGAGCGCTGGGGTGCGGCAACCGGGCGCGGCCGAAAATCGCATGGTAATCATTCACTAATGATATGATGTCGACTTCCGTTTAAGGTAACGCGCAGCCCGTTCTTGCCACTCGCCGGCGAGAGTCTATAGGCTTTCTCTATTGATAAACAGGCTCCAGGGTGCTGCGCTGCGTCATCCATTAGGCGAATGCTGATCCAGATCAGACCGCCTGCCATGCGCCCTTGGACCCTAGGACGAACACGACCAGGAGAGCCCCCTTGATCCAATTCGCCGTGCTGTCGGGATTCCTGCTGGCCGCCCTGGCGCCGCTCTTCCACCGCTGGTTCGGCGACCGGACCAGCTTCGTGCTGGCCGTCTTTCCGGCGGCCCTGGCGCTATGGTTCCTGAACCAGCTGCCGGCCGTGATGGCCGGCGAGACCCTGGTGCTCAGCATGGAGTGGGTGCCCTCCCTGGGCATGAGCCTGACCTTCGTGGTCGACGGCCTCTCGATGCTGTTTGCCCTGCTGGTGACCGGCATCGGCACCTTCGTGCTGATCTACGCAGGGGGGTACCTCAAGGGGCATCCGGACCTGGTGCGCTTCCACCTGGCGATCCTGGCCTTCATGGTCTCCATGCTGGGTCTGGTGCTGGCCGACGGCCTCTTCACCCTCTTCGTCTTCTGGGAGCTGACCAGCATCACCTCCTACCTGCTGATCGGCTTCAACCACACCGATCTCGAGGCGCGCAAGTCGGCCCGCCAGGGGCTCTTCGTCACCGTGGCGGGGGGGTTGGCGCTGATGGCGGGCCTGGCCATGCTGGGGGTGGCCGGAGGCAGCTGGTCGCTCGCCGAGCTCAACGCCATGGACGATGTCCTGCGCGAGCACGACCTCTACACGCCGCTGCTCATCTGCCTGCTGCTCGGTGCTTTCACCAAGTCGGCCCAGTTTCCCTTCCATTTCTGGCTGCCCAACGCCATGGCCGCGCCTACCCCGGTTTCGGCCTACCTGCACTCGGCGACCATGGTCAAGGCGGGCATCTACCTGCTGGCGCGGCTGCAGCCGGGCCTCGGCGGCACCGAGATGTGGACGGTGACGCTCTCGGTGGTGGGGGCGCTGACCATGTTCACCGGCGCCTTCCTGGCCATCCGCCACACCAATATCAAGAAGCTCCTGGCCTACTCCACGGTGATGGCCCTGGGCACCCTGACCATGCTGCTGGGCATCGGCACCGAGGGGGCGATGATCGCCTTTGTCACCTTCCTGTTGGCCCACTCCCTCTACAAGGGCGCACTGTTCATGGTGGCCGGCATCCTCGACCACGAGACCGGCACCAAGGACGTCACCGCCATGGGCGGCCTGCGGCCGCTGATGCCGATCACAGCGGTGATCGCCATGGTGGCGGCGCTGTCCCTTGCCGGGGTGCCGCCGCTGTTCGGCTTCATCGGCAAGGAGCTGATGTTCGAATCGGTGCTCGACGCCAGCGCCTGGCGGGCGCTGGTGGTGCTGCTGGCCTTCAGTGCGGCCATCCTGACCATTGCCGTGGCGGCGATCATCGCCCTGCGTCCCTTCTTCGGCCAGCGCCGCCAGACCCCGCGGGTGGCCCACGAGGCGCCGGCCTCCATGCTGCTGGGGCCGGCGGTGCTGGCCACGCTCTCCCTGCTGCTCGGCCTGCTGCCTGCCCTGGCCGGCACCGGCCTGCTCACCGCCGCCGCCTCGGCGGTGGTCGGCGCGCCTGTGGAGGTCAAGCTCTCCCTATGGCACGGCATCAACCTGCCGCTTCTGATGTCGGTGGTGAGCCTGGTACTGGGCTATCTGCTCTTCCAGCGCTGGGATCGGGTGCGGGCCCGCCTGGCACGGCTCGACCCGCTGATCGCCCGGGGTCCCGAGTCCGGCTATGACGCCTTCATGGACGGCGTGGTGGTGGTCTCCGAATGGCAGACCCGTATCCTGCAAAACGGCTATATGCGCAACTACATCCTGGTGATGATCGTCACCCTGATCGCCCTGATCGGCAACTCGCTGCTGCTGCGCCACTCCCCCAGCTGGCCTTCGACCTCGATGTCCAGTTCCACGAGGCGATCGTGGTCGGCACCATGGTGCTGGGCGCCCTGTTTGCCGCCATCTCCCGCTCGCGGCTCGGCGCCGTGGTCTCGGTGGGCATCATGGGCTTCTCCATCGCCCTGACCTTTATCCTGTTCAGCGCCCCCGATCTCGGCATCACCCAGCTGCTGGTGGAGACGCTCACCGTGATCCTGCTGGTGCTGGTGCTGTTCCGCCTGCCGCGCTTCTCCAGCCTCTCCACCCCCATCGAGCGGGTGCGTGACGTGGCGGTGGCCGGCAGCCTGGGCGGCCTGATCACCCTGCTGGTGCTGACCTCCTGGAGCATCGATCAGTTCGTGCCGATCTCCGACTACATGATCGCCAACAGTGCGCCTCTGGCCTATGGGCGCAATATCGTCAACGTGATTCTGGTGGACTACCGCGCCCTGGATACCCTGGGCGAGATCTTCGTGCTGGCCCTGGCGGCCATCGGCGTCTTCGCCATGCTGAAGCTGCGCGCCCCGGAGAAGCCGAAGAAGTCCGCCCCGGCCAAGGAGAACGCCGATGGTTAAGTCCGGCACCATCATCCTCAATACGGCGGCACGGCTGCTGATGCCGCTGCAGCTGCTGTTCTCCATCTTCCTGCTGCTGCGCGGCCACGATGAGCCCGGCGGCGGCTTTATCGCCGGCCTGGTGGCCGCCGGCGCCTTCACCCTCTACCTGTTCACCTTCGGGGTCAGCGCCACCAAGGAGGTGCTGCGCATGATCGACCCCCGGGACCTGATCGGCATGGGGCTGCTGCTCGGCATGATCTCGGTGGTGCCGGCCTGGTTCGTGGGTGAGGCCTTCCTGACCGCCCAGTGGTGGGAGATTCCCGGCATCGACTTCAAGGCCTCGACGCCGCTGATCTTCGACGTGGGGGTCTATCTGGCCGTGCTGGGCGCGGTGATGACCATGGTGATGACCCTGATGGAGGTGGACAAGGATGAGCCCTGAGAACGCCGCCCACCGGACAGGAGGTGACCAATGGAACCCGTGATGGCCATCGCCATCGGCCTGCTCTATGCCGCGGCGATATTCCTGATGCTGCGTCGCTCCATCGTCAAGCTGGTGATCGGGCTGATGCTGCTCTCCAACGCCGCCAACCTGTTGATCTTCACCTCGGCGGGGATGACCCGGGGGCTCCGCCGCTGATCCCCGAGGGGATGCTGGCGCCTGCCGGCGCGGTGGCCGACCCGCTGCCCCAGGCGGTGGTGCTGACCGCCATCGTGATCGCCTTCGGCGTGTTGGCCTTCGCCGTGGTGCTGATTCGCCGTGCCTACGAGATCGTCAAGGCCGATGACCTGGACAAGATGAAGGATACCGACACGTGAGGCCCGAAGTCGCACTTCCCGTCCTCCTGCCGCTGCTGTCGGGCGCCATCTCGCTGCTCTTCTGGCGCTCGCGGCCCATGCAACGCTTCACCGCCGTGGCCGGCAACCTGGCGCTGATGGTGGTGGCGCTCTGGCTGCTCGTCTCCGTCCATCAGGAAGGCTATGTGACCATCCAGATGGGCGGCTGGGAGGCCCCTACGGCATCACCCTGGTGGCCGACATGCTCAGCGCGGTGATGATCGTGCTCACCGCCCTGATCGGCCTGGCGATCGCCATCTACTCCCTGGCCTCCACCGGGCCGGACCATGAGAAGTTCGGCTACTACCCGCTGATGCACCTGCTGCTGGCCGGGGTGGCCGGGGCCTTTCTCACCGGGGATATCTTCAACCTCTACGTCTGGTTCGAGGTGATGCTGGTCGCCTCCTTCGCGCTGCTGATCCTCGGCGGCGAGAAGGCCCAGATGGAGGGGGCGATCAAGTACGTCACCCTCAACCTGCTGGCCTCGGTGATCTTCCTGACCGCCATCGGCCTGCTCTACGGCATGGTGGGCACCCTCAACATGGCCGACATCGCCCTGCGCCTCCGCGAGGCGGAGCACCAGGGCATGGTGGAGGTGCTGGCGGTGATGTTCATGTTGGCCTTCGGCATCAAGGCGGCGGCCTTTCCGCTGTTCTTCTGGCTGCCGGCCTCCTACCACACGCCCCCGGTGGCGGTATCGGCGCTGTTCGCCGGCCTACTCACCAAGGTGGGGGTCTACTCGCTGTTCCGGGTCTTCACCCTGATGTTCGACGAGACCCTGGACTACACTCAGGACCTGCTGCTCTGGGGGGCGGCCTTCACCATGGTCACCGGGGTGCTGGGGGCGGCGGCCCAGTACGAGTTCCGCCGCATCCTGTCGTTCCATATCGTCAGCCAGATCGGCTACATGATCCTGGGGCTGGCGCTCTACACCCCCTGGCCATCGCCGGCGGCATCTTCGCGGTGATGCACAACATCGTGGTCAAGACCAATCTCTTCCTGATCAGCGGCATCACCCGGCGCCTGCAGGGCACCTACCAGCTGAAGAAGATGGGCGGACTCTACAAGGAGCGTCCCTGGCTCGCCGTGGCCTTCTTCCTCTCCGCCTTCTCGCTGGCGGGGATTCCGCCGCTGTCGGGCTTCTTCGCCAAGTTCGTGATCGTGCGCGCCGGCATCGAGGCGGAGGCCTATGTGGTCACCGGCATTGCCCTAGCGGTGGGCCTGATGACCCTCTACTCCATGGTCAAGATCTGGAACGAGGTATTCTGGAAGGCCCTGCCCGAGGACAACCTGGTGCCCGAGCAGGAGACCGTGGTGGGTGACGACGGCCGCATGGTCAAGCCGAGCCTGTGGATGATGACCCTGCCGGTGGGGGTGCTGGCCGCGCTGTCGCTTTTGATCGGCGTCTTCGCCGAGCCGCTCATGGTCATGATGAACACCATCGGCGAGCAGCTGATGACCCCCAGGGCTATATCGACGCCGTCCTGGGCGGTAACGTGGACGTCAGTGAGGCCCTCATCGAGGCGCCGGCAAGCGAGGAGACAAGCCCATGACCGGAGCCATCTGGAACCTGCTGCTGGCCCTGGCCTGGGTCGTGCTGAGCGGCGACTTCACCGGCCTCAACCTGGTGGTGGGCCTGGTGTTCGGCTATATCGCCCTGCTGTTGATCGAGCCTCAGGTGGAGTCGCTGCAGGGCTATCCGGCGCGTATCCCGAGGATCCTGGGCTTCATCGGCTTCTTCATCAAGGAGCTGCTGATGGCCAACCTCAAGGTGGCCTTCGATATCCTGACGCCCCCTGGCACATGAAGCCCGGGGTGATCGCCATGCCCCTGGAGGCGCGCACCGAGCTTGAGATCACCATGGTGGCCAACCTGATCTCCCTGACTCCCGGTACCCTGAGCCTGGACGTCTCTGACGACCGCAAGGTGCTCTACATCCACGCCATGTTCCTCGACGATGAGGAGGAGCTGCGCCGCAACCTCAAGGAAATGGAATACCGTGCCCTGGAACTGTTTCGCTGAGCCTGACCGCGAGGTGCCGACATGGAGATCGTGATTCTGATCAGCCAGGTCATCATGAGCCTGGCCCTGGTCCTCGCCTTCGTGCGGGTGGTGCGCGGGCCCAGCCTGCCCGATCGGGTGGTGGCCCTGGAGCTCTTCGCCAGCATCGTGGTGGGCCTGGTGGGCGTCTATGCCATCCAGTCCGATGTCTCGAGCTTTATCGATGCCGCCATCGTCATCGCCCTGATGGGGTTCCTGGCCGCCATCGGCTTTGCCCGCTTCCTGGAACGTGGAGGACCCCGCGATGATTGATTTCATAAAGGGTGTCTTTGTCCTCTCTGGCGCCTCGCTGATGCTGCTGGCGGCGCTGGGGCTGCTGCGGCTGCCCGATCTGCTGACTCGCATGCACGCCACCACCAAGGCGGCGGCCCTGGGCGTCATCCTGATCATGCTGGCGGTGGCGATGCATTTCGCCGAGGTGGGGGTGGCGGCACGGGCCCTGGCGATCATCATCTTTATCCTGATGACCGCCCCGGTGGCGGCCCACGTGATCGGCCGCGCCGGCTACTTCGTCGGCTCCAAGCTGTGGAGCGGCACGGTCAAGGACGAGCTGCGGCCCAACTATGACCCCTGACTGACCCACGAGCTGAAGAGCGGCTACGAGACCGAGGCCAATGCCCGTCGCGAACCCAGGGAGGAGAGAGCTCCTGACGCAGTCGCTTGCCCGCCGACGAAGGCCGCCTCCGGGCGGCCTTCTTCGTTAGGGAGTGAGCCGAAGCGGAAAGACTTTTAATTGTACACACCCTGTACGATAATCTATGCATGTCCACTTTTAATGGATGCCGACATGCACCGTAAACCCCACCTGCCGAGCAAGCCGTGCGCCCACTGTCGACGCCCCTTCACCTGGCGGCGCAAGTGGGCCCGCTGCTGGGAGGAGGTTCGCTACTGCAGCGAGCGCTGCCGACGCGAGTCGCGCCAGGGGGGAGGTGCCTCATGGGCGTGACTCTCGCCTGGCTTCGCCATGACCTGCGGCTGGCCGATAATCCTCTGTTCCGGTTCGAACGCCCCCCCGAACAGCTTCTTTGCGTCTATGTGCTGGACCGCGATTGGCTGGCGCCGCCGCCCGGGCTGGGCCTCCCGCGCATCGGCCCGGCCCGGCTGCGCTTCCTCTGGCAGAGCCTGATCGCCCTGCGCGGCGAGCTGCTCAGGCGCGGCAGCGATCTGCTGGTGCGTGTCGGGGACCCGGTGGAGGTGGTGGCAGGGCTCGCCGAGCGGCACGGCGCCTCCGAAGTGCGCGTGCGCCGCGATGCGGGCTGGGATGAGACGCAGCAGACGCTGCGGCTGGGCGAGGCGCTGGGGGAGGGCGTCAGGCTGTGGCAGATCGACGGGGGGATGCTGCTCGATGAGGCCAGCCTGCCGATGCCGCTTGCCTCGCTGCCGCCCGGGTTCTCCTCCTTCCGACGCCGGGTGGAGCGTGACTGGGCGGTGCCGGCGGCCTGTCAGGCGCCGGTTACCCTGCCGCCCTGGCCAGACGGGGCCCCCCGCGGGCTGCCGCCGCTGGCTCGCGTCTGTGACGGTGCGGCTCGCTGGCGACCCGATGCGCGGGGCGCGTTCAGCTTTGCCGGTGGGGAAGAGGCGGGGCTGGCGCGCCTGGAGCACTACCTGGCCAGCGGCGCCGTGGCGCGCTACAAGCAGACCCGCAACGGGCTCTCCGGCCCCGATTTCTCCACCCGTCTCTCGCCCTGGCTGGCCCACGGCTGCCTCTCGGCGCGCCAGGTGCACGACGCGGTGCAGGCCTGGGAGGCCCGGCACGGCGCCAATGAGTCGAGCTACTGGGTCATCTTCGAGCTGCTGTGGCGAGACTACTTCCACTGGGCGGCCCGCCAGGAGGGGGCTGCGCTCTTTGGCCCCCGCGGGCTTCCCCCGGAGAGTGACGCCTTCCGGGCCTGGTGCGAGGGGCGCACCGGGATGCCCTTCATCGACGCGGCCATGGGCGAGCTGGTCGCCACCGGCTGGCTCTCCAACCGGGCACGGCAGAACGTGGCCAGCTACCTGGTGCATGAGCTGGGCGGTGACTGGCGCCTGGGGGCGGCCTGGTTCGAGCATGCCCTCATCGACTTCGACACGGCCAGCAACTGGGGCAACTGGCGCTATATCGCCGGCGTCGGCCGCAGCGCTCAGATGCATCGCTTCGACGTGCTCTGGCAGGCCGAGCGCTACGACCCCGAAGGCGCCTATGTGGCGCGCTGGCAGCCGGAGCTTGCCGAGCTGCCGGGGGGCCGGGCGCGGCAGCGGCCCTGGACGGTGGCGCCCGAGCGCTTTGCGCCACCGCTGGCGGGCACGTCCGGCCAGGGGGCTCGGGCCGGAGCGCGCCAGGGTGGCTGAGGCGCCCGTCCAGCTGGTGTGGTTCAAGCGCGACCTGCGCTGCCACGACCACCTGCCCCTCGCCGAGGCCTGCGCCCTGGGTCCCGTGCTGCCGCTCTACGTGATCGAGCCGTCGCTCTGGCAGCAGCCCGACAGCGCCCAGCGCCACTGGGATTTCATCGCCGAGAGCCTCGAGGCGCTGGCCGATGCCCTGGCCGAGCTCGGTCTGCCGCTCTGCGTGCTGGAGGGGGAGGCGGTGGAGGTGCTGGAGCGGGTCACCGCTGCGCTCGGCCCCTGTGCGCTGCGTTCCCACCAGGAGACCGGCAACGCCTGGAGCTTCGAACGGGACCGCACGGTGGCCGAGTGGTGTCGGCGCCGGGGCGTACCCTGGCACCAGGCACGCCAGCAGGGGGTGATCCGCGGGCTCGGGCACCGCCGCGGCTGGGCGACCCAGTGGGAGGCGCTGATGGCCGAGCCCCTGGCTGTCCCGCGTCCGGCCCGTCCTCCGTCAGGGTGGCAGGAGCTTCCGAGCTTGCCCCGGGCGCGCTGGCGGGCAAAGCGGCTGGGCGTGGGGCGAGAGCCCTGTCCGGGGCGGCAGGCCGGCGGGCGCCCGGCGGGGCTCGATGTCTGGCACGCCTTCCTGGCGGGGCGCGGGGTGCGCTTCCATCGGGACATCGGCAGCCCCGACCGCGCCCGCCGCGCCGGCTCCCGGCTCTCACCCCATCTCGCCTGGGGCACGCTCTCCCTGCGCGAGGTGGTGCAGGGGCTGCGCCGGGCCAGGGGCGAGCGTCGCGACGATCCCGAGTGGTCACGGGCGCTGGCTGCCCTGGAGTCGCGGCTGCACTGGCACTGCCACTTCATCCAGAAGCTGGAGAGCGCGCCCGACCTGGAGCATCGCACCCTGCACCCCGCCCTGCGCGGGCTGCGCGAAACCCCCGCCCCCGAGCGGCTGGTCGCCTGGTGTGAGGGGCGCACCGGGGTACCCCTGGTGGATGCCTGCATGGTCTCCCTGCGCGAGACCGGCTGGCTCAACTTCCGCATGCGCGCCATGCTGGTCTCCTTCGCCACCTTCGGACTGGGGCTGCCCTGGCGCGACCCGGCCCTGCACCTGGCGCGGCTCTTCGTCGACTATGAGCCGGGCATCCACTACCCCCAGGTGCAGATGCAGGCGGGGCTCACCGGCACCAACGCCCTGCGCGTCTACAACCCCCTCAAGCAGGCCGAGGAGCGCGACCCGGAGGGGCATTTCGTGGCACGCTGGCTGCCGGCCCTGGCGGGGCTGCCGCCCACCTGGCGACACCGCCCCTGGGCCCTGCCGGTCGCCGAGCGCACCGTTCTGGGCTTCCACCCCGGGCGCGACTACCTGCTGCCGGTGCATGATTTTGAGTCGGAGGCGCGGCGCTGGAAGCGCGAGTTCCACGCCGCCCGGCGCGCCCCCGAGGCTCGAGCGGCCAGCGAGGCGCTGCTTGAGCGGCTCGCCAGCCGCCGGCCTGCGCGTCGCGCCGGAGCGCCCGCCGCCTCGCCCCAGCTCTCGCTTTTTTCGGATTCGGACAAGGAGACGCCATGACCCTCGCCGCCCTGCCTCGACTGCCCCTGGCCCTGGGCCTCGCCGGCCTGATTCCTTTCGTGACCACCGCGGCCATGGCCTGGTGGGCCCCCTTGGCCTGGCAGGTCGTGGCGATCAAGGCCTTTCTGTTCTATGGCGCGGTGATTCTCTCCTTCCTGGGCGGCGTGCAGTGGGGGGTGGCGATGTCCCTGGAGCCGGCGGAGAGTGCCGGCTTTCGAAGGCGCCTGCTGCTCAGCATGGTACCCAGCCTGATCGCCTGGCCGGCGCTGCTGCTGCACCCCTACAGCGGCGCCTGGGTCCTGGCGGCGGGCTTTCTGCTGGTACGCCTGCATGAGGCGGGGCGCGACAGCCGCGAACTGCAGCCGGACTGGTACCAGACGCTGCGCACCCTGCTGACCGTGGCGGTAGTGGCCTGCCATGGGGTCGTGATCTGGCGCCTCTCGTCAGGCTGAACGGGGCTGGTGGCGTGGGCCATTCTGGGCGATGATCGCCCTGAACCATCCCCCCTGAACCATCCCCCCTGAACCTCGCCACGGAGTGCGTAAGCGTGATGAAAAGGACCCTGACCCTCGGCCTGCTGATGCTCCTGCTGGCCGGCTGCCAGAGCGGCCCCGCCCGCGAGGCCAGTGCCGCGGACGGATCGACCCACGAGGCCCCGGCTGCCGGCGACCCCCCGTCCTCCCGGGCCGAGGCCGAGCCGGCCCCGCCCGCGGACTTTCGCGACTGGCTGGCCCGCTTTCGCCAGGAGGCTCGCCGCGAGGGCATCTCGGAGGCTACCCTGGCCAGCGCCCTGGACGGCGTGCGCTATCGCCCGCGGGTGATCGAGCTCGACCGTTCTCAGCCCGAGTTCGTGCGCCCCATCTGGCAGTACCTGGACAGCGCCGTCTCCGCCCAGCGCGTGACCCAAGGGCGAGCCAAGCTCGCCGAGCATCGCGCCACCGCCCGGCAGATGGAGCAGCGCTACGGCGTGCCCGCCGAGGTGATCGTGGCGATCTGGGGCATCGAGAGCAACTACGGTGGCAACTTCGGCAGCTTCTCGACCCTGGAGGCCCTGGCCACTCTGGCCTATGAGGGGCGCCGCAGCGACTTCGCCCGCGGCGAACTGCTTGCCGCCCTGCGCATCATCGACGCCGGCGACATCGCCCCGGAGCGCATGGTGGGCTCCTGGGCCGGCGCCATGGGACACACCCAGTTCATCCCCTCCAGCTTCGAGGCTTACGCCGTGGATGGCGACGGCGACGGGCGGCGAGACATCTGGGGCAGCATTCCCGACGTCATGGCCTCCACGGCCAACTATCTGGCCCGGGCGGGCTGGGTCCCGGGCCAGCCCTGGGGCGTCGAGGTGGTGATTCCCGACGGTTTCGACTACGCCCAGGCGGAGCTCTCCACCCGGCGCAGCGCCGCCGAGTGGGCCTCCCTCGGCGTGCGTCCGGTCGGCGGCGGTCGCCTGCCCGACTTCGACGCGGCCTCGGTGATCGTACCGGCGGGCGCCCGCGGGCCGGCCTTCCTGGTGGGCCCCAACTTCCGCGCCATCCTGCGCTACAACAACGCCACCAGCTATGCGCTGGCGGTGGGCACCCTGGCCAACGAGATCGCCGGGCGCGGCGGCATCCAGGGAAGCTGGCCCCGGGAGGAGCAGCCGCTTAGCCGCGCCCAGATGCGCGAGATGCAGCGCGCGCTCAATGACCGCGGCTTCGACGTGGGAACCCCAGACGGCATCATGGGTCCCAACACCCGTCGCGGGCTGCGCGCCTACCAGCGCTCCATCGGCGTGGCGCCGGACGGCTTTGCCACGCTCAGGCTGCTGGAGCGCCTGGCCCCTTGACCCTTTGACCATGGGGAGGAAGGAGATGAAGCGAGTGACCCTGCACCTGGCTCTGCTGACCGGCCTGGCCCTTGTCGTCATGGCCCCCGCGGCCCTGGCCGACAAGGTGTTCGGCTGGGTGGAGCGAGCCACCATCGAGCCCTGGGGCGTGGCGGTGAAGGCCAAGCTCGACAGTGGCGCCCTGACCTCCTCCCTGGATGCCCGGGAGATCGAGCTCTTCGAGCGAGAGGGAGAGGAGTGGGTGCGCTTCCGGCTCAAGCTCGAGGATACCGAGAGCGAGGAGGTCTTCTCCGAGCAGCTCGAGCTGCCGCTCTATCGCGACCTCAAGGTGCGCGGGGCGGGGGGGCGCGACGAGCGGCCGGTGGTGCTGATGAAGGTCTGCATGGGCGACACCGTCTACGAGGAGCAGTTCAGCCTGCGCGATCGCGGCGAGATGCTCTACCCGCTGCTGCTGGGGCGGCGCACCATCAGCCACTTGGGGCTGCTCGACGTGCGCCGGACCTTCCTGCAGGGTCCCAGCTGCGATGCGGACTCCCCGCTGCAGGCGTATGAGCCGGACGACCTGAGCGAGGGGCACTAGGCGTTGCCGCCGAGGCCGTCAGCGATCAGAAGAGCCGAGCGAGCAGGGCGGTCACGGCGGTCTCCACGCGCAGGATGCGCGGCCCCAGGTGGATGCCTTCACAGCCCGCCTCGAGTAGCTTCTCCACCTCCCAGGGGATGAAGCCCCCCTCGGGGCCCACCAGCAGCAGGGTGGGCGTCTCGATGCCCCGCGGGCAGGCGGCCGCCATGCCCGGGTGGGCCAGCAGGCCGCGGCGCCCCGCCAGCAGGCCCGGCAGCCGGTCCTCCAGGAAGGGGCGAAAGCCCTTCTCCAGGGTCACCGCAGGCAGCCGGGTATCCCGCGCCTGTTCCAGCCCCAGCTCCAGGTGTCGGTGGATCTTCTCGGGCTCGAGCTCCGGCGACATCCAGTAGCTCTTCTCCACCCGGCGGGTGTGCAGCAGGGTGATCTGCTTGACCCCCAGCGCCGTGACATGCTCCAGAGTGCGCGCCAGCATGCGCGGTCGCGGCAGGGCCAGCACCAGGTGGACCGGCAGCGCAGGGGGCGGCGGCTGGTCGAGGACATCGAGGGCGAAGGTGGCCTCGTGGTCGTCGAGGGTGAGCAGCTCCCCCTGGCCGATGCCGCCCTCCATGATGCCCAGGGTCAGGCGATCGCCGGGCCTGGCGCGGTGCACCTCGCGCAGGTGGCGCAGGCGGCGGGGATCGGTGACCCGTGCCAGCCGGTCACTCTCGAGCGCTTCCGGGGCGAGCAGAATCAGGTTCATAAAGCCTCGTGTTGGCGGTATGCCTTGCATGGATGGTGTCGCGGTGCACAATAGCCGTACAGGGGCAGACGCCCCCCACACTGAAGTAGGAGCAGCGCCGTGCGCGTGATTCGCAAGTATGCCAACCGCAGGCTCTATGATACCCAACAGAGCCGCTATGTGACCCTCGAGGATCTGCGTCAGCTGGTGCTCGACAATGAGCCCTTCCGCGTCGAGGATGCCAAGAGCGGTGAGGACCTGACTCGCACCATCCTGCTCTCGATCATCATCGAGCAGGAGCAGGCCGACGGCGATGCCGAGGTGTTCTCCAACGATCTGCTGGCCCAGTTCATCCGCGTCTACGACATGGCCCAGCCGCTGCCCCTGGCCCGCTATCTGGAGCAGGGCACTCGGCTGATGATGGAGCAGCAGCAGCGCATGCAGGACCAGTGGCAGCAGGCCATGCGCCACTCCCCCATGGAGCTGATGCGCGAGCTGGCCGAGGAGAACATGAAGTTCTGGCAGCAGACCATCGGCCAGGCCACCGGCAACGGCGTCAAGGACGACGAGGACGACGACAGCCGTTCATGACGGCCACGCCGGGCGCCCGGGCACGCTTTCTGACATAATGCCGCCTCGGCTCATGAAGCTCTCGATTCGCAGAACGAAGGTGTAACGGATGAAGGTGCTGATCATCGGCGGCGGTGGCCGCGAACATGCCCTGGCCTGGAAGGTCGCCCAGTCCCCCTGGTGGCGCAGGTCTTTGTCGCTCCCGGCAATGCGGGAACCGCCCGGGAGCCGGGGCTGGCCAATGTGGATATCGGCGTGGAGGACCTCGATGGCCTGCTGGCCTTCGCTCGGGACGAGGGCGTCGACCTGACCATCGTCGGCCCCGAGGCGCCGCTGGTGGCCGGGGTGGTGGACCGCTTCCGCGAGGCGGGCCTGGCGATCTTCGGTCCCAGCGCCGGTGCGGCCCAGCTCGAGGGTTCCAAGTCCTTCACCAAGGACTTCCTGGCCCGCCACGCCATCCCCACCGCCGACTATCGGACCTTCACCGAGGTGTCGCCGGCCCTCGCGTATCTCGCCGAGAAGGGTGCGCCCATCGTTATCAAGGCCGACGGCCTGGCCGCCGGCAAGGGCGTGATCGTGGCCATGACCGAGGCCGAGGCCGAGGCGGCAGTGCGCGACATGCTCGAGGCCAACGCCTTCGGCGACGCCGGTGCCCGGGTGGTGATCGAGGAGTTTCTCGACGGCGAGGAGGCCAGCTTCATCGTCATGGTGGACGGCGAGACCGTGCTGCCCATGGCCACCAGCCAGGACCACAAGCGGGTGGGCGAGGGCGATAGCGGCCCCAACACCGGCGGCATGGGGGCCTACTCGCCGGCGCCGGTGGTCACCGATGAGGTGCATGCCCGCATCATGGAGCGGGTGATCCTGCCCACGGTCCAGGGCATGGCCGCCGAGGGGCACCCCTACACCGGCTTCCTCTACGCCGGTCTGATGATCGACGCCGAAGGCAACCCCAGGGTCATCGAATACAACTGCCGCTTCGGCGACCCCGAGACCCAGCCGATCATGCTGCGCCTGCAGTCCGACCTCGCCGAGCTCTGCCTGGCCGGTGCTACCGGCAAGCTCGCCGGCAAGGCGTGCGACTGGGACCCCCGCGCCGCGGTGGGCGTGGTGCTGGCCGCCGGCGGCTACCCCGGCAGCTACCGCAAGGGCGATGCCATCGAGGGCATCGAAGCGGCCGAGGCGACCGGCTGCAAGGTCTTCCATGCCGGTACGGCGGAGCAGGATGGCCGGCTGGTCACCGCCGGTGGCCGGGTGCTCTGCGTCACCGCCCTGGGCGAGGGCGTCTCGGCGGCCGCCGAGCAGGCCTACCGCGGCGTCGATGCCATCCGCTGGGAGGGCGTGCTCTGCCGCCGCGATATCGCCTATCGGGCCATTGCCCGGGAGCGCGGCCAGGCCTGAGGCCCACGACGGCAAGCGACCTCGACCACAACAAGAGCAACACAAGGAGGCATGCATGGAGCGCGTCAGGCTCGAGTTTCCCGAGACCGCCATCGTGCACCGTCAGCCGCTGACGGTGCGCGTGACCGACATGAACTATGGCCGCCACCTGGGCCATGACACCCTGGTGTCGCTGCTCCACGAGGCGCGCATTCAGGCCCTGGCCGCCCTGGGGCTCACCGAGTGGGACCTGGGGGGCTACCCCAGCGTGGTGGCGGACCTCGCCATCCAGTACCAGTCCGAGGCGCGCTGGCCCGATGCCCTGGTGGTGGAGACGGCGATTCCGGCTCCCGAGGGGCGGGCGATCACCGTCTACCATCGCGTGCTCCACGCCGAAGGGGGGCGCCCGGTGGCCACGGCCCGGCTCAACGTGCTGCTGGTGGACCCGGCGACGGGCCGCCCGGAGGCGGTGCCCGAGGCGGTGACCACCGCCATCGCCGGAGCGGGGGGCGCCTGATGTCCCGCGAGTATCCGATCATCGCCGTGACCGGCTCCTCCGGGGCCGGCACCACCACGGTCAAGCGCACCTTCGAGCGGATGTTCGCCCGGGAGGATGTCCACGCCGCCATGGTCGACGGCGACGCCTTCCACCGCTACACCAGGGAAGAGCTTTCGCGCATCTTCCGGGAGGAGCCAGAGCGCAAGGACGAGCTCTCCCACTTCGCCGTGGAGGCTAACCTGCTCGACGAACTCGAGGCGCTGTTCGTGGAGTATGGCGAGCATGGCACCGGCACCTATCGCCACTATATCCACGCCGAGGACAAGCGGATGATCGAGGCCGGCTACCGGGTCGGCACCTTCACCGAGTGGGAGCCGCTGCCCTGCGGCACCGACCTGCTCTTCTACGAGGGGCTGCACGGCGGGCTGGTCACCCCCGAGCACGATATCGCCCGCCATGTGGATCTGCTGGTGGGGGTGGCGCCCACCATCAACCTGGAGTGGATCCAGAAGATCGTGCGCGACACCAAGCTGCGCGGCCACTCCCAGGAGGCGGTGATCGACACCATCCTGGGTCGCATGGACGACTATGTGCGCTATATCCAGCCGCAGTTCTCGCGCACCCATATCAACTTCCAGCGGGTGCCCACCGTGGATACCTCCAACCCCTTCGAGGTCCAGGATATCCCCTCCGATGCGGAGTCCTTCGCGGTGATCCGCTTTCGCGAGCCGGCCACCGTGGACTTCCCCTACCTGCTGGCGATGATTCCCGATGCCTTCATGAGCCGCCCCCACACCCTGGTGGTGCCCGGGGCTCGGGTGTCGCTTGCCATGGAGCTGATCCTGGCGCCGCTGGTGCGCCACCTGCTGGCCCAGCGCCGCTTTCGTTGATCAGCCTCAAGCCACGCTTGCTGCAAGGAGTCGAGATGTCCACGCTGTTCAGCCAGATCATCGCGCGTGAGATTCCCGCCGACATCGTCTACGAAGACGATCAGGTGCTTGCCTTTCACGACATCAACCCTCAGGCCCCGACGCATATCCTGATCATTCCCAAGAAGCCCATCGCCACCCTCAACGATCTCACCGAAGAGGACCAGGCGCTGGTGGGGCGGCTGCCGCTGGTCGCCGCCCGGCTGGCCAGGCAGTTTGGCTTCGCCGACGATGGCTATCGGGTGGTGATGAACTGCAATGACGATGGCGGGCAGACGGTCTACCATATCCATATGCACCTGATGGGCGGTCGACGCTTCACCTGGCCGGCTGGCTAGCCGGCGCCCTGCGGGAAACCGCGCAAGCCCGGGCGATCGACGCATCGGGTGCAGCTTTTTCTATCGATGAGATTGTCATGAACCGCCAACTCTCCCGAACCGACAACCTGATCCACCAGTTCGATACCGTGCTGCGCACCCTGGTGCCCCATGCGGCCCAGGCGTCGCGGCCCTCGCCGGCCACGCCGGAGGTGCGCGACGAGCCCATGGATGACGAGGAGCGCCGCCATGCGGCGGGCCTGATGCGTATCAACCACACCGGCGAGGTGTGTGCCCAGGCGCTCTACCAGGGCCAGGGGCTGACCGCCAAGCTGCCCGAGGTGCGCGGCCAGATGGAGGAGGCGGCAAGCGAGGAGATCGACCACCTGGCCTGGTGCGACGAGCGTCTTCGGGAGCTCGGCGATCGTCCTAGCCTGCTCAACCCCCTCTTCTACGCCGCCTCCTTCGGCATCGGCGCCGCCGCCGGCGCGGTGGGCGACCGGGTGAGCCTGGGCTTCGTGGCCGCCACGGAGGAGCAGGTGGGGCGCCATCTGGAGGAGCACCTGGTGAGGCTGCCGGCGGGGGACCACCGCTCCCGGGCGGTGCTGCGCCAGATGGCCATCGACGAGGCCCACCACGCCCAGCTGGCGCTGGAAGCGGGCGGCGCCCGCTTCCCCGTCCCGGTCAAGTTCGGCATGAAGCTGATGTCGAAGGTGATGACCGGAAGCGTCTATCGGGTCTGATCGGGCCGGGGAAACCAGCGGCTGTTCTGGCGGTGGGGCGCGCTACTCTTCAACGATGGTAAAGGAGTGCGTCACCTCGACGCCGCCCTTGACCAGCATGATGGAGGCGCTGCAGTACTTCTCGGCGGAGAGCTCCACGGCCCGGGCCACCTGCTTCTCCTTGAGCCCCTTCCCGGTGACGGTGAAGTGCACATGGATCCTGGTAAAGACGCTGGGCACGGCGTCGGCGCGCTCCGCTTCGAGACTCGCCACGCAGTCGCTTACCGGGGCGCGGGACTTCTCGAGGATCTCCAGCACGTCGAAGGAAGTGCAGGCGCCCATGCCCATCAGCAGCATCTCCATGGGGCGCGGGCCGGTGTTGCGGCCGCCGTGGTCGGGCGGACCGTCGATCACCACGCTGTGGCCGCTGCCGCTTTCGGCAACGAACTGACGTCCATCGGTCCATTTCACGCTGGCTTTCATGATTCTTGATTCCTTCTCGATTGTCGGGAAATCGCGGCAGCATAGCAGTCGTTGCTAAGCCCCGCACATCGGTCGGGTAGACCGGGCGATTACTCGACCCGGCCCCCCACAGAGCCGGACGTGCGCGATTAACGCATCCGGCTCTTCAATCACCAGCTTCGCTGAAGGGTTCGTTGGTGCACAATCCTTGCCTTGGGTAACGGCAGGCGCTTGAGCAGCAGGTTGGCTTTATCCCACGAGAAGCCTCCCCGTTGAGAGCGACGTCTCAGCCATTTGACCCAGATCCGTCGGGCCTGATCCACAAGCGCTTTCAGCGCTTCATAATTGCCTGTGATGCCATAGTAGGCAAAGTGCCCCTTGACCTTCCGACATAGGTGGCGATGCTGGATCAGAAGGGGCTGGTGCCGATTCGCCCGGCACCAGACCGACAGGTGCCTCAAGGCTCGCTTGAGTCGATCCTTGGCCGTCTTCTGCTTGATAACCCAGTAACCGCGCCGGGACTTCCCCCAGTAGTGGGTGAAGCCCAGGAAGTCGAAGGTCTCGGCGCGCTGTCCACCGTGTGGCTGAAACCGTACCAGTCGGGTCTTGGCGGGGTGCAGGGTAAGGCCGAAGCGTGCAAAACGCCTGGGCAGTACCTCCAGCACCTTGCGGGCTTCGGCTTCGTTGCTGAAGGCGAGCACGGCGTCGTCGGCAAACCTTACCTCGAACGCGCGTCCACGCAGGCGTGGCTTGACGTCTTTCTCAAACCACTCGTCCAGCACATAGTGCAGGTAGATATTCGCCAGTAAGGGGGATATCACACCCCCTTGCGGGCTTCCTACCTCACCTTTCTGCCACTGCCCGGCCTCCAGGACTCCGGCCTTGAGCCACTTACCGATCAGGCGGAGGACGACACCGTCCTTCACTCGTTGCTGCAGAAACTCACGCAGGTGCCGATGGTCGATCGTGTCGAAGAAGGCTTGGATGTCCAGGTCAATGACCCAGCCACCTCCCATCGACATCAAGCTCTCCCTCACCGTCTCGATCGCCTGGTGCGCCGAGCGTCCCGGCCGGAAGCCGTACGAGCCGTCCAGAAAGTCGTACTCGTAGAGCGGCTCCAGCAGGGCCACTACAGCACGCTGCAGGACCTTGTCTTCGAAGGTGGGGATGCCGATCGGCCGTGTGGTGCGCCCATCTCCCTTGGGGATATGGACACGCCGCACTGGCGGCGCCCGGTAGCAACCACTCTTGGCCGCTTCCAGCAACCGCTGGATATTGGCCTCGAAGTCGCGCGCGAAGTCGTCCGCCGTCTGGCCATCAATCCCGACGGCGCCATCACGGCGCGTCATCAGGTAGGCCGTCTTCAGCCACTGGGCATCGATATGATGCGCCAGTGACGTGAAGGCACGCTGCGGGAAGCACTCTGCCAGTGCTGCTATCCGCACTTGTTTCGTGGACATGACCTCAGGTTCCTGTGCACCTGTCATGTTGCCCTCGTGCAGTTCTGATGATTGGCCGCCCCTTCCCTCCAGTGGGTCCCGTCGAGTCGGTTCCCCACCTTCCCGGGTACTATGAGCGACTCCGACTCCCGCCCCTCCATCCGGCTGGCTCCTTGTCGTCGCCTGGCCGTACCCCCTGAGTGCCTGCTGTTTGCTTCCGGTACCGTCAGGCACGACAGCACCGGACCGGGAGCTTTCTCGGCAGGCAGCCCCATGCCTGTCGTCCTGGTTTTCGGAGGAGAAGGACGGGCCTCCCAGGTTCCTGGGAAACCCCTATATGAACATGCCCTGCTCTTCGACCCCGGCGGCCCGCATCCGCCAAGCCATAAGGCGGAGACGTTTTGCCTTCCATTCTTAAGACAATGTCGGCAGCCACGTTTCACAATTTCGGGGCTCTATCACACGGCCTGCTCACTCGCTGTGTACGCTTCGCAGCGGCGGTTGCCCGACACCACGCAACACTCGCTACCGGCTGGTGGCTAGCCTTGGCCGGGTGGGACTTGCACCCACTGGGTTTCATTTCATCCTTTCAGCTGTTTGACACTGCTTCCCGGATGACCAGGCTTTCCCTGGCGCACCTCAAGGCTGTTCCGGCGACAGGCCTGTTCGGGGGCGCTGTAAATACTTCCCTGTACGCTACCGATGCCCTGCTGCGCTCTCGCATCCTGCTCCGCTTGTAGGACCGGTGCTGGCCTTCCATGGCCAGCCCGTTCGAAGCAGGGCTTCTCACCCCTGGCATAGGACCCCCTCTCAGACCTGCCCCCGGCGCCTCTCGCTCTAGGAGATATGCCTATCGCGCAGGCGCCGGTCGAGTTCGGCCAGCCGCTCGGGGGTGCCCACGTCGACCCAGTCGCCGCGATAGTGGTGGCCGCCCACGCGGCCATCGGCCATGGCGCGGCGCAGCAGCGGCGCCAGGGCGAAGGCGCCCTCCGGTTCGTCGGCCACCAGCGCCGGGTCGAGCAGGCTGATGCCGGCGAAGGTGAGGCGCGGCTCGCCCTCGGCGTGGACCCGGCCGGCGGCGTCCAGGTGGAAATCGCCACTGGCGTGGTGCTCCGGGTTGTCCACCAGCGCCAGCCACGCCAGGTCGTCGCCCAGGGCCGGCAGTGCGGCCGGGTCCAGGTCGCACCAGACGTCGCCGTTGACCAGCAGGAAGGGCGCCTCGCCGAGCAGCGGCAGGGCCCGGCGGATGCCGCCGCCGGTCTCCAGCGGCGACTCCTCCCGGCTCCAGGCGATCCGCACCCCGTGCTCGGCGCCGTCTCCCAGGGCGGCGATGATCTGCTCCGCCCGATAGCTGACGTTGATCACCACCTCGGTGATGCCCGCCGCGCGCAGGCGCGCCAGGTGGTGGACGATCAGCGGCCGGCCGGCCACCGGCAGCAGCGGCTTGGGGCAGCGGTCGGTGAGCGGGCGCATGCGCTTGCCGAGGCCGGCGGCCAGGATCATCGCCCTCATGCCGTCCCCTCCAGGCGTGCCGCCAGGGCCGGGCGGAAGGTGTCGCCCAGCCAGGCCTTGAAGGCGTCATGGCCGTGGAGTCCCGTCAGGCTATCCTCCAGGTGGGCGAGGAAGTGCGGCAGGCGTTCCAGGTAGCCGCTCTTGCGGTCGCGCAGGGTCAGCCGACAGAAGATGCCCAGCACCTTGAGCGAGCGCTGGGCGGCCATGGCCTGGGCCTGGGCGAGGAAGGTGGCGGCGTCCACGCTGGAGGAGACGGCCGTCGGCCACGGCGCGGCGGCGAAAGGCCTCCACCCAGGCGGCGAAGCGTGCGGCGTCGAAGCGGCAGTAGCGCCCCCGCAGCAGCGATATCAGGTCGTAGCTCAGCGGGCCTGCCACGGCGTCCTGGAAGTCGATCAGCGTCAGGGAGTCGCCCTGCACCATCAGGTTCATGGCGTCATAGTCGCGATGCACGGTGACCACCGGCTGGACCAGGGCCGAGGCGATCAGCGCCTCGCGCAGGGCCTCCCATCCCGGCGGCGCGTCGAGGGCGAGCCACTCGCCCAGGCACCACTCGGGGAAGAGGTCCAGCTCACGACCCAGCAGCTCGGCATCGAAGGGGGGCAGCGCATCGGGCCCCGCCCGGTTCTGCAGGGCGTGGATCAGCGCCAGGGCGCGCTCGTGCCAGGCGCCGATCTCGGCGTCGCCGATAAAGCAGCGCTGCAGGGGGGTGTCGCCCAGATCCTCCAGCTCCAGGAAACCCTCCGCCAGGTCGTCGGCGTGAAGCCGCGGCACCGGCAGGCCGGCGGCGGCCCAGCGCCGGGCGATGGCCACGAAGGGGCGACTGTCCTCCTGCTCGGGGGGCGCATCCATCAGCATGCGGGTGGTGCCGTCGGCAAGGTAGAGGCGATAGTAGCGGCGAAAGCTGGCATCGCCGGCGGCCAGGCGCAGGTCGACCTCCGCAAGGGGCAGGCCGTGGCGCTCGGCAACCCACTGCCTGAGCTGCTCGAGGCGCGAAAGGGAGGCGTCGGTCATGGCGGGCTTGGCTCCTGGTCGAAGAGGGTGGGGCAGGGTGGATGCTGTTGCCGGAGGCGGCCTGTATAATACCGATTCACCCTGCCAAGGACATCGAGGAACATGGGCAAGCGACTCACATGGACGGCCCTGGCCGGCCTGGCGACCCTGGGCCTGGGCGGCGCACCCCTGGCGGCGGCCTCGTCCGCCTCCCTCACGGCCGAGTCGCTGGACTTCCGCCCCTGGGGCGATGACCGGCCCGCCGACGCGCTCTGCCGCGGTGTCTACGTGATGCCCGACTACCGCCTGCCCGAGCCGCCTGCCGGGCGGGTCACCAGCGAGTCCGACAGCGCCAGCTACGGCGAGGATGGCGAGACGATTCTGCGCGGCGAGGTGGTCCTGCGCCGCGACGGCGCCCAGCTCGAGACCCCAGAGGTGCGCGTTCCGGGCTCCCGGGAGCGTGCCTTTGCCGAGGGTCCAATGGCCCTGCGCGACCAGAACCTGCTGGTGCGAGGCGAGGCCGCCGAGCTCTCCCTGGTCAGCGATGCAGCAAGCATCGACGACGCCCACTATGTGATTCACGACCGTCACCTGCGCGGCGACGCTCGGCGTCTTGAGCGCCTCGAGGATGGCCGCTACCGGCTCTCCTCGGCGAGTTTCACCACCTGCGACCCGGGTGACGACCTCTGGCGCCTGGTGGGGGGCGACGTGGTGCTCGACCGGGAGAGCGGCTTCGGCACCGCCCGCAATGCACGGCTCGAGGTGGGGCGGGTGCCGGTCTTCTACTGGCCCTGGGTGCGCTTTCCCATCGATGACCGCCGCCACACCGGCTTCTTGTGGCCCAACGTCGGGCTTTCCAGCGACGCCCTGGACTACGCTCAGCCCTTCTACTGGAATATCGCGCCAAACCAGGATGCCACCATCACCCCGCGCTGGATCACTGACCGCGGCCTGCTGCTGGGCGGTGAATATCGCTACCTGCTGCCCAGCGACGCCGGCCAGATCGAGGGGGCTTTCCTCGGCAGCGACGACGGCGGATCCAGCGACGACCCGAACGCCGCCTCGCGCCGCTACGAGAGCGAGGATCGCTGGTACCTGGACTACCGCCACGCCGGCGTCCTGAACCCGCGCAGCCGCTACCAGCTGCGCTACGGTGCGGCCAGCGACGGCCGCTACTTCGACGACTTCGGCAGCGACTTCGCCGAGCAGAACACCTCCGCCATGCCGCGCCTGGCCCAGATCGACTACCGCGGCGACGTCTGGCGCCTCGACGCCCGGGCCCAGGGCTTCCAGAAGCTCGACGACCCCCTGCGTGACCGCGACAAGCCTTTCTATCGGCTGCCGAGTCTCTCCGCCAGTGCGCGCTGGAACCAGGGGGGCTTCTACCAGCAGTGGGGCTCCAACTACACCTACTTCTGGCGTGACGTGGACGAGAACCGAGTGCGTGAGCGTGAGTCCGCCACCGGCTCGCGGCTGCATCTCTCCCCGGCGGCGGGCTGGCGCTTCGACGAGAGCTGGGGCCACCTGGAGCCGCGCCTGGAGTGGCTGGCCACCGCCTACGAGCTCGACTACGGCGAGCGTGACACCGACCGCGACACCAGCCTGACACGCCAGGTGCCGGTGGCTTCGGTGGACGGTGGCCTGGTCTTCGAGCGCGAGCTGGAGCTTGGCGGACGCGGCTACCGCCAGACCCTGGAGCCCCGGGCCAACTACGCCTATGTGCCGGCCCGTGACCAGTCCGAGTTCCCCGACTTCGACACCAGCGAGCGCGCCTTCTCCTGGAATCAGCTCTGGTCGCCGCACCGCTTCTCGGGCAGCGACCGGGTGGGCGACCTCAACCGCCTCTCACTGGGCGTCGACTCGCGGCTCCTCGAGGACGAGCGCGGCCGCCAGCGGCTCGCCGTGGGGCTGGGGCAGGCCTTCTACTTCGAGGATCGCACCATCGATATCAATGGCGATCCCGACGTGATTCCCGACCGGGACAGTGATTTTGCGAACTGGTACCGGGCGACCCGGGACCGCTCGCCCCTGGTAGCCCGCGCCGACTGGCAGATCACCGACCGCTGGCGCACTCGCTGGCAGTGGCTCTACGACGACAACTTCGAGCAGACCGAGCGCACCTCGGTGGACCTGCAGTATCGCTCCCCGGCGGGCCACGCATTGAACCTCGGCTACCGCTGGGAGCTCCAAGGCTTCGACCCCTCGGTCGAACCGGGGGATGACGAGTTCCGCGACTTCAACCGCGAGGAGTACGACCTGTCATTCGCCCTCAAGGCCAGCCATCGCGTTGACCTGATCGGTCGTTTCCTCTACGACAACACCAATGACCGCGCCTTGGAGCAGCTCGCCGGCGTGCAGTGGAACGACTGCTGCTACGGTCTGCAGCTGGTGTGGCGGGAGTGGATCGACGACAACGACACGGCACGCATCGACGATGACTTCACCGATCGCGGGATCTTCCTGCGCTTCGTCTTCAAGGGTCTGGGCGGCGTGGGCCGTGAGGCCGACAGCTACTTCGAGGAGGCCATCCCGGACTACCGTTCCACCGCCTTCTGACCCGGGTGCCCCTGCCGTTGCCAACTTCCAGAGAGGAAAGATGAAACAGAAGCAGACATTGCGCCGCCGGACCCCCTTCCTGGCCGCCGGGCTCGCCCTGGCGCTGGGCCTTGCCGTCGCCCCCTTGGACGTCCAGGCCCAGCAGTTCCAGTCCATGCAGCGCCAGGCCCTGGATCGCATCGTGGCGGTGGTCAACCAGGGGGCGATCATGGAGAGCGAGCTGGAGGAGCGCCTGGCCCAGACCCGCAGCCAGCTGACCGCCCAGCAGATCGACCTGCCCCCGGAGCGGGTGCTGCGTGAGCAGCTGCTCGAGCAGATGGTCCTCGAGGAGATCCAGCTGCAGATGGCCCGGGATGCGGGCCTCTCCATCGACGATACCGAGCTCAACCGCCAGGTGCGGGCGATTGCCGAAAATAACGGCATGAGCGTGGAGCAGTTCGCCGACGCCCTGGAGGCCGACGGGCTGGCGCTGGCCACCGTGCGCGAGGAGATCCGTCGCGAACTGGTCATCCGCGAGCTCCAGCAGCGCCGGGTGGGCAGCCGGGTCAACCTCTCCGAGCGCGAGGTGGAGCGGCTGGTGGAGCAGGAGGGCGTCAGCCGCCAGCAGGCCCAGCAGAGACTCTTCCAGCGCCGCGCCAATGAGGAGCTGGAGGGCTGGCTGCAGGAGATCCGCTCCGAGGCCTTCGTCGACTACCGCCTCGACGACCGCTAATGGCCTCTATGCCGCGCCCCGTGCTGGCCCTGACCAGCGGCGAACCCGCCGGCATCGGCCCCGAGCTCACCGTCATGCTGGCCGCCGAGGGGGTGGCCGGCGTGGACCTGGTGGCGGTGGGCGACCCTGACCTGTTGGCCGAGCGCGCCGAGCGCCTGGGTCTCTCCGTCGAGATTGTGCCCCTGGCCCTGGATGAGCCGCTGCCGGCACCGCGTCCCGGCCGGCTGCCGGTCTGGCCGGTGGCGCTGCGGGCGCCAGCGCCCCCCGGCCTGCTGCAGGTCGCCAATGCCGACTACGTGCTCGAGACCCTGGACGTGGCGGTGCGCGCCTGCCTGGCGGGGCGGGCCGCCGGCATGGTGACCGCACCGCTCCACAAGGGGGTGATCCTCGAGGCGGGGCACGCGGGTTTCACCGGCCATACCGAATACCTGCGCGACGCCTGCGGGGTGGAGGAGGTGGTGATGATGCTGGCCACCGACCGCCCCCTGCACGCCACCCGCGAAGGCTGGCGGGGCCCGGGGGCGCTGCGGGTGGCCCTGGCCACCACCCACCTGCCGCTGCGCGAGGTGGCCGATGCCATCAGCGCCGAGGGGCTTTCTCGGGTGCTGCGCATCCTCGACGCCGACCTCCAGCGCTGGTTCGGTCTCCCGGCGCCCCGCATCGCCGTCTGCGGGCTCAACCCCCACGCCGGCGAGGGAGGACACCTGGGCCGCGAGGAGCTCGAGGTGATCGAGCCGGCCCTGGCGGCCCTGCGCGCCGAGGGGCTGCGCCTCGACGGCCCGCTCCCCGCCGATACCCTCTTTACCCCGCGCCATCTCGAGGGGGTCGATGCGGTGCTGGCCATGTATCATGACCAGGGCCTGCCGGTGCTCAAGTACGCCGGCTTCGGCAGCGCGGCCAATATCACCCTGGGTCTGCCGCTGGTACGCACCTCGGTGGACCATGGCACCGCCCTGGACCTGGCTGGCAGCGGCCGTGCCGACCCCGGCAGCCTGCGGGTGGCCGTGGCCCTGGCCGCGGAGATGGCCGGGCGCGACCCCATCAAACAGCGATAGAAGGACACCCCTGAATGGCATCTCGCCCCCCGGTACATCGGGCTCGCAAGCGCTTCGGCCAGAACTTCCTGCGCGATCGCGGCATCATCTCGCGCATCGTGCGCGCCATTGGGCCGCGTCCCGGCGAGCGGATCGTGGAGATCGGCCCCGGCCAGGGCGCTCTGACCGAGCCGCTGCTGGAGGCCGCCGAGGGACGCCTCGAGGTGATCGAGCTCGACCGCGACCTGATTCCCGGGCTGCGGGTGCAGTTCTTCAACTACCCCGACTTCGTGATCCACGAGGGCGACGCCCTCAAGTTCGACTTCCACGCCCTGCGCGGCGAAGGGGAGCCGCTGCGGGTGGTGGGCAACCTGCCCTACAACATCTCCACGCCGCTGATCGCCCACCTGCTCCAGGCCGGCGATGCCATCGCCGACATGCACTTCATGCTGCAGAAGGAGGTGGTGGAGCGCCTGGCCGCCGAGCCGGGCGGCCCCGACTGGGGGCGCCTCTCGGTCATGGCCCAGTACCGCTGCCGGGTGGAGTCGCTCTTCGTTGTGCCGCCGGAGGCCTTCGTGCCGCGGCCCAAGGTGGATTCCGCCATCGTGCGCCTGACGCCCCATGCCGAGCTGCCCCACCCGGCCGCCGACGAGGCGCTGCTCTTCACCCTGGTGCGCGAGGCCTTCGGCCAGCGCCGCAAGACCCTGCGCAACAACCTCAAGGGGCGTATCGAGGCCGAGGCCCTGGAGGCGCTGGGCATCGACCCGGCGCGGCGCCCCCAGACCCTCTCGGTCGAGGAGTTCGTGCGCATCGCCAACCACCTGGCCGCCGTCGGCGAGGGGGAAACCCCATGAGCCAGCGGCTGCCCGAGGCCCTGCCGGACCAGGTCCGCGTCGAGGTGGAGCCCGAGTTCCGTGACGAGGAGTCCGCCCCGGGGGAAGGGCGCTTCGTGTTCAGCTATACCATCACGGTGCACAACGCCTCGCCCCACAGCATCCAGCTGATGGCCCGCCACTGGAAGATCACCCAGGGCAGCGGCAAGGTGCAGGAGGTACGCGGCAAGGGGGTGGTGGGCCAGCAGCCGGTGATCGGCCCCGGCCAGCGCTTCCGCTACACCAGCCGCGCCATTCTCGACGGCCCGGTCGGGGTGATGGAGGGGGACTACACCTGCGTGGATACCGCCTCCCAGCGCCCCTTCGAGGTGGCCATCGCCCCCTTCCGCCTGGCCGGCCCCAACCAGGTACACTGAATCCACTGCTTCACCCCTTGCTGGGAGCGCCATATGACCACCTATGCCGTCGGTGACCTCCAGGGCTGCCACGCCGAGTTCGTCGAGCTGCTCGAGACCCTTGCCTTCGACCCGCGCCGCGACCGGCTCTGGCTGGCCGGGGACCTGGTCAACCGCGGGCCGGAGTCGCTTGCCTGCCTGCGCGAGGCGATGGCGCTGGGGGAGGCGGCACGGGTCGTGCTCGGCAACCATGACCTGCACCTGCTGGCGGTGGCTCGGGGCGGCGCCGGGCTCAAGGGCAAGGACACCTTGGACGCCATCCTCGCCGCCCCGGATCGGGAGCGGCTGCTGGACTGGCTGCAGTCGCGCCCCCTGCTGGTGGCCGAGACCCGGGACGACACCCCTGGGGCGGCGACGGTGATGACCCATGCCGGCCTGCTGCCCCAGTGGTCGCTGCCCCAGGCCCGCCGCCTGGCCGGCGAGGTGCAGGAGGTGCTGGGCGGCGAGGGCGCCGGGGCCTTCCTCGAGCGCATGTACGGCAACGCCCCGGCGCTCTGGCGCGACGACCTCGAGGGCATCGACCGGCTGCGCGCCGTCGTCAACGTCCTCACCCGCATGCGCTTCATCGACGCCGAGGGAAGGCTCGACTTCGCCGCCAAGGAGGGGCTCGACAGCGCCCCGCCGGGCTTCGCCCCCTGGTTCCAGTACCCCCGCGGCGACGATGCCCGGCTGCTGTTCGGCCACTGGGCGGCCCTGCAGGGCGCGACGCCCCACAGCCGGGTCGACGCCCGGGCCCTGGATACCGGCTGCGTCTGGGGCGGCAGCCTGACCGCCCTGAACCTCGAGAGCGGCGAGCGCGTCAGCGTTCCCAGCCGCCAGCGCCCCTAGGCGCCGCTTTCCTCATCCCCGACGACGACCTTCCCCTTCTCCGACGACGAGATTTGCCCATGAGCTTCCAGCACCTCGATATCGCGACCCTGACGGCCTGGCTCGATGCCGGCCGCCCCCTCGCCCTGGTGGATATCCGGGACCCCATGAGCTTCGCCCAGGGGGCCATTCCCGGCAGCCGTCGCCTGGACAACGACAGCGTCGGCGCCTTTCTCGACGAGACTCCGGCGGAGCGCCCGGTGGTGGTGGTCTGCTATCACGGCCACTCCAGCCAGCAGGCGGCGGCCTGGCTGGCCGGTCAGGGCCTCGGCGAGGTCTACAGCCTCGACGGTGGCTTCACCGAGTGGCAGCTGCGTTATCCCGACCGCGTGGAGGCCTGAGGTGGGTGCCCCGCGGGATCCTGCCGTGGAGGGCCTCGAAGTCTACTGCGTGGGCGGCGCGGTGCGCGACGCCCGCCTGGGCTGGCCGGTCTACGACCATGACTGGGTGGTGGTGGGCGCCACCCCGGAGGCGATGCGCCGCCGCGGCTTCAGGCCCGTGGGGCGCGACTTCCCGGTCTTCCTGCATCCCGAGACCCACGAGGAGTATGCCCTGGCGCGCACCGAGCGCAAGGCCGGCCACGGCTACACCGGCTTCGTGGTCCACGCCAGCCCCGAGGTGACCCTAGAGGAGGATCTCGCTCGTCGGGACCTGACCATCAACGCCATGGCCGAGAGCCCCGGGGGGGAGCTGGTCGACCCCCACGGTGGCCTGGCCGACCTGGAGGCCCGGGTGCTGCGTCACGTCTCGCCGGCCTTCGTGGAGGACCCGCTGCGGGTGCTGCGTACCGCACGCTTCCTGGCCCGCTATGCCGGCCTTGGCTTCACCATTGCCGAGGAGACGCAAAGCCTGATGCGTCGCCTGGTGGAGAGCGGGGAGATCGCCCACCTGGTGGCCGAGCGGGTCTGGGTCGAGACCGAGAAGGCCCTCGGCGAGCCCTGGCCCGAGGTCTACTTCCAGACCCTGGCCGGCTGCGGTGCCCTGGCGGTACTGATGCCGGAGCTCGCCGCCGACGAGGAGGCCCTGGACGACGCTCTGGGGCGGCTGCACCGCCTGCCCGAGGAGCTCGACGACGAGGCGCTGGTGCGCTGGCGCTGGGCGCGGCTGGTGGAGCACCTGGATGACGAGGCCCGCGGGCGGCTGGCCGAGCGGCTGCGTCTGCCCCGGGCCCATGCGGCCCTGGCCCGACAGGCGGCACTGACCCGTACCCTCTGCGCCCGGGCCGCCCGGGAGGGGCTCGACGGGGAGGCGGTGCTGGCCTGGTTGGACTCCATCGATGCCTGGCGGCGCGGCGAACGGGTGGCGCCGCTGCTCAGCCTGATCAGCCTGGAGGCGCCGGCGCTGGCCGAGACCCTGGCGCTGGCCTGGCGGCTGGCCGCCCAGGTGCTGCCCAGGGCGCTGGTGGAGGAGGGCTATCAGGGGCGTGAGCTGGGCGAAGCGCTGGCGCGCCGCCGCCAGGAGGCGATCGAGGCGGCCCTGGGCGGGAACTGAGGCGCGCCTCAGTCGGGGTGGGAGATCTTGCGCCCCGCCCACGCGAAGGGTACCGCCCAGAGGCGCTGGCTGCCGGGGTCGAAGTCGGCCCAGAGAGCGGCATAGGTCGCGCCGCTTTCGGGGTGGCGCGTTTCGGGGAGCAGCTCGGCCAAGGGCTGGAGCACGAAGGCGTGGTGGCAGATCTCGCCCCTGGGCAGCGCCACCCCGTCATGCTCGCCGGTGAGCTCGCCCACGGTAAGCAGGTCGATATCCAGGGTGCGGGGGCTGAACTTGGGGCTGTCCGGGCGCCTGCCGTTGGCGAACTCCAGCCGCTTGCACCAGGCCTGCAGTTCGCCCACCGACCAGTCGCTCTCGAAGGCGGCCACCAGATTGTAGAAGTTGCGCCCATCCTCGAAGCCCACCGGCTCGCTCTCGAACACCCGCGATATCGCCAGCGACTCGAAGGTGGCCGCCAGGGCATCCAGGCAGGTGCGCACATGGCGGTCGCGCTCGATATTGCTGCCGATGCTCACCGTCACCAGGGCCATCAGCTCGCCTCCGGGCGCTGTCCACGCTCGATCTGCACCCCCACCGCGGCGGCGGCGGCCACTGCGCCGGGTTTGCGCACGGCAAGGCGCAGCCAGGGAATGCCGAGCTCCTGGCGCAGGGTCTCGGCCAGCCGCTCGGCGAAGGTCTCCACCAGGGCGAAGTCGTGCTCAGCGGCGAAGTCCTGGATACGCTCGCTGATGGCGGCGTAGTCCAGGGTCAGGGCGATATCGTCGTCGGCCGCCGCCGGCCGGATATCGGTGGCCAGCGCCAGGTCGAGCACCAGGCGCTGGGTGATGGTGCGCTCCCAGTCGTAGACGCCGATCACGGTGTCGACGCCGAGGGACTCGATCAGCACGAGATCCATGGTGAGGGTTCCACGCTAGAGAGAGTGAGGCCGGGTGGGAATGGTCCGGCAGGCGTGGCCGGATTGTACGCGAGGCGGCCTTCGGGGAACACCGCCGGCGCTGGGCGCGCCGGGGTTCGCCTGGCAGAATGGCAGCTGTTCGAGTCTCGGGAGGTCCGCCATGGAGGCGCCACTTGTCCTGCCTCTGCCGGCCCTGCTGCCGCCGCTGGTGGCGCTGGGCTATCTCAGCGGCAGCTGGCTGGGCGCGCTGAGCGTCTGCCGCCTGGCCGGCGTGGAGGATCCGCGCCTGGCGGGCTCCTTCAATCCCGGTTTCTCCAACGTGCTCAGGGTGCATGGCCCCCGGCTGGCCCTGGCCACCCTGCTGGTGGATGCCGCCAAGGGCGTGCCGGTGCTGCTGCTGGCGATCCTGCTGGGGCTGCCTCCCTGGGCCCAGGGCGTGGTGGGTCTGGCGGTGCTGCTGGGCCACAGCTATCCGCTCTGGCACCGCTTTCGGGGCGGCAAGGCGGTGGCCAGCGCCTTCGGGGTGATGCTGGTGCTGACGCCGGGGGTAGCCCAGGTGTGCGCCGCCCTCTGGGCGCTGCTCGCCTGGCGGGTGCGCACCGCGGCGGTGGCGTCGCTGGTCAGCGCCGCTGCCGCGCCCCTGACCAGCCTGTGGCTGGCGCCTGACTATGTGGTCGTGGTGATCGCCTTTACCCTGCTGGTGCTGCTGCGCCACCTGCTCAATATCCAGCGCCTGGGGCGCGGCGATGAGCCGGGGCTCTAGCCGGGCAAGGTACTCGCCAGCCGGGTAACGAGACTCGCGATCCCGGGAACGAAACCCTGCCACTTCGCTTGCCGCTTGCACGTCGGGGCACAACATAATCCCTCACGGGTGCCCCTCACTCGACATCCCTGTCGATTGACGTGCGCGGCGGCGCTCGTTGCCAGCGTTCCCGGGTATATATCGCGTCGCTTCGTTACCCGGCCTTCCGCCTTGCCGCCCTCAGTGCCGTTCAGCTTCCGGCAGGAGCCTCCAGGGTATCCATCGGCCAGCGCGGTACCGCCTTCATCACGCCCTGCTCGTCGCGCTCGCCCGCCAGCAGCCGCTGGGCACCCACATAAGCGATCATGGCGCCGTTGTCGGTGCAGAAGCGGCCCCTGGGGTAGTAGGACCGGGCGCGGCGCTTCTCGCACTCGTGCTCCAGTCGCTCGCGCAGGCGCGCGTTGGCGCTGACCCCGCCGGCCATCACCAGGCGCTTGAGCCCGGTCTGGTCCAGGGCGCGGCGGCACTTGATCACCAGGGTATCCACCACCGCTTCCTCGAAGGCGCGGGCCACGTCGGCGCGGGCCTGGTTGTCGAGCCCGCCTGACGCCTCGAGCTGGCGGATGGCGGTGAGGGTGTGGGTCTTGAGGCCCGAAAAGCTGAAGTCGAGCCCCGGGCGGTCGGTCATCGGCCGCGGGAAGCGGAAGCGTCCGGGGTCGCCCTGCTCGGCCAGTCGCGCTACCTGGGGGCCGCCCGGGTAGTCCAGGCCGAGCATCTTGGCCGCCTTGTCGAAGGCCTCGCCGGCGGCGTCATCCACGGATTCGCCGAGCAGCGTATAGCGCCCCAGGCCGCGTACCTCCACCAGCTGGGTGTGGCCGCCCGAGACCAGCAGCGCCACGAAGGGGAACTCGGGGCGCTCATCCTCCAGCATGGGCGCCAGCAGGTGGCCCTCCATGTGATGAACGCCGAGCACCGGGATGCCCAGCGCCCGGGCCATGCCGTGGGCGGTGGCAGCGCCTACCATCAGAGCGCCCACCAGGCCGGGCCCCGCGGTGTAGGCGATGGCGTCCAGCTCGCTGCGGGAGAGGCCCGCCTCGTCGAGCACCTGCTGGATCAACGGCAGCAGGCGGCGGGTGTGATCACGGGAGGCCAGCTCCGGTACCACGCCGCCATATTCGGCGTGCATGGCGACCTGGCTGTAGAGCGCATCGGCCACGAGGCCGTGCTCGGTGTCGAAGAGGGCGACGCCGGTCTCGTCGCAGGAGGTCTCGATGCCCAGTACGCGCATGGTGTTGGCTCGGTTGTGCGGAACAGGCCGGCATTCTACGCGGTTTGAAGGGGGAAAGCATTTGCAAAGGCTGGGGCTGGCGACTAGACTACCGTGCGCTGCAAGACTGGGTCGTGCACCCAGGTGGCGACTCCCCGCGACCGACACGCTGCCCTCCGGCTCGCTTACGCGCTCCGGAACCGTTGCTGTCGCGATCACTGCCACCCACAGGGGTGTGCGTACTAACCGAACTCTAGTTACCTAAGGTAGGTGAGTGCTTAATGCCTTCTGTTAAAGTACGTGATAACGAGCCGTTTGACGTCGCACTGCGTCGTTTCAAGCGTTCCTGCGAAAAAGCCGGTGTTCTCTCCGAAGTGCGTCGTCGCGAGTACTACGAGAAGCCGACCGCAGAGCGCAAGCGCAAGTCGGCGGCCGCCGTCAAGCGTCACGCCAAGAAGCTCCAGCGTGAGCGCAAGCGCTTCGAACGGCTCTACTGATCCGTACTGGAGGCAGCCAGGGCCCCGGGCCCGGGCGGTCTCAGGAGGACGCCAAGCGGCCGCCATCCGGTGGCCGCTTGTTTTTTCCGGGGCGTTGGCCCACTGGTGCCGGCGACCCGCCGCGATCGCATCGCCAGTCGTCGAGGTGATCCGACCCCATGGCAGGACAGATTCCCCAGCGCTTTATCGATGACCTGCTGGCCCGCGTCGACGTGGTCGAGGTGGTGGGCGAGCGCGTCAAGCTCAAGAAGGCGGGCCGCAACTACTCCGGGCTCTGCCCCTTTCATCAGGAGAAGACGCCGTCGTTTACCGTCAGCGCCGACAAGCAGTTCTACCACTGCTTCGGCTGCGGTGCCCACGGTAACGCCCTGCGCTTCCTGATGGAGTATGACAAGCTGCGCTTCCCCGAGGCGGTGGAGCAGCTCGCCGGCCGGCTGGGGCTGGAGGTGCCTCGCGAGGGCGCCGACGATCCCCGGGCCCAGGCCCGTGAGCGCAAGCGCAAGGAGGGGGTCAACCTGCTGGAGCTCTCGGCGAGCTTCTTTCGCGAGCGGCTGAAGATGCCGGAAGGCCAGGGGGCTCGGGAATACCTCGAGCGCCGCGGGCTCTCGCCGGAGGTACAGCAGACCTTCGGGGTCGGCTATGCGCCGAACGGCTGGGAGGCCCTCAAGCGACACCTCTCCGAACGCGGCGTCGGTGAGGCGGTGCAGGTGGAGTATGGCCTGCTGGTGCACCGGGAGGAGAGCGGGCGCACCTACGACCGCTTCCGGGATCGGGTGATGTTTCCGATCCGCGATATCAAGGGGCGCACCATCGGCTTCGGCGGCCGGGTGCTGGGCGATGCCAAGCCCAAGTATCTCAACTCGCCCGAGACGCCGGTGTTTCACAAGGGGCGTGAGCTCTACGGGCTCTACGAGGCGCGCCAGGCCGACCACCGTCTGGAGCGGGTGGTGATCGTCGAGGGCTACATGGACGTGGTGGCCCTGGCTCAGTTCGGCATCCGCAACGCCGTGGCGACCCTGGGCACCTCCACCAGCGAGGAGCACCTGACCCGGCTGTTTCGCATGGTGAGCGAAGTGGTGTTCTGCTTCGACGGTGACCGCGCCGGCCGCCAGGCGGCGGCTCGGGCCCTGGAGACGGTGCTGCCGCTGATGATCGACGGACGCCAGGCGCGCTTCCTGTTCCTGCCCGAGGGGGAGGACCCGGATACCCTGGTGCGCCAGGAGGGGGCCGAGGCCTTCCAGGATCGCATCACCTGCGCCAGCCCGCTGTCGGAGTTTCTCTTCGACCAGGCGGCGGCGGGGCGCGACCTGGCCAGGATCGAGGATCGCGAACGCTACGCCAGTCAGGTGCTGGCGGCGCTGGCGAGGCTGCCGGAGGGGGTGCTGAAGTCGCTGATGCTCAGCGAGCTCTCGCGGCGTACCGGGGTCGAGGCGTCGAGCTTTGCCACCCTGCTGGCTCGCTCCCGTCAGGCGGCTCCCGAGCCGGCTGCGGGGCCGGGGGAATCGGCGCCGATGGGGGAGGCGGCGGGCGAGATGCCGGAGGCGCCGCCGCTCGGCGAGCGTGCGCCGCCGGCACGCCGCAGCGGCTCCCTGAGCCTGGCGGCTCGGGCGCTGCAGCTGCTGGTGCATGAGCCCGAGCTGGTGGCCCAGCTGCCGAAGGCAGACGACTGGTGCCCGGAGGAGGATCCCGACGGGCGCCTGTGTCGCGAGGTGATCCGCCTGCTGCGTGCCGGGCGCTACCGCAGCGCCCAGGTGCTGCTGGCGCACTTCCACGGCACGCCGGAGGGAGAGCGGCTGGCGGCGCTGGCGCGGCGCGAGCTGCTGATCCCGAGGCCGGCGCGGGGCGCCGAACTGGAGGGGCTGGTGTCGCACTTTCTTCGGCACCGGGAGCGGCGCTCGCCTCAGGAAGAGATCGATACGCTGCTGGCCAGGGAGAAGGCGGGGGAGCGGCTCTCCAGGGAGGAGAAGCAGCGCCTGATGGTGCTGCTGACCGAACTGCATCGCTGACCGTAAGGTCAATAGGGCATTCGCCTGCTTTCTAACGATTAGCTGGCGCCAGGGTTGATTTTTCTCCTACCATCCCCACATAGGAGAGGGCGCTTGGCACCGGCGTAACCAGACAACTTAACACACCTGAATGACCGCGCAAATAGATCGAACTGGCAGGAAGGTGCTTTCTGCCGCTATACTGTTCGGCTTCACGACTTTTCTCCACCCAGCGCTTCAGGTGCTTCATTCTTCTTCGTCGAGATAGGGTTTCTATGGCTGGAAATGCGCAGCAGCAGTCACGTCTGAAGGAGTTGATCGCGCGCGGCAAGGAACAGGGCTACCTGACCTATGCCGAGGTCAACGACCACCTTCCCGAGGATATCGCCGACCCCGATCAGGTGGAAGACATCATCGGCATGATCAACGACATGGGTATCAGCGTCGTTGAGGAAGCCCCCGATGAAGACACCCTGATGATGTCGGATCACTCCACCGACGAGTCTGCCGCCGAGGAGGCCGTGGCGGCCCTGGCCGCGGTGGAGAGCGACGTGGGCCGTACCACCGACCCGGTGCGCATGTACATGCGCGAGATGGGCACGGTGGAGCTGCTGACCCGCGAAGGCGAGATCGAGATCGCCAAGCGCATCGAGGAGGGTACCCGGGAGGTGATGTCCGCCCTGGCCTACCTGCCCGGTGCGGTGGAGTCGATCCTCGACGCCTATGATACCACCCAGGACGAGGAGGCCCCTGGCCGCCTCTCCGACCTCTTTTCTGGCTTTATCGACCCCGACGAAGGCATTCCCGGCGTGGCCGAGGCGGAGCCGCCCGAGCCCGAGATCAGCGATGAGCTCGACGATGAGGGCGACGGGTCGGACGATGATGAGGAGGAGGACACCTCCTCCAACGAGGGTGGCCCGGACCCGGAAGAGGCCCGCGCCCGCTTCGAGCAGATCCGCGAGCAGAACGCCGCCGCCCATGCCGCCATCGCCGCCCACGGTCGCGGCTCGAAGGAGGCCCAGGAGGAGCTGGCGCGACTGGCCGAGCTCTTCTCGCCGATCAAGCTGGTGCCCAAGCACTTCGAGCGCCTGGTCAACCAGGTGCGGATCAGCGTCGAGCAGGTGCGCGCCCAGGAGAAGGCGGTGATGCAGCTTTGCGTCAAGAAGGCGCGCATCCCCCGCAAGACCTTTATCAAGGCCTTCCCGGGCAGCGAGTCCGACCCCCAGTGGCTGGACCGCTTCGCCGGCGAGCATCCCAAGTATGCCGATCGCCTCGAGCCGCTGCGCGCCGATATCCAGCGCGCCCAGCGCAAGATCGCCTTCGAGGAGGAGATGGTCTGTCTGCCGGTGACCGAGATCAAGGAGGTCAACCGTCGCCTCTCCATCGGTGAGGCCAAGGCGCGTCGTGCCAAGAAGGAGATGGTGGAGGCCAACCTGCGTCTGGTGATCTCCATCGCCAAGAAGTACACCAACCGCGGCCTGCAGTTCCTGGACCTGATCCAGGAGGGCAACATCGGCCTGATGAAGGCGGTGGACAAGTTCGAGTATCGCCGCGGCTACAAGTTCTCCACCTACGCCACCTGGTGGATTCGCCAGGCGATCACTCGCTCCATTGCCGACCAGGCGCGCACCATCCGTATTCCGGTGCATATGATCGAGACCATCAACAAGCTCAACCGGGTCTCCCGGCAGATGCTTCAGGAGATGGGCCGCGAGCCTACCCCCGAGGAGCTGGGTGAGCGTCTCGAGATGCCGGAAGACAAGGTGCGCAAGGTGCTCAAGATCGCCAAGGAGCCGATCTCCATGGAGACGCCCATCGGTGACGACGACGACTCGCACCTGGGCGATTTCATCGAGGACGGGACCATGATCCTGCCCATCGATTCCGCCACCGGCGAGGGGCTGATCGAGGCGACCCGCAACGTGCTGGGTGGGCTCACCGCTCGGGAAGCCAAGGTGCTGCGCATGCGCTTCGGCATCGACATGAACACCGACCACACCCTCGAGGAGGTCGGCAAGCAGTTCGATGTCACCCGCGAGCGGATCCGCCAGATCGAGGCCAAGGCGCTGCGCAAGCTGCGTCATCCCAGCCGCTCCGAGCCGCTGCGCTCCTTCCTCGACGAATAGCGTCAGGGAGCAGGCTCGGGTCGAATGCCCCGCCGTAACGAAGAAGCCCCGCAGGCAGTGCCTGCGGGGCTTCTTGCTTTCCGGGACGTCCGGATCAGCCTTTGCGACGGGCCAGGGCCCAGCGCCGGGCGAGCAGGGTCAGCTCGATGACCGCGATCAGGATCAGCGCATAGCCGAGCAGCTCCACCACCTCTTCGGCGGCGTCCTTGAAGGTGCGCACATAGTGCTCCTCCATGACCGCCATCCAGAAGTCCTGGCGGCCGTAGAGGCGCGAGAAGACGTAGGTAGTGAGCACCCCTGCGGCAAAGAGGCCGAAGGAGAAGCTGTTGGCGTAGCTGGCGAACTCCTCGACGAAGCGCTTGCGCTCGCGGATCACCCAGAAGAGGATCGGCACTATCACCAGGGCCACCAGCACCTTCCAGGTATGGTAGGCCACCCGAGTATCCAGGAAGTAGTCCTGCTCCCGGATAAAGGAGCTGAAGGTGAAAGCGAACATCAGCAGGGTGACAGTGGGCAGCACCTTCAGCACCTGGCGGGTATAGAGCAGCAGCAGCGACGCCGTGAGCAGCACCGCGCTCTGGGCGAGCTCGGTGAAGCCGTACTCCGAGAAGCGCACCTCGGGGAAGTGCAGCGCCTCGATATAGGCGCCCTGGGCAAGCCCTGCGACCAGCAGGATATAGAGGGTGGCGCGCAGGCAGGTAGCGGTGAAGCCGATCGGCCAGGGCTGGCCGGGAGAGAGGGGCTGAGACATGGCGTGTAGGGACTTCCGGGTCGAGACATTCATGATTGCATGTATTCTACTACCTAGGTCTCATGCTGCCCATGGATGGGTAAACTTCTTTCTTTTCAAGGCTCTGTATCAGCTGGACGGTTTGTTTTCAAGCTATTGAAAAGCCTGGAGCTACGCCATTGGTCGAGTCATGCCCAACAGGCTATTGCCGTGACGTCTCGACTCCTCTAGCTTACGTTAACGTAAAGTGCCGAACGCGAAGACGCATCGGCCAGTCCGCTGCCGAGATGGCCATAACAACGACAACGGCGCACAACAACGACAACAGCAATAACGGCGGATCGCTTCTGCGATCCAGAGAGGACGTCACATGACCCAGGAGTTCATACTGGAAACTCGCGGGTTGACCAAGGAGTTTCGCGGCTTCACCGCCGTGGACGATGTCAACCTGCAGATCCGGGAGGGGCATATCCATGCCCTGATCGGCCCCAACGGGGCCGGCAAGACCACGGTCTTCAACCTGCTCACCAAGTTCCTGCCGCCCACCCGCGGCGAGATCCTCTACCGCGGCAAGCCGATCACCGGCATGAAGGCCAACGAGATCGCCCGGCTGGGCCTGGTGCGCTCCTTCCAGATCTCCGCGGTGTTCGGCCACATGACCGCCATGGAGAACGTGCGCGTGGCGCTGCAGCGTCCCATGGGCACCTCCTTCCACTTCTGGAAGTCCGAGCGCACCCTCGACCACCTCAACGACCGCGCCATCGAGCTGCTCGAGGAGGTGGGGCTGCGCGACTATGCCGACGTGCTCACCGTGGAGATGCCCTACGGCCGCAAGCGCGCCCTGGAAGTGGCCACCACCCTGGCCATGGACCCGACCATGATGCTGCTCGACGAGCCGACCCAGGGCATGGGCGCCGAGGACGTCGATCGCATCGTCGAGCTGATCCGCCGCGTGGCCCGCGGGCGCACCGTGCTGATGGTGGAGCACAACCTCAGCGTGGTGAGCCGGCTGTGCGACCGCATCACCGTGCTGGCCCGCGGCGCGGTGCTGGCCGAGGGCGACTACGCCACCGTCTCCGCCGACCCGCGGGTCAAGGAGGCCTACATGGGCAGCGAAGCGGCGGAAGAGGAGGCCACGGCATGAATCAGGCAGCCCAAGCGGTGCAGGACCCGGCGCTCCAGTACCAGGACAACGATGGCGCCGAGATGCTCCGGGTCAGCGACCTGCACGCCTTCTACGGCGAGTCCCATATCCTCCACGGCGTCGATTTCAATGTGAAGCGTGGCGAGCTGGTGACCCTGCTCGGGCGCAACGGCGCCGGGCGCAGCACCACCCTCAAGTCGATCATGAACATGGTCGGCCGGCGCACCGGCTCGATCATGATCAACGGCAACGAGACCCTGGGCATGAAGGCCCACCGCATCCCGCGGTTGGGCATTGGCTACTGCCCCGAGGAGCGCGGCATCTTCGCCAGCCTCGACGTCGAGGAGAACCTGCTGCTGCCGCCCACGGTGCGCTCCGGCGGAATGTCGATCGACGAGATCTACGAGATGTTCCCCAATCTCTACGAGCGGCGGCGCAGTCAGGGCACCCGGCTCTCCGGGGGCGAGCAGCAGATGCTGGCCATGGCGCGGATCCTGCGCACCGGGGCGCGGCTGCTGCTGCTCGACGAGATCACCGAGGGGCTGGCGCCGGTCATCGTCCAGAAGCTGGGCGAGGTGCTGGTCAAGCTCAAGGAGCGCGGCATGACCATCGTGCTGGTGGAGCAGAACTTCCGCTTTGCCGCCCCCTTGGCCGACCGCCACTTCGTGATGGATCACGGGATGATCGTCGAGGAGATCTCGGCGGCGGAGCTGCCGAGCCGGCGCGAGCACCTGCATACCCTGCTGGGCGTATGAGCCGCCGCTGCTCCTCGCCGCGGCAACAACGAATGCAACAACTGTCGTAACAACAACAAGAGCCCCGCCTCGGGGCAGAGGAGAATCACATGACCTTCATCAAGAAGAGCCTTACCGCCGCCGTCGCCCTGGCCGCCACCGCCGCCATGGCCACCACCGCCCAGGCCGAGATCAGTGACGGCGAGGTGCGCATCGGCTACCTGGCCGACATGTCCGGCACCTACCGCGATCTGGCCGGCCCCGGCGGCCTCGAGGCGCTGCGCATGGCCGTCGAGGACTTCGGTGGCAACGTCAACGGCGCACCGATCCAGGTGTTCAGCGCCGACGACCGCAACAGCGCCGACGTGGGCGCCAGCACCGTGCGCGAATGGATCGACACTCGCAATGTCGACATGGTGGCGGGCCTGGTGGCCTCCTCGGTGACCATCGCCGTGACCCGCGTGCTGGAGGAGAACAACAGCTTCGGCATCGTCTCCGCCTCCGCCGCCTCGAGCATCACCAACGAGCACTGCACCCCGAATCATATCCACTGGGTCTATGACACCTACCCGCTGGCCAACGGCACTGCTCGCGCGGTGGTGGAGCAGGGCGGTGACAGCTGGTTCATGCTTACCGCCGACTACGCCTTCGGCCACGCCCTGGAGGGCGATGTGACCCGCGTGGTCGAGGAAGCCGGCGGCGAGATCATTGGGGGCGTGCGCCATCCCTTCCCCACCGACGACTTCTCCTCCTACATCCTCCAGGCCCAGGGCTCCGGCGCCAAGATCATCGGCCTGGCCAACGCCGGCTCCGATACCGTCAACTCCATCATGACCGCCAGCCAGTTCGGCGTGGTCCAGGCTGGCCAGCAGCTCGCCGGTCTGCTGGTCTTCCTCAACGACGTCTACGCCATGGGCCTCGAGGATACCCAGGGGCTGCTGTTGACCACCGGCTGGTACTGGAACATGGACGACGAGTCCCGGGAGTGGTCCGAGCGCTACTACGAGCGCGTGGGTCGCATGCCGACCATGGTCCAGGCCGGCATCTACTCCAGCACCATGCACTACCTGCAGGCCGTCGAGGCCACCGGCAGCGATGACCCGGCCACCGTGCGCGAGTACATGATGGGGCAAGAGATCAACGACTTCTTCGCCCGTAACGGTCGCCTGCGCGAGGACGGCCGCATGGTTCACGACATGTACCTGGCCCAGGTGAAGTCGCCGGCCGAGTCCGAGCACGAGTGGGACCTCTACGAGATCCTCTCCACCATCCCCGCCGAGGAGGCGTACCGTCCGCTCTCCGAGAGCCAGTGCAAGCTGGTGCAGAACTGAAGCGAGCAGACCGGCGGCGGCGTGAGCCGCCGCCCCCTCTGACGGGAGATTCCTGACATGACGATGATATTCGGGGTGCCGCTGGCGGTGTTCCTCGGCCAGCTCCTGCTCGGCCTGATCAACGGTGCCTTCTACGCCCTGCTCAGCCTGGGCCTCGCGGTGATCTTCGGCCTGCTGAAGATCGTCAACTTCGCCCACGGCGCCATGTACATGCTGGGGGCCTTCGCCACCCTGCTCGGCATGCGCTACCTGGGCATCAACTACTGGACGGCGCTGCTGCTGGCGCCGCTGATCGTCGGCCTGTTCGGCATGCTGCTCGAGCGCACCATGCTGCGCCGCATCGCCCATCTGGACCACCTCTACGGCCTGCTGCTGACCTTCGGCCTGGCGCTGATCTTCGAGGGGACCCTGGTCAACTTCTTCGGCGTCTCGGGCGCTCGCTACCCGACCCCCGAGCTGCTGCAAGGCGGCTTCCAGACCGGCTTCATGTTCCTGCCCAAGTACCGCGCCTTCGTGCTGGTGGCGGCCATCGCGGTCTGCCTCTTCACCTGGTACATGATCGAGCGCACGCGTCTCGGTGCCTATCTGCGCGCCGGCACCGAGAACCCGGCGCTGATGCAGGCCTTCGGCGTCAACGTGCCGCTCCTGATCACCCTCACCTATGGCTTCGGCGTGGCCCTGGCTGCCTTCGCCGGGGTGCTGGCCGCGCCGCTCTACCCGGTGTCGCCCACCATGGGCTCGAACCTCTTGATCGTGGTCTTCGCGGTAGTGGTGATCGGCGGCATGGGCTCGATCCTTGGCGCTGTGCTCACTGGCCTCGGCATGGGGCTGATCGAGGGCCTGACCAAGGTGTACTACCCCGAGGCGGCCAACACCGTGATCTTCCTGGTGATGATACTGGTGCTGCTGCTGCGACCCGCCGGCCTGTTCGGCAAGGAGGCATGACCATGTCCGCGACCCAGACCCAGACGCTGCCCCCCTCCATGAAGCGCCAGCGGCGCGCCGATATGCGCCGCAACGTCTTCTACCTGGTGCTGATCGGCATCGGCCTGGTGGCGCCCTTCGTCGCCTACCCGGTGTTCCTGATGAAGGTGCTCTGCTTCGCGCTCTTCGCCTGCGCCTTCAACCTGCTGCTCGGCTATGCGGGGCTGCTCTCCTTCGGGCATGCCGCCTTCCTGGCCACCGGCGGCTATATCACCGGCTACCTGCTGGCCAGCTATCCCGGCTTGACCCCGGAGCTTGGCATCATCGCCGGCACCCTGGTCGCCGTGGCCCTGGGGGCGGTGTTCGGTGCCCTGTCGATCCGTCGCCAGGGCATCTACTTCGCCATGGTGACCCTGGCGCTGGCCCAGCTGGTGTTCTTCGTCTACGTCCAGTCGCCCTTCACCGGCGGTGAGGACGGCCTGCACGGGGTACCGCGGGGCGAGCTGTTCGGCATCATCAGCCTGCGCAGCAACCTGGCGATGTACTACTTCGTGTTCGCCATCTTCCTGTTCGGCTTCGCCCTGATCCAGCGTGCGGTGCACTCGCCCTATGGCCAGGTGCTCAAGGCGATTCGCGAGAACGAGCCGCGGGCGATCTCGCTGGGCTACAACGTCGATGCCTACAAGCTGGTGGCCTTCGTCCTCTCCGCGGGCCTCGCCGGCCTGGCCGGCTCCACCAAGACGGTGGTCTTCCAGCTCGCTTCCCTGACCGACGCCCACTGGCACATGTCCGGCGAGGTGATCCTGATGACCCTGCTGGGCGGGGTGGGCACCCTGTTCGGCCCGGTGGTGGGCGCTGGCATCGTGGTCAGCCTGCAGCACATGCTGGCGCAGTCGCCCCTGGGCAACTGGGTGGGACCGATCCTCGGGGTGATCTTCGTGATCTGCGTGCTGAGCTTCCGCAGCGGCATCGTCGGCGAGATCCTCAAGTCCTACCGCAAGAACTTCAAGTAGCCGGCAAGGGGCGTCCGGTCGCGCAACGCCGAGGCCCCCGACCATACTCTTCACTTCTACCTTCAGGCGCCCCATGGGGCGCCTTTTTTGGTGCGCCTGGCGCGGCGCTCACCGGTGCCAGAGAAAGCTCGAGGCCATCACGCCGCTGCCCGCACCGGTGCCGGTTCGTCCTGGCAGGCTGCTGGGCAGATGCGCCACCAGATGATCGATGAACTGGCGTACCTTTGGGGAGCGCTGGCGGTGGCGTGGAAAGACCGCCCAGACGGCAGTGTCGTCATGGCGATAGGCGTCGAGCACCGAAATGAGGGCGCCGCTGGCCAGGTGCTCCTCCACGTAGTAGTCGGGCAGCTGGGCCAGGCCCAGCCCCTTGAGGGCGGCATCCAGCAGGGCAGGACCCGAGTTGGCGCGCCATGCTCCGGATACCCTTACCTCGCGACGTACGCCTTCCACGGCAAAGCGCCAGTGGTCTCGGGTGCCGATCAGACAGCGGTGGCGGGAGAGCTCCGCCAGGGCGTGGGGCTGGGAGACATGGGCGAAGTAGGCTGGTGCTCCCACCACGTACTCGCGCCGCTCGCAGAGCCGACGGGCCACCAGGCTCGAGTCCTCCAGCCGCCCCATGCGGATGGCGATATCGAAGCCCTCGTCGATGATGTCCACCTGGCGGTTGGTGAAATGCATGCGCACCTCGAGGCGCGGGTGGGCCAGCAGGAAGTCGTTGACCAGGGGGGCGATGAAGCGTTCGCCGAAGGTGGTGGCCGAGGTGAGGCTGAGCAGGCCCCGAGGGCGCTCCTGGAGGTCGCTAAGGGCCGCCTCGGCCTCGCGGAAGCCGTCGAACAGCTGGCGGCAGTGGGTGAAATAGAGCCGCCCCTCGTCGGTCAGGTGGGTCTGGCGCGTAGTGCGGTAGAGCAGGGCGGTACCGAGCTGCTGTTCGAGCTGGGCCACGAGCCGACTGACGTGGGAGGGCGAGACGGAGAGTTCCCGGGCGGCGGCGGCGAAGCTGCCCAGGCGCACCACTTCCACGAAGGCTTCAACACGGTCCCAGCGCTGCATGATCGCTCCTTCCGGTGACGGGATATGGACGGGCCGATGGGGGCGGCGTAGGCTGATTGTTGCTGTGTGGCAATAATGTCGTGCCTTTGGTGCAGTTTATCTCGTTGGGCACTCTTGCCTAGACTGAAAGAGATGATTCCCTGAACGAGGAGAGCCACCATGAAGTCACGCGCCGCCGTCGCCCTGGAAGCGGGCAAGCCCCTGGAGCTCGTCGAGCTCGATGTCGAGGGGCCCAAGGCCGGCGAGGTGCTGGTGAAGATCGCCGCCACCAGCGTCTGCCACACCGATGCCTATACCCTCTCCGGCGCCGACCCGGAGGGCAATTTCCCGGCGGTGCTGGGCCACGAGGGGGCCGGCATCGTCCAGGAGGTGGGGGAAGGGGTCACCAGCGTGCGCCCCGGCGACCACGTCATCCCGCTCTATACCGCGGAGTGCGGCAAGTGCAAGTTCTGCCTCTCCGGCAAGACCAACCTCTGCGGCAGCGTGCGCGCCACCCAGGGCAAGGGGGTGATGCCCGACGGCACCAGCCGCTTCTCGCTGGAAGGCAAGATGCTGCACCACTACATGGGCACTTCCACCTTCAGCGAGTACACCGTGCTCCCCGAGGTGTCGCTGGCGGTGGTCTCGAAGGAGGCGCCCCTGGATAAGATCTGCCTGCTGGGCTGCGGCGTGACCACCGGCATCGGCGCGGTCATGAACACCGCCAAGGTGGAGCCGGGCGCCACCGTCGCCGTCTTCGGCCTCGGCGCCATCGGCCTCGCCGTGATCCAGGGGGCGGTGATGGCCAAGGCGTCGCGCATCATCGCCATCGACATCAACCCCGAGAAGTTCAAGCTGGCCGAGCAGTTCGGCGCCACCGACTTCGTCAACCCCAAGGAGTACGGCGACCCCATCCAGCAGGTGATCGTCGATTTGACCGACGGCGGCGTCGACTACTCCTTCGAGTGCATCGGCAACGTCAACGTCATGCGCTCGGCGCTGGAGTGCTGCCACAAGGGCTGGGGCGAGTCGATCATCATCGGCGTGGCCGGTGCCGGCGAGGAGATCTCCACCCGCCCGTTCCAGCTGGTCACCGGGCGGGTCTGGAAGGGCTCCGCCTTCGGCGGCGTCAAGGGGCGCTCGGAGCTGCCGGGCTACGTGGACCAGTACATGAAGGGTGAGCTCAATATCGACGACTTCATCACCCACGACCTGCCCTTCGAGAAGATCAACGAGGCCTTCGATCTGCTGCATCGGGGTGAGAGCATCCGCACCGTGCTTCACTACTGAGCGCCATGCGCCGCGTAGCCCCTTATCCCTGAAAGTGCGGCCGGGACAGGCGTCCCGGCCGCCAGGAGACCCAACCATGACCATGACCGAGAACCTGGAGCTGGTATCGGCCAACAAGAGCTTCGGTGGCTGGCACAAGCGCTACCGCCACCGCTCCCGGGCGCTGGACTGCGAGATGGTCTTCGCCATCTACCTGCCGCCACAGGCCGAGACCGAGCGGGTGCCCCTGCTGTGGTGGCTCTCCGGTCTCACCTGCACCGACGAGAACTTCATGCAGAAGGCCGGTGCCCAGCGCCTGGCGGCGGAGCTGGGTATCGCCATCATCTGCCCCGACACCAGCCCCCGGGGCACCGACCTGCCCGGCGAGCACGACAGCTATGACTTCGGCAGCGGTGCCGGCTTCTACGTCAACGCCACCCAGGCGCCCTGGAAGAAGCACTACCGCATGTACGACTACGTTACCGAGGAGCTCCCCTCGGTGGTGCGCCAGCACTTCCCGGTGAACGGCCGCGAGTCCATCAGCGGCCACTCCATGGGCGGCCATGGGGCGCTGATCATGGCCCTGCGTCGGCCCGGCCACTACCGCTCGGTATCGGCCTTCGCCCCCATCGTCAACCCGTCCGACTGCCCCTGGGGCCAGAAGGCCTTCAGCGGCTACCTGGGCGAGGATCGCGGCAACTGGACCCAGTACGACGCCTGCGAGCTGGTGGCCCGGGGCGCCTCCAGCCAGCCGCTCTTCATCGACCAGGGCGAGGCCGACGACTTCCTCGAGGAGCAGCTTCGGCCCGAGCGGCTGGAGGCGATATGCGCCGAGCACGACCATCCGCTGACCCTGCGCCGCCAGCCCGGCTACGACCACAGCTACTACTTTATCGCCTCCTTTATCGAGGACCACCTGCGCTATCACGCCGAGCGGCTGTACAGGAAGCGGTGAGGCGCCGGGAGCCGTTGAGACAGCGTCTGCCGCTCGTCTCCCCGCCGGGCAAGGCCGTATACTGGTGTCAGGGTTTTCGGCGCACAGGGGCGAGCGGCAGTGGTGAGAAAGATGGTAGCGGCATGGGGGGGACGACTCTGGGGCTGGCTGTGGCGAGCCCTGCTGGGCTTCGTGGTGCTCTCGGTGCTGCTGGTGCTGCTCTTCCGCGAGGCGCCGGTATTCGGCTCCATGGTGATGGTGGAGCGCAAGGTCCAGTCCTGGATCGCCAGGGAGCCACTGGAGATTCGCCACCAGTGGCAGCCCTGGGAGGCGCTCTCCAACCATGCCAAGCTGGCGGTGATCGCCGCTGAGGACCAGCGCTTCCCCGAGCACCGCGGCTTCGACCTGGTGGAGATGCGCCGCGCCTGGGAGTCCAACCGCGCCGGCGGGCGGCTGCGCGGGGCCAGCACCCTGAGTCAGCAGACCGCCAAGAACCTCTTCCTCTGGACCGGGCGCAGCTGGACGCGCAAGGGCCTGGAGGCCTGGTTCACCCTGCTGATCGAGACCCTGTGGCCCAAGCAGCGCATTCTCGAGGTCTATCTGAACATCGCCGAGTGGGACAGCGGGGTGTTCGGCCTGGAGGCGGCCGCCCAGCACTATTTCGGGATCTCGGCCAGCCAGCTCAATGCGGTGCAGGCCAGCCGCCTGGCGGCCATCCTGCCCAACCCGCGAGGCTGGGATGCGGCGCGCCCCAGTCCCCACGTGGAGCGGCGCAGCGTCTGGATCCGCCAGCAGATGAATAACCTGGGTGGAGCGACCTACCTGGAAAGGCTGTAGCCAACAAGCCAAGCTGAAGGTGTCAGTCTGCCGTCAGGCCGAGGGCGCCAGCCCAGTAAGCCGGGAACCAACAGCGCAGCGCTTCGCCCCTTCAGACCAGGAGTCCGCCATGGCCGAACCCTCCGCTCCCCCCCAGCGCCGCCGCCGCAGCAGGCCTCGCGGTCGCGAGCTGGCGCCGGTGGCGCTGGCCGCCCTGAGGCTGCTGCTTGGCGATGAGCGCGAGCGGCCGGAGCTGCGTCGCCGCGACCTGCTGATCGAGCACCTGCACGCCATCCAGGATGCCCACGGCCACCTCTCCCTGGTGGAGCTGCGGGCCCTTGCCGCCTACATGAACCTGCCCATGGCGGCCATTTACGAGACCGCCACCTTCTATGCCCACTTCGACGTGGTCCACGACGGCGAGGCGCCGCCGCCGGAGGTCACGGTGCGGGTCTGCGATTCGCTCTCCTGCCAATTGGCCGGCGCCGAGGCGCTGCGCGAACGGCTGGCGGCGGGCCTTGACCCGGAGGCGGTGCGGGTGGTGCGCGCCCCCTGCATGGGGCGCTGCGACACCGCCCCGGTGGTCGAGGTGGGGCACCACCACGTGCTCTACGCCACCCCCGAGGGGGTCGAGGCGGTGGTGGATACCGGCCACACCCATCCCGAGGCGATCCTCTGGCAGCGCCTGGCCGATTACCGCGCCACCGGCGGCTACGCGCTGCTGACCCGGTGTCGTGCCGGCGAGGTGGGCGTCGAGGCCCTGCTCGATGGGCTCGAGCGCGCCGGCCTGCGCGGCCTGGGCGGGGCGGGCTTCCCTACCTTTCGCAAGTGGCAGGCGGTGCGCGCCGAGCCCGCCCCCCGCTACGCGGTGATCAACGCCGACGAGGGCGAGCCCGGCACCTTCAAGGACCGTGTCTATCTCGAGCGCGAGCCGCACCGCTTCCTGGAGGGGGCCCTGGTCAGCGCCTGGGCGGTGGAGGCCAGCGCCCTCTATATCTATCTGCGTGACGAGTATCCCGGGCTGCGCCGGGTGCTCGCCGAGGCGATCGCCGAGCTCGAGGCCGCGTGCCTGGTCGCTCCCGGTTTCGTGGTGCTGCGCCGCGGCGCCGGGACCTACATCTGCGGCGAGGAGTCGGCGCTGATCGAGTCCCTGGAGGGCAAGCCCGGCAAGCCGCGCCACCGGCCGCCCTTCGTGGCCCAGCGGGGGCTCTTCGATCGGCCGACCCTGGTCAACAATGTCGAGACGGTCTACTGGATCCCGCTGATCCACGAGAAGGGCGCCGACTGGTTCGCGAGCCAGGGCCGGCACGGGCGCAAGGGGCTGCGCAGCTTTTCGGTCTCCGGCCGGGTCAAGCGGCCCGGGGTGCACCTGGCCCCCGCCGGCATCACCCTGGCCGAGCTGCTCGAGGAGTACTGCGGCGGCATGGCCGAGGGGCACTGCCTCGCGGGCTACCTGCCGGGCGGCGCCTCGGGGGGCATACTCCCGGCCGGCAAGGCGGATCTCCCGCTGGACTTCGATACGCTCCAGGAGCACGGCTGCTTTATCGGTTCGGCGGCGATCATCGTGCTCTCGGACCGGGACGATCTGCGCGCCGTGGCCGCTAATCTGCTGGCCTTCTTCGCCGACGAATCCTGCGGCCAGTGCACGCCCTGCCGGGTCGGCACCGAGAAGATGCTGACCCTGCTCGAGCGCGACGAGTGGGACGTCGAGGCGCTCGAGCGCCTCGCCCGGGTGATGATGGACGCCTCCATCTGCGGCCTGGGCCAGGCGGCGCCCAACCCGGTGCTGAGCCTGCTGCGGGACTTTCGCGGCGAACTCGAAGCCCAGAACCTCATCGTGAAAGGGTAGGGAGGCAGACCATGCAGACCATGCAGACCACTCAGACCCCGAACCCCGAGACCTTTACCCTGACCCTGGACGGCGTCGAGGTGAGCGCCCGACCCGGCGAGACCCTCTGGCAGGTGGCCAAGCGTGCCGGCGAGACCATTCCCCACCTCTGCTTCAAGGACGCTCCGGGCTATCGGGCCGACGGAAACTGCCGCGCCTGCATGGTGGAGGTCGAGGGAGAGCGGGTGCTCGCCGCCAGCTGTATCCGCGAGGCGGCTCCCGGCATGGTGGTGAGGAGCGCCAGCTCCCCGCGCGCCCGCGAAGCGCGGGAGTCCGTCATGGAGCTGCTGCTCGCCGACCAGCCCGAGCGGGAGGCGAGCCCCGACCGCGCCAGCCACTTCTGGGCCATGGCCGAAGCGCTGGCCATCGACGCCGCGGCGGTGGGCGAGCGGCTGCCCGCCCGGGCGGAGCGCGCCGCGCCCACCGTTCACCATGTGCGCTCCCGAGAGGCGCAGCGCTTACAGGATGCCTCCCATACCGCGATGAACGTCAACCTCGACGCCTGCATCGAGTGCGGGCTCTGCGTGCGCGCCTGCCGCGAGGTGCAGGGCAACGACGTCATCGGCCTGGCCCACCGCGGGGCGGCGGCGAAGATCGTCTTCGACTTCGACGACCCCATGGGGGAGAGCACCTGCGTGGCCTGCGGCGAGTGCGTCCAGGCCTGCCCCACCGGGGCGCTGATGCCGGCGACCCTGATCGACGAGGCGGGCCGCGGCGCCCCCGCCGCGCCCGACCGCACCGTGGACTCCGTCTGTCCCTACTGCGGGGTGGGCTGCCAGCTCAGCTACCACGTCAAGGATGAGCAGATCCTCTTTGTCGAGGGCAGGGACGGCCCCGCCAACCAGGGGCGACTCTGCGTCAAGGGACGCTTTGGCTTCGACTACCCCAACCATCCGGCGCGCCTCACCCGGCCGCTGATCCGCCGGGACGGCGTGGCCAAGGGGCTCGACCCCGACTTCGATCCGGTAAGGCCGCTCACCCACTTCCGCGAGGCCAGCTGGGAGGAGGCGCTGGCGCTCGCCGCCCGCGGCCTCGTCGACCTCAAGTCGGCCCATGGCCCCGGGGCGCTGGCCGGCTTCGGCAGCGCCAAGTGCTCCAACGAGGAGGCCTGGCTCTTCCAGAAGCTGGTGCGCACGGGCTTCGGCTCCAACCACGTGGACCACTGCACCCGGCTCTGCCACGCCAGCTCGGTGGCCGCGCTGATGGAGTGCCTGGGCTCGGGAGCGGTGACGGCGTCGTTCATGCAGGCGCTCGAGGCGGATGTGGTGCTCCTCACCGGCTGCAATCCGGCGGTGAACCACCCGGTGGCGGCCACCTACTTCAAGCAGGCGGCGAGGGGCGGCACCCGGCTGATCATCCTCGACCCCCGCGGCCAGGCGCTGGACGCCTACGCCTGGCGCAGCCTGCGCTTCTCCCCCGGCGGCGACGTGGCGCTCTATAACGCCATGCTCAATGTGATCATCGACGAGGCGCTCTACGACCAGGCCTATATCGACGCCCATACCGAGGGCTTCGCGGCGCTCAGGCAAAGCGTGGTGGACATGACCCCCGAGGCGATGAGCGGCCTGTGCGGCGTGGCCCCCGAGACCATCCGCGAGATCGCTCGCGCCTACGCCACCGCCGAGCGGGCGATGATCTTCTGGGGCATGGGCATCTCCCAGCACGTCCACGGCACCGATAACGCCCGCTGCCTCATCTCGCTGGCCCTGGCTTGCGGCCAGACCGGCCGACCCGGCACCGGCCTGCACCCGCTGCGCGGCCAGAACAACGTCCAGGGCGCCTCGGATGCGGGCCTGATCCCCATGGTGCTGCCCGACTACCAGCCGGTGGCCGACGCCCAGCTGCGCGCCGCCTTCGAGGAGCTCTGGGGCGCCGAACTCGACCCCGAGCCCGGGCTCACCGTGGTGGAGATCATGGATGCCATCCTGGCCGGCCAGGTCCGCGGCATATATATCCTCGGCGAGAACCCGGCCATGTCCGACCCGGACCTGAATCACGCCCGCCAGGCCCTGGCGGCCCTGGAGCACCTGGTGGTGCAGGATCTGTTCGTCACCGAGACCGCCCAGTTCGCCGATGTCATCCTGCCGGCCACCGCCTGGCCGGAGAAGGAGGGTACGGTCACCAATACCAACCGCCAGGTGCAGCTGGGCCGCGCCGCCGTGGCGCCGCCGGGAGAGGCCAAGCCCGACTGGTGGATCATCCAGGAGATCGCCCGGCGCTTCGGCCTGGCCTGGGACTACGCCCACCCGAGCGAGGTGTTCGCCGAGATGAAGCGCGGCATGCCCTCCCTGGACAACATCTCCTGGGAGCGCCTGGCGCGGGAGGGCTCGGTGACCTATCCCTGCCCCGCCGAGGACGCCCCGGGCCAGGACGTGGTCTTCAGCGACGCCTTCCCCCGGGCCGGCGGCCGGGCCAGGTTCGCCCCCACCCGGCCGCTGCCGCCGGACGAGCCCATCGACGCCGACTACCCTACGGTGCTGACCACCGGGCGGCTGCTGGAGCACTGGCATACCGGCGCCATGACCCGCCGCGCCAGCGTGCTCGACGCCCTGGAGCCCGAGGCGACGGCCAGCCTCTCGCCGGGGGAGCTCAACCGCCTCGGGATGGCGCCGGGGGAGGCGATCACCATCGTCACCCGCCGCGGCGAGATCACCCTTGCGGCCCGCAGCGACCCGTGGATGCCCGACGGCATGGTCTTCGTGCCCTTCGCCTATGTGGAGGCGGCGGCCAACCTGCTGACCAACCCGGCCCTGGACCCCTTCGGCAAGATCCCCGAGTTCAAGTACGCCGCCTGCCGACTGTCGCGGGCTGCCCCCTGACCACCAGCACCACCCCGGTGATGGCGACGGCCATGCCGACAAGCGAGATGGGCGGCAGGGCCTCGTCGAAGAGCCACCAGGCCTGCAGGGCGGTCACCGGCGGCACCAGGTAGAAGAGGCTCGCCACCCGGGAGGCCTCGCCGCGCCGGATCAGCGCCATCAGCAGCAGGATGGCGGCGATCGACAGCACCAGCACCAGCCAGCCCAGGGTGAGGGCGAAGGTGGGGGTCCAGGTCACGCTGCGCTCCTCGAAGAGCAGGGCGCCGAGCCCCAGCACCGCCCCCGCCGCCAGGTACTGCACCACGGTGCCGGAGAGCAGCGGCATGCCGGTGCAGTGGCGCTTCTGGTAGAGGGTGCCGCCGGAGATGCCGGCCAGGGCCACCAGGATGGCCAGCAGGGCGCCGGCGCCGAAGCCCTGGAAGAGCGCCTCGCCCGGGTCCAGCTTGCCGCCCAGCACCAGGGCCACGCCCACCAGGCCCAGCACCAGCCCCAGCCACTGGCGGCCGCCCAGCCGCTCGCCCAGCAGGGGGCCGGCCAGCGCCGCGGTGAGCAGCGGCTGTAGCCCCACCAGCAGCGAGGCGAGCCCCGCCGGCATGCCCAGGTAGATGCCGTAGAAGACCCCGCCCAGGTAGGCGCCGTGGACCAGCAGGCCGGAGATGGCGATATGGCCCCAGAGCCGGGCGCCCCGGGGCCACTCCCCGGAGAGCCAGTGGGCCAGGGGTACCAGCAGTGCCAGGGTCAGCGCGAAGCGGATGAACAGGAAGGTGAAGGGCTCGGCGTAGGGCAGGCCGAACTTGGCACCGATGAAGCCGGTGCTCCACAGCACGACGAACAGCAGCGGCATGGCGGCGAGCCACAGGCCGGCGGCACGGGAAGCAGGAGCGGGGGGCATCTGGAACGTCCATGTCAGTTAAAAGGGGAGCCACTGACCATACTGCGCCGCTCGAGTTTCGCCTAGCCCCCGGCAGGCTGCCGGAGGCTCTCCCGGGGAATGAATGTTATTCCCATTCGCCGGCGATGCCTCGAAGCCGCCCATGCCGGGCCTGATGGCGAAGCGATGACTCAGGGTGTCGCTTTTTAGGTACGAATGTAACGCTGGGCGCACTTCATGTTTCCAGCTATTACAAGAAAATTGTGAACGCGAGGCACTCATCGCCGTCACACTCCCCACATACACGCAACGCCCCTCTGGAGGTATTCATGAAACGGATGACTGCTCTGTTCTCTGCCGCCCTGCTCAGCGCCGGCCTGATGTCCGCCACCGCCCACGCCCAGCAGGATCCGGCGGCCGCCCCCGAGCAGCCCCAGGCCGCTGCCCCGGCCATGGACTTCTCCGATGAGCAGCTCCAGCAGTTTGCCGACGCCTCCCAGGAGATCGCCGTGATCTCCCAGGAGTATACCGAGCGCCTGCACGCCGCCGAGGACGAAGCCTCCCAGCAGGAGGTGCGCATGGAAGCCAACGACAAGATGGTCGAAGTGGTCGAGGAGAGCGGTCTCGACGTGGATACCTTCAACGCCATCGGCCAGGCGATCCAGCAGGATCCCGAGCTGATGCAGCGCGTCCAGGAGATGGCCCAGTCATAAGGCTGCGCCCTTCCTGAAGCCGACTCCCATCGGCAGCCGAGACGGCCACCCTCCGGGGTGGCCGTCTTCGTGTGGGCGCCTGCCCGCCATACGCTTTACAGCGCCCCGGCGAACTCCCAGACTTGGCGTGACGATACCGCCAGAGGGGAGCGTGACGCATGGAAGTCGAACTGCTGGAAATTCGCCAGCACATGGGGCGCTTCCCGCCCTTTGATGCGCTCTCCGACGAGCTCCTCGACGAGATCGCCGGCCAGGTCGAGGTCGCCTACTTCCAGGCCGGCAGCGACATCCTGCTGCTCGACCAGGAGATCCACGAGCTGGGCTATATCCGCAGCGGCGCCGTGGAGGTCTATCGCCGCAATGGCGAGCTCTACGACCGCCGCGGTGAGGGCGACATCTTCGGTCACTTCAGCCTGCTGCGAAATCACCGGGTCCGCTATCCCGTGCGGGCTCTCGAGGACACCCTGGTCTACTTCCTCCCCGATGCGCTTTTCCAGCGTCTCTGCGAGGAGGATGAGCACTTCGCCGACTTCGTGGAGCTCGAGCGGCCACGCCTCGAGTCGGTGGTGGAGCATCAGAAGAAGCAGAACGACATGATGATCACCCGGGTGCGCAAGCTGCTGACCCGCTACCCGGTGATGGTGGAGGCGAGCACCACGGTCCAGCAGGCCGCTCGCCAGATCAGCGACTCCGGCGCCTCGGCGGTGCTGGTGCTCGACGCCCCCGGCGACAACCCCCGCTACACCTTCCGGGACAGCGAGGAGCGCGCCTGGCAGGTGTGCGGCATCCTCACCGACAGCGACTTCCGGCGCATGATCGCCGAGGGTCGCGGCCCCGAGACGCCGGTGGGGGAGGTGGTCGGCCACCACCTGGTGGCGATCCAGTCCGACGAGTCGGTGCACGAGGCGATGCTCACCATGCTGCGCAACAATATCCACCACCTCCCGGTGGTGTATCGGCGCCATCCGGTGGGCATCGTGCACCTCTCGGACATCATTCGCTACGAGACCCACTCCAGCCTCTACCTGGTCAGCAACATCTTCAACCAGTCCTCGGCGGAGGGGCTCGCCCGGCTCGCCCCGGACGTGCGCGCCGCCTTCGTGCGCATGGTGGAGGATGGCGCCGACTCGCGGATGATCGGCTCGGCGCTCTCCACCATCGGGCGCAGCTTCACCCGCCGCCTGCTGGAGCTGGCCGAAGAGGCCCTGGGCCCGCCGCCGGTGCCCTACTGTTTCATGGCCATGGGCTCCATGGCGCGCAACGAGCAGTCCATCGTCACCGACCAGGACAACGCCCTGGTGCTGGATGACGCCTTCGACCCCGAGCTCCACGACGCCTACTTCCTGGAGATGGCGAAGATCGTCAGCGACGGGCTGCACGCCTGCGGCTACACCTACTGCACCGGCGATATCATGGCCACCAACCCGCGCTGGCGGCAGCCGCTGTCGGTGTGGAAGGGCTATTTCCTGGACTGGATTCGAGACCCCACCCCGGAGCGGCTGCTGCACAGCTCGATCTTCTTCGACCTGGATGTCGTCCACGGCGAGAACGTCTTCGTCGAGCAGCTCCAGGACCTGGTGGCCGAGCAGGCGCCCCAAAGCCCGCTCTTTCTGGCCGCCATGGCCCGCAACGCCCTGAACCGCACGCCGCCGCTGGGGGTCTTTCGCACCTTCGTGATGGAGAAAGACGGCAAGCAGAACAACACCATCAATATCAAGCGTCGGGGGACCGCGCCTCTCACCGACCTGATCCGCGTTCACGCCCTGGCCTGCGGCTCTCGGGCCCAGAACAGCTTCGAGCGCCTCGACGATATCGGTCGTACCCAGCTGCTGGCGCCGGGGGTCAGCGAGAAGCTGCGTCACGCGCTGGAGTTTCTCTCCATGGTGCGCATTCGCCACCAGGCCTACGATCTGCAGCAGGAGCGTACCCCCGATAACAATATCGAGCCGGAAAACGTCGGCGACACCGAGCGCCATACCCTCAAGGATGCCTTCCAGGTGCTCAGCAACGCCCAGAAGTTTCTCAAGTTCCGCTACCCGGTCCCTTCCGGAGCGGCGCGCCGCTCGCGGGGTAGCCGGTGATTCGGCTGCCGGGCGCGGCGCGCCGGCAGGCGCCCGGCTGGCCCGAGTACCTGGCCGATCGGGCCGCCCGGGTCCAGCATCCGCTGCTCAAGGCCTATTGCGCCGCGGGCTGTCCCGACCCGGCCACCCCCATCGCCGAGGTGCCGATGGCGGCCCTGGATATCGAGACCACCGGGCTCGACCCCCGGCGCCACGCCATCGTCAGCGTCGGCGTGGTGCCCTTTACCCTGGCGCGCATTCCGCTGCGCGAGCGGCGCTACTGGGTGCTCAAGCCGGCTCGCGAGCTCACCGAGACCTCGGTGACCCTGCACCATATCACCCACGCCGAGGTGGAGCGGGCTCCGGACCTCGCCGAGGTGCTCCCCGAGCTGCTGGAGGTGCTGAAGGGGCGCGTCGCCGTGGTGCACTACCGTCAGATCGAGCGGCCCTTCCTCGACAGCGGCATCCAGGCCCGGCTGGGGGAGGGGCTGCGCTTCCCGATGATCGACACCATGTCCCTGGAGGCGCGCCTCCATCGCCAGTCGCTCTGGGCGCGCTTTCGCCGCTGGCTGGGCCGTCCGCCGGTCTCCATCCGCCTGCACAACAGCCGTGAGCGCTACGGCCTGCCTGCCTATCAGGGCCACCACGCCCTGGTCGACGCCCTGGCCACTGCCGAGCTGCTCCAGGCCCAGGTGGCCAGCCGCTACTCGCCCCAGACCCCGGTGGGTGAGCTCTGGAGCTGAACGCGAAAAGGCGACCCGAAGGTCGCCTTTCCACTTTCACGCCGGCTTCGCTTGCCCTTACCTGACGCGAGGCTCGCTCATCAGTCCCTTGATGATGGCGTAGCAGCCCACCAGCAGGACCAAGGTAAAGGGCAGGCCGGTGGAGATCACCGCCGCTTGCAGCGCCGCCAGGCCGCCGCCGATCAGCAGGCCGATGGCGATGGCCCCCTCGATGATGGCCCAGAAGATGCGCTGGGGCTTGGGTGCGTCCACCTTGCCGCCGGCGGTGATGGAGTCGATCACCAGCGACCCGGAGTCTGAGGAGGTGATGAAGAACACGATTACCAGCACGATGGCGATGAAGGAGGTGATCTCGGTGAGCGGCAGGCCGGCGAGCATCACGAAGAGCGCATCCGCCTCGCCCTCGAAGGTGCCGGCCAGCAGCTGGCTGATGCCAGAGCTGCCGAAGGAGGTCATCCACAGTACCGAGACCAGCGACGGCACCAGCAACACGGCGATCAGGAACTCGCGCACGGTACGCCCGCGGGAGACCCGGGCGATGAACATGCCGACGAAGGGCGACCAGGAGATCCACCAGGCCCAGTAGAAGGCGGTCCACCCCTGGCTGAAGTTGGCATCCTCGCGGCCGAAGGGGTTGGAGAGTGCCGGCAGGTAGGTGAGGTAGTGGCCCAGGTTCTTGAAGAAGCCGGTAGCGATCATCAGCGTCGGACCGACGATGATCACGAAGGCCAGCAGCAGGAAGGCCAGGCCCATGTTGAGCTGGGAGAGGCGCTGTACGCCCTTGTCCACCCCGAGAGTAATGGAGCCGATGGCCACGATGGTGATGGCCACGATCAGCAGCACCATGGTGACGTTGGTGTCGGGAATGCCGAACAGGTCGTTCAAGCCGTTGGTGGCCTGCTGGGCGCCCAGGCCCAAGGAGGTGGCCAGGCCGAACAGGGTGGCAAATACCGCCAGGATATCGATCACATGCCCCGGCCAGCCCCAGACGCGCTCACCCAGAATCGGGTAGAAGATCGAGCGCATGGTGAGCGGCAGGCCCTTGTTGAAGGAGAAGATCGCCAGCGACAGCGCCACCACGGCGTAGATGCCCCAGGGGTGCAGGCCCCAGTGGAAGATGGTGGCGGCCATGCCCAGCGCCAGGGCGCCGGCCTCGTCGCCCTCGGCGGCACCAAGGGGGGCCCAATCGGTGCGCGCGCCGTTCTCGGTGCTGATGCCGCCGAGCGCCGCCTGGAAGTGGTCCATGGGCTCGGAGACGCCGAAGTACATCAGGCCGATGCCCATGCCGGCGGCGAACAGCATCGCGAACCAGCCCGCGTAGCTGAAGTCCGGCTTGGCGTCCATGCCGCCGATGCGCACCTTCCCCAGGGGCGTGAAGATCAGCACGACCGACAGCAGCACGAAGATGTTGGCGGCCAGCAGGAAGAACCAGGCCATGTTGCCGGTCAGGAAGGAGAAGGTGGCGCTGAAGAGCGGCGCGACCTGCTCCTGCAGAGCCAGGGTGATGATCACGAAGAACAGCACCACGATGGAGGAGACCGCGAAGACCTTGCCGTGCAGGTCCACGTCGATCCCCATGGGCGAGGCGGAAATATTGTCCTGACCGATCACGTAGTCGGTGTCGATCAGGTTGGCGGCCCCCTCCGGGGCCGGTATGCCTTCGGAAGCCTCCGGCTTCCCGTTGGCATTCTCGTTATCAGCCATAACGGCTATCTCCCTTGGGTGGTCTCTGGTTTGCTCGAGTGGCGAATCCGCTCCGGCGGCTCAGCCCTTGCGGGGCCGCACCAGGAATACCGACACATCGGTATGCGTCGCCACCTTGCCGCCGTGGGACGGCATGATCACGTCGATATGCTTCGGCAGGTGGGTGGGCATCACCACCAGGTCGGCGCCGACCTCATCGATGGCCTTGACGAGGTCCCTGTCGAGGTCGGCCACGGGGTCCGGGCTTGCGATGGTGTGGGTGCTGACCGGCTGGCCATGGACCGCAGCGCGCTTCTGGGCAAAGGCCTCGAGCTTGCGGGTGAACTCCTCGGGGGTCCGGGCCACGCTGCTCGGCGTGGTGGAGGTGACCCCGACGTAGCACACTTCGGCATCGTAGTGGCGGGCCAGGTCCGCCACGGTCTCCAGGGTGGGCTCGATCACCTCGATATGGGCGAGGTCGATCGGCACCATGATCTTTCTGTACATCACGGCATCTCCTTGGTCGGCTGCGATGAGGCTCTCGAGGGCGTCCAGGCCCAGCCGCCAACGGCAGGATGGCGACTCGCGTCTCCGTTCGGTCTACCGAGCAAACTATACCTTTGTATAGCGTTGATTCCGAATAAGCGACGGGGCGAAAACGGGGTGGCAAGGCGCCTCATGTGCCAGATCGACTCACTTCCCGAAGGTGCCCGGGGGCCTGTCGGGATTCGTCTTATTTTCTCAAGTGTATGAAAAATAGATGATATTTATCATTTGGGCTGGTCTGGCATGGAGTGTGCTAAATTTGGGAGAGACTTCGACAAGCGAGGAGGTAAGCATGACCCATCAGCGTTCCGATATGCCGATGCCGTTTGGCCGTCGCCTCAAGGCCATGGCCGCCATCGCCGCGCTTTCGCTCGGCAGCCTGGCCTTGGCCGGCTGCGGGAATGGCGATGATGAGCTGCCGCCCATGGAGCCCGCGGATCCGCCTATGGAGGAGCCGGCCCAGCAGGCGCCCATGGAGGATGAGCCCGCCATGGGGCAGGACCCGGCCATGAATGAGGAGCCCATGGACCCCATGGAGAGCCAGGAGCCGATGATGGACGAGCCGGCAATGGACGAACCGGCAATGGATGAGGAGGAGCCGGGCAGCTTCTGATCGGTTTTCCGGCCTGACCCCTGCGTTCCCCCTGCCAGGTGCAGGGGGTTTTTACATCAGGGCCCCGGGCTCAGCGGTCGTCGAGACGGCGATAGAGTGTGCGCCGGGCGATGCCCAGGATGTCGGCGGTGCGTCGCTTGTTGCCGCCGGTGGCATCCAGCACCTTGCGGATATAGCGCTGCTCGACCTCTTCCAGGCTTGGCCAGGGCTGTGCCCCGTCACCGGGCACCAGGCTGCCTGCCCGGACTTCGCTGCCCTCGGCCCGCGAGGGGTGGGGCCGGTCGCGCAGCCGTTCGGGGAGGTCCGCCAGGCGGATCTCCCCGGCCTCGGCCAGGGTCACGGCGCGCATGATGGCGTTCTCCAGCTCGCGCACGTTGCCGGGGTAGGGGTAGCCGAGCAGCGCCTCCAGGGCGGCAGGCTCGATGCTCTCGATGGGCTTCTCCTGGGCGCCGGCGTGCTTGTCGATCAGCGCCGTGATCAGCCGCTCCACGTCCCCCTCCCGCTCCCGCAGCGGCGGGATGCGCAGCGAGAAGGTCTCCAGGCGATAGAAGAGGTCGTTGCGAAACTGCCCCGTCTCGATGGCCTGCTCCAGATCCCGATGGGTGGCGGCGATGATGCGCACATCCACCGGCTCCTCCCGCTCACCGCCCACCGGACGCACCGTCTTCTCCTGCAGGGCGCGCAGCAGCTTAGCCTGCAGCTCCGGTGACATCTCGCCGATCTCGTCGAGGAAGAGGCTGCCGCCCCGGGCCGACTGGAAGAGCCCCTGGCGGTGCTCGCTGGCCCCGGTGAAGGCGCCCTTCACGTGGCCGAAGAACTCGCTCTCCATCAGCTCGCCGGGGATGCTGGCGCAGTTGACCGCCACGAAGGGCCCCTCGGCGCGCGGGCTCTCGGCATGGATCGCCCGGGCCAGCAGCTCCTTGCCGGTGCCGCTCTCGCCGAGCACCAGGATGGGGGCATCACTTCTCGCCAGGCGGGCGGCGTCATGGAAGAGCCCCTGCATCGCCTCGCTCTCGCCGATGATGCCGTGAAAGTGGCGGGGCGGGCCCTCCCGGTGGAAGCGTTCGGCCAGACGGCGATGCTCCAGCACTCGGAATACCGCCTCCTGGACGTTTTCCAGGTCCAGGGGCTTGGTGAGAAAGTCGTCGGCGCCGAGCTTGAGCGCCTCCACTGCCTGGTCGATGGTGCCGAAGGCGGTGATGACGATGAAGCCCAGCGGGCTATCTTCGGCGCGCAGTCGCTCGAGCAGCTCAAGGCCGCTCATGCCGGGCAGGCGCACGTCGCTGATCACCATGGCCACCGGGGTGTGGCTCAGGGTGGCGATGGCATCCTCGGCGCTGGCAACGCCCAGGGTGCCATGGCCAGCGTCCTGGAGCTCCTCCTCGAGCAGTTCCAGGATGGCCGGGTCGTCCTCGACGATCAGAATCGGGCAGGGGGGCACGGCGTCCTTTCGTGTCACGTTTGGCGTCCTCATGTGGGCGGTTGGGAGGCGGCGGGCAAGGGCTTGCCGTCTTCCAGGCGGTCTTCCAGCGGTAGTGTGATCAAAAAGCCGGCGCCGCCGAGCTCGCTGTCGAAGACCGTGATGGTGCCGCCGTGGTCGTTGACGATGCGATGCACCATGGAGAGCCCCAGGCCGCTGCCCTGGCCCACCGGCTTGGTGGTAAAGAAGGGGTCGAAGACTTGAGGCTTGTCGGCCTCGCTGATGCCGCTGCCGTCATCTTCCAGGCGTAGACGTAGCTGCTCGCCGCGGGTCTCGGCGCTCAGCCGCACGCGACGGGTGCCTGCGGACTGGGCGGCGTTGCGCAGCAGGTTGGTGAGCACCTGGGTCAGCTGCTGGCCGTTGACCAGCAGCCGCGGCGGCGGCTCGGGCAGTTCGGTGTCAAGGTGGGTGCTGTGCTGCTCCAGTTCCTCCTCCACCAGGTCGCGGGCGCCTTGTACCAGGTCGTCCAGGGCCACCCACTCCTTCTCGACGTTGTGGCGCCGCCCCAGCTCCATCAGCTGGCGCACGATCTCCACGATGCGCTCCACCTCGCCGCGAATGCGGGTCAGGCGGGCGCGCTCGTCGTCGCCGATGGTCTCCCGGCGGGCCAGGCGCTGGGCCTGGCCGTTGATCACCGTCAGCGGCGCGCCGATCTCATGGGCGACGCCGGCGGCCAGCACCCCGAGTTCGGCCAGCTTGTGGGACTTGCGCAGCTGTTTCTCCAGGGCGATCTCGTTGAGGCGGCGCGCCTCGATATCGGCATCCTTCTCGGCCATGGCGTCTAGCATGCCGTTGAGGGCCACCGCCAGGCGGCGGTACTCCTCCGGGCCGCGGGGCTCGGCGCGCTGCTGGCGATCACCGTTCTCGACCCGGGCCATCACCTCGAGCAGGCGGTTGAGGGGTCGCTCGATGTGGCGCCTGAAGCCCCACCAGATACCGAACACGATGCCGGCGGAGCCGACCAGGAAGACCGCCCCGGCCACCAGGGTCAGAAAGCCGGTGTAGTTCTCGATGCCGGTGTTGAGGCGGTTGACCTGCAGCACCCCGCGCACTTCGCCGCCTGGCGTGGCCAGCGGCATCAGTGCCGAATAGTAGTTCCAGCCGTCGTGCTGGCGATAGGTCCCGGTGAGCTCGCCGTCTTCCACCACGGCGCGAATCTCCTCGGGCTCGAACAGCTCTCGGCCGAGCCCCAGGCCGTAGACCTCCCGACCCGCCACGTCGAAGACGTAGGCGCCATAGATGCGGTGGAAGGAGAAGGCCGAGTGCAGCGACTCCTCGAGAGACTCCGGAGAATCCCGGGCCAGGGCGTAGCCCAGGGAGGTGCCGATGGCGTGGGTGATGATCTGCACCTCGGTCTGCAGCTTGGAGCGGACGTTGTCCTCCAGGGAGTGGATCGCCACCAGGCTGAAGACCACCAGGATCAGGAACAGCGGCACGATGACGGTCAGAATGATCAGGTTGCGCAGTCGCATGCGGGCTCCCGTGGCTGGCGCTGGCCGGCCACGCTGAGCGCGTGGCCGGCGTCGTGAGCGACCCTTGCCGACAAGCGTCACTGAGCCGGCATCAGCCGGAAGAGGCTGCCGCGCTCATCGTCATCGAGCAGGTAGAGGGCGCCGTCGCGCCCCTGGCGCACGTCGCGGATGCGGCCGATCTCGCCATCGAGAATCACCTCGCTCTCGGCTACCTCGTTGCCTTCCAGCACCAGGCGCTTGAGCAGCTGGCTGCGCAGCCCCCCGGCCAGCAGGCTGCCCTGCCATTCGGGGAAGTGCTCGCTTGCCACCTCGGCGAGCCCAGAGGGGGCCAGGGTGCCGTCGAAGACGTGCACCGGGTCGCGCATCCCGGGCAGGGAATCAGCCCCGATGGGGCGGCCGGTGGCGTAGTCGCGGCCCAGGCTCACCTCGGGCCATCCGTAGTTTTCGCCCGCCTCGATCAGGTTGAGCTCGTCGCCGCCCCTGGGGCCGTGCTCGGTGGCCCAGACCTGCCCCGCTGCGTTCACCACCATGCCCTGAATATTGCGATTGCCGATGCTGTAGAGCTCGTCCAGGGCGTCGGCATCATCCACAAAGGGGTTGTCCTCCGGCGCCTCGCCAGTCTCGGTCAGGCGCAGTACGCTGCCGGCATGGTCCCCCTGGTCCTGAGAGCGCTCGGGATGGCTGCCGCGGTCGCCGATGCTCATCAGCAGGGTGCCGTCGGGCAGCCAGGCCAGGCGCGAGCCGTAGTGGCGGCCGGGGCCGGAGAAGCGGTCCTCGACGAAGAGCTCCTCCACTTCCGCCAGGGCGCCGTCGCCCAGCCGAGCCCGGGAGAGGGCGGTGGCGGTGCCGCCGCTGCCGGCCTGGCTCCAGGTGAAATAGATCCAGTCCTGCTCGCCCCCTTCGCTGCCGTACTCGGGGTGGAGCACCACGTCGAGCAGGCCGCCCTGGCCGCGGGCGTTGACCTCGGGTACGCCCTCCAGATGGCGGATGTCGCCGTTCTCGCTGATATGGGCCAGGCGGCCGGGGCGCTCGCTGACCAGGAAGCTGCCGTCGGGCAGCTGGGCCACCGCCCAGGGGTGCTCGAGGCCGGTGGCCAGGCGCTCCAGGCGCAGGTCGTGGTGGTCGGTGGCGATTCGCTCGATGACTATCTCGGGCAGGGTCTCGGCGGCCAGGGCCTGGCCGCCAACGGCCAGCCCTCCCAGCAGCAGGGCGGTGGGCAGTCTGCGCAGTGGTGCAGGCATGGTCTTCCCCCTCGTTGGCTCGTTCATCGAAAGATGAGGCATCTACCAGCATAGGGACTTTTCGGCGGCGGGCGCGTTCCCTGTCGCCATATGGCAACGCTTGCTTACATCAGCCAGGCCAGCAGCAGCGGCAGATAGAAGAGCGCCATCAGGGTCGAGCAGAACACCAGGCTGGCCACATAGGCGGGCTCGCGGCCGGCCTTCTGGGCGAAGAGGTAGTTGAAGACCGCCACCGGCATGCTCATCTGCAGCACCAGGATGCTCTGGGCCAGGGGGGGCAGTCCCAGCAGGGCGGCGATACCCCAGGCGAGCCCCGCCGCCACCGGGATGCGCACCAGGCTGAAGCCGACCCCGGAGGTGAGGCTCCTGACCTGGATGCTGGCCAGCGACACCCCCAGGGTGATCAGCATCAGCGGCACGGTGAAGCCGGAGATCAGGTCGACGCTGTTGTCGAGCCAGCGCGGGAGCTCGGTGTCGGTGAGCAGCAGCCCCAGGGAGAAGACGATGGCGTAGACGGTGGGGGTGCGGGCCAGGGTCTTCAGGGCGTTGCCCTGGCTCGCCATGATCGAGCCCACGGTGAACTGGAACAGCGATACCGTCACCATCACCGTGATGCCGAAGGCGAAGCCGGCGCTGCCGAAGGCGTAAAGCACTACCGGCAGGCCCATGTTGCCGGTGTTGGGGTACATCATGGGGGCGAGGATCACCCGCCAGTCGCGGCCCAGCAGCCGTGCCATCAGCGGGGTCGCGGCGGCCATGGCGGTCATCACCAGGGCGGCGGCCAGCATGGTGCGCCCGACGCTGCCGGCATCGATCTCGGCGCCGGAGAGGGAGGCGATGATCAGCGCCGGTGTGCCGATATTGAAGACCAGGCGAGTGACGAACTCCACCGGGTAGGGGTGGCCCAGGCGCACCCAGGTATAGCCCAGGCCGGCACCGGCCAGCACCGGGGCCATCACCGCGAAGAGTTCGGCAAGCATGCAGGCGTCCTTGTTGGTCAGGGCGCACTATTGTCCGCAAGGCCAGGGTGGGCGGCAAGGGCGGGCTCAGGCCGCCTGGCGTGCCATCTGCCACGCCTCGGGGACCGCCTGGCGCAGGCAGTCGAGCAGGGCGGTGACCCGCCGCGGCTGATGGCCGAAGGGGTAGAGCAGGGTGATCGGCAGCGGCTCGGGCTGCCATTCGGGCAGGCAGGCCACCAGCTCGCCGGGATGGTGGTGTTCGCGGCGGGCCACCATCCAGTGGGGCAGCAGGCCGAGGCCGCGCCCGCGGGCCACGGCGTCCAGCTGCAGCTCCGGCAGGTCGACCCGCAGCCGCGAGACCGGCGGCTGGAAGTCGAAGCGGCTGCCGTCCCGGTGGTGCAGCGCCACCCCGTCGCGGTTGGCGCCCAGCAGATCGATCCAGGCGTGATGGGCGAGCTCCCGGGGGTGGTCTGGCGACCCGCGGCGGGCCAGGTAGTCGGGGTGGGCGTGCAGGCCCCGGGTCAGGGCCCCCAGGGACTCCTGGCGCAGCGCCGAGCAGGGCACCTCGCCCAGCCAAACGCTCACGCCTCGGCTGTCCGGATGGAGGCAAGGGGTGTCGCAGGTGCGCAGGGTGAGCTCCACCTCGGGATAGCGGGCCAGGAAGGCGTCCAGCACCGGGGCCAGCCAGCTGCGCGTCAGGGCGCAGTGGGCCTCGATGGCCAGCTCGCCGCTCACCTCCTCGCGCAGCTCGTCCAGGGCGGCCTGGCTGCGCTCGGCCAGCGCCAGCATGTCGCGGCAGTAGTCGTGGAAGACCAGACCGGCCTCGGTGGGAATCAGGCGGTTGGCCTGGCGGCGTAGCAGCGGCTGGCCCAGCCGCGCCTCCAGGTGGCTGATGCGGCGGCTCAGCGTCGACTTGGCGAGCCCCAGATCCCGGGCGCTGCGAGTCAGGCTGCCTGAGGCCATGACGGAGGCGAAGGCGTTGAGTTCATCGAAGTCGTGCATGGAAGCAACCGTGGCAGGTGTCCTTGTCCCCGGCAGTATGCCAGCTAATCATGCGGATGAAAATCATTGCTAATTGCTTCTGCGTCTCATGCTTCTCTCTGCCACGCACCCGACGCCGTGGCAAAGGGTGTCGACACAAAAAAGCCCCGGCGGTGCCGGGGCGAAGGTCAGGATCGAAACAGTGCCGTCGGGCGACAGCGCTTCCGGGCGCCGAGCGGCCTAGAAGTCGTAGCTGGCGGAGAGCCAGAAGCTGCGGCCGTCCAGGGCCACGCCGTCGGTGGAGCGTCCGGTCTGGGTGAAGCGGTAGGCCTGGTAGGTGTCACCCTGCCACTCGTAGCTGTCGGCCTTGCCGAAGTCCTTGTCGAAGAGGTTGTAGACGGTGCCGGTCAGGCGTACGTTCTCTGCCAGCTGGTAGGAGCTGCGCAGATGGAAGAGCTCGTAGCCGTCCAGCTTGTTGCCCACCTGCTCGTAGAGCGCCAGGTTCTGGCCCGAGGTGGGCAGGCCGCCGGAGAAGCGCTCCCGGGAGGAGTAATACTCACCGTCCAGGCTGGTGCTCCAGCGGTCGTTGATCTGCCAGGTCACGCCGGCGGTCAGCTTGTGCTTGGGCGCGTTGGTCAGCAGCAGGCCTTCGTTGTCGCCGGAGGTGATCTCGGTGTCGGTCCAGGTATAGCCGCCGCTCAGGTACCAGGAGGGAGTCAGCTCCACCCGGGTGCTGAATTCGATGCCCCGAGTCTCGGCGCGATCGATATTGACCAGCTGGCCGAAGCCCTCCTGGGCGGTGAAGTTGCCCACGCTTAGGCAGTTGGCCAGGCCGGCGTTGGGCGTATTGCCGTCGCTATCCACGAACTGGCAGTTGGGAACATCCGCGGCGCTGGCGATACGGTCGGTGAAGCGGTTGTAGAACGCCGTGGCGCTGGCGGTGATGCCCCGCTGGTTGTCGTAGCTGGCGCCCAGCTCGTAGCTGGTGCTTTTTTCGGGTTCGAGGTCCGGTGAACCGATGGTGACGGTCTGGCCCTGAGCGGTGAAGCCGGTTACGCCGTCGTGAAGCTGGTTGAGGGTCGGCGTCTTGTAGCCGCGGCTGATGCCGCCCTTGAGGGTCCAGTCGTCGCTGGTGTTCCACACCAGATAGCCGCGGGGGCTGAAGTGGCCGCCGAAGGCGTCGTGGTTCTCGTAGCGGCCCCCCAGGGTCAGCGCCAGGTCCTCGGCGAGCCACCACTCGTTCTCGGCAAACAGCGCCCAGCTGTCCTGGCGGAACACCTGACTGCCTGCGGCGCCATCTTCCAGCCGTGAATCGATGTATTGGCCGCCCAGGGTCAGCATATGGTCGCCCAGCGGCATCACGAATTTCGAATCGAAGGTGATATCGCGATTCTCCAGCAGGCGCGGCTCGCCGCCCTCGGCCTCGTAGCCGAAGTCGGGAGCGCTGCCCGCCGGCAGGGTGCGGCCCAGGGTCTCGGTGGTGCTGTGGGTCAGGCTGCTCTCCAGGGTGCCCGCCGGCAGCCGTGCGGTGTGGCCGATGGCCACCTGGTCGCGGTTGAAACGCAGCTCATCCTCGTAGCCGAAGACTCGCTCCGGGGTGTCCAGGTTGCCCAGCCGGCCGTCCGAATTGTCATAGACCTGTCGGGCGCGCTCCAGATCCAGCCACAGCTCGTTCGTCTCGTCCGGGGTGGCGTTGAGCCGGCCGCCGATGGAGTAGATGCGCGCCTCGACGGGGCGAGGGTCGCGGCCGGTGCCGTCTTCGATCAGGCGCTCGGAGGCATCGCGGTCATAGAGGCGGCCGCGCAGCTGGACGCCGAGGCGCTCCTCCACCAATGGGCCTGTGGCATAGAGGTTGAGGGTCTGGGAGTTACCCGCGTCGCGGTCCTCCTGGAAGGTGGTGTCCACCGCCACCGAGCCGCTCCACTCGCTGGCCACCCGGCGGGTAATGATATTGATCACCCCGCCCATGGCGTCGGAGCCGTAGAGGGTCGACATGGGCCCGCGGATCACCTCGATGCGCTCGATGGCGGAGAGCGGCGGAATGAAGCTGGTGGCGGTCTCGCCGAAGCCGTTGGGCGTCACGCTGCCGGCGGTATTCTGACGGCGACCATCGATCAGGATCAGGGTGTACTCCGCCGGCATGCCGCGGATGCTGACGTTGAGCCCGCCGGTCTTGCCGGTGCCCGAACGCACGTCGACCCCGGGCACGTCGGCAATCGCCTCGCCGATATTGGAGAAGCGCCTGCGCTCAAGCTCCTCCCGGGTGACTACCGAGATGCTGGCCGGCGCATCGCGCAGCGCCTGCTCGAAGCCGGCGGCGGTGACCACGATGTTCTCCAGGCGAGCGCTGTCACCGGACTGGGCCTGGGCGGGGAGAGCGGTAACGGCGGCCAGGGCGATGGCGCTGGCCAGCGCCTTGGGCCGGAAGGGGTGGGCTGAGCGAAGCATGGCGTCCTCTTGAATGAGTTTGATTCTCAAATTCAGCGGCGATTCTAGGCCCGAAAGTTCCCCGGCGAACAGCGGCGAGGCCGAAACGCCGCGTTGCCGAAGACGCAACGCGCTCGGTTGCGCTGCCTCGAACGCGGTGTTCCGGCGGTAGGGGTATCTCCTGGGGATGAGAATCATTAACATGCATGGCTTTCAACCTGTCCGGGAGTTCTCCATGCCACGCCAGCCCTTGTTCCCGCCCCTGATGCCCTCCCTTCGCCTGCTGCTGGGCGGGGCATCTCTGGTCCTGGCTCTGGGGGCCCAGGCGCACAGCGTCGAGACGGCCAATGGTCCCGTCGAGGTGCCCGAGTCCCCCGAGCGGATCGTCACCCTCTATGAGGGCGCCCTGGATGCCGCCCTGGCCACCGGCCGGCTGCCCGTGGCGGCGGTGACCACCCGCGGCGGCGACGGCGTGGCCCGCTATATCGAGTCCCACCTGGAGGCGGAGCACCCCGGCGCCGAGCTGGCCATCGTCGGCGTGGTGCGGGAGATCAACCTGGAGGCGGTGCTGGCCCAGCGCCCGGACCTGATCCTGGCCGCGCCGCAGCTCAGCGCCGAGCAGTACGCCCTGCTGTCGCGCATCGCTCCCACCGTGGTGCCGGAGGCTCGCCCCCTGGCGGCGGACAACTGGGAGGCCGAGGCGCGCCTCTTCGGCGAGGCCCTCGGCCAGGCCGACGCCATGGAGGCGGCCATCGCCGAGGTCCACGAGCGCAGCGCCGCCCTGGCCGAGGCGCTGGAGGAAGCCGATGGCCTGGGCAGCGCCAACCTGATCCGTTGGATGCCCCAGGGCCCCATGGTGATGTCGGAGCGGCTCTTTACCTCCGGGCTGATCGCCGAGGCGGGCCTGGATCTCAGCGACGCCGGCCTGGTGCGCGATGGCGTGGTGCACAGCGATACCCTGAGCCTGGAGAGCCTGTCGCGACTGGACGGCGACTGGCTCTTCCTGGCCACTCTCAATGAGGAGGGCCAGGAGGCGCTGGACGCGGCCCGCCGCTCCCCGGCCTTCGCCCGCCTGCCCGCGGTGGCTGCTGACCGGGTGGTGCCGGTGGACGGTCAGCTCTGGACCAGCGCCAACGGCCCCCTGGCCGCCCTGGCGATCCTCGAAGAGCTTGAAGCAGCGCTGCTGCCCTGATGGCGGGAGTGGCGGCCCCTCTAGCCCTGCACGGCCGGCGTTCCCTGGCCGGGATGACGGCGCTGGCCTGCGTCCTGCTGCTGCTGGCGGTGCTGGCCAGCCTGCTGCTGGGCGCCGGTGATGTCGGCCCGGCCCGGGCCCTGGCCGTACTGCTGGGGGCGGGTGACGAGGAGGCACGCTTCGTGGTGGGTTCCTTGCGGCTGCCTCGCACCCTGATCGGTATCGGGGTGGGGCTGGCACTGGCGGTCTCCGGGGCGCTGCTCCAGGCGGTATCCCGCAACCCCCTGGCCGAGCCGGGGCTGCTCGGGGTCAGCGCCGGGGCCGCCTTCGCCGTGGGCGTGGCGCTCTGGCTGGGCGCCAGCACCGCCACCCTGCGCGTGGCCGTGGGCCAGCTCGGCGCGCTGCTCGGCTGCGCCGCCGTGCTCAGCGTGGTACGCCTGCGTGGCGTGGGCAGCGACCCGGTGCGCCTGGTGCTGGCCGGGGCGGCGCTCTCGGCGCTGCTCGCCTCGCTGACCGCGCTGCTGCTGCTGTTCGATCAGCGCAGCGCCGACGAGATTCGCTTCTGGGTGATCGGCAGCCTCTCCGGGCGGCGCTTGGAGGACCTGCTGGCGGTGCTGCCGAGCCTCGCCCTGGCCCTGGGCCTGACCCTGTGGCTGGCCCGCCCCCTGGCGGCGCTGGCCCTGGGCGAGCGGGTGGCCGCGGGCCTGGGGCACCATCCCGGCCGGGTGCGCCTGCTGGTGGTCCTGGCGGTGGCGCTGCTGGTGGGTGCCGCCACGGCCATCGCCGGCCCCATCGCCTTCGTGGGCCTGGTGGTGCCCTTCGCCGCCCGGGCCCTGGCCGGCCCCGATATCCGCCGCACCCTCTGGCTCTGCCTGCCGTTGGGCCCGCTGATGGTGCTCGGCGCCGACGTCGCCGCCCGGCTGCTGGTCAGCCCCGCGGAGATGCCCCTGGGCGTGCTGACCGCCCTGCTCGGCGCGCCGGTGCTGGTGGCGGTGGTGCGCGCCCGCCGCCTGCCGACGCTCTAGGAAAAGGAAAAGACAACGATGGAGACGCAGCGCCTTCGGGGGCAGTCAGTTCGGTGGCAGTCAGCGGCGGCGGGGCAGGACTCGCAGGGCGATAGCCAGCCGCCTTCCGGCTACTGGCACCTGACCGCCGGCCGGGCCAGCCTGCTGCTCGAGCGCCGTGCCCTGGCGGTGAACCTGCTGCTGCTGGCGCTGCTGCTGGCCGCTTCCGCTGCCTACCTGATGGCCGGCAGCATCCCGGTGAGCGCCAGCGAGCTGATCCGGGCACTCGCCGGCGACGGCGAGGTGGTCACCGCTTTCGTGATCCACGACCTGCGCCTGCCGCGGCTGGCGGCCGCCTGGCTTACCGGCGCCGCCTTCGCCGTGGCGGGCTGCCTGATGCAGACCCTGGCCCGCAACCGCCTGGCCACGCCCGGCATCATCGGCATCGACAACGGCGCTACCGCCTTCGCCGTGGCCTCCGTCGTGGGGCTGGGGGTCTCGCTGGCGCCGCCGGCCATGGCCCTCACCGGCGCGGCCACCGCCGCGGCCATCACCTTCGGCCTGGCCAGCGGCGGCGATACCCGGGGCTACCGTTTCATCGTGGCCGGCATCGGCATCGGCGCGGTGTTCGGCGCCGTCACCCAGCTGCTGCTGGCCCGGGTGCCCATCGATACCGCCAACGCCGCCTACCCCTGGACGGTGGGTACCCTCAACGCCCGCTCGGGAAGCGCGGTCAGCGTGCTCGCCCTGGGCCTGGCCGTGGGCCTGCCGCTGGCCCTGGCGCTCGGCCGCTCGCTCTCGCTGATGCGCTTCTCCGACGCCGTGGCCGCCGGGCTCGGCGTGAGGCTGCGCCGCCGCCGCGCGCAGGTGCTCTCGCTCTCGGTGCTGCTGACGGCGCTGGCCGTGGCGGTGGCCGGCCCGGTGGGCATGGTGGGGCTGATCGGCCCGGAGATCGCCCGCTCGCTGTCGTCGTCCCGGGGCGTGCCCCTGGCCGCCTCGGCGCTGGCCGGCGCCCTGGTCATGGTGCTGGCCGACCTGGCCGGCCGCGTGCTGCTGGCCCCCATCGAGCTGCCGGTGGGCATCGTCACCGCCATCGTTGGCGGCCCCTGGCTGCTGTGGATCCTGCTGCGACCCGCCTCGAGGAGGCTGTCATGAATGCGCGAACCCTGCCGCTGCAGCGCCTTGAGGCCGAGGCGCTGCGTCTCGCCCACGGCCGCACCCCGGTCATCGATGGCCTGGATCTCGCCCTGCCGCCGGGCCGAGTGACCGCCATCGTCGGGCCCAACGGCTGCGGCAAGTCGACCCTGCTGGCCGGCCTGGCCCGGCTGCACGCCCCGGAAGGGGGCGCGGTGCTTCTCGACGGCGGCGATATCCGCCGGCTGCCGGCCCGGGAGCTGGCCCGGCGCCTGGCGCTGCTGCCCCAGGAGGCCAGCGCGCCGGAGGGGCTCACCGTGCGCGACCTGATCCGCTTCGGCCGCCAGCCCCACCAGGGCTGGCTCAGCCAGTGGTCGGCGGACGACCAGCGGGCGGTGGAGGAGGCGCTGGCCGCCGCGGGGCTCCAGGCCCTGGCCGAGCGCCCCCTGGAGGCGCTCTCCGGCGGCCAGCGCCAGCGCGCCTGGATCGCCATGACCATCGCCCAGCAGACCCCGCTGCTGCTGCTCGACGAGCCCACCTCGGCCCTGGACCTGGGCCACCAGCTGGAGGTCTTCGAGCTGGTGCGCCGCCTTGCTGCCGCCGGCCGCACCCTGGCCCTGGTGCTCCACGACCTGGCCAGCGCCTGCCGCTACGCCGACCACCTGGTGGCCATGCGCGAGGGGCGCATCGTGGCCCAGGGCGCCCCGTCGGAGGTGGTCACCGAGGCGCTGGTGCGCGAGCTCTACGACGTCGCCTGCACCCTGCTTCATGACCCGGTCACCGGGACCCCCATTCTCACCGATCTGCGGCGCCTCTCGCCCGGCCGCTGAGGCGGCGCCGGTCGCGCTTTCTGCCTGCTCTTTCCCCACCGATAAGGAAAATCGCCATGTCATCCGCTACGTCCCGCACCCTGCGCCTGCTGCCCCTGGCGGCCCTGGTCGCCTCACCCCTGGCCCTGGCCGCCGAGCCCCTCAAGGTCTTCTCGCCGCGGCTGGCCGACCCCGAGGCGCCGATCTACACCACCTTCACCGCCGAGACCGGCATTCCGGTCGAACTGGTGGAAACCTCCATGGAGGCGTTCACGGACGGCATGCGGGCGGCGGCAGAGGAGGGCGCCACGCCGCCCGCCGACGTGCTGATGGTGGTGGACTCCGCGAATATCCATCGCCAGCGTCAGGCCGGCTGGTTCCAGCCGCTGGAATCCGAGACCCTGGAGGCGCGGGTGCCTGCGGCCCTGCGCGACCTCGAGGCGGGCTGGAGCGGCTACGCCACCCGGGCCCGGGTGATCGTGGTTAACGAGGCGAAGCTCGACTGGGTGCCGGAGAGCTACGAGGCCCTCACCGACCCGCGCCTGGCCGGCAGGCTCTGCCTGGGCGGCGGCGCCTCGGCCTACAACACCTCCCTGGTCAGCGCCATGGTGGCGCACCACGGCGCCGAGCAGGCCGAGGCCTGGGTCGAGGGGCTTTCGGCCAACCTGGCGCGCCCCGCCGGCGGGCGCGACGGTGAGCTCTTCGCCGCCCTGGCCGCAGAGGGCGACTGCGCGGTGACCGTCGCCAACCACTACTACCTGCTGCGCATGCTGGGCGGCGAGGAGGCCGAGCAGCGCGAGCTGGCCGAGTCCCTGACCCTGGTATGGCCCAACCAGGCCGGCGAGGGGCTGGAGGGACGCGGCGCCTACCGCAACGTCGCCGCCTTCGCCGTGGCCCGCGGCACCCCCAACGCCGACGCCGCCCGCCTGTTCCTGGAGCACACCGCGTCCGACGCGGTGCAGCAGGACGTGGCCGAGGGCATCTTCTACCCGGTGGTGGCGGATATCGGCCCGGTCGAGGCCGAGGCGGTATTCGGCGAGGCGACCATGGATGCGCTCGCCATCACCGCCATGGGCGAGCAGGCCGAGACCGCCCGGGAGATCATGCTGCGCGCCGGCTGGGAGTAAGCGCGGGGAGCCGGCATTGGCCGGGGGCGGGCGCCCTCGGCTATGCTTCGCGAGCTAAGCACAAGGACGCCCCATGACGATTTCCGCCTCATCCGCCAGTGCCTCACCCAACAGCTTCCAGGCGCTGGTGCGCCTGCTGCGCTACGCCCGCGGCTACCGGCGGCGCATCATCGCCGCCACCAGCTGCTCCATCATCAACAAGATCTTCGATATCGCCCCGGAGATCCTGATCGGCGTGGCCATCGACGTGGTGGTCAACCAGGAGCGCAGCTTCGTGGCGCGGCTGGGCTTCACCACGCCCCAGGAGCAGATCATGATCCTGGCCGTGCTCACCTTCTTTATCTGGGCCGGCGAATCGATCTTCGAGTACCTCTACAAGATTCTGTGGCGCAACCTCGCCCAGCGGCTCCAGGCCGACATGCGCCTGGACACCTACGAGCACGCCCAGCGCCTGGACATGGCCTACTTCGAGTCGAAGAGCTCGGGGCAGCTGGTGGCCACCATGAACGACGACGTCAATCAGCTGGAGCGCTTCCTCGACGGCGGCGCCAACTCGCTGATCCAGGTGGGCGTCACCGTGGTGGCGGTGGGGGCGGTCTTCTTCGTGATCTCGCCCCTGATCGCGCTGCTCGCCTTCACCCCCATTCCGCTGATCATCTGGGGCGCCTTCTTCTTCCAGCGCAAGGCCGGCCCGCTCTACGCCGACGTGCGCGAGAAGGTGGGCGATCTCGCCAGCCGGCTCTCCAACAACCTGGCCGGCATCGCCACCATCAAGAGCTTCACCAGCGAGGCCCGGGAGGCGGCGCGGCTGCGCGAGGTGAGCGAGGCCTACGTGGAGGCCAACCGCCGGGCGATCCGGGTCAGCTCCGCCTTCATCCCGGTGATCCGCATGGCGATCCTCGCCGGCTTTTTGGCCACCTTCACCGTGGGCGGCATGCTCGCCCTGCGCGGCGACCTCAACGTGGGCGCCTACGGGGTGCTGGTGTTCCTCACCCAGCGCCTGCTCTGGCCGCTGACCGGTCTTGCCGAGGTGATCGACCTCTTCGAGCGCGCCATGGCCAGCACTCGGCGCATCCTCGACCTGCTGGCGGTGCCCATCACCGTGCGCGACAACCATGACGCCCCCCTGGCCGAGCCGCTGCGCGGCGAGGTGAGCTTCGAGGGGGTGAGCTTTCGCTATGCGGCAAGCGAGGTGGGAGTGGAGAACATCAGCCTCCGGGTGCCCGCCGGCCATACGCTGGCCCTGGTGGGGGCCACCGGCTCCGGCAAGTCGACCCTGATCAAGCTGCTGCTGCGCTTCTACGACCCCAGCGCCGGGCGGGTGCTGATCGACGGCCAGCCCATCGATCAGGTAAGCCTCGCCTCATTGCGCGGCGCCATCGGCCTGGTCAGCCAGGACGTCTACCTGTTCGAGGGCTCGATTCGCGACAATATCGCCTATGGCAAGCCCGAGGCCGCGGAAGTCGAGATCATCGAGGCGGCTCGCACCGCCGAGGCGTGGGAGTTCATCCAGGCGCTGCCCCAGGGGCTCGACACCCCGGTGGGGGAGCGCGGCATCCGCCTCTCCGGCGGCCAGCGCCAGCGGCTGTCGCTTGCCCGGGCGCTGCTCAAGGACCCGCCCATCCTGGTGCTGGACGAGGCCACCAGCGCCGTGGACAACGAGACCGAGGCCGCCATCCAGCGCTCCCTGCGCAAGATCGCCCACGGCCGCACCGTGATCATGATCGCCCACCGCCTCTCCACCATCGTCCACGCCGACGAGATCGTGGTGATCGAGGGCGGCCGGGTGGTGGAGCGCGGCACCCACGCGGCGCTGCTGGAGGCCGATGGCCGCTACGCCGCCCAGTGGCGGGTGCAGACCGGGGCGCTGATGGAAGGCGAGCCGCTCGGCTGAGGCGCTGCCTGGGGCGGTGCTTGAGACGGTGCCCTTCATCGCGGCGGCGTTGCTCGCGGTTCCGTTCTGGGCAAGACTCGCTCCATCACCTCGAGACAGGAGCGAGCGTCATGTCAGCGAACGTGGGGTCTGGAATATCGGGGCTTCAGCGGCCTGCGCGGCTAGGGCGCCGGGCGCTGGTCGCCGCCCTCGCGGCGGCGGGCATGGCGCTGCCGGCGGCGGCCGAACCGCTTCTCACGGCGGCGGAGTCCGATCCGGTGGCGCTCGGCTGGATGCAGGGCTTCCCGCCGCCGCCCGAGAAGATCATCGGCCAGCCCGACAGCGACTATTTCAGCTTTCCCAAGCTGCGCTGGACGGTGTGTCATTTTCGCGAGCTGCTGCCGACACGGCGGGTGAGTCGCGGCCTCGAGGCGCCACGACCCTTGCCCTATGCCCTGGATCCGAATATCGACGCGGTCACCTTCACCCCACTGGGGGGCGGCGAGCCGATGACCTGGGAGGCGGCCTTCGACGCCAACTACACCGACGGCCTTCTGGTGCTGCACGAGGGGCGGGTGGTCCACGAGCGCTACGCGGGCTGCCTGGACGAGGCTGGCGTGCATGGCGCCATGTCGGTGACCAAGTCGGTGACGGGGCTTCTGGCCGAGATCCTGGTGGCCGAAGGGGTGCTGGACGAGACGGCCCTGGTGGCGGAGATCCTGCCGGAGCTCGAGGAGAGCGCCTTCGGCAACGCGACCGTGCAGCAGGTCATGGAGATGACCACCGGGCTCGACTTCAGCGAGGACTACGCCGACCCCGAGGCGGAGATCTGGACCTACAACGCGGCGGCAAGCCCGCTGCCCAAGCCTGACGACTACGAAGGGCCACGGAGCTACTACGAGTTCCTGGCCACGGTGCAGCCCGAGGGCACCCACGGCGAGGCCTTCGGCTACCGTACCGTGAACTCCGATGCCCTGGGGTGGATCATCGCCCGCACCGCCGGCCGCTCGGTGGCGGACCTGGTCAGCGAGCGCTTCTGGCAGCCCATGGGCGCCGAGCAGGACGCCTACTTCACCGTGGACGCCATCGGCACGCCCTTCGCCGGCGGTGGGCTGAGCGCCGGCCTGCGCGACCTGGCGCGCCTCGGCCAGCTGGTGCTGGAGGGCGGCGAGCTCGACGGCGAGCGGCTCTTCCCCGAGGCGGCGGTCGAGCGCATCCGCCAGGGCGGCGACCGCGATGCCTTCGCCCGGGCCGGCTACGCGAACCTGCCCGGCGGCAGCTACCGCGGCATGTGGTGGGTACTGCACAACGAGCATGGCGCCTTTGCCGCCCGCGGCGTGCACGGCCAGACGATCTACGTCGATCCCACCGCCCGCATGGTGATCGTGCGTTTCGCCTCCCACCCGGTGGCGGGCAACGCGGCCAACGATGCCACCTCGCTACCCGCCTATCAGGCCCTGGCCGAGTACCTGATGGGGCGTGAGGTGGAGTAGCGGACCCGGATTGTCTGCGCCTACCGGCGCCCCAAGCCCCACATGAAGTAGGCGCCGCCCAGCAGCAGGCGCGGGGCCAGGAAGGCAGCGTCATGCCAGCCGTTCTGGGAAAGCGACCCGGCGCCCCAGATCAGCAGCCCCTCCTCGGCGAGCGAGCCGAGCACCAGGGCCAGCAGCGACAGCCCCGGCAGGAGGCAGACGAGGGCAGGGGCGTGACGGCGGGCGGCCTCAGTCGTCATGGGGCGCCTCCTCCAGGGTGGCCACCAGGTGCTCGGCGAAGCGTATCGCCGAGGGCAGGGCGCCGAAGCTCCACACCGGGGGCAGGGTGATCAGGCTGTCCTGGCGCATGCTGGGCTGCTGCTGCCAGAGGCCACTGCCGGCCAGTGCCGCCTCGACGCCTACCGGATAGGGTTCCACCACCACCAGCCGGGCCTCCAGGCCGGCCAGCTGTTCCAGGCCGACCAGCGAGAAGCCCCAGGCGTTGGTCTCGCCGTGCCAGGCGTTCTCCACTCCCAGACGGGCCATCACGGCCTGGTAGAGGCCTCCTTCACCGAATACCCGGACATGGCGCTCGTCCATGAACTGCACCACCAGCAGTGGCGGCACCCGCTCGGGTAGCCGCTGTTGCAGGGCCGCCAGCCGCGCCTCCGTCTCGGCGATCAGCCGCTCGGCGGCCGTTTCCCGCTCGGCCAGGCGGCCCACCTGGTGGGTCAGCTCGTGCAGCTGGAGCCAGGTCTCACGGCCCGGGGTGTAGAGCGGCACTGTTGCCACCGGGGCGATGTGCGACAACCGCGGCGCCAGATTGGCGAACATCTGTGAGATCAGGATGTGATCGGGTGCCAGGTTCGCCAGCAGCTCCAGGTTGGGCTGGCTGCGCAGGCCGAGATCGACGGTCGCCTCGGGCAGGCGCGGCGCGCCGACCCAGGCATGGTAGGCATCGACCTGGGCGACCCCGACCGGCGTCACTCCCAGCGCCACCAGGGTCTCGGCCAGGGTCCAGTCGAGGGTGGCGATGGCCGGCTGGGCCAGGGCGCGAGGTGACGCTGCCAGGCCCAGGGCCAGCAGCAGCGCGACGAGGATGCGGAGGAGCCGCCAGGCGGGCGAGGTCGAAGCGGCCACGGCAGTGCAGAGGGAAGAGACGATCATCGGGGCGCGGGATTTCGAGGCTAGAGAGGGGGGGAGTCGCGGCCATGAGGACGTCAGGCATGCACCAGGGCGACGGAGTGGTGGCCAACGGGGTGAGGCATGACCCGCATGGGGATGCCATAGATGGCTTCCAGGGTGGCCTCGTTCATCAGCTCGTCCGGTGACCCTTGCGTCAGCACGCGCCCGCCGTGCAGGGCGACCAGGTGGTCGCAGTAGCGCGCCGCCATGTTGACGTCGTGCAGCACGATGATCACGCCGAGCCCCAGGCGCTGGCTGAGCTCGCGGCCAAGCAGGTTCTCGGTGGCGGGCACCTGCTGGGGCAGGTAGGCGACCCGGCGGGCGAACTCGCGATGCCCCCAGCGGGAGAGGGGGCGACTGGCGAAGTACAGCTCACCCCGGCTCGCCGGCTGCTGGCGGGCCAGCAGCTTGAGCAGGGTCGACTTGCCTGACCCATTGTGGCCGATCAGGCCATGCACTCGGCCGCCCTTCAGGGTCAGGTCGGTGGCGCCAAGCAGTTGCCGTCCGTGAACCTCGAAGGTGGCAGCGCGGATCTCGAACATGCGGTGTTTCCTATGAGTTGATCAGAATGCGACGTGGAAAGAGGCGGTAACGCTGCGTTCGGCGCCGAAGTAGCAGAAGTTCAGGTCGTAGCAGGAGGCCACGTACGTCTCGTCGAGCAGGTTGCTGACGTTGAGGCGTGCGCTCATGCCGTCGAGGCCCAGGCGGCTCAGGTCATAGCCCAGGGTGGCGTCGACCAGGGTGGTGTCCGGCACCCGCTGGGTGTTGGCGTCGTCGGCATGGATATCGGCGTGATGGCGCACGCCGAGTCCCGCGTCCAGGCCGGCCAGGCCGCCGGACCGGGCGGTATAGTGGCCCCAGACCGCGAGCTGGTGGCGTGGCACCTGGTGGCTGCGATTGCCCTGGGTGGCGTCGCCGGTCTTCACCAGGGTCACGTCGGTGTAGCCGTAGGCGGCCTGCAGCGAGAGGGCGTCGGTCAACTGGTGGTGAGCCTCCAGTTCGACGCCGCGGGACTGGATCTCGCCGGTGGCCCGATAGAAGGTCTCGTTGGGCCGCTTGGCGGAGACGTTCTCCTGGGTGATATCGAAGAGGGCGAGGCTGTAGCGGTCACGGCTGCCCGGGGGCTGGTACTTCAGGCCCAGTTCCCACTGTTCGCCCTCGGTGGGGGCCAGCAGGTCGCCGTCCTGGTCGGTGGTGCTGTTGGGGCTGAAGGAGGTGGAGTAGCTGGCATAGGGCGCCAGGCCGTTATCGAACGCATAGAGCAGGCCGGCGCGGCCGCTGACCTGGGTGTCGTCCAGCACGCTTTGGGTGCCGCTCACCGGGTCGCTGTTGGTGATATCCACCCAGTCGTGGCGCAGGCCGAGGTTGGCTCGCCAGTTGCCGAAGGCCAGCTGATCCTGGAGGTAGAGGCCGGTCTGCTCCAGCTCGCGGCGCTGGCGTACCTCCGGGAACATCATGCTGGGCCCGGCGCCGTACTGGGGATCGAAGGCGTCGATGGCCGGGAAGGCCCCGGAGGTCCAGGTGACGTCGTTGTTGCGCCGCTGATGGTCCAGGCCTAGCAGCAGGGTGTGATCCACGCCGCCGGTGGCCAGGCGCGCCTCCAGCTGGTTATCCACGGTCAGGGCATCGAGGGACTCTTCGCCGCCGGAGAAGTAGCGGTTGAGTTCGGTTTGCGAGGCCCAGCCGTAGGCGTAGACCTGGGCCAGCTCCACCTCGGTCTCGGTATAGCGCAGCCGTTGGCGGGCGCTCAGGCCGTCATGGAAGCGATGCTCGAACTCGTAGCCGACCATGAGCTGGTCGCGCTCGAATGTCTCGAAGGCCTCCTCGCCCTCGAAGAAGGTGTTGGCGATGCGGCGGCCGTTACGGTCCACCACCGTGCCCTCGAAGGGCAGGCCGGCATGGTAGCCTCCCTCCGGCTCACGCTGCAGGTAGGCGTGGAGGGTCAGGCTGGTGGCGTCGCTGATGTCCCAGCTGAGCTGGGGGGCGATGGCGTAGCGCCGCTCCTCCACCGGGCCGAACTGGGTATCGGCGGCCCGGGCCAGGCCGGTGAGGCGGAAGGCCAGGCGGCGCTCGGCGTCCAGCGGGCCGGTGACGTCGAAGGCGGCGCTGCGCTGGGCATTTTTGCCCAGTCGCAGGCGCAGCTCGCCGCTGGACTCGAACTCCGGGCGGCGACTGGTCTGGGCCACCAGGCCCCCCGGGGAGGCGCGGCCATAGAGCACCGAGGCCGGCCCCTTGACCACTTCGATACGCTCCAGGAACCAGGGATCGATCACCAGCGAACTGAAGGAGCCGCCGTCGCTCATCACCTTGAGGCCGTCGAGGAAGGTGTTGTTGATGCTGCCGTCGGCGAAGCCGCGCAGCACCAGGTAGTCGTAGCGGTTGGAGGCGCCGATCTGGTTGGTGAAGACGCCGGGGGTATAGTCGGCGGCGCGCTGGACGCTCTCGGCGCCACGGGTCTCCCAGTCCACTCGCTCGACCACCGAGATCGTCTGAGGCGTCTCGATAAAGGGCGTCTCGGTCTTGGTGGCGGCGCTGGCGGTGACCGTCAGGGTCTCCAGGGCCTCGTCGGCCAGGAGCGGGTTGGACAGGGAGATGGAGGCCAGGGCAGTGGCGAGGGTCAGGGGATGCAAGCGGGGCATGGATCACTCTCGGACGATAGATTTGCAAGTGAGAATTGTTTCACTTATTCGCTCCGGTGAGTTATGCGTGCCGCGCAAGGGGTTATGGGCGAGTGCCAGCCTGCTTCAAGGGCGGGAACTCGACAGGCTCCCAGGGGAAACGCCATAGGCGCGGCGGAAAGCGGTGATGAAGTTACTGGCGTGGCGATAGCCGCTCAGATGGGCGACCTGCTGGACGCTATACCCGCCGAGCAGCAGCTCCCGAGCCCGCGCCAGACGCCGGCGGCGCAGGTAGTCGATGGGCGAGCAGCCATAGGCGGCGCGGAAGCGGCGTGCCAGGGTGCTGGGGCTCATGGCGGCCAGGCTCGCCAGGGCCGCCAGGTCATGTTCCCGCTCGGGATGCTCCTCGAGCAGGCGGCGGACCGCCTCCAGGCGTCTGGCCGGCGCCGCGGTGGCCGTGGCCGGCAGACGTTCCGGAGCGGGAGGAGTGAGCCCCTGGGCCAGCAGCTGCAGCGCCAGACCCTGGAAGAAGAGACGGCGTGCCTGGCCGGAGAGGCCGCTGCGGTAGCCCTGCTCCAGGGTCAGAGCCAGGGCGTTGGGCAGCGACCAGGCGTACGGAGCCGCCGGGGGGAGCGAGCCGCACCACTGGCCCATGGCCTCATCGCTCAGTGCCAGGCTAAGGGTGCGCAGGCGCTGGTCGGCAGGCTGATGGGCACCGAGTACCTGACGGTCGTCGAGACACAGGGTGTAGGCCTCGCCGGCGGTCAGCCAGCGCTCCCTGCCCGCCAGCCCCAGGCGTACCCGACCCTCCAGCACCGCCACGATCAGCAGCGCCGCCTGGCCTCGGGAGCGAGACGCATAGGGCTGGATCACCTTCAGGTCGGAGAGCACCAGCTCGGCCCCCGCCGTCAGCGTGACCTCTTCCACCCGGCCCTGGGCAATGGGCAGCCGGGCGGCGCGCTCCGGCTGGCCGGGCGCCACCGGAAAGCGGTAGTCGATCTGGTAGCGGCGGCCATAGCCGAGGAAATCGGCGACGGTGTGGCGGCGGGGCGGAAACATGGCCTGTCACCTGCGCCTATGGCCTAGGCCGTCGACAGCTCAGCGGGCAGTTACCGCAGACGCCGAGCTCCTCGATCAAATAGCGTATGCAGCACAGGCGACGCACCCGCCGCAGGCTTCCGTCATCACGCTCGACGTAGCGCACCGGCCGGTAGAGTGGGTTGCGACGTCCGTCTGGCAGCGTGCGGCTTTCCACCAGCGCCATGGCGGGTTCCGCGACGTCCGGCGCGGCCATGGGGTGGTCGGCCAAGGCGCCGGCGAAGTGCTCGAAGTAGTTGCCGGCGTTGCTCCAGAACATCTTCGGGGAGGCACCGGTGGCCGCGGCCAGGGCCTCGATCAGCGGTTCCAGATGACCATCGAGCAGGGTAGCGAAGCGCCGACAGGGGTCGAGGTCGGCCAGGGGGCGGCCGGAATGGCGCAGCGCCAGGCCGGTGGTCTGCCCCTCGGGAGACTGCTCGAGGTGCAGCTCGTCGAGCCCCAGCGGTAAGTCGCGCTCAAGCAGCAGGTTGGCGGCCAGGCAGTGGGCCGCCAAGGCGCTGAAGTGCCACTTGGACCATAGCGAGGCCACGGCGCGGCGGTCGCCATGACCGTAGCGGGCGCCGAAACGCGTGAGCAGCGCGCCCAGCGAGGTTGGATCGATCAGCTGTCGGGCCGGCATGCCGAGGTGGGGTGACAGGGGAGTGACCGCCGGCGGGGCAAGGTGCTGCAATGGGCCGATGTAGAGCTTGGCCAGGGAGGAGGGCATGGCGAGACCACTGGATTCGCGGAAAGCTCTATTATACAAATAATAATCATTATCAAAAGTGTCGGTGTGCGCCATGCCCAGCGCGGTATCGGTGCGCCGCAGCGACTACCGCCTCACCAGCACCGCATCCAGGCTCACCGGCACCTCGTCGCCGATCCGCTCGTAGCCGAGCAGCCGCATCACCGAACGCAGCGTCGGGTCGGCCATCAGCTCGCGGCCGTCCAGCGCCACCCGCTCGGCGTTGGTGACCCGCACCCGCTCAGGCGATTCCCGAGTGAAGCGCACCGCCAGGGGCTCGGTTCGGGTGCTGTTGCCGGACTGCACTGCGAGCATCAGCACCTCCACCAGGGAGTCGCCCACGCCAAGGGCCTCCAGGCGCTCCGGCGGGAAGCGGGTGGTGAGCGTGGCCATGGGGCGCTCGGTGAAGCCAGAGAGCCAGGGCGGCAGGGGCCCCATCCGCTCGATCACGTCGCTCTGGGCCAGCCGTAGCGGCAGCACCAGGGTGCCGTCCGCCTCGGCGGTGCCGGTGAGCCGGCGCACCTCGTGCTGGCGGGGGATGGGGCCCTCGGGGGCGAGCTGCACCACGGTGGCGGCGACCCGCGACTGGGCCGGGTCGAGCTCCCAGGCGGCGGCGGGCAGGGCCAGCAGCAGAATGAGGAGGGTAGGGCCAAGCACTGGCAGGCTGGCAATAGAGCGACGTGGCACCGGCGTATCTCCAGAAGGGCAGGCCCATGAAAGACCGCGGCAACCGGGGAAGGTGCCGCTGACCGCAGGGGAGACCGATCGGGCTATGGCCAGCTCCCCTGCCATTCGCTATCATACGCCGGCGCGTTCGCGCATCCTTCGCTGAAAGGGCCTATAGCTCAGTTGGTTAGAGCAGGGGACTCATAATCCCTTGGTCGCAGGTTCAAGTCCTGCTGGGCCCACCATTCAAATCAGCTACTTAAGGATTTTCTTTGGTGAGTCCCATAGTCCAAGGGTACAGTTTCGGTACAGTACCGATCCTTCAGCCCCCTGGAGACTTTCATGGCCACCATCGTCAAGACCCCTGCCGGTAGCTGGAAAGCCGTCATCCGCAAGACCGGCTGGCCCACCACCGCCAAGACCTTCCGCACCAAACGAGACGCCCAGGACTGGGCACGCCGCACCGAAGACGAAATGGTGCGTGGTGTCTATATCCAGCGCAGCGCTTCGGAGCGCATGACGCTCGAAGCCGCGCTCAAGCGCTACCTGGCCGACGTCACACCCACCAAGAAGCCCAGCACCCAAAAGAGCGAGCGGCACAAGGCGGGCACGCTGATCGAACACCTGGGAAAATACTCCCTCGCAGCCCTGACGCCGGAACTGATCGCCAACTATCGCGATACTCGCCTCAATAGCATCGGGCATCGTGGTCAGCCTATCAGCGCCAATACCGTGCGCCTGGAGCTCGCCCTGCTCGGCCACCTCTACACCGTGGCTATTCAGGAATGGGGGCTCGGCTTGACCTACAACCCCGTCCAGAACATCCGCAAGCCCAGCCCAGGGGAGGGGCGTGACCGCCGACTGAGTCCCGATGAGGAGAAGCGCCTGTTCGCCGTGCTACGGCAGCACAGCAATCCCATGCTGGCCTGGATCGCCAGAATCGCTTTGGAGACGGGTATGCGCTCCTCAGAGATCCTGACCCTCACCCGAGTGAAGCGCCGCGTGGTGCGCCTCACGGACACCAAGAACAACGAAGCTCGCCTGGTGCCGTTGACCCAGGCGGCCACCGAGGTGTTCAAGCAAGCGCTGAACAACCCGGTGCGTCCGTTGGACTGTAATTTGGTGTTCTTTGGTGAGCCTGGCAGGGACGGCAAGCGCGGTCCTTACGCTTATACCAAGCTCTGGAACCAGGCGAAGAAGCAGGCCGGACTCGATGACTTCCGCTTTCATGACCTGCGCCATGAGGCCGTCAGTCGTCTAGTTGAGGCGGGTCTATCCGATCAGGAGGTCGCCGCGATCAGTGGTCACAAGTCCATGCAGATGCTGAGGCGGTATACGCATCTGAGAGCAGAGGATCTGGTCGAAAAGCTTGACGGAATAAGATACGGTCGATCATTCTAATACCACTTGTATAATATTATTATCCATTTTTAATCGATACAGAGGGTGTGATGTCTGGTCAGGGTGGTTGTGAGTTTCCAGAGACGTCGAAAAAACGCCCGGTGGTAGCAACCATCGCAGTTCTGTTAAAAGATGGTAAAGTACTTTTAGTACGTCGCTCTAACCCACCAGATGCGGGTCGATGGGGTTTCCCTGGTGGAAAAATTGAGCGAGGAGAAACAATTGAAGAGGCTGCGCTGAGAGAGCTTTACGAGGAAACAAGTGTTACCGCCAACGTGCATAGGGTGTTCAATGCTGTCGACGTATTAGACTTTGATAAAAGTGGTGAGCTTGAATATCATTTTGTGCTTGTTGCTGTACTCTGTGTATGGGTCTCAGGTGAGCCCTTCGCGGGTGATGATGCACTAGATGCTTGCTTTTTTGAAATTGATGATGTGAACCAAAAAAGTCTGGCTATTAGCTTAGATGTTGAGAAAGTGGCAAGACAAGCTATGGTAATTTACGAAAATGAGCTAGTGTATCGTCCCGTAAAAAAATAGTACAATTATGGGCAGATCCCAACCAGGATGCTGCCCATGCCTCGCGGACGCCCCAGCCCCCCTGTCGTGTTGAGTCACGAAGAGCGTGCTCACCTCCTGAGCCTCGCCAACTCTCGGGCCCTTCCCCATGGATTGGTTCAACGTGCCCAGATCGTATTGGCCTGTGCCGATGGTGAAACCAACTCCGCCATCGCCGAGCGCATGCGGCTGAACAAGAATACCGTCGGCAAATGGCGCAAACGGTACATCGAATTCGGCATCGAGGGCTTGCATGACGAGCTGAGAAGTGGCCGTCCTCGATCTTATGAGGATGAGGAAGTGGCCGAGGTCATCAATCGGGCGCTCCAGACGGAACCGCCCAATGCCACGCATTGGAGCGTACGCACCATGGCCGAGGAGACGGGCGTGTCCAAAAGCACCGTCCAGCGTTGGTTCGATCTCTTCGGTATCCAGCCGCATCGCCAACGCCACTTCAAGATCTCCAACGATCCCTTCTTCGTCGAAAAAGTGCGCGACATCGTCGGGCTCTACCTCAACCCACCTGACCACGCCATGGTCTTGTGCGTCGATGAGAAATCCCAGGTACAAGCGCTGGACCGTACCCAGCCCGTATTGCCCATGGGGCTGGGCTATGTCGAAGGTATCACCCATGATGACATCCGACATGGCACCACCACATTGTTCGCCGCCCTGGACATCGCTAGCGGCGAGGTCATCAGTCAATGCAAGAAGCGCCATCGGCACCAGGAATTTCTCGCCTTCTTGCGCCATATCGATGCCAACGTGCCCGACGATCTCGATATCCATCTCATCGTCGACAACTACGCCACCCACAAGCACGCCAAAGTCAAAGCATGGCTCGCCAAGCGGCCGCGCTACCATATCCACTACACCCCGACCTATGCCTCATGGCTCAACCAGGTCGAGCGCTGGTTTGGCATCATCACCCAGAAGGCTATCCGCCGCGGCTCGTTTTCCAGCGTCAAGGAACTCGTGAAAAAGATCGAACACTTCGTTGACCGTTACAACGAGCACGCCACGCCATTCGTCTGGACCGCCACCGCCGAATCCATCCTCGCCAAGGTCAAACGAATTTGTTCGCTAATTTCTGGGACATCACACTAGTTTAGGAAGGATGGTTTTAACTTCTAATTCTTCTAATACTACAGCCGTAACTCAATGAGCTACAATGCATGTGGTTGATATGGAAGCGATCACGCGGTGAAGTATGCAAGAGCTGGATCTCTCTGTCTCAGCATTGTTGGATGACCTGACGGATCGGTTAGGCCCACTCTTTCCACGTTCGGAAACGCGAGCTCGAGCTCTACGCTATATCCAGGGGCTACTCAGTCAGTGTGAACGTAAGAACAGCTGGCATCTTGCCGAGTGGCTCGGCGATGCCACCCCAGATGGGGTGCAGTACCTGTTGGATCGAGCCCGCTGGGATGCGGACGCGGCACGCGATGTCCTCCGCCAGTGGGTGATCGATATGCTGGGCTCGCCTGACGGTGTTCTGGTCCTTGATGAGACGGGCTTTATCAAGAAAGGCCAGCACTCAGCCGGTGTGCAACGCCAGTACAGTGGCACTGCCGGCCGTATCGAAAATAGCCAAGTCGGCGCCTTTCTTCTCTACGCCAGCCAGGCAGGGCATGCCTTCCTGGATCGTGCTTTATACTTGCCCAAGTCCTGGACACAGGATCGCGAGCGTTGTCGGCGTGCAGGAATCCCCGATGACGTCGAATTCGCCAGCAAACCTGAACTCGCTCGCCGGATGCTGGAACGTGCGCTGGACCAAGGAATACCTGCCGCTTGGGTGACGGGGGATAGCGTCTATGGCGGTAACCGAAGCCTACGTCTGTGGCTGGAGGATCGGTCGCAACCCTTTGTTTTAGAAGTGGCTTGTAACGAAACCTTATGGTGGAAGAGCTTTCAGTATACGCGAGCTGACGAGATTGCGGCGGCACTGCCGAAGGACGCTTGGCAGACCGTGTCTGCTGGCTCGGGCAGTAAGGGCGAACGCTGGTACGACTGGGCGTTGGCCCCTCTAATGAGATTACAGCCCACAGAAGAAGCTCGCCGCTGGGGGCATTATCTCCTGATCCGACGCAGCCTCTCCAAGCCGGATGAACTGGCCTATTATGTGGTCCACGCGCCCAAAGATTGGGTGTCGATCAAAACGGTGGTGCAGGTCGCGGGGCAACGCTGGAAAATCGAGCAAGGTTTTCAGACAGCCAAGGGGGAATGCGGTCTGGATGAGTATGAAGTGAGGCGCTGGGGCAGCTGGCATCGCCACATCACCTTATCGCTGCTGGCCCACGCCCTCTTGGTGGCGATTCGGAAAGCGAGTCAGCAGCAAAAAAAACCGTTGCTGACAGGATCCAATGGACACTTCCCGAACTCAGACGGATGATCGGGAGATGGGTATGGCAAGGACAGCAGGCCTTGTCTCATGCGCTTCATTGGTCGGATTGGCGACGAAAGCACCAATATCGGGCTTGGCTGTGCCACTGTCGGCAGCAGCAAGCCCGGATGGAAATGCGTGAACGAGAACTCCAGCAGTTACGGCTGTAGTACTAAAGGGGGCCTGCCCCGGAACAGCCCATCACATTCATGAGGTTCTGAAAGGAGCTCTGAGCTCTACACCGCCGAGGCCATGGGGCTCGGCGGTGTCGTGTCTGGCGTCCAGAAGCAGAGGGAGGAGGGATGGGGCGTTCTTGGGCCATGTTTGGACAAAAATAAAAAATATAGATATTTTTAAGGATGGTCAGCATCTCCCCCTTGGCCCATGGAGACCCAGTCATGAGCTTGCTGATCCGGTTTTCTTTCGTCGCCATGCAGCTGCCCGCTGCATCCTCGACTCTGGCCAAGCGACCCGGTAGTTGTCAAGGAATCTGTCGCCTCTGAGGTCATTCACGCCACCTGCTTTTCTGGTTCGATGACGGAGACCTGGAGCTCCCGCTCCGGGTTGAGTGACACGGTGCCGATCGGCGTCCAGTTGCGGGTCTTGCCGCTCCAGCGAGCGGGATTGGCATCACGCGCCGCCTGATTGATGACGTGGCGCTTGGCCAGCACTGCCTTGTCTTCGCCCGCATGGCGCTGTGCCGGCGTCACCAGGCGGATCCCGCTGTGGCGATGCTCGTGGTTGTACCATTGGACGAAGCCGGCCACCCACTCTTGCGCGTCGCTAAGCGTGGCGAACCCGTGTATGGGGTAACAGGGCCGGTACTTGCAGGTGCGGAACAGCGCCTCCGAGTAGGGATTGTCATTGCTGACCCGCGGTCGGCTGAAGGAGGGCGTGATGCCGAGCTCATGCAGCTTCTCCAGCAGCGTGGCGCCCTTGAAGGGGCTGCCGTTGTCCGCGTGAAGCACCAGCGGCTGGTCAATGATCCGTTCTGCCAGCACGGCACGCTCCAGCACGGTGCGGGAGTTGTGGGCCGACTCGGCCAGGAACACCTCCCAGCCGGTGACCTTGCGGCTGAAGATGTCGACCATCATGACCAGGTAGTAGTGCTGCCCCTTGATCGGGCCGCCCAGTGGAGTAAGAAGCAGGGCGTAGTCGAGCTATTTCCCTGCTTCTCCTCCCCGAACCGTACGTGCACCTTTCAGCGCATACGGCTCTCCATTCAAGCGTGACTCAAAGCCATGGCAACATCTCGGTAGCGCGAAGTGACGGTGTTGCGTACCTCTTCCCGTGGCAGATAGGGATTTGACTCAGGAAGCCGCCATCGGAAGGTCATCTTTCGACTGGTCACCAGACGTCTTAGGCTCGTTACGCAGAAAACACCTCTGCCATTTGGGCCAAAGAATTTCCATGTCTTGGCTTGTTTCTCTGTTGGTCTCAGGAAGTGTTTTCGCATCATAGACTTTATCGACGCGCGATACTTCCTTGAAATCCAGTGGCTAAATCGCCAGAAAACAATGCCATCTATCTTCCTGTAAGTGATCGCGGTGAAGTCGGTATGCTGGTAGAAATTCGCCCATCCCGCCAGTCGGCGATTCAGGCGGTCCACCATGTCAATCCTATTCGCGCTATGATTGCTAGACAGTTCTTTCGCCAGAGATGCAGCGAAATTCTTTGCCTTTTCGCGGGGGATGGACGTGACCGGGCGCATTGTGCCATTGGGTCCGCGTTTACGGACTACTCTATGACCCAGGAAAATGAACCCATCATTCACATGTGTAATATGGGTTTTATCCATATTCAGAGTTAATGAGAGGTCGTCCTCAAGGAACATTCGGCACTCCTCGCGGATGGCCTCAGCATGCGCCTTGTTTCCTTTAACAACCAAGACGAAATCATCAGCGTAGCGGCAGTAAGCTACCGCTGGTCGCCAACGTCGTCTTTCTCGCATAGCGATTGGAAATTCCCGTTGGATGCTAGAGTTCCAGTACCAACGATCTTTGCGGGCCTTCTTGCCAAGATAGCGTTTCTCAAGCCATTGATCGAATTCATTCAGCATGATATTCGACAGTAATGGTGAAAGCACACCACCTTGCGGAACGCCGTCGTGAGCAGCATGAAACAGCCCTTTGTCGACATGGCCCGCTTTGATAAATTTCCATAGGAGGTCTAGGAAACGATTGTCACAAATCCGCCTGCGAACGCACCGCATCAGCTTTCGGTGGTGGACAGTATCAAAGTAGCTTGCCAAGTCGCCTTCTATGACCCAGCGGCCCTTCGTTTCTCCACTATCCGTAAGCTGCAATTTCACGGTTCGGATAGCATGGTGCACGCTTCTTTCGGGACGGAAGCCGTAGGATAAGCGATGAAAGTCGCTTTCCCATATGGGCTCCATGGCCATCAGCATCGCACGTTGTACAATCCTATCTCGCAGTGTTGGTATCCCCAGTGGGCGCTTCTTGCCGTTGGCCTTCGGAATATAGATACGACGAGCAGGCTGAGGCTGATAGGTTCCAGCCAGCAGCTCTGAGCGAATATCATCCACGTAGTGGGTAAGATTCTGCTCCATTACTCGTCGAGTCACACCGTCGATTCCGGCAGTCTTGGCCCCCTTTGATGCCAGTGTTTTCCACGCAGCACTCAGGAGCCAGTCGCGCCCTGCAATCAGCCTCAACAGTCGATCAAACCTACGATTCGGATCTTCTGTTGACCATGTTGCTAGCTTGCTCTGCATTTCCCTGATTATCAAAGGTCTTCACCTCTCTCGGTCAGGTAATTAGTGGAACAAGCCACTTGAACTGCCTCCCTTCGCCATGTGATGGGCTTTCCCCACCTCGGACTACTACGGAGGCTCCGCCAGCTTGTCGGGCATCGGGGTCGCACTCCCTTACCATCCCATACAAGCCTTCCCTCGTTTACATGCTGGACTCAAGTGTATGGAGGAGGTTGCCGATCGCAATCTTTACCCTTGCATGCTGCAAGTTGGTGCACCCGGTATGGATTAGCTGCGCACTGTCCATACCTCTGTTGGCAACGACGTGGCTATTCGTCGCCCACAGCAGAAGTGAGCCATACTTGTACTCACTGCTGGGGGTGCACACCTCCAATAAGCCGTGTAGGAGGTGGCGACACGTTCAGCCCACAGACGCGGATTAATCGGTTCGTGTTCCTCAACCTTTCCATACTTAGCCTAGAGGTGCATCTTGGCGTAACAGCTTCGCCTCACACCCCGTTTCCCACGGGTTACATCACCCTGCCAGTGCACAGCAGGTCACTGCCGCTTCGGCTCATGCCCTCTCACAGCAGAGGGCAGCCCTTCACTAGTAGCATCCTGCTCGGCATGAAGGTATTCCAGTCATGCTCGTGCCCATTCAGCTACTTCCTGCTGCCTTCAGGGTCGAGGCACACACCACGTGCAATCCCACGACCACACCTGGTTCGGCGCAGTGGCCTGGTAGGTCGTGGGCTTGGCGCGGCGTTGAGGTGGCTTGGCACGGCCCCGGTGCACCATTTCGCGGTGCTTGCGCATCACCCGGTAGAATGACGAGGGTGAGGCCAGGTAGCGCTGCTCCTCATCGAACAAGCGCACCACGATCTGCTCTGGCGGCAGGCTGGCGTACTCGGGGCGGTGGCACACATCGAGGATTTCCTGTTCTTCGGCCGGTGTCAGCGCATTAGCCGGCACCGGCCGGTCGACCAAAGGGCGCTGGTCCTCGTGCAGCGTTCCGCCGCGCGTCCAGCGCTGGTACGTTCGGGCGGTGATGCCCAGCTCGCGGCAAGCAGTCTCCAGGCGTGCTCCCTGGGCCCTGGCCTCGTCGATCAGCGCGATGGCGCGTTGGCGATCTGGGGTGCTGATCATGCGTCCTCGTCCCCCCAGATCGCCCTCGCCTTTTTTCTGAGGGCCAGCAACGCTGCGGTCTCCGCCAGGGCCTCGTTCTTGCGGGCGAGCTCCTTTTCCAGCGCCTTGATGCGCTTGCGCTGCTGCTTGGCCTCATCGGCTTCACGCTGGCGTTCGGAGTGCGAGAGGCTGGCAGCCTGTTCGCAGTCATGGCGCCACCGCTCCAGCTGCTCGGGGTAGATCCCGCGGCGGCGGCAGTACTCCGCCGTCTCCTGGGCGTTCATCGAAGCGGTTTCAAGCACGGCGTTGAACTTGTCCTTTGACGACCAGCCATCGGCGCCCTTGCCCAGCGCATCCGGCAGGCAGCGCCCTTCGGCACGGGCTTCCTTGCGCCACTTGTAGACGGTGCCCAACGAGATCCCTTCCTGCTCCGCGATCACCTGCGGGGAGAGGTTGTGGGGAGGCAGCAGCTTGGTGACCACGGCTTGCCGGCGCTCCTCTGAGTAACGAGGCATGAGTGTCTCCTTTCGCCCCCTGGTCGGTTTACAAGAACAGGGTATCAGAGGGCACGACAGTCATCCTGACACTGGGGGGACCTGAGTTTTTGTCGGGTCCCGGATGATCAAATCGCCTATAGGAGTTATCCTTTGCTAGCCGCCAGGGGGCTTCTTCAGCAATTCATCCGGGAACAGGTTCATGGACATCAAGCTGCATAAACAAGCGACGACGACACCGAAGATCCGTGCCGAGATCCAGGCAGCCCCCTCCAGCATCACGGACAGCGAGCTGGCCCGGCAGTATGGCGTCGCTACTGCGACCATCCAGCGATGGCGTTACCGCGACGATGTCTATGACCGATCGCATACCCGTCACAACCTCCTGGCCACGCTCACAGCTGAGCAGGAGGAGGTGCTGATCACGGCTCGTGAGTTCCTGCGCCTCGGCCTGGATGATCTCCTCGTCGTGGCGCGTGAGTTCCTGAACCCCGGCTTGTCGCGCTCCGCCCTGCATCGCATGCTCAAACGGCGTGAGGTGCCGACGCTGGCGGAACTGGCGCGGCAGGATGCCGGTGGCGACGAGAAACCCCGGCACAAGCCCTTCAAGGACTACGAACCGGGCTACGTGCATATCGACATCAAGCACCTGCCCCAGATGCCCGACGAGGAGAAGAAACGCTACCTGTACGTTGCCATCGACCGTGCGACACGCTGGGTCTACCTGGAGGTGCGACGCAGCCAGTCCGCGAAGGATGCTCGGGCGTTTATGAAGGAAGTGGAGAAGAAGGCACCTTTCAAGATCCAGACGGTGCTGACCGACAACGGCAAGTCGTTCACGGACCGCTTCACGCGGGCAGGTGAGCGCAAGCCCAGCGGGCACCATCCCTTCGATCAGGAGTGCCAGGCCCATGGTATCGACCATCGCCTGATCAAGCCGGGAAGGCCACAGACGAACGGCATGGTGGAGCGGTTCAACGGCCGCATCAGCGACGTGCTGGCCACCCGGCGGTATACCTCAGGCGAGGACCTGGAGCAGACGCTCAAACGCTACGCTTGGCTGTACAATCACCACATCCCGCAGAAGGCGCTGCATCATCAAGCACCGATCACGGCGATGAAGGAGTGGCAGGCCAAGCGACCAGAGTTATTTACCAAGCGGGTAATCAATCACACGGGACCCGACAGTTATTTACCAAACGGGTAGTCAATCACATGGGACCCGACATGTAACAAGGTGGCGCGTGCTTCCTTTGCATGTCACTCAGAGTGTCCAGAAAACGATCGTTTGACGGACAAGAGTACATCATTCGCAGGAGCTCTGAGCAAGCGGGTTGTCGCTTTGGACAAATACGTTTCCCTATTGATAGATTTCTAATTCTAGTAGCTTGAGATCTGCGCATGAACATATCATAATTTAGCGATACCTCAATCTGCCCGACTGATGGGGCCAAGTTTCCAAGCGGATAGTCAATAACACGGGATCCGACAAACAATGAATAAACACTATTATTATCTTCTCGATGTTTTCACTGACCGAGCATTTTCTGGAAACCCGCTCGCGGTGTTTCCGCGTTCCGACGAGCTAGATTCCAACAAGATGCAGGCCATAGCCAACGAATTGAACCTATCCGAGACTGTCTTCGTTGGCGAGGCGATTGCTCCTGCGTGTTACCCTATCCGCATCTTTACGCCAACCATGGAACTGCCCTTCGCCGGTCATCCGGTGATAGGCACCGCCCACTTACTGGCGGAGCTGGACATGGCAAAGCGCGACCGCCCACTTACGCTGAAAGCTGATGTCGGATCCTTAATGGTGGACTACGATCATGACCTGGCCCGTTTCACCGCAGCGGTGCCGGTGGAGATCCAAGCCAGCACACTGAATCAAGCGACCGCGGAGGAACTGCTCGGTCTCAATGCCGGAGAGGTTAGTAGCGAACCAGTACTGGCTTCCTGTGGACTCCCTTACCATCTAATCGAGCTCGACTCCCAGGAAGCCCTAGGCCGGGCCCGGCCCTCGCCCAAAGCTTGGTCGGAGTGGGTATCACCTAGCGGCTACGAACAGATTTATCTCTATGTACTCGAAAAATCTTCTGGCCAGGAACATTCGATACACAGTCGCATGTTCTCCACAGAAGGCGGTGTTCGTGAAGACCCTGCTACCGGGAGTGCCGCAGCAGCGTTGGTAGGATATCTCGCAGAAGCTATACCACGTCCTGATCTATATCAGTGGAGAATCCGTCAAGGAATAGAGGTGGGCCGCCCCAGCCTCATCTTCGCAGAAACAGAGCGAAACGATAATGCTTCATTGATCCGCATCGCTGGGCAAGCAGTGATCGTCGGTAACGGCACACTATATCCCAGATTGAGAAACTCTCACTGAGTCTCGAATTTTTGGATATAAGAGCATAAAGTTATTTGGTTTTTTGGAGGCGCTGAGCAATCAGCGTTCCTATAACGACATCAATACTGGCTTCCAGAAGGCCATAGCCATTGCCAGGAATAGACCGAGTCATAGGCGGCGCAACCTCAATTTTTTTCAATACCTGGTTCGACGCTCAGGGCAGACTCTGCATGTGACCTTAGCGGAAAGTATCAATGAGCCTTTCCCTGATTTTACCCATGTCTGCCTACGCCTTGGCTAGCTCCATATCCCCTGGGCCGGTTAATCTTGTTTGCTTAAGCAGTGGCACACGCTATCCGGTTCCCCAAGGCCTGATCTTTGTGACCGGCGCCACCTTGGGCTTTACTGCGCTGTTCATTGCCGTGGGATTGGGCCTTTACTCGCTTCTGACGGTAGTGCCTGTTGCCGAACAGTTGTTGCGATTGGGTGGCATAGCCTTCCTACTGTACCTGAGTGTAAAACTGGTCATGGACAGCGGCCAACTGCCAGAGAATGGCACAGAGAAGGCTCCCGGTTTCGGTACCGGGGCGCTAATGCAGTGGCTTAACCCCAAGGCCTGGCTGGCCTCGGCTTCCGGCATAGGCGCCTACACCAGCGCGAACGACCTGCAGCAAATCCTGCTATTCGCCATAATTTATCTCCCGATCTGCTGGCTGTCACTCGCCTGCTGGGTATATGCCGGTGCATTTATGCGCCGCTATGTTCATAAACCTATAATACTGGTCACTATAAATCGTATATTGGCCTTACTTCTCGCCATCAGTTGCATTTATCTGCTGATGGGATGAGGCGTTCCGATATTGGTTTGGCGTTGCGGCCATCAAACGCTTGAAAGTGCGCTGGAAGTGCGGTTGGTCAGCAAAACCTGCGTTCATGGCCGCCTCCACAATGGGGGTGCCGTTTTTCAGCTCACGGCGTCCGAGTTGAACACGCCGGTTCACCAAGTAGGCATGGGGTGTCAGACCAAAATACTGCCTGAACGCACGAATCAAGTGGCCGGCACTGTAACCGGAAATCTCGCAAAGCGTATCGAGCGAAACATCCTCCGCCGCATGATCATCCAGATAATTGGCCAACACCACCAATGCTTGCGGTGCCCTTTTATCCTGAATCTCAGGTAGTGTTGCCAACACTTGCATCAAGTCTGACAGAAACCCCACTGTCTCTGTCTGTTTTTCCAGAAGCTCACGCTGCGGGTCCAGAAGGCAGCCCGCCATGCGACAATAGCGTTCATACCATATTGGCTCAGAGATTGTTGCCGTATGGATGTCCTGCCACTTCCGTTCCGGAAGTAAACCCGCCTGAAACCGCAAATCCGTCAGCCAGTCGATATCCACATACAGCATCAGGTACGCCCACGGCTGACTGTCGATGGGATTGCAGGCATGGACCCACTCCGGATTCATGAGCACAAGGTCGCCAGCACTCACCCGGCAATGATCATTCCGATACTGAAAGGTGCTTTCACCTCCAGTGATGGCTCCAATCGACCACTGGGTGTGACTGTGAGGGTAATAACACACCTGGCGACCGTCCTCAACATTGCGCAACTCCACGTGAGGCATGCGACTTTCTCGCCAGAATAGAGGTTTACTTTGACTTCTCATAAATTATAACTTCCCTGATATTTTGTTTCCGACTTTCCGTATTCTTCAATAAGCAGGTGACAACAATTATCGCTTCGTGAATCCGAATTTGGCGGCCTCATAGCAACATAAATTCCGATGAAATAGAGTGGACTGTAGTGCGTCAATCTGGGTGAGAAACCAGCGACCATAACGCCATCGAGTCGGCGTCACACAGCCAACCACACTGTCCGGCCAACTGATGGATGATAAATTATCCAAACAACGTCACGACCGCCCCGTAGGTCGCTATCCCGGCTGCGACCGGCCAGCCCAGGGTGCGCGTGCGCCACCAGACGGCGAGGGTCGCTAGCATACCGATGACAGTGGCCAACCAGGCGAGGGGCCCGGGTGTCACTGGCACCAGCGAGACTCCAAACACAGCGGCGACCATCAGCGGTCCAAGCAGGCTCAGCCATTGGGGCATGGCCTCGGGGGCGTCGTCACCGAGCCGCTTGAGGCGGCGCTGCATCCACAGTAGCGGCAATAGGCGCATCAGCAAGGTACCTAGCGCAGCGGCTAGCACGGCGATCCACAGGGCGTTACTCATGGTGGTCTCCTTGCATGGCGGTGTCGAATTTCACGAACTGGAAACACAACATGCCGCATACGGCGGCGAGGGGAATCGCTACGTTGGTCAAACCCAGGAGCGTCAGCAGCAGGGAGCTGGCGATGGTAACGCTCAACGCCAGGCTCCAGCGCCGGGAGGTGAAGCGGGGCGCCACCAGCACCAGAAACAGAGTGGGCAGGGCGAAGGGTAGGATCTCGCCCATCAGCGCCCAGCGGGCGACCAGCTCACCGCCGGCCAAGGCCCCAAGCGCCGTGCCGCCGACCCAGATCGCCCAGGCCAGCAGGGCGGCACCGGTGAACCAGCCGAGGCGCTGTGCTTCCGGCAGCTGGGGCAGGCGAGCGTGGGCCAGGGCGAAGACCTGATCGGTCAAGGTGTGCATCAACCAGCCCCACCAACGGCTGGAAGTTAGCCAAGGCGCCAGATTGGGGGCGTAGACCACATGGCGCAGGTTGATCAACAGCGTCATTGCCACCACCAGCCACAGCGGAGATCCGGCAGCGATCATGCCGACGAACAGGAACTGTGACGCGCCGGCATAAAATAACGTTGAGATGATCACCGCCTCCCAGGCATTGAAGCCGGCTTGGGTGGCGATCAGCCCGAAGGAGATGGCCACCGGCACATAGCCGCCCAGCAGCGGAATAGCCTCGCGCATGCCGGAAAGCCAAGGTCGGACCGGCGAGGTGGCGGCTTGCAGGCTCATGAGGTGGGCTCCTCATGATAGATGACGCTGACCAGTAACGTGGCCCAGGTGTCTCCAGTTCGGTAGAGGTGGGGCAGGTCGGCGGCAAAGGTGAGGCTGTCGCCGGCGGAGAGTGGCAGGGTCTCACCCTCCGGCCCGGCCTCCAGGCTGCCACTGATCAGGGTAAGGGTTTCTCGCGCGCCGGAGGTGTGGGGCTCGGCGTGTCGCGTGGTGTGGGGCGCGCAACGCATCCAGTAGGCATCGACCTGAGGCGTATCCTGGCCTTGATCAAGCAGGCGCACCTCCACGCCGTCTTCTCCCAGTGGCACGCGGATTGGTGCTACTAGGGTGCCGAAGGGGACTTTCAACTGCACCGCTAGGCGCCAGATGGTGTCGAGTGTGGGGTTGCCGTTGCCCTGCTCAAGACGTGACAGGTTCGACTTGGCGATGCCGGCGGCGGCGGCTAATTGCGACAGTGATAGGCCTCGCGCCAGGCGCAGAGCCTGAAGATGTTGGCCCAAGGTACCGAGTGAGAGCATGTCCATAGTGGGCGGCCTCGAGTTGTTCCTTTAAAAGAACGTTCTATAAAAGGAACAGAGGCCTGTCAACCGCTCCCCTAGTACTACAGCCGTAACTGCTGGAGTTCTCGTTCACGCATTTCCATCCGGGCTTGCTGCTGCCGACAGTGGCACAGCCAAGCCCGATATTGGTGCTTTCGTCGCCAATCCGACCAATGAAGCGCATGAGACAAGGCCTGCTGTCCTTGCCATACCCATCTCCCGATCATCCGTCTGAGTTCGGGAAGTGTCCATTGGATCCTGTCAGCAACGGTTTTTTTTGCTGCTGACTCGCTTTCCGAATCGCCACCAAGAGGGCGTGGGCCAGCAGCGATAAGGTGATGTGGCGATGCCAGCTGCCCCAGCGCCTCACTTCATACTCATCCAGACCGCATTCCCCCTTGGCTGTCTGAAAACCTTGCTCGATTTTCCAGCGTTGCCCCGCGACCTGCACCACCGTTTTGATCGACACCCAATCTTTGGGCGCGTGGACCACATAATAGGCCAGTTCATCCGGCTTGGAGAGGCTGCGTCGGATCAGGAGATAATGCCCCCAGCGGCGAGCTTCTTCTGTGGGCTGTAATCTCATTAGAGGGGCCAACGCCCAGTCGTACCAGCGTTCGCCCTTACTGCCCGAGCCAGCAGACACGGTCTGCCAAGCGTCCTTCGGCAGTGCCGCCGCAATCTCGTCAGCTCGCGTATACTGAAAGCTCTTCCACCATAAGGTTTCGTTACAAGCCACTTCTAAAACAAAGGGTTGCGACCGATCCTCCAGCCACAGACGTAGGCTTCGGTTACCGCCATAGACGCTATCCCCCGTCACCCAAGCGGCAGGTATTCCTTGGTCCAGCGCACGTTCCAGCATCCGGCGAGCGAGTTCAGGTTTGCTGGCGAATTCGACGTCATCGGGGATTCCTGCACGCCGACAACGCTCGCGATCCTGTGTCCAGGACTTGGGCAAGTATAAAGCACGATCCAGGAAGGCATGCCCTGCCTGGCTGGCGTAGAGAAGAAAGGCGCCGACTTGGCTATTTTCGATACGGCCGGCAGTGCCACTGTACTGGCGTTGCACACCGGCTGAGTGCTGGCCTTTCTTGATAAAGCCCGTCTCATCAAGGACCAGAACACCGTCAGGCGAGCCCAGCATATCGATCACCCACTGGCGGAGGACATCGCGTGCCGCGTCCGCATCCCAGCGGGCTCGATCCAACAGGTACTGCACCCCATCTGGGGTGGCATCGCCGAGCCACTCGGCAAGATGCCAGCTGTTCTTACGTTCACACTGACTGAGTAGCCCCTGGATATAGCGTAGAGCTCGAGCTCGCGTTTCCGAACGTGGAAAGAGTGGGCCTAACCGATCCGTCAGGTCATCCAACAATGCTGAGACAGAGAGATCCAGCTCTTGCATACTTCACCGCGTGATCGCTTCCATATCAACCACATGCATTGTAGCTCATTGAGTTACGGCTGTAGTACTAGCCTGGATAATGCATCAGACATGAAAAAGGCGGCTGAAAATCGGTTATAATTCAAGCTCCTACACAAGAATCAACCGCCTCAGCCGCCATGACAAAATGTACCATGCCGTCCGCCTCCTTTCCACGCTGCAGAGGTCGTCAGATCATCGCCCGTTTTGATGGCGGTGATGTCACTTCTGACGGCGGTATCCTGCTGCTGCGGCAGCTCGATCGCGAGATGGGCCTGACCCGCGCCGTCGCTCGCCGACTCAGCGACGAGCGCGACGCTCAGCGCTGCCTGCACCGCACCGAAACCCTGGTCCGGCAGCGCATGTTCGGCCTGGCACTGGGCTATGAGGATCTCAATGACCACCATGCGTTGCGTCACGACATCGCCCTGCAGACCGCCGTCGATACCGATGGCGTGCTCGCCAGTCAGTCCACCTTGTGCCGCTTCGAGCAGCAAGCTGACCGGGACTGGGCGATCACCATCCACGAGGAGATGATCGAGCAGTTCATCCGCTCGTTCCGGCGGCCACCCAAGAAGCCGCTCTACCTCGACTTCGATGCTACCGACGATCGGGTGCATGGCCAGCAGCTCGGGCGGCACTTCAACGGCTACTACAACCACTACATTTTCCTGCCGCTGTTCGTGTTCTGTGGCGACCAGCTGCTGGTCAGCTACCTGCGTCCGGCCTCGCTGGATGCCGCTCACCACGCCGGTGCCATCCTCGCTCTGCTGGTCCGTCGGCTGCGCCAGGCGTGGCCTGAGGTGAAGATCGTCTTCCGAGGCGACAGCGGCTTCTGCCGTCCGCTGATCCTCAACTGGTGTGACCGCCACGGCGTCGATTACATCATCGGCCTCGCCGGCAACAAGCGCTTGGCCAAGCTGGCTCTGAACATCGACTACGCGTCGGCCATCCGCTTCGAGAAGACCTGGGAGAAGGAGCGTGTCTTCGGCTTCATCGAGTACGCTGCCAAGAGCTGGAAGGAGCGTCGACGAAGGGTGATCGTCAAGTCCGAGACCAGCCGGCGTGGCTTCAACACCCGCTACGTGGTCACCAGCCTGCGCGGCTGCAGCGCCGAGTGGCTCTATGACCACCGCTACTGTGCCCGGGGCGAGATGGAGAACCGCATCAAGGAGCAGCAGTTCCTGTTCTCCGACCGCACCAGCTGCCACGAGTGGTGGCCCAACCAGTACCGGCTACTGCTCTCGGGGCTGGCCTATCTGCTCCTGGAGCGACTGCGTCGGATTTACCTCAAGCGCACCGACTTCGCCCAAGCCCAGGTCAATACCATCCGCCTGAAGCTGCTGAAGATCGGCGCCGTCATCACCCGCAACACGCGCACGATTCGGCTGATGTTGAGCAGCCAGTACCCGGAGCAAGACCTCTTCCTGAAGCTGGCTGGCAAACTGGTGCCTGGGTAGCGCCGCGGCGTGCTGTCCCCGGCACAGAAAACACATGGGGGTTGGGGGCAGTGCGTCCTGAGCGCAGAAAATTGATCAAGAAATAGCCAATCTCAAGCCCGGAGCGCCATCGTCTTCACCGAGCCTGAGATCTGGGAGCCTCTGGCCGGCCAGATGCAATATCCGGGCTAGGCGAGAGCCAGATCAAGGAGGTGATCGCCGCGTCACGCTTCTCTATCTTCTTCATCGATGAGGCGCAGCGTGTGACGCTGAAGGACGTGGGCACGGTCGAGGAGATCCGGCGGCGGGCGGCCGAGGGCGGCGCCGATGTCCACGAGCTCGAGCTGGCGTCGCAGTTTCGCTGCAACGGCTCGGATGGCTATCTGGCCTGGCTCGATCACGCCCTTCAGATTCGCACCACGGCCAACACCGACCTTGAGGACATCGACTACGACTTCCAGGTGTTCGATGACCCGAGTGCCATGCGCCATGCGATTCTCGAGAAGAACCGCAAGGCCAACAAGGCCCGCATGGTGGCGGGCTACTGCTGGCCCTGGGCCAGCAAGAAGGACAAGCAGGCCATGGACATCGTGTTTCCCGAACATGACTTCGCGGCCCAGTGGAACCTCGATGACGACGGCATGCTGTGGGCCATCGCCGATGGATCAGCAGAGCAGGTCGGCTGCATCCACACCTGTCAGGGGCTCGAATTCGACTACGTTGGCGTCATCATCGGCGACGACTTCGTGATTCGTGACGGCCGCGTGGTGACAGACGCGGCCAAGCGGGCAGGGCAGGATCGCTCCGTGCATGGCTACAAGAAACTGCTCAAGGAGCAGCCCGAGCATGCCCGTGCCCTGGCGGACCAGATCATCAAGAACACCTATCGCACGCTGATGACTCGGGGCCAGAAGGGTTGTTACGTCTATGCCACGGACCCCGAGACCCGTAAGTACTTCGCGGCCTTCGCTCGTTCACAGGCAGCCACCGAGCATAACGATCTGGCTGAAGAGGCCGAGACGCTGGATGGCTTGCATCTTCCCATCGTGACGCGTGATGAGGCAGTGCCGTTCGAGCGCCATGTGCCCGTGTACGACCTGAGCATCGCTGCCGGCGAGTTCAGCGAGATGCAGATCGCCGACGCCGAGCACTGGGTCGAGCTGCCGGACTTCATGCGCGCGAGCCCTGACCTGTTCGTCAGCCGGGTAGTGGGGGAGTCGATGAACCGGCGCATCCCCAATGGCGCCTGGTGCCTGTTTCGTGCCAACCCCGGCGGCACTCGGCAAGGCAAGGTCGTCGTGGTGCAGCATCGCGCCATCGAGGACCCTGACCACGGCGGCAGCTTCACGATCAAGCTGTATCATAGCGAGAAAGTCGAGGAGTATGGCGAGTTCGTGAACCAGCGCATCGTGCTGAAGCCCCAGACCAACGCCTTCGGCTACAGGGACATCGTGCTCGAGGACGAGCTCGAGGACCTGAAGGTCATCGGCGAATTCCTCTCCGTGCTGTGAGCGAGTGGGCGGCCGGATGGTCGCCTATGCCAATGCTGGCTGGATAGCGAGCGGCAGAGCAGGCATGCTCACCGCTGTCCGATACCGTAGAACCAGGTGACCCCGAGATGTCAGACCCGTTCAAGCAGCTCCGCGACGCCATGGACCAGTTTGCCACCGAGCGCGACTGGGACCAGTTTCACTCGCCCAAGAACCTGGCCATGGCGCTGACGGTGGAGGCCGCAGAGCTGCAGGAGTGCTTTCAGTGGCTGACCGAGGCGCAGTCCAGGGAGCTGGATGAGCAGCAACTGGCCGCCGTGCGCGATGAAATTGCCGATGTTCAGCTCTATCTGATCCGGCTGGCGGGCAAGCTGGACGTGGATATCGAAGCGGCATGCCGGGCGAAGATGGAGAAGAATGCGGAGAAATATCCCGCCGACCAGGTGAAGGGAAGCGCAAAAAAGTACACGCACTACCAAGACTGACGTGATGCGTGGCCGCTCTGTCCCCTGCAGCGGCCTTCTCTGCCTGGCTTCTGCCCTCAAGCTTCCTTCCGCTAAATTTGAACTCAGGCAGGGCCGGAGACTCGGCTTTCGGTTTAAATTCTTCTCCAAAAGCGGCCATTAATGGCGATTCTGTGTTTGAAGATAAACCAACGTGGTTTAATATTCACTCTGAAGACGGAATTTAAGGCCGATTTTTTAACGTGAAAATAAACCAGCTGCTGCACAAGATCCCGTATGGCGCCGTCGTGACGACTGCCTGGCTGGCATCACGCGGCGTCACCTCGGATCAGGCGCGTAAGCTGGCCAGCAGTGGCTGGCTGCAACGCGTGGGGCACGGCGCCTACTGCCAAGCGGGGGAGCCTCTTACCTGGGAGAGCGCTGTTTTTGCCCTGCAGGCGAGCGACGACACGGGCTTACCACCGCTTTGGCCGGGTGGCCAGACGGCCCTGGCACTGCATGGTTTTGCCCACTATCTGCCCATGAGGGAGCGTCCGACGCACCTGTATGGCAGGGAAGCCGCTCGGCTGCCCCGGTGGTTGAGTGACGCCGAGTGGGCAGGGCGGATGGTGCTCCACTCTGAAAAGGGCCTGCCAGTGCAGCTTCCCGGTAGCTTCACGGACTACTCGCCGGATGGCAGAGCCTTCAGCTTGCAGGTATCGACCCCCGAGCGAGCGGTTCTGGAGTGGATCGCCGTGATGCCCAATGCGCTGCTGTTCAGCAGTGAGCTGGTGGACACCTTCGGCGGGCTCAATACGCTGCGTCCGCGACGGCTTCAGGCATTGCTGGAGGGATGCCGTTCGGTGAGAACCAAGCGTGCCTTCCTGGTGCTGGCTCGCCATGCTGGGCATGCCTGGTACGGTCGTCTGGAACCACGCCGACTGGACCTCGGCAAAGGCAAGCGGCAGCTCTGCCAGGGCGGCAAGCTGGACAGGGAATATCACGTGACGGTGCCGGAGGCGTTCCTGCATGCCGATTGAAGCTCGCTACCACGAACAGGTCAGGCTGCTGGTCTCGCTGCTGCCTTTCCTCAATGACGAGCCGTGTTTCGCCCTCAAGGGCGGTACGGCCATCAACCTCTTCGTGCAGCCATTACCCCGCCTATCGGTCGATATCGACCTGGCCTACCTGCCGCTGGAGCCCCGTGACGAGGCACTGCGACGCTGTCGCGAGGCGCTGCAGCGACTGGCAGAGACCTTCAGCGCCCGACTGCCAGGCGTGCGCGCCGAGCTTCAGGATAATCGCCGAGATGAGCTGAGAATCCTGGTGCGACGGGGGCGTAGCCAGGTGAAGGTGGAGGTATCGCCAGTAGTACGCGGCACTCTGCACCCGCCCCAGGAGCGCGATGTCGTTGAAGCCGTGGAGGACGAGTACGGCTTTGCTGCGGTGCGGGTGGTGTCGCTGCCGGACCTATATGGCGGAAAGATCTGCGCTGCGCTGGACCGCCAGCACCCCCGGGACCTTTTCGATGTAAAGCTGCTGCTGAACCAGGGCGGCCTGGATCGAAGCGTATTCGAAGGCTTCCTGGTCTATCTGCTGGGGCATCCCAGGCCCTTGAATGAAGTGATCAATCCGCGACTGAAACCACTGGATGACGTCTACCGACAGGAGTTTGTCGGGATGGCCAGGGTTGACCTTCCTTTGCAGGAGCTGGAGGACGTCCGGCACGAACTCCTGACGCGGTTGGGGCAGCTGATGACGGATGAGGATGTTCGCTTCTTGTTGTCGTTCAAGCAGGGAACGCCCGATTGGACGCTGCTTCCACTGTCAGGGGTTGATCGGCTGCCCGCCGTGCGCTGGAAGTTCGCCAATATCCAGAAGATGGGGGCTGACAAGCACCGTCAGTCACTTGAGCTATTGGAGCAGGCGCTGGGTAGCCTTCGGAGATGACGCCTATTACCCCCAGCGATGTACCGGCCTAAGTAGACTTCTCCTTATCTCCCTAAGGCGCTAGGCTGTTACGCACAGTTACGCACAGTTACGCCAGGCGCAGGGGATGACATGGCGAACAGCAGGGAAGCTCAGCTCCAGTGGGACATTTCCAAGGACATGACCGCCCGTGGCTGGAAGGCCGGTACGGCCGGCGGTTACGTCCGTAAATGGGAGTACTTCAGCGAGCTGCAACTGCCCCACTACCGCCTCACCAAGCGTGAGGCGGAACGGCTGCGCCTGGAAATGGCCGGCGAGGACTGCGGCCGTACCTCGGCCAGCTATGTCCGCTCAGGCGAGCTCCACGATCCCGAGAAGCTGCACTACGCCCACGGCATCGCCGACCGTATCGAATGCGACGAAGCGGTAATGGCCCAGGTGCGCCGCCACAGCGAAGACCAGATGATGCACGGTCTCCTCCCGAATAAGGTCATTGACGCCGTGCTTGATGCCCTCAGCGGCCACGAGAAGCTCAGCATGCCGCTGCTGGAGCGCGAGGTTTCGCTACAGATTCTAAAGATGCTGGTGGGTAGGTCTGGACAAAATGGAAGCCAAATAAATGAGTTTTCCAATTTTGATTATTAAAGGCGCAGCTAAAAGAACTCATGCCCAATTTTCCTTAATATTATATTTATAGTGACGAATGAAAGTACGTAGGGCATCTGATTACTAGGAGCTACCATGTGGCATGACAACGAGACAACAGTTGACTATGTTAACTTCAGGCTTGTAGCTAAAGCCTGCGCTGAGCTAATTCGAGAGACAGGGGAAGAGCCCATCTCCGTCGGCATATCTGGTGGTTGGGGGATGGGGAAGTCCTCTCTCGTTCGCATGGTTGCATCCGAACTAGCATCTGACCAAGCAGCCGACAGCAAATCTAGTAAATTGAATGGCCAGAAGTATATAGTTATTACATTCAATCCTTGGCTCTATCAAGGATTTGAAGATGCCCGCACAGCGCTCCTGCAAACTGTAGGAGATGCTGTTCTCAAGCAGGCAGAGCAAGACGAAAAGTTGTTGGACAAGGCGAATTCGCTCGTTAAACGAATTAATCTCCTACGCTTGGCTCAGCTTGGCGGAGAAGTGGCTGCAACGATTCTCACAGGTGTTCCGGTTGGTTTAATTGGCAAAGTGGTGGACACAGGACCTGAGGCATGGAGAAGCCAGTCTGTTCAAGATGGTGTTTCGGCTGCGAGAGAGATACCTGGTGCCACGAAAGGCCTTTTAAACGAAGCTGAGCCCACATCGTTGCCCAAGGAAATCCAATCCTTTAGGGACGCGCTAGAGAATCTCCTTGAAGAGCTAGATATCACTTTGGTCGTCTTTGTCGACGACCTTGATAGATGCCTGCCAAAAACAGCGATTTCCACTCTAGAAGCGATTAGACTGCTGCTATTTCTGCGAAGAAGTGCCTTTGTTATCGCAGCGGACGATGTTTTCATTCGAGGTGCCGTACGTGTGCACTTTGCAGGTACTGGTCTTGATGATGACATTGTAACTAGCTACTTCGATAAATTGATTCAAGTGCCTTTACGTGTGCCGAGACTGGGGCCTAATGAGACCAAAGCCTATACGGCATTACTATTCCTTGAGCGTGCCTATCGAAATGATCAACTGGACTCTGAGAGTTTTGATATTGCGAAAGAAAAAGTCGAAGCGAGGTTACGAGAGACTTGGACTGGGAAGTCTGTAGATTTGACATTCTTGGAAAGCTTAGTTCCAAAAGAAAACACAGATCTGGTTGGACTTATGGGGTTGGCAGAGAGGCTGGCCCCCCTGTTATTTAGTGCTAGTTCAGTTCAAGCTAACCCGAGGTTGGTTAAACGCTTCCTCAATACGGTTTTTCTTAGAAAGGTGCTTGCTAGACCTCAAAATATCGACGTGGATATTCAGGTTTTATCTAAATGGCACCTGCTAGAGCGATGTGATGAAACAATTGCTAATGCCATTGCCGAGAAGGTATCTGCAACGAACGAAGGGAAGGTCGAAATTCTTCGTGAAGCGGAGGAAGCTGCAAAAGATCCAGAAAGTGAACTTCCTAAACTTTTTGGGGACAAGGCTTTTACTCGTGAGTGGCTCACGCTTGAGCCGCTTTTGGGTGACATGGACTTGCGGCCGATACTGCATCTTAGTCGTGACAGTACCATTAGAGACTTCGGTGCAGATGACCTTGATAAAGCCGGAAAGGCATTGCGTGATTCGCTAATTTCCGCTCGAACATCGAATGAAGCGTTGAGGCAGCAAATCCAACAAGCTGGAGAAGTCCAGTCTGGGCTCGCCATGGCACGTGCATGGGAAGCCAAGAGATATAGTCGATCCTGGCAGAAGCATGAAGAAGTTCTTATGCTGATCGAGGTTTGTCGAATTCATTCCAGTGTGGGACCACGGGCAGCGGCATTAATCAGCCAAGCTCCTGTCGCTCATCTCGCGCCAGGCCTTGTATCTGCGCTAACTGAGTGTGCTTGGGCGAAGGAGGTGTTGGAAAAGTGGGTGAAGGATGGAGAGACACCCGCTCCCGTGAAGAGAGCGATCACGAATGCGAGGGAACAATAAATGGGTACATCTACCTCAAGCGCTGGTGCGGGTGCTGGTACATCATTTGACCCTCCATGGTTAGACGATGCCGGGGACAGCATTGATACTGGTTGCGCGGATACTCCCTTGAGCCCCAGCACAGACCCTAGTGATGATGCTGATGGAGATAAGAGCGAAGGGGATGATGAAAACCAAGCTACACCCCCAGCTGGACCGCCCATAGCTCCACCTGGGCGATATCAACAAGCTCGAGGAGCTTTGACGGGATTTATCCGGTCTGGTAGCGACTCTGACCTTCGCCGGGGGATTTCAAGCTTCGTTAAGAAGGGTATGGGAGGAGCTTCTAGAGCTGGGAGTCGCATGCGAACTAGCGCAATTGCGGCCTCTTCTTTGGGCGGGTTCTTGGCCACAGCCCGTGATGCTACAGATCCAAGCATCAATGCATGGGTTGATTCAATAAAGCAGCGCGGACTTTCAGCGAAGAATACCGCTCTTGAAGTTGTGCAGAGGTTGATTCCATCTGGAGGTAGTGTCGATGAAGAGTCTGCAAAGCATGCCATGGATAATGCTATTGCACACCTTTATGAAATGGATCCGGCAACAGATATTTTTAACCTTACAGATGATCAGATCGCCAGTTTGATGGCGTACACAGTAGCTTTCGACGTTTATAACCGGGTCCAGCTTGAGCTGGGACGAGTCTTCGAGAAGCTTAAGTATGCTCCACAGCTTGTACAAAATCGTTTGGGGCAGGTGCTCGACTACATCATAGTAGTCGTCAATAGGTCTATGGAAAAAGTCCGCGCTGGCGGGGTGGAACGCCCCATGCGAGAGATCGCAAATGCAGCGTTAAGAGATGCACTGACGGTGTTTGCTGAATCATGAAAATAATATGTTCTAGTGTTGATGAATTACCCACTTCATTGCCTCCACATGCACGCGCATTCACTTTCTTGGCTTCATCATCACAGCCAGAGGTTGGTCGAATCGCCCATGGCTGGGCCAAGAAATTAGAAAAAGCGGGCTACGCGCCTTCAGTCCCTGTTTGGGACTTTGTGCTTTTTTGCTTCGCTGTCTACGCAGCCGATATAGCTGTCCTTCGTAAGGAAAGCGAGGATGGATGGACACGAAAAATTGAGCTTGAAATAACTCTTAACGACCCGAGCCCATGGGAAAGAAATCGAAAGATCGCAGAGAATATGCTGCGGGTACTAACGGGTGATTTCTGGGAGCTTCGATTCCGTGAAGGCGGCCCAACTCCACCAAGAGGCCAGCGTCGACTCTGCGACCGCGACTGTGTAGTACTGCTTTCCGGTGGTCTCGACAGCTTGGTAGGTGGCATTGATATTGTTGCGAGCGGGCGAAGGCCGATTTTTGTATCGCAGCTTGCTTTTGAGGATTCAGCTCGGCAAGTTAGCTACGCCAGAGCACTTGGTGGCGGCGACTGGCATCAGCAGTGGAGTCATCGTGTTGTATTTAAGGGAAAGAAAGAAACATCTACAAGAGCTCGTTCAATGGCCTTCTATGGCTTGGCTGTTCTTGCAACATCACTCCTTTCCAGCACACAGCCAGAGGTTCTAGTGCCAGAGAATGGTTTCATTAGCCTTAATCCGCCACTGCTACCTGGAAGGATGTCTAGCCTCAGCACTAGAACTACACACCCGTTGTTCATGCGAATGCTACAGGAGTTGCTCAAAGGTTTAGATATCGAAGCGCGGTTGCACATGCCCTATCGGTTCAAAACAAAAGGGGAAATGCTTCGAGAATGTTCCGATCAGGCAGCTCTCGAAAGGTATGCTTGTGACTCCACAAGCTGTGGCCGATTTCGGACTTACAACCGGATGCATTGCGGACGCTGCGTACCGTGTATGGTTAGAAAAGCTGCAATTCATCACTGGGGGGTTGCCGACACGACAAAATACAAGTTTTCATCTCTTTCCTCATCTGGCAAGACGAGCGCAGATGATCCCATGGCGGTAGCATGTGCGGTTCTTTCTGCTGAGCAGTCTGGCATTGACTCTTTTCTTGGGGCAACTCTTTCTTTTGCGCCTCTGGACGATCGTCAAAAATATCGACGTGTTATTGAGGAAGGGTTAAGAGAGCTCGCAGTGTTGCTTCGAAAAGATGGTGTGATCTAATGGATTTTCATTGTCATCTAGACCTTTATCCTAATGCCTTGCAAGTCTACGCTGAGGCATTGGGATCGGTCGAATTTGTTTGGTTAGTGACTACTAGTCCGAGAGCCTTCTCCGCTACCTCAAAGGTTCTTCCAGCGACAGAAAGTATATTTATATCCCCCGGTCTGCATCCAGAAGTTGCCGATAAGAAAGTTAATGAGCTAGATGTTTTACTTGCACAGATAGAAAGCTGTCCAGGCGTTGGAGAGATAGGCCTTGATGGTTCGCCACGTTATAGACAGTATAGAGATCTTCAGCGGCATATATTCCAATCGGTATTAAAACAATGTGTTGCGCTCGGAGGGCGCGTCCTAAGTATTCATTCTCGGGCAGCAGCGCGAGAAACATTAGATTATCTTGAGACATACCCTGGATTTGGTACAGCCGTTCTTCACTGGTTCACGGATTCCACATCACAGCTTTTGCGTGCCAAGGAGCTAGGATGCTGGTTCAGCATTGGTCCTGCGATGCTGCATTCTGCTAACGGTAAGAAACTTGCCGGATTGATGCCAATGGATCGGGTAGTGCCGGAAAGCGATGGACCTTTCGCCAAGGTACAGGGCTCACCTGTAATGCCATGGGAAGCGATCACCGTGTCCATAAAACTTGCCGAGATTTGGGGCATAACCCCGCCTTATTCATGAGAGCGCGGGCTGAGTGGATTATCAGCCCTCGCTGCCAACACCGAACCATCGGCACTGCGTTGGCAGCATGAGAATCCGCTGCCATATGCAAAAACAGCGCATCTTTCCGTTATGTTTATAGCCTACAGGAATGGACTGCCGTCATTCGTGCAGCCGTCATCATCAGCCGAGGTGGGGCTGCTGTACGCATGGATCGGTGGTGGTATCGCCGACGAGTCAGTCCAGCGCGGTCAGCTTTGGCAGCCCCTTCAGCAAGGCAGGCCACCATTTGTCAGCCGCATCACCGAGGTGAATGGTGATGCGCCGAGCGTGAAGCGAGAGCGTCGCCGCTACCTTGAGCACCTGCTCGCGCATCCGGCTCAGACTCCAGCCCTGCCGGGTCTGACGCACCAGCAAGCAGCGCAGGCCATGCAGGACCTGATAGGCGTAGAGGCTCAGTAGCAGGCTCACCTCGTTGCGGGCCATGACGTCCTGGACCGTGGAGGCACCGCGATCCGTCGACGACAGGTGCACGTCCAGCGCCGATTTCACCTCGCCCATGTGGGCCTCGGCGCTGCCGCGCTTGCGATAGAGCGCCAAGACCTTTTCCGGCGGCCAGTCGAACTTGCCGAGGTTGGTGACCAGGAAGAAGGCATGCAGCAGCAAGTCATCGGGGCGCTCCTGCACCACCAACACCACGCGTCGTGGCGCTGGCCAGGAACCGGCTTGGTATTCAAGGTCATAGCACCATTCGCGAGGCTGTTCGGGCGGTCGGCCGCGGGGCCGCTTCAGGTAGGGCGCCGCCAGTGTCTGCAGGCCCTTGTGGCTGCGCAACCGGCCCAGATACTCGATGTCGCGCGTTTCCAGGGCCTCCAAGGTGTCATTGTCGGTAAATCCGGCATCGATGCGCACCCGAACCTGGGCGCCGGTGCTCTCGTTGAGCCGCTTCACCAGATGGGGGATCCAGGTGTCGGCGTTCTCGGCCGGACCGGCGTTGCCCTCTCGCAGCAGGCCGCCCACCATGTCACCGGTCTCGGCCAGCGAGGCCACCAGCGGCGAATAGATCCGGGTGCCGTACAGGCCATGATAGGCCGAACCGCCCTGGTGGCCGTGAACCTCGATCGGCAGGCCGTCGATGTCCAGCGTTAGCTGCTTAGGCCGCTCGCCGTTCTTCAGCGCGGTCAGGCGCCAGACCACCAGCCGCAGCAGGCCCTCGTGCACGGCATCGATGTTGTCGTTGCGGCCCAGGCAGGTGAGCAGCCTGGACAGCGTGGCTTGAGAGGGCCGGTCTTGGGCCAGGGGCGTCAGCCCACGCGCATCACTGCAGGCCAGCTGCCAGAGCGGATCACGTCGCAGCGTGTCGGTATCGCTGAGATCGATCCAGCCCATCGCCCGCTGTAGCACCAAGGTGCGTATCTGGCTGGCCAGCGAGTGGCGAATGCGCAGCGGATGGCGCGGATCGACCAGGTTGTCGTCGAGCGCCTCGATCACGCCGCTGCTGTCGAGGGCTTCCCGCAGCAGCAGCGCGCCGCTGTCGCTGGTGGTGCGTTGGCCGTCGAGCTCAACGCGGATGGACCCGTTGCAGGACGGAATCCAGGGAGATACGCTTTCACCCATAGCGGATGGCTCTCTTGGATCAGGTTCTTGGCGGAACACACTGATTTTACAAGAGAATGCCATCCGCTATCTTCGTTTTCAGGCCGGCCTCATGAATAAGGCGGGCTCATAGCAGCCACAGTTGAGTGAAGGCGACTTGATACAGGAGCGCTCGGGATGAGCAAGATGAAACTTTTCGGGCACATGTGGATTGCCCGAAATCTCACCGAGACCGAGATCAGAAAGCTATGTGGATTTCTTGCTCTCGGTCTCCCAAACCTTGATGCCTACCAGAACAGCATGGAAGTCACACCAGTCGATGAGTCAGCCATCTCCCGCATGGAAGTGCCTGACATGCCTATCGTGAAGATGGCAAAAAAGGATCATGTTAACAGCTTTTTCGAGGAAGGCAAGCTTCAATTAAGCTCATTTGAATACTACAGCCGCCATGACCATGGTGAAATCGGCGACAGATTGGAAGGGGACGTCATCCTACTTGCCGAAAGGGAAAACTTCACCACTGCTGGGCGGTTCGCCGGAGGCTTCGATCACTACCTATTTTGCACTTACCTGGGAGACCCAAATCCCGAAACGCTGGCGAAATTCGAGTATGACAGCGGTTTTATCATTCGCGACCCAGCGGGCTTTGCGACTGCGATACAGCGAGCCCTAGGTGCGAAAATCCATGAATATGCCAGCTGCGTATATAGCTCTCACAAGGCGCTGCGCGGGAAAGTACAGCCAGGCTTCACCATCGACCGTATTGACCACCACACCATCGAAATGGTCAGCTCAGCTCGACACTTCGTAAAACCAGATCACTTTTCTCACCAGCGAGAGTTTCGTTTTACCTGGCAGATGCCACACGATGTAAGTGAACCTTTCATCATAACTTGCCCAGAAGCCATCCAGTATTGCGATCGCCTACCCTCATAAACAATAGGTTATAAGCGCTGAAATTCAAGAAAGGATCGCAGCCTACCGCAGCTTCCCACCAGAGGCGGTTGACTGAGCTTGGCTGCCTCCCTTCTGGCCAGCACCTTGAGAGGGTGCTGTGGATTGAGCAACGCTCCGGACCAAGGAGTCACCCACCCTCATTCCTGCCCATCCCAGCACCGCCACCCAGATCGTCGGCAGCACCAAAAACATCATCCCCTCCACGAACTGAAGCACCATGCGGTCGTAGAGGTTGTTAGCGGCGGAGAGCCAGCTCAGCTTGGCCGCGTCGCTGCGGTAGAGCAGGTCCACCAGGTTGGCGTTGATCCAGCGGGCGAGCTCCCACCAGAAGGTCAGGAACCACATGGCGAAGAGCCCGAAGGTGGCCATGCCGGCGACCTTGAAGCTATAGCTGGAGATGACCATCACGAAGGGCAGGCAGATGATGATGGCCATCACCAGGATGCCCTGCACCATCGGCAGCGCCTGCTTGAGCATGTCCATGCCGGCCTGGAAGGGCAGGATCGACAGGGTGCCGCCCACCATGGCGCCGGCCGTAACGGTGGCATCCCAGAAGCCACCGCCGTCCAGGCCGCGAAAGCCCACCACCGCCTGATCCAGATTGCCGCTGGCCGCACCCGAGCGAGGGCTGACCAGGCGACGGATCACGTAGTCCTCGGCGTCGCTGCTGGTGAAGACGCTGCGGAAGTCGTCCCAGAACCCGGGGCTTACCTCCTCGTGCAGCCGGGCCCGCAGGCCAACGCTCTCGGCCGACCACCACTCCTGGCAGGAGGGGTAGCCCGGCATCCCCGGGCCGGTATTGGGCCGGGAGACGTCCCGGTCGGCATCGTAGGGGAAGCCGGCGATGGGCCGCCCGGCGTAGAAGCTGTCGTAGTAGCCGGGCGTGGTCTGGAAGTAGTTCGAGCCGATCCAGTCCACGTCCATAGCGCGGGTCGCCTCGATGGTGCCGCCCTCCTGCAGCAGCCGGTTGCGCGCCGGCCCGAAGCACTGACGCTGAAACTCGCCGACCTCCTGTTGCAGCCCCGGGTCTTCGACGCTGTGCAGGTCCAGCTCCATGCGGATGGATTCAAAGTCCGTCGAGCAGGGAATGGCGTGGATCGCCGCGGCGGTGAGCCCGTGGGACACCGCATGCACCCCCGCCCACCACAGCGGAATCCTCGCCTGCTGACCACCGATCGCGCTTTCGGTCGCGCCGAATGCCCCCTCGGACCAGCCTCCCGAGGCGAACTGGCGGGTGCCGCACTCCAGCGAGCGGCTCTCGTCGATATCGGCGGTGGCCAACTGGACCTGCAGCAGCGGCAGGCAGGTGAAGGCGTAGGCCAGGATCATGGCGTAGAGCCGGGTCTCGATGCGGTTGACCGTGAGGATGCCCTTGGTCCCCGCCTCGTCGCCCTCCTGTCGGGCCTTGAACCATTCGGAGAGCACCAGGGTGATGAACGGCACCGCGGCGATGCCGGTGCCGACCATGACGTTCCAGATGGCGTTGTTGATGATCCAGCCCAGCAGCGTCATGGCGTTGGCGAAGTAGTCGAACACCACCAGCGGCGCGGTCAGCAGGCCTTCCATCAGGCACCTCCCAGCTGGTTGATCAGGTTGGTGGCTTCCAGCAGGACCAGAATGCCCAGGGCCATCAGCTCGAGCCGCCGCAGCTTGGCAAGCGCCTGTCGCCCATCGTCACGGTCCCGGCGCAGACGCGCCACCGCCCGGGGGCGCACCTTGCGCCACCAGACCAGGGCCAGCGCGGCGTAGAGGCTCAGCCGCCAGGCCAGCAGCCACGGCCAGGCGGCCTGCCAGGCGCTATGGTGGGCCTCGAGCCCACCCAGCAGCCGCACGCTGACGGCGAGAATGGCGCCGCTCAGCAGGAACATAACGACCAGCACCGCCATGGCGAGCAGCAGCGACGGCCAGCGGGCCGGATTCAGCCAGGAGAAAACACGTGGGGCCATCAGTCACCGCCCTCCTCGCTGACTGGGCGGCCGCGGCCATCCAGGGCCGCATCCGGACGAAAGGTCTCGCCCTGAGAGGCGCCCTGGCTGCGCCGGGCGGCCCGCTCCAAGGCGATGCCGGCAGCGCTGTTGCCCAGCGCCTGGCGGATCTCCATCTCGGAGCGCAGCGACTCGATATCCCGATCCAGGGCCACCAGCTTGCGATCCAGCGCCGTCATGCCCTGCTCGTTGTCGGCGATGCCCGGGTCGCTGCTGCCGGCCAGCAGCAGCCGGCGCGCCCACAGCGCCTTGGTCAGGGTTCTGGCCAGGGCCATTTCACCGCTCAGGCGGTGGACCAGCAGCGAGGCCTCGGGGTCGCTGCGCAGCGACTCGATCACCCCGCGGGAGACGGTCAGGCCGTCGCCGGCGGAGACCTGGCGCAGGTTCTCCGGGGTCAGCGGCTCGCTGCCGTCGACCAGCCCCTGCAGCAGGCCGTAGACCTCCTGCTGCTCACGCTCCAGCTCGCGGACCAGGCCACTGCCGGCCTGGGTCTCGCTGCGCTCGCAGCCGTCGCAGGTGCGAATCGACTGCTCGCCGATTACCGTCTGGGTCCACTCGGCGGCCTCCTCCGGGCTCTGCCAGACCGTGCACATGCCACCCAGGCAGCTCCCTGCCCCGCTGCCTGATCCCGAGCCGCCACCGCTTCCTCCGGAAGCACCGCCCAGCCCCCCGCCGCCGATCCAGGAGCCCTCGTTGGTGGCCACCGATCCCCAGCCGCCACCGCCCCCGGCAATGGGGGCCATGCTGGTGGTGTCGTCACGGCCATGCAGCAGGTTGTAGCCGGCACGGGCGGTGTCCTGCACCACGCGAATCGGCGCCTGATCCTGGCCGCCGCGGCGCTGTCCTCCTACCCATGTCACGCCCTGATTGCCGCCCGACTGGTCGACCTGCTCCTGCGCCGCGACCACGTCGGCGTTGGACTGGGCCGCGTTCTGCCAGCTCTCGGCCGCGGCCATCTGCTGCCACCCCTGCCCGGTGACCATGTCGGCCATGCGCTCGGACATCTGGCGGCAGGACATCGACGCCCGGTCGAAGTCGACCCGCCCCTGCAGCACGCCGTTGCTCAGCAGGTCATAGAGTCCCGGGTTGGCCCGCTGGATGACCATGGCGGGCAGCGAGGCTACGGCACCCTGGGCGTTCTGAACCACCGTCCCCATCAGGTTCTGGAAGCCGTCGGTGACGCCGTTGAGCTGGTTGGAGACCGTGGCGCCAATATCGAAGTTGCCGCAGGTGGCATTCATGTTCCAGCTGATGCCGATACCGCGAACGTTGGGGTTGTAGCCCCGCCCGGCGGAGACGCTGAAGGGCGAAGCGCTGCCGATCTGGTAGTAGAGGGCATCGGCGGATTGCGCCTGAGCCTGGGCAGCATGGGTAGACAGCAGCCCCACCACCAGGGCGCCGGCCAGCGGCGTGAGGGCGAAGCGTCGCGTGCGAGATCCTTTCATCGACTTCTCTCCATCAGGGGACGGCGTAGAGCAGGGTCTGGCCGCGGCGCTGGCAGCAGCGATAGGGGCGCCACAGCGACCAGGCGTAGTCACCGCCCGCGTCCAGGCGGTCGGCGTAGGTGTCGGTGACGCCGCGGTCCGGCCACACCCGGCAGGCGCTGCTCATGTTGGGCATCAGGCGCTGCCAGCGGTGGGTCGAAGCATCGCCCTCCTTGACCGGTCCGGGCGGCCAGTAGCCGTCGCGGCTGGCGGCCACCAGCGGCGTGTAGACGTGGGGCTGCCCGGTGCGGGTGACGACATCGGCAGAGCGCTGCGCGGTGGTCGCCGCGGTCTTGTAGTCGTGCACCTGGGTCAGGAAGCCGCTGCGCGGGTAGATGTTGCCCCACAGGTCGCCGGGCTGGCCCAGCTCACGCATGCCGGGCGTCAGCGCCTCGGGGTAAAGCGACTCGGGAATGCCGCTACGCCACGCCAGAGCGTCTAGGGTCGAGAGGTGGTAGGGCTGGAAGGGCGTCGCTGCCCCAGCGCAGGTCATGCCGAAGGCGCTGGCGAAGCTGCTGAAGGCCTCACTGGCCGGGTGGCCAATGGCATCCACGTTCTTGAAACGCAGGTGCTCATGCTGAGTAAGCGCTCCACAAACCCCATCTTCTGGCGATGACTAGTGTCCGTCAGACTGGTGTCATTCGATAGCAAGGAGGACACCATGACCGACCTGACCTCGACACAGGCCTACTGGCTGGGCCACCTGTTCCATGCCTCTTCCCGGCAACTGGCGCTGAGTGAATACGCCGAGGAGCAAGGACTGGAACTGGCGTCACTGCTGGCGTGGGAGCAGCGCCTGGAGGTACAGGGCGTGCCCGTGCCACCTCGCCACCGGCCGCTGCGCTTCGTCGCCGTGGAGGTGGCCCGATGATCCGGCCGGACACCCGGCTGCGCGTCTACCTGTGTCGCGAGCCGGTCGACATGCGCAAGCAGATCGATGGACTGGCCCTGCTGGTTCAGGAGGCCATGGAGCTCAACCCCTTCGAGGAGGCGGTCTTCGTGTTCGGCAACCGCCAGCGCGACAAGGTGAAGCTGCTGTTCTGGGAGCGTAACGGCTTCGTGGTCTGGTACAAGCGCCTGGAGCGGGAGCGCTTCAAGTGGCCGGACCGCCTGGAGGGCGACACCGTCACGCTCTCGGGCCAGGAGCTGAACTGGCTTCTGGATGGCTATGACCTCAGCGCCATGCGCCCCCATAAGGCCTTGGATCTTCAAGCGGTTGGCTGATTTTCTGCTGCTTTCAGCGGCGCCGCTTGGTAAAATGGCGGCATGATCTCACCGGCCTCGACACCTTCCGTCAGCGTCTCCCAACTGCAGCGCCAAGTGCGCGCTCAGCAGGAGGAGATTGCGCGTCTTCATCGCCTGATGGAGAAGAAGGAGGCTCAGTGGGAAGCCGCCAAGCAGTCCCTTTTTGAGCAACTCAAGCTGGCCATTGAAGGCCGGTTCGGTCCCTCTACCGAGAAGTACCGCGTCGAACAGGGTGATCTGCTCATCAACGAGGCCGAGGTGGCGGTCGATGAGGAAGAGGCCAGCGCCCAGGATGACACGGCTGACGCGCCGGCCGACCCCCACCAGCCGGCCAAGCGCCGTACCCGTGGCGGCCGCGTGGCGTTACCCCCCGAACTGCCCCGCGTCGAAGTGATCCATGAGCTCCCCGAGGATGCCCGTCATTGCCACCACGACGGCACCGAGCTCAAGGAGATCGGCAAAGAAATCAGTGAGGAACTGCACGTCGTGCCGGCGCGGATCGAGGTGATCCGCCATGTGCGCATCAAGTACGGCTGCCCAGACTGTGAAGAGGGCGTGCAGATCGCCCCGGCATCGGCCAAGCTGCTGCCCAAGAGCAATGCCAGCCCGACCCTGCTCGCCTACGTGGCCACCGCCAAGTACCAGGATGCCTTGCCGCTCTATCGGCAGAGCCAGATCTTTGCCCGGCACGGCATCGAGATCCCGCGCAACACCCTGGCCCGCTGGATGGTGCAGGTCGGCGAGCGGCTGATGCCGTTGGTCGAGGCCCTGCGACAGCACCTGCTGCAGGCCCCGCTGATTCACATGGACGAGACCACGCTACAGGTCAACGCCGAGGCCGACCGACCGGCGAGCTCAACGTCCTACATGTGGCTGCAACGCGGGGGGCCACCGGGCCAACAGGTGGTGCTGTTCGACTATGATGCGAGCCGAGCCGGCCGGGTGCCCGTGCGCCTGCTGGGTAACTACGCCGGTCGCCTGGTCACCGACGGCTACGAAGGCTATGCCGAGGTGGTGCGAAAGAACGGCATCACCCATGCCGGCTGCTGGGCGCACGCCCGTCGCAAGTTCGTCGAGGCCCAGAAAGTGCAGCCCAAGGGCAAGACCGGCAAGGCCGACTGGGCGCTCAACCAGATCCGCAAGCTCTACGCCGTGGAAACGCAGGCCAAGGCCCTGGAGCCCAAGGCGCGTCAGGCATTGCGTGATCAGAAGAGCCGCCCGCTGATCACCCAGCTGCGCGCCTGGCTCGACAAGTCGCTGACCCAGGTGCTGCCGAAGAGCGCGCTGGGCCGGGCGCTGCACTACCTGGAGGGCCAGTGGCAGCGCCTGACCCGCTTCCTCGATGACGGGTTGATCCCGCTGGACAACAACCCGGCCGAGAACGCCATTCGCCCCTTCGTCGTCGGCCGCAAGAACTGGCTGTTCAGCCACACACCGAGCGGTGCCCAGGCCAGCGCGGCAATCTACAGCCTGATCGAGACGGCCAAGGCCAACGGCCTCTCGCCCTACGAGTACCTGCAGTTCGTGTTCGAGACCCTGCCAACTCTCGGCGAGGATGACGACCTCGGCACGCTGCTGCCCTGGTGCTGGAAAGAGACTCTACCGGTCTAGCTCAGGCCGCAACAGGTGGGGTTGGTGGAGCGCTTACCATGCTGAGCCCGGCTGACATCGGAGGTGCTCTGCCCTCCGGCCAGCGCCTCGCCCAGCGGCGGCGATAGCGCCGCCACTTCCCACCAGGGGTTGTCGCCGGTGTTCTCGTAGCTGGAGACCACCAGCTCAGGGACGTAGTGGCGGACTTGCACCGAGGTGCGAATCGAGCAGCCCGACCAGGAGCAGTTGAGCCAGACACAGATACCGATGACCTGATAGTCCAAACACTGTGTGGAGAGCGACGAGGCGACGATCTGCGGCGTCGTCAGCGCCTGGGCCGGCTTTTCTACCACGCCCAGGCTCAGCAGCGCACCGCCCAGCACAATCCCTGCCGTCTTGAAGGGCTTCATCGGCGGCCCTCCTGCCCCATTAGCCGCTCGGCTTCTCTCAGCGCCGCGGCCACATCCGGCTGGCCGTAAATCACATGGCGGCCATCGATCACCACGGCAGGGACTTTCTCCACACCCAGCTGCCAGGCCCTGGCCAGCCCGAGATAGCTATCGGCATAGCGGTCGGCCATCTCCTGCCACTCAGGCGTCGCCATGCGCTCGCGCATCAAGGCCTCCGCGAGTTCAGGATCAGCAGGCAGGTCTTGCGACAGCTCGGCATCCAGACGGCCGGGCGCATCGAGTTCGATCACCGCCACGCCCGAGGGCACATTGACGGCCGGTTGCCCGGCAGTGGTAAAGACTTCGATAGCTGGCTCAGCAAGTGCAGTGCCTGCGAGGCAAGGGAATAGCATGAAAGCGGCCAGCCAACGGCGCGGGTGGTGTCTCTCCATGCTTGCCACTCCAGTAGAAAAAGGAACTGGCACAGCATTACGGAGTCGACTTTGAGCTGCATCAGGAAATGTTAACTCGACCGCGGGGTGTTTTCTGGATCAGCAGCCATCAATATCTCAGGGCCCCCATCATCATGCTGGCAACTGCCACAGATCCGGTTAATTGAAGAGATCCATTGATTCTAACCACGGCTGCCACCATACTTGCTGCCAACACTCACCCAATGCGAGGAAACGCATGTCCATTCTCAACACCTACATCCAGAAGGAACAGCAGCTCAAGCAGCTCCAGGAAGAGCTCGAAAAGCTGAAAAACGACGACCGCCTCAAGGCCGAGCTGGAGTTCAAGGACAAGCTCGAAGCCCTGATGCGTGAGTTCGACAAGTCAGCCGCCGATGTCATCAAGCTGCTGGACCCGAAGCCCGCCACCGCCAAGGCCGCCAGCACCACGAGCACCGGCCGCGCCAAGCGCAAGCTGAAGATCTACAAGAACCCCAACACCGGCGAAGTCGTCGAGACCCGTGGAGGCAATCATAAGACGCTAAAGGCGTGGAAGGAGGAATATGGTGCTGAGGCCGTGGAAGGGTGGCTGGTGAAGACTGACACCTGAATGACTGCAAGCAATTACAAACCAATCTAAAGCAATCCCAGCCGTGGAGCACGGCTGGGTAACCATATTTAAAAGGAACTAACAAGCACCTCTAACAACCCTTCCACCTTGGCATACGTTTTTCCGAAAATGCTCGCGGCCCCTCTTGAGCATCTTCACTGTTATAGGCACACTCATGAGCGGCCCGAGCAGCCTGCAAGGCAGCTCCGCGCCCCATTTCAGTGGATAACATTACCGTATCCCGAGCAGCCTTCACCGACAACGGTGCCCCTTCAAGTATTTCAGACGCCAGCTCTAATGCCTTTTCCATTAAATCATCGGGGTTGGAAAGACGGTTTACTAGACCAATTTCGTAGGCGCGCTGAGCAGTAATTGGCTTGCCGGTTAGCACAATTTCCATAAAAATTCGCTGTGGTATCATATGAATCAATGGTGCCGCCCACGGCGATCCTCGCCCCACTTTAACTTCAGTAATAGCAAATTTAGCGCTGGTACTGGCCACACATAGGTCACATGCTTGCGCAAGCATCCAACCACCAGCAAACGCTATGCCATTAACTGCAGCGATGGTTGGCTTAGTCAGTTCGATGTTGTCATAGGGCAGTGGGAACATGTCACGTGGCGGCACTCTAAGCCCGGATTCAACCATTTCCTTAAGGTCACCACCAGCACAAAAAGCCTTTTCACCGGAACCAGTTAGGATGGCTATGCGAAGGGAGTCGTCGTTTTCGAATTTCTCCCAAGCTCTTTGCAAGAACCTCACCGCTAAGACAGTTTCGACTATCAGGGCGGTTAATAGTAATGATAGCAACCCCATCCTCACGAGCATTAAACAAAACTGCTTCTTTCATTATACTTCCCCTTTTATCACTACACGACTGCACGAACCAAGTCTCTTGACATTACTGAAAAGCACACCACTAACGTACAGCACACTGCTCACCAGCCTGACATATTAGGCACCCACAAAACTAGTGCAGGAAAAGCAACGATCAGGCCAAGCACAACAAGATCGACAATCAAAAAGGGAACGACGCCCTTGAAGCATTCAGAACTTTTCACACCAGTAACACCTGATGCAACAAACACATTTAGGCCTAACGGCGGAGTAACCAAACCAATCTCTACAGTTTTAGTTATAACAATCCCAAACCAAACCCCATCAAACCCAAATGTACTAATCAATGCATAAGTGGTAGGAACAGTAAGAACCAGAATAGCTAACTGATCCATGAAAAGGCCAAGAATAAGATACATCAAAACCACAAGCATCATAACTTGCCAAGGCGAAAGCCCCAATGAATCCACATAGCTTATCAGTGAGTCTGTGGCTTGCGAGAAAGTTAGGAAATAACCAAATATCATTGCACCTGTCACAATAGCAATAATCATAGATGTTGTTTTAACTGTTGAGGCCAATGAATCTAGCAGCTTTTTCCTATCCATCCTTTTCAAGCACAGAACAATCGCCAGTGCTGAAAAAGCTCCTAAAGCCCCAATTTCACTCGGAGTAGCAACACCTCCATATAAAGCAAAAACAACAACGCCAATCAGGAGAAAAACTGGCCAAACCGGCCTTAATGAATTAACTGCAGCCTGCTTATCAAAGCTTTTTGCTGCAGGCACCCAGTCAGGGTTTTTCCAAACCACATACATGATGGTTAAAATATAACCAAGCGCAGTCAGAATTCCAGGGAAAATGCCGGCAATAAGAAGCTTACCCACCGACTCTTCTGTAAGGATTCCGTAAATAATCAGAATCAAGCCTGGGGGGATCATTACCGCAAGAGTTCCAGAAACCACTATTATACCCAAGGCGAACTTAGGGTGCGCCAGGGAAAGCCTGGTCATCCGGGAAGCAGTGTCAAACAGCTGAAAGGATGAAATGAAACCCAGTGGGTGCAAGTCCCACCCGGCCAAGGCTAGCCACCAGCCGGTAGCGAGTGTTGCGTGGTGTCGGGCAACCGCCGCTGCGAAGCGTACACAGCGAGTGAGCAGGCCGTGTGATAGAGCCCCGAAATTGTGAAACGTGGCTGCCGACATTGTCTTAAGAATGGAAGGCAAAACGTCTCCGCCTTATGGCTTGGCGGATGCGGGCCGCCGGGGTCGAAGAGCAGGGCATGTTCATATAGGGGTTTCCCAGGAACCTGGGAGGCCCGTCCTTCTCCTCCGAAAACCAGGACGACAGGCATGGGGCTGCCTGCCGAGAAAGCTCCCGGTCCGGTGCTGTCGTGCCTGACGGTACCGGAAGCAAACAGCAGGCACTCAGGGGGTACGGCCAGGCGACGACAAGGAGCCAGCCGGATGGAGGGGCGGGAGTCGGAGTCGCTCATAGTACCCGGGAAGGTGGGGAACCGACTCGACGGGACCCACTGGAGGGAAGGGGCGGCCAATCATCAGAACTGCACGAGGGCAACATGACAGGTGCACAGGAACCTGAGGTCATGTCCACGAAACAAGTGCGGATAGCAGCACTGGCAGAGTGCTTCCCGCAGCGTGCCTTCACGTCACTGGCGCATCATATCGATGCCCAGTGGCTGAAGACGGCCTACCTGATGACGCGCCGTGATGGCGCCGTCGGGATTGATGGCCAGACGGCGGACGACTTCGCGCGCGACTTCGAGGCCAATATCCAGCGGTTGCTGGAAGCGGCCAAGAGTGGTTGCTACCGGGCGCCGCCAGTGCGGCGTGTCCATATCCCCAAGGGAGATGGGCGCACCACACGGCCGATCGGCATCCCCACCTTCGAAGACAAGGTCCTGCAGCGTGCTGTAGTGGCCCTGCTGGAGCCGCTCTACGAGTACGACTTTCTGGACGGCTCGTACGGCTTCCGGCCGGGACGCTCGGCGCACCAGGCGATCGAGACGGTGAGGGAGAGCTTGATGTCGATGGGAGGTGGCTGGGTCATTGACCTGGACATCCAAGCCTTCTTCGACACGATCGACCATCGGCACCTGCGTGAGTTTCTGCAGCAACGAGTGAAGGACGGTGTCGTCCTCCGCCTGATCGGTAAGTGGCTCAAGGCCGGAGTCCTGGAGGCCGGGCAGTGGCAGAAAGGTGAGGTAGGAAGCCCGCAAGGGGGTGTGATATCCCCCTTACTGGCGAATATCTACCTGCACTATGTGCTGGACGAGTGGTTTGAGAAAGACGTCAAGCCACGCCTGCGTGGACGCGCGTTCGAGGTAAGGTTTGCCGACGACGCCGTGCTCGCCTTCAGCAACGAAGCCGAAGCCCGCAAGGTGCTGGAGGTACTGCCCAGGCGTTTTGCACGCTTCGGCCTTACCCTGCACCCCGCCAAGACCCGACTGGTACGGTTTCAGCCACACGGTGGACAGCGCGCCGAGACCTTCGACTTCCTGGGCTTCACCCACTACTGGGGGAAGTCCCGGCGCGGTTACTGGGTTATCAAGCAGAAGACGGCCAAGGATCGACTCAAGCGAGCCTTGAGGCACCTGTCGGTCTGGTGCCGGGCGAATCGGCACCAGCCCCTTCTGATCCAGCATCGCCACCTATGTCGGAAGGTCAAGGGGCACTTTGCCTACTATGGCATCACAGGCAATTATGAAGCGCTGAAAGCGCTTGTGGATCAGGCCCGACGGATCTGGGTCAAATGGCTGAGACGTCGCTCTCAACGGGGAGGCTTCTCGTGGGATAAAGCCAACCTGCTGCTCAAGCGCCTGCCGTTACCCAAGGCAAGGATTGTGCACCAACGAACCCTTCAGCGAAGCTGGTGATTGAAGAGCCGGATGCGTTAATCGCGCACGTCCGGCTCTGTGGGGGGCCGGGTCGAGTAATCGCCCGGTCTACCCGACCTTATAACCAACCTCTTTCATCGTTGGGTATATAGCAGAGGACATGGTTGCTGTAGCGGCAGTAGAAGTACCTATCACTGCTGCAAGCATGGCGCTGGAAAGCACACAAGCGACCCCGAGTCCACCCCTAACTTTTTGAAGCCATTGTTCACCTGAATACACGATATCTCTAGCCATGCCACTATGGGCCAGGTATTGAGACATCAATACGAACATCGGAATTGCAATAAGAACATAAGATGCAGTCTCCTCATGAAAAGCTGTTGACAAAAACGACCCCGCCAACCCCCATCCTCCAATCATATAAAGCCCGATACCGCCTGCTAGGGCTAGGGCTATAGCAACTGGAAATTCTAAGAAAAGGAGGAGAAGGAGGAGTAAAATAATCCAGATTGTGGTATCCATTAAATTTCAACCTTCTTCTAATTCAGAACTGGTGACTAGCCCTGGAACATCTCTACCTAACAAAAGAGCCATGCCGTCATATAAAAAACGCGTGGCCAAGACTGTCAAACCAACTGGAACCCAGACTTCACTTGCCCATACAGGCCAGTCAATATAGCCAAAAATAACATCCGCCTCCATATAGGCCGAATAGGCATCTATGGAAGAGAGATAAGTCATGTAGTAAAAAACACCGGCAGCACAAAAATGGTTAAATGAGTGAAGAATCAGTCTCCCCCTATCACTCAAAAACCTGCCAGCTGCAGATATGTGTATGAATGCTCCTTTAGATTTTGACCACGACAATCCAAGCATACACCCTGCCACCATCAGATAATTTTGGGTGAACTCGAACTGAAAGCCAATTGAAGTGGAGATAAAATACCTAGCAAATGCATCAGCGGAAACAAGTAGCATCATGGCACCAAATACAACAGCAGAGATCACCATGAACGCCATCTCAACAAACGACAAGCCTCTATTGAACATACCCCCCCCTACTTTCATTGCCGAGGCCTTTAAGGCCTCGGCAATATTATCTTATAGCCCGAGCAAGCTTTTATATTCATCAAGGGCAGACTGAGCATCAAGCCCTCTACCTTCCATTCTTTTTACCCAGCCCTGCTGAACTGTTGACAAACTTTCATCAAGCTCCTCAAGGAATTGACTATCAAACTCATAGACATCAATTCCAATTTCAGAGAATGAGGATATAGTTTCTTGCTCAAGATTATTCATATATGTCGAGAGGTGGATAACCGTTTCATTGCTGGCTTGATCCAGAGCCTCTTTATGCTCTGAAGAAAGAGCCTCATAGACATCCTTTCTAACAACAGCAGTAACAGCAAAAGTTCCGAACGCCCCGTTCGAACTCATGCTTTCTGTTACTTCTTGAACATTATAAGGAGTAGCACTAATTCCGGGAAAAAGAGTTGCATCTAGCGTCCCGCGCTGCATGCCAAGATAAACCTCAGTTGCAGCCATGCTAACCGGCGTTCCTCCAATTGCTTCAACACTTAAGTTCAGAGCACCCGAGCTACGTATACGCATCCCTGACAAGTCGCTCATAGATTCGGGCCGAGAAGTTCTTGACACTAACTGATATGGGGGAAGTATAACTGCAAAAACCGGTACAACATTGCTCCTTTCATACTCACTGGCAAGCGAACCCTCTCTTACCATATGCCAGAACGCCTCGCTACCGGCAACAGGGTCATCAGCCAAGCCTGGAAGCATAACAAGCCCACTAAGAGGCAAGCGATCTGTGGCATACCCAACGCCTACGTACCCAGCTTGAACTGCACCTTGCCGAACACGCTGTAGAATATCGCCTGCAGAGGCGAGCTGCTCTGCAGGATAATGTGTAAAAGTAACTTCTCCTTCTGTAAGCTCTTCTACCCGGTTCATCCACCAAGCCATACCCTCCTTTGAAAGATAGTGCTCAAGTGGGAAGGAGTCAGCAAACCTAATATTTACTGAGGCATCAGCAGTGGAGGCATATGACGTACTTGCCAGAGCTATAAGTGACACACCTACAATCTTACTAATTATCATTGTTTTCATGCTCTATCTCCTTGATAGCTTATTTTTTTAAAAGCCCCTCAATCTTACGCTTTGCGTGCAATAGGAGAGGGACACTTTCCCTTTGGACCACATCCAAAGACGAAATCCTAGCCAAAGCAATAAGGTTAATTACGCAGACAACCTTAGCATCATGCACTATTGAAACTGCAGCACCAATATTTCCTGAAAGAAACTCTTGGTCAGATATCGCATACCCTCTTTCAACTGTCTCAGCTACCAATGCTTCAACATGATTAATTTTTCTTGCCAACTTTTCAAAGGGGTCTTCTGAGCTAGCCAAGCGCACAACCAACTCATCACGTTCTTTTTTCTCAAGAGCAGATATGTAAGCCCTTCCTGTTGCAGAAGCCATTATAGGAATTCGGGAGCCAATAGTTCGATTAGCACTCAGCATTCCCGGCTTTCTATTCGTGTCCACAATCACCATCTTGTCGTGCTGAAAAACAGCAACGTCTGATGGCCAACCAAGCTTGCTTCTGAGATCTTCAACAACAGGCCTAATAACAGTGAGAAGATGATTTTCAAACGAAAAGTTATTTGAAAGAGCAAGTGCCCGCGCACCTACCTGGTAGGTCTTTTTTTCATTATCAAACTGCACATATCCTGAAGAACACAGAGTTTCAAGCATTCTTAACACAGTGGCTTTTGGCAAGCCACACAAGCCCTGAATAGACGACAGTCCAATGGGGCCATGCTCATTGACCGTCTCCATAACCAACAGGCCACGCTGCAGTGCTGATACATGCTTTTGACTCACTAGCTCAGCTCTCCTGTTAAGCCAACTCTATCGGACCACTCAGTGAACCGATGGTCCATTCAAGCTTGGCACAGGTTCCAGACCATGGCAACATCAAAGATACCAACCGACAAGAACCTAGGTGAAAACTCATGAGAAACAGTGACTTAGCTACATTTCACTCATTATTTGACCTCCCCACCTACACCCCACCTGGTCACTCAGGCACGACAAATAGGCGCCTAGTTTTAGCCAACGAGGCACAGCATTTTGAGATGGTTCATGGCTCAATTGAGCCCGGCGGCGTGGCAGAAGAGCACTATCACTCCAATAGCTACCAGAGCATCTATATTCTTTCTGGTGAAGCAGAAGTAATACTAAATAAAGGTGACAAAAAAACCTGCATGAAGGGCGAGATTATCAACATCCCGCCAAACGCATATCATTATGTGAAAAGCATAGGTGAATCAGCGCTCGAAATGATCATCGTATACTCACCACCTATCAGCAACAACAAAGGCTAACTCATGCTGAAAATACTCAACAATATCAAAATAGTAGACTTGACCTCGGTTGTGCTGGGGCCTTACGCAACCCAAATTCTTGCAGACCTTGGCGCCGATGTAATCAAGATCGAGCCACCCGAAGGTGATATTTTTAGGTATGTGGGCCCAAGCAGAAGCAACGGAATGGGAGCAGGATTTCTCAATATCAATAAAAACAAAAGAAGCATATGTCTGAACCTGAAAAGAAAGGAAGAGTACGACTCTTTAATTGACCACATAAAAAACGCCGATGTGTTCATACATAATATGCGACCAAAGGCTGCTGAAAGGTTGGGCATAAGCCACGAGCATATAAGTGCGATAAATTCTGAAATTGTATACTGTGCAGCAACAGGATTCGGTGCTGATGGAGTTTATGCTGACAAACCTGCATATGATGACATAATTCAAGCGGAATCTGGTATTGCCTGGTTAGCAGGCGCGCAAAACGGTCGTCCTCAGTACGTGCCAACTGTGCTTGCTGACAAAATAGCCGCACTATTCGCTGCTCAATCAATATTAGCAGGAATAGTTCACAAGTTAAGAACAGGAGAGGGAAGCAACATTCACGTCCCAATGTTCGAGTGCTTGGCTAGTTTTTTACTCTCTGAGCACATAGCAGAAAAAGCTTTTGATCCTAAAAATGGAAAGGCGGGATATACAAGGATGCTTTCGAAGAACAGAAGGCCATTTGAAACATCTGATTCGTTCATCACCGTCATGCCTTATAGTGGCAAGCATTGGAAAAGCCTCTTTGAATTGCTTGGCACTCAAGATAGCATTCTTTCATCTTTGGCCATGGATGATCATGAGCGCTCTAAGAATATCGATAGGCTTTATTCCCACATATCCGGAAAGTTCATCTCACGCACCACGAACGACTGGATAGAACTCCTTGAACAACATGATGTGCCATGTGGAAGAACAAATACTTTAGATGATCTTTTCACCAACCCACACCTTCTTTCTGTTCAGTTCTTCGAAACATATTTGCATCCTTCAGAGGGGGTTGTCACTACGACGAGGCACCCTGTAAGTTTCATTGGATCTCTTCAGAGCGAAAACTCCCCACCGCCAAAGCTAGGCGCGCACAATAGCGATAGCAAATCAAGCAATGAAAACTAACTTCTAAAAACTCCAGCGGCACACTTCTCCTTAATGCACATAGATAGTGCGCCGCTCTCTCCATTCATAATTACAGCCTGGAGCTTACAACCCTCTTAAAGCATCAACTTTTAATGCAATTTTAACTGCTGACTCGATTTCCGAGCCGCCCTGCTCGCGCATCACCCGCATCCGCTCGGCCTTCTCCTCGCCCTCGGTGCCGGCCAGGGCCAGGTAGAGGCTGGGGGGCACCACCCGGAACAGCGCCTCCAGGCGCCCTGAGAGCACCACCCCCTCGGTATATTTCTTGGAGACCTTGGTGGCGGAGGCCATCAGCTTGCGCTGGGTGGCGGTGAGCTCCTTGAAGCGGCTGACCTGCTCGATCTCGTCCGGCGGCATGTAGAGGCACAGCCAGAACTCGATCATGTTGAGCAGCTTGCGGGCCGCGTCCGGGAAGTCCTCGAGGTTCTGGGTGGCCATCCAGATCCAGTGGGAGAGCTTGCGGCCCATCTTGCCCACCTTGACCAGATAGGGGCTGAGCAGCGGGTTGACGGTGAGCAGGTGGCACTCGTCGATGACCTGGACGATGGGCCGCCCGCTGTACTGGTCGCGCTCGGCCAAGTTGGTGATCATGTTGGTGACGCTGATCACCGCCAGGGCGAGCTGGGCCTCGTAGCCCTCCCGGGCGAAGTGGGCCAGGTCGATGATGGTCACGTCGCACTCGGGCAAGGTGGTCGGCGACCTCGTCCCACATGGCGTTATCCAGCAAAAGACCGCCCAGCACCGACTGCTCCGCTTCCAGGCTGTGGGGAGGCAGATAGCCGGCTTCCGGGCGCTCCTCGGCCACCCGAAGCTCGGCTAGGTTCTCAATGGCACTCATCGTGGCAGCCTCCCTGCATGGCGGTGGTGCTGACCATGGCGTCGATCAGCGGCTGCCAGTCGGGGTTGAGCTCACGGGCCATCGCCTTGACCTGGTCGGCAGCAGAGGGCGACTTGCGGCCGGCGGGCTTGCGCGGCTCGAACTGGTGGGCCGGCAGCCCGGCGCTGGCCGCCTGTCGGAAGGCGACACCGGCGCGGATAGTGCTCTGCATGACGGTGACGCCCTGCTCGCCGGCGGCGAACATCTCTGCCAGCGTCTGGTGGATGCCCCGCGCATCGGCGGTTTCATCCAGGCGATTCACGAGTACAGAAACGGGGGGAACGGAAAGGTGGGTGAAATGGCTGAGCGCCTCGAGATCGCGCAGCAGGCCAACGGTGCCGCGCACGAACTCACGGGCGGAGAGCAGCTCGGGGGTGATGGGAGAGAGAGCGTGATCAGAGGCGAGGACCGCCATCTCCAGGGTGATGGAGCGCGCCCCCTGGGTGTCGATCAGGACGAGATCATAGCCCGACAGGCGGGAGAGCAGCTGGGCGAGCCGGAAGCGGCCATCCGGGGCGTTGAGCAGCAGCTGAGGGAGCTGGCCGGCGTGATCGTTGGAGATCACCACATCCAGGTTGGGATGGGCCGTCTGCGATATGACGCGATCGGGCGCCGTGTCGCTGAGCGCGATCAGCTCATAGGTGCCGCCGGGGGCTTCGGTGCGAAGGGGATAGTAGCTGGAGAGGGTCGGCTGGCTGTCCAGGTCGATGAACAGGACCCTGAGGCCAGCATCGGCCAGGAGGCCGCCCAGATTGGCAGTGACGGTGGTCTTGCCGACGCCGCCCTTGGTGGAGATAACAGACATGATACGCATTGATGTTGCCCTCGTGTGGTGACGAGTGGCGTAAGGGTCGACCCCCAATCAATGCAGTGCGTACCTGGTGGGCCCAGCAGGACTTGAACCTGCGACCAAGGGATTATGAGTTCGCTTTTAAAACAATAACTTACTGATTGACAAAAAAAAGCAACCGTAATCGAGCGAAAGGTACAGTTCTTTGGAATCAGTAGGTTAGCGAAAGATGAGGATATCACACGAAGCTGGTGTGTGTACCGGTGATGTACCTTTACGCAGTGTAGTTGTCCGGCGCGCAAGGGGCTGGCTAAACTCAAGAGAAAGACCTTTTGCATCGCCTGATCCGGTTGTGCTTAGCTCACCATCCGGCGACTGGGTGACTCGCATGGGGCCAAACCGTCTTAACAGTAGCAACTCATCAACCTGCTTATTCAACGCCAGCCGTAGGTTTAAGAAGGCCTGCTAGGCGCAAGCCGTTTGTCCTCAGAATCCTTGCTGAGCTCTCAGGAGTTATCCCGCCTTATTCATGAGGCCGGCCTGAAAACGAAGATAGCGGATGGCATTCTCTTGTAAAATCAGTGTGTTCCGCCAAGAACCTGATCCAAGAGAGCCATCCGCTATGGGTGAAAGCGTATCTCCCTGGATTCCGTCCTGCAACGGGTCCATCCGCGTTGAGCTCGACGGCCAACGCACCACCAGCGACAGCGGCGCGCTGCTGCTGCGGGAAGCCCTCGACAGCAGCGGCGTGATCGAGGCGCTCGACGACAACCTGGTCGATCCGCGCCATCCGCTGCGCATTCGCCACTCGCTGGCCAGCCAGATACGCACCTTGGTGCTACAGCGGGCGATGGGCTGGATCGATCTCAGCGATACCGACACGCTGCGACGTGATCCGCTCTGGCAGCTGGCCTGCAGTGATGCGCGTGGGCTGACGCCCCTGGCCCAAGACCGGCCCTCTCAAGCCACGCTGTCCAGGCTGCTCACCTGCCTGGGCCGCAACGACAACATCGATGCCGTGCACGAGGGCCTGCTGCGGCTGGTGGTCTGGCGCCTGACCGCGCTGAAGAACGGCGAGCGGCCTAAGCAGCTAACGCTGGACATCGACGGCCTGCCGATCGAGGTTCACGGCCACCAGGGCGGTTCGGCCTATCATGGCCTGTACGGCACCCGGATCTATTCGCCGCTGGTGGCCTCGCTGGCCGAGACCGGTGACATGGTGGGCGGCCTGCTGCGAGAGGGCAACGCCGGTCCGGCCGAGAACGCCGACACCTGGATCCCCCATCTGGTGAAGCGGCTCAACGAGAGCACCGGCGCCCAGGTTCGGGTGCGCATCGATGCCGGATTTACCGACAATGACACCTTGGAGGCCCTGGAAACGCGCGACATCGAGTATCTGGGCCGGTTGCGCAGCCACAAGGGCCTGCAGACACTGGCGGCGCCCTACCTGAAGCGGCCCCGCGGCCGACCGCCCGAACAGCCTCGCGAATGGTGCTATGACCTTGAATACCAAGCCGGTTCCTGGCCAGCGCCACGACGCGTGGTGTTGGTGGTGCAGGAGCGCCCCGATGACTTGCTGCTGCATGCCTTCTTCCTGGTCACCAACCTCGGCAAGTTCGACTGGCCGCCGGAAAAGGTCTTGGCGCTCTATCGCAAGCGCGGCAGCGCCGAGGCCCACATGGGCGAGGTGAAATCGGCGCTGGACGTGCACCTGTCGTCGACGGATCGCGGTGCCTCCACGGTCCAGGACGTCATGGCCCGCAACGAGGTGAGCCTGCTACTGAGCCTCTACGCCTATCAGGTCCTGCATGGCCTGCGCTGCTTGCTGGTGCGTCAGACCCGGCAGGGCTGGAGTCTGAGCCGGATGCGCGAGCAGGTGCTCAAGGTAGCGGCGACGCTCTCGCTTCACGCTCGGCGCATCACCATTCACCTCGGTGATGCGGCTGACAAATGGTGGCCTGCCTTGCTGAAGGGGCTGCCAAAGCTGACCGCGCTGGACTGACTCGTCGGCGATACCACCACCGATCCATGCGTACAGCAGCCCCACCTCGGCTGATGATGACGGCTGCACGAATGACGGCAGTCCATTCCTGTAGGCTATAAACATAACGGAAAGATGCGCTGTTTTTGCATATGGCAGCGGATTCTCATGCTGCCAACGCAGTGCCGATGGTTCGGTGTTGGCAGCGAGGGCTGATAATCCACTCAGCCCGCGCTCTCATGAATAAGGCGGGATGAGTTAACCTCGTTCTGGCTTTCCCTCTCGGCTGCTAGCTGGTAGTTGCTATCCCTTGAGCAGTCGGCCTGCGGCGCGCAGATGAATGTTGTGAAGGCGCATTGGTGGGGTTAGTGAGTATGTGGTGATTGATGCACTGATGGTGCCGGCCCTGCAGTTCAAAGTGATCCCCTTTTCTGTCCAGGTAGGTGAAATCTAGTCTTCGGACAATGGGTTACCTAGACCATCAATAGGGGCTCCAGTATGGTCGAAGTAAAGCCCTATGCCTCGATTCGTCTGGGGATTGCTCGTATCTGCATTCCATGGGTCGCTTATATGAGAGGCCTGCGCCTCTGCAGAGGAACTCATAACGCCCTGAGCAACACCCCCTGCTACTACGGCCGCTCCCCCGGCCACCTTGCCGGCTCCCCGGGCGATGCGCCGCCACCCCTCCTGGGTGGCGGCCGTTTGGGCAGTGGACTTGGCCACGCCCGCGGCAGAGTCGCGCAGCAGGCGCAGCGACTCTGTCGTGCTCGCCTGGGTGTGCCAGCCGTCGGACCAGCCTTCCTGCTGCCCACCGTCGAGAGCCTTCCGAGCCGCCTGGCGGCCAACGCTGGCGGCTCGGGTGAGAAGTGATTTCAGCGCCATGGGCGTCCCTCCCTGGGTACATCAGCCCTTTAGCATAGACATGGAGAGGGGCAAGCTCCAGCCAGGTTAGCCAAGGGATGCAAGGTGCTCGATGGTCTCGGGGTACTTCTGGACCAGCCGGATGAGGGTCTTGGCCTGGGCGTTGGGCTTGGCGCGGCCCTGTTCCCAGTTCTCCAGCGTCCTGGGGTTGGTGCGCAGGTACATCGCAAACACCGGTCGCGACATATGCAGCTTCTCGCGCAGCGCGATGAGCTCATCGGCAGTGACGTCAGGGACCTCATCCAGAGCGACAGGATGCGAGCGCAGCGTGCGCTTGCCTTGGCGCTCCTCCGCCAAAGCGTCGAAGCCCTCGACTAGCTCGTCAAAGATGTTGCGGTCCATGGTCATGCCCTCGTAACGACACCAAAAAGTATACGCAATTTGCGTATGTTTTTCGCTGCTGGTCAATGCAGCCTACGCTCGCTACCAAGAGCCCCTTTGCAGGGGCGGAGCGGCAAGGGCTGAAAGGCTAAAGGCTGGAAGGGAAGGGGGCTCAAGGGGAAGGGGCTTGCCCTGAAAGGCTGGGGAGAGTCCGGACGACAAAGGGAAAGGGTAAAGGGTTGCTGCCGGCTCCGGTCGCTTCTCGCCTTACCGTGGCGCCGCCTGCTTGAAGTGGCGCTGCAGAAAGAAACAGCAGCTTTTGCAGAAAGCCTCCTACCTAAATCACTGATTCTGCTGTTTTTGCACTATGCGCTTCCCCTACGCCGGCGCACCTGTGCAGAATGAAGCGCTGTCTGCATCTACCGACAAGGAGGTCGCCGTGGGATTTCGCTTCCAGCGCCGCATCACCCTCGCGCCGGGTATCCGTCTCAATCTAAGCAAGCGGGGCCTCGGGCTTTCGGTGGGCCCACGGGGCGCGAGCCTCAGCGTGGGGCCGAGGGGCGTGCACGGCCACGCGGGCATTCCCGGCACCGGGCTGGCCTATCGCCAGAAGCTCAACGCCCGGGGCCGTTCGGCCGGGCGCGGGAGCAGCGGCGCCGGCCGCGCAAGCCCCGCGGCGGGCCTGGAGGCGCTGCTGGCCGGTAGTTGTCAAGGAATCTGTCGCCTCTGAGGTCATTCACGCCACCTGCTTTTCTGGTTCGATGACGGAGACCTGGAGCTCCCGCTCCGGGTTGAGTGACACGGTGCCGATCGGCGTCCAGTTGCGGGTCTTGCCGCTCCAGCGAGCGGGATTGGCATCACGCGCCGCCTGATTGATGACGTGGCGCTTGGCCAGCACTGCCTTGTCTTCGCCCGCATGGCGCTGTGCCGGCGTCACCAGGCGGATCCCGCTGTGGCGATGCTCGTGGTTGTACCATTGGACGAAGCCGGCCACCCACTCTTGCGCGTCGCTAAGCGTGGCGAACCCGTGTATGGGGTAACAGGGCCGGTACTTGCAGGTGCGGAACAGCGCCTCCGAGTAGGGATTGTCATTGCTGACCCGCGGTCGGCTGAAGGAGGGCGTGATGCCGAGCTCATGCAGCTTCTCCAGCAGCGTGGCGCCCTTGAAGGGGCTGCCGTTGTCCGCGTGAAGCACCAGCGGCTGGTCAATGATCCGTTCTGCCAGCACGGCACGCTCCAGCACGGTGCGGGAGTTGTGGGCCGACTCGGCCAGGAACACCTCCCAGCCGGTGACCTTGCGGCTGAAGATGTCGACCATCATGACCAGGTAGTAGTGCTGCCCCTTGATCGGGCCGCCCAACCACGTGCAATCCCACGACCACACCTGGTTCGGCGCAGTGGCCTGGTAGGTCGTGGGCTTGGCGCGGCGTTGAGGTGGCTTGGCACGGCCCCGGTGCACCATTTCGCGGTGCTTGCGCATCACCCGGTAGAATGACGAGGGTGAGGCCAGGTAGCGCTGCTCCTCATCGAACAAGCGCACCACGATCTGCTCTGGCGGCAGGCTGGCGTACTCGGGGCGGTGGCACACATCGAGGATTTCCTGTTCTTCGGCCGGTGTCAGCGCATTAGCCGGCACCGGCCGGTCGACCAAAGGGCGCTGGTCCTCGTGCAGCGTTCCGCCGCGCGTCCAGCGCTGGTACGTTCGGGCGGTGATGCCCAGCTCGCGGCAAGCAGTCTCCAGGCGTGCTCCCTGGGCCCTGGCCTCGTCGATCAGCGCGATGGCGCGTTGGCGATCTGGGGTGCTGATCATGCGTCCTCGTCCCCCCAGATCGCCCTCGCCTTTTTTCTGAGGGCCAGCAACGCTGCGGTCTCCGCCAGGGCCTCGTTCTTGCGGGCGAGCTCCTTTTCCAGCGCCTTGATGCGCTTGCGCTGCTGCTTGGCCTCATCGGCTTCACGCTGGCGTTCGGAGTGCGAGAGGCTGGCAGCCTGTTCGCAGTCATGGCGCCACCGCTCCAGCTGCTCGGGGTAGATCCCGCGGCGGCGGCAGTACTCCGCCGTCTCCTGGGCGTTCATCGAAGCGGTTTCAAGCACGGCGTTGAACTTGTCCTTTGACGACCAGCCATCGGCGCCCTTGCCCAGCGCATCCGGCAGGCAGCGCCCTTCGGCACGGGCTTCCTTGCGCCACTTGTAGACGGTGCCCAACGAGATCCCTTCCTGCTCCGCGATCACCTGCGGGGAGAGGTTGTGGGGAGGCAGCAGCTTGGTGACCACGGCTTGCCGGCGCTCCTCTGAGTAACGAGGCATGAGTGTCTCCTTTCGCCCCCTGGTCGGTTTACAAGAACAGGGTATCAGAGGGCACGACAGTCATCCTGACACTGGGGGTGGCTCAGGGCGAGTCGCTGCCCATCCGGTTGGATATCGACGGTGATGGTGGCATCCACTATGCCCACGGTGACGGCACGCCGATGAGCGACGACGAGGCCCGGGTGCTGCGGCGGCATGCCGGGGAGTAACTGCGCGAGCAGCTGGCACAGCACTGCGAGCGCCTCAACGCCGACCTGGATCGCCTGGGGCGGCTCCACGAGGAGACGCCCCACCCGGATATCACCGGCTACGTCACCCGAGACTTCACCGAAGCGCCGCCGGCGCTACCGGCGTTGCGTCAGCCCGCCTGGTGGCATCGGCTATGGCCGCCCGCCAGGCGGCGCGTTGAGGAGGAGAACCGGCGCCGGCAGACGGCCTTTGATCAGGCCTATCGTGACTGGGAGCGGCGCAAGGCGAAGCACGATGAAGCGGAATTCGCACGCCACCTTCGCGAGGGGGAAGGCGTGCTGCACGATCCGGACGCCATGGAGCAGACGCTGCGTGAACGCCTGGAGGAGATCGACTGGCCCCGTGAAACCGCCATCGACTTCGACCTCGGCAGCGACGTCAGCACCATTGCCGTGGATATCGACCTCCCCTGTGAGGACGAGATGCCCGACCGCTACTGGACCATGCCCGCCAAGCAGATCAGGCTGACGCCCCGCCGGCTCAGCGATACCCGGCAGCGTGAACTCTATCGGGACCACGTTCACGGCATCGCCTTTCGCGTGCTGGGCGCGGTGTTTGCCCGCCTGCCCGCTGTGCAGGAGGCGAAGATCTCCGGCTATCGCCAGATCACCGACCCGGCCACCGGCGGCGAGCGCGACCAGTATCTGTTCAGCGTCAAGGTCACTCGCGAGCAGTGGAGCAGGATCCACTTCGACAGGCTGGACCAGGTGGATCCGGTAGCAGCCATGGAGGCCTTCACCCTGCGCCGCGACATGACCAAGACCGGTATTTTTCGCGATATCGAGCCGTTCAAGCTGGTGTAGGCGCTGCAACCTATCAGGCACCCGCCTAGGAACTGGCCAATAGCGAGCCGCTTTTTGCATCTTGGCGAATGATGCAAAAATATCCTTGATATGTGCGCACCGGTCGCCTACGCTTCGTTGCATCATGACGGATGACGCAACAAGGCGGAGCGCGATGACGACCGCAACACCCCATGAGGTGCCCCTGGAGGCCCTCGCCGAGATCAAGCCAGGCTACCCCTTTCGCGGGGCGCTCAAGCACGACCCCAAGGGCAGTGCGCGGGTGGTGCAGGTGCGCCACCTGGACCCGGAGCACGGCTTTGGGTCCAGCTGCCGGGAGGATGCGTTTGACCGGGTCACCCTGGAGGGCAAGCGCAAGCCGGACTACCTGCAGCCCGGTGATCTGCTCTTTATCTCTCGCGGCTCGCGCTTCTTCGCGGCCGTGGTGCCGGACGAGATTCCTGCCGAGACGGTCTGCACGCCACACTTCTTCCTGATTCGACTGAACGAGGAAGCCAGGAGCAAGGTCTCGTCCGAATTTCTGGCGTGGCAGATCAATCATCACGACGCCCAGGCCTACCTTGCCCGCTGGGGCCAGGGCTCGGCCCAGCACAGCGTTACCAAACAGCAGCTCAAGGCGCTGCCCGTGACCCTTCCCGATCTCGCACGGCAGGCGCTGGTGGTGGCCTATCACCGCGCCGCCCGGGAAGAGGCGACGCAGCTGCAGGCGCTCATCGAAAACCGGGCTCTGCAGATGCAGGCCCTGGGCAGCGCCGTCCTCGCTCAGGCGCGGGCGCCGCAGTCAGCTTCAAACACCATACCGCATGCTTCGGCCGTCGCCGGCCACCACTGATCAGGGAGGATAGCCATGAGCACTGAACTCAACAGCACTGACGCCATCAAGCAGGACCGTATCAACAAGGCGGTCTGGAACGCCTGCGATACCTTTCGCGGCACCGTCGACCCAAGCATCTACAAGGACTACGTCCTGACCATGCTGTTCGTGAAGTACCTGTCCGACGTCTGGCAGGATCACTACGACCAGTACAAGGCCGAGCACGGTGACTTCCCGGGGCTGATCAATGAGCTGATGCAGAACGAGCGTTTTGTGCTGCCGCCGGACGCCAACTTCTACGCCCTGCACGAGGCGCGTCATGAGCCCGGCAACGGCGAGCGCATCGACAAGGCCCTGCATGCCATCGAAGAAGCCAATACCGGCAAGCTGGCCGACGTGTTCCAGGACATCAGCTTCAACTCCACCAAGCTGGGTGATGAGAAGCAGAAGAACGAGATCCTGAAGTCGCTGCTGGAGGACTTTGCAAAGGACGACCTCAATCTGCGCCCGAGCCGGGTGGGCAAGCTCGACATCATCGGCAACGCCTACGAGTTCCTGATCAAGCAGTTTGCCGCTTCGTCCGGCAAGAAGGCCGGCGAGTTCTATACTCCGCCGGAGGTCTCCGAGCTGATCGCTGAGCTGGTAGCACCAAGGGAGAACGACGAGATCTGCGACCCGGCCTGCGGGTCCGCCTCACTGCTGCTGAAGTGTGCCAACCAGATCCGCAGCGCCTATGACGGCTCCAAGCGCTTTGCCCTGTATGGCCAGGAGGCCATCGGCAGTACCTGGGCGCTGGCCAAGATGAATATGTTTCTGCACGGCATCGACAACCACAAGATCGAATGGGGCGATACCCTGCGTAACCCCAAGCTGCTGGACGGTGAGGGCAAGCTGAAGCACTTCGACGTGGTGGTGGCCAATCCGCCGTTCTCGCTGGAGAAGTGGGGCCACGAGGGTGCCGGCAGCGACCCCTACGGGCGCTTCCGCCGCGGCGTGCCGCCCAAGACCAAGGGCGACTACGCCTTCATCCTGCACATGATCGAGACGCTCAAGCCACGCACCGGACGGATGGGGGTGGTGGTCCCCCACGGCGTACTGTTCCGTGGCTCTAGCGAAGGCAAGATTCGCAAACAGCTGATCGATGAGGGCCTGCTCGACGCGGTGATCGGCCTGCCGGAGAAGCTCTTCTACGGCACCGGCATCCCGGCGGCCATCATGGTGTTCCGCAAGGACAGGACCGACGACAAGGTGCTGTTTATCGACGCCAGCCGCGAATTCGTCGCCGGCAAGAACCAGAACCAGCTCAGCGACGAGAACGTGGCCAAGGTCGTGCGTACCTATCAGCAGCGCGAGGAGGTCGACAAGTACAGCCACCTTGCCACGCTGGAGGAGATTCAGGAGAACGACTACAACCTCAACATTCCCCGCTACGTCGACACCTTCGAGGAAGAGGAGGAGATCGATCTGATGGCGGTGCGCGCTGAGCGCCACAAGCTGCAGCAGCGGCTCGAGGAGCTGGACCGCGAGATGGAGGGGTATCTCAAGGAGCTGGGCTATGTGGAATAAACCTTGTCAGGTCATCACCCAGGCCCAAAGCGTGCACTCTTGGAACGGTTGCGTCATTCGAGGGGCGGCGTCTGCTGAATTCGCGACGCACTGCGTCTCGAATTCGGTACGCACTGCGTTCCGAATCTGGTTGGCAGGGCTGGAGGTGCGCTGTGTCTGAGCGTTTCGCCCATCTGGACTGGCTGAAGGCGCAGCTGGACCGGCACCGGCCGCTACCGCGCCAGGTGGTGGAGAACCTCCACGACTCCCTGGTGCTGCAGTGGACTTATCACAGCAACGCCATCGAGGGAAACACGTTGACCCTCAAGGAAACCAAGGTCGTCCTGGAAGGCATCACCGTGGGCGGCAAGACCCTGCGCGAGCACTTCGAGGCGATCAACCACCGGGAAGCGATCCTGATGGTGGAGGACCTGGTCAGCCAGAACGAGCCGCTTTCAGAGTGGCTGATCAAGTCGCTGCACCAGCTGGTGTTGAAGAACATCGACGACGAGCATGCCGGGGTCTACCGACAGATCAATGTGGTGATCTCGGGGGCCGACCATCGGCCGTCGGAAGCCCATATCGTGCCCCAGGCCATGAGCGACTTTATCGCCTGGTACCGTGAAGTGGCCGACCAGCTGCACCCGGTCGAGCGCGCCGCCCGCGTGCAAGGCGAGTTTATGAAGATCCACCCCTTCGTGGACGGCAACGGCCGCACTTCGCGGCTGCTGATGAATCTGGAGCTGATGAAGGCCGGCTTCCCGGCGGCGCTGATCCAGATTGAACAGCGCTTGGCTTACTACGAAGCCCTGGATACGGCCCACTGCAGCGACGACTACGGCCCGTTTATCGAGCTGCTAAGCGATAGCGTGGAGCTTAGCTTCGAGCCCTACTGGTGGGCGTTGGGAATCGAGAAAGAAATGGAGCAGGCGCTGCAGCCGAAGTCCCTGCAGGCACAGAACAAGGAGGTTGGAGATGATTCCTGAGGGGTGGAGCCGCAAGAACCTCAAGGACGTTATTGAGGGCGGAGTTAAAAATGGTTATTCACCACTTCCAGCGCATAATGAGACTGGATTGTGGGTGCTGGGGCTGGGGGCTCTTCAGGAAGGTGAGATTAAGCTGAGCGAAGTAAAGCCCGCGCCAGATGATAATAAAGTCAAGGCGAGTTTTCTTGAGTCTGGAGATTTTTTGGTAAGTCGATCTAACACGCCAGAGAAGGTTGGGCGTGTTGCAGTATTCAGAGGTGAGTCAGAAAGGTACTCGTATCCTGATCTCATGATGCGCTTCAGGATAAATGAAAGGGAGGCTAGCCCCAGGTTTATGGAGCAGCTTCTGAAAAGCCCCAGCGTGAGAGGATATTTCCGTTCATCTTCGGCTGGTAGTAGTGGGTCGATGGTGAAGATCAATAAATCAGTAGTGGAGAAGACGCCGCTTCTCTTGCCACCAATGTATGAACAAGAAAAAATTGCACGAGTTCTCTCCGCATGGGACGCGGCGATCACTATTTCTGAGCGCCTGGTCGAAACTGGCCAGCAGCAGAAGCTTGCCCTGATGCAAAATCTGCTTACCGGCAAGCGGCGGCTGCCAGGCTTTGTGGAAGAGTGGCAGTTGGTGAAAATGGGAGATATTGCCAAGCGTGTTTCAGAAAAAAATAATGGTCAAAGTAATAATGTGGTGACCATTTCCGGTAAGCGCGGGCTTATCAGGCAAACGGATTTTTTCAACAAGTCAGTTGCCTCTGAAACTTTAGATGGGTATACCATACTGAGGAAGGGGCAGTTTGCTTATAACAAGAGTTATTCAGATGGCTATCCCATGGGAGCCATCAAGCGCCTGAATCTTTATGATGATGCCGTCGTGACCAGCCTGTATATCTGCTTTGAGGTGCAAGCTGCTGACGCTTGTGAAGAGTTTATGGAACACTATTTTGAGTCGGGGGTGCTGAACCGGGGATTGAAAAAGGTGGCTGCTGAAGGCGGACGTGCTCATGGTTTGCTGAATGTTAAGCCTTCTGATTTTTTCGACCTCAGGCTGTCGCTTCCTCCCAAAGAGGAACAAAAGGCCATTGCCAAAGTGCTCTCTCACGCAGATGCAAAAATCAAAGCCCAGCAGCGCCGCCTCGACTGCCTTCGCCAGGAGAAAAAAGCCCTGATGCAGCAGTTGCTCACCGGCAAGCGCCGGGTCAAGGTGGAGGCGACCGCTCCCACCGAGGAGGCCGCATGCTGACGCGCATCCTGATCGACCACTTCAAGAGCTACCGCCGGCAGTCGCTGCCGCTGGCACCGCTGACGCTGCTGATCGGGGCGAACGCCTCGGGCAAGAGCAACGCCATCGAGGCGTTCCGATTCCTCTGCTGGCTGGGGCAGGGGCAGAAGCTTTCGGTGCTCAAGCATCGGGTGGACGACTCCGAGGAGATCCTGCGCGGTCAGGTGCGCGACCTGGGCTATCTCGGTGCCGATACCTTTGGGCTGGGCTGTCGTCGGGACGATAGCGACTGGCACCAGTTCGACATCGCGATCGCTCGGCGCGACGGCGAGCTGCATATCACCCAGGAAACCATCAGCTCCCCCAGCGAGGCTTTTCCTCTCTACCAGGTGGAGCAGGTATCCCAGGGGCTCAGCACCGATATTCGCGTGGCCTACAACAACTTCGCCCGGGGCGGGCGCAAGCCACAGCTGACCTGCACCGACCAGATCGCCGTGATGTGCCAGCTCGCCAGCTCGGCGATGTTTCAGGAGGGGCATGACAAGGCGCGCCATGTGATCCCGGCCACTACCCAGGCGTTTCAGGACCAGCTGGTGGCCACGCTGTTTCTCGACCCGGTGCCCGCGCTGATGCGTGACGATAGCCACCCGGATCGCACGTTGCGCGGTGACGGTGCCAATCTCTCGGGGGTTCTCTATCAGCTCTGGCAGACCGAGGAGAACAGGCCGCGGATTCTCGATTTCATCAAGAGTCTGCCCGAGCAGAACGTGACCGATGTGCGCTTTTTCGAAGACCGCAAGGGGCGCGTGGCGCTCTCCCTGGCCGAGAGCTTCGGCCATCAGGAGCGGGAGTGGTCGGTAGAGTTGCTCTCCGATGGCACCCTGCGGGTGCTGGCCATCGCCGCCGCGATGCTCTCCGCCCCGGAGGGGGCCGCCGTGGTCATCGAGGAGGTCGATAACGGCATCCACCCCTCGCGGGCCTTTCAACTGATGGAGACCATGCGGCGGCTGGCGGAGCAGCGCCACCTGCGCCTGCTGCTCTCCACCCACAATCCGGCGCTGATGGATGCACTGCCTGACGCTTCGCTTGGCGACGTGGTGTTCTGCTACCGCGACCCGGAAGAGGGCGACAGCCGTTTGGTGCGGCTGGCCGACCTGGACGACTACCCCGGCCTGGTGGCCCAGGGGCCGCTGGGTGAGCTCGTGACCCGCGGCGTGGTCGATCGCTTCGTGAAATCTCCGGTATCGCCCGAGCAGAAGAAGGCCAAGGCACTGGACTGGCTGACGCAAGCATAAGGATATGAATCGTGACACCTCAGCACCTTCCCAACACCACCGAGCTCTACGCCTCGCATATTCCCGCGCTGGCCACGCTGATCAATGCCGGCTGGAGCTACCTGCCGCCCGCCCAGGTTGGCGAGCTCCGGCGCTCCAACCGAGAGGTGGTGCTCAAGCCGCTGCTGGAGGCGTACCTTCGGCAACACCGCTTCGAGTACCGCGGCGAGCGCTACCCGCTCTCCGCGGATGGCATTCAGCAGGTGGTCAACGGGGTGCTGTCGCTGGGTCTGGGCGAGGGGCTGATGGTGGCCAACCAGCGCCTTCACGAGCGCCTGACCCTGGGGGTGACCATCACCGAGTTCATGCCCAACGGCCAGAAGCATGCGGTCACGGTGCCGCTGGTGAACTGGCAGGACGTCGAGGCCAACGACTTCCAGATAACCGAGGAGTTCGAGGTGCTCTCGGCACACGGCACCCATACGCGCCGCCCCGACCTGGTGGGCTTTCTCAACGGCATTCCGGTGGTGGTGATCGAGGCCAAGCAGGCGGCCTCCGGCAACCCCAACAAGTCGATGATCGACGAGGGGGTCAGCCAGACCCTGCGCAACCAGAAGGTCGACGAGATTCCCCTGCTGTTCGCCTACAGCCAGCTGGTGATGGCGATCAGCCTGACCGATGGGCGCTACGCCACCACTGGCACCCCGGCCAAGTTCTGGATGCGCTGGGTAGAGGAGCAGATCCCGGAGGTGACGTTCGAACGCCTCAAGAATCAGCCGCTATCGGAAACCACTCGTCAGGCGCTGTTCGACGACAAGCCCCCCGGCGTGTGCACGCACTTCGAGGCGCTATGGAGCAAGCCGGTGCTCCCCACCGAGCAGGACCGAATGCTGATCAGCCTGCTGCGCCCCGACAGGCTGCTGAAGGTCATTCGCTTCTATCTGCTGTTCAGCAAGGGCAAGAAGATCGTCGCTCGCTATCCGCAGTTCTTCGCCATCGAGGCGCTGATCGAGCAGATCACCCAGTTCTCTCCGGACGGCAGCCGCCAAGGCGGGGTGGTGTGGCACACCACCGGATCGGGGAAGTCGTTCACCATGGTGTTTCTCAGCCAGGCGCTGATCCTGCATCAGGCGCTCAAGGCGTGCCGGGTGCTGGTGGTCACCGACCGGGTCGACCTGGAGAAACAGCTCTCCAATACCTTCGCCGAGGGCGGCGCTCTGGGCCTGCAGAGCGTAGGGGGCGGGCAGATCGCCAACCGAGCGCGGGCCAGCAGCGGGCGCGAGCTGGCCCGGGAGATCGGCCAGGGCAATCAGCGCGTGCTGTTCACCCTGATCGACAAGTTCCGCTCGGCGGTGAAGCACCCGGAGTGCTACAACCCCAGCGAGAACTTCCTGGTGCTGGTGGATGAAGGGCACCGCAGCCACGGCGGCGAGAACCATGTGCGCATGCGCAACGCCCTGCCGCGGGCCTCGTTCATCGCCTTCACCGGCACGCCGCTGATCAAGCGCGACAAGACCACCACGGCGGAGCGCTTCGGCCCCATCGTGCACGCCTACACCATGCGCAAGGCGGTGGATGACGGCACCGTCACGCCGCTGCTCTACGAGGAGCGCCGCCCCGAGCTGGATATCAACGAGGCTTCCATCGATGCCTGGTTTGACAAGATCACCCTGGGGCTCTCCGACGAGCAGAAGGCGGACCTCAAGAAAAAGTACGCCAAGCGGGGTGCCATCTACGGCGCGAAGCGACGTATCCAGCTGATTGCCTGGGACATCTCGCTGCATTTCGAGCGGCATATCAAGCAGTACCGAAACGGCCTCAAGGCCCAGCTGGCCTGCGACAGCAAGCACTCGGCGATTCGCTACAAGCAGGAGTTGGATGAGATCGGCAAGGTGACCTCCCGGGTCGTTATCTCCTCGCCGGATACTCGTGAGGGGCACGAGAGTATCGATGAGGCCACGCTGCCCGAGGTGCAGCAGTGGTGGAAGGCCAACGTCCCCGGCGATGCCGAGGCCTATGAGCGCAAGGCCATCGAGGACTTCGGTGCCGATGGCGAGCCCGACCTGCTGATCGTGGTCGACAAGCTGCTGACCGGCTTCGACGAGCCCCGCAATGCGGTGCTCTACATCGACAAGCCGCTCAAGGGGCACAACCTGATCCAGGCCATCGCCCGGGTGAACCGGCTGCACGAGGAGAAGCCCTTCGGGCTGCTGGTCGACTACCGTGGCATTCTCAAGGAGCTGGATACCGCCATTCAGGACTACCAGGACCTGGAAGAGCAGACCCAGGGCGGCTACGACATCGAGGATATCGAGGGCCTCTACCATAACGTCGACACCGAATATAAGCGCCTGCCCGGTCTGCACGAGCGGCTGTGGCGCTTTTTCGCCGAGGTCGAGAACACCGCCGATCAGGAGGCGTTCCGGCGCGTGCTGATGCCCCACTACGAGCAGGACGAGGACGGGCATGACGTCGACGTGCGCCAGGCGCTACGCGAGGACTTCTACGCGGCGCTGACCGAGTTCGGCATGTGCCTGAAGCTCGCCCTGTCGTCGCAGAGCTTCTTCCAGGACAAGTCGTTTTCCGAGGCCACCGTCAGCGCCTACAAGCGCGACCTGCGCTGGTTCGTCAAGCTGCGCCAGATCGCTCGCCAGGACGCCCAGGAGACGGTCGACTACTCCACCTACGAGAAGCAGATCCGCAAGCTGGTGGACAGCGACGTGACTGGCCTTGAAGTGCGCAGCGGCCCTGGCCTCTATGCCGTCGAGCAGCTGGGCCAGCAGCCGGAGGAGGAGTGGAGCGACGAGAAGGCCCGCAACGAGGCCGACCGGATCCGCACCCGCACCAAGAAGACTATCGAGCAGGAGCTTGGGGATGACCCCTACGCCCAGAAGGTATTCTCCGAGCTGCTGCGCCAGGCGATCCAGGAAGCCGATGCGCTCTTCGATTTCCCGGGCAAGCAGTATGCCCTGCTCAAGGAGGTCGAGGAGCAGGTGCGCGAGCGCAATCTGCCGAGCATTCCCACCGCTCTCAAGGACAACGCCCATGCGCGGGCCTACTACGGCGTGTTCCGACTGCAGCTGGGCGATACCGCTTTCGAGACCATGCCGGAGGAGGAGCATCAGGCGCTGGTAGACGAAGCGCTGGCTATCGATGCCCTGGTTGACCAGCAGGTGGCAGAAAACACCCTGAACCCTCAGGGCATCGAGGCCGGTATTCGCAAGTCCTTGCTGCCGACCCTGTTCAAGCGCTTCGGCCTGGAGCAGGCCAAGGCGATCATCGATGACGTGATCCATATCGTGCGGGTAGGGCGGCAGCGCGGATGAGCGAGATCCACCATGCAAACGGCCATGAGCAGGCGCCGGCGCAGCACGCCGTGCGCTATGGAGCGCGGTCGCTACCTTTTTACTGGACCCAGCTGGATACCGCGGCAACGCCTAGGCCCCGCAAGGCGGTGATTCACGTGCACCCCAACGGCGAGGTCGAGGTGCAGACGCCCAGCGGTACCTCGCTTGCCGAGGCCAAGAGAGCCCTGCTCAAGCGTGCCCGCTGGGTGGTAGAGCACCTGGATGCCATTCATGAGCGTCAGCGTCACGTGCTGCCGCGCGACTATGTCAGCGGCGAGACGCTCTTCTATCTGGGCCGTCGCTATGTACTCAAGTGCGTGCCCAGCGAGGAGGAGCGCCACGTCAAGCTGCTGCGCGGCCAGGTCCGCGTGACGGGCACAGACCTGGCCCGGGAGAGGGTCAGGAGTGAGCTGCGTGCCTGGTACCGGCAGCGTGCCAATGACGTCTTCCAGCGGCGTCTGAATCACGTCGCAGAGCGGCTACGCTGGCTGCAGGAGCGACCCGAGTGGCGGCTGCTGGAGATGAAGACCCAGTGGGGCAGCTGCTCCCCTACTGGCAGCATCCTGCTCAATCCGCACTTGGTGAAGGCACCCACCGAGTGCATCGACTACGTCATCCTCCATGAGCTCTGTCACCTGGAAGAGCACAACCACAGCCAGCGCTTCTACGACCTTCTCGGCTACGCCATGCCGCGCTGGGAGGCCGTGAAGCACCGGCTGGATGGGATGTCGGAGCTGCTGTTGAATGAGTGAGGGGCAAAGACTGCCCCTTGCCGGCTCTCTAACCTGGAAACGAGGCCTTGCCATGATGCAGCCGTCACCAGATAATGTTTTGGTCAAGTCAGAGCGGACACATTTTCAAGCTGCAGCCGCCAATTCGATTTCCCTTGGCGTTTGGTAGCCCAGGGTCGAGTGGAGTCGGCAGCTGTTATATGGTCATGTTCATCTTCATCTATACAAGCCCTGTGCCAGGTCGCAGAAGGCCTTGGCGGCCGAGCTGAGAGGCTTGTGACGTGGCCATGACAATCCCAGCTCCATGGGGGGTATGGGGGTGCTCAACTCGATATGCTCAATGCGATTTCCATCCAGTGACCATGGACGGTAGACCATATCGGAAAGAATGGTGATGCCGGTGCCATTGGCCACCATGCTGCGTACCGCCTCCACCGAGGACGTACGAAACAGGATGTTGGGAGCCATCCCATTGGATTTCCAGTATTTCATAGCGGACTGATGCGCCTCATCCACGGTCAGCATGATATAGGGGTAGTGGGCGATATCCTTAAGGGTGATGCGCTCCCGTTTAAGCAGTTCATGATGACTATTCACCCAAAGCTGCCGCTTTGACTGAGTCAGTGTCAGCTTCTCCAGCCATTGGTGATGCTCGATATTGGACGTCAAAATGATGGCTAGTTCGAACTCACCTGCTTTGAGGCCCTGTTCGATTTGCGGGCGCGAAACCTCGTGTAATTCCACCCTGACCCAAGGGTAGCGCCGCTGAAACTGCGCCAGCAGGGGCGGCATGAAATATCCCGCGACCGTATAGGTCATTGCCAGTCTCAGTGTTCCCTTGAGCGTCGGATGGGTGTCTTTCAGGCCATCGAAGGCATCATCGAGCGCCTGGAGGGCATAGTTGACACGTTGCAGGAAGCGGTTGCCTTCCCGGGTCAGGGTCATGCCCCGGCTGGTGCGGCGAAACAGTGCCACCCCCAGTTGTTCCTCCACTTCCTTGACGCCGGTGGTGATCGAGGACTGCGAGACATTAAGGTCAACCGCGGCCTGAGTGACGCGCCCGCTTTTGGCAACCGCCATCACGTAACGCAGCTTACGCAGGGATAAATCCCGCCTCATGGTCGCGCACCCCCCCCTGCCTTCGGATTTTTTGATATCACTCTTCAAGAATTAATATTACCAATGTCTCGGCTTAGCTGTCATCAATAAATGTGATGGCCAAGGAGAGACATGATGACAACAACGATTGATCTGAATGCTGATATGGGGGAGAGCTTCGGTGCCTGGTCAATAGGTGATGGGGTGGATGCCGATATCATGGCACTGATCAGCTCTGCCAACATCGCCGCGGGCTTTCATGCCGGTGACCCTGGCACCATGCGTACGACCTTGCAGCTTGCTGCCCGTCACGGGGTCGGAGTCGGGGTGCATCCAGGTTTTCGTGATCTGGTGGGCTTTGGTCGGCGGGCCATTGCCGCCCCGCCTGAAGAACTCGTCAACGACGCACTCTATCAGCTGGGGGCCCTGCGTGAGCTTGCTCACCTGGAAGACTTGACCGTGCAGCATTTCAAGTTGCATGGGGCCTTATTCATGCATGCTGCCAAGGATTCAGATTTTGCCGGATTGCTGTGCGACGGCCTGGCCAGGGTCGCGCCGGAACTGTCGATCTACTGCCTGGCGGGGTCTGCGCTGGATGAGGCGGCCATGAGCCAAGGGCTGCCCAGAGTGCATGAGTTCTATGCAGACCGTGATTATAACGATGAAGGCAGTATAGTCTTTGTGCGTAAGGTGCAACTCCTGGACCCGGAAAAGGTGGCGAAGAAAGTGCTGCGTGCCTGCCAGCAGGGCATGGTCGAAACCGTGACGGGAAAGACGGTGGAGGTGGCTTTCCAGTCGGTCTGTATTCATAGCGATACGCCTGGTGCCCTGGCACTAGTCAAGGCTGTACGCCATACCCTGGATGGTGCGGGCATCAAGATCGCCCCACCCAAACAATAACAGCAGCCGGTAAGGCATGAATAGATGTTCCCAAGGCTGCTTAATAGTTAATCAGCAGGAGAAACATAATGACAACACAACAGATTCAAGCGCCCTTTCCTGGTGTTTTCTATCGTCAAGCCTCTCCGGATGACCCTGTCTATGTAAAAGAAGGGCAGCAGGTCAATCCTGGTGATGTCATTGGCCTGATCGAGGTCATGAAGCAGTTTGTGGAGCTCAAGGCAGAAGCGGCGGGCACCCTGAAAAGCTTCACCGCTGAGAATGAAAGCGTCCTGGAAGCAGGCGATGTGATTGCCACGCTGGAGGTCAGCGAATGATACGCCGATTGCTGATCGTCAATCGAGGTGAGATAGCGCTGCGGGTCGTGCGGGCTGCTCGTGAGCTGGGGATTGTCAGTATCGTCGCCCATAGCGAGGCGGATACCGATACCCTGGCTGTTCGCCAGGCGGATGAAGCCATCTGCATCGGCCCCGCCCAGGCGGCCAAAAGTTATCTCAATATTCCCGCTGTCCTGGATGCGGCTAGTAACTGCCAGGCGGATGCAGTGCATCCCGGCTATGGGTTTCTTTCGGAAAGCGCTGACTTTGCACGCTCCGTCAAGGAGGCCGGCCTGACCTTCGTAGGACCAGATGCGGACATCATCGCTCGCATGGGAGACAAGGCCAGTGCCCGGCAGACCGCCATGGCCGCCGGCGTGCCGGTAGTGCCCGGTTCACCCAGGGCGGTGGAAAGCCTTGAACAAGCCCAGGCTGTGGCTGAAGACGTGGGCTACCCGTTATTGATCAAGGCCGCCGCCGGTGGCGGTGGGCGCGGTATTCGGGTGGCGGAGGACAGCGAGATGCTGGCCCAGCAGTTACCGCAGGCCCAGGCGGAAGCTCAGGCGGCCTTTGGCGATGGGAGCGTCTACCTGGAGCGCTTCATTGCCCGTGCACGTCATATCGAGGTGCAGGTGCTGGGGGATGGCCAACGCGCTGTGCATTTCTTCGAGCGCGAATGCTCCCTGCAGCGTCGCCGCCAGAAAATCTTCGAGGAAGCCCCGTCACCGGTGCTGGATACTCCAACCCGCCAGCGCCTGTGTGAATCTGCCGTGGCACTGGCGGAGCATGTCGGCTACCTAGGGGCAGGCACTCTGGAGTACCTGTTTGATGAACAGACGGGTGAATTCTTCTTCATAGAAATGAATACCCGTATTCAGGTGGAACATCCGGTGACCGAGATGGTGACTGGCGTTGATCTGGTCAGGGCCATGATCACCCTAGCGGGTGGAGAGCCGCTTAGGATCACCCAGGATGCCATCACCCTGAACGGCTGGGCGGTTGAAATGCGCATTAACGCAGAAGACCCGGATCGGGATTTCTTCCCCTCGCTGGGAACAGTAAAAGGTCTGACCTGGCCGACAGGCCCAGGCGTCCGGGTCGACAGCGGGCTGTATGACGGCTACAAGATGCCGCCTTTCTATGACTCCCTGGTGGCCAAACTGATCGTCTGGGATGCCAGTCGTGAGCAGGCATTGGTGCGAGCCGGTCGAGCGCTGGACGAATTCCGGTTGGAAGGCTTCACCACTACAGCCAGCCTGCATCGACGCCTAATCGAAGATGTGGACGTCAAGGCAGGCGCGTTTGACACCGGTTTCCTGGAGCGCTGGCTGGCTTCACCTGCCTCAGGAGTTGACCTCGGGAATGCCAAGCCGCAACCTGATATTGCAAAGGGGGCCATCAATGAGTAATCAGGTGACAGCCACTACCCGCTACAGCCAGGCGGGTGATGAATTCTTGTTTGTTGAACTCAGCGAGGAAATGACTCTGGAGGCATTTTTCCGGTCCATTTCCATCACCCAGCGCCTGCGTGATATTGACCTGCCTGGGGTAGTAGAAATCTGCCCGGCTAATGCGTCCTATCAGGTGCGTTACAACCCGGATGTCATTTCCGCCCAGACACTTCAGGACACACTCGAAAAACTGGAACAGGAAGTGGCAAGCCAGCAGGTGCGAACCCTCGAAACCCGCATCATTGAAGTTCCGGTGCTCTACAACGATCCCTGGACACATGAAACACAGATGCGCTTTCGTGATAATCACCAAGACCCGACCGGCACGGATCTAGAGTATGCCGCACGGATCAACGGCTATGACAGCGTGGATGTCTTTATCAAGGCCCATAGTGAAACCCCCTGGTTTGTGTCAATGGTCGGCTTTGTAGCGGGCTTGCCCTTCATGTATCAGATGGTGCCACGGGATCGCCAGATCCAGGTGCCGAAATACCTGCGACCGCGTACCGATACCCCCAAGCAGACGGTGGGCATCGGTGGCTGTTTCAGTGTGATCTACTCCGTGCGCGGTGCAGGCGGCTATCAGATGTTCGGGGTGACCCCGATGCCCATCTATGACCCGTCCGGTGAACAGCCGCATATCGATGCATCCATGATCTATTTCCGCCCGGGCGATATCGTCAAGTACCGCGCTGTTGAGCGTGAAGAGTATGACAACCTGCTGGCCGTCGCTGAAAAAGGGCAGTTCACGCCCAACGTCACACACTTCACCTTTGATCTGGATGCGTTCAACCAAGATCCGGATGGCTATGCACGTCGCGTAAAGGAGGCACTGTATGAGCATTGAAGTCATCAAGCCGGGCCTAGCGTCATCAATCCAGGATAAAGGACGTCAGGGATACTACCACCTTGGAATTCCACCGTCCGGAGGGATGGATCAGCGGTCATTGGTCGCAGCCAACCTGTTGCTGGGCAACCCTGAAGGCTCGGCGGTCATTGAATGTGCCTTGATGGGCCCTGAATTGCGCTTTACCGACACCCATAAGGTGGCGGCCTGTGGTGCGGAAATGCTGCCGCGTGTTGATGGTGAGCCGCAACCGCTGAATGAAGTGTTCGAGGTGCCGGCCGGTGCAGCGCTGAGTTTTGATTTTGTCAAAGCGGGGGCGCGGCTCTACCTGGCCATTGAGGGAGGCATTGATGTGCCCGAAAGGCTCGGCAGCCGCAGTACTTATGCCTTGGGCTCGCTGGGGGGCTTGCAAGGGCGCACCCTGCAACCGGGCGACACTCTGGGTGTGTTGCCTGCCCACGGGCTAGCCACGACAGGACGACGCCTGCCTGAAAATCTGGTTCCTGCGTTTTACAAACGCTATGAGCTGCGTGTTATACCTGGACTTTATGCGCACCGTCTGGAGCCGGACAGTGCCGAGCGCTTTTATCATGAGGACTGGACCGTCGCTTCTGAAGCCGACCGTATCGGTTACCGCATGAAAGGTGGAACCAAGCTGGACTTTATAAAGCGTGAGCCACCCTTCGGGGCCGGTGATGATCCGTCCAATATCGTGGATGCCTGTTACCCGATCGGATCTATTCAGGTTCCCAGTGGCAGCGAGCCCATTATTCTGCACAGGGATGCGGTTTCCGGGGGTGGCTACGCCATGATCGGGACTGTGATCAGTGCCGACATGGACACCGTAGGCCAAATCCAGCCCCACCAGAAGGTGCGCTTTGTTCAGGTGACCCTTGAACAAGCGATGGACGCACGTGCCCGGTATCAGCACGTGTTGGAGCAGCTGCGTAACATGCCGTAATTCGGGGGAACTCCTTCCGGCTTTGCATGCAGTGCACGTCAGGCTAAATGACAGTGCGCTGCAGGCCAAACATCCCGCAGTGGTTAGCGCTATGGTTGAAGCGTGCTAACGCCTTCTCGCAAGATAATTACAACAAACTTGATGGCAGTCGGACGATTAAAGCCTGATAAATGGGTTTTAAGAGGGGTTGACGGCTGCTGTTTTAAAATAAGTCGAATAAGAAGAGAGAAGAGAAATGAGTACTAATCAAAATGAAGCGCAGGATCTGGACTTTTCAGAACGCCCTGTTCCTCCAGAAGGACGAATGCCTAAGGTAAATCTTATGATGGCCTGGTGGGCTGTCTGTAGTGCTATCTTCTATATGGTGGTGGCAGCAGCCATGGCTCGTGCATATGGAACAACCAATGCACTGATCGGTATTGTTCTAACCATGATTGCCTATGGCATCATAAATGGTGTTATCAGTCGCTACTCTATGAAAACCGGTTTAACCGTTGCGCTTTTTTCCAAAGTGCTTTTCGGGCACTTCGGGGCCGTAGTGGCAACGCTGATCTTCTTTGCAACAGCACTTTATTACGCCGTGTTTGAAGGTTATGTCATGGCGCTGGTGCTCTCAGAGTGGAGTGGCGTAATTCCGATGGGGATCTCAACGGCCATTGTGGCGGCCTTGGGGGTGGCATTGATTTTCGGCAGTGTTCAGCACTGGCTGGACAAGTTCAATGGCGTCCTCCTTCCGGTATATGTCGTTGGTATGCTGATCGCCGTGGGCATGGCGGTAGCGGAGTTCGGTTACCCTAGCGGTTGGCTGACCCGTGTACCTGAAGGTGGAGCATCTCCTTGGGGCTGGTTACAGACCTTTGCCTACTACATGGGAGTATGGGTGCTGATGATGTTCACCTTTGACTACGCCCGGTTTGGTCGTCAGGAAGATAGCAAGTTCCATGCCAGAGTAACTTTCGGTATTCCCTTTTATGCTATGACCTTCCTGTTCAGCGGCATTGTCGGAATCCTACTGGATTCCATGATCCCGACCGACGGTCTGTCGGAAGCCTCAGTGGTACTGGGTCTGCTTGAATTGATGGGTTTTGGTGGCCTGCTACTGGTATGGGTGACCCAGAGCCGTATTAACACCGCCAATTTCTATCTGGCGACTGTCAATTTTGAGTCCTTCATTCGCAAGGTCACCGGTATCCAGATATCCAAGATAGTGGCCGGGTGTATGATTGGCGTCATTGCCTATGTGCTGATGATGGCGGATGTCTTCTCCTATATTCTTCAGGCACTGGCGTATCAGGGGGTCTTTGTGGTTGCCTGGGTCGGCGTCGCCCTGGCGCATATTCTCTCGCGTACATACCAAGACCGCTTCAATGGCCATGTCGAACTGGATAATGCTTACATTCCTGCCTTTAACCCCTGTGGCCTCGTGGCCTGGTGCGGTGCCACCCTGGCCGGAATCATCATCATGAACGTGCCTGCTATTGCCGGATTCTCGGCGCCGGCCACCTTCATGTTCGCCTTTACCGTTTACGAACTGGGGCTGAGGGTTGCGCGGGAAGAGTGGTACGTCGCAAGCCTTAAATAAGAGAGAGGTAAGTTTGAAGCAAGAAGCGGCTTAAATTAACAAGCAAAAGATTTAAATAATTATCATCTAACTAGATAACAATGAGGTGACATATGCCTGATTTGAGAGTGGCGGTAGACGCGGGTGGAACCTTTACCGATGTGTGTGTTTATAATTCATCAACCCAGGAGTTTCGTGTCACCAAAGTTCCGTCCACGCCAAATAACCCCATGCAGGCCGTGATGAATGGGGTCAAGCGGGGAGAGATCGAGTTATCGGATGTCGACCTTTTCTTCCATGGTACAACTGTTGCCACCAATGCCTTGATTACTCGGCGTTTTCCCAAGGCATCTCTGGTAACCACCAAGGGGTTTCGTGATGTGATAGAAATCCGCGATGGCACCAAGGATAACCTCTGGGACGCCTACGCGGATGTTAGCGGACCTTACATTCGCCGCCGGGACCGTTTCGAGGTTAGTGAACGGGTTGACTACGCTGGCAATGTAGTCACCCCGCTGGATGAAGGCGAGGCCCGTGCCCTGGCGCGCAAGCTTAAGCGTCGCGGCACCACGACCATTGCCGTCTGCTTCATGAACTCCTACGCCAATGCACATAACGAGCAGCGCATGCGGGAGATTCTCGAAGAAGAAATGCCGGAAGCCAACGTTTCGACCTCTTCTGATATCCTGCCTGAGATATTTGAGCACGACCGCTTCAATACCGCCGTGGCGAATACGGTGCTGGGCCCACTGGTGTCGGATTACGTCAAGCAGCTCGATGATGAGTTGAGTGCGGGTGGCTACGACAACGACCTGCTATTGCTTCACTCTGGTGGCGGCTCCATGACCCCGGCCATGGCGAAACACTTCCCGGTTCGTCTGGCAGCATCCGGTATCGCCGCTGGGGCGATCGCCGCCAAGCATATCGCCGAGCAGTGCGGTTATCAGAATGCTGTCGGGCTTGATATGGGGGGTACTTCTACCGATATCTCGCTGATCCATGATGGTGAGTTGCGCGTTACCAAGCAGTGGGGAGTGGAGTATGGTCACCCCATCGTATTCCCGAGTATCGAGGTGCTAACCGTTGGTGCCGGAGGGGGTTCCTTGGCGCATATTGATATCGCTGGTGCCTTGCGCAATGGGCCGCAGTCCGCGGGTGCTGATCCAGGCCCAGCCTGCTACGAGCGCGGCGGCTCGGAGCCTACCAATACGGATGCCAACCTGGCGCTGAACCGTCTGGGTACCGTCCTTGCCGGCGGGGCACTTGAGCTGAACCGGGAAAAGGCGATCCAGGTTATAGAAGAGCGTGTTGGCAAGCCGCTGTCGTTAGGTACTGCAGAGGCGGCACATGCGGTCATCAAGGTGGCGAATGCTAACATGGCCGATGCGGTGCGGCTGGTGTCGATCCGCCGTGGCCTGGACCCACGTGATTTCGCCCTGATCGCATTTGGCGGTGCCGGCGCCCTACACGGTGCAGAGGTGGCCAAGGAGCTGGGTATTCCGGCGGTGATTGTGCCCCCCAACCCCGGGGTGACTTCGGCGATGGGGTGTCTGTTGGTGGATATCCAGCACGACCTCTCGATGATGTACACCGCGGCGGCGGATAGTGCCGATCTGGAAGATCTCGATCGCCAGTTCCGGTCACTGGAAGACGAAGCGGTGGACCGGCTGCGCCATGAGGGCGTCGCTGACGCCGATGTGGTCCTGCAGCGTGGCATCTCCATGCGTTATCAGGGGCAGTGGCGCTCTCTACAGGTGGCGATGGGCAGCGGCGACGCGTCACTCGAGGATGCCATCGAGATGTTCCACAAGGAGCATGAGCGGCAGTTCTCCTTTCGTCAGAATTCGCTTCCGGTCGAGATCTACCAGCTTCATCTTCGTGCCGTTGGCAAGACGCCCAAGCCGGAATTTCCGCGCAGCGAGCGTCAGCCTGGTGCTCAGGCAGCACCGTATGCCTACCGCGAGGTGTACTTCGAGGGGCAATGGCACCAGACACCGGTCTACGACCGGGCAACTCTGCCGATAGGGTTTGAATTCACTGGGCCCGCTATCATCGATCAGCTGGACTCCACCACTGTGGTACCACCTGATACGGTGGCGTCGATCGATGAGTGGAAGAATATTCGCATTCAACTGATTCAGTCGGGAGAGGAGGCATGATCATGGCACATACCAACAAGGACAATGCTCTCGATCCGGTCACATTTGAAGTCCTCAAGAATGCATTCGCCACGAGCGTTGACTTGATGAGCGAGCAGATCCTGCGAACCTGCTACTCGTTCGTCATCTATTCACGAGACTTCTCCTCCGCGCTATGCGATGCTGAGGGCAACACGGTCATGCAGGGCAGTGGCGATATTGCGGTACACGTCGGCACCCTGCACTTCCAGTGTAAGGCGGTTCTCGAGGAGTTTTCGGGTGACATTCATCCCGGTGATGTCTTTGCCATCAACGATCCCTATCGTGGCGGTACACACCTTAACGACGTCAGCTTTATTCGACCGATATTTTCCGAAGGAGAGATTATCGGCTTTGCCCAGAACAAGGGACACTGGGCGGATATCGGCGGCAGCGTTCCGGGTTCCTTCGACGTCAATGCCAGCACCCACTTCAGTGAGGGGCTGCGTATCACGCCGGTGCGTGTCTGGCGCGCAGGCGTTTTCCTCCATGATGTTGCCCAGCTGCTGGTCTCCAATACCCGTGCGCCGGCTCAGGCCCTGGGGGATCTGCAGGCCCAGGCAGAGGCTACGGCGGTTTGTGAGCGTGAGGTTCTTCGCCTAGTCGATAAGTACTCCAAGGCCACTGTCGTGGCCGCTATGCAGGAGACCCAGGACTATGTTGAGAGGGTCGTGCTCAAGAGTCTGGCCGGAATGCCGAAGGGTGAGTGGGAGACGGTTGATTATATCGATGGGGACCCTGCCTTGGGCGAAGGGATGGTTCCCATTCGCATCAAGCTGACGCTGGATGGCAATGGAATTCACTATGATTTGTCAGGTTCGGCACCTGCTGTCTCCACCTTTCTCAACTCCTGCTATGGGACCACCCATTCCGCCATCTACGCGGGCACCAAAACCTTCTTCCCCGACGTTCCGCTAAACTCTGGCTTCTATCGCGCGGTGACGGCCAATATCGGTGAGGAGGGTAGCGTGGTGAACGCAGGCTGGCCCCATGCGGTTACCGGTTTCTGCTCCGGCCCCTACGAGAAGGTCATGAACGGGATCTTCGAGCTGTGGAGCGGGGTCATGCCGGAGCGTGCCATGGCCTGTGCTTTCAACCTCGAGTACCTGCTGATCGGGGGCAATGATAGGCGCACCGGCAGCGGCGACTACTTCATGTGGTATGACTGGATGGCTGGCGGCTGGGGTGGGCGTCAGACCAAGGACGGCTCGTCCGCCACCTCGCCAGTATTCGGCACCGGGCTGGCGGTTCAGCCGGTGGAAGGGCAGGAGCGGCTGAACCCCGTGCTGACGATGTGCCACGAAATCAGCATAGATTCAGCCGGGCCAGGCCGCTTTCGTGGCGGTTGCGGTGTCGAGAAGGGGGGCAAGCTGACCCAGGTCGACAAGACGGTGATGAGCTACTGCTGTGACCGCGGCCGTTCGGTGACCTGGGGAATAAATGGTGGACTGCCCTCCGTGCCGCACGGAGTGTGGCTCAACAAGGGAACGCCGGATGAGAAATACCTGGGTGCCACCTTCTCGAATGTGACGGTACGCTCCGGAGATACCTTCACGCGCCCCTCGGCGGGTGGCGGTGGCTTCGGTGACCCGTTGGAGCGCGATGAGGAAGCGGTGCTGGAGGATGTGATCGATGGCTATGTGTCTGTCGAGCGCGCCGAGCGTGACTATGGCGTGGTGATCCAGGTAAATGATCCTGATATCGATGACTATGAGATCAACGCCGAGCGCACCGCCAAGGCTCGTGAGTGGATCCGGACAAATCGGCGGGAGTGGCTGCAGACACCCCCTGAAGACGTCGCCAAGCAGTATCGAGATGGTGAGCTGAATGTCCTGGATGTGATTCGTCGCTACGGTGTGGTGCTGGACTGGGGCTCCGGCGAGCTGTTGGAGAAGTCCACTCGACAGTATCGTGACTCTCTGGACAAGCGATCATCCAGTTTCTGGACCTGATATTGCGATTGCTAACGAGAACGGCGAGACTTCGTAGGACCCTGGCCCGATCAGGTCGGGCCGGGCCTCAGGAATCTCGCCTTCGTTGCGATACGCTCATATGCGGCGCGTGTACAGACAGAGAGGAATGGCATGAATACAACTACGACAATGCCAGGAGCCACTGAGCTGCCAGAAGTCGCTAGGCTGACAAGGGACGGTGGAGGCACAAGTCCCGACACACGGTTAATCTCAAACTCGCAGGATCGCTGGACTCAGATAGTTTCCGATACTTACTTTCCATTGACGCTAAATTACGGCGGCCATAAGGAAGACGCTTTCCAAGGGACGCTGAGGCTTTGGAAAGCAGAGGGAAGTAACTTCTCTCTATCGCGACTCACCTCTGACAGGGCTGAATACTCCCGGTCGCGTTCGCAGATTGTTGAGGATAGCCAAGCTTCGTTTTTGGTGACGATACCGTTACAGGCAAAGGTGTTCTTTTCCCAGCATGGAAGAAGCTTGAACTGCCCCCCGGGCCACTTCATCGTCGAACAGGGCGATGCCCCCTATCAGTTCGGCTATACGACACCGAATGACATGTGGGTGTTCAAGGTGCCCGAGGGGCCGATGAAGTCCCGCATTCGGCGGCCGGAGCGCTATTCGCAGCACTGCTTCTCCGCCCAGGAAGGCATCGGCTGTGCCTTCGTCGACTTCCTGAAGATCTGCTCGCAACATGTGAATGATTGCAGGGTGGAGGATCAGAGTCGCTTGTTCGAGCAGGCCCTGAGCATGCTTTCGATGGTGTTAGAGCAAGACGAGCGGGTGCTGAATAGTGACCAGTCACATATGAAAACTGCGCACCTCATGCGAATCGAGCGCTATATCTCGGCCAACCTGGGCGATCCCGAACTTTCGCCCGCTCGAATCGCCAGTTTTTGTGGTATTTCCTTGCGTTATTTGCACAAGCTTTTTGCTGGATCGGGGTATACGGTCGGAGAATGGATACGCGCGCAGCGGCTGGAGGCTGCGCATCGTGAGTTAGAGACGCTGCCCGCGGGGATCAATATCGGTGAGGTGGCCTACCGCTGGGGATTCACGGAGCAGGCACAGTTCAGCCGCGTGTTTCGTAGACGATTCGGCTATTCCGCTAGCGAACTACGGGATCGCCAGATGTGAGTGGCAGCAATGTGATTCGAAGACGGAAGCCAATTGTTCATCGTTGAAATAAATAAGGAAAACATCACTATGAAGAGAGTGCAGGCCGTAAGCCAAGTTCAAATTGACGATAATCAGGTGATCGTGACTCTCTGGAATTTCCCTCCCGGCTCGGAAACGGGCTGGCATCGACATGCCCATGACTACGTGATTGTCCCCGTTCAAGATGGTCATATGTTGCTTGAAACACCTGACGGCGAGAAAGAAGTTAGGCTGAAAGCCGGGGAGTGTTACAAGCGTGGAGAAGGAGTTGAGCATAATGTGATTAACATTGGGGAGGGGCCATTCTCTTTTGTTGAGCTGGAGATAAAGTAGGTTTTGCCTTCCTTGGATAAAGATTCTGGCTCTGTATAAAATAGGAATAAATATGAATTTTGTGGTAAAAGCTCTAGATGAGAATTGTCGCCTAGCTTGGGAGGGTCTGTACAAGGGCTATGCAACTTACTATGGCATGCCAATGCCTGACGCTACAGTGGATACCGTCTGGAAATTGATTCAGGAGGGAGGACTCCTTCAGGGGCGTATCGCTATTGAAGCCAGTGGTAAAGCTGTAGGGCTGATGCATTTCAGATCCATGCCCTCACCTTTGCGTGGCAATGAGGTGGGTTTTCTGGACGATCTTTTTGTTGCTCCAGAATATCGTGGCAGTGGAGTTGTTACGGCCTTGCTTGCCGCTCTCAAGGAAGAGGCTAGTGCCAATAGCTGGCCATTCGTTCGCTGGGTTACAAAAGAGAATAACTACCGAGCTCGAGCCGTTTATGACCGAACGGCTGAAAAGACCGACTGGGTTACCTATCAGTTGGTGGCTGGCTAGCCCACCGATACAGCATTTGGGTATACGCATTACCGGAGGTTAGATATTCGGCCAGGCTGCTTGCTTGTATACTTGTGATTACAGTCTTATTTGGCGGGGCAGGTTAATTCTTAGTCGAGGTCAGCGAGAGGATTATCTCGACTGAGCTTGCTCCCTTTTGCGGCGTCAAGGAGTCGGGCCTCGGCCGCGAGGGCTCGCGCCACGACCTCGAGGAGTTCACCGAGCTCAAGTACGTCTGCGTGGGCGGTCTCTGAGCCCGGCGCGCCACTCATTCACCATCAGGATCTCGACATGACTCAGACCTTCACCAACGCCGAACTCAACGCCCTCAAGCAGCGCTTCGTGGCCAATGGCGCGGCGACCCCCACCGCCCAGTTCGTGGCCCGCGCCGAGAACGCCGAGCTGTGGGACGAGGACGGCCAGCGCTGGATCGACTTCGCCGGCGGCATCGGCGTGCTCAACCTGGGCCACCGCCACCCGCGCATCGTCAAGGCCGTGCAGGACCAGCTCGAGCGCGTGATGCACACCTGCTCGGCGGTGATCTCCTACGCCCCCTATATCCAGCTCTGCCAGCGGCTCTGCGAGAAGGCCCCGGTCAAGGGCCCCGAGCGCAAGGCGATGCTGGTCAACACCGGCGCCGAGGCGCTGGAGAACGCCGTCAAGATCGCCCGCGCTGCCACTGGCCGCTCCGGCGTCATCACCTTCGACGGCGCCTTCCATGGCCGCACCATGATGACCCTGGCCATGACCGGCAAGGTGCTGCCCTACAAGAATGACTTCGGCCCCATGCCGGGCGACGTCTATCGCGCGCCGTACCCCAACCCGCTGCATGGCATCAGCGACGAGATGGCCCTGGCCGGCATCGAGAAGCTCTTCAAGACCGATATTCCGGCGCACCGGGTGGCGGCCATCGTCATTGAGCCGGTGCAGGGGGAGGGCGGCTTCTATATCGCCTCGCCGGAGTACCTCAAGGCGCTGCGCGCGCTCTGCGACCGCCACGGCATCCTGCTGATCATCGACGAGGTGCAGTCGGGCTTCGCGCGTACCGGCAAGCTCTTCGCACTGGAGCACAGCGGCATCGAGGCCGACATGCTGACCACCGCCAAGTCCCTGGCCAACGGCATGCCGCTGTCGGCGGTGGTGGGCTCCGCCGAGGTGATGGACGCTTCCGGGCTCGGCTCCCTGGGCGGCACTTACAGCGGCAACCCGCTCTCCTGCGCCGCGGCGCTGGCCGTACTCGATGCCATCGAGGAGGAGAACATCCTGGAGCGGAGCGAGCAGATGGGCCGCATGCTGGCCGAGCGCTTTGCCATCTGGGAGGAGCGTTTTGCCCCGGTGGGCCATGCGCGCAACCTGGGCGCCATGGCGGCCTTCGAGCTGCTCGACGCCGATGGCAGGCCCGACCCCGCCAAGGCCCAGGCGCTGTGCGCCAAGGCCCGTGAGCAGGGGCTGATCCTGCTCTCCTGCGGTTTCTACGGCAATACCGTCCGCATCCTAGTGCCGATCACCGCCCCCTCTGAGGTGCTGGAGGAGGGGCTTGGTATTATCGAGAGCTTGCTGGAAGCGCTCGCCGCCTCAGGTGCTGAAGGGGGTCTACCTCGGAACAGCCCATCACATTCATAAGGTTCTGAAAGGAGCTCTCAGCTCTACACCGCCGAGGCCATGGGGCTCGGCGGTGTCGTGTCTGGCGTCCAGAAGCAGAGGGAGGAGCGATGGGGCGTTCTTGGGCAATGTTTGGACAAAAATAAAAATATAGATATTTTTAAGGATGGTCAGCATCTCCCCCCGGCCCATGGAGACCCAGTCATGAGCTTGCTGTTCCGGTTTTCTTTCGTCGCCATGCTGCTGCCCGCTGCATCATCGACTCTGGCCAAGCGACCTGAGTTATTTACCAAACGGGTGGTTAATCACCCGGGACCCGACATCTACAAGGTGTCGCGATGACACGAGAAGACGGAGCGCCGAGCCATGGTGTCGAGGGAGTTGTTCCGGGCAGCCCGCGAGAGCGCCTGAAGGGCTTGGTGCAGGAGTACCATCAGCCGTTCGAGCCAGAAAAACAGGCGGCCTGAATGAACTCAGAGGCGACAGATTCCTTGACAACTACCGCTGTGGATATCGACCTCCCCTGTGAGGACGAGATGCCCGACCGCTACTGGACCATGCCCGCCAAGCAGATCAGGCTCACGCCCCGCCGGCTCAGCGATACCCGGCAACGTGAGCTCTACCGGGATCACGTTCACGGCATCGCCTTTCGCGTGCTGGGCGGGGTGTTCGCGCGCCTGCCCGCTGTGCAGGAGGCGAAGATCTCCGGCTATCGCCAGATCACCGACCCGGCCACCGGCGGCGAGCGCGACCAGTACTTGTTCAGCGTCACGGTCACTCGCGAGCAGTGGAGCAGGATCCACTTCGACAGGCTGGACCAGGTAGACCTGGTAGCGGCCATGGAGGCTTTCACCCTGCGCCGCGACATGACCAAGACCGGCATTTTCCGTGACATCGAGCCGTTCAAGCTGGTGTAGAACGGCACCAGTCTTTGGATCAGTTCAGGTCCACCGCGCAGCGCTTGAGGTCCTCCAGGCGGCACTGCGTCAGCGCGGCCTGATGGGTGGCCTGCAGAACAACGCGCGGCGCCCGTCCCGCCGCGAACGCTTCCTGCCAGCGGCCAGCGCAGAGGCACCACCGGTCGCCCGGCCGGAGACCGGGAAAGCCAAACTCGGGACGGGGTGTCGAGAGATCGTTGCCCTGCTGCTGAGTGAAAGCGAGGAACTCCGCGGTCATCTCTGCGCAGACGGCGTGTACCCCCAGGTCGTCTGGCCCCACCCGGCAGCAGCCGTCGCGGTAGAACCCTGTGACCGGGTCTTGGCCGCAGGGCTCCAGGGGCTGGCCCAGTACGTTGAGGGCGTCGGTCGTGTCCTGCATGGCGTCACCTCCTGAGTGCCTCGGCGCTTTGGACATACGAACAAACTATGCTGCCCGTCGCTGTCGGGCAACCACCGCGGTTCCGGCGCATGGCCCGCCGCGCTTCCCGTCCGGAGGCCCCTGTCTGGATACGTGGCGACGGCAGCCGGCGGGCGCCTTCTATGGTGTGAGGGCGACGTCCCGGGAGAGCCGCGGCGAGTGCGTTCAGCGCAGCCGCGGCAGCTCGTCCCAGCGCGTGGTCCAGCGCGGCGTGCGGTTGGCGCAGCGCAGCTGCCAGGCGGCCCTGGGCGAGGCGCGCCCGAAGGTGACGGTGCCGCGCCCCATCCGCTGGTTGAGCGTATCCAGCGTTGCCATCAGGCGCTCGCGGCGCTCGCGCCTGGCCTGGCTTTCCGGCGTGTCGAGCAGCGAGAACTGGGCCCGGTTGGCATCCACCAGGTCGACCAGCATCACGCCGGCCTTCATGAAGCGGTAGCGGGGCCGGTAGATGGCCGCGAACGCCTGGCTGGACGCCTGCAGGATGTCGCGGCTGTCGTCGGTGGGGCAGGGCAGTTCCACCACGGCGCCGGGGGAGTACTGGGGCAGGTCGGGGCGATGGCGATTGGTCTTGAGGAAAACGTAGACGGCTCGGGCCAGGCTGCCCTGCCCGCGCAGTTTCTCGGCGCTGCGCTGGGCAAACTGCCGGATGGCCTGGTGAATCTCCTCGCGGCTGTCGGTCATCCTTCCGAATGAGCGCGACGTCATGATGCGCTGACGAGACTCGCCAGGGTCCTGCATCTCGAGGCAGGGAGTGCCCTTCAGTTCCAGGCAGGTACGCTCCAGGGTGACCGAGAAGCGCCGGCGAACCCGCTTGGGGTCGGCCTGAGCGAGATCCCAGGCGCTGTGAACGCCCATCAGCGCCAGACGCTCCGCCAGCCGGCGACCGACGCCCCACACATCGCCCAGCTCGACCTGACGCAGCAGCGGCTCGTATATCGCGCCGTCGGGCCTCAGCACGCAGACGCCGCCATGGCGTAAGGCGCCATCGTCCGGCAGTGTCTTGGCCGCGCGGTTGGCCAGCTTGGCTCTATACTCCAGAGTGGACTCTTTCTCATCAAAGCTACTGTAGTACAGTCATCGGACATGTGCAGGTAGCAACAGTATTCTTGGCTCTGGGGAGGTAACCGTTTATGCCGGTTTATCGAGTCCTGCATGCCGAAGGTTGCTATCCCTTTCATGTGGTGGATCGCGATGGGTTACCGCACCCGGAGCTGACCCTCTATGCCTGCCTGTCCGTGCGTCATCATGCATCGCTGACGGCAAGAGCCTACACGAGGGAAGTGGTCTCCTTTGCTTCCTGGGCGGCAGATCATCCCGTCGTGCTTCGACAGGGTTGGCAGTTGCTTGGTCCACCTACTCAGGTGCGGGCACTGTTGGCTTTCTTCCTCGCTTCGGAAATGAAGTGCATCGTGGCGTTGGGTCGAGATCGCTGCGGATTCGAAACCCGTCGGATCGAACCGACTTGGCAGACTGGCCGGCGCCTGGAACGGCTCCTGGCGGCGCTGAGATCGTTCTACACGGTACTGCATGAGCACGGTCGCTATCACCATGGCAATCCGATGGATGCCGACGGTGCCCGCCGATACATCGAGGAGGAGCGCCGCCGGCAACTCCAGGTGTTTGTCGATGCCCATGGTCGAATGCCCATGCCGGCTGACAGTGGCGTAGACGGCGTTCGAGAGATGCGCCTTTCCGCCAGTTACTTCCGGCTGAAGGGGAATCAATGGTTACCCGAGATCCTGGATGAACCGGCCCTGATGAACAGGGTCATGTCAGCTGGTGAGCAGTGGGGGTGGACACTACGCGAAACCGGCCTGGTACGTATCCTTTTTGATACCGGCTGCCGTGTGCACGAGGCTTGTCAACTCAGCGTGGCGGACTGGGTGCAGAGTGGTTTTATGCGAGAGATGTTGTCGATCAGCAAGGGAAGTCATGGACGCCGAGTGAAAAGGCTGTTCATTACCGACCGCACGGCCAAGGTCCTGCGACACTATGTGGACGAGCAGCGTGCTCGGCTAGATCCCCGAGGGTATGGGCTGGCGGAACTCACTACACTGCCTGTGGAAGCTCTTCATCACCTTCCGCTGTTCCTGACTCGACGTGGCACATCAATGAACCCGGACCACTTCCGCCGCGACTATTGGGCACCGGCTCTCAACGCCGCCGGCCTACAAGTGCGTTGCCATCAGGTCCGCCACTGGTTCGTGACACAGGCGCTCAACGACATCCACCAGCGTGCCCGATCCGCTGAGGAACTGCTGAGCCTGCGTGGTGCCCTACGTGAACTCATGGCCTGGAAAAGCGACATGCTGCCAATCTATGACCAAGCTATCTGCCGACATAATCTGCCGGAGCTGGCTCATCGCATTCATGCTCGCATCGAACGTGAGCACCGGCATGATCGCGCTCGCCGTTCCCAGCCGGCTTCTCCCCCCGAGTCACTTACCGAGAGCCAGCGAATGTTAGATGAGATGCTGAAACCATGACGCCGCCGGCCCGGCAACACCGCGCCAATCCGGAGCATCGGCGGCTTACGATACGTGCCGAGCTTGATCGTCGACGCGAGCGGGGTGAGGCCTTCGTGAATCGGGAGGTGATGGCGGTTACCGGCTACGATCGCAAGACGATCAGTGGCGTTACCCAGCGTTATGTTCGTGACCTGGCAGCGGAGTTGCTGCAGACGGTGGTCGAGAACCGAGAGGCTCATGAACGCTGGGTACGTGACTACCGCACCTTTCGCCCCTTTATTACGCGCACAACAAGTGGTCCGGTGCTGTTCCGACGCTTTGTGCGGCTGGTCATCGAACAACTGCATCGCGAGAACACGTTGATGACGGTGAACGCAGTTGAAGCCATTACGGGAGGGCGAAGACGGATCCTCAATGAGGAGTTGGTTCTCTGGGAGCAGGAGACCGGTCATCAGGTAGCGCGCACGGTTGCCTGGAAATCTCTCGACACCTACGGTACCACCGTCCTCGTGGGCGAAAATCATGCGCTGAACCAGCGAAACGAATCGATCACGGCGGAACTGGACCGTCGTCGCCGGCTCGGCACTCCCTTCAAGCTGGCCGATATCAGCCGGTGCCTCGGGTACAGCGTAGCCACCGTGTCGGGGTATTCGCGCCATTACGTGGCAGCATTGGCCGATGAACTCCTGAGCACCCCGGTCGACAGTCGTGAGGCCTATGAGGGCTGGCGTCGGGACTTCAATACCTTTCGCTATTCGCTTCCCAATACGCGGCGTTCACGTGAAGTGCTCACGCGGCTCACACGTCTGACCATTGAGCACCTACACCGCGAGGGACATACGGTAGCCTACAGCGAGGTACTGCGGATTTCCGAGCACAATGATCGTCACATTAAACAAGAAATCCGGCGTTGGGAAGAAGAGACGGGGCATCAGGCCAGGCCATTGCGGGTATGGAAGGAGATCACTCTGGAGATGGTGCTTGACAGAGTAACACCGGCACTCCACCACCTGCCGCTGACCTTTCTGGAATCACCGACCATGGGGCGGCCCTTCAATGAGTCCCAGCGCCGAATGATCCACTCCATTTCGCAACCGAAACTACGGGATGTGGCATTCTTCGTCATGACCTTCGCCGATGGCAACCGACGTAACGACATCACCTTCTTTGCCAGCATGTCGCGCTATCTAAAACGGTTGGAACTTGCAGATATCGATGAGCTGGACCCCGAGGCGTTCTATCAAAGATACCATGATGGTGAGGTATTGCCGGAAGAGGGTACGCCCAAGCGCGGCCGATTTCTGCAGACCTATTTCCGCTTGCTGCGCAAACAAGAGGATTACCTACTCAAGTTGACACCCGAGCAGCGCCGGGCCGTAGCGCCTTGGAAACTCATTGCTCTGAAGGATGACCACTTCTGGCACCGCTCCACTATTCATAGAGAAGTAAGAGCCGAGCAGAGGATGCGCCGTAAGGCCGCTACCGCCGTTGTACATGATCGCTTCTATCTGCTCCGTGATATAGCCGAGCGTCGATGCATTCAGGTCGAGCGACTGTACACAGCCTTCCGAGATGCCATTGCCCATCATGAACGGAAGGGAGAGGCCCTGCCGATATCATTCTCGATCACCGATGAGACGGTATCGGCCTCAGGCCGCACTCGACCGACACAGCAGCATTTCAGGCTCTGGGACGCAGCGACATTGCGTTCTGTGCATGAGCCCGTGGCAGAAGACTTCTACTATCATCAGGATCAGCGTCAGCGCATGCGTGCGGCGGTATGCGACCAGGCAGGTTACTTCCTGAGCTATGAGGGCGGCCATGCCCGTGATGACGCTGATGCTGTAGAGCCCTATTGGTTCATCGAACTGCTGCAGGCGAATGTGCTGCGCTCTCAGGTTGTCGATCCTGATTTTCTGACGCGAAATGGCTACTCGAGAAGCTCATTTCAGCTCCCTCCACAATCGACTTGGGGAGCATCAACCAATAACTGGTTGGAACGTATCTCGCGAGATATTGGCATGCTCTTTATTCCACTTGATGCGCTCAAGCTTGGCGCTCTCGTCGGGCATGCGGCCATTCAGATCATGACCAAGACCGGGGCTCGCATGAACGAGTTCCTGCAAATCAGGTTGAGTCAGGAGCATCTATCACGAGTGCTGCTCGCCAAGGGCCGTGAAGCGATCGCCTTTCGCGCAATTCCCAAGGGACGCCGGGCAGAAGAGCCCTACTATATTGACGAGCGCTGCATGAGAGCGCTACACGCTTGGTGGAAGTTCCAGCGAGAGCGGGAGCAGAGCCTGGAGACCATCCCTGCTACTAGGAATTTGCGGCATAAACTTCGACCGGCGCCCTACTTATGGCAGCACGCCGGAAGACATTTCAGCCATAAGGACATCAATGCGACGATGTCCATCATGCTGCACGGTATCTCGCTGCAAACGCCTGACGGTGAGGCCGTGCGGGTCACTTCCCACCTGCTGCGTCACGGCTTTGCCACGGAGATGCGGGCGTTGAACACGCCTGTGGATGTGATCGCACTCCTCATGAAGCAGCGAGATATACGAGTGACCGAATACTATTCCCAGCCGACGCCGGCCAGGCTGGTGGAGCTGCAACGGAAGATCTTTGAAAGCCGTGTGGACCTGTCCCGTACCCACATACGATCCCCAGCGCAAATCCGGCGGCAGGTCGAAGCCGCGCAGGAGCAGGTGGGTGCACTGATCCCGGTTATCGGTGGACGTTGCACAGTGGCCAGTCAGTGTCCCATCAAGTTCGCCTGCATCGGCTGTGCCGGGAATGCGCCCGACTGGCGCAAGCGTGACCAAGTCATCATCTACCGGCAGGCCTGTGCGCAGATGGCGGAAATGGCGGAAGCACAGAATCTGCCCGCTGAAGAGCGCAAGGCAAAGGAAGCCATGGCGAGCTGCAATGATGTGCTGGCCGAGATGGAACTTCTTGAGCGAGCTGATCAGGCGGCAGCAGACCCCGTCATACTGACCATCGGGAGGAAGGAGGGATGACGCGACAATCCAGTAAGGCACGTTCCGAGGCTGCAATGGCCGGTTTGAAACGCAGTCATCAGCAACGTCGCAATCGAAGCGTGGCGATCGTGCGTCAAGCAATCAGCCGGCTACAGGAGACCGGCAGTCCTGTGACGCTGGGACGGATTGCGAGAATGTCGCGTGAACTCTCCGATACGGGAATGGGGATTTCCGAATCCACCATTCTTCGAAATCCTGAATGCTGCCAATTATACGAGGAAGCTGCTCAACCCGTTCGAAGGCGGCGTACCATTGGACGCCTACTGAACAGCGATGTGGAAAGACCCACCGATGCGGAGCGGCGACGTATGCATTATTTGATGCGCCTGACAAAGGCTGAGCTGGCCGCTCGCATTCTCGCTGTTGAGCGGAAGCTGGCTTTATCGGAAAAATCGAATGGCGTCCTGCGCGATCAGATTCTTCGGGAAAACTTGGGTCTATAATCACCTTTTCAATACGGGTATCCGGATTATCTGGTTGGTATGCGAGAGAGAAAGGTGGCCGACAAACTCAACCCACAACGGATTAGCTGGTTGATGGCTCGCTCAGTACGCTCACTTGCTAGAGAGCAGATACTTCACCAAACAGGCGATGCCCAGGACCAGCAGCAATAGTAGGGCAATTCCGATCACTGGCATTATCCAGCCCATCGCCCCCATCATCCCGCAATCGGGTAGTGTCGTGTTCATCGTGACAGAGCTCCCTGTGGTGTCCATGCCCAAAACCCGTGGTGCCGCCGCCCAGTGGCACCACGGTCGCGCTCATATCGTTCACCCGGCACAGCAGGACAACTGCGTCACATCCTTGGTGAAAGTCTGGGCACAGAGCTTGAGCCCTTCCACCATGGTCAGGTAGGGAAATAGCTCATTGGCGATGTCGTGTACGGTCATGCGTGCGCGTAGCGCCATCACCGCCGTCTGGATCAGCTCACCGGCTTCCCCCGCCACCGCCTGCACCCCCAGCAACCGGCCCGAGTCGCGTTCGGCCACCAGCTTGATGAAACCACCGGTGTCGAAATTCACCAGCGCACGCGGCACGTTTTCCAGGTCCAGCTCGCGGGTATCGACGCTGAAGCCTTGCTCGATGGCCTCGGCTTCCGTCAGGCCGACGGTGGCCACCTGGGGGTCGGTGAAGATCACCGCCGGCATGGCGCTCAGGTCCAGGGTGGCTTCGCCCCCGGTCATGTTGACGGCAGCCCGGCTGCCCCCGGCGGCGGCGACATAGACGAACTCCGGCTGATCGGTGCAGTCACCGGCGGCATAGAGCCCCGGCACCGTGGTGTGCAGATGCTCATCGACCAGAATCGCCCCACGTGCGGTTTCCACGCCGAGGCTCGCCAGGTTCAGGGCCTCGGTATTGGGTGTCCGTCCGGTGGCCACCAGCAGTTGATCCGCCCGCAAGGTGCCGGCGTTGGTGTCGACAATGAATTCATTGTCGGTGTAGTCCACGCGGCTCGCCTGGGTCTGCTTGAGGACCTCGATGCTCTCGCGGCGAAACGCCGCCTCCACCGCATCCCCTACCGCCGGGTCTTCCTGGGAGAGCAGGCGGCTGCGGGCCAGCACCGTGACCCGGCTGCCCAGCCGGGCGAAGGCCTGGGCCAGTTCCAGGGCCACCACCGAGGCGCCGATCACAATCAGCCGCTCGGGAAGGGTGTCCAGGGCCAGCGCACTGGTAGAGGTCAGGTAGGGGGTGTCGGCAAGACCCGGGATCGGCGGTACTGCCGGTCGGGCGCCAGTACCGATTAAGGCGCGGTCGAAGTGGACGACCTGCTCGCCGCCCTCGTTCAGCTTGACCATCAGGCTATGGGCATCGATAAACCGGGCCTCGCCGTGCAGGACCGTGATGGCCGGGTGGTCGCGCAGAATCCCCTCGTACTTGGCGTCACGCAGTTCCTCGACACGTCGCTGCTGCTGCTCGAGCAGCTTGGCCCGATCCACCACCGGCGCCTGGGCGCTCAGGCCTGCATCGAAGGGACTTTCCGTACGCAAGTGGGCAATATGGGCCGCGCGAATCATGATCTTCGAAGGCACACAGCCTGTATTGACACAGGTACCGCCGACGGTGCCGCGTTCGATCAGGGTGATCCGGGCGCCGCGCTCGGCGGCTTTCAGGGCCGCCGCCATGGCGGCGCCGCCGCTGCCGATCACCGCGATGTGCGGGGCGTCTTCATCACGGCCCTTGGACACCGATGCGCCTGCCGGGGAAGTGGGCCCACTGTTGGCCAGTCGAGCTTGGTAGCCAAGTCGGGTCACGGCAAACGTCAACGCCGAGGCCGGTGTCTCCGGATCAACGGCTACCGATGCCGTCCCCTGAGGATAGGATACCTCCACCGACTGCACGCCGGGCAGCTTCTCCAGGGCTTCCCTGACATGATCCGCACAGCGGTCACAGGTCATGCCACTCACGTTGAGTTCAATCATCACGTTTCTCCGAGTCTTCATTAGTAAAGCCGGCATCCTGCTTCCGCTTGTGGTATCGCGCGTAGAGAGGTAAGCCGATGGCCAGGGCGGCAAACAGCAGGTAATCGAGATAGCCTGCCAACGCGGCCAGGCCCGCCGTACCGAATAGCACCAGGGCGATTGGCGCGGCGCAACACAGCACCATCAACCCGGTGCCAAGCACGACGCTTAAAAATTTCTGCGAATCTTTCACGCTTATTCCTTCACCGTGGCGGGCAAGCTCGTAAACAACTCACCCGATGACCGCGATGTGCAGCTGCTTGATGTCACTCAGGGGGCGTATTCCTTGATTTGATAGAGCCGTTGTCACAACAGGCGTCGAACTGCTTCTTACGCCAAATCGCATAAATGGTCAGGCCGATGAAGAAGGCCAGGGCCGGCAATAACACAACGTCGAGATAGCCCGTCAGCCCCGCCAGGCCCACCGTGCCAAGCAGGATCACCAGGATCGGCGTAAAGCAGCACAATGCCACCAGGACGGTGCCGATCACGCTCACGCGCAGCAGGGGCTTGGGATTCTTCATGATCACTCTCGATCCGCTTGCGAGGATGTCGGGGTTGATGGATACCCAGCGTTGATGGTGGCCTCGGTCAATGCCTCCACCGACGTTCGGGCGTCGTCAAAGGTGACCACGGCCTCGAGATCCGCGTAGCTCACGTCGACTTGCGAGACGCCGTCCACCTTGTTGAGGGCGGCCTTGACGGTGATCGGGCAGGCGGCACAGGTCATGCCCGGCACCGACAGCGTCACGGTCTGCAGGGCCGCTAAGGCGGGCGTGCTGAGCAGGGCGAGTAGCGCGATGAAGGCGAAACGAGCTTTCATGGTAGATCTCCTTTTAATAGAACAGGGGCAAGATGTAGGGGAATACCAGGGCGATTAGCACCAGCAGCGATACGAGCCAGAAGATCGCCTTGTAGCCCGTCCTGACCCGTGGCACGGCACACACCTCTCCCGGCTGGCACTTTTCCACTGGCCGAAAGACGCGACGCCAGGCGAAGAACATCGCCACCAGCGCGACGCCGATAAAGAGCGGGCGATAGGGCTCCAACGCCGCCAGATTGCTGATCCAGGCGCCGGAAACGCCCAGCGTGATCAGCACCAGCGGGCCGAGGCAACACGCCGAGGCCAGGAGGGCCGCGACTCCTCCGGCGGCCAGGGGCCCTCGCCCCGTTTTAGATGTCCGCATTGACGATTCTCCTTTCGGGATGGGGGGAGCTACGATAAGGTTACTTCCGTAGCTTGGTACGGAGTCAAGCATCATGAAGAGACATGCAGATAAAGTGGCGGACACCATGACCATTGGCGGCCTGGCCAAGGCGGCCGGCGTCAATGTCGAGACAATCCGCTATTACCAGCGACGAGGGCTATTATCGGAGCCCGAACGCCCTCCCGGAGGTATTCGACGCTATAGTGCCGCCGATATCGACAGGTTGACGTTCGTGAAAACGGCGCAGCAGCTGGGCTTTAGTCTGGATGAGATCAGTGACCTACTTCGGCTGGAAGATGGCGCCCACTGTCAAGAAGCCAGTGCTCTCGCAGAGCACAAGTTAGGGGACGTTCGCGAGAAGATCGACAGGCTTGAAAGAATTGAGAAGGTGCTGAGCGAAATGGTCGACAGATGCCATGCACAACAAGGCAATATCACTTGCCCGCTAATTGCGTCATTGCATGAAGGGCTCAGAGAAGCAGAAGACCCAAGGGAGTAACTCACCTTCAGTTCGTTGAAAACAACGCGGTCAAAGAGTCGCGATCATCTATGGACCATGTCGACAAGGAAAGTTTGCATGACTAGCTTGCCTGACAACATCCTTCACCTTCCCGAGTACCACGTCCTAGGCACCAAGATGGAAGAGCATGATCTCCACTACCAGGTCGAAGCTCCTGAGCCTCTAGCTTGCGAGGAATGCGGCGTTGAGAGTGAGTTTGTCAGGTTCGGCAAGCGCGATGTGGCCTATCGCGACCTACCCATCCACGGAAAGCGGGTCACCCTCTGGGTGGTCCGTCGCCGCTACACCTGCCGGGCGTGTGGAAGGACGTTCCGGCCAGCTCTTCCGGAAATGGTAGACGATCACCGCATGACGCGGAGGCTTTACAACCACGTCGAGAAGGAAGCCTTCAATCACCCCTACGCCTACGTGGCTGATACCACGGGCCTCGACGAGAAGACTGTCCGCGAGATATTCAAGAAGAAGGCTGAGTTCCTGGCAGCCTGGCATCGTTTCGAGACACCCCGCTGCCTGGGGATCGACGAGCTGTACCTGAACCGCCGCTACCGCTGCATCCTGACCAACCTGGAGGAGCGTACCCTACTGGACCTGCTGCCCGGTCGCCAGCAGGACGCGGTGACGAGGCGCCTCATGAGCATGACCGAGCGCCACCAGGTCGAGATCGTCAGCATGGATATGTGGAAACCCTACCGCCGTGCTGTCCAGGCGGTACTGCCGCAGGCTCGCATTGTGGTCGATAAGTTCCATGTGGTGCGGATGGCCAACGAAGCCCTGGAGAAGGTGCGTAAGGGACTCAGGAAGGATCTGAAGCCAAACCAGCGGCGGACCCTCAAGGGCGATAGGAAGATCCTGCTGAAGCGTGCCCACGACGTTTCAGATCGCGAGCGGCTTATCATGGAGACATGGACAGGGGCCTTCCCTCAGCTCCTGGCGGCCTACGAGCACAAGGAGCGGTTCTACCACATCTGGGACAGCACCACCCGGCGTGATGCCGAAAAGGCGCTGGCCCGCTGGATTGACGACATTCCACAGGGGCAGAAAGAGGTGTGGAAGGATCTCGTCAGCGCCGTCAGCGGATGGCGCGAGGAGGTGCTGGCCTACTTCGAAACCGACACCCCAATCACCAACGCCTTCACGGAGTCGATCAATCGGCTGGCCAAGGACAAGAACCGCGATGGCCGGGGCTACTCATTCGAGGTGATGCGGGCCCGGATGCTCTACACCACCAAGCACAAGAAGAAGGTGCCGCAGATCAAGGAATCCCCCTTCCTGGGCAAGGCCACCATGACCTACAGCATGGGTCTTCCCGAGCCTGAGAAAAACTACGGCGTCGATCTATCAACCTTCTGGGAGAGTTAAGGGTTCGAAGGAGCAAGGGGGCTCCATCTACCACTTAATCCGGATACCCTTCAATACTTAGACCCCACAGCTACTCACTTTGCATCGGAAATGAGGCTCCCTCGCTTTCTTCCGCCTGATGACGTTGTTGCTCTGGCGTCCATAGCGTCTTGAGGTAATTAATTACGGAGCGGATCTCGGCAGGGGTGAGCACGTCCTCGAAGGCCGGCATGGTCAGTCGTTCGGTCTCGTTCCAGGGGTCGCGCCACCCTTCGGAGACCATCCGATACAGCATGGCATCGGAGTGCTTCCAGGTATGCCCTTCTGGCCCATGTGGTGGGGCCGGCAACTCACCCATCGCATTGGGTCGCTGCCAGTTCGGCATCCCCTCGCCATCGATGCCGTGGCAGCTGGCACAATGCTGCTGGTAAATCTGCTCCCCCTCTATCGGCTGAGAGGCATCGTGCGAAAGAGGGGCATCATCCGCCATGGCCTGCCCGGCAGTACTTAACAGCAGCCAGGTTGTGACGAGGACCCCGCGGTTACGCATCGGGAATCGCCCTCCAGTTCCGGCCTTGGTCATTACTGCGCACGAGTTCCCCCACGCGATCCAAACCATAGAGGGTACCTTCTGGCGCCAGAGTGATCGCGACGAGTTCAGGAGCGTCGCCTTCTATCCGTAGCCACGCCTTGCCACCATTGTCGCTGACCCACAGGCCTCGATCCGTGGCCACATAGACACGTTCGGGCTCGTCGAACTCGTAGGCCACATCGTAGACGGTATCGGCATCGAGCTCTCCGGTCGGTCGCCAGCCGCAAAAGCAATCCATCGACAGGCGCACCGCATCGTCAGACACCGCATAGAGCCAACCGGTCTGCATGCTGCCCTCCATATCGGAGTGGACGAGCCGGCGAACAGGTTGGACAGGGCCGCTATCCTTCTTCCGCCATGATTCGCCGGCATCGTCACTTTGGTAGATGCCGTCGTCAGCGATCTTGGCGTAGAGCGTCTCGACTTGATGTCGGTGGGCACTGAAAGCGATGACGTTCCGGCTGGGCAGGCCCTCATCGACCCGGTACCAGCTGTCGCCATTGTCGTCGCTACGCTGCACTCCAATCGATGGGCCGGCGATATAAAGCGTCTGCTCAGCGGCAGCCGGCGCCACCACCAACTGCCCGGTCCTTACGGCCTCGGGCAACGGGATGGCCTGCCAGGAGTCGCCACCGTTCGTGCTTTCAAACAGCTGGCTGGAATTCACCTTGAGCAGACGAGCTCCGGTCAGGTCATACTCCAGCGCCGGCAAGACATCTTCGGCCGCTGCGGCCACGGAGGCGATGCCAAGGCCGATGATGGCCCCGCTCGTGATTGATAGGGTATGCCAGAAGCGACTCATCATTTTTTTCATATCACTATTTCCCTGGATAACGGTTAGCCGATGGCACCTAAGGCGGGAAAGGTGCGCAATAGCCAATACGAGAGCTCGGTCAGTTTTCCGGTCATCATCAAGATGCCCATCAGGATCATGATCAGTCCTGCCGCCAGGTGCATGGCTCGGCCCCAGCGGCGCAAGAATTTCTGGTGGTGCAAGAAGCGATCGAGCGAAACGGCGCTCAGCAGGAAGGGCACCCCCAGGCCTAGCGAATAAATGCCGAGTAACGCCATGCCGCTCGAAGCATTGGCCGTCGAGGCGCTGACGGTCAGGATGGCGCCCAGGATCGGGCCAATACAGGGGGTCCAGCCGAAGGCGAACGCCACGCCCAGCAGATACGCCGCACTACGCCCGCCACCCTCTGCCTTGAGCCGGCCGATAAAGCGCCACTCTCGCTGTAGCCCATGCAGCGGGATGAGGCCGGTCATGAAGGCACCAAACAGGATGACGATGATACCGCCGACCAGATTGGCTTCCTGGCGATAGGCCAGCAGCAAGCGACCGATGGCCGTGGCACTGGCGCCCAGCATCAGGAAGACCGTAGAGAACCCCAGCACGAACCATATCGACTGGGTCAACACCCGGAACCGTTCGCGCCGGTCCGCTTCCTGTAGCTGCCCCAGCGAGCGGCCGGCGACGAAGGAGAGGTACCCGGGTACGAGCGGCAAGACACAGGGCGACGCGAATGAGATCAGGCCTGCCAGAAACGCCGTGATCAGGCCGATGTTGGCGACTTCCCACATCCCTCCTTATCCCCCTCCTTATCCCGCGGCTAGGCTTGAAGCTTGGACAGGGGGTGCTCTGATGATGACACCTGCTGGTCAGCTTCGTGGGGAATAGCGGCTTCCGCTTGCTTGGGCGCTGCCGGATAGGCTTCTACCTCGGCTTGTATTTCAGAGGATTCCGCCTTGGCCTGTACGTTGGAGACTTCGCCCTGGTCGGTCGCTTTCCCTTTCTTGTCCTGGCATTTCATCATGCACAGCCCCAGCCCACACATGATGAGGCAGGGCAGTAGGCTCACCAGCAGGGGGGCGATACCCAACAGGACCAGTTGCTCCCAGCCCATGGCCAGGCCAGCGAGAACTCCCAAGGCAGTAGGTAGCCCAGAGCAACGTCGAGGTCAATAGCCCTTCCCTCCCCAGAATCGGTATGCCAAAAGCAAGCCTAGGAACCTACCGTTCCATGCGGCAAGGTGGGGCTATAAACGCAACGCCAATGGTCATGTAGAGCGCTATAGATCCTGGATCAGCCACGACCGAATACCCAGTGTCACGAGACCGACAAGACTCGCCTTGTCGTTGTCATAGTCTGCGCAGCGCGATTTCTGCGTAGATCCCCTTGTAATCAGTATCATGCGTTTTATCCGGCTCCGGCCTGGGATTCAGGGCTACTATTCGATCGCTGGGATCATTCAGCAGGCCGCGAAGCTGTTCATAATCGAAGCTCCAGCCCTCGGCCTTGCGCTGGTTGAGGCGTGTGACGGTCTCTACCAACGTGGACATGCTGTGCCCCTCTCCCTCCAGAGGCGAGAATGCCTGAATCAGCGGTTGCCCTTCATACCAGCCGATCTTGATGGGCTGGTTGACGATTTGGACCTGGGTGCCGGCGGGCACGCGGTCGAAAATCGACTCGATGTCCCCAGGGAACATGCGAATACAGCCACGGCTGGCACGCATGCCGATACCATCCGGCTGGTTGGTGCCATGGATCAAGTAGCCATCGAATCCAAGGATAATGGCATGGTCTCCCAGCGGATTGTCCGGGCCTGGGGGCACTACACTGGGTGCCTCTTCACCGCGTGCCCTGGCTTCACGCTGCACCGACTCGGGGGGATACCAGGCGGGGTTCTTGATATTCATGGTGGTCTTGGTCACCCCGAGGGGGGTATCGAAGCCCTCGCGACCGATGCCGATAGGATAGGTCTCGACACGTGGTGTCTCGTCGTCATCCACCTCGGGATAGTAATATAGGCGCAGCTCGGCGATGTTGATGACGATGCCAGTGCGCTCTCCGGCGGGCAGGATGAAGCGCCCGGGTATGGTCACCTCGGTACCCTCGCCGGGAATCCAGATGCTCACGTCCGGGTTGGCGCGCACGATCTCCCTGTACCCCAGGTTGTGTCGCCTGGCGATATCGAGCAGGGTATCTTCTCGATCCTCCACCGTTATGCGGTAGGTGTCGCCGATCACATTGCCTTCCTCAGGCAATGGATAGTGGCCGCGGGGCCACTCGTTCTCCTCCTGGGCCTGAGCAACGCCGATGAGCGCGAGCCAGCCTGCCAGCACTCCCACCAGTGTGCGTGTTCGGAGTTGCCACAACGAAGCTTCCCCCGCCGTACCTGAGTGAGGTTTCGACAACGCCATCATCCTCTCCCTTTTCGGCTGGACCCTTATCATCCAGACCGATGTGTGTTGAATCGCCATCCAAGCAGCACCAGTAAGGCGGCCAACAGCCAGGTCGGCCAGCTACCGGTTCGGGTGAACGGCGTGTTTCCCACCATGGGCATCACCTCGCCGCGAAGGCTCGTCGCCTGGAACTGTGGTGCGCGGGCCGTGACGCGGCCCTGAGGATCGACGATGGCGGTCACGCCGTTGCTGGTGGCGCGGATCAGGTACCGGCCGTTCTCCAGGGCGCGAAGGCGGGCCATCTGCAGATGCTGCAGGGGGCCGATGGAACGGCCGAACCAGGTGTCGTTGGAGACCGTCAGCAGTAGCTCAGCATCGCGCGCCTGCTCGGCGACCCGGTCGGCATAGATGATCTCGTAGCAGATGGCGTTGCCGATGGTGGTCCCGGCGGCGTGGATCGGCCCCTGAGCCTCGGGCCCGGGCGTCATGGTTGGCATGGGCAGGTCGAAGAAGGCAATGGTACCGGCGAGCAGACGATCAAGCGGCAAGTATTCGCCGAAGGGCACCAGGCGCGCCTTACGATACTGGCCCTCGGCGTTCCCCAGGCCGATCACGCTGTTGTAGTAGTCGCCTCCGTCGCGCTGCAGAATGCCGGTGAGCAGGGCGGTGTCGGGCGCGAGATTGGACTGCACCCGCTCGAGGATCGGTCGCGCCTCTTGCTCGAACATCGGCAGGGCCGCCTCGGGCCAGACAACCAGGTCGAGGTCGCCGGACTGGGCAAGGGTCAACACCGTGTAGATACTGGCCGCCTCGCGCTGGCCCTCGGGCGTCCATTTGATCGCCTGATCCAGGTTGCCCTGCAGCAAGGCGACCCGCAGCGGCTCGCCGGCCGGGGAGGTCCACTGGGCCGGCAGGGCCAGGGGAGTCAACCAAAGAGCGGCGATGGGCACTATGGCCCACCAGCGTCGGCGCAGAAACTCCACGCCCAGGGTGCCGGTCAGCGCAGTGATCAGCGATAGCAGGTAGACCCCACCGACCGGAGCCCAGGCCGCCAATGGCGAGTCTACCTGGGAGGTGCCCAGCAGCAGCCAGGGAAACCCGGTAAACAGCCAGGTGCGCAGCCATTCGCTCAGCACCCAGACGCCGGCGAAGCTGAGGAAGGCCAGCCGCCGGCCCGTTATGCGACGATAGAACCAGAAGGGCACGGCAAAGAACAGCGCCAGGCCGGCCACGAACAGACCGGTGAGGAAGAGCGCTAGGGGCGCCCCGGTATAGCCATAGTCGTGGATCGCGACGAAGACCCAGGAGGTCCCCGAGCCGAACAGGCCTACCCCATAGCACCAGCCGCGAAGGGCGGCCTGAGAGGGTGTCAGAGCATGGATGCCGACATAGACGAGGGCCACCGCTATCGGGCCCAGCCACCACAGCGCGAAGGGCGCGGCGCTCAGGGTGGTCAGCCCTCCGGCGACCAGGGCCAGCAAACAGCCGAGAGCCGGCGTGACCCGTCCGGCAAGCGTCTTGTGCGGGACTGACAGGTTGTCTGCAACCATGCCGTCACTCAGACAATCTGGAGGAGGGACGCTCACGCAAGGTCGTAATGGCGAAGGCCACTACGCCCAGGAACAGAGCGATATCCGCCAGGTTGAAGGCGGGCCAATGCCATTCACGCCAGTAAACGTCCAGGTAGTCCACCACATACCCTCGTGCCAGGCGGTCGATGCCATTACCCAACGCGCCACCCAGCATCAAGCTGTACCCCAGCGCCTCCAGACGGGGCCTGGGCCGGCACAACAGGATGGTCAGAACGATAGCCACCATCCCCGTCAGGCCCAGGAAAAGATAGCGCTGCCAGCCACCCGCATCGGCGAGGAAGCTGAAGGCTGCCCCCGTGTTCCACCAGTGACCCCAGTTGAAGAATGGGGTCAGCGGGACGGTCTGGCCATACGGCATCAGCGCCTGCACCAGCCACTTGATGACTTGGTCGGCCAGGCCGACCAGGCCCGCCAGGGCCAACCAGTACGGGCCCTGACGCGCCATCGCTATCCGTTTCGTTCTCATGACGTGGCTTCCTGGTAGCGCGGGCTTGCCGAGCCACTCGTGGCGGTGACGGGCGAGAAGCGATAGCCCAGCAGCCGCATGGCGTTCAGGGTCACCAACACGGTGGCGCCGGTATCCGCCATCACCGCGATCCACATGCCGGTAATGCCCAATGCCGTGGTCACCAGGAAGATGGCCTTCAGACCCAGCGCCAGGGCGACGTTGGTCTTGACGTTGCGCAGCGTGGCCCGAGACAGGTCAATCAGCTCGGCGATGCCGGTGACGCGGTTCTTGAGCAGGGCCGCATCCGCCGTTTCCAGTGCCACGTCGGTGCCGCCCCCCATGGCGATGCCGACATCGGCTGCTGCCAGCGCCGGGGCATCGTTGATCCCGTCACCCACCTTCCCTACAGGCCCCCGGCCGGCGGCCTGCCACGCCTGCACGCGCCGGGCCTTGTCCTCGGGCATCAGCTCGCCATACGCCTCGATGCCGAGAGAGCCACCGATGGCAGCGGCGGTACGTGCATTGTCACCGCTGAGCATCACCGCCTGCACGCCCAGGCGTGACAGCGCCGTCAGCCCCTCCTGGGCGTCCTCACGCGGCTCATCGCGTACTGCGATCAGCCCCAGCGGACGCTCGCTCTCGACCAGCAGGGCGAGACTCTTGCCGGCGTGTTCCAACTCGGCGATCCGGGCGCTCAGATCGTCATCGAGTGCAGCCTGCTCTGTCAGTTGCCGGGGGGAGACCAAGCTCAGCTCACGCCCCTCGACCTGACCAGCGACGCCACGTCCCGAAAGGGCTCGGTTGCCGTTCGTCTGGGGGATGGAAAGGCCCAGCTGCTGTGCATGCGAGAAGATGGCGGTGGCGATGGGATGACTGGAGTCACGTTCCAGCGCGGCGGCCAGCCTCAGGATCTCCTGCGCGCCCTGGCCGGTGGCCCAATCCTCCACGTCGGTGACCTTGGGGGTACCGGCGGTGAGGGTGCCGGTCTTGTCCAGCGCCACCGTTCGGAGCTTACCCAGCTGTTCGAGCACCGCGCCGCCCTTGATCAGCAGCCCACGGCGGGCGCCCGCCGAGAGGCCGGCAGCGATCGCCGCGGGGGTCGAGATCACCAGGGCACAAGGACAGGCGATCAACAGCAGGGCCAGGGCGCGATAGACCGATTCCGACCAGGCCATGGTCGAGACCAGCGGCGGCACCACCGCCATCAGCAGGGCGAGCCCCACCACCGCCGGCATGTAGTAGAAAGCGAAGCGATCGATGAAGCGGGCCACCGGTGCCTTGGCGGCCTGGGCCTCCTCCACCAGGCGGATGACCCGGGCGATGGTGTTGTCCTCGGCACCGCGGGTTACCTCCACTTCCAGGGCGGCATCGAGGTTGACCGTGCCGGCGAAGATGTCGTCACCCGGGGCACGCGAGCGGGGCACGGACTCCCCATTGATCGGTGACTCATCCACATCGGACTCGCCGGTCAGGATACGCCCATCGCAGGGGACGCGGTCGCCCGGTCGCACCAGGACTCGCTGCCCGGGCGTAAGCGTGGCGGCCGAGACCTCCCGGATTTCCCCATCCTCCATCAGCCTCGCCGTGGACGGGGTGAGGTCCGCGAGGGCCGAAATGCTGCGTCGCGCCCTTGAGGCGGCCACCCCCTCCAGCAATTCGCCCACGGCGAACAGGAAGACCACCACCGCCGCCTCGGCGGCGGCATCGATGGCCAGGGCGCCCAGGGCGGCGATGCTCATCAGCATCTCGATGGTGAAGGGGTTGCGCATCTTCAGCGCGCCCCAGGCACTCTGTGCGATGGGCACCAGCCCCACCAGGGTGGCGGCGACGAAGGGCCAGTTGCCCAGGGCCGGCCAGGTCAGGCGGAGAACGAAGGCCAGAGTCAGCAGGCCCCCGGTGACGATTACCAGGCGTCCCTTGGCGGTCTGCCACCAAGAGGCTGGGGAGGCATCCGACTTACCTCCCTCATCCTCGCCGGCAAGGCGGTAACCGAGCTCGTTAAGGGTCCGCTCGATCGCCTCATGAGAGGACCTCGTGCTCTGCTGAGGGTGAATCGTCACCGATCCGGTGACCGAGCTGGCCGACACCTCCTCGATGCCCTCCAGGCGGCCCAGCGCAGCTTCGACCTTGCGCTCGCACCCACCACAGTCCATGCCTTCCACCCGTAGCGTCGAGGCTGTGGCCGTGGCTATGGGTGCTGAATTCTTCATGGTGACACTCCTGGCGATGCGTTATCCTTTGCAGTATAAACCTTATAGCAACTATAGATTCAAGCCATACGGGAGGAACATCAGGATGCCGGAGATTAGCCCTGCCATCGGCATCGGCGAGCTGGCACGGCGCGCCGGCTGCAAGCCTGAAACGGTGCGCTACTATGAGCGCATCGGGTTGGTGGGCGATGCGTCGCGCACCGTGGGTGGGCAGCGACGCTACGGCGAGGAGGCTGTCAGGCGGTTGACCTTCATTCGCCATGCCCGGGACTTCGGCTTCTCGGTGGATGCGGTGCGTGAACTGCTGGCCATGTCAGACCAACCCGACATGCCGTGTCAGGAGGTCGACGCCATTGCCAAGCACCACCTGGAGGAGATCGAGGCGCGGCTGCAGCGGCTCTCCGCTCTGCGTGACGAGCTCAGACGGATGGTGAGCCAGTGTGCCGGGGGGAAGGTCGAAAGCTGCCGGATCATTGAAGTGTTGGGCGATCATCAGCTTTGTATCAGCGACCAGGCCCACGGAGGCGCTCACGATCTGGGGTAGGCGCCTGGACGGGTCGGCATGCTAGCCCAGCGAGACATCCAGGAACAGCATGAGTACCAATCCCACCGAGAGCCCCAGCGTCGCCTTGTTCTGGTGGCCGCTTCGGTGGGTCTCGGGAATGATCTCATGGCTGATGACATAGAGCATGGCGCCGGCGGCGAAGGCCAGCCCCCAGGGGAGCAGCACTTGCGACATGCTGACGACTCCCGCTCCCAGCAGGCCACCTAACGGCTCGACCAGCCCGGTGAGGGAGGCAATGGTCCAGGATCGCCAGCGTGAATACCCCTCACCCAGCAATGCCACTGCCACCGCCAGGCCTTCCGGCGCATTCTGCAGGCCGATACCGATAGCAAGGGGAAGTCCCCCTTCGCTTCCCCCTGCTCCGAAGGCCACACCCACCGCCAGACCCTCTGGCAGGTTGTGGATCGTGATGGCGAAGATGAATAACCAGATTCGGCGCAGCGATGCAGCCTCCGGCCCTTCACGCCCCTGTTCGAAATGTTCGTGGGGGAGTCGCTCATTCAGCAGGGCGACCAGTCCGATCCCCATCAGTATCGACGCGCAGGCAATGGCGGCAGGCAAGACGCTACCGCCATAGCGCAGTCCAGAGGCTTCCAGGGAGGGAATGATCAGTGAAAAGAAGGACGCCGCCAGCATGACACCGGCGGCGAATCCGAGTGCCAGGTCGCGAACGGCACGATCGGGCGCCTTGCTGATCAGGACAGGTAGCGCTCCGATGGCGGTCATCGAACCGGCGGCAAGACTACCCAGGAACCCCAGTGTGACCGGAGAGACACCTTCCATAGACCCTTCCCTTCTGGAGGATTGGTACTGCAGGGAATGTTGTGTCACACGACAATAGCCATTACATGGCCACCGATGCGTGTCATACAACAAGCCTGCCTGTCGGCCTATCGATTATCCAAGGCGACCAGACCGGACGTACCGATGGCTTTTTGCAGACGACCACGAGCCTCGAAGAGCACGCTTCGATAATCCTGGGGTGCCGGTGACTCCCCCAGAATGATGCGCTGCCCCTCCTCCAGAGGATCGACAGGTCGGTCACCCACTCTCACTTCGTAGTGCAGGTTGGGACCCGTGGTGAGTCCGGAGGCCCCGACTTCCCCCAGCGTGTCGCCGGCATTGATGACGTCCCCGACCGACAGACCGGAGGCGAAGCGGCTGAGATGCGTATAGCGGCTGAGGGTGCCCATCTCGTGCTCTACCTCCACGACACGACCATAACCTCCACGGCGACCGATGAAGGAGACCCGCCCCGGCGCCGTCGCCATGACCGGGGTGCCGCGAGGCGCGGCAAGGTCGACGCCGTCATGACGACGTACCCCCCCGTATACGGGATGGCGTCGATTGCCGAAGGCGGACGTCAGGCGTGCGCCGACCACCGGGAACCGCTTCGTCTCCACAAGGCTACCGTCCTTGTAGAGCATCACGGTGGCTCTCTGGTCCGCTGGCCATACCATCTCCAGTCGTGCCGACTGGTCAGCCAACCCCATATAGGTCAGACGGGGAGGCCCAACTCGCGTGCCATCCTCTCGGCGATCCTCTTCCCACAGTAACTGCAGGCGCTCCGCGCCCGAAATATCTCGGGCTGTGTCCATGAGTCCGCCTAACAGCACCTCGAGGTCCACGGCGAAACGCGTGGGTATCCCCTCTGCCGCCAAGGCGGCATAGAGTGACGTTTCGACGTCCACTTCACGGCCCAGAGTCAGGGTGTCGAGACGAGGCGGGACAATCCGCGTCGACGGCCGCTCCCCAAGCGTGACGACGTATTGAATACCCGAATCACGCTCGATGGTCACCGACACCGGCTGTCCGGTCGTCAGAGAGGTGAAAGTGAGACGGTCTCCAGGCCGCAAGCGTCTCGGGTCGAACCTCTCCGCCAGCGATTTCGACGCTTGGGTGCGCGTGTCGGAATCCGCGCCAAGCTGCTGCAGCAATGCATTCAGGGTATCCCCTGGTGCCACGGTTAGCTCTTGGGCGACGCGCTCGGGCGGCTGAACAGCCGAGGGTGATGATCCCTCCTGCGGGATAGCTTGTGCCCTGGCCGATGTCGGCTCGCTCGGTGATAGCGAGGCATTGTCTTGCCAATGGGCTTCGGCCAGCAGAGGGCCCAGCCCCATCAACCCTACCAGCATCCAGCGTCGCGTCATGACGCATCGTCCTCGCCAGAGGCCTCGGTCACCTCACGATTGACGGCGTCGACCAGCTCCTGCATGCCGAAGGGGTCCACCAGCTCGCCATTGACGAAAAAGGTCGGCGTCTGGCGGATCTGATTGGCCTTGACGTCAGCCTTGTCCTGGTCGAAGACCGCTTGTACCTCGGGTGAATCAAGTTGTTCCTCTGCTGCAGCTCTATCTAGACCGGCCTGGCTGGCGATATCCAGAATAGCAGCTTCATCGAAGCTGCCATGAGCCGCCCACTGGCTCTGGCGGGCCAGCAACGCCTCCAGCACCGGCTGGAAGACGTCCTGGTGCCTGGCGACTTCCAGCACGCGAATGGCGGTTTCGGACACTTCTCCGTGGAAGGGCGTGTAGCGCACCACCAGCCGCACCTGGTCGGGGTACTCTTCCAGGATGCGCTTGGTCAGCGGGTAGAAGGCACGGCAGGCCTCACAGGCCGGGTCGAAGAACTCCACGATGGTCACCGGTGCTTCTTCCGGCCCCAGAATAGGCGAGTGTGAGCGCACCAGAGAGTTTTCGACCTGAGCTCCATCCTGGTTGGCCGCCTCGGCGCCCATGCCCAACAGCGAGGGTCTCGATACGATCACGATGATGGCGATCAGCATCAACGCACCGGCCAGGATAAAAGTCGCTTTTTTGTACATTTACTTCTCCAATTCAAATGGTTAAGCGAAAAGCACGACGAGAGGACTGCTGAGTGGATCTCAACCGCTGATGGGTGCCCAAGTCGGCGAATAGTGGCGTGTTATCCATGCCCATAAAGATTGGCTCCCTGATGCGCATGATCAATATGCTCGAATTCCAAGCTGGAGTGGCCAATGTCAAAGCGTGCTTTGATATCCGCCTTGATCGCCTCGAGCTGCTGCCAGCCTTCTTCCGTCGTCACCACGTGGCAGTCAAGTGCGGCGGTATTCTCCTGCATTTGCCATAGGTGAACATGATGCACATCCTCAACCCCTTCGACGCTACGCAGGGCATCAATGACTGATTGACCATCGACATCGGGTGGCGAGCTCAGCATCAGTGTCCGGATGGGGCCACCTATCTCCGTAAAGGCAAGATAGAGAATATAGAGTGCAATACTGATCGTAATCGCGGGGTCTACCCAGCGCATGTCGTATAGCAGAATCAGCGAGCCGCCAATGATCACAGCGATGGACGCAAACGCATCAGACAGGTTGTGCAGGAAGAGAGCCCGAATGTTGACGCTATGTTTTTGCATCGACCAGGTGAGCAAGGCCGTTAGCGCATCGACAAGAAGAGCGACAATGCCGATGATGACGACTATCCAGCCCTGAATCTCTGGCGGGTCGATCATGCGCATCACGCCTTCATAAATTAGATAAAACCCAACGAGAATGAGGGTCGTGTAGTTGATCAGCGCTGCGACAATCTCGATTCGCCCATAGCCGAACGTCATCTGAGAGTCTGGCGGCCGTCTCGCGATCTTGCGGGCAGCAAATGCAATGATAAGGGCAGCCATGTCGGAAAGTTATGCAGCGCATCCGCGATCAGCGCGAGGCTTCCCGCCAGGATACCCCCAACGATCTGAGCAACAGTCAATATCCCGTTGGCCCAGATGGCGATGCTCATCCGACGGTCACCAGAGGTGGGGTCAAGATGGGGATGATCGTGATGATGTCCCATGCGTCATCCTAGTGTCACCTGATGACCCAGCAGTATAAAACCTATAGCAACTCAAGATTCAAGCCCGAATTCTAATGAAGACCGAGCCGGGGCTAGGCGTATGGAACTTTGCGTAGTGGGCGCCGTACCAAACACGGTTACCATGTTCCATGCCCCGGAAGGAGCCCATTTTGATACCCAAGCCGCACTCGCACGCCTGGCTGATGAGCCTAGCTTTACTATTGATGGTGACGCCAGCCCTCGCCGAGCCACGACTGCCAGACTTCACGGAGCTGGTCGACAAGGCCGCGCCGGCCGTCGTCAACATCTCGACCTCCCGGGAAGTCGAGATGTCCATGACGTCCTCTCGGCAGTTTGGGGGGCAGGAGATACCGGAGGTCTTCCGTGAGTTCAATGGTGACTGACCGCGACTGAGCAAGATCACTGTTTCCCTACCTGACCATGGTGGAGTGGCTCAATCTCTGCGCTCAGACTTTCCCCAAGGACGTGACGCAGTTGTCCTGCTGTGCCGGGTGAACGGCCAGGACAGGATACTCTATTGAATATCACTACTTGCACAAGTCAGGAAACAGACTTGATCGAGCTTCCAGCCAGGTTTGCTTTTCTACGGATAAGGCCAGGGTACGCGTCGGCGCAATCCCCACGCTGACCGGAATGTGCGTGAAGCGCCGTACCTTGGTGAACAGCTCCTGGGCGTGACGGTGCATCTGCTCCGGGGCAAAGCCGTCGAAGCGCACGAACATCTCGTCGATGGAGTAGGGCTCCACCCCGGCAGAGAACTCCTCTAGCACCTGCTGCACCCGGGAGGACATATCCCCGTAGAGCTCATAGTTCGACGACAGCAGCGCTATGCGCCGCTGACGGAGCAGCGGCTGCAGCTCGAAGGCCGGCGTGCCCATGGCCACGCCCAGCGCCTTGAGCTCGTTGGAGCGGGCGATCACGCAGCCATCGTTGTTGGAGAGCACGCCCACGGGCACGCCCTCAAGCCGCGGCTGGAAGGCCCGCTCGCAGCTGACGTAGAAGTTATTGCAGTCGATCAGTCCGATCATGGGCCCGGCCCCGGCTAGACGGCGTACTCGTGAACCACCGCGCGTACCACGCCCCAGGCCTGGCACTCCAGGTCCGCGGCGGGGATGGGGCGGTAGGCGGGGTTCGCCGAGGTGAAGTAGGGGCGGTTGCCGATCAGCTCGTAGCGTTTCACCACCAGCTCCCCCTCCACCGTGGCGACCAGGATGTGCCCGGGGCGCGGCTCGATGGCGCTATCCACCACCAGCAGATCGCCCTCCGCGATGCCCAGCGCCTCCATGCTGTCGCCGGTGACGGTCATGAAGAAGGTCGAAGAGGGGCGCTTCACCAGCCGCTCGTTGAGATCCAGGGTGCGCCCCTCGTAGTCCTGGGCCGGGCTCGGAAAGCCCGACAGCCCGGCCCGCGTCAGGGGTAGAGGGAAGGGCAAGGGCTGCGCCGGCGGCGCCGGCTCGGCGGGGATGAGCTTGGCGTGTGGCATGGTGGGCTCCTTTCGATACCTGATATTCATACAGTATCGACCAGGAGGCCCGGCCTGCCAAGCCCATGCGCTACGAAGTGTGCCGCCGGCGGCCCGCTGTCACGCCAGCTGCCGCCACAGTGCGGCTGCCAGTACCCCGCCGGCGATGGCCGGCAGGGGTTTCCTGAGCGTCAGCATGATCACGGCGGTGGTGAGAAGGGCCAGGCGCGCGGCGTTGTCGCCGGTCACCGCCAGGGGAGCGAGCAGGGCCACCAGCACCGAGCCGGACATGGCGTGGATGAATTGCCGCACCCGGTAGCCGATGGGCACGAAGGACATCACGAAGACGCCGCCCCAGCGGGTCGCCAGGGTCACCGCGCCCATGGCCAAGATGATGAGCAGGGCTCCCAGGCCGCCGGTCTCGAGGCTCATTCGCGCTTCCCCCACACCAGGCCCACCAGGCCGCCGGCAAGGGCGCCCACCACCACATGGCTGTTCTCCGGCAGGTGGTAGAAGGCGACCAGCGAGGCGCCGGCGGCCACCGCCCAGATCAGCAGCATGCGCAGGTTCTTCTCGCCGCCCACCACCATGGCGAGCAGAAAGCAGCCCATCACCATGTCGAGCCCCAGGCTGGCGGGGTCCTGCACGGCACCGCCCACGTGCAGGCCCAGCCAGGTGCCGAGCACCCAGAAGCCCCACAGGGCAATGCCGCCGCCCAGCAGCAGGCCCAGCCCCGGCTGGCCGCGGCCGAAGGCCTGCATGGCCATGGCCCAGTTGGCGTCGGAAGCGACCACCATGATGCCGTAGCGCCGGGCCGGCGAGAGCGGCTCCAGCCAGGGGTAGAGGGTAGCGCCCATCAGCAGGTGGCGAGCATTGATGGCAAAGACCGTCACCAGCAGGGTGAAGACGGGAATCTGCGGTCCCCAGAGCTCGAGGGCGGCGAACTGGGAGGCACCGGCGAAGACCAGGGTGCTCATCAGCACGATCTCCAGGCCGCCAAGCCCCACCTGAGCCGCCGCCAGCCCGAAGGCGATGCCGAACACGATCACGAACAGCGATAGCGGCAGCAGCGTCTTGAACCCCTCCCATACCAGCGCCCGGTCCAGGCGGTATGGGCTCGTTTCCCTGGTCGTCATGTCATGCTCCCTTGTGCCCGATCGTTCGGCGCTGCCGATACAGTGAATCCGCCAGTTCGCCATGCCCTGCGGAGGGAATCAAGTCTGCCCTGGGCAGGTGGGCGGTGCTCAGGGGGCCATCGGCGCGCAAGACGCTAGTCGCTTGTCCCGCCGCTTCCGAATCGGGCCCGGTGCTGGCTGGGTGAAAGGCCCGTGTGCTTGATGAACATCTTGCGAAAGGCGCTGGTGTCCTCGTAGCCCACCGTCAGGGCGACCTGTTCCACGCTGTCACGGCGGTTTTCCAGCAGCTCCCTGGCGCGCTGCAGGCGAAGCTGCTGGAGGTATTCGCCGGGGCCGAACCCGGTGGCCTGTCGGAAGCGGCGCATCAGGGTACGTTCGCCGAGGCCCGCGGTGGCGGCCATCTCGGCGGTGGTCTGGCGGCGGGTGAAATGTGCGTGCAGGTGGTGCTGGAGCCGCAGGATCGCGCGGTCGCCGTGGGCCATCTCGGGAGTAAAGGCGCGGTAGTAGCGCTGCTGGCGCTCGCCGGTGTCGATGACCAGGAAGCGGCCCAGCGACTGCACCACGGAGGGCGGCACGTGGCGTGCAACCAGGTGCAGTCCGAGGTCCATCCAGGCCATGACGCCGCCTGCCGTCACCAGATCGGCCTCCGGCACCAGCAGCGCGTCGGTATCCAGGGCGAGGTGAGGGTAGTGGGCCCGAAACTGTGCTTCGAGCTGCCAGTGGGTGGTGGCCCGGCGTCCCTCGAGCAGGCCGGCCTGGGCGAGAAGGAAGGCGCCCGCGCAGACGGAGCAGACCACCGTGCCGGCGGCGTGCCACTCACGCAGCGTCCGGCAGAGTTGGGGCTGGGCGCTCAGGTAGGCGTCACCCTCCAGGATCGGCGGCACGATGGCGATCTCGGGTCGCACGGTGGGCGTGCTGTCCGTCGGCAGCAGCTCCACGGCGAAGCTCACCCCGGGCGTTGACTGCAGCTCCTGCAGGATGCGGTTGGCGGTACCGAACAGGTCCTGCAGCCCATAGAGAGCCGATTGGGCGCTGCCCGGCAGGGTCGGGATCGCGATCCGGATGCGGCGGGGCCGCGTGTCATTTCTTGCCTGCATTGTGTCACTCCTGCCACCCGACCCCATGGCCGGGGCCTGCCATGATGCAGTCTCCATTCCCTGAGGAGAACTCCCCATGAGCCAGACCGCCCTGATGATCGTGGACCTGCAGAACGACTACTTCCCCGCCGGCAAGTGGCCGCTGGTGGGCATCGAGCAGGCTGTCGACAATGCCGCCGGCGTGCTCGCCCACTTCCGCGAGCGGTCGCTGCCCATCGTGCATATCCGCCACGAGTTCCCCTCCGAGGAGGCGCCCTTCTTCGTGCCGGGGAGCGAGGGAGCGCGCATCCATGCCTCCATGGCGCCGCAGGAGTCCGGAAGCGAAGCCGTGATCCTCAAGAACAGCGTCAACGCCTTCCTGGGCACCTCGCTGCATGAGCACCTGCAGGAGCAGGGCATCGAGCAGCTGGTGGTCGTCGGTGCCATGAGTCATATGTGCATTGATGCCGCCACCCGGGCCGCTTCCGACCTGGGCTATTCGGTCACGGTGCTGCAGGACGCCTGCGCGACCCACGACCAGGAGTTCAACGGCCAGACGGTGCCGGCCGCCCAGGTGCACGCGGCCTTCATGGCCGGGCTCGGCTTCGCCTATGCCGAGGTCACCGATACCGCCGCCTGGATCGATCGGCACAGGTAATGTCGTTGGGGAAAAGCCGTAGATACCCCACGATACTGGATGCTGTTCGCGGCGCTGCGCCGCTCACGGCACCAGCCACTGCCCCGCCCAGCCGTCGGCGCGCTCGAAGCGGGCGCGCCGATGGTGGGCGCGACCCAGGTGCAGGGCGTCGATGGCGCTGACGGTGAGGCGCAGCCGCGCGAACGCGGCCGGGTCGGGCGTCTTGGTATAGGCCAGCGCTTCGGGGATCGGCCGGCCCGGCGTGGCGGTGCTGCTATAGGCATAGCGAGAGGGCTCGGGCACGCTTGCCCAGACGTCGGCGACTCCGGGTCCCGTCTCGATGGCGACCTCGGCCTCGATGCGGATCTGCAGGTGGGCCGCGGCGTCCCAGACGTGCAGCGCCGCCAGGGGGTTGGCCCTGAGCTCGGCCACCTTGGCCGAGTGCCGGTCGGTGTAGAGCGACAGGGTGCCGGCTGCGGCATCGGCGCCGCGCAGCACCACGGTCCGCGCCTGGGGCCGGCCGGTGGCGTCCACGGTGGCGAGGGTAGGGTGGCGCGCCGGGGCGCGCCGGTCGTGCACGCCGCGGGTGAGCCGGGTCCAGATCTGGGCGTGCAGCGAGTCTATCTCGGCGGCCCAGGGGTGGGGGTCAGTCGTCATGGCGCTCTCCGCCGGTGTTCTTCTGTGCGTGGGCGATCTGCTGCATCTCGTCGGCGGCGCGCTGCAGCACTCCGGCCATCTGTGCCATGGGGCCGAGCCGGGCATCGGTGTAGATCATGCCCAGGCGGCTGTCGGGGCTGTCCGGGTCGAGGTGCCGGCGAAACTGTCGCGCCTCGACCGCCTCCTCTTCCAGCTCGGCCGCCATGCGGCCCAGGGCGCGCACCAGCGCCTGCGCCTGAGCCACGCTTTCCCGGGTCGCGTCGGCGCGCTCCCGCCAGGCGATGCGCACGGTTTCGGCGTGCGTGCCGGTGGGCGGCAGCGGCGGCAGCGCTTCGGCCAGCGAGCCTCGCAGCGCCTCGAGCCCCGCGGCGGACTCCCTGAGCTGCATGATGTCCTCCGGCTGCAGGCCGTGGCGCCCCAGCGACCGGGCGATTGCCGTCAGGCTGTGGTGAAAGATCTCCAGCTTCTGCAGGGCGTCAAGCACGGCGTCGGCTTCGATGGAGACGGTCTTCGTCGCACTCACATGACCTCCGATGGTCTTCTGTTATTCTGCTGGTGACTGCTCTTCCACCCAGGAGCCGAGATGCCGATCTACACCAATATCGAAGACCTCAAGCGCCACTACGCGCGGCGCACGCCCAGGATGTTCTACGACTACGCGGAGTCCGGCAGCTGGACCGAGCAGACCTTCCGTGAAAATACCAGCGACTTCCAGCACATTCACCTGAAGCAGCGCGTGGCGGTCGATATGTCCGGACGCACCACGCAGAGCCGGATGATCGGCGAAGAGGTGGCCATGCCGGTGGCGCTGGCGCCGGTGGGGCTGACCGGCATGCAGTCCGCCGACGGCGAGATCAAGGCGGCCCGAGCCGCCGAGGCCTTCGGGGTGCCCTTCACGCTCTCCACCATGTCGATCTGCTCGATCGAGGATGTGGCCGAGCACACCACCCGGCCCTTCTGGTTCCAGGTCTATACGCTCAAGGATGACGACTTCATGCGTCGCCTGATCGAGCGTGCCCGGGCGGCCGGCTGCTCGGCGATCGTGGTCACGGTGGATCTTCAGGTGCTCGGCCAGCGCCACAAGGACATCAAGAACGGCCTCTCGGCGCCGCCCAAGCTGACGCCGCGATCGATCGCCAACCTGGCCACTAAGATCCCCTGGGGGCTGGAGATGCTGCGCACCAAGCGTCGCTCCTTCGGCAACATCGTCGGCCATGCCAGGGGCGTCACCGACCCGTCGTCACTCTCGGCCTGGACGGCCGAGGCGTTCGATGTCTCCCTGGACTGGAAGCGCATCGCGCAGTTCAAGGAGTGGTGGGGCGGCAAGCTGATCATCAAGGGCATCATGACGCCCGAGGATGCGCGGCACGCCGTGGAGGTCGGCGCCGATGCCATCGTCGTCTCCAACCACGGCGGCCGCCAGCTCGACGGCGCCGTGAGCTCCATTCGCATGCTGCCGTCGATCATGGACGCCGTGGGTGGTGAGGTGGAGGTGCATCTCGACTCCGGCATCCGCTCCGGCCAGGACGTGCTCAAGGCGCTGGCCCTGGGGGCCCAGGGTACCTACATCGGCCGGGCCTTCACCTATGGGCTTGGGGCGGCGGGCGAGGCGGGCGTGACCCGGGCGCTGGAGATCATCCACAAGGAGCTCGATGTCAGCATGGCGCTGTGCGGCGAAACCGACGTGACGCAGCTGGGGGCGCATAACCTCTATGTCCCCCGGGGCTTCGGCGACCCCACCGTCAGGCTCTGACGGCCGGCCGCCCATCCGCTCGGCGCAGACGCAGACGCCGACGCCGACGCCGACGTTGGCGTTGCGCCGGCGCAGCTACATGCCGAGCAGGGTGGGCACCAGCAGCACCCCCACGATATTGCCCGAAGGGATCCGGAAGGCGGCGTCGATGCCGATCAGGCGTTCCTTAACAATCGTCAGGTGCTGCATCGCACTGTGGGGTCTCACCTGTAAAGCAGAAGTTTTGTGATCCACTATGAATTAAATTGATGTTGGGCATGAAATTCTTAAGCTTTACTCATGATTATCTGGGCTTGATACTCTCTTCCATTGACTTGGATTCATGTCTCAGTAATCAGGATGGTGTATCCCGATGGAAAGCGATTTTACATTTTCTGTTAAGAGTATTCGTTTCGATGAGAATTATCGGCCTTCGGATAATACTCGTATCACTACCAACTTTGCCAACCTGGCTAGAGGCACGAAGCGCGAAGAGAATTTGCACAACACCTTGAGGATGATTGACAATCGCTTCAATGCTTTGGCGGATTGGGACAACCCTTGGGGAGACCGCTATGCCGTCGAGCTTGATATCATTTCTGTTGAGTTGGCCATGGGTGCTGCCTCGAAGAGTGGTGCCCTTCCTATTATCGAGATCTTGAAGACGAATATCATTGATAAGAAGAGCAATGAGAGGATTGAGGGCATTGCAGGGAACAACTTTTCCTCTTATGTGCGAGACTACGACTTCAGTCTGCTGCTGCAGGAGCACAATAAGCATCAGGAGGCATTCAGCGTTCCGGAAGATTTCGGCGTTTTACATGGTAAGCTGTTCCAGGCCTTCGTGAATTCTGATACCTACAAGGAGTACTTCAAGAAGCCCCCTGTCATCTGTATCAGTGTGTCGAGCACCAAGACCTATCACCGGACAGAAAACCATCATCCCGTGCTGGGCGTCGAGTACCTGCAGGAAGAGCGCTCACTGACTGATGAATATTTCAATAAGATGGGGATGAAGGTCCGCTACTTCATGCCTCCGGGTAGCGTGGCGCCTTTGGCCTTCTATTTTCAGGGTGACCTGCTGGTTGACTACACCAACCTTGAACTTATCAGCACCATCAGCACCATGGATACTTTTCAGAAAATATATCGCCCGGAAATCTACAATGCCAACTCGGTGGCGGGGAAATGCTACCAGCCAAGCCTGGAGAGGCAGGACTACTCGGTGACCAAGGTCGATTATGACCGGGAGGAGCGTAGTCGGCTGGCGACCGAGCAGGGCAAGTTCGTTGAAGAGAACTTCATCAAGCCCTACCGCGCTGTTCTTGAGAAGTGGTCGGCTAACTATGCCCTTTGACTGCGACTGCGCCCTTTGACTCTGCCCTTTGACTGCGCCCTTTGATTCATCCATCAGCGAGATTTTCCATCATGGCAACATTGCTACCCACCTCGACCGCCGGCAGTCTCCCCAAGCCGTCCTGGCTTGCACAGCCGGAGGTGCTGTGGTCGCCCTGGAAGCTGCAGGGTGAGGAGCTGACGGAAGGCAAGCAGGACGCCCTGCGTCTGGCCTTGCATGAACAGCAGCACGCGGGCATCGACATCGTCAGCGACGGCGAGCAGTCGCGCCAACATTTTGTCACGACCTTTATCGAACACCTCAATGGGGTCGACTTCGAGAAGCGCGAAACCGTCAGGATTCGCGACCGCTACGACGCCAGCGTTCCCTCGGTCGTCGGTGAGGTGTCTCGCCAGAAGCCGGTGTTCGTTGATGACGCCAGATTCCTGCGTGAGCAAACCACGCAACCCATCAAGTGGGCGCTGCCTGGCCCCATGACCATGATCGACACCCTGTATGATGGTCACTATAAAAGCCGGGAAAAGCTCGCCTGGGAGTTTGCCAAGATTCTCAACCAGGAGGCGCGAGAGCTGGAGGAGGCCGGGGTTGATATCATCCAGTTCGATGAGCCAGCCTTTAACGTGTTCTTCGATGAGGTGAATGACTGGGGGATCGCCACCCTGGAGAAGGCGATCGAGGGGCTGAAGTGCGAGACGGCCGTGCATATTTGCTACGGCTATGGCATCAAGGCAAATACGGACTGGAAAAGCACGCTCGGCACGGAATGGCGTCAGTACGAAGAAGTCTTTCCCAAGCTGCAACAGTCCAATATCGATATCGTCTCGCTGGAGTGTCACAACTCTCGCGTTCCCATGGAGCTCATTGAGCTTATCCGGGACAAGAAGGTCATGGTGGGAGCGATCGATGTCGCCACCCATGCCATCGAAACGCCGGAAGAGGTGGCCAACACCCTGCGCAAGGCACTTCAGTTTGTCGACGCCGAGAATTTGTATCCTTGCACGAACTGCGGCATGGCGCCTTTGCCTCGCCAGGTGGCCAGGGCCAAGCTGGAGGCATTGAGCGCCGGGGCAGAAATGGTGCGAAGGGAGCTCGCAAGATCAGCCTCCCCAAGGCTGGCGCCTAGCCTATAAGGTGTTCTGGTGTCAGGCATGCCGCGCCGACCAGCGACCGCGGCATGGCTAAGTCTTCTCACCCCCTGACCGGCCCTTCGGCCTCCACCTTCGCCTGGTCCCGGGCGAGCTCCTCGCGCAGGCTGCGTGCCCGGTAGTAGAAGGTCACGAAGGTGGAGGTGATAACGATGAACAGCGAGTACATCACCGGAATCAGCAGCATCTGCTGCTGGGTCTCGCCGGCAAACGACAGGGTAACGATCAGCACCGCCAACGGCCCATTCTGGATGCCGGTCTCCAGCGACACGGTGCGCGCCTTCTGCGGATTGAGCCGCACCGCGCGGCTGAACCAGTAACCGATCAGGAAGCCACACAGGCCCAGCCCCACCGAGGCCAGGTAGACCTCGGGGCCGGTGGTCATCAGCAGCTGCCAGTTGCGCGGCACCCAGGTCGCGATCAGGAAGACGATTACCACCACCCCGAGGATGCCGCCCATCAGCTCGGTGCAGGCGCCGACGTTGGCGTTGCGCCGGCGCAGCCACATGCCGAGCAGGGTCGGCACCAGCAGCACGCCGAGCACCGCCACGATATTGCCCGAGGGGATCCGGAAGGCGGCGTCGATGCCGCTGGTGTAGAAGGTCAGCACCAGGGGCACCATGACCACCGCCAGCAGGGTCGAGCAGACCGTCATCAGGATGGAGAGCCCGAGCAGGCTCTTCGAGAAGTAGGCGAAGATGTTGGAGGTGGTGCCGCCGGGCACGCAGCCCATCAGGATCAGGCTGACCGCCTGGATGGGGGGCAGCTGCAGGGCGCGGCCGATCAGGAAGGCGAGCAGCGGCATGAAGAGGTACTGGGAGGCAAAGCCGATGCCGATCGCCTGGGGGTGGCGCAGGGCGATGCGGAAGTCCTTGAAGGTCAGCGACGACCCCATGCCCAGCATGATCACGGCCATCATGATGGCCAGCAGGGTCTCCTCGAGTGGGCTCAGCATGATGGTCTCCCGTCAGTGGCGGCGTGCGGATGATCCTTGAGGTACTGGGCGCGCAGGTCCTTGCGCAGCACCTTGCCGATGGGGCTCTTGGGCAGCTCGTCGACGAAGGCGATCTGCTTGGGCACCTTGTAGCGGGCCAGCTGCTGCCGGCAGTGGGCCTTCACCGCGTCGCGGTCGAGCTCGCCGCGGGTGACGATATAGGCGCGCACCGCCTCGCCGGTGTCCAGGTCGGGCACGCCGATCACCCCCACCTCGTGCACGGCGTCGAGCAGGGCGATGCAGTCCTCCACCTCGTTGGGGTAGACGTTGAAGCCGCTGACCAGGATCAGGTCCTTCTTGCGGTCGACGATGCGCAGGTAGCCGTCCGCGTCCATGGCGGCCACATCCCCGGTGTAGAGCCAGCCGTCGCGCAGGGCCTCGGCGGTGGCCTCGGGCTGCTGCCAGTAGCCCTGCATCACCTGGGGGCCCCGGGCGGTGAGCTCTCCAGGCTCCCCCTGGGCCACCGGCGCGCCGGCGTCATCGACCAGGCGGACCTCGGTGCCGGGTACCGGAATGCCGATGCTGCCCGGCTTGCGCGTCCCCACCAGGGGGTTGAAGCTGATCACCGGCGAGCTCTCGGTGAGGCCGTAACCCTCCACCAGCGGGGTGCCGGTGATGGCCTCCCAGCGCTCGGCCACGGCGGCGTGCAGTGCCGTGCCGCCGGCCGCTGCGGCGCGCAGCTTGCGTGGCGGGTAGAGGGTGAACCACTCCTCGTTGAGCAGGGCATTGAAGAGGGTATTCACCCCGCTGATCCAGCTCACGGGGTAGTTCTCGATGGCCCGCTGCAGGTTCTGGATCGGCCGCGGGTTGGGCACCAGGACGTTGTGGGCGCCGTGCTTGAAGAAGGCGAGCAGGTTCACCGAAAAGGCGAAGATATGATAGAGCGGCAGGGCGGTAAGCACGCACTCCTCGCCGTCGCCGATATGCGAGCCGGCCATCGCCTCGATCTGGGCCACGTTGGCGAGCAGGTTGCCGTGGCTGAGCATGGCCCCCTTGGCGATGCCGGTGGTGCCGCCGGTGTACTGCAGCGCGGCGAGGCTCTCCGGGGCCAGGTCGCGCCAGTAGTCGGGCACGCTGATGCCCTGTGCCTGGCCCAGCCGCCGGCCCTCGGCCAGCGCCTCACCGAGGGGAGTCGCCTTGACCGGGCAGGGCGGGATCACCCGGTTCCAGTAGCGGAGCACCGCCTGCACCACGTGGCGCACCACGGGCGGGAAGAACTGGGCGAGGCTTGCCACCACCACATGGCGGATGGCGGTGTGTGGCAGCACCTCGGGGAGCTTGTCGACGAACATATCGACGATCACCAGCGCTTCGGCGCCGCTGTCGTGAAACTGGTGAATCATCTCGCCGGCCGCGTAGAGCGGGTTGGTGTTCACCAGCACGCAGCCCGCCTTGAGGATCCCGAACACCACCACCGGGTAGCTCAGGCAGTTGGGCAGCTGCACCGCGACCCGGCTGCCGGGGGCGAGACCCAGGCCCTCGCGCAGATAGAGGGCGAAGGCGTCGGAGGCCGCGTCGACCTGGGCATAGCTGAGCGCGCCGTTCATGCCGTTGGGCATGCAGCTGGTAAAGGCGCGCCGCTCGGCGAAGCGCTCGGCGCTGTCGCTGATCAGCACCGCCAGGTTGGCGTGTTCCGGGGGCGGCAGCTTGGCCGATATGCCGTCGCGGTAGTGACGCGTCCAGGGGTGAGGGGGCTGGCGGCGAGGGGTGGCGGCATCCTGCGATGACTCCATGGGGTTCCTCCCTGGGGGTCGCTTATTATTTTAGTTCTTTCTTGTTTCTTGATAGCGGGTATCGGCCGCCACTGCACCCCCCTTTTCTCGCCGCCTGGCGCACGCTCTTTCCACGCCTCGGTGGCACTGCCTCTGCCGGTGGAGACTTGCAGGGGAGTGGCGTGAGTCGACAGGGCGTGTCGGACTGCTAGGCTTGAGCAACTCAGCCGCGCATCCTACGCATCGACGCGAAGCGTGATGCGCTAGTCAAGCGGCGAGCCTTGGCGAACGCCAAGGCGAACAGTGGATAGATACCAGGTAATGGCTTAGGCTTTCTCCATGACTCGCACCATGATTCGCACGGACAAGTGGCCACTACACGCCACGACGCAGCAGCGACATCTGATGCGCTTGACGCTGGCGGAGTACCGTCAGTTCTGCCGTGCGTTGTCGGTGGTGATCCTGGCCAACTGGCCATCGCTGCAGCAGGCCCCGAGCGTTGCCGCTGCCGTCGAGCGGCTGATGCACCCGATCAAGAAGAACCCCTCGCCTCGCCACCACTACTTCGCCAAGCGTTTCTACAAGTTCCCGTCCTACCTGCGCCGAGCCGCCATCGAGTTCGTCAAGGGTCAGGTATCGAGCTACCTGACCCGCTATCGGGCCTGGCAGGCGGGAGATCGCCAGCGGAAACAGGCCAAGTCGCCGCACTTCAACCCCGTCGCCGGCTGCTATCCGGTGATGTATCGCGGGCAGCTGGTCAAGTTCGACGCTGAGTTCACCACCGCCAGCCTGAAGCTGTGGGATGGCAAGGAGTGGTTGTGGCATGACGTGGCGATCAAGGCGGTGCGTCAGCGCCATCGTCTTGGCACGGTGAAGTCGCCCACCCTGGTGCTCAACCGGCACTGCCACCTGGCGGTGCCAGTAGAAATCACGCCAGGCAGTCTCCCCGATCAACAGCGCGTCTGCGCCGTGGACGTGGGGATCAATACGCTGGCCACGGCCAGCATCGTGACACCGGACGGCACTGTCGCGGCGCGTGGATTCTTCCACCCCGCCGCGGACATAGACCGTCGTGACAAGCGCGCCACGCTGATTCGCCGCAAGGCGCGCAAGACCGCCAAGCTCTCGAAAGGGTTCGGGCGGACGTGGTATCGCAAGGCCCAGCACATCAACAAGGACATCGCCCAGCAGACCTCCCGTCGACTGGTCGACTTCGCGCTGGCACAGGGCGCCAATGTGATCGTGCTGGAGGACTTGAAAGGCTGGCGACCCAGGGCGGGCAGAAAGCGGTCGGGGCTGCGCCAGCGCTTCCATCAGTGGCTGCATCGCCGGCTGGCCACGCTGATCGAGCAGAAGATGGCCGAGGCCGGTGGTCGGGTTGTCTACGTCTATGCCCGGGGCACTTCTTCCTGGGCGTTCGACGGCTCGGGCCGCGTCAAGCGGGACAAGGTGCAATACGAACTAGCCACCTTCCCGAGTGGCAAGCAGTACAACGCCGACCTCAACGCCAGCTACAACATCGGTGCCCGCTATTGGGCTTGGAAATACAAGCTGACCCACCGCAAGGATGGGCAGTTGTCAGCGGGCAGAAGCTCCCCTGGCAAACCGAGAACACCGGTCACGCTCTCAACGCTTTGGCGGCGAGAGCCTGAAGCCCCGCATCGATGCGTCGCATGATGCGTGGGAGTGTTCACGAGCTGAACCCACAAGAATCCAAGGATTTACCATGTTGTTGAGTCGCAGCACGATATCAGGACTGGCGCTTCTGGCGATGGCCGGTGCTCCCGCCCTTGCTCATGCTGAGCCCGACGAGTGGGGGGATCATCGTCTGGTACCGAGGATCGAGGGGAGCGAGCTGCTCTCCTATGAGTTCGCCGAGTTCGAGCGTGTCGAGCTGACCTTCGGGCCTCGTGAAGACGGCGAGTATCCGGAGGCGCGGGCGCTGGAAGGCGAGCATACCCAGCTGCTCTACCTGCTGCGTAGACCGGAGGTGAGCCCACTGCAGGTCAAGCGCGCCTACCGCCAGGGGCTGGAGGACGCCGGCTTCGAGATCGAGTTTGCCGGCAGCGGCCGCGACGAGCTCGGTCGCCGCTTTCATCGCTTCGATACCTTCGACCGCAGCCGGCCCAGCGGGACCAGCGTGCACGATTATGGCTGGTCGAGCAGTGAAAGTGACAGGCACTTCCTGGCCGCTCGCCATGCCGAGGAAGAGGTCTTCGTGAATGCCTATATCCACGAGAATCGGCGCGATGGGGGCGAGCCCGTGCTGCGCGTTGACGTGGTGGAGAAGCCCGAGGAAGCCCCCACTTTGGGTGTCGTGGCCCCTGAGCCAGGAGAGCTGCCGCAGGAGCGTGATGAGATAGTGGCCGCGCACGACGCTGAAGAGCTGAGTGCTGCCGAGATAGAGGAGGGCATCGTTGCGGAAGGCAGAGTCGCGGTGCGCGATACCCTCTTCGAGTTCGACAGCGCCGAGATCATCGACGAATCCGCCGATGCCCTGGCCACCATCGCCGAGGTGCTGGATGAGAATCGCGACCTGGAGCTGCTGATCGTCGGTCACACCGACAACGTGGGCGATTTCGAGTACAACCTCAACCTCTCCATGGAGCGTGCCCAGGCGGTATCCGACTGGCTCGAGGAACGCCACGACCTGGACGGCGAGCGCCTGCAGGCCGCCGGTGCGGGCATGATGGCGCCGGTGGCCACCAACCGTGACGAGGAAGGCCGCGAGCAGAATCGGCGGGTCGAGCTGGTGGAGCTGTGAGCCAACCGGCCCTGCCGTGATGGCCTCGGGCCCCGGCTGGCAACCTCACGAGACATCCCACCCCGCGGCCCATACCGAGGGCTCCAGGCTGAGCCGGCCCACCACCTTCTCCACCAGGGAGTCGTTGCGGCCGCTGGACATAAGCCGGGCGCTGACCACCACCGCCTGGCGCTCCTCCAGGTTCTCGCTCTCCAGGCGCTGCAGCTGCATGGCGTCGCCGAGCAGGCCCTGCAGCATCAGGGCGCGGATATGCGCCTCTTCGCTCTCCCGGCAGGTCACGCTGATCTCATAGGTCCAGTCCACCTCGTCCGGGCTTGCCTCCAGCGGCTGGCGGTTGATCAGCACCGACAGCGGCCGCAGCAGGATATTCACGCCGAGAATGCACAGCGTGACCATGATGGCGGCGGCATAGAAGTCGGCGCCGGCCAGCACGCCGATGGCGGCGGAGCACCAGAGGGTGGCGGCGGTATTGAGGCCGCGAATGTTGGCGCCCTCCTTCATGATCACCCCGGCGCCCAGAAAGCCGATGCCCGAGACCACCTGAGCCGCCATGCGGGTGGGGCTGATCTCGTCGGCCACCATCATCGACATCAGGGTGAAGCTGGCTGCCCCCAGCGAGACCAGGGCGTTGGTGCGCAGGCCCGCCATGCGCTGGCGCCACTGGCGCTCTATGCCCACCAGGGCGCCCAGCACGGCGGCCAGGGCCAGCGGTAGCATCAGCTGAAGCTGCATCATCAGTGTCATCTCGAACTCTCCTGTTCGGCCGGCCCTCAGGCCGGCAGACCCAGCATGGCCGTGGCCAGGGCAAAATAGAGCACCACGCCGACGATGTCGGCGAGGGAGGTCACCAGCGGGGCCGAGGCGGTGGCGGGGTCCAGGCCCAGCCGCTCGAGCCCGAGCGGCAGCAGCATGCCGATGAGGCTGCCCATCAGCACCACCAGCACCATGCTGATGGCCACCACGCTGGCGATCTCGGGCCCGGCGCGCAGGGTGCCGATCCCCAGGATGCAGAGCGCCATGGTGAGGCCCAGCGCCAGGGCCACGGCGACCTCGCGGCCCAGCAGTCGGGCCCAGTCGCTTCGGCGCACCTCACCGGTGGCCATGCCGCGGACCATCAGGGTGGCGGCCTGGGCGCCGGCGTTGCCGCTGCTGTCCACCAGCAGGGGCAGGAAGAAGACCAGGGCGATATAGGCCTCGATGGTGGCCTCGAAGTGGGCGATACCGGCGCCGGCGAAGATGTTGGCGAACACCAGCAGCACCAGCCAGCCCACCCGCTTGCGGTAGAGCTCGAAGGGCCTGGCCGTGCGCACCGAGCCCTCCAGCCTGGCGATGGACATGCCCTTGTGCATGTCCTCGGTGGCCTCCTCCTCGGCCACGGTCATGGCGTCGTCGTAGGTGACGATACCCACCAGGCGCCCGTCTGCCTCCACCACCGGCAGGGCCAGCAGGTCGTAGCGCGAGATCATCTCCGCCACGCCTTCCTGGGGCGCGGCGACCTCCAACGTCAGGACGTCGCGGGTCAGGTAGCCGGCGAGGGGGGCGCTTGGCCTGGCGAGGATCAGCTTGCGCAGGGAGATGGTGCCGACCAGCTGCCCCGACTCGTCGAGGGCATAGACCTGGTAGATGGTCTCGGCCTCATCGGAGTGCTGCTGCAGCACCTCCAGCACCTCCTGAACGGTGGCGGTCTCGGGCACCGCGACGCACTGAGGCGTCATCAGCGCGCCTGCGGTGCCCTCCGGGTAGCTCGCCAGGCGCTCGAGCTCGCGCTGCTCTTCCGCCGTCAGGTAGCGCAGCAGGCCCTGGCGACGCCCCGCCTCGACCTGCCTGAAGAGATCGGCCCGGGCGCCCGGTGCGAGGCTCTCCAGCAGGTCGCCGAGCTCCTCCTCGGTCATCAGCTCGGCGAGGCGTCGCTGGCGCTCCGGCGGCAGCTCGGTAAAGGTGGCCGCCCGGGCCGCGGCGCCGAGAAAGCTCAGCAGCGCCAGGGCGGCATAGGGCATCTCGTCGCGGCAGATCTCGGCCAGGTCGACGGGATGCAGCTGGCTCACGCAGGCGCGAATGGCCTCGGCATCGCTGGCCCGCATGGCCTGCTGGAGCCGCTCCTGAGGGCTTGCCTTGTGCGCTGTCATGACGGCCTCAGCCCGGCAGGCCCAGCACCGCGGTAGCGATGGCGAAGTAGATCAGCACGCCCACGCCGTCGGCGATGGAGGTCACCAGCGGGGCGGAGGCGGTGGCCGGGTCGAAGCGCAGGCGCTGCAGCAGGAAGGGCAGCAGCATGCCGATCAGGCTGCCCATGATCACGATCAGCACCATGCTCATGGCCACCACCATGGCGATCTCGGTGCCGGCGCGGAAGATCCCCACCACGGAAACGGCCAGCGCCATGGTCAGGCCGAGGCCGATGGCGACCGCTACCTCGCGGCCCAGCAGCTTGGCCCAGTCTCGGGTTCGCACGTCGCCGGTGGCCATGCCGCGTACCATCAGGGTCGCCGCCTGGGAGCCGGCGTTGCCGCCGCTGTCCACCAGCAGGGGCAGGAAGAAGACCAGGGCGATATAGGCCTCGATGGTCTCCTCGAAGTAGGCGATGCCGGCGCCGGAGAAGATGTTGGCGAAGACCAGCAGCACCAGCCAGACGATGCGCTTGCGGTAGAGATCGAACAGGCTGGCGTTGCGCAGGCTGCCCTCGATCTTGCCCACCGAGACACCCTTGTGCATGTCCTCGGTGGCCTCCTCCTCGGCCACGTCCATGGCGTCGTCATAGGTCACGATGCCCACCAGGCGGTCGCCGCCGTTGGTCACCGGCAGGGCCATCAGGTCATAGCGCGAGATCAGCTTGGCCACCTCTTCCTGAGGGGTCTCCACCTTGGCCACCACCAGCTCCTCGGTCATCAGGCTCGCCAGGGTGTCCTTGGGGTTGGCCAGGATCATCTCGCGCAGCGACAGGGTGCCCTGCAGGCGGCCCTCGTCGTCCACGCAGTAGATCTGGTAGATGGTCTCGGCGTTGGGGCCGGTGCGGCGCACCTTCTCCAGCGCCGTCGCCACGTCCGCCTCGGCGGGCACGGCCACGTACTCGGAGGTCATCAGGGCCCCGGCGGTGCCTTCCTCGTAGCTGGCCAGCTTGCGGATGTCCTCGCGCTCGGCGTGGGCCAGGCGGCGCAGCAGGCCCTGCTGGCGGCCTTCATCGAGCATGTTGAAGAGGTCGGCACGCTCGTCGGCATTCATGAAGTGCATCAGCTCGGCGAGGGTGGCGTCCTCCATCTCGGCGGCAAGCGCACTCTGGGTCTCCTCCTCCAGGTAGCCGAAGGCGCTGGCCCGCTGCTCCATGGGCAGGTAGTCCAGCAGGGAGACGGTGGTGTCCTCCTGCTCGTGCTGGATGAACTCGGCCAGGTCGGCGAGCTGCATCTCGGCGACCAGGTGGCGGATGGCGTCGGTGTCCTGACGCTGAAGGGCGCTGCGCAGGGAGGCAGCGAGAACGGCATAGCTCATGGTATGGCTCCTTGGCGCGCGTCGCTGTGGGCGCGCAGGAGCCACGGCCTAGCGGATAGGCAGGGGCAGGCTCCGGCGCACCACGACGTTCGACGCGGCGCGTTCGATCAGATTATCGGTCGTGTAGTGGCGACTCGGAGGTTCCATTGATTCCTCAAAGGGGTTTCGCTGCCATGCAGCAGCAGGGCGCATATTAGCGGGCGACTTGACCCAGGTAAAGTTTCATGGAGAGCCCTGGCGCGACGGCATCGTCGGTGAGTGCCTGCGCGCTTGTCGATCGACCCGCCCAGCATTCACGGCGCCTCTGGGAAGAGATCCACCGCCACCGGGTCATGGTCCGAGGAGCGGAAGGCGTCGGGCCGGATGAGCCCTGCGGCGCTCTCCGGGCCGTCGTAGCCGAGGAAGGGGGGCTCGTCGGCGTTGATGGGCCAGGGGTGCACCGCCGCCACGGCCGCGGCCAGTTCGGGGCTCGCCAGGGCGTGGTCCAGGTAGCCCGATTCGCCGCGGAAGACGTAGGTGTAGCGCTGCTCCGGCGGCAGCTCCCGGGCGATCAGGTCGACCAGGCCGGTATCGGTCAGGGTGCGGATCGGGTCCTCGGCGCCATAGGCGTTGAGGTCGCCGACCAGCAGCAGCTTCTCGCTTCCCTTGGTGGCGAGCCGCTCGAGGAAGGCCGCCATGGCTTGCGCCTGGGCCACCCGGCGCTCGTTCCAGCAGCCCTGGCCGCGGTCGATATCGCCCCGGGCGGGGCAGCCGGTCTTGGACTTGAAGTGGGCGGTCACCACGCCGAAGGGCTCTCCGCCCTCCTGGCCGCGGAAGAAGGCCGCCAGCGGCGGGCGATGGTGCACCGGGTCATTGTCGGCATGGAGCTCGCTGATGGCCTCTACCCGGTCCGGCCGATAGATGAGGGCGAGCTTGATGGCATCGGAGCCGCGGTCGGCGCTGCCGCCCACCGCCCGGTAGCTCACGCCGGTGCGCAGGCTCAGCTGCTCGACCAGGTCGGCCAGCGCCCCCGGAGTGTTCTGAACCTCCACCAGTGCCAGGATATCGGCACTCAGCCCCGCCACCGCGGCGGCGAGCTTGGCCCGCTGGCGCTCCAGCTCCTCGGCGTTGGCCGCGCCGCGCTGGCCCAGGGTGGTGAAGTAGTTCTCGACGTTGAAGGCCGCCACCCGCAGCCGCTCTCCCGGCTCGTCCAGCGGCGCCGGGCGCGGGTTGGCATCCAAGAAGCGCGGTGTCTCGGTGGGGTGCAGGCGCCAGGCGTCGAAGGCGTGGGTCAGCACCCCGGTCAGCCCCGCGACCCGGCTGCCGACGCGTCGGGTGCCGTCGTCGTTCAGGTAGGGAATGGGGCTCGGGAAGGCACGGTAGCTGCCGTCGTCGAGCATCAAGACGGCGCGCTCCTGGTCATGGTCCGGCGCATTGGTAGGGCGGAAGAGCCGCTCATTGGCGAGCCTCAGGGAGCCATAGCGCCCCAGCTCGTAGTTGCCGGTAACGGTGAGGGGCTCAGGGAAGGCGACCAGCCGCCCCTCCAGCCGGGAGAGCGCCTCCTCGTCCAGGGGCCAGGCCAGCGCCTCGGGCTCCGGCAGTTGGTCGCGGGCGCAGATCTCGACGCGCTCGACCCGCTGCAGCTGAATCTGCCCGCGGTATTCGCCGGTGCGGGCGTGGAGCTGGACGTGCTTGCCCGGCACGAGGCGTTCGGCGTCACGCTCGGTGGCCCCGGGCATGTAGACGAAGAGCCCCACCGGGCCCTGCTCGGTGGCCTGCTGCAGGTAGAAACCGTTGAGGCGGTCGCGGCCCAGGAAGGCGCCGGTCACCACGCCCTCGGCCACCACCGACTCGCCCTCGGGCAGGGCCTGGGTGTCGCCTATCCCCTTGATGGTGGCCAGGTCGGCGCTGGAGGTCTCGGGGCAGCTGGCCGCCGCCGGCGCGGCCGAAAGCATCAGGGCCAGCAGGCCGGAGAAGAGGGCGGTCAGGGCGGGGGACTTGGGCATGAGATAACGCCAGCAGGGTGTTGAGGGGAGAAGAGTATGCCTCGCCGCGGCGCCATGGGCACGCCGGTCGACACCGGCAGGGCGCTGTGCTGTCGGGTGGCTGCTGGAGTAGCACTGGGCAGTCTGCGTATCATGGGGCCGCGTTTGCCGGCATGCGCCGGCGCTGCCTCATGAACCCGAAAATACGCCGGGAGCCAAGGTGCAAGAGAGCCTGGGAGTCTTCAATCTGCTGCTGGTGGCCGTGGGCGGAGCCCTGGGCGGCATGGGCCGCCTGGCGGTCACCAACCTCTTCAGCCACTGGCTGGGGACGCGCTTTCCCTGGGGCACCCTGGCGGTCAATCTGAGCGGCGCCCTGGTGGCGGGCTGGTGGGCCGCACGGCTGGGGATTCCCACCACCCTGGATCTCTCCTCGGCCTGGCTGGCGCTGGTGGTGGGGCTGCTGGGCGGCTACACCACCGTCTCCTCCTTCAGCCTGCAGACCCTGACCCTCTGGCAGAGCGGCCATCCGCGCCGCGCCGTGGCCAACGTGCTGGCCACCTGCCTGGCGGGCCTGGCCATGGCGGCGCTCGGCTGGTGGCTGGCGGGAGGTGGCGCATGAGTCGGCGCTACTCTGCTCTGGTGCCCTACGCGGCGGTGGGGCTCGGCAGCGCTCTGGGTAGCCTGCTGCGCTATCTGGTCTCGCTGAGCTCTCTGACGCTTTTCGGCTCGCTCTTCCCCTGGGGAACCCTGGCGGTCAATGTCGTCGGCTCCTGGCTGATCGCCTGGCTGGCCACCCTGGGCGGACGCTACGCCCACGGCCGCGTGGCGCGCTGGCAGCCCTTTCTGGTGGCCGGCTTCTGCGGCGGCTTTACCACCTTCTCGCTGTTCAGCCTCGAGACCCTGCACCTGCTCACCCTCGGCCGCCCCTGGCTGGCCGCGGCCTACGTGTCCATAAGCCTGCCGCTCTGGTTCGCCGCCGCCTGGCACGGGCAGCGGGTGGCTCATCGAATGGCGCGCTAGCGCGGCTTGTACTGGGTGGGGCAGTGGGCCCGCTCCACTCCGGCCGGGCGCAGCGCCCGGTGCTTGGTGGCACGTCCGGTAACGCGCTGACGCCAGCGTCGGAAGGCGGCCGGCTTCAGCGCGCGGCGCATGATCGCCACGGTATCGGCCTCGCTCAGGCCGAACTGCGTCTCGATCGCCTCGAAGGGAGTGCGATCCTCCCAGGCCATCTCGATCAGGCGCGAGCGCTCGTCGGCAGGCAGCCGGCGGTAGCGCTCGAGAGCAGAGCGGCGCATGGGGACTCCTTGTGCGGTCGGCGTATGGAAAGGGGGCTGGCGGAGGCTGAGACAGCGCCGGGGAGCAAAGGCTCCCCGGCGGATGGCGTCTCGGAGGCGGTACCGGGCCGCCGGCACTCAAAAGAACTGGCGCACCCCGACAAAGGCGCGGCGCCCCGGCTCGCTGCCCAGCTGGTCATCGATGCTGGCGTTGAAGAGGTTGTCGACCCCGCCGAACAGCTCGGTGTTGCCCAGGGGCGGTGGCAGGGTCAGGCGCTCAGGCGCCTGCGCCGTTCCATCAGGTGCCGGATCAGCAGGCCCGCCAGGTAGAGCAGGGCGGCGCAGAGCACGATGGTGGCGCCGGCCGGCAGGTCGCCGGCATAGGCGGTTGCCAGCCCCACGCTCACCGCCAGCAGGGCCGCACCGCAGGCGGCAAGCATCATGCCGGGCAGGCGGGCCGTACCCAGCCGGGCGGTGGCGGCCGGCAGGGTGACCAGCGCCATGACCATCACCAGCCCCACGGTGTGGACCAGCACCACGACCGCCAGCGCCACCACGATCAGAAAGCAGGCGTAGAGCAGGCCGGTGGGCACGCCTCGCAGGGCGGCGAATTCCGGGTCGAACAGGGTGGCCGCCAGCGGTCGATAGCTCAGCCACAGCAGCCCCAGCATGAGCGCGTTGAGGCCCAGCATCAGCATGACCTGGTCGCGGGTGGCCATCAGCAGGCTGCCCAGCAGGTAGCTCATCAGATTGACGCTGTAGCCGGGGGCCTGGGCCAGGGCGATGATGCCGACGGCCATGCCCACCGCCCAGAGGGCGCCGATCAGCATGTCCTCGTTCTCCCGGATGCGCAGGCTGGCAAAGGCGATCAGCAGCGCCGAGGCCACGGCCGCCAGCAGGGCGCCGAGCAGCGGCGGGGCGCCCAGCCAGTGGGCGATGCCCAGGCCGCCCAGCACGCTATGGGCAATGCCGCCGGCCATGAAAGCGAGGCGCCGTGAGACCACCAGCGGGCCGACCACGCCGCTGGCCACGGCGCTCGCCAGGCCGGCCAGCATCACGATCTGCAGGAAGGGGTAGTGCCAGAGGGCTTGCAGGAAGGTCATCGGTGGCCGGCCTCCCGGTGCGCAGTCGGATGAGCGGTCGGGTGAATGTCGGGTAGCGTCAAGGAGCGTCGCGACAGGCAGCGCTCCACGTGGAGCAGTTCGCCCAGATGGGGCCAGGCCTGCTCGAGGTCGTGGGTGACCATGAGAATCGGCAGCCGCTGCGCCAGCGCCGCCAGGGTGGCCATCAGGGCGTCGCCGCCGGCTCGGTCCAGGTGGGCGCAGGGCTCGTCGAGCAGCAGCATGTCGGGATTCGCCGCCAGGGCCCGGGCAATCAGCATGCGCTGACGCTGGCCGCCGGAGAGCGAGCGCGGCGTGCGCCCCTGCAGCTCGGTGATCTGCAGGGCGGCGAGCGCCTCATCGATGCGGGCGTGGTCGTTCCTTCCCAGGCGGCGCCACCAGCGCGCATCGAGGCGGCCCTGGGCGACGATGTCGCGCACGCTGAGCGGCGTGTCCGCCTGCAGGGTGGGGTGCTGGGCCACGTAGCCGAGCCGGTGGCGCTGCTGTGACACCGTGCCGCCCAGCAGCTCGATGTTGCCGCGGGAGGGTGTCAGCAGGCCGGCGATCAGGCGCAGCAGGGTGCTCTTGCCGCCGCCGTTGGGGCCGCTGATCGCCACCAGGCGCGGGGCGTCCAGGCAGTAGCTGACGTCGCTGAGTATCGGCGTGCCGTCGGCATAGCCGAAGGCGACCCGCTCCAGGCGCAGCAGCGGCGGGGTTAGAGCCACCTTGCCAGCTCCTCGGCAATATGGCGCATGTTGTCCAGCACGTCCTCGGCCAGGGGGTCGATGGCGACGACTTCCGCGCCCACCGCATCGGCGACCGCTCGCGCCACCTCCTGGTTGAACTGGCGCTGCACGAAGATGACGCGTACCTCCTCGGCGAGGGCCGTCTCGATGGTGGCCTGCAGCGCCCTGGGGCCGGGCTCGCGGCCGTCCACCTCGATGGGAATCTGACGCAGCCCGTAGTCCCGGGCCAGGTAGCCCCAGGCCGGATGAAAGACCATGAAGGCGCGACCTTCGACGCCGCTCAGCGTCTCGGCCATGTCGCGGTCCAGCGCCTCCAGCGCTGCGACATGGCGCGCCGCTCCGGCCCGAAACTGCTCGGCATGTTCCGGCAGCAGCCGAGTCAGGGCGTCGCGCACGCTACGGGTCTGTTCGATCATGCGGCGCGGGCTGACCCAGATATGCCGATCCAGGCGCTCCGGGTTCAGCGTCATGCCGTCGGGTACGGCGTGCAGGTGCTGGGCGATCGGCAGCAGCTCGATCCCCTCACGGGTATCTACGAAGGTGACCTGCGGGTGCGCCTGCTTCAGGCGCGGCAGCCAGGTGTCCTCGAAGGGCACGCCGATGGAGAAGTAGGCCAGCGCGTCGTTCAGCCGAGTCATCTGGCGGGGGCCGGGTTCGAAGGTGGCCGGGCTCTGGCCCGGTGGTACCAGCACCTCGACACGGGCCAGGTCGCCGGCCACGGCCTCGACCATGGACTTCTGGGGCAGGATGCTGACGAACAGCGTATGGGGTGCGGCGGCGGCCGGCACGGCGAGTGCCAGCAGGCAAGCGGCCAGCAGCAGGCCGCCCAGGCTGCGCCGTCGAAGCATCGAGGCGCGTTGGAAATGGTGGCGCATGGCGGAGCCCGTCCCTGATGTCGTGGGTAATTACATGAGTAATTACGTTATAACATAACGACATTGCGGCGGGAGGGCGGCAGGTTGCCGCAGCGCGCGACGGCGTGCGCTGCGGCTCGGCGAGTCAAGGCGGACGGCCGGATTAACCGACGTCGTTGCCCAGGGACTTGAGCCTGTCGGGGCTGAGGGCCAGGTCGTCGTTGCGATTGACGCCCACGCCTCGCTCGATGATGCCGCGGGCGATCGCCTGGGCCTCTTCCAGGGAGTGCATCTGATAGGTGCCGCACTGGTGCTCGTTGAGCTCCGGAATGTCCTCCATGCGCTTGACCTCCAGCACGTCGCGCATGGCGGCCAGCCAGGCGTCGGCGACGCTCTGCTCGCTCGGGCTGCCCAGCAGGCTCATGTAGAAGCCGGTGCGGCAGCCCATGGGCGAGATGTCGATGATCTCGACGCTGTCGCCGTTCAGATGCTGGCGCATGAAGCCGGCAAACAGATGCTCCAGGGTATGGATGCCCTTTTCGCCCATCATGTCCTCGTTGGGCTTGTTGAAGCGCAGGTCGAAGACGGTGATGACGTCGCCGGAGGGGGAGCGCATGGTCTTGGCAACGCGCACCGCCGGGGCATTCATGATGGTGTGGTCTACGGTAAAGCTGTCGAGAAGCGGCATGTCGACTCCTGCAGGTCAGGGGGAAGGGCGCGGCGGCACGGGCCGCGCCCGGTGCCTGCATGGTATCTCGCCGCGCCGCCTGTTCGCCAGCGCCGGACGTTTGACGAAGGGCCGGCGCTGGACTATCGTAACGTCATTACATGGAGTTTTGGAATGAAGGCAGCGCAAGGAATGGAGAAAACGCAGGGAATGGAAAAAACGCAGGGAATGGAGAGACAGCATGGACACCTGTGACGCCCACGACCATCGCTCGGCCCCGCCCCGCTCGGTGCCCGACGAGCAGCGCCTGGCCCGCACGGCGGGGCTCTTCAAGGCGCTGGGCGACCCCGCCAGGCTGGCGCTGCTGTACCAGCTTCGAGAGGGCGAACGCTGCGTCGGCGACCTGGTGGCGGAGGGCCAGAAGCTCTCCACCGTGTCCGCCAGACTTCAAACCCTGTTGAATGCCAGGCTGGTGGTCAGGCGTCGCGATGCCAAGCACCTTTTCTATCGCCTGGCGGACCAGCATGTTGTCGAGCTTATCGAGAACGCCTTGGCGCATGCTGACGAGCTGACGTCCGCGGGTTCGGGTCAGGCCCACCCGAGCGACGTCTAGCCCCCGAGAAGTGACTACCCCAGGAGGTCACCATGAGCTGCAAGATTCATCACGATCATCCCCATGAGCACGGCCCGGACTGCGGCCATACCCGCATCGTGCACAACGGCCACGTCGACTATCTCCACGATGGCCATCTGCATCACCCCCACGATGACCACGTGGATGAGCACGTCATCGAGGTGTCCGACAAGAACCCCGATGCCTGCACGCCGCACCATCAGTGCCAGGGCCATGACCCCGACCACGTGCACGGCCCGGGATGCGGCCACGAGCCGGTACCGCACGGCGATCACATCGACTATCTGGTGGACGGCCACCTGCACCATCCGCACGGCGACCACTGCGACGATCACGGGCCGATCGACGTCGTGCGCTGATCGCCGCTGACGGCTCGCCCCGGTGAGCCGTCAGGCCCGTCACCTCCCGACACCCCCCGGCGCTTGCGCCGGGGGGTGTTGCGTCAAGGGATCTCCAGAAAGGCCATGGGCGCTCCCTGAGGGCGTCCGACCAGCGCCTCGTCGCGGACCACTGCCTGGCCGCGTACCACGGTGGCGATCGGCCAGCCGGTCACCGCCTGGCCATGGTAGGGCGTCCAGCCACTGACGCTGGCGATCCAGTCGTTGGTGATGGTGCGCCGGGCGGCCAGGTCCACCAGGGTGAGGTCGGCGTCGAAGCCCGGCGCGATGCGCCCCTTGCCCTCGATGCCGAACACCCGGGCCGGCCCGGCGCTGGTCAGGTCCACCAGCCGCTGCAGGCTGAGCCGGCCCTGATGCACGTGGTCGAGCATGACGGGCACCAGGGTCTGCACGCCGGTCATGCCGCTGGGAGAGTCCGGGTAGGGCCTGGCCTTCTCCTCGCGGGTGTGGGGGGCGTGGTCGCTGCCGATCATATCCACCACGCCGTCGCGAATCGCCTGCCACAGCCTCCGGCGGTGGGCCTCGTCGCGCACCGGCGGGTTCATCTGGGCGAGGCTGCCCAGGCGCTGATAGCACGCCGGGGCGCACAGCGTCAGGTGGTGGGGCGTTACCTCGACGCTGACGCGGCGCTTGTGGCGGGCCAGATAGGCCATCTCGTCGGCGGTGGAGACATGCAGCACGTGAAGTCGGCGGCCGCTCTCGGCGGCCATCTCCACGATGCGCCGGGTGGCCATCAGCGCGCTCTGCGGATCCCGCCAGCGGGGGTGGTCGCAGACGTCGCCGCTGGCCTCCACCAGGGCGCGGCGCTCGCGCAGCCGCGCCTCGTCCTCGGCGTGCACCGCCAGGCGGCGCCGGCCGTGGCTCAGGATGCGCCGCAGCACGGTGTCGTCGTCGGCCAGCAGGTCGCCGAAGGAGCTGCCCATGAACACCTTGACGCCGGCACAGCCCGGCAGCCGCTCCAGTTCGGCGAGGCGTTCGGCGTTGACCGCCGACCCGCCCATGTAGAAGGCGTGGTCGCACCAGGCGCGGCCGCGGGCGCGGTCGAACTTGGCCGCGAGGTCTTCCGGGGTCAGGGTCAGGGGAGCGGTGTTGGGCATCTCGAAGACGCCGGTGACGCCGCCCAGCACGGCGCCGCGGGTGCCCGCTTCCAGGGTCTCCTTGTGGGTCAGGCCCGGTTCGCGGAAGTGCACCTGGGTATCGATCACGCCGGGCAGCACGTGCAGGCCGGCGGCTTCCAGAGTGCTCTCGGCGGACCAGTGGCCGCGCAGCTCGCCCAGGGCCACGATGCGCCCGCCGAGGCAGGCGAGGTCCAGACGCTGGATGCCGGAGGGCGTGACCACCTCTCCGTCGAGCACCAGCAGGTCGGCGTGGCGATGGGCCAGGCGCGCGTCGAGGTCGTCGGTCGAGCTCATGCGGAAGCCTCCGCGGCGCTTGCCGAAGCGCGCAGGCGCGCCAGGCGAGCCGCCTGGTCGCGGCGCCGAGCCCCCCGGTCGGGGGCCTGGCACTCGGCCTGGAGCCGGGCGATGGCCTCCTCCACGTCCAGGGTGCCGAGATCGCTGCCGTCCCGGTGGCGCAGGGTCACGCGGCCCTCGGCCGCCTCCCGGCCGCCGACGATCAGCAGGAAGGGCGTCCGCTGCAGGGTCTGCTCGCGGATCTTGTAGCCGATCTTCTCGTTGCGCACGTCGGCCTCGGCGCGCAGCCCGGCGCCGCACAGCGCCTCGCAAAGCGCCTCGGCGTAGCCCGCCTGGGCCTCGGTGATCGACATCACCACCGCCTGCTGCGGCGCCAGCCAGGCGGGCAGCTTGCCGGCGTGATGCTCGATCAGGATGCCGAGGAAGCGCTCCAGGGAGCCGAACAGCGCGCGGTGCAGCAGCACGGGGCGCTGGCGCTGGCCCTGTTCGTCCACGTAGTCGAGCCCGAAGCGCTCGGGCAGGTTCATGTCCACCTGCAGGGTGCCGCACTGCCAGTCGCGGCCGATGGCGTCGCGCAGCACGAACTCCAGCTTGGGCCCGTAGAAGGCGCCCTCGCCGGGGTTGAGCTCGTAGGCCAGCGCCATCGTCTCCAGGGCGTCGGTCAAGGCCCCCTCCAGGCGGTCCCAGACGGCCTCGCTGCCCATGCGATTCTCCGGCCGGGTGGAGAGCTTGAGGCGCACCTCCTCGAAGCCGAACTCCCGGTAGATATCGAGCACCAGCGCCACCACCCGGCGGCACTCCGCGTTCATCTGCTCCGGCGTGCAGTAGATATGGGCGTCGTCCTGGGTGAAGTGGCGCACCCGCAGCAGGCCGTGCAGGGCGCCGGAGGGCTCGTAGCGGTGGACCTTGCCGAACTCGCCCATGCGGATGGGCAGGTCGCGGTAGCTCTTCAGGCCGTGGCGGTAGAGCAGCACGCTGCCGGGGCAGTTCATCGGCTTGAGGGCCAGGGAGCGACCATCCTCCGTCTGGGTGGTGTACATGTGCTCCTGATAGTTCTGCCAGTGGCCCGAGGTCTCCCAGAGGCCGCGGTCCATGATGTCCGGCGTGTTCACCTCCACGTAGCCGCCGGCGGCCTGGCGGCGGCGCATGTAGGCGATCAGGGTCTGCAGCACGGTCCAGCCGCCGGGGTGCCAGAACACCGCGCCGGGGGCCTCCTCCTGGAAGTGAAAGAGCCCCAGCTGGCGGCCCAGGCGGCGGTGGTCGCGCTTCTCCGCCTCCTCCAGGCGCTTGAGGTAGGCCTTGAGGGCCTTGCGGTCGGCCCAGGCGGTGCCGTAGAGACGCTGCAGCTGGGCGTTGCGGGCATCGCCCCGCCAGTAGGCGCCGGAGAGCTTGGTCAGCCGGAAGTGCTTGAGAAAGCGGGTGTTGGGCACGTGGGGGCCGCGGCACATGTCCACGTACTCCTGGTGAAAGTAGAGCCCCAGGGTGGCTTCGTCGGTCATCTCCTCGATCAGCCGCCGCTTGTAGCTCTCGCCGCGCTCGCGGAAGATCCGCAGGGCCTCTTCCCGGGGCACCCGCCGCTTGATGACGTCGTACTCCTGGGCGATCAGCGCCTTCATGCGCGCCTCGATGGCCGCCTGATCCTCCGGCGTGAAGGGGCGCTCGAAGGCGATATCGTAGTAGAAGCCGTCGTCGATGACCGGGCCGATCACCATCTCGGCATCGGGGTAGAGCTGCTTGACGGCGTGGCCCACCAGGTGGGCGCAGGAGTGGCGGATGATCGCCAGCCCTTCGGGGTCGTCTGGCGTGATCACCTGCACCCGGGCGTCCCGGGTGATGGGGTCGCAGGCGTCCACCAGCTCGCCGTCCACGCGGCCGGCCAGCGCCTGGCGGGCCAGGCCGGGGCCGATGGCGGCGGCGATCTCCGCCACGCTGGTGGGGGACGCCAGCGTCAGCTCGCGCTCGTCCGGCAGGGTGATGGTGAGGGTGTCGCCGGCGGCGGGGGAGGGCGTCTCGGTCATGGCGTCGTTCTCATGGGGTTCTCGGGGAGATGGGGCGCAGGAGATAGGGCGCAGGAAATAGAGATCAGGCGCTGCCGGTGGCGAGGGTCAGCGGCGCCCAGCGGGGACCTTCGGGCGTGTCGCGCACCTCGGCACCCAGCTCGGCCAGGGCGTCGCGCAGGGCGTCGGCGCGGGCGAAGTCGCGCTGCCGTCGTGCGCTTTCGCGTTCGGCGACCAGCGCCTCGATGCGCGCCACCGGCAGGTCGGAGCGCCGGGGCGACAGCGCCGCCAGGGCCTCGGCGGGGGGCTGTTGCAGCAGGCCCAGTAGCCTGGCCGAGGCCAGCACGGCACCCTTGGCGCGGGCGCGCCCGGCGTCGTCGGCGGCGGCCTTCAGGTCATCCACCAGCCGCTGCAGGCGGGTCAGCGCCTCGGCAACGTTGAGGTCCCGGCGCAGCGCCGCCGTAAGCTCGGCATCCGGCGGCGTCGCGGGGTCCGCCTCGAGCCCCTCCACCTCGGAAAGCGCCCGATAGTGGTCGATCAGGGTGCGGCGGGCGCGCATCAGGCGCTCGCTGTTCCAGTCCAGGGGGCGGCGGTAGTGGGTGGCGAGCAGGGCCAGGCGCACCGCCTCCCCAGGGGCCTGGTCGAGCAGGTCGCGCACCAGCAGCACGTTGCCCAGCGACTTCGACATCTTCTGGCCGTCCACGGTGACGAAGCTGTTGTGCACCCAGGTATGGCAGTAGCGGGCGCCGTGGGCGCAGGTGCCCTGGGCGATCTCGTTCTCGTGGTGGGGAAAGATCAGGTCCTGGCCGCCGCCGTGGATGTCGATGGTGTGGCCCAGGTGCTCGCCGATCATGGCGGTGCACTCCACGTGCCAGCCGGGGCGTCCGCGCCCCCAGGGGCTCTCCCAGCCCGGCTGCTCGGGCGCGGAGGGCTTCCACAGCACGAAGTCCAGCGGGTCGCGCTTGTAGGGCGCCACCTCCACCCGGGCCCCGGCCAGCATCTCCTCGGGGCGGCGCCCGGAGAGCTGGCCGTACTCGGCGAAGGAGCCGACCTGGAAGAGCACGTGCCCCTCGGCCTCGTAGGCGTGGCCGCGCTCGATCAGGGTCTCGATCAGCGCGATGATCTCGGGCATGTGCTCGGTGACCCTGGGCTCGAGGTCCGGCGGCAGCACGCCCAGCGCCCGCATGTCCTCGTGGTAGGCGTCGATATAGCGTTCGGTGATGGTGTGGATCGGCACCCCGGCGTCGGCCGCCGCGGCGTTGATCTTGTCGTCCACGTCGGTGAAGTTGCGCGCATAGACCACCTGTGAATAGTCCTGGCGCAGCACCCGCGCCAGCAGGTCGAAGACCACCGCCGGGCGGGCGTTGCCGATATGGGCGTAGTTGTAGACCGTGGGGCCGCAGACGTAGAGGGTCACGCGGTCCGGCCGTTCGGTGCGCAGCGTCTCGCGGCGGCGAGTCAGGGTGTTGAAGAGTTGCATCGTGCTCCCATGGGTGGCGTTGGCGTTACCGGCTCGGCGGCGCGGTGATGACCTCCACCGCGTCGTCGCGAATGGCGTTGTAGAAGCAGTTGGGGCGGCCGGTGTGGCAGGCGGGCCCCTGCTGGTCGACCCGCAGCAGCACCGCATCGCCGTCGCAGTCCAGCCGTGCCTCGACCAGTCGCTGGCGGTGCCCGGAGCTCTCGCCCTTGCGCCACAGGGTCTGCCGCGAACGCGACCAGTAGCAGACGCGCCCGGTGGTCAGTGTCTCCAGCAGCGCCTCGCGGTTCATCCAGGCCAGCATCAGCACCTCGCCGCTGTCGTGCTGCTGGGCGATGGCGGTGATCAGGCCGTCGGCGTTCCAGGGAATGGCGGCCACCACTTCGGCCAGCGCATGGCGCTCGCCGCGCTCGGCCTGCTCCAGCTGCAGCCAGATACTCATCACGTCTCCTGCCAGTTCCACTGGCTGCGCGCCACGGCGTCGTGGGCGTGCAGGCTCTCGGCGTGCACCACGCGCAGGGAGAAGCCCTCGAGGCCGGGCTGGTCGCGCAGGGCGTGGTGCAGGCGCCGGGCGGCATCCTCGCAGAACATCAGGTTCTGGCCGTTGGCCAGGGCGAAGGCCTGCTCGTCCACGCGCTTCACGGCGGTCTGCAGGGCGGTGCCCAGCGCCTGCTCCACGCGGTCGACCAGCGCCAGCAGCGGCAGCGCCGCCTGGCCGGCGTCGAGGCGCACGGCCAGGTGCGCCTGGCTGCGCTGGCTGTGGGGCGTGGCCAGCACGCCCTGGTCGCTGCCCAGCCAGGCCCTGACCGACTCGCGGGTCACCGGCATCTCGGTAAAGTCCTCGTCGAAGGCCTGCTGGATCAGCTGGCGGGCCAGGGCCGCCGAGCAGGGGCAGGTGGAGGAGTAGCCCACGCTCAGCTCGAGGATGGCGTGCAGGCCCTGGGCATCACGGCGGCAGCGCAGGGTAAAGGGGTAGGTCTTCCAGCCCGACAGGGGGCTGATCAGCGCCGGGCGGCGCAGCAGCGCTTCCCCCTCCAGGTCGAGAAAGGCGCGCTTGGCGAGCCCCTCGTGGCTCTCCAGAAAGGCGTCGAGCACCGCGGCCACCCGGGGCAGCGAAAGCTCCTGATCTTCCAACTCGGCCAGCGCCAGGTAGAGGCGCGACATATGGATGCCGCGGGCGGTGGGATCATCGAGGCTGACGCCCGCCGAGGCGCGGCCGGCGATGGCCTGGCCGGCCACCTTGAGCGGCAGGGCGATGCCCTCCATGCCCACCCAGCTCAGGGTGCCGAGGCGGGTGGAGGGCGAGGCCGCGATATCTTCCAGAGGTTGCTTGTTCATGAAGGGCTCATTCGGTGATTGCGGCTGTAAATGTTATAACATAACATTTTGCATCGACCGATCACCAGTCAAAGGCCTACCCGAGGTACACCATGTCGCGTCACGCCAGCTCGCTTCCTTCGTCTGCCGATCCGGCCGGCGGTTTCCACCGGCTGAGAGGTTTCCTGACCCGCCACCGATGGCGGCTGGGCGGTCTGGCGCTGCTGGTCATCGTGGCCGCGCTGCTGATGCAGCTGGGCGTGATGCGCGGCCTGAGCCTGCAGATCCTGGCCTGGCAGCGCGAGCTTCACCGGGCGCTCACCCTGGCGGTGAGCGGCTGGTCCGAGACGCCCAGCTGGGCCACCGCCGGCTGGCTGCTGGCGCTGAGCTTCGGCTATGGGGTCTTCCATGCCGCCGGTCCCGGCCACGGCAAGGCGGTGCTCTCCACCTACCTGGTCTCCCAGGGGGGTGGCCTCAAGCGCGCCCTGGGGCTCTCGTTCAGCGCTGCCCTGCTGCAGGGCATGATGGCCATCGCCATGGTGCTGGTGCTGGTGCAGGGCCTGGGCTGGCTGACGCGCCGGGCCGTGGGCAGCGTGGCGAGCCTGGAGCTGGCGAGCTTTCTGATGGTGGCGCTGCTGGGGGCCTGGCTCTGCCTGAGGGCCTGGCGGCTGCTGCGGCGCACGAAGGCCAGCGGCGATCACGGCCAGCAGGATCACCGCCACGCCCACCGCCACGCTCACCACCATGATCACGACCACCAGGGGGCTCACGGCCATGCGCACGCTCGCCGCCATGCCCATGCCCATGACCACAGCCACGCCCATGACCACAGCCATGAACATAGCCATACGCATGATCACGGCCACGCTACGCATGATCACGGCCACGCCCATGGGCACGCTCACGGCCATCAGCACGATGGTTGTGGCTGCGGGTCGCGCCACCATATCGCCCCGGAGGAGGTCGGCAACTGGCGCACGGCGCTGGCCACGGTGGTGGTGATCGGCCTGCGCCCCTGCACCGGCGCGGTGCTGATGATGGGGGCGGCCAGCCTCTTGGGCCATGCGGCCCTGGGGGCCGCGGCGGTCATGGTGATGGCGCTGGGCACGGCGATGACGGTCTCGGCCCTGGCGCTGGCCAGCGTGCTGGCCCGGGACTGGGTCATGCGCCACTACGGCCGCTTCGCCGGCGGCGGTGGCGCGGCGCGCCTGGGGCGGCTAAGCGGCTGGCTGGCCATGGGAGGCGGCCTGGCGATTCTGTGGCTCGGCGCCTCGCTGGCCTGGCAGGTCGGCAGCGCGCCGACGGGCGGACTGCCGCTGCTCTCCTGAAGGTGCCGGGACGCCGCGTTGACGCCTAGATGGCTTATATTGTTATGATATAACGTATATATAACCAGAGGAAGCAAGCAAGTGATCAAGAAGAACGTAAAGGGAACCCTCGCCGGCCTGACCACGGCCGCGCTGATCATGCCGACGCTGGCAATGGCAGAGAGCGGCGGAGAGCGCGACTGGGACATCGATGTCTCGCTGATTCTGGAGGGCTTCTATTTCAACGAAGTCTCCAGCGGCAACCAGACGCCGGCAGGCTTCTCGGACCACGACCACGGTCATGACCACGGGCACGATCACGACCACAGCCTGAGCGATGGTTTCAATCTCGGGCACTCCGAGCTGGTGATCGAGTCGCGCCTCGGCGACCTGCTGGACGGCACCCTGCTGATCGGCTTCGACGAGGACCATATCGAGGTCGAGGAGGCCTATCTGGTCACGCGGGCGCTGCCGGCCGGCTTCCAGCTCAAGGGCGGTAAGTTCCTCTCCGACGTGGGCTACATGAACAGCCGACATCCCCACGACTGGGACTTTGCCGACCGGCCGCTGGTCAACCGCTTCCTGTTCGGCGATCACGGCCTGCAGGAGACAGGGCTGCAGGCCAGCTGGGTGGCGCCGACGCGCACCTTCACGCGCTTCGGCGTAGAGGTGCTGCAGGGCGATAACGGCAGCTTCAACCGCTTTATGGCCGCGGGCGGCGGCCACGGCAATGGCCACGACCACGATCATGGAGGCGGGCACGACCACGGCCACGATCATGGAAACGGCCACGACCACGGCCATGATCATGGAGGCGGGCACGACCACGGCCACGACCATGGAGGCGGGCACGACCACGGCCATGACCATGGAAGCGGGCACGACCACGACCACGACCACGACCACGGCCATGGACACGGCGGCGCGCCTTACTCGCAGCAGAGCGCACCGCGCCTGTTTACGGCCTTCGTCAAGACGGGTCCCGACCTCGGCCCGGACCATGCCCTGCAGCTGGGGGCCTCCACCGGCTATAACCGTCAGGTCTCACGCGTGGAAGACCATGGGCATCACGCCCATGCCCTGGAGGGCGATGCCTGGTTTGCCGGCCTGGACCTGGCCTACCGCTACGACGCCGGCCGCGCCTATGGCCAGGGCGACTGGCGTGTGACCAGCGAATATTTCCACGTCTGGCGCAATCTCGACGAGCACGTCGAGCACGGCAGCTGGGAGAAGCGGGAGAGCCACCGCGAGCGCCAGGACGGCATGTACCTCGAGGCGGTCTACGGGGTAGCGCCTCGCTGGCAGGCGGGCCTGCGCACCGAGGCGCTGGGCCTGACCAACAAGGTGGTCGACTTTCACCCCACCGAGGTCGAGTCCCTGAGCACCTCTTATCGGCACAGCGCCCAGGTGACCTTCCGCCCGGTGGAGCCGGTGTTCCTGCGCGCCCAGCTGAGTCAGAACGACTTCGCGGCCGCCGGCGGGGAGCGCGATCGCGGGCTGGAGCTGATGTTCCAGGTCAATGTGGCACTTGGCGCTCACGGCGCCCACCGCTTCTAAGGAGTATTAGATGCGATTCATGCGCAATCGCGGCGTCGGGGCCCTGGCCCTGGCGCTCCTGCTGAGCCTGCCGCTGCCGGCCCTGGCGGCGCTGAACATCGTGGCGACCACGGCAAGCCTCGGGATGCTGGCCAACGAGGTGGGGGGTGAGCAGGTGTCGGTCACGGTGCTGGCTGCGCCGGACCGCGATGCCCACTACCTGGACGCGCGCCCGAGCTTCATGGCGGCGCTGCGCCGTGCCGATATGCTGCTGGAGGTCGGCGCCGGGCTGGAGGAAGGCTGGCTGCCCGCCGCCCAGCGTGGCGCCGCCAATCCGGCGGTCAACAGCGGCCGGGAAACGCACTTCGTCGGTGCCAGCATCCTGCCGCTGCGGCGCTCCATCACCATGGATGGCCCGAACGTGGGGCACGTGCATGCCGAAGGCAACCCTCACTTCAACGTGGATCCCATGCGCATGGCGTCGCTGGGCGAGGCGCTGGCGCGGCGGCTGGCGCGTCTCGACCCGGCCCATGCCGAGGCGTATCACGCGCGTGCCGGCGCCCTGGCGGAGACCCTGCGCGAGCAGACCCGGCAGCTGGCCGAGGGCGTGGCCGAGCAGCGCATCGTGGTCTACCACGAGGACCTCGACTACCTGGAAGAGTGGCTGCCCGTGGAGGTCGTCGGCTATCTCGAGCCGGCGCCGGGCATTCCGCCCAGCGCCCGCCACCTGGGCGAGCTGGTCGGCAAGCTGCAGGGCACCGAGGGGCGCGTTCTCTATGCCAGCTTCCAGCCTGCCAAGGGGGCGGAGTTCCTGCAGCGTCAGCTGGGCTGGCCGGCGACCAGCGTAGCGCTGGAGCCGCAGACGCCGACGCTTGAGGGCTATCTGGCCCTGATGCGGGACTGGGTCGATGCGCTGGACGCGCGCTGAATGGCCAGCGGCAGCGAGGTCGTGGCGCTGGAGCGTGCCTCGCTGGGCGTTGCTCGGGCTCTGGTCGGCCCTCTGAGCCTGAGGGTCTCGGCGGGAGCCCGGCTCGCCATCACCGGCCCCAACGGCAGCGGCAAGTCGCTGCTGCTCAAGGCGATTGCCGGCCAGGCGACGCTGTTTTCGGGTCGCCTGCGCTGCGCTCCGGGGCTGACGCTGATGCTGCTGGCCCAGGAAAGCGCCCGGCGCGAGCCCTGGCCGCTTTCCGGCCACGACTGGTTCGCCGCCATGGAGGTGGTGCCGCCCGCGCTGCCGCGCCTGGCAGCGCTGCTGCCCAGGCGGCTGGATACCCTCAGCGGCGGGCAGTGGCAGCTGCTGCGGCTGGCGGCGGCGCTGTCGCCGCCGCCCGGCGCGGAAGGGCGGGTGCCCCACCTGGTCATGCTGGACGAGCCGGCCAACCATCTGGATCACGCCGTCAAGGAAGCCGCCGTGGAGCTGATGACGGCGCTGGACCCGGGCGTCACGCTGCTGATGACCGGCCACGACAGCGGCATGATCGAGGCCTGTGGCGCGACCGCTCTGCCTCTGGAGGCCTGCCTGGATGCCGCCTGACCTTCTCTGGCTGCCGCTGCTGGCCGGCACCGGCATGACCCTGCTGCTCGCCCTTGCCGGCGTCGGCCTCTTTCTGAAGGGCTCCGCCTGGCAGGCCCTGGCGCTCAGCCAGTGGGCCGCCGTGGGCGGCGTGGCGGCATCGGCGCTGACCTGGCCGGTGCTGCCCCTGGCGCTGGGAGTGAGCGGGGGTATGATGTGGCTGCTGCGCCTGCAGCGACAGGGCGAGCATGCGGCGCTGGCCAGCTTTCTGGCTGGCCTGGCCCTGGTGACGCTGCTGGCGGCCAACGCTCCCCAGGCGAGCCTGGCAGCGGCCCGCTGGGCCGAGGGTCAGCTCTACTTCGTGGCGCCGGCCGACGCCTGGGCGGTTGTCGGGCTGACGCTGTTCTCCCTGCCGCTGCTCCGGCCCCTCAAGCGCATCTGGTTGCGCTCACAGCTGCTGCCCAACCTGGCCTCCTGGGCGGTGCCAGGCCTGCCCATGCGCCTGGCGGAGGCGGTGTGGCTGGTCGCCGTGATCGTCATGGGCGCCATGGTGTTTGGCGTGCCGGCCGCGCTGTCGACGCTGCTGTTTCCCGCCTGGATCAGCGCGCTGCGGGCGCGCCACCTGCAGCACTGCCTGCTTCACGCCGTGCTGCTGGCGCTGGTCGCCTTTATGCTGGCCTGGTGGCTCAGCCTCTGGCTGGACCAGCCCTTCGCCCCCGTGCTGATCGTGACCCACGTGGCGGCGGGCATCACGCTATGGGCGCTGCGCTCCGTTCCCTCTTCAACTCGACGATCAACCCCATGACATCGACTGTGACAGGCTCCGCTTCAATTCCGTCTCGCGCCACTGCGCCCACGTGGCGGCGGGCATCACGCTATGGGCGCTGCGCTCCGTTCCCTCTTCAACTCGACGATCAACCCCATGACATCGACTGTGACAGGCTCCGCTTCAATTCCGTCTCGCGCCACTGCGCCTTCCGCCGATGCCGGCGCCTCGCGCACGGCCTCGCCGATCTTCCGCACCATCGAGGCCCTGCAGGGCAGCCAGCCCTGGGGCAGCTTTCTCGATGCGGGCACCGGCTACAACTCGCTGCGCTGGGTCTCCTCGCTTGAGACCGAGCGCTGGGCCGCAGTCACCGCCTCGGCCGGCATGGCGCGCACCGCCAAGAAGGCGGCGGGGGAGCGCATGCGCCCTCAGGACCGCGTGCTGGTGGCCAACTGGATCGCTCCCGAGCTGTTCTACGGGGAGTGCTTCGACACGGTGCTGCTGGACTACTTTATCGGCGCCATCGAGGGCTTTGCGCCCTACTGGCAGGAGCAGGTGCTGACGCGCCTGAGGCCCCACGTAAAGGGCAGGCTCTATATCGTTGGCACCGAGCCCTATGTTCTGGATGCCCCCGATACCCGGGAGGGGCGCATCGTTCAGGCCATCGGCAGGCTGCGCGACGCCTGTCTGCTGATGGGCAACGGGCGCCCCTACCGGGAGTATCCGGCCTCCTGGGTGCTGCGCCAGCTCGGCATTGCCGGCTTTCGCGTGCTCGAGGTGCGCCAGTTTCCCATCCGCTACCGGGAGCGCTTCGTCAATTCGCAGCTCGACATGTGCCTGAAGCAGCTGGATCAGCTGAAGGACCCGGCGCTGGCCGAGGCGCTCCGGGGGCGCATCGAAGCGCTGCGCGCCGAGGCGCTACCCCTGGCGCGCAGCGAGACGGGGCTGCCCTGCGGTGCCGACTATGTGATCGCCGCCGAGCCTCTGGGGCCTGAACACCATGCGCTGCCGGCAGCGCAGTCTCGGTCGGTTGACTCGCCGTCGGCGGCCCTCGAAGAGGGTGCCGCCGACCGATAGGCGGCACTCAGGCTGTCCAGAGGGCGGTGCGGCAGGTCATGGCGAGTGCGGCGCCCGAAAGAATTCGAACAGCCGGGTCACGGCTTCGGGCGCCACGCCATTGGTGATAAAGACGAAGCGCGAGACCCCGTCCGGGCAGGCCGCCATTGGCAGTGTCACCGGGGAGTGGAAGATATGCTGCACGCCGTGCAGGGCCAGGGGCTGCGCCTGCCCCGCCACGTTTACGATGGCTTTGACGCGCAGCATCTTGTCGCCCAGCAGGCTCATCAGCAGATCCAGCCAGTCCTCCAGCACCTCGGGGGCGATGGGCGCCTCCACGCTGAAGCAGAAGGAGCGGATCTGCTCGCCGTGCCGGCTGAGCGGGGCCGTGGCCGCAGGCGCCAGCAGCGGGGCGGAGGCCTCGGCGGGCGTCGGGGTCAGCCCCGGCTGGAGCGACACCTGAGCGTAGGAGGCCGCACCCAGCCAGCCCTCGGCCTGCTGGCCCGCCCTGCCCGCGGCGGGCAGGCGCCGCGCGGTCAACCGCTCGGCGTCCAGCTCGCCCTGGCGCACGTCGAGCTGTTCGGCGGCGGGGTTGACCTCGGTGAGTCGCTCGCGCAGCCGGGCCAGGCGGTCGTCGTCGACAAGATCGGCCTTGGTGATCAGCAGGCAGTCGGCGATGGCGGCCTGGCGCTGGGATTCCCGGTGGGCGTTGAGGGTCGAGAGGCCGTTGGCCGCATCTACCAGGCAGGCCACGCCGTCCAGGCGAAAGCGCTGGGCGAGCCAGTGGTCGGTCATCAACGTCTGCAGGATGGGCGCCGGATCGGCCAGGCCGGTGGTCTCGATGAGCATCCGCGAGATCGGCCGGCCCCCGTCGCGCGCAATCGCCTCCCAGGCCTGCTGGACGCTCTTGCTCAGGTCGCCGCGGATGGTGCAGCAGAGACAGCCGCTGCTCATCTCCACCACGCTGTGCTCGTCGCCCTCGGCGACCAGCCGGTGGTCGAGGCCGATATCGCCGAACTCGTTGATCACCACCAGCGCATCGCGCATGGCGGGCTGGCGCACCAGGCGGTTGAGCAGGGTGGTCTTGCCGCTGCCGAGAAAGCCGGTCAGCACCGTGACCGGCGTAAGGTCTGCGTCGCGCATGGCTTACTCCCAGGCGGGGAAGGGGTCGGGCAGCGCCTGCCAGGCCTCCTTGCCGGCGAGCAGCTCCTCTTCGCTGAGCAGGCAGGCGTCCAGGGCCTGGCGGATGCGCGCCTCGTCGAGGTTCTGGCCGATGAAGACCAGCTCCTGGCGCATGTCGCCGAAGGGCTCCTGCCACTTGTCGAGGATGGCGGCGCGATAGTCGGGGTCCTCCGGCCAGCGCGACTCGGGTACCGCCTTCCAGAACATGCCGGCAAAGCCGTAGTGGGCGATGCCGCCGGCCTGGCTCCACTGGCCGGCGAACTGCGGTCGGGTGGCCAGCCAGAAGAAGCCCTTGGAGCGCAGCAGCTTGCCGCCGAACCAGTCGCCATGCAGCAGCTCGAAGAACTTCTGCGGGTGGAAGGGGCGCCGGGCGTGGTAGGCGAAGCTCGAGATGCCGTACTCCTCGGTCTCCGGCACGTGCTCGCCGCGCAGCTCCTTGAGCCAGCCCGGCGCCTGCTGGGCGCGCTCGAAGCTGAAGCGGCCGGTGTCGAGCACCTTCTCCAGCGGCACCTGGCCGTGGGTGATGGGGATCAGCTCGGCCTCGGGGTTGAGCGAGCGCAGCACCGCGGCGAGCTCGTCGAGCTGGGCGAAGGTGAGCAGGTCGCTCTTGCTGATCAGCAGCACGTCGCAGAACTCGATCTGGTCCACCAGCAGGTCGGCGACGTTGCGCTCGTCCTCCTCGCCGAGGCTCTCGCCCGCCTCGGCCAGGGACTGCGCCTCGCGGTACTGGGTAAGGAAGTTGGCGCCGTCGACCACGGTGACCATGGTGTCGAGGCGAGCGACGTCCGAGAGGCTGCGACCCTCTTCGTCGGCGAAGGTGAAGGTCTCGGCCACCGGCAGCGGTTCGGAGATCCCGGTGGATTCGATCACCAGGGTGTCGAAGTGCCCCTCTTCGGCGAGCCGGCGCACCTCCACGAGAAGGTCTTCGCGCAGGGTGCAGCAGATGCAGCCGTTGCTCATCTCCACCAGCCGCTCCTCGGCGCGGTTGAGGGTCACCTCCTCGTCGCCGGGGGTGCCGCGCACCAGGGCGGCATCGATGTTGACCTCGCTCATGTCGTTGACGATGACCGCCACCCGGCGGCCCTCGCGGTTGGCGAGAATATGATTGAGCAGGGTGGTCTTGCCGGCGCCCAGGAAACCGGAGAGCACGGTCACCGGCAGGGGCGTGTGCAGGGATGTCATCAGCCTTCACCTCGGGTCTTGCGGTAGTGGTTCTCGCGCTGTTCCTGGCGCTCCTTGGCCTCCAGGCAGAGCTTGGCGGTGGGGCGCAGCAGCAGCCTGGGGAGACCGATCGGCTCGCCGGTCTCCTCGCAATAGCCGTAGTCGTCCGCGTCGATGCGGCGCAGGGCCGCCTCGATGTTGGCCAGCAGGCGGGTCTCGCGGTCGGCCTGGCGCAGCTGCAGGCGCAGCTCCTCCTCGAAGGCCGCCTGGTCCAGCTCGTCGCTGTCGCGCTCATGGGAGGCCATGGCGGCGCGCACCTCGCGCAGGTGTTCTTCCACCTGCGCCTTCTCCTCGAGCAGTCGCTCGCGAAAAAAGGCCAGCTGCTCGTCGTTCATGTAGTCGTCGTCGGGCATCGCCAGCAGGCGCGCCTCTTCGGGGGTATAGGGCATGGTGGTCTCTTGCTGGCGTCAGGCGGGGTCGATGGTCAGCAGCAGGCGCTTCTGCCCCTCGGTCAGCGCGGGGCTGCGGTGCACCAGGGCGCGCTGTTCGTTGCCCTCCCAGCCGCCCCCCTTGAGCAGGGCCAGGTCGCCCGCCACGAGCCGCTGGATGGCTCCGGGGTCGCGCACGATCTCGGGCTTCTCCGCCGAGGGGGCGCCCAGGCCTTCGCGGTTGACGGCCTCCTCGGGAAGCCATTCGCTGCCCGGGCCGTGATAGGTGGTCACCAGGCGCACCGGCAGGTTGTCGACGTGGAAGCGCGGGCACATGGCGGCGTCCAGCAGGCGCAGGCGGATGCCCACCGTGTCGGTATCGAACAGGTAGGCCATGGCCTCGGCCAGCAGCTGGACGTCCTCCACCAGCGCCTCGGCCGCCTCGGCGGCGGGCAGCCGCTTGAGCAGGTCGGCGCGCAGGTCGTCGCCGGGCTGGCCTAGCCAGGCCAGCTGCCAGGCACGCTCGGCCTGGCACTGGGCCAGAACGCTCTGCTGCAGCGCCGCCGAGAGGCGCCGGCGCATCACGGCGATGTTGATATCGTCCTCGAAGATGCGCGGCAGGACGTCGATCTCGTCACCCAGGGCCAGGTGGCGGGCCAGTTCCGTATCGGAAAGGGGAGCGGAGAGGGCGGGCAACGACATGCAGGATCTCCCGTGGGGTTCTGAGAATGTTATAACATATCTATTGGGGCGGCCGTTGTCATCTCCAGTCGTTATTCAAGGGAAAGCAAAACTGGGGCTCAGCGCTCCACCCAGCCGCGGCTGATCAGCGGGGCGAACAGCAGGTGATATAGCCTTCTTGCCACATGGTGATAGAAGGGCAGGATCAGCCAGCCGCGGCTGATGCCGACCAGCGCGGCCACGCCGGTGGCCAGCAGCAGGGCGCCCAGCATGTCCTGGGGGAAGTGCACACCCAGATAGACCCTCGACCAGGCGACCGGCAGGGCCAGCAGTAGCAGGTAGCGGCCGATGCGCCGGGTGCCGCCGTGAAGCATCAGGCTGAAGGCCATGGTCAGCATGATGGTGGCATGGTTGCTGGGGAAGGCCGCCGTGGGCGCGTGCTCCAGAAAGGTCTGCCCCACCGGTACCATGAAGGGGCGCGGCGTGTGCCAGAGGGCGCCGATCAGCCAGCTGGCTGCCAGAGCCAGCAGGGTAGCGATGAAGGCTTCGAGCAGCGGGCGCTTCAGGCGGTCGCTGCCGCGCAGCCAGCCGATGACCAGCAGGGCGGGCACCAGCCAGATCAGGTAGACGGCGAAAACCTCCGCCATCAGCAGCAGGCGAGGGTCGCTGTCGGGAGCGGCGTTGAGGTAAGCGAACAGGGCGAGGTTCAACGAGTTATTGTCCATGAGGCAGGGGTCTTGTGACAGAAACATGACGGCGTGCCCGGACTCTATCGGGGTTTGCCCCCTGTGCCTACACCGTTGGCCCCGTTTTCTTCGGTGTAAATGCCTCTCCGGCCAGGGTGACCAGGTTGCCGAGGGCCGGGGAGTCGTTGCCTGTGCGCCAGGCCAGCCAGAGCGGCATGTCGCAGCGGGCCAGCTCCTCAATCTCCAGGAAGCGAATTCCCGGCATGGGCAGGCAGGCGCTGGCGGCGGGCACGATGGCGACCCCCAGGCCGGCGGCCACCATGCTCAGGATGGCGGTGTTGTCGGCGCCGAACTGGACGATCCGGGGGTGAAAATCGAGGCGCTGGAAGTGGGCCATGACCCTGTCATAGTAGACCGGCGAGACGCTGCGAAAGCCCCAGATGAAGTCCGCCTGTTCGAGCTCATGGAGGCGCCGGGGCGGTGAGGTAGCCCAGGATGACGGGGTGGGCACTGCCAGGATCAGGTGGTCGTTCTGCAGCTGCCGGGTCTCGAGGCCGTGCTGCTCGGCGCTGTCCAGGTAGAGGATGCCGGCATCCAGGGTACCTTCGCGCAGCCGCTCGAGCTGGGGGCCGGAGAGCAGCGGAAAGACCTCGAAGCCCACCTGGGGGTAGCGCTGCCGGTAGCGGTGCATCAGCCCGGCCACTTCCGGCATCCAGAGGTGGGTCACCGTGACCCCGAGGCTCAGCTTGCCGGTCATGCCGCTGCCCAGCGCCGAGAGTCGCGCCTTGATCTGGGTGCGGCGGTCCAGCAGCGCTACCGCCTCCTCGTAGAGCGCCTGACCCGCCACCGTCAGGCGCACGCCTCGGGCATGCCGCTCCAGCAGCCGGGTCTCCAGGTCCTCCTCCAATAGTCGTAGCTGGCGGGTCAGTGCGGGCTGGGCCACGTGCACGCGGTGGCTGGCGGCGGAGATCGAACCGGTCTCTGCAATCGCAATGAAATAGCTGAGTTGGCGGAATTCCATGGGGCTCACGGCATCGGGCGGAGAGGGCTGCCACTCTACCCATATCAATTCAGCATGTCAGCTATGCAAAAGCTATATTTTTTCTATCGAAAGGGGCGTTTCATAGTGGGAGAACAACCCATAACAAGCCTCGCCCCGTGCGAGCCGGACGACCCCTGGACCTTCGCGATGACCAAGACCTATCACCTTTTGACGGGACTGCACTTTGCCCTGTGCACCCTGGCCATGATCTGGCCCGGCGCCCTGATCGCCAACCGTATCGAGCCCACTGTGCTGGGGCTCCCCTTCCTGTTCTTCTGGTACATCCTCTGGATGCTGGTGCTCTTTGCCGGCATGTGGGTGGCCTTCGTGGTCCGTCACGGAGGTGGCCGCCATGACTGATTCGCTGATCGTCGTCGGTATCACTCTGACCTATCTCCTCGGTGTGCTCTGGGTCGGCCTGCGCGCCCGGGGCCAGGAGAACTCCAGCCTCGAGGGCTATGTGGCCGGGGGACGCCACGTCGGCGTGGTGATCCTCTTCTTTATCCTCGGCGCCGAGATCTTCTCCGCCTTCGCCTTCCTGGGCGCACCCGGCTGGGCCTATCAGCACGGCGCACCGGCCTTCTATATCCTTGCCTACCTGTCGCTGGTGCCCATCACCATCTGGGCCATGGGGCCGCGGGTGGCCTCCCTGGGGCGCCAGAAGGGCTATCTGACCCAGGGCGACATGATCGCCGACCACTACCAGAGCAGGTCGCTGGGTATCCTGGCCGGGGTCATCGGCGTGCTGGCGCTGGTGCCCTACCTGACCATCCAGATCGCCGGCGCCGGCCTGCTGTTCCAGGCGGCCACCGACGGCCTGATTCCCTTCTGGCTCGGCGCCCTGCTGGCCTTCGTGGTGGTGGCGGCCTATGTCTTCACCAGCGGCCTCAACGGCATCGGCTGGACCAACCTGATCCAGGGCATCATGATGATCGCCATCGCCTGGTTCCTCGGCCTGTCGATCTCCGAGCGCCTCTATGGCGGGGTGGGCGAGATGTTCAGCCAGATCCAGCTGACCATGCCCGAGTCCCTGACCATGCCCGGGGCCACCGGCATGAACTGGGGCTACTTCAGCACCGCCGTGCTGGTCAGCGCCTTCGGTGGCGCCATGTGGCCGCACCTCTTCATGAAGTTCTACTCCGCCGACAGCGGCAGGACCCTGCGCAAGGTCAGCGTCTTCTATCCTCTCTACGCCTACCTGCTGGTGCCGCTGCTGTTCATCGGTTTCGCCGGCATCCTGGTGTTCGCCGATGAGCCCCTGGTGCGCTCCGATACCGTGCTGCTGCGCATGGTCATGGACGTGGCCAACTTCTCGCCCTGGGTGATCGGGCTGATGCTCTCCGGTGCCCTGGCGGCGGCCATGTCCACCGGGGCCAACCTGGCGCATACCGCGGCGATCGTGCTGGTGCGCGATGTGATGAGCCCGACGGTCATGAAGGGGGCGAGCGAGCAGAGCGTCGTCAAGGCGACCCGCTGGAGCGTGCTCGGGCTGTCGCTGATCGCCTACCTCTTCGCCCTGGCCAATCCCGCTTCCCTGGTGCTGCTGCTGCTGGGGGCCTATGGGCTGATCGTCCAGCTCTTCCCCATGGTGCTCGGTGCGCTCTTCCTGCCGCAGCTGCGCCGCGCCAGCGTGATGGCCGGTGCCCTGGTGGGCAGCCTGGCCTACCTGCTGATGGATTTCGTCTGGAGCTCGCCGCTGGGCTGGCACGCCGGCGTCTGGGCCATGCTGCTCAACGTGGCGGTGGTGGGGGCCTGGCAGCTGCTGGGTCGCACGTCTCGGGACGGCCAGGCCCTGGCCGGCAAGAGCGTCTAAGGCAAAGGAGGCCAAGATGACAATGCAACTCGACACGCCCCGCCTTGCACACCCTGATCGCCGGGCCGCCATCGGCGGCCAGGTGGAGGCCGCCTTCGAGAGGGTGCAGGCGCTCTATCGTCAGCTTCACCAGTTTCCGGAGCTGCCCTTCCAGGAGCACGAGACCAGCGCTCGCCTGGCCGAGGCCCTGGAGGCCCTGGGCTATGCGGTGACTCGCGGCGTCGGCGGCACCGGGGTGGTGGCCCTGCTCAGGAACGGCGAGGGTCCCACCGTGATGCTGCGCGGCGACATGGACGCGCTGCCGATCGAGGAGAAGACCGGGCTCGACTATGCCAGCGTGCAGACCGCGGAGAGCAACAGCGGTCAGGTGCCCCTGATGCACGCCTGCGGCCACGACCTGCACAGCAGCTGCATCGTGGGAGCGGCGGCGGTGATGGCCGGGCTTCGGGAGCAGTGGTCCGGTACCCTGATGCTGATCTGCCAGCCCGCCGAGGAGATCTTCGGCGGCGCTCGGGCGATGCTCGACGACGGCCTCTACGAGCGCTTCGCACGGCCCGATGTGATCCTCGGCCAGCACAACATGCCGGCGCTTGCCGGCACCGTCGGGCACATCGCCGGCGGCGCCATGGCCGCCTGCACCAACCTGGCGGTGACCATCCACGGCGCCGGTGGCCACGGCTCTATGCCGGCCCAGGCAGTGGATCCGGTGGTGATCGCCGCCCACGTGGTGACCCGCCTGCAGAGCATCGTCTCCCGGGAGGTGCCGCCGGAGGAGACCGTGGTGGTGACCGTCGGCAAGCTGCATGCCGGCACCCAGGCCAACATCATCCCCCACGCGGCGGAGCTGGAGATCAACGTGCGCAGCTTCGACAACGCCCTGCACGCCCGGGTGGTCGAGAGCATCGAGCGCATCATCCGCGCCGAGTGCGAGGCGGGGCGCTCGCCCAGGCCCCCAGAGTTCCGGGTGCTCAACGAGACCATCGCCCTGCACAACGATGCCGCGGCGGTGGAGCAGGTGCGTCGCGCCCATGCCGAGCAGTTCGGCGAGGCGAACCTCTATGCCATGCCGCGCCTCAACGGCAGCGAAGACTTCCCCCTCTTCGGCAGCGCCGAGGCCGGCGGCTTCGGCGGTGACGATATTCCCTATGTCTACTGGTTTATCGGCGCCACGCCGGCCGAACGCTGGGCCGAGACGCCGGGAGCGAGCGTCTCCGAGAAGATGCGCCACCTGGAGATGCCCCATTCGCCCTACTACTTCCCGGGCAACGCAGTGACCCTGCGCACCGGCATGGCGGCCATGGCCGCGGGGGCGCTGGCCTGGCTGGCGCCCTGAGGGACGCCAGGCAGCCACTCGGCTCCGACAACGCAGAAGGCCGCCCCTCGGGGCGGCCTTCCTGCGTCAGGGCTTCGGCACCCTCAGCACTCGATGGCGCTGACGGCCAGGCCCCCCGTGGAGGTCTCCTTGTACTTGGCCTGCATGTCGGCGCCGGTGTCGCGCATGGTGCGGATCACCTTGTCCAGGGAGATGAAGTGCTCACCATCACCGCGCAGCGCCATCTGGGCGGCGTTGATCGCCTTCACCGAGGCGATGGCGTTGCGCTCGATGCAGGGCACCTGCACCAGGCCGCCCACCGGATCGCAGGTCAGCCCCAGGTTGTGCTCCAGCCCGATCTCGGCGGCGTTCTCCACCTGGTCGATGGTGCCGCCCATCACCTCGGTGAGGCCGGCGGCGGCCATGGCGCAGGCGGAGCCCACCTCGCCCTGACAGCCCACCTCGGCGCCTGAGATCGAAGCGTTCTTCTTGCACAGGATGCCCACGGCGCCGGCAGCGAGCAGGAAGTTCACCACGTCGCGCTCGCAGGCGCCTTTCCGGAACTGCATGTAGTACTGCAGCACCGCCGGGATGATCCCCGCCGCGCCGTTGGTGGGGGCGGTGACCATGCGCCCGCCGGCGGCATTCTCCTCGTTGACGGCGAGCGCATAGAGGTTGACCCAGTCCATGGCCGACATCGTCGAGGCGATCAGCGAGTGGTCGTCCTCGCTGGCCAGCATCCGCTGGTAGAGCGCCCTGGCGCGGCGCTTGACCTTGAGCCCGCCGGGCAGGGTGCCCTCGGCCTCCATGCCCTTGACGATGCACGCCTGCATCGCCGTCCAGATCGTCAGCAGGCCTTCGCGAATCTCGGCTTCGCTGCGCCACGCCTTCTCGTTCTCCAGCATCAGCTCGCTGATGCCGAGGCCGCTCCTGCGACACATGGCCAGCAGCTCGTCGGCGCTCTGGAAGTCGTAGGGCAGGGTGGCGGTGTCGGTATCGAGCTTCCCCGCGGCGGCCTGGGCCTCGTCGATGACGAAGCCGCCCCCCAGCGAGTAGTAGGTGTTGCGATGGAGCTCGCCGCCATGGCCGTGGGCGATCAGGCGCATGGCGTTGGGGTGGTGGGGCAGGCTCTCCTCCTGCAGCTGCAGGTCTCGGGCCCAGAGGAAGGGCACGCTGTGGCGGCCGTCCAGGCGCAGCGCCTCGGCCTCCAGGAGCTCCTCGATGCAGGGGGCGATGAGCGCCGGGTCGATACGATCGGGCCGCTCGCCCATCAGCCCCATCAGCACGGCGCGGTCGGTACCGTGGCCGATGCCGGTGGCGGAGAGCGAGCCGAACAGCTGCACCTCGACGCGGGCGACTCGCTCGAGCAGGTCACCCGCCTTGAGCTCGCCGATGAAGTCGTGGGCGGCCCGCATGGGGCCGACGGTGTGCGAGCTCGAGGGCCCGATACCGATCTTGAAGAGGTCGAAAACGCTGATAGCCATGGGGCGTCTCCTGCGTACGGCTTGTTGTTGCGGGGCCTGGGCAGGCGGTCGGTGCCGGCGGGCGCGGGAGCGCCTGCCGGGCCGTAGCGTTACTTGCCGCGAAAGTAGCCGGGCGCGACGAAGGGCATCTTGCTGACCGTCATGGGCAGGCGCTTGCCGCGCACCTCGGCATGGACGGTGGTGCCGAGCTCGGCATGGGCCACGTCGACGTAGCCCATGGCCACCGGCTTGCCGACGCTGGGGCCGAAGCCGCCGGAGGTCACCACGCCGATCTCGTTGCCGGCCGCGTCGAAGAGCCTGGCGCCTTCGCGCACCGGGGCGCGGCCTTCGCCGAGTAGGCCGACCCGCTTGCGGCGGTGATCCTTGGCCTCCACCTGGTGCAGGATCGCCTCGGCGCCCGGGAAGCCGCCGGGGCGTTCGCCGCCGCGACGGCGCGGCTTGCCGATGGCCCAGATCAGGCCGGCCTCCACTGGCGTGGTCTCGGCGTCGATATCGTGGCCATAAAGGCAGAGCCCCGCCTCGAGGCGCAGGGAGTCCCGGGCACCGAGGCCGATCGCTTCCACTTCCGGCTCGTCGAGCAGGCGCCTGGCCAGGGCTTCGGTCTGGTCGGCGGCCATCGAGATCTCGAAGCCATCCTCACCGGTGTAGCCGCTGCGGCTGATCCAGACGGGAATGCCGTCGATCTCGAAGTGGCCGTGCTGCATGAAGACCATCTCGCAGGCGGCGGGGCAGAGGCGCTCCATCACCGCGGCGGTCTGCGGGCCCTGCAGGGCGAGCAGGCCGCGGTCCAGCACCTCGATCTCGTGGCCGGCGGGCAGGTTGGCGCGCAGGTGAGCGACGTCCTGCTCCTTGCAGGCGGCGTTGACCACCAGGTAGAGGTGGTCGCCGGCGTTGACCACCATCAGGTCGTCGAGGATGCCGCCGGCCTCGCTGGTGAAGATGGCGTAGCGCTGCCAGCCTTCGGCGAGGCCCAGGATATCCGCCGGCACCAGGGTCTCGAGCGCCTTGGCGGGCTCCGGGCCGCGCAGCAGCAGCTGACCCATATGGGAGACGTCGAAGAGGCCGGAGGCGGTGCGGGTGTGCTCGTGCTCCTTCTTGACGCCTAGCGGATACTGCACCGGCATCTCGTAGCCGGCAAAGGGCACCAGCTTGGCGCCCAGGGCCAGGTGCAGGTCGTGGAGGGGAGTGCGGTTCAGTTCGCTCATGGGGAGTCTCCGGTCACGGCGGGAAGGGGCGGCCTGCCACAAGCATAGCGGTCGGGGCCTGGATGGTGACTAGAGTAGACGAAGTTTCCTATAAGAAACAATGGGGCCGTGAAAAATCGCCCGTCCTCCCCGGAGAGAGAGCGGGCTGTGGGGCATGAAAGGTGAATTCGACGGGCTCCGGCAAGGAATTCGGGGGGAGCTGTCGGAGCGTCACTTTCCTATTGGAAACGCGGGGCTTGGTGCTGGACTAGGAGGTCAGCGGCCCGCCGTTGATCGCCGAGAGGGCCTCGTTGGCCTCGAGGAGCTGCGCCTCGATGCCGGTGACTCCCATGCCCTCCAGGCGAGCGGTGTGCATCCGGCAGTAGGCCTCGGCGTCCGCCCGGGTGGCGAAGAGATAGACACCGCCGGCGCGTCCGGCCTGCTGGTCTTCCGTCCAGATCTTCCACAGCAGGCCCGGCTCGTCGTTGATGGAGCGGGCCAGCGGGGTCATGGCCTCGACCATGGCGTCGCCGAAGGGGCCGTCGAAGGGGAAGTGCACCTGAAGAATCGTGGCCATGGGGGCCTCCTTGTCGAGAGTGTCGGGGTCAGCCTGGGCCCAGTATCGGTCTTTCGGAGACGAGAGGCGAGTGCTCCAACGACGCGGGGCCTGCCCAAAGGCAGGCCCCGCTGGCTCGTGCAGCAGCGGACCGGCTAGAGCCGGCTGGCCACGGCGTCGAGGAAGCCGTGCATGTCGACCAGGGTCTCGCTGGCCGGATCCTGGGTCTTGCCCTTGAGGTCGCCGGTGATGATGCCGGCGTCCACGGTATCGATCAGCGCCGCCTTGAGGGCATGGGCGTAGTCGATCAGGGCGTCGTTCTCGTCGCGCTCGCCCAGGGCCTCCAGGGCGTTGGCCACGGCGAAGAGCAGGGCGGAGGAGTTGAAGTGCGCCTCCTGGCCGTCGGTCTCCAGGTACTTCAGGTAGAGGTCGTGGGCGGTGCCGTGGGGCGCCTCGAAGAGCATGGTGCCCTCCTTGCTCTCGATGATCGAGCTGGCGGTGGCCAGGCTGCCCCCCAGGGCGGCGGAGATATCGGAGAAGATGTCGCCGTCCAGGTTCTGGGCCGGGTAGAGGGCGTTGCGGGGCGGGTCGGTGATCATCTTGATGAGCTGGCTGGAGGGCCGCATGATCATGAACGACGGCGGCGGGGTGCCGGTCTCGGCGAGCTCGCGACGCACGTCGGTGATCGCCGTGCTGAAGACCTCGTCATACTCCATGTACTCGCGCTTGAGGCCGAAGTAGACCTCCTTCTCCTTGCGCGAGGCGTCGCGGAAGACCTGCAGCACCCAGTCCTTGATCGCCGCCTGGTCGTTGGACATCAGCAGGATGGGGTCGCCCTTCCTGACCCGGCGGGCGTACTTCTCCTCGCCGTCGACGATCACCTTGAGGATGCCGTCCTCCTCGGCGGGAGCATTGAAGCTGCCGTACTGGTCGCCGCCGCCGGCGCTCATGCGTGAGATGGAGACCTGGGCCTTGCGATCCGGGATGCCGTAGACCTTGAGCTGCTCCACCAGCTTGTAGAGCTTGCGGCCGGTGGTATTGTCCGGCACGCCCCAGATGGCCCGCTCCGGCGGGTTGGCCACCAGGCGCGCCGCCTGGGCATCGATCAGCTCGTAGAAGTACTTCAGCCCCAGCGACTCGACCTGTTCGCGGTAGTGCCGATCGAAGATGCCCTCGATGGCGGCGCGCATCACGCCGTCATAGCCGGCGATCACGGTGTCCTTGAGGCCCAGATAGATATCGCGCCGCTCGTCGATGGCGCGCTGGAAGAAGCGGTGCGCCCAGGCCTTGACCGCTTCCAGGTCATTGGTGGCCAGCAGCCAGGGATCGCCCTTGTTGACCTCGCGGCGGTGCAGCTCCACCGGGTCGCCGCTTTCGCCCACGAACATCAGCTTGACCACGCCGGTGGCCCGGGAGAGCTCGTTGAAGCTGTCCTTGATGCCGCCGCTCTCCATGGTGTCCACCACGATATCGCGGCCGATCCACTCCGGGCGCTTCACCTTGAGGTTGCGAAACTCGATGTCTTCCCGGGTGATATTGCCGCCGATGCCCTTGCGGATGGCGCCGTTGGGCGACTTGGTGGCCAGCGGATGAAGGCGGCTGCTGTCGACCTCGGGGTGCTTGGCGAGCAGCTCGCCGAGCTGGGTGCGGTTGACCGTCATGCCGGCGTTCTTGATCCCCACGCCGTGCTGCTTGAGCGCCTCGATCGCATCGACGATCACCTGTCCGTTGGTGACCAGGCGGTTCTCTGCCGAAAGGTCGATCTCTACCAGCGGGATCTCCAGCCGGGATGTCACGAAGGTCTCGAGGATCTTCTCGAAGGCCACCTGGGCCATCTCGTCGCCGTGCAGGATGACGAGAGGGGCATCGACATGGATTTTGCGGCTCATCACTCTTCCTTGTTTTCCAGGGATCACTCTGTGGTAATCGGTGCGCTGATCGGCAGTCTCCAAGGGTACGCTCGAGGTGCGTCGGGCGCTACGCGCAGAAAGCAGTAGGGCGAAGGGCTCGAGGCTAGGCTATCTGCGGCGGGGCGAGCGGCGCTCGTCCGGGTGCACCTCGTTGGCGGGCAGCACCGGATCATAGCCCTCGGCGCGCAGCGCCTCGATCACCTCCCGGGTATGTTCGCTGCCCAGGGTCTCGAGCGTCGCCTCCACCTCGGTGGCGCGCAGGGAGATATCGGTGAAGGTGCGCTGATGGGCGATCTGGATCACGTTGGCGCACTGCTCGGCCAGCAGCCGGGTCAGCTCCGCGAGTGCTCCCGGCACGTCGGGTATCGCCACCCGCACGCGCACGATGCGCCCGCTGCGCACCAGGCCGCGCTGAATGACCGAAGAGAGCGCCAGCATGTCGATATTGCCGCCGCAGAGGATCAGTCCCACCTTGCGCCCCCGGTAGCGCTCCGGGTCGGCGAGCACCGCGGCCAGGCCGGCGGCGCCGGCGCCCTCCACCACCGTCTTCTCGATCTCCAGCAGCAGCAGGATGGCGCGCTCGATCTCGGGCTCGTCCACCAGCACGATGTCGCTGACCCTGTCGCGCACGATGGGCAGGGTCAGCCGGCCGGGCTGCTTGACGGCGATCCCCTCGGCCAGGGTGGCGTGGCCGCAGTGGACCTGCTGGCCGGCCAGGGCCTGCTTCATGGCGGGGAAGCGCTGGGTCTGCACCCCCACCACCTCGATGCCAGGCCTGAGCTCGGTGGCGGCGATGGCGTTGCCCGCGATCAGCCCGCCGCCGCCGATGGGAATCACCAGGGTGTCGAGGTCCGGTGTGTCCTGCAGCATCTCGAGTGCGATGGTGCCCTGGCCCGCGATGATGCGCTCGTCGTCGTAGGGGTGGACGAACACCAGGTCGCGCTCCTCGGCCAGGCGTCTGGCGTAGTCGCCGGCCTCGGCAACGCCCTCTCCCTCCAGGTGCACCTCGGCGCCGAGGGCGCGGGTGTTGCTCACCTTGAGGTTCGGGGTGTGACGGGGCATGACGATGGTGGCGCGAATACCCAGCCGGGCGGCGTGGTAGGCCACCGCCTGGGCGTGGTTGCCGGCGGACATGGCGATGACGCCCCGGGCCCGCTCCTCGTCACTGAGGCTCAGCAGGTGGTTCAGCGCGCCGCGCTCCTTGAAGGCGGCGGTGAACTGGTGATTCTCGAACTTGAGGTAGAGCTCGCAGCCGGCGATACGGGACAGCGTCCGGGAGTGCAGGCAGGGGGTGCGCTCCACGCTGCCATGCAGGCGAGTGGCGGCGGTGCGGATATCGTCGAGGGTTACGCTCATCGGTGGCCATCCTGGTGCTTGTTGTTGTAGGGAACCTGGGGATTAGGGGTGGGCGGCCTCGTCGATTGAGTCGACCACGCGCCGTGCCAGGTCGAAGACATGGGGGTCGTCGACCTCCAGTTCGCGGAGAGCCTCGGCCAGGTTGAGCAGGTAGTCGCGGTTGGGGCCGCTGGGGCCGTGGGCCCGGGCGATCTGCTCGGCGATGGCATCCGGCGGAGCGTCGCCGAGGAAGGCGGCGTTCTCCTCGTCGGCCAGGTAGATCAGCCCCTCGGTGCGGCCACCGGCCGCGTCGTCGAAGCAGAGGCTCACCACCTCGCGCAGGTAGCCATTCTTCTCGCGCACATCCAGGGGTGCCAGCACCTCGGGGGTGATGCGATAGGCCATGCCATGGCAGAGGGCGGCCGGGTCGCGCACCAGGGTGGCCACGCGCCCGGGGGCCTCCGGGGTGCCTCGGTGGTCATGGGAGCCCTGCCAGAAGCGGCGCGACCAGCCGTGGATATGGGCCGGGCGCCGCTCGAGATAGGGAAAGTCGGCCTTCCAGATCAGCGAGCCGTAGCCGAACAGCCAGATCTGGTCGTGGCCGTCGAAGTGGGTCATCTGGCGATTGAGGGCGGTGGTGTCCAGGGCCATGGTCGTCGTGCAATTGGTGGTGGGCGGAAGGCCCCATGATGCGTCTCGGGGTGGCGAAAGTCTAAGGGGAGAAGGGGCGCGACGCGGCCGTGCGGGTGCGGTAGGCTGGCGGCCTGTTCATTTTCTGCTGATGGAGCCCGTCCCATGACCGTGATGATACTCGGCCTGTTGATCTTCCTCGGAGTGCACTCGGTGCGCATCGTCGCCGACGACTGGCGCGCTGCGCAGATCGAGCGCCTGGGGGCGCTGCCCTGGAAGGCGGCCTATTCGGTGGTGTCGATCATCGGCCTGGCCCTGGCGATCTGGGGCTATGGCCAGATGCGCCTCGACCCGACCTGGGTCTGGTTCCCGCCGGTGGGGCTGCGCCACGCCGTCTCGCTGCTGATGATTCCCGCCTTCATCCTGCTGGTGGCGGCCTATGTGCCGGGCAACCACCTCAAGGTGAAGCTGGGCCACCCTATGATCATCGCCGTGAAGCTGTGGGCCTTCTCCCACCTGCTGGCCAATGGGCGCCTGGGGGATATCGTCTTCTTCGGCGCCTTCCTGCTCTGGGCGGTGTTCGACTTCCGCTCAGCCAGGCGTCGCCCGGCCCCTGCAATACAGGCGCCCAGCATGGCGCGCACCGCCATCGCCGTGGTGGCGGGCCTGGTGGCCTACTATCTGTTCGCCTTCCACCTGCACGTCTGGGTCACCGGCGTGCCGGTGATGTAGGAGGGCCCGGCGCTGGCGGCATGGCGCTCTCACCAGACCTGCTCCAGCACCGCCAGGGCCTCGCCGATCACCGGCTCCTCGCCGCGGCGCCGCCGCCAGACGAAGCAGAGCGCGCAGGGCAGCCGCACCCCTTCGACTACCGTCAGGCCGCGCTCCTGACGCTCGGCCATGGCCAGCGCATCCCGGGCCAGGCTCAGCCCCACGCCGGCTCGCACCAGGTCGAGCATGCACGCTTCCTGATCCACCCGGGCCACGCCCCGGGGCGTTACGCCGAGGGGCGCCAGCGCCCCGTTGAGCAGTCGGTGGTGCACGGAGTCCGACGGCGTGACGATCCAGGGCTGTCGGGCGAGCTGGCGCCAGCCGCACCCCGACAGGCGGCTGCCCCAGCCGGCGGGGGCGATCACCTGATAGTCGAAATGGGTCAGCTCCCGACAGGCGATCTCGTCGTCGGCCTCGCCGGGGCCCTCCCCGGGCGGGGCCAGATAGAAGCCGACGTCGAGTTCGTCGCGGCGCAGGCGCGCCAGCACGCTGCCGCTCATGCCGTGGGAGAGCTCGGTCTCGAGCTGGGGTGCGCGCTCCACCAGGCGGCGCAGGAAGGCCCCCAGGCGGATGAACTCCGGGTCGACGATGGTGCCGATCCGCAGCCGCCCGCGCAGGGTGCTGTGCAGGGTGCCGGCCTGCTGCTCGAAGGCGGCCATGGCGGCCAGGGCCTTCTCGGCGGCGGGCAGCAGCGCCTGGCCGTCGTCGCTCAACGCGAGCCCCCGGGCATGGCGGTGGAAGAGCCGCAGGTCGAGGCGGGCCTGAAGCTGCTTGAGCTTGAGGCTCACCGCTGGCTGGGTCAGGTGCAGCCGTTCGGCGGCCCGGGAGACGCTGCCCTCTCGGGCCACGGTGACGAAGGTGCGCAGGGTGGGCAGGTCGGTCATGGGAAGATCCGGGCGAAGTGATATCAGTAAAATTTATATCTTGCTTTTGAAACTCTCAATTGATTCTCGCGCCCGTCGCGCTAGTCTCGGAGCTTACTGGCGCCTCCGGCGCCCCCTGATGCCCCACTAACAAGACATCGCGAGGTCCCCTCCATGAGCACTGCCAGCATCGCACATTATATCAATGGGCAAATGGCCGAAGGCCTCTCCGGCCAGAGCCAGCCGGTGACCAACCCGGCCACCGGTGAGGTCTCGGGCCGGGTGGCCCTGGCGGGCGGCGCCGACGTGGAGGCCGCCGTGGCGGCCGCTTCCGCGGCCTTTCCGGCCTGGGCCGATACCCCGCCGATCCGTCGCGCCCGGGTGATGTTCCGGTTCCTGGAGCTGCTCAACGCCCACAAGGATGAACTCGCGGAGGCGATCACCCGGGAGCACGGCAAGGTCTTCACCGACGCCCAGGGCGAGGTGGCCCGCGGTATCGATATCGTCGAGTTCGCCTGCGGCATTCCGCAGCTGCTCAAGGGGGACTACACCGAGCAGGTCAGTGGCGGCATCGACAACTGGACCCTACGCCAGCCGCTGGGCGTCGTCGCCGGCATCACGCCCTTCAACTTCCCGGCCATGGTGCCCATGTGGATGTTCCCGGTGGCCATCGCCTGCGGCAACACCTTCATCCTCAAGCCGAGCCCGCTGGATCCCAGCGCCTCGCTGCTGATCGCCGATCTGCTCAAGCGGGCCGGGCTGCCCGACGGCGTCTTCAACGTGGTGCAGGGCGACAAGGAGAGCGTCGAGGCGCTGATCGACCACCCCGAGGTGCAGGCGCTGTCGTTTGTCGGCTCCACCCCCATCGCCAACCTGATCTACGAGCGCGGCGCCCGCTACGGCAAGCGCGTCCAGGCACTCGGCGGCGCCAAGAACCACATGGTGGTGATGCCCGATGCCGACCTCGACAAGGCCGTCGACGCCCTGGTCGGCGCCGCCTACGGCAGTGCCGGGGAGCGCTGCATGGCGATCAGCGTGGCGGTGCTGGTGGGCGACGTGGCCGATGAGATCGTGCCGCGCCTGGCCGAGCGCGCCCGGGCCCTGAAGGTCAAGAACGGCATGGAGCTCGACGCCGAGATGGGCCCCATCGTCACCCGTCAGGCCCATGAGCGCATCACCGGCTATATCGAGAAGGGCGTTGCCGAGGGTGCCGAACTCGTCGTGGACGGCCGCGACTTCGATGCGGCGAACGCCGGGGAGGGCTGCGAGGAGGGCTTCTGGATGGGCGGTTCGCTGTTCGACCGCGTCACCCCGGAGATGACCATCTACAAGGAGGAGATCTTCGGCCCGGTGCTGGCCTGCGTGCGGGTGCCCGACATCGCCACCGCCATCCGCCTGATCAACGAGCATGAGTTCGGCAACGGCGTGAGCTGCTTCACCGAGAGCGGCAGCGTGGCCCGGGAGTTCGGCCGGCGCATCCAGGTGGGCATGGTGGGCATCAACGTGCCGATCCCGGTGCCCATGGCCTGGCACGGCTTCGGCGGTTGGAAGCGCTCGATGTTCGGCGACACCCACGCCTACGGCGAGGAGGGCGTACGCTTCTACACCAGGCAGAAGTCGATCATGCAACGCTGGTCCGACTCCATCCGCGGCGGCGCCGAGTTCGCCATGCCGACCCACAAGTAGGAGAGGGAGCGCACGCCATGACACAACAACAATTCGACTATATCGTGGTGGGGGCAGGCACCGCCGGCTGCCTGCTGGCCAACCGCCTGAGCGCCGACCCGGCCAACCGGGTGCTGCTCATCGAGGCGGGCGGGCGCGACAACTACCACTGGATCCATATCCCGGTGGGTTACCTCTACTGCATCGACAACCCCCGCACCGACTGGCGCTTTCGCACCGAGCCCGATGCCGGGCTCAACGGCCGCTCGCTGATCTACCCCCGGGGCAAGACCCTGGGCGGCTGCTCCAGCATCAACGGCATGCTCTACATTCGTGGCCAGGCCCGGGACTACGACCACTGGGCCGAGCTCACCGGCGAGGAGGCCTGGCGCTGGGAGAACTGTCTGGCGGACTTCATGAGGCACGAGGACCATCACCGCCTGGACGCCGGCGGCGACGCCGACGCTGGCCACCGCGACTTCCACGGCCACGGCGGCGAGTGGCGGGTGGAGAAGCAGCGCCTGAGTTGGCAGGTGCTCGACGACTTTGCCACCGCGGCGGTGGAGGCGGGCATCCCGCGCACCGAGGACTTCAACCGCGGCGACAACGAAGGGGTGGGCTACTTCGAGGTCAACCAGCGTGCCGGCTGGCGCTGGAACACCGCCAAGGCCTTCCTGCGCGGCGTCGAGAAACGCGAGAACCTGACTCTCTGGCACTCCAGCCAGGTGCTGGGGCTCGAGGTGGCGCCCGACGGCGAGGGCGGCGAGCCCCGCTGCAGGGGGGTGCGGGTCGAGCGCGGGGGCGAGGAGCTGACCGCCCTCGCCGGGCGGGAGGTGATCCTCTCCGCCGGGGCCATCGGCTCGCCCCAGCTGCTGCAGCTCTCCGGCATCGGCCCGGCGGACCTGCTGGCCGAGCATGAGATTCCCGTGGTCGCCGACCTGCCCGGCGTGGGGGAGAACCTCCAGGACCACCTGCAGATCCGCTCGGTCTACAAGGTAAGCGGAGCCAAGACCCTCAACACCATGACCGGCAGCCTGGTGGGAAAGGCGAAGATCGGCCTGGAGTACGCGCTGAAGCGCACGGGCCCCATGAGCATGGCGCCCTCCCAGCTCTGCGCCTTCACTCGCAGCGCCGAGGCCTTCGAGCATCCCAATATCGAGTACCACGTCCAGCCGCTCAGTCTGCCCGCCTTCGGCCAGCCCCTGGACACCTTCCCGGCGATCACGGCCAGCGTCTGCAACCTCAACCCCACCAGCCGCGGCACGGTGCGCATCACCAGCCGCGACCCGCGCCGGGCGCCGGCCATCGCGCCCAACTACCTGAGCACCCCGGAGGATCGCCAGGTGGCGGCAGACTCCCTGCGGGTCACTCGGCGCATTGCCGCCCAGCCGGCCTTTGCCAGGTACCAGCCGGAAGAGGTCAAGCCCGGCGTCGAGTTCCAGAGCGACGAGGAGCTGGCGCGGCTCGCCGGGGATATCGGCACCACCATCTTCCATCCGGTGGGCACCACGAAGATGGGCCGGGCCGACGACCCCATGGTGGTGGTGGACCCGCACCTGCGGGTGCGCGGGGTGGCCGGGCTCAGGGTGGTGGATGCCGGGGTGATGCCCACCATCACCAGCGGCAACACCAACTCGCCGACGCTGATGATCGCCGAGAAGGCCGCGGCCTGGATCCTGGCCGGGGAGTAACTTTCTCGTCATCGACGCAAAATAGTATTTGACCTGCGACCGCGAAGGGCGCAAGCTGTGCGCAGTTGGTTAGCAAGTCGAACATCGCAAGTGGTCATCGAAACGCTCTAGTGTCGATTTCCCGGTGAAAGGTTTCTTGTTCTACCCACTGCAACTCGGGTATTTCCCGGAAAATCAAACGCTATTTGAGGAATTCGATAATGGCTACCGGTACTGTCAAGTGGTTCAACGACACCAAGGGCTTCGGCTTCATTTCTCCGGACGACAACGGTGACGACCTGTTCGCTCACTTCTCCGAGATCCAGGCTGACGGCTTCAAGACCCTGCAAGACGGCCAGAAGGTTTCCTTCGACGTCACCCAGGGCAAGAAAGGCCTCCAGGCTTCCAACATCAAGGTCATCGGCTAATCGCCAGCTGACACTGATGTGACTCCCTCGGGAGTACGAGAGGGCCCGCCACGTGCGGGCCCTCTTGCGTGTGCGCCATTTGGCCGGGGAGGGGGCACCGGGGAGCCGGCTCAGCAAAAATCCGCGTGAACCCTCGCCCACTCGCCCGCTAGGGCGGTGAGCAGTCACGCAGGAAGGTAGGATCGTTATGGCTATTTGTGGAATAAGGGAAGTTCTACAAAGAACTTTTTAGAATAATCGGTGGGCGGCAGAATAGGGGCACTCTCGTTGACCGGATACCTGCCATGCCCCTGGACGCCTGGATCTCCCTCGCCGTCGTGCTTGCGGTCTTCCCCCTGATGGCCTTCAGCCGCCTGGGGCCGGACGTGGTATTGCTGGGAGCGGTGGTGGTGCTGCTGACGCTCGGCATCCTCGAGCCGGCCCAGGCCCTGGGCGGCTTCGCCAGCACCGGGCTCTTCACCGTGGCCTTCATGTATGTGCTGGTGACCGCCATTCGGCAGACCGGCGGCATCGACCTGATCATCCGTCACGTACTCGGCCTGCCGCGCCGCGAGAGCGGCGCGCTGCTGCGCCTGCTGCTGCCGGTGGCGGCCCTGAGCGGCTTTCTCAACAACACCCCGGTGGTGGCCACCTATATCCCCGCGGTGCTGAGCTGGAGTCGCCGCGTGCGCGTGCCGGCCCACCGCCTGCTGATGCCGCTCAGCTTCGCCTCGATTCTGGGCGGCACCATCACCCTGTTCGGCACCAGCACCAACCTGGTCGTGCACGGCCTGCTGGTGGACCGTTCGCCCGAGCTTACCATGGGACTCTTCGATCTCGCCTGGGTGGGCGTGCCGGTGGCGCTGATCGGCCTCGTTTATCTGATCCTGCTGGGGCCGCGGCTGCTGCCGGCGCGTCGCGGTGCCGCGGCGGCCTTCGAGAACCCCCGCGAATTCACCATCGAGATGGAGGTCGACCCGGCGGGCCCCCTGGTCAATCGCACGGTGGAGGAGGCGGGGCTGCGTCACCTCCAGGAGCTGTTCCTGGTGGAGATCGAGCGCGACGGCAACGTGGTCAGCGTGGTGGGGCCCGGCGAACGGCTCAAGGGCGGCGACCGGCTGGTGTTCGCCGGCACCAGCGAGGGGGCGGTGGAGCTGCAGCAGGTGCGCGGCCTGGTGCCCTCTCGTCACGGCGAGTCGAGCCTGGCGAAGGACTTCAAGGAGCGGCGCCTGGTGGAGGCGGTGGTGTCGGGCCAGTGCCAGTTCGTGGGGCAGCGCATCCGCGATGGCCACTTCCGCACCCTCTACGGCGCCGCCGTGCTGGCGGTGTGCCGCGGCGGTGAGCGAGTGGCGGGCAACCTCGGCCAGGTGCGCCTGCAGCCCGCCGACGTGCTGCTGCTGGAGGCGCGGCCGCCCTTCATCGAGCGCCATCGCCAGTCGCGTGACTTCCTGCTGATCAGCCAGCTCAATGGCGCGGCGCGCCCGATCCACGAGAAGGCCTGGCTGGCCTGGGGCATCCTGGCAGGCGTGGTCGCCCTGGCGAGCCTCGGGGTGATGAGCATGATGAACGCCGCCATGCTGGGGGCGGCGCTGGTGCTGCTGACCGGCTGCTGCACCGTCGAGGCCGCCAAGCGCGGGCTGGATACCCAGGTGCTGCTCACCATCGCCGCCTCTTTCGGCCTGGGCGCGGCGCTGCAGAGCTCCGGGGCCGCTGCTTTCCTGGCGGACGCCGCCCTGGGGCTGGCCGACGGCAATCCCCTGCTGCTGCTGATCGGCACCTATCTGCTGGTGGCGCTGCTGACCGAGCTGGTCACCAACAACGCCGCCGCGGTGATCACCTTTCCGGTGGTGATGGCCAGTGCCGAAAGCCTGGGGGTGAACCCGATGCCCTTCGTGGTGGCGGTGATGTTCGCCGCCTCGGCGAGCTTCCTGACCCCGATCGGCTACCAGACCAACCTGATGGTGCACGGACCCGGCGGCTACCGTTTCGGCGACTTCCTGCGCGTGGGGGGCGGGCTCAACCTGATCACCGCCGCGGTGGCCCTGACGCTGATTCCCCTCATCTGGCCCTTCTGACGGGGTGGGCATCTCGCCGTCAGCATCTCGCCGTCAACCGGGCTTTGCGGTAGGGTGAGGCCTTTTCCCCGCGAGAGAGAGTCCCATGAGCCAACCCGGTGAGCTGATCATCGAGCCCCGAAGCGGCAAGCCCGCCGACGCCTGCGTCTTCATCCTGCACGGCCTGGGCGCCGATGGCAGCGACTTCGAGCCCCTGGTGCCGGCGCTTTCACTGCCCGCCGACGCCAGCGTGCGCTTCATCCTGCCCCATGCGCCGCGCCTGCCGGTGACCATCAACGGCGGCATGGTGATGCCGGCCTGGTACGACATCCTCGAGATGAACCTGGGGCGCCGGGTCGATGAGCCCCAGCTCAAGGCCTCCGCCGAGCGCATCCAGGGCCTGGTCCGCGAGCAGATCGGCCACGGCATCGACAGCCGCCGGATCATCCTGGCCGGCTTCTCCCAGGGCGGGGCGGTGGCCTACCAGGCGGCGCTCTCCTTCGAACAGCCCCTGGGCGGCCTGCTGGCCATGTCCACCTACTTCGCCACCGCCGAGTCCATCGAGCTGGCCGAGGCCAATCGCGGTTTGCCCATCGAGGTGCACCACGGCAGCTTCGACCCCGTGGTGCCCGAGGCGCTGGGTCGCGCCGGCTTCGACAAGGTGAAGGCGCTGGGCTACCCGGCCAGCTATCGCCAGTACCCCATGGCCCATGCGGTCTGCCCCCAGCAGGTGGGCGATATCGGCAGCTGGCTCGGCGAGTGCCTGGCCCGCTGAGGGTTCTGTCAAGCTCGCTGAGGGCTCTGTCAAGCTCGCTGAGGGCTCTCTCTGCCCTCTGGCCCGCTGAGGGCTCTCCCAATGTCGCCTCGACAGCCGCGGGGCGGCTCGGCAAACTGAATGACCGATATTTCCAGCACGCCTGCAGGACACGACACCATGAGCAGATCCCCCTTCGCCAACCTTCCCGACGCCCAGGGCTACTTCGGCCGCTTCGGCGGCCAGCTGATTCCACCCGAGCTCAAGGTGGTCATGGACGAGATCGACGCCGCCTACGAGGAGATCCGCGTTCGTGATGACTTCCAGCAGGAGCTGGCCAGCCTGTTTGCCGACTATGTGGGGCGGCCCAGCCCGATCTTTCACGCCCGGCGCCTCTCCGAGAAGCTGGGCGGGGCCCAGATCCACCTCAAGCGCGAGGATCTCAACCATACCGGCGCCCACAAGATCAATCACTGCCTGGGCGAGGCGCTGCTGGCCAAGTTCATGGGCAAGACCAAGGTGATCGCCGAGACCGGCGCCGGTCAGCACGGCGTGGCCCTGGCCACCGCCTGTGCCCTGGTGGGCATCCCCTGCGAGATCCACATGGGCCAGGTGGATATCGAGAAGGAGCACCCCAACGTCACCAAGATGAAGATCCTGGGCTGCACCCTGGTTCCGGTCACCCGGGGCACCGCGACCCTCAAGGACGCCGTGGATAGCGCCTTCGAGGAGTACCTCAAGGACCCGCAGAACTTCATCTACGCCATCGGCTCGGTGGTGGGGCCGCACCCCTTCCCGAAGATGGTGCGCGACTTCCAGTCGGTCATCGGCCGCGAGTCCCGCGAGCAGTTCCTGGCGCGCCACGGTCGCCTGCCCGACCACGTCACCGCCTGCGTGGGCGGCGGCTCCAACGCCATGGGCATGTTCACCGCCTTCCTCGAGGATGAGTCCGTGCACCTGGTGGGCGTGGAGCCCGCCGGCGAGGGCCTCGATACCCAGCGCCACTCCGCCACCCTGACCCTGGGCAAGCCCGGTGAGATCCACGGCATGGCCTGCTATGTGCTGGAGGACGAGGCCGGCAACCCCATGCCGGTGCACTCCATCGCCTCGGGGCTCGACTATCCCGGCGTGGGCCCCCAGCACAGCTACCTCAAGGAGATCGGCCGGGTCGATTACCAGAGCGCCAGCGACGACGAGTGCCTCGAGGCCTTCCTGACGCTCTCCCGGGTGGAAGGCATCATCCCTGCCCTGGAGAGCGCCCACGCCGTGGCCTGGGCCATGCGTGAGGCGCCCAAGCTGCCGGCGGACCAGCACATCCTGGTCAACCTCTCCGGCCGCGGCGACAAGGACGCCGATTACGTGGCGAACAAGCTCGGCCTGTGAGTGGATGCGCTATCGATCTGCGTAGCAGCACCGCTCGGCCTGTGAGCGGGGGAGTGCGCGATATCCTTGCCGGCAGGGCGGAGGCGCCTTGAGCCTGCTGCACGCCTGGAGCCTGACGGGGCTGCTGCTGCTGCTGGCGGCCGCCTGCCTGCTCGACCGCCGGCTGCGCCGCGCCTGCCTGGCCTTCGTGGCCTTCGCCCTGGTGATGTCCATCGCCTGGTGGCAGCTGGGGGCGCCCTGGCTGGCCGCCGCGGAGGCGCTGCTCGGGGCGCTGCTCACCGGCGCGGCCTTGCTCCATGCGCTGGGACGGGCCGGCGACGTGCCGCGCCTGCCATCCCGCGACGAGTCGCCGCCCGCGTCGGGGGGCGCTGCGCTGCGCCTGCTGGGGGTGCTGGCCTGGCTGGCACTGGCCGGCCTGGCGGCCAGCTGGCTGCTGGGCGGACGCGGGCTGGTGCCGCCCCGGGCGGCGCTGGCCTCCCTGGTGCCGGCGGGGCTCGCGGTGATGGCGCTGGGCCTCTGGGCCTTCGCCCGCCACCGCCATCTGCTGCGCCAGCTGCTCGCCTTCAATGTGCTCGGCTCCGGGGTCTTCCTGCTGCTGGCCGGACTCGCCGGCACCGCGCCCGAGGTCCAGGGGCTGATCCTGGTGGGCCTGGTGGTGGCGCTGGTCGGCTCGGTGCTGGGGGCGCTGCTGCTGCGTCGCCTCCACGCCCTGGCGGGGCAGGTGAGCCTCGAATCCGAAGGTGAGCCATGAGCGCCTGGCCCAGTGTGCTGCTCTGGGTGACGCTGCTGGCGCCCCTGCCGCTGGGGCTGCTGGCGCTGCGCCATCCGCCGCGGCAGATGCGCCGGGTGGTGCCGGCGGGGGCCCTGCTGCCGCTGATGACCCTGCTGCTGCTGCCGGGCCTGGGGGAGGGGGCCCAACAGGGTTCGCTGAGCCTGGGGGGGCTGGCGCTGCAGTGGCGCCTGGATCCCCTGGCGGCGCTGCTGCTGCTGCTCACTCAGCTGGTGCTGCTGGCCAGCGCTACCTATGCGGTGGGACACCGCCGCGCGGCGCTGCCGGAGGTCGACGCCCATGCCCGCTTCTGGCCGCTGCTGGGCGGCCTGGCGGTAGCCCTGGGGCTGATCTGGGTCGCCGCCGACCTGCTGCTGCTCTACGTGGGGCTCGAGCTGATGGGGCTCACCGCCGTGGGCATGATGCTGCTGCCCGGCAAGGCGGAGGCGATTCGCGCCGGCCTGCGCTATCTGCTCTTTGCCCTGGTGGGCTCCCTGGCCTGGCTGCTTGGCGTGGCCCTGCTGCTGGGCGCCTGGGGCACGCTCTCCCTGGCCGAGCTCGCCGCCGTGGCCGAGCCCGATGCGGTCACCCGCATCGCCATGGCCCTGCTGGCCGCGGGGCTGCTGCTCAAGGCGGCGATCTTCCCCCTTCACGGCTGGCTGGCGCCGGTGCACGCCAGCGCCTGGACCCCGGTCAGCGCGGTGCACGGCGCCCTGGTGGTCAAGGGCTCCTTCTTTATTCTGATCCTGCTGTGGCGCCTGCTGCTGCCCGAGGCGGTGACCGCGGCCTGGGCGCTGGGCCTGCTGGGGGCGGCGGCGGTGCTCTGGGGCGGGCTCAAGGCGTGGCGCGCCGACACCCTCAAGCAGGTGGTGGCCTGGTCCACGGTGGGCCAGCTGGGCTATCTCATGCTGGCCTTTCCGCTGCTGGCCGGTGTGGCGGCATCGGCGGCGGCCCTGGCCTGGCAGGCCACCTGGCTGCAGCTGGCCGGCCACGCTCTGGCCAAGGCGGCGATGTTCATGGCCGCCGGCAACCTGATGCTCTCCACCGGGGCCAGTCGTCTTGAGGAGCTGGCCGGGACCAGCCGTCGCCTGCCCCTGGCGCTGATGACCTTCGGCGTGGCCGCCGTCACCCTGATGGGGCTGCCGCCCAGCGCCGGCTTTACCGCCAAGTGGCTGCTGCTGCAGGCTTCCCTGGAGGCGGGGCAGTGGCTCTGGGCGGTGGTGCTGGTGCTCGGCACCCTGCTCACCGCCGCCTATGTGTTCCGGGTGCTGCGCTGCTCCTTCGTGGAGGAGGCACCGCGCCACGAGTTCCAGGTGCTGCCTCGGGGCACGGATCTCGTCCCGCTGCTGCTGGCCCTGGCTGCCGTGGGGCTGGGGCTGGTGGCCCAGTGGCCCCTGGCACTGCTGCGTGAGGGAGGGGTGCCATGAGCGCGGCCTTCTTCCCGGTGGCCACCCTGGCCACCTCGCTCGCGGCGGCGGCGATCATCTTCCTGCTGCCGGAGGGGGCCTTTCGCGCTCGCACCGGGCTCAACCTGGCCGCCGCCCTGCTCAAGATCGGCCTGGTGGCCTGGATGGTGCGCGGGCTCAGCCAGGGCCACGCCTACGCCGTGGAGTTCCCGGTGCTGGAGGGGCTGGCCTTCGTGCTGCGGGCCGATGCGCTGGGCATCATGTTCGCCGGGCTCTCCTCGCTGCTCTGGCTCTTCACCACCATCTACGCCATCGGCTACCTGGAGGACTCGCCCAATCGGCGGCGTTTCTTCGGCTTCTTCAGCCTCTGCGTGGCCAGCACCCTGGGGATCAGCCTGGCCGGCAACCTCTTCACCTTCCTGATCTTCTACGAGCTGCTGACCCTCTCCACCTATCCGCTGGTGGCCCACCGGGGCAATCCGAAGGCGCTGGCGGCGGCTACCCTCTATCTGCGCTTCACCCTCACCGCGGGACTGGTGCTGATGATCGGTATGGTGGCGCTGCACGCCCTGGCCGGGGATATCCGCTTCGGCCAGCGGGAGATCCTCGCCGAGTTCGGCGCCGAGCAGCGCGGCACCCTGATCGCCATCTTCTGGGTGCTGATCGCAGGCCTCGGGGTCAAGGCGGCCCTGGTGCCGCTGCACGGCTGGCTGCCGCGTGCCATGGTGGCGCCGGCGCCGGTCAGTGCCCTGCTGCACGCGGTGGCGGTGGTCAAGGCTGGCGCCTTCGGCATCGTGCGGCTGGTCTATGACGTCTACGGCGCCGAGCTCAGTCACTCCCTGGGTCTGCTCACCGGCCTCGCCGCCGTCGCCACCGTCACCATCCTCTACGGCTCACTGCGCGCCCTGGCCCAGGTGGAGCTCAAGCCGCGGCTCGCCTTCTCCACGGTGAGCCAGGTGAGCTATGTCGTGCTGGGCATCGGGCTCTTCGGCCCCCTGGGCACCATCGCCGCGCTCTCCCACCTGCTGCATCAGGGGCTGATGAAGATCACCCTGTTCTTCTGCGCCGGCAACTACGCCGAGGAGCTCGGTATCCACCGCATCGACGAGCTCGACGGGGCGGGGCGGCGCATGCCGCTGACCAGCGTCGCCTTTACCCTCGGCGCCCTGGGCATGATCGGCGTGCCACCCCTGGTAGGTTTCCTGAGCAAGTGGTACCTGGGCACCGGCGCCGTCCAGGCCGGCATGCCCTGGGTGATCGCGGTGCTGATGGTCAGCAGCCTGCTCAACGCCGCCTACTTCCTGCCGATCCTCTACCGGCTCTGGTTCCGGCCCGGCCCCGACCACGGCGTCGGCACCTGGCCCGCGGAGCGCCATCTGGGCCGCCTCGAGACCAGCGCCTGGCTACTGCTGCCGGTGGTGGCCACGGCGCTGTTCAGCGTGCTGGCAGGACTCTTCGCCGGGCTGCCCTACACGCCGCTGGAGTGGGCGACCCGGGTGGCTAACCTGGAGTATCTGCCATGAGCCAGGAGATCTTCGCCGCCCTGATGATCGCTGCGCTGCTCTGGCCGCTGCTGCTGATGCTGCGCGAACCGCTGATGGCGGCCCTGGTCGGGCGTGGCGAGGCGCGCTTTCCCCTTGACCCGCTATGGGCCACGGCACCGCTGCCGGCCCTGGCCCTGGCCCTGCTGGGCGGCGACGGCAGCCTCACGCTGTCGGCCTGGCTGCTGGGCGGCGTCTGGGTGCTGGACGAGCCGCGCCGGGTGCTGCTGGGCTTTACCGGGCTGCTCTGGCTGCTCGCCGGCTGGTATGCCCGGGGCTATCTGGCCGGCGACGGCGAGCGGGCCGTTGCCGGCAACGACAGGGCGGCGTCTCGCCTGGCCCGCTTTGCGCTGCTCTGGCCGCTGACCCTCACCGGCAACCTGCTGCTGCTGCTGGCGGAGGATATCGCCAGCTTCTACCTGGGCTTCGCGGTGATGACCTTCGCCGCCTATGGCCTGGTGATTCACTCCGGCACCCGAGATGCCCTGACCGGCGGTCGCGCCTACCTGATCATGGCGGTACTCGGGGAGGGGCTGATCCTGGGGGGCCTGCTGTGGGGCGCCGGCAGCCTGGGCACCCTGACCCTGGGCGGCCTGCGAGAGGGGCTCGTCAACCTGGAGCACGGCGTCTGGATCGGTCTGCTTTTGTGGCTCGGTTTCGGCGTGAAGGCGGGGGTCGCGGGCCTGCACCTCTGGCTGCCCCTGGCCCATCCGGTAGCGCCTACCCCGGCCAGCGCCGTGCTGAGCGGCGCCATGGTCAAGGCCGGGGTGGTGGGCTGGATGGCGACCCTGCCGCTGGGGGAGCCGGCGGCGGCGCAAGGCTTCGTCGAGCTGGGGCGCGCCATGCTCGCGGTGGGGCTCGCCGGCGCCCTGGGCGCGGCCCTGGTGGGGGTCTGTCAGCGCCATCCCAAGGCGGTGCTGGCCTACTCCAGCGTCAGCCAGCTCGGCATGCTCGCCGCTCTGGTGGGGGCGGGGCTCACCGCGCCTGGCCTGTGGCCGGCGCTGGCGCCCGCGGTGGTGCTCTTCGCCGCCCACCATGGCCTCACCAAGGGGGCGCTCTTTCTCGGCGTAGGCATCGGCGAGCACCCTCCGCGGCTGCCGGCCTGGGCCCTGGCGCTGCTGCTGGCGCTGCCGGCCCTCTCCCTGGCCGGGGCGCTGGGCTCAGGGCTCGCCACCAAGTGGACCTTCAAGGCGGCGCTCTACGATGGGGGGCATTCGGGGCTGGTGGCCTGGCTCTCCCTGGCCGCGGTGGGCACTACCCTGCTGATGGCGCGGACCCTCTGGTGCCAGTGGCAGGGGGAGCGTCAGGCACGACACAACGGCCTGATGCCGCTCTCCGCCCCCATGCCACTGGCCTGGCTGCTGCTCCTGGCAAGCGGGCTGCTCCTGCCGGCCTGGCTGCCGCTGCTCGGCGCGGAGGGGGGCTCGCCGCCGCGTGAAGAGCTGGCGGGCCTCTGGTGGCCCCTGCTGGCGGGCCTGGCCCTGGTGCTGCCGGCGATCTGGCTCACTCGGCGGGGCGTGTCGCTGGCCTGGCATCGACCGCCGCCGGGCGATCTCTGGTGGCCGCTCTCCCGGGCAGCGGGGCGCCTGGTGGAGGCGGCCCGGGCCGGGGGCGAGCGGCTGGCCGCGATCAAGGGAGGCTGGGTAGCCTGGTGGATGGAGCTTGAGCGTTCGGGGACCGCGGCGCTGGATGCGCTGGGGGAGGGTGAGAGCTGGCTGCGTCGCCACGCCGCCCTGCTGACCATGGCGGTGGCCATCGGCCTGGCCCTGGTGCTGCTGTTCGGCGCCGCCTGAGTTCCTTGCTCCTCAGATCCCTCGGGCCCCGGGCGAACGCGGGTAGCAGGGTGGCGTTCCGGTCACGTCACAGCAGCTCCTCGCCGGCCAGGGCCAGCCGTGAGCGCTCCACGCTCTTCAGGGTCACATGGCCGGCGTGGGGCCAGTCGCGGAAGCGCTGGACCACCGCCGCCATGCCGCAAGTGTTGGCGGTGAGGTAGGGGGTGTCGATCTGGCCGACGTTGCCCAGGCAGACGATCTTGGTGTTGCGCCCGGCCCGGGTGACCAGGGACTTGAGCTGCTTGGGGGTGAAGTTCTGGGCCTCGTCGATGATCAGGAAGGTGTCGTTCAGGGTGCGACCGCGCATGAAGCCCGGGGCGCGGATCTGCACCCGGGAGCCGAGCAGCTGGCGGGTGGCGCCGTTGTCCCAGCTGGAGCCGCCATCCTCGTCGCGCAGCAGGTTGTCCATGTTGTCGTGGAAGGCGCCCATCCAGGGTGACATCTTCTCCTCCTCGGTGCCGGGCAGGAAGCCGATATCCTCGCTCATGGAGATGGGGGCCCGGGTGAAGACGATGCGCTCGAAGCGCTTGCTGTCCAGGGTCTGCTGGAAGGCCGCGGCCAGGGTCATGAAGGTCTTGCCGGTGCCGGCGCTGCCGGCGATGGTGACCAGGTCGATGTCGTCGTCCATCAGCAGGTTGAGGGCGAAGTTCTGGCGGCAGTCGCTGGCATGCACCCCCCAGACGCTGGCGCCGTGGCGGTAGTTGGTGAGCAGCGCCAGCTGGGCGCGGCGGGGGCCCACCTCGCGCACCACGGCCTCGAAGCCGGCCTCGCAGTCACCGTCGGCCACCAGCATGCCGGGGTGCCAGTCGGCGGGGATCTCGCCGCCGAGATGGTAGGTCACGCGGCGCTCGTCGCGTTCCACGTTGACCTCCAGGGCCAGGCCGTTCCAGAGCTCGCTGCCGGCGTCCGGGTAGACGCGCACTCCCTCCAGCATGGCGTCGCTGTCATCGAAGACCCGGTCGGTCAGGTAGTCCTCCACCGGCACGCCCAGGGCGGCGGCCTTGACCCTCAGGTTGATGTCCTTGGTGATCAGGATCACCGAGGCATCCTGGCGCTCTCGGCAGAGCCGGCAGGTCTCGGCGAGAATGCGGTTGTCGGGGCTGTCGTCGAGACCGGTACGGGGCTCCAGGTCCGTGTAGCAGAGCAGCCGCAGGCGTCCCTCGGGGCCGTTCAGGCGCACAATGGGAATGCCGTCGCGGATCTGTTCGAGTCCGACGTTGGCGGTGAGGTCCGAGAGGGTGCGGCTGACCTGGCGGGCGGTGCGGGCGATCTCGCGAGCGCCATTCTTGTGCTTGTCGAGCTCCTCGAGCACGGTCATGGGGATGACCACCTCGTGCTCATCGAACTGGTAGAGGGCGGCTGGGTCGTGGAGCAGGACGTTGGTGTCCAGCACGTAGAGACGGGTGGCCTTCTTGTCGATGCGTACCATCGCGCAGCTCTCCTTTGGTCGCGAGATGGACGTCATGTGACGTCCCTATGTCGACACTGTCAGCGCACGATGTCAGGAAAGTGACAGGGCCGACGGTGTCGTGCGGCGCTGATCCTCCCTCCTGTTGCCTTGGACAGACGGCGGGGCAGCGAGTGCCCCACCCGTTTCCCGAGCATGGTCCGCGCCCCCGGAGCTGGCAAGATGCGTCTCTCGCGAAGTCTCAACGCAGGCCGCCTATTCGGTATCTCGATAGACGCTCTCGACGTCCAGGGTGGAGCGGCTGCCCAGCGCTTCGAAGTGCTCGGCGAGCCAGCCATCGGCGGTGCGCCGTCCCGCGTCGCGCAGGTGGCAGAGGAAGGGCCACTCGGCGTTCATCTTGCTCGAGACCGAGAGCTTGCTCAGGGTCTCGTCGCCGGCGATGCGGTGGAAGAGGGTGCCGGCATAGCAGCCGATATCCACGCCCTGGTCGCCGAGCAGGCGCTGCAGCATGGCGATCATGCGGACCTCCTTGATCAGCGAGGCGTTGAAGGTGATCTCGTTCAGGCGGTTCATGATCGCCGCGGCGCTGGTGGGCAGCTCCTCCCGGTAGATGGGGTTGATCTGCACGATGACGATGTCCCGGGTGCCGCAGTGCTCCATCAGCGGCATCAGCGAGGGGTTGCCCATGTAGCCGCCGTCCCAGTAGGCCTCACCGTCGATCTCCACCGCCTGGAAGACCGTGGGCAGACAGGCCGAGGCCATCACCGCATCCACGCTCATCTCCTCCCGGGTAAAGATGCGCTGCTTGCCGCTGCGCACGTTGGTGGCGGTGACAAACAGCTTGAGGTCGGGGCAGCGACGCACCCGCTCGAAGTCGACCCGCTCCTCCAGGATGTCGCGCAGCGGATTGAGATTGAAGGGGTTGAACTGGTAGGGGGAGACCAGTCGGCTCATCAGGTCCATGGCGATGTAGCCGGGGGAGTGGTCGAGGCTCCAGTTGCCGGTGAGCATGTCCAACGGGGTACGCCTGATCGGGCTGGTCATGCCGGCGCGGCTCACCGCCTGCCAGAAGTCGTGGAGGGCCTGGCGAGCGGTGTCGCGGTCGCCCCGGGTGAGGGCGTCGGCCATCACCACGCCGTTCATGGCCCCGGCGCTGGTGCCGCTGATGCCCTCGATCTCGATGCGTGAGTCCTCCAGCAGGCGGTCCATCACGCCCCAGGTAAAGGCGCCGTGGGCGCCGCCGCCCTGCAGGGCCAGGTCGATTCGTTTGATATCGCTCATCGTCGTCCTCCCGATCTGTCGGACCAGCATACCGGCCCGGCTGCCCGGCAGCCACGCAACTGATAGCGTGTTAACATTTGATGTTCACCCCTGCACGCGCTCTGCCTCGATGGGCACAGTGGGGCCGCAGGCGGACCACTTTCCGGATGGGGGCGACATGACACTCTTGCGCGGCTTTCTCTGGCTGCTCGGTTTCCAACTGCTCGGCCAGCTGGTCGTCGAAGCGCTGGCGCTCCCGGTCTCCCACGCCATGGCGGGGCTCCTGCTGCTGCTGGCCTGGCTGCTGGTGAATCGAGGGCTCAGCGAGAGCGTCGCCACGGCGAGCCAGGCGCTGATACCGCTGCTCGCCATGCTGATCATGCCCGGGGTGGTGGGGGTGTTCTTCGTGATCGACGAGTTCGCCGGCCACTGGACGGCGGTGGTGGCGGCGCTGGTGGTAGGCACCTTCCTGAGCGTGCTGACCACGCTGTGGCTGATGCGGCGTTTCATGCCGAGGGAAGACAAGGGGCGGGACGCAGGGAGCCGCCCGGCATGAACGCACTCCATGCCTCGCTGCTGCACACCCCGGTGCTCGCCGTTGCCCTGACCCTGGCGGCCTACCTCGCCGGCATGGCGATGTTCGAGCGCATGGGCCGGCCGAGCTGGTGCCCGGGGGTGCTGATCGGCGCCGTGCTAACGGCGGCAGGCCTGTGGCTGCTGCGCCTCGATGTTGCCGACTACCAGCGCCACGTGGCCGCGCTGACCCTGCTGCTGGGCCCCGCCACCGTGGCGCTGGCGGTGCCGCTCTATCAGCAGCGCCGGCATATCGTCGCCCTGTGGCGGCCGATTCTCTGCTGCCTGCCCCCGGCCGCGCTGCTGGCCGCGCTCTATGCCGTCCTGATCGCCTGGCTGCTGGGGGCGCCGCCCATCGTGCTGGCCTCGCTGGCCCCCAAGTCGGTCACCGCCCCGCTGAGCATCGGCATCGTGGAGCAGATCGGCGGCTCGGTCTCGCTGATGCTGGGCGGGCTGCTGATCACCGGGGTGCTGACCACCCTCTGCGTCTCGCTGCTGGCCCGCCTGCTCAACATCACCGACCCGCGCATCCTCGGCTTCGCGCTGGGGGTGAACGGCCATGCCATCGGCATCGTGCGCGCCTTCGAGCTCGGCCCCACTGCCGGCGCCTTCGCCTCGCTCGGCATGAGCCTGACGGGGATCTTCACCGCGCTGTTTCTGCCGCTGGCCTGGCGGCTGCTGGGGCTGTAGAGCGCCCCAGGCCAGGGAGAGTTGCTGCCTTACACGTCATCCCAGCCGCAGTCTGCCAAGTGGCGCAAGAAATAGATTACCAAACAGCGCGTAAAGCATCGCCCAATCGGGCGGTGATACAAGCGCGCACCGCGAAGCGGTGCTGAATGGATACTGCCTCGAAACCCTGATATCTTTCCAGTATGACAAAGCGTGCCTACAAAGAACGGTTCTACCCCACCCCCGAGCAGGCGGTGCTGCTGGCGCAGTCGTTCGGATGTACCCGTTTTGTCTGGAACAATACGCTGGCCTATCGCACCGAGGCCTATCAGCAGCGCGGCGAGCCGGTGTCGCACGCCGCCGCAGAAAAGCGCCTGGTCGCGCTCAAGGCCGACTATCCCTGGTTGAAGGATGTCTCTAGCGTGATCCTGCAGCAGACGCTGCGCGATCAAAAGGCGGCCTTCGACAATTTTTTCAACCCCAAACTCAAGGCGCGCTATCCGCGCTTCAAGCGCAAGGACGGCCGGCAGTCGATCCGGCTGACCAAGGCGGCATTTCGCTACCGCGATGGCGAGATCACCATCGCCAAGACCACGGCGCCGCTGCCGATCCGCTGGAGCCGCCCGCTGCCCAGCGAACCCTCCAGCATCACGATTTCGCGGGATCGTGCCGGCCGCTATTTCATCAGCTGCCTGTGCGAGCTCGAGCCGGAGACGCTGCCGGTCACGCCGAAGAGGGTAGGCATCGATCTCGGTCTGACCGACCTGTTCATCACCAGCGAGGGCATGAAGTCGGGCAACCCGCGTCATCTCAAACGCTATGAGGCCAAGCTGGCCTATCTGCAACGCCGGTTGTCGAAAAAGCAGAAAGGCTCGCGCAACCGCCACAAGCTGCGCCAGAAAGTGGCGCGGCTACATGCCAGGATCGCGGACTGCCGCCGCGACGCCCTCCACAAGGCGACCCGCACGCTGATTAACGAAAACCAAGTGCTGTGTGTCGAGTCGCTCAATATCGTGGGCATGCTCAAGAACCGTTCCTTGGCCAAGGCCATCAGCGATGCCGGCTGGGGTGAATTCTTGCGCCAGCTTGAGTACAAGGCCGCCTGGGCGGGCCGGCAGCTGGTGAAAGTCAGCCAGTGGCTGCCCAGCAGCAAGCGGTGCCACGGCTGCGGGCACCAGGTCGAGAAGCTCCCTCTCTCCCGGCGCCACTGGCACTGTGAGCGCTGCGGCCAGGCGATCGACCGTGATATCAACGCGGCCAGAAATATCCGAACCGCCGGGCTGGCGGGGTTAGCCTGTGGAGCGACTGGAGCGGGGGCCGCGGCCTAGTGAAGGCGTGTCGAAGCAGGAAGGTTCTGGGGGTGACCTCAGAACCCTCGCCCAAAGCGCGAAGCGTGGCGGGCGGGGAGTGTCAGATAGCGTAAGCCATCGCCCACGCCGATGCGACCAAGGTCAATTTCCCGGCCTGACCGCATGGATTTACACGGAAGAAGGCGGTAGGTTGACGCTAAGCGGGCTGAAGCACAGGCCTAATGCCGAATCTTTTTCTTGAGAAAAAACTCTGGATGCCTCGATGACTGAATCGGATTCCTGCGTAATCCGATGATGGCATGCAGGTGGCTTGTAACCGCCAGGGAGGGGGCTGGTGACCCGCATCCTCTGGCGGTAGCGTGCCTGAACGCCTCGATTTTCCTTATCCCAGAGGGCTCCGCACGCCGGCAAAGCCCTTGCCCAGCACATGCGTATAGATCTGGGTGGTTTCCACACTCTTGTGCCCCAGCAATTCCTGAACGGTGCGGATATCCGTTCCCTGGCTCAGCAATTGAGTGGCGAAGCTGTGTCGCAGAGTATGGCAGGAGCCGGGACGCGGTAGCGATGCGGCTCGCATGGCGTGCCTGACCGCCCTTTGCACTGCCGATGGGTGAATATGGTGGAGAACCACCTTGCCATCCATATCGCAGCAGGGGCGGGTGGCAGGAAAAAGCCACTGCCAAGCCAAGGAGATGCCGGCATTCGGGTACTTGCGATCCAGCGCGTGGGGGAGTGTCACCGGTACGCGGCCATGATGCAGGCGATAGTCAAGTTGCTGTTTGGATGTGGAGATTTGATGCTGCAAGGCAGGAATATACAGGTGGCAGGGAGCAGGGTGGTTCTGTCCTTGTCGCCCTTGCCGGCTCTCACCGTAATCACCTGACGCTCGAAATCGATATCCCGGACACGTAGGCGGCATGTTTCGATGAGCCGCAGCCCTGAGCCGTACATCAAAGTCCCCATCAGATACATTGAACCGGAAAGGTGGCCCAGTACGCGCATCACTTCCTCGTGGGATAGCACTACCGGCAATCGGCGTGGGCGCTTGGCGCGTGAGAATTCACCGATCTCTCCCAAGGGCTGCTCGAGAACATGGCGATAGAGAAAGACGATAGCATTCAGCGCCTGGTTCTGCGTGGCGGCTGCCACCTGGCGCTCCACCGCAAGGTGCTCCAGGAAGGCTCGCACCTCGGAACCGCCCATGCTGGCAGGGTGGCGCACGCCATGAAAGCGAATGAAGTAGCGTATCCAGTAGCAGTAGGTCTTCTCGGTACGTGGGCTGTAGCGCTTTACCCGCATGGTAGTCTTCACCCGGTCCATCAGCTTCGGTGGCTTGTTATTCGCATCCATACGGCGTCTCCTTCGTAGCATGGATATGCATACAGTATTATTGGTTCCGGCAAAACGCGCAAGCGCGCGAATTCTGGATAGGTGGCCGAGCTATACTTAGATGCTAGAAAAATCAATGAGTTGGAAGAAATGAAGCGCGTCAGATAATATTGTTGAACGCGCAGAGGTGTTCATCCAATATCAGGACGCGCAGTCCAATCACTGCAATCACTGTTAGCTTTAATGGAAGCACCAATGAATACAATTCAGTTATTTAGTCATCTATCAAATATAGTCACGGTCATTGCATTTCTGTTCGCTGCTTACCAGTTTTTCTTATGGAGGAAGCAGCAACGGTATAGCCTTGAGATCGAGTCATTATTAAATATGGAGGACTTGTTTGAGATTTACGTTGCAGCTCTCATGAGGGTTCATGGTTATTTTGATAAGGCCAATAAGCTTGCCATCGAAGCGAAAGATAAAGCGGTAGAGGACAGGCGAAATCTTGACGAATACTTACGTGGTCGCTTCAGAGATATGATTTCGGAGTCCGCTAGAGAGATCAATGAGCAATCGACAAGTTACAGTCTAGCTCGCTATAGAGTAATAAGGCTAAATTTTGATATAGATACAAAGAATGAGCTTGATCCAGAATGGTTAAGAGATAAGTTTGACGAGTTTCTTCAACGAAACAATTCGCTAGAAGAAGTTGCTGGAGAGATTTCGAAGATAAAGAAGGTCGCTTACGAAGAATTCAAGATCCTTAGAAGTTCGATCTAAGCTAACAATCGCAGGCACAGCGACGGCTTTTCCATTGCGGCTGCGCCTCCATTACAAAGCCGCGCGTGCTGCGGGCGTTAGTTTTCCAGGAGTAAACATGGCAACACCCGAATGGAATTCAATTGATAATTACACTATGGATGAGAAGGATTATTATTGCGCATTCCTTGATATTCTAGGATATAAAGAAAAGTCCGAAATGTACTTCGGCGGAATGTACAATTTACATGGAAGATTTAAGAGAGCACTTACTCAGTCGCTATCTATCATAGAAATCAGTTCAATACTTATTAATGTTAATGATTTAGATGTGAAATTCTTTTCTGATAGCGTGATAATCTCTTTGCCTAAAGAAGATTCAAATCGTGATAGCCTTTTTGGAATGCTATTTTTCTGTAGGGTATTATCAGCTCACTTAAGTTATGAGGGTCTTTATCTAAGGGGAGGGCTTTCTTTTGGCCCGCACATGGATGAAATTGATGAGGAATATGGATTTTCATTTCTATCGTCAATTGCTCTTCAGAAAGCCTATATTTTAGAAAGTAAAAAGGCCATATACCCTAGAATTCTTATTGATCCTAGTGTAGTGCCATTGCTAACAAGGGATGCTCAAACACTAATTGCTAAAGACCATGATGAATATTTCATTCACTTCTCTCCGCAGCTTATAAATTTGAATGGAGAAAATGCGGATATTGTTTTATTAGAAATGGAAGATATCTATAAACTAAGAATGGAACTAAAAGAACAAAAAGTCATAGATAAATACACATGGATTTTAGACTATTACTACTGGACGCTCACTCAAAGTAAAAACATTGACATTGAAAAGTTCTCAAAATTTGAGACAACGAAATTCAAGAGCTTTTCCTCTTACTAATTTGAGATCGAAAACTAACAAGTTGCTACACTCGGAAAAATTACTCGCTACGCTCCTAATTTTCCGGTGAGCAAGGCGTTAGGCGTAAGTTAAGGACTCAATTGTGAGAATTGATTATCTTGAGGATGCACCGGATTTTATTCCGTTACTTGCTCGTGAAATGGCGGAGCACTGGAGCAGCATTATCCCTGGAGAATGCTATGAGCGACGGTATGAGAAGCTAATTTCCCACCAGAATCGCGATCAGCTACCACTCGCATGGGTAGCGCATGAAAATGGTGTTCTGTTGGGTACAAGTGCTTTGAGAGTTTGTGACTTGGAAGGGAGAGAAGACTTAACCCCTTGGCTTGCAGGTATCTTTGTCATGCCGGATTACAGAGGCCGTGGAATCGCAGCTAAACTTTGCGAAGTTGCAGAAAGGAAGGCGTGGGAATGGGGAGTTGCAAGATTATATCTGCACACTCCTGATCAGCAAGGGCTCTATCGAAAACTAGGGTGGAGTAGTTTAGAACTAGAGGATTGGAATGGGGTTCAGACAGAAATTATGGTCAAAGATCGCGAAGCCTAATCACTGTTATGCGTAAAGGAGGAGAGATGCATCAAGTAGCCGCTCAATGGATCGTAGGGTTACTAAGGGATAGAAATATACCCTTCTTAATTTGTGGTGGGCTCGCCGCAAAGGGGTATGGCTCTGAGCGAGACCTGTATGACATCGACCTTTTCGTCCCTGGCGAGTACTTTTCAACAGTCGTTCAGGCCGGTCAGGAGTTTGTATCCAAGGCTGCCGCTCACCGCCAAGAGGAAGGCTGGGATCTAATTTATGTCCAGTTCAAGTATGAAGGCGTTAAAGTAGAGGTAGGCAACGCTGACGGTCCGAAAATATTTGATACCGGAAATGAAAAGTGGGTTCCGATAAATATAGATTTTTCTCGCTATGAGACCGTGCATTTGTTGGGTCTTGAGCTCCCTCTTATGCTGCGGGATGATCTGATACGGTATAAGTCTGCGCTCTCACGGCCGGTAGATATCGAGGATATTCGTGATATCTGTGAGAGCGCATAACCAAGCCATGCACCGGATGCCAAAACCTCCGCTTCACTCCGGTTTTGTCACCGGTGATAGCGGCGTTATGTCCGGATGCTTCTTTCAACTTGAGTGCAGGTAAGAAAAAGTGAGTGAAATTTTCCGTCGGGAAAAGCGTTCTATGATTGTTGCCATGATTGGCAGCGTATTAATGGGGGTGGCTGGCGTTGCAGCAGGCCTCTTGGGTAATTCAGCTGCCATCATGATGGATGGGCTTTTTTCCACAATTGCATTTATTTTTGCCTTTCTTGGTTTGCGAGTTAGTCAAAGACTTAAGAATAGTCCTGATAACGTGCGACCGATGGGGTATGCAGCTGAGGAATCCTTGTTCACGACGTTTAGATCTCTGACAATTCTCGGCTTGATAATTTTCGCTGCAGGCTCTGCAGCCATCTCTATATACGCCTATTTCGCTTATGGCGAGGTTTCTGGTCTAGTGTTTGGTCCTATCTTGATATATTTCTTCGTAATTGGAGTCTTGTGTGTCTTTCTTTGGGCATTTCACTACCGAAACTGGGTGTTGAGCGGTCGACGCAGTGACATCTTACGCCTAGAAGCCAAAGCAGCCGCATTTGATGGTTTGCTCACCGGGATTGTTGCTGTGGGTTTTGTCGTAGTTTACTTCTTCCAGGATGGAATTATTGCCCCTATTGTACCTATTGCAGACTCCTTGATTGTGTTGATTCGTAACTGTTTAGCTCACGCCGCCTGATCCGTGGCTGTAGGCTGCATGAAGGATGGCACATCACCCGCAAACAGTTGCTCCAGTGCGGTATGCGCCGCCACCCCTTGCTTGACGGCGGTCGAGAGGAAGCTGCGCATCCGGCAGAAGATCTCCGCCCCCTCCCAGGAGCGGAAGCAGCCCGAGATTTTCTGCTGGACCTTGGTCATTCGCAGATCGCGTTCCCCCTGGTTGTTGGTGAAGGGAGCGGCAGGGTCGTCGAGGAAGCGCAACACGTCGTCCTCGTACGCCTGGAGGCGTTCCAGGAGGTTGCGCGACTTGGTGCGCTTGGCCCGGCCTCGCGTTCCAGGTGGCGGTTTCACCGGCGGGGGGCACTCGGCGTCCCCTTTCGCCAGGCAATCTCGATAGCGCTGCCGCCAGGCTCGGGTCTCATCGGCCGAGAGGCAGCCGTCGGCCACCTCCACGGCGCGATGCATCTCCAACAACAGGTCATGCAAGGCCTTGGCCCATGCCTGGCCATCGTTCTCCCAGGCCGCTGTCAGCTCCCGAAGGTGGTGCGCATTACAGAGCGCGTGCCGGCAATCCGGATAGCGGTAGTAGGGCTTCCAGTGATCATGCACCAGCACGCCACGCACGAAGGGCAATACGCCGATGGCGTCCATCGCTTCCTGGCCGCGCTTGGGGTGCGGGGCCAACCAGGTCAGGGCCTCGTTGGAGGCGCTGTGTAGCCAGTAGCGTTTGCCACCGACCTGCATTCCGGTTTCATCGGCATGGACGGTGGCTGCTTCACGTAGCGCCGGGATCACCCACTCGGCGAACGCCTCGGCCCGCTGGTAGGCCTCCTGGTTGAAGGCGAACAGGGTGCCGGTGCTCAGCGACAGGCCGCACTGCGAGGTGAGCAACTCGCGGATACGCGCATAGGGCAACAGCTGATACTGGGAGAGATAGACGACATGCGCCTTGAGGCGAGGGCCATACTGGATGGGGCGAGTCACGCCCTCGGGGAATGGCGCCACGTAGCGTTGCCCCTGATCATCTTCGAGGACCTCAGCCTGATATTCGGTGACCACGGCCTGGATTACGATGTCCTGCACTTGGCGCGTTTCGACGCCGACCGGGCGGTAAGAACGCCCCTTGGGGAGTTGCCGACGATCGACACGGAGCTTGACCACCTCGTCGGGGTCCGTCACCGGCGCCAACGTCTTACCCTCATGCCCTGGCTGTCCGCCGGGGCGCCGCTCGCCTTTGGCGCGCGAGCGGCGCTGGCGATTGGGATCCTGGGACGGTGGCTTGCTGCTGTTGCGGCTACTGGTGGCCAGGCGATCGGCCATGAGCTTGACCAGCAACATCAGCACATCGATGGCCGCACGCAGCGACGGAGAGACCGTCTGGTCTTCCTTGAGCTGCTGTCGGACCCGCTCCAGAGCCTCGTCGACGTTGATATCGCTGATGGTCATGTCACCGCATAGATATGCCGAAGGATTAGGCACACTATGCCAGAAAAATCAGGTGGTTGGCGACAGGCTATCCGCAACCACCTGAATAGTTACGTTGATTCTTTGTCTGGCTGTCGTAGGTCAGTTCTGGAATGATTTTAAGGTCGGTGTCGGAGAGCTGGTTGGAGCTACTGCTCAGCCAAGTGAAGTTGCTGCCGCTCGTCGAGCTGCCCGCCCTGTCTTGAAGGAGTCGGCAGGTCGCGTACAGGATTTCACTGTTATAAAAATGGGGCGAACCTATGTGGTTACCATCTACTACAACCCTATGAGTAAGGTATTGGCATCCGAGGTTGACACGCTTCAGGATAAGTTGACCCAGGCTATACATCGTGTTTTGCAAGGCGCTGAGGTGTTCGTGCTAATTTCTGAACGATCACGGGCCGGTTGAAGTGTTTGCCCTTGTTGGCTCTATGAAGGGCAAGAATTGCTGCGGAAATTGACATAACAATCGGCTGCACTGCGACCGCTTTTCCGCCGCTTCAAACCGGCGCGTGAGACGGGCGTTATATCGCAAGGAGAGTGAAGTGTTTGAGGTGGTAAGGGCTGTTTTTTCTAATGATTTAAGAGATGTTCTTGATCTGTATAATGAGTATGTTAACAGCACCTTGGTAGATCTTTCTTTCCAAGGCAATGATCAGGAATTTAGGTTCTTCGCAGACTGGCGTGAAAACGAAGTACTCTTAGGCGAAGGCGGGATAGAGAAACGGCGGTAAATCCGAGTAAGCTGATGTTCACCACAAACGTCTGCTCACGGATACCGCCGTTGCCATGGATGCTACCCCGCTCTGCCTGTTCTGGAAAGGTTTCACCGTCGCCCATCACGAATTCCTGGATGAGCAAACGCTACGGCTCCAGTTGGCGCCTGATGACCGAGTCCCTCCCGTCTGCAGCGGCTGTGACCACGCCTGCTTCCTCGTCCATGACGTGCATCAGCGTCGCGTCCGAGAGGCGCCGTTGCTGATCTACCGGGTGGAGCTGGAGGTGCCGGTACGTCGCCTGCGCTGCCCCGTCTGTGGCCCGACACGCGAGCGCATTGACTGGTTGCCGGGCCGTTCACCAGTGACCACCACATTGCGCCAGTGGGTGGAGCGGTTGGTCACGTTGCTGCCGATCCGGCATGTCGCCGACTTGGTCGGCCTGCACTGGCATACCGTCAAGACCATCGACAAGCAGCGCCTTCAGCGTGACTTGCCGGCGCCGGATCCGACGCGGCTGCGCCGCCTGATGATGGACGAGTTCGCCCTCCACAAGGGACACCGCTACGCCACGGTGATTGCTTGTGCCGACACCCAGCAGGTGGTGTGGGTCGGCGAGGGCCGCTCCCGTGAGGCGATCCGCCCGTTCTTCGAATGGTTGGGTGATGCGCGACAGCAGATCGAGGCCGTCGCCATGGACATGAACGCGTCATTCGATCTCGAAGTGAAGGCTCAGTGTCCCAACGCCGAGGTGGTCTACGACCGCTTCCATGTGGTGGCCAAGTACGGGCGTGAGGTGATGGACCGGGTGCGCGTCGATCAGGCCAATCAGCTACGCGACGACAAGGCGGCCCGCAAGGTGATCAAGGGCAGCCGCTGGCTGCTGCTGCGCAACCAGGACAACCTCAAGCCTGAGCAGGCGGTGAAGCTGGAAGAGCTGCTGGCTGCCAATGCCTCACTGACCAAGGTCTATCTACTCAAGGACCAGCTCAAGACACTGTGGTTTGCCGAGGACGAGGCGACGGCACGCAGCGGTTGGCAAGAGTGGGCCGGTATGGCGTTGGGCAGCGGCATCGACGCCTTGATGCGCTTCACCAAGAAGCTGGAGCCCTACCTGGATGGCATCGTGTCCAGTGCTCGCCACCACCTGAACACCAGCGTGCTGGAAGGTATGAACAACCGAATCAAGGTCATCAAACGGATGGCCTATGGGTACCGCGACACGGAATATTTCTTCCTGAAGATCCGTGCCGCGTTTCCCGGCAAAGTGCGATGAACCGGAATTTAACCACTTGCCTGAAAATTACAGCTCTGAAGAGTCAAAGATTTTTTTGGTGAAAGAAGGCAGTAAGCCTGTTGGGTGTGCTGCATTTCGGAGATTGGATGAGTCTGTCTGTGAAATGAAGCGAGTTTATATCCAACCAAGTGTTCGTGGCCACAATCTAGGTAAGCTGCTAGTTGATAGAGTGTTGCAAGAGGCTGTTATCAGTGGCTACAGTAAAATTTGTTTAGATGTTCTTCCAGAGTTCAAAACTGCATTGAAATTATACAGGTCATATGGATTTGTTGAGCATCCACCCGTAACGAACAATCCAGTTCCAGGAACACACTTTTTAGGTTTGGGTTTAGAGCAATATAACCAAGCATTGCAGAGGACAAGCCGCTGAATGCAGCGTTATGTGGCTTAAGGAGTTTCGGTATGGCATTCAGCGAATCAGAAAAAACAGCTCTACTTGAAGTGAAGGGTGTTGGACCTACAGTAGTTAAGCGTTTTGAAGAAATAGGTATAGATTCTTTTTCTGAATTGGCGAGCTATGAGCCAAAAGAAATTGCTGAAAGAGTTGCGTCTATGCTCAGGAAAACTTGTTGGAAGAATAGTCCCCAGGCGTTGTTGGCAGTTGAGGCCGCAATAGAAAGAGCAAGGCAAGGTTTGTAAATAGCGGTGCGCTCACATAACAATCGGCTGTTGTCGCCCCTTCGGGGCTGGGACGGCCTTTCCGCCGCTTTGCGGCTGCAAGTCCGCCCCAAAGCCGGGCGTTAACCACCCCTGTCGATTTCGGGCAGCTCCGTTCGACATTAGATTGCCACTCACAGCAATCACCCACAGAAGGGAGCTGATCATGAAGCATATGGCGAAGAACACGATCTGCCTTTGGTACGATGGCGCCGCTGAGGAAGCCGCACGATTTTATGCCGAGACCTTCCCCGATTCATCGCTCGACGCGGTGCACCGGGCCCCTGGGGATTACCCAGCGGGGGAGGAGGGGAGCGTCTTGACGGTAGAGTTCACCGTGCTGGGCGTGGCGTGCCTCGGGCTGAACGGCGGGCCTGCCTTCCAGCATAGCGAAGCGTTCTCGTTTCAGGTGGCGACCGAAGACCAGGAGGAGACGGATCGCTACTGGAACGCCATCGTCGGCAATGGCGGCCAGGAGAGCCAATGCGGGTGGGCTTACCCAAAGCCGCCGACGCTTTTCATGCGTCGGCGGCTTTTTTCTTTCCAGAAGACCGAATCCTCACGCCTCGATCCACACCTCATCGCCCTTGAAGCTCACCTGCCAGGTGCGCAGGGTGACGGCTTCGTCCTCCAGGCACTGGCCGTCTTCCAGGCGGAAGTGCTGCTTGTAGATCGGCGAGGCGACCACCGGCTGGCCCTTGAGGTCGCCGATGATGCCGCGGGCGATGACGTTGGCGCTGGAGAAGGGGTCGTGGTGGTCGATGGCGTAGAGTTCCTGGGCGTGGCCGGGCAGGTAGAAAACGGCGACTTGTGCGGGGCCTTCCGGAGTTTCCACCCAGGCGGCTACGCCGGAGTAGGGCACCAGGTCGGCGCGGGTGCAGAGGGGTTGCCAGGTCTGGGTCATGGTCTTGGCTGCTGCGTTGGCGGTTGTCATAAGAGATTCCTAGCAATGGTGTCGGGAAATCGGCGAGCGAGATGAAGCGGGCGTCGCTACGTCGCTAAGCGCGCGGCGGATCGAAGGCGAGACATAACGTGGGGTTAGGCGAGCCTTCGGGGTGCCGCGCAACAACGCGATTCACTCGCGCAGCCATTTCCGTTACGCAGGGCGGAACTGGCCGCGTTCGGTGGTAGTGATGATGTCCGGGTCCGGGCGGGCGTCGTTGACGAAGCTTCTGAAGCGCTTGAGTTTCTCCGGGTCGCTGATGGCATTGGCCCATTCGCACTCGTAGGTGTCGACCACGGTCTGCATCTGGCGCTCCAGCTCCTCGCCTATCCCTAAGCTGTCCTCGAGGATCACCTCCTTGAGGTAGTCCAGGCCGCCTTCCAGGTTCTCGCGCCATACCGAAGTGCGCTGCAGGCGGTCGGCGGTGCGGATGTAGAACATCAGGAAGCGGTCGATAGTGCGGTAGAGCGCTTCGTCGTCGAGGTCGGTGGCGAACAGCTCGGCGTGGCGCGGGCGCATGCCGCCGTTGCCGCAGACGTACAGGTTCCAGCCGTTCTCGGTGGCGATCACGCCGATGTCCTTGCTCTGGGCCTCGGCGCACTCTCGGGTGCAGCCGGACACCCCGAACTTGATCTTGTGCGGCGCGCGCAGGCCCTTGTAGCGGTGCTCGAGCCGGATCGCCATGCCCACGCTGTCCTGCACGCCGTAGCGGCACCAGGTGCTGCCCACGCAGGACTTCACCGTGCGCAGCGACTTGCCGTAGGCGTGGCCGGTCTCGAAGCCGGCCTCGATCAGCTCGCCCCAGATTGCCGGCAGGTCCTCCAGGCGGGCCCCGAACAGGTCGATGCGCTGGCCGCCGGTCACCTTGGTGTAGAGGCCATACCTCTGCGCCACCTGGCCCAGCACTACCAGCTTGTCGGGGGTGATCTCGCCGCCCGGCACGCGGGGAACGACGGAGTAGGTGCCGTTCTTCTGCATGTTGGCCATGAAGGTGTCGTTGGTGTCCTGCAGCGGGATATGGGCCGCGTCGGTGATCGGCTCGTTGAAACAGGAGGCGAGTATCGAGGCCACCGCCGGCTTGCAGATATCGCAGCCCAGGCCGTGGGTGTCGGCGTTGCCGTGCTTCTCCATCAGCTCGCGGAAAGTCTTGATGCCCTCCACCCGCACGATGTCGTAGAGCTCCTGGCGGGTATGGGAGAAGTGCTCGCAGATCGACTTGTCGACCTCCACCCCGCGGCTCTCCAGCTCGTGGTCCACCAGAGTCTTGAGCAGGGCGGCGCAGCCGCCGCAGCCGGTGCTGGCGCGGGTGGAGCCCTTCACGGCGCCGAGGTCCACGGCGCCGGCGTCGATGGTGGCGCAGACGTCGCCCTTGGTGACGTTGTGGCAGGAGCAGATCATGGCGGTGTCGGGCAGGGCGTCCGGCCCCAGGGCGGGGGCGGCGTCGCCGCCGGCCGGCAGGATCAGCGAGGCCGGGTCCTCGGGCAGCTCGATGCGGTTGGCGTAGTACTGCAGCAGGGTGTCGTAGACGCTGTTGTCGCCCACCAGCATGGCGCCCACCAGGCGCCTGCCGTCGCTGGAGACCACCAGCTTGCGGTACTGCTGCTTGATGGGATCGAGGAAGCGGAACTGGCGCGCGCCGGGGGTGCGGTCGCCGTGGGCGTCGCCGATGGCGCCCACGTCCACGCCCATCAGCTTGAGCTTGGTGCTCATGTCGGCGCCCTTGAAGGGCTCATCGCCCTCCAGCAGGGTGGCGGCGGCGGCCTTGGCCATCTGGTAGCCGGGGGCCACCAGGCCGAAGATGCTGCCCTGCCACAGCGCTACCTCGCCCACGGCGAGAATCGCCGGGTCGCTGGTCAGGCAGCGGTCGTCGATCACCACGCCGCCGCGCTCGCCGAGCGTCAGACCGCTGTCCCGGGCCAGCTCGTCCCGGGGGCGAATGCCGGCGGAGAAGACGATCAGGTCGGTCTCCAGCACCTTGTCGTCCTGGAACACCATGCGGTGGCGGCTGGCCTCGCCGTCGACGATCGCCTGGGTGGCGCGGCCGGTGAGCACCTGTACGCCCATGGCTTCGATCTTCTCGCGCAAGAGCTCGCCGCCTTCGCTGTCCACCTGCATCGGCATCAGGCGCGGAGCGAACTCCACCACGGCGGTGTCGAGGTTGAGCCCGCGCAGGGCGCCCGCCGCCTCCAGGCCGAGCAGGCCGCCGCCCACCACTACGCCGGTGGTGGCGGTCTCGGCGGCCGCGCGGATGGCGTCGAGGTCCTCCAGGGTGCGGTAGACCAGGCAGCCCTCCCGCTCGTTGCCGGGAATCGGCGGCACGAAGGGGGTGGAGCCGGTAGCCAGCACCAGGCGGTCGTAGGGGGTGCGCCCCTGGTCGGTGACCACTTCGCCTTTGTTGCGGTCGATGGCGACCACTGCCTCGGCAAGGCGCAGCTCGATGCCGTGTTCGGCGTAGTAGTCGCTGGTGGAGAGGGCGAGGGAGTCGGCGTCGCGCCCGCTGAAGTACTCGGAGAGGTGCACCCGGTCGTAGGCTAAGTGGCGCTCCTCGCCGAATACGGTGATCCGATAGCGCTCGGTGGCGCCGCGCTCGACCAACTGCTCGACCAGGTGGTGGCCGACCATGCCGTTGCCGATGATGATCAGTTGCGGTTTAGCGGGCGTGTTCATGCGGCCTCCTTCGCGGGGCTGTGCGGTGAGTCAGTGGCAGTGTCGGCGGCGGCGTCGAGCCGCACCCGGGCGTCGGCGGCGCCGAGCAGCAGCGCGGCGCGCCCGGCGCTGAGGTCGCGCCCGGCCAGGGCCTGCTCGAAGTACCAGGGGCCGGCGGCGGTGTCGCCGTAGAGCACGGCGCCCTCCAGGCGGCCGTCTTTCAGCAGCAGGCGGCGGTAGTCGCCCTGCTGGGGGTCGTGATAGGCGAGCACCTCGTGGCCCGCCTCGGGCTCGGTGGGCCCGAAGGCGTAGAGCGCAACGCCGCTGACCTTGAGCTTGGTGGCGCAGGGGGTGTCGACGTAGCCCGCCACCGTCTCGCCGGCCAGATGGGCGGCGAGCACCTCGACCTGGCGCCAGATGGGCTCCACCAGGCCGAAGGTCTGGCCCTCGAACTCGCAGCACTCGCCCAGGGCGTGAATGGCCGGATCGCTGGTGGTGAGCCAGGCGTCGACCACGATGCCGCGGTTGACCTCGAGCCCGGCCGCGCGGGCAAGCGACACCTTGGGCAGGATGCCGATGGCCACCACCACGCAGTCGGCAGGCAGGCGGGTGCCGTCGGTCAGCAGGGCGGCGCACACCCGGCCCTGGTCGTCAGGCTCCAGGCGCTCGAGCCGGGCGTCGGTGTGGATGTCGAGCCCGCGGCCGCGCAGCGCGTTTTCGAGCAGCCGGGCGGCGATGAGGTCGAGCTGGCGATTCATCAGGCGGTCGTCGCGCTGCAGCAGGCTCACCCGCAGGCCGCCCTGTCCTCGTTTACGTAGCCCCTCGGCGGCCTCCAGGCCCAGCAGGCCGCCGCCGATCACCACGGCGTTGCCGCCCTCGTCGGCCCGATGCTGGCCGAAGCGCATCAGGGCCTCGGCGTCGCGGAGGTCGCGAAACACCTCCACGCCGGGCAGCTCGAGCCCCGGCACCGGGGGGCGGGCCGGGCGGGAGCCGGTGGCCAGCACCAGGCGGTCGTAGTCGAGGGTGCGGCCGGCATCGGTGGTCAGGCGCCGTGCGGCGCGGTCGATGTCAGTGACCCGCTCGCCGAGGATCAGCTCGATGCCCTGCTCGGCGTACCAGTCGCCGTCATGCAGGGTCAGGGCCTCGCGTGCCATCTCGCCGGCCAGCAGCGGGGAGAGCAGGATACGGTTGTAGGCCGGCTCCGGCTCGTCGCCGATCACGGTGATGTGCGCCGGGCGGCCCGGTTTGCCAGCCAGGGCCTCCACCAGGCGGTGGCCGGCCATGCCGTTGCCGATGATGACCAGATGGTCCGTCACGGCAGAGTGAGAGGTCGCGGGCATGGCGTTCTCCTCCGGGAATATGAAAACGCAAAGGGCGCCTCGACCGCGTCTGGTGAGAGACGGGTGCGAGGCGCCCTTGCCTGAATGATGGTTGGTCGGCGATCCACTTTGACCGCTGCCATACACCAACTAACAAGAAGCTCGCCAGCTTGCCTGTTATTGGAAAAATAAGACGTTAAATCAGCTGGCTACATACATGTGGGAGTCGGCTGGCTCGGCCGCTGCGCCGTCGGGGGGTTCGCCGCGGTGGTGCAGGGCGAGGCCGTTATGCACCGGTTTGCAGCAGCCTCCCCGCCGGTGCGCCATAACCCCTCGCCGATGCGCCATAAAAGGTAGGAGCGTCTCCCGGCGCCCGCCACCGTCCAGGGAGCCGCCCGAATGCAGGGGGGGAGGCGCCGATCTGCCACGGGCTGCTGGCAGCGCTCTGGCATCCTGACTGCGTAGTTGGCATCTTGGTTGCATGGGCTGATGGCACAGAATGCGCTATCCGCTGCGTCAACAGGCGGATGCCCCGGGGCAACGACGCCCGCCACTTTCCGGTTCGCCGGGGAGTGGCGGGCGTTTGCGTTCCGGGCCAGTGGAAGCTCATGAACACCGGAGACTGTCATGCCTCATATCACCCGCCATATCACCACGACCTGCCCCTACTGCGGCGTTGGCTGCGGCATCAGGGCGACGCTGGAGGGCAAGCGCATCACCGCCGTCGAGGGGGATAGCGGCCACCCCGCCAACTACGGCCGGCTCTGCGTCAAGGGCTCGGCCCTGCACGAGACCCTGGGCGAGCAGGGCCGGCTCACCCGGCCGCGGGTCGACGGCGTGGAGGTCGAGTGGGAGACGGCCCTTGCCACCGTGGCCGAGCGGCTGGCGGCCACCCGGGCGCGCCATGGGCGGGAGAGCGTGGCGGCCTATCTCTCCGGTCAGCTGCTCACCGAGGACTACTACGTCGCCAACAAGCTCTTCAAGGGGTTTCTCGGCACCCCGCACCTGGATACCAACTCGCGGCTCTGCATGGCCTCGGCGGTGGCCGCCTACAAGCGCAGCTTCGGCGCCGACGCCGTGCCCTGTAGCTACGAGGATCTGGAAGAGGCCGAGCTGGTGGTGCTGGTGGGCTCCAACCTGGCCTGGAACCATCCGGTGCTCTACCAGCGCCTCAAGGTGGCCAAGGCCCGCAATCCGCTGATGCGGGTGGTGGTGATCGATCCCAGGGTCACCGACAGCTGCGAGATCGCCGACCTCTACCTGGGCCTTCGCCCCGGCAGCGACGCGCGGCTGTTCAACGGCCTGCTGGCCTGGATGGCCGACAAGGGTCGGCTGGACCGAGTCTATCTGGCGCGCCACACCCTGGGCCTCGAGGAGGCGCTGGCCGCGGCCGGGGAAGACGACGTCTCGGTGGCCGCGGTGGCCGCCGACTGCGACATCGACCCGGAGCGCCTGGAGACCTTCTACTACTGGTTCGCCAGCCAGCTGCACGTGGTGACCCTCTACTCCCAGGGGGTCAACCAGTCGAGCAGCGGCACCGACAAGGGCAATGCCATCATCAACTGCCACCTGGCCGGCGGCAAGCTCGGCCTGCCCGGCGCGGGGCCCTTCTCCATCACCGGCCAGCCCAACGCCATGGGCGGCCGCGAAGTGGGCGGGTTGGCTAACCAGCTGGCCGCCCACATGGACTACGACAGCCCCGGGGCCCGCGATCGGGTCACCTGCTTCTGGGCCACCGCCACGCTCACGCCGACCCTCCCCGAGGCCCCCGGCCACAAGGCGGTGGCGCTGTTCGAGGCGATCGAGCGCGGCGAGGTGCAGGCGGTGTGGATCATGGCCACCAACCCGGCGGTGAGCCTGCCCCGTGCCGACCGGGTGCGGGCAGCGCTCGAGCAGTGCCCGCTGGTGATCGTCTCCGAGTGCGTCGCCGACACCGACCTGCTGGCCTACGCCGACATCGTGCTGCCGGCATCCTCCTGGTCGGAGAAGGACGGCACCGTGACCAACTCCGAGCGGCGCATCTCCCGCCAGCGCGGCCTGCTGCAGCCGCCGGGGGAGGCGCGCCACGACTGGTGGATCATCTGCGAGGTGGCCCGCCGGCTGGGCTACGGTGAGGCCTTCGCCTACGCGCACCCGGCGGAGATCTTCGACGAGCACGCCCGGCTCTCCGGCTTCGAGAACCTTCCCGGCACCCCGGGGGAGCGGCTGTTCGATATCTCCGGGCTGGCCGGGCTCGACCGCGCAGCCTATGACGCCCTGTCGCCCACCCAGTGGCCGGTCAATGCCGCGGCGCCGCACGGCAGGGCACGGCTCTTCGAGGAGGGCCGCTTCGCCACCCCGGACGGCCTGGCCCGGCTGGTGGCGGTGCGCCCGCGAGCCCCCGAGCAGAGGCTCTCCGCGTCGCGGCCGCTGCGCCTCAATACCGGGCGTATCCGCGACCAGTGGCACACCATGACCCGGTCCGCCCGGGCGCCGCGGCTGATGAACCACCGCGCCGAGCCCTTTATCGAGGTCCATCCCGACGATGCCGCGAGACTTGGTGTCAGCGACCAGCAGCTGGCGCGGCTGCGTGGCGCCGGGGGCGACTATGTGGGGCGGGTGCGGCTCGCCAAGGGGCAGCGCCGTGGCGAGGTGTTCGCGCCCATGCACTGGAGCGACAGCTTCAGCGCCAATGCCCGGGTGGGGCGCCTGCTGGAGGCCCATCTCGATCCCGTCTCCGGCCAGCCCGAGTCAAAGCATGGCGCCGTGGCCCTGGCGCCGCTGCCGGTGGCCTGGGAGGCGACGCTGCTGGTGGCGCCCGCGCTGGTCGGCGAGGTCGACTGGCGTGCCGATACCGCCTACTGGGCGCGCATCCCCCTGGCCCATGGCCAGCGCTGGCAGCTGGCCGGCGCACCCGAAAGCGCTGACCGCGACTGGCTGGCCTGGGCTCAGCGTGCGCTGCCGGTGGCAGCGGCGCTGTGGCTCGATGACCCCGACGGCGGGCGCCTGCGTGCCGCCGGCATCGAGGGCGGTCGGCTGCGCTGGTGGCTGATGGTGGGGCCGCCCGGCGAGCTGCCGGGGCTCGCCTGGCTCGACGAGCGCTTCGCCGAGGCGGCCCGGGGCGAGGCCCTGTCCGCCGCACGCCGGCGCCGCCTGCTGGCCGGCTGCGACGACGGTGCCGCCGACGCTGGCCCCGTGGTGTGCAGCTGCCACCAGGTGGGCCGCGCCACGATTCTGAGGGCGATCCGCGACGGCGACGACAGCGTCGAGGCCCTGGGGGCGCGGCTGGCCTGTGGCACCCAGTGCGGCAGCTGCATTCCCGAACTCAAATCCCTGATCGAAGACACCCAGGAGGAGAAGGTCCATGAGCGCCTTGCCCCGCAACCCGACGTTATCGATGTCGCCTGACGCCTCCCGAGCCTCCGGCAGTCTCCTGGCGCGCCTGGCCGAAGGGGCCGGACGCTGGCTTATCGGCATGGCGCGCCGTGACGCTGCGCTACCGAGCGAGAGCGGCCGCCGGCCGGCCCCTGTCTATCTGGTGGGGGCCGGCAGCGGGGATGTGGAGCTGCTTACCCTGAAGGCCGCTCGCCTGCTGCAGGAGGCCGATGCGGTGGTTTACGATCGGCTGGTGGGCGAGGAGGTGCTGGCGCTGATTCCCGCCGGCCGGGAGCGTTACGACGTGGGCAAGGCGCGCGGCCACCACAGCGTGCCCCAGGCCGAGATCGGTGCGTTGCTGGTGCGCCTGGCCAGACAGGGCAAGTCGGTGGTGCGCCTCAAGGGGGGCGATCCGGGCGTGTTCGGCCGCATGGGCGAGGAGCTCGCCGCCCTGGCCGAGGCCGGCGTGGCAGCCGAGATCGTGCCCGGCATCACCGCGGCCTCGGCGGCCTGTGCTGCCATGGGCATTCCGCTCACCGACAGGGCCCATGCCCAGCAGCTGCGCCTGGTGACTGCCCAGCTCTGTCGTGGCGATGACGAACCCGACTGGTCCACCCTGGCGCGTCGGGACGAGACGCTGATCATCTATATGGGGCTGGCCAGGATCGACGCCATCTGCCGCGGCCTGCGAAGGGCCGGCCTTCCCGATGACTGGCCGGTCATGCTGGTGGCCAACGCCAGCCTGCCCGAGCAGGCGTCGCTGGTGGGCACCCTGGCCGACATGCCGGCCAGGCTTGCCGCCGAGCCGCTGCCTTCGCCCTGCCTGGTCGTGGTGGGCAGCGTGGTCTCGATGGGGGAGGCATCGCCTGCCCGGCGCAACGGCTGCGGTAATCTCGCACCGCTATCCTGACACGGGCCCAGGGCCTTGGGTCATGACCCGGGGCCCGGCGCCTTGAGCAGCTCGGCCAGGTCGAGAATGGCCCGCGCCAGGTCGGCCATGCTGCGGCTCTGATCCATGGCCGTCTTGCGCATATAGCGGTAGGCCTGTTCCTCGGTAAGGCGCTGGCTCGCCATGATCACGCCCTTGGCGCGCTCGATCAGCTTGCGCTCGCGCAGCGCCTTGCGGGTGCTCTCGAGCTCATGGCCAAGGCTCTGCAGGCGGTCTGCCTGCGTGCGCACCAGGTCGAGCAGCGAGCGGTTGAGGGGAGAGGCGAGGGCGGCGGTAGTGGCCTGGCCGTCAAGCACGTCGGGCGCGGCGAGGGGCGCGGCATCGAGCCTGGCGGTGTCGGAGGGGGCGGGAGGCGAGGGGGGAGGCTGCCGGAGAGTGCTCAGGCGCTCGGCACACAGGGCCATCAGCTCCTCCCCGAGCCGCTTCTCGACCTGGTACATGGCGTCGATGCGCCGGGTGGTCAGCTCGTACCAGACTTCGCCCAGACGTGCGGCGTCGCGGCTCTGGCCTGCCGCTGCCTCGGGGTGCATGGCCAGCCGGCGAAGCTGCGGCAGTGGTCCTTCGTCGTCGTTGGCCAGGAGGCTTGCCCAGTGCTCGCAGGCGTCGGGAGAGGCAAATTCCAGAAAGGTCGTGAAGCAGCCGGCCTGGGCGTCGGCCAGGCGGGTCAGCAGCGCGCGATGGGCGTCATCGAAGTGGCCCGCGGTAAAGCCCTGGGCGCCGCAGGCGCGCTCCTGACCCGCGAGCTCCTTGCCCTTGAGCAGATGGCAGAGCGCCACCATGGCCACCGTGATGCGGGTATCGCCGTGGGCGTCGACGGTGTCGAATACCAGGCCCAGCAGGGCGCCGATCAGCCGGTTGTAGGCGGCGGTGGAGGCATCGGGGTCCAGCGCTCGGGCCGCCACGGCGCGCCGCAGCTTCGTGAGCTCCTCCAGCGCGCCCCCGACGTCCGCGGCGCGGTAGAGCAGAGAGGCCGCCGGGCTTGTGGCCCCCTCCGCCTCGGCGAGCAGGGACAGATGACTCCCCATGCTCGCCTCGGCGGCCTGGCTATCGGCAATGCGTGCCGCGCGGTCCGCCGTGAAGCGACGGCCGTCCGAGGCGAGGTAGATGGCGCTGGTGCCGCGCTCGCGCTGCAGGGTGTGGATCAGGCGGCCGGCAGCGACGATCAGCTCGGCGGTGGCGGCGAGCCGCTCCAGGGCGCCGCGCTCGCAGCGCCTTGCGGCCAGCAGAAGTGGATGTGACGGCGTCATGGCAGCCTCCTCCCGATATGCTGACCGCCGCCCGTCGGGGCGGCGGCAATGAGTATAGGACCCTGGTGCTGTGGTGATGCGCAGCCGTCGACCCGCATCAGCGCAGCGACAGAGCGCCGGCACCGGTCTCCTCGCCCACGGCGTCCCGGTAGGCCCTGGCTTCCTCGGCCTCGGTCGCGTCTGAGAAGCGCACCAGCAGGGCGCAGGAGGCCAGCACCAGCACGGTCAGCCCCAGGTAGAAGAGTCCCTGCTGGTAGGTGATCGACTCGCTGCGAAACAGAAAGGCGGCGGCTACCGCGCCGACGTTGCCGCCGGCGCCGACGATACCCGCCACGGCGCCCAGCGCCTTCTTGTTGATGAAGGGCACCACGCCGTAGGTGGCGCCCTCCGCCATCTGCACGAAGAGGCTGAAGACCAGCATGATGCCGATGGCATAGGAGAGCACATGCATCTGCGAGAAGGCCACCAGGGCGATGCCCTCGCAGATCAGGGCGATGAAGAGCCAGCGTACGCGGCCCTTGAGACCGCCGTTTCTGGCGAAGAGATCGGAGAAGACGCCGCCCAGGGTGCGGGCGAAGATGTTCATCAGCCCGAACAGGCCGGCGAGCATCCCGGCCGTGGCCAGGGTCAGGTCGAAATGGTCGAAGAAGTAGATGGCGGCGATGTTGTTGATGGTGAGCTCGACGCCGAAGCAGATGGCATAGACCACGAAAAGGGCCCAGACGCGGATATCCTTGGCGGCGGCCATGAAGCTCTGGCCCGCGCCGTTCTCGCCGCTGGCGGGCGGCAGCTCGCCCCGGGCCCGCAGCTCATCGAAGTTGCCGTCGGGGGCATCCTGGGTGAACAGCCAGTAGCCGATGCCGGTGATGAACATCACCACCCCCGGCACCACCATGGCCAGCCGCCAGCCGAGGGTCTCGCTGACCCCTAGCATCAGGATCCCGGAGAAGATCAGCGGCATCAGGATCTGGGTGGTGCCGCCGCCCAGGTTGCCCCAGCCGGCGCTGGTGGCGTTGGCGGTGCCCACCACGTTGGGGGCGAACATCATGGTGGTGTGGTACTGGGTGATCACGAAGGCGGCGCCGATGGCACCGATGGCCAGGCGTGCCAGCAGGAAGGTCTCGAAGCTGTTGGCGAAACCGATGCCCATCACCGGGATCGAGCCGAGCAGCAGCAGGCCGGTATAGGTCTTGCGCGGCCCGATGCGGTCGCAGAGCACGCCGATGGCCAGGCGCACGATAACGGTGATCAGCACCGAGGCGATGATGGTGTTGCCGATCTGGGTCTGGGTCAGGCTGAGGTCCTCGCGAACCACCGCCATCAGCGGGGCGATGCCGAACCAGCCGAAGAAGCAGATATGGAAGGCGAACCAGGAGAAGTGGAACGCACGCATCTGGGGAGTACTGAGATCCAACAAGCGGATCCTGTTGGCCTTGCCGCGAATATCCATGGTGGGGGCCTCTCTGACGTCACACTGAAGTGTTCAGGACAAGCCCTTCGCCATTGAAGGAAAGGTTCGACGCACTCGTGCTCCCGGAGCCTGGTCCACGCCCACCTTGTTGCCATGAGCCCTGCAAGCAGGCTGCCAGAATGATGAAAGAGCTGACTGGGCAGGGGGTTGGAGAGGTATGCCGGATTGTACGGAGAAGGGGAGTGAGAAAGATGCCGGCAGAAAAAACGGGGCCGGGCCCCGTCATGGTGCGCGATATCCCCGGCATGCCCGGGGATGGTGCCGAATCAGCGCATGGCCAGCTGGCTATCGTCGCGGTCGCAGGCGAGGAAGGCGGAGCCCTCCAGCCACTCCTGGTCCGGGTAGTAGACGAACAGGTACTGCTCCTCCTTGATGCTGTCGATCAGCGGGTAGGTGACGTCGCGGCTGACCGCGGGGCAGCCGTGGCTGCGGCCCAGTCTGCCGGTCTGCTCGATGAAGGATTCACTCACGTAGTCGGCGCCGTGGATGACGATGGCGCGCTGGTAGGCCAGGTCGTTGATGCCGTTCTCGAGCCCCTCCAGGCGCAGCGAGTAGCCGTTGCGGCCGTAGTAGGTGTTCATGGTGCGAAAGAGCCCGAGACTCGACTGATAGCTCTCCGGGATATTCGAGAAGGTGGTGGCCATGGCGTCGCCGGAGCCGCGACCGTGGGAGACCAGCTCCTCGAAGAGCAGCTCGTTACGGGGCAGGTCGAAGACCCAGAGTCGCGGCTCGCTGGAGGGTCGGGAGTAGTCGATCACCGCCAGGCGCTCGGCATCGGGGTCGGCGCAGGCCAGGGCGTTGGCGGCCAGCGAAAGCACCTGGGGGTCGGCGCCCGGAGCCAGGCGGGTCAGCCGCTGATCCAGCGTCTGCCCCTTGAGGACCTCGGGGTGCAGGGCCTGGGCGAGGAAGGTGTCGGCCTGGGCCTGGGTACTGGCCAGCAGGGCGGCGCCGGCAAGCAGGGAGAGCGTCAATCTTGGCATGGGAAACGGAACCCTCATCGACATGGGAAGTGTTTGAGGGGCGCGCTTCCCTGTGGCCCCGCCTCGGCAGCTATTATGAAGAGTGAAGCAGGGAAAGCCAATTCAGCTTTAAACGATAAAAGGAGTCGAATATGCGGCGATTTGTCGCCATCCTCGCGTTCCTAGCGGTGATGCTCTCGCCGCTTGCCTTCGCCGAGCAGCGCGAGACGGTCCGGCAGGCCCCCCTGGAGGCCGAGATCGCCCGGCAGCTGGCCGATGCGCCGGAGGTGCTGCGCCGCTTCTATGCGACCCGGGCCTATCGCCCCGCCTGGGCCGAGCGCCAGCGGGTGGCGGCCTTTGCCGAGGCGCTGCAGACCCTGGAGGGGGATGGTCTCGACCCTCGCGACTATCGCGCCGACGCGCTCGCGGCCGAGCAGCGCCGGCTCAAGGAGGGCGGCGCCGAGGCCGAGGCGTTGGCCCGCTTCGACCTGCAGGCCTCCGAGGCGCTGCTGACGGCGCTGCGCCACTTGCAGCGCGGGCGACTCGACCCCCGGCAGGTCGATCCGCGCTGGGAGATTCCCCTGGAGGCACCGCCTCTGGACCTCGCCGCCATCTCCCGTGCCGTGGACGGTGAGCGTTTCGACCAGGCCTTCGGCGAGGCGCGGCCACCCTATGCGCCCTACGAGCGGCTGCGCAGCGGGCTGGCCCGCTATCGCAATATCGAGCGGCTGGGCGGCTGGCCTGGGCTGCCCGACACGCCTCGGGTGCTGCGGGCAGGAGACGTGGACGACGCCGTAGCGCAGCTGCGCCGGCGGCTGGCCATGGAGGGGGAGCTCGAGGTGATGGCGGCCGACACCGACGCCTTCCCCGGGGCCGAGCTGCAGAGCCCGGACCCGCGGCGTTTCGATACCGCGCTGGAAGCGGCGGTGAAGCGCTTCCAGCGCCGCCACCTGCTGGAGGTAGACGGCGTGGTGGGCCCCCAGACCCGAGCGGCACTGAACGTGCCGGTGGCGGCGCGCATCGACCAGATCCGGGTCAACCTGGAGCGCGCCCGCTGGCTGCTGCACGGCCTGCCCGAGGCCTTCGTGCTGGTGGATATCGCCGGCTATCGGCTCAGCTACTTCCGCCCCAACGGCGAGATCTGGCAATCGCGCATCGTGGTGGGGCAGCCCTATCGGCGTACGCCATCGCTGCGCTCCGAGATCACCCATATGACCGTCAACCCGACCTGGACGGTGCCGCCTACCATCCTGCGCGAGGATGTACTGCCCAGGGTGAGGCGGGATCCAAGCTACCTGCAGAGCCAGAACATGCGCGTGCTGACCCCCTCGGGGCAGCGCCTCGACCCCTGGCAGGTGGACTGGTACAACCCCGGCAACGTGATGATCCGCCAGGATCCGGGGCCCCAGAATGCCCTGGGGCAGGTGGTGATCCGCTTCCCCAACGACCACCTGGTCTATCTGCACGATACGCCTGCCCAGGGGCTCTTTGCCCGGGAGCAGCGCGCCTTCAGCTCCGGCTGCATCCGCGTGGAGGGGGTGCTGGCGTTCGCCCAGCTGCTGTTCGACGATACCGGCAGCGGCCAGGACGTGCGCGCCCTGATCGCCAGCGGCCAGACCCGCAACGTCTCCCTGGGCCGGCCCATGCCGGTGATCCTGCACTACTGGACGGTGCACCCGGACGAGAATGGCCAGCTGGTGTTTCGCCCGGACATCTACGAGCGCGATGATGCCCTGCTGCGGGCGCTCGACCGCCCGCTGGCGCTATAGCGGCGAGTAGTAGGCGTCACTCGTAGCCCTTCGCCTGCAGCCGGAAGAGCCGGGCGTAGCGCCCGTTGGCGGCCATCAGGCTCGCGTGGTCGCCCTGCTCGAGGATCTCGCCGCCGTCGATGACCAGTATCTGGTCGGCGGCGCGCACCGTGGAGAAGCGGTGGGAGATCAGGATGGTCATCTTGTCGCGGCTGTGCTCGCGGAAGTCGGCAAACACCGCCGCCTCAGCGGCGGCGTCCATGGCCGCGGTGGGCTCATCCAGTACCAGGATGTCGGCGCTCTCCCGCATATAGGCCCGCGACAGGGCGATCTTCTGCCACTGGCCGCCGGAGAGCTCCTGGCCCCCCTTGAACCAGCGCCCCAGCTGGGTGTGGTAGCCCCCGGGCATGTCGGCGATGAAGTCGTCGGCCAGCCCTCGGCGCGCCGCCTCCTGCCAGCGCGCCTCATCCTCGAAGGCCGCCACGTCGCCGGCGCCCAGGTTCTCGCCGACCTTGAGCTGGTAGCGTACGAAGTCCTGGAAGATCACCCCGATGCGCCGGCGCAGGGCGCCGACGTCCCACTCGGCAAGGTCGCTGCCGTCGAGCAGGATGCGCCCCTCGCCGGGCTCGTAGAGGCGGGTAAGCAGCTTGATCAGGGTGGTCTTGCCCGAGCCGTTGGCGCCCACCAGGGCGAGGCTCTGCCCCGGCCTCAGATGAAGGCCGATGCCCGAAAGCGCGGGCCTGTCGGCGCCGGGGTAGGTGAAGCCGACGTTCTCGAAGCGAATGCCGTCGCCGGGGCGCGCGCCCTCGGTGAGGGTGCCGGCCTGGGGCGCCACCGGCTGCTCCAGGTACTCATAAAGGTTGGAGAGGTAGAGGTTGTCCTCGTACATGCCGCTTACCGAGGTGAGGCTCGCCGAGAGCGCCGCCTGGCCCTGCTTGAAGACCATCAGGTACATGGTCATCTCGCCCAGGGTGAGCTGTCCGCCCACCGTCTCCACCACCACCCAGGCGTAGGCGCCGTAGAAGGCCAGGGTGCCCAGCAGGCCGAGGCCGAAGCCCCAGCTCTCGCGGCGAATGGTCAGGCGGCGGTCCTCGCCGTAGAGGGTGTCGAAGATCTTCCGGTAGCGGTCTAGCAGCAGCGGCTCCAGGCCGAACAGCTTGACCTCCTTGATGCTGTCCTCCCGGGCCAGCACCGTCTCCAGGTACATCTGCATGCGGGTCTGGGGGGAGCGCCAGCGGAACAGCCGAAAGGCGTCGCCTGAGAACTTGGCCTCGGAGAGGAACACCGGCAGGGCGCCGATCACCAGGATCAGCAGCGCCCAGGGGGAGAACTGCACCAGCAGCACCCCGAAGCTCACCAGGGAGATGCCGTTCTGGGCGAGGCCGAAGGTCTTGTTGACCAGCCCCAGCGGGCGGATCGAGGCCTCGCGGCGGGCCCGGGTCAGCTTGTCATAGAACTCCGAGTCTTCGAACTGGGTCAGGCTCAGGGTGCCGGCCTTCTCGAGGATCATGACGTTGACCTTCTGGCCGAGCAGGGCGCGCAGCAGCGACTGCTGGGCCGAGAGGCCACGCTGGGCCATGGCGATGGCGGCGATCACTCCGGCCTCGGCTAGCACGTAGCGCAGCACCGGCCAGGCGCTCTCGAGGGTGAGGGCCTCGCCGGTCTCGCGGTGATAGGCCATGGCGTCCACCACGGAATCGACGATCAGCTGGCCGATCCAGGCCGCCACCGCAGGCAGCACGCCGGCGATCAGGGTGCAGACCGCCAGGCCGATGGTCAGCGGCCGCGAGGTCTGCCACACCAGTGTCAGGGCGCGGCGGCTGTAGCGGAAGACGCCGAAGAAGGCGGCCAGGCGGCTACTGGGGGGAGGGGCGGGCTGGGCGCGGCGCATATGGGGCGAGGACACCGGGGCTCTCCGTGTCGGACTCTGGGTTCAGGCGGAACAGAACCGCAGCGCCCCGCTCGGGGCGGGGCGCTGCGCGGGTGGCGGGGGCGGCGGGATCAGCCTTCGTCGTCGTTGTCGTCGCGACGGCTGGCCACCACCGGGCCGGTCTGACCGCTCTCCAGGGCGGCCAGCAGAGGCTCCGCCTGGCGCTGGAAGGCCATTAGCCTCTCGCCGGTGAGGCTCTTGTTCTCCGGCAGATCCACGGTCATGGCATTGACCTGGGTGTTGTTCACCAGCACCTCGTAGTGCAGGTGGGGGCCGGTGCTGCGCCCGGTGTTGCCGGAAAGCGCGATGCGCTCGCCCATCTCGACCCGATCGCCGCGGCTGACCAGCGGACGCGACAGGTGCAGGTAGCGGGTCTGATAGCCGTTGTCGTGGCGGATCACCACGTAGCGTCCGGCGATGGGGTGGTTGGCGACCTTCTCCACGCGGCCATCGGCCGGGGCGATGATCGGCGTGCCGATGGGCATGGCGAAGTCGGTGCCGCGATGGGGGCTCACGCGGCCGGTGACCGGATGCCGACGGTTCGGGTTGAAGGGGGAGCTGATGCGGTAGCTGCCCTCGAAGGGGTAGCGGGCGAAGGCAGGGTCAAGGCTGCCGCCGTCCGGCGTATAGAAGTTGTTGTCGGCGGCGTTGCGCACCAGGGTCAGGTCCAGTCGCTCGCCCTCATAGTGTACGGCGAGCACCCGGGGGTCGAAGCTGGAGCCGTCGATGATGTCCGACTCCACCAGCACCTGAAAGCTGTCGCCGCGGCGGGTGTCGCGGCGAAAATCTATCTTCTTGCCCAGTACCCGGGTCAGCTCGCTGATCTCGGCGCTGGAGAGACCGGTGGCCTGGGCGGAGCGAGCGAAGCTGCCGCTGACGGTACCGGCGAACAGCCGCTGAGTGGCCTCCCCGGCGCGCTCGATGGTGGCGACCTCGAAACTCTCGTCGGTGCGCTCGACCAGGAAGCCTTCGCGGGCATTGCGCATCATGCGCAGGGAAAGCAGACGGTCCTGCTGGTCGAGCTGGTACTCGAAGGTGTTGCCGGCGCGCCAGTGGGTCAAGGCGCGAGGCGAGGGGACGTCGTCGAGCAGGCGCAACACCTCGCTGTAACCGAGCCCCAGGTGGTTCTGGGCCACCACGGCGAAGGTATCACCCTGCTGTACGGTGTAGTTCTGCCAGCGCGGAGTGTAGGGCTCGTCGGCCTGGATCTCCCTGTCCAGCAGAACCAGGTCGCCATCAAAGAGGCCCAGCTCATCATCGGACACCGGGTCGTAAGAGGTGGCATCGGCTACCAGGGTGCCGTCGTGGTCGAGCATGCCGCTGCCGATGGTGCCCACCACCACCGCCATATGCACGGCGCCCTGGTCGAGCGGCGAGCGAGGGGCGTGCTGCGGGTTGGCCACAGGGGCCGAGCCGGCGGGGCGGGTCAGCGCCAGGGGTAGGGTGGCATCAGCGGCGGCGCTGGCGCTGTCGATCAGGTCCAGGGCGTCGCCTTCGACGAGCCTGGCCAAAGGAACATGGCTACGGGTGGCATCGAGGGCCTGGCTGGCCATTTCGATGGCATCGCCCACGGGACCGCGTTGGAAACTGAGCGAGGGGAGGCCGGGGGTGGCATCGAGCTCGAGGGGGACAATAACGGTGTCCAGCGTGCGGTGCTCGCGCTGGACATCCTGGTAGGTCGTAACGATCTTCTGTGCGCCCAGCACGGTGACCATGGTGGCAACCGGCAACAGTAACAGCTTGTGCGTGCGGGGCAGCGAATGGAGGATTCGCAGCATGGGGTAAAGGCCAGTGAATAGATGAAAAAGCGAAAAAGGCACCAGAACCTTAACCTATGCCGTATGGTGTGCCTAGCCTGTACATACGCACAGCAAGACCCCACCCTGCCGGTGCAGGGCGGGGTGCAGGTACCAGAACGGCGTTTTCTAACTATCCATTGGGCCCGGGGCCGCAGGAAAAATCAACCCCTGCCAAAGGGCCAAAGGGCTAGCCGGCGAAGGTGCCGTCGCGGTAGTCCCGCAGCGCCTGCTCGAGCTCTGCCTGGCTGTTCATCACGAAGGGGCCGTAATGGGCAATGGACTCACCGTGGGGCCTGCCCTGCAGCAGCAGCGCTTCGCCGCCTTCCGCGCTGGCCAGTGCCAGGCGGTCACCGGTGCCGAGCCGCGCCAGGTGGCCCGCCGGCACCAGGGCGTCACCGACCTGCAGTTCGCCGGCAAAGACGTAGGCGAGAAGGGTCGGCGCCTCGCTCTCGAGCTCGAGCCTGCCTCCCGCCGCCAGCCTGGCATGGGCGACGCCGGCGCTGCCGGCCAGGGCGTTGAGGGGACCGTCGACGCGCTCGCCATCGCTGCGGATCCAGGTGCCACCCAGGACGATCAGCTCGGCACCGTCGCCGGCCAGCTGCGGCATTTCACCGCTGCGCACATCCCGATAGTCCGGCTGGCTCATCTTCTCGCTGGCCGCCAGGTTGAGCCACAGCTGGAAGCCGTGGAGGCCCTGGCTGTCGGTGAGCGGCATCTCGGAGTGGATGATGCCGCGGCCGGTGTGCATCCACTGGGCATCGCCGGCACGGATGGTGCTGGAGTGGCCCAGATGGTCCTCGTGGGTCAGCCCGCCGTGGATCACATAGGTCAGGGTCTGGATACCGCGATGGGGGTGGGGCGGGAAGCCGCCCAGATAGTCATCCGGGCGGTCGGAGCCCAGCTCGTCGAGCATCAGGAAGGGGTCCAGGCCGCCGCCGAAGTCATGGATGCGCTGGATCTTGACGCCGTCGCCATCCTGGCTAGGCTGGCTGCGCTGAAGGCGGTCGACCTGGCGAAGAAGGGGAGATGTCATGATGGGGACCTCTGGCTGTCGTGAGGGCTTTTTTATAAAGCGATATCTGGCATTCTAGGTCGGTTTTTTCGAAGATTAAGCGCATTCTTTCGCTTTGTTCATTCGAGGAGGTCGAAATGTCCCGCGTCACCCTGGCCCAGTGGCAGATGCTGGCGGCGGTGGTCGATCACGGCGGCTTTGCCCGCGCCGCCGAGGCGATTCACAAGAGCCCCTCCACCCTCAACCATGCGGTACACAAGCTCGAGGAGCTGCTCGGCGTCCAGGTGCTGGAGCCCGTGGGCCGCCAGGTGCGCCTGACCGAGGCCGGAGAGCTGCTGCTGCGCCGCGCCCGTCAGCTGATCGAGAGCGCGGCGGCCCTGGAGGACGTGGCCGGGCGTCTGGCCGAGGGGCTCGAGGCCGAGGTGGTGCTGGCCGTGGATCAGGTCTTTCCCACCGATGCTCTCGCCCGCGCCCTGGATGACTTCTCCGAGGCTTACCCCTATGTGCGGGTGCAGCTGCACGAAACGGTGCTCAACGGCGGCATCGAGATGCTCTACGACGGCAGCGCGGATCTCGTGATCTCCGGCCTCTCGGCCCAGGGCTTCCTGGGCGAACCCCTGGTCAGCGTGCGCTTCCTGGCCGTGGCCCACCCCGACCACCCCCTGCATGGCCTGGAGCGCGAGCTGGATCTGCGCGACCTGATCCAGCACCGCCAGCTGGTGGTGCGCGACTCGGCCCTGCGCCAGTCCATGGATGCCGGCTGGCTCAAGGCGGAGCAGCGCTGGACGGTCAGCCACCTGGAAACCTCCGTCGACATGGTGAAGCGGGGCCTGGGCTTCGCCTGGCTGCCGGAGACGCGTATCCAGGCGGCGCTGGCGGCCGGAGAGCTCAGGCGGCTGCCCCTGGCGGCCGGCGGTATTCGCGAGATCCCGGTGCAGCTGATCCACCGCGACCGCGACCGCGCCGGCCCCGCCACCCGGGCCCTGGCCGAGGCGCTGATCCGGGAGGCCGCCGGCTGCTCTCGAGAAGATTCGGCTGCGTCGAATGGTTGAGCCCAGAATATGCGCTTAACAATCGACGGCTTCGTATTAGGCTAAGGGGAAAGCAAGCAACCGGCGGCAGCGCCGCCCCGCACCAGGAGATTCCCATGGGCCTGTTGATCGACGGCAAGTGGCACGACCAGTGGTATGACACCGACAAGCACGGCGGCGAGTTCGTGCGCGAATCCGCCCAGCTGCGCGACTGGGTGACCCGGGACGGCGGCGTGGGGCCGGCAGGCCAGCCGGGGCTGCCCGCCGAGGCGGGGCGCTACCACCTCTATGTCTCCCTGGCCTGCCCCTGGGCCCATCGCACCATGATCCTGCGCAAGCTCAAGGGACTCGAGGGTCTGGTGGGCAGCTCCCACGTCAGCCCGCTGATGCTCGACCAGGGGTGGACCTATCACGTGGGCGAGGGCGCCAGCGGCGACCCGGTCAACGGCGTCGAGTACCACCATCAGCTCTATACCCTGACCGATCCGCGCTACACCGGTCGTGTCACGGTGCCGGCACTGTGGGACAAGGCCCAGGGGCGCATCGTCAACAACGAGTCCGCCGACCTGCTGCGGATGTTCAACGACGCCTTCGATGAGCTGACCGGCAACCGCCTGGACTTCTACCCCGAGCCCCTGCGCGAGACCATCGACGCGGTCAACGCCGACGTCTACGACCATATCAACAACGGGGTCTACAAGTCGGGCTTCGCCACCGACCAGAAGGTGTATGAAAAGCACGTGGTGGCGCTCTTCGAGGCGCTGGATCGCATGGAGGCGCGGCTGGCCGAGCACCGCTACCTGGCCGGCGAGTGGCTCACCGAGGCGGACATCCGCCTCTTCACCACCCTGGTGCGCTTCGACGCCGTCTACCATGGCCACTTCAAGTGCAACCTGCGCCGCATCGAGGACTACCCGAACCTCTCGAACTACCTGCGCGAGCTCTACCAGTGGCCGGGCATTGCCGAGACGGTCAACCTCGACCATATCAAGCGCCACTACTACTACAGCCACGACACCATCAACCCGACCCGCATCGTGCCCCACGGCCCGCTGCTGGAGCTCGAGCGCCCCCACGACCGCGAGCGCCTGCCCGGCTGGGGCATCCGCGAGAAGGGTTAAGGGTTCTTCGCCAGCCAGCGGTCCAGAGCGTTGGCGAACTCGCGGCGGTCGCCATCGGAGTAGCCCTTGGGTCCGCCGGTGTGTTCGCCGCTGGAGCGCATCGTCTCCATAAAGTCCCTCATCTGTACCCGCGCCTTGATATTGCCCTTGTCGAGCATCTCACCGCGGGTGGTCATGACCGCGGCGCCTTTTTCGATGGCCTCCAGGGCTAGCGGCAGGTCGGAGGTGATCAGCAGGTCCCCCGGCTGGAGGCGCTCGACGATCTCGTTATCGGCGGCATCGAAGCCATGGCTTACCGCAAGCCCCTTGACCCAGCGCGAAGGCGGCAGCGGCACCGCGTGGTTGGCCACGAACCAGGCGGCGGTCGAGGTACGTTCGGCGGCGCGCACGATGATGTCGCGGGCCACCCTGGGGCAGGCGTCGGCGTCGACCCAAAGCGTCGGCATGGGGAGTCTCCGGCAGGCGGTGGTGTAAGGGACGCGGCGAAACCGCTGGCCACGGCAGGGGGAGGATGGTAGCATGCGCTCTCCTCGCATGTGTTGACCCCACCATCATGTACGACGCCACCGCCGCCGGTCCTCGACCGAACTGAAGGCGGATGGGCGCCACAACGCCAGCCCCAGCGACACTGCTGCTGCGCTGACCGCGTTCGAAGTGTGTAGATGGCGCGCCACCGAGATCCCGCCAGCCTGGCGAGATCGGCGCAAACGGTCGCCACAGAGGTCCATGACGCCATCGGTGATGGCATGGACCTGATGCCAGGTGCGACCGGCGTCCCCGACTCCGATGTCCCGTGCTGCTGCCCCTGAAGGGCGCTGCGCGCCTGACCGTTTTGCTGCGTCAGGGACGCCAATGAATTTTTGCCGGTGACCCCGGCCTACCAAGGTGTGATTGATGACCCCGACTTCTGTCGCCTCGCCGAGCTTCGGCGACCTCGCTCTGCTGCCCGCCGTTCTTTCTGCCGTCGAGACCCTGGGCTACGAGACGCCCTCTCCGATCCAGATCCAGACCATTCCGGCCCTGCTGGAAGGGCGTGACATGCTGGGCCAGGCCCAGACCGGCACCGGCAAGACCGCTGCCTTCGCCCTGCCGCTGCTCTCCCGGCTCGAGCTGAGCCGCCGCGAGGCCCAGGTGCTGGTGATGGCGCCGACCCGCGAGCTGGCCCAGCAGGTGGCCGTCTCCTTCAGCAAGTACGGCCAGAACCTTCAGGGCCTGGAAGTGGCGGTCCTGTGCGGCGGCCAGGAGTATCGCGAGCAGCTGGGCGCCCTGAAGCGTGGCGCCCAGGTCGTGGTGGGCACCCCCGGCCGGATCATCGATCACCTGGATCGCGGCAGCCTCAAGCTCGACGGGCTTTCCGCCCTGGTGCTGGACGAGGCCGACGAGATGCTGCGCATGGGCTTCATCGACGACGTCAAGCGTGTCGTCGCCGATACCCCGAAGGAAGCCCAGCGGGTCTTCTTCTCGGCGACCCTGCCGACCGAGATCGAGCGCATCGTCAACCGCTACCTGGTGGACCCGGTGAAGGTGGCCATCGAGTCGCGCACCACCACCGGCGAGAACATCGAGCAGCGCCTGGTGCGCGTCGATGGCGGTGCCAAGCTGGAGGCGCTGTCGCGCATCCTCGAGGTCGAGCCGGTAGATGCCGCCATCGTCTTCGTGCGCACCCGGGCCGCCTGTACCACCCTGATGGAGCAGCTCTCCGCCCGCGGCGTCAACGTGGCCAGCCTCTCCGGCGACCTGGACCAGAGCCTGCGCGAGCGCACCATTCAGCGCCTCAAGCGCGGCAAGGTCGACGTGCTGATCGCCACCGACGTGGCCGCCCGCGGCCTCGACGTGCCGCGCATCACCCACGTCTTCAATTACGACCTGCCCCAGGACTCCGAGGCCTATACCCACCGCATCGGCCGTACCGGCCGGGCCGGGCGTACCGGCATCTCGATCACCTTCGTGGGCTTCCGTGAAGGCCGCAAGGTGGGCTGGATCGAGCAGGCCACCGGCCAGAAGATGAGCGAGATGGAGGTGCCCGACGAGGCCGCCATCCGCGCCCATCGCGACGAGGTCTTCCACCAGAAGGTGATCGCCGCCCTGACCGCCGGTGCCGAGGAGCAGCGTGCCCTGGTCGGCCGCCTGGTCGAGGAGGGCTACGACCCCATCGAGCTGGCCTGCGCCTTCGCCCGCCTGGCTCGCGCCGACGAGGCCCCCATCGGCCGCATGCAGGCACCGCGCAAGGAGGCCCGCAACGACCGCGCCTCCCGCGACGGCAAGCCGCCGCGCCGCGAGCGGGGCCCGAGCGAAGGCATGACCCGCTACCGCGTCTCCGTGGGCCACAAGGATGGCGTCAAGCCCGGCCAGCTGGTCGGAGCGCTGGCCAACGAGGGTGGCATCGAGGGCTCGCGCATCGGCCGCATCGATATCCGCCCCTCCTTCTCCGTGGTGGAGCTGCCGAGCTCGCTGCCGGCCAGCATCCTGGCCAAGATGGCCCGCGCTCGGGTTGCCGGCCGTCCTCTGGAGATCAGTGAGGACCGCGGTGCCCCCGAGCGTGCGCCCCGTCGTCGTCGCGACGACGGCGACGCGCCGGTTCGCCGCCCCTCCCGCGCCTGAGGCGCCGGCTGCCGCCCGCCAGGCGGCGCCAACCCCCACCGACAGGTCGGAGCTCTGCTCCGGCCTGTTGTCGTTGGGGCCCCTGAAGCGGGCCCCTGAAGTGCTGTCGGCAAGGAGGAAGTGTGATGTGGAAGCGGCTGCCGTTTCGCCTGCGCGGCTACCTGATCACCGTGACCGGGGTGCTGCTGCTCTCACCGGATGCGCTGCTGGTCAAGGACACCACGGTGGATGTGGCCACCTTCATGTTTTGGCGTGGCCTGCTGCTGGGAGCGGTGCTGCTGCTGATCGCTGCGCTGCGCTACCGTGAGCGCCTGCCCGGGGCCATTCGTGCCTGCGGGCCGGCGGCCCTGTGGTGCCCCCTGGCCTTCGCGGCCAGCGCTTGGGCCTTCGTGGGCGCCACGCGGCTGACCACCGCCGGCAACGTGCTGGTGATGCTCAACCTGGCGCCCCTAGCGGCGGGGCTGATCGGCATGCTGCTGTTCGGCCAGCGGCTGCGCCGCCAGACCTGGGTAGTGATCGCGGTCTGCGTGGTCGGGGCGAGCCTGATGGCCGCCGGCGAGGTGGGGCAGGGCAGCCTGCTGGGCCTGGCCGTGGCGCTGATCATTCCGATCGCCATCGCCGTGAACACCACGGTGGCCAGCGCCCAGCGCGGCAGCGGTACCCGGGGGCTCGACACTACGGTGGTGCTGCCCCTGGGCTGCCTGGCCATGCTGGTGCCGGCGGCGCTGATGGGCGGCGCCCAACTGCCCGATCCCGAGGACCTGCAGCGCCTGGCGCTGATGGGGATGATCCTGCCGCTGGCCTACTTCCTGATCCAGACCGGCGCGCGCTATCTGCCCGGCGCCGAGGTCAGCCTGGTGATGCTGGTCGAGACCCTGGCCGGCACCCTGCTGGTGTGGTGGTGGGTCGGCGAGGTGCCGGCGGCGCTCGCCTTCCTGGGGGGCGGCATGATCGTCGTCGCCATGCTGGCGAGCTCCCTGCGCGACCTCTATCGGCAGCGCCGCAAGGCCGCCGAGGGCGCCCCGGACGCCCGCCGCCTGCGCGACGAAGCGGCGGAGGAGAGCATCGAGCGCGGTGAACCCGCCCCGCCGGTGGGCGAACGCCACTGATCCTGGGGATAGCTCAGCTCGGCGAGTCGCTTGCCACCGCCGCGGCGAAGCGCACCAGCAGCGAGCTCGCCTCGGGGGTGGCGGTGACGCCGGCGAGCAGCGCCTCCGGGTCCTGGCCCTGGTCGCGCAGCTTGTCGACCTGGTGGGCCAGGTAGGCGCGCATCACCTCTGCGGTGAACTCCGGGTGGAACTGCACGCTCCACTGGCGGGGGCCGTAGCGCAGGGCCTGGTAGGCATCGTGGGCGTTGTGAGCCAGCACCACGGCGCCTGGCGGGGCCTCGAGCACCGATTGGGCGTGGGTCAGCTGGGCGGGGAAGCGCTCGGGCAGCTGGCCGAGCAGGACATCCTCGCGGCCGGCCCGGGTGAGCGTGACCTCATGGGTGCCGGACTCGCGCCCCGCAGGATGGTAATCGCTGACCCCGCCCAGGGCCGCCGCCAGCAGCTGGTGGCCGTAGCAGACTCCGAGGATCGCCAGGTTGCGCTCCATCGCCTCCCGCAGCCAGGGCTTCAGGGCCTCGCTCCAGGGTTCGGCGTCGCTGACCATGGCGTGGGAGCCGGTGATATAGAGGCCGTCGACCTCCTCGAGGGAGGGCAGCGGCTCGATGCGGGCGTCGAACACCGCGGCCTCGAAGCCGGCGGCGGCCAGGGCCTTCTGGAACAGCGTCTCGAAGTCGCCGTGGGCTTCCACCACGTCGGGGAAGGCGTCGCCGGTCTTGACGATCAGCAGTCTGGGCATGGGGATATCCTCTTCCTGGATCAGGCGCGGCGCAGCCGCTCGCCGAGAGCGACCATGAAGCGGGCGCCGGCCTCGAGCTGCTCGATGTCGATGTATTCGTCGGGCTGGTGGGCCTGGCCGATGCTGCCGGGTCCGCAGATCACCGTGGGCAGCCCCCGGCGCTGGAACTGGCCCGCCTCGGTGGCGTAGGCCACGGCCCCGGCGGGGCGCTCGCCCAGCAGCGCATGGCAGAGCGCCAGCACCTCGGCATTGTTGTCGTCGGCCAGCGCCGGCACCGTCTCGTTGAGCGCTTCGGTGACGATGGAGGCCTCCGGGGCGCGGTCGCGCATCTCGGCCTCGAGCTCGGCGGCCCGGGCGTTGACTCGGCCTACCAGCTCCTCGAAGCGGTCCGACGGCAGATGGCGGATCTCCCACTCGAAGGTGCACTCCCGGGCCATGATGTTGATCGCCGTGCCGCCCTGGATCTTCCCCACGTGCAGGCTGGAGTGCACCACGTTGAAGGCCTCGTCCACGCGCCCCTCGGCGCGCAGCTCGGCCATCACCTCCTCGATATAGGTGACCAGCTTGGCTGCCACATGGATCGCCGAGACTCCCTGATTGACCTGGCTGGAGTGGCTGGCACGGCCGGTGACGGTGGTGCGCAGGTTGGTGGCCCCCTTGTGGGCCACCACCGGGTGCATCAGGGTCGGCTCGCCGACGATCACCGCGGCGGGCAGCGGGTGGTCGGCCATGAGCCGCTCGATCATGCGCGGCGCGCCGATGCAGCCCACCTCCTCGTCATAGGAGAGCGCTAGCCAGATCGGCTTCTCCAGGTCGAGCGCCACCCAGCGCGGCACCTCGGCCAGGGCGCAGGCGATGAAGCCTTTCATGTCGCAGGTGCCGCGGCCGTAGAGGCGGCCGTCGCCCTTGTCCACCAGGGTGAAGGGGTCGCTGGACCAGGGCTGGCCGTCCACCGGCACCACGTCGGTATGGCCGGAGAGCACCACGCCGCCGGCCAGGTCCGGGCCGATGCGCGCTAGCAGGTTGGCCTTCCTGCCATCGTCGCTCTCCACCCGCCAGTGGGGCACGCCGTGCTCGTCGAGAAAGGCCTCGACGAAGGCGATCAGGTCGAGGTTGGTGTCCCGGGAAACAGTGGGAAAGCCCACCAGGCGTTCAAGCATCTCGGCGGCGGTCATGGCGCGCTCCTTGGTGACGTTTCGGGAAATCCTATCACGCCCGCGGGGCAGGCCGGCGGCCTGCGCGTCATAGCGCCGGGCTGATCATCAGCGAGGCCACCAACATCTCGCCCACCGCCCGCGGCTATGCCTATACCCCGGGTATCTGGACCGACGAGCAGGAGGCCGGCTGGAAGGAGGTCGTCGAGGCCGTTCACGCCAAGGGTGGACGCATCGCCCTGCAGCTGTGGCACGTGGGGCGCGTCTCCCACGAGCTGGTGCAGCCCGACGGCCAGCCGCCCGTGGCACCGAGTGCCCTCAAGGGCGAGGGGGCCGAGTGCTTCGTCGAGTTCGAGGACGGCACGGCGGGGCCGCACCCCACCAGCACCCCGCGGGCGCTTGAGACCGAGGAGATCCCCGGCATCGTCGAGGACTATCGCCAGGCCGCCATTCGCGCCAAGCGGGCGGGCTTCGACATGGTGGAGGTGCACGCGGCCAACGCCTATCTGCTCAATCAGTTCCTGGCCACTGGCACCAACCTGCGCACCGACCGCTACGGCGGCTCGCTCGAGAACCGCGCGCGCTTCCCGCTGGAGGTGGTCGATGCGGTCGCCGAGGTGTTTGGCCCCGCTCGGGTGGGCATCCGCCTTACCCCCTTCCTCGAACTCTTCGGCCTCACCGACGATGAGCCGGAAGCGATGGCCTTCTACCTGGCCGGAGAGCTCGAGCGCCGAGGCCTGGCCTACCTCCACTTCAACGAGCCCGACTTCGCGGGGGCTGATATCACCTATCCGGAGGGCTTCCGTGAGCAGATGCGGCGGCGCTTCAGCGGCCGCCTGATCTACTGCGGCAGCTATGACGCCGAGCGCGCCCAGGCCCGCCTGGACGACAACACCGCCGACGCCGTGGCCTTCGGCCGCCCTTTCCTCGCCAACCCCGACCTGCCCGAGCGCTTCCGCCTGGGGGCCGCCCTCAACGAGCCCGACCCCAGCACCTTCTACGGCGGCGCCGAGCAGGGCTACACCGACTACCCCCTCCTCGACAACGGCCATGACCGGCTCGGCTGAGTCGGCATCTGCCCCTGGAAGTCACAAGCCCGGCCGGCGAGCCGGGCTTTTTGTCGGTAGGGAGGAGCATTGTCATGCTCACGGCATCGACATATCCCCGAGACATGTTCAAGAAACGCGATTTTTTCGACACGTCCGGGCGACATGTCGATGGCATCGACATGTCCCGAGGACATGTTTAAGAAAGACGATTTTTTCGACACGTTCTCTGGATATGTTGATGCCATCGACATAAGCTGACGACGTGTCGATTCTTCAGGAATAAGTGAACATGAGCTGGCGCCCCGACCACCCCTACAACGGCCTGCCGCCGCTGCCCCCTGCAGAAGAGCTCGAGACGCCGGCTGTGCTCAAGGCCTGCATTCCGGCTCGGGCGGCACTGGCGGAGCTGAAGCAGGCCGGTGAGCTGCTGCCCAATCAGGGACTGCTCATCAACCTGCTGCCTCTGCTGGAAGCCCGCGACAGTTCCGAGATCGAGAACATCGTCACCACCACCGACAGACTCTTTCAGTTTGCCCAGGAAGATACCCACGCCGACCCTGCCACCAAGGAGGCGCTGCGCTATCGCACGGCGCTGAGCCATGGCTACCGAGAGCTGGCCAGGCGACCTCTGTGTACCAACACGGCAGTGGAGATCTGCAGCACCATCAAGGGCGTCGATATGGAGATTCGTCGGGTGCCGGGCACCACCCTGGCCAACCAGGCGACCGGCGAGGTGATCTATACCCCGCCAATGGGGGAGGGGACGCTGCGTGAGCTGCTGGCGAACTGGGAGCGTTATCTCCATGAGGAGGATGGTGTCGACCCCCTGATCAAGATGGCTGTGTCTCACTACCAGTTCGAGGCGATCCACCCTTTCACCGACGGCAATGGGCGTACGGGCCGGGTGCTGAACATCCTTTACCTGATCGAGCAGCGGCTGCTGTCGCTGCCCATCCTCTACCTCAGTCGCTATATCGTGCTTCACAAGCCCGACTACTACCGTCTGCTACTGGCAGTGACCCGTGAAGGGGAGTGGCAGGAGTGGCTGCTTTATATGCTCAAGGCAGTCGAGTACACCGCCCGCTGGACTACCGACAAGATTGCGGCGACCCGCACCCTGATCGAGGATACGGCCCGCCATATCCAGCAGCAGCTGCCTAGGGTCTACAGCCACGAGCTGGTGCAGGTGATCTTCGAGCAGCCCTACTGTCGCATCAACAACCTGGTGGAACGGGACATAGCCAAGCGGCAGACCGCCTCCAGCTATCTGCAGCAGCTGTGCGAGATCAATGTGCTTGAGGAGATCCGCGCCGGGCGCGAAAAGCTCTTCGTTCATCCCAAGCTGGTTCGCCTGATGACCGAAGACAGTAACGAGACGACCCCGTACGCACAGGATCCTCTATGACCCAGAACGACATCGTCCAGAAGCTGTGGAACCTCGGCGATGTGCTGCGCGAAGACGGCGGGGCGAGCCTTGGAGATAGAAAATCTGCGTGAATGGTGAGGAGACACCAATGCTGAATCGATCAGCGCTATTACTGCGCTACAAGGCTCCGGCTGTGCAGTGGATCAACGACGCCGACCCCTCTCCGGGTGGCACGTCGATCACCGAGGAGGAGGTCAATCGCGACCGCACCGTCTATCTGGTCAGCGATGCAGTCGCGGAGTCGCCTTCGGAGGTGAGGCGGTGGGTCAAGGCCAACTGGCGCAACCTCTTCGAGTCGGAGCTGGAAGGCTGGTACACCGAGCCATCGCTATGGCCGAAGCGCACCCTGAAGCGCTTCGATGAGTGGTTCGAGGTCGAATGCCACAGCGTGATGATCGATACGCTCGGTACGCCCATCGAGGATGATGAGGCGTCAGACTGATCGGGAGGCACCATGAAGCCCTTCTCCATCCTGATGATCCGGCTGCTGGGTCTCTATCTCTTCCTGAAGACCTTGTTCTCGGTGCTGCCGGCGCTGCTGGGCCCAAATGTCGGGGAGTTCTGGTCAGCCGAGCTGCTGCCGATGCTGCTGGCAACCGTAGGCGTGCCCTTGGTGGGCGGCGTATTGCTGTGGTGCTTCGCCGGCCGCCTGGCGGAGCGGCTGCATGGCGCTGGAGGGGTAGATGAAAAGGCCGACGTTCGGGTCGGGGATGATGACCTGGTGCGTGCCGGCACCTTCCTGATCGGTACCTATCTGGTGGTGCGGCATATCGGCATGCTGGTGGGGGTGTACTCGTCCTCGGGTGCCGTGGCCTACGACGCACTGGTTGTCGTGGTGGCGGGCCTTTGCATGATGCTGGGTGGAGGCTCTCTTGCCGCGCTCTACCGCAGGGTCAAGTTTCTTGGAGCTGGCCGGTAGCGAAGGGCCAAAGTGGCCGGATCGAGTCGAGCGATGTGTGGAGCGACTATCAGTAGTGATAGCGCAGCTGAGCGATCAGCACGGCATCCTCGTTGATCGTGTAGACGAGCCGGTGTTCATCGTTGATGCGCCGGGACCAGTAGCCGGCAAGGCCGTGTTTCAGGGGTTCAGGCTTGCCGATGCCCTCGAAGGGAGTGCGCTGAATCTCCTTGATCAGCTGGTTGATTCGGCGCAGCACCTTCTTGTCTGCCTTTTGCCAGTAGAGATACTCCTCCCAGGCGTGCTCCGAGAACGTCAGCTTCATTCCTCGATAAGCTCCCGCTCTAGACCGCCCCTTTCCTCGAGCTGTGCAATGGATTCAAGAAGACGCCGGGCGTTCTTCGGCGAGCGCAGCAGGTAGGCGGTTTCCTGAAGGGCCTCGTAGTCCTCCAGCGAGATCATCACCACCGAAGGCGCCTTGCTGCGGGTAATGATCAGCGGCGCATGGTCGTCACAGACCTGCTGCATGGTCTGGGCCAGTTGACTGCGTGCGGCTGTGTAGCTGATGGCTTCCATCATTATGTCCTGTACGATATTCTGTGCTGTACAGAATATCGTACCTACTTCAGGTTGGCAACTCACATCGGCGCTGCCTGACGGTGCCATGACTGTCTTTGGACCGCCGAGCCTCACGCCCCGCGCTGGTGCAGCCGTCGGCTCAGGCGCGCCAGAATGGAGACCTCGCCGCGCAGCCAGGGGCCGAGCAGGCGCATGGAGAGCGGGATGAACAGGAACACCATCACTGGGGTGAGCGCGAGGGTGCTGACCAGCACCTTGGGCAGCATCGGCAGCCCCGCTAGCAGGCCGCCGAACAGCGCCTGAAACAGCAGCGAGACCGGGAAGAAGGCGAGCCAGATGGCGATGGCCTGCTTCCAGCGCGGCGGCGTCTGGCCGGTGGCGTCCTGGAACCAGCCGTCCAGCCCGGTGGCGCGGTGCTCCTGGGGAGCGACGAAGAGCCCCTCGCCGCGGGCCAGCCAGGCGCGGCGCGAGGCGGAGTGCTCCCAGGCCGCCAGGGTGTCGGCATCGCGGAAGCGGAAGATGATCTGGTACTCGTCGTCACCGGGCGGCGGGGCCAGCACGCCGGAGCCCAGGTAGCCGCTGAAGTCGGCGGCCAGCGCGCGGCCCTCCTCCAGCCAGGTGGTGAAATCGGCGTAGCGGCCGCGGGAGACGCGTCGGGCCACCATCAGGGTCAGGGGGGCAGGGGACATCGTGTATCTCCTTGTTCAGGGCGCCAGGGTAGGGCGCCGGAGTCATGCGGGCCGGGTAGGCCCTTGCCATGAACTAAGCAACAAGTATACCAGCAGGCGGCGTGGCGTAGCGGCTCGTGCCGAGGCAGGCTGGGTTGGGCCCGTGCGGGTGCCAGGTCGAGTTGGAGCCGCGGTCAGCGGATGGCATGCTTAGGCCCCGCCGATCAAGGCCTGCTTCGGCAGCAGGGCCCCGGCTATTCGGGGCGGTACGGATGGATCTTTGGACAGGTAACAATGCCCATGAAAGAAAAGGAAGTCGCTCAGCGCCCCGATCTCCGGCCGTGGCTGCGCTACTGGCGAAACTCGCTGGCCGATGCCGAGAGCGGGCGAGGCGCCCTGACGCGTCGAGAGCTGGAGCAGAGCCTCCCGGTCGGCAGGGAAGCCTACCGGCAGGGCCGGCTGGCGCCGGAGGTAGTGGGGCGGCTGTTTTCCGGTGAGGCGGAGTCGGTCGAGCTGCTGCGGGTAGTGCTGCGCCCGGCCGTCTACATGGCGCTGCTGGAGCATGGCCAGGGGCGGCGGGCGCTGTTTCCGGAGGTCATGACGCCGCTGATCTGCGTGCTCTGGGTCACCCGTGAAGGCCGCCTCATTCCGGCGGAGCCTCCGGTGATTCCCCGTGACCTCCTGGGCCCCCAGGCGGATGATCGCTTCACGCTGAACAACGTCGTCGAGCAGGATCGCTTCCTGACCCTGGAAATGCCGCGGGTCTGGTCGGCGCAGGAGGCAAAGGGGCTGCTGGAAGAGCCGGAGGAGACCTGGGCGCCGCTCTGGCATGGCTACTACGAGGTATCGCGCCGCCTTTTCGAGCAGCTGGTGCCGCCGGAGCGGCTGAAGGCGCATTTCGTCAGCGCCGACCAGGCCCGTCTGCTCAAGGTCGAAGAATCGGTGACCGGGGCGAGCCAGCACATCCTCAACCTCTACGATTGGCTCGATGGCGCGAACCCGGCGCTACCGCTGCTGGAAACCTATGCGCTGTCATCTCGGCAGAACCACCGCCCCTGCGTCGATGCGCTGGCGACGCTGGACGCTCGCCTGGGCCACGCCAACTCCGCCTATCCCACTGCGGTGGCGCAGCGGGACGCCCTGGCCCAGGCGATGGCCATGGAGGAGGGCGAGATCCTGGCGGTCAATGGCCCGCCCGGCACCGGCAAGACCACTTTCGTGCTGGATGTGGTGGCCTCGCTATGGGTTCAGGCCGCGCTGGCGGAGGGGGAGCCGCCGCTGATCATCGCGGCTTCCACCAACAACCAGGCGGTGACCAATATCCTGACGGCCTTTGCCAAGGACTTCGAGGAGACCGACCATCCCCTGAGCGGTCGCTGGCTGCCCGACATCCATAGCTACGGCGGCTACTATCCCGCTCCCAGCCGTGAGGCCGAGGCAGCCAGGCACTATCAGACGCCGGCTTTTTATCGCGACAGCGAGCGCCCCGAGTCGACCGAGCATGCCGAAAGCGAATTTCTGCGAACGGCTCGCCGGGCTCTCGAGGAGGACAGCCTGGAGAGCGTCAGAGCGGTACGTCAGCGTCTGCATGCCGAGCTGTCTCGTGTGCACGCCCGGCTGGACGGCATCCGTTCGCAGTGGCAGCGCCTGCAAGACCTGGAAGAGGCGCTGGGTCCCGACGCCGAGGCCGATCAGCGGCAGGATCAACAGTCGCTTGAGGCGCTGCAGGCCGCGCTGGCAGAGGTCCAGGAGGATGCGCGGCGCTGGAAAGATTTCCGTGCCGAGGAGCCGCTGTGGCTCTCGATGCTGAGCCTGCTGCCACCGATAGCGCGCCAGCGGCGCCTGCGTCGCGAACTGTTCATCGAGGCGTCGCTGAGTGCCCGGAGCCATGACATCCTCGGGGCCGCCGCGGGCGATGCCCCCGAGCGGGCGCTGGCGAGGTGGTTGGCTAGCCAGCAGCAGGAGGTGGCGCGCTGTCAGGCGCGGCTCGACGAGCGTCTGGCGCAGCTGGAGGCTCGGGACCTTGCAGCAGAGGCGCTGCGCGCCGAGCTTCCCGACCCGGCGGCGAGCGACAGCCTGGAGGCCATCGACCGCTCGCTTGACACCACGCTGCGTTTTCGGCTGTTTCAACTGGCGGTTCACTACTGGGAGGCGCGCTGGCTGGAGGCGTGTCGCGAGCAGGGCAAGGAGCTGGCCGAGCAGGCGGCCAGCGGCAGGGAAAGAAGGGGGCTTGCCACGGTGCGGCCGCGCTGGCGGCGGCGCATGATGCTGACGCCCTGCATCGTCTCTACCCTGCACTCGCTGCCGTCTCATATGACCCACAGCGTCTTCGAGGGAGAGGGGCAGTTTCGCACCGAGTATCTGGTCAACGAGATCGACCTGTTGATCATCGACGAGGCGGGGCAGGTGTCGCCGGAGGTGGCCGGTGCCTCCCTGGCGCTGGCCAGGCGCGCGCTGGTGATCGGTGATGTGCATCAGATTCCACCGGTGGCGACCCAGCTCAAGTCGGTGGATGTCGGCAACCTGTCGCACCAGGGCCTGCTGACCTCGCTCTCCGACTATGGTGCCCTGCGCGAGACCGGGCGTAGCGTGGTGGATGGCAGCGCCATGCGTATCGCCCAGGTGGCCAGCCGCTACCGCTATCTGGAGGAGGCCGAGCCGGGCATGTTCCTGCGTGAACACCGGCGCTGTCTGAGCGAGATCATCGCCTACTGCAATGACCTCTGCTATGCAGGGCTGCTGCTGCCGAAGCGCACCACCCCGGCCACGGACCCCGAGCTGCCGCCCTTCGCCTACGTCCACGTGGATGGTCGCGTCGAGACGGCGCCATCGGGAAGCCGCTGCAACCGGCTGGAAGCCGAGACCCTGGCCGAGTGGCTGGCCGTTCAGCGCAGCACGCTAGAGGCTCGCCATGGCCTGCCGCTCGGCCAGATCGTGGGCGTGATCACCCCCTTCAAGGCCCAGGTGGAGCAGATCCAGCAGGCGTGTCGCGAGCGGGACATTCCGGTGGGCCAGGAAGAGAACGCCGTGACGGTGGGGACCGTCCATGCCCTGCAGGGAGCCGAACGCCCGGTGGTTCTGTTCTCTGCCGTCTACTCACGGCACGAGGATGGCGGATTCATCGATCGTGATCCTGCGATGCTCAACGTGGCAGTCTCGCGGGCCAAGGACAGCTTTCTGGTCTTTGCGGACATGGACGTCGTCGCCTCGGCCCCGCCGGGCTCGCCACGTCGCCTGCTGAGCCGCTATCTGCTGGCGCGCGAGGCGAATGCGCTGGCTTTCGCCATCGACAGGGCCAGGCCGGACCTGCTGGTCCAGTGTCGCGAGCCCCAGGTGCTTACCGACGCGGAACAGCACGATGCCTGCCTTCACCGTCTGCTGGAGGAGGCCCGAGCTCGGGTGGTGCTGGTCTCGCCCTGGGTATCGCTCAACCGGCTGGAGGAGAGCGGCCTCCTGCAACAGCTCGGTGCCGCTGCCGGCCGCGGCGTCGAGGTGGCTCTCTACACCGACCACCACTTCAATACCACCGTCAACAACCGCCCCTGCCCGGACAGAACCGCCCGTTTTGCGACCTGTCGCGAGGCGCTGGAGGCACATGGCGTGGCGGTCAAGGTCGTGCATCGCGTACACAGCAAGCTGGTCATGGCCGATGATCGTTTCATCTGCGTCGGCTCCTACAACTGGGGCAGTGCCGTGCGCCAGGGGAAGTATCGCAATATGGAAACGTCCATCCTCTACAGCGGTCAGCTCAGCGATGAGATTCGCCTGCAGCGCGAGGCCCTGGAGGGGCGCCTGCATCCCAAGTATCCCATCAAGGCGGATACGGCTACCTCTTGATGGTTTCAAGGCTCGGCTCGCCGTCGCGTCGAGCCGAGCCGCGGCAGACCATCTATATGCCGATGCGCATCAATGGCAGAATGATCATCCAGGTAAATGCCCGTTAGCCGACAAAACCCTTGAGACTAAAGGCTAATTCCCTGATATTAATTTCTGAAAATAGAAAAAATCCCCGATAATCAACTGTGTTTCCTATCGTATACTCCCTCGCATCCTGGCAGGTGGGTGGCCCTCTGCTGCTCATCCGCCGCTGTTCTGCACCGCGGCAGCTCATAACGCTGACCTGAAACAGTTCATGGCTTCCGATCGCCCCTGGGCGCCGGGGCCTGTTGCATTGCGAGGTATCGAGACCATGAGTAAACAGCCCTTCCTGATCGCCATGACCTTCATGTCGATCATCATCGGCGGCGGCTTCGCCTCCGGTCAGGAGGTCCTGCAGTTCTTCACCGGCTACGGCCTGATCGGCGTGGCCGGCACCCTGGTCAGCGGGCTGCTGTTCGCCTTCCTGGGCATGCAGATCGCGCGCATGAGCTCGAGCCTGCAGGCGCGCTCTCACAAGGAGGTGCTGGCGGCGCTCTTCGGTCGTCGGGCGGGGCTTGCCATCGACCTGGTGCTCTCCTTCTTCCTGTTCGGCGTGGGCGTTGTGATGCTGGCCGGCAGCGGCTCCATCTTCGCCCAGCAGTACGGCATGCCGCCGCTGTTCGGCGGCGTGCTGCTCAGCGTGCTGGTGGTCGCCACCCTCTGCCTGCGGGTGCGCGGCATCATCAACCTGATCAGCGCCATCATGCCGGTACTGCTGCTGCTGGTGATGACCATCACCGTCTACTCCTTCTTCGCCAGCGACGCCTCCCTGGAGTCGCTGAACACCGCCTCGGGCGAGTTCGCCACCATCAGCGATGGCTGGCCGGTGTCGCACTGGTTCATCGGCGCGCTGCTCTACGCCTCCTTCAATATCGCCGTGGGCTTCCCCATGCTGTCGGTGATCGGCGGGCTGACCTCGGACACCCGCCAGGCGGCGCTGGGCGGCATCCTCGGCGGCGTGGGCCTGGGCGTGCTGATCTTCCTGCTCAATATTGGCCTCTTTGCTAACCTCGACCGACTGGTGGGCGTCGAGATGCCGTCGCTGATGCTGGCCAGTGCGCTCTCGCCGGCGGTGGCCCTGGCCATGTCCCTGGCGCTGATCTGCATGATCTACAGCACCGCCGTGGGCATGTTCTTCGCCTTTACCGCCCGCTTCGCCACCCCCGAGACCTCGCGCTTCAAGGTGCTGAGCGTGATCTTCACCGCGGTGGGCCTGCTGCTCAGCCAGTTCGGCTTCAGCGCGCTGATCGGTACCGTCTACCCGATGCTGGGCGTGGTGGGCCTGATCCTGATCCTTGCCCTGGGTTACCGCTGGCACACCGCCCGTCGCGAGGCGAGGATGCGTCTGGCGCGCTCCAGCTACTGAGCGCGTGGCGGCCGGGGGGCTAAGCTGTAAGGGATCTCACACGGCGGAGTCCCCCCATGCTGGAGCTCTATCTGCTGCGCCATGCCAAGGCGAAACGCGAAGGTGAGAAGCTGCCCGACGCCGAACGGCCCCTGAGCCAGCGAGGCCGGTGCCAGGCGGCGGCCATGGCGCCGGCGCTGATGCGCTGGGGGGCGCTGGAAGGCGAGGTGGTCTCGAGCCCCGCCCGGCGCACCCGGGAGACCCTCGAGGCGATGGCCGAGGCGCTGCCCGAGGGCATCCCGGCCCCGGTGGCCCACTTCGACGAGGCGCTCTACACTTTCGACGGCGAGGCGCTGCGCGCCTGGCTGCAGGGGCTACCCGAGGGCAGCCGGCGGCTGCTGGTGGTGGGGCACAACCCGGCGCTGCTGGAGCTGGCCCGCTGGCTCAGCCCCGTGGCGCCCGATTCCCTGCCCACCGGCGGACTGCTGCATCTCCGCCTGCCCGGCGAGTCCTGGCAGGCGCTGAAAAAGCACGCCGCCGAGGAGCTGGCGTGCCTGATTCCAGAGCAGGCCAGCCATGCGCTCTTCCAGCGCCGGGCGCCGGCGCCCCCGGAGCTGCGCAAGGCCGACCTGGCCGGCCGCCTCCAGGGGCAGCTCGGCCATCTCTATCGGCTGGTTCGGGCGCTGGAGCCCGGCGTGATGGCCGGCATGGATCCCGAGTTTCTGCACCAGTACCGCGTCAACCTGCGCCGCAGCCGGGCGATCGGCGAGGCCGTGCTGGCCACCGTCCGGCAAGCCGGGAACGGGAAGGCGCCCGGGCTGAAGAAGCGGCTGAAGGCGCTCAAGCAGCGTGCCCAGGCCACCAGTGACCTGCGCGATCTCGATGTCTTCCTGGAGAGCCTGGCGCAGGCGCCACCGCCGCTTCAGGCGAGCACTCGGCGTGCGCTTCACGACTGGCTGAACGAGCGGGCCCGGGAGCAGCACGAGTGTCTCTGCCGGCAGCTGGGTCAGCCCGACTACGCCGCCGACATGCAGGCCTGGCAGGCGTTCCTCGACGGCGACGGCTTTTGGCAGGCGCTTGCCCGGCTCTCTGCGCCGCGGGTCGAGGCGGTGCTGGACGAGCGCATCCTTGGCCACGATAGCGACCTGGCCGCCCTCACGCCTGACGCCCCGGATGAGGCCTTCCACGACCTGCGCAAGGCGGTGAAGCGCATCCGCTACCTGGCCGAGCTGGATCCGAAGCGCCACCGCCGTTTCCTCAAGGGGCTCAAGCAGCGCCAGACCCTGCTCGGTGAGTTCCAGGACCTCTGCACCCGCCAGGCCTGGATCGCGGCCTTCGCTGCCGGTTCGCCCAAGGCCCTGCGGCGCCGGCAGGAGTGTGACGCCTGGTGCGCCGCGCTGGAGGCGCAGAAGCGAGCCCTGCGGGAGCAGATCATGGCGCTGGCACCGCTACGCGAGCCGGGCCCCGCCGCCCGCTGATTCACCCCCTGGCGTCACCTGTGCGGCGTGGCTTCTGGGTTATTCCCGCTCGTCCCGGGTCGAGCGCAGCAGCACCCGGTCCATGCCCCGGGTGCTCAGCACCCGCTTCAGGGCGGCGAAGAGATGAGTGGGCAGGGTGACCGCATAGCGGGGCCTGGGGCGCGGGTGCTCCAGGGCGTGGACCAGCTTGGCCACTACCGCCTCCGGGCCCAGGGTGAAGGCGGCCTTGCCCTCGGTGCTGGCCAGCCGCGCCTCCACCTTGCGGTAGGTCTCGGCGTGGGCGCTGCGCTCGGTATCGATATGGGCCCGGAAGGCGCGGTGGGCGTTCGCGCGAAAGCGGCTGGTGATGGGGCCGGGCTGGATCAGGCTGACGTGGATGCCGCTTCCCGAAAGCTCCTGGCGCAGGGTATCGGTGAGCCCCTCCAGGGCGAACTTGGAGCAGATGTAGGCGCCGCGGTAGGGCAGGGCGGCGAACCCCAGCACCGAGCTGTTCTGTACGATGCGCCCGTGTCCCTGGGCGCGCATCATCGGCAGCACCCGGGTGGTGAGCTCGTGGGTGCCGAGCAGGTTGGTCTCGAGCTGCTGCCTCAGCGTCTCCCGGGAGAGGTCCTCCACCGCCCCGGGCTGGCCGTAGGCGCCGTTGTTAAAGAGCGCGGTCAGCCGCCCATCGGTGCGTTCCGCGACCTCGGCCACCGCCGCCTCGATGGAGGCGCTGCTGTCCAGGTCCAGCACCAGCGCCTCCAGGCCCTCTTCCTTCAGCCGGGCCACGTCTGCCTCCTTTCTGGCGGTGGCAAATACCCGCCAGCCTCGCGCCGCCATGGCGTGGGCCGCGGCGTGGCCGATCCCGCTGGAGCAGCCGGTGATCAGCAGGCTGCGCGCCGCTCCGGCTTCGTTATCCGTCATTCGTTTCTCCTGGTGATCTTGGCAACTGTATATGTCTTGGCGTTGGAGGGCGGGCGTTACGGGCCGCCCTGCAGCATCTCCCGGGTCGCCTCCATCACCCGGCCATCCACGGTGCGCTGGACCTTGTCCTCGATCTCGCCGAGCAGCGCCTCCACCTTGGGGCCCTCGTTGGCCACCGCCACGAAGGTCCACTCGCTCGCCTCCAGCCGGTCGTGCTCGCCGCTCTCGCAAACCGCCACCGCCGGGTTGCGCCCGAAGCGCTCGTGCAGGCCGCCCATGCGCTGGCGCTTCTCCTTCAGCGAGCGGCAGCCGGGCAGCGAGATATGCAGCGTGAGAATCCCCATATGCATCCTGACCCCTCCTTCGCCCTTTTCCTGACCTGGATCATTTCCCCGTCTCGCCCGGGTGTCTACCCTTCTCTGTCACAACATATGGTGCCTTATAGAAGAAAGGACACCATATATAGATAATCGGCCAGTGAGGGAACACCCATGCAACGCCAGCCGACCGGCGCCGTCAACGTCGCTTCGACGGTCAACGAATACCTGCAGCGCGCCGACTGGCGCGTCAACGCCAACGCCAACCAGGGCTACTCCCTGGGCGGGCTGATCCTCAACGCCTCGGGCAAGCTGATCGCCAACTACTGGCTGGATGAAGTCTATCCCGCCGCGGTAGGCGAGGCCCACCGGGAGGGCGATCTGCATATCCACGACCTGGACATGCTCAGCGGCTACTGCGCCGGCTGGTCGCTGCGCCAGCTGCTGATCGAGGGCTTCAACGGCGTGCCGGGCCGGGCGGAGAGCGCGCCGCCCCGGCACCTCACCAGTGCCCTGGGGCAGATGGTCAACTTCCTTGGCACCCTGCAGAACGAGTGGGCCGGCGCCCAGGCGTTCAGCTCCTTCGATACCTACCTGGCCCCCTTCGTGCGCCGCGACGCCCTCGACTACCCGGCGGTGAAGCAGGCGGTGCAGGAGTTCATCTACAACCTCAACGTGCCGTCGCGCTGGGGCAGCCAGACCCCCTTCACCAACCTCACCTTCGACTGGACCTGCCCGGCGGACCTGCGCGACCAGGTGCCGATCATCGGCGGCGCGGAGCAGCCCTTCACCTACGGCGAGCTGCAGGCCGAGATGGAGCTGCTCAACCGCGCCTACCTGGAGGTGATGGAGGAGGGCGACTGCCAGGGGCGGGTGTTCACCTTCCCGATCCCCACCTACAACATCACCCCGGACTTCCCCTGGGAGAGCGACAACGCCGAGCGGCTCTTCGCGCTCACCGCCAAGTACGGGCTGCCCTACTTCCAGAACTTCCTCAACTCGGACCTGGAGCCGCACATGGTGCGCTCCATGTGCTGCCGGCTGCAGCTCGACCTCAGCGAGCTGCTCAAGCGCGGCAACGGCCTGTTCGGCAGCGCCGAGCAGACCGGCTCGCTGGGCGTGGTGACCATCAACTGCGCGCGCCTGGGCTACCGCTTCGCCGGCGACCGCACGGGGCTCTTCCAGGAGCTGGACCGGCTGCTCGCGCTCGGCCGCGACAGCCTGGAGATCAAGCGCGGCTGCATCCAGCAATGGATGGATGACGGCCTCTACCCCTACAGCCGCCGCTACCTGGGCACCCTGCGCAACCACTTCTCCACCCTGGGGGTGAACGGCCTCAACGAGATGGTGCGCAACTTCTTCGAGGACCGCTTCGATATCGCCAACCCCGAGGGGCAGCAGCTGGCCATCGAGCTGCTGGAGCAGGTGCGCGAGCGGATGCGCGAGTTCCAGGCGGCCACCGGTCACCTCTACAACCTGGAGGCGACCCCGGCGGAGGGCACCACCTACCGCTTTGCCAAGGAAGACCAGAAGCGCTACCCCGGCATCCTCCAGGCGGGCACTCCGGATTCTCCCTACTACACCAACTCCAGCCAGCTGCCGGTGGGCTATACCGACGACCCCTTCGAGGCGCTGCTGCACCAGGAACCGCTGCAGACCCGCTACACCGGCGGCACCGTGCTGCACCTCTATATGGGGGAGCGGCTCTCGTCGCCTGCGGCCTGCCGCAAGCTGGTGCAGACCGCGCTCTCCCGCTTCCGCCTGCCCTATCTCACCGTGACGCCGACCTTCTCGATCTGCCCGGTGCACGGCTACCTGGCCGGCGAACATGAGTTCTGCCCGAAGTGCGATGACGCCCTTCTGGCAAAGCATGCTCGGGCCGATGCCACGGCCTGAGGCCTTTCCCCGCAATACCACCAACCGAAGAGGAGCATCCCATGCGTCATAGCGTCGAGAGCCTGCCCACCGAAGCGCGCCAGCGCTGCGAGGTCTGGACCCGGGTGATGGGCTATCACCGCCCCGTCAGCCAGTTCAACCGCGGCAAGCAGTCCGAGCACCGTGAGCGGCGCCACTTCAGCGAGCAGGCCGCCACCCCCTGACCCACCGCCACACAGAGCGCCCTCCATGCCAGAGCGACAGGGGGCGCTCGGCCGGATGACCGCCATGCCCCATCCCGAATTTAACCGGCCACGACTGCCCGTGGCCGGCCTCACCCCCATGACCACCCTGGACTACCCGGACCACTTGGCCTGCGTGGTGTTTCTGCAGGGCTGCCCGCTGCGCTGCGGCTACTGCCACAACCCCGGGATGCTCGAACCACGCCGCGCCGAACCCGGCGAGTGGGCCGAGGTGGAAGCCTTCCTGACCAGGCGCCAGGGGCTGCTCGACGGCATCGTCTTCAGCGGCGGCGAGCCCACCCTGCACGCAGACCTGCCCGCGGCTGTCGCCCGAGCGCAAGCGCTCGGCTTCAAGACGGGGCTGCATACCGCCGGGGTCTACCCGCGGCGCCTGGCCGAGACGCTGCCGCACCTGGCGTGGGTAGGGCTCGACGTGAAGGGTCCGGCGGCGCGCTTCGATGTCATCGTCGGCCGCCCCGGCCTTGCCGCCGCCCACGCCGAGAGCCTCGAGCTGCTCTTGAGAAGCGGCATCGCCTTCGAGTGCCGCACCACCGTTCACTGGCGGGATTTCGACCTCGAGAGCCTGCGCCGCCTGGCCCTCGACCTCGCCGAAAGGGGCGTGACCCGCTACGCCCTGCAGGTGGCCCGCCCCGGCCGCTGCCTCGACCCCGCCTATGGCCGGCCGGTGCCCGGCGCCCCGACGCTCGGCGAACTGGACGCGCTGGTCGAGACCCTGGCACCGGCCTTCGAGCGTCTTGAACTGAGGGCGTAAGCCAAAGACGACACTGCCTTGTAAGCCTTTGCCCACTGGTGCTCAGGGCACTTTGGTGCCAGGCTGCTAGGTTACAGATTGTTGCCGGCACGCCGTCGCCCAAAGAGCGGCAGGCCAGAGCCGCCAGCGACGGTTGCGCAGGCCCGGGAACGATCAAGGCTTCTCGCTCATCTCCAGGCTCCCTGCAGGAGCCCGATTTATCGGGCGAATATCCTATCGCCCCAAGCGGAATCACCTTTGTGGGTCGCCGCATCCGGTGCTTAAATGGTGGATGAATCAATGATTAGAGTGGCTGCTATGAAGAGAATGGTGCAGGCAACATGGCCTGTCTGCATGCTAATGGCAACATTACTCCTAAGCGGCTGTGGCGCAGTCAGCGGAGCCGATGAGAAAGTCTTCATGAAGCATCGAGAAGCAGACTCGCTCGAACGCCAATACCTTTTTCTGGCAAGCTATCTTGGTTCTGAGAAGCCATGCTTCTTGATTCACCCCGAAAGCTTGGCAGTGGCGCCGTTTAACCCTGCCGGGACAAGGGCAAGCTTTCTCAGAAGCACATGTTTTAGCCACGTGGCCGACTATGCTGGTAACGAAACACTGTGCCAACATGTGCGCTCAGTGAGTACCTTTCTATATTCGGGCGACAGGTTGAATGCTGAGCGCTGCAGAGAGGCGGCGTCATCTCCAAGCCACGTGCGCATGAGCGGTAGCCTGGACGTATCGAAGATTGTCGCCCTGGCGGGCCACTCTTACAGCGACATTGACAGCTTTTTTGTATCGGCAGGAGTTTTTCCAACGATCAATGAAGCGGAGCAGGCACGCCGGCATGACCCCGCCCGCTACTGGAATGAAGTAAGGTTCGAGTTTCTGCTTTCCCGTGATTTTTTCGACTCTATAGGCGAGCTGCCCGGGTTCGGGAATCACCATGATCTAGCTGATATGGCCGCGGTACGCTGGTCTCAATGACCGCTCCTGCCGCAAGCGGTTGCGTGCTGCCCAGATGTCGGGTCCCGGGTGACTGGCCACCCGGGACCCGATACCTATCGATATAGAACATGTGCCCAAAGTACTCCTCATGCTGCTTCGAGGGCGCAAGACGTGGGCGAGCTCCGAGTGGCAGTGGGGGAGGCGTCAGGGATGCGGGCGCGGCCGCCAGCCGCCCTGGCGAATGGCCTCGCAGCCGGCCACCTCGGGGTTGTAGAGATAGAGCCAGGCGGGCCCGAAGGCGGTGGGGTGGATGGCGCGGTCGTAGAGCCCCAGGTGGGGCAGGCGCGGCCGGTAGTCTTCCAGCCGGTCGAGGCCGGCCAGCAGCCGGGCGTCCACCTCGAAGACCTCGATTTCCACGCCGCGGGAGGGCTCGAGCTTGGCGCCGGGGTAGGGGCCAAGGTCGTAGAGGGTCACGTCGGCCAGGCGGTCGCTGCCCAGGAACTCGGCGCCGGCGAGCCAGTGGTGATTGCGCAAGCCGCGCTTGAGGGTGCCGTAGACGGCCACCAGCGGCGTGCGGGTGATAGCGATGGCGGGCGCGGTCATGGTGGCGGATCTCCACGGGGCAGAGCTGGGACTCTATGGTAGCCATTCTCCGTTTCCTTATCACCGTCGAGGGAAAGGGGGCAGCGCCACGCTGTCGTCATCGCTAGCCTGACGGGCGGCCCCATGCCAGAATCGGGGGCTGATCTGGACACCGAGCCGCTCGGCACAGGGCGGCTGCAAAGAGAAGAGGACACCATGCCCGAGTACCGTTCCCGCACCACCACCGCCGGCCGCAACATGGCCGGCGCCCGCGCCCTGTGGCGCGCCACCGGCATGAAGGATGACGACTTCCACAAGCCGATCATCGCCGTGGCCAACTCCTTCACCCAGTTCGTGCCCGGCCACGTGCACCTGAAGGACATGGGGCAGCTGGTGGCCCGCGAGATCGAGAAGGCCGGCGGGGTGGCCAAGGAGTTCAACACCATCGCCGTGGACGACGGCATCGCCATGGGCCACGACGGCATGCTCTATTCGCTGCCGAGCCGCGACCTGATCGCCGACAGCGTCGAGTACATGGTCAACGCTCACTGCGCCGACGCCCTGGTCTGTATCTCCAACTGCGACAAGATCACCCCCGGGATGCTCAACGCCGCCATGCGCCTGAACATTCCGGTGATCTTCGTCTCCGGCGGGCCCATGGAGGCGGGCAAGACCAAGCTGCTCGACCACGGCCTCGACCTGGTGGACGCCATGGTGATGGCCGCCGACGACAGCGTCGACGACGAGACCCTGGCCGAGGTGGAGCGCAGCGCCTGCCCCACCTGCGGCAGCTGCTCCGGCATGTTCACCGCCAACTCCATGAACTGCCTGATGGAAGCCCTGGGCCTGGCGCTGCCCGGCAACGGCACCGTGGTGGCCACCCATGCCGATCGTCGCCGTCTCTTCGAGAATGCCGGCCATCGCATCGTCGAGCTGGCCAAGCGCGTCTACGAGGGCGACGAGGCGCATCTGCTACCCCGGGCCATCGGCTCCAAGGCGGCCTTCAAGAACGCCATGACCCTGGATATCGCCATGGGCGGTTCCACCAACACCATCCTGCACCTGCTGGCCGCCGCCCAGGAGGCCGAGGTCGACTTCACCATGGAGGATATCGACCGTCTGTCGCGGGAGGTGCCGCAGCTCTGCAAGGTGGCCCCCAATACCCAGAAGTACCATATCGAGGACGTGCATCGCGCCGGCGGCATCATGGCGATCCTCGGCGAGCTCGATCGCGCCGGGGTGCTGGATACCCGAGTGCCCACCGTCTACGGCGACTCCCTGAAGGCCGCCCTGGATGAGTGGGACATCATGCGCAACCCCAGCCCCGAGGTGGTGGAGTTCTACAAGGCGGGCCCCGGCGGCGTGCCCACCCAGGTGGCCTTCTCCCAGGCGGCCCGCTGGCCGAGCCTCGACGGCGACCGCGCCACCGGCTGCATCCGCGACCTGGAGCACGCCTTCTCCCGGGAGGGAGGCCTGGCCGTGCTCAAGGGCAATATCGCCCTGGACGGCTGCGTGGTGAAGACCGCCGGCGTCGACGACTCCATCCTGGTCTTCGAGGGCACCGCCCACGTGGTGGAGTCCCAGGACCAGGCGGTGGCCGACATCCTCGAGGGCAAGGTGAAGGAGGGCGACGTCGTCGTCATCCGCTACGAAGGGCCCAAGGGCGGGCCGGGCATGCAGGAGATGCTCTACCCGACCTCCTACCTGAAGTCCAAGGGGCTCGGCAAGGCGTGTGCGCTGCTCACCGACGGGCGCTTCTCCGGTGGCACCTCCGGGCTCTCCATCGGCCACGTCTCCCCCGAGGCGGCCGCCGGCGGCGCCATCGGCCTGGTGGAGCAGGGGGACATCATCCAGATCGATATCCCCAACCGCACCATCAACGTCAAGCTCAGCGACGAGACGCTTGCCGAGCGCCGCGCGGCCATGGAGGCGAAAGGCGCTGACGCCTGGAAGCCCGCCGCGCCGCGGCCGCGCAAGGTGACGCCGGCGCTCAAGGCCTACGCCATGCTCGCCACCTCCGCCGACAAGGGCGCGGTGCGCGACCTCTCCAAGCTCGATTGACTCTGACTGAGCTCGACCGGCTGAGTCCGGCCGAGCTCACGCGTCGAGGGCGAGCCACTGCTGTGCATGAGCCGAATGGGACTACCATTCGGCTCATTTCGTGAGCCTGGCCGATATGTTGCCCGACTCGAGGTCGGCCCCCGCCTACCAGAAGCCGGTGCCGCTGTCGCGCTGGGCGAGCAGCTTGTCCCGGGCGATAAAGAGCGCGGCGATGGCCCGGGCCTCGTGGAAGTCCTCCCGGGCGAGCAGGGCGGGCAGCTCGAAGAGCCCGTGGGTCTCGACGATCAGCGGTTCGGGCTCGTCGCCGGGCAGGCGCCTGGGGTAGAGGTCGGTGGCCAGCAGCACCTGCATGCGGTGGCGCATGTAGTTGGGGGCCAGCGACAGCTCCACCAGCGGTTCGATGCTGTGGGCGCCGAAGCCGCACTCCTCCATCAGCTCGCGGTTGGCGGCGGTGACGATATCCTCGCCGGGATCCACCAGCCCCTTGGGCAGGGTCAGCACATAGTCCTCGAAGCCCGCCGCATATTCTCGGATCAGCAGCACATGCTCCGGGTCGGGCATGGCGACGATCATCACCGCGCCGCTGTCGCTGCCGGTCAGTCGTTCGAAGGTGCGCTCTTCGCCGTTGGAGAAGCGCAGGTCCAGGGACTCGACGTGAAACAGGCGGCTTCTGGCCACCGACTGGCGGGCAAGGACCTCGGGCTTCTGCGGCCAGTGCGAATCGGGCCTCGGGGGGGTAGACATGGTCGCTCCGTTTCTGGGGGTGAGGGCGCCTGCTACAATACCACCCCCTGCAAGCCACCACCCGGGAATCCCGATGATCGACTGGCGCGCCATCGATACCGTCCTGCTCGACATGGACGGCACCCTGCTGGATCTGCACTTCGACAGCCACTTCTGGCTGGAGCACCTGCCCCGGCGCTACGTGGAGCTGCACCAGCTCGACGAGGCCACCCAGGAGGTGGTGCGTTCCAAGGTGCTCCACGAGCAGGGCACCCTCAACTGGTACAGCCTGGCCTACTGGAGCCGGGAGCTCGACCTGGATATCGTCGCCCTCAAGCGCGAGGTGCAGCACCTGATCGGCCTGCGCAGCGACGCCCTCGACTTCCTCAAGTGGCTCCGGCAGGCCCACCCGCGGGTGGTGCTGGCCACCAACGCCGACCGGGAGAGCCTCGAGCTCAAGCTGCCGCTGACCGGCCTCGAGGAGTACCTGGACGTCATCGTCTCCTCGGCGGATCTCGGCGTGCCCAAGGAGGTCCAGGCGTTCTGGCCCGCCCTCCAGGCGGTGGAGCCCTTCGACCCGGCCCGGACCCTCTTCATCGATGACAACCCTCGGGTGCTCGCCAGCGCTCGGGAGTTCGGCATCCGCCATCTGCTGGGGATCAAGCAGCCCGACAGCACCCGCCCCGAGCGGGAGCTCGAGGAGTTCGTGGCCCTGGATCGCTTCGCGGCCATCCTGCCCGGCAACCTGCCGCCTGGGCAGGGGCCCGGGGCGCCGAACAAGGGCGCCCAGGGAGGTGGTCATGGCCAGGGAGGTGGTCATGGATAGCGTCAGGCTCGACAAGTGGCTCTGGGCGGCGCGCTTCTTCAAGACCCGGGGCCTCGCCAAGAAGGCCATCGAGGGTGGCAAGGTGCACTACAACGGCGCCCGGGCCAAGACCAGCAAGACCGTCGAGCTGGGAGCACTGATTCGCGTGCCCCAGGGGTGGGACATTCTCGAGGTGGAGGTGGTGGCGCTCTCCGATCAGCGCCGCGGCGCCCCCGAGGCCCGTGCCCTCTACCGGGAAACCGAGGAGAGCGCGACGCGCCGCGAGCGCGAGGCCGAGGCGAGGCGCCTCACCAATCAGGCCATGCAGCACCCCCTCAAGCGCCCCGACAAGAAGCAGCGGCGGGATATCCAGCGTTTCCAGCGTCGGCAGTCCGACGACTAGCCTGCCTGCCGACGACCAACAGAGAGTGATGATGAGCGATCAGATCCAGCGTTTTCTCTTCGACAATACCAACGTGCGCGGCGAGCTCGTGACCCTCGAGCGGGCCTATGCCGAGGTGCTCGACCGCCATGACTATCCGCCGGTGGTCAATCGCCTGCTGGGCGAGCTGCTCGCCGCGGTGGCGCTGCTCACCGATACGGTCAAGCTCGACGGCACCCTGAGCATCGAGGTGCGCGGCAGCGGCGCCCTGTCGCTGCTGATGGCCGAGTCCAATCCCGGCGGCGAGCTGCGCGCCATCGCCCGCCTGGCCGAGGACGCCCCCATGCCGGCCGACGATGCGGGTTTCCTCGAGCTGCTCGGCGAGGGGCGGATCATGATCACCCTGGACCCCCGGGAGGGGCACCGCTACCAGGGCATCGTGGCCCTAGACCACGACACCCTGGCCGGCTGCCTGGCCGCCTACTTCGTGCAGTCCGAGCAGCTGCCTACCCGGCTGTGGCTGGCCGCTGACGGGGTGCGTGCCGGCGGCCTGCTGCTGCAGCGCATGCCCGACGAGTCCCAGAACCAGGACCACGACGCCTGGGATCGCACCGTGGTCCTGGCCGAGACGGTCAAGGAGGAGGAGCTGCTGGCGCTCGGGCCCGAGGCGCTGCTGCACCGCCTCTACCACGAGGAGACGGTACGGATCTTCGACCCCAAGGCGCTGCGCTTCGGCTGCACCTGCTCCCGGGAGCGCATCGCCGGCTCCCTGGTCACCCTGGGAGAGGCCGAACTGCGCCAGGTGCTGGCCGAGCACGGCAGCATCGATACCCAGTGCCACTTCTGCCACACCTGCTACCACTTCACAGAGGCCGATGTGGAGGCGCTGTTGGCCGGTGACGATACCCCGCCCCCGGTCCTGCACTGAAACAGACGCTTGATTTGCTGCGCCGCACCATCAACGTGTAGTGAACGGTCTTCATGTTGTAGAAAAACTACATGATTTTCGCCTAAAAACGGCGTTCCCCGCGGCGGCGCTTTTTGACATAATGGCGCCGCTTTTTTCGGCTCGATCGCCTCGCCAGAAGACGGGATACCCGCAGCGGCGATCGATGGCAGGCATCCGCTGCGTCGCTAACGGCGCCCGGCACACGAGAGAGAATCGGCCGCAAGGCCCAGGAACCGACATGACCACAACCCAAGCTCCCAAAGCCCACGTCAACCTCAGCAGCGCCGAGCTCATCGAGCGTGCGGTGGCCACCGGCGAGGGCCGCCTGGCTGCCAACGGGGCCCTGGTGGTGAACACCGGTGAGCGTACCGGCCGTTCTCCCAAGGACCGCTTCATCGTCGATGAGCCGTCCACCAGCGGCCAGATCGACTGGGGCAGCGTGAACCGCCCCTTCGACGCCGAGAAGTTCAGCGCCCTCTGGGGCCGCGTCGAGGACTACCTGCTGGGTCGTGAGCATTATGTGTCGGAGCTCCACGTGGGCAGCGACCCGACCTACTACCTGCCGGTGCGCGTGCAGACCGAGACCGCCTGGCAGAACCTGTTCGGCCGCACCATGTTCGTTCGCCCGGAGGCCTACAACCCCTCCGCCAAGGATGAGTGGACCATCATCAACGCCGCCGGCTTCCAGTGCGACCCGGCCCGCGATGGCACCAACTCCGACGGCACCGTGATCATCAACTTCGCCGAGCGCAAGGTGCTGATCGCCGGCATGCGTTACGCCGGCGAGATGAAGAAGGCGATGTTCTCCGTCCAGAACTTCCTGCTGCCCGCCGCCGACGTGCTGCCCATGCACTGCTCCGCCAACGTGGGCGAGGATGGCGAGACCTGCCTCTTCTTCGGCCTCTCCGGCACCGGCAAGACCACTCTCTCCGCCGACCAGGCCCGCTACCTCATCGGTGACGACGAGCACGCCTGGGGCCCGGGCACCGTCTTCAACATCGAGGGCGGCTGCTACGCCAAGTGCATCGACCTCTCCGAGAAGAACGAGCCGGTCATCTGGAACGCCATCAAGTTCGGCACCGTGCTGGAGAACGTGGTCCTCGACGACCGTCGCGAGCCGGATTACGCCGACGACAGCCTGACCCAGAACTCCCGTGCCGCCTACCCGCTGGAGCACGTCGAGAAGCGCGTCCCCGAGAACCGCGCCGGTGAGCCCAACGCCATCGTCTTCCTGACCTGCGACATGAGCGGCGTGCTGCCCCCGGTCTCCGTGCTCTCCAAGGAGGCCGCGGCCTACCACTTCCTCTCCGGCTATACCGCCAAGGTGGGCTCCACCGAGATGGGCTCCGCCGAGGGTCTCTCCTCCACCTTCTCCACCTGCTTCGGCGCTCCCTTCTTCCCGCGCCCGGCCCGCGAGTACGCGGACCTGCTGATCAAGCGCGTGGCCGAGAAGGACGCCCAGGTCTACCTGGTCAACACCGGCTGGACCGGTGGTTCCTACGGTGAAGGCGGCTCGCGCTTCTCCATCCCGACCACCCGCGCCATCATCAGCGCCATCCAGACCGGCGTGCTGCGCGAAGTCGAGACCAAGCGCATCGACGGCCTCAACCTGGAAGTGCCGGTAGCCGTGCCGGGCGTGGACTCCAGCCTGCTCGACCCGCGCGAGACCTGGGAAGACAAGGACGCCTACGACCGCAAGCGCCAGGACCTGGCCGAGCAGTTCGTCGACAACTTCAAGAAGTTCGACGGCGTCAGCGAAGCGATCGTCAAGGCGGGCCCCAGCCTTACCTGATCGCGCCGCCCGGGCCCCTGCGGGGCCCTCGGCTCGCATGAAAGAACCCGGCACCGCCTTGGCGGTGCCGGGTTCTTTCGTATGCCGGGTGGCCTGAAACCTCCATGTAGGAGCCGGATTCATCCGGCGATCGGGCTCACGACATCGCCGACGTGTCGGACCACCGATAAATCGGGCTCCTACGAGGTGGGTGGTCCGCAATTATTTCCGGCGATTGGGGGCTCACCCCTTCAGGTCGGGGAAGTCCTCCTCCCGGAACTCCAGCGCCCCGCGCTCGTCGCTGGCCTTCTGCGCCTCGGCCTGGCGCAGCTCCACCCGGCGGATCTTGCCCGAGATGGTCTTGGGCAGGTCGGCGAACTCCAGGCGGCGGATGCGCTTGTAGGGGGCCAGCCGCTCCCGGGCAAAGGCGAGGATGTCCCGGGCGAGCTCGGCGCTGGGCTCATGGCCGGCGGCGGGGATGATATAGGCCTTGGGCACCGAGGTGCGCACCGGATCGGGGCTCGGCACGATGGCCGCCTCGCCCACCGCAGGATGCTCGATCAGCACGCTCTCCAGCTCGAAGGGGCTGATGCGGTAGTCGGAGGCCTTGAAGACATCGTCGGCCCGGCCCACGTAGGTGATATAGCCCTGCTCATCCACGCTGGCCACGTCGCCGGTGCGGTAGTAGCCCCCCTGCATGGCCGCCGCGGTGCGCTCCGGGTCGTTGGCATAGCCCACCATCAGCCCCGCCGGTCGCGCCTCGCCCAGGGCCAGGGCCACTTCCCCTTCGCTTGCCGGCTGGTCCTCGGCGTTAAGCATCACCACCCGATAGCCGGGCAGGGGACGTCCCATAGAGCCCGCCTTGAGGGGCTGGCCCGGGGAGTTGCCGATCTGGGCGGTGGTCTCGGTCTGGCCGAAGCCGTCCCGGATGGTGAGGCCCCAGGCCCGGCGCACCTGCTCGATCACCTCGGGGTTGAGGGGCTCGCCGGCGGCCACTGCCTCGCGCAGGGCGACCCGGTGGGCGGCGAGATCCTGCTGGATCAGCAGTCGCCACACCGTGGGCGGCGCGCAGAGGGTGGTGATCGCGTAGTCCGTCAGCACCTTCAGCAGGGCGGCGGCGTCGAAGCGCGCATAGTTGTAGAGGAAGACGCAGGCGCCGGCGTTCCAGGGGGCGAAGAAGCAGCTCCAGGCGTGCTTGGCCCAGCCCGGCGAGCTGATATTGAGGTGGCGATCCCCCTTCTGCAGGCCGATCCAGTAGAGGGTGGAGAGGTGGCCCACCGGGTAGGACTGGTGGGTATGGGTGACCAGCTTGGGCCTTGAGGTGGTGCCCGAGGTGAAGTAGAGCAGCATGGGGTCGTCGGCGGGGGTCGGCCCGTCCGGAGTGAAGGCGTCGCTTTCGCCGTGGGAGTCGGCGAAGTCGTGCCACCCCTCGGCGGCGCCCCCCACGGCGATGCGCGTCAGGGCGTCCTCGCGGCCGGCAAACTTCTCCAGGTGCTCATGGCCGATCACCAGGTGCTTGACCTGGCCGCGGCTGATGCGGTCCTCGAGGTCTTCGGGGGTCAGCAGGGTGGTGGCGGGAATGATCACCGCGCCCAGCTTGATGGCGGCGAGCATCACCTCCCACAGGGGCACCTCGTTGCCCAGCATCAGCAGCACCCGGTCGCCGCGGGCCACGCCCAGGGCGCGCAGCCAGTTGGCGACCTGGTTGGAGCGCCGGGACATCTCGGCGAAGCTCAATCGCGCCTCCCGGCCATCCTCCTCGACGATCCACAGCGCCGGGGCGTCGTTGTTCCGGGCCATGACGTCGAAGTAGTCCAGCGCCCAGTTGAACTCGGTAAAGGTGGGCCAGCGGAAGTCGCGGTAGGCGGTGTCGTAGTCTTCGCGGTGGGCCTGCAGGAAGTCCCGGGCGGCGAGGAAGCGCTCCAGCGCCGGTGAGCTCGACGGTGTTGGCATGTTCCATCCCTTCTTGTTGTTGGTTGGCGGTGCGAAAGGTGATGAGGGTGAAACTCTAGCCAGATTTCGGCGCGCCTGTCCAAGACCCGAGCAAGCGCTTGGACTAAAGTTGCCTGCCGCCGGCGGCCCCTCTGCGGGGGCCGCCGCGCGTGGCTCGCCCCGGCGTTTGTGATACCTTGTCGCGATCGTTTTTCGAGCATCAGTGAAGGGGTTACATGGACGCCACCAACCGCATCATCTCGCGCCTCGCCGAGGAGCTTTCCGTACGTCCGGAGCAGGTCACGGCCACGGTGGAGCTGCTCGACGGCGGGGCCACCGTGCCCTTCATCGCCCGCTACCGCAAGGAGGTGACCGGCGGCCTCGATGACACCCAGCTGCGCGCGCTCCACGAGCGCCTGGGCTACCTGCGCGAGCTGGAGGAGCGGCGCGCCGCGGTGCTCGCCGCCATCGAGGAGCAGGGCAAGCTCACCGCCGAGCTCGAGGGGCTGATCCGGGCCGCCGACACCAAGCAGCGCCTGGAAGACCTCTACCTGCCCTACAAGAAGAAGCGCCGCACCAAGGCCCAGATCGCTCGCGAGGCGGGCCTCGAGCCCCTGGCCGATGCCCTGCTGGCCGACCCGACCCTGGACCCGGAAACCGAGGCGGCCCGCTATCTTCGTCCCGCGGAAGGTGACATCCCCGCGGTGGAGGACGCCAAGGCGGCCCTGGACGGCGCCCGCCAGATCCTGATGGAGCGCTTCGCCGAGGACGCCGAGCTGGTGGGCAGCCTGCGCGAGCGGCTCTGGCAGGAGGGCGAGCTCAGCGCCCGGGTGATTCCCGGCAAGGAGGGGGAGGGCGCCAAGTTCTCCGACTACTTCGAGCACGACGAGAAGCTCGCCAGGACGCCGTCGCACCGGGCGCTCGCCATGTTCCGCGGCCGCAACGAAGGGGTGCTGACCCTGGCCATCAAGCTGCCCGGCGAGGACGAGGCACCGCTCCATCCGGCCCAGGTGGCCATCGCCCGCCACTTTTCGATCCGCGACGAGGGCCGCGCCGCCGACAAGTGGCTGCGCGACGTGGTGCGCTGGACCTGGCGGGTCAAGCTCTACACCCACCTGGAGACCGAGCTGCTGGGCCGCCTGCGCGAGTCCGCGGAGCTCGCCGCCATCGAGGTGTTCGCCGCCAACCTCAAAGACCTGCTGCTGGCCGCCCCGGCGGGGCAGAAGGCGACGCTCGCCATCGACCCGGGCCTGCGCACCGGCTGCAAGGTGGCGGTGGTAGATGCCACCGGCCAGTTCCTGGCCCACGCCACCATCTACCCCCATGCGCCCCGCAACGCCTGGGACGCCTCGCTGGCCGAGCTCGCCCGCCTCGTCGAGGCGCACGACGTGGCGCTGATCGCCGTGGGCAACGGCACCGCCAGCCGCGAGACCGACCGCCTGGCCGGCGACCTGGTCAAGGCCTTTGCGGGTAAACGTCAGCTCGCCAAGGTGATGGTCAGCGAGGCGGGGGCCTCGGTCTACTCCGCCTCCGAATACGCCTCCCGGGAGCTGCCGGACCTCGACGTCACCATCCGCGGCGCCGTCTCCATCGCCCGGCGCCTGCAGGACCCGCTGGCCGAGCTGGTTAAGATCGAGCCCAAGTCCATCGGCGTGGGCCAGTACCAGCACGACGTCTCCCAGGTGCAGCTCTCGAGAAGCCTGGAGGCGGTGATCGAGGACTGCGTGAACGCCGTGGGGGTGGATCTCAACACCGCCTCCAGCGCCCTGCTCTCCCGGGTGGCCGGGCTCTCCCCGGCGCTGGCCGAGGCGGTCGTCGCGCGGCGCAACGCCGAGGGGCCCTTCGCCAGCCGCAAGGAGCTGCTGGAGGTGAGCCGGCTAGGCCCCAAGACCTTCGAGCAGTGCGCCGGCTTCCTGCGCATCATGAACGGCGCCAACCCCCTGGACGCCAGCGCCGTCCACCCCGAGGCCTACCCCCTGGTGGAGCGTATCGCCGAGAGGAGCGGGCGTCCGCTGGCCAGCCTGATCGGCGACAGCGCCACCCTGAAGGCGCTCAGGCCCGCCGATTTCGCCGACGAGCGCTTCGGGGTGCCCACCGTCACCGATATTCTCAAGGAGCTGGACAAGCCGGGCCGCGACCCGCGCCCGGAGTTCAAGGCCGCCGAGTTCCGCGAGGGGGTCGAGACCCTCAAGGATCTCGAGCCCGGCATGGTGCTGGAGGGCAGCGTCACCAACGTCACCCACTTCGGCGCCTTCGTGGATATCGGCGTCCACCAGGATGGCCTGGTGCATATCTCGGCGCTCTCCCACACCTTCGTCGAGGACCCGCGCAGCGTGGTCAAGGCCGGCGATATCGTCAAGGTCAAGGTGATGAGCGTCGATATTCCCCGGGCGCGCATCGGTCTCTCCATGCGTCTGGACGACCAGCCGGGGGAGGAGGGCGAGGCGCCCCGCCGCGGCGGCGAGCGCCAGGCCCGGGGTGGCAAGCCCCCCCGCAAGGGTGGCGGCCAGGGCAGTGGTCAGCGTGGCGCAGGCGGCCAGGAGGCCCCCGTGGGCGCGCTGGGCGCGGCTCTGCTCAAGGCCAGGAAGGGGCGCTGATGCTCTTCGACCTTTGAATAAGTGCCCTCGGGCACCATAATCTGCTTCCTTTACGGGCGCCTCGGGCGCCCCTATCACCGAGCGAGGCGCCGGCGGCGTCTTCCACCACAAGGGGTGTTACCTTGTCCGACTCACTCGCCACCCTCATCACGCGCCTCGAAGGCGCCGCCCGTCAGGGGCAGTTCAGCCGCCTGCGCCGCGGCCTCGAGAAGGAGGGGCTGCGCGTCGACGGCGCGGGGCGCATCGCCCAGACCCCGCACCCGGCGGCGCTGGGCTCCAAGCTGACCCACCCGCATATCACCACCGACTACTCCGAGGCGCTGCTGGAGTACATCACGCCGGTCTACTGCCGGCCCGCCGATGCCATGGCGTTTCTCGGCGACCTGCACCGCTTCACCTACCGCTATCTGGGCGACGAGCTGATCTGGCCGGCCAGCATGCCCTCAAGGCTTGCCGGTAACGACAGCATCCCCATCGCCGACTACGGCCCCTCCAACGTGGGCACCATGAAGCGGGTCTACCGCCAGGGCCTGGACGTGCGCTACGGGCGGATCATGCAGGCCATCGCCGGGGTGCACTACAACGTCTCGCTGCCCGACGATCTCTGGGCGCTGCTGCGCCTGATCGACGGCGCCGAAGCGACGCCGATGAACGACTACCGCTCGGCGCGCTACTTCGGCCTGATCCGCAACTTCCGCCGCCACAGCTGGCTGCTGCTCTATCTCTTCGGCGCCTCCCCGGCCCTGGATCGTAGCTTCCTGCCGGATGGCCGGGTGCCCGACAAGCTCGAGCCCCACGGCGAGGAGACCCTGGTCTCCCGCTACGCTACCAGCCTGCGCATGTCGGACCTGGGCTACCAGAACAAGGTGCAGGAGCAGCTCAAGATCTGCTTCAATTCCCTCTCCAACTATGTGAATACGCTGCGTCACGCCATCTCTACCCCCTGGCCCGCCTACCAGGCGAAGGGCGTGCAGGAAGGCGGCGAGTGGCGTCAGCTCAACGCCAATATCCTGCAGATCGAGAACGAGTACTACAGCGATATTCGCCCCAAGCGGGTCGCCCGCCACGACGAGACGCCGAGCCAGGCCCTGGAGGCCCGGGGAGTGGAGTACATCGAGGTGCGCTGCCTGGACCTCAACCCGCTGCTCCCCTTCGGCGTGGACGAGACCCAGATCCGCTTCGTGGACGCCTTCGTGATGTGGTGCCTGCTCAGCGAGAGCCCCTGGATCCCCGACGCCGAGTGCGAGAGCCTCGACGACAACCGTCGCCGGGTGGTGGAGCGCGGCCGGGACCCCGAGCTCAGGCTCTGCGACGGCAACCGCGGGCGCAGCGTAGCGGACTGGGGCGGCGAGATCCTGGCCGAGATGGGCCGGGTGGCCGAGCTCCTCGACCGCCTGGAGGAGGGCGCGCCCCACGCCGCCGCCGTGGCCGCCATGGCCCCGCGCCTGGCGGATCCCGCCCTGACCCCCTCCGGTCAGCTGCTGGCCCGGCTCGAGGAGAGCGGCGAGGAGTTCAGCGACGTCATGCTGGCCATCGCTCGGGAGCAGGCGGAGCGGCTGCGCGCCGAGCCCATGGACCCGGCCCGGGAGGCGCTCTTCCACGAGCTGGTGGCGACCTCGCAGCGCCAGCAGGCGGAGATCGAGGCCGGCGACGGCTGCTCCTTCGACGACTTCCTGGCCGACTACTTCGAGCGCGCCCGGGAGTCGCGTCTCGCCGGCCTCGCCGCGGCGGAGCGGGCGCCATGAGGACGCATCTCGCGCGCCTCGGAGTGCGCCACTGGAGCCTTGCAGGCCTCGCCTTCTGCGTGCTGATGATGGCCGTGGCCCTGGGGCTCGAGCATATCGCCGGCCTCGAGCCCTGCCCGCTCTGCATCTTCCAGCGGGTGGCGGTGCTTTCGGCCGCCGCGGTCTTCGCGGTGGCGGCGATCCACAACCCCGAAGGGCGAGTCGGGGCGGGCCTCTACGGCGTTCTGGGCCTGGCCGCGGTGGCCGGCGGCATCGGGGTGGCAGGCCGACACCTCTGGCTGCAGTCGCTGCCCCCGGAGGAGGTGCCGAGCTGCGGGCCGGGGCTCGACTACATGATGGAGCTGCTGCCCTGGCGTGACGTGGTGGCCATGGTGCTCTCCGGCTCCGGCGAGTGTGCCGAGATCGATTTCCTGTTCCTCGGCATCTCCCTGCCGGGCTGGACCCTGATCGGCTTTGTGGTGCTGGCACTCGCGCCGCTAGGCATCCTGCTCTCGGCCTTTCGCGAGCGGGGCTGAACGCTCCTCCCCCGGGGATTGACACCGTCGGCGCCAGGGGCGAGTCTGGTCTCCCGGCCGGGGCGTCCTGAGCGCCTGGCCTTGGATAACGAGCTCTGGATCGCGAGCTCTGAAAAGCAAGGGAGGCCCCCATGCTGGAAGATTGCAAGAGCGCCCTGGAGCGCTGGGGCGGCGTGCACAAGCTGATCGACCGCTGGCTCGACGAGCGCCGCGAGCTGCTGGTTCACTTCGTGGAGCTCAAGGAGGCCTGCGACGCCGAGCTCGAGGCGGTGAGCAAGGCGCAGATCGACCGCTTCAGCGAGCTTTTGATGGACTACATCAGCGCCGGTCACTTCGAGATCTACCCCCAGCTGCGCGAGGAGGCCAAGGCCTTCGAGGACGAAGCCGCCCTGGAGCTCGCCGACCGCCTGCTGGCGCGGCTGGAGATGTCCACCGAGCTGGTGCTCTCCTTCGATGCCGAATACGAGAGCCCCGGCCGGGTGCGCCAGAACCTCGGCCGGCTGCCCGCCTGGCTAGAGCGCCTGGCCCACGGCCTCACCGAACGCTTCTCCCTCGAGGACCAGCTGATCGGTCGCGTCCACTCCGCCCACGCCCCCGATGCCGCCCGGCAAGAGGCCGCCGCCCGCTCAGGTGTCTGAACCGCGGCGCTCGAAGCGTCCCCCCAGCACCAGCAGGCAGGGGGTAAGCAGCAGCGTCAGGCCGGTGGCGAAGGTGAGCCCGCCGGCGATGGCGCTGGAGAGCTGGGTCCACCACTGGGCCGAGGGGGCGCCCAGCCCCAGGCTCGGCGCGAAGAGGTTGACGTTGACCCCGAGCACCATGGGCATGAGGCCCAGCACCGTGGTGATGGCCGTCAGCAGCACCGGCCGCAGGCGCAGGCCGCCCGCCTCCAGGGCCGCCTCCCCGGGGGAGAGCCCCTCCCGGCGCAGCTGATTGTAGGTGTCGATCAGCACGATATTGTTGTTCACCACGATGCCCGCCAGGGCGATGATCCCCATCCCCACCATGACGATGCCGAAGGGCTGGCCGTTGACCAGCAGCCCCAGCAGCACGCCGGCGGTGGAGAAGACGATGGCTGAGAGCACCAGCCCCGCCTGATAGAGGCTGTTGAACTGGGTCACGAGTATCAGCGCCATCAGCGCCACGGCGACCAGGAAGGCGGTGGTCAGAAAGCGGCTCGCCTCCTGCTGGTCCTGCTGTTCGCCGGCCACCTTGACCATCACCCCCTCCGGCGGCGCCCCCGCCGTCTCCAGCAGGGCGCGCAGCCGCTCGTCGGCCCGGTAGCCCTCCGCCACGTCGGCCTCCAGGGTCACCGCGCGGCGCCCGTCGATGCGGTGCAGGGTGCCCACCTTGGGCGCCGGTAGCAGCGCCACGAAGTGGGCGATCGGCACTTGGCCCCGGGGCGTATTGAGGGTCAGCTGGCCCAGCTGCTCAAGTGAGCGGTAGCCATCCGGAAGGCGCACCCGGATATCCACCTCGTCGCTCACCTCGGCGGGGCGGTAGCTCGCCACCTGCAGGCCGGTGGTCAGCAGCTGCACGGCGCTGCCCACGGACGCCACGTCGGCGCCGAAGCGCGCCGCCGCCTCGCGGTCCACCATCACCCGCCACTCCACCCCGGGCAGGCTGCGGTCATCCTCGATATCGCGAAAGCCGCCCAGCTCGCCCATCCGTGCGCGCAGCGCCTCCACGACGTCATCGGCGGCGGCGGGGTCATGGGCGCTGATCTCCAGCACGATGGGCTTGCCTTCGCCGGGGCCCATCTCCTGCTCCCGGAACTCCAGGGCCAGGCCGGGCAGGTCGGCGGCTCGCTCGCGCATCTCGGTGAAGATCTCGGCCACCGGGCGGCGCCGGTGCCAGTCGATCAGCTGGAACTGCAGCACGCCGATCACGTCGCTGCCGAGCTGCTGGTTGGGCACCGCGAAGGAGCGCGCATAGAGCGCCTCCACCTCGCTCATGCCGGCCAGGCGCGCCTCCACCCGCCGCACCACGGCATCCTTCTCGGCGGCGGAGAAGTCCCCCCGGGCCCGCACCAGCACCTGGGCGCTGTCCGGCTCCACGGCGGGGAAGAACTCCACTCCGTGGTTGAAGCGGGCGTAGGCGGTGTAGATCAGCGCCAGCAGCAGCAGGGCGAAGAGCAGGGTCAGCCCGGGCCAGGCCAGCAGCCGGGCGAGCAGGGCGCGATAGAGCCGCCCGCCGGCGGTGATGTGGTTCTGGTCGACCTCGCGGCGCGAGGCGCGCACCCCGAAGACGCCGCCCAGGGTGGGCAGGAAGACCAGCGCCATGGCCAGCGACGCCAGCAGGCAGAGGATCACCGTGGCCGGCAGGTACTTCATGAATTCGCCTACCACCCCGGGCCAGAACAGCAGCGGCACGAACACCGCCAGGGTGGTGGCGGTGGAGGCGATCACCGGCCAGCTCATGCGCGCGGCGGCGTTGACCCAGGCCTCCCGCGGCTCCTGCCCTTCGCGGAGGTGGCGGTCGGCCAGCTCCGAGACCACGATGGCGCCGTCCACCAGCATGCCGGCGACGAGAATCAGCGCGAAGAGCACTACGATATTGAGGGTGTAGCCCAGGCTCCAGATCAGCAGGATGCCGGTGAGAAAGGCCCCGGGGATGGTCAGCCCCACCATCAGGGCGCTGCGCACCCCCATGGCGGCGAGTATCACCACCAGCACCATCACCACGGCGGTGAGCACGTTGTTGAGCAGCTCGTCGAGCATCTCCTCCACCATCTGGGACTGGTCGGTGATGGTGGTCACCTCCAGCCCCTCGGGGAGCAGTTCTCGGGCCTCCTCGAGCAGCCCCTGGACCTGCTCGATGGTGGCGATGATATTGGCCCCGGCGCGCTTGGAGATCTCCAGCACCAGGGCCGGCTGGCCGTCGATGCGGGCGAAGCCCTCCGGGTCCTTGAAGCCGGGACGAATCCAGGCCACGTCGCCGAAGGTGACGACGCGGTCGCCGTCCACCTTCACCGGCATCGCCATCACATCCTCCAGGCGCTCGATCACCCCGGGTACCTTGAGCGCCAGGCGCCCGGCGCCGGTGTCCAGGCTGCCCGCCGCCACCAGGCGGTTGTTGCGGGTGACCAGGTCGAAGAGTCGGTCGAAGTCGACCCCGTAGCTGTCCAGCACCAGGGGGTCGACGACGATCTCGAGGAGCTCCTCGCGGTCGCCGCCGATATCCACCTCCAGCACCTCGCCGATGCCCTCGATCTCCTCCTTGAGCCGGCGGGCCACGGCCAGCCGCTGGCGCTCTTCCAGGGGGCCGGAGAGGCCGACGGTCAGCACCGGGAAGAGCCCCACGTTGACCTCCATCACCCGCGGCTCGTCCGCCTCCTGGGGCAGCTCGGCCCGGGCGATATCGACCTTCTCGCGCACGTCGCTGAGGGCCTGGTCCGGATCGAAGCCGGCGTCGAACTCCAGGGTCACGGCGGCGTGGCCTTCGCTTGCCTGGGAGGTCAGCTTGCGCACCCCCTCGATGCTGCGCAGCTCCTGCTCCATGGGGCGCACCAGCAGCCGCTCGCCATCCTCGGGGCTGACCCCCTCCAGGGAGAGCGAGACATAGATGATGGGGATGGTAACGTCGGGGTTGGCCTCCTTGGGGATCGCCTGCCAGGCGGCGGCGCCGGCCAGCAGCAGGGCGGCCAGCAGCAGCAGGGTGGTGCGGGAGCGATCCAGGGCGGCTGCGATCAGGGTGCGCATTTCAGGGCGACCCCTCGGCGCTGGTCGCGGCGACGGGGGTGACCCGCTCCCCCCGGGGCCACCAGGCCGCCGCCCAGGGTGATCAGGCGCACCCGCTCGGGCAGGCCGGCGACCCGCGCCTCCTGGGGGGTGCTGTCCACCAGGGTGACCGCCGTTAGCACCACCCGGTCCTCGCCGTCCAGGTGCTTCACCGCCAGGCGGCCGTCGTCGTCCAGCTCCAGCAGGGCGGGGGAGAGCCGCTGCACCTCCCGCTCCGGCAGGGTGATCACCAGGGTGGCGCTGGCGCCGGCGAGGCGCCGCCCCTCGGGGTTGGCGACCCGGGCCTCCACCGGGAAGCTGCGGGTCTGATCCTCGGCGCGGCGGCCCACCAGGCTGACCTCTCCCTCGAGCCGCGTGCCGTCCAGCAGGCGCAGCTCCGCGGGCAGGCCGGCCTCGAGCGCGTGGGCGTCGCGCTGGGGCGCCCAGGCCCTGGCCACCAGATGGCGGTCATCCACCAGCCGGCCGAAGGTCTCGCCGGCCTGGAGCAGCTCGCCGAGCTCCACGTCCAGGTGGTCGAGCACGCCTTCGAAGGGGGCGGTGGGGCGGGTGTCGTCGAGCTGGCGGCGCAGGCTCGCCACCTCGGCGGCCGCCCTGGCGGCGCCGCTCTGCAGGCGCAGGTAGTCGGTATTGGAGAGCAGCTCCCGGCGGCGCAGGTCGTCGGCGCCGGCGAGCTCGGCTCGGGCCAGGGTCAGCTCCGCCTCGGCCTGCTCGAGCCTGGCCGGCAGCTCGTCCCGGGCCAGGCCCAGCAGCACCGTGCCCGCCTCGATGCGTTCCCCCTCCGCCACCGGCAGCGCCTCCACGCGGCCCGCCTGGCGGGTGCGCAGGGTCAGCTCCTGGTCGGCGGTGAGGTGGCCCTGGAGCACCAGTCGCGGGCTGTGGGGCTCGGCCTGGCGCTCGCTCACCTCCACCCTGGTGGGCTCAGGCTCGGCGGCGGGTTCGCTCTCGGGGGGCGCCTCCTGAAAACGCTGCAGATCGCCCAGGGCCAGCCAGGCGGCCAGGGTCAGGGTAATGGCGATGGCGAGCAGCGGGGGCAGGGGAGGGAGGCGTCGACGGGGCATGCGGTGTGATCCATCAGCGGGCATGAGACGCCAGCATAGCATCCGGCCCTCGTCCTACGTCGCATTGAGTTTTGTGCGGCGCAGGCATACCATCTTGCCGGTTTGATTTCAGGCCCGGCGGTTCGCCCGGCGGGTCCGTCCTCACGGCGACACCCCGTGCGTTGACAACCAAGGAGCATCCATGAAACAGCCCGTCCGTATTGCCATCACCGGCGCTGCCGGCCAGATCAGCTACTCCCTCGCCTTCCGCATCGCCTCCGGCGACATGCTGGGCAAGGACCAGCCGGTCATCCTGCAGCTGCTCGAGATCACCCCGGCCATGGAAGCCCTCAAGGGTGTGGTGATGGAGCTGAACGACTGTGCCTTCCCGCTGGTGCAGGACATCGTCGCCACCGACGATGCCAACGTCGCCTTCAAGGACGCCGACTTCGCCCTGCTGGTCGGCGCGCGTCCTCGCGGCCCGGGCATGGAGCGCAAGGACCTGCTGGAAGCCAACGCGGCCATCTTCTCCGTGCAGGGCAAGGCCCTGAACGACAACGCCAGCCGCGACGTCAAGGTGCTGGTGGTGGGCAACCCGGCCAACACCAACGCCCTGATCGCCTCCTGCAACGCGCCGGACCTGGATCCCAAGCAGTTCACCGCCATGACTCGCCTGGACCACAACCGCGCCCTGACCCAGCTGGCCCAGAAGACCGGCAAGCACGTCACCGACGTCGAGAGCATGATCATCTGGGGCAACCACAGCGCCACCCAGTACCCCGACATCGCCCACTGCAAGGTCGACGGCAAGCCCGCCGCCGAGCTGGTCGAGCGTGACTGGTACGAGAACACCTTCATTCCGGACGTGCAGCAGCGCGGTGCCGCCATCATCAAGGCCCGCGGCGCCTCCTCCGCGGCCTCCGCGGCCTCTTCCGCCATCGATCACATGCGCGACTGGGCGCTGGGCACCAACGGCCAGATCGTCAGCATGGCGATCCCCTCCGACGGCAGCTACGGCGTCGAGCCGGGTATCATCTACTCCTACCCGGTCACCTGCGAAGGCGGCAAGTACGAGATCGTGCAGGGTCTGGAAGTCGACGAGTTCAGCCGTGGCAAGATGAAGGCCACCGAAGACGAGCTGCGCGAAGAGCGCGCCGCCGTCGAGCATCTGCTGGGCTGAACCCCGGCCATGAGCTTTAAGCTGTAAGCTTTAAGCCGTAAGAAAAACCCCGCCAGGCCATGCCTGAGCGGGGTTTTCAGTTTTGCGGTTCAAGGCTCGCAGCGACGCTTTAACGGCTTACGGCTTACGGCTTACGGCTTACGGCTTCCAGCTTAGCGCAGGCTGATGATCCGCCAGCCGCGGGCCTCGGCCACCTCGCGCAGGGTAGGGTCGGGGTCCACCGCCACCGGGTGGTCGACCTTCTCCAGCAGCGGCAGGTCGTTGTGGGAGTCGCTGTAGAACCAGGCGTCGTCCAGGGTCAGCTCCTTGTCGGCCAGCCACTCCTCCAGGCGCTGGACCTTGCCCTCCTGGAAGCTCGGGATGCCCTTCACCCGGCCGGTGTAGCGGCCGTCCACCACCTCGGGCTCCACGGCGATTAGGTCGTCGATGCCCAGCCGCTCGGCGATGGGGCCGGTGATGAAGCGGTTGGTGGCGGTGATGATCAGCAGGGTATCGCCGCGGCTGCGGTGGCGGGCCACCAGCTCCTCGCCCCTGGGCAGGATGTGCGGCTCGATCTTGCTGGCCATGAACTGCTGGTGCCAGGCGGCCAGCTGCTCGGGGCTGTTCTCGGCCAGCGGCTTCAGGGCGATGGCGAGGTAGGCGAGGATATCCAGGGTGCCGGCCTCGTAGGCGGCCATATGCTGGTCATTGGCCTCGCGGTAGGCCACCGGGTCCACGGCGCCCTGCTCGAGCAGGAACTCCCCCCAGGCGTGATCGCTGTCGGTCGACAGCAGCGTGTTGTCCAGGTCGAAGATGGCCAGGCTCACGATGACTCCCATGAGTTAGAAAAATGAGATGTGCACGTCGGGTCGAAAGCCGGCGATTATCGCAGAAGCCGACGCTGGCTGCGACCCGGGCCGGCGGCTTGGCCGCAAGGCGTATTGATGCGCTTCATCGGCTTGTGGAAGAATGTCGTCAATACTGGTTTCTACAAGGTGAAGTCCGTGATCGACGCTGACGGCTTTCGCCCCAACGTTGGCATCATCATCGCCAACGAGCAGGGGCAGCTGCTCTGGGCGCGTCGTGTAGGGCAGAATGCGTGGCAGTTTCCCCAGGGAGGCATCAAGGCGAACGAGACACCGAAACAGGCACTTTTTCGCGAACTGTTCGAGGAGATCGGCCTGACCGCCGACGACGTCGAGATTCTTGCCTGCACCCGGGGTTGGCTACGCTACCGCCTGCCGCGACGCATGATTCGTACCAACTCGAGGCCGGTCTGTATCGGCCAGAAGCAGAAGTGGTTCCTGCTGCGCATACGCTGCCAGGAGAGCCAGATCTGCATGGATGGCACCCCCAAGCCGGAGTTCGACGGCTGGCGCTGGGTCAGCTACTGGTACCCCCTGGGTCAGGTGGTACCCTTCAAGCGTGAGGTCTACCGGCGTGCGCTCAGGGAGCTCTCGCCCCGGGCCCAGCGGCTGGCCCTGGGGCACGGCTGAACGACCGGGGCCGAGCACCAGGGCCGGCGGCGAGGAACCTCGCGCCGGCCAGGCAGTCACGATAATAATTCATCAGAATGGAAGACGGCACGCCCATGCTCGAGGTCCTGCGCCGCATCACACAGGAAGTTACCGGGGCCCGCAGCCTGGACGCGGCGCTTGCCACCATGGTGCGGCGCATCCGCAAGGCCATGGAAACCGACGTCTGCTCCTTCTACCTCTACGACGAGGAGATCGAGCGGCTGGTGCTGATGGAGACCATCGGCCTGCGCACCCAGGCGGTGGGCCGCGTGGCGCTGCCGGTGGGCGAGGGGCTGGTGGGCCTGGTGGCCAGCCGTGAGGAGCCCCTCAACCTCGAGGATGCCCAGGCGCATCCGCAGTTCCGCTACTTCGAAGCGACCGGCGAGGAGCGCTACTCCAGTTTCCTTGGCGTGCCCATCATCCATCAGCGCCGCATGCTCGGCGTGCTGGTGGTGCAGCAGGCCGAGAAGCGCCGCTACGGCGAGGAGGACGAGGCCTTCCTGGTGACCATGGCGGCTCAGCTTGCCGGCGTGCTGGCCCATGCGCTGGCCACCGGCAACCTGACCCGCCCGAGCCTGCAGGGGCAGGTGCAGTTCAAGGGGGTGGCCGCCTCCCCGGGCATGGCCATCGGCGAGGCGGTGGTGATCGCCCCGCCCGCCGACCTGGATAGCGTCCCCGACCTGATTCCCACCGACGTCGACTACGAGATCACCCGCCTCAAGGAGGCGATCGGCCGCGTGCGCGAGGAGCTGCGTGCCGCCGCCGAGCGCCTGGCCAACCGGGTCTCGGCCCAGGAGCTGGCGCTCTTCGAGGTCTACCAGCAGATGCTCAGCGAGGCGGCGCTCTCCCAGGAGGTGGAGAAGCGCATCCGCGAGGGGCAGTGGGCGCCCGGCGCCCTGGCCGACGTGGTCAAGCGCCACGTCCAGTACCTGGAGCGGGTCGACGACGACTACCTGCGCGAGCGCTCCGCCGACGTGCGTGACCTGGGGCGCCGCGTGCTGGCGCACCTGCAGGAGGAGACCCCCCAGACCCCGGAGGTCTTCCCCGAGAGCACCATCCTGGTCGGCGACGAGATCAGCGTGGCGCTGCTCGGCGAGGTGCCCCGGGAGAAGCTGGCCGGCCTGGTCTCGGTGCGCGGCTCCAGCACCTCCCACGTGGCGATTCTCGCCCGGGCCATGGGCATTCCCACGGTGCTCGGCATGGTCGACCTGCCGCTGCCGAGGCTCTCCGGCGCCCGGGTGATCCTGGATGGCCACCGCGGGCGGCTCTTCGTGCGCCCCGGCGAGGAGCGGATTACCCACTACCAGGCCATGATCGACGAGGAGCGGGCCCTGGCCGAGGTGCTCGAGCACGAGCAGGACCTGCCCAGCCGCACCCCGGACGGCCACGACATGCCGCTGATGGTCAACACCGGCCTTGCCGTGGATGCCGTGGCTTCCCTCAAGAATCGTGTCAGCGGGGTGGGGCTCTACCGCACCGAGGTGCCCTTCATGGTCACCGAGCGCTTCCCCGGGGAGCAGGAGCAGACCCGTCTCTATCGCGATCAGCTCGAGAGCTTCGCGCCGCTGCCGGTGGTGATGCGCACCCTGGATATCGGCGGCGACAAGGACCTGCCCTACTTCCCCATCGAGGAGGCCAACCCCTTCCTCGGCTGGCGGGGTATCCGCGTGACCCTCGACCACCCCGAGGTGCTGATGGTGCAGCTGCGCGCCATGCTGCGCGCCTCCCAGGGCATGGGCAATCTCCAGGTGCTGCTGCCCATGATCACCAACGTCGACGAGGTCGACGACGCCCTCAAGCTGCTCGATCGCGCCATCGTCGAGCTCGACGAGGAGGGGGTGAAGGTCTCGCGTCCGCGGGTCGGGGTGATGATCGAGGTGCCGGCGACCCTCTACCAGCTGGATGCCCTGGCCCGGCGCGCCGACTTCTTCTCGGTGGGCAGCAACGACCTGACCCAGTACCTGCTGGCGGTGGATCGCAACAACCCCCGGGTCGCCGACCTCTACGACGCCTGCCACCCGGCGGTGCTCTCCGCCATGGCGACCCTGGCGCGAGAGTCGCGACGGCTCAAGATGCCGATCTCGGTGTGTGGCGAGCTGGCAGGCGACCCGGCCGGTGCCCTGCTGCTGATGGGCATGGGCTTCGACGCCCTCTCCATGAACGCCCCCAGCCTGCCCAAGGTGCGCGCCGCCATTCGCCGCGTGCCGCTGCAGAGCGCCCGGGAGCTGGTGGAGGAGACCCTGCGTCTCGACACCCCCGGCGAGGTTCGCCGTCATCTGGGCAACCGCCTGGACGGCTGGGACCTGGCCCACCTGCTGCCGCCGCGGGATTGACGGCGACAGTGTAGGAGCCCGATTTATCGGCGATTGGCCTATCGGGCGATCCTGACCCGATGGCTGCTCTCCCCCAGCGCCACTCCACGCGGCCCGAAGCGTCGCTCGCCGATCTCGATATGCCCGCTGGCATGCCAGCTCACCCAGGTCATGGCCCGGGTGCCGTAGTGCTCTCCCAGGATAAAGGCGGAGGAGAGCATGCGCTCCATCTCCACTCCCACGCCGGTCTGTGGCAGCTGTTCGTCATCGGCCCGGCGCGGGTCGGCCATGGCCGCCAGGGCATCCTCGGGCCAGCGGCCGTGGCGCAGGCTGGCGGCGAGCCCCTGGCGCACCTCGATCAGCTTCGGCCAGGGGGTATTGAGGCTGGCATTGGAGAGGCCGTGTAGGCCCGGCGAGACCTCCCGCAGGGTGACGCCGTCGAGCCCACGGTGCAGATGCCAGAGCCGTTCGCCGTCGCCGGCCAGCAGGTTGAAGCCGGCGTAGCGCTCGGCCTCGCCCATGGCCAGGCGGTCGAGCCAGGCGGGCAGGTCGGGGCAGGTGAGGGCGTGGTGGACCAGCTCCCCGCGGCTGGGGGCGCCGTCGGGCACCCGGAGGCGCGGCTCGCGGACGTTGGTCACCGCGGCGAGGCGGCCCCGGCGATGCACGGCCAGCCAGCTGCCGCCGGCCTCCAGGTCGCGGCCGCCCAGGATATCGGGGGAGGCGTCCCAGGGAGCCAGGGGGGCAGCAGGGCGGGCGTGGAACTCGTCGCGGTTGGCGACCAGTCGCAGCGGCCATTCGCTGCCGGGGCGATGGTCAAAGGTGATCAGGCACATGGCGGCAGCTTAGCGGCTTCCCCGAAGCCGGGGAAGCGTCCGGGGGCCGGGACGCCGCGCTGCGCCATGACAGGCGCGCGCGCCCGGCGTACACTCGTGCGTCAATCTCGTGACTTGGCCAGGGATGACAATGCGAGTCGATAATGGCCGCCAGCGGCGGCTTCCCGTTCCACTGCGCTGGGCGCTGCTGATCCAGCTAGCCTTGCTGCTGGCCGGCCTCGCCCTGCTGGCGCTGGGTGCCGGCCCCGGCTGGCTGTTGCTGCTGCTGGCGCTGTCGCTTGGCAGTGTCGCCGTGGCGGCCTGGGTTCTCCCGGCCGAGCCTCCGGTGCCCCTGACGCCCGCCATCGGCCCGCGGCTGCCGACGCCGGCCGCGGCGCCGCCCGCGCCTACCGGAAGCGGCGATGAGCAGCTGCGCCGCCGCCTGCAGAGCCTGGAGGAGGATCTGGTCCGCTGCGACCAGCGCGTCGGCCGCCTGGCCGCCGGGCGGGCCCGCGCCCGTGAGGAGTCGCGGCTCAAGTCCGACTACCTGACCCTGCTGGGCCGGGAGCTGAGCCCCCTGCGGGAGCAGGTGGAGGCGCTGCTGCAGGAGCCCGCCGATGCCGCGCCCCGCAGCCGGCGCGCCACTCTCGAGGAGCTGCGCGACCGCCTGGGGGATCTCGAGGTGCTGCTCGAGGGGATCGCCGGTTCGGAGCCGCCCCCCGCAGCCGCTGTCACTGCCGCTGCTGCCCCCGCGGCTGCTCCGGCGCCGTCCGTGCGGCGGGGCAGGCGCCTGCTGATCGTCGACGACGGCCCCGTCAACCTGATGCTGGCCCGGCAGGTGCTGGAACGCGAGGGTTACGAGGTGCGAACCGCCACTTCCGGCGCCGAGGCGCTGGCCTGCCTGGAGCAGGTGCCCTTCGACCTGGTGCTGATGGATATCTTCATGCCCGGCATGGATGGCGTGGAGACCAGCCGCCGCTGGCGCGACGTGGAGATCGAGCGCTACCCCGGCAAGCGCAGCGTCCTAGTGGCCCTGACCGCCAACGCCAGCGCCGAGGACCGCAAGCGCTTCGTCGCCGCGGGCCTTGACGACTACCTGGCCAAGCCCTACCGCCCCCAGCAGCTGATCGACCTGGTCAACCGCTGGCTGCCCCCGTCCCGTGAGGAAGTCCCCCACCCATGAGCATGCTGCCCATCCTTCTTGGCTACCTGGCGCTGGGCGCCGCCGCCGGCACCATGGCCGGCCTGTTCGGCGTCGGCGGTGGCCTGATCATCGTCCCCGCCCTGGTGTTTGCCTTCGGCCTGCAGGGCGTGGCCCCGGAGGTCACCATGCACCTGGCGGTGGGCACGTCCCTTGCCACCATCGTGGTGACCGGTGCCTCCTCCGCCTGGGCGCACTACCAGAAGGGCAGCATCCATCGCGAGTGGTTCCTGGCCCTGCTGCCCGGGCTGCTGCTGGGCGCCATCGGCGGTGTCTTCGTGGCGGGAGCGCTCTCCGGCGGCGTGCTGGGCACCCTGTTCGGCCTCTTCGTGCTGGCGGTGGCCGTGCGCATGGTGCTCGACCGCGGCCCGGTGCCCGGCAGCGTGGCGCCTGGCCGCGGCGGCATGGCGGTTGCCGGCGGCGTGATCGGCGGCGTCTCAGCGCTGTTCGGCATCGGCGGCGGCACCCTCTGCGTGCCCTGGCTGACCCGCTGCGGCGCCGAGATGACCCGGGCCGTGGGCACCTCTGCCGCCTGCGGCATTCCCATCGCCCTGTTCGGCGCCGCCACCTTCGCCGTGGTCGGCTGGGGCAATGCCCAGCTGCCCGCCGGCGCCACCGGCTTCGTGATGTGGCCCGCCTTCCTCGGCATCGTGCTGGCCAGCGTGCCCTTTGCCCGCCTGGGCGCGCGCCTGGCCCACCGTCTGCCTGCCCGGGTGCTCAAGCTCGCCTTCGCCGCGCTGCTGACCCTGGTCGGCCTGCGTTTTCTTCTGTAGGAGCCCCCATGCTGAACTACCCCGACATCGACCCGGTTGCCATTTCCCTGGGTCCCTTCCAGGTCCACTGGTATGGCCTGATGTACGTGATCGGCTTCGTGGCCGCCTGGTTCCTGGGGCGCCGCCGCGCCGCGCGCATCGGCCTCACCCACGACGACATCGGCGACCTGCTCTTCTACTGCGCCATCGGCGTGGTGGTGGGCGGCCGGCTCGGCTATGCGCTCTTCTACGGCCTGGGCCAGTGGGCCGGCGATCCGCTGTGGATCCTGCGGGTCTGGGACGGCGGCATGAGCTTCCACGGCGGCCTCGCCGGCGTGCTGCTCGCCTCCTGGTGGTTCGCCCGCAAGAAGAGGCTGGCCTACTTTACCCTGACCGACTTCGTGGCCCCCCTGGTGCCCATCGGCCTCGGCGCTGGGCGCATCGGTAACTTCATCAACCGCGAGCTGCCGGGCCGCGTCACCGAGCTGCCCTGGGGCATGCCGTTCCCGGGCCTCGGGCCCGAGCCGCGCCACCCCTCGGCGCTCTATGAGGCGGTGCTGGAAGGGGCGGTGCTCTTCGTGGTGCTCTGGTTCGTCTCCGCGAAACCCCGCGCCCGCGGCCTGGTCTCAGGGCTCTTCCTCACCCTCTATGGAGTCTTCCGCTTCGCGGTGGAGTTCGTACGCCTGCCCGACGCCCATATCGGCTTCATCGCCTTCGGCTGGGTGACCATGGGCATGCTCCTGACCCTGCCGATGATCATCGCCGGCCTGGCGCTTATCGCCTGGTCGCGCAGCCAGCCGGTGGATGCTCGCTCCGCCCCGTAGGAGCCCGATTTATCGGTGGTCCGACACGTCGGCGATTGGTGCCCACTAACGATGAGAGAGGCAGGAGATATGCGACTAACGCCAGAGCAGGTTGCCATCATCAAACAAGCCGCCGTTGAGGTCTTCGGTGACGAGGTCATCGTGAAGCTCTTCGGATCACGCCTGGATGACGCCGTGCGGGGCGGAGACATTGACCTGCTGGTGGAGAGCTCGGACCTCATCGAGAACAGGATGGACAAGATGCTGACCTTGACGGCGCGTCTGCAGCTTCGCCTCGGTGATCAACCGATTGATATCCTTGTGGTCGATCCATCCACGCCCTTGAACCCCGTGCATCGCCATGCCATTCAGACAGGTCAAGCGCTATGACTGATGACTCGCAGCCGCTGCTTCCCATTGATCGTTTTCTCTGGACCCTCGATATCGTTGAGCGTGAGGGGAGGCACCTTCGCTATAGCTGGAAAAGCCTGTTCGCCAGCGGGAGTAATCTCGGGGCCGACTGGGTCGCTTCTCTCGAGCAGCACCCAGAGGAGGCGATAAGGCTCGAGGCCTTTGTATCGCGCTTCAGTCGAATGCAGGACACCATTGCCGATAAGCTGATTCCGCGCTGGCTGCAGAGCCTTGCCGAGCGCACCGGCAGCCAGATCGAGAACCTGAATCGTGCTGAGCGGCTGGGCGTATTGGAAAGCACGGAGCAGTGGCTGGCTGCCCGCAAGCTTCGTAACCAGCTGGTTCACGAGTATATGCAGGACCCTAATGCCTTTGCCGCCGCGCTGGCCGCGGCTAGGGAGTACTCCCTGATGTTGATGGCGACCTACAATCGTATACGTGGCTATGCCGAACGGCGCATGGCTCTTGAAGCGGAGCTGCCCGAGTCTCTGGTACTGCCCAACCAGCATCCCCAACGGTAAGTGGGCCAGACCCCGAAAGTCATCGCCGAATAAATTCGGCTCCTACAGGGCGGTTGCATTAGCCCATCCCCGTAAGAGCCCGATTTATCGGGCGATTCCATCGCGCAGCGATGGCGGGGGCGGTGGTCTCCTCCATCCTGAATAAATTTGGCTCCTACGGCTGGGTTAGGCGTTACCCTCATTGTAGGAGCCCGATTTATCGGTGGTCCGACACGTCGGCGATCCGCCCATCGCTGGCCTGGCGGCGATCCGGTAGAATCCTGCCCCTGCACACACTTGCCAGAGAACGCCGTGACCGACCCGACCCTTCCCGCCCTCGAACAGCCCTATCTCGACCTGATGCGCCAGGTGCTCGACCACGGCGTGGAGCGCTCCGACCGCACCGGGGTGGGCACCCGCTCGATCTTCGGCCACCAGATGCGTTTCGACCTGGCCCGCGGCTTTCCGCTCGTGACCACCAAGAAGCTGCACACCCGCTCGATCTTCCATGAACTGCTGTGGTTCCTGGCCGGCGATACCAACATCGCCTACCTCAAGGAGAACGGCGTCAGCATCTGGGACGAGTGGGCCGACGAGAAGGGCGATCTCGGCCCCGTCTACGGCTACCAGTGGCGCAGCTGGCCCGACCCCCGCGGCGGCCACGTCGACCAGATCGCCGGGCTGATGGAGCAGATCCGCGAGAACCCCCAGTCCCGGCGGCTGATCGTTTCCGCCTGGAACCCGGCGCTGGTGGATGAGATGGCCCTGCCGCCCTGCCACTGCCTGTTCCAGTTCTACGTGGCCGAGGGGCGACTCTCCTGCCAGCTCTATCAGCGCAGCGCCGACATCTTCCTGGGCGTGCCCTTCAATATCGCCAGCTACGCCCTGCTGACCCGGATGATCGCCCAGGTGGCGGGCCTCGAGCCGGGGGAGTTCATCCACACCCTGGGGGATGCTCACCTCTACCTGAACCACCTGGAGCAGGCCGAGCTGCAGCTCTCACGCACCCCGCGCCCGGCGCCGCGCCTGGTGCTCGACCCCGAGGTAAAGGACCTCTTCGACTTCCGCTTCGAGCATATCGCCATCGAGGGCTACGACCCCCACCCCCATATCAAGGCCGCCGTGGCGGTGTAAGCAGAGAGAGGCCAATGAACGAGACTCTGATCCCCGTGGCGATGATCGCCGCCATGGACCGCAACCGGGTGATCGGCGTGGATAACCAGCTGCCCTGGTACCTGCCCGAGGACCTCAAGTTCTTCAAGCGCATGACCCAGGCCAAGCCCCTGGTGATGGGGCGCAAGACCTTCCAGTCCATCGGTCGCCCGCTGCCCGGGCGGCTCAATATCGTGGTGACCCGCGACTCTAATTTTAACCGTGGGGACTTTCACCACGGCGGCATTCGCGTCTGCCACGACCTGGCTTCTGCCCTGGCCCTGGCCGACCAGCAGGCCACCATCGATGGCGTCGAGGAGATCATGGTGATGGGTGGCGCCGAGATCTATGCTCAGGCCCTGGAGCACGCCAGCCGTCTCTACCTCACCGAGGTGGATATCGAGGTGGAGGGTGACGCCCGCTTCCCCGAACTCGACATGGACGAGTGGGAAGAGGCGCAGCGCGTGCCGGGAACCCCGAGCGAAGGCCAGCCCGCCTACGACTTCGTGGAGTATCGTCGCCGCTAGACGACATTTGTCATGGGGCAGCATCTGGCACAGACTGGCCGGCACGGCCTCGCTGTCTGGCTCATGCGTGGAGGAGAACGGTTTGATCGAGGAACGCTCAATTCGCCTGCTGGATGCCCTGGAGGGGCGCACCGATACCCTGCTCGGCCTGCTGCAGCGGGAGCGCGACGCGCGCCTGAGTCTGGAGCAGCGCCTGGCCGAGCTGGAGGCCGCCCACCGCGAGCTCGGCGAGAAGCATCTCGAGCTGGTTGAGGAGAGCCGCGAGCTTGTAGAAGAAAACCGCGAACTCGACGCGCAGAATCGTGAGCTGGAAGAGCACAATCGCCGCCTTCACGAACGCCTGAACCATCAGGCAGAAGGGCAGGGCGCAGGCTTCCCGCGTCCCGCCCGCCGCTCCCAGGGCCTCTCCGCGCTGATCGGCCGACCAGCTACCAGCAACGATGCAGGAGCTCGACTTGTCGAGCGATCAGCGGAGGGCACCGACGCCGGTACTAATGCCGACGGCAATACCCAATCGCCGATGTGTCGGACCACGGATAAATCCGGCTCCTACAACGCCGCCGAGGCCACCAACACCGCGGCCGCCACCTCCGCTGCTGCCACCACCGCCACCGATGTAGGAGCCCGATTTATCGGCGATCATGAGAAAGCCCCGGATCGTGCAGAAGCCCCATCCCCTCATGCGCTCCTCGCCGAGTGGTACCAGCGCTACCCTGGCGCCTTCTTCAAGGGTCACACCCGCCCGCTCAAGGTGGGCATCCACGAGGCCCTGGCCGAGCAGGAGCCCTGGCCCGAGAAGCTGGTGCGCCGGGCGCTCGCCTGCTACGTGAACCTGCCGCGCTATCTCAAAGCGGTGCGCGAGGGGGCCGAGCGCATCGGTCTGGATGGCAAGCCCGCCGGCCAGGTGGATGCCAAGGCCGCCGAGCACGCCAAAAAGAAGCTGGAGCGCCTCCAGGCCGAAGGGCGCGGCAAGGGGAGGGCGGCGCCGGTCCAGCCAAGGCGAGCCGCTGGCAAGGGCAAGCCCGGCCGTGGCAAGACAGCGGGCCGGGGAGCCGCCGGCAAGGGGCCGGCGAGCAAGGCACCCGCTGCCCAGGCGGCGCCTGGCGCCGAGCCCCCCCAGCCCGCCCGGTCGGCCCCCGCCACCCTGGAGGAGAAGCTGGCGGCGCTGGTCGCCAAGCACCGCCAGCAGTGAGCCCTCGGGCCTCGCGCCCGCTTGTCCTGGCCCCGCCTGCCCGGCATGATGTACCGCGTCGCCCCGCGCAGCTGGGCGACTCGCTACGCAGAGGAAAGTTCCGCCGGAAGGGTGCAGCCTGAAGGGAAACAGTGTTTTTTCTTGTTGCGTTCCCCCGGTTCCCGGTATAGAGTTCTTCTTGCGAGCATTGGACTATAACAAGGCTTCGCCTAGGCATGCCGCCGAGCAGCCGCCTCCCGGGAGGGGAGCCGGTCAGCCAGAGAAGAGTACGCCAGGCAAGCCGGCTGCAGCGACCGCCCCGCGGTCCGCAGGTAAACGATCGAAACAGACTGCTAGTCAAAGGAACCAATGATGAAAAAGACTCTGTTAGCGACTGCTATCGCCGGCGCCCTGGGCGTCTCCGCTGCCGCCCAGGCCGCCACTGTTTATGACCAGGACGGCACCCGTCTGGACCTCTATGGCCGCATCGCGCTGGGTATCTCCGGTGGCGGTGACGAAGTGAACGCCGATGGTGAAAAAATCAACGGCTCCGAGTTCCGCGACGTCTACTCCCGCTTCGGCCTGCGCGGCACCCAGCAGCTCTCCTCCGACCTGGCCGCCTTCGGTAACTTCGAGCTGCGCCCGCGCCTTGACGAAGTCAACCGTGATGGTCAGCAGGTCCGCAACAGCTTCCTGGGTCTGCGCAGCAACCAGTTCGGTACCGTTCAGGCCGGTAACTTCGACAGCTTCTATCTGGACACCGTGGCTGCGCCCTTCGATGTCTACATCGACCGTGGCCTCGAGCTGACCGGCGGTAGCCACCAGGCCCGTGGCGACTCCATCGGCTATATCTCCCCGAACCTGGAAGGCTTCCAGGTCTACCTGATGGGTAAGCACTACACCGGCAACGGTGAAGAAGCTGGCTCTCCGGGCAGCAACTCTTCTGCCTGGAACACTGCCGGTGGCGCCGTCTATGAAGTCGACGCCCTGCGCCTGGCTCTGGGCTACGCCGAAGATCGCGCCCGCACCGGCGGCGTCGGCGAGAACATCTACGGCGGCTCCGCTGTCTTCGAGTTCATGCCCGGCTTCTCCGGTCGTCTGGCCTACGAGTACCAGTCCGACAACGAAGACAAGATCGGCGTCGGCATGACCTATGCCATCAACGAGTGGGCCTTCAACCTGGACTACTACCGTATCGAAGCCCAGGGTAACCTCAAGCGCGATCTGGAAGCAGACGGTGAGAGCACCAGCCGCAACGCCTGGGCCGCCGGCGCCTACTACAAGGTCTCCAGCAACTTCGACGTCTTCGCCGAGCTGCATGAAGCAGACGAAGGCACCATCGTCAGCGGTGACACTTCCCCGGGCGACGTTGGTGACAATCTGCGTCGTGTCCGCGACAACGTCTACTGGCTGGTTGGCGCTCGCTACCACTTCTAATCGCCCCTTCGGCATTAGAAACAGCGAACCGATCTAGCGGTACACAGAAGCCGGCCCCAAGGGGCCGGCTTTCTTGTGTGCGGGCATGCAGTAAAGCCAGCTGCCGGCTGCGGCCCTCTTGTCCCCTTTTTCCTGAGTTCCCTTCTCCGGGGCGCTCCTCTCTGGCCGATATCCTGCCAGGCTTTTCATCATGAAAAGCCCCGGCGCATGGCCGGGGCGAAGAGATCGAATTTCTGCTTGTACTGGAACCGCTTGAAAGGGTGGCGGCGCATCCCGCGCCGCCACGGGCCGGGCTCAGAAGTTGTACTGCACCATGCCCTGGACGCGCACGGCATCGCCCTTGTCCCCATCGACCTGCTTGCGGCTGTGGTAGCCGGCTTCCACGCCGTAGGTGACGTTGCGAATCGGTGACCAGATGTAGTTGAGGAAGACGCCTTCGAACTTCTCGTTGGCAGTGGCGGCCATGGCGCCATCGGCGACGGCGTCGTCCAGGTCCACGGTGGAGATGCCGTAGCCGAGGCTGACGTTGCCGGGGCCTGCTGCCACGCTCACGCCGGCGGTGCCGCCGGTGCCTTTGATGGTCTCCAGGTTACCGCTGCCGTCCACGTAGGCGGGGGTGCCGACCGGAGCGAGGTACTGGTAGGCGCCGATGCCGTCACCATGGACGATGGAGCCGCGCAGGGTGACATCCGGGGTGACCTTGGCGCTGGCTTCAAGCGCCAGGCCCCAGCCTGTAGTGCTGTCCTTCTGGGAGGCGACGACGTCGTCGAACTCCAGGTAGCGCAGCACGCCGGAGGCGGCGTAGCTAAAGTCGCCGGCGCCACCCTGGAAGCGCAGGGTCAGGTCGGGAAGGCGTGACTTGGAAGCGGCCGAGTCTACTGAGCCGCCAAGGTTTTCGGGATCCTCGAGGGCCACGGAGAAACCTTCAACGGTATAGCGCAGCTGGGCCTGGCGTGCCACGTTGGCCTGGCCCGGCTGGCCGTTGAAGTCGATGGTGGGATTCATGCCCAGGAAGCCACCGAAGTTGGTCCAGGTCTGGCCGGCCAGCAGGCCGTTCCACTCGCCGTAGGCGTGGCGCAGACGAAACTCGCCGCCACCGCTGCCGTAGAAGTCGCCCTCGATCATGGTCTTGATTTCGCTGCCGCCCGCCGGAGTGGCGGTGGTAAAGCCCAGGCGGCTCTGAAAGGCATGCAGGTCGGTGTGACCATCGGAGCCCGGCTCACCATCAAGGCGAATGGCGTTACGATTGATGGCATTGCCCAGCTTGTCATCGACGTCATAGATCAGGTCGAGCTTGGCGTAGCCGTAGATATTGGCGGTGGTGTCCCCTGCCTCGATGGTATAGGCCTGAGCGGCGCCGGAAACGGCCAGGGCCAGGGCGGAGGCGGTGAAGATCGATGCGTTCTTTTTGATTGACACGTGCTGTTCCTTGTTATGCGTATGGCGCCATTCAAGGGCGCTCTATTGTGGTTATTGGTGCTTTCTCGCAGATACGCTTACGTAAACGTCATCACCCGGTCGGCGTAGGAGATGGCTTACGCACCGTAGGAAATTATCCAGCCCTACCGTTGATGACAATCACGCGACGGCCAAATTGGACGAAAGGAGTAGAGCTCAGGAGGAACTTTTCCCGGGCCTGCTCGGAGGCAGGGCGTCGATCTTGCCCCTGCCGTGGCATGATGGACTAAGCTGACTCAGGTCAATAAAGCCATACCAAGCTGCCAAGGATGCGCGCATGACCACCACCCAAGATCCCCAGCGCCGGCCGGGTGAGCTGCACTGCGAGGGCTGCTCGCTCCACTCGTCCTGCATGACCCGCGTGCTCTCCCAGGGGGCGCTGGAGGCCTTCGATGAGATCATCCAGCAGCCGCAGCCGCTCAAGCGCGGCCAGGCGCTGGTGCAGCAGGGGCAGCCCTTTCGCAGCCTCTACCTGGTGCGTACCGGCAGTTTCAAGCAGGTGGTGCGCCAGGCCGGGCGCCAGGACGAGCAGGTGGAGCACTTCTTCCTGCCCAGCGAGGCGGTGGGGCTCGAGGCCATCGGCGAGACGCACTGTCCCGCCTCGGTGGTGGCTCTCGAGACCTCCTTCGTCTGCGAGCTGCCCTTCGAGGCGTTCGAGGCCCTGGCTCAGCGCCACGAGTCGCTGCGCGGCGAGCTGATGCGCAGCATGAGCCGGGAGCTTCGCGGCGATCAGCGCCAGTTCTGCCTGCTCTCCGGGCGCACCGCCGAACAGCGCCAGGCGGGCTTCCTGCTGGGGCTCTCTCAGCGCTTCCACCTCCGGGGCTACTCCCGCTATCGCTTCCAGCTGGCCATGTCCCGGGCCGATATCGGCAGCCATCTGGGCCTGGCCCTGGAGACGGTGAGCCGGGTGATGGGTCGCTTCCAGCGTCAGGGGCTGATCAAGGTGGCCGGGCGTGAGCTGACCATCCGCTCCCTGGAGGGGCTTGAGGACCTGGGGGAGGCCCCCTGACATGACACACCGGCACCGACCTGTCGATGATCGCTCCTCTGCGTGATGCGAGGGTTAAGGCGCAGTCAACGACGCTGAGGCATACTTAGCCAATACTTCTGCCACCCTCCGGGAGGCTTCTTGACCGGCTGGCTGAACCTTTCCCTTCGCCTTCGACTGCTTATCGGTATCGGCCTTGGCTGGCTGGTGCTGGTGGTGGCGCTGCTTGGCTACAGCCATCTGAGCGGAAGCTCACTCGCCCGCCATGAAAATCTGGTGCATCTGGAGTATGAGGCGCAGCTGGTGGCGGATCAGCTCTCACGGGAGCTGGTCGAGCGTAAGCGTACTCTTGCCCTCCTGGCTGAGGGACTGGCCATCGACGACCCCGGACTCGAGTCGCGGCTGCGTGAGCAGCGGCCACTGCTGGCGCTGTTCGACCGTCTGATGGTTTTTGATGCCGAGGGGCGCCCGGTGGCCGACTGGCCCCCCTTCCCCGAGGGCGGGCCCCATATCGGGAGCCGAGCCTACTTCCAGCATGTAAAGGCGTTCCGCCGCCCCTGGGTCAGCGAGCCTTTCCGTGGCAGGGAGACAAGGATAGATCAGGTCATGGTGATCCAGCCGCTGCTCGGCGAGCAGGGGGAGTTTCTTGGCATCCTCGGCGCCAATACCAGTCTGCGCGACGGTCAGGCTTACCTCAATCTGCGCGGTCGGCGCCTGGGCGAAGCGGGCCATGTGCTGCTGGCGACCGCGGAAGGCCAGGTCATCAGCCACCCCGACGAGAGCAGGCTGATGCGGAGGCTGCCAGAGGCCGATACTCACCTGCTGATCGACCAGGCGCTACTTGGCTGGGAGGGCAGCGGTGAGGGGGCTACCCTCGATGGCCGACCGGCGCTGGCCGCTTTCCGGCAGGTGTGGCCGGCCAGCTGGGTGGTCGGCGTCTTCCTGCCGATGGAGCAGGTTCAGGCGCCGATCCGCCGCTACGCCCGGGAGCTTCGCTGGGTCGGCATCGGCAGCGTGGCGCTGATGCTGCCGCTGCTCTGGTGGCTGCTGGGGCTGGGGCTGCGTCCGCTGCATCGGCTCGAGCGGCAGATCGCCCGGGTAGGGCAGGGCAAGGCGCAGCGGCTGGAGCTGAGGACCGGCATGGTGGAGCTGCGTCAGGTTGCCGATGCCTTCAATCGACTGGAGACGAGCCGGCGCGAGGCGATCGAGTCCCTGGAATCGCGGGAAGCCTTCCTCAAGGCGGTGCTGGCCTCCTCCCCGGTCGGCATGTTCCTCACCGACCCCCAGGGGCAGGTTACCTACATCAACCCCGTTCTCACTCGACTCACCGGCATCGGCCTGGTGGAGTACAGCCCGCTGACCTGGCTGCGCCGGATGCATCCTGAGGACCGCAGCGCCTATCTCGCCGGCTGGCGGGAGGCCCTGCGCCAGGGGGGAGGCCTTACCGAGAGCTATCGCCTGCGCGGTGCCGAGGGCGGCTGGCGCTGGCTGGAAGTGCACGCTAGCCCCGTGAGCGGCGGCGGCGGGGTGCTAGGCTACGTGGGCCTGACGCAGGACATTACCGAGCGCCAGGAGCGCGAGCGGCGCCAGCGCTGGGAGGCCGAGCATGATGCCTTGACGCGCTGCCTCAATCGGCGCGGCTTTGGGCGGCGGCTGGAGACGGCCTGTGAGTTCTCCCGGCGTCGGACGGACCATTCGCTGGCGCTGGTATTGCTCGACCTCGACCACTTCAAGGAGGTCAACGACAGCGCCGGCCACGCGCTGGGTGATGAGCTGCTGCAGCAGGTGTCGGAGGTGCTGGAAGAGGCGGTGCGGGATGAAGACGCCGTGGCGCGCCTGGGCGGCGACGAGTTTGCGCTGCTGCTGGGCGATGCGTCTGACGCCGTGGCCCTGGAGGTGGCCGAGCGGGTGCGGGCGCGGCTGGCCGCCCTCGACTTCTCCCACGACGGCCGGCGCTTCCGGGTCAGCGCCAGTATCGGGGTAGCGATGTTCCAGAGTGATGATGACGACAGAACCCTGATGGCCCGGGCCGACAAGGCCAGCTATGCGGCGAAGCAGGGCGGGCGCAATCGAGTGGTGATGGCCCGCGGCGCACCGGCTGACCTGGCCGAGAGCTGAGGCCTCGAGTGAGCCTCAGCGTCCCGTGGGGAGTCGTCTAAGCGGTGATCAGCACGCCGCCGCCGGCCAGCAACGCTACCACCGCCCAGGCCGGCAGCTTCCAGACGCTGAGCAGCAGGAAACCGGTCAGCGCCAGGGCAAACTCCCGGGGACCGAGAATGGCGCTAGTCCAGACCGGCTGGTAGAGCGCTGCGCCCAGGATGCCCACGACTGCCGCATTGGCGCCGCGCATCAGCGCCTGGGCGCTGTCCCAGCGGCGAAAGCGGTTCCAGTGGGGCAGTACCGCCACCAGCAGCAGTAGGCCTGGCAGAAAGATCATCGCCAGGGCCAGAGCGGCCGTGAACAGCCCCCCGCCCAGGGGGGCCATCACGGCACCCAGGTAAGCGGCGAAGGTGAAGAGTGGGCCGGGTACGGCCTGGGCGGCGCCGTAGCCCGCCAGGAAGTCGTCGGGGCTGACCCAGCCGGACTGCACCACCTCCGCCTCCAGCAGCGGCAGCACCACGTGGCCGCCGCCGAACACCAGGGCGCCGGCGCGGTAGAAGGCGTCCATCACCGCCAGCGTCGTCGAGGGGGTGGCCCAGGCCAGCAGCGGCAGGCCGATCAGCAGTGCCGCGAAGGCCGCGCCTGCCAGGTACCCGGCTCGGGGGGAAACCGGTAGCGTCAGCAGCGCCGTCTCGGTCTCGGTTTGGGCGCGGCAGAGCGCCATGCCGGCCAGGGCGCCGATGACGATGGCCGCCACCTGGCCCAGGGGGCCGCTCACCAGCACCACGGTGAAGACCGCGGCCAGGGCGATGCCGGCGCGCTGCCGGTCGGGGCAGAGGCTTTTCGCCATGCCCCACACCGCGTGGGCGACGATGGCCACGGCGGTGACCTTGAGCCCGTGGATGATGCCCTGGCTGACCGGGCCCTCTAGCAGGGCGGCGCCCAGGGCGAAGAGCACCAGCACGATGGCCGAGGGGAGGGTGAAGGCCGCCCAGGCCGCCAGCGCCCCCCAGGGGCCGCCGCGCATCAGCCCCAGGGCGAAGCCCACCTGGCTGCTGGCGGGGCCGGGGAGGAACTGGCAGAGCGCTACCAGGTCGGCGTAGGCCTTCTCGGTGAGCCAGCGGCGGCGCTCCACGAACTCGGTGCGAAAGTAGCCGAGGTGGGCGATGGGGCCGCCGAAGGAGGTCAGGCCGAGCAGCAGGAAGGCGTGAAAGACCTCCCGGACGTGGCCTCGGGTGGCGGGGGTGTCGGACATGAGGTGGGCTCCTGAAACCGTCGTGCAGGGCTGCCACCCTGAGCAAGAGAGATGACAGCGTCATGACAGCGGAGCATAGCGGAAGAGGAGGTCGGGCCGTAGGGCCACTCACTCTGCGGGGTTGAGCCGCGGGTGGGTCTCCTCGCCCCAGGCCATGACCAGGGCGCCCGAGAGGAACATGGCGACGGCCACGAACCAGAAGCCTGCGGTGACGGCGCCGGTAAGGTGGGCCACCAGGCCGAAGGCCAGGGCGCCGATGCCGTAGCCCAGGTCGCGCCAGAAGCGGTAGATGCCGATGGCGGAGCTGCGCCAGCTGGGGTGGGAGATATCCGCCACCGCCGCGCTCAGGTTGGGGTAGAGCAGCGCCATGCCGAAGCCGGTGACGGCGGCCGAGAAGGACCACCAGACCACGCCGCTGCCCAGCAGCGTCAGGGCCACGCCCCCGCCGCAGAGCCACATGCCCCAGACGATGGGCCGGAGGCGGCCGATATGGTCCGAGAGCCGCCCGGTCACGAACTGGGAACCGCCCCATGTGAAGCCGTAGATCCCCACGATCCAGCCGATGGCACCGAGCCCGAGCCCCTGCTGGTAGAGGAACACCGGATAGAAGACCCACACCAGGGCGTCGACGAACTTCTCTACCAGACCCGCCTGGCAGAAGGCCGCCATGCGCCGATCCCTCCAGCTCATCAGCGCGAACATCTCGCCGGTGGTGGGGGTGTCCGAGACCAGACGCGAGATCCTGGCCCTCGGCCCATTGTGGTGGCCGCTGGCGTGGCGCGCGCTCTCGGCCCTGGCCCAAGCATGCGTCTCGCGGATCGACGTCAGGGTCAGCGCGATGGCGAGTGCGATCACTGCGGCACCGAAGACGAAGAGCCCCAGCCGCGGACCGAGCCCCATGGCCAGGTAGCCGGTGACGATCCCCGCCACGGCCACCCCCACGTATCCCGAAAACTCGTTCATGCCCATGGTGAAGCCGCGCTCGTCGGCCCGGGTGATGTCCATCTTGGCGGTCTGGGTCATCGACCAGCAGAGCCCCTGGTTGATGCCCAGCAGCACGGTGGCGGCGACGATCCAGCCCCAGGAGGGGGCGTACAGCACCATGAACGGAATCGGGATGGCCGATAGCCAGCCTAACAGCAGTACCTGCTTGCGCCCGATGCGTTCTGAGAGCCGTCCCGCTACGAAGTTCAGGGAGCCCTTGACGAAGCCGAAAGCCACCACGAAGGCGGTGAGCATCATGAAGGAGCCCTCGGCGACGCCGAACTCGGACTCCGCCAGTGCCGGCACCACGGTGCGCAGCATGCCGATGGTCAGGCCGACCAGGAACACCTGGCCCAGCTGGTGGCTGAACTGGTGAAGGTTTTCACGGATACCGTGGCGGTAGTGCTCATGGGACGGAGCGGGGGATGTCATCGGGCCCTCGTATAATTATCATTCAATAGATTAATTGAATGATGGTAATGGAAGCCACACCCTGTCAAGGGGCACAATGGGCGCCTGGCAGGCAGGAGAGCGTAGATGACCGATCAACAGCAGCTACTGGATATCCTGGCTCAGGTCGCCCGCGCCCTGGGCAACGGCCACCGCCTGGCGCTGCTCGAGCGCCTGGCCCAGGGCGAGGCGCCGGTGGAGACCCTGGCCGCTACCGCCGGGCTCACGGTGGGCAACGCCTCCCAGCACCTGCAGCAGCTGCGCCGTGCGGGGCTCGTTACCGCGACCCGGGCCGGCAAGCAGATGATCTACCGGCTCACCGACGAGCGGATCGTCACCCTGATGGGGCTGCTTCGGGAGGTGGCCGAGACCAATCTGGCGGAGATGGAGCGCCTGGTGGGCCGGCTCTTCGCCGATGACGATGCGGACGGGGCCCTGGAGGCGGTCTCCCGGGAGGCGCTGCTGGCAGGGCTTGCAGAGGGCCGGGTGGCGCTGCTGGACGTGCGGCCCGAGGACGAGTTCGCCGCCGGCCACCTGCCCGAGGCGATCAACATCCCCTTGGCGCAGCTGGATGCGATGCTGGAGCGGCTGCCAAGGGACCGGGAGATCGTCGCCTACTGCCGCGGGCCCTACTGTGCGCTCTCCCACGAGGCGGTGCAGCGGCTGCGGCAGCTGGGCTACCCGGTGCGTCGCTTCGAAGAGGGCTTTCCGGAGTGGAAGGCGGCGGGGCTGCCGGTGGTATAGGGGGTGGCTTTGCCAACGAGAACGGCCACCGCGGCAACAAGTTGCCGGGTGGCCGTCATGGAGTCGGTGGCGCCCCCTTCAGGATTCGAACCTGAGACCTTCCCCTTAGGAGGGGGACGCTCTATCCAGCTGAGCTAAGGGGGCAGCGCGGGGCGCATTATAGGGAAAGTCGGCGCCGAGATAAACCGCAGGCGTCGAGGAGCGGGGCTGCGTAACCTTGCCGCACCGTTGGCCTCGGCCGTTCGTTGCCAGCCCCGGCAAGCGTATAGTAGGCCCCGCTTCATTTTCCTGTCCCGGACCTCCCCATGCTCAAGCGCCTGCTTCCCCTGTTGATTCTCGCCCTCGGCATCGCCGGTTTCATGGCCCTGCGCCTGACCCGCCCCGAGCCGCCCCCGGCCCAGCCCGAGGAGCGCAGCTGGCGGGTGGAGGCCATGGCGGTGGCCCCCGCCGAGCGGGTGCCGGTGCTGCCGCTCTTCGGCGAGCTGGTGGCACCGGAGCGGGTGCGCCTGGTGGCGCCTGTCGCCGCCCGGGTCGCCGAGCGCCCGGTGCGCGATGGCCAGCGGGTGGAGGCGGGCGAGCTGCTGGTGGCCCTGGATGACGCCGACCTGCTGCCGCCGCTCCATCAGGCCGAGGCGGAGGTGGCCGACCTGGAGGCCCAGGTGGAGAACGAGCGCATCCGCCACGCCAACGACCGCACCGCCCTGGCCCGGGAAAGGGAGATCCTGGCCAGTGCCAACCGCCAGCTGGAGCGCAACAGCTCCCTGGCCCAGCGCAACCTGGCCTCCCAGACCGACCTGGATAGCGCCCGGGACGCGGTGGCCCGGGCCCAGCTCAGCGTGACCACCCGGGAGAGCGCGGTGGCCGAGCATCCGTCGCGGCTGGCCAGCCTGGAGGCGCGGCTGGCCCGCGCCCGTGCCGCCCTGGCCAGCGCCCGGCGTGACGCCGAGCGGGGCCGGGTGGTGGCGCCCTTCGACGGGGTGGTCAGCGAGGTGCAGGTGGCGCCGGGGGACCAGGTGGCGGCCCGGGCGGCGCTGCTTTCGCTCTATCCGGTGGGGGGGCTGGAGCTGCGCGCCCGGGTGCCGAGCCGCTTCCAGAACGAGCTCGCCGAGAGCCTGGCCCGGGGCGAGGCCCTGTCAGCCGTGGCCGAGGAGGGGGGGCAGCGCTTCTTGCTGTCGCGGCTGGCCGGCGACAGCGACCCTTCCGGCACCGAGGCGATTCTGACTCTTGAGGGGGAGGCCGGCGGGCTGCGCCCCGGGGCCCTGGTGGCGGTGCTGCTCAGGCGCCCCACGGTGGCCGATGCCCTGGCGGTGCCCTTCAGCGCCCTGCACGGCAGCGACCTGCTCTATCGCATCGATGAGGATTCCCGCCTCGAGCGAGCGCGGGTGGAGCGGCTGGGCGAGACCCTGGGGCCCGACGGCGAGCGCTGGCTGCTGGTGCGCGCGCCGGGCCTCGCCGAGGGGGACCGGGTGATCGCCACTCACCTGCCCAACGCCATGCAGGGGCTCAGGGTCGAGGTCGCTGAAGAGATGGCCGAGGAGCCGACCCCATGAGGCGGCGCGGCGGGGTGATCGGCTTCTTCGTCCACCACAAGGTGGCCGCCAACCTGGTGATGCTGGTGATGTTGCTGGCGGGGGCGCTTGGCATCGCGCGCATGAACATCCAGTTCTTCCCCACCTTCGCCCTGGACGTGGTCAGCGTGCGGGTGGTGTGGTCCGGGGCCTCCGCGGAGGATATCGAGCAGGGCATCACCAACCCCCTGGAGCAGCGCCTGCGCAGCCTCGACGGACTCAAGCGCATGACCTCCACCTCCGCCCAGGGCATCGCCAATATCACCCTGGAGTTCCAGGAGGGCTCGGACCCGGTGCTGGCACTGGACGACGTGCGCCAGCAGGTGGGCAGCTTTACCAACCTGCCGGCGGACGCCGAGGCCCCGGAGGTGTCGCGGCTGGCCCGCTACGAGCCGGTGGCCCGGCTGCTGGTCCACGGCGACCTGGCCCCGGCGGAGCTGCGCCAGCTGGCCCAGCGGTTCGAGGACGAGCTGCTGCTGGCCGGCATCGACCGGGTGGAGATCACCGGTCTGCCGGCCCAGCAGATCAGCATCGAGGTGCCGGCGGAGCGCCTCCAGGGCCTGGGGCTCTCCCTCGGCGATATCGCCGCCCGGGTGGAGGGTATGTCCCGTGACCTGCCGGCGGGGCTGCTGGGCCAGCGCGATAGCGCCCGGGAGCTGCGCTCCCTCGAGCAGCGTCGCGATGCGCTGGGCTTCGAGAGCCTGCCGATCCTCAGCGGCGACCGGGTGCAGCTGCGCCTGGGCGATATCGCGGTGATCCGCCAGGAGCCCCGGGAGGGGCAGGTGGAGCTCGCCTACCGCGGCCAGCCGGCGGCGGAGCTGATCCTGCAGCGCGCCGAGGCGGGCAACTCCCTGGCCGCGGCCCGGGTGCTGGCGGGCTGGGTGGAGGAGACCCGGCCGACCCTGCCGCCGGGGGTGGAGATGGAGGTCTACGACGAGTCCTGGCAGCTGATCGACGACCGCATCTCGCTGCTGCTGGTCAACGGCGCCAGCGGCCTGCTGCTGGTGGTGATCCTGCTCTACTTCTTCCTGCCGGCCCGGGTGGCGCTGTGGGTGGCCATCGGCATTCCCACCGCCTTCATGGCGGCCCTGGGCGTGTTCTGGGGCATCGGTGGCTCCATCAACATGATGTCGCTGTTCGCGCTGATTATGGCGCTGGGGGTGATCGTCGATGACGCCATCGTGGTGGGGGAGGACGCCGACGCCCACTACCGGGCCGGGGAAGCGCCGCGCCACGCCTCGGCGGGGGCGGCCCGGCGCATGCTGTGGCCGGTGGTGGCCTCGTCGCTGACCACGGTGGCGGCCTTCATGCCGCTCCTGATGGTGGGTGGCGTGATCGGCAACATCCTCGGCGATATCCCGGTGATCATGATCTGCGTGCTGATCGCCTCGCTGCTGGAGTGCTTCGTGGTGCTGCCGGCCCACCTGCGCAACGCCTTCGTGCCGAGCGGGAAGGGGAAGTCCGGCCAGGCACAGGCGCAGCGCCCGCGCGGCATCTCCCGGCTGCGGGAGGGCTTCGAGGCGCGCTTCGATGCCTTCCGCCAGGGCCCCTTCCGGCGCTTCTCGGCGCTGACCCTGCGCCATCGCGGCGCCACCGTGGCCGCGGCCCTGGCCGTGACCCTGGTCACCGCGGGGCTGCTGGCCGGCGGGCGCATGGGCTTCAACTTCTTCCCGGCGCCGGAGTCCAGCGTGGTCTACGCCAACGCCGGTTTCGTGGCCGGCACCGACCGCGCCCGGGTGGCCGAGTTCATCGACCACCTGCAGGTGACCCTGGAGGAGACCGACGAGGCGCTGGGGGGCGGCCTGGTCCGGGTGGCGGTATCGCGCTACGGCACCACCCTGGAGGGGGGCTCCCCCGGGCGCACCGCCGATGACGTGGGCTCGCTGATGATCGAACTGATCTCGCCGGATCACCGGGAGGTGCGCAACGCCGCCTTTATCCGCGCCTGGCGGGAGCGCATCCGGGAGCCGGCGGGGCTGGAGTCGCTCAATATCAACGAGCGCGCCGCCGGCCCGCCGGGGCGCGACGTCAACGTGCGCCTGACCGGAGAGGATGCGCTGTCGCTGCGCCTGGCCGCCGATACCCTGGCCCAGGCCATGGCGGGGCTGCCCGGGGTGCTCGATACCGAGGACGACATGCCCTGGGGCCGCGAGCAGCTGGTCTATCGGGTCAACGCCTATGGCGAGGCCCTGGGCCTGACCACCGCCGAGCTGGGGCGCCAGCTGCGCACCGCCTTCGACGGCCAGATCGTGCAGATTCACCAGGCCGGGGCCGACGAGATCGAGGTGCGGGTGCAGCTGCCCCGGGCGCAGCGCGAGCGGCTGGCCACCCTGGAGTCCCTGGCGGTGAGCCTCCCCGATGGCCGCCAGGTGCCGCTGGCCCAGGTGATGGCCCTGGACCACCGACAGGGCTTCGAGGCGCTGCGCCACGCCGATGGCCAGCTGGCGGTGGAGGTCACCGCCGAGCTCGACACCTCGGTGACCTCGGCGGAGCAGGTGCTGGAGAGCCTCTCCTCCGAGCTGCTGCCCTCCCTGGCCCGGGAGCACCACCTGCACTACAGCTTCGAGGGGCGCGCCGCCGACCAGCGCGAGACCCTGGCCGACATGCGCCTGGGCCTGATGGTGGGGGTGGCGCTGATGTACGGGGTGCTGACCTGGGTGTTCGCTTCCTGGAGCCTGCCGCTGATCGTCATGGCGATCATCCCCTTCTCTCTGGTGGGAGCGCTGCTGGGCCACTGGGCCCTAGGCATCGACCTGACGATTCTCTCGCTGTTCGGCCTCTTCGGGCTCTCCGGCATCGTGGTCAACAACGCCATCATCCTGGTGAGCTTCTATCGGGAGCAGCGTGAGCGAGGACTCGCCATCGACGAGGCGCTCAACGAGGCGGTGGTGCAGCGGGTGAGGGCGGTGCTGCTCACCTCCCTGACCACCATCGGCGGGCTTCTGCCGCTGCTCTTCGAGACCTCTCTGCAGGCGCAGTTCCTGATTCCCATGGCCACCTCCATCGCCTTTGGCCTCGGCGGCTCCACCTTCCTGGTGCTGCTGGTCACCCCGGCGCTGCTCTCCTGGCTGGAGCACGGTCGGGAACGGCTGGCTCGGCGGCGGGCAGTGACAGCCCCGGGCGCGGAGGGCTAGGCTGGAGCCTCGACCAGCCAAGCGCAGGAGGGGAGGCAGACCATGGACGTTGGCGACTATCGGGCCCATGACGCCCTGGGGCTGGCGGCGCTGATTCGCGCCGGCGAGGTGAGCCGGGAAGAGGTGCTGGCTGCCGCCTGCACGGCGATCGAGGCGGACAACCCCGCCCTCGGGGCGGTGGTGCGCACCCGCTTCGAGCGCGCCGCCGAGGAGGCGCGCGCCCTGGACGCCGGCGCCCCCTTCGCCGGGGTGCCCACCCTGACCAAGGACCTGCTGATGGCCATCGGCGGCGAGCCGCTGGCCTTCGGCAGCGCGGCAATGGCCGAGTGGCGTGCCCCCGAGGACTCGAGCCTGGTGCGGCGCGTTCGCGAGGCCGGCTTCGCGATTCTCGGCCAGACCGCCACCCCGGAGCTGGGGCTGATGGGCATCACCGAGCCGAAGGCCTTTCCCCATCCGATCAACCCCTGGGCGCCGACCCACTCCCCGGGGGGCTCCAGCGGCGGGTCGGCCGCGGCGGTGGCCGGAGGCCTGGTGCCCCTGGCCTTGGCCGGCGACGGCGGCGGCTCCATTCGCATCCCCGCGAGCCACTGCGGCCTCTTTGGCCTCAAGCCCTCCCGGGGCAGGGTGCCCCTGGGCCCCATGTTCGGCGAGGTATGGCAGGGGGCGGTGGTGGAGCACGCCCTGACCCGCAGCGTGCGCGACAGCGCCGCCCTGCTGGATGCCACCAACGGCATGGACGAGGGGAGCCCCTGGCCGCTGCCCCGGGAGGCGGGCTTCCTGGCGGCGCTGGAGCGCCCGCCTGAGGGGCTGCGGGTGGCGGTCTCCCTGGGCGAGCCCCTGGGGGCGCCCCTGGGCACCCGCCTGGACCCCGAGGTGCGCCGCGCCGTGGAGCAGGCCGCCGCGCGCCTGGAGGGGCTGGGCCATCATGTGGAGTGGGCCGACCCGCCGGTAGACGGCGAGGCCCTGGCCGACAGCTACCTCACCCTCTATCTTGGCCACCTGGCGGCAGATCTCGCCTGGATCAGCGAGCAGACCGGCGTGCCGGTGGCCCGGCTTGCCCTGGAGCCCTCTACGCGCGCCATCGGCCGCCTGGGGCGCTGCCTGCCGGCCCGGGACTACGAGAGCGCCAAGCGCTACTGGAACCAGGCGGCCCGGGAGATGGCGGCCTTCCATCGCCGCTTCGATATGCTCCTGATGCCGGTGGCCGCCACCCCGGCCCCCCGACGCGGTGAGCTCTACCCCTCGGCGGCTCGGGAGCGGCTGATGTCACTGCTGGCCATTCCCGGCAGCGCCCACCTGGCGCTCAGGGCGGGGATGCTCAAGCGCCTGGCGGCGGACTCGCTGCGTCGCACTCCCTACACCCAGCTGGCCAACCTCACCGGCCAGCCGGCCATGTCGCTGCCGCTGCATATCACCCCCGAGGGGCTGCCGGTGGGCGTCCAGGTGCTCGGCCCCATGGGCGACGAGAAGCGCCTGCTGGCCCTGGCCGCCCGGCTCGAGGCCGAGGTGGCCTGGGGCCGCCATCTGCCCCGGCCGCCAAGCCGTTAAGTTCAGGTAGAATGCCCGCCGACATTGCCGACGTGTGCCCCATGCCCAAGACTCCTGAGACCCCGACACCCTCTGCGTCGTTCCTGTCCGCCGCGGGCGATCGCCACTTCGACGGCCTGGCCGACAAGTTCGCCGCCAGCCTCTACGGCGGCGTACGGGGTGAGCTGCGCCTGGCGCTGCTCGACCAGCTGCTGCCGGAAATGCTCGAGCTTTACGGCCAGCCGCTGCTCGACGTGGGGGGCGGCCTGGGGCAGCTGGCGGGCTGGTTCGCCGAGCGCGGCCACGCCGTGACCCTGGCCGAGCCCTCCGGCGAGATGCTGGCCCGGGCCGGCGACTTCCTCGAGGGGCAAGAGGTCCGCCTGATCCAGGCCCCGCTCCAGGCGCTGCCCGAGCAGGCGCCGGGCCCCTGGTCGCTGATCGCCTGCCATGCGGTGCTGGAGTGGCTGGGCGATCCGCGCGCGGCCCTCGCTACCCTGTCGGGCCTGCTGGCCCCCGGCGGGCAGCTCTCGCTAATGGTCTTCAACCGCGACGCCCTGCGCTTCTCCAACGTGGTGAAGGGCAACCTGGAAAAGGCCCTGGCCGATCGTCTGGAGGGCAGGGGTGAGCGCCTGCGCCTGACGCCGATCTCGCCGCTGACCCATGCCCAGGTCGAGGCCTGGAGCGCCGAGTGCGGGCTTGCGATCCGCGGGGTGGCCGGCATCCGCATCTTCAACGACTACCTGCGCCAGCCGCCGCAGAGCGACGCCGACCGCGAGGCGCTGCTGGCCCTGGAGCGCCGCTACTGCCGGGTCGACCCCCACTGGCGCCTGGGGCGCTACCTGCTCTACACCCTGGTGCGCCCCGCCACCTCTCCCGAGACCCGGCCCCCTTTGCCAGACACAGACAAGGAGTCCCAAGCGTGACCCACGAGACTTCGGCGCCCGCTTCAGGCGCTGCCCAGACGCCCACCTGCCAGCTGCTGGCGCGCCAGGCGGCCGACTACCGCGGCTGGTGGTGGGTGGCCCCGCCCCGGGACCCCTGGCTGGAGTCGGGGCAGGGCGTGGCCATCAGCGCCGATCTGGCGGTGCGCGCGGCCTGGCAGGCCGCCGGGCGTCCCGCGCACTCTCCCTTCCAGCCTCTGCCCCTCGACCCCCAGCCGGCCGGCGATGAAGAGGCGCCGAAGGGGGCCGTGCTGTTCTGGCCCAAGAGCCATGCCCTGGGGGAGTGGTGGCTGCTGTGGCTCTGCGCGACCCTGCCCGAGGGCACGCCGCTGCAGCTGGTGGGGGAGAACCAGGGGGGCATCAAACGGGTGCTCAAGGTGCTGGCGGCGCTGGGGCTCGGCTGTCGCAAGCTCGACAGCGCCCGGCGCTGCTCGCTCTTCGAGACGCGGCTGGGCCCCGTGGGGATCGACCCGGACGCGGCCTGGACGGCCTTCGAAGTCGAGCCGGACGGCGAGCGCCTGCTTCTGGCCAGCCATCCCGGGGTCTTCGGCCACGGCAAGCTCGACGATGGCACCCGGCTGCTGCTGGAGACCCTGCGCGGGGCGCTGCCGGCAGGCGATGTTTTAGATATGGGCTGCGGCGACGGCATCCTGGCCGCCTGGCTGGCGCGCCGCGGGGCGGCGGTCACGGCGGTGGACGTCAACGCCTTCGCGGTGGAGGCGACCCGGCGGACCCTGGCGGCCAACGCCTTGGCCGGCGAGGCTTTGTCTGGAGAAGCCCTGTCTGGAGAAACGCTGGAAAGCGACGTCTACTCGGCGCTGGCGGGGCGCACCTTCGATACCATCGTCAGCAACCCCCCCTTCCACCAGGAGCGGGCCATCGACTACGGCCCCGCGGCGCGGCTGATCCTCGAGGCGCCGGCGCACCTCAAGCCCGGCGGCCAGCTTTTCCTGGTGGCCAACGCCTTCCTGCCCTATCCGGATCTCCTCGAGCGCGCCTTCGGCGGCTTCGAGATCCTCGCCGATGACCGCCGCTTCCGGGTCTACCGGGCTATTTCCCCGGGTCGCGATAGTCGATCTCGGTGATCACGTAGGTGGTCTCCCCGCCCGGGGCGGCCACCGTCACCTCCTCGTCCAGGGGCTTGCCGAGCAGGGCCTTGGCCAGCGGGGAGTCGACGCTGATCCAGCGCTTCGCCGGGTCGATCTCGTCGTGTCCGACGATGCGAATCCTCATCTCCTCGCCGTCCTCGTCCTCCAGGGTCACGAAGGCGCCGAAGTATACCTTTCCGGTGTCCGCCGGCAGGCGATCCACCACCGTCAGCTCGTCGAGCCGCTTGGTCAGGTAGCGGATCCGGGCGATCACCCGGTTGAGCTCCTTCTTGTTGTAGGTGTAGTCGGCGTTCTCCGAACGGTCGCCCAGGGCGGCGGCCTCGCCCACCTTGGCGGAGAGCGCCGGGCGCTTGACCCGGGAGAGATGGTCGAGGATGCCGCGCAGCCGCTCGGCGCCCTCGGCGGTGATCAGATGGCTCTTGGGTTCCTGGCGCGGATCCTTGGCCGGGTCGCGCCAGCGGGTCATGTTGCGGCCTTTCATTGGGTACCTCGGTGATAGGGCTTTGGCGGGGAACATACGCCAAGCGGGGCGCAGGGCCAAGGAGTGAGGGGTGAGGGGTGAGGGGTGAGGGGTGAGGGGTGAGGGGTGAGGGGTGAGGGGTGAGGGGTGGCGAGTCATTCAAACGTTCGTTACATTGCGGGGTGGGTATACCCAACAACCACACAAGAGCCCGTAAGGAGTTTCGCCATGTTTCGACGTCGTCTGCTGAGCACTGCCAAGGGCTTGAGCCTGAGCCTGGGGCTGAGTCTTGGCCTCGCCGCCCTGCCGCTGGCCGCGGCTCACGCCTGGGAAAACCGGGTCGAGGGCATGAAGAACCAGTGGGAGCGCCTGATCACCGAGCAGGCGGAGGGCCAGCGCAGCGGCGGCCTGAGGTCGCTTGCCGGCCAGGCCGAACGGCTGGTGGCCGAGCACCCCGACCAGGCCATGCCGCTGGTGTGGCAGGGCATCATCGAGGCCTCCTATGCCCGGGAGCGCAGCGGCCTGGGGGCGCTCTCCAGCGCGCGCAGCGCCCGTGATGCCCTGGAGCGCGCCATCGAGCTCGACCCCGACGGTGCCAACGGCTCCGCCTACGTGACCCTGGGTGCCCTCTACGACCGCGCGCCGGGCCGCCCGGTGGGCTTCGGCAACAGCGACACCGCCGAGCGCATGTTCCAGCGCGCGCTCTCCATTCGTCCCGACGGTATCGACGTCAACTTCTACTACGCCGCCTTCCTGGAGGACGAGGGGCGCATCGACGAGGCCCGGGAGCACGCCCGCCGCGCCGTGGAAGGGGAAGCCCGCCCCGACCGCGAAGCCTCCGACGAGGCCCTGCGCGAGGAGGCCCGGGAGCTCTTCGAACGGCTCTAGTGCGCGCCCAGGTAGGCCTCACTCCTCTTTGGGGTCAGGCACTTAAGCCAATTTAGGGTCTGACCCCAAAGCAGGGTAAGGGGGCGCAGCTTGGCATCCGCGCTTCCGGTCACGATAATGGGATCTTTTACGCGACCGGAGAGCGCCATGAGTGACTCCCCCGAGGCCCCGAGCCTCGCCGCGGCGCCCTTTACCCGCGCCGACGTGGAGCTGGTGGAGCGCCGCTGCCTGCATCAGGGCTTCTTTCGCCTGGAGGCGCTGCAGCTTCGCCACCGCCTCTTCGAAGGGGGCTGGAGCGGCACCATGACCCGCGAGGTGCATCGTCGTCACGACGCCGTGGGCGTGCTGCTCTACGACGTGGAGCGCGATGCCGTGGTGCTGGTGGAGCAGTTCCGCGCCGGCGCCCTGGAGGATCCCGCTTCCCCCTGGAAGCTCGAGGTGGTGGCGGGCCTGGTGGAGGAGGGCGAGTCCCCCGCCGAGGTGGCCCGTCGCGAGGCCATGGAGGAGGCGGGCGCCCGGGTGGAGACGCTGATTCCGCTGCATGCCTACTACCCGAGCCCCGGCGCCTGCGACGAGCGGGTCAGCCTCTTCTGCGGCCTGCTGGACAGCGAGGGACTCGGCGGCGTGCACGGCCTGGACGAGGAGCACGAAGATATCCGCGTGCATGTGCTACCGTTTGCCAGGGCCTGGGAACTCCTGCAGGCCGGAAGACTCGACAATGCCATGTGTCTGATCGCCCTCTACTGGCTGGCGGGTGAGCGGGCATCACTGAGAGCGAGGAGATAGTTTGGGGAGCGAGAGCGTGCGCAGAGACGGTGTGCAGCGAAATGCCTATGTGACCGACCTGAGAAGCCTGCAGAGCGAGTGCAGCATCAACTACCTGCGCCTGCTTCGCCTGCTGGGTGACATGGAGGCCGGCGAGAGCCGGGAGGTCGAGCTGATCAGCGACGGCCGCTGGCTGGGCGTGCTGCGCCTGGAGCTGCTGGAGCGGGCGCCCTATACCAGCATGGTGCGGGTCACCCAGAGCGGCGTGCTCGACTCGCTGATCGAGGCCCCGCGCATGCGGGTCCACCTCTATCACGACGTGCGCATGGCCGAGGTCACCGACTTCCAGCGCCAGCGCCACTTCGACGGCCGCTACCGCTACCCCAATGCGCGCATGCATCAGCCCGACGAGAAGCTGCAGCTCAACCGCTTCCTCGGCGAGTGGCTGGAGCACGGCCTGGCCCACGGCCACTCCCTCGACCACCCCCTCGACTCTCCCGTGATCCGCTGACCCTGAGGCCCCTTTGCGATGATGCGACTGATCCAGATCAGTGACTGCCACCTGCACGCCGACCCCGCCGCCCGGGCCCGGGCGGGTTTCCCGCTGCGCCAGCTGGAGGCGGTGGTGGCCGCGGTCAACGGCGAGCGCCCCGATATGGTGCTGGTGACCGGCGATATCAGCAACGACGAGACCCCGGCCTCCTACCAGCTGGCGGCCCGCACCCTGAACCGCCTCGCGGCCCCCTGGTTCTGGCTGCCGGGCAACCACGACGATCCGGCGCTGATGGCGGAGACCCGGGAGCTCCTCGAGGAGCTCGATATCGGCGCCTGGCGCATCCTGATGCTGGATACCACGGTGAGCGGTCAGCCCCACGGCGAGCTTGGGGCCGAACGCCTGGCGGCGCTGGCGGCCTGCCTGGAGGAGGACGACCGGCCGACCTTGCTGGCCATGCACCATCCGCCGCTGCCGGTGGGCTCGGCCTGGATCGATGCGCTCGGGCTCAAGGATCGCGAGGCCTTCTGGCAGGCGCTCTCCGCCTACGGCCAGGTGCGAGGCATCCTCTGCGGCCATATCCATCAGGCCTTCGCCAGCCATCAGCGCCTCGAGCAGGGGGAAGTCGCGGTGTTCGGCTGCCCCTCTACCACCGACCAGTTCCTGGCCGGCGCCGAGACCTTCGCCATCGACGAGGCCTCGCGTCCCGGCTACCGGGTGCTCGACCTGCGCGAAGGCGATTTCACGACCTGGGTCGAGCGCGTCGATCTGTGATGATTGAGAATAGACGGTCTTTGGGTATAAAAAGAGTCCTATTAATTCTTTTGGGTTATTAATAATCCGGCGTTAATCTGGTCCGCATGATTTCCATGCCACCGTCATGCGAGGTAGCCGGGCCATGACCACTCTTCATGCCGCCACCGCTGTGTCCTCCCCCGGGGCCGCCGAGCGCCCTGCGCTGTCGCCGCAGCGGCTGACCCATCTGCAGCAGCTCGAAGCCGAGTCGATTCATATCATCCGCGAGGTCGTCGCCGAGTTCGGCAACCCGGTGATGCTCTACTCCATCGGCAAGGACTCCGCGGTCATGCTGCACCTGGCGCGCAAGGCCTTCTATCCCGGGCCGCCGCCCTTTCCGCTGCTCCACGTGGACACCACCTGGAAGTTTCGCGAGATGATCGCCTTTCGCGACCGCATGGCCGAAGAGGCGGGCATGGAGCTGCTGGTGCATACCAACGAGGAGGGGCGGGCCGCCGGCATCAACCCCTTCGACCACGGCTCCAGCGGCTACACCGACGTGATGAAGACCCAGGCCCTCAAGCAGGCCCTGGATAAGTACGGCTTCGATGCCGCCTTCGGCGGGGCGCGCCGCGACGAGGAGGCGAGCCGCGCCAAGGAGCGCGTCTTCTCCTTCCGCGACCGCTATCACCGCTGGGACCCCAAGAACCAGCGCCCGGAGCTCTGGAACCTCTACAACGCCCGGGTCAGCAAGGGCGAGTCGATCCGCGCCTTTCCGCTCTCCAACTGGACCGAGCTGGATATCTGGCAGTACATCTATCTGGAGTCCATTCCCATCGTGCCCCTCTACTTCAGCGCCCCGCGCCCGGTGGTGGAGCGCGACGGCATGCTGGTGATGGTCGACGACGAGCGCCTGCCCCTGGCCGAGGGCGAGGTGCCCGAGGAGCGCTCGGTGCGCTTCCGCACCCTGGGCTGCTACCCGCTCACCGGGGCGGTGGAGTCCACCGCCGCCACCCTGCCCGAGATCATCCAGGAGATGTTGCTGACCCGCACCAGCGAGCGCAGCGGCCGCGCCATCGACCACGACCAGGCCGGCTCCATGGAGAAGAAGAAGCGCGAGGGGTACTTCTAGGCGCGCAGCGCCTAGAAGAGCCGTAAGTCCTAAGCTGTAAGTACTCTGAACAGTTTGCAGAGGTGACGGCGATGAATTTCGAAAAGCTGCAGGTGTGGAAGCGCTCGGCCAGGCTGTCGGCAGAGCTCTACAAGGCGATGCGGGACCTCAGGGACTTTGGTTTCAAGGATCAGATTACGAGGTCCGGTCTGTCCGTACCCAGCAATATCGCGGAAGGAATGACGCGCTCTACCACCAGGGACAAGCGGCATTTTCTGATTATCGCGAGAAGTTCATGCTCTGAACTGCGCACACAGGTCTACATCGGCATGGATATCGACTACATAGATGCCCAGCAGGGGCGACATTGGCTGCAGGAGACACGGGAGATTTCTTCCATGCTGCAGGGCCTGATCACCTCGCTGGACAATGAAGACTTTGCTGCAAGCTAGGGCTGGTTTTACTTACGGCTTACGGCTTACGGCTTATAGCTAAAGGGTTTGGTATGTCACACCAATCGACTCTGATCGCCGACAATATCGAGCAGTACCTGCACGAGCACGAGAACAAGGACCTGCTGCGCTTCATCACCTGCGGCAGCGTCGACGACGGCAAGTCGACCCTGATCGGGCGGCTGCTGCACGACTCCAAGATGATCTTCGACGACCAGCTCGCCGCCATCACTCGTGATTCGAAGAAGGTGGGCACCACCGGCGAGGAGGTGGATCTCGCCCTGCTGGTGGACGGCCTGCAGTCGGAGCGGGAGCAGGGGATCACCATCGACGTGGCCTACCGCTTCTTCTCCACCGACAGGCGCAAGTTCATCATCGCCGACACCCCCGGCCACGAGCAGTACACCCGCAACATGGCCACCGGGGCCTCCACGGCGAGCCTCGCCATCATCCTGGTCGATGCCCGCCACGGGGTGCAGACCCAGACCCGGCGCCACAGCTTCATCGCCGACCTGCTGGGCATCCAGCACCTGGTGGTGGCGGTCAACAAGATGGACCTCGTCGACTACTCCCAGGCGCGCTTCGACGAGATCGTCGAGGAGTACCAGGCCATCGCCGACAGGCTCCAGGCCCGGGACATCCGCTTCGTGCCGCTCTCGGCGCTCAAGGGCGATAACGTGGTCAACCGGAGCGAGGCCCTCGACTGGTATCGGGTGGAGGGACAGCCCGGCCCGACCCTGCTGGAGCTGCTCGAGAGCGTCGAGGTGAGCCGCGACCGCAACCTGACCGACCTGCGCCTGCCGGTGCAGATCGTCAACCGTCCCAACCTCGACTTCCGAGGCTATGCCGGGACTCTTGAGGCGGGTGTGCTGCGCCCGGGCCAGGCGGTCAAGGTGCTGCCCTCGGGCAGCCGCTCCAGCATTGAGCGCATCGTGACCTGGGACGGCGACCTGGAGGAGGCCTGGCCGGGCCAGGCGATCACCGTGACCCTGAGTGATGAGATCGATATCTCCCGGGGCGACTGGATCGTGGCGGCGGACGCCGAGGTGGCCATGTCCCACGCCTTCGAGGCGGATATCGTCTGGATGCACGAAAAGCCCCTCGAGCCGGGCCGCCAGGTCGATATCCGCCTGGCCGGGCGCTCGGTGGCGGGGCAGGTGGAGGAGATCCTGTACCAGGTGGACGTCAACACCCTGGAGCGCCACCCAGCCGAGGGCCTCGCGCTCAACGCCATCGCCCGCTGCCGGGTGGGGCTCACCGCCGAGGTCCCCCTGGACGAGTATGCGAAGAGCCCCGGTACCGGCAGCTTCATCGTCATCGATCGGCTGACCAACGCCACCCTGGGGGCGGGCATGATCCGCGCCGTGGTGGAAGGCGAGTCGGCGAGTACCACCGAGGTGGACTGGGCCGGCTTCGAACTGGAGCTCAATGCCCTGGTGCGCAGGTACTTCCCCCACTGGGAGGCGAAGGATATTCGCAAGCTTCTCTGACGCCGCCGCGCTGTTCCCTGAGACGCCTCGACCCCGGACCATGCCCGGGGTCGAGGCGTTCTGGAGCGGCGCGGGCCGTCAGCGCGCCAGCACCAGAGCGGGGGGCTCGCCGGCCGCCACCCTGGCCTCATGGAGCTCGGCGCCGAAGACCCGGGCCAGGCGGCCTGCGCCCAGCACCTCCCCCGGCGGGCCGGCGGCGATCCGCCGGCCCTGCTGCATCAGCCATACCCGGTGGGCGTAGCGCGCCGCCAGATTGAGGTCGTGAAGGACGCAGACCACGGCGAGGCCGCGCTGGTCGGCGAGGCGCCGGAGCAGGCGCATCAGACGCTGCTGCTGGCCGATATCCAGGGCGCTGGTGGGCTCGTCGAGCAGCAGCAGGCTGCCGGGGTCGCCGCCGTCGAGCTGGCAGAGTGCCCGGGCCACCATGCAGCGCTGGGCCTCGCCGCCCGACAGGCCGGTGAGGGTGCGCTCGGCAAGGGCGGTGAGGTCGAGCTCGGCCAGGCTCTCGGCTACCTGGGCAGGCCCCGCCTCGCTGCCCAGCGCCACCAGCTCCCGCACGGTCCAATCGAAGCTGGGCCGCACCTGCTGAGCCACCAGGGCGCGCCGCCGCGCCAGCGCCTCCGGCAGCCAGTCGGCGAGGGGGCGCGCGTCGAGGCAGACGCGTCCCTGCTCCGGCGGGCGAAAGCCGGAGAGCAGGCCGAGCAGGGTGCTCTTGCCCGCGCCGTTGGGTCCCACGATGGCCACCAGCTCGCCGGGCGCCAGGGCGTCGCTCAGGGGGGCGAGCGCCGGGACGGTGGTGAAGCCGGCACCTTCCAGGGTCAGCATGAGCGCCTCCGCTGCATCAGCAGCCACAGGAAATAGGGGCCGCCCAGCAGGCTGGTGAGCAGGCCCACCGGGATCTCGGCGGGGCTTGCCAGGGTGCGAGCCAGGGTGTCGGCCACCAGCAGCAGCAGGGCGCCGCCCAGCATGGAGGCGGGGAGCAGCAGGCGGTGGCCGGGACCCAGCCAGAGCCGCAGGCAGTGCGGCACCAGCAGGCCGAGAAAGCCGATGATGCCGGCCAGCGCCACGCAGACGCCTACCCCCAGGGTGGTGGCCAGCACCACCCGGCGCTTGAGCGCCGGCGCGTCGAGGCCGGCGCCGTGGGCGGTCAGCTCGCCGAGCTGCAGCAGGTCGAGCCCCCGGGCGCAGCGGCAGAGCCACCAGAGCGCCGGCGGAATGCAGAGCAGCGCGCCGAGGGCCGCAGGCCACAGGGCATGGGCCAGGCTGCCCATGCCCCACAGGCTGAGCTGGCGCAGCTGTTCGTCGCTGGCCAAGAAGGCGAGCAGTCCACCGAAGGCGCCGGCCAGGGTGTTGATGGCGAGCCCCGCCAGGAGCAGGGTGAAGAGGGCCTCCTGGCCCGGGCCGCCGCGCCCCAGGCGAAACACCACCAGGCAGACCGCCAGGGCGCCGAGAAAGCCGGCGGCGAACTGGCCGTAGAGCCCCAGGGGCCCCGAGGCGTCGAAGAGCACGATCCACAGCGCCACGGCGAGGCCCGCACCGCTGGCCAGCCCCAGCAGGCTGGGGTCGGCCAGGGGGTTGCGAAAGAGTCCCTGCATGGCCGCGCCGCTGCCGGCCAGCATGGCGCCTACCAGGGTGGCCAGCAGCAGCCGCGGCAGGCGCAGCTGCCACCACACCTGCCAGTCCAGAGGCGTGGGCCAGTCGCCCAGCAGCAGGCGGGGCGAGAGACCGAGGCTGCCGCTGAAGGCGGCCAGCAGCCAGGCGGCCAGCAGGGCGAGCACAAGCCCGTTCAGCGCCTGCCGGTCGGGAAAACCGGAGTGACGGCCGATCATGGGGGCGTGCTCCCTGCGCTGCCCGGGATATCCGGGGCCATGGCCTGGTGCTCCAGGGCCTCGTAGAGGGCCAGCAGGGTCGCCGGGGTGCGCGGGCCGAAGCCGAGCAGCGCCTGGTCATCGAAGACCACCAGGCGCCGCGCCTGGCCCGCCGGAGTCATGGCCAGCCCCGGCAGACGCCACAGGGCCGATTCGCCGCCGAGCCCCTCCAGGCCGCCGCGGGTGGCGATCACCACCTCCGGGGCCTGGCGAATCAGCGCCTCGGCGCCCACCGGCTTGTAGCCCGACATCTCGGCGAAGGCGTTGGTGACCCCCACGGCGTCCATCATCGCCTGGGCGGCGGTGTCGCGTCCGGCGACCCGGGGCGTCATGCCGCCGTGACCGAGCAGGAAGAGGGCGCGCAGGGGCGGCAGGGGCGGCAGCGCCGCCAGCTCGGCGATCTCTTCCTGAAGTGCCTCGGCCAGGGCGCTGCCTCGGTCGACGATGGCCGGGTCGTCGCCCAGCGCCGCGGCCACCTGGCGCACCTTGGCGGGAATGGCCTCCAGGCGCGGCGGCGCGTCGATGCGTGACACCGCAACGCCGCTGGCTTCGAGCTGCGCCAGCACCTCCCGGGGACCGGCGGCACGCGCCACCAGCAGGTGCGCCGGGCGCAGGGAGAGCACCCCCTCGGCGGCCAGCTGGCGCAGATAGCCCACCGAGGGCAGCGCCTCCAGGCGCTCGGGGTAGGTGCTGGTGTCGTCGCGCCCCACCAGGCGCTCGGCGGCGCCGAGCGCGGCGGTGATCTCGGCCACGTCGCCGCCGATCACCACCGTGCGCGGCGGGTCGGCGGTGCCGGTCAGCGGCCAGGCGGCCAGCAGCACCCCCAGCAGCACGGCCTTCATGCGGCTACCTCCCGGCCGGCGAGCTCCTCCAGCAGGCAGCGCCAGTCGGCGCGCTCCGGCTCCCCCTCCCGGCGCCGGGCGTAGAGCTGCAGCAGCAGCTCGCCATCGGCGCCGAAGGCCTCGAGGCTGGTGACGCCGCCGTCCCGGTTGGGCTTGCGTACCACCCAGGCGTTGGCGATGGCGTCATCCTTGAGGTGCAGGGTGAAGTCGCTGCCGAAGAGATTGAGCCAGCCGCCGCGACGCTCGGGAGCGGGCAGGGTGCCGCTGCGGATCTGCACCCCGCCGGGGCTGGCCACGAACAGCATCAGCGGCAGCCGTCGCTCGGCGGCGCGCACCAGGGCCGCCTCGATCATGCCGGCGGGCAGGCGGTGGGTAAAGCGCCCTTCCATCAGTGCGTTGGCTTCGTGGCGCTCCAGGCCGTGCCGGCGCAGCAGGGTGAAGAACTGGTGAACGTCGCGCATCCTGCCCCAGTCGTGGGCCAGGCCCGGGGCCTCGGGCAGCGGACGCGAGGCGGCGGGGGAGAGACCGGTGAAGCAGGGCGCCCGGGTGTCGGCGCCGGCCGCCAGGGCGTGCCAGCCGTCGGGCAGTTCGGGCGCCAGGGAGAACGCCTTGTGGAGCGCTCGACCGTGGCGGTCGAAGACCTGCAGGCTGTGGCGCCGGGCCGGGGTGCCGTCGGCGTCCGGCAGCTCGTCCTGGATCAGGCAGGCCCAGTGCCAGCGCTGCAGGTGCAGGCGCAGGTCCAGGCCGCCCGGGTCCAGCAGCAGCCCCGCGCTGGCCTCGCCGGCAACGGGATAGCGGCCGCTCTGTTCGAGCACGGCGGCGCTGGAGCGGGTCAGGGCCTTGACGCGCCCCAGGGTATGCAGGCGGCCGGCCAGTTCGGCGGGGGGCAGCGGCAGCGTGACGACGTCGCGGCCCAGCCGTGCGGCCTGCAGCTCCCCTTCGCTGATTCCCAGGCGCTGGGCGATCTCGATGGCCGGCAGCCGGGGCGAAGCGCGGCGGGCGGCGTCGAAGGCGTCGAGGATGGAGCGGACGGTGGCGGATAGCGGGGTAGCAGATACGGTCATGTGAGGCTCCTTTTCAGTGGGGCGGCCCGGGTCACCACTGCAGGCTGACGTTGGCCATTACGCTGCGGCCGTCGCCGAGGCTGCCGTCCGGCCGGTACCAGGTCTTGTCGGCGACGTTGCCAAGGCGCAGCGACGTGGAGAGAGACGGCGTGGCCTGCCAGGCCAGCTGCAGGTCATGCAGGCCATAGCCGGGCTGTTGGCCGTCGTCGCCCTTGGCGTAGGCGTCGGCAAAGCGGCCGCGCCAGCCGAGGGTCAGATCGCCCTGGGCGAGGTGCAGGTCGGCGCCGGCCAGGGCCTCGAGGGGCGTCAGGCGGCCCAGGGCGTCACCGCTCTCGCGGTCGCGGCCGCTCACCTCGGAGAGTCCCAGGAAGGCGTCGATGGGCAGGCTCCCGGGGCGCCACGCCAGACGGGCGTCATAGCCCCAGAGGTGGGCGCTGCTGACGTTGGCGGCGCGGGTGGTGCCGGCCATGAGGTCCACTTCGGTGTCGATGAAGTCGTCGGCACGGGTGTCGTAGTAGCTGGCGCGCAGCTCCCAGTCGCCCAGGCGCCAGGCCAGGCCGCTCTCCCAGGTGCGGCTGGTCTCGGGGGCCAGATCGGGGTTGGGCACCCAGAAATTGTCCGGGGCGCAGAAGAAGGGGCCGGCGCAGAAGCCGGCGAAGTGGCGCTCGTCGGCGTAGAGCTCGGAGAGGGTGGGCGCCCGGAAGGCCTCGGCGTAGCCGCTGTAGAGCATCAGGTGGCGGCTCGGCAGCCAGCTCAGCCGCAGCCGCGGGGAGACGCGCCCCTTGTCACTGCGCCGCCCCTGGCTGTCTTCCGCGCGATAGTGGTCGTAGCGGGCGCCGAGGCCCAGTTCGAAGCGCCCGGGGCCTCCCGCGGCCAGGTGCTCACCGGCGCCCAGGGTGCTGTCCAGGTAGAGGGCGGCGGTATCGATATCGGCCCGGGGGAAGCCGGAGGCGCTGCCCGATGGGCGCTGCTCGGCGCGGTTGGCCTCGGCGCCCAGCGCCAGGGTGTGATCGAACCCGCCGTGATCGAACCGACGATAGCCGTCGCTCTGCACGCCCAGGCGCTGCAGGCGGCGCCCGGCGTCGCTGTCGGTACCCGTGTCGTCGATCTGCTGGCGGCTCAGCGTCAGGCGGCTGTCCAACCGGGTGACGGGGTCGGGCGTCCAGGCATGGCCCAGCTGCAGGTTGTCGCTGCGGGTGGTGCGGTCGCGCAGCGCGTCGTCCGCGGCGCCGAGCTGCTGGGGGTTGGCGGGCTGAGTGCTTGCCTCCCGATAGTGCTGCCAGCTGGCGAAGAGGCGCTGGTCGGGAGCGAAGGCCCAGCTCCCCTTGGCCAGCAGGCTGTCGAGGCTGGCGTCGTCCGGGGCCGTCTCGCCGCCGGCGCGGCGGATATCGCCGGATTCGCTGCGGCCGATGGCGACCAGGCCGTCGACGTCGCCCCGCTCGGTGTCGCGCCTGCCGAACAGGCTGAGGGTGGCGCCGAGCTCGTCGCTGGCGCTGGCGCCGCGCAGGGAGAGGCGCCCTCCGGCGCTCTCGCCCGGCGCCAGCAGATCCGCGGCCTCCACCGTCTCGAAGCTGACGACCCCGCCCATGGCATTGCTGCCATAGAGGCTGGAGAGGGCGCCGCGGGCGATCTGGACCTCGTTGAGCAGCGCCGGGTCGAGAAAGACGTTGCCCAGGTGGCCGGTGTTAATGTCCTGGCGCACGCCGTCGAGACGCACCAGCACGCCCTGGCGGCCGAATCCCCGCAGGCTGAGGGTCTGGCCGTTGCGCCTGCCCTGGCCGGCGACGCCGAGCCCGGGCTGGCTGCCCAGCAGGTCCTCGAGCCGGGTAGCGGTCGCCAGGGTGGGGTCCCGACGGTCGAGCACGTCGATGATCATGGGCGCGCGGAAGGTGTCGGTGGGCAGGCGAGCGTCGGTGATCGCCATGGGCGTCAGCGCCTGGGCGCTGCGGTCGGCCGCTTCCTGCCCGAAGGCGGTCGCGACGGGGGAGGCGTCGAGGGGAGAGAAGGAGAGCAGCGCCAGGGCGCCGCTGCAGCACAGTGCTCGCTTCATGTCCTGAGAGTTCCTGTATCAGGCGATGGGCGGCTGGCTGGGTGGCGTGGGCTACCTGGCTGGCGCTATGTGATGATCGTGAGGGTGTTAACCGGTAAGAATCAGCTTGCCGTTGCGGGTCTCGCGCAGCTGATAGAGGCGGCCTCTGTGTTCGATCAGCAGCTGACCCTCCGAGCCGAGCAGCCTGCGGCTGTCGACGCTGGCGGGTGACGGGGGCTCGGGCGCCGGACGTACGCGGGTTCGGTGAGTGGCTTGGGACGTCATGCTGGGTACGCTCGGGTAATGTGATTGTTTATTAAACGCGAATAATTATTGTTTATATCCTGCGTCGGGTCAAGTCGGGGGAGCGCGGAGCGCCTTCGGATGTCAAAATGCCACCGAAACCGAGGAGGTGAACCGACGTGCTGATACTGCTGATCGCCCTGCTGCTGGCCATCTTCCTGCTGCCCAACGTCTGGGCCCAGTGGGTCATCAAGCGTCACGCCCGCGGGCGCGATGACTACCCGGGCACCGGGGCGGAGCTGGCCGACCACCTGCTGCGCCGGCTGGGCATCGAGGGGGTCAAGGTGGAGCCCACCGACCACGGCGACCACTACGACCCCGAGGCGCGTCGGGTGCGGCTCTCGCCGGAGGTCTACGGCGGGCGCTCGCTTACCGCGGTGACGGTGGCGGCCCACGAGGTGGGCCACGCCATCCAGCACCACCAGGGCTATGCGCCGCTGCTGGCCCGCTCGCGGCTGGTGGCGGTGGCCCAGAAGGCCGAGAAGCTTGGCGCCGTGCTGATGATGGCCGCTCCCTTCCTGTTCGTGCTCACTCGCCTGCCCGGGGGGCTGGCCATCGTGGTGGCCGCGGCGGTGATCAGCTTCGGCACCGCGGCGCTGGTGCACCTGGTGACCCTGCCGGTGGAGTTCGACGCCAGTTTCCAGCGGGCCCTGCCGCTGCTCAAGGAGTACATTCCCCCCTACGACATGCCCGGCGCCCGCCACGTGCTGACCGCCTGCGCCTTCACCTATGTGGCGGCCTCACTGGCCAGCATCCTCAACCTGGGGCGCTGGCTGGTGATCCTGCGGCGTTGACATCCGGATGCTCGGGTGTAATAACTATGTTATTACTTCATGATGTCTGTCAGGAGGCGCGTTGTCGGGGGTAGCTTTGCTGGGAGGCGCTTTGTCGGAATGAGGCGTGACGTGAGGACACATCTTAGAAAGATCGGAAACTCGAAAGGAATACTGATTCCGGCTGCCATGCTGGCCGAGCTGGAGATCAGCGATGAAGTCGAGATTTATCTGGAGGGGCAGCGGCTGGTGGTGGAGCCGGTCAAGCAGCCGCGTCGTCACTGGTTCGACGGTTATGATGCCAGCCGCGACGATGCGGTCTGGGGCGAGCTGGTCGAAGCAGAAGCCGATGAGGATGAGTGGCAGTGGTAGGCCGCGATATCCACCGCGGGGAGGTCTACTGGGTCAACCTCGACCCCACGGTGGGCACCGAGATTCGCAAGACACGTCCTGCGCTTATCATCTCGCCGGATGATATGAATGCGGTGCTCCCCAGGGTGATAGTGGCGCCGGTGACCAGCAAGGGGCAGCCCCTGGGCTGCCGGCCGACCCTGATCTTTCAGGACAAACCGGCACGGATACTGCTCGATCAGCTGCGCTGCATCGACAAGCGGCGGATTCTCGGCAAGATGGGAGATATCCCGCCATCAATCTGGCATGCCACCCTGCTGGAGATGTTCCAGTAGTGAATCCTCATCTGGGCCGATTGGCAATGACCACCGCGCGGCGCGGGGCGGGGTAGCCCTCCCGGGTCTTCGTCGGGTCCTCGGGGGCGAGGAAGTCGGCGAGCGACTGGAAGGTCATCCACTCGGTGGCGCGCTGCTCGTCCGTGGTGGTCACCGCCTCGTCCACCACCCGCACGTCGCTAAAGCCGCAGCGCCGGAGCCACTGGCAGAGCGCGGCGGATGACGGCAGGAAGTAGACGTTGGGCATGGCGGCGTAGCGCTCCCCAGGCAGCAGCACGGTGGTCTCGTCGCCTTCCACCACCAGGGTCTCCAGCACCAGCTCGCCGCCGGGGCGCAGGGCCTCCTTGAGCTGGTTCAGGTGCTCCAGAGGGGAGGGGCGGTGGTAGAGCACCCCCATGGAGAAGACCGTATCGAAGAAGCCGAGGCCCTCGGGGACCTCCTCGATGCCCACCGGCAGGAAGTGGGTGCGGCCGCCGTCGGCGTCGCCCACGAAGTGGCGCACCGCCTGGAACTGCCAGAAGAAGCGCGGCGAGGGGTCGATCACCAGCACGAAGGCCGCGCCGGCCCCTGCCATGCGCCAGCCGTGGTAGCCGCTGCCGCCGCCCACGTCCAGTACCTTCCTGCCGGCCAGCGGCGCCAGGTGGGGCGCTACGCGCTGCCACTTCCAGTCGGAGCGCCACTCGGTATCGATGTGAATGCCGCCAAGCCGGTAGGGCCCCTTGCGCCAGGGGGCGAGCTTTCTCAGCAGATTCTCGGCCTGGCGGCGCTGGCTCGCGGTGAGGTCGAGCTCGACCTCGAGGGTGTCGGCGTCGAGCCTTACCTCGCGTTGATCCGGCAGGAGTGGCAGCTTGGCTACCGCCTTCTCCCAGGCGGGCAGGTCGCCGTAGCGGCGACGGTCGAGCCCTTTGGTGAGCTGCTCGGGCAGCCGGGCCAACCAGGTGTCGAGGCCCTGATCGAGGAAGGCCCGGTAGAGGGCGCGGTGTTCGGCGGGAATCGGCATGCCTACTCCTCCCGCGGCGCCGGGGCGTCGGCGTCCTTGAAGGCTGGGTCCTTGAACGCCACGAGGGACGCGAAGTTGAGGAACTGGAACCAGGTGTGGCTGCGGGCGAAGCCGGCGCCTGCCAGGCGGGCGTGGTGGGCCGCCAGGGTGTCCGGCACCAGGACGTTCTCAAGCGCCGTGCGCTTCTGGCTGATCTCCAGATCGCTGTAGCCGTTGGCGCGCTTGAAGTCGTGGTAGCGCTCCACCAGCCAGGCGTTCTCCTGCTCGTCCTCTGCGCGGATCTTCTCCGAGAGCACCAGCACGCCGCCGGGCTCCAGCGCTTCGAAGAGCCGGGCGATGACCGCCTCGCGATCCGCCGGGGGCAGGAACTGCAGGGTGAAGTTGAGCACGATCATGCCGGCGGGAGCGTAGTCGAGGGTGCGGATATCGCCCTCGATCACCTCCATGGCGTGGTCGGGGCACTCGGCGGCCAGGGTCTCCCGGGCCCGGGCCACCATCGCCGGGGAGAGATCCACGCCCGTGTAGCGAAAGGCGTCCGGGGAGAGCTGACCGGCCAGCGCCAGGCCGCCGGCGCCCAGCGAACACCCCAGGTCATAGACCCGGGCGCCGTGGCGCAGGTGGCGGCGGGCGATCAGCCCCAGCATGCCCAGTATCTGCCCGTAGCCGGGCACCGAGCGGCGGATCATGTCCGGGAAGCAGGCCACCACCCGCTCGTCGAAGGAGAAGCGTGCGACCCGGTCCAGGGGTGTGGAAAAGATCGCGTCACGGTAAGATGCGTCACTCATGATCGGGCCAGAAAAGCGGGAACGGGCGCCATTCTACGCCCGGCTCGGCGGGTCTGCATCCGCGGTTTTGAAGGACGAGTCAAGGACGGGGCAAGGAGAAGAGATGATCGACCAGACTGCCGCCTGGGGGGCGCTTGCCGCCCACGCCGAGCAAGCGCGCCGGGTCCACCTGCGCGAGCGCTTTGCCAGCGAGCCGGAGCGCCAGGCGCGCTTCACCCGCAGCGCCGCCGGCCTCACCCTGGACCTCTCCAAGCAGCGCTGGTCCGAGGAGACCCTGGCGCTGCTGCTGGCGCTGGCCGAGGAGGCGGATGTCCCCGGGGCGATCAAGCGGCTGCTGGGGGGCGAGCGGGTCAACGTCAGCGAGGATCGCCCCGCGCTGCACACCGCCCTGCGCCTGCCGGCGTCCGCGTCGCTGGTGGTAGAGGGCGAGGACCTGGTGCCCGGGGTGCATGACACCCTGGCGCGCATGGAGACCATGGTGGAGCGCTTTCATACCGGCCAGTGGCGCGGCGCCACCGGCAGGGCCATCCGTCACGTGGTCAACCTCGGCGTCGGTGGCTCGGACCTGGGCCCGCTGATGGTGACCCATGCGCTCTCCGACTACCGCCTGCGCGACGTCCATCGGGTGGAGGTGCACTTCGCCTCCACCATGGACGGCTCCCAGCTCGCCGACTGCCTGGCGCGCCTCGACCCCGAGACCACCCTCTTCGTGCTTTCCTCGAAGTCCTTCACCACCATCGATACCCTCTCCAATGCGCGAACCGCACGGGACTGGCTGATGTCGCGCCTGGAGGACGAGGAGGGGGTCGATGCCGAGCTGGTGATGCGTCAGCACTTCATCGGCGTTTCGGCCAGCCCCGAGAAGATGGCCGAGTGGGGCATCGCCCCCGACCATCAGCTGGCCTTCTGGGAGTGGGTCGGCGGTCGCTACTCCCTGTGGGGCGGCATCGGCCTGCCCATCGCCCTGGTGGTGGGCATGCAGGGCTTTCGGGAGCTGCTGGCCGGGGCCCACGCCCTGGACGAGCACTTTCGCACCGCGCCGCTGGCCGACAACCTGCCGGTGCTGCTGGCCCTGGCGGGGATCTGGAACGTCAACTTCCTGGATATCCGCGCCCACTCCATCCTGCCCTACGACGGTCGGCTCGAGTACTTCGCCGCCTACCTCGAGCAGCTCGAGATGGAGTCCAACGGCAAGTCGGTGACCGCCGACGGCCGCGAGGTGGGCTACGCCACCTGCCCGGTGCTCTGGGGGCAGCTGGGTCCCAACGCCCAGCACGCCTTCTATCAGCTGCTGCACCAGGGCACCCAGGCGGTGGAGTGCGACTTCATCGCGCCGCTGCGGCGCTATGACGAGGTGGCCGACGACGCCACCCGCCGGCATCTCAAGGGGCAGCACCGCCTGACCCTGGCCAACTGCTTCGCCCAGTCCCGGGTGCTGATGCTGGGCGACGACGCCATCGACGACGAGGGACCGCGCCCCGGCCACAAGCGCTATCGTGGCAACCAGCCCTCCACCACCCTGCTGCTCGACGAGCTGACCCCGGCCACCCTGGGGGCCCTGATCGCCCTCTACGAGCACAAGGTCTACGTCCAGGCCACGCTCTGGGGGATCAACCCCTTCGACCAGTGGGGCGTGGAGCTGGGCAAGCAGATCGCCGGCGAGACCCAGCGCATCCTCGAGGAGCGTCGGGGCCTCGAGGGCATGGACGCCTCCACCCGAGCGCTGATCGAGGCGGCCTGGGCCGCCGACGGTAACGGCGGTCGAGGCGTGTGATGCTGGCTGTTTGTACAGGTTTTGCGCTATGCTGAGCGCCCCCTGGCGGGTGGCGCCGGCCAGCGGGGTGCTCTACCTGCACGGCTTCAACAGCGGCACGGGCTCGCCCAAGGCGGTGTGGATGCGCGAGGCCTGCGCCCACCTGGGTCTGCCTTGCGTGACGCCCCAGCTGCCGCACCGGCCCGCCGAGGCCCTGGCCCTGGCCGAGTCGCGGCTCGCCGAGCTCGGCCCCGCGCCGCTCGTGGCCGGCAGCTCCCTGGGGGGCTTTCTGGCCACCTGCCTGGCGGAGCGCCACGGCCTGCCCGCGGCGCTGATCAACCCGGCGGTGGCGCCGGCGCGTCTGGTGGCGGACTGGGTCGACGAGGTCTTCGTCAACGCGCACACCGGCGAGCGCTTCACGGTGGGCAGGGCGCACCTGGCCGAGCTCGAGGCCCTGACGCCCGAGCGGATCACCGCCCCGGCGCGCTACCTGCTGCTGCTGGGAAGCGCCGACGAGGTGCTCGACCCGGCGGCCGCCTTTGCCCTCTACCGCGGTGCGCGCACCCTGCTGCACCCGGGGGCCGACCACGGCTTCGCGGTGCTGGCCCGGCACCTGCCGGCACTGCTGGCCCACGGCGGCCACGCCCTGCCGGCCGCCTGGCAGCCACGATCACACAAGGAACCGGACGACCCATGACGCAATACAGTGCCAGCTCGATCGAGGTGCTATCCGGCCTGGAGCCGGTGCGCAAGCGCCCGGGCATGTATACCGACACCAGCCGCCCCAACCACCTGGTTCAGGAGGTGGTGGACAACAGCGTCGACGAGGCGCTGGCGGGCCACGCTTCGTCGATCAGCGTGCGGCTCTTCGAGGATGGCGGCATCGAGGTGGCCGACGACGGCCGCGGCATGCCCATCGATATCCACCCGGAGCACGGCGTCTCCGGGGTGGAGCTGATCCTCACCCGGCTCCACGCCGGCGGCAAGTTCTCCAACGCCAGCTACAAGTTCTCCGGCGGCCTGCACGGCGTCGGCGTCTCGGTGGTCAACGCCCTCTCGCGGCGCCTGGAGGTGGAGGTGCTGCGCGACGGCAGCCGCCACGCCGTGGCCTTCGAGCACGGCGAGCCGGTGTCCCATCTCTCGGTGATCGGCAGCGTGGGCAAGCGCAATACCGGCACCGTGCTGCGCTTCTGGCCGGAGACGAGCTACTTCGACAGCCCGCGTCTGGCGGTGGGGCGGCTCAAGCACCTGCTGCGGGCCAAGGCGGTGCTCTGCCCGGGGCTGAAGGTCACCCTGATGGAGGCCGACGGCACCCAGAGCGAGTGGCAGTACGAGGATGGCCTGCGCGACTACCTGGCCCAGGCCACCGACGGCTATGAGGTGCTCCCCCAGTCGCCCTTCGTCGGCCACTTCGCCGACGACGAGCAGGGGGTGGACTGGGCGATCCAGTGGCTCCCCGAGGGGGGCGAGTCGCTGATGGAGAGCTACGTCAACCTGATCCCCACCCCCCAGGGCGGCACCCATGTCAACGGCCTGCGCGCCGGCCTGCTCGAGGCGCTGCGCGAGTTCTGCGAGTACCGAAGCCTGCTGCCCCGGGGCGTCAAGCTCACCGCCGAGGATCTCTGGGAGCGGGTCGCCTACGTGCTCTCGGTCAAGATGCTCGACCCCCAGTTCGCCGGCCAGACCAAGGAGCGGCTCTCCTCGCGCACCGTGGCGGGCTTCGTCTCCGGGGTGGTCAAGGACGCCTTCTCGCTGTGGCTCAACCACCACGTGGACCAGGCCGAGGCGCTCGCCGAGCTGGTGATCAGCGCCGCCCAGCGCCGCCAGAAGAGCGCCAGGAAGGTGGCGCGCAAGAAGGTCACCGCAGGCCCCGCGCTGCCCGGCAAGCTGGCCGACTGCTCCGGCCAGGACCCGGCCACCAGCGAGCTCTTCCTGGTGGAGGGGGACTCCGCCGGCGGCAGCGCCAAGCAGGCGCGCAACCGCGAGAGCCAGGCGATCCTGCCCCTGCGCGGCAAGATATTGAACACCTGGGAGGTGGAGTCCCACGACATCTACGGCTCCCAGGAGGTCCACGACATCGCCGTGGCCATCGGCATGGACCCGGCCAGCGACGACCTGACCAAGCTGCGCTACCACAAGATCTGCATCCTCGCCGACGCCGACTCCGACGGCCTGCATATCGCCACCCTGCTGTGTGCGCTCTTCGTGCGCCACTTCCCGGCGCTGGTGGATGCCGGCCACGTCTATGTGGCGATGCCGCCGCTCTACCGCATCGATCTCGGCAAGGAGGTCTTCTACGCCCTGGACGAGAGCGAGAAGGCGGCGATCCTGCGCCGGCTCGAGGGCAAGCGCGGCACCGTGAACGTCCAGCGCTTCAAGGGCCTGGGCGAGATGAGCCCGCTGCAGCTGCGCGAGACCACCATGGCGGTGGAGACCCGCCGCCTGGTGCAGCTCACCCGCGAAGAGGGCGACGGCACCATGGAGATGATGGACATGCTGCTGGCCAAGAAGCGCGCCTCCGACCGCAAGAGCTGGCTCGAGGACTACGGCAACCTCGCTGACATAGAGGTCTGAACCCCTTATGACCATGGATATCCAGGTAGCGGAGGGCGACGTCGAGCGCCTCTCGCTGCGCGAATACACCGAGAAGGCGTACCTCGACTACTCGATGTACGTCATCCTCGACCGGGCGCTGCCCCATATCGGCGACGGCATGAAGCCGGTACAGCGGCGCATCGTCTACGCCATGCGCGAACTGGCGCTCAATGCCAACGCCAAGTACAAGAAGTCGGCGCGCACCGTCGGCGACGTGCTGGGCAAGTTTCACCCCCACGGCGACAGCGCCTGCTACGAGGCCATGGTGCTGATGGCCCAGCCCTTCAGCTACCGCTACCCGCTGGTGGACGGCCAGGGCAACTGGGGCAGCCCCGACGATCCCAAGTCTTTCGCCGCCATGCGCTACACCGAGGCGCGGCTCTCCAGGTTCAGTGAAGTGCTGCTGGCCGAGCTGGGCCAGGGCACCGTGGACTGGACCCCCAACTTCGACGGCACCATGAACGAACCCGTGGTGCTGCCGGCGCGCCTGCCCCATGTGCTGCTCAACGGCGGCACCGGCATCGCCGTGGGCATGGCGACGGACATCCCGCCCCACAATGTCCACGAGGTGGTGGAGGCGACCTGCCACCTGCTGCGCCACCCCGAGGCCACTACCGCGGACCTGGTTGCGCACCTGCCGGCGCCGGACTTCCCCACCGCGGCGGAGATCATCACGCCGCCTAGTGATCTGCGCAAGCTCTACGAGAGCGGGCGGGGCTCGGTGAAGCTGCGCGCCCGCTACGTCATGGAGGAGGGCAGCATCGTGGTCACCGCGCTGCCCTACCAGGTGAGCGGGGCCAAGATCCTCGAGCAGATCGCCGCCCAGATGCAGGCCAAGAAGCTGCCCATGGTGGCCGACCTGCGCGACGAGTCGACCCACGAGGAGCCCACCCGCCTGGTGATCGAGCCGCGCTCCAACCGCGTCGACATCGAGGCGCTGATGGCGCACCTTTTCGCCACCACCGACCTCGAGAAGAACATCCGCGTCAACATGAACGTGATCGGCCTGGACGGCCGGCCGCGGGTGATGCCGCTGCCCGACCTGCTCGGCGAGTGGCTGCGCTTTCGCCGCGCCACGGTGCGCCGGCGCCTGGAGCACCGCCTGGGCAAGGTGGAGGATCGCCTGCACCTGCTCGAGGGCCTGCTGATCGCCTACCTCAATATCGACGAGGTGATCCGCATCATCCGCGAGGAGGATGCGCCCAAGCCGGCCCTGATGGAGGCCTTCGGGCTCTCCGAGCGCCAGGCCGAGGCGATCCTCGAGCTGCGCCTGCGCCAGCTGGCCAAGCTCGAGGAGATGAAGATCCGCGGCGAGCAGGAGGAGCTCGAGGCGGAGCGCAAGCGGCTCCGGGAGCTGCTTGGCAACGAGGTGGCGCTCACCGACCTGATCGAGGAGGAGCTGCGCGAGGCCGGCGAGGCCCACGGCGACGAGCGCCGCTCGCCCATCGTCGAGCGCGAGGAGGCCCGGGCGCTCTCCGAGGTGGAGCTGGTGGGCGCCGACCCCATCACCGTGGTGCTCTCCGAGAAGGGCTGGATCCGCAGCGCCAAGGGGCACGAGATCGACCCGGCGGGGCTCTCCTACAAGGCCGGCGACCGCTTCGCCCTGGCCGCTCGGGGGAAGACCAACCAGCCCCTGGTGCTGCTCGACGACACCGGCCGCGCCTACACCCTGCAGGCCCACAACCTGCCCAGCGCCCGGGGCCAGGGCGAGCCCGTCACCAGCCGCGTCAACGTGGTGGCCGGCGCCCATATGGCCGGGGTGATGCTGGCGCCGCCCACGGCGCGCTTCCTGCTCGCCTCCGACGGCGGCTACGGCTTCGTGGCACCGCTCGAGGCCCTGGTGGGCAAGAACAGGTCCGGCAAGGCGGCGCTCACGGTGCCCAAGGGGTGCAACGTGCTGCCGCCGGTGGCGGTGCCGGAGGGGGAGGGGACCCTGGTGGCGGCGGTCTCCAACGAGGGGCGCCTGCTGGTCTTCGAGCTGTCACAGCTGCCCGAGATGGCCAAGGGCAAGGGCAACAAGATGATCGACATCCCCGGGCCCAGGGCCGCTCGCCGCGAGGAGCTGGTGCGCGACCTGGTCGTGCTGCCGGCCGGCGCCAGCCTGGTGGTGCATGCCGGCAAGCGCCATCTCACCCTCAAGCCCGACGATCTCGCGTATTATCGCGGCGAGCGCGGCCGCCGCGGCAGCAAGCTGCCCCGGGGCCTGCAGAAGGTTGACCGCCTGGAGGTTTCTGAATGACACGACGAGTACTGATCCGCGCCACCGGCGCGGCGCGCCCGGGCCAGCTGGCCGGGCTGGGCAGGGCGCTGGCCGCAAGCGGCGCGCGCCTTTTGGATATCAACCAGAGCGTGACCTTCGGCATGCTCTCCCTGGAGGCGCTGGTGGGGCTCGAGCAGGAGGCCGATCTCGAAGGGGCCCTGGCCGCCGCCGGCGACGCCCTCGCCCTGGACGTGCAGGCGATTCAAGTGGGGGCAGAGGAGTACCAGCGCTGGAGCAGCCAGGCGAGCCAGCCGCGGCTGATCCTGACCCTGCTGGCGCCCCACCTGCCCGCCGGCATCCTGGCCGAGGTGGGCTCACTCACCGCCGAGCACGGCCTCACCGTGGAGCTGATCCACCGCCTCTCCGGCCGCGAGCCCCTGGACGGCGGCGTGCCCGGCGAGCGCGATGCCATCCGGGGCGCCTGCGTGGAGTGCTGGCTGCGCGGCGAGGAGGTCGACCTCGACGCCCTGCGCGAGAAGGCGCTGGCGCTGGGCGCCATGCACGGCGTCGATATCGCCATCCAGGAGGACTCCATCTGGCGCCGGCACCGCCGCCTGGTCTGCTTCGACATGGACTCCACCCTGATCCAGGCCGAGGTGATCGACGAGCTGGCCCGCCGCCACGGCGTCTATGATGAGGTGGCCGAGGTCACCGAGCGCGCCATGCGCGGCGAGCTCGACTTCCAGCAGAGCTTTCGCGAGCGCATGGCCAAGCTCAAGGGCCTCGACGAGTCGGTGCTGGCCGAAATCGCCGAGTCGCTGCCGCTGATGGATGGCGTGGAGCGGCTGATGGCCCAGCTCAAGCGGCTGGGGTATCGCACGGCGATCCTCTCCGGGGGCTTCACCTACTTCGCCCGCCACCTGCAGCGGAAGCTCGGCTTCGACGAGATCCACGCCAACGAGCTTTTGATCGAGAACGGCAAGGTCACCGGCGAAGTGCGCGAGCCGATCCTCGACGCCGAGCGCAAGGCGCAGCTGCTGCGCGAGATCGCCGAGCGCGAGGGGCTCGCCCTGGAGCAGACCATCGCCGTGGGCGACGGGGCCAACGACCTCAAGATGCTGGCCGCCGCGGGGCTCGGCATCGCCTTTCGCGCCAAGCCGCTGGTGCGCGCCCAGGCCAGCCACTCCATCTCGACGCTCGGCCTCGATGCGGTGCTCTACCTGATCGGCTATCGCCAGGTGGACCTGGAGGAGCAGGGGGAGTGAGCGCGTCCTTCGATCTCTGGCGCGACCGCTTCGAGCGGCTGCGCACCAACAAGGCCTTCGAGCTGACGGTGATCACCATCATCGTGGTCTCGGCGCTCTTGATCGGCGCCAAGACCTACGAGGAGGAGGTGAGCCGCTTCCAGGAGGTGATGCTGTGGCTAGACGTGGCGGTCACGGTCTTCTTCCTGGTGGAGATCCTGATTCGCATGGCGGCGGAGAAGCGCCTGCGGGACTTCTTCCGCAAGGGCTGGAACATCTTCGACTTCATCATCGTCACCGCTAGCCTGATCCCCATGGACGACTCGGAGATGGTGCTGCTGGCGCGCCTGCTGCGCATCTTCCGGGTGCTGCGTCTGGTGTCGATGATCCCCGAGCTGCGCCTGCTGATCGCCGCCCTGTTCAAGTCGATCCCGCGCATGGGCTATGTGGCGCTCTTGATGTTCATCATCTTCTACATCTACGGCGCCATCGGCAGCTTCCTGTTCGCCAGCGTCGACGAGCAGCTGTGGGGCAATATCTCGCTGGCCATGCTGACGCTCTTCCAGGTGGCCACCTTCGAGAGCTGGGCCACGGCGGTGCTCTACCCGACCATGGAGCACTACCCCTACGCCTGGATCTACTTTTTGACCTTCATCTTCCTCAACGCCTTCATCTTCCTCAACATGATGATCGGCATCGTGCTCGACGTGATGCAGAAGGAGAGCCTGGCCATCGAGCTGGAGACCGGAGAGGGGGAGGCCGCGGAACTTCACGGACTGCGCGACGACGTGCGCGAACTGCGCGCTCAGCTGTCGCGGATGGAGTCGCTGCTGGAGCGCAGGAGTTGACAAAGGGGCTCGAGACTGATTCTCTAGAGGGCATGAACATGACTGCTTACGACCTCGCCCTCGACCTACGACTACTAGCCCGCGTCTGAATAGCGTGCGGCGATGCCCCCTGTGCATCGCAACAGTCAGGTCGAAAACGAGGTTGTAGCATGTCCACCACCCCCTGCAGTTTCAGCATGAATGCCCCCTTTGTCGCCCGTGCCGGCCGCAGCGCTGGCACCCGTGCGACCTCTGCCTTCTGCCTCGACGCCCCGACAGGCCCATGCCCGTCGGGGCGCCGTCGTTTGCATACCGCCCACTGATTCGATTGCCCAACCGCCGCCCAGGGAGAACGCCGCCATGATGCTCGACAACCCCGCTTCCAAGTATCGCCCCTTCGTTGCCGTGGACCTGCCCGACCGCCAGTGGCCTAACCGCCGCATCGAGCAGCCGCCGATCTGGACCAGCGTCGACCTGCGCGACGGCAACCAGTCGCTGATCGATCCCATGGATCAGGAGCGCAAGCAGCGCTTCTTCGACCTGCTGGTCAAGATCGGCTTCAAGGAGATCGAGGTGGGCTTCCCCTCGGCCTCCCAGACCGATTTCGACTTCGTGCGCTCCCTGATCGAGGGCGACCGCATTCCCGATGACGTCACCATCCAGGTGCTGACCCAGGCCCGCGATCACCTGATCGACCGCACCTTCGAGTCCCTCAAGGGGGCGAAGAACGCCATCGTCCACGTCTACAACGCCACCGACCCGGTCTTCCGCCGCGTGGTGTTCAACGTGACGAAGGAGGAGTGCATCGGCATCGCCGTGGACGCCACCGCCCGCATCCGGCAGCGCATGGCGGAGGCCCCGGAGACGAACTGGACCTTCCAGTACTCCCCGGAGCTCTTCACCACCAGCGAGATGGACTTCGCCAAGGAGGTGGTCGAGGCGGTGATGGCGGCCTACGGTGCCACCGCCGAGAAGCCGATGATCGTCAACCTGCCGGCTACCGTGGAGGCGGCGTCGCCCAACAACTACGCCGACCAGGTGGAGTGGTTCTGCCGCCACGTGAAGAACCGCGATGCCCTGATCGTCAGCGTGCACCCCCACAACGACCGCGGCACCGGGGTGGCCGCCGCCGAGCTGACTCTGATGGCGGGCGCCGACCGCGTCGAGGGCACCCTCTTCGGCAACGGCGAGCGCACCGGCAACGTCGATATCGTGACGCTTGCCATGAACATGTACACCCAGGGCGTGCACCCGGGCCTGGACTTCTCCAACATCACGCCGATCATGCGCGAAGTGGAGTACTGCAACCAGCTGCCGGTGCATCCGCGCCACCCCTACGTGGGCGACCTGGTCTTCACCGCCTTCTCCGGCTCCCACCAGGATGCCATCAAGAAGGGCATGGCGGAGCGCCGCGCCAACCCGGATGCCGTCTGGGAGGTGCCCTACCTGCCCATCGACCCCCTGGACGTGGGCCGCAGCTACGAGGCGGTGATCCGCGTCAACAGCCAGTCCGGCAAGGGCGGCGTCTCCTACCTGCTGGAGCAGGAGCACGGCATCGAGCTGCCGCGCCGCCTCTCCATCGAGTTCAGCCAGGTGGTGCAGGAGGTGGCCGACCGCACCGGCAAGGAGATCACCTCCCAGATGATCTACCAGGCCTTCGCCGACGAGTATCTGGAGCAGACCTCGCCCTATGCGCTGGTCAGCCACCGCCTCTCCTCGGAGCCGGAGAGCCCAGTGGTGACCCTGGAGGCGACCATCGAGGAGCGCGGCGAGCGCCGCACCATCCAGGGCCAGGGCAACGGCCCGCTGGCGGCCTACATCAAGGCGCTGGCCGCCGCCGGCCACGACGTGGAGATCATCGACTACCACGAGCACTCCCGCGGCCAGGGCTCCGACGCCGAGGCGATCGCCTACGTGGAGGTGCGCATCGCCGGCGAGGCGGTGTTCGGCGTCGGCACCGACGAGAGCATCACCAGCGCCTCCATGAAGGCGGTGATGAGCGCCATCAACCGCAAGGTCTCGACCCAGGCCCCAGCGGCCAATGTGACTGCGGAGTCACTGGCGTGATACGCCTCCTGCTGTAGGAGCCCAATTCATTGGGCGATGGAGGCCGGAGGCCTCCCCGGCGCCAATCGCCCGACAAGTCGGGCTCCTACAAGGGCGTCTTGCTCCCTTCGCCGGGGATCTCCCTGACCAGCCGCGGCATCAGAAACCCCGGCAGCACTTCCCGGAGGCCCGCGACCAGCTCGCGGGCTTCTTCGTCCGGCACGTCGAAGTGGGCCGCGCCGGCCACCGGGTCGAGCACGTGGAGGTAGTAGGGCAGCACCCCCGCTTCGAAGAGCCTCTCCGAGAGCGCCGCCAGGGCGTCTACCGAATCGTTGACCCCGCGCAGCAGCACGCTCTGGTTGAGCAGGGTGACGCCGGCAGCCCTGAGCCGGGCGCAGGCGTCGATCACGGCGTCGTCGATCTCCTGGGCGTGGTTGATATGCAGCACCACCACCTTCTGCAGCCGGGTACTGCCGAGCCAGTCGAGCAGGGCGGCGTCGATGCGGTCCGGGATCATCACCGGCAGGCGGGTATGGATCCGCAGCCGCCTGAGGTGGGGGATGGCCGCCAGGCGCTCGACCAGCCAGGCGAGCTGGCGGTCGCTGGCGGCCAGGGGGTCGCCGCCGGAGAGGATCGCTTCAACGATTGTGGGGTCGCGTCTCAGATGGTCGAGGCTTGACTCCCACTGGGCCCGGGAGGGGGCGTTCTCGGCGTAGGGAAAGTGGCGGCGGAAGCAGTAGCGGCAGTTGACCGCGCAGGCGGGACTGGTGATCAAGAGCACGCGTCCACGGTACTTGTGGATCAGCCCCTTCGCTGGAGTATGGGCGGCCTCCTCGAGGGGGTCGGCCACATAGCCTGGGGTCGGCAGGAGCTCCTCGCCCAGGGGCAGCACCTGGCGCAGCAGGGGGTCGGTCGGGTCACCCGGGCGCATGCGGGCCAGGAAGGCCTCGGGAACCCGCACCTCGAAGAGCCCATGGCCCGCCTCGGCGCCGGGCCGCCAGGCGGGATCCAGGCCCAGGCGACGGCACAGCTCGGCGGGGTCGCGAATGGCGCCGGCCAGCTGGGCCTGCCAGGCGGGCGGTAGCGCCAGCGGTTCGGCCTCGTCGTGACGCTGCAAAAGGGCGGGGCTTCGGGTTATCATGCGGAACACCAGTCAATGCGGACGACGCCCGGCGACATGCCTGGCCTCGTCGAACTATCGTTTCCCAGCGCGCCCCGGGGTCCGGCGGCGCGCTTGAACATGGGTGAGAGAAGATGGCGAACTATTCTACCAACGAATTCAAGGGCGGTCTGAAGGTGATGCTGGACGGCGATCCCTGCTCGATCGTCGAGAACGAGTTCGTGAAGCCCGGCAAGGGCCAGGCGTTCAACCGCGTCAAGCTGCGCAACCTGATCACCGGCCGCGTCTGGGAGCGCACCTTCAAGTCCGGCGAGAGCCTGGAAGGCGCCGACGTGATGGACCTGGACATGGAGTACCTCTACACCGACGGTGAGATGTGGCACTTCATGAAGACCGACGGCTCCTTCGAGCAGTACGCGGTGGAGAAGAAGGCCCTGGGCGACACCATCAAGTGGCTCAAGGAGCAGGTGGTCTACACCGTGACCCTGTGGAACGACAACGCCATCAGCGTGACCCCGCCCAACTTCATCGAGCTCGAGGTGGTCGAGACCGACCCGGGCCTCAAGGGCGACACCGCCCAGGGCGGCTCCAAGCCGGCGACCCTCTCCTCCGGCGCCGTGGTTCGCGTGCCGCTCTTTATCAACCAGGGCGAAGTCTTGAAGGTTGACACGCGCTCCGGCGAGTACGTCTCCCGCGCCTGAGCCCGGCTTCGCCGGGAGCTGTAAGTTATGAGCTGTAAGCTCTAAGAAAAACCAGGTTTGTGGCAGTTTCTTGGCTTACGGCTTACGGCTCTAAAGGCCACGTCGGATCGGCGTGGCCTTCATGGTTCTGGAGAGCGTTTCATGGCCATTGACTGGCGCCCCACGGCGACGATCGCGACCCTGCGCGACCGGGCGCGGCTGCTGGCCGAGGTGCGGGTCTTCTTCGCCGAGCGCGGCGTGCTGGAGGTGGAGACGCCCGTGCTGGGCCACGGCGGCAGCACCGACCTGCATCTGGCCTCGCTCTCGGCCCGGGCGACCACGCCGGCGGGACGCGAGCGGCTCTGGCTGCAGACCTCGCCGGAGTTCGCCATGAAGCGGCTGCTGGCGGCGGGGGCCGGGCCCATCTTCCAGCTGGCGCGCTGCTTCCGCGACGGCGAGGTGGGGCGGCGCCACAACCTCGAGTTCACCATGCTGGAGTGGTACCGCCCCGGCTTCACCCTCGATGCGCTGATCGAGGAGACGGCCGCCCTGGTGCACCGGCTGCTGGGTCGAGAGCCGGGGGATAAGGCGGTACCGCTGCGCCGTCGCCGCTACCGGGCGCTGTTTCGCGAGGCGTTGGCCATCGATCCCTTCACCGCGCCCCTGGCCGAGCTGCGCCGGCTGGCCGAAGAGAAGGGCGGGCTCGCCATGCATGACGCCCCCCGCGACGACTGCCTCGACCTGCTGATGAGTCTCGTGATCGAGCCGGGGCTTGGCCGCGAGGGGGTCGAGGTGGTGGTGGACTACCCGGCCAGCCAGGCGGCCCTGGCCCGGCGTCACCGCGACCCGGAGGACGGCGAGTGGGTGGCCTCGCGCTTCGAGCTCTACCTCGAGGGGCTGGAGCTCGCCAACGGCTACGACGAGCTGACCGACGCCGCCGAGCAGGCGGCGCGCTTCGAGGAGGACAACACCGCCCGGCGGGCGGCGGGGCTGCCGGAGGTGGACATCGACCGGCGCCTGGTGGCGGCGCTTGAGCACGGTATGCCCGAGGGGAGTGGCGTGGCCCTGGGCATCGACCGGCTGATCCAGCTGGCCCTGGGCAAGGCCAGCGTGGCGGAGGTGATGGCCTTCGCCACGCCGCGCTGCTAGAACGCTCCCAGCGACTGCCCCATCTGCACCTTGGCGCCGGGCTCGAGGCCGTCGGCGAAGGCCACAGGCTCCGCGAAGGCCATCACCACCGTGGAGCCGAGCTTGAAGCGGCCCATCTCCGCGCCGCGTTCCAGATGCACCGGCGTGTCGAAGCGGATGCGCTGCACGCCGCCCCGGGGCAGCGGGGTGATCTGCCCGGCCCACACCGTCTCGATGGCGGCGACGATCATCGCCCCCACCAGCACCATCACCATGGGGCCCTGCTCGGTGTCGAAGTGGCACACCAGGCGCTCGTTGCGGGCGAAGAGGTTGGGCACGTGCTCGGTGGTGGCGGCGTTCACCGAGAAGAGCCGCCCCGGCACGTAGACCATCTCGGTCAGGGTGCCGGCCAGGGGCATATGCACCCGGTGGTAGTCGCTCGGGGAGAGGTAGATGGTGGCGAAGCTGCCGCCCAGGTAGCGGCGGGCGGCGTCGCCGTCACCGCCCAGCAGGTCCATGGCCGAGAAGCGGTGGCCCTTGGCCTGGACCAGCTGGCCGGCTTCGAGGGGGCCGAACTGGGAGAGCCTGCCGTCGGCGGGGCTCAAGATCCCCTCGCCGAGGGGGCGGGCATCCGCCTTCAGCTCCCGGGTGAAGAAGTCGTTGAAGGTGGCGTAGGCCGTCGGGTCGGGGTTGGCCGCCTCGTTCATGTCGACCCTGAACTGACGAATGAAGCGCCGTATCAGGGCATTCTTCAGCCAGGGGGTGCGGCATTCAGCGAGGCGCCCCACCAGCCGCGAGAGCAGGTGGTGGGGCAGGGGGTACTGGATCAGGGCAAAGAGCTTGGCGAGTGACAAGGGCGTTCCTGTTGCTGTGCGTTGAAGGCTATTTCTCGATGGGGGTGTCGTCGCGGTTGCCCCACTCCTTCCAGGAGCCGGCGTAGCCGCGGATCTTCTCGAAGCCCAGGGCGCGGCCGACGAGCCAGGTGAAGCCGCTTCTGTGGTGGCTCTGGCAGTGGGTGGCCACCTCCATGTCGGGCGTCAGGCCCAGCGCCTCGAGCTCGGTGATCAGCTCGGCGTAGTCGCGGATGCGCAGCTGGCGCTCCGGGTCCATGGCGCGGGTCCACTCCATGTTCACGGCGCCGGGGATATGGCCCAGCTGGCGGTTGTCACCCTTCTCGCCGCGGTACTCCTCGGGGGAGCGGGCGTCCCAGATGGCGAAGCCCTTCTCGCCCAGGCGCTCCTGGAGCTCGATGCGGTCGATCAGTACCTCGGGCCTGAGCACTTCCGCCTCATAGTCGCTGGGCGTGGGGGCGGTGGACTCGGTGGCGACCGGCTGGCCGGCGGCGCGCCAGGCGTGGATGCCGCCGTTGAGGTAGGAGTAGCGGGTGTGGCCGATCAGCTCCAGGGTCCAGAGCAGGCGCCCGGCCCAGCCGCCGCCCTCGTCGTCGTAGGCCACCACGTGGGTGTCGCGGGTGAGGCCGAGCTCGCTGAAGAGCGCGGAGAGCTGCTCCACCGTGGGCTCCCGGCAGGGCACCTCGCCCTCGCCGCGCATCAGGCGCCCCTTGTCGAGGAAGATGGCACCGGGCACGTGGCCCTCGGTGTAGCTCTCGCCCTTGAGCGGCACATCGATGATCAGCAGCGACGGATCATCCAGGTGCTCGGCGAGCCGTTCCGGCTCGACGATCAGCGGCAGCAGGTTGGCTTCGGAACTCATGGGGCTCTCCTTTCCTTGTTCTGAGAATCAGGCCTTGTTCTGGCAATCAGGCAGTCGGGTGATCAGGACTCGAGCGATTCGACGATGCGCCGATAGCTGGCGAAGCGCTCCGGGTGGATCTCGCCGCGCTCCACCGCCTCGAGCAGCGCGCAGCCCGGCTCATGGCGGTGGCGGCAGTCGCGGAAGCGGCAGCGGCCGAGGAAGTCCCGGAACTCGATGAAGCCTTCCGCCACCTGCTGCTCGTCCAGGTGGCCGAGGCCGAACTCGCGGATCCCGGGGGAGTCGATCAGCTCGGCGGACTCGGCGTCGGGCAGCGGATAGAGCCGCGCCGTGGTCGTGGTATGGGTGCCCTTGCGCGAGTCCTTCGACAGCGCGCCGATGCGAAGTTCCTCGTCGGGCAGCAGGCGGTCGATCAAGGACGACTTGCCCACGCCGCTCTGGCCCACGAACACCGAGGTGCGCCCAGCCAGGCGAGCGTGCAGGGCGTCGAGGCCGTCCTCGCGCTCGGTGGTGGTGGTCACCACCGGGTAGCCCAGCCCCTCGTAGCGGCGCAGCAGCGCCAGCAGCTCGCCGCCACCCTCGGGCAGCAGGTCGATCTTGTTGAGCACCAGCACCGGCGCGATGCCCGTGGCCTCGGCGGCAATCAGGTAGCGGTCGATCAGGTTGGGGTGGGGCTCGGGCTCCACGGCGAAGACGATCAGGATCTGGTCGATGTTGGCCGCCACCGGCTTGAGCTGGCCGCGGGCGTCGGGGCGCTCCAGCACGCTGTCGCGCTCGCCACGGGCCACCACCACGCCTTCCACCACTCGGCCATCGGGGTCCTCCCGGCCACGCCAGATCACCCGGTCGCCGGTGACAAGCCCTTCGAGGTTGGCGCGCAGGTGGCAGCGCACCGCCTCGTCGCTATCCTCGGGGCGCACGTCCAGGGTGCGGCCGAAGTGGGCGGTCACCCGCCCGGGGCGCTCCTGGCCGTACTCACCGGCGGCCAGTTTCTCGCTCTCACGGGCATCGCGCTTGGCGGCGCGCTCGGCGCGCTCGGCCTGGATCTTCTCGATGCGCCAGCGCTGCTGGCGGCTAAGCTTGCGTTTGCTCATGGGGGCCTGATGCTCGGTACAATACCCGTATTGTACTCATCCACCGCGCCGGCTGTCGCGAAAACCGCGCCGGCGCCCGCAGCCAAGGCAGACTCATGGCCCAGAATGACGACAGGCAGGACCCCCGCCAGCAGCGGCTGGTATGGATCGATCTGGAAATGACCGGACTCGACCCGGAGAAGGAGCGCATCATCGAGGTGGCGACCCTGGTCACCGACGCTGAGCTCAACGTCGTGGCCGAGGGGCCGGTGATCGCGGTGAGCCAGCCGGAGAGCCTGCTCGACGCCATGGACGCCTGGTGCACGAAGACCCACGGCGAGTCGGGGCTGACCGCCCGGGTCAAGGCGAGCGGCGTCGAGACCGCCGAAGCGGAGCGGCTGACCCTCGAGTTCCTGCGCGAGCATGTGACGCCCGGCAGCTCGCCCATGTGCGGCAACAGCGTGCACCAGGATCGCCGTTTCCTGGAACGCGAGATGCCCGAACTGCTGGCCTTCTTCCACTACCGCAACCTGGATGTCTCGACCCTCAAGGAGCTGGCCAAGCGTTGGAACCCCGGCGCCATGGCGGGCTTCCAGAAGCGCAACGTCCACCTGGCCATGGATGACATCAAGGAGTCCATCGCCGAGCTTGCCCACTACCGCGAGACCTTCCTGCGCCTGCCGGGCCAGGAGAGCGACGAGGAGGAGTAGGTCAGCCGCTGGCGATCAGCGCCTGGCGCTTCTCTCGCTGGCGGGCCAGCGCCCAGCGCACGTGTTCGCGGACCAGATCGGAGGGGTAGGGCAGCCGTGCCCTGAGGGCGGCCTCCACGGCCTCGCTCCAGGGGGCGTTGCCGAGCCCCACGGCGAGGTTGCGCAGCCAGCGGGCGTAGCCGATGCGGCGTATGGGGCTGCCGGCGGTCTTCTCCAGGAACTCCTCCTCGCCCCAGGCGAAGAGCGCCAGCAGGCTGGCGCGGTCCAGGTCGTGGCGCGGCGCGAAGTCGGGCTCCTGGCTCACCCGGGCAAAGCGGGTGAAGGGGCAGACCAGCTGGCAGTCGTCGCAGCCGAACACTCGGTTGCCCATGGCCTCCCGGTAGCGCTCGGGGATGGCGCCATGCAGCTCGATGGTGAGGTAGGAGATGCAGGCCCGGGCATCCACCACCCGGTCCTCGACGATGGCGTCGGTGGGACAGGCGGTGCGGCAGGCGCTGCAGCTGCCGCAGTGCTCGCTCTCGAAGGGCGGGTCCACCGGCAGCGGCAGGTCGGTGTAGAGCTCACCCAGGAAGAAGAGCGAGCCCGCCTTCGGGTTGAGCAGCATGGCGTTCTTGCCGAACCAGCCGAGTCCCGCCTTGCGGGCCAGCGCCCGCTCCATCACCGGCGCGGAGTCCACGAAGGCGCGATAGCCGAAGGGCCCCACCTCGGCCTCGATCCATTTCGCCAGCGTCGCCAGGCGCTTGCGCATCAGCTTGTGGTAGTCGCGGCCGGTGGCGTAGCGCGACACATAGGCGCGCTCGGGCTGGCCCAGCACCTTGGCGGTCTCCACCTCCGCGGGCAGGTAGTCCAGGCGCACACTGATCACCCGGATCGTACCCGGCTCCAGCTCGGCGGGGCGGGTGCGCTTGGTGCCATGCTTGGCCATGAAGCCCATCTCGCCGTGGTAGCCGGCGGCCAGCCAGCGCTCGAGGCGCGCCTCGTCCTCGGCCAGGTCCACGTCGGTGATGCCCAGCTGCTGAAAGCCGAGCTCGCGGCCCCAGGCCTTGATGCGCTCGGCCAGGGGATAAAGGTGGGCGTCGGCGGGGGCAGACGGGTCGGACATGATCGCGGAAACACCATGCAGGGAGGCCTCGCCACTTGGCGCAGGCCGGGAAGGCTTTACACTATTCGTCAGTCGATACCGCCATGGTAAAGCATTGCCCCTCGGGAGACACCGCATGACCGCCACCAGCGTCCATCCCGCGCCGCCGCTGCGCCCCCTCTATCGCGCCGAGCAGGTGCGCGAGCTCGACCGACGCACCATCGCCGGCGGCATCCAGGGCTTCGCCCTGATGCAGCGGGCCAGCGCAGCCGCCTGGCAGCGGCTGCGTGAGCGCTGGCCCGAGGCGCGCGCGCTCACGGTGCTCTGCGGCGCCGGCAACAACGGCGGCGACGGCCATGTGCTGGCGGCCCTGGCCGCCGCGGAAGGGCTCGCCGTGCAGCGTATCCTGCTCAAGGGCATCGACGAGCTCGCAGGCGACGCCCGCCTGGCCGCCGAGATGGCCACGGCGGCGGGCGTCGGCGCCGAGCCCTGGGCGCCCGGCATGGCCTTCACCGGCGAGCTGGTGGTGGATGCGCTGCTCGGCACCGGGCTTGCCGGCGAGGTGCGCGGCGCCTTCCGGGAGGCGATCGCGGCGGTCAACGCCAGCGGCCTGCCCGTATACGCCATCGATATCCCCTCCGGGCTGCATGCCGATACCGGCGTCGTGCTGGGCGAGGCGGTGCGGGCCAGCGCCACGGTCACCTTTATCGGTGACAAGCTGGGGCTGCATACCGGGGCGGCGGCGGAGCACGTCGGCGAGCTGGCCTTTCGGTCGCTCGGGGTGGACGCCCTGGCCGAGACGGACCTGGTGCCCGCCGCCCGGCTGCTCGACGAGTCCCTGCTCGAGGCCTGGCTGCCTCCCCGGCCCCGCAGCGCCCACAAGGGCGACTGCGGCCATGCGCTGATCCTGGGCGGGGCGCCGGGCTTTGGCGGGGCGGCCTTGCTGGCCGCCGAGGCCTGCGCCCGGCTGGGCGCCGGCAAGGTGAGCCTGGCCACCGCCCCCGAGCACGTTACGGCGAGCCTGGTGCGACGCCCGGAGGTGATGGCCCACGGGGTGCGCGGCGCGTCGGATCTCGGCACGCTGCCTGCCCTGGCCGACGTGCTGGTGGTGGGCCCGGGCCTGGGGCAGGGAAGCTGGGGGCAGGCCATGCTGCAGGCGGCACTCGAGGCCGAGCGGCCGCTGGTGGTGGATGCCGACGCTCTCAACCTGCTGGCCGAGCGCTTCTCCGGCACGCGCCGCGACAACTGGATCCTGACGCCACACCCCGGAGAGGCCGCCCGGCTGCTGGGCGGCTCCGCCGCCGAGGTCGAGGCGGACCGCCCCGCCGCGGCCCTGGCCCTGCGCGAGCGCTTCGGTGGCGTGGTGGTGCTCAAGGGGGCCGGGACCCTGGTGGCCGGGCCCGAGGGCCTCGTGGTCTGCCCCTTCGGCAACCCGGGAATGGCCAGCGGCGGCATGGGCGATTCGCTCTCCGGCATGCTTGGGGCCCTGCTGGCCCAGGGCCTGCCCCTGGAGGCCGCCGCCCGGCTCGGTGTGCTGGTGCACGCCCTGGCCGCGGATCTCGCCGCCGCGAACGCCGGGGAGCGTGGTCTGCTGGCCGGTGATCTGGCATCCTATGCGCGAATTCTGGTCAATCCGACTATCAGCGGGACAATGGGGCGGTGACGATGCGGCTGCGACTCGATGATGAAGCGCGTCAGGTGACCCTGGGCGAGTGCCTGGGGCGGGCCCTGGAGGGGCGTGGGCGAGTCTACCTCGAGGGGGAGCTGGGGGCCGGCAAGACCACCCTGACCCGCGGGGTGCTGCGCGCCTATGGCCACGCCGGAGCGGTCAAGAGCCCCACCTATACCCTGGTGGAGCCCTATGAGCTCGAGAACGCCCGGATTCACCATTTCGACCTCTATCGGCTGGGTGACCCCGAGGAGCTGGAGTTTATCGGCGGCCGCGACCTCTTCGACGATGACGCCCTCTGCCTGGTGGAGTGGCCCAGCCGCGGCGAGGGCTGGCTGCCCGAGCCCGACCTGCGGATCACCCTGACCCTGGCCGGCCCTGGCCGCCTGGCTCGCCTCGAGGCCGTAAGCGAGCTCGGCGAGCGGGTCATGGCGAGGCTCGCGGCGATGCCCGCCCTGGCCGGCTGCGCCGACACCGCGGAGGAGGGCGAGACGCCACGATGATCAAGCGGATGCTGCGCGGCCTTCTGGTCGCAACCCTGCTGTGGCTGCCTCTGACCGGGCTGCAGGCCGCCGAGGTGGAGAACGTGCGCCTCTGGGCGGCCCCGGACCATGCCCGCCTGGTCTTCGACCTCTCCGGGCCGGCCAGCGCCAGCGTCTTCGGGCTGGACAGCCCCAGGCGCCTGGTGGTCGACCTCGATGACAGCCGCATGGCTGCGGACGTCGCCGGCATCGACCTCTCCGGCAGCGCCATCAGCCGCATTCGCACCGGGGTGCGGGACGGTGGCGGCCTGCGCGTGGTGCTCGAGCTCGAGCGCGAGGTGGAGCCGCGCCATTTCAGCCTGGCACCCAACGACCAGTACGGCCATCGCCTGGTGGTGGACCTCGAGTACCCCGGCGAGAGCGCCGTCCAGGATCCCATCGACCCCATCGAGGCGATGCTCCGCGAGCAGGAGATCGCCGCCAATCGGGCCCGGGCCGAGTCCGGGAGTGAGCCGGAGCGGGTGGTGCCGGAGGCGGCGGTGGCGCTGCAGCAGGCTCAGCCCCACCCCAGGCGCGATATCATCATCGCCATCGACCCCGGCCACGGCGGCGAGGACCCGGGGGCCATCGGCCCCGGCGGCACCCGCGAGAAGGACGTGGTGATGGAGATCTCCCGGCGCCTGCAGCGGCTGGTGGATGAGGCCGAAGGCTTCCGGGCCGTCATGATCCGCGACGGCGACTACTATGTGGGACTGCGCCAGCGCACCCAGATCGCCCGGGAGCAGAAGGCCGACTTCTTCGTCTCCATCCATGCCGACGCCTTTACCAGCCCGCGCCCCCAGGGCAGTTCGGTTTATGCCCTCTCCCAGCGCGGTGCCACCTCGGAGACCGCCCAGTGGCTGGCGGAGAGCGAGAACCGCGCCGACCTGATCGGCGGCGTGGATGGCAACCTCTCCCTGCGCGACAAGGACGAGGTGCTGCGCGGCGTGCTGCTCGACCTCACCATGACCGCCACCCTCAACGACTCCCTCTCCATCGGCGGCCAGGTGCTCGACCAGCTGGGGCGGGTCAATCGCCTGCATCGCAACCGGGTGGAGCAGGCCGGCTTCATGGTCCTCAAGTCGCCGGATATCCCCTCGCTGCTGATCGAGGCGGGGTTCATCTCCAACCCCGACGAGGAGCGTCGCCTGCGCGATCCGAGCCACCAGCAGAACCTGGCCCGGGCGATCTTCGCCGGCCTTCAGGACCACTTCCGCCGCAACCCGCCGCCGGCCAGCCTGCTGGCCTGGCAGCGCGACAACAACCGCAGCACCGGCGGCAACGAGTATCGGATCCAGCCCGGCGATACGCTCTCGCAGATCGCCGCTCGCCACAACGTTTCGACGAGCCGCCTCAAGCAGGCCAACGAGCTCAACGGCGACGTGATCCGCGTGGGCCAGGTGCTGCGCATTCCCCGTTCCTGAGCGTCCAGCGTGCATGGAGAGATATGTCTGAACAGCGCCGTATCCGGGTCCTTGACCCGCGTCTTGCCAACCAGATCGCCGCCGGCGAGGTGGTGGAGCGCCCGGCCTCGGTGGTCAAGGAGCTGGTGGAAAACGCCATCGACGCCGGCAGCACGCGTATCGAGGTGGAGCTGGAGGCGGGCGGTGCCCGGCTGATCCGGGTGCGTGACGACGGCAGCGGCATCGCCGAGGAGGACCTCCCCCTCGCCCTGTCGCGCCACGCCACCAGCAAGATCCTCTCCCTGGAGGAGCTCGAGGGGGTGGCGAGCCTCGGCTTTCGCGGCGAGGCGCTCGCCTCGATCAGCTCGGTCTCGCGTCTGGAGCTGACCTCCAATGCCGCCGATGACCCCACCGCCGGCTGGCGGGTGGTGGCCGAGGGGCGCAACATGGAGCCCCGGGTCAGCCCGGCACCGCACCCCAGGGGCACCTCGGTGACGGTGCGCGACCTCTTCTTCAACACGCCGGCCCGGCGCAAGTTCCTGCGCACCGAGAAGACCGAGTTCAGCCACGTGGAGGAGGCCTTCCGCCGCCAGGCGCTCTCCCGCTACGACATCGGCTGGATCCTGCGCCACAACCAGAAGACCCTCCACCAGCTGCGTCCCGGGGACGACCAGGCCAGCCGTGAGCGACGCATCGCCTCGCTGCTCGGCAAAGCGTTCCTGGAGAACGCCCTGCACCTGGACCTTGCGGCTTCCGGCCTGCGTCTCTGGGGCTGGGTGGGGCTGCCCACCCACTCCCGGGCCCAGGCCGACCAGCAGTACTTCTTCGTCAACGGACGCGTGGTGCGCGACCGCCTGGTGGCCCATGCGGTGCGCCAGGCCTACCGCGACGTGCTCTTCGCTGGCCGTCATCCGGTCTTCGTGCTCTACCTGGAGGTGGATCCCACGGTGGTGGACGTCAACGTCCATCCCACCAAGCACGAGGTGCGCTTCCGGGATGGCCGCCTGGTCCACGACTTCCTCTTCTCCAGCCTGCATCGGGCCCTGGGGGAGGCGAGGGCCGGCCAGCCGGGGACGGGCCAGTCGGATGAGCTGCCGGCTGGCGATGGCGCCGAGGCCGATGGCGGTGAGCCCCAAGAGGCAGGGCAGGTGCGGGAACGCGACGCCCGCTGGGAGCAGCAGCCCATGGCGCTGCCGGGACGGGAGGAGGGCGAGCGGGTGACGCCGGATCGCGTCCGCGCCTTCATGGAGGGCTACCGCAGCCTGCATCCGAGCCACGAGGAGACGCTGCTGACGCCCCAGCCTGCGGCGCCCCGGGCCGAGGGGAGCGGTGTCGGCGGCAGCGCCGCCGGGGTGGCCCTGGCCGAGCGCCAGGCGGTGCAGGCCGCCCGTCGTCCGTCGCTGCCCGAGGCCGATGACACCCGGGCGCCGCCGCTGGGCTACGCCATCGCCCAGCTCCACGGCGTCTATATCCTCGCCCAGAGCGAGCGTGGCCTGATCCTGGTGGACATGCACGCCGCCCACGAGCGCATCGTCTACGAGCGCATGAAGACCCAGGTACACGGCGGGCGGCTGGATGCCCAGCCGCTGCTGGTGCCGGTGTCGCTGGCCGCCAGCGCCGCCGAGGTGGCCACCGCCGAGGCGGAGCGCGACGCCTTCGCCCGCTTCGGCGTGGAGCTCGACGTGGCCGGCCCCGAGACCCTGCTGGTGCGCCAGCTGCCGGCGCTGCTCGCCGACGCCGACGTGGAGCCGCTGGTGCGCGACATGCTCGCCGACCTGGAGCGCTACGGCCGCTCCGACCGCCTCGAGGCCCATGTCAACGAGCTGCTTTCCACCATGGCTTGCCATGGCAGCGTGCGCGCCAATCGTCAGCTGACGACTGCCGAGATGAACGCCCTGCTGCGCGACATGGAGCGCACCGAGCGCAGCGGCCAGTGCAACCACGGCCGCCCCACCTGGACCGAGATGAGCATGAAGGACCTGGACCGGCTCTTCATGAGGGGGCAGTAGTTCGATGCCGGATACCCGCCCTCCCGCCATCCTGCTGGTGGGGCCCACCGCCGCCGGCAAGACCGAGCTGGCCATCGCCCTCCACGAGCGGCTCGGTTGCGAGCTGATCAGCGTCGACTCCGCCATGGTCTACCGCGGCATGGATATCGGCAGCGCCAAGCCCTCCGCGGAAGAGCTCGCCCGGGCCCCCCACCGGCTGATCGACATCCGCGACCCCGCCGAGCCCTACTCGGCGGCGGAGTTCCGCGCGGACGCCCTGCGCGATATGCGACAGATCAGCGCAGCCGGCGGGGTGCCGCTGCTGGTGGGCGGCACCATGATGTATCTCCGGCAGCTGCTGCACGGGGTGGCCAACCTGCCCTCCTCGGACCCGGCGGTGCGCGCCGAGCTGGCCGCCGAGGCGCGCGCCCGGGGGCTCGCTGCCCTGCACGCCGAGCTCGCCCGGGTCGATCCGGCCTCGGCGGCGCGCATCCATCCCAACGACCCTCAGCGGCTGATGCGGGCGCTGGAGGTCTATCGCCTCAGCGGTCGGTCGCTCAGCGAGCTGTGGGCCGAGCAGCGAGCGGAAACCTTTCCCTGGCGTACGCTGTCGATAGGGCTCGCACCCTCGGATCGCAGCGTACTCCACCAGCGTATCGCCCGGCGTTTCGATGCCATGCTGGAGGCGGGCTTTCTCGATGAGGTGGCGGCGCTGCGCTCCCGCGGCGACCTCTCCCTCGACCTGCCGTCGATGAAGAGCGTCGGCTACCGCCAGGCCTGGGAGTACCTCGACGGCGAGCATGACCTCGAGACCCTGCGCCATCGCGGCATCGTCGCCACCCGCCAGCTGGCCAAGCGTCAGCTGACCTGGATGCGCAGCTGGGAGGGGCTTGCCTGGGTCGACAGCCTGGGGCCTGACCCCCTGGGCGAAGTGCTGAAACTCGTGCGCAATTTCGGCACTTAGCGTAAGATACGCCTTTCACGAGCCGGGTAGCCGGGCCCCTCGCGGCGTCGGCGATGCCAGTGAGGCAACAGCAGTACGTCACGAAATAACATCAACCCCAGAGACAATTTCAGGGAGAGCAACATGTCCAAAGGGCAGTCCCTTCAAGATCCGTACCTGAACATTCTGCGCAAGGAGCGCATCCCGGTATCGATCTTCCTGGTTAACGGCATCAAGCTGCAGGGCCAGATCGAATCCTTCGACCAGTTTGTCATTCTGCTGCGCAACACCGTGAGCCAGATGGTCTACAAGCACGCCATCTCCACCGTGGTGCCGTCGCGCAACGTGCGCCTTCCGGCCCAGGATCCTGCCGCGCAGCAGGAAACCCAGTGAGGTAGTGATTGTTTTTCGAACGTCCCGACGCCGGTGAAACGGCCGTACTCGTCCATGTGGATTTCCAGGACGAAAAGGAGCGCGAGGATGCGGGCGAGTTCCTCGAACTCGTTCGCTCCTCCGGTGCCGACCCTGCCACGCTGCTGACCGGCAGCCGCAGTCGTCCCGATCCGCGCACCTTCGTGGGCTCCGGCAAGGTGGAAGAGCTGCGCGACGCGCTCAAGGTCCACGGCGCCGAGCTTGTCCTCTTCAACCACGCCCTGAGCCCGTCCCAGGAGCGCAACCTCGAGCGCGAGCTCAAGTGCCGCGTGCTCGACCGCACCGGCCTGATCCTCGATATCTTCGCCCAGCGGGCGCGCACCCACGAGGGCAAGCTGCAGGTGGAGCTGGCCCAGCTCGAGTACATGTCCACTCGGCTGGTGCGCGGCTGGACTCACCTGGAGCGACAGAAGGGCGGTATCGGCCTGCGCGGCCCGGGTGAGACTCAGCTCGAGACCGACCGGCGCCTGCTGCGGGCGCGCATCAAGGCGATCCACAAGCGCCTCGACAAGGTGCGCGTCCAGCGCGAGCAGAATCGGCGCTCCCGGGCCCGGGCCGAGATTCCCAGCGTCTCGCTGGTGGGCTACACCAACGCCGGCAAGTCAACGCTGTTCAACGCCCTGACCGCTTCCGAGGTCTATGCGGCCGACCAGCTCTTCGCTACCCTCGACCCCACGCTGCGGCGCCTGGAGATCGAGGACGTGGGGCCGGTGGTGCTGGCCGACACGGTCGGCTTCATCCGCCACCTGCCCCACAAGCTGGTGGAGGCGTTTCGCGCGACCCTGCAGGAGGCCGCCGAGGCCACCCTGCTGGTGCACGTGATCGACGCCGCCGACCCGGACCGTGAGCTCAACGTCGAGCAGGTCGAGTCGGTGCTCCATGAGATCGGCGCCCTGGAGGTGCCGATGCTCAAGGTAATGAACAAGATCGACCTGCTCGACAGCGCCCCGCGCATCGAGCGCGACGGCGAGGGCCGCCCCGAAGTGGTGTGGCTCTCGGCCAAGGAAGGGAAGGGGCTCGAGCTGCTGGCCGAGGCCCTGGCCGAGCGGCTGGCGGAAGACGTGCTCGAATTTTCCCTCAGCCTGGCCCCGGCGCAGGGCAAGCTGCGCGCGGCGCTCCACGAGCTGGGGGCGGTGCGCGATGAGACCTTCGACGAGGAGGGGCTCACCCGGCTGCAGGTCAGGCTGCCGCGCCGCGACTTCCTGCAGCTGATGGCGCGGCTCGGCGAGCGCGCCGACGACTACCTCCCGGCCGCGCTGCAGGAGCGCGAGGCCTGGGAGGAGACGCTTCAGGAAGGCAGGTAGGCGCCGGCAGGCGGACGACGATAACGACAAGGTCGACGGGCGCCCCGCTCCCGGCAGGGGTGCCGACAGGATCGCAACCGAGGCCCCGACCGGCTTGCCGGCCGGGGCAGCAACGCACTATGGAGAAGACCTATGGCCTGGAATGAGCCTGGTGGTGGCGGTAACCAGCACGACCCCTGGAGTGGTGGTGGCCGACGCGGCGGTGGCAGTGGCGGCGGCAACGGCGGCGGTGGCAACCGCGGCGGCAACCAGGGCCCCCCCGACCTCGATGAAGCCCTGAAGAAGTTTCAGGACAAGCTCAACGGCATGCTCGGCGGCCGCGGCGGCAAGGGCGGCGGCAAGGGTGGCAAGGGCGGTGGCGGCAAGCCCCGCAACGTCTTTGCGCTCCCGGGCCTGCTGATCATCGTGGCGCTGGCCATCTGGGCGGCGTCCGGTTTCTACCTGGTGGACCAGTCCGAGCGGGGCGTGGTGCTGCGCTTCGGCAAGTTCCAGGAGGTGGTCAGCCCAGGCCTGCACTGGAACCCGCCGCTGATCGACGACGTGCGCATGGTCAATGTGACCCGGGTGCGCTCCCTGACCCAGACCCAGTCGATGCTGACCCGCGACGAGAACATCGTCGAGGTCGAGATCTCGGCTCAGTATCAGGTCTCCAACCCCCGCGACTTCGTGCTTAACGTGCGCAACCCCCAGCTCTCCATAGAGAACGCGCTGGATTCGGCACTGCGTCACGTGGTCGGCGGCACCGACATGATCGAGATCCTGACCTCGGGTCGTGAGATCCTCGGCAGCTCGGTGTCCAGCCGTCTGCAGTCCTACCTGGACAGCTACGGTACCGGCATTCGCCTGCAGACCATCAACATCGAGTCCACCTCGGCCCCCGCGCCGGTCATCGACGCCTTCGACGACGTGATCCGGGCCCGCGAGGATCGTCAGCGGACCATCAACCAGGGCATGGCCTACGCCAATGCCATCATCCCCGAAGCCCAGGGTCAGGCACAGCGCCTGGTCGAGCAGGGCCAGGGTTACCGCGAGTCGGTGGTGGCGGAAGCGCGCGGTCAGGCCAACCGCTTCAACGCGCTGCTCTCCCAGTACCAGCAGTCGCCGGCGGTCATGCGCGAGCGCCTCTATCTGGATGCCATCGCCGAGGTCTTCGGCAGCACGCCCAAGGTGCTGGTGGACGTGGCCTCCGACAGCCCGCTGATGTACCTGCCCCTCGACCAGATGGGCAACGGCGGCAGCGGTACCTCGTCCTCCGGCGAGCGCCTGGGCGAGCAGGGCGAGCTCGACCCGCGGGTGCTGGAGCGCCTGCGCTCCGGTCAGACCGGCACGAGCTCCAGCAGCAACAGTGGAATCCGCAGGGAGGGCCGCTAAATGATCAATAATCGTTCCCTGCTCATCGTCGGCGGCCTGGCCGCAGTGGCCTGGCTGGCCAGCAACAGCCTCTACGTGGTCGACGAGACCGAGCGCGCCGTCAAGCTGCGCTTCGGTGAGGTCATCGAGGAGAACATCCAGCCGGGCCTGCACTTCAAGGTGCCGATCACCCAGACGGTGCGCAAGTTCGACACCCGGGTGCTGACCCTGGATACCGACACCAGCCGCTACCTGACCCTGGAGCAGAAGGCGGTGATCGTGGACTCCTACGTCAAGTGGCAGGTGGTCAACCCCACCCGCTACTACGAGGCCACTGCCGGCGACGAGATGATGGCGATCCGCCTGATCCAGCCGCGGGTCGACGAGAGCCTGCGTAACGAGTTCGGCCGCCTGGATCTTCAGCAGATCATCGCCGAGCGCCGTGACGACCTGATGATCGGGCCGACCCAGGACCTCGATGCCCTGCTGCGCGAGGAGCTCGGCGTCGCCATCGTCGACGTGCGCGTCAAGCGGATCGACCTGCCCGACGACGTCTCCGCGGCGGTCTTCGACCGCATGCGCTCCGAGCGTGAGCGGGAGGCCCGCGAGTGGCGCGCCCAGGGTCAGGAAGAGGCCGAGCGGATTCGCGCCAATGCCGACCGCCGCCGCCAGGTGCTGCTGGCCCAGGCCACCGAGCGGGCCGAGACCCTGCGCGGTGAGGGCGATGCCGAGGCCGCGGCGATCTTCTCGGAGTCCTACTCCCAGGACCAGGAGTTCTTCGCCTTCTGGCGCAGCCTGAACGCCTACCGCGAGAGCTTCCAGGGCGACGGCAACATGCTGGTGCTGGACCCCTCCAGCGACTTCTTCCGCTACCTGAAGAGCGCCATGCCCGACAACGGGCAGTAACGGCGAAAGCGCCGGGGTTCATCCCCGGCGCAAACGTGGTAGACTCCCGCAACCGGGCGTGGCCCGGTTTTTTTGTGGCCGTCTATCGCCAGATCTCGCGCGCAAGACCTCGCGAGTCCTGTCGCGCCTGGATGCTCGCCGACGCTTCGGTTCGAGCGTCTTTTCCACGGCCTTTTCACTGCCTTGCAGGATGATTCACATGACCATCGCTGACCGCTGGCTGCTGCCCGACGGCATGGACGAGGTGCTGCCGCCTCAGGCAAGCCGCATGGAGGAGCTGCGCCGCGCGCTGCTCGACCTCTACCACCGCTGGGGCTACGACCAGGTGATGCCGCCGACGGCGGAGTTTCTCGACTCCCTGCTCACCGGCACCGGCTCCGACCTGGCGCTGCAGACCTTCAAGCTCACCGACCAGCTGACCGGCCGCATGATGGGCGTCAGCGCCGACGTCACCCCCCAGGTGGCGCGCATGGACGCCCATTCGCTCAAGCGCCAGGGGCCGGTGCGGCTCTGCTACTGCACCAATGTGCTGCGGGCCACCGCCGACCAGCATCAGGGGGGGCGCAGCCCGGTACAGGTCGGGGTCGAGCTGTTCGGCCATGCCGGCATCGAGGCGGACCTCGAGATCCTGCATCTGGCGCTGGCCAGCCTGACCGCCGCCGGCGCCGGCGAGATTCACCTGGCGCTGGGCCATATCGGCATCTACCGCAGCCTGGTGGAGGCCGCGGGCCTCGCGGGCGACGCCGAGCGGGCCCTCTTCGAGGCCCTGGAGCTCAAGAGCCCGGGCGCCATCGCCGAGCGGGTCGCCGAGAGCGTCGCGGACCCGACCCTGGCGGAGATGTTCCTGGCCCTGGGGCGGCTGCACGGCGGCGCCGAGGTGCTCGAGGAGGCCCGGGAGGCCTTCGCCGAGGCACCCGCCGCGGTAGGCGCGGCCCTCGAGCAGCTGCGCGCCCTGCATCAGGGCGTGGCGGCCAGCCACCCCGAGGTGGAGGCCTATTTCGATCTGGGCGAGCTACGCGGTTACGCCTACCATACCGGCATGATGTTCGCCGCCTATGTGCCCGGCTACGGCCAGGCGCTGGCCAAGGGCGGCCGCTATGACGACACCGGGCGCGCCTTCGGCCGCGCCCGCCCGGCCACCGGCTTCTCCATGGACCTCAAGCAGCTGGCGGGGCTCTCTCCCGCGCTGCCGCCCCGTGAGGGCATCTGGGCCCCGGCGGAGGGAGAGGGGCTGGCAGAAGCGGTGATGACGCTGCGCGGACAGGGCGAGCGGGTAGTCCAGGCGCTGCCGGGGCAGCGCACCGGGCCCGCCGAGCACCGCTGCGATCGCGAACTGGTGTTCACCGATGGCCACTGGCAGGCCGTGGCACTGTAGACTGGGTTAAACCTTGGGCGCGACGGCCAGCCGGCGCGCGGCAACGAGAGACGAGAGAGCAATGGGCAAGAACGTAGTGGTACTGGGCACCCAGTGGGGTGACGAGGGCAAGGGCAAGGTCGTCGACCTGCTGACCGAATCCGCCGCCGCCGTGGTGCGCTTCCAGGGCGGCCACAACGCCGGCCATACCCTGGTGATCGACGGTGAGAAGACCGTCCTGCACCTGATTCCCTCCGGCATCCTGCGCAAGGACAAGACCTGCGTCATCGGCAACGGCGTGGTGCTCTCGCCCGAGGCGCTGATCAAGGAGATCCGCGAGCTTGAGGAGAAGGGCGTGCCGGTGCGCGAGCGCCTGCGGCTCTCCCCGGCCTGCCCGCTGATCCTGCCCTACCACGTGCGCCTGGACCAGGCCCGCGAGAAGGCGCGTGGCGTGGCCAAGATCGGCACCACCGGCCGCGGCATCGGCCCGGCCTACGAGGACAAGGTCGCCCGCCGCGGCCTGCGCCTGGGCGACATGCTGCACCGCGAGCGCTTCGCCTCCAAGCTCGGCGAGGTGCTGGACTACCACAACTTCGTGCTGGTCAACTACCACGGCGAGAAGCCGGTGGACTTCCAGGAGGTGCTCGACGAGGCCATGCAGATGGCCGATGAGCTGCGCCCCATGGTCTGCGACACCGTGGGCCTGGTCCACGACTACCGCAAGGCGGGCGAGAACATCCTCTTCGAGGGCGCCCAGGGCTCGCTGCTGGACATCGACCACGGCACCTACCCCTTCGTGACCAGCTCCAACACCACCGCCGGCGGTACCGCCACCGGTTCCGGCGTCGGCCCGCTCTACCTGGACTACGTGCTGGGCATCACCAAGGCCTACACCACCCGGGTCGGCTCCGGCCCCTTCCCCACCGAGCTCTTCGATGACCACGGCCGTCACCTGGCCGAGAAGGGGCACGAGTTCGGTGCCACCACCGGCCGCCCGCGGCGCTGCGGCTGGTTCGACGCTGTGGCCCTGCGCCATGCGGTGCAGATCAACTCGGTCTCGGGCATCTGCCTGACCAAGCTCGACGTCCTCGACGGTCTCGAGAACATCCGCGTCTGCGTGGGGTACCGCAGCAAGGATGGCGAGGTGCTCGACACCCCGGTGGACTCCGAGGGCTACGAGGCCATCGAGCCGCTCTACGAGGACCTGCCGGGCTGGAGCGAGTCGACCCTGGGCGCCCAGCGCGTCGAGGACCTGCCGGCCAACGCCCGCGCCTATATCCGCTACCTGGAGGAGAAGGTGGGCGTCAGCATCGACATCATCTCCACCGGCCCGGATCGCAACGAGACCATCGTGCTGCGCAACCCCTTCGAGGGCTGAGCGCCGCCGGTCCCCGGCCGCCTGAGGCTGGTCCGCAGGCAGGAAGCAGAAGGCCCCGCACAGGCGGGGCCTTCTGCTTTCCGTTAGCTGCCGCTTTCCGTCAGAAGTCGATGCCGCGGCGGGCCTGCACGCCTGAGTTGAAGGCGTGGCGCACCTCCTGCATCTCGGTGACGCTATCGGCCAGGGCAAGGAGCTCACGGTGGGCGTTGCGCCCGGTGACGATCACGCTCTGCTCCGGCGGGCGGTTCTCGAGGGCGCGCTTCACCGTCTCGATATCCAGGTAGCCGAACTTGAGCATATAGGTGATCTCGTCGAGCACCACCAGGAAGACCTCGGGGTCGGCCAGCATGCGCTCCGCCTCGACCCACACCTCGCGGCAGGCGGCGGTATCGGTCTCGCGGTTCTGGGTCTCCCAGGTGAAGCCGGTGCCCATGATGGCGACCTCGAGGTTGGGGTCTTCCACCAGCTGCTCCCGCTCGCCGCACTCCCACTGCCCCTTGATGAACTGCACCACTCCTACCTTGTAGCCGTAGCCCAGGGCGCGGGTCACCGTGCCCCAGGCCGCGGTGGTCTTGCCCTTGCCGTTGCCGGTAAAGACCAGCAGCAGGCCGCGCTGCTCGGTGGCGGCGGCGACCTTCTCGTCCACGTGGGCCTTGAGTTTCTGCATCGCCTGCTGGTGGCGGGTATCGCGATCGCTCATCTTGGGTCCATTTCTGTACAGGGTTTGTCGAAGACCTGAGTCTACGCGAGAGCGCTCGCGGCGTCAGCTCCGGTTCATCTGTCCTGGCGCACCTGGGCCTCCATACGCGAGAGGAAGACCCCCATGATGCGCTCATAGAGGGCGCGGCCCAGCACCGCATCCTCGATGCCGGCGTCGACGTTGGGGTTGTCGTTGACCTCGATCACCACCACCCGCTCGCCGGACTGCTTGAGGTCGACCCCGTAGAAGCCGTCGCCGATCAGCCGGCAGGCCCTGAGCGCGGCCTTGATCACCGCCGGCGGCACCTCGGCCGGGTCGTGGGTGGAGAAGCCGCCGCTCTTCACCCGAGCACCGGAGTGGTCATAGATCTGCCAGTGGCCCCGGGCCATGAAGTAGCGGCTGGCGAACAGCACCTGGCCGTCCAGCACGCCGATGCGCCAGTCATATTCGGTGGGCAGCCACTCCTGGAGCAGCAGCAGGGCGGAGTCGCGAAAGAGGCGGGCGGACTCGCGCTCCAGCTGAGCGAGATCCGCGACCTTGACCACCCCTCGGGAGAAGGCGCCGTCCGGCACCTTGAGCACCAGCGGGAAGTCGAGCCGCCCGAGCCGCTCGGCCAGGGGGCGTCGATCGCCGCGCTGCAGCAGCACCCCCTCCGGTGCCGGCACGCCTCGGGCCCGCAGCAGGGCGTGCAGGTAGACCTTGTTGGTGCAGCGCAGGATATCCCGGGGCGAGTCGATCACCACCAGCCCTTCGTGCTCGGCGCGGCGGGCCAGGCGGTAGGTGTGGTGGTCCAGCGCCGTGGTCTCGCGGATGAAGAGAGCGTCGAACTCGGCCAGCCGCCCGGCGTCGCGGCGGGTGATCAGCGACACGTCGATGCCCTGCCGGCGCCCGGCGCGGATAAAGGCCTTGAGCGCCCCGCGGTTGCTGGGGGGCATGGCTTCCCCGGGATCCACCAGGATCGCCAGGTCGAAGCGGTAGCGGCGCCTCGCCTTGGGGGTGCGCCACACCTGGCGGGAGTGGCGGTTGAGCGCGCTGGCAAAGAGGTCCTGCTCGTCGGCGGCCAGGTCGCGCAGGCGCAGCGGCTTCAGGCGCGCCAGCCGCCACAGGTCGTGGCGGCGCACCAGCCTGGCTTCCAGCAGCGGGCAGGGGAGGCGCTCGAAGAGCCGGCGGGCCAGCCGCTCCAGGCCGGGCTTCCGGCACTCGCCGAACATCACCCTCAGGGTCAGGGTGTCGCCGGTCAACGCCCCCTCCCGGGCCAGCTCGCCGAGCAGCGGAGCCAGGGTGTCGAGCTGCAGGTCGATCAGCGCCTTGCGGGAGAGCTCGTTGAGGGTCTCCACCGTGGGCAGCACCCGCTGGCCCCGGGCCTGGGCCAGCAGCGAGACATAGTAGCCGCTGCCCAGGTAGTCGAGCTCGCCGCAGAGGTTGAGCACGTGGGTGGCGCGGTCCTGATGCGCCTCGGTAACCCGGTGACGGCGGTCCTGGGCCAGGAAGTCGGCGGCGCTGATCAGGTCCTCGGAGGGGTAGTAGGGCTGCCAGTCATCGAGGCGGTCGACGACGATTCGCAAGGGGCACATGGTGGCTGTCCGGAACGGAGGGAAAGAAGCGCTGCTGAGGAGGCTCAGCATGGGCCAGACGAGGGCGGCAGACAATCGCCCAGGACGGTGAAAAGATTTCATGATCCTGGAAGGTGACTTTAGCCGGGAGCCTGAGCAGAATCGGCGCGATTGCCATCAGGAGCCCCCCATGACTATCCGCCTGCGTCCGGCCACCTCCCGGGATCTGGACGCCCTCTACCGGCTCGAGCAGAGCGCCTTCGAGGGCGACCGCTTCTCTCGCCGTCAGCTGTGGCACCTGCTCAATCGCGCCCATGCGGTGACCTGGGTGATTGAGCAGCCCGAGCGCCCCGAAGCGCACAGGCCGGCAGCGCTGCTGGGCTACGGCACCCTGCTGTTTCGGCAAGGCAGCCGACGGGCGCGCCTCTACTCCTTCTGCGTGCATCCCGACGCCCGCGGCGGTGGCCTGGGGCGCCGGCTGCTCGAGGCGCTGGCCGAGGCCGCCGGGGAGCGGGGCGTCGAGCGGCTGGGCCTGGAGGTGCGCGCCGACAACCGCGTGGCCCTGGGCCTCTATCGACGCATGGGCTTTCGCCTCGAGCGCTGGCTGCCGGAGTACTACGAGGACGGCTGTGCCGCCTGGCAGATGGTCAAGGCGCTGGAAGCGGGCGCGGTGGCCTGCGCGGGCTGATAGAATGGCCGGCGTCTTCCATCACTACTGCCAGGAGCCGTCATGCCCTCCTTCGATATCGTCTCGGAGTTCGACAAGCACGAAGCCAGCAACGCCGTGGATCAGGCCAATCGCGAGGTTCAGTCCCGCTTCGACTTCAAGGGCGTCGACGCCAGCTTTGCCCTGGAGGGCGACAGCGTGAAGCTCGAGGCCGAGGTGGACTTCCAGCTCAAGCAGATGCTCGACGTGCTGCGTAACAAGCTGATCGCTCGCGGCATCGACCCGCGCTGCCTGGACGTCCAGGAGCCGGTGCTCTCCGGGGTCAAGGCCCGCCAGGAGGCACAGCTCAAGCAGGGCCTGGAGCAGAAGGAGGCCAAGGACATAGTCAAACGCATCAAGGAGAGCAAGCTCAAGGTCCAGGCTCAGATCCAGGGCGAGAAGGTGCGCGTCACCGGCAAGAAGCGCGACGACCTCCAGGCGGTGATGGCGCTGCTGCGCGGCGAGGAGGGACCCGACCTGCCGCTGCAGTTCGACAACTTCCGCGACTGAGCTGCGCGCCATCGCCCGGCTACTCGAGGCCCGCCCAGGCGGGCCTCGCTGCGTCTGGCGCCGGGCCGACCATGACCCCCATAGGCAATGGCGATTGGCGCGCCGGGCGCGACTGGGCTTCAATGAAGGCTGAGACGCTACCGGAGGCTGTGCCATGTCATCCATCCGCCGCCTGGCCTTCCTGCTGATTGCCTGGCTGAGCTTCGGCCTCGGCGTGATCGGCGTCTTCGTGCCGCTGATGCCGACCACCTGCTTCATGCTGCTGGCGGTATGGGCCGCCTCCAGGGGTTCGCCGCGCTTCGCCCTCTGGATTCGCGAGCATCCGCGCTTCGGCCCCACCGTGGTGGCCTGGGAGGGGGAGCGCGCCATTCCCCGTCATGCCAAGTACCTGGCCGCCGGCATGCTGGCCTTCTCCATGCTGGTGCTGGCGCTTACCGTCAGCCTGCTGTGGCTCAAGCTCTCCCTGATCGGCGGGCTGACCCTGCTGGGGCTGTGGATCATCACCCGCCCGGAACCCGCGCTGGTCCGGCAGTAAGCGCGCTTCGGGCAGTGCTTGGGGCGGGACTTTTGAGCAGGGCGTGGGGCAGGGCTTTGAGCTAGGGGTGGCGGGCGCCGTACAATGGTGGCCATTTCCGACAGGAGCATCCCGAATGTCCGATCCCCAGGCGATCCATCTCAGCGACTACCGTCCTCCCGCCTATCGCGTGACCCGCACCGAGCTGACCTTCGACCTGGACCCCGCCGCCACCCGGGTCAAGGCGCGCCTGCATCTGGAACGCCATCCCGAACGGGAGTCCGGCCTGCCGCTTCGCCTCGACGGCGAGCAGCTCGGCCTCAAGGCCATTGCCATCGACGGTGAGCCCCTGGAGGCGGACGAGTATGAGGTCGACGCCGCCGGCCTGACCGTGCATAGGGTGCCCGAGCGCTTTCACCTCGACACCGAGGTGGAGATCGCCCCCGAGGCCAATACCGCCCTGGAGGGGCTCTATCAGTCCAGCGGCATGTACTGCACCCAGTGCGAGGCCGAGGGCTTCCGGCGCATCACCTTCTACCCGGATCGCCCCGACGTCATGGCCACCTTCAGCACCACGGTGATCGGCGACGCCGGCCGCGAGCCGGTGCTGCTCTCCAACGGCAACCCGGTGGAACGCGGCCAGCTGCCGGGCGGTCGCCACTTCGTCACCTGGGAAGACCCGCACCCCAAGCCCAGCTACCTCTTCGCCCTGGTGGCCGGCGACCTGAAGAAGGTCGAGGACACCTTCACTACCATGAGCGGGCGGGAGGTGACCCTGCAGATCTGGGTGGAGGAGGAGAACCTCGGCAAGACCGACCACGCCATGGCCTCGCTGAAGCGCGCCATGAAGTGGGACGAGGAGGCCTACGGCCGCGAGTATGACCTCGACCTCTTCATGATCGTGGCGGTCAACGACTTCAACATGGGCGCCATGGAGAACAAGGGGCTCAATATCTTCAACTCGGCGGCGGTGCTGACCCACCCCCATACCGCCACCGACGCCGCCTTCCAGCGGGTCGAGAGCATCGTGGCCCACGAATACTTCCACAACTGGTCCGGCAACCGGGTCACCTGCCGCGACTGGTTCCAGCTCTCCCTGAAGGAGGGCTTCACGGTGTTCCGCGACCAGTGCTTCTCCGCCGACACCAACTCGGCTCCGGTCAAGCGCATCGAGGACGTCTCCTTCTTCCGCACCGCCCAGTTCGCCGAGGATGCGGGCCCCACCGCCCACCCGGTGCGCCCGGACCGCTATATCGAGATCACCAACTTCTACACCCTGACCATCTACGAGAAGGGGGCCGAGGTGGTGCGCATGCTGGCCAACCTGGTGGGCGAGGAGACCTTCCGGCGCGGCAGCGATCTCTACTTCGAACGCTTCGACGGCCAGGCGGTGACCATCGAGGACTTCGTGGGCTGCATGGCCGAGGCCTCGGGCCTCGACCTGGAGCAGTTCATGCGCTGGTATGACCAGGCCGGCACCCCGGAGATCGACGCCTTCGGCGAGTACGACTACGCCCGGGGCGAGTACCGCCTGCGGCTGGCCCAGCGCACCCCGGCGACCCCGGGGCAGTCCGACAAGCAGCCGCTGCATATCCCGGTCCGCCTGGGCCTCGTCGGCACCAAGAGCGGTCGCGACCTGCCGCTGACCCTGGACGGCGAGTCGCTGGGCAGCGATGCGGTGATTCACCTGCGCGAGGCGGAGCAGGAGTTCCTCTTCACCGACGTGGCCGAGGCCCCGGTGCCGTCGCTATTGCGCGGCTTCTCGGCCCCGGTGAAGCTGCGCTTCCCTTACGGCCGCGAGGATCTCGCCTTCCTGCTGGCCAACGACTCCGACGGCTTCAACCGCTGGGATGCCGGTCAGCGCCTGGCCATGCTGGCCCTGGACGACCTGATCGCCGCCCATCGCAACGGCGTCGAGAAGGTGATGGACAGCCGGGTGGTGGAGGCCTTCCGCGGCCTGCTTGCCGCCGAGAGCGACGACAGGGCGGTGCTGGCCGAGATGCTGACGCTGCCCAGCGAGGCCTACATCGCCGAGCAGCAGCCCCTGGTGGACGTGGACGCCATCCATGCGGCGCGCACCTTCGTCAAGCAGGGGCTGGCCACGGCGCTGCGCGACGACTTCCTGCGGGTCTATCGCGACAACCAGCAGGGTGAGGCCTATGCGCCGACCCCGGAACAGATCGCCCGGCGCAGCCTGAAGAACGTGGCGCTCTCCTATCTGATGGCCATCGAGGACGAGGAGGGCATCGAGCTTGCCCGGGAGCAGTTCGCGGCGGACCACAGCATGACCGACGTGCGCCACGCCCTGACCCTGCTCACCCACAGCAGCCGCGACGAGCTCAGCGAGCCAGCGCTCAGGGCCTTCGGCGAGAAGTGGGCCCACGACCCCCTGGTGATGGATCAGTGGTTCGCCATCCAGGTGACCCGCCCGCAGCCCGATGCGCTGGACCGGGTCAAGTTCCTGATGGAGCACCCGGCCTTCTCCCTGAAGAACCCCAACCGGGTGCGGGCGCTGATCGGCACCTTCGCCGGCCAGAACCGGGTCAACTTCCACCGCCTCGACGGTGCGGGCTACCGCCTGCTGGCCGACGTGGTGATCGAGCTCAACCGCCTCAACCCGGAGATCGCCGCGCGCCTGATCACGCCGCTGACCCGCTGGGCGCGCTTCGACGAGCAGCGCCAGGCGCTGATGAAGGCCGAGCTCGAGCGCATCCGCGCCGAGAAGCTCTCGCCGAATGTCTATGAGGTCGTCGAGAAGGCCCTCGCGTGATCCGAAAGTAACTTGCAGGTATCAACCAAAGCGCCGCCCCTTGGGGCGGCGCTTTGCGTCAGGCGGCAATCAATAAATCAGCCAGCTCAGCACGACGAAGCCCAGCAATAGCCAGATCAGGGTGGCGAGGATCGCCCGGCGCATCAGCGCCCGAAAGCCCTTCCAGAGCAGCCAGAGCCCGATCACCAGCACCACCAGGCTGATCAGCGACGGCGAGATGCCCAGCGCCCCGGAGAGGCCGTCCAGGAAGCCCCGGGCGGCACTGCCGATATTGGCAAAGAAGCCGGTCAGCAGGTCGACCACGAAGCGGATGACCTGCCCCAGCGTCTGGCCGATCCAGGTGAAGAACTCTTCCATCTCCTCGAGGGCTCCGCTACTCGATCAGGTCCATGACGGTGCCCACGATATCGTCCATGGTCACCAAGCCCAGCAGGCGGTTGTCCTCGAGCACCAGCACGCGCTTGACGATGCTGTCGGTCATCAGCCGCGCCACGTGGCGCACGTCCAGGGACTCGCCGACGCCGATGGCCGGCTTGGCGCAGACGTCGTAGACGTTGATCAGATCGATATCGCCGTTCTCGGCGACGATGGTCTTGAGGATATTGGTGTAGGTGATCAGGCCCCAGGCGTCATGGGGGTCCTGCTGCTCCACCACCAGGCACTTGAGGTTGTGCTTCTTCATCAGCGCCAGGGCGTCGCGCAGGGTGGCGAAGGGTGACACCGTCACCACGTCGCGCATCATGATGTCCTTGACCAGCATTGTCTCTCTCCATTGGGTGAGGGATGTGAGGCGCGCTCAGATCTCGTGGCGGATGCGCTCTTCGAAGCGCTTGACCTGCGCCATGTCGATACCGCCCAGGTGTTCGATGGGCAGGGTCATCACCAGCCCCTTGGAGTCCTCTCCCGTGGGGTTGACGACCCGGCGGATCGCCTTGAGCACCTTGAGCGACAGCCCCTTCTCCAGGGTCAGCAGCATGACGCTCTGGCTGCCCTCGAAGGTCAGGCCGAAGAAGGTCTTCTTGCGCTCGCCGCCGATGCCGCGGCCGGACATCAGGGTCATGCCCACGGCGCCGGCCTCGGTGGCGGCATCGATGCACTCTTGCTCAAGCTCTTCTGGCACGATGGCCACCAGCAGGGAAAACTTCATGGTCGCTTCTCTCTCCAGTGGGCCACCCGTTCCATCAGGATGGCATAGCTCATCACGGTCACGATAGGGAAGATCGAGGCGAAGGCGATGAGGCCAAAGCCGTCGATCAGCACGCTACGCCCCTCGATCTGGCCGGCCAGGCCGATACCCAGCGCCGTGACCAGGGGGACGGTGACTTCCGAGGTAGTTACCCCGCCCAGGTCGAAGGCCAGGGCCACGATATAGCGGGGGGCCAGGGCGGTCAGCACAATCACCAGCAGGTAGCCGCCGATGATGTAGTGGTGGATGGAGTCGCCGCTGATGATGCGGTGGACGCCGATGGTGATGCCGATGGCGACGCCCACGGCGACCAGCAGGCGGATGGCGTTGCCCTGGATCTTGCCGGCGGCGGCCTCCTCGGCCTGCTGACCCACGGCGATCAGCGCCGGCTCCGCCATGGTGGTGGCGAAGCCGATGGCGAAGGCGAAGAGATAGACCCACAGCCAGGTGTCGAAGGTGATCAGCTGTTCGGCCATGCGCTGGCCGATGGGGAAGAGCCCGAGCTTCAGGCCCACCACGAAGGCGTAGAGGCCGATGATCACCAGGGCGAAGCCCACGCCGACCTTGACGGGGCTGGCCAGGGGGCGGCGCAGCACCGCGTACTGGAAGAAGAGAATCACCAGGATGATCGGCAGCACGTCGCGCAGCATGCCGAACAGATCGAGGATCATCACCAGGGGGCCGGAGGGCTTCTCCACGTCGCTGCCGGCGGCCACCAGGGCGGCGCCGTTGGCGATATCGCCCGGGTCGGCGTAGACCAGGATCCCGTAGAGCTGCACGCTGATCATCGGCACCATCACGGCCAGCGCCACCAGACCGAAGCCGTCGATCAGGGGGTTGCGTCCGCGAATGGAGGAGGCCAGGCCGATGCCCAGGGCGGCGATCAGCGGCACCGTGACGATATTGGTGGTGACCCCGCCGGAGTCGTAGGCGAGCCCGACGATCTCCTCCGGGGCGAAGAAGGTCACCAGCACCACGGTGACGTAGCCGGTGATCATGTACCAGTGGAGGGGGTGGCCGAGGATCACCCGCAGCACCCCCAGGGCCATCACCAGGCCCACCGAGGTGGCGACGATCAGGCGCAGGGTGAGGGCGTCGATGCGCCCCTCGCTGATCTCGTAGGCCTGCTCGGCCACGGCGATCAGGGCGGGCTCGGCCACCACCGCCGAGAAGCCGATGGCGAAGCCGAAGGCCATCAGCAGCGGCATGGAGCCGCGTCTCGCGAACTGGTTGGCGAGGCGCTTGCCCACCGGGAAGATGCTCAGCTCGAGGCCCTGCAGGAAGAGTGCCACCCCGACGGCCACGATCAGCAGGCCGATGGCGATGCTCAGACCGCCGTCGGGCCACTCCCGGAACAGCAGAGCCTGAAAGGCCACCACGACCACGATGATCGGCATCAGGTTGCGCAGGGCATGAAGAAAGGCGTGGGCGAAGTCCCTGAGTTGCTCGGCCAAGTTCGGCTCCCTGAATCGTCTCGTCGATCATCCCGATGGCGACCCCGGCGCGGTGGCCTGCTAGCCTTCTAGCTGTCGCTGCCGGGCCGGGGAGCCACGATCATAGCATCAACCCCTTGCCTCGACATGACGTTCCCGGTGCCCGGTCGCTTGATATGGGTCAAGCCTGCCGGATTCACAGCCCTATTTCGACAAGGAGTCGAACATGTCTCTCTCGATGATCCTGCCGCTGGTGGTGATCGGCCTGCTGGTGGTCTACGCGGTCTCGGTCTACAACCGCCTGGTGGCGCTGAAGAACCGCTTCGAGAACGCCTTCGCCCAGATCGAGGTGCAGCTCAAGCGGCGCTACGACCTGATTCCCAACCTGGTGGAGACCGCCCGAGCCTATATGAGCCACGAGCGCGAGACCCTGCAGGCGGTGACCGAGGCGCGCAACGGCGCCCTGGCAGGGCTGCAGAACGCCGCGGCCCACCCCGGTGATCCCGGGGCCATGGCGCAGCTGGCCGGGGCCGAGGGAGCCCTGGGCTCGGCCCTGGGGCGGCTCAACGTGGTGATGGAGGCCTACCCGGACCTCAAGGCCTCGGAGAACATGCGCCAGCTCAGCGAGACCCTCACCAGCACCGAGAACCGCGTCGCCTTCGCTCGCCAGGCCTTCAACGATGCGGTGATGCAGTACAACACCTACAAGCAGAGCTTTCCGCCGGTGGTGATGGCCGCCTCCTTCGGCCACAAGCAGGATGCGGCGCTGCTGGAGTTCGAGGATAGCGCCCAGATCCAGGCGGCACCGAAGGTGAGTTTCTGATGGTCGGCTTCTGAGCGGGAGGCGCGAATGGACTTCTTTACCGCCCAGGATCGCGCCCGGCGCCTGACAGGCCGCCTGGTGCTTCTGCTGCTGCTGGCCGTGGTCGGGCTGGTGCTCGCCGCCAGCGTCCTGGTGGCCCTGCTGGTGGTGCTGATGGACGGCCAGACGGGCGGCAGCGACCCGCTGGGGCGAGCCCTGGACCCTGTGCTGTTCGCCTGGGTAGCGCTGGGCGTGATGGCCGTGGTGCTGGGCGGCGCCGTGCTGCGCCACCGGCAGCTGCGTGCCGGCGGCAGCGCGGTGGCCGAGGCCCTGGGAGGGCGCGCGCTCAACGCCGATACCCGCAACGAGCGCGAGCGGGTGCTGCTCAACGTGGTGGAGGAGATGGCCATCGCCTCGGGCATGCCGGTGCCGGCGGTCTACCTGCTCGACGACGACGCCATCAATGCCTTCGCCGCCGGCTACGATCCCCAGGATGCCGCCATCGGCGTGACCCGGGGGGCCATCGAGCACCTCGACCGCGATCAGCTCCAGGGGGTCATCGCCCACGAGTTCAGCCATATCCTCCACGGCGACATGCGTCTCAACCTGCGCCTGGTGGCGCTGCTTCACGGCATCCTGGTGATCGGCCTGATCGGCCGGCTGCTGCTGCGCGGGGCCGCCGCCGGCGGCCGCGGCCGGGCCTCGCGCCGCGGTGGCGGCGCCCAGGTAGCGCTGGTGGCCGGGGGCGCGGGGTTGATGCTGGTGGGCTATGCGGGGACCCTCTGCGGCAACCTGATCAAGGCGGCGGTGAGCCGGCAGCGTGAGTTCCTGGCCGACGCCAGTGCCGTCCAGTACACCCGCAACCCCGAAGGGATCGGAGGGGCACTCCAGACCCTGGCCGCCTACCGGCTGGGCTCACGGCTGATGTCGCCCCAGGCCGCGGAGTTCAGCCACCTCTATTTCGGCAGCGGCGTGCGCGCTCTGAGCGGCTGGACCGCCACCCATCCGCCGCTGGAGGCGCGTATCCGGCGGGTGCTGCCGCGCTGGGACGGCACCCTGCCCGAGCCCTTTGCGCCGACGCCGAGGGCGCCGCAGGGGGACGCCGCCTCGGCGTCGTCCCAGTCCCGGGGCGGCGTGCTCGGAGGAGGCGTGCTCGGGGGAAGCGGGGGAGGAGGGGCCGGCGGTGCCCTGGCCGGGGCCGCCATCGCGGGGGCGGTGGTGGCCAGCGTCGGTCAGCCCGACCCGGAGGCGCTGGCCCGGGCCCGGCGTCGGCTGGCGGGGCTCGACGAGCGCCTGGTGGTGGCGGCCCACGACCCCTTCGCGGCCCGGGCGCTGGTCTACGGCATCCTGATGGGCGTCGACCCGGCCAGCCGCGAGGCCCAGCGTCGGGTGCTGGCCAACCAGGCGCTGCCGGAGGTGCTGCGCGAACTCGACGCCCTCGACGCGCCCCTGGCGGCCCTCGCTGCCGGAGACCGGCTGCCCCTGATCGAGCTGGCGCTGCCGGTGCTGCGTCAGCTATCGGCGGCGCAGTTCGCCCGCTTTCGCCAGTGCCTGGCCGGCCTGATGGCGGCGGAGACGACCCCGGGCGCCCTGCAGTGGGCGCTGCATCGGCTAGTGTTGGCCGGCGTGGAGGGGGAGCGCCGGGCGCGGCGAGACCGGCCTCTGCGGGACCTGGCGGGTCCGCTGTCGCTGCTGCTCTCCACCCTGGCGCGGGCCGGCCGGGGCGATGCGGACTACCTGATCGAGTCCCTGGCCCAGGCCGGACGCGCCCTGGGCGTGGCGCTGGACCCGGTGCGCGAGCCCTCCAGCGCGGCGGAGCTGGACTGGGCCATGGAGCGGCTGGCCCGTCTGGCGGAGGCCGAGCGCCCGGCGCTCCTGGCCGCCATGGTCTGCTGCGTGGAGCAGGATGGCCATATTGCTCCGGAGGAGGCCGAGCTGCTGCGGGCGGTGGCCTGGAGCCTGGGCTGCCCGCTGCCGCTGCGGGAGGAGTAGCGCCCGGGGCCACGGCGACCTTGCGAGTGGCGGATGGCTCTGGTGGAATGTTTCACCCTGAATTCAGACGTGCGGGAGCATGCACATGCATAACAGACACTGGAAGCCCGCCCTGCTGGCGACGCTGATGGCCCTGGGCCTGACCGCCTGCGGCAACGGCGATGAGCCGGCGCCGCCGGCTACCGAGGCCCCTGCGGCCGAGCCCGCCGCCCAGGAGGAGAGTGCAGCGCCTGTCGAGGAGTCGGAGGCGCTGGAGGACGAGCTGCCCGCCGAGGAGCAGGCTGGCCTGGTGGATGAGGCGGCCGAGGAGGAGGCGCCCGTGGTGCCCGACCCCGAGGCGGTGCCGGAGGAGATACCCGAGGCCGACACCCTGGGAGAGTCCCCCGCCAGCACCCTGGACGAGGGCGCCGCCCTGCCCGGCGAGACCACCCGGGACGAGATCGACGCCATGCTCGAGGAGACCGAGCGACGCTTCGAGGAGGCCCAGCGGCGCATCGAGGAGCAGTTCGAGGAGGCCGAGGAGGAGGCCGCCGTGCCCGAGCCCCTGGAGGGCGATGAGGGCTTCGATGCCGGCATGGAGTTCGACTCGGGCCTCGATGACGAGGCGCTGGGCACCGGTGGGCCCACCAGCACCGATATCGACGCCATCATCGAGGAGCAGGAGCGCCGCTTCGAGGAGGCCCAGCGCCGCCTGCAGGAGCAGTTCGACGAGGTGGAGCAGGAGCTGCCCGAGTTCGAACCCATGGAGTTCGACGATATCGAACTCGAGCCCATGGAGCTCGATGATCCCTGAGCGCCCTCTGCCGCAGGACCCGCGTGCAGAGCAGGCACAAAAAAGGCCCACCGCGAGGTGGGCCTTCCTGTTGCGCTGGCGACGCGGAAGCCGCGTGGCCGGCCGCGGGCCGAATCAGTCGGCGACGCGGATGTTGGAGGCCTGAAGGCCCTTCTTGCCCTGGGTGACCTCGAAGGTGACCTTCTGGCCGTCCTGCAGGGTCTTGAAGCCTTCAGCCTGAATCTCGGAGAAGTGAGCGAACAGGTCATCGCCGCCGTCGTCCGGAGAGATGAAGCCGTAGCCCTTGGTGTCGTTGAACCACTTGACAGTGCCAGTTGCCATTGTCGATTTCCTTAACATACTTTAATGGTCGTGCCGGGCTCGCCGAGGCGAAGGCCCGAGGTGCGTGGGCAGTACAAGGAAGAAGTGCGCGCCCTGTGTTTCGAGAAATCGAAGTACAACCGACGACTTGTTTCTTGCTGACCTACGCTGCGGTGGGTGATCGAACGTTGCGGTTCGAGCCCCGCGATAGAGCCGCCCTGAAGGCGTTTCCATCGACCGCAGGGTCACTGTAGATCGAATCCCGCCGGGCAGCAAGCCCGCCTCCCCACCCAAAGGTAGCGTCCGCGCCATGTTCATCGATGCCCAGTTCTGGCCCTTTCTGGTGGCCATCACCCTGCTCTCCGTCACGCCCGGGGTGGATACCCTGCTGGTGATCCGCAACACCGCTCGGGGCGGGGTGCGTGACGGCGTGCTGACCAGCCTGGCGATCTGCTGCGGGCTCTTCGTCCACGCCGCGGTGTCGGCGCTGGGGATCTCGCTGATCCTGCTGCAGTCGGCCTGGGCCTTCCAGCTGCTCAAGCTGGCCGGGGCGGCCTACCTGATCTGGCTCGGCCTGCAGGGCCTGCTGGCGGCGCGACGGGGCCAGGGGCTGCCGGTGGCCGGCGTGGCCGGCGAGCGCCGCCCCGTGCCGATGTGGCGGCCGCTGCGCGAGGGGTTGCTCTCCAACGTGCTCAACCCCAAGACGGTGGTCTTCTACATGGCCTTCCTGCCGCAGTTCATTGCCCCCGGCGACCCGGCGCTGGCCAAGTCGCTGTTCCTGGCCGGGGTGCACTTCCTGATCGCCAACCTCTGGCAGATCGGCGTGGCGCTGATGGTGGGCAGCGCCGGGCGCCTGCTGGCCAGCCGCCTCTTCTCCCGGGCGCTGAACGGGGTGACCGGGGCGGTGCTGGTCGCCTTCGGCATCAAGCTGGCCCTTGAGCGGCCCCCGGCCTGAGCCATCGGGCACGGCCACAGCGAGACCGCCCCGGCCGTGGCCGGGGCGGTCTGTTCGGGCGTTGCGGGCGCCGCGGCGTCAGTTCCTGGCCAGCAGCGAGCGGTCGTAGCGCACCGTCTTCTCGGTGGGGCTGAGCATGGAGACCCCCTGGCTCGAGCCGCCGTTGGCCAGGCTCTCGAAGATCGCCCGGTAGCTGAGCACCGCCTGCACGTAGAGGCGGGTCTCGCGGAAGGGGATGCTCTCCACGAAGAGGTCGAACTCCTCCGGGGCATCGGCGAGCCAGCGGTCGACCCGGCCGGGGCCGGCGTTGTAGGCCGCGGCGGCGGCGATCCGGTTGCCCCGGTAGCGGTCCAGCATGTCGCGGATATAGGTGCTGCCCAGGCGGATGTTGAGCTCGGGGTCGAGCACCCCGTAGGGGCCCGGGTCGCTGATGCCGAGCTGGCGAGCGAGCTGGGTGGCGGTGCCCGGCATCACCTGCATCAGGCCCCGGGCGCCGGCGGGGGAGACCGCCTCGGGGTTGTAGGCGCTCTCGCGGCGGGCGATGCCCATCAGCAGGTAGGGGTCGACCCCCGTCATGCGCCCCCAGTGCAGGAAGTGCTCGCGGTAGGCCTCCGGGAAGCGCCACTCCAGGGCATCCCACATGCGGCCGGTGATGGTGGTCTGGACCAGCTTGGCGTGCCAGCCGCGGCGCTGGGCGTAGTCGGCGAGGGCTCGGGCCTCGCGCGCCGTGGCTCGTTCCACCGCGCCATACCACTCGCTGGCGGCGAGTCCCGGCTCGTTGATGCGCAGCAGCGCTTCGGTGCGCTGCACGGCGGGCCAGCGCGCCACCTGGTCGCGGAAGCTCTCGTCGAAGCCGTTGCGCTCCAGGTTGAGGGCGTAGGGCTGTCCCAGGCGGTCGGCGGCGGCGAAGCCGAAGAAGCTGCGCCCCTCGGCGGCGCGGGCATAGGCCTCCCGGGCCCGGGCGTCATCGCCCAGCTGCTCCTGGGCGCGCCCGGCCCAGTAGTGCCAGCGCGTGTCGTCACGGGTATCGGGCTCCATCCGCGACAGCCACTCCAGCACGCCGCGCCAGTCGCGCTCGCCGAGGGCCGCGCGCACGCGCAGCTCCAGCAGGTCGGCGTCGCTGCGCTCGGCCAGGGACTGGTCCACCCAGCCCCGGTTGTGGCGGATATCGCGCACCAGGGAGTAGAAGATCAGGTCGCGCTCGATACCGGCCCGGTGCTCGCGCTCGATGGGCAGGTGGGGGCCAATCTTGCGCCACGCCTCCAGGGCCGCCTCGGTGTCGGCCCGGGTGAAGCCGTGCATGGCGGCGGCGAAGAGCGGCCCGCTGGCCCGACACTCCGGGCCGAGACAGGCGGGCACTCGCGTGACCGCGGCGAAATCACCGCCGAGCTGCTCCATGGCGGCGCGGGCTCCCTCCCAGCGGCTGCCGAGCTGGCGCCCCAGGAAGCTTGCCAGGCCGCTTTCGCCCGCCTGCCAGGCCAGCATCTTGCGCTCCCAGATCTGCTGTTCGCCGATCACCCCCTGGCTGCGCAGGGTGCCGAAGAGGGTGTCGCAGGCGTCGGGCTGGGAGCGGCCCACCATCCACAGGGAAAGCCCCCCTTCGGCCGCGGCGGCGGGGTCGCTGCCCAGCTTGGCCGTGTAGTAGTAGCACTGGCGGGCGGTACCGGCGGGCTCGCCGTCGGCCACGGCGAGCAGGCTGTCGTAGCGGCCGGCATGGCCGTACTGGGCGATGGCCTGGCCGCGCAGCCATTCGCCCAGGGGAGAGTCGGCGTGGCGGTCGATGAAGCCGAGCACCTGGCGGGGCTCCAGCTGCGGCAGGCGGCTGCGCAGGCGGTGGTACTCCACGTAGCCGGCCAGGGGGTGTGCCTCGATGGCGCCGAAGTCGACGCCTTCCCACTGCTGGTTGCGGGCCGCCTCCAGGGCGTCGCGCATGGCGCGGTCGTCGGCCTGGGCCTGGACGAGGGGCAGCGACAGCGCCAGAGCGGTCAGCAGGGTCGCGATGCGACGGGCCCCGCTGCGCCGGGCGCTGAACGGCAGGGCGGAGTGGCGTAGGCGCATGGCAGCGTCTCCGAAGGTGGGGGCGATAGCCCATATCGTGGCCCATTGCGAAGCGCCTGGGTAGAGGGGAAAACGTAACGGAAGGTGGTCCAGCGTTGAGGGGGCGCCTTGTGCGGCGGCGGGAGCGCGACTAGTCTGGGATGGCTTTCAAACGCTTGTTGGAATTCCAGGAGGCCATCGGCGTGACGCCCACTTTCGATCGATCCCCCGCGACCTGGCGGCGCGCCCTGTCGCGCTTCGTTCAGGTCATTCCCCACACCCGCGAGCTGGGCCTCGAGGTGGTCGAGGTGGGGCCCGAGGCGGTCCGCATGCGCCTGCCCTGGAGCGACGACCTGCTGGGAGATGCCTCCCGGGGCCTGGTCCACGGCGGCGTGCTCATCATGCTGCTGGATACCGTCTGCGGCAGCGCCGTGCTGCGTGGGCTGCCGGCCCCCGAGGTGTGCCCGACCCTGGACCTGCGCCTGGACCACTACCGTCCGGCGGTGGCGGGGCAGGCGCTCTTCGCCGAGGCCCGGGTGGTCAGGGTCACCGAGTCGGTGGTCTTTACCGAGGGCTGGGCCTGGCAGGAGGAGGGACGTCCGGTGGCTCGGGGCATCGGCAACTTCGTGCGGCTGGGGCCGCGCAATACCCCGCCCGGCTTCGCCGAGGCGCTGTTTGCCGACGAGGAGGTGGGCGGTGATGCCTGAAGGATTCGACAGCGTGGCGTGGCTTTCGCGCACCCGGGCCGAGGGAGACCTCGCCGCCTGGCTGGCGCTGGTGCCCTATGCCCGGCGCATCGGGGTTGACGTGGAGCCGGACTCGGAGGGAAACGGCCTGCGCTTTCGCCTGGCCCCCCAGCAGGACAATATCGGCAACGTCCTGCTGCCGGCGCTGCACGGCGGCGTGGTGGCGGCCTTCATGGAAACCGCCGCCACCCTGGAGCTGATGCTGGCGGCCCGGGAGCCTCGCCTGCCGCGCATCGTGGACCTCTCCATCGACTACCTGCGCACCGCCCGGGTGGCGCCCACCTTCGCCCGCTGTTCGCTGCTGCGTGAGGGACGGCGTCTGGCCAACGTAAGGGTCTGCGCCTGGCAGGAGTCGGAGACGATGCCGGTGGCCACCGCCAGGCTGCATTTCGTGCTGGGGGAGCCGGGGGCCAGGGGGGAGTAGGGCAGGAAAGTGAGCGGGTGGCCGGCGAGGGTTGAAAAGCGCTCCGGGGGCCCCATATCGACGCCAGTGATCAACCGGGCGGCATCCGCCGCCGCTGAACATGTCGATGAGGGTCCGACCACCATGACCACCGCCACGCATGAAGAAACCCTTGGCTTCCAGACCGAGGTCAAGCAGCTGCTGCACCTGATGATCCACTCCCTGTACTCCAACAGGGAGATCTTCCTGCGCGAGCTGATCTCCAACGCCGCCGATGCCTGCGACAAGCTGCGCTATGCGGCGCTGGACAACGACGCCCTCTATGAAGGCGACAGCGAGCTGCGCATCGAGATCGAACACGACGCCGAGGCGGGCACCGTCACCGTGCGCGACAACGGCATCGGCATGAGCCGCGACGAGGTGATCGCGAACCTCGGCACCATCGCCCGCTCCGGCACCGCCGAGTTCCTCAAGCAGCTCTCCGGCGAGCAGCAGAAGGACGCTCGACTGATCGGCCAGTTCGGCGTCGGCTTCTACTCCGGCTTTATCGTGGCCGACGAGGTGAGCGTGCGCACCCGCAAGGCGGGCAGCTCGGCCGGTGACGGCGTGGAGTGGCGCTCGAAGGGCGAGGGCGAGTTCACCGTGGCCGATATCGAGCGCGAGGTCCACGGCACCGAGATCGTCCTGCACCTGAAGGAGGACGCCCGGGAGTTTGCCGACGACTTCCGCCTCAAGAGCCTGGTGCGCAAGTACTCCGACCATATCGAGGTGCCGGTACGCATGCCCCGGGTCGAGAAGGCCCGGGAGGAGGAGGGCAAGGAGATCGAGGGCAGCGAGCCCCTCTCCTGGGAGACCGTCAACGAGGCCACCGCCCTCTGGACCCGTCCCAAGGGCGAGATCTCCGACGAGGAGTATCAGGCCTTCTACAAGCACGTGGCCCACGACTTCTCCGACCCCCTGACCTGGAGCCACAACAAGGTCGAGGGCAAGCTCGACTACACCAGCCTGCTCTACGTGCCGGGCCGTGCGCCCTTCGACCTCTACGAGCGCGACGGCGCCCGGGGCGTGAAACTCTACGTGCAGCGCGTCTTCATCATGGACGATGCCGAGCAGTTCCTGCCCCTCTACCTGCGCTTCATCAAGGGGGTGCTGGACACCCGAGACCTGTCGCTCAACGTCTCCCGGGAGCTGCTCCAGCAGGATCCCAAGGTCGAGAAGATCAAGTCTGCCCTCACCAAGCGCGCCCTGGACATGCTCAAGAAGCTGGCCAAGGACAAGGAGGCCTACCAGACGTTCTGGAACACCTTCGGCGCGGTGCTCAAGGAGGGACCGGCGGAGGACTTCGCCAACCGCGAGAAGATCGCCGGCCTGCTGCGCTTCTCCACCACCCATACCGACAGCGCCACCCAGGACCAGTCCCTGGCCGACTACGTCGAGCGCATGAAGGAAGGGCAGCAGAAGATCTACTACATCGTGGCCGACGGCTTCAATGCGGCCAAGTCCAGCCCTCACCTGGAGATCTTCCGCAAGAAGGGCATCGAGGTGCTGCTGCTCCACGACCGCGTCGACGAGTGGCTGATGAGCCACCTTCACGAGTTCGAGGGCAAGTCCTTCGTGGACGTGGCCAAGGGCGAGCTCGACCTCGGTGACATCGAAGGCGAGGAGGAGAAGAAGGCCCAGGAGGAGACCGCCAAGGCCAAGGAGGCGCTGGTCAAGCGGGTCAGGGAGGCCCTGGGGGACGAGGTCCAGGAGGTCAAGGTGACCCACCGGCTGACCGATTCCCCGGCCTGCGTGGTGCTGCCCGAGCATGAGATGGGCTTCCAGATGCGCCGCATCATGGAGGCCGCCGGCCAGACGCTCCCCGAGGTCAAGCCGATTCTGGAGCTCAACCCCGAGCACCCCCTGGTGGCGCGTCTTGAGGAGGCCGAGGGCGATGGCTTTGGCGATCTGGCGCGGGTGCTGCTGGACCAGGCGGTCATCGCCGAGGGCGGCCATCTGGATGACCCCGCCGCCTACGTCAAGCGGCTCAACGCCCTGCTGACCGCCTGAGCCTGCGCGGCTGAGGAGCAACCATGGCGCCACCCTTCGGGGTGGCGCCGTCGTTTGGGGGTGCGGCGGGGCGCCGCAGGACCGAAAGTCCAACCGGACGGGCGCTCGTTCGTGGCCTAGTCTGAAGGCAGGCGGCGGCTGCCGCCGCCGGCAGGCCATCGAACGGGAGAGTGACGTGAAGATTGGAGCCCCGAGGGAGCGAGCGAAGGGGGAGGCGCGGGTGGCACTGACCCCCGAAAGCGCCATCCAGATCCAGAAGCTGGGCCACGAGTGCCTGGTCGAGGCCGGTGCCGGTGCGGCCGCCGGCTTCGACGACCAGGCCTACCGGGACGCCGGCGTCAGAGTGGTCGACGGCGCCGAGGCGCTGTGGGCCGAGGCCGAGGTGGTCATCAAGGTGCGCGAGCCGGACGAGGAGGAGGCCGGCCTGCTGCGGGAGGGGCAGACCCTGGCCAGCTTCTTCTGGCCGGCCCAGAACGAGGCGCTGCTGGAGGCGTGCCGGGCCAGGGGCGCCAGCGTGGTGGCCATGGACATGGTGCCGCGCATCTCCCGGGCCCAGAAGATGGATGCGCTGTCGTCCATGGCCAATATCGCCGGCTATCGCGCGGTGATCGAGGCCGGCAACCACTTCGGGCGCTTCTTCACCGGCCAGGTGACCGCGGCGGGCAAGGTGCCGCCGGCGAAGGTGCTGGTGATCGGTGCCGGGGTGGCGGGGCTCGCCGCCATCGGCACCGCTGTCAGCCTGGGCGCCATGGTGCGCGCCTTCGACGTGCGTCCCGAGGTGGCCGAGCAGATCGAGTCCATGGGCGCCGAGTTCCTCTTCCTCGACTTCGAGGAGAGCCAGGATGGGGCCGAGACCGGCGGCTATGCGGCGCCCTCCAGCCCCGAGTTTCGCGAGAAGCAGCTGGCCTGTTTCCGGGAGCAGGCCCCCGACATCGATATCGTTATCACCACGGCGCTGATTCCCGGCCGGCCGGCGCCCAAGCTGTGGCTCGAGGAGATGGTCGCGGCCATGAAGCCCGGCTCGGTGATCGTCGACCTGGCCGCCGAGAAGGGCGGCAACTGCGACCTGACCCGCCCCGACGAGCGGGTGATGAGCGACAACGGCGTGGTGGTGATCGGCTACACCGACTTCCCCTCGCGCATGGCCACCCAGGCCTCGCTGCTCTATGCCACCAACGTGCGTCACCTGCTGACCGACCTGACGCCGGGCAAGGATGGCGCCATCGTCCACGACATGGAGGATGACGTCATCCGCGGCGCCACCGTGACCCACGGCGGCGAGATCACCTTCCCGCCGCCGCCCCCCAGGGTGAAGGCCATCGCCGCGGCGAAGCCCAAGCCCAGGGAGAAGGCGCCGACCCGCGAGGAGAAGCGGGCGGCGGAGCTCGCCGAGTTCAAGGCGGGGACGCGGCGCCAGGTGACGATGCTCGGGGTGGGCGGCGCGCTGATGCTGCTGCTCGGCCAGATCGCCCCGGCCTCCTTCATGCAGCACTTCATCGTCTTCGTGCTGGCCTGCTTCGTGGGCTTCCAGGTGATCTGGAACGTCAGCCATTCGCTGCACACCCCGCTGATGGCGCTGACCAACGCCATCTCGGGGATCATCATCCTCGGCGCCATCCTGCAGATCGGCTCCGGCAGCGGCCTCGTGGTGCTCATGGCGGCCGTCTCGGTGCTGATCGCCACCATCAATATCGTGGGCGGCTTCGTGGTGACGCGTCGCATGCTGGCCATGTTCCAGAAGTCCTGAGCCCGGAGAGACAAGATGCTGAGTCAAGGATTCGTGTCCGCCGCGGCGATCGCGGCAAGCGTGCTCTTCATCCTCTCCCTGGGGGGGCTGAGCAACCAGGAGAAGGCCAAGCGGGCGGTGTGGTACGGCATCGTCGGCATGGCGGTGGCGGTGCTCTTCACCGCCTTCGGGCCGGGCATCGGCGGCTACGGCTGGATGCTGCCCATGGTGCTGATCGGCGCCGTGGTCGGCTGGGTCGTCGCCAAGCGGGTGGCCATGACCGAGATGCCCCAGCTGGTGGCGGCGCTGCACAGCTTCGTGGGCCTGGCGGCGGTGTTCGTGGCCTGGAGCGCCGACCTGGAGCGGCGCCGGGTGCTGGCGGCCCGGGCCGCCGAGGCCTCCACCGAGGGCTTCTCGGCCTTTGCCGCCCTGGTGGCCACCAAGGCCCCGGATGAGCTCACCTTCCTGCAGCTGGAGGTGGTGTTCGCCATCTTCATCGGCGCGGTGACCTTCACCGGTTCGGTGATCGCCTACGGCAAGCTGGCCGGCAAGGTGGAGGGCAAGCCCCGCCAGCTGCCGGGGGGGCACAGGCTCAATGCCGGCGCCGCGGCACTCTCCCTGCTGCTGGCCGTGCTCTACCTCAACGGTGCCGGCTTCTGGACCCTGCTGGTGCTGGCGGCGCTGTCGTTCTTTATCGGCTACCACCTGATCATGGGCATCGGCGGTGCCGATATGCCGGTGGTGGTGTCGATGCTCAACAGCTACTCCGGCTGGGCGGCGGCGGCCATCGGCTTCACCCTCTCCAACGACCTGCTGATCGTCACCGGGGCCCTGGTGGGCTCCAGCGGTGCCATCCTCTCCTACATCATGTGCAAGGCGATGAACCGCAACTTCGTCAGCGTGATCCTGGGCGGCTTCGGCGGCGTCAGCGGCCCTGCCGCCGAGATCGAGGGGGAGCAGGTGGCCATCGATGCCGCCGGGGTGGCGGCGACGCTCAACAACGCCGACAGCGTCATCATCGTGCCGGGCTACGGGATGGCGGTGGCCCAGGCCCAGAACGCGGTGAGCGAACTGGTGCGCAAGCTGCGTGCGTCGGGCAAGGAGGTACGCTTCGCCATTCACCCGGTGGCCGGTCGCCTGCCGGGCCACATGAACGTGCTGCTGGCCGAGGCCCGGGTGCCCTACGACATCGTCATGGAGATGGAGGAGATCAACGACGATTTTCCGCGTACCGACGTGGCGATCGTCATCGGCTCCAACGATATCGTCAACCCGGCCGCTCAGGAGGACCCCGCCAGCCCCATCGCCGGCATGCCGGTGCTGGAGGTGTGGAAGTCCCGGGTGGTGTTCGTCTGCAAGCGCGGCCAGGGGACCGGCTACTCCGGCATCGAGAACCCGCTCTTCTACAAGGAGAATACCCGGATGCTCTACGGGGATGCCCGGGAGAGCATCGACTCGCTGCTCTCCCATATCGACTAGGGGGTCGCCAGCGGCGCGGGGCCCGAATCGGCTGCCGATTCGGGCCCCTTTTTCGCTACAATCGTGGCTCCATTCACCCAAGCAGGGCCGACCATGGCAGAGCAACAGATCAAGGTGGCAGTGCTGGGCGGCGGCAGCTTCGGCACCGCCCTGGCCAGCATTGCCGCCGATAACGGCGCCCGGGTGCGCCAGTGGCTGCGCGACCCGGCCCTGGTCGAGCAGATCAACCGCGAGCATCGCAACGGCCGCTACCTGCCCGACTACTCGATCAATCCGGCGGTGGTGGCCTCGAGTGACATGGCCGAGGTGCTGCCCGGCGCCGAGCTGGTGCTGGTGGCTATTCCCTCCAAGGCCTTTCGGGAGGTAGTACGCCAGGCTCGCCCGCACCTGAATCCGGCGCAGATCCTGGTCAGCACCACCAAGGGCATCCAGGAGGAGGGCTTCAAGCTGATGAGCCAGATCCTCGAGGAGGAGACCGGCTTTCCCCATATCGGCGTCATCTCCGGGCCCAACCTGGCCTCCGAGATCGCCCAGAAGCAGCTCACCGCCACGGTGATCGCCAGCGCCGACCCGGAGACCCGCACCCGGGTACAGACGGCGCTGGGCTGCGACTACTTCCGGGTCTATGCCAGCAACGACCGCCATGGGGTGGAGCTGGGCGGGGCGCTGAAGAACATCTACGCCATCGCCGCCGGCATGGCCGCCGCGCTGGGCATGGGCGAGAACACCCGCAGCATGCTGATGACCCGGGCGCTGGCCGAGATGAGCCGCTTTGCGGTGGACCAGGGGGCCAACCCCATGACCTTCCTGGGGCTCGCCGGGGTGGGCGACCTGATCGTGACCTGCTCCTCGGCCCTCTCGCGCAACTACCGGGTCGGCTACGCCCTGGGCGAGGGCAAGACCCTCGACGAGGCGGTGGAGGCCCTGGGTCAGGTGGCCGAGGGGGTCAATACCGTGCGCCTGGTGCGCGACAAGGCCCGGGAAGATGGCGTCTACATGCCGTTGGCCGAGGGGCTCTACCAGGTGCTCTTCAAGGGGGTGCCGGCCAAGGAGATGGCGCGCATGCTGATGCTCGGCGAGCAGAGCAGCGACGTGGAGTTCATCCTCCCTCGGGAGGCGGTGCAGCAGGCCCATCGGGAGACCGGGGGGCGGCATGGCTGAGCCGCTCTTGATCATGCGCCACGGCGAAGCGGGCCCGGGGGCGCCGGACGCCGAGCGCGAACTCACCGCCCGGGGGCGCCGGGAGGCCGAGCGGATGGCCGCCTGGCTGGCCGAGCGGGAGGACCTTGCCGGGCTGCGCCTGCTGGCGAGCCCCTATCGGCGCGCCCGGCAGACCGCCGCCATCGTCGGCCAGGCGCTGGGGCTCGAGGCGGAGGCGCTCTCCCTCATCACGCCGGATGACCCGCCTCGGGGGGTGGCCGACTGGCTGCTCGAGCAGCCAGGGGGGCCGCTGCTGCTGGTCAGCCATATGCCCCTGGTGGGCGCGCTTGCCGGCCTGCTGGTGGAAGGCCGCGCTGACCGCGGGCTCGGCTTTCCCACCGCGGCCGTCGCCGAACTCGAGGCCGACGTCTGGGCCGCCGGCTGCGCCCGGCTGGTGGGTTTCACCGCGCCTTCTGATCTGAACTAGATCAACCCCGCCACCTTGAGGGCGAAGGCCCCGACGGTGACGGTCAGGCTGGCCATCAGGGTGGTCAGGGCGATGATGTTGGCGCTCAGCACCGCGTTGCCGCCCATGGCCTTGGCCATCACGAAGGCCGCCGCCGCCGTGGGGCTGGCGAAGAAGAGGAACATCACCCCCAGTTCACGCCCCTGGAAGCCCGCCAGCCAGGCCGCGCCGGTGGCGAGTATCGGCACCGTGACCATCTTCAGCAGGCTGGCGCTGGTGGCCAGGCGCCCCGAGGAGCGAATCGCCTCCAGGGAGAGGGTGGCGCCGATGCAGATCAGCGCCAGCGGCAGCGTCAGGGAGGCGAAGTAGTCGCCTGAGGTCATCAGCCAGCCCGGCAGTCGCAGCTCCAGGGCGGCCACGGGGACGGCGGCTACCACGGCAAGGATCAGCGGGTTGCGTGCGATATGCGAGAGGATGCTGCGCCAGTCGGCGCGCTGACCCGCCTGGTAGGTGGCCAGTGCCACCACCGAGAGGGCGTTGTAGGTGAGGATCACCACCCCGAGCAGCAGGCCGCCCATCGAGAGGCCGTAGTCGCCATACATGCCGGCGGCCAGCGCCAGCCCGACGATGCCGCAGTTGCCGCGGAAGGCGCCCTGGATATAGACCCCGCGCTCCGCCTGGGGCACCCGGAGCCGTGCCCAGCCCCAGCAGAACAGGAAGCTGCCCAGGGTGGCCAGGGCGAAGAAGCCCAGCAGCCGTGGGTTGAGGGTGGCGTCCAGGTCGGCGCGAATGATGCTTAAAAATATCAGCGCCGGCATGGTGCCGCGGAACACCAGCTGGGAGGCGGTGGTGACGAAGGCGCCGTCGATCCAGCCGGCGCGCCTGAGCCCCAGGCCGATGAACACCATGGCGAATACCGGCAGGGTCACTTCCAGGGTCTGGAAGAAGAGGGCGGATAGCTCCAAGGGGTGCTGCTCCTAGCGGGCCAGCCAGAGGCCGACGACGATGGCGGCAGCGACCGCGGTAAAGAAGAGTCGGTTGCGCAGGCGGGTATCACGGGGTGGCTTGGGCGGCGGGTTCACGGAGGCTCCGGCGTTGGCTGGGGTGTAGAATGGGTTGGTATTCCATGGTAATCCCGTTAGCCTGCTACTGCCACACGGGCCCTCGGCGGCCCGACCATCACGGATGATCCCATGCGCCCATCGTCACGCCTGCCCCGCCTGCTCTTCGCCCACGCCAACGGCTTTCCCGGCTCCAGCTATCGCAGCTTCCTCGGCCCCCTGGCCGAGCGCTTCGATCTCCATCCGCTGGATCGCATCGGCCACCACCCGGACTTCCCGGTGGGCCACAACTGGCTGGCCCTGCGCGACGAGCTGCTGCATACCCTTGAGGCGCTGGACGAGCCGGTGGTGGGCGTGGGCCACTCCATGGGCGGCGTGCTCATGGCCATGGCCGCCGAGGCGGCCCCCGAGCGCTTTCGCTGCGTGGTGATGCTCGACCCGCCGCTGATGCTTGGGCTGGACGCCTGGGCCATGAAGGCCGCCAAGCGCTTCGGCTTCATCGACAGGGTGACGCCGGCCGGCCAGAGCCAGGGGCGCCGTGCCGTCTGGCCCGACCGAGACGCCATGCGCCACGCGCTGCGCCGGCGCCGCCTCTTTCGCCGCTTCACCCCTGAGGCCCTGGACGACTACGTGGCGGGCGGCACTCGGCTGCTCGACGACGGCCAGGCGGCGCTGCTCTATGATCCCGGCATCGAGGTGGCGGTCTTCCGCCATCTGCCGGACCATCTGGGCGACCTGCCCAGGCGCCTGCGGGTGCCCTTCGCGCTGCTCGCCGGCGCCGACTCCGACCTGCTGACCCCGCGCCGGCGACGGAGGCTGGAGCGTCACGGCGTGCCGGTGAGTCTGGTGCCGGGCACCCACATGTTTCCCATGGAGCATCCCGACGAGGCCCGTCGGATCCTGCTCGAGACCCTCGATCGGCTGCTGGAGGCCCGATGACTGCTCCCGCTGAGATGACTGTTCCCGCTGAGATGAATGAGCCCGCTGCCCTGCGGCTGGCCGGAGGGCGCCTGGCGGCGCTGGCCTGGGGCGAGGCCGGGGCTCCGGTCTGGCTGGCCCTGCACGGCTGGCTCGACAACGCCGCCAGCTTCAGCCGCCTGGCGCCGCTGCTGGCAGAGCGCCTGGGCATCCGGGTGGTGGCGCTCGAGTTTGCCGGCCATGGCCACTCCGAGCACTCCCCGGGCGACTACGCCCTCTGGGACTACTGCCATGACGTGCTCGACGCCGCGGACGAGCTCGGCCTCGTGCGGCTGACGCTGCTGGGCCACTCCATGGGGGCCGGCGTCGCCTGTCTGACCGCGGCGGCGCTGCCGGAGCGGCTGGCGCAGCTGGTGCTGATCGACGGCCTGGGCGCGGTGACCACCGAGGCCGCACGCGCCCCCGAGCAGCTGCGCCGAGGGCTGATGGCCCACCGCCGTGGCGCCTCGCCGGCGCCGCACTACCCGGATCGCGAGACCGCGGTGGCGGCCCGAGTGGCGGGCGGCGCCACGCCTATCGACGCCGACACCGCGTCGCCCCTGGTGGCACGCAACCTTCAGGCCCTGCCGGACGGCCGCGTCGGGCTGCGCACCGACAGCCGCCTGCTGCGGCCCTCACCGGTGCGCCTCTGTCCCGAGCAGGCCCTGGCCTTCCTCGGGGCGATTCGCGCACCGACCCTGCTGGTGGAGGGAGAGACGGGGATCCTCGGCGAGAGCGAGCGGGCGCGTCTGGCGCGCGGCGCGCTGCCAGGGCTCGAGCGTCGGGTACTGCCGGGAGGGCACCACCTGCATCTGGAGGCGGGCGCGGTGGAGGCGGTCGCCGCGGCGATCGTCACCTGGCGGGAGCAGAGCGCAGCGGCAGCCGAGGTCGAGGAGCCGGGGCCATGAGCGATACGACAAGAGAAGGCAAACGGGTGGCTCTGGTGCTGGGCAGCGGCGGTGCCCGGGGCTACGCCCATATCGGCGTGATCGAGGCGCTGGAAGCCCGGGGCTATCGGGTGGTGGCCATCTCCGGCTGCTCCATGGGGGCCCTGGTGGGCGGTGTCTATGCCGCCGGTCAGCTCAAGGGGTACCGGGACTGGGTCTGCCAGCTGGACTACTTCGACGTGCTCAGGCTGGTGGATGTGACCTGGAGCCCCATGGGCGCCATGCGCGCCAGCAAGGTCATGGAGAAGCTGGCCTCCCTGGTGGGCGACGTGCGCATCGAGGAGCTGCCGATTCCGGTTACCACCGTGGCCACCGACCTGACTGGCCAGCGGGAGGTGTGGTTCCAGAGCGGTTCGCTGCTCGAGGCGGTCCGTGCCTCCATCGCGGTGCCCGGGGTGATCACCCCGGTGCACCGGGGCGATCAGGTGCTGGTGGACGGCGGCCTGCTCAATCCGCTGCCGATCATTCCCACCGTCTCCGCCCACGCCGACTTCGTGCTGGCGGTCAACGTCACCGCCCACAGCCCGCGGCCGGTCACCCTGGAGGAGCTGCTGCCTCCGGAGCAGGCGGAGCAGGAGCGCGCCCGGGAACGGGAGCGCGACGCCGGGGCCATGGACTTCGGCGGCTGGATGGACGAGGTGCGCCAGGCCGCCGGGCGCTGGTTCAACGGCCTGGGCGGCGACGAGGCGGCGGATGGCGACGGCCAGGGTGAGGAGGGCTCCCGCCGTCGACAGTGGGGCCGGCTGGATATGGTGCTGGAGTCCTTCGATATCACCCAGGCGGCGCTGGCCAAGTACAAGGTGGCCGGCTATCCGCCTGACGTGCTGATCGAGGTGCCCAAGACGGTGTGCGGCGCCTACGAGTTTCATCGCGCCGAAGCGCTGATCACCCTGGGGCGCCACCTGGCCGTGGAGGCCCTGGACCGCTTCGAGGGGCGCGACCACCCCGGCTGGGGCGGGCGCGGCATCGTGGTGGAGCCGCTGCAGGCCGAGGGCCTGATGCCGGGCGAGCCCGAGCCGGGCAGCTGAGGGCTCAGACCTGAATGGTACTTACTTAAGGTGCGCCAGGGAAAGCCTGGTCATCCGGGAAGCAGTGTCAAACAGCTGAAAGGATGAAATGAAACCCAGTGGGTGCAAGTCCCACCCGGCCAAGGCTAGCCACCAGCCGGTAGCGAGTGTTGCGTGGTGTCGGGCAACCGCCGCTGCGAAGCGTACACAGCGAGTGAGCAGGCCGTGTGATAGAGCCCCGAAATTGTGAAACGTGGCTGCCGACATTGTCTTAAGAATGGAAGGCAAAACGTCTCCGCCTTATGGCTTGGCGGATGCGGGCCGCCGGGGTCGAAGAGCAGGGCATGTTCATATAGGGGTTTCCCAGGAACCTGGGAGGCCCGTCCTTCTCCTCCGAAAACCAGGACGACAGGCATGGGGCTGCCTGCCGAGAAAGCTCCCGGTCCGGTGCTGTCGTGCCTGACGGTACCGGAAGCAAACAGCAGGCACTCAGGGGGTACGGCCAGGCGACGACAAGGAGCCAGCCGGATGGAGGGGCGGGAGTCGGAGTCGCTCATAGTACCCGGGAAGGTGGGGAACCGACTCGACGGGACCCACTGGAGGGAAGGGGCGGCCAATCATCAGAACTGCACGAGGGCAACATGACAGGTGCACAGGAACCTGAGGTCATGTCCACGAAACAAGTGCGGATAGCAGCACTGGCAGAGTGCTTCCCGCAGCGTGCCTTCACGTCACTGGCGCATCATATCGATGCCCAGTGGCTGAAGACGGCCTACCTGATGACGCGCCGTGATGGCGCCGTCGGGATTGATGGCCAGACGGCGGACGACTTCGCGCGCGACTTCGAGGCCAATATCCAGCGGTTGCTGGAAGCGGCCAAGAGTGGTTGCTACCGGGCGCCGCCAGTGCGGCGTGTCCATATCCCCAAGGGAGATGGGCGCACCACACGGCCGATCGGCATCCCCACCTTCGAAGACAAGGTCCTGCAGCGTGCTGTAGTGGCCCTGCTGGAGCCGCTCTACGAGTACGACTTTCTGGACGGCTCGTACGGCTTCCGGCCGGGACGCTCGGCGCACCAGGCGATCGAGACGGTGAGGGAGAGCTTGATGTCGATGGGAGGTGGCTGGGTCATTGACCTGGACATCCAAGCCTTCTTCGACACGATCGACCATCGGCACCTGCGTGAGTTTCTGCAGCAACGAGTGAAGGACGGTGTCGTCCTCCGCCTGATCGGTAAGTGGCTCAAGGCCGGAGTCCTGGAGGCCGGGCAGTGGCAGAAAGGTGAGGTAGGAAGCCCGCAAGGGGGTGTGATATCCCCCTTACTGGCGAATATCTACCTGCACTATGTGCTGGACGAGTGGTTTGAGAAAGACGTCAAGCCACGCCTGCGTGGACGCGCGTTCGAGGTAAGGTTTGCCGACGACGCCGTGCTCGCCTTCAGCAACGAAGCCGAAGCCCGCAAGGTGCTGGAGGTACTGCCCAGGCGTTTTGCACGCTTCGGCCTTACCCTGCACCCCGCCAAGACCCGACTGGTACGGTTTCAGCCACACGGTGGACAGCGCGCCGAGACCTTCGACTTCCTGGGCTTCACCCACTACTGGGGGAAGTCCCGGCGCGGTTACTGGGTTATCAAGCAGAAGACGGCCAAGGATCGACTCAAGCGAGCCTTGAGGCACCTGTCGGTCTGGTGCCGGGCGAATCGGCACCAGCCCCTTCTGATCCAGCATCGCCACCTATGTCGGAAGGTCAAGGGGCACTTTGCCTACTATGGCATCACAGGCAATTATGAAGCGCTGAAAGCGCTTGTGGATCAGGCCCGACGGATCTGGGTCAAATGGCTGAGACGTCGCTCTCAACGGGGAGGCTTCTCGTGGGATAAAGCCAACCTGCTGCTCAAGCGCCTGCCGTTACCCAAGGCAAGGATTGTGCACCAACGAACCCTTCAGCGAAGCTGGTGATTGAAGAGCCGGATGCGTTAATCGCGCACGTCCGGCTCTGTGGGGGGCCGGGTCGAGTAATCGCCCGGTCTACCCGACCTTTTTCGGATGACCGTGTTGGCGAATCTGTTCACGTGCTTCGTGGCGGGGCATTTGCAATAACCGGTGGGGTCGAGGTCGCCGCTTGATGGCTCTTGGCTCCAACCGATCCGGTCGTTGACCCACCCGAATCGTCGTCATCTGCTGCATCACACGCTGGTACTCTGCCTCTGTTAGAGGCGAACATGGCGCTATCTGCCTAAAAAGCTGCACACTGTGCTTGAAACTGACCTGGTGTGGCAAGCAGTCCGCCCACTTGCTGGAGACGGCCATCACCCGACGGACCAGGTTGTACGCCAGCAGATACACCCAGACTTCCTTCTCCACCATGGCGGGCGTCTTGCAGCGCAACACCTCCATCCCCAGCGTCGTCTTGATGTCGCGGAAACTCAGCTCGATCTGCCAGCGACCCTTGTAGAGGGCTTGCAGTTGCTGTCGGGGGCGTGCTTCGCCGAGCATAGCGTCGTGATGAGGATCGTACCGCCTACCGCCAGCTCCCGCACTGGCAGGCTTTCAGGCAAGGCATTAAAAGCCTCCTGGCTCATCCACGCGTGGCGCGCCTTGGGCTTCTGCCAGGTCGCTATATGATCCTTCTTCCCCAGTGGCGTGCCGGCCTGAAAGTCGGTCTTCCGGGCGAAATGCTGGCGCATCACGACATCGACGCCGCGAGATGCCAGTTCCGCGATGAGGGCATAGGCGGGGAAGTAGCGGTCGGCGATGACAATGTCGCCTGGCTCAAAGGTGTCGAGCATCCCCCGCAGCAACGCATGTTCGCCGGTTCCCTTGCCTTTGACTGGCCCCATGGCGGCGTTGAGCACCGCGCCACTGCTCAGGTCCATGATGGCTACCAGCCGGGCGACCGGGAACCCGAGGCCAGGTGTCTGGCTGGTTTGTTGAGGGAACTGCTGCTGGTTCTCTGGCGTATCCGGCATCGACACGGTCGTCCCGTCAATCAGCTTGATGGGCCGGCCCTGCCACGTCCACCGAGAGGGAACGTCCTTGGCCAGCGAACGACCCAAGTACCGCGCCAGGTCAGCCACCACCGTCCCCGGCAAGCGCTGGCGAGCGCGGCAGTAAGCGCCGGTGCGAACACTCCCGGGACGCTCTCGGTTCAGCATGAGGCGATTGACGGCCTGCTGGCAGGAGCCATCAGCATCCAGCACCTGCGACACAAAGGTTTCCAGGGTGGCCGTCGGTGGGAAGAGTCGGTGCCGGTCAGTGGCCAGCGCCTCATCGAGCCCTGACGAGGCACCGGCCGCATGGAGCTGAGCACGCAGCTCGGTGAGGTCCGGGCGGCGGATACGCTGTGAGACGCGGCGCTGTTGGCATTGGTGAAGCAGATCAGTAGGATAGGTCATGAAAGCAGGCGTTGGATTGGCGGTTTGTGTGTGGTTTTGCGACTTACACAATACCTCATCCCTCGCCTGTTTTCATTTATATCAAGGAGTTACGCTTCCTCTATTCCTTAAGTAAGTGCCATTCGGCTCAGACCTCGCCGCGGCGGCGCAGCAGCACGTAGAGGGCGCCGGTGCCGCCGTCGCCGTCGGTGGCCGAGCAGAAGGCCAGCACGCCGGGCCACTCGCGCAGCCAGGCGTTGACGTGGCTCTTGATCACCGGATAGTCGCTGATGGTCCCCCAGGCCTTGCCGTGAACCACCAGTACGCAGCGCTGGCGGGCCGCCGCGGCCTCGCGCATAAAGGCCTCCAGCTCGGCTCTGGCCTCCTCCAGCGTGTAGCCGTGCAGGTCGAGCCCCGCCTCCCAGGCAAATTCACCGCGCTTGAGCCGGCTGCGCTCCCGCCAGGGCAGGTCGGGGAGGGCGAACTCCAGGTACTCCGAGGGGCGCACCGCCTCGACCCGGCCGTCGGAGGTGCGGCCGGTGCCGCCGGTCTCGTTGGCCGACTGGGCGGCGGCGCGGCGGGCCTCGGCGGCCGGGTCATCGCGACGCGGGCGGCCGGGGTCGGCGCGGTTGGTGCGCAGGGGGCGCACGCCGGCCTCGCGCAGCGCCTGGCGGAAGGCGCTGATATCGTCATCGTCCGGGTGGTGTCGGCTCATGGCGGTAGCGGCCTGTTGCGTCGGGGGCTGCCCAGTATAGCGAGTGCAGCGTGGCTGTGAACCGCTGCGGCGGTTACAATCTGGCCTCCATGCCGACGACCACAGGACGCCACGTGTCCCTTCGCAACGACTCCTCGACCCTCACGCTCTCCGATGACGAACTGCGCGATGGCCTCGTGACCCTGCGCGACTGCCTGCGCTGGGCGGCCAGCGAGTTCCACCTGGCCGGACTCTTTCACGGCCACGGCACCGACTCGCCCTGGGACGAGGCGGTGGCGCTGACCCTGGGGGCCCTGCACCTGCCCTGGAACGTCGACCCGGCGGTGCTGGATGCGCGCCTGCTGCCCATGGAGCGGAGCCGCATCGTGGCCCTGGTGCGCGAGCGGGTGACCACCCGTCGCCCGCTCCCCTACCTGCTGGGGGAAGCCTTCTTCGCCGGTTTCCCCTTCGACGTGGACGAGCGGGTGCTGATTCCCCGCTCGCCCATCGCCGAGCTGGTCGAGCATGGCTTTGCCGCCTGGTTCCCCGAGGAGCCGCCGGCCCGGGTGCTCGACCTCTGCACCGGCTCCGGCTGCATCGGCATCGCCGCGGCGCTGCATCTGCCCACCTGCGAGGTGGATCTCGGCGATATCAGCGAGGAGGCCCTGGCCGTGGCGCGCCAGAACATCAGTCGCCACGACCTGGGGGAGCGGGTGCGCGCCGTGCACTCCGACCTCTTCGCCGGGCTGCCCGGCCGCTATGACCTGATCGTCTCCAATCCGCCCTATGTGGACGCCCGGGACCTGGCCACCATGCCCGCCGAGTTCCGCCACGAGCCGGCTCTCGCCCTGGGCGCCGGTGCCGACGGTCTGGATATCGTGCGACGCATCCTGCGCGAGGCCCGCGATCATCTCACCGAGCGCGGCGTGCTGATCGTCGAGGTCGGCAACTCCGACCGCCATCTGGAGGCCGCCTTCCCCGAGGTGCCCTTCCTGTGGCTCGAGTTCGAGCGCGGCGGCCAGGGCGTCTTCGCCCTCACCGCCGATGAACTCGATGCCCATGCGGCGTCCTTCGCCTGATCCACCTCGCCTTCGTTTCGCCACCCCGTCTAGGAGAAGCGCCCATGTCCGGCAACACCTTCGGCAAGCTGTTTACCGTCACCACCTTCGGCGAGAGCCATGGCCCCGCCCTTGGCGCCATCGTCGACGGCTGTCCCCCGGGGCTGCCGCTCACCGAGGCCGACCTGCAGCGCGACCTGGACCGCCGCCGCCCCGGCACCTCCCGCCACACCACCCAGCGCCGGGAGCCCGACCGGGTCAAGATCCTCTCCGGGGTCTTCGAGGGGGTGACCACCGGCACCGCCATCGGCCTTTTGATCGAGAATACCGACCAGCGCTCCAAGGATTACGGCAACATCAAGGACCAGTTCCGCCCGGCCCACGCCGACTACAGCTACCACCACAAGTACGGGGTGCGCGACTACCGGGGCGGCGGTCGCTCCAGCGCCCGGGAGACCGCCATGCGCGTGGCCGCCGGCGCCATCGCCAAGCAGTACCTGGCCAGCCAGGGCATTGCCGTGCGCGGCTACATGAGCCAGCTTGGCCCCATCGCGATCGACTTCAAGCAGTGGGAGGCGGTGGAGCAGAACGCCTTCTTCTGCCCCGACCCGGAGCGCGTCGCCGAGCTCGAGGCCTACATGGATCAGCTGCGCCGGGACCAGGACTCGGTGGGGGCGAAGATCACCGTGGTGGCCGAGGGGGTTTCCCCCGGTCTCGGCGAGCCGGTCTTCGACCGTCTGGATGCCGAGCTGGCCCACGGCCTGATGAGCATCAACGCGGTGAAGGGGGTGGAGATCGGTGACGGCTTCGCCAGCGTGGCCCAGCGTGGCAGCGAACACCGCGACGAGATGACCCCCGAGGGCTTTCTCTCCAACCACGCCGGCGGCGTGCTGGGCGGCATCTCCAGCGGCCAGGCCATCGTCGCCCACCTGGCCCTCAAGCCCACCTCCAGTATCACCACCCCGGGGCGCTCCATCGACGTCCATGGCAACCCCGTGGAGGTGATCACCAAGGGGCGTCACGACCCCTGCGTGGGCATCCGCGCCACCCCCATCGCCGAGGCGATGATGGCGCTGACCCTGATGGACCATCTGCTGCGCCACCGCGCCCAGAACGCGGACGTCAGCGTGGCGACGCCCGTCCTGCGCTGAAAGGGAAAGCGTTGAGGCTGCGGCTGACGGGGCTGCTACACTGGCTGCAAGTTCCCATGGACAGGACATCGTCATGAAGATCAACGTCGAGTTCGACCTCACTCCCGAAGAGTTTCGCCAGGCCCTGGGCCTGCCCGATGTGGCGGTATTCCAGCAGCAGGTTCTGGAGCAGATCCAGAAGCAGATGGAGTCCGGCGTGGAGGGCTATGACCCCATGAGCCTGATGCAGCCCTTCCTGCAGCAGTCGGGCATGGGTCAAGGGCTGACCCAGGGGCTCTCCCAGGGCCTCTCCCAGGGGCTCTCCAGCTTCGGTACCTATCAGCAGATGATGCTCGACATGCTCAAGCAGGCCGGCCAGAGCGCCGCCCAAGGCAAGTCCGAAGCAAGCCCTGACGACGCCGGCGCCAGCAGCAAGGCCTCCGGCCGCAGCACGGCGAAGAAGGGAGCGGCCAGCGCCAGCTCCCGGGCCAAGCGCAACGGCTAGGCCGATATTCGCCTTTCATCGTCTTGCAACCTTTGGCATGGCAGACTAGGCTTTGTGCAGTGCAACATGGCGGCGGGCGCTTCCCGCACGCCCTGAGTTACAACATGAGGACGCCCCCATGCAGGACAAGATGATCGAAGCCTTCAACGAGCAGACCCGTCAGTTCTTCGAGCCGATGCGCAAGCTCAACTCCCTGATGCTGGACAACATGGAAAAGCTGACCCAGTACCAGATGGAGTCCATGAAGCGCTACAGCCAGCTCGGCACCGAGCGCCTGCGCGATGCCAGCGAAGTGGCCGATGCCGACTCCCTCCAGGAGTTCAGCGCCCGCCAGGCCGAGGTGATGAACCAGCTCTCCCAGCAGATGCTGGAAGACGCCAAGGCGCTCTCAGAGATGAGCCTGGAGTTCAAGGCCGAGCTCGAGAAGCTCTTCGCCGAGCAGGCCAAGGTGGTCGAGCAGGCCCAGAAGGGCGCAGCGCCCGCCAAGGATGAGCCGGCCAAGGCGCAGTCCACCCGGGGCGGCAGCAAGAGCTGATTGCCAGACCGGTCTCAAGCCGGCGGCCCCGCCGGGGCCGCTGACCGAGCCGCCACGCCTCTCAGGAAGGCGCGGCGGCCCGTCTCATTCGTAGCAGGCGTGGCAGGCGCCGCGCGCGTCAGGAGGGGTCAATGCAGCCAGGGGTTGAAGCACCGACACAGGCCGAGCTCGAGGCGTGGAACGCCCAGCTCAAGGAGATTGGCGAGGAGTACCGCGCCCTGATGGGCGATCTGCTGGAGCGCATCGTGCCCAGCGACGCCGCGGGCTCCGTCTATGGCGACATGCGCGAGAGCTTCCAGGCCGCCGCCGAGGCGCTGATGGGGAACCCGCCCCAGCTGTGGCAGGCCCAGGCACAGCTGATGCAGGACCAGTTCCAGCTCTGGCAGCACGGCCTGCGGGCGCTGTCCGGCGAGCCGGTGGAGCCGCTGGTGACGCCCGGACGCGGCGATCGCCGCTTCCAGGACGAGGCCTGGCGCCAGGATCCCTACTACCAGGCGATCATGCAGCAGTACCTGCTCTTCTCGCGCATGGTGGAGCAGCTGATCGAGGGGCTCGAGCTGCCCGACGATCAGAAGCAGCGCCTCGGCTTCTATGCCCGCCAGCTGGTCAACGCCATGGCGCCGACCAACTTCGTCACTACCAACCCCGAGGTGATGCGCAAGACCCTCGAGACCCGCGGGCAGAACCTGGTCGATGGCCTTAACCGGCTGCGCCAGGACCTGGATAACTCCGCCGAGGGCCTCAACGTCACCATGACCGATCGCAGCGCCTTCGAGGTGGGTCGCAATATCGCCGTGACCCCTGGCTCGGTGGTCTACGAGAATGAGCTGATCCAGCTGATCCAGTACGCGCCGACCACCGAAAAGGTCTTCAAGACGCCGCTGCTGGTCATTCCGCCCTGGATCAACAAGTACTACATCCTCGACCTGCGCGAGGACAACTCCTTCGTCAAGTGGCTGGTGGCCCAGGGACACACCGTCTTCCTGACCTCCTGGCGCAACCCCGGCCCCGAGCAGCGCGACCTGACCTGGGCCGACTACATGCAGCTGGGCCCCATCGCCGCCATGGAGGCGATCGAGCAGGCCACGGGCGAGAAGTCGGTGAACCTGCTGAGCTACTGCGTCGGCGGCACCCTGGCGGCCTCCACCGTGGCCTTCCTGACCAGCACCCGTCGCGGGCGCAAGGTGAAGTCGGCCACCTACATGACCACCCTGCAGGACTTCCGCGACCCGGGCGAGATCGGCGTCTTCCTCAACGAGCCGGTGCTCCAGGGCATCGAGGCCAAGATGGAGCGCGACGGCTACCTGGACGGCCGCGTCATGGCCTTCAGCTTCAACCTGCTGCGTGAGAACGACCTCTTCTGGTCCTTCTATATCAGCAACTACCTGAAGGGTGACGTGCCGGCCCCCTTCGACCTGCTCTACTGGAACACCGACGGCACCAACCTGCCGGCGGGCACCCACGGCTGGTACCTGCGTCACATGTACCTGGAGAACCGCCTGGTGGAGCCCGGCGGGATCGAGCTCGACGGCGTCAAGATCGACCTGCGCAAGGTCTCCACGCCGAGCTACTTCCTCTCCACCCGGGAGGACCATATCGCCAAGTGGAACAGCACCTACTACGGGGCGCTGCTGCCCAAGGGGCCGGTCAAGTTCGTGCTGGGGGGCTCCGGCCATATCGCCGGGGTGGTCAACCCGCCCCACAAGAACAAGTACGGCTACTGGACCAACGATGCCCTGCCGGAGACCCATGAGGAGTGGCTGGCCGGTGCCGAGCAGCAGGAAGGCTCCTGGTGGCCCCACTGGCAGGCGTGGATGACCGAGAACGGCTACGCCGACCCGGCAGCCGAGAAGATGGTCCCCGCTCGCCAGCCCGGCGACGGCGAACTCGAGATCATCGAGCCGGCTCCCGGTCGCTACGTCAGGATGACCATTCCCGAGGTGCTGGGCGAGATCCCGACTTCGTCGAAAGCCTGAAGCTGTAAGCTGTAAGAAGAAGCGCCCAGCCGAGTCATCGGCTGGGCGCTTCTTGTTGGGTTCAGCGCAGAGTGGCGTGCCTCCATCGCCCAATGAATTGGGCTCCTACGCGGCGGGGCGGCGGCGCAGCCGCAGCCCCGGCAGCACCAGCAGGGCGGCGAGCAGCCAGGCGGGCCAGCTGCCGGTGCGGGTGAAGGGGGTGAGGCCCGCCATGGGGCGCACCTCGCCGGTGATGCTGGTCATCTCGAACTGGGGCGCCCGGGCGGTGACGCGCCCCTGGGGGTCGACGATCACGGTCACCCCGTTGCTGGTGGCGCGCACCAGGTAGCGGCCGTTCTCGAGCGCCCGCAGCCGGGCCATCTGCAGGTGCTGTAATGGGCCGATGGACTCGCCGAACCAGGTGTCATTGGAGACCGTCATCAGCAGGGCGCTGTTTCGGGCGCGCTCGGCCACCAGGTCGGCGTAGATGATCTCGTAGCAGATGGCGTTGCCGATGGTGGTGCCGGCGGCGACCATCGGCGCCTGGCCCGAGGGTCCCGGGGTCATGGCGGGCATCGGCAGGTCGAAGAAGGCGATGGTGCCCCGCAGCAGGCTCTCCAGGGGCAGGTACTCGCCGAAGGGCACCAGGTGCTCCTTGCGGTACTCCCCCTCGGCGTTGCCGAGGCCGATCACGCTGTTGAAGTAGCGTCCCTGGGCCTCGCGCTGGAGAATGCCGGTGATCAGGGCGGCATCGGGGGAGAGGTTGGACTGCACGCGCTCGAGGATCGGCCGCGCCTGATCCTCGAACATCGGCAGCGCCGCCTCGGGCCAGACGATCAGGTCGAGATCGTCGGGCTGGTTGCGAGTCAGCTCGGCGTAGCGGTTGGCCGCCTCGCGCTGCCCCTCCGGGGTCCATTTGATCAGCTGGTCCAGATTGCCCTGCAGCAGGGCGACCCGCAGCGGCTCGCCGGCGGGCTGGGTCCACTGGGTCGGCAGCGCCAGGGGGGCGAGCCAGAGAGCGGCTACCGGGGCGGCGGCCCACCAGCGCCGGGCCAGGAACTCCACCAGCAGGGTGCCGGTGAGGGCGGTGATTAGCGACAGCAGGTAGACGCCGCCCACCGGGGCCCAGGGAGCCAGGGGGGAGTCCACGTGAGCGGAGCCCAGCAGCAGCCAGGGAAAGCCGGTGAAGAGCCAGGTGCGCAGCCACTCGCCGAGCACCCAGGCGCCGGCAAAGGTGAGGAAGGCCAGCCGCGCCCCGGTGAGCCGGCGATAGAGCCACAGGGTGACGGCCAGGAAGAGCGCCATGCTGGCCACGAACAGCGCGGTGAGAAACACCGCCAGGGGCACGCCGGTATAGCCGTAGTCATGGATCGAGACGTAGACCCAGGAGGCGCCGGAGCCGAACAGCCCGATGCCGTAGCACCAGCCGCGCAGGGCGGCCTGTCCGGGTGTCAGGGTGTGAATACCCAGGTAGACCAGCCCCACGGCCACGGGGCCGAGCCACCACAGCTCGAAGGGCGAGGCGGTGAGGGTCGTCAGTACCCCGGCGGCCAGCGCCAGCAGGCAGCCCAGGAGCGGAGAGAGTCGCAGCTCGGACATGATGACTTTCCGTGTCGGGTTCGGTTGACAGAAATGCCGTGTCAGGCGCGGAGGGCTCAGCCCTCATCCTGCCCGCCGGCGGGCTCGGCTTCCAGCAGGCGGATGCGGCGATTGTCGGCGTTGAGCACGGTGAAGCGCCAGCCGCCGATCTCGGTGTGCTCGCCGCGCCCGGGGAGGTGGCCGAAGCGCTGCATCACCAGTCCCCCCAGGGTATCGAACTCCTCGTCGGAGAAGCGGGTCGCGAAGCGCTCGTTGAAGTCCTCGATGGGGGTCAGGGCGCGGATGGCGTAGCGGCCATCGCCCAGCTCGCGGATATCCTCCTCCTCGTCGGCGTCGTGCTCGTCCTCGATCTCGCCGACGATCTCCTCGAGGATGTCCTCGATGGTGACGATGCCGGCGGTGCCCCCATATTCGTCCACCACGACCGCCATATGGTTGTGGGTGTCCTGGAACTCCTTGAGCAGGCTGTTGAGCCGCTTGGACTCCGGCACGAAGAGCGCCGGGCGCACCACCTCCTCGAGGCGGAAGGGGCGGGTGCTCTCCTGGCCTCGCTGCAGCAGGGGCAGGAGGTCCTTGGCCAGCAGAATCCCCTTGACCTCGTCGAGGTTCTCGCCGATCACCGGGTAGCGGGAGTGGCCGGTCTCCAGGATCAGCGACAGATACTCCTCCAGGGGCTGGTCGAGGCCGATGGCGGTGACCTGGGAGCGGGGAATCAGCACCTCGCGCACCTGCTGGTCGCTGATCTGCAGGGCGCCCTCGATGATCATCATGGCGTCCTGCTCGAGCTTCAGGCGGCTGGCCGCCTGGCGCAGGAAGGCGAGCAGTTCGTCGCGGGAGCTGGGTTCATCGCTGTCGCTGGACAGCGCGCCCAGCAGCTTGTCCAGCCAGGATCGGCCGCCCTGGCCGCTCGATCGGTCGTCGCTCATGGGTCGGGTCTCTTGTCCTCGGGATCGCGATGGGAGGCAGGCTGGGTGACGAGATAGGGGTCGGCGATGTCGAACTCGGCGAGGATCTCGCGTTCGAGCCGCTCCATCGCCTCGGCCTCCTCATCCTCGATATGGTCATGGCCGAGCAGGTGCAGGGTGCCGTGGACCACCATGTGAGCGTAGTGATCGGCGAGCGCCTTGTCCTGCTCGGCGGCCTCGGCTACCACCACCGGATGGCAGATCACCAGGTCGCCCAGTAGCGGCAGCGCCACCCCGGGCGGGCTCTCGAAGGGGAAGGAGAGCACATTGGTAGGGCGGTCGCGGCCGCGGTAGTCGCGGTTGAGGGCCTGGCTCTCCTCACTGTCCACCAGGCGCACGGTCAGCTCGCTGTCGGCGGCGACGTCGTGGCGGGCGAGCACCGCGGCCACCCAGGCCTCCAGCTCCGCCTGGCCGGGCAGTCCCTCGGCCTCGATGGCCTGCTGGCGATCGACCACCGGGCTCATGAGTCGCCACGCTCGCGATCGAGACGGTCCTGTCGCTCGAGACGCAGGGCCTCGCGCTCCTGGTCTCTGGCGGCCTTGCGGGCGCGCTCGGCGGCTTCCTGCTCGGCCTCGAAGTGGTCGTAGGCCTCGATGATGCGTTGCACCAGGGGGTGGCGCACCACGTCCTTGGCGGCGAAGTGGGTGGTGCCGATGCCGGGGGTGCCCTTGAGCACCTCCATGACCTGGATCAGGCCGGAGCTCTGGCCCCGGGGCAGGTCGACCTGGGTGACGTCCCCGGTGATCACCGCGGTGGAGCCGAAGCCGATGCGGGTGAGGAACATCTTCATCTGCTCGCGAGTGGTGTTCTGGCTCTCGTCGAGGATGATGAAGGCGTTGTTGAGGGTGCGCCCGCGCATATAGGCCAGCGGAGCGATCTCGATCACCTGGCGCTCGATCAGCTTGGCCACCTGCTCGAAGCCGATCATCTCGTAGAGGGCGTCGTAGAGCGGCCGCAGGTAGGGGTCGATCTTCTGGGCCAGGTCGCCGGGGAGGAAGCCGAGCTTCTCGCCGGCCTCCACCGCCGGGCGCACCAGCAGGATGCGGCGCACCTCCTGCTGGTTGAGCGCCTCCACCGCGGCGGCCACGGCCAGGTAGGTCTTGCCGGTGCCCGCCGGGCCGATGCCGAAGTTGATGTCGTGAGCGCGGATGCTCTGCACATAGGCCTGCTGGTTGAGGCCCCGCGGCTTGATCAGGGTGCGCGGGGTGCGCAGCAGCACCTCGTCGCCGCCTTCGCCGCCCTCTTCCTCTTCCAGCGCCTCTAGGCCGGACTCCTGGAGGAAGAGATGCACGGTGTCCGGTTCCAGGTCGCTGGCTTCGGTTTCCCGATAGAGGTGCTCGAGCACGTTGGCGGCGGCCTTGACTCGGGCCATGGGGCCGGCCAGCTGGAAGATGTTGCCGCGGTTGCGCAGGGTGATGCCGAGGCGCGTTTCCACCAGCTTGAGGTGCTCGTCGCGCTGACCGCACAGGTTGGCGAGGCGGCGAGGATCGTTGGGCTCGAGGTTCAGGGTGATGATGCGATTGGCCTGAGAGGATGGCTGGCTCAAGGCTGGCGGGTCCCGTGGAAGATGAATTTAGGGCAGCTTACTGCCCCGACGCGCGCCGGGGCAATACGACGCTGGGAGCGGCCTCAGTAGACCGCCGGGGAGGCGAGCTCGCCGCGCAGGGAGTTGGGCAGCGCCTCGCTGATCTCCACATCGACGAAGAGGCCGATCAGCTCGGTGGGGTTGGGGGCGCGGAAGTTGACCACCCGGTTGTTCTCGGTGCGGCCGGAGAGCTGGCCCGGGTCCTTGGGCGAGAAGCCGGTGACCAGGATCCGCTGGGTGGTGCCCACCATGCGCCGGCTGATCTGCATCGCCTGCTGGTTGATACGCTCCTGAAGGATCGCCAGGCGCTGCTTCTTGACCGCCTCAGGGGTGTCATCCTCGAGGGAGGCCGCCGGGGTGCCCGGGCGTGCCGAGTAGACAAAGCTGAAGGAGTGGTCGAAGCCGATACGATGGATCAGGTCCATGGTGGCGGCGAAATCCTCGTCGCTCTCGCCGGGGAAGCCGACGATAAAGTCCGAGGAGAAGCTGATATCCGGGCGCAGGGCGCGGATGCGCTCCATCTTCTCGATGTACTCGTCGGCGGTATGGCCGCGCTTCATGGCAGAGAGGATCCGGTCGGAGCCGGACTGCACCGGCAGGTGCAGGTGGCTGACCAGCTCCGGAATCTCGCCGAAGGCCTCGATCAGGCTGTCGGAGAACTCCACCGGGTGGGAGGTGGTGAAGCGGATGCGGTCGATGCCCTCCACCGCCGCCACGCAGCCGATCAGCTCGGCCAGGTCGATCTCGTCGCCCAGCTGGTTGAGCCCGCGGTAGGCGTTGACGTTCTGGCCCAGCAGGTTGATCTCGCGCACGCCCTGGTCGGCCAGGTGGATCACCTCGTCCATCACCGCCTCGAAGGGGCGCGAGACCTCCTCGCCGCGGGTGTAGGGCACCACGCAGAAGGTGCAGTACTTGGAGCACCCCTCCATCACCGAGACGAAGGCGGTGGCGCCGTCGGAGCTCGGCTTGGGCAGGTGGTCGAACTTCTCGACCTCCGGGAAGGTGACGTCCACCACCGAGATCTGGTTCTGCTGGCGGGCGTCGAGCATGGAGGGGACCCGGTGCAGGGTCTGGGGGCCGAAGACCATGTCCACATGGGGGCCCGCTTGCGCAGCGCCTCGCCCTCCTGGCTGGCCACGCAGCCGCCCACCCCGATCACCAGGTCGGGGTTGGCCTCCTTGAGCTTCTTCCAGCGTCCCAGCTGGTGGAACACCTTCTCCTGGGCCTTTTCGCGGATGGAGCAGGTGTTGAGCAGGATGACGTCGGCCTCGCGCTCGTCGTCGGTGAGCTCGAGCCGGTGAGATTCGCCGAGCAGATCCGCCATGCGAGCGGAATCGTACTCGTTCATCTGGCAGCCGTGCGTCTTGATGAAGAGTTTCTTCGCCATAGGAGAGAGTGGGCCGTGCCTTGGAAAAGTAGCCGCATATTGTACGCTCCGGCGCGCGGTGGAGCCAGCATGGGCCGTCGGCCCCGGGAGTGTGCTACCCTTGCGCTCTTGTCGGAACACCGTGTCGAGGAACACTCAGCACCATGGCGGCAAAGCCGATCTATCGGGTGGTTTTCCACCAGCAGGGCGAGGTGTGGGAGCTCTACGCTCGCGAAATCTTCCAGAGCGACCTGTGGGGCTTCATCGAGGTGGAGGAGTTCGTCTTCGAGGACGCCTCCAAGCTGGTGGTGGACCCCACGGCGGACAAGCTCAGGCGCACCTTCGAGGGGGTGAGCCGCAGCTACCTGCCGCTCAATGCTATCGTGCGCATCGACGAGGTGGAGCGCGAGGGGCCGCCGCGGGCGGTCAAGAGCGAGGGGCGGGTCACCGAGTTCCCGCGCTCTTTCGCGCCGCCGTCGCCGCCGGAGCGCTGAGGATGTGCTGGTCACGAAATGATCAGTTGGCGCCGAGGGCAGGCCCCATGCTGCCGAGCGGCGCCTTTCCAGCGGTTTTCCCGACACTTGTCCACAGCAGCTGTGGAAAAGCCTCTGCGGATCACGACCCCCTAAAGGGCGGCTGTCTCATCGCGGTGGCGCCGGCAGGAGGCCGGTGCCCGCTTCCGGTCACGCCAGAGTGGAACCCCGCCAGCTTCAGCAGGATGACGGCATGACACGATACGATCTCAAACGACTCTCCCTGGGCCTGGCCCTGGGGCTCCTGACGCTTCCCGTGCAGGCTCAGGAGAGCGACGCGACCCACTGGGTCAGCGACTCCATCACCACCTATGTGCGCAGCGGTCCCACCGACGGCTACCGCATCGTCGGCACCCTCACCGCCGGTGAGCCGGTCACCCTGCTGGAAACCAGCGGGAACTACAGCCGCGTGCAGAACGGCGGCGGCAACACCGTCTGGGTGCTCTCCAGCGAGCTCCAGGAGACCCCCAGCGCCCAGGTGCGCCTGCCCGCGCTCGAACGCCAGGTGGCCGAACTGACCGCCGAGCTCGACGGCATCAACGAGCAGTGGGAGAGCCGCACCGAGGCGCAGCGCGCGACCCTCGAGACCCGCGAGTCGCGTATCGCCGACCTCGAGACGCGCAACCGCGAGCTCGATGCCGAGGCGGAGCAGGCGCGCCAGACCATTCGCCAGCTGCAGGCTCGCCTGGATACCCAAGAGGAGGACCTGCTGATGCGCTACTTCATGTACGGCGGTGGGGTAGCCGGTGCCGGCCTGCTGGTGGGGCTGATCGTGCCACACCTGCCGCGCCGCAAGCGCAAGCGCGACCGCTGGTTCTGAGGAGATGCCCATGGCCAATGAGTGGCTCGAGCGCTGGCGCGAGGGGCGCATCGGCTTCCACCGCGACCGCCCCCATCCCATGCTGGTCAACCACTGGCCGGCCCTTGGGGTCAGGCCCGGCACCAAGGTGCTGGTGCCGCTCTGCGGCAAGAGCCTGGACATGCGCTGGCTGGCCGGCCAGGCCCACCCGGTGCTGGGCATCGAGCTGGCGCCGGAGGCGATCGAGCAGTTCATGGCCGAGGGGAGGGGTGACGACCCGCTATCCCCAGGCCGGCTTCCAGGTCTGCCGACAGGGCAGCGTGGAGCTCTGGTGCGGGGACTTCTTCCATTTCCATATCGAGCAGGCGGCGGAGATCGGCGCCTTCTACGATCGCGCCTCCCTGATTGCCCTGCCGCCGGCCACGCGCCAGCGCTACGCCTTTCACCTGGCCCAGCTGGTGCCGCCGGGCAGCCGCGGCCTGCTGATCAGCCTGGAGCGGGAGCCGGGCGATGAGGGCGGGCCGCCCTTCAGCGTGCTGCCTGACGAGGTGCGCGATCTCTTCACCCCCAACTTCCAGGTCACCCTGCTGGAGCAGGGGGAGCCGGAGCCCGGCCGCGGCTTTCGGGAGAGCGCCTGGGCGCTGGTGCGCCGCGGGCCGCTGGAGTAGCCGTGACCACGACATGCAGCGAGGGCGCCCGCCGGGCGCCCTCGCTGCGTTAGGCGTGCCGCGCCGAGATGGCCGGGCGACCGTGGGGGGCTCAACGCGCCAGCAGCTGGCCCAGCTCCGGGTCCCGGAAAGCACGGTTCAGGCCGTCGGAGAGCAGGTCGTTGACCATGCGGGTATTGGTGTCGCGGTCCGGACGCACCGCATAGCTCTGGGTGCGTCGAGAGGTGTAGGTGCCGGTATAGGTATTGCCGCCGTTGCGCGCCTCGGCCACGAAGACCGCCTCCAGGCGTGCCTCATCGATCACCGGGCGGCTCTGGCCGCGCTCGTAGCCCAGGTGGTCCAGGGTCAGGGTCAGGCTGGGGCGATTCGGGGCGCTCTCGGTGGTGGGGGAGAAACCCATGTCGCGCACTGCGCGCTCGGCCTCCCGCTGCAGGTGGGGGGTCAGCTCATGGGCGTTGACGGTGATGGTGGCGGTGGACATGGCGCTGCCGGTGCGGGTGCCGATCACCTCGCTGTCGCGCCCGTCCACGGCGATCACCGTCACCGCCTGGCCGCTGCCGCTCACCGGCACCTCGGCGCTGCGCTGGGGGCTGAGCTGCAGGTAGTGGGGGCTGGCGCAGGCGGCGAGCAGGCCGGCGGCGAGCAGGCCGGCAGAGAGACGAAGGAGGGCGGTACGAAGGCGATGGGGGCGCGGCATGGTGGGCTCCGGTGCGGCGAATCAGGACAGGCCGACAGTATAGCGGCGTGCGCACCGCGGCTGGAATTCCTGCCCCCGGAGCGGCGGGTCAACGGTACACTGTGGGGAAACGCTTTGGGAGACCACTCATGCTTCGTCATGCTCGCCCGGACGAGATTCCGCTGCTGGCCGATCTCTGGCTCAGGGCGTCGCTGCGCGCCCACGACTTCATCCCCGCTGAGTTCTGGGTGTCCCACCGGGATGCCATGGCCGCCGAGCACCTGCCCGGCGCCGACGAGCTGCTGGTGCTGGAAGCAGAGGGGCGGCTGATCGGCTTCGCCGCCCTCAACGGAGAGCGGCTGGAGGCGCTCTTCATCGACCCCGAGGTCCAGAGCTATGGCTACGGCTCCCGGCTGATGGCGGAGGCCATGGCCCGCCATCGTCGCCTGACGCTCTGCGTCTTCTCCCGCAACGTGCGGGCGGTCTCCTTCTATCGCCGCCTGGGGTTCCGGGAGCTCGAGGAGCGCCTCGAGCCTCTTACCGGCGAGGCCGAGACCCTGATGCTCTGGGAGCGGTGAGCCTCAGGCCGCCCTGGCCAGGGGGCTCAGGGCCGGGGCCGGAGAGGCATCGGGAAATCGGTGCCAGCGCCTGGGGATAGCGAAGAGCCGCTGGCCCCGAGTGAGCCCCAGGCGCTCATAGTCGGCGTGGCGCACGGTGGCAAGCCAGGGCTCGCCCAGCCAGTCCGCGGCCAGCTCCACGCGCACCTCGGCGCCTACCGGGGAGGTGGCTGTCACCGTGACCGGCAGGTGGGCCTCCGGGGTGGGGGCGGAAGCGAGCCGCAGCTCGTGGGGGCGCAGCAGCAGCTCCTCCGAGCCGTCGGGCAGCTCCACCGAGAGGCGCGCCTCGCCGCAGGTGAGGGTGCCGTCGCGCACCTCCCCCTCCAGATGGTTCACGTCGCCCAGGAACTCGAAGACGAAACGGTTGGCCGGTGACCGGTAGACCGCGTCCGGGGTGTCGATCTGCTCGATGCGGCCGTTGCTCATCACCGCCACCCGGTCGGAGAGCTCGAGTGCCTCCTCCTGGTCGTGGGTCACAAAGAGGCTGGTGAAGCCCAGCTCGTCGTGGAGGTGGCGCAGCCAGCGGCGCAGGTCCTGGCGCACCTTGGCGTCGAGTGCCCCGAAGGGTTCGTCGAGCAGCAGCACATCGGGGCGCAGGGCCAGCGCCCGGGCCAGGGAGACCCGCTGCTGCTGGCCGCCGGAGAGCTGGGCCGGATAGCGGTGGGCCAGCTGCTCGAGCTGCACCATCTCCAGCAGGCGGTGGACCCGGGCGCGGATCTCGCCGCTGGTGGGCCGGTTCCTGCGCGGCATCACGGTAAGGCCGAAGGCGACGTTGTCGAACACCGTCATGTGGCGAAACAGCGCGTAGTGCTGGAAGACGAAGCCGATGCGCCGGTCGCGGACGTGGACGTTGGTGACGTCGCGCTCGCCGAAGAGGATGCGCGCGCCGCCGTCCGGGTCGGCGTGCTCGAGGCCGGCGATGATGCGCAGCAGGGTGGTCTTGCCCGAGCCCGAGGGGCCGAGCAGGCCGACCAGCTCGCCGTCGTGGATATCCAGGTTCACCGGCTCCAGCGCTTGGGTGCGCTGGCGACCGCTGCCGAAGTGCTTGCCGATGTTGTGTAGACGAATGCTCATGGGTGGGCCTCCTGGCGCGCGGCGCGCCATTCCAGCGTGGCCTTGGCGGCCAGGGTGAGCAGGGCAATCAGCGCCAGCAGCGATGCGCTGGCGAAGGCCCCCACGGTGTTGTAGTCCTGATAGAGCTGCTCCAGGTGCAGCGGCAGGGTATTGGTCTGGCCGCGGATGGCCCCGGAGACCACCGAGACGGCGCCGAATTCGCCCACCGCCCGGGCGTTGGTCAGGATCACCCCGTAGAGCAGTGCCCAGCGGATATTAGGCAGGGTGACCCGGCGGAAGATGGTCCAGCCCGGCGCGCCCAGGGTCACGGCGGCCTCTTCCTCCCGGGAGCCCTGGGCCTGCATCAGCGGGATCAGCTCCCGGGCCACGAAGGGGCAGGTGACGAAGATGGTGACCAGCAGGATGCCCGGCCAGGCGAACATCAGCTGGATGTCATGGCCGTCGAGCCAGCCGCCCAGCCAGCCGTTGCGCCCGTAGAGCAGCAGGTAGACCAGGCCCGCCACCACCGGCGAGACCGCGAAGGGGATGTCGATCAGGGTCTGCAGCAGGCGGCGGCCGGGAAAGGCAAAGCGGGTCACCAGCCAGGCCAGGGCCACGCCGAACACCAGGCAGACCGGAATGGTCAGCACCGTGATGAAGAGCGTCAGGCCGATGGCCGCTACCGTGTAGCGGTCGCTGACGTTGCTCCAGAAGACGCCCATGCCCTGGGCGAAGGCCTGGGCGAAGATCGCCACCAGCGGCAGCAGCAGGAAGAGCGCGGCCAGGGCGACCGCGGCCAGGATCAGGGTGCGGCGCACCCCGGGAGCATCACCGATACGTTGCATCAGCCGCGTCCTCCGTGCAGTCGCTTGATGAAGCGCCCCTGCCAGACGTTGATGGCCAGCAGCAGCGCCAGCGAGACGAAGAGCACCACCGAGGCGATGGCCGAAGCGCCGGCGTAGTCGTACTCCTGCAGGCGCACGAAGATCATCAGCGCGGTGATCTCGGTCTCATAGGGCATGTTGCCGGCGATGAAGATGATGGCGCCGAACTCGCCCAGCGAGCGCACGAAGGCCAGGCCCGTACCGGTCACCAGCGCCGGCCAGAGGTGGGGCAGGATCACCCGGCGAAAGGCCGTGGCATCGCTGGCACCCAGGGTCAGCGCCGCCTCGTCCACCTCGGCGGGCAGGTCTTCCAGTACCGGCTGCACGGTGCGCACCACGAAGGGAATGCTGGTGAAGGCCATGGCGAGCGCGATGCCCACCCAGGTGTAGGCCACCTCCAGGCCCAGCGGCTCGAGCAGCCGCCCCATCCAGCCGTTGCTGGCGTAGAGGGTGGCCAGAGTGATGCCCGCCACTGCCGTGGGCAGGGCGAAGGGCAGGTCCATCAGCGCATCGAGCAGGCGCTTGCCGGGAAACTCGTAGCGCACCAGCACCCAGGCCAGCAGCAGACCGAAGGCCGCGTTGACCAGCGCCGCCACCGCGGCGGCGCCGATGGTCACCGTATAGCTGGCCACCACCCGGCCGTCGCTGATGATTGCCCAGTACTCGGCGAGGCTCAGCCCGGCCAGCTGACCGAAGAGCCCGGTCATCGGCAGCAGCAGCACCAGCGAGACAAAGGTCAGGCTGATGCCCAGCGACAGGCCGAAGCCGGGCAGCACCCGCTTGGGGGTGCGGCCGATGGCGAAGGGGAGGGCGCGGGTGCTCATGGGCGCAAGGCGTCTCCGTCCGGGGCGTGAAATCAGCGGCGCTGCAGCTGGTCGAGCAGGCCGCCGTTGGCGAAGTGGGCCTCCATGGCCTCCTCCCAGCCGCCGAAGACTTCCTCGACGCGCAAAAGCTCGGTCTCCGGGAACTGGTCGGCGAACTCTTCCACCACGGCCTCGTGGTGCACCCGGTAGTTGAAGCCTGCCAGGGTGCGCTGAGCCTCCTCGCCGTAGAGGTACTCCACGTAGGCCTGGGCCAGGTCGGTGGTGCCGTTGCGCTCGGCGTTGGGGCCGACCACGGCCACCGGGAACTCGGCCAGAATGCTGACCGGGGGCACGATCACTTCGTAGTCGTCGCTGCCGTACTCGCTGCGGATGTTGTTGACCTCGGACTCGAAGCTGATCAGCACGTCGCCGCGACCGCGCTCGATGAAGCTGGTGGTGGCGCCGCGGCCGCCGGTGTCGAACACCGCCACGTTGCGCAGGAAGGTGCGCATGAAGTCGTGGATCTGCTCCTCGTCGCCGTCGAAGTGCTGGTCGGCGAAGCCCCAGGCGGCGAGATAGGTGTAGCGGCCGTTGCCGGAGGTCTTGGGGTTGGGGAAGACCATGCTCACGTCGTCGCGCACCAGGTCATCCCAGCTCTCGATGCCCTTGGGGTTGTCCTTGCGCACCAGGAAGGCGGTGGTGGAGTAGTAGGGCGAGGCGGCGTTGGGCAGCGCCTCCTGCCACGCCTCGTCCACCAGGCCGCCATCGGCCAGGGCCTGAACGTCGGTGACCTGGTTGTAGGTCACCACGTCGGCGCGCAGGCCCTGCAGGATGGCGCGTGCCTGGGCGGAGGAGCCGCCGTGGGACTGGCTGACCGCCACCGTCTCGCCCTGAGTCTCCTGCCAGTGGGCGACGAAGTCGGGGTTGATGGCCGCGAAGAGCTCGCGGGCGATATCGTAAGAGGAGTTGAGCAGCTCCCGCTCGGCGGCGCTGGCCGGGCCGATGAGTCCCGCGCCCAGGGCGATGGCGAGCAGGGAGCGCTGGAAGAGGGGGCGCTGGAAGAGAGGGCGCAGGGTCATGGGGTCACTCCGATAGGCGTTGAGATTGCCAACAAGGTTAAGTCTGCGCATTGGTAATTACAAAGATTTTTTTTATTCTATTTATGAATATGCCTCTGCGGCTCCGCTATGCCCGGCGCTGCCGGATTCGGCGGGCTCTGCTAGAATGCGCGCTTTCGCCAGCGACCCCGGATATCCGCCATGACCGATGCGAACCGCGACTTCCTGATCGCCCCCTCGATTCTCTCCGCCAACTTTGCCCGCCTGGGCGAGGAGGTGGACGACGTGCTGGCCTCGGGGGCCGATATCGTTCACTTCGACGTGATGGACAACCACTATGTGCCCAACCTGACCATCGGCCCCATGGTCTGCGAGGCGCTGCGCAAGCACGGCGTCACCGCGCCCATCGACGTGCACCTGATGGTGCGCCCGGTGGACCGCCTGATCGGCGACTTCATCGACGCCGGCGCCAGCATCATCACCTTCCACCCCGAGGCCTCGGACCATATCGACCGCTCCCTGCAGCTGATCCGTGACGGCGGCTGCCAGGCCGGCCTGGTGTTCAATCCGGCCACGCCGCTCTCCTACCTGGACTACGTGATGGACAAGATCGACATGGTGCTGCTGATGAGCGTCAACCCCGGCTTCGGCGGCCAGTCCTTCCTGCCCGCCACCCTGGACAAGCTGCGCGAGGCGCGCCGCCGCATCGACGCCTCCGGGCGCGATATCCGCCTGGAGGTGGATGGCGGGGTGAAGGTGGACAACATCGCCGAGATCGCCCGGGCCGGCGCCGACACCTTCGTGGCCGGCTCCGCGGTGTTCAAGGCCAGAAACGACGCCGATCCGCACCGCTACGACAGCGTGCTGCGCGACTTCCGCGAGCAGCTGGCCGGGGCCCGCTGAGGCCGTGAGCGAGCAGGAGCCCGCCGGGGAGGCGCCGGTCTGGCACCTCTACCTGCTGGAGACCGCCGCCGGCGCCCTCTATACCGGCATCACCACCGACGTGGAGCGGCGCCTGGCCGAGCACGCCGCCGGCCGCGGCGCCAAGGCCCTGCGTGGCCGCGGCCCCCTGGCCCTGCGCCATCATGAGCCGGTGGGTAGCCGCGGCGAGGCGCTGCGCCTGGAGGCCGAGATCAAGCGCCTCTCGGCGACCCGCAAGCGTTCCTGGCTGGCGGCACGCCGGGCGGTGCAGGACGATCAGTAACCCGGAGGAGCAAGCATGCACCCCATTCTCGACGGCATCGACCTGGTGGCCTTCGACCTGGATGGCACCCTGATCGACTCGGTGCCCGACCTGGCGCTGGCCGTGGACGCGGCCCTGGCCGACCTCGACCTGCCCGCCGCCGGCGAAGCGAGGGTGCGCGACTGGGTGGGCAACGGCTCGCTGGTATTGGTGGAGCGCGCGCTGAGGTTCGCCGCTGATGCTGACGCCGGTGCCGGCGAGGCTGATCCGGCGACAGCCCTGCGAGGGGGCGCTGTGAACCCCTCCCTGGGCGCTACCGATGCCGTCCCTGGCATAGGACCCCCTCTTCGGGCTGTCCCCGGCGCCTCGCCCGATGGCGCCTCGCAAGCTGTCGACACTACCCTGTTGGAGCGCGCGCATTCGGCATTTCTGGCGCACTACGGCCGCGACCCCGGCGCCCATACTCGGCTCTACCCCGGCGTGCGCGAGTGCCTGGACGCCCTGCGCGAGCGCGGCCTGCCGCTGGCCCTGGTCACCAACAAGCCCTTCGCCTTTATCGCCCCGCTGCTGGAAGGGCTGGGCCTGGCCGAGCACTTTGCCCTCTGCCTGGGCGGCGACAGCCTGCCCGAGAAGAAGCCCCACCCGGCGCCGCTCTTGCACCTGGCCAGCTACTTCGACCTGGCCCCGTCGCGCTGTCTGATGGTGGGGGACTCCCGCCACGATATCGCCGCCGGGCGCGCCGCCGGCTTTCGTACCCTGGCGGTGCCCTACGGTTACAACCACGGTGAGCCGGTGCAGGCGAGTGGGCCGGATGGCATGGTTGAATCGCTGGCGGAACTCGTTTAACGTGATTTTGGCTAATGCTATAAGCGCGGCCCAATCAATATGTTATTGCTATAAGAAGCGGAAACGACTCGATGACCAGCCGCACCCTGCCGGACACCCTTGCACCCCGCGGTGACGCCTGCGCCGCACCCTGCCTGCTGCCCCTCCTGCGCGGCGGCTGGCGATGGTGACGCTCCCCTTACAACGCTGACTCGCCCATCGAGCAGCGCCGAGCCGCGGCGCCCCTGCGCCTTCCATCGTCACCCCCATACCCCGAGGACTGCGGGCATGATGACCCCCGAACGCTTCCGTGAGCTGGCCGACGCCGGCTACAACCGTATTCCGGTCACCCGCGAGGTGCTGGCCGATCTCGACACGCCCCTCTCCACCTACCTCAAGCTGGCCAATGCCCCCTGGAGCTTCCTGCTCGAGTCGGTGCAGGGCGGCGAGAAGTGGGGCCGCTACTCCATCATCGGCCTGCCCAGCCGGGAGCGCATCGAGGTGCGCGGCTTCACGGTGAGCCACTTCATCGACGATGAGCTGCAGGGCGCCGGCGAGGTGGAGGATCCGCTGGACTGGATCGAGCAGTTCCAGGCCCGCTTCAAGGTGCCGCGCCTGGACGACCAGCCCCGCTTCGACGGCGGCCTGGTGGGCTACTTCGGCTACGACACCATCCGCTATATCGAGCCGCGGCTGCGCAGCCAGGCCGCCGCCGACAAGCCCGACCCCCTGGGCGTGCCGGATATCCTGCTGATGGTCTGCGACGAGCTGGTGGTATTCGACAACCTCTCCGGGCGGCTGGCGCTCTGGACCCACGCCGACCCCGCCGAGCCGGACGCCTACGGCTGTGCCGTGCAGCGTCTGGAAGAGCTGGAGATTCGCCTGCGCAGCGCCACCCTCAACACCATCAGCCCCGGCACCGGCGGCGCCGCGGTGGAGGAGGGGGACTTCACCTCCGGCTTTACCGAGGCGGGCTTCAAGGCGGCGGTGGAGACCATCAAGGAGTACGTGCTGGCCGGCGACGTCATGCAGTGCGTGCCCTCCCAGCGCATGTCGATTCCCTACCGCGCCGCGCCGCTCGATCTCTATCGGGCCCTGCGCAGCTTGAACCCCTCCCCCTACATGTTCTTCCTGGACCTCGGCGACCACCAGGTGGCCGGCTCCTCGCCGGAGATCCTCACCCGACTGGAGGAGGGCGAAGTTACGGTGCGTCCCATCGCCGGCACCCGCAAGCGCGGGCGCAGCGAGGAGGAGGACCTGGCGCTGGAGGCGGAGCTTTTGGCCGACCCCAAGGAGCGCGCCGAGCACCTGATGCTGATCGATCTGGGCCGCAACGACGTGGGGCGCATCAGCGAGACCGGCACGGTGAAGGTCACCGAGGAGATGGTGGTGGAGCGCTACTCCCACGTCATGCATATCGTCTCCAACGTCACCGGCCGGCTCTCGCCGGGGCTTACCGCCATGGACGCCCTGCGCGCCACCTTCCCGGCGGGCACCGTCTCCGGGGCGCCCAAGATCCGCGCGCTTGAGATCATCGACGAGCTGGAGCCGGTCAAACGCGGCATCTACTCCGGCGCCGTGGGCTATCTCTCCTGGCACGGCAACATGGACACCGCCATCGCCATCCGCACCGCGGTGATCAAGGATGGCCAGCTCCACGTCCAGGCGGGTGCCGGCATCGTCGCCGACTCCGTGCCCGAGATGGAGTGGCAGGAGACCCTCAACAAGGGGCGCGCCCTGTTCCGCGCCGTGGCCATGGCCGAGCGCGGCCTGGACAACCTGGAATAGGCCCTGACGGGCGGGGCGCCTGCCGGGCCTCGCCTGACGCCTACCTTCAGGAGTTGGACGGCGGCCGCTGAATCGATGACGCCGCCTGCCACTCGACCGACTCGACGCTATCGCCGGCGAAGCGTACCAGGTGGGAGGCCACCACCTCGCCGAGCTCCGCCAGTTCGTCCGCCGAGGCCGCGTCGCAGCGCAGGTGCAGGGCGTCGGGCTCGGCGTCGAGCCGGCACTCGCCGATGGAGAAGTGCAGTCGGCCCTGGTGGGCGTCCCACTCGGCGTCGATCTTGTGGCGGAAATGCTTGCATAGCCGCTGGATCAGCCGGCTCGCTTCGGCGGTGGGCACCTGGGCATTTATGGTGGGCATGGAGGGCTCCTTCGGTGAGTGGCTCGGCCGGGCCGGCGGGACTCGAACCAGGGGGGATGGCGCCTTCCGGGGCGCCAAAACAGCAGGAGCGCCATAGGCGCCCCTGCGAGGGTCAGAAGCGATAGCTGGCACTCAGGCGGATATCGCGGCCGGGGTCGGGCAGGCCATGGGCGACATCGCCGGCATCTCCGTAACTGGCATGATCGAAGTACTGCTTGTTGAAGAGGTTGTTGACCCTCAGGGCCAGGGTGAGCTGATCGTCGTCCAGCGGACGCCAGCGGGCATAGACGTTATTGACCCCATAGCCGGCCTTCTCCGGGGAGTCGCTGGCCACCCGGGTCAGCCGCTCGGCGAAGCGGCCCGTCCAACCGAGCTCCAGGCTGTCGGTCGCCAGGTAGTTCAGGTTGGCCACCCAGGTGTCGCCGACGCTGGTGCCGATGGCCATGTCGTCGTCGCTCAGCGGCTCGCCGTCGATCTCGGGCCGGGCCCGGCTGAAGGAGAGCGAGGCGTTCAGGCGATCCCAGTCGTAGCCGATGCTGGTGCTGAAGCCCCGGCTCTTCAGGTTGCCAGGGTTGCCGAGGGTGGCACGGTCGACGATGCCCACCACGTCGTCGATGCGCGTCACGAAGGCTTCCGCGCTCAGGTAGAGGTTGCCATGCTGGTAGCGGGCTCCCACCTCGTAGTTGTCGGCGGTTTCCTTGCGGCGATCCTCGGCGTTGCGGTAGTAGTCGAGGACGAACAGCTCCTTGACCTGGGTGCCGCGGATGGCCCGTGCCCAGCCGCCATAGAGGTTGAGGTTGTCGGTGGCATCAAAGCTCACGCCGAGGTTGGGGCTCAGGCCGGATTCCTTGAAGCGATTGCCGGTCAGTTCCTCGTCCAGCTCGAACCAGTCGTAACGCGCCCCGGCGCTGAGCTGCAGGCGGTCGGTCAACTGGTAGCGATCCTGCAGGAAGAGACCCACCACGCGGCCCTCTTCCCGGTTGGTGCCATAGAGCGGGCTGGCCAGGCTGGCCTCGTCCCGGCGGTAGTCGATGCCGAAGGTCAGGGTGTGGTCGCCGAGGCGGCTACGGTTGCGCAGGTCCCCGCCCTGGGTCTCCATGCTGCCGATATAGTCTCCGAAAGGACCATCGACATGCTCTAGGGAGGCTTCCGTGCGGTACAGCGTCAGGTCCAGATCCAGCCAGTCGTTGGTGAGGGAGTCGAAGCCGTACCTGCCGGTCAGGGTCTCGCGCACCATTTCCTGATCGATTGGGGCGTTGCGGAAGCTGGGGCGCCAGTGGGGGCGATGCAGGCGAAAGGCCTCATCCTCACTGCGATCGTAGCTCAGCGCGACCCGCTGTTCGTCGGTCAGCTGACCGACCAGCTTGACGAGCCCACTCTGCCGGCGGGTACTGGTGAAGGGCTGAGTGTTGCCGTCGGCATCCTCGTAGTCGTCATGATCCGTGTGCGACAGGCTCGCCAGGGCGCTCCAGTGATCGGTCAGGCGGCCATACAGGGAGGCGGAGGTGCGGTACCCCTCTGTGTTGCTGAAGTAGCCGGCGCTCAGGCGCGCGCCGATATTCTGACCGGGACGCAGCAGGTCCTCCGGATCCTTGGTGACGAAGCGGATCGTCCCGCCCAGGGCACCCGGCCCGTTGGTGGCCTCACCGGCACCGGCGATCACCTCGACCCGCTGCAGCAGCTCGGGATCCACGAGCAGGCGCCCCTGATGGTGAAACAGGTAGCCGGACTGGGTGGCGCCATCCACGGAGACATTGAGCTGGGTGTCCTCCAGACCGCGCACATAGATCTTCTGGGCGGCCGGCGCGGCGCCGCCGACCGAGACGTTCGGCTGGTCGGCGAAAATGTCTCTCAGGTCGCTGGCCTGGCGACGCTCCATCGCCTCGGCGTCGACCACCTGGTCGGCGGCCAGGCGCTCGGCGGTTATCTGCAGGGTATCGAGGCTCTGGGCCGACTCGGCCAGGGCCAGGGGGCTGGTGCCGAGCAGGGCGATGGCCAGGCACAAGGGGTGGCGGGGAAAGCGCTGGGCGGGGGGCATGCGAACTCCTCTTCGTGATATGAATTCTCATTTGGGTCGCATTCTTGTTTACCTCGCCGGTGATGTGAATCGCTTTTACAATTGTTACGCCTCGCCGGCGAGGCGCGATGCCGGCAGCCAGAGCGTCATGCGCAGCCCTCCTTCGGGACGGTTTTCGGCGCGGATCCAGCCGCCAGCCGCCGTCAGCTGGCGGCGCGCCAGGGCCAGCCCCAGGCCGTGACCGTCCGGCCGGGTATCACGGGCCTGAGTGGTGCGAAAGAAGGGCTGGAAGATGCGCTCCAGCTGGTCCTCGGGCACCCCCGGGCCCTGGTCCTCCACGGTGAGCCGGTAGCCATCGCCCTTGACGCCGAGGCGCACCCGGACGCTGCCGCCTGCCGGGGTGTAGAGGCAGGCGTTGCGGATCACATTCTCCACCGCCTGGGCCAGTGCGCGGTGACTGCTGCCGCTGATCGCCGCCTGGTCGGGCAGCTCGGCGTCGATCCGGTGGCGGGGGGACTCGTAGCGGGCATCGTCGATCACGCTATCCAGCAGGTCGGTGAGGTCGAGGCTCTCCTGATCGAGGCTGGGGGTCTCGTTCTCCAGCCAGGCCAGGGTCAGGGTGTCCTCCACCAGGCGGCGCATCAGCCGGCACTCGCGGCGGATACGCGGCAGGAAGTGCTGGGTGTCGATGCCTTCCTCCACGCAGCTGACCGCCATGTCGATACGGGTCAGAGGCGTGCGCAGTTCGTGGGAGAGGTCGGCGATCAGCTGGCGCTGGGTGAGGATCAGCTCGCCGGTGCGTTCGGCCATGCGATCGAAGGTGGTGGCCAGGGCGGTCAGCTCGTCGTTGCGCTTGCCCAGCAGGGCGCGCACCCGTACGTCCAGGTGGCCCTCGCTGAACTCCCGGGTAGCTCGCTCCAGCTGGCGCAGCGGGTGCATCAGGTGGCGGTAGATCACCACCGAGAGCAGCACCAGCACCGCCAGCGGCAGGGCCACCTTGAGCAGCAGCTTGGTCTGGGGCAGGTAGCCGCCGGGGCGCATGCGCTGGGGCAGGGTGATCAGGAAGTGGGTGTGGCCATCGGCGAAGGTGAGATCCATGATCGGGTTGTCGGCGAAGTAGAGGTGGATCTTCCACTCCACGTTGCGCCCCAGCCGGAACCCCTCCTGAAACTGCGTCGATAGCGAGCTGCCCGCCAGCGGTCGGACATCGGAGCGAACCACCGCTGCCCAGGTGTCCTCACCGGTCTGTAGCGTGTCCAGCCACTCGGCCAGGGCCCCCTCGTCGCCGGCCGCATGGAGACGCTCTGCGGTGGCCCCCCACTGCTTGAGGGTCTGCTGATGGCGCTCGGCGATAAAGCTCATCTGCTGCTCTGTCTCGGCGCCGAGGAAGGTGATCACCCAGACCAGCGCCAGGGTGCCCAGCGCCAGTGGGCCGCAGAGTTTCCAGAAGAGGCGGCGATTCACAGGAAGCAGTAGCCCTTGCCGTGGACGGTCTGCAGTCGATCCGCCGCCATGCCGGCGCCTACCAGCTTGCGGCGTACCCTGCTCAGGTGCATGTCCAGACTGCGGTCGTAGCGGCTGAACTCCCGCTCCAATACCAGCTGGTAGAGGTAGGGCTTGCTGAGTACCTCGCCCCGATGGAGCAGCAGCACCCAGAGCAGGCGGAACTGGATCGGAGTGAGGCCGATGGCGGTATCGCCGTAGCGCACCGCCAGGTCAGTGCGGTGCAGCTTGAGGGGGCCGATGCTGAGCTCGCTCGTGTCGACGCGCTGGTCGGTGTGGCCCAGGGTGCGGCGCAGCAGGGCCTCGATGCGCAGCTGCAGCTCGGTGAAACCGAAGGGCTTGGGCAGGTAGTCGTCGGCGCCGCGGCGGTAGCCGCGAATGCGCTCCTCCTCGGCGCCGCAGGCGGTGAGCATCATCACCGGGGTCTGGCGGGTCCTGCGCAACCGCTTGAGCACCTCGAAGCCGTCCAGCTTGGGCAGCAGCACGTCGAGCAGGACCAGGTCGAAGGCCTGGCTGAGCGCCGACATCAGGCCGTCTTCGCCCTCGTAGCACTGCTGGGTGCGATAGCCCTTGTCCTCGAGCAGGCGGGCGATCTGGCCATTGAGGGTGCGGTCGTCCTCTATCACCAGGATAGCGGGACGACGGGAGGTGATAGAGGGCACGGGTTATTCGCTATCATTGCAATTGATAAGCGTTATCATATGTCGACCGGTCGAGGTCTGACAAGCCGCGTCCTGCTGAGCGCGGCACTCGCGCCGGGTGCCTTGACAGCTCGCCGCGCCGGCCGCACCATACCAACATGAATATTTCAGAACACACGCATTCAAGCCAGTGGTGGCGCTCCTAAGGTGGGGCGGCCTCCTCGTGTCTTGAATGACGATGCCGCCCGCAGGGCGGCATTTTTGTGTCTGGGTTTCCTGCACGGTCGGCGCAACAATAGCGAGGTCGCACGGGGGATATCCCCGCCTCACCTACGCCTACTGGACACAAGTGAAGAAACAGGAACATAACGCCATGTCCGTGCTGATGATCGACAACTTCGACAGCTTTACCTATAACGTGGTGCAGTATCTGGCCGAGCTGGGGGCCGAGGTGATCACCCACCGCAACGACGCCATCACCCTCGAGCAGATCGAGGCCATGGCGCCGAGCCATCTGGTCATCTCGCCGGGGCCCTGCACCCCCAACGAGGCGGGCATCTCCATGGCGGCCATTCGCCACTTCGCCGGCCGGCTGCCGATACTTGGCATCTGCCTGGGCCACCAGGCCATCGGTCAGGTCTACGGCGGCGAGGTGGTACGCGCCCCCCAGGTGATGCACGGCAAGACCTCGGCCATTCGCCACGCGGGGCTTGGGGTGTTCGAGGGCCTGGACGACCCCCTGGAGGTGACTCGCTACCACTCCCTGGTGGTGGAGCGTGCCACGCTGCCCGACTGCCTGGAGGTGACCGCCTGGACCGCCGACGACGACATCACCCCGGGGCTGATCATGGGCCTGCGCCACCGGGAGCTCGACGTGGAGGGGGTGCAGTTCCACCCGGAGTCGATCCTCACCTGCCAGGGCCACGAGCTCCTGGCCAACTTTCTACAGCGTCGTGCTCAAGCGCCGCTGGGCCGTGCCTGAGTCGAGGAGAGCCATGATGCAGATGCGAGAAGCCCTGGGCGCCCTGATGCGCCGTGAGAACCTCAGCTTCGCCGAGACCCACGAGGTGATGCGCCAGATCATGACCGGAGAGGCCGGCGACGCCCAGATTGCCGCCTTCCTGATGGGCATGGCCATGAAGGGCGAGACCCCCGAGGAGATCAGCGCTGCCGCCCAGGTGATGCGCGAGCTGATGAAGCCGGTACACCTCGACGCCGAGAACGTGGTGGATATCGTCGGCACCGGCGGCGACGGCGCCAACCTCTTCAACGTCTCCACCGCGGCCAGCTTCGTGGTGGCCGCCGCCGGCGGCCACGTGGCCAAGCACGGCAACCGCGGCGTCTCCTCCTCGTCGGGGAGCGCCGACCTCTTCGCTGTGGCCGGCATCCACCTGGACATCGACGCCGAGCAGGTGGCGCGCTGCATCGCCGAGGTGGGCGTGGGCTTCATGTTCGCCCCCAACCACCACCCGGCCATGCGCCATGCGGTGGGGCCGCGTCGGGAGATGGGCGTGCGCACCCTGTTCAATATCCTGGGCCCCCTGACCAACCCCGCCGGCGCCCCCAATCAGGTGCTCGGCGTCTACGCGGCCGAGCTGGTGCCGCTGATGGCCGAGGTGCTGCGCCGCCTGGGCAGCCGCCACGTGCTGGTGGTGCATGCCGAAGACGGCCTGGATGAGATCTCGCCGGCCGCGCCCACCCGGGTGGCCGAGCTGAAGGAGGGCGAGATCACCGAGTACGTGATCACCCCCGAGGAGCTCGGCATCCCGCGTCAGTCCCTGGACCCGCTGCGGGTGCAGTCCGCCGAGGACAGCCTGCGGCTGGTGGAGCAGGCCCTGGTGGGGGAGGGGCCCGGCGCCGACATCGTCGCCCTCAACGCCGGCGCGGCGCTCTACGCCTCGGGCATCGCCGACAGCCTCAAGGAGGGCGTGGCCCTGGCCCAGGACGCCCAGGCCTCCAAGCTGCCCCTGGAGAAGCTAAAGGAGCTGGCCAACTTTACCCGCGTTTTCCTGCAGTGAGCGAGGCCCTCGTTCAGCGCACCCTCTATCAAGGAGTCACACCATGAGCGCATCCCCGGGGGCGACCCCCACCATCCTGACCCGGATTCTCCAGCGCAAGGACGAGGAGGTGGCCGAGCGCTCCCGCGCCGTGCCCGAGGCCGAGCTGCTGCGCCTGGCCGCCGAGCAGAGCGCGCCGCGGGGCTTCGTGGCGGCCATGCAGCGCCTGATCGCCGCCGGTGACCCGGCGGTGATCGCCGAGATCAAGAAGGCCTCTCCCTCCAAGGGGGTGATGCGCGAGGATTTCCGCCCCGCCGAGATCGCCGCGAGCTACGCCAAGGGCGGCGCCGCCTGCCTCTCGGTGCTTACCGATGCCGACTTCTTCCAGGGTCACGAGGACTACCTGATCGAGGCCCGTGACGCCTGCGACCTGCCGGTGATCCGCAAGGACTTCATCACCCACGGCTACCAGGTGAGCGAGGCCCGGGCCATCGGCGCCGACTGCATCCTCCTGATCGTTGCCGCCCTGGACGATGCGCAGATGGCGGACCTCAACCGTCAGGCCATCGAGCTCGGCATGGACGTGCTGGTGGAGGTCCACGACGCTCGGGAGCTCGAGCGGGCGCTCGCCCTCGACCTCTCCCTGGTGGGCATCAACAACCGCGACCTGCACACCTTCGACACCACCCTGGATACCACCCTGCACCTGCTGGCGCGGATTCCCCGGGAGGTGACCGTGGTGACCGAGTCCGGCATCCACAGCCGCGACGACGTGCTGCGCATGCGCGAGCACGACGTCAACGCCTTCCTGGTGGGCGAGGCCTTCATGCGCGAGGCCGACCCCGGCGAGGCGCTGCGCCGGCTGTTCTTCTGAGGCCGTCCGGTGCCGCCTGGGGCCGGCCGCATCGCGAAGGGCTCGAGTAGCGGACGTCAAAAGGCCGGCGGGAAAACCGCCGGCCTTTTGACGCTCTAGCCGCCCCGACGAGCGCTGCTCGCTCGCCGGGGCGCTTTGCCGCTTACTCGTCTTCGGTGAAGGGAAGCGACGAGTGGTGCAGCACGATGCGCAGGTTGCCCTCGTCGTCTAGGTGGTAGCCCCAGCTCTTGTCCACGGTGGTGGTGTTGCCGTCGGCATCCAGGATCGAGACGTTGCCCATGGTCAGCGCCATGTCGCCGCTGATGAAGATGGCGGCGTTGTCGATGGTGACTTCCTGCCAGCCCTTCAGGGCGAAGCCGCTGTCTGCGCTGTATTCGTCGCTGTGGCCGACGAAGTAGGCCAGGGCCCCCTCGGGGGTGGTGCGGAAGGTCTGGGGTGCTTCGGCCAGGGTCGGCTTGAAGAGCACCGCGCCCATGTCGTGGCCGTAGGCGCCGGCGATGATCTCCTCGGCCAGGGCGCGGGCGGCGTCGATGCCCTCTTCCTCGTAGGTGTTGGAGATGGCGACCAGGGCCTCGCCCCAGGCCTGCTGGGCCTCCAGCACCTGCGCCTCGGTGATGTCGCCGCCCATGTGGGTCACTTCGGTGGCGCTGGCCAGGCCGGCGGCGCCGAGGCCCATACCCAGAGCGGTGGCGGTAATCAGTGTCTTGAGCTTCATCATATCTCTCCTTGAAAAGCCGGGAAGTGTCAGAGCGTCTTGTTCTGATGCAGGTCCAGACTAACGCGAATCACCGTTCAAGTAAGGGGGTGCCGGGGTGAAGATTCATGGCCGGGAAGATGAACGCAAGGTGAACGTCACCGGTGAGCCTCGGGAGGGGCCTCCAGCCGATAGCCGAAGCCCCGCTGGGTGGTGATCAGCGAGCCTCCCGGGTGGCCGTCGTCCAGCTTGCGGCGCAGGCGCCGGATATAGACGTTGACGACGTTGGTGAGAGGATCCTCGCTGCTGCCCCAGACGCTGGCGAGGATGCGCTCGCGGCTGAACAGCTTGCCGGGCGAGGCCATCAGCAGTTCGAGAATGGCCAGCTCCTTGGGCGTCAGCTCGATGGCGCGGCCGGCACGGGTCACGCGGCGCTGGTCGCGGTCCAGCTCCAGCTCGCCGACCCGCAGCCGCCGCTGCGGCTCCGCCATGCCGGGGCGGGCGTGGCGCCGAGCGAGGGCGCCGAGCCTGGCCAGCAGCTCTTCGAAGGCGAAAGGCTTGATCAAGTAGTCGTCGGCGCCGGCGTCCAGCCCCGAGACGCGATCCTCGACGCTGTCCAGCGCGGTGAGCATCAGCACCGGGCAGTCGACCCCGGCGGTGCGCAGGCTGCGGCACACCTCGAGCCCGCCGATATCCGGCAGCAGGCGGTCCAGTATCACCACCGGCAGCGGCGAGGACGCCGGCTGGCGTGCCGTTTGTACCAGATGCACCAGCGCCGGCTGCCCTTCGCTGAAGCTCTCCACCCGGTGGCCCTCCGCCGTCAGGCCGCGCTGCAGGAAGTCCCGAATGCGGGGGTCGTCTTCAACGATCACGATGTGCATCGCTCGGCTCCGTGTGGTCATTGGCAATGTGGTCACTGGCAGTGTGGTCAGTGGCAGTGTGAACGGGCAGGCGCAGCAGCGCCTGGCAGCCCCCTTCGGGGAGGTTGTCGAGCTGCAGCTGGCCGCCATGCAGCCGCATCAGCAGCATGGCGATGGCGAGCCCTACCCCCTGGCCGTCCGGGCGGTGGCGGCGCGCCTCCGGGCTGCGATAGCCGCGCTCGAAGATGCGGGCGGCCTCCCGGTCGGGCAGCCCGATGCCCCGGTCGCGAATGCGCAGCTCCCAGACGGCGGTGCCCTGGTGCTCGACCAGGCTGGCCTCGACGTCGACCTGGCCGCCGGGGTGCGAGTACTGCACGGCGTTGTCGAGCAGGATGCCGAACACCTGCTTCAGGCGCTGAGCGTCGCCCAGCAGGAGGGCGCTCTCCAGGTGGGCCACCCGGATGCGGATACCGCGCAGACGCCCGAGGGTGGAGGCCTGGCTGATGGCATCGCGCAGGGGGGACAGAGGGTCAAGCGTGCGGTGCTGTACCTGCCACTCGGCGATATCGCTGCGTGCCATGGTCAAGAGGTCGCTGATGACACCGCTGAGGTGAGCGGCATCGTCGGCGATGCGCTGCAGCGCCTGGCGATACTCCGCTTCGCTGCGGGGCTGGCCGCGCAGGGTGATTTCCGCCTCGCCGCGGATGGAGGTGGCGGGCGTGCGCAGCTCGTGGCTGATGTCCTCCAGTAGCTGCTGGCGCTGCTTCGAGAGCTGGTTGAGCCGGGTCAGCGCCTGCTCCAGCTCGCGGGTGCGGGTGTCGACCAGGTCTTCCAGGTGGCGCTGGCGGTCGCGCTCGGTGCGGCGATGCTGATCCAGTTCGCTGGCCATCTGATTGATATGCGCGGCGATGCGCCCGAACTCGTCCTGCAGGCTGTCGTCGAGGCGGTGGCTCAGCTCACCGCGCTGCAGGGCCTGGGCGCCGCGCAGCAGCTCGCCGATCGGGCGGCGCAGGGCGCGGGCAAAGTGCCAGAAGACCCAGAGGATAATCAGACTGAGCGCCAGGGTGGTCAGTGCGGCCATCAGCATCAGCTGGTGCAGCGAACGGTCGGCCTCGCTGCGCTGCTTGGCCAGCAGGGTGCGCTCGCGGGCCAGGGTGTCGGCCATGGTCAGGCGCAGGTCGCGGCCTTCGAACTGGTTGAAGTCATCCAGCGGGGCATAGTGTGGGCCGCCGGGGTCCTGGCTCTCCAACCGCTGCAGAAAGTCGTCGAACAGGTCGAGCGCCTGCTGACGCTCCGTGATCAGGCTGGCGGGCTGCTCCAGCTCGGTCGGTGCGCCAGTGGCCAGAGTCCGGGTGAGCTGCTGCAGGCCTGCCAGATGGGAGCGCATCTCCTGGAGCAGGGCATCGCGCTGCTCCGGGTCGGCGTCGGCTTCATACTGGGCCCGCGAGAGCCAGGTCTGCAGCCGGTGCTTGCTGTCGGAGAGCGCCAGAAAGCCGGCGTGCAGATCGCTCGAGACGCGCCCGAGCGCCACCTTCTGGCGGGCGCCGTCGATGGCCCAGATGGCAACGCCCCCCTGAATCACCGCCAGCAGGGTTAACGCGAGCAGAGCGACTCCGAGGCGGCGTTCGAACATGGCGGTCTCCAGAGGGGGCGTGGGGGCTGTCGGCGGAGCAGAGGCGCCACGTCGAGAGCGGGTCTCGATGATAATCATGCCGGTGGCGGGAAAGAAGCATGAAAGGCGCTCCCTATGCACGGCGGCAGCGCCGCTAGAAGCTCACCTCCAGCCCGGCATGCAAGGTACGCCCGGGCGCCGGCTCGAAGAAGCGCCCGCCGCTGGCGTTGATGCGCACATTGGCGAAGTGTTCCTCGTCCAGCAGGTTGCGCACCCCCAGATGGGCGCCCAGCCGGGTGCCGGCGCCGCCCAGCGCCCAGCTGTCGCCCAGGCGCAGATTGAGCAGCCAGTGGCTCGCCACCGGCACCTGGTTGGCGTTGTCGGCGTGGAAGCCGCCGGTGTAGAGCGCCTCGGCGCTGGCGAAGCGCTCACCGCTGCCGTACCAGGTGAGGCGGTTGTGCCACTGCCGGCGCGGCAGCCCCGGCAGGCGGTTGTCGGCGAAGTCCCGCTCATCGTCGGCGAAGCGCGAGAAGCGGTAGTCGGCCAGGGTGAGGGCGCTGGTGACCCGCCAGGCCAGGGCCGGGCTCCAGTCCAGCTCCAGCTCGATGCCCTCCCGGGCGGTGCGCCCGGCGTTTTCGTAGAAGGTGCGCCCGTCGCCGGCCTCGAAGGGCACCAGCTCGTCGTCCACCCGCACCGAGAAGGCGGCCAGGTCGTAGCGCAGGCCGCTGGCGAACCGCCCGCGCAGCCCCAGCTCGCGGTTGAGCGCCCGCTGGGGCGCCACCTGGGGGTTGAAGCCGCCGCCGCCGTCGGGTCGGGCGAACTCGGTAAAAGTGGGCGTCTCGTAGGCGGTGCCCAGGTTGGCATAGAGCTGGTGTCCCTCCCGGTAGCGGTAGCTGGCGCCGAGGCTGCCGGTCCACTCCCGGAAGGTGCGTGAGCCGCTGGCGTCGATGCCTTCGGCCTGGAAGCGGTCGTCGATGGCGAGCCGCACCCGGTCGTGGCGCACCCCGGCGGAGAGCTCCAGGGCCTCGGTGACGCCAAGCTCCGCCAGCAGGAAGGCGCCGGTGGCGGTGGCGTTCTGCTGCTCGTCGGCGGTCTCGGCACTGACCGCCCCCTGGGGCGTGACCGCGCGCCGCCCGCGGTCGTCCTCCTGGCGCCCCGTCTCGAGCCCGGCCACGTAGCGCAGCGGCCGCTGGCCCAGGGTCGCCTCCCGGGTCAGATCCAGGCTGGCGCCGTAGTAGCGGCGCCGGTAGTCCACCAGGCTGCTGCCGGGGAAGGGGAGCTGCTGCTCGAAGTCGCGGCGGCTGACGAAGGCGCGGGCGTTGAGCTCGCCGCCGGCGGCGTCGAGATCCTCGTAGTGCAGCCCCAGGAGCTGCTGCTCCACCCGCTGGCCGGCGTTCAGGGCGGCCGCGGCGGGCGCCGCCTGGCGACGGTCCGCCGCTACCTCCTCGGCGGTCAGCCCGCCCGGGTCCTCGGCGGTGGGCAGGTCGAGCAGGTTGACCAGCGCCGAGAGGGTGCGGTCGTCGTCGAGGCGGTAGCCCAGCCGGGCGTTGAGCAGGCGCTTCTCCACCGCGCTCTGCTCCCGGTAGCCCTCGAAATCCAGCGCCGAGAAGCTGACGCTGTGCACCCAGCTGCCGTGCTCGCCGCCCTGGCGCAGGGCCAGCTTGCGGTAGTCGTGGCTGCCGCCCTGCAGGCGCAGCACCGGGGAGCGGCGCATCTCGCTGCCGTCGCCGGTGGTGATATCGAGCACGCCGCCGGCGGCGTTGCCGTAGAGCACCGAGGCGGGGCCGCGGATCACCTCGATGCGCTCGGCGCTGTCCAGGTCCACGGCGTCGATCTGGGCCTGGCCGTCGGGCAGGGTGTAGGGAATGCCGTCGACGCGGATATGGATGCCGCGAATGCCGAAGGGCGCCCGGGCGCCGAAGCCGCGGCTGGCGATGCGCTGGCCCTGGGCGAAGTTGTCGCGATTCTGCAGGAAGAGGCCGGGCACCGGGGCGAGGGCCTCATCGAGGCGCACCCGCTGCTGGCCCTGCTGGATATCCTCGCGGGTGACCGCCGACACCGCCGCCGGGGTGTCGTAGAGCTCCCGGGCCAGGCGCGGCGCGCTGATGGTGATGGTGGGCAGCGTCTCGGCGCTTTCTCCTTCCTCCGCCGCGACCAGCGCCGGCGCGCCCCACGCCGCCAACGCCATGGGCAGGCAGCCCAGCAGCCGTCTTCGTGTCCTGTGCCCCATGCGCAGCTCCTTACCGTTTCGATGCCTGAAACAGTGTGCTCTCAAGCGCCCACCGGCTGCCACCCCGCGATTCATATTTCCCCGTGCCGGCTGCCCCGTGCTGGCATTGAGCCGGATCAAGGCGTTCGCTTTGCAGTTATTTCATGATTTGCTTAGTCTGGTTAGGCTAAGAAGATTGAGACGGCGACGACATAGCACCATCCGGCTATCGCATGGAAGCGGCACCACCCGACCATGCCCGATAGGGGCGGTAGCGTGCCCAGAATCTGCCTAAAGATGCGGAAGGGTGATGGCAACCGGCAAAGGCAACAGGCATTTATACGCTATGCTCCGCACGGCGAAGAAATGCTGAACAGTTATGCACAGGGAGGCGATGGTGCAAATTTGTGAGACGGAGAGGTTGATTGTACGGTCGTTGTCCCTCGGGGACGCTCCTGCATTGACCGAAATTCTTAGCGATCCTGAAGTGATGAAACACTCGGTCCGTGGCGTTTGTGATGAGGCAGCTACTCGCAAATTCATTGAGTGGTGTTTAGCCTGTTACGAGACACACGGCGTAGGGCCATGGGCACTGATCGATAAAAAAGATTCTGCACTTGTTGGCTTCTGCGGTATTGGGCCAGAAATGGTCGCGGATGTCGAGGAAATCAACCTTGGCTATCGACTTGCCGCGCGTTATTGGAATAAAGGTCTGGCGTCTGAAGCGGCCAGAGCGGTTCTGAATTACGCTTTTGGGAAGAAATTGTTTCATTCGGTGGTAGTAATCATAGAGCCTGAGCATGTGGCATCGCTGAAGGTTGCCGAGAAAGCAGGGTTTTCCAGCTTCGCTGTCCTGGAATTCCATGGTCGTACGGTGAGGCTGTACCGACTGACCTCGGAGCAATGGGAAACATTGCATAACAATGCCATGCGCGGGACAAGCGCGTGATGGCTGGCGTTAGTTCAATAAGGAGGCCAACTATGTCGCTAATGACTATTTTACTATTTGTACCAGCATGCTTTGCTTTGAACATGGCGCCTGGGCCCAATAACCTTCTTTCGATGGCGAATGCAAAGCATTATAGCGTCAGGACTGCTTGCTATGCTGGCATTGGTCGGTTGGTCGCATTTGTCGGTATGATCACGCTGGCTGCTACAGGGTTGGCAACAGTATTGTATACGTCGGAAAAACTGTTCCTCGCCATAAAGGTTGCTGGAGGGGTCTATCTACTTTGGTTGGCCTACCAACTATGGATAGCAGATCCAACTGAGGGCGGAAACGAGACGCTGGGAGGGAAAAACCTTTTTCAACTAGCGAGACAGGAATTCTTGCTGGCGGCTGGGAACCCCAAAGCCATCCTGATTTTTACGGCTTTTCTGCCTCAGTTTGTTGATCCAGCGGGTTCGGTTGGATACCAGTTTTTGATTCTAGGTGCGCTATTTTTAATGCTTGAGTGGGTGGCAATAGCTGGGTACGCATTCTTTGGTAAAGCATTACGCCATTGGTTCTCCCGACCTTCTATGCGCCGTCTGTTCAATCGAATTTGTGCCGGACTACTTGGTAGTGCTGGGGTTGGGCTTTTGCTAGCTCGTCGTGAATGAACTAACAAAGCATTTAAATTCGCTCCCTACGGTGGCCGGACGCTCGTTCCTCGCGCCGTTTATTGTGGGCGTTAACTGTACCAAGGAGGTATCCGTGAAAGGGAGTTGTTTGTGTGGGGCCATAAAGTATGAGATTGCCTCACTGGATATGCCGATAATTTTTTGTCACTGCAAAACTTGCCGCAAGGCACATGCTGCGCCTTTTGCACCCACAGCAGGGGTTCTGAGAGAAAGTTTTCGCTGGGTTCGAGGTGAAGAAAAACTTTCCAGCTTTGAATCGAGCCAGGGAAAAATGAGACATTTCTGTTCAGTATGTGGAACGCATTTGGTAGCAGAAAGACCTGGTCAACCTCATGTAATATTGCGTGTGGCCACTTTGGACGAAGATCCGGGAGTTAAGCCAGAAGCTCATATTTGGTCATCACATGATGTTGAGTGGTTGGATTATGAGGGTGTTCCAGTCTTTGAAGAGTGGCAGCCAAAAAGATGACAAGTACCGCTAACAGTTCGCAGAAGTTTGCGGTCTATGGTCGCCTGGCGCTCGTAACTCGCGCCGCTGTGCTGCGGCATTATGTATTAAGGAGTTAGCGGTGAAGAAGTGTGTAATACAGGAAGAAACCACAGGGTGCGGAATTGCGTCTGTTGCCAACATTCTTGGCAAGACCTATTCGGAAATGAAAGCAACGGCAAATGCCATGGGTATCTATGCTGAAGATAAATCGCTTTGGTCTGATGTCCAGTATGTAAGGAAAATGTTATCCCATGCTGGAGTCGAGACATCTTCCGAAGAAATCTCTTTTGAATCTTGGAGTGCACTGCCCGATTTGGCATTGCTGTCCATCAAGCACCACCAGGAAGATGGCAGGAATCTCTGGCACTGGGTCGTTTTCAAGCGTGTAGGTGGTGAGGAGCTTGTTATGGATTCAGCCAGCTACCTGCCATCTAATATTCGAACGGACTTCAATGAGATGCAGCCCAAGTGGTTCATCGAGGTCAAGAATGCATAACAAGGCCATTACATGTGCTCTCTACGTTCGCCTGACGCTCGTGCCTCGTGCCGTTTATGGCGGGGGCTAGCCTGGATAATGCATCAGACATGAAAAAGGCGGCTGAAAATCGGTTATAATTCAAGCTCCTACACAAGAATCAACCGCCTCAGCCGCCATGACAAAATGTACCATGCCGTCCGCCTCCTTTCCACGCTGCAGAGGTCGTCAGATCATCGCCCGTTTTGATGGCGGTGATGTCACTTCTGACGGCGGTATCCTGCTGCTGCGGCAGCTCGATCGCGAGATGGGCCTGACCCGCGCCGTCGCTCGCCGACTCAGCGACGAGCGCGACGCTCAGCGCTGCCTGCACCGCACCGAAACCCTGGTCCGGCAGCGCATGTTCGGCCTGGCACTGGGCTATGAGGATCTCAATGACCACCATGCGTTGCGTCACGACATCGCCCTGCAGACCGCCGTCGATACCGATGGCGTGCTCGCCAGTCAGTCCACCTTGTGCCGCTTCGAGCAGCAAGCTGACCGGGACTGGGCGATCACCATCCACGAGGAGATGATCGAGCAGTTCATCCGCTCGTTCCGGCGGCCACCCAAGAAGCCGCTCTACCTCGACTTCGATGCTACCGACGATCGGGTGCATGGCCAGCAGCTCGGGCGGCACTTCAACGGCTACTACAACCACTACATTTTCCTGCCGCTGTTCGTGTTCTGTGGCGACCAGCTGCTGGTCAGCTACCTGCGTCCGGCCTCGCTGGATGCCGCTCACCACGCCGGTGCCATCCTCGCTCTGCTGGTCCGTCGGCTGCGCCAGGCGTGGCCTGAGGTGAAGATCGTCTTCCGAGGCGACAGCGGCTTCTGCCGTCCGCTGATCCTCAACTGGTGTGACCGCCACGGCGTCGATTACATCATCGGCCTCGCCGGCAACAAGCGCTTGGCCAAGCTGGCTCTGAACATCGACTACGCGTCGGCCATCCGCTTCGAGAAGACCTGGGAGAAGGAGCGTGTCTTCGGCTTCATCGAGTACGCTGCCAAGAGCTGGAAGGAGCGTCGACGAAGGGTGATCGTCAAGTCCGAGACCAGCCGGCGTGGCTTCAACACCCGCTACGTGGTCACCAGCCTGCGCGGCTGCAGCGCCGAGTGGCTCTATGACCACCGCTACTGTGCCCGGGGCGAGATGGAGAACCGCATCAAGGAGCAGCAGTTCCTGTTCTCCGACCGCACCAGCTGCCACGAGTGGTGGCCCAACCAGTACCGGCTACTGCTCTCGGGGCTGGCCTATCTGCTCCTGGAGCGACTGCGTCGGATTTACCTCAAGCGCACCGACTTCGCCCAAGCCCAGGTCAATACCATCCGCCTGAAGCTGCTGAAGATCGGCGCCGTCATCACCCGCAACACGCGCACGATTCGGCTGATGTTGAGCAGCCAGTACCCGGAGCAAGACCTCTTCCTGAAGCTGGCTGGCAAACTGGTGCCTGGGTAGCGCCGCGGCGTGCTGTCCCCGGCACAGAAAACACATGGGGGTTGGGGGCAGTGCGTCCTGAGCGCAGAAAATTGATCAAGAAATAGCCAATCTCAAGCCCGGAGCGCCATCGTCTTCACCGAGCCTGAGATCTGGGAGCCTCTGGCCGGCCAGATGCAATATCCGGGCTAGGCAGTTTCCATCACAGGAGAGACTGAATGGAAATTAAATGCATCTCCGGCTTTGCCTCCATCACCAAAGACCCGGTGGCTAGTGCGTCGCTGTATCAGGATGCGCTGGGTCTGCCGCTGGAGGCGATGGACGAGTATCGCTTTGTGGATCACTTCCCTGGCGCGAATCATTTTGGTGTCTGGCCGCTGGCCATGGCCGCTCAGTCCTGCTTCGGCCAGGATGAATGGCCCGAGAGTGTGCCCGAGCCCACGGCGACGATCGAGTTCGAGCTGGCGGATGCCGCTGCGGTGGAGGCGGCGGTGCAGGAGATGAAAGCCAAGGGGCAGGCGTTTATTCACGAAGCCAGGATGGAACCCTGGGGCCAGACGGTCGCGAGGTTCATGAGCCCCGAGGGCGTCTTGATCGGCCTGAGCTACGCGCCATGGCTGCATGATTGAGCGCCCGGCGGCCGATGCCCGCCCCTAGCGGTTGAACAGCCACATCAGCGCCGATAGGACCACGCTCACCAGAATCATGGTGGTGATCGGAAAGAAGAACGAGAACCCCTCCCGACGCACGGCGATATCCCCCGGCAGCTGGCCGAAGGGCAGCCGGGAGAGCCAGGGCCAGAGCAGGCCCACGGCGATGATGATCAGGCCGATGATGATCAGGGTGCGGTTCATGGCGTCGCCTCCTGTCGCTTGGACCCTTATCAGGTCGGACGGTGCGCCCACCGAAGATCTTCCCCGGTGGGCGCTTGCGGGTGCGGCGGCGCTGGCTCAGCCTACGCGGCGCAGCAGCGCCAGCAGCCCCTGCAGCGGGTGGGGCAGGGCGGTGTCGGAGAAGCGCTTCACCTGGCTGCGGCAGGAGTAGCCGGTGGCCAGCAGGGTCCCCGCGTTGGCCTCGTCCTCCACCACCGGCTGCCAGGACTGGGCGTAGATGGTCTTCGAGGTCTCCAGGTTGCGCGCCTCGTGGCCGTAGGTGCCGGACATGCCGCAGCAGCCGGTGGCCACCAGCTCGAGCTTGAGGCCGAAGGCCGCGAACAGCTGCTGCCACGCCTTGGGGCTGCCCGGGGCGTTGGTCTTCTCGGTGCAGTGGGAGAGCAGCCGGTAGCCCGGATCCTCGATGCCGGCGCCCTCCAGGGTCAGGCCGCCGGGCACCAGGCTGGCCGCGCGGGTCACCAGCCACTCCTGCAGCATCAGCACCTCGGGCACGGCCTCCGGCCCCAGCGCCTTCACGTACTCCTGGCGGTAGGTGAGGGTCATGGCCGGGTCGATGCCCACCAGAGGCACGTCGAACTCCGCCAGGGCGCGCAGCCGCCGGGCCTGCTTGTCGGCGGTGCGCGCAAAGGCGCCCAGAAAGCCCTGTACGTGCAGCGGCTTGCCGTTGGGGGAGAAGGGCGCCACGAAGACCCGGATATCCAGCCGGCTCAGCAGCTCGACGATATCCAGCACCAGGTTGGCTTCGAAGTGGCTGGTGAAGGCGTCCTGCACGATCACCACGCTCCTGGCCTTCTGGGCCTCGGTGAGCCGGCCGAGCGAGACGGGCGTGGCTTCCGCCACGCCCCAGGCGGCCAGGGTCTTGCTCAGGCTGGCCCGGGAGAGCCGCGGACTGTCCACCAGCCCCACGGGGCCCGAGAGCAGGCGGTCCACCAGGCGGTTGCCGATCAGCGCATTGTAGGCGGGCGCCACCCGGGAGAGGGCGGGCAGCACGGACTCGGTGGTGCCGATCAGGTAGTCGCGCACAGGGCGCAGGTAGCGGCCGTGGTAGACCTCCAGGAACTGCGCGCGGGAGTCGGGCACGTTGACCTTGATCGGGCACTGGCCGGCGCAGGACTTGCAGGCCAGACACCCGGCCATGGCGTCGTAGACCTCGTGGGAGAAGTCCGCCTCGCGCTTGCGGCGCAGGGTGTTGAGGGTGCGTTTCGGGAAGCTTCTGACAAAGCCCCAGGCGCCCTCGGCCTTCTTCTTGCGCGACTCCTCGGCCAGATCGACGCCGGCGTCGCCCTGCAGGCGCAGCCACTCGCGGACCAGGCTGGCACGCCCCTTGGGGGAGTGCACCCGGTCCCGGGTCGCCTTCCAGGAGGGACACATGGCGTCGTTGGGGTCGTAGTTGTAGCAGGCGCCGTTGCCGTTGCAGTAGACGGTAGCGGCGTGGGCCTGCCAGGCCCGCTCGTCGATGGTGCGGTCGAGCTGGCCCCGGGTGGGCACGCCGTCGATGGTCAGCAGGCCCGGGTCGACCAGCTTCACGGCCTCCGCCTGCGTGGTGTCAGACGCCTTTCCCGCGGCTTCGGACGGGATAGAAGCAGTACCCGCGGCGTCGGGCGGGATGGAGAGAGGCGTTGCGATCTTGCCGGGGTTGAGCTGGTTATGCGGGTCGAAGGCCGCCTTGACCCGCTGCAGGCTGGGGTAGAGCTCGCCGAAGAAGCTCGGCGCATACTCCGAGCGCACTCCCTTGCCGTGTTCGCCCCACAGCAGGCCGCCGTACTTCTGCGTCAGCTCGGCCACCTCGTCGGAGACCTCGCGGATCAGCCGCTCCTGCTCAGGGTCTTTCATGTCGATGGCCGGGCGCACGTGCAGCACCCCGGCGTCCACGTGGCCGAACATGCCGTAGTCCAGGCCCCGAGCGTCCAGGGCGGCGCGGAACTCGGCAATGAAGTCGGCCAGATGCTCCGGCGGCACCGCGGTGTCTTCCACGAAGGGGATGGGGCGCTTCTCGCCCTTGGCGTTGCCCAGCAGGCCCACGGCGCGCTTGCGCATGGCGTAGACCTTCTGGATCTGCGGCCGGCCCTCGGCGAGGGTAAAGCCCAGGCGCTGAACGCTGGCGTCGCTCTCCAGGTGGCGGCAGAAGGCGGCGACCCGCTCGGCCAGGCGCTCGGGGTCGTCGTCGTTGAACTCCACCAGGTTGATGCCGCGCACCGGGGTGTCGCCGGCGGGGAAGAACGCCGCCACGCTGTCCCAGACGAAGTCCTCCATGGCCAGCATCAGCACCTTGTCGTCCACCGTCTCGATGGAGGTGGGGGACGCCTGTGGCCGACCTTGTGAAGAGCTGCCGCTTGACATCAGGGCCCGAGCGTCGCGCAGGGCATCCATGAAGCCCGCGTAGCGCACGTTGACCAGGGTGGAGTGCTTGGGGATCGGCAGTACGTTGAGCACCGCCTCGTCGAGCAGGCCCAGGGAGCCCTCGGAGCCGCAGAGCAGGCTGTTCATGTCGAGCCGGCCCTGGTCGTCTCTCAAGTGAGCCAGATCGTAGCCGGTCAGGCAGCGGTTGAGAGGCGGGAACTTCTCGGCGATCAGCTCGCCCTGGGTGTCGATGATTTCCCGGGCGGTGCGAAAGGCGCGGCCGGTGGCGTCCTGGCGCTCGCAGAGGGTCTCGAGCTCGGCGTCATCCATCGGGCGGCTCACCAGGCGCTCGCCGCCCAGCAGCAGCACTTCGAGCTCCAGCACGTGGTTGCGGGTCTTGCCGTACTCGCAGCTGCCCTGGCCGCTGGCGTCGGTTGAGATCATGCCGCCGATGGTGGCGCGGTTGGAGGTGGAGAGCTCCGGGGCGAAGAAGAGCCCGTGGGGCTTGAGGGCGGCGTTGAGCTGGTCCTTGACCACCCCGGCCTGGACCCGCACCCGGCGGTTCTCGACGTCGATATCGAGGATTCGGTTCATGTGGCGGGAGACGTCCACCACCAGGCCGTCGGTGAGGGACTGGCCGTTGGTGCCGGTGCCGCCGCCGCGGGGGGTGAGCGCCACCTGGCGGTGCTCCACCTGGCCGGCCAGCCGGGCGATGCGCGCGAGGTCCTCGGCGTGGCGGGGGTAGAGCGCCGCCTGGGGCAGGCGCTGGTAGATGGAGTTGTCGGTGGCGAGCACCGTGCGGTCGGCGTAGTCCGGGGCGATCTCGCCCTCGAAGCCGGCGGCCTTCAGGGCCTCGAGAAAGCGCAGGTAGGGTGCGGCAAGCCCGGGGGCGGTGCCGGCGTCGGTGGTGTCCAGTCGAGCGATCATGGGCATCTTCAAGGGGAAGCGTAAGTGCCCCTACTTTACCGCGAGAGGGCGGTAGGGCGCATCCCGGAGGGGGCGTCCATCAGGGAAAACGCATGAAAAACCGCTCTATGACGGGCTTCGTGGCGCTTTACCAGTAGGAGCTAATGTGGTCATCTAACGACTTTTGCTCATGTATGACCTCATGCTGACACCATCGCTTATGCACCATTTATCGATCGTTCCCGACTTCCGCCAGGCCTGGAAAGTGCAGCATCAGCTGTCGGATATCCTGTTCCTGACGGTCTGTGCAGTGATCTGTGGTGCCGAGGGTTGGGACGAAATCGAGGACTTTGGCCACGCGAAGCTCGATTTTCTCCGTCAGTACGGCGATTTTGAGGCTGGCGTGCCCAGCCATGACACCTTGGCCAGGGTCATGGCCCTGGTGAATGCCGAGCAGTTGCAAAGCGCATTCGCCGAGTGGATGAAGGCCTGTCACGATGTGACGGAGGGCGCGGTGGTGGCCATCGATGGCAAGACGCTGCGAGGGTCGTACTGCCGAGGGAAGGGCAAAGGGGCGATACACATGGTCAGTGCCTTCAGTGCGGCGAATGGCGTGGTGCTGGGCCAGGTCAAGACGGCGGAGAAATCCAACGAGATCACGGCGATTCCCGAGCTACTCAAGCTTCTCAATCTGCAAGGTTGCTTGGTGACGATCGATGCCATGGGTTGCCAAAAGAAGATCGCCACTCAGGTGCTGCGGAAGGGCGCCGATTACCTGTTGTCGGTGAAGGAAAATCAGCCAGCCCTGGCGGATGCCTTCGAGGCAGCGTTTCCCATGCCCAAGGTGGTCAACTTTGAAGGGGATGCGTATGTCACGGACGAGAAGAATCGGGGCCGGCAAGAGACTCGATACCATATTGTCAGCGAGGTTACTGAAGAATTTCAGGAGCTTAGCTATGAATGGCCAGGCCTGAAAACGGTGGGCGTGGTGATGAGTTTCCGCCAGGAAGGCGATGAGGTGCCAGAAGCCCCGATGATCCGCTACTACATCAGCTCTGCCGAGCTGAGCGCCAAGAAGCTCGCCGAAGCGGCTCGCCAGCATTGGTTTGTCGAGAATAAGCTCCACTGGTCCTTGGACGTCGCGCTCCGCGAGGATGCTTGCAAAATCCACCGCGGTCAGGCGGCGGAAAACCTCGCCAGGATGCGCCATATCGCCTTGAATTACCTGAAAGGGGAGAGCCGTTTCAAAGGCGGCATCCGGCGAAAGCAGAAGAAAGCGGCACTGGATGAGACTTACCTCGCAGACATTCTCGCGGTGTAGGGTTTTTCATGCGTTTTCCCTGGGGCGTCCATGGCGCCCCTGCGGCCTTTTGCCTACAATGGGCGGCCTGTTTGACCCCCTATCGTTTTCATCCCCTATCGTCTTCATGACGCCACTACTGCAACGGACCGGATTCCATGCTCGATCCCAAACTGCTGCGCAGCGACCTCGATGCGGTCGCCCAACGACTGGCCAAGCGGGGCTATGCCCTCGATACCGAGCGCCTCGAGGCGCTGGAGTCCCGGCGTCGCGAGCTGCAGGCCGAGACCGAGTCCCTGCAGAACGAGCGCAACACCCGTTCCAAGGCGATCGGCAAGGCCAAGGCCGCCGGCGAGGATATCCAGCCGCTGCTCGACGAGGTCTCCGACCTGGGCGACCGGCTCGATGCCGCCAAGGCGCGCCTGGCCGAGGTGCAGGCCGAGTGGGATGACCTGGTCAGCGGCATTCCCAACCTGCCCCACGAGAGCGTGCCGGAGGGCCGTGACGAGAGCGACAACGTCGAGCTGCACCGCTGGGGCACGCCCCGGGCGTTCGATTTCGAGGTGCGCGACCACGTCGACCTCGGCGCCCTGCAGGGCAAGCTGGACTTCGACCTGGCGGCCAAGCTGACCGGCGCGCGCTTCGCGGTGATGCGTGGCCCCATCGCGCGGCTGCACCGGGCCCTGGCCCAGTTCATGCTGGACAAGCAGACCCTGGAGCACGGCTACGAGGAGTGCTACGTGCCCTACATGGTCAACGAGGCCTCCCTGCGCGGCACCGGGCAGCTGCCCAAGTTCGGCGAGGATCTGTTCCGCCTCGACGACGAGCGCGGCTACCACCTGATCCCCACCTCCGAGGTGCCGCTGACCAACTTCGCCCGGGACGAGATCCTGGAGCACAAGGCGCTGCCCCTGAAGCTCACCGCCCATACCCCCTGCTTTCGCAGCGAGGCGGGCTCCCACGGCCGCGATACCCGCGGCATGATCCGCCAGCACCAGTTCGACAAGGTGGAGATGGTGCAGCTGGTGGCGCCGGAGCAGAGCTACGCGGCCCTGGAGGAGATGCGCGGCCACGCCGAGGCGATCCTGCAGGCCCTCGAGCTGCCCTACCGGGTGGTGACCCTGTGCACCGGCGACATGGGCTTCGGCGCCGCCAAGACCTATGACCTGGAGGTGTGGATCCCCAGCCAGGACGCCTACCGCGAGATCTCCTCGATCTCCAACTGCGAGGAGTTCCAGGCGCGGCGCATGCAGGCGCGCTTCCGTCATCCCGACCAGAAGAAGCCCCAGCTGCTGCATACCCTCAACGGCTCCGGCCTGGCGGTGGGGCGCGCCCTGGTGGCGGTGCTGGAGAACTACCAGAACGCCGACGGCTCGATCACCGTGCCCGAGGCGCTGCGCCCCTATATGGGCGGCGTCGAGGCGATCAACCTCCCGGGCTGACGCGCCCGAGCCTGGGCCACCGGCCCTGACGCGAACCCCCGCCGGCGGCCGCCGGCGGGGGTTGGCTGCGTTCAGGGGAGGCGACGGGAAGGCGACCGACTCACTCGATCTCCCAGTTCACGCTGACCCCGGCCTCGATGTCGATCGTGCCGGGGCGGTACTCGGCCCGGGCGCTCTCGCGGGCGTCGGCGCTCATGGCCATCATGCGCGGCTGGAAGGCCGGCGAGCGAGTCTCGCTGACGCTGGCGACAGGCCCCAGGGTGATGCCCAGGGTCTCGGCCATCAGCTCGGCCTTGTGGCGAGCCCTCTCCAGCGCCTTGACCAGGGCCTCGTCGGTGGCGGCCTCGCGGTCGGCGAGGTCGTAGCTGACGCCGTCCAGGGCATTGACCCCGGCCTCGGTGAGGGCGTCGAGCAGCAGCGGCAGCCGCTCCAGGTCGTCGAGCTTCACCTGGAAGGGGCGCTCCAGGCGAGTGCGCACCAGCGGCTCGCGCTCGCCGTCCTCGCCGCGGCTGCCGGCGAGGTGCTCCGGCTGCACCGCCAGCGAGCCGGCGCTGATGGCATCGCCCTCGAAGCCGGCGCTCTCCAGCGTGTCGATCAGCTCGGCAGCGCGGGCTTCCAGACGCTCCCGCGCTTCGCGCAGCGCCTCCGGGTCGCCGCCGCTCTCGTCTTCTCTGGAAACTGCCGGGGTGCGCTCCCAGAGCCGTGCGCTCAGGGTGGCGCGATCCGGCACCACGGCAAGCGTGGCCTCGGCCTGGACGCTGAGCTGGCGCGGCGTGTCGGCCGCGATAGCCGGTGCGCCCAGTAGCGGGGTGACGATCAGCAGAGTGCCCAGCAGCAGCCGGGCGGGGCGAAGGGATAACATCGGGGCCTCCTTGCGGTCTTGGCGTGGCGGTGTGCCACCCCGCTTCGAGGTGGGCCGACTATAAAGGTTCCCGCGGCGGCCATCATTGTTGCTGGCCCGGCGCGGAGGCATGATGGGGGCTGGCCAGGGAGGACAGGAACTCACGATGTCGGCTAATGAACCGGATGCCCCGAGCATCATTCCGCTCAACCTCATGCTCGGCCTGGCCGCGCTGGTCGTGATCGTGGCCGGCATGAAGGCCGGTGCGAGCCTGCTGGTACCGATGCTGCTGGCCATCTTCATCGCGGTGGTCTGTACCGCGCCGATCCAGTGGCTCAACCGGCTGGGGCTTGGCCTGCGGGCGGCCGTGTGGCTGACCCTGGTGGTGATCGGGGTGCTCTTCTCGCTGGTGGGTCTGCTGCTGGTCAACAGCTTCGGCACCTTCACGGAGGCGCTGCCGGGCATCGAGGAGAAGCTGCAGGCCTACTATGTCGGGCTGCTGGATGGCCTGGCGAGCTTGGGGCTAGCCATCGACCCGGACCGGCTGGCCGGTCTGCTGGACGTCGAGGAGCTGGGCGGCTGGATCCCCACCCTGCTCGGCGAGATCGGCAACCTGCTGGTGCAGAGCACCATCGTGGGCCTGCTGGTGCTGTTCATGCTGTTCGAGATGCTGCACTTTCGCGACAAGGTCTCCCGCGCCCTGGCCAACCCGGCGCCGAGCCTTCAGCGCTTCAGCGAGTTCAGCCAGACCCTCAAGCGCTACCTGGCCGTCAAGACTCTGATCAGCCTGGTCACAGGCGCTCTGGTGTGGGTGGCCTGCCTGCTGGTCGGGGTTGATTTTCCTTTCCTGTGGGCGGTGCTGGCCTTCGCGCTCAACTTCATTCCCAATATCGGCTCGGCCATCGCGGCGATTCCCCCGGTGCTGCTGCTGCTGGTCTCGCCGGAGGGCGGGCTGGTCGATGCCCTGCTGCTCTCTGCGGCCTACCTGGGGATCAACTTCCTGCTGGGCAATATCGTCGAACCAAGAGTGATGGGGCGCGCGCTGGGACTGTCGACCCTGGTGGCCTTCCTGTCGCTGGTGGTGTGGGGCTGGATCTTCGGCACGGTGGGCATGCTGCTCTCGGTGGTGCTGACCATGACGCTCAAGATCGCCCTGGACAGCCATCCCCAGACCCGCTGGATCGCCCACCTGCTGGGCCCGGGCGATGCTGGGCATGGGGGCTCGCCCCAGCGTCCCCTGGCGGAGCGAGTGGCCGAGGAGAAGGAACGGCGCTCGGAGCCGCCCCCGGAGTGAGCGGTGTCGAATCGATGTTCTGTAAACGACAACGCCCCGGCCATTGGCCGGGGCGTTTCGCAGGAGTGAGCGCCGCGATCAGGCGTTCTGGTCGATGAACTGCGTCAGCTGGGACTTGGACTGGGCGCCCACCAGGGAGGCGACCTTGGTGCCGGACTTGAACAGCATGACGGTGGGAACACCGCGCACGCCCTGTTCGGCGGCGATCTCCGGGGCATCGTCCACGTTGATGCTGACGACCTTGAGGTTGCCGTTGCGCTCTTCGGCGACCTCGTCGACCACCGGCGCCATCACCTTGCAGGGACCGCACCAGGGCGCCCAGAACTTGAGCAGAACCGGGGTGTCGGCCTTGAGGACTTCCTGCTCGAAGTTGGCATTGGTGACATCGACGTTGTTGGCCATGGGGTTCTCCAGTTTCGTTGCGCTGCATCGAGCGTATTCATGGCGTGCCTCGGGCACGCCTGGCCGGACGATGTTAGCGGTCGGCCGCGGCGCTGGCAAATGGCGCCTTGGGGGCACTGGCCGATCCGCCCCTCTCTTGTATATACTCTAAAGAGCTTAGTAACCTGTTTCTTATTTCTGTTTGGCATTGCCGGCGCCCGTCACGGGGCGGCTGCCAGGGAGTTTGCCGCCATGAAGCTGCAGCAGCTGCGCTATATCTGGGAAGTGACCCGCCACAACCTCAACGTCTCGGCCACCGCTCAGAGCCTCTACACCTCCCAGCCGGGAATCTCCAAGCAGATCCGCCTGCTGGAGGATGAGCTCGGCGTGGAGATCTTTGCCCGCAGCGGCAAACACCTGACCCGGGTCACGCCGGCAGGTCAGGCCATCGTCGAGCTGGCCGGCGAGGTGCTGCGCCTGACCGAGAACATCAAGGAGGTGGCCCAGGAGTTCAGCGACGAGCGCCGCGGCAGCCTCGCCATCGCCACCACCCACACCCAGGCGCGCTATGCGCTGCCGCCGGTGATTCGCGACTTTACCCGCCGCTACCCGGATGTGGCCCTGCATATGCAGCAGGGCACCCCCAAGCAGATCGCTCAGATGGTCAGCGACGGCCAGGCGGACTTTGCCATCGCCACCGAGTCCCTGGAGCTCTTCAACGACCTGGTGCTGCTGCCCTGCTACCGCTGGAACCGCTGCATCCTGGTGCCCCAGGGGCACCCCCTGGCCGATGAGCCGACGTTGACCCTCGAGGCCCTGGCGCGCCATCCGCTGGTCACCTATGTGTTCGGCTTCACCGGCCGCTCCCAGCTCGACGAGGCCTTCCGCGCCCGTGGGCTCGAGCCCAACGTGGTGCTGACCGCCTCAGATGCCGACGTGATCAAGACCTATGTGCGCCTGGGCATGGGGGTAGGCATCGTCGCCCATATGGCGGTGGACCCGGAGCAGGACGGCGACCTGGTGGCGCTGGACGCCGGGCATCTCTTCGAGAGCTCCACGACCAAGATCGGCATCCGCCGCGGCACCTTCATGCGCGGCTACATGTACGACTTCCTCAGGGGCTTTGCGCCGCACCTGGAGCGGGAGCTGGTAGACGCCGCCCTGGCGGCGGGGCCCCGCCACGAGGCGCCGCTCTTCGAGAAGATCGAGCTGCCGGTGCGCTAGCCGCGTTCGATACCGGCCTCCCGCCGCGGGGGCCGAAACGCCGAAGGGCGCCCTCAGGGGCGCCCTTCTACGTTAAGGGAGCGTCGTCCCGATCACGCCGGGCGGGTAGCCTGCGGCGAGGCGCCAGGCAGGTTGGTGGCGTGCAGGCCGCACTCCTTGCCGGCCTGCTCCTCCCACCACCAGCGTCCCTCGCGCTCGTGCTGGCCGGGCAGGGTGGGACGGGTGCAGGGCTCGCAGCCGATGCTGACGAAGCCGCGCTCATGCAGCGGGTTGTAGGGGACGTCGAACATGCGGATGTAGCTCCACACCTCCTCGCTCGACCAGTGGGTCAGGGGGTTGAGCTTGTAGAGGGGGCTCTCCTCGCTGCCGAAGGCGAGATCACGCTCGGCGATCTGCAGGCTGGAGCGGGTGCCGGGGCTCTGGTCCCGGCGCTGGCCGGTGACCCACATCGGCAGGTCCGCCAGGCGCGCCCGCAGCGGTGCCACCTTGCGGATGCCGCAGCACTCCTGGTGGCCATCCCGGAAGAAGCTGAACAGGCCCTTGGCCTGGACCAGGGCCTGCACCGCCTCGGGGTCGGGAAAGCGCACGTCGATGGCGATGCCGTAGTGCTCGCGCACCCGCTCGATAAAGGCGTAGGTCTCCGGATGCAGGCGGCCGGTATCCAGGGCGAAGACGTGCACGGCCTCCTTTGGCGCCACCTTGAGCGCCAGGTCGATCAGCACCACGTCTTCGGCGCCGGAGAAGGAGAACGTCAGCTCGCCGAAGGCCTGATAGGCGGCGCGCAGGATCTCCTTGGGGGTGTCCCGGTCGTGCTCCAGCACGAAACGGTTGGGGTCGAAGCTCGGCATGGGGCCTCCATCATGAAGTCGCTGGCCGCTACCCTACCAAGCGCACGGGGCTGGCCCCCAATACCGATTTCTTGGGTTTATATGCCTCACTCCTCGCACGAGCAGTCGGCCAGCGCCGCCATCAGGTGGCCGATCTTGTCCAGGGTCTCCTGATGCTCTGCCTCGCCCTCGGAATCGGCCACCAGGCCGCCGCCGCCCCAGAGGTGAAGCCGGCCGGCATCGGCCACTGCGGTGCGGATGGCGATGGAGGTGTCCATGCGGCCGCGCACATCCACATAGCCGAGGCTGCCGCAGTAGGCGCTGCGCCGGCTCGGCTCCAGCTCCTCGATGATCTGCATGGCGCGAACCTTGGGGGCGCCGGTGATGGAGCCGCCGGGAAAGGCGGCGGCGAGCAGCTCCAGGGGCGTGCGCCCCGGGGCCAGCTCACCGGTGACCACGCTGACCAGGTGGTGGACGTTGGCATAGTGCTCCAGGCCGCAGAGCTTGGGAACCCGGACGCTGCCCGGACGGCAGACGCGCCCCAGGTCGTTGCGCAGCAGGTCGACGATCATCACGTTCTCGGCGCGGTCCTTGAGGCTGGCGGCGAGCTCGTCGGCCAGGGCCTGGTCCTCGACGGGGGAGGCCCCTCGGGGGCGAGTGCCCTTGATGGGGCGTGTCTCCACCTGGCCGTCGCGGCACTCGAGGAAGCGCTCCGGCGAGAGCGAGAGGAGCGCCTGCTCCCCCTGGGGGCCTGGCCAGCTCATGTAGCCGGCATAGGGGGTGGGCGTGGCGCTTCGCAGGTGCCGGTAGGCGTCCCAGAGATCGCCGGCATAGGGGGCGCTGAAGCGCTGGGCGAGGTTGATCTGGTAGCAGTCGCCGGCGCGGATATAGCGCTGTACCGCCGCGAACCGCTCCAGGTAGGCCTCCCGGGAGAGCTCGCCGGCGAAGGGGGCGCTGAGCCGAAACTCGCGGCTGGCGGGGATAGAGGCCGCCAGCCAGTCGAGTACCTGGCGCCGCCGCTCGGCGGTAGCGACCAGCCAGGCCTCGCGGCGGTCATGATCCTGGATCAGCGCCCAGTCGTAGAGGCCGACGCGGCTCGCCGGCAGCGACACCGCCGGCCGGGCGCGCTTGCCCACCGGCTCCAGCAGCCGGCCCAGATCATAGCTCCAGTAGCCGATCAGCCCCCCGAGGAAGGGCAGCTCGCTTTCCTGGCTGGCCAGGGGCAGGCGGTCGAGCAGCGCCTGCTGGGCGGCGAAGGGGGAGAGCCCGGCCAGCTCGGGGGCGCCGGTGACGGCGCCCCGCTCATCGATCTCCAGGGTCACCAGGGGGTCGCTGGAGAGAATGTCGAAGCGCCCGCCGGGCGCCTCCGGGCGGCCGCTGTCCAGCAGCACCGCGCCGGGCCGCTGGCGCAGGCGGGAGAAGCGCGGCAGGGGCGTCTCATGGTAGGGCAGGGGAGTGATCTGAAGGGGTGCGTTCATGACCGGGCCTTGCGAAAACAGGCGGACCATTCTAGGCCCCGCCGGGGCGATTGTCCTCAGGAGAGCCGAGGCGCCGGCCATGATATTGTCGACATCTGCAGAAGCGTTCGCCGGGTTGTCTACAACCAAAGGGGGATAGGCTGGGCGTTTCTGCGTATTGACCCCATTATGGGGAGTGGCTACTCTCTCTTCACCAAATGATTGTCGACAATTGCCATGAACTCAGCCGAAACCGAAACGTCGATCCCGGAAGTGCGCACCCTGGCGGAGCGCGTCTTCCAGCAGCTCCAGGATGCGATCGTACGCGGCGAGCTGGCCCCGGGCAGCAAGATCACCGAGCCGGGCCTCTCCCGGACCTACGGGATCTCCCGCGGGCCGCTGCGCGAAGCGATGCGTCGCCTGGAGGCGCACCGCCTGATCGAACGGGTTCCCCATGTGGGCGCGCGGGTGGTCAAGCTCTCCATGCAGGAGCTGCTGGAGCTGTTCGACGTGCGCGAGGCCCTGGAGAGCATGGCGGCGCGACTGGCGGCGAAGCACATGACCGCCGAGGAGATCGCCGGGCTGCGCAAGCTGCTGGCCATGCATGAAGGCCAGGCCGACCTCAGGAAGGGCGAGGCCTACTTCCAGCGCGAGGGCGACCTGGACTTCCACTACCGTATCGTCCAGGGCAGCCATAACCGCATGCTGGTGAACATGCTCTGCGATGACCTTTATTACCTGGTGCGGCTCTACCGCACCCAGTTCAGCGCCAGCGGCTCGCGTCCCCAGCGCGCCTTCGTCGAGCATCACCGGATCGTTGACGCCATCGAGGCCGGCGATGCCGAGCTGGCCGAGCTGCTGATGCGCCGCCACGTCAGCGCCTCGCGGGCCAATGTCGTCGACCGCTATGCGGCCACGCTGCGCCAGCAGGCCGAGACGACATCCTGACCCGAACCGACCCTTTCAGGCCCGAACACCACAGGAGAGACCCCATGACCCAGCAGACTCCCGGCGCCCGCTTCCGTGCCGCCCTCGAGGCCAACCGCCCGCTGTCCATCGTCGGCACCATCAATGCCTACACCGCCATGATGGCCCAGCGCGTCGGCCACCAGGCGATCTATCTCTCCGGCGGCGGCGTGGCCAACGCCTCCTTCGGCCTGCCGGACCTCGGCATGACCACCATGAACGACGTGGTCGAGGACGCCCACCGCATCTGCGGCGCTACCGACCTGCCGCTGCTGGTGGATATCGACACCGGCTGGGGCGGCGCCTTCAATATCGCCCGCACCGTCAAGGAGATGCAGCGTGCGGGCGTGGCCGCCGTGCACATCGAAGACCAGGTCGCCCAGAAGCGCTGCGGCCACCGCCCCAACAAGGCCATCGTCTCCCAGCAGGAGATGGTCGACCGTGTCAAGGCCGCCGCCGATGCCCGCATCGATCCTGACTTCTACCTGATCGCCCGCACCGACGCCTTCCAGAAGGACGGGCTGGATGCCGCCATCGAGCGTGCCCAGGCCTGCATCGCGGCCGGCGCCGACGCCATCTTCGCCGAGGCGGTGCACACCCTGGACGACTACAAGGCGTTCTGCGAGCGCGTTGACGCGCCGATCCTGGCCAATATCACCGAGTTCGGCGCCACGCCGCTGTTCTCACAGCAGGAGCTGGGCGAGGTGGGCTGCCGCATGGTGCTCTACCCGCTCTCCGCCTTCCGGGCCATGAACGCCGCGGCGCTCAAGGTCTACCAGAGCATCCACGCCAACGGCCACCAGCGCGACGTGGTGGAGCTGATGCAGACCCGCGACGAGCTCTACGACTTCCTGAACTACCACAGCTTCGAGCAGAAGCTCGATGCGCTCTTCGCCGAGAAGGGCGGCGACGCCTGAGGCGCGCCCCCCTACGCTATTACGGATACCTTCAAGAGGAGAGAGATCATGGCAGATAAACCCATCGGCGGCGCCGGCCTGCGTGGCCAGAGTGCAGGTACTACCGCCCTGTGCACCGTGGGCAAGACCGGCTCCGGCCTGACCTACCGTGGCTTCGACATCAAGGAGCTGGCGGAGAAGGCGAAGTTCGAGGAGGTGGCCTACCTGCTGCTCAAGGGCAAGCTGCCCAACCAGGCCGAGCTCGACGCCTACATCGCCAAGCTCAAGGGCCTGCGCGGCCTGCCCGCGGCGCTCAAGACCGTGCTCGAGCAGATCCCCAAGGATGCCCACCCCATGGACGTGATGCGCACCGGCGCCTCCATGCTGGGCAACCTGGAGACCGAGCAGAGCTTCGACGAGCAGCAGGACGTCTCCGACCGCCTGCTGGCCGTGCTGCCCTCCATCATCTGCTACTGGTACCGCTTCAGCCACGACGGCGTGCGTATCGAGACCGAGACCGATGACGAGTCCATCGGCGGCCACTTCCTGCACATGCTGCGCGGCGAGCCGGCCTCCGAGCTCCACGCCCGTGTCATGAACGTCTCGCTGATCCTCTACGCCGAGCACGAGTTCAACGCCTCGACCTTCACCGCGCGGGTCTGCGCCTCGACCCTCTCCGACATGCACTCCTGCGTGACCGGCGCCATCGGCTCCCTGCGCGGGCCGCTGCACGGCGGCGCCAACGAGGCGGCCATGGAGATGATCGAGAACTGGACCTCCGCCGAAGAGGCCGAGCAGAAGATCATGGGCATGCTCGAGCGCAAGGAGAAGATCATGGGCTTCGGCCACGCGATCTATCGCGAGTCCGACCCGCGCAACGCCATCATCAAGGAGTGGTCGAAGAAGCTGGCCGAGGACGTGGGCGACACCGTGCTCTATCCGGTTTCCGAGCGCGTCGAGGCGGTGATGTGGCGCGAGAAGAAGCTGTTCTGCAACGCCGACTTCTTCCACGCCAGCGCCTATCACTTCATGGATATCCCCACCAAGCTGTTCACGCCCATCTTCGTGATGTCGCGGGTGACCGGCTGGGCGGCCCATGTCTTCGAGCAGCGCGCCAACAACCGCATCATTCGCCCGAGCGCCGACTACGTTGGCCCGGAGAAGAGCGAGTGGGTGCCCATCGAGCAGCGCGACTGATCGACAGGCGTTCTTCGCCACGCACCCCAGCGGGGCGGCCCTTCGGGGCCGCTTCCCCTGCACTCTCCTCGCCTCGCCCAGCCGTCAGCAAGAGATTTTCGACGCCATGAATACCGAATACCGTAAACCGCTTCCCGGCACCGAGCTGGACTATTTCGACGTGCGTGCGGCCGTCGAGGCGATCCAGCCCGGTGCCTACGACACTCTTCCCTACACCTCCCGGGTGCTCGCCGAGCAGCTGGTGCGTCGCTGCGAGCCAGAGCAGCTCACCGACGCCCTGAAGCAGCTGATCGAGCGCCGTCGGGACATGGACTTTCCCTGGTACCCGGCCCGGGTGGTGTGTCACGACATTCTTGGCCAGACCGCGCTGGTCGACCTGGCCGGCCTGCGCGACGCCATCGCCGAGCAGGGCGGCGACCCCGCCAAGGTCAACCCGGTGGTGCCGACCCAGCTGATCGTCGACCACTCCCTGGCCGTGGAACACGCCGGCTACGAGCCGGACGCCTTCGAGAAGAACCGCGCCATCGAGGATCGTCGCAACGAGGATCGCTTCCACTTCATCGAGTGGACCAAGACCGCCTTCGAGAACGTCGACGTCATCCCCGCCGGCAACGGCATCATGCACCAGATCAACCTGGAGAAGATGTCGCCGGTGGTCCAGGCGCGCGACGGCGTGGCCTTCCCCGACACCTGCGTGGGCACCGACAGCCACACCCCGCACATCGACTGCCTGGGCGTCATCGCCATCGGCGTCGGTGGCCTCGAAGCCGAGACCGTGATGCTGGGCCGCCCCTCCATGATGCGCCTGCCCGACATCGTTGGCGTGGAGCTGACCGGCAAGCCCAAGCCCGGCATCACCGCCACCGATATCGTGCTGGCGATCACCGAGTTTTTGCGCCGCGAGCGCGTGGTCGGCGCCTATCTGGAGTTCTTCGGCGAGGGCGCCAAGAGCCTCACCATCGGCGACCGTGCCACCATCTCCAACATGACCCCGGAGTATGGCGCCACCGCGGCGATGTTCTACATCGACGAGCAGACCATCGACTACCTGACGCTCACCGGCCGCGAGCCGGAGCAGGTGGAGCTGGTGGAGAAGTACGCCAAAGAGACCGGCTTGTGGGCCGACAGCCTGACCAATGCCCAGTATGAGCGGGTGCTGACCTTCGACCTTTCCAGCGTCGAGCGCAACCTGGCCGGCCCCTCCAACCCGCACCGCCGCCTGCCCACCGGCGAGCTCGCCGAGCGCGGCATCGCCGTGAACTACGAGAAGGCCCAGGCGGAGGAGAAGGAAGGCAGGATGCCCGATGGCGCGGTGATCATCGCCGCCATCACCAGCTGCACCAACACCTCCAACCCGCGCAACGTGGTGGGGGCGGGCCTCTTGGCCAAGAAGGCCAACGAGCTCGGTCTGGTCCGCAAGCCCTGGGTGAAGTCCTCCTTCGCGCCGGGTTCCAAGGTCGCACGGCTCTACCTGGAAGAGGCCGGCCTGCTGCCTGAGCTCGAGAAGCTCGGCTTCGGCATCGTCGCCTACGCCTGCACCACCTGCAACGGCATGTCCGGTGCGCTGGACCCCAAGATCCAGCAGGAGATCATCGACCGCGACCTCTACGCCACCGCCGTGCTTTCCGGCAACCGCAACTTCGACGGCCGCATCCACCCCTATGCCAAGCAGGCTTTCCTGGCCTCGCCGGCGCTGGTGGTGGCCTACGCCATCGCCGGTACCGTGCGCTTCGATATCGAGAAGGATGTGCTCGGCACCGACAAGGACGGCAACCCGGTCACCCTCAAGGACCTCTGGCCCTCCGACGAAGAGATCGATGCCATCGTCGGCGAGTATGTGAAGCCGGAGCAGTTCAAGCAGGTCTACATTCCGATGTTCGACCTGGACGCCGCGGACAAGGCCGAGAGCCCGCTCTACGACTGGCGCCCCCAGAGCACCTATATTCGCCGTCCGCCCTACTGGGAGGGCACCATGGCGGCTGCGCGGGAGCTCAAGGGCATGCGCCCCCTGGCGATCCTGCCGGACAACATCACCACCGACCACCTGTCGCCCTCCAATGCCATCATGATGGACAGCGCGGCGGGCGAATACCTGCACAAGATGGGCCTGCCGGAGGAGGACTTCAACTCCTACGCCACCCACCGCGGCGACCACCTCACCGCCCAGCGGGCAACCCTTGCCAACCCCAAGCTCTTCAACGAGATGGTGCGTGACGATAACGGCGAGGTGGTGCAGGGCTCGCTGGCGCGGGTCGAGCCGGAAGGCGAGGTGATGCGCATGTGGGAGGCCATCGAGACCTACATGAACCGCAAGCAGCCGCTGATCATCATCGCCGGCGCCGACTACGGCCAGGGCTCGTCCCGGGACTGGGCGGCCAAGGGCGTGGCGCTGGCCGGGGTCGAGGCGATCGTGGCCGAGGGCTTCGAGCGTATCCACCGCACCAACCTGATCGGCATGGGCGTGATGCCGCTGCAGCTCCAGGAGGGCACTACTCGCCACACCCTGCAGCTCGACGGCACCGAGACCTACGACGTGGAAGGCAAGGCGGAGCCGGGTGCGACGCTGACGCTTGTTATCCACCGCAAGACCGGCGAGGTCGACCGGGTGCCGGTGACCTGCCGCCTGGATACCGCGGAAGAGGTCACCGTCTACTCCGCCGGCGGTGTGCTGCAGCGTTTCGCCAAGGACTTCCTGGAGTCCACGGCTGACGCGACAAGCTGAGGCCGGGCAAACGCCTGATGATGTAGAGCCCCATCGACCCGGCGCCGCAAGGCCCGGGTCGATCTTTACCCCCTTACCTATCAAGGAAGCGACCTTAATGGCTCACGTTCCCCAGATTCGTATTCCCGCCACCTATATGCGCGGTGGCACCAGCAAGGGCGTCTTTTTCCGGCTGGATGACCTCCCCGAGGCGGCGCAGGTGCCCGGTGAGGCCCGCGACCGCCTGCTGATGCGGGTGATCGGCAGCCCCGACCCCTACCAGAAGCAGATCGACGGCATGGGCGGGGCCACCTCCAGCACCAGCAAGACGGTGATTCTCTCGAAGAGCGAGAGCCCCGACCACGACGTGGACTACCTCTTCGGCCAGGTGGCCATCGACAAGGCCTTCGTCGACTGGAGCGGCAACTGCGGCAACCTCTCCGCCGCCGTGGGCCCCTTTGCCGTGGCCAACGGCCTGGTGGACCCGGCGCGCATTCCCGAGAACGGGGTGGTCGAGGTGCGCATCTGGCAGGTCAATATCGGCAAGACCATCGTCTGCCAGGTACCCATCACCGACGGCGAGGTGCAGGAGACCGGCGACTTCGAGCTGGACGGCGTGACCTTTCCGGCGGCCGAGGTGCCGGTGGCCTTCAAGGATCCCGCCGACGGCGAAGGGGCGATCTTCCCCACCGGCAACCTGGTCGATGACCTCGAGGTGCCGGGCGTGGGCACCCTCAAGGCCACGCTGATCAACGCTGGCATTCCCACCGTCTTCGTCAACGCGGAGGAGATCGGCTACACCGGCACCGAGCTGCAGGAGGCGATCAACGGCGACGCCGAGGCGCTGGCGCGCTTCGAGACGATCCGCGCCCACGGCGCGGTGAAGATGGGTCTGATCAAGGACGTGGCCGAGGCGGCCAGCCGCCAGCACACCCCCAAGGTGGCCTTCGTGGCGCCGCCGGCGAGCTACACCTCTTCCAGCGGCAAGGAGGTGCAGGCCGAGTCCATCGACCTGCTGGTGCGGGCGCTCTCCATGGGCAAGCTGCATCACGCCATGATGGGCACCGCCGCGGTGGCCATCGCCTCCGCCGCCGCCATCGAGGGCACCCTGGTCAATCTGGCTGCCGGCGGCGGCAAGCGCAACGCCGTGACCTTCGGCCACCCCTCAGGCTCGCTGCGCGTCGGCGCTGCGGCTAGCCTGGTGGAGGAGCGCTGGGTGATCGACGAGGCGGTGATGAGCCGCAGCGCCCGGGTGCTGATGGAGGGCTTCGTGCGCATTCCCGGCGACAGCTTTTGAGCCTGTCCTCGCCTGGCGGCGAGGCCTTGTGAACAGAGGCGCCCCTGGCCAGACGGCCGGGGGCGCCTTGCTTCATGGCGCGGACACTCTTCTACACTGGGGGTAGCCAATGCCGATGCCGAAGGAGAGCGAGATGAGTACCGTGGAAGCCAATGTGCGTCCGGACTACGACGACGAGCTGCAGAAGATCGCCGACTATGTGCTCGGCTACCGCATCGACAGCCCGGAGGCGTGGAACACCGCACGGCTCTGCCTGATGGATACCCTGGGCTGCGGCCTGCTGGCGCTGCGCTTTCCGGAGTGCACCAAGCACCTGGGTCCCTTGGTGGAGGGTACCCTGGTGCCCCACGGCGCCAGGGTGCCCGGCACCGCCTATCGCCTGGACCCGGTCAAGGCCGCCTGGGATATCGGCTGCATCGTGCGCTGGCTCGACTACAATGACACCTGGCTTGCCGCCGAGTGGGGCCACCCGTCGGATAACCTGGGGGCCATACTGGCGGTGGCCGACCACCTCTCCCAGAGGCGGGTCGCCGAAGGGGAGGCGCCGCTGGTCATGCGCGACGTGCTCGAGGCGATGATCATGGCCCACGAGATCCAGGGGGTGTTGGCCCTGGAGAACAGCTTCAACCGGGTGGGGCTCGACCATGTGGTGCTGGTCAAGGTGGCCTCCACGGCGGTGGCGGCCAGGCTGCTGGGCGCCGATCGCGAGCAGCTGCTCTCCGCGCTCTCCCATGCCTGGGTCGACGGCCAGAGCCTGCGCACCTATCGCCATGCGCCCAACGCCGGCTCGCGCAAGAGCTGGGCCGCCGGGGATGCTGCCTCCCGGGCGGTACGCCTGGCCGATATCGCCCTGCGCGGCGAAATGGGCGTGCCCGGGGCGCTCACCGCGCCCCAGTGGGGCTTCTACGATGTGCTGTTCAGCCATACCAATCGCGACCTCGCCACCAAGCCCGAGGCGGAGCGGCGTTTCCGCTTCCAGCGCGACTTCGGCAGCTATGTGATGGAGAACATCCTCTTCAAGCTCTCCTTCCCGGCGGAGTTCCACGCCCAGACCGCCTGCGAGGCCGCCGTGACCCTGCACCCGGCAGTGAAGGGGCGCCTGGACGAGGTCGAACGCATCGTTATCACCACCCACGAGTCGGCGATTCGCATCATCTCCAAGGAAGGGGCGCTGGCCAATCCGGCGGATCGCGACCACTGCCTGCAGTACATGGTGGCCGTGCCGCTGCTCTTCGGTGAGCTGGCCGCCGAGCACTACGAGGACGACTTCCATGCGGCCCACCCCGAAATCGACGCCCTGCGGGCGAAGATGGAGGTGGTGGAGGAGCCCCGCTACAGCCGCGACTACCTGGACCCCGAGAAGCGCTCCATCGCCAATGCCATCCAGGTCTTCTTCACCGATGGCACCTCGACCGACCAGGTCGCCGTGGAGTACCCCATCGGTCATCGGCGCCGGCGCGAGGAGGGCGTGCCGGTACTGGAGGAGAAGTTTCGTCGTAACCTGGAGACCTGCTTCCCGCGGCCGCGCAGCGCCGGGATCCTGGCGCTATGCCGCGACCAGCAGGCCCTCGAGGCGATGCCGGTTCATCGTTTCATGGGGCTGCTGACGCTCTGATCGCACCGGGCTGGCCATGATCTTGACGCCGTTCATGGCCGGGTCCGGCATCCTCCGCTATATTTTTTCCCGAGGGGCTTGCAAGGCCCCGGGGAAAACCGTAAAGTACGCATCCGCTGCCGGTGACCAGCAAGGTTGCAGGCGGTAATAGGTGGAAGAAGTGATTGATCTGTTTGAGTTTTTTGAAACGCTTCGAAAAACTTTCAGTTGACAATCACCGCAAATTCGCTAGAATATGTGCCACTAAGTCTACAAGGCTCGCTGAGGGCTCTATTCGCAGACGCCTCGGCAGGATGAGGCAGGCGGTCAGCAGAAATCGGTCGGGATGCAGCGCATCGCCAACCACCGCTTGACACGCTGAAGCGAATCGGTAGAATACGCCTTCCTCGCAGGGCGCTGACGACAGGCGGAGAGCTCAAGAGAGCCTGCTCCGGTCGACAGCACAGCGAGACGCTTCACTCCACAGGGTTCGCCCGAGAGTTCGAAGCCGCTCTTTAACAATCGATCAGGTAATTCATGTGGGCGCTTGTCGATGAGTTCGGTGACCAGTCACAGAACCATCAAGGCAAGCGACTCGTCAAGACCTTCGGGTCTTTTGAGAAACGTTTGAACCTTGAGCCAAGTTTGGTGCACTTAATGCACTATATGATCTTAAACTGAAGAGTTTGATCATGGCTCAGATTGAACGCTGGCGGCAGGCCTAACACATGCAAGTCGAGCGGAAACGATGGAAGCTTGCTTCCAGGCGTCGAGCGGCGGACGGGTGAGTAATGCATGGGAATCTGCCCGATAGTGGGGGATAACCTGGGGAAACCCAGGCTAATACCGCATACGTCCTACGGGAGAAAGCAGGGGATCTTCGGACCTTGCGCTATCGGATGAGCCCATGTCGGATTAGCTTGTTGGTGAGGTAATGGCTCACCAAGGCGACGATCCGTAGCTGGTCTGAGAGGATGATCAGCCACATCGGGACTGAGACACGGCCCGAACTCCTACGGGAGGCAGCAGTGGGGAATATTGGACAATGGGCGAAAGCCTGATCCAGCCATGCCGCGTGTGTGAAGAAGGCCCTCGGGTTGTAAAGCACTTTCAGTGGGGAAGAAAGCCTTGGGATTAATACTCCCGAGGAAGGACATCACCCACAGAAGAAGCACCGGCTAACTCCGTGCCAGCAGCCGCGGTAATACGGAGGGTGCGAGCGTTAATCGGAATTACTGGGCGTAAAGCGCGCGTAGGCGGTCTGATAAGCCGGTTGTGAAAGCCCCGGGCTCAACCTGGGAACGGCATCCGGAACTGTCAGGCTAGAGTGCAGGAGAGGAAGGTAGAATTCCCGGTGTAGCGGTGAAATGCGTAGAGATCGGGAGGAATACCAGTGGCGAAGGCGGCCTTCTGGACTGACACTGACGCTGAGGTGCGAAAGCGTGGGTAGCAAACAGGATTAGATACCCTGGTAGTCCACGCCGTAAACGATGTCGACTAGCCGTTGGGGTCCTTGAGACCTTTGTGGCGCAGTTAACGCGATAAGTCGACCGCCTGGGGAGTACGGCCGCAAGGTTAAAACTCAAATGAATTGACGGGGGCCCGCACAAGCGGTGGAGCATGTGGTTTAATTCGATGCAACGCGAAGAACCTTACCTACCCTTGACATCGAGAGAACTTGGCAGAGATGCCTTGGTGCCTTCGGGAACTCTCAGACAGGTGCTGCATGGCTGTCGTCAGCTCGTGTTGTGAAATGTTGGGTTAAGTCCCGTAACGAGCGCAACCCTTGTCCTTATTTGCCAGCGCGTAATGGCGGGAACTCTAAGGAGACTGCCGGTGACAAACCGGAGGAAGGTGGGGACGACGTCAAGTCATCATGGCCCTTACGGGTAGGGCTACACACGTGCTACAATGGACGGTACAAAGGGTTGCAAAGCCGCGAGGTGGAGCTAATCCCATAAAGCTGTTCTCAGTCCGGATCGGAGTCTGCAACTCGACTCCGTGAAGTCGGAATCGCTAGTAATCGTGAATCAGAATGTCACGGTGAATACGTTCCCGGGCCTTGTACACACCGCCCGTCACACCATGGGAGTGGACTGCACCAGAAGTGGTTAGCCTAACTTCGGAGGGCGATCACCACGGTGTGGTTCATGACTGGGGTGAAGTCGTAACAAGGTAGCCGTAGGGGAACCTGCGGCTGGATCACCTCCTTATCGACGACGTCACCGACTCGCGACAAGTGCTCACAATGAATTACCTGATCGACCAGAGCAAAAGACTGTTTGGGTCGCGGACCCAGTGGTTGGAAGCCGGGTCTGTAGCTCAGTTGGTTAGAGCGCACCCCTGATAAGGGTGAGGTCGGCAGTTCAAATCTGCCCAGACCCACCATTTAGCGGGGCCTTAGCTCAGCTGGGAGAGCGCCTGCCTTGCACGCAGGAGGTCAGCGGTTCGATCCCGCTAGGCTCCACCAATTTCCTCTCGGGGAACTTGGTCATGGCTCAGCTGGGAGAGCGCTTGCCGGCACCAGGAGGTCGCGCCGGGGTCGCGTCGGTCCGTCGTCACGGCGACTTCGAGCGAAACGTCGCACCGCCCGCTTGGCTCCACCATCGTCTCCCCTACAGCAGTCTTACCTGATCGGATCTGCAGTCATAAGCCAGCATCGCAGCAAAAGATGTCAGGTTTATGACTGTCGATTGACAGTCGCTCTTTAACAATGTGAATCATGCTGACAAACGTTCCTTCTGGAGTGATCCAGAAGAAACAAGTGATACGTCTCAAGCGTATCCGGCAATGTCGTACGTTATCGCAGACCAGACCCTTTGGGGTTATATGGTCAAGCGATTAAGCGCACACGGTGGATGCCTAGGCAGCCAGAGGCGATGAAAGACGTGGAAGCCTGCGATAAGGCTCGGCGAGGTGGCAAACAACCTGTGACCCGGGCATCTCTGAATGGGGAAACCCACCCAGCACAAGCTGGGTATCCCGCACTGAATACATAGGTGTCGGGAGGCGAACCAGGGGAACTGAAACATCTAAGTACCCTGAGGAAAAGAAATCAACCGAGATTCCCCCAGTAGCGGCGAGCGAACGGGGACCAGCCCTTAAGCATGTGACTGATTAGGCGAACGCGCTGGGAAGCGCGGCCATAGTGGGTGATAGCCCCGTAGTCGAAAATCTGATCATGTGAAATCGAGTAGGTCGGGGCACGTGAAACCTTGACTGAACATGGGGGGACCATCCTCCAAGGCTAAATACTCCTGGCTGACCGATAGTGAACCAGTACCGTGAGGGAAAGGCGAAAAGAACCCCGGAGAGGGGAGTGAAATAGATCCTGAAACCGTGTGCGTACAAGCAGTGGGAGCAGACTCGTTCTGTGACCGCGTACCTTTTGTATAATGGGTCAGCGACTTATTTTCAGTGGCGAGCTTAACCGTATAGGGGAGGCGTAGGGAAACCGAGTCTTAACTGGGCGACCAGTCGCTGGGAATAGACCCGAAACCGGGCGATCTATCCATGAGCAGGTTGAAGGTTGAGTAACATCAACTGGAGGACCGAACCAGGATCTGTTGAAAAAGATTTGGATGACTTGTGGATCGGAGTGAAAGGCTAATCAAGCCCGGAGATAGCTGGTTCTCCTCGAAAGCTATTTAGGTAGCGCCTCACGTATCACCGCCGGGGGTAGAGCACTGTTTCGGCTAGGGGGTCATCCCGACTTACCAACCCGAGGCAAACTCCGAATACCGGTGAGTGCAAGCGTGGGAGACACACAGCGGGTGCTAACGTCCGTTGTGAAAAGGGAAACAACCCAGACCGTCAGCTAAGGTCCCCAAATCCTGGTTAAGTGGGAAACGATGTGGGAAGGCTCAGACAGCTAGGAGGTTGGCTTAGAAGCAGCCATCCTTTAAAGAAAGCGTAATAGCTCACTAGTCGAGTCGGCCTGCGCGGAAGATGTAACGGGGCTCAAACCAGGTACCGAAGCTACGGGTGTGCCTGCATCACTTAAGGCTATTCGATTAACGTCGCGAAGCGACGTTCAAGCGCTCCCCGAACGTTGAGTTGGGTGGGCGGATCATGATGAGTAGGCTTAAGGATGCAGGCACGCGGTAGAGGAGCGTCGTGTAAGCCGATGAAGGTGAGTCGAGAGGCTTGCTGGAGGTATCACGAGTGCGAATGCTGACATGAGTAACGACAAGGGGAGTGAAAAACTCCCCCGCCGGAAGACCAAGGGTTTCTGTTCGACGCTAATCGGAGCAGAGTGAGTCGGCCCCTAAGGCGAGGCCGAAAGGCGTAGTCGATGGGAAACGGGTCAATATTCCCGTACCTCACTGTATTGCGATGGGGGGACGAAGAAGGCTAGGTGAGCCAGGCGTTGGTTGTCCTGGTGAAAGCCAGTAGGCTGGGATCTCAGGCAAATCCGGGATCCTAAGGCCGAGAGGCGAGACGAACTGACTACGGTCAGGAAGTCATCGATGCCACGCTTCCAGGAAAAGCCTCTAAGCTTCAGATACAGTGAGACCGTACCCCAAACCGACACAGGTGGTCAGGTAGAGAATACCAAGGCGCTTGAGAGAACTCGGGTGAAGGAACTAGGCAAAATGGTGCCGTAACTTCGGGAGAAGGCACGCCGCATTAGTGTGAAGGCCCTCGCGGTCGGAGCACGAAGCGGTCGAAGATACCAGGTGGCTGCAACTGTTTATTAAAAACACAGCACTCTGCAAACGCGTAAGCGGACGTATAGGGTGTGACGCCTGCCCGGTGCCGGAAGGTTAATTGATGGTGTTAGCGCAAGCGAAGCTCCTGATCGAAGCCCCGGTAAACGGCGGCCGTAACTATAACGGTCCTAAGGTAGCGAAATTCCTTGTCGGGTAAGTTCCGACCTGCACGAATGGCGTAATGATGGCCACGCTGTCTCCACCCGAGACTCAGTGAAATTGAAATCGCAGTGAAGATGCTGTGTACCCGCGGCTAGACGGAAAGACCCCGTGAACCTTTACTATAGCTTCACACTGGACGCTGATGTTGCTTGTGTAGGATAGCTGGGAGGCTTTGAAACCCGGACGCCAGTTCGGGTGGAGCCAACCTTGAAATACCAGCCTGGCATCATTGGCGTTCTAACTCAGGTCCGTTATCCGGATCGAGGACCGTGTGTGGTGGGTAGTTTGACTGGGGCGGTCTCCTCCCAAAGCGTAACGGAGGAGCACGAAGGTACCCTCAGCACGGTTGGAAATCGTGCATTGAGTGCAAGAGCATAAGGGTGCTTGACTGCGAGACAGACACGTCGAGCAGGTACGAAAGTAGGTTCTAGTGATCCGGTGGTTCTGTATGGAAGGGCCATCGCTCAACGGATAAAAGGTACTCCGGGGATAACAGGCTGATACCGCCCAAGAGTTCACATCGACGGCGGTGTTTGGCACCTCGATGTCGGCTCATCACATCCTGGGGCTGAAGTCGGTCCCAAGGGTATGGCTGTTCGCCATTTAAAGTGGTACGCGAGCTGGGTTTAGAACGTCGTGAGACAGTTCGGTCCCTATCTGCCGTGGGCGTTGGAAGTTTGAGAAGAGCTGCTCCTAGTACGAGAGGACCGGAGTGGACGCACCTCTGGTGTTCCGGTTGTCACGCCAGTGGCATTGCCGGGTAGCTATGTGCGGACAGGATAACCGCTGAAAGCATCTAAGCGGGAAGCCCCCTTCAAGATGAGACTTCCCTGAGGCCTCGAGCCTCCTGAAGGGCCCAGCGAGACCAGCTGGTTGATAGGTCGGATGTGGAAGCGCTGCAAGGCGTTGAGCTAACCGATACTAATGGCCCGTGAGGCTTGACCATATAACACCCAAGGGGTCTGTCGATAACAGACGACGCCGGGTACGCGAGACGTATCTCAGCATGATTCACACCCTTTTCGCCTGACGACCATAGCGTGCGTGAACCACCTGATCCCATGCCGAACTCAGCAGTGAAACCGCTCAGCGCCGATGGTAGTGTGGGGTCTCCCCATGTGAGAGTAGGTCATCGTCAGGCACCTTTTCAGAAACCCCAGCCCTATGGCTGGGGTTTCGTCGTTCTGGGGGTCTCCCCATGGATCCCGCCTGTCGGGAACAGGCGGAAACCGCGTCAGCGGGCCCGTAGGGCGAGTCTCAGGATGAGACGAGTAGAGTCCCGGAGTGCCGGCCCCCGGAGCCCGGTGCGATCATCGTCAGGTACTTATACAGAAAAACCCCGATCATCGTGAGATGGTCGGGGTTTTCGCTTTTTCGTCACCCTGATGGCCCTTGGGCCCGCCCGCCGGGAGCGGGTGGAAGCGGGGTGCGGGGCGCGATTAGACTTTTGGCTATATACCAAGGTATAATGCTTGCCAACGAGATTGACGAAGTGAGAGCCTATCAATGAGCAAGAGCCAAGCAGCCCTCCCCAGCATCTGGGATCAGGTCGACGTCCGCCCCGTCTTCAAGCCGTCCATGAGCGCCCTGTGGAGCGGAATCATGAAGATGGCTGAAGCCCAGTACGCGGCCTATGCGCGCCGTGACCGCCTGCCTCATCTGTGAGTGCAGAGCGACCTGGCAGAACGCGATGAATCCAAAAAAGCCCGGACAACAAGGTCCGGGCTTTTTGCTTGATGGGGCAGGGCGCCAGATGGCGCGTCAGACGACGCCCTGGTCGATCATGGCGTCAGCCACCTTGCGGAAGCCGGCGATATTGGCGCCGAGCACCAGGTTAGTGGGCTCGCCGAACTCCTCGGCGGTATCGGCACACTGCTTGTGAATGTTGGCCATGATCTCCTTGAGCTTGGCATCCACCTTCTCCAGGGGCCACTGCTCCATGCTGCTGTTCTGGGCCATCTCCAGCTGGCTGGTGGCCACGCCGCCGGCGTTGGCCGCCTTGCCGGGGCCGTAGGCGATCTTGGCCTGGAGGAAGAGGTCCACGGCATTGGCGGTGGAGGGCATGTTGGCGCCTTCGCTGATGCAGGTGACGCCGTTGTCCAGCAGCGCCTGGGCGTCGGCGACGGTCAGCTCGTTCTGGGTGGCGCTGGGGAAGGCGGCATCAGCCTTGATGCGCCAGACGGCGTGGCCATCTTCCGGATAGTCGCCGGCCGGGATGTAGCGAGCCTCGGGGTGGGTCGCCAGGTACTCTTCCAGGGAGGCGCGCTTGACCTCCTTGAGTTCCTTGAGCAGGTCCAGATCGATGCCGCGGGCGTCGTGGACGGTGCCGCGGGAGTCGGAGCAGGTCACCGGCTTGGCGCCCAGCTCATAGAGCTTCTCGATGGTGTAGATCGCCACGTTGCCGGCGCCGGAGACCAGGCAGGTCTTGCCTTCGAGCTCCTCGCCGCGGGCTTCCAGCATGTTCTGGGCAAAGTAGACCGCGCCGTAGCCGGTGGCCTCCTTGCGGCCGATGGAGCCGCCCCAGTTGAGGCCCTTGCCGGTCAGCACGCCTTCATAGCGGCTGGTCAGGCGCTTGTACTGGCCATACATGTAGCCGATCTCGCGGGCACCCACGCCGATATCGCCGGCCGGCACGTCGGTGGTCGGTCCGATATGGCGGTAGAGCTCGTTCATGAAGGACTGGCAGAAGCGCATGATCTCGCCGTCCGACTTGCCCTTGGGGTTGAAGTCGGAGCCGCCCTTGCCGCCGCCGATAGGCAGGCCGGTCAGGGCGTTCTTGAAGATCTGCTCGAAGCCCAGGAACTTGATGGTGCCCGAGGTCACGCTGGGGTGGAAGCGCAGGCCGCCCTTGTAGGGGCCCAGGGCGGAGTTGAACTGGACCCGGTAGCCCTTGTTGACCTGGACCTTGCCGGCATCGTCGGTCCAGCAGACACGGAACATGATCTGACGCTCCGGCTCCACGATGCGCTCGATGATGCTGTGATCCAGGTAGTGGGGGCTCTGCAGGAACAGCGGGCGCAGACACTCGAGGACTTCCTCTGCGGCCTGATAGAACTCGGTCTGGGCCGGGCTGCTCTTGCGGAGGCGCTCCAGGGTGTCGTGAACGTAGGGCATCGAGAGATTCCTGTGTAGAAGGGTGTGTTCGTATCCGTCGTTCAGGCGGATAGCCTGGAAGTGATTTCCAATGGATGCCCAATATAAAGCAATGCACCATTATGCATCAACTGTATGGGTTATGCGCTGGTTAGACATTGATATGAAGCGATAACGCTTGAAATTGGCGAAAAAAGGCGCACCAAATCGGAGCAAAAGAAATTCCTCATAAATGGTAAATAAACGGTGGTGGGTTCTCGTCTGCCGATCTGCCCGGCTGGTATGATGGCGCCCACTGTCATCGATTGCGGAGAGCCCCACTTGACCCTGACCACGCCGGCCCTGCTGTTTCCGGCCATTTCCCTGCTGCTGCTTGCCTACACCAACCGCTTTCTGGTGCTCGCCCAGCTGATTCGCAAGCTGGCAGACGAGGAGCGCAACCAGCATCAGGAGGCCAATGCCCGCCAGATCCTGCTGCTGCGCCAGCGCATCTCCCTGACCAAGCGCATGCAGCTTGCCGGCGTGTTCAGCTTTCTGCTCTGCACCCTGTCGATGTTCGCGCTCTTCCTGTCACTGGAGCTGACCGGCATGGTGCTGTTCGGCATCAGCCTGGTCGCGCTCTCGGTCTCGCTCATCTACTCCCTGTGGGAGATCCAGATCTCCACCAATGCGCTCAACGTCCAGCTGCAGGATGTCGAGGCGCAGCTTCGCGCGAGCGGCAAGCACCTCGGGGGTGACGCATGAGCCTGATACCCAGCGAGCTACTCTGCTACTGCCGCCCCGGCTTTGAGCGTGACCTGGCCGAGGAGCTTGCCGACAAGGCGCAGCATGCAGGCTGGTCGGGGACCCCGCTGCATGCGGCGGGAGACGGCTTCGTTCGCTTCGCACTGCCGGAGGGGGAGAGCGCCAATGCTCTCCATCGAGCGCTGCCGCTGCATGGCCTGGTCTTCGCTCGGCAGAGCCTGGTGGCGCTTCCTTCGCTGACTCTGGATCGGGAGGACCGTCTGGGGCCGATCGTCGAGCAGGTGGTGGCCAGCGGCTGGAGCTTCGAAAGCCTGTGGCAGGAGACCCCGGATACCAATGACGGCAAGGCGCTCTCGGGCCTGGCCAAGGCGTTGGCACGCCCCCTGGAGTCGCTGCTCAAGAAGCGCGGCGCCCTGCGTCGCAAGGCGGGTGGGCGCCGCCTGCATCTGCTGTGGAGCGCTGGGGATGTCGTCCAGCTGGGGATGAGCTTTCCGGGCAACCGCAGCGAGCAGCCCGGCGGGATCCGGCGGCTGCGCTTTCCGAAGGCGGCGCCCAGTCGCTCCACGCTGAAGCTCGAGGAGGCGTGGCATGAGTTTGTGCCGCGCTCGGAGTGGGACACGCGCCTGGCAGAGGGGATGCAGGCCGCCGATCTGGGGGCGGCCCCGGGAGGCTGGACCTGGCAGCTGGTGCATCGTGGCATGCACGTCTACGCCATCGATAACGGGCCCATGGACAGGGCGTTGATGGCCACGGGCCAGGTAGAACATCTGCGCGAGGATGGCTTCGTCTGGGAGCCGCCCTACCGGCTCGACTGGCTGGTGTGCGATATCGTCGACAAGCCCGCCCGGGTCCAGGCGATGATGGAGCGCTGGCTGGTGCGGCGCTGGTGCCGCGAGGCGGTGTTCAACCTGAAGCTGCCGATGAAGCGACGCTGGCCCGAGGTGGAAGTCTGCCTGGGGCGCCTGGAGGCGGCGCTTGCCGCGGCAGGCGTGGCGGCCGATATCGCCTGCCGTCACCTCTACCACGATAGGGAAGAGGTGACGGTTCACGTGCGGCTGCGGGACTGAGGTGCGGTTACCCGCCGCTTCAGTGGGTGGTGGGTTCGTAGATGCGAATGCGCTCTTCTTCGGTCAGCAGCGGCAGTACGCGCTGCATGACTCGAGACCGCTCCTCGCTGGTGTACCATTCCTTCCAGGCGCGCAGGTCGCGCCATTTGGTGATCATCAGACGCCGATCGCTGTGGCCCAGCTCAACGAGGCTCTCGCCGCCCACAAAGCCCCTGGCGCCAAGTGACTGGCGCATGGCTTCGCGAGCGGCCTCCTCGTACTCCTGCTCAAGGCCCGGCATGATACGGCGTTCGATAATGATCTTGATCATCTAGCATGCTCCGACTGATGAAACCCGACGACGAGGCCATCGATGGTTGATATCCGTGACGCAATGCCCGAGGCGGCACCCGACTTCCAGGTCGAGCTCGACACCACGGGACTCTACTGCCCCGAGCCCATCATGCTGATGCACAACAAGGTGCGCGACATGCACCCAGGCGAGGTGCTCAAGGTCATCGCCAGCGACCCGGCCACCACGCGGGACGTGCCGAAGTTCTGCCAGTTCCTGGGCCATGAGCTGATTCGCCAGGAGGAGCTCGAGGACAGCTACCTCTACTTTATCCGTTTAGGCTAATCCTGTCCCGGGCCAGCCGGGCTGATTCAGCCCGGCGTCGGCGTCTCCGGCATCACCATCAGCGCCAGGGCCTCGAGGGTCGCGGGGTCCTCGCGACGGATACGGTTGGCGATCTGGCGCTGGAAGAAGTAGACGGCGCGGTGGCGGCTATGGCCGGGGTAGAGGCAGGGGTCGCCGGGAAGGATCGGCGTGTTCTCCACCAGGCGCTCGTCGGCGAGAAGGGCCTCCACGGCGCCGTCGCTGTAGAGCCGCCACCCGAATACCTGCTTGAGCTGCCAGGGGGTGTCGTCGCCGTCCATGCAGAGGGCGTGGGTGCCCTGGCTCTCGGGGATCTGCTGGATCAGGGTGACCTGGTTGGTCTCCTCGTAGTCGAAGTAGGCAGCGGCGTGCTCGAGTTCGAACACCTTGTGCTCGGGGGCCACCTCGAAGAGCTCCTCGGTCTCGGGGTCGCGGTAGCCCACGAAGCTGCCGTGCTCCGGGTCGTCCAGGCGGTGACAAGGGGTCAGCGCCTCCATCCAGGGCACCAGGCCGACCACCTCGCCATCCTCGCGCATGCCCCAGGCGAGCAGGGGCATGCCATAGAGGGTGTCGGGGCTCGAGGCCAGGCGATAGACCATCTCCAGGCCGTCCAGCTCAGGAGCCAGGCGGATCAGGCGTCGGCGGGCAAGCTGACGCTGGCGCATCGTCTCCAGGTCGATGACCCGGGCGGAGCGGGGTGACAGCGGGATTCCCATGACGTTCCTCCACATGCTGCGTGATCACGGCATCGGCGCGGGAGCCTAGCTCCACGGGCCGCTCGGAAGCGCTCTGCGTCACTCTCGTTCACACCAATAGCACAGACGCTCCCGGAGGTTAAGCCCCTGGCACCCTCGGCATGCGTTATCGGCAGCGCTCGGCGTGGGCCTCGCGCAGGGCTCTGTGCTCCTCCAGGGCGCTGCGGAAGGCGGGCAGCGGCGCCCCTGGCTCGGTGGTGGAGAGCCAGCTTTCCCGATAGTGCGCCACCGCCGCGGGGGGCGAGTCGAGGAGGGTGAAGAGGGGCGTCAGCGCTTCGAGCCAGCTGTCGGCCGCCTGCTCCAGGGCCGCCAGCCAGTCGCCAGCCGGGCGCGTCTCGGGGGCGTCGAACCCGGTGGGGAGCGCCGGCGTGCGACAGGCGTCGTGGCGGGCCAGCGCCTGCTGAATCAGCGCCGAGGCCTCCTCCAGGCGCTGGGTGGCCAGCATCAGGGTGCGCAGCAGCTCGGCGCTGTAGGGGCGCGCTCTCAGGGCGCTCAGGTGGGACTCCAGGGCGTCCGGATCGGGCCGCCGGGCGCCTGAGAGGGGGGCGGTGCTCAGTGCGTGCAGGTAGTCGAGGGCATCTTGCTGGGCCGCGGGTGGCGCCAGGGCATCCGGGGGCAGGACGGCGCTGACCCGGGTAAAGTTTCCCGCCCACTCCTCGGAGCCGAACAGGCCGTTCCAGGCGGCGGCGGGGAGCTGCTCGCTCTTGGTGGCGGCGAGGGATTCGAGTCGCGCCAGGTCTGCCTCCCCCAGCCGCTCCGGGACGTCGCTTTCCAGGCAGGCATTGAGTCGTTCCCAGAGGGTCAGCTCGTAGCGCCACTGCTGGCTGGCCGGCGCCACCCGGCCGAGGGCGCTGTTGCGTTCCGCCACCAGGGTGGTGATGTGGCACTCGCGCAGCGCATAAACGTTGAGCAGGCCGGCTCGGGTTTCCGGAATATCCACCAGGCGATCGCGCCGCTCGGGGAAGGCGCCGATATTGTCCGGGGTGGCCGGGGGCGGTGGCGCCAGGTCGAGCTGCGAGGCCAGATGTTGCTGGTAGTCGCGCAGCAGGGCGTCACTCTCGGCGCCACCCTGGCCGCAGGCGGCCAGCAGTGCCCCGGTGCCGGCGAGCAGCAGGGGGGCGAGCCCGCACCTAGTTCGTCTCCAGTCCATGTTGTTCTCCTTCCGCAACCCGTCGGCTGATCCTCTGCAGCCGCATGCCGAGCAGCAGGGCGGCGGCGGTGAGGCCGGCGATCAGTCCCACCCAGTAGCCATGTACCCCCATCGGCTCAATCAGGCCGGTCACCCCGTGGGTGCCCAGCCAGTGGCCGCCGGCCAGCCCCACCAGCCAGTAGGAGGCGAGGGTGATCACCATGATGATGCGGGTGTCCTTGTAGCCGCGCAGGGCGCCGGCCAGGTTCACCTGCAGGGAGTCCGATACCTGGTAGATCATGGCCAGTAAGACCAGCGACAGCGCCAGGCGTTGCACCTCGAGATCATGGGTGTAGAGGCCAATGACCGGTTTGGCGGTCAGCCACAGCAGGGTGCTGTTGAACAGGGCCACCGCGACGCTGACGACGATGCCGAACCAGGCGACCTGCCGGGCATAGACGGGGCGCTGCTGCCCCAGGGTGTTGCCGACCCTCACCGTCAACGCCATGCTCAGGGCCAGCGGCAGCATGAACAGGATGGAGGTGTAGTTGAGGGCGACCTGGTGAGCGGCGACCGTCACCTCGCCCAGGCTGGCGATGAACAGGGCAATCAGCGTGAAGAGCGTCACCTCCACGAAGATCGCCACGCCGATGGGCAGCCCCACGTGCAGCAGCTCGCCGATCAGGCGCCAGCGCGGCGGGGAGGGGGAGTGCCAGAGGGAGACCTCCCGGTAGGCTGGGGCCCGGCGGGTATAGAGCGCCATGGCCAGGCTCATGGTCCACAGCGACAGCGCCGTGGCGATGCCGCAGCCCAGGGCGCCAAGCGCCGGCAGGGCCTGAATCCAGGCGGGCAGCCACTCACCCAGCAGGGCGGTGAGCCCGTCGCCGCCGTAGATCAACACGTAGTTGCTGGGGATGTTCACTCCGAGCCCGATCAGGCTGATCCACAGCGAGGGGCGGGTATGATTCATGCCGTCGGAGAAGGCGCGCAGCGCCTGGAAAAGCGCCGCGCCGGGCATGCCGAAGGCGACCGCTGACAGGTAGGCGGCGGAGCGACTGGCGACCTCCTCGGGAACGTCCATCAGCCTGAAGATCGGCTGAACGGCGAACCAGAGCAGGAGTGCCGCCATGGCGCCCAGCACCAGCGCGACCCATAGTGCCTGGTGGACGTTGGGGCGAATCTCCGCGGTGCGCTGCCCCCCCAGCAGCTGGGCGACGATGGGCGTCAGCCCCATCAGGGTGCCGGTCATGAACAGCATCAGCGGCATCCAGAGGCTGGAGCCCACCGAGACCGCGGCCAGGTCGGTAGCGCTGAGGCGGCCGGTCATCATCACATCGGCCACGCTCATGCCGGCCTGGGCCAGCTGGGCGCCGCAGATGGGCAGGGCCAATACCAGCAGGGGGCGAGTCTCGCGGCGGCTGGTGGCGAGCAGGCGAGAGAAGAGGGTGAACAAGATCAGGCTCCGTACAGGCGGCTGCCGGGAAGAGTGGCAGGCCGGCTATGGTAGCAAGAGATGCCCCCTTTGGCCCGCTGGGTCGGGCGCCTATAATGGTGGCCCCATCGCCTGCGAGGAGCCTGCGTGAATCACCGTCTCGAGGATGTCATCGCCCTGTTCGATGGCCTGTTTCAGTCCAGCTACCGCACCCGGCTGGTCCGCGGCGGCGACGAGCCGCTCTATCTACCCGCCGATGACGACTCGCCCTTCCATCGGGTGATTTTTGCCCGGGGCTTCTACGCCAGTGCCCTGCACGAGATCAGCCACTGGTGCATCGCCGGCGCGCGCCGGCGGCAGCTGGAGGACTACGGCTACTGGTACCTGCCCGACGGGCGCGATACCGCCGAGCAGCGCGACTTCGAGGCGGTGGAGGTGGCGCCCCAGGCGCTGGAGCTGCTCTTCTGCCGTGCCAGCCGGCGTCGCTTCCATGTCAGCGTCGATAATCTGGGCGGGGAAGCGGAGGTGGACCGGGAGGCCTTCCAGGCCCGGGTCACGGCGCGGGCCGAGCGCTTTGAGCGGGAGGGGCTGCCACGGCGGGCCGAGGCCTTCCGGTACGCTCTGCGCGGTTTCTATCGGGAGGGTGCCAGCCTGGAGGCGTCCGTCGAGGCAGGGCGTGGGCGGCTGGTAACGCTGGCAGTACCGGCCTGAGCACAGCGGTGACGCCGCGCGGCCTGCTCCGATGACAATCACCCCGTCATCGGAGCAGGCGTGCAGAGCAGAGATCGACGTGGGGTGAGAGGCCTCAGGGCGCGTGGCGCCTCAGCGGAAAGCCTTGTCCGCGTCGAGGGTGCGAGTCCAGGGGAGGCCGCTGTTCTGCCAGCCGTTGACCAGTCGCATGCCTTCGCGCTCTCCGCTCTCGGCAGGGTCACCCTGGAAGCCATGGGTCACATAGCGGACCGACTCGAAGCCCTGCTCCAGCAGGTAGGCGGCGCTCGGCTCGCCGCGATCGCTGCCGGAGCGGCACATGGTGATGACCATCGCGGAGCGGTCGAGCCCCTTTTCTTCCAGGGCGGCGGCAACCTGCTCCGCGAAGTCCTCGTTCGGCACCATGGCAAAGTGGCCACGCTCCTCGTTCCAGCTCTCGCGATCCGCGATGCGGAAGGGGATATTCCTGTCCACTTCGTTGGTGGCGCCGATGAACATGACTTCCACCGGATCACGCACGTCGATGAAGAGCACGTTATCACGCTCTTCCTGCAGCAGCTCGTAGGTCTCCTGTGCGGAAATCCGGTGCTCTGCGCTGGCGGTGGCGGAGACCAGCAGCGCCGCGGCGCCGCCAAGGATGGCGAGTGACCGTATCATAGTTACCTCTATCGTCTGTCATAGCTGTAAGTGTTCTAACAATATAACAGTATAGCAGTGGCAGGCCCCCTGCCAGGGTATCCACCGTTTCGCTGTGTCCGGCCGCCAGCAGCGCGGGGCGAATCGGCTAGGCTAGAAGCGATATTCCCTGTCGGAGCTCGCCGTGGTGTCACGCCCTTTTGCAGCCTCGCCCTTGCCCCAGGAGACGCGATTTCTCGATGCCCTCGCCCGGGATCAGTGGCCCCTGACCGAAACCGATCTGACTCTCGAGGAGGCGGGGCTCTCCCCCGAGGCGCTGCTGGCGCTCTTCGAGTCCCAGCTGATGAGCCGCCACCTCGACCTCGAGGCCAGGCGCCTCCAGGCTCGCGGCGAGGGCTTCTACACCATCGGCAGCGCCGGCCACGAGGGCAGCGCCGCCGTGGCCCGGGCGCTGCGGGCCAGCGATCCCGCCTTCCTTCACTATCGCGATGCCGCCTTCCTGATCGAGCGTTCCCGCCAGCTGCCGGGCCAGAGCCCTCTGTGGGACCTGCTGCTGAGCTTTGCCGCTTCCGCCGAGGACCCCATCTCCGGCGGGCGCCACAAGGTGCTGGGCTCCAGGGCCCTCAACGTGCCGCCCCAGACCAGCACCATCGCCTCCCACCTGCCCAAGGCGGTGGGGGCGGCCCATGGGCTTGGTCTTGCCGGGCGTCTGGGCGTCGAGGGGACCTGGCCCGCCGACGGCGTGGTGCTGTGCAGCTTCGGCGACGCCTCCTTCAACCACTCCACCGCCCAGGGGGCGATCAACGCCGCCGGCTGGGCCGCCTATCAGGGGCTGCCCCTGCCGCTGGTGCTGCTCTGCGAGGACAACGGCCTGGGCATCTCGGTGCCGACGCCGCCGGGCTGGATCGCAGCGGCCATGGCGGCCCGCCCAGGCATTCACTACCTGGCCTGCGACGGCCTGGACCTGCTGGACACCTGGCGTGCGGCCGGCGAGGCGGTGCGCATCGCGCGCACCCGGCGCCGGCCGGTCTTCCTCCACATGCGCTGCGTACGCCTCTTCGGCCACGCCGGCTCCGACGCCCAGCAGGCCTACCTCAGCCCGGCGCGCATCGAGGCAGATGAGGCCCGGGACCCGCTGCTGTTCGGCGCCGGGCTGCTGCGCCGCCACGGGGTGCTGGATGCCGAGACGCTGGGCGAGCGCTATCGGGCGATCGGCGACGAGGTGGCGCGCCTTGCCGAGGCGGCGATCCGCCGGCCCAGGCTCGCGAGCGCCGAGGCGGTGATGGCCAGCATCCTGCCGCCGCGGCGGCCGGGGCGGATGACGCCCGGTCCGGCGGAGATGGCCGAGGCGCCCCTGACCCTGGCCCAGGGGCTCAACCTGGCCCTGGCGCGGACGCTGGCCCGCCACCCTGGCGCGGTGCTGGCCGGGGAGGATATCGGCCGCAAGGGCGGCGTCTATGGCGTGACCCGGGGGCTGCAGAAACGCTTCGGGGCCCACCGGGTAATCGACACCCTGCTCGACGAGCAGAGCATCCTGGGGCTCGGCATCGGTCTCGGGCAGAATGGCCTGCTGCCCATCGTCGAGATTCAGTTCCTGGCCTACCTGCACAACGCCGAGGATCAGCTGCGCGGGGAGGCGGCCACCCTGAGCTTCTTCTCCAACGGCCAGTACGCCAATCCCATGGTGGTGCGCATCGCCGGGCTCGGCTACCAGAAGGGGTTCGGCGGGCACTTTCACAACGACAACGCCATTGCCGTGCTGCGCGATATTCCGGGGCTGCTGGTGGCCTGTCCGGCCGGCCCCCGGGAGGCGGTGGGGCTGCTGCAGGAGGCGGTGCGCCTGGCCGACGAGGAGCAGCGGGTGGTGGTGTTGCTGGAGCCTATCGCCCGCTATCACGGTCGCGACCTGCTCGAGGAGGGGGACGGGCGCTGGTGCGAGGAGGACCCGGGGCCCGATTTCCGCCTGCCGGTGGGGGAGCTCGGCCGTTGGGGAGAGGGGAGCGAACTGGCCATCCTGACCTACGGCAACGGGGTGCACCTGGCCCGCCAGGCCCTGGCGGAGATCGACCCGGCCGGGGCGCGAGTGCGGATCGTCGCCCTGCGCTGGCTGACCGGCATCGACCACGACGCCGTGCATGACGCCGTGGCCGACTGCGGCCGCGTGCTGATCGTCGACGAGTGTCGCCGCTCGGGGTCGCTGAGCGAGGCGCTGGTCACCGGCCTGGTGGAGCGCGGCGTGGCCGGCGAGCGGCTGTCGCGGCTGACCGCCGAGGACAGCTTCATTCCCCTGGGGCCGGCGGCCACCCTGACGCTGCCCTCCCGGGAGCAGGTCGTGGCCCGAGCCCGGGCGCTGCTGGCGCCCTGAGCCTCAGTCGTCGCCGTGGCCGCCCAGGCGCTGGTGAAGGTGCAGCATCACCTCCACCTCGTGCTCCGGACGCATCGGCTCGAGCCCCAGCTCGCCGAACAGCTCGCCGCGGGCCCGGGCCCAGTCCCCGGGGGAGAGGGCGCCGTAGAGGCTCTCGGCCGGGGCCAGTTCCACGAAGGGGTCGAGGCCGTAGGTGTCGAAGAGCCGCGACAGGGCGGCCTCGTCGTCGCCGACCCCGGCGGTATAGAGGGTGTCGCTGAAGTGGTCGTTCTCCAGCTCCCGGATCACGTCCAGGGGGCTGACCCCCATGCTGTTGAGCTCCTCCAGGCTGTATTCGCCCAGGGAGACCGTCTCGGCATCCAGCCAGTCATCCTCTGGCTGGATCAGGGTGTGCTTGACGCGACCGTCGGGCAGGGTCCAGGCGATGGCCAGCGGCAGGCCGCCGTCGTCGCCGGTCTCCACGGCGATAAAGCCGGGCATATCGGCCATGATCAGTTCTCCTCGTGATTGGGGGGCAGCCGAAAGAAGCGGCGCGCCGTCGCGGTGGTGCCGGCGGCCAGGGCGGCCTCGCTCTCGCCGCGCCAGTGGGCGATCTCGCGGACGATCCACGGCAGCAGCGCCGGCTCGTGGCGCCTGCCCTTGAGTTTGGCAGGTAAGTTGCGCGGCAGCAGGTAGGGACAGTCGGTTTCCACCATCAGCCGTGCCAGCGGAATGTCGCCCACCAGCTCGCGCAGGTGATGGCCCCGGCGCTCGTCGCAGAGCCAGCCGGTCAGGCCGATATGCAGGTCCAGGTCCAGGTAGCCATGCAGGGTATCGCGCTCGGCGGTGAAGCAGTGGACCACGGCGTCGCCGATATCGTCGCGCCAGGCGCGCAGCATCTCGCGCATGCGCCGACCCGCGTCCCGCTCGTGGATAAAGAGCGGCTTGCCGCAGGCGGCGGCGATCTCCAGCTGGGCCTCGAAGGCGCGCTCCTGCTCCGCGGGCGTGGAGAAGTTGCGATTGAAGTCGAGCCCGCACTCGCCCACGGCCACCACCTCGGGCAGGCGCTGCAGGGCCGCCATGGCCGCCGCGAGCTCGCCGTCCCAGCGGCTGGCGTCGTGGGGGTGCACGCCGGCGGTGGCGTGGAGCGAGAGCCCGTCTCCGCCGTGCTCACGACACATCGCCACCGCCTGTTCGGCGTGCTCGCGGTCGGTGCCGGTGAGGATCAGGGTGGTGACGTTGGCCGCCTGGGCGCGGCCGAGCACGGCCGGCAGGTCCCGGGCGAAGCTCTCGTGGGTCAGGTTGGCGCCGATGTCCACCAGGGGCGCCGGCGCGGTGAAGCGCAGCGCCTCGGGGAGGACATCATCGAACTGGGCGGGCTGCTCTGCCAAGGCGGAACTCCTCTGGGGAAGGGGGCGACGGGGCGTCAGAAGGAGGCGCATTGTACCCGCGGCGGCGGCCTCCTGCATGGGGTACACTGGCGCCCCCGGTGAAACGAAGAGGTATTCGCGTGACCCTGCTACGTCTGGAACAGCTGCAACTGGCCTACGGCACCCATGTGCTGCTCGATGGCGCCGACCTGGTGCTGGAGAGGGGCGAGCGCCTGGCCCTGGTGGGGCGCAACGGCACTGGCAAGTCGACCCTGCTGCGCCTGGTGTCCGGCGAGACCTTGCCCGACGGCGGCACCCTCTGGCGGGCGCCGGGGCTCAAGATCGGCGTGCTCGCTCAGGAGCTGCCCGAGGCTGACGGCCAGACCATCTTCGACGTGGTGGCCGGGGGGCTGCCCGAGGCCGGTGCGCTGCTCTCGGAGTATCACCACCTGGTGGGTGAGGCGGAGCCCGACATGCGCCGCATGGCCGAGCTGCAGACGCGCCTGGAGGCCATCGACGGCTGGTCCTTCCACCAGCGCATCGACGTAGTGTTGACCCGCCTGGGGCTGCCCGCCGACGCCGAGATGTCTGCGCTCTCCGGCGGCTGGCGTCGGCGCGTGGCCCTGGCCCGGGCCCTGGTGGCCGAGCCCGACCTGCTGCTGCTGGACGAGCCCACCAACCACCTGGACCTCGATACCATCGCCTGGCTCGAGGAGCAGCTGCTGGCCTTCAACGGCGCGGTCCTCTTCATCACCCACGACCGGGCCTTCCTGTCGCGGCTGGCCACGGCGATTCTCGAGCTGGATCGCGGTCGGCTCGGCCGCTACCCCGGCGACTACGCCAGGTATCAGGCCCAGAAGACTCATGAGCTTGAGGTAGAAGCCCGGGAGCACGCCGAGTTCGACAAGAAGCTCGCCCAGGAGGAAGCCTGGATCCGCCAGGGCATCAAGGCGCGGCGCACCCGCAACGAGGGGCGCGTGCGGGCCCTGGAGCAGCTGCGCCGGGAGCGCAGCGAGCGGCGCGAGCGTCAGGGTACCGCCAACCTGGCCGTGGACGGCGGCGAGCGCAGCGGCAAGCGGGTGGTGGAGCTCTCCCACGTCACCCAGCGCTTCGGCGGCGAGGCGGTGATCCGCGACCTCTCCCTGGAGATCCAGCGCGGCGACCGCATCGGCTTCATCGGGCGCAACGGCGCCGGCAAGACCACCCTGCTCAAGATCCTGCTGGGCGAGCTTGCGCCCACCGAGGGGGAGGTCCGGCTCGGCACCAAGCTGCAGGTGGCCTACTTCGACCAGCTGCGCGCCGGACTCGAGCCCGAGAAGACGGTCTACGACAACGTGGCCCAGGGCAGCGACCGGGTCAGCGTGGGCGGCCGCGACCGCCACGTGATGAGCTACCTGCAGGACTTCCTCTTCAGCCCGGAGCGGGTCCGCCAGCCGGTCAAGGCGCTCTCCGGGGGGGAGTCCAACCGGCTGCTGCTGGCCAAGCTCTTCACCCAGCCGGCCAACGTGCTGGTGCTCGATGAGCCCACCAACGACCTCGACATGGAGACCTTGGAGCTGCTCGAGGAGCTGCTGCTCGACTTCGAGGGCACCCTGCTGCTGGTCTCCCACGATCGTGCCTTCATGGACAACGTGGTGACCAGCGTGCTGGCCTTCGAAGGCGAGGGCCGGGTGCGCGAGTACGTGGGCGGCTACAGCGACTGGGTGCGCCAGGGGGGCAAGCTTCCGCCGGCGCCCTGGGAGGGGGCGGCTCGCCAGCGGGCAGAGCCCGTCGCCGAGGTGGCAGGCGTCGAGGCGACGCCGGAGACAAAAGCCGAGCCTGCCCCGGCGCTGAAGAAGCCCGCCAAGCTCTCCTACAAGCTGCAGCGCGAACTCGACGGCCTGCCCGCCGAGATCGAGCGGCTCGAGGAGGCAGTGGCCGAGTTCGAGGCCAGGGTGGGGGATCCCGGTTTCTACCAGCAGGAGAGCGCGACGGTTACCGCCGTGCTGGAGGAGATGGCGGCCAAACAGGCGATGCTGGACGCCGCCATGGAGCGGTGGATGGAGCTGGAAGCGCTCGCCTCAGGCGACGCCTGAGCGAACGAGAAAGGCGCCCAATGGGCGCCTTGTGACTCAGGAGTGGCCGGGCGCCGTCACTCGGCGCTCTTCTCGCCCTTCTTGCCCACCCGCACGGCGAGGACATCGCACTGGGCGCCGTGGAGCACGCCTGTGGAGGTGGAGCCGAGCAGCAGGGCAAAGCCGTGGCGGCCGTGGGAGCCCACCACGATCAGGTCCACGTCGTTCTCCTCGGCGAAGCGGTGGATCTCGGTGTCGGGCATGCCCACCAGCACATGCTGGTTCTCCCGGGGGACGCGGTCGTCGGCGATCTCTGCCAGACGCTGCTTGGCGTGCTCGTCGAGCTGGTCCTGGATGCTGGTGAGGTCCATGGGGATATCGCCGCCGTAGGCGAAACCCAGGGGTTCCAGGGTGTGCATGATGGAGAGCTTGGCGTTCTGGTTACGCTCGGCGATCTGGGCGGCACGCTCCAGCACCTTGTGGGAATCCTTGGTCAGGTCCACGGCGACCAGGATATGACGGTACTCGTTGCTCATGGGGAGGCTCCTTGCGAGTTGGCAGAGTCGGCAGATGCCTTCACTCTAGGCCGCCTGACCCGGCAAGACAACGACGTGTATCAAGAATCACGCATCAAACCGATCTGGAGACAACGATGACCTGGCTGTTCATCCTCTTTGCCGTGCTGCTGGTGGCCTCGCCGGTGATGTGGCTCAAGCCCAGCCCCAGGCAGCGCCGCATCTCGGCGCTGCGCAACGCCGCCCTCAAGACCGGCCTTGTGGTCAAGCTGGAGAAGCCCCCGCTGCACGGTATCCAGACGGCCATGCCGGCCTACCGCTGGCGCTATCCTCAGGAGCGGCCCGGGCCCGACTTCGTGCTGGTGCGCGACGACCACGCCAGCTCGGCGCTCAAGCCCTTCGTGCACGGCTGGCGCTGGCGGAGGGAGCCGCTGCGGCCACTGCCCGAGGCGCTGGAGGACCGGCTCAAGGGGCTGCTGGAGCGCCTCCCCCAGGATGCCCTGGTGGTGGAGTCCCATCGCCACGCCCTGAGCCTCTGGTGGTGGGAGTCCCAGGACTTTCCGCGCTTCTCTACCTACCTCGAGGACTTCGTGGCGCTGCGCGACGGCCTGGCCGGGCGACCGGACGACGGCGCCGTGACGGTGCCCTTCGGGCAGCCCCCCGGGGGCTAGCCCTGCGCCTCGGCGTCCCTGGCCTGGATGGCCAGGCCGTTATTCTCGATGCGGGAGAGCAGCTCGGAGAGGGTGGTCAGATCCTGCTCGCTCAGCCCCTCGAACATCTCCCGGCGAGCGTCGCGCACCACGGCGTCGATGCGTTCCAGCAGGGGTGTGGCCTCGGCGGTGAGAAAGACCCGTTTGGTGCGCCGGTCCTGGTCGCAGGGGCGGCGCTCCACCAGGCCCTGGCGGGAGAGCTGGTCCAGGGTGCGCACCAGGGAGGGGGCCTCCACGCCGATCGCTCGGGCCAGGTCGCACTGGGGCTGGCCGTCGCCGAGCCGCCACAGGTGGTAGAGCGTCACCCAGCGGGTCTGGGTCAGCCCCAGGGGGGCCAGGCGCTCATCGATGATGGAGCGCCACAGGCGTGGCAGGCGACTGAGCTGAAAACCGATATTCTCGTACATGGGCGTAAGGGTTCCATAAGTTTGGCTCGATTCTGTGAACCCCCAGCGTGGAATGCAAGCCGGCTTATAGTATCACCACGCGCTTCCAACGAGGACTTGACGACTCGGCTTTCGTGAACCAAGCTGTGCGCATTCAAACGGCCGTATGAAATCGGGAGATTCGCGGATGATCTATCAGGGCAATGCCATCACGGTGCAGCGCGGCGACGGCGATATCGCCACGCTCACCTTCGACCTGCAGGACGAGTCGGTCAACAAGCTCTCCAGTGCGGTAGTCACCGAGCTGGAGGAGGCGGTCAAGGCGCTGCAGGCGGAAAGCGGCCTCAAGGGGCTGGTACTGGCCAGCGCCAAGGAAGCCTTCATCGTCGGTGCCGACATCACCGAGTTCCAGGGCATGTTCGGCAAGGGCGGCGACTTCCTGGAGTCGATGCTGATGCGGGTCCACGGGATCTTCAACGCCATCGAGGACCTGCCCTTTCCCACCGTCACCGCTATCAACGGCCTGGCCTTGGGCGGCGGTTGTGAGGTCCTGCTGACCACCGACTTCCGGGTCATGAGCGAGGCGGCCCAGATCGGCCTGCCCGAGACCAAGCTCGGCATCCTGCCCGGCTGGGGCGGCTGCGTGCGCCTGCCGCGCCTGATCGGCGCCGACAACGCCATCGAGTGGATCGCCGGCGGCACCCAGAACAAGGCCGATGCTGCCTTGAAGATGGGGGCCGTGGATGCCGTGGTGCCGGGTGAGCAGCTCGAGGCCGCCGCTCGGGATATCCTGGCCCGGGCCAATGCCGGCGAGCTGGACTACCTGGCTCGCCGCGAGGAGAAGAAGCAGCCGCTCAAGCTGAACCCCATCGAGCAGATGATGGCCTTCGAGACCGCCAAGGGCTACGTGGCCGGCAAGGCGGGGCCGCACTATCCCGCGCCCGTGGAGGCGATCAAGGTGATCCAGAAGGGGGCCGGCGAGGAGCGCGCCAGGGCCCAGGCCATCGAGGCCAAGGCCTTCGCCAAGCTGGCGATGACCGAGGTGGCCTTCAACCTGGTCGGTCTGTTCATGAACGACCAGGTGGTCAAGAAAAAGGGCGGCCAGTACGAGAAGCAGGCGCGTCCGGTCAAGCAGACCGCCGTGCTCGGCGCCGGCATCATGGGCGGCGGTATCGCCTACCAGAGCGCCTCCAAGGGCACCCCGATCCTGATGAAGGACATCAAGGAGGAGGCGATCCAGCTGGGGCTCAAGGAGGCGCGCAAGCTCTTCACCAAGCAGGTGGAGCGCAAGAAGCTGACCCCCGAGCAGATGGCGGAGAAGCTGGCCAACATCCGCCCGACGCTCACCTATGGCGACTTCGGCAACGTCGATCTGGTGGTCGAGGCGGTGGTCGAGAACCCCAAGGTCAAGGGGGCGGTGCTCTCCGAAGTCGAGGGGCTGGTGGGCGAGGAGACCATCCTGGCCTCCAACACCTCCACCATCTCCATCACTCGCCTGGCGCAGAACCTCACGCGTCCCGAGAACTTCTGCGGCATGCACTTCTTCAACCCGGTGCACCGCATGCCGCTGGTGGAGGTGATCCGCGGCGAGAAGACCAGTGATGCCGCCGTGGCCGCTACCGTGGCCTACGCCCGCGCCATGGGCAAGACCCCCATCGTGGTCAACGACTGCCCGGGCTTTCTGGTCAACCGCGTGCTCTTCCCCTACTTCGGCGGCTTCAGCCAGCTGATGGCCCAGGGCGCCGACTTCCAGCGGGTCGACAAGGTCATGGAGAAGTTCGGCTGGCCCATGGGTCCCGCCTACCTGCTCGACGTGGTGGGCATGGATACCGCCGTGCATGCCGGCGAGGTGATGGCCGAAGGCTTCCCCGAGCGGATGGGCAGCCTGGGCGGCAATGGCGAGAAGAGCGCCATCCAGGCGATGTTCGAGAACGACCGCCTGGGCCAGAAGAACGACAGGGGCTTCTATGCCTATGAGGAGGACCGCAAGGGCAAGCCGAAGAAGGTGCGCGACGAGGCGGCCATCGCGCTGGTCAAGGGCGTGGCCAGGGAGAACCGCGAGTTCTCCGACGAAGAGATCATCAGCCGCATGATGGTGCCGCTCTGCCTCGAGGCCGTGCGCTGCCTGGAGGACGACATCGTGGCAAGCCCGGCCGAGGCGGACATGGCGCTGATCTACGGCATCGGCTTCCCCCCCTTCCGCGGCGGCGCGCTGCGCTATATCGACGCCATGGGCGTGGAGGCCTTCGTCAAGCTGGCCGACGACCTCGCCGAGGAGCTGGGCGCGCTTTACGCCCCCACCGAGAAGCTGCGCGAGATGGCTGCTGCCGGCGAGACCTTCTACGCTGCCCCGGCCCAGAGCTGATACCACCGCGACGAACAGGAGAAGCAAGAGATGAGTTTGAACCCGAGAGATATCGTGGTGGTCGACGGCGTGCGTACCGCCATGGCCAAGGCCAAGAACGGCGCCTTCCGCCACGTGCGTGCCGAAAACCTTTCCGCGGCGGTGATGGAGGCGCTTCTCGACCGCAGCGCCGGCCTGGACCCGGCCGAGATCGACGACATCATCTGGGGCTGCGTCAACCAGACCCTGGAGCAGGGCTACAACGTGGGCCGCAATGCCGCCATCATGACGCGCATTCCGCGCAGCGTGCCGGCCCAGACGGTCAACCGGCTGTGCGGCTCCTCCATGAGCGCGCTGCACATCGCCGCGGCCAACATCAAGGCCGGCATGGGCGACGTCTACCTGGTGGGCGGCGTGGAGCACATGGAGCACGTCTCCATGATGCACGGCGTCGACGTCAACCCGTCGGTGAGCAAGCACGCCGCCAAGGCGGCGATGATGATGGGCCTGACCGCCGAGATTCTGGGCAAGATGCACGGCATCTCCCGGGAGGCGCAGGACAAGTTCGGCGTACGTTCCCACCAGCGCGCCCAGGCCGCCATGGAGAAGGGCTACTTCGACAACGAGATCATCGGCGTCGAGGGGCACGACGAGCGCGGCTTCCGGATCATGGTGCAGCGCGACGAGGTGATCCGCGCCGACGCCAGCCTGGAGAAGATGGCCGAGCTCAAGCCGGTCTTCGACCCCAAGAGCGGCACTGTCACCGCCGGCACCTCCTCGGCGCTCTCCGTGGGCGCCTCCGGCATGCTGGTGATGAGCCACGAGCGCGCCCAGGCCCTGGGCCTCGAGCCCATCGCCCGGGTGCTCTCCACCGGCGTGGCGGGCTGTGACGCCTCCATCATGGGCTACGGCCCGGTGCCGGCCTCGCAAAGGGCGCTCAAGGCTGCCGGACTCACCGCCGACGACATCCAGACCGTCGAGCTCAACGAGGCCTTCGCCGCCCAGGGCCTGCCGGTGCTCAAGGACCTCGGCTTCCTGGATGCCATGGAGGACAAGGTCAACCTCAACGGCGGTGCCATCGCACTCGGCCACCCGCTGGGCTGCTCGGGCACGCGCATCAGCACCACCCTGCTCAACGTGATGCAGCAGCGCGACACCACCCTGGGGCTTGCCACCATGTGCATCGGCATGGGGCAGGGCGTGGCCACGGTGTTCGAACGCCTGAAGTAAGCGGCGCTCAGGACCTGCGGCCCTCTCCCTCGGGAGAGGGCCGCTTTCAGTGGGCATTGACCTCCTTTGTGGCAACCCATAAGATGCATTTTTTTTACTTCTTTATATAGCCACTGCGAGGTAGCGCCCATGGGACTGCTCAATAGCCTGCTCAAGAAAGACAAGACAGAAGACAGCACAGCGGAGGAGGGTCAGGCCGTTCAGACCTTCGAGCCTGCGCCGGCAACGGCCGCAGAGACCAGTGCCGAAGCGGCGGCCGGCACCGAGGGGGAGAAGAACGGCAAGCACGGCGCCCCCGGCGTCTGCTGCGGCTCATGCCACTGAGGCGAACCGCCCCTGGCTCTGCCTGGCTGCCACCGGCTACAGGATGCCCGCTTCGAGCCCGGCCGCCAGGTAGAGTCCCAGCTCCTCCACCTGCTCGACGAAGCCCTCCTGCCACTCTCCCCTCAGGGTGAGGGGCTCCTGCACCCACCTCCAGCGAAGTCCTGTCACGATGCTCTCCACGGCGCGGCGAGTGCCGGTGCCATCCTGTCCGGCGCGGATATAGAGCGCGCAGGGAAGGCCCTGTGTCTCCTCCAGCAGCGGGTAGTAGCAGCGGTCGAAGAAATCCTTGAGCGCTCCGCTCATGTAGCCCAGGTTCTCGGTGGTCCCCAGCAGGATGGCATCGCAGTCGCGAACATCCTCGGGGCCGGCATCGAGCGGTGCCTTGATGGTGACCTCAACGCCGGCGACCTCCGGGTGTCGTGCGCCGCGTTCGGCGGCGTCGCGCAGCGCCAGGGTATTGGGAGAGGGGGCATGGGCGACGATCAGCAAGCGCTTGTTCATGTTGACAGCTCCTCGGCTTTTTCCCACGCTGAATCGGCATTTTCTTGCATTAATCAGGAGGATCTACGATGGCATTCGCCTTGTCGAGCATGCGTGTGACCAGCCCTGCCTTCGATGACGGCAGCGGTATCCCCGCCCGGCATACCGGTGAAGGCGAGGATATCTCGCCGGCGCTGGTGTGGCAGGAGGCCCCGGAGGGCACCAAGGGGTTTGCGGTGATCTGCCACGATCCGGACGCCCCGCTGGTGCAGAACGGCACCTATGGCTTCGTGCACTGGGTGCTCTACAACATCCCGGCCTCCGTCACCAGCCTGGAGGAGGCGACCCGGGTCGGTACGCGAGGCAAGAACGACTTCGGCAAGCTGGGCTATGGCGGTCCCATGCCGCCTGAAGGCCACGGCGTGCATCGCTACTACTTCTGGGTGCTGGCGCTGGACAAGCCCACCGACGACCTGCCCGAGGGGCTCAAGCTTCACGACCTGCTGGTGAAGGCCGAGCCTCACCTGCTTGGGATGAACCGCCTGGTGGGCACCTACCGCCGTGGGTGACGCCGGCGTGCCCCGGCCGCCGCTTCTCCGGGTCTACTACGACGCTGTCTGCCCCGGCTGTCGGCGTGATCGCGCCCGCTACGAGCGCTGGGCCGGCGAGCTGGGGGAGGGGGTGCAATGGTGCGACGTGACCGCACATCAGAAGGTGCTGCGTGAGAAGGGCGTCGACCCCGGGGCGGCGCTGCTCTCGCTGCATGTGGAAGAGGAGGACGGGCGCATCAGGGAGGGCATCGATGCCTATATCCTTCTGATGCGCCGCGTTCCCCGCCTGCGGCCCCTGGCCTGGCTGATCGGCCTCCCGGGGCTCAAGCCGGCCCTTCGCAGGCTCTACGATGGCTGGGTCAGGCGCCGCCTGGCCCGGGAGGGACGGCTGCCCTGAGGCCAGCTCCCGGCCACTAGCCGGGTTGGCGCGCTGCCTGCTCCTGGGGCAGCAGGGCGGCGTGGATCATGGCGTTGACCGGCGTGGCCACGGCGGCCTCGCGGCCCAGGCGCACCACGGCGCCGTTCTGGGACTCCAGCTCCGAGGGCAGGCCGGCCATGATGTCGCGCTGCATGGAGGCGGTGCTCGCCTCGGGCAGGGCATCGATGAAGCGCATGGCGCGCTTCACGGCGTCCGCCGGCAGCGCCACGCTTCGGGCCCGGGCCACCGCCTCGATCTCGGCCAGGATCTGCTCGATCATGGCCCGGGTCTCGGGGAGGGAGCGGGTCACGCCGATGGGAGCGCGGGTCACGCTGCCGATGCCGCTCATGGCGCAGATGAACAGGAACTTGCTCCACACCGCCACCTGGATATCGTCGGGAATCTCCGCCGTGACGCCCCTGGCCTGGTCGAAGGCCGCCTTGAGGCGTTCCGCCCGCTTGCTGCGGCGGTTATCGCGCTCGCCGAAGCGTATGAAGGGCGATACGCCGGCATGGCGGATATGGCCGGGAGCCTCCCGCCAGGCGAGGATGCCGCAGAGGCCATCCAGCACATGGGCCTGGCCCAGCTGGCCGGCCAGGATATCAGCGGCCTCCACGCCGTTCTCCAGGGGCACCACGAAGGTATCCGGGCCGATCATCGGACGGATGGCCCGCGCCGCCTCGGCCACCTGCCAGGACTTGACCGCCACCAGCACGGCATCCACTGCGCCCACCTCCGCGGGCTCATCGGTGGCCTTGACCTCGGGCAGGTGGAGGTCGCCCTCGATGCTCGAGACCTTGAGGCCATGGCGGCGCATCTGGGCCAGGTGCTCGCCGCGGGCGATGAAGGTCACATCGTGTCCGGCCTCGGCCAGGCGGGCGCCAAAGTAGCCGCCAACGCCGCCGCTGCCCATGATTGCCAATCGCATTGTCGCTCCCTCGTTTTCGGCTTGAGCCTGCCCCAGCCTACACCGGAACGGCTCGGTCTGGCATCGCCACTTGGTCGGCAGTCAGGGGGCCTGGGTCGGCAGGGGACGTCATGACGCCTGTGTGACCGGCTGATACCATGGGCGCCATCCCTCTTGTGCGCGGCTCCGGGCACTCCCGCCGCCGCCTCGCTTCACGGAAGAGCCCCATGACTCGATCCCGCCCCCAGGCCACCATGGACGACGCCCTCTCGCCGCTCTCGCTCAGGCGCGTGGGCATCGATACCTACCGCGAGAACGTGGCCTACCTGCATCGCGACTGCGACCTCTATCGTGCCGAAGGCTTTCAGGCCCTCTCCAAGGTGGAGGTGCGCGCCAACGGTCAGCGCATCCTGGCCAGTCTCAACGTGGTGGATGACCCCGCCATCGTCGACTGCCAGCAGCTCGGCCTCTCCGAGGACGCCTTCGAGTCCCTGGGCGTCGAGGAGGGGCTACCGGTCAGCGTCTCCCAGGCCGAGCCGCCGGCCTCGATTCCGGCGCTGCACCGCAAGATCAACGGCGAACGGCTGACCCGGGATGATTTCCGGGCGATCGTTCAGGACATCGCCGAGCTGCGCTACTCCAAGATCGAACTGACCGCCTTCGTGGTGGCCTGTGACCTGGGTGAGATGGACCGCGAGGAGATCTATTACCTCAGCGATGCCATGTGCCGCGTCGGGCGCCGCCTCGATTGGCACGAGCATCCGGTGGTGGACAAGCACTGCATCGGTGGCATCCCCGGCAACCGCACCTCCATGCTGGTGGTGCCGATCGTGGCCGCCCACGGCCTGCTCTGTCCCAAGACCTCCTCTCGGGCGATCACTTCGCCGGCGGGCACCTCCGACACCATGGAGATGCTGGCTAACGTCGACCTGCCCTTCGATGAGCTCGAGAAGATCGTGCGGACCCATCGTGGCTGCCTGGCCTGGGGCGGTACCAGCCAGCTCTCCCCGGCCGACGACGTGCTGATTTCGGTGGAGCGGCCGCTCTCCATCGACTCCCCGGGCCAGATGGTGGCCTCGATCCTCTCCAAGAAGGTGGCCGCGGGCTCCACCCACCTGCTGCTGGACATCCCGGTGGGGCCCCATGCCAAGGTGCGCTCCATGCCCGAGGCGCGTCGCCTGCGCAAGCTGTTCGAGTTCGTTGCCGCACGCATGGGACTGACCCTGGACGTGGTGATCACCGACGGCAGCCAGCCCATCGGCCGCGGCATCGGCCCGGTGCTGGAGGCCCGGGATGTGATGCGGGTGCTCACCAACCACCCGGAGGCGCCCATGGACCTGCGTCAGAAGTCCCTGCGCCTGGCCGGGCGCATGCTGGAGTTTGACCCGGACGTGCGCGGCGGCGACGGCTTCGGCATCGCTCGGGACATCCTCGACTCCGGGCGCGCCCTGGAGCGCATGCAGGCGATCATCGATGCCCAGGGGGCCAGGCCCTTCGACCCGGACAACCCGCCCCTGGCGCCTCACGCCTTCGAGGTGGTGGCGCCGGAAGATGGTGTGGTGATCGGTATCGACAACCTCAAGCTGGCGCGCATCGCCAGGCTGGCCGGTGCGCCCAAGGCCGCCGGTGCGGGTATCGACCTGGCCGCCCGCATCGGGGACGAGGTCAAGGCCGGGCAGCCGCTCTATACGGTCTATGCTGCCTTCCGCAACGAGCTGGCCCTGGCCCACCAGTCCAGCGAGCGCGACAGCGGCTTTACCCTGGGTCATCGCGACGAGCTGACCCATCTCAACGTGGAGATGTGACATGGATGCCGCCCTGCTTCATTTTTCCGACGAGGCCGGGCCGGCGCGGCGCCTGGCCGACGCCTGCCGGCTGCCGGCCCTGGTGGTGGAACGCCACCGCTTCCCCGACGCCGAGCTCAAGCTGACCCTGCCACTTGGCGACGAGCGGCCGGTGCCCGCCACCCTGGTGCTCTACCGCAGCCTGGACCGCCCCAACGACAAGCTGGTCGAGCTGCTGCTGCTGGCGCGGCACGCCCGGCGCCTGGGCGTGGCGCGCCTGGTGCTGGTGGCGCCCTACCTGGCCTATATGCGCCAGGATATCGCCTTCCATCCCGGCGAGGTCGTCAGCCAGACCATCATCGGCGGCTTCCTGGCCGAGCTCTTCGATGCGGTGATCACCGTGGACCCCCACCTGCACCGCATCGAGCGCCTGGAGCAGGCGATTCCCCTCGATCATGCCATCGCCCTCTCCGGTGCGCCGCGGCTGGCCGAGCTGATCGCCGGAAAGCGCCCCGAGGCGCTGCTGCTGGGCCCCGACGAGGAGGCGCTGCAGTGGGTCTCCCAGGCCGCCGAGCTGACCGGGCTCGACCATGCGACCTGTCGCAAGGTGCGCCATGGCGATCGCGACGTGGAGATAGCGCTGCCCGATGTCGAGGTGGCTGGACGGCGAGTGGTCCTGATGGATGACGTGGCGAGCTCCGGCCATACCGTGGCCCGTGCCGCCGAGGCCCTGCTGGCGGCGGGGGCGCTTTCGGTGGACCTGGCGCTGACCCACGCCCTCTTTGCCGGAGATGCCCTGGCGGTGATTCATGCTGCCGGGGTGGGGGAGGTGTGGAGCACCGACTGTATCGCCCACGACAGCAATGCCATCGCCATGGCGCCGGTGTTGGCCCAGGCGCTGGATGAGGTGCTGGCCGGCTGAGTCGCCCCGGCGTCCTGTCGATCCTGAAACGCCAGCGGGGCACGAGAGAGTCTCTCGTGCCCCGCTGGCGCTGTTGTGGCCACCCGCCCGGCGAGTGGCGCTGCCGCCGTCAGGCGTAGAGATTGGTCCCGCTGGCGGCCCGCAGGCGCTCCAGGGAGATCACCTGCTGGCCGCGCTCCGGGGTATCGGTGCGAAAGCCGATCTCGAAGCCGCGGTCGGTCAGCTCTTCGATCCAGAACTCTTCACTGGCCATGCCCTCGGCTTCACTGGCGCTGGAAGCATGGAAGAGGCCGCCGCCGAGGTGCATCTCCTGACCGCGGGAGTGGAGGGCGAAGACGTCGACGAGGAAGGATTTCATGGCGCTCACATTGGCTTGGTGTGTGTGGCACCCATCATAGCCAGGCAGTCGGCGAAGCGAGAGCAGATTCGGATTCTGTTGTGACAAGCCCCATGCGTCGGCGACATCATTCCGCGCCGGCATGAGTGATGCCCGAAACGAGGGGCCCCGTAGACGCAGCACGTCGTGCCCGCGGGGCCCCGTGGCGCGGCGCCTAGTCGCCGTGGGTATCAGGCTTGTCCCCGCCCCGGTGGGCAAGGGGGGCTGCCTCGTCCAGGCGGGGGTGGTGGTCCAGGAACTCCCGGTGGGGGTCGGGCAGGGCGTCCAGGGCCTGGAGGCTGTGGGTGATGGCGTGGATCGCCGCCGTCACGTCCCGGGTGTTGCCGGTCTCCGAGATGGTATGCATGTTGCGGATCGGGAAGCCGATGGAGGTGGCCACGCAGTCCACGGCGGCCAGCACGCCGGCCATGCCGTCGGTGCCGGTATCGGCGCCGACGATATCCCGCTGCATGGGGATGCTGTGCTCCCGGGCGGTGGTCTCGATGATCCGGTTGAGCTGCTCGCTGGCGATGGCGCCCACCGAGAGGGTGAAGCCCTTGCCCATCTCCAGCGGCTGCATGCGACGGTCGCCGATGCCCGGGGCCGCCACGTAGTCATGGTTCACGTCCACGGCGATGATGGCGTCGGGCCGGAGCTCGCCGGCCAGCACCCGGCTGCCGAAGCGGCCGATCTCCTCGTAGCTGGCGATGGCGAACATCACCCTGACCTGCTCGGTGCCGCCCGCCTCGGCGATCAGCCGCGCCACCTCGGCGGTGACGAAGCAGCCCAGGCCGTTGTCCAGGTAGGCGCCGTAGAAGGTGTCCGGGCTGAAGCCGTGGCGAATGGGGCGGTTGAAGAGGATGGAGTCGCCCGGGCGCACGCCCAGGTTCTCCACCTGCTGCTTCTTGTTCTCGCCGTGGATCTGCAGGTCCAGGTAGATCTGTTCCTTCTTGATGCCCTTGCTGCCGTCGCGCTGGGCCGGGTCGGAGAAGTGGATGGCGCCCAGGGCTTCCACGGTACCGCCCTCGATGCGCCGGTAGCTGCCGGGCGCCTCGGGGTCCTCGCTGAACAGCGTGACCTCATGGCCGATCAGCACGTTGGGCAGGAAGGCGTCGGTGTTGATCCAGACCTTGCCGTCCTCGCCGATGGAGCGTACCTGCATGCGGATCTTGTCGGCGTGGCCGATCACCATCACCTTGAAGAGGTCGTCGCGGCCCGGGTGGGTATCCAGCACCACGCCCGCATGGCCCTTGAACTGGTGCAGCTGCCACTCCGCGGGGGCGAAGCTCTCGAAGTGGGGCTTGAGCACGCCATAGGTCATGGCCGCCTCCAGGCCCACGGGGCTCGGAGCGGCGAGGATGCGCCGCATCAGCGCGAACTGCGGCTCGGGCATCGGCTCGGTCCAGGGGGTATCGCTCATCGCGTTCTCTCTCGTTGCAGGGTGAGATCATCGTCCCGGAGCTTACCATTCCGGGCGGCTGCGGTCTGTCCGAGGCGTCCTCGATTACCACTCCCGCGACCGGCCGGGCCAGGCTATGCTGAGCCTCCTGGCCCATCGGTGGGCCTCGAGCGAGAAGGAGAGTCAGGCATGTGGTCAAGGGTGTCGGTGAGATTGCCCCTCGGGCTGAGTGTGCTGTTGCTGGGAGGCTGTGCCGGCTCCCCGCCGGCGCCACCCGCCCCGCAACCTGAGGTCACGCCGCCCCCGGAGGTGGTGGTGCCCGGGGTCGGAAGGGAGGAGCAGTACTGGCTGCCGCCGCTGTTTCATGGCGTGGAGGACGAGGTCCACTACTACATCAGCCGCCTGCCGGACCGCCGCTTCGTTACCAGCTATGGCGGGGAGGAGCACCCGCGCCCTTGGTATATCGCCGCGGAGCGGCTCGGGCAGATCGGTGAGCCCGCCATCCCCGCCCTGGCCTCGCGGCTAGACACCCCGGATGAGTACGAGCTGATGCTGGTGCTCTATGCCCTGATGCTCGCCTCCCAGGACCCGGCGCTGATGGCCGCCACCGGCGGCGACTACGTCGCGCTCGGCTCGGTGCTCGATCCGCACGACAACGCCAAGAACCTCGCCCTGGCCCAAGCCTGGTGGCAACGCCACGGCTGGCGCTGGCAGTAGCGTGAACGGTGCTGCATCTGCGCCAGCGGCTTCTTCAGCCGCACCATTGCGCTGCCCAGCGACATCGACGCCGACAAGGCCGAGGTCAAGTAGCCGAGCCCCGGGCGAGGCGGGCGGCCAGCTGGCGCCGCAGCGGCCTGATGGCCAGTGCCACCAGCACGACCAGCGCCACCGCCTCGAGCCACTCCGGCAGCAGCTCCTGCACCTGGTCGACCTGGCGCAGCACATCCAGCTGCCAGCCGCCCAGCAGTGCATCCACCCCCATCCCCAGCAGAAGGGCGCTGATCACGATGCCCGCCAGGTAGGCGGCCAGCGCACGGCCGCCCAGTTCGCGCCGGAACACGCCCAGGGTCGCCAGGCTGGTGACGGGGGCGGCGATCAGGAAGACCAGCACCGTGCCCGGCGAGACACCGGCCAGCAGCAGGCCGGCGGCGATCGGGGTGGCGGCGGTGGCGCACAGGTACATGGGGATGCCGATCAGCGCCATCAGCAGCATGGCCAGGGGGCCGCTGCCCAGGGTGGCGAGAGTGTCGGGGGGCACCAGGGCGATCAGGGCGCCGGCCACCAGCAGCCCGATCAGCAGCCAGCGGCTGATGTCGTCGAGAATGTCGCTGAAGGCGTAGCGCAGGCCCGCGGCGAGACGCCGTGGCAGCGAGGCGGATGCCGCCTTCTTGGCCTCCCCGCTGCAGCCGCTGCTGCAGCCGCAGCTCGAGGTAGCAGGGGCGGGAGGCGGGGTGGTGTCCCGGGTGCGCTCCACCAGCAGCCCGGTGGCGATGGCCGTGAGCACGGCACCAAGCCCACGGGCCAGCGCCATGAAGGGACCCAGCAGGGCATAGGTGATCGCCATGGAGTCGATGCCGATGCCCGGTGTGCCGATCAAAAAGGCGGTGGTCGGGCCCCGCGGCGCGCCCCCGCGATGCAGGGCCAGGGCGGTGGGAATGGCACCGCAGGAGCAGAGCGGCAGCGGGGCGCCGATGACCGCTGCCCGCGCCACGCTGCCGAGGCCGCGGCCGCCGATCCAGCGGGTCAGCCGGGTCTCGTCGAGCAGCGCCTTGATCAGCCCGGCGATGGTCAGCCCTAGCAGCAGCCAGGGGGCGGCCGAGAGGGCAACGGAGAGGGTGGCGGCGACAAGGGGCATGCGGGGGCTCTCCAGTGGCGGCGTTGCCCCATTCTGTCACGGGAGAGGGGGCAGCGCAGTACCTGGCGCCCGGGCCAGGCCCTCGCTTCAGCGCCGTGCCACGCTGCCGAGGCAGGCCGGCAGGCTGTCGTGAAGGGTGCGCGGCACGATGCCCAGATCGCTGAAGGTGCCGACATCCTCGCCGACCAGGGTGTCCTGCTGCATCAGGATCACCTGGTCCCGGGTCAGAGGCGGGGAGGGAAGGGGGCTGAGCAGCAGGGCCGCCAGGCGCCACAGGAAGAAGGGCACCGGCAGCAGGGAACGACGGCACTCCAGGTGGGCGAGGAGCTGTTCGAGGATCTGGCGATAGGTCAGCCGTTCCGGCCCGCCCAGCTCGAACAGGCGGCGCTCCAGGGGGCGTGACCCGCTCAGTCGTACCGCGGCTCTTGCCACGTCATCCACGTGGACCGGCTGGAGGCGCGTCTCGCCGCGACCGAACAGCGGCACTACGGGCAGGCGCGCCAGCCGTACCAGGGCGGCGAGGAAGGCGTCGTCGGGGCCGAACAGCACGCTCGGGCGCAGCAGGATCGCCTTTGGCAGGGCATCCACCACGGCGTGCTCGCCGGCCCCCCGGGCGCGCACATAGGCCGAGGGCGAAGCGGTGCTGGCGCCGATGCCCGAGACGTGGACGAAGCGCGCCACGCCGGCCTCCCGGGCGAGTCGCGCCAGGCAGGCGGCCCCCTCCACGTGGATCGCCTCGAAGGTCAGCCCCGCTCGGGGCCGCTCCACATAGAGGCTGACCGCATTGATGGCGGCGCTGCTGCCCGCCAGGGCGGCGGCCACCTGGTGCTCGTCGCGCAGGTCGCAGGCCAGCGCCTCGACGCTGTCACCCGGCTCCAGCCAGTCGGGCAGCTGCGGGCGGCGGGCGGCGATGCGCACCGGCCGGCCGGCCTCCACCAGCTCGCGCACGATGGCGCCGCCCAGAAAGCCGGTGCCGCCGAATACCGTGGTGAGGCCCTCGCCCATGACGCTTTCCTGTGGTGTCGGAATCCGCCCCTATCCTGCCAGCCTCGGCCTCGGGCGTCATGCCCTCGGCTGGAGACCCGGGGCGCGGCGGTGTAGGCTTGGCGGCTTCCTTCAGCCCTTGTCGGAGCGCGCCATGAGCGATCTTCCCCACTGTCCCGCCTGTGACTCTTCCTTCACCTACGACGACGGCCTGCAGTACGTCTGCCCGGAGTGCGGCCACGAGTGGTCCCGGGAAGCGAACGAGACCGCCGCGGACGACACGCCCCAGGTGCGCGACGCCAACGGCAACCCCCTGGCCGATGGCGACACCGTCACCGTGATCAAGGACCTCAAGGTCAAGGGCTCCTCCCTGGTGGTCAAGGTGGGCACCAAGGTCAAGAATATCCGCCTGGTCGAGGGCGACCACGATATCGACTGCAAGGTCGATGGCATCGGCCCCATGAAGCTGAAGTCCGCGTTTGTTAAAAAAGCATAAGCGTCAAGAAGGCGTGAGCGTCAAAAAAGCATAAGCGTCAAGAAGGCCTAACCGCCAGCAGGGCGTAGACGCCGGGAGGGGGCCGAGCGATAGCGCTCTTCAATGAGAACGATTGTCGTTATTGATGAGATCGGCGGCGAACGTGCCGCCATCCTGCTCGCCTGACGCCGGAAATCGCCCGCTGGGCTTCACATCGAATCCATACAGGACTAAAATGGTCCGCAATCGAGGCGCGGACTTCCTGCGTCCGGGTACTACCGAGGAGGGCAGCATGCTCAAGCTTTCGCGGCTGACTGACTATGCCGCCGTGGTGATGGCGCAGATCGCCCGTCACCCGGAGCAGCCCCAGGCGGCGGCCGAGCTGGCCGAATCGGTACAGCTGCCGCACCCCACGGTCGCCAAGACCCTGAAGATGCTGGTCAAGGCGGGGCTGCTGGAGTCGCGCCGCGGCGCCCAGGGTGGCTACTCCCTGGCGCGGCCGGCCTCACGGATCACCGCCATCGACATCATCACCGCCATCGAGGGTCCGGTGGCCATGACCGAGTGCAGTCACGCCGAGGGCGACTGCGACCTCGCCGCGACCTGTGGGGTAGCCGACAACTGGCAGCGCGTGTCCCTGGCCGTACGCACCCTGCTCGATAGCGTGACCCTGGCCCACCTGGCCGACACCGCGCCGATCAAGCTGCCCGTGCAGCTGCCCATCCAGAGTGTGACCCTGGCCGCCGGCCCGGCCTGAGTCGCCCGACGAATCACCACTGGCGAGCCCGGCTCGCCGGCCCAACCGCCCGGGAGGGGAGACATCATGGCAAGTCAGGAAATGGAACAGCTTGTCCGTCGCGAGTACAAGGAAGGCTTCGTGACCGACATCGAGAGCGATACGCTGCCGCCCGGCCTCGACGAGGGGACCATCGCCTTCATCTCGAAGAAGAAGGGCGAGCCCGAGTGGATGCTGGAGTGGCGCCTGGAGGCCTATCGCAAGTGGCTGAAGATGACGCCCCCCTCCTGGGCCCATCTCGACTATCCGCCCATCGACTACCAGGCGATCTCCTACTTCAGCGCCCCCAAGCGCCCCGAGGATCGCCCCCAGAGCCTCGATGAGGTCGACCCCAAGCTGCTCGAGACCTACGAGAAGCTCGGCATTCCCCTCCACGAGCGGGCGGCGCTCGCCGGCGTGGCGGTGGACGCGGTGTTCGACTCCGTCTCCGTGACCACCACCTTCAAGGAGAAGCTCTACGAGGCGGGGGTGATCTTCTGCTCCATCTCCGAGGCGGTGAAGGACTATCCCGAGCTGGTCAAGCAGTACCTGGGCAGCGTGGTGCCGGTGACCGACAACTACTTCGCCGCGCTCAACTCCGCGGTCTTCACCGATGGCTCCTTCGTCTTCGTGCCCAAGGGCGTCACCTGCCCCATGGAGCTCTCCACCTACTTCCGCATCAACGCCGCCAACACCGGCCAGTTCGAGCGCACCCTGATCATCTGCGAGGAGGGCGCCCAGGTCTCCTACCTGGAGGGCTGCACCGCGCCGATGCGCGACGAGAACCAGCTGCACGCTGCGGTGGTGGAGCTGGTGGCCCTGGACGACGCCTACATCAAGTACTCCACGGTGCAGAACTGGTACCCGGGCGACGAGGACGGCAAGGGCGGCATCTACAACTTCGTCACCAAGCGCGGCGACTGCCGCGGCGACCGTTCGCGGATCAGCTGGACCCAGGTCGAGACCGGCTCCGCGATCACCTGGAAGTACCCCTCCTGCGTGCTGCGCGGCAAGGAGAGCATCGGCGAGTTCTACTCCGTGGCCGTGACCAACGGCCGCCAGCAGGCCGACACCGGCACCAAGATGATCCATATCGGCGAGGGCACCCGCTCCAGCATCATCTCCAAGGGGATCTCCGCCGGCCGCAGCAACCAGTCCTACCGGGGCCTGGTGAAGATCGGCCCGCGGGCCAAGGGGGCGCGCAACTTTACCCAGTGTGACTCCCTGCTGATCGGCGACCAGTGTGGCGCCCACACCTTCCCTTATCAGGAGATCGGCAACAGCACCGCCACCGTGGAGCATGAGGCCACCACCTCCAAGATCGGCGAGGACCAGCTCTTCTACTGCCAGAGCCGCGGGATCTCCGAGGAGGACGCGGTGAGCATGATCGTCAACGGCTTCTGCAAGGACGTCTTCCAGGAGCTGCCGATGGAGTTCGCGGTGGAGGCCGAGGCGCTGCTCAGCGTGACCCTGGAAGGTTCGGTCGGCTAACCCGGTTTTTGCCGAGTTCACATTTTTCAGAATTCAAAGGTATTGAAGATGCTCGAAGTCAAGGATCTGCACGTTACGGTCGAGGGCAAGGAAATCCTCAAGGGCCTCACCCTGACCATCAATGCCGGGGAAGTGCATGCCATCATGGGCCCCAACGGCGCCGGCAAGTCCACCCTCTCGGCGGTGATCGCCGGCAAGGAGGGCTACGAGGTCACCTCCGGCTCCATCACCTTCGAAGGCAAGGACGTGCTGGAGATGGAGGTCGAGGAGCGGGCACTTGCCGGCCTGCTGCTGGGCTTCCAGTACCCGGTGGAGATCCCCGGGGTGAAGAACATCTACCTGCTCAAGGCGGCCCTCAACGCCAAGCGTGCCGCCAATGGCCAGGCCGAGATCCCGGCGCCGGAGTTCCTCAAGCTGGTCAAGGAGAAGACCGCCGAGATGAAGATGGATGCCAGCTTCCTGCAGCGCTCCGTCAACGAGGGCTTCTCCGGCGGCGAGAAGAAGCGCAACGAGATCCTGCAGATGCTGGTGCTGCAGCCCAAGCTGGCCATGCTCGACGAGATCGACTCGGGCCTCGACATCGACGCCATGAAGATCGTGGCCGATGGCGTCAACAGCCTGCGGGCCGCGGATCGCGGCATCCTGCTGGTGACCCACTACCAGCGCCTGCTCGACTACATCGTGCCGGACCATGTGCACGTGCTGGTCGACGGCCGCATCGCCAAGAGCGGCGGCGCCGACCTGGCGCTGGAGCTCGAGTCCCGTGGCTATGACTGGGTGCTGGAGGAGTCCGCCGCATGAGTGATGTGACAAGCGAGGTACAGACCTTTCTCGACCGCCTGGCCGAGCGCAGTGCCCGGCGCCGCGAGGCCCAGGGGCAGGAGCCGACCTGGATCGCCGCCCGGCGCCAGGCCGGCGCGGCCCGCTTCGAGGCCCTGGGCTTCCCGACCCGTCGCGACGAGGCGTGGAAGTACACCGACGTGCGCGCCATCGCCCGGGGTGACTTCGCCCTGGCCGAGGACGCCGAGTTTTCCCCGGCCGCGGCGGCGGCGCTGACGCTGCCCCTCGACGCCTACCGGCTGACCTTCGTCGACGGCCTCTTCTCGGCGGCGCTCTCCCAGCTCGATGGCCTGCCGGACGGCGTGACGGTGACGCCGCTCTCCCGGGCCCTGGAGGAGAACCACGAGGCGGTGGGTGGCCCCCTGGGCCGGCTGACCGGCGTGGAGTTCTCGCCCTTCTCGGCGCTCAATACCGCCTTCGTCGAAGAGGGAGCCGTGGTGCGCCTGGCGCCGGGCACCGTGGTGGAGAAGCCGATCATCCTGCAGTTCCTCTCCCGGGCCGGTGAGCGGGCGGTGATGAGCCATCCGCGGATCCTGGTGGAGGCCGGCGGGCGCAGCGAGGCGACCCTGGTCGAGCACCACGTGGGGGAGGAGGCCGCGGCCAACTTCACCAATCTGGTGGCGGAGGTCATCGTCGACCGCGGGGCGCATCTGACCCACTACAAGCTCCAGGAAGCACCGCTCTCCGACCTGCACGTGGCCAGCATTCACGTGGAGCAGGGGCGCGACAGCACCTACACCTCGTTCAACCTGAACCTGGGCGGCGGCCTGGTGCGCACCGATCTGATCAGCGACCTCAACGGCCAGAATGCCACCTCCAACTTCTATGGCCTCTTCTACGGCCAGGGTCGCCAGCACGTGGACAGCCACACCGTGGCCAACCACAACGCGCCCCACACCTTCTCCAACGAGAACTACAAGGGCATTCTCGATGACCGCGCCCATGGCGTGTTCAACGGCAGGGTGGTGGTGAAGCGCGACAGCCAGAAGATCGAGGGCTTCCAGAGCAACGCCAACCTGCTGCTCTCCGACCGCGCCGAGATCGACGCCAAGCCGGAGCTCGAGATCTACGCCGACGACGTCAAGTGCTCCCACGGCACCACCACCGGTCAGCTCGACCCCGAGGCGATCTACGCCCTGCGTGCCCGCGGCATCGACGAGCAGACGGCCCGCGGCCTGCTCACCCTGGCCTTCGCCGGCGAGGTGCTCGAGGCGGTTGGCCTGGACGCCATTGCCGAGCGCGTGGAGCTCGCCGTGGCCGGCAAGCTGCCCGAGCGTTTCAACCTGGCCGGGCTGGTGGAAGCCGCCGTCGCCCTGGGCGATGAGTGAACCCGACCCCGTTATCCTGAGGAGGAGCCTGCCATGACCAATCTGGCTGCCCGAGTCCCCGAGTCTCCCGTCCTCGACGTGGCGGCGATCCGCGCGGACTTCCCGATCCTGTCCCGCCAGGTGCATGGCAGGCCGCTGGTCTATCTGGACAACGCCGCCACCAGCCAGACCCCGCGGCAGGTGATCGAGGCCTTCGACGCCTACTACAGTGGCTACAACGCCAATATCCATCGCGGGCTGCATACCCTGGCCGACGAGGCCACGGCGGCCTTCGAGGGGACCCGGGAGACGGTGCGCGGCTTCCTGAATGCCGCCGAGCACCGCGAGATCATCTTCACCCGCGGCACCACCGAGGCGATCAACCTGGTGGTCAACAGCTGGGGGCGCGCCAACCTGGGGCCCGGCGACGAGGTGCTGATCTCGCGCCTGGAGCACCACTCCAACATCGTGCCCTGGCAGCTGCTGGCCGCCGAGCTGGGCTTCACCATCAAGGTGATCCCGGTGGATGAGCGCGGCGTGCTGGATCTCGACGCCTATCGGGCGCTGCTCGGCGAGCGCACCCGACTGGTGGCGGTCAACCACGTCTCCAATGCCTTCGGTACCGTCAATCCGGTCAAGGAGATGGCGGCCCTGGCCCACGCCCACGGAGCGCTGATCCTGGTGGACGGCGCCCAGGCCACGCCCCACCAGGAAGTGGATGTGCGTGACATCGACGCCGACTTCTACGCCTTCTCCGGCCACAAGGTCTACGGCCCCACCGGGGTGGGCGTGCTCTATGGCAAGGCGGCGCTGCTCGAGGCGATGCCGCCCTGGCAGGGCGGCGGTGAAATGATCAGGACGGTCTCCTTCGAGACCGGCACCACCTTCGCCGAGATTCCCCACAAGTTCGAGGCCGGCACCCCGGCCATCGCCGAGGTGATCGCTCTGGGCGAGGCGCTGCGCTGGGTCGCCGGCGTCGGCCTCTCGGCCATCGGCGCCTGGGAGGAGCGCCTGCTCCAGCGCGCCACCGCCGCGGTGTCGCGCATCGACGGCCTGCGCATCCTGGGCACGGCCCCGGGCAAGGCGGGGGTGCTCTCCTTCGTGGTCGACGGGGCTCACGCCCAGGATATCGGCCTGCTGATCGATCAGCTGGGGGTGGCGATTCGTACCGGCCACCACTGCGCCCAGCCGCTGCTGGCCCAGTTCGGCGTGGATGCCACCTGTCGGGCCTCCTTTGCCGCCTACAACACCCTGGAAGAGATCGATACCTTCGCCGAGGCGCTCACGCGCGTCATCGGCATGGTGAGATAGGGCCACGGATACAGAGAGAGCCATGAGCGATATCGAGCAGATAGCCAGCCTCGAGAAGGGACAGACTTTGCCCTTGCAGCGCGACGTCGAGGCGATCTCCATCCCCTTCGGCAAGACCGTGACCCTGGCCGAGGACAGCATCGTCAGCGTGATGCAGGCCAAGGGGAGCACGGTGAGCGTCGGCTTCGAGGGACGCCTCTACCTGATCGAGGGCGCCAACCTCGACGCCCTGGGGCTCGAGGCGCTGCCGCGGCCGACCCTTTCCGAGGACGCCTCCGAGGAGGAGATCGAGCAGTTCGTCTGGGACCAGCTGCGCACCTGCTTCGACCCGGAGATTCCGGTCAATATTGTTGATCTGGGCCTGGTCTACGGCTGTCGCATCGAGCGCCTGATCAGCGGTGAGCGCATCGTCACCATTCGCATGACGCTGACCGCTCCCGGCTGCGGCATGGGCGACGTCATCGCCGCCGACGCCCGCAACAAGATCCTCGGCGCTCCCCAGATCAGCAAGGTGCATACCGAGATCGTCTTCGACCCGCCCTGGAGTCGTGAGATGATGAGCGAAGAGGCCCGGCTCGAACTCGGCATGTTCTGACGGCGGCCTGGCCACACGCCCGGGGAGGGCCATGAAGCGAACCGCCTGGAAGGCCCTGCGGGGGCTGCTGATGACCCTGGGGGCCGCCGCGCTGCTGGCGGCCCTGCTGTTCGTGGCGGCCAATCTCTGGGTGCTGGGACGGACCCACTCGCGTATCGAGCACACCCTGCCGCTGTGTGGCGGGGAGCGGGTGGGGATCGTGTTCGGCACCTCCCACTGGACCCGCAGCGGTGTTCGCAATCCCTACTTCGATGCGCGCATGAGCGCCTCGGCCCGGCTGCTGCGGCTGGGCCGCGTCGATCATCTGCTACTCTCCGGCGACAACCGCACCCGTTTCTACAACGAGCCCGTCACCATGTGGCGGGATCTGCGTGGGCGCCAGGTGGCCGATGCCGACATGACCCTGGACTACGCCGGCTTCAGCACCTTCGATACCCTGGTGCGAGCGCGTGATGTCTTCGGCGTGGAGGAGGCGGTGCTGATCACCCAGGCCTGGCATCTGCCCAGGGCGCTCTATATCGCCGATGCCGTGGGGCTGGAGGTCACCGGCTGTGCGGTGCCATCGCCCTCGCGCAGGTTCAGCGGCGAGTGGCGGCTGCAGGCTCGCGAGTGGGTGGCGCGGGTGGCCATCCTGGGAGACCTCTACCTCTGGGGACGGGAGCCGCACTTCCTGGGCCCGCTGGAGCCCCTGGAGGTCGCACCTCCCTTCTGGGAAGCCTGGCTGGTTCCGGAAATGCCCGAGACGCCGGCTCGCTGAGGCGCCGTGCGGGCGCTAGCTCAGCGGCGGCGGGACTTCTGCTGGGCGTAGAGCTCGCGGATCAGCGCCCGGCAGCCCTTCCAGCAGGACTCGATGACCGGCTCGATGGGGTCGGGAAGGGGATGGGTGTAGAGGGTGGAGAGGGCCTGCATCAGCACCCGCTCCTGTTCGAGCAGCTCGTTGACCACCACCTGACTCTCGTTGCCGACGAAGCTCTTCAATCGACTCCACAGCCACATGTAGTCATCCCGCTCCACGTCGGCGTCCCGGGGCAGCATTCGCAGATGCTCCCTGGCCAGCTCCTGTAGCTCGCGCATCGACCGGCTCCTGGCCTCGTAGTGAGGTTTCAGAGTGTCACGCAGGCTGGGACGCAGGCGCTCCAGATTGTCCTGAAAATAGTCGATGCTGTCGGCCAGCGCCTCAAGGACGCTGTCCATCGCCACTTGGCGATTGTCGAGAAACATGAGCGGTCACCTCCTCCGGTGACGCAGATTGTGGCGGGGGAAACACTGTTTTGCTACCCCCGGCGATCAATAATTATGCCCTATTGAGAACTTTTCACCCTGGCTGCGCAATTACCCCTTGGGTTTAGGCGGTGCCTTGCGGCTGGGCGCCGCATTCTTCTCGATATGTTCGATGATCAGCCCGGCGATATCCTTGCCGGTGGCGCTCTCGATGCCCTGCAGTCCGGGGGAGGAGTTGACCTCCATGATCACCGGGCCGTGGTTGGAGCGCAGCAGGTCGACACCGGCCACCCTCAGGCCCATAGCCTTGGCGGCGCGGATCGCCGTGGAGCGCTCCTCCGGGGTGATACGGATCACACTGGCGGTGCCGCCGCGGTGCAGGTTGGAGCGGAACTCCCCTTCGGCGGCCTGGCGCTTCATGGAGGCGACCACCTTGTCGCCGATCACGAAGCAGCGGATATCGGCGCCGCGGGCCTCCTTGATGTACTCCTGCACCATGATATTGGCCTTCATGCCCATGAAGGCCTGGATCACGCTCTCGGCGGCCTGGTTGGTCTCGGCCAGCACCACGCCGATGCCCTGGGTCCCCTCCAGCAGCTTGATCACCAGCGGCGCTCCCTTGACCATGGTGATGAGGTCGGGGATGTCGTCCGGGGAGTGGGCGAAGCCGGTGATCGGCAGGCCCAGCCCCTTCCGGGAGAGCAGCTGCAGCGAGCGCAGCTTGTCCCGGGAGCGGGTGATGGCGACAGAGTCGTTGAGCACATAGGTGCCCATCATCTCGAACTGGCGCAGCACGGCACAGCCGTAGAAGGTCACCGAGGCGCCGATGCGCGGGATCACCGCGTCGAAGGGCTCGAGCTCCTCCCCCTTGAGGTGGATCGAGGGGTGGTGGGCGGCGATGCTCATGTAGCAGCGCAGGGTATCGACCACCCTGACGCTGTGGCCGCGCTGTTCGGCGGCCTCCACCAGCCGGCGAGTGGAGTAGAGGTTGCGGTTGCGTGACAGCAGCGCGATATGCATCGAAGGGCTCCAGTGGCCGTGAGTCTCGGTGTCGTTCGCTTCAGGGTTCGCCGTGCAGGAAGGCGGCGCCGGGCGCCACCAGCAGGCGACGCAGGGCGCGTCGGCCCAGCAGCATGGGGTGGCGCATGTTGCGGCGGTCGGTCAGGGTCAGCTCCACGGGGAACTCCAGCTCGCCCAGGCGCAGGGAGGTCCGGATCACATAGCGCCACTCCTCCTGGCCGTTGGAGCTGCGCACCTTGCGGCGGTCGTGCAGGTGCATGCGAAACACATGGGGGGGCGTGTCCGGGCCGCCGCTGCGGGTGGTGAAGCTGACCCAGAGATGGCCATCCTCCTCGAAGGACTCGATATCCTCGGCGTGAAGCGCCGAGGTGCGCGCCCCGGTGTCCGCCTTGGCGCACAGGCTCAGGTGCATCTCGGGCAGCTCTACCATCTCGCGACGGCCGATCACCGCCTTGGGGGTATAGGGCAGTTCTTTCATGCTTATGGAAATCCTTGCAGGCGTCTCAACGGGTCAGGGCGGCCAGCCGGCGACCGATGGGGGAGTCCGTCGGTGCCTCGCGCAGGGTCATCAGCACCGGCAGCCGCAGCCTGGGGATCAGCGCCAGGTCCCGCGCCACCGTCATGAAGTCGGCGGACTGGCACTCGGCCAGGCGGCCCAGGAAGCGGGGCAGCCGCTCGCCGTGCTCCAGATGGTGCCAGCCTCGTCCGGCCATGGCGGCCAGCAGGTCGGGGCCGCAGGCGTCGGCGTCAGCCAGCAGGGCGTCGTACCAGGCGCCGGCCAGGCGGCCCTCGGCGCCGGCCATGGCGCGCACGCAGGCGCAGAAGCCCTCGATGTCGCCGGCCCTGGCCGCGGCTTCGCCGCGCTCGCGCAACGCCCCGGCCAGCGCGTCGCTGATAGCCACATGTTCCAGACAGTAGCACAGGGAGGCGAGCACCTCGCCCGGCAGCTCGGGCAGCCGAACCGCCAGGCGTGCCTGGTCATCGGCCTCCATGCGCACCGCGAAGTCGGCCAGCCCCTGGAGCCCCAGGGCCTGCCAGTCGAAGCCCTGCTGGCCGCTCAAGTAGGCCTCCGCCGGCTCCAGATGCTCACTGGCGGGACGCCCCAGCGCCAGGGTGGCCCGGGCGTGCAGCATGGCCTGGAAGGACAGGGAGGGAGTGAAGGCGAGCGGGTTGTCCTTCATCAGGTTGTCCACCGCCTCGCCGTCCTCCCGACCGACGCTTTCCACGCTGCGGCCCAGGGTCTCGAGCAGGCGCTGCAGGAAGGCGTCCCGGGGCGCCGGGCTCAGGTGACCCTGCTCATCCAGCGGCAGCGCCAGGAACCAGATGACCGGGTCGGGCATGTCGCCCAGCCGGAACACCAGCCCCAGGCGCGCCTGCCCCTGCCAGGGGGACGGCCAGGGTTGATCGCCGGCCTCGAAGGCCGCCAGGGTCGCGAGCTCGCAGGGCGTGACGCGGCGCCCCAGATGGTAGAGGTTCACCTCGGCGCCGCTGCGCACGAAGAAGTCATGAAGAGTATGGATGGGTTGCATGCTCTCTCCCGTCATCGAACCGTGCACTCTACCTTGGCGGCCTGCCGCTGTCAGCTGCCGAGCACAGTGGAGTCGCAGGGGCGTGGTCAATTCTTGATCGATCGCCGCGAGCCCCCATGAACCGTGGCTCTGCGTCGCCTTTCCAGAGATTATCCACAGCCCCGTTCAGGGAAACTGTGAACTGTGCGCAAGGTATCCCGGGCAGGGTGGGTGGGTGTGGACAATGGGTGGGGTAGCCAGGGGAGGGGGATCATCAGGATAATGGGTGGTACACATCACCGAGGTATTTCTCATGAGCGTTCACCAGGAGCTGGCGGTCGCCCTGCGCGAGCTGGAGGCGACCATGCGCGCCACCAGCCAGTGGCGTATGGAGCCTCCCGAGGCCGCTGCCTTTGCCAGCGTCGAGCCCTTCTGTGCCGACACCATGTCGCTGGCCCAGTGGCTGCGCTTCGTCTTTATCGTGCGTCTGGAGGCGCTGGTGGAGGCCCGTGCGCCGATGCCGGCGAAGTGCGAGGTAGCCCCCGCCGTGGAGGCCTGGCTGGCCGAATCCGGAGCCCGGGCCTGCGAGCGGCAGATGATCGCCGAGGCGGTAGCGCGCATCGACCGGTTGGTCACCGAGGGCTGAACAGGGCCGACGCGCTTCCCCACCAACGCAGGAGGCCCGCCAATGGCGGGCCTCCTGCGTTTCACGAGGGTGTCGCGAGGATCAGAAGCGGTAGCTGATACCGCCCATGATGACCCAGGGATCGATCTTTACGGTGCCTACTTCAGTGCCGTTGAGGCTGGCGTCGGTGTCGATATCGATATACCAGGCGGCGGCGTTGAGCGCCCAGTTGTCATCAATCAGGACGTCCACGCCCACCTGGCCGGCGGCGCCCCAAGAGCTGGAGAGGTCAAGGTCGATGCCATCAATATCAAGCTTCTCGCTGGAGAAGCGGGTGTAGTTGACGCCCACGCCGACGTAGGGCTGCACCAGGGCCGCGGTGCCGCCCAGGGGGTAGTACTGCACGGTCAGGGTCGGGGGCAGGTGCTTGGTAGAAGCCAGGTTCTGGCCGTTCAGGTTGATGTCATGCTCGAAAGGCAGTGCCGCGAGCAGCTCGACGCCGACGTTATCGTGGAAGCGATAGCCCAGGGTGAAGGCGAAGTTGGTGTCATCCTGGACATCTACCGCCAGGTTGCCAAGAGCCGTATCGAGATTACCGTTACCACTCTTGGGCGCTACCTTGGCGACGCCCAGGCGGGTAAAGAAGTCGCCCGCGCCATAGGCCAGTGCCTGGGTGCTGGTGGTAAAGGCGGCGGCGGCCAGGCCGGCGGCGAGCAGGGTGGGGAGGTGCTTGCGCATGGGGCGACTCCTTGACGTTCCGGTTTCAGCGTTTTCGTACAGGCATTCTGTACCTGTCGAGGTTAAGGCAATTTTAATCAGGCCGCCGGGGAACTTTCTTGACGAGCGTCAAGTGAAGCCGAAATGCACAAGGTGGGTGAGGAACCGATAGGGCCCCGCCGGGTCGAGCCCGGCGGGGTCCTTGGTTACCGCCATCGTCCTGCCTGGCGCGACATCAGAACTGGTAGGTGATGCCCCCGCCGATGGTCATGGGGTCGATCTTGGCCTCGCCGATCTTGTCGCCGCCCAGGCGCACATCCGCCGAGACGTCGGCATAGCTGACGAAGCCGTTGAGCATGACGCCCTGGGCCACGGCCAGGTCCACCCCTGCCTGGCCGATAACGCCATAGCTGCGGCGCACGTCGAGCCCGGGCAACTCCTCGCCGGAGAAGCGGGTGTAATTGAGGCCGGCGCCTGCATAAGGCTGGACGCGGGAGTCCATGCCGCCCAGCGGATAGTAGTTGACCAGCAGATTGACCGGCATGCGGTCGACGCTGCCGATAGGGCCTCCGCCCAGTGTCAGGTCATGCTCGACCTTCTCCTGGCCGCTGAGCTCGATGCCGATCTGGTCGGTAAAGAGGTAGCCCAGGCCGTAGTAGAATCCGCGCTCGTCTGAGACATTCAGGCGCAGGTTGTCAGCGGTCAGATCACCATTGTTGGATTTGACGTCGGTCTGGGCGATACCGCCGCGGACAAAGACGTCACCGGCCTGGTAGGCCAGCGCGGCCTGGCTGGCGATCAGGCCGGCGGCGGAGAGCAGGGCAGCGGTGATGAGGCGATGCTGATTCATCAGTGAGACCTCGCGTCGGTCATGGGCGTCAGGGGCCCGGGGAGAAATCTTTTGTTGTACAAGGGTGACTATAGAATATGAGATGGTAGAAGTCTTGAAAAATGTTGCGGCGAGTGAAATGGCCACTGAGTGCGGCCTGTCAGGCAAGAATTGAAGGCTGGCCAGGGGAGGGCTAGGGGGTGCCTGTACAAGAATTGCCGCGTCGCAACGTCGGCGGGTCGCGCATCGGTCGGAAATCGTCTTGACTTGGGGAAGCAGGCCCCTTGGGAGGAACGACCATGCGTATCGCCTCTGCTGTCGTACAGGCCCGGCGGGAGCCGGCGCTCACTCTGCTGGTAGCGGCGGGGCTGGCGGTCTGGCTGCTGCTGCAGCCGGCGCTGATCCAGGGGTTGCCCCTCGGGATGCGCCTGCCGGCGGTGCTGCTGGGTATCTGGGCCCTGGGAGCGGCCTTTGTGCGCCCGCTGGGCCTCTCCCCCGGGCGCCGCTGGCAGCGCCGGCTGGCGACGCCGCCCTGGAGCCTGGTGGCACTGGGGCTGTTTGCCGGCCTGCTGCTGGGTCGCGCACTGCTGGGAGGCTGATGCGAAGAGAGCCTGTTCCCGGGTGCCCTCACCAATAAAAAGAGCTCCCGAAGGAGCTCTTTCTCTACCTCGCTCGGGTCACGATGCCCGGCTGTCACGCTCGATATGCCGATACTCACCGGCGTCGGCCGTCATGCTGCTCACCGCGATGATGGCGACGAGGGAGGCAATGAAGCCGGGGATGATCTCGTACACGCCGGGGCCGCCCATGAATTCGGCGTTCCAGCCAAGCGTGATCCAGAGCATCACGGTGACGGCACCCACGACCATGCCAGCGATGGCGCCGGCGCCGTTGGTGCGCGGCCACATCAGCGACATGATGATCAGCGGGCCGAACGCCGCCCCGAAGCCAGCCCAGGCGTTGCTGACCAGCCCCAGCACCTGAGAGTCCTCGTCGGAGGCGATGATGGCGGCCACCACGCCGACGATCACCACGCAGAGGCGGCCTATCGCGACACTCTCCTTCTCGCTGGCTTCCTTGCGCAGGAAGAGGCGGTAGAAGTCTTCGGTCAGCGACGAGGAGGAGACCAGCAGCTGGCTGGAGATGGTGCTCATGATGGCCGCGAGAAGGGCCGCATAGAGGAAGCCGGTGATCAGCGGGTGGAACAGCAGGTTGGCCAGGATGATGAAGATGGTTTCAGGGTCCTGAACGTCCATCCCGTTGCGGATCGCGTAGGCCCGGCCGAATACGCCGAGGGAGACGGCGCCGATCAGGGAGATAAGCATCCAGCTCATGCCGATGTTGCGGGCAATGGGCACATCCTTCAGCGTGCGAATGGCCATGAAGCGCACGATGATATGGGGCTGGCCGAAGTAGCCGAGCCCCCAGGCCACCGCGGAGAGCCAGCCGACGAAGGTCAGCCCCGCCGTCCAGGAGAGCAGCGTCGGGTCGACCGAGTTGAGGGTCTCGGAGGCCTGGGCGAAGCCGCCGCCGCCTTCCCCGAAGAGCACAACCGCCGGCATGAGCACCAGCGCCAGCATCATGATGCAGCCCTGCACGAAGTCGGTCAGGCTCACGGCCAGGAAGCCGCCGACCACCGTGTAGGCCAGCACCACGCCCAGGGTGATCACGACGCCCATGGCGTAATCGCTCATCCCGCCGAAGTTGTAGATACCGGAGAAGGCGCTCTCGAACAGCTTGCCGCCCGCCACCAGGCCAGACGCCGTATAGACCGCGAAGAAGACGACGATGACGACGGCAGATACCGTGCGCAGGGCGAGTGCCCGGGTCGGGAAGCGGTTGGCCAGAAAGGCCGGAATGGTAATGGCATTACCATAGTGGACCGTCTGTTCCCGCAGGCGAGGTGCGACCAGCGTCCAGTTGAGGAAGGCGCCCACCAGCAGGCCGATACCGATCCAGGCAGAGCCCAGGCCAGAGATGAAGAGCGCGCCGGGCAAGCCCAGCAGCAGCCAGCCGCTCATGTCCGAGGCGCCGGCCGATAGTGCCGCCACCTTGGGACTGAGGGCGCGGCCCCCCAGCATATAGTCTTCCGAGGAAGAGGTGGCTCTCTGCATGGCATAGACGCCGATGGCGATCATGAGCACGAAGTAACCAATCAGGCTGATCCAGACACCAATGGCCATAGAAGTTCTCCAGTTCGTGAGGACGGAGCGGACTCCGTCCGGTGAGCGCCCTCGCGTGAGTCATCACTCGGGCGCCGTCTTGTTGTTGATGACGGCAGGCTGCTGCCGGTCATTCGTCTCCCAGTGCAAGCAGTGAGGCGTTGCCGCCCAGGGCGGCGGTGTTGACGGTCACCGTCTTCTCGGTGGCGAAGCGCAGCAGGTAGTGCGGCCCGCCCGCCTTGGGTCCGGTGCCGGAGAGCCCCAGGCCACCGAAGGGCTGCACGCCCACAACGGCACCGATGATATTGCGGTTCACATAGACGTTACCAACACGAATTTTCTGCGCTATTTCATCGGCAAAGGATTCATTGCGGCTGTGCACGCCGAAGGTTAGGCCGTAACCGCGGCCGTTGATCGAATCGATCACTCGGTCGATCTCGCTGCTCTTGTAGCGGACGATATGCAGGATCGGACCGAACTGCTCCCGCTCCAGGGCCTCGATACCGTCGATCTCGAAGGCCACCGGGGCCACGAAGGTGCCGTGAGCGGTCTCGTGGGTCTCCAGGCGCGTCTCGGCCACCAGCCGGTCCTCGGCCTTGAGCGTCTCGATATGGGCGGTGAGGCCCGCCCGGGCATCCTCGTCGATCACCGGCCCCACATCGGTGCCCAGGTCGCGGGGGTCGCCCACGCGCAGCTCATCCATGGCCCCCTTGAGGATCTCGATGACCCGGTCAGCCACGTCCTCCTGAAGATAGAGCACCCGCAGCGCCGAGCAGCGCTGGCCGGCGCTCTGGAAGGCCGACTGGATGACATCGGCCACCACCTGCTCGGGAAGGGCGGTGGAGTCGACAATCATGGCGTTCATGCCGCCGGTCTCGGCGACCAGCGTCGGCAGGGCGGCGCCCTCGCGGTCGGCCAGGGCGCGGTTGATCACCTGGGCGGTATCGGTGCCGCCGGTAAAGACCACCCCGGTGATGCGGGGGTCGCCGGTGAGCACGCTGCCCACGGTCGGGCCGTCGCCGGGCAGCAGCTGTACCACCTCCCGGGGCATGCCGGCCTCATGCAGCAGCTCGATCACCCGGTGGGCGACGATGGAGGTCTGCTCCGCGGGCTTGGCCAGCACGGTGTTGCCCGCGACAGCGGCGGCCACCACCTGGCCGCAGAAGATCGCCACCGGGAAGTTCCAGGGGCTGATCGCCGCGAAGACCCCCTTGCCGGCGAGCATCAGCCGGTTGGATTCGCCGGTGGGGCCGGGCAGGGCGGTCGCCTCGCCGAAGAGCTCCTCGGCCTTCATGGCGTAGTAGCGGCAGAAGTCCACCGCCTCGCGGATCTCGTCGACGCCGTCGGTCAGCAGCTTGCCGCCCTCACGGGAGCAGAGCGTCATCAGCTCCGCCATATGGGTCTCCATCAGGTCGCCCAGGCGGCGAATGATGGCGGCCCGCTCGGCCACCGGGGTGGCCTGCCAGCGGGGGAAGGCGGCCCAGGCGGCGTCCACGGCGCGGGCAGCCTCGTCGGCGCTGGTCCACTGTACCCGGCCTACCCGCTGGCGCCGGTCGAAGGGGCAGAGCACCTCCTGGCAGCGGGCGGGATCAGCGGGCACTTCGAAGGCGAGCAGCGGCTTGACGCTGTGCTCGCGCTCCATGTGTTTGGCCATGGCCTCCATCAGCGGCTGGTAGTGGCTGCGCACATTGAGGTTCACCCCCCGGGAGTTGCGCCGCTGCTCGCCATAGATCTCCGCGGGCAGCGGGATGCGGGAGTTGGCGTAGCGCGGCTGCTGGCGCAGGGTCTCGGCGGGGTGCACGCAGAGCGACTCCACCGGCACCCTGGGGTCCACCAGCTGGTGGACGAACGACGAGTTGGCGCCGTTCTCCAGCAGGCGGCGAACCAGATACGGAAGCAGGTCCTTGTGGGCGCCCACCGGCGCATAGATGCGGCAGTAGGTGCCCTTGGGCGCCCGGGGCAGGGCGGCGTCGTAGAGGGCCTCGCCCATGCCGTGCAGGCGCTGGAACTCGAAGGGGCGCGAGGCCTCGTTGGCCTGTTCGAGAATGGCGCTGATGGTGTGGGCGTTATGGGTGGCGAACTGCGGGAAGATCCGCCCGCGGGTGGCGTCGGAGAGCAGGAAGCGCGCGCAGACCAGGTAGGCAACGTCGGTGCAGGCCTTGCGCGTGTAGACCGGGTAGCCCTCCACCCCGAGCTGCTGGGACTCCTTGATCTCGCTGTCCCAGTAGGCGCCCTTGACCAGGCGCAGGGGGATCTCGTCGCCCTGCTGGTCGGCCAGGCGGTTGAGGTAGTGCAGCACCGGCAGGGCGCGCTTGGCGTAGGCCTGCACCACCAGCCCGAAGTGGCCCCAGCCCCGAGCCTCCTGGCTCTCGTAGACGGCCCGGAATACCTCCAGGGAGATCTCCAGGCGGTCGACCTCCTCGGCGTCGATGGTCAGGGCGACGTCCCGCTCCCGGGCCATGGCCACCAGCCGCTTGACGCTGTCGACCAGCTCATGGAGTACCTGGTCGCGGCGGCCGAACTCGTAGCGCGGGTGCAGCGCGGAGAGCTTGATGGAGACCGAAGGGGCGGGGGTCCTGTCGGTCAGCGCCTGGCTGGCCTTGCCGACTCGTTCGATGGCGCGGGCGTAGTCGTCGAAGTACTTGCGTGCGTCGCTGCGGGTGCGAGCGGCTTCCCCCAGCATGTCGTAGGAGTAGGTGTAGCCCTTGTCGAAGAGCGGTTGCGAACGCTTGAGCGCCTCGTCGATGTCGCGGCCCAGCACAAACTGCTTGCCCATCACCTTCATGGCCTCGCGCATGGCCCGGCGAATCACGGGTTCACCCATGCGGTTGACCAGCTTGTTGATAAAGCCGGCGGGGCGACCCTCCCTGGGGTGATCCAGGTTGAGCACCCGACCGGTCATCAGCAGGCCCCAGGTCGAGGCGTTGACGAACCAGGAGTCGCTCTGGCCGAGGTGGGACTTCCAGTCGGCGGGGCCCAGCTTGTCCTCGATCAGGGCATCGGCAGTGGCGCGGTCGGGGATGCGCAGCATCGCCTCGGCCAGGCACATCAGCATCAGCCCCTCGTGGGTGTCGAGGCTGTACTCCTGCAGCAGCTGGTCGATGGAGTCCACGGCGGTGTCCATCTCGCGGATCTCGCGGACCAGTTCGGCGGTCTTGCCGGCGATGCGCTGGAAGTCGCGGGTGTCGGCGCTGAGCACCTTGACCAGCTCGGCGACGAAGTCATCTTCATCGATGGCATAGTGCTCGCTTACGCGAGCGAAGAGGGTGTCCAGATCCTGCTGCCAGGTGGCGGTATCCAGCATGGTGGTGGCGTCGAGCATCGGTTTCCCCCGGGAGTCTCGTCAGGCGGAAGGGTGCCGTTTTCCAGGCAGGCGTGATCACTGCGTGAAACGGCCGTACCCCTGACTTTAGGAGCCTAGGGGATGGCGTGCTTGCGGATTTCGCGGGAGTGGCGGCGGATTTCGCGGATTCTGTGGCGTCCCTGTCCGCGAGGGTTAGACTTTAGTCGCTACCTATGCTCGACCCTGGCGGGAAACCCGGTTCAGCGGCCGCGGACGCTCGGCGGGCTGTCGCAGCTGGCTCGGGGGGGCGCCGAAGGCGTTACGGCAGGCGCTGGCAAAGGCGCTCTGACTGCCGAAGCCGGTACGGGCGGCGACCTCCGCCACGGGCAGGCCGGTGGCGGAGAGCAGGTGGCGGGCCGCCTCCAGGCGCCGGCGGCGTACGTATTGCCAGGGCGAGAGGCCGGTCTGCTGTCGAAAGCGCTCCCGGAAGTGGGCCTCGCTCATGCAGGCCTCCCGTGCCAGGTCGCCCACCTGCAGGGGGCTTGCCAGGTGGCGTTCGATAAAGCGGTCGAGGCGTGCCAGGTCCAGGGGGCGGCCCCGGGGCGCCGGTGGGCTACCGCCCAGCCGCTCGTTGAGGCAACCCAGCAGGGTGCCGGCCAGGCGCTCCTGCTGGCCGGTGCCAAGGGGGTGGGGAGCGTGCTCGAGCTCGAGCAGCAGGAAGTCCAGGTAGCGGCGCAGGGGGGCGTCCAGGGCGAAGAAGCGCGGGGCATCGAAGAGGCGCGCCAGTTCATGATGGAGACCGGTGAGGCAGGCCGCCTCACCTGGGAGGTCGAGGATCAGCTGGCGATTCTCGCCGCTCCCGGCGTAGTAGTGCACGTGGTTGGCCGGCACGATGCAGCCCGACAGCGCCGAGATGGCGCCGCCCAGTCCCTCGATCTCGAACTCCGCGCGCCCCTCCAGGCCGATCACGATCTGATGGTAGTCGTGTGCATGGTGGAGGGTGGCGGTATCGAGGGGGATCTGGCGGATGGCGCTCGACATCAGGTCATGCCCGTTTCGGCTGGCGAAGTCCTCAGTCTAGCCTATCGACGCCCCGGGCTCACTCGCCGCGGCGCTGCTGTTCGCGCAGGGCCAGATGGCGGGCGAGGTGGTCGCGCAGGGCCTGGAGCTCTTCCTGCCCGGCGGCATCCAGCAGGGGCTTGCCGCGGCTGACGCGGCCGTGGTTGCCATGCTCGTCCACCAGTCGCTGGGCGCGACGGCGGATGCTGTCCAGGGTCTCGTCGTGGCGGATGGGGTAGCCGATGATGGCATTCCACTCGGTCTCAGTGACCTCGCTGGCCAGGGCGCGGTCGATCAGCGCGAGCAGCTGGGCGGGCTCGGTGCGATAGCGGGGGGTGCCGGAGAGCAGCAGCAGGGCGGTCATGCCGCCGAAGATCAGCAGGCAGACGGCAAAGACAAGCAGGAACAGGGCCATGGGGCGATCACAAAGCTCTGCCACTACCTGTTTTAGGTTGAAGCAGGTAGATCCACGCCAAGTGGGTGTAAGGGTGAAAACTGGGGCGTGGAGCGGGTGAAGGGAATCGAACCCTCGTCTTAAGCTTGGGAAGCTTCTGCTCTACCATTGAGCTACACCCGCTAGGCGGTTTCGATAGTAAAACCAAATGCTTAGCCATGCAAGCCGCGGCGCGGCCTTTTTCGCGTTTGCGCTGCAAGTTGCTGTTTCTTCGGTGTGTTGCCGGGCGAGAGGCGCTCCCGACAATAAAATTTCGACCGCTCCCGAACTTTTCCTCGCAGCACTGTCTGAGTAAGCACAGGCAACAGCGCGATAGCAGTCGCTAACACTGTTGTTCTGGCTCGCAGTTTTTCGATCGATGCTTGGCCGTTTCCCCTAGGGAGGCGGCCTTCTTTTTGGCGGGGTGGCGGGCGGCAGCCGCCCGGCCGGGGCGTCACACGAAAGCGCCCCGCCGTGGCGGGGCGCTGGATCGGTGGTGAAAAGCTCAGTGATTCTGCTTGTGGCGCATGCTGAGGATGGCGTTGAGGACATCGCGGCGGGTGACGATGCCCACCAGGCGCTGCTGCTCCACCACCGGATAGACCTTGGGCTTGTTCTTCAGCATCTCCTGGGCCAGGTCGGTGATGCTCTTGTTGGGCGTGACGGTGAGCACCTCGTGGCGCATCAGCTCCTTGACCAGCGGCGGCTCCTCGTTGAGATAGGTGCTCTCCAGCACCTTGCCGAGCACATCCTGCTCCGAGATGAAGCCGATCAGGTGGTCGTGCTCATCGACCACCGGGACGCCGGGCAGCCGGTGGAGCGAGAGTCCCTCGGCCAGGGTAGATACCGCCGTCTTGGCGGTCACCCGGTAGCAGTCACGGGACATGATCTCGCGAACGGTGGTGGGGGCCTTGTTGGGCATGGCAATTCTCCTTGTGCCGGTTGATCATCAGCCCGTAGCGGTTTCAGCATAGTCCACTCCCGGGCCCCGTTGAGCCTTTCGCTATCAACGCTTGGAGGTGGCGCTGCGTATGGTCGTTCTGGAACCCCCTGGCGCCTTCCTGTCTCAAAATCAAGGCCCGGTATCGATAACCCAGGAGTCTGCCTATGGATGCTCGCGAGTATCGTGCCCGCAAGGGACTCGACGGCGATCGCGAACGTGAACGCCCCACCACCCTCGAAGAGAAGGCCTGGGCGCGCGCTCGGGAGTCGGGCGACCACCGCCCCCGGGCCGGGACGCCCCACGACTGGGAGGAGTGGGAGCGCTACCACGACGAGCTGGCCGAGGATGCTGACTCCCTGGAGCAGAAGATTAACCACGAGGCGCATCAGCGCTTTCTCGAGCATCGGGCCCGGGAGCAGGAAGCGCAGAAGAGCGTGAAACAGTTCGACCCGGGCGCCCCGGCGGAGGCTTCGTTTTCGCCGGCCGAGCCCGTTCCCGCCGGTGCACCCCGTACCGCCCTGCTGGCGCTTGCCGTGCTGATGCCGCCGCTGGCCGTGGGGCTGTCTCGGGCGCCGGCACGCCGCGTCGGGCTTAGCCTGCTGTTGACGCTGCTGGGGTGGCTGCCGGGGGTGATCCACGCCCTGCGCCTGGTCGCTCGGCGCTGAGGTAGCGGTTCGCCGGGGTTGGCAGAGGCGTCCACTGGCGTATAATCGCCGTCAACTCAAAATATCAATGAGGTTGACCGTGGGCTATCTCGTCGGCGTCACCGTACTCTGGGCCTTCTCCTTCTCGCTGATCGGCGTCTATCTGGCCGGCCAGGTGGACAGCTACTTCGCCGTCGCCCTGCGCGTGGCCCTGGCCGCACTGGTCTTCCTGCCCTTCCTGCGCCCCGGCCTGCTGCGCGGGCGCCAGCGCCTGGTGCTGATGGGGCTGGGCGCCGTGCAGCTGGGGCTGATGTATATCTTCTTCTACCAGTCCTTCCTGCTGCTCTCGGTGCCGGAAGTGCTGCTCTTCACCATCTTCACGCCGCTCTACATCACCCTGCTCGATGATGCCCTGTTTGGGCGCTTCACCCCCTTCTACCTGCTGACAGCGGCGCTGGCCGTGGTGGGAGCCGGAGTGATCCGCTACGATGGCCTCGACGGCGGCTTCCTGCTCGGCTTCCTGGTGGTGCAGGGGGCCAACCTCTGCTTCGCCCTGGGCCAGGTGGGCTACCGGCGGCTCTCGGATGAGCTTCCCGCCTCGCTGCCCCGCCACAGCGTCTTCGCCTGGTTCTACCTGGGGGCCTTGGCCGTGGCCCTGCCCGCCTTTGCCCTGCTGGGCAATGCCAGCGCGCTGCCGACGACCGGGGTGCAGTGGGGCGTGCTGCTCTGGCTGGGGCTGGTGGCCTCGGGCGTCGGCTACTTCCTCTGGAACCTGGGGGCGACCCGGGTGGACGCCGGGGCGCTGGCGATCATGAACAACGCCCTGATCCCCGCCGGCCTGCTGGTCAACCTGGTGATCTGGAACCGTGACGCCGACCTCGGGCGCCTGGCGCTGGGCGGGGCGATCATCGCCGGTTCCCTGTGGCTCAACGAGTGGTGGGTGAAGCGCCGCGCGGCCTTGGCCGCCTGAGGCGCGACGCGGCCCGTTTGCCGGGGGGCTGGGCAGTGGCCATAATGGGCCGCTGCAATGCGAGAGGCCCCTGCATGCCATCCGAACAGAGCTCTTCCCCGGAACGCGACGCCAAGACGTCCTTCCGTACCATCGGTCTGATTGGCCGCCTTGGCAGCACCAAGGTGGTCGACACCCTCAAGCGCCTGATCCGCTTCCTGGACGGGCGCGGCCACCATGTCATCATCGAGGATCGCACCGCCACGGTGCTCCTCGACCACGGCCACGTGGAGTCGAGCCGGCGCATGCTCGGCCAGCTCTGCGACCTGGTGATCGTGGTGGGGGGCGACGGCAGCCTGCTGGGGGCGGCCCGCACCCTCTGCCACAGCGGCACCCTGGTACTGGGCGTCAACCGCGGTCGGCTGGGCTTTCTCACCGATATCTCCCCGGATGAACTGGAGGCTCGGGTAGGCGAGGTGCTCGACGGCCACTACGAGGTGGAGGAGCGCTTCCTCCTCGACGCCGAGCTCTATCGCGACGGCACCCTGATGGGCAGCGGCGACGCCCTGAACGAGGTGGTGCTGCACCCCGGCAAGGCGGTGCGGATGATCGAGTTCGAGCTCTTCATCGACGGCCAGTTTGTCTACAGCCAGCGCAGCGACGGCCTGATCATCGCCACGCCCACCGGTTCCACCGCCTATTCGCTCTCCGGCGGCGGCCCCATCATGCACCCCAAGCTCGACGTGGTGACCCTGGTCCCGATGTTCCCCCACACCCTCTCCAGTCGGCCCATCGTCATCGACGCCGCCAGCGAGATCCGTATCCACATCGGCGAGACCAACCAGACCTACCCGCATATCAGCTGCGACGGCCAGACCCGCGCGGTGGCCAAGCCCGACGATGTCCTGGTGATCCGCCGCAAGCCCCAGTGCGTCCAGCTGGTGCATCCGCTGGGACACAACTTCTTCGAGGTCCTGCGCAGCAAGCTGGGCTGGAGCAATCGCCTGGGAGACTGATGTGAGAACGCAGGCGAGATTCGAAGGCTACGACCTGATCGGCGACGTGCACGGCTGCGGCGCCACCCTGGCCGCGCTGCTGGAGAAACTGGGCTACCACCAGCGGGGCGGCGTCTACCGCCACCCCAGGCGCAGGGTCATCTTTCTCGGCGACCTGATCGACCGCGGTCCGCGCATTCGGCTGGCGGTGCAGATCGCCCGGCGCATGGTGGAGGAGGGCGAGGCGCATATCGTCATGGGCAACCATGAGTACAACGCCCTGGCCTACTGCCATCGCGCCCCGGCGGGAATTGGCCGGGAGTGGCTGCGCGAGCACACGCCGCGCAACAACCGCATCATCAACGAGACCCTGGAGCAGTATCGCGACCACCCCCAGGAGTGGGAGGAGGCGCTGGCCTGGTTCCTGGAGATCCCGCTCTTTCTGGAGCGCGACGGCCTGCGGGTGGTGCACGCCTGCTGGGACCAGCCGCTGATCGACGACCTGCGCAGCCGCCATCCGGATGCCTGCATGGACGAGGCCTTCCTGGTGGAGTCCACGGCGCCGGGTACCCGGGCCTTCGAGATCCTCGATCGTCTCACCCGGGGCACCCAGATGCCCCTGCCGCTGGGCACCGAGATCCACTCCGGCGACGGCTTCACCCGGCGCAGCTTCCGCACCCACTTCTGGGCGCAGTCACCGCAGACCTGGGGCGACGTGGTGTTCCAGCCCGACAACCTGCCCGGGGACCTGGAGCTGCGCCCGCTCTCTGCCGAGGATCGCCAACGGTTGGCCTTCTACGGGCCGGACGAGCCGCCGCTCTTCATCGGGCACTACTGGTGCGAGGGGATTCCGGCGCTGCCGGCGCCCAACGTTGCCTGCCTGGACTACAGCGCGGTGAAGTTCGGCCGCCTGGTGGCCTACCGCTGGAGCGGCGAGCGCCAGCTCAACGCGGACCACTTCGTCTGGCTGCGGGTCCCCCGGGAGGAGCAGGTGCGCCCGCGCCCCTGGGAGATCAGCTTCGAATGACGTTTTTACATGACACAAAACTTTACAATATTTTTTGCTCGGTGCCGTGAACTCCTGGCGCCGACCGCCATCAGAGTAGGTGTTCCCTTGAATGATCCCTTGCTCTTATCCGGCGGCCCCCTCCGCCGGATTTTTTATGCGCGCTCCCCGGTCCCGCCCACCCACGCGCACAAGGAGGCGCCATGTACCGCGTGATCCAGCTGCCCCCCGATGCCGATACCCGCGAGCTGCGCCGTGCCCTCTGGGCCCACCGTATCGGCCACCGCATCACCGAGGATGACGAGGGCCAGACCCTCTGGCTGGCGGATCCCCGCCAGCAGGCAGAGATGATGCGGCTGCTGGCCCAGTGGCAGAGCGGCGAGCCGCTGATGCCTGCCCGGGGCCGCACGCGGCGCACCGCCGGGCCGGCGTCCGGCTCGCTGACCCGGGCACTTCGCCAGGCCCCCGTCACCGCGGCCACCCTGGGGCTCTGCCTGCTGGTGTTCGCCGCCATGGCCGTGTTCGGCGATCTGGTCATTGCCCTGCTGGCCATCGTGCCCCTGGGCGTCGCCCCCGGCGGCACCCTGGCCGTGGGCAGCCTGGTCGAGGCGCTGCTGGCCGGCCAGATCTGGCGCCCGCTCTCGCCGGCCTTTCTGCACTTCGGCTGGATGCACCTGATCTTCAACATGCTGTGGCTCTGGTACTTCGGCCGCCAGGTGGAGGCGCTGCAGGGCAGCGGGCGCATGCTGCTGATCCTGCTCGCCGCCGGCGTGGGTGCCAACCTGGCCCAGTACGCCGCCGGTACCGTGCTCTTCGGCGGCATGTCCGGCGTCGATTTCGCCCTGCTCGGCTACGTCTGGCTGATGTCGCGGCGGGCCCCCGGCAGCGGCTTCTTCGTGCCCCAGATGCTGGTGGTCTTCATGCTCGGCTGGATGGTCTTCACCATGACCGACATGGCCGGCGCCGTGGGCTTCGGCAACGTGGCCAACGAGGCGCACCTGGGGGGGCTGGTCGTGGGCCTGGCCCTGGGCTGGTACTATTCCGGGCGAGCACGCCGTCACCATTGAGAGAGTTTCCGATGAGCGATATGACCTTCGAGCGCATGATCCAGCAGATGACCCCGGCCATCTACCAGAGCCTCAAGCAGGCGGTGGAGCTGCGCAAGTGGCCGGACGGCCGCCTGCTGACCCGGGAGCAGACCGAGCTCTGCATGGAGGCGGTGATGCGCTACGAGTTCGAGAATAACGTCCCCGAGGAGCAGCGGGTGGGCTACCTGCAGCAGCGCACCTGCGGCGGGGCCAGCAGCGGCGCCGGCGTGGACCCGGCACTGGCGGGGCTTGCCAAGGACGCCGGCCGTGACTGACGCCATCGCCGCGGCCGCCGAGGTCACCGGCTGCCTGACCAAGATGGCCATCGCGCCGGGGCAGGGCGGTGAGCCCGCCCGCTATACCCTGCGCGCCGGCGAGGCGCGCCTCGAGCTCAACGAGCGCCTGGGGCGGCCGCTTTCGCTTGCCTGGAGCGGTGCCATCGCCTGCACCCACTGCGGCCGGGCCACCAAGAAGAGCTTCGCCCAGGGCCACTGCTACCCCTGCTTCAAGAAGCTCGCCCAGTGCGACACCTGCATCATGAAGCCGGAAACCTGCCACTTCTTCGCCGGCACCTGCCGCGAGCCCGAGTGGGGCGAGCGCCACTGCTTCCAGCCCCATATCGTCTATCTGGCCAACGCCTCCGGCCTCAAGGTCGGCATCACCCGAGGCACCCAGGTCCCGACCCGCTGGCTCGACCAGGGCGCCGTGCAGGCGCTGCCCATGTTCGAGGTGGATACCCGCCAGCAGTCGGGCTTCGTGGAGACGCTGTTCAAGGAGGAGGTCTCCGACCGCACCAACTGGCGGGCCATGCTCAAGGGTGACACCGCCGAGCTGGACCTGCCCGCCGAGCGCGACCGCCTGCTGGCGCGCCTGGAGGGCGGCCTGGCCAACCTGCGCGAGCGTTTCGGGGAAGACGCCATCCGCCTGCTCGACGCGCCGCCGGTGGCCCTGGACTACCCGGTGCTCGAATACCCCACCAAGGTGGTCTCCCACAACCTCGACAAGACCCCCGAGATCGGCGGTACCCTGCTCGGCCTCAAGGGGCAGTACCTGATCCTCGATACCGGCGTGATCAACCTGCGCAAGTACACCGGCTACGAGGTCCGGGTCGCCGCCTGAGCCCTCGGCTATCCTGTCGGCAGGGCCGGTTTGGACGGCCGAGAGGAGAATGACCATGACCGAGACCATGCGCGCCATGCGCCTGCACGCCCCGGGTCAGCCTCTGGTGCTGGAGGAGGTGCCGAGGCCCGCGCCCGGCCCAGGGGAGCTTCAGCTGCGGGTGCTGGCCTGCGGGGTCTGCCGCACCGACCTCCACGTGGTGGATGGCGAACTGCCCGACCCGCGTCTGCCCCTGGTGCCCGGCCACGAGATCATCGGCGAGGTCACCGCCCTGGGGGAGGGAGTGACCGGGGTGGCGCTGGGTGAGCGCCTCGGCGTGCCCTGGCTGGGCTGGACCTGCGGCGAGTGTGCCCCCTGCCTTCGCGGCGAGGAGAACCTCTGCGAGCGGGCCGAGTTCACCGGCTACACCCGGGGCGGCGGATACGCGGAATACTGCGTGGCCGACGCCCGCTACGCTTTTCCCGTCCAGGGCGACGACGCCCAGGCGAGTGCACCCCTGCTCTGCGCCGGGCTGATCGGCTACCGCACCTGGCGCCTGGCCGGCGGCGAGGCCCCACGGCGGCTCGGCATCTACGGCTTCGGTGCCGCCGCCCATATCCTGATCCAGCTGGCGCTGGCCCGCGGCCAGCGGGTCTTCGCCTTCACCCGTCCCGGCGACGCCGAGGCCCAGGCCTTCGCCCGGCGGCTCGGCGCCGAGTGGGCCGGGGGCAGCGACGAGGCGCCGCCGGAGGCGCTGGATGCGGCCCTGCTCTTCGCCCCGGTGGGGGAGCTGGTCCCCGCGGCGCTCTCCCATGTGCGCCCCGGCGGCACCGTGGTCTCCGGCGGCATCCACATGTCGGACATTCCGAGCTTCCCCTACCGGCTGCTCTGGGAGGAGCGCTCGGTGAAGTCGGTGGCCAACCTCACCCGCCGGGACGGCGAGGCGTTCCTGGCCCTGGCGCCGCAGGTGCCGATCCGCACCGAGACCCGCGCCTACCCCCTGGATCAGGCCAACCGCGCCCTCGATGACCTCCGCGAGGGGAGGCTCTCCGGTGCCGCGGTGCTGATCCCCTGACCTTTCCGCCAACTCTGCTAAGATGGCCGGCCCCTTCGCCTGCCGATCCAAGGAGTGGCCTGCGTGAGCGTCATCCCCGATTTCCTGCCTTCTCTCGATAGCCTGGCGGCCCAGCAGGCCGCGCAGCGCCTGGACCGCCTGACCAAGCCGCCGGGCAGCCTGGGCCGCCTGGAGAGACTCGCCGTGGAGCTGGCCGCCATTCAGGGCCAGGCGCTGCCGCAGGTTTCGCCACCGGCCATGCTGGTGTTCGCCGCGGACCACGGCGTGGCCGCCGAGGGCGTCTCCGCCTTTCCTGCCGAGGTGACCGCCCAGATGGTGGCCAATTTCGCCGCCGGCGGGGCCGCCATCAACGTCTTTGCCCGCCAGCATGGGGCCCATCTCGAGGTGATCGACGTGGGCGTGGCCACCCCCCTGCCCGAGGGCACGGCCGACTCCCCGCGGCTGATCGACGAGCGGGTTCGCCTCGGCACGGCCAATATGCTGAACGAGGACGCCATGAGCCGCGACGAGGCGCTGGCGGCGATGGCCGCGGGTCGGCGCGCCGCCGAGCGGGCCGCGGCGGCGGGGTGCCGCAGCCTGATCGTCGGCGAGATGGGTATCGCCAACACCACCGCCAGCAGCGCCCTGCTGGCCGCCCTGACCGGTGCGTCGGTCGAGGGGCTGGTGGGCCCCGGTACCGGCCTGGACGCGGCGGGTCTGGCCCACAAGCGCGACGTGATCGAGCGTACCCTGGCCGCGCGGCGCCCCGACCCGGCGGACCCGCTGGAGGCCCTGGCCAGGGTGGGCGGCCTGGAGATTGCCGCCATGGCGGGGGCCTTCCTGGGCGGTGCGACCCACCGCCTGCCGCTGATCGTCGATGGCTTTATCGCCACGGTGGCGGCGCTGGTGGCCTGCCGGCTGCGGCCGAGCCTGCGCGACTACCTGCTCTTCGGTCACCGCTCCCGGGAGCCTGGCCATGAGGGGGCCCTGGCCGCCCTGGAGGCCCGCCCGCTGGTCGACTTCGAGCTGCGCCTGGGCGAGGGCACCGGGGCGGCGCTGGCCTTTCCGCTGCTCGACTCGGCCTGCCGCCTGCTGGCGGAGATGGCCACCTTCGACGATATCGGCATCGACCCCGCCCCATGAGGCCCGGTCCCACCCAGTTCGCCTTCGGCCCAGGGCTTACCCTCGATGCCGCCGCCGACTGCGTATACCTGGCCGCCCCGCGCCCGCTCTGGACCCTGAGCAGCGCCCTGGTGGGCGGCGGCTTCGGCTGGCGACGCCACTTCTGCAACTTCCATGTGGACAAGGACTATGCCGGCAGCGCGCCGGCGGCGGATCTCGCCGCCTGGCTGGCGGCGCGGGGGCTGCCGGAGGGCGAGAGCCTGGCCATGATGACCGCGGTGCGCCTCGAGCACCTGCGGGTGGAGGTAGGGGCGGGCGTGCTGGTGGCGGTGACCGCCGGGGCCGGCAACGCCGTGGATATCGTCGCCCCCCTGGCCGGCGATCCGCGCCCGGTAGGCACCATCAATACGCTGGTCATGATCGATGGCCACCTGACCGATGGCGGCCTGGTCAACGCCTGCCTGTCGGCCAGCGAGGCCAAGGTGCGCGCCCTGCACTCCCTCGGCGTGCTCGACCCCTATAGCGGCACGCCGGCCAGCGGCACCTCCACCGACTGCCTGGCGGTTGCCGCGACCCAGGCGGGCCCCGTGACCCCCTATGCCGGCTCGGGGACGCGGCTCGGTCGCGAGCTGGGCCAGGCGGTCTACCGGGCCACCCGCGAGGCGCTGCTGGCCTCCCGGGAGTGGCGCCGGCGCCAGGAGGAGGCCGCCCATGGCTGAACCGCTGTCGCTTGCGCTGCTGGGCCTGGTGCTTGCCGCCGTGGCTCTGGACCTGGCCATCGGCGACCCCCGCCGCCTGCCCCACCCGGTGGTGGGCATGGGGGCGGTGATCGCCCGGCTGGAGAAGGCCTGGAACCATGGCACTCCCCGGGCGCGCCAAATCCGCGGCGCGCTGATGGCGGCCCTGGTGGTACTGGGCACCTGGCTGCTGGCCTGGGCCGCCATCGCGCTGCTGGCGCGGCTTCACCCCTGGCTGGGCTGGCTGGCGGAGTGGTGGCTGCTGGCCAGCTGCCTGGCCATCCGGGGCCTGCGCGATGCCGCCCTGGCGGTGGCCGCTCCGCTGGCCCGAGGCGACCTCCCCGCGGCGCGTCGCGCGCTTGCCATGATCGTCGGCCGCGACACCGAGGCGCTGGACGAGGGGGAGGTGACCCGGGGGGCGGTGGAGACGGTGGCCGAGAACACGGTGGACGGCATCACCGCACCGCTGCTCTTCGCCCTGCTGGGGGGCGCCCCCCTGGCGGTGGCCTACAAGGCGGTCAACACCCTGGACTCCATGGTGGGCTACCGCAGCGAGCGCTACCTTCACTTCGGCCGGGCCTCGGCGCGGCTGGATGACGCCGCCAACTGGCTGCCGGCCCGGCTCACCGCCCTGACCCTCTGGCTGGGTGCGTGCTGCCTGGCGCGGCGGGAGCGCGGGCTGCGCCTCCGGGGGGCGCTGGCCGCCACCCGCCGCGAGGCCCCCCGCCACCCCAGCCCCAACAGCGGCTGGCCCGAGGCCATGGTGGCCAACCTGCTGGGCGTTCAGCTCGGCGGCACCAACCGCTACCGCGGCGAGGTCTCCGAGCGCGCCCGCCTGGGCACGCCCGGGGAGCCGCTGCGCTGCGCCCATATCGGCGCGGCCATTCGCCTGATGCACGGCGGCTGGCTGGGTTTTCTGGCGCTGCTGGCGCTGGCGGTGCTGCTCATGGAGGCCCTGCCATGAGCGCCCCGGGCCGCGGCCTGTCCGTCGGCGGCTGGCCCCTGCACGGCGGCCAGCCCGGCCCCCTGCTGGCGCGCTTCGGCCTGGATGCGACGACGCCGGTGCTGGACGTCAGCGCCAACCTCAACCCCCTGGGGCCGCCGGCCTGGCTCCACGACTGGCTGAACTCGCGGCTCGCCGAGGCCGGGGCGCTTGCCCGCTACCCCGATCCCGACTACCGCGAGGCGCGTGAGGCCATCGCCGCCCATGAGGGCGTGGCACCGGAGCAGGTGCTGCTGACCAACGGCGGCGCCGAGGCGATCTTCCTGGCCGCGGCCCTGCAGGCTCGGGAGCGGCCCGGGGCGCCGGCGGCGATCGTCGAGCCCACCTTCGCCGAGTATGCCCGAGCCTGTGCGGCCCAGGGGCTGCCGGCGGTGACGCTGCCGCTGACGCCGCCGGACTTTCGCCTCGATGTCGAGGCCATCGCCGCGGGGCTGGGTGAGGCGCGGCTGCTCTGGCTCTGCCGTCCCAATAACCCCACCGCCACCCTGGTGCCCCGGGCCGAGGTGGAACGCCTGCTGGCGCTGACCGCATCGCGGGGCTGCCGGCTGGTGGTGGACGAGGCCTTCGTGGATTTCATCGGCGACGAGGGCGGGCAGGGGGAAAACAAGGAGGCGCTGACGCCGCTGCTCGCCGACCATCCGCACCTGCTGCTGCTGCGCTCGCTGACCAAGCAGTTCACACTGCCGGGGCTGCGCCTGGGCTATCTGCTCGGCGCGCCCGAGACGGTGGCGGCGGCCCGGGCCTGCCAGCCCGCCTGGAGCGTCAATGCCCTGGCGGCGGCCCTGGTGGCGCCCCTGCTGGCGGACCGCGATTTCCAGGCGGCGACCCGGGCCTGGCTCGCCGCCGAGCGGCCCCGGCTGCGGGCGGGCCTCGAGGCTCTGGGGCTTGCGGTGGTGCCGAGCCACGCCAACTTCTTTCTGGTGCGCCACCCGGCGGGCCGCGAGGCCACGCGGAACCTGCTGCCGGCGCTGCTGCGCCGCGGCGTGCTGGCCCGTCACACCGAGGGCTTTGCGGGCCTCGACGGCGGCTGGCTGCGCCTGGCTCTGGGTGACGCCTCGGCCAACGCCCGTCTGCTGGCGGCGCTTGGCGATGCCCTGGGCGATATGGCCGATATGGCCGATATAGTTCGGTCGGAGGTGCGCCGATGATCACCTTCGTCAGCGGCGGTGCCCGCTCCGGCAAGAGCCGCTACGCCGAGGTGCTGCTCTGCCGCTGGCACGCCCGGCGCGGCGGCCGACGCTGGTACCTGGCCACGGCTCGGGCCTCGGACGCCGAAATGGCCGCGCGCATCGCCCGCCACCGCCGGGAGCGCGGGGCGGGGTGGCACACCCTGGAGGTGCCGCTGGCCCTCGACGCGGCCCTGGCCGAAGTGAGCGATGGCGACAGCGTGCTGCTGGACTGCCTGACCCTCTGGGCCAGCCAGTGGCGCTACGGCGGCGGCGGCAGCGACGCCGAGGGCGAAGCGCTGCTGGCCGATTGCCTGGCGGCGGCCCGGGCGCGGGGGATCGCCCTGGTGGTGGTCTCCAACGACCTCAACGAGGACCTTCCCCCGGAGGACGCCGAGACCCGGCGCTATATCGCCTTCCTGCAGCGGCTGCATCGGCGCCTGGCCCGGGAGGCCGACCGGGTGGTGGAGGTAGTGGCCGGCCTGCCCATCGACTGGAAGCCTATCGACGACCACGACCCGGAGACGCTCCGATGAGAGAGGCCCTTTACGGGCTCGCGCTGGCCCTGCAGTTCCTGACCCGGATTCCCCTGCCCGTCGCCTGCCCCTGGAACGCCGCCACCTGCCGCTGGGCGCTGCGCTGCTTTCCGCTGGCGGGTCTGGTGATCGGTGCGGCCCTGGCGGCCCTGGCCATACTGGGCCAGGGGCTGCCCACCCCCTTGCTTGCCCTTGCGCTGCTCAGCCTCTGGGTGGCGCTCTCCGGGGGGCTGCATCTGGATGGCGTGATGGATATCGCCGACGCCCTGGGCAGCAATGCGCCCCTGGAGAAGCGCTGGGCGATCATGAAGGACAGCCAGGTGGGCAGCTTCGCCATCCTCGCCCTGGTCTTTCTGCTGGCCTGGAAGGGGGCGCTGATCTGGGCCCTGCTGGAGGCCGGGGCGAGCCCCTGGCTGTGGCTGGCGCTGCCGGCGCTTGCGCGCTTCGGGGCGCTCTTGCTGCTGCGCCTGGCCCCCCTGGCGCGGCGCAAGGGGCTCGCCTGGACCTGGCGCCAGCACCTGGCAAGGCGTGACCTGGGCCTGGCGCTGCTGGTGCTGCTGCCGCTCTTCGGCTTCGTGCCCGGCGGCGCCTGGCTGCTCGGCGCCCTCTGCGTCTTTCTGTTTCTGTATGGCCTCGCCATGGTGCGAGCCTTTACCGGCATCAACGGGGATATCGTGGGTGCCGCCATCGAAGGAGGAGAACTATGGCTGCTGCTTATCGCCTGGAGCTGGTGGTGGTTCGCCATGGCGTGACCGCCTGGAACCTTGAGCGCCGCTACCAGGGCCAGCGGGATATTCCGCTGCTGCTGCCCGACGCCGTGCCAGGGCTCGATCGCCTGCGCGACCACCTGGCGAACGAGGCCTTCGACGCCCTCTACTGCAGCGACCTGACCCGCTGCCGCCAGACCCTTGACCATATCGGGGCAGGACGGGCCTGGGAGGCGAGCTTCGATGCCCGGCTGCGTGAGCTGGACTTCGGCGATTACGAGGGGCGCACCTGGGAAGAACTCAAGGATGACCCGCGCTATCGCGCCTGGGTCGACAGCGCCGGCCGCCAGGCGCCCCCCGGCGGCGAATCCGCCGATGCCCTCTGGGCGCGCCTGGAGGCCTGGCTCGGGGAGGTGCTCCAGCGGGCCGCCGAGCGGGGGCAGCGCCGGGTGCTGGCGGTGAGCCACGGCGGTGCCATCCGCGAGCTGCGTCGTCGCCTCGAGGGCACCGACTTCTGGGAGGGCGTGGTGGGGCAGGCCGAGGGCCGGCGCTTCGAGATCGAGAGCCAGGGAGGAGAGTGGCAATGCAGAGCCTCATCGGCGGTGCCTGCTCGGGCCGACGCCGGCTAGCGCTGGAGCGCTTTCCCAACGCCCGCTGGCATCGGCTGGCGGCGAGGGAGGACGCCGCCGCTTGCCTGGAAGCCCAGGGAGGGGGAGAGGTTCTGGTGGTCGACGGCATCGCCGACTGGCTCGCCGCCGCCCTGGCCGAAACCCCGGACGACGATACCCTGCGCGATACCTGGCTGGGCCTGCTCGACGGCCTCGCCGCTGCCCCCGGCGAGGCGGTGCTGATCCTCGATGAGATGGGGCGTGGGATCGTGCCCATGGACCCGATGGCACGGCGGCTGCGGGACCACAACGGCTGGCTGGTCCAGGCCGCGGCGGCGCGCAGCCGGGTGGTCTGCTACCTGCGTCATGGCCTCTGCAAGCAGCTGAAATAAAAGTGTTTTAAATGGATGTTTTAGCGTCTTGCGTTGACCCCGACGCGGTGCCTTGCTAGCTTGTGCGCACTCTAAGGTGCCCCAGGCGCGTCACAGCGCCGGGGTGAAACGGGAAGTCGGTGCCCGGTGCTCTGCCAGAGCGCTCGCCATTCCGACGCTGCCCCCGCAACGGTGATCGAGACAAGAGCGGCCGTGATGCCACTGTGCCAAGGCACGGGAAGGCGGTCGCTTTGAAGGTCCGGCAGTGATGCTGCCGCCCTTCGCTCGTCAGCCCGGAGACCGGCCTTTGAGCGCATGCCGAACCGCGGAGGGCGGTTTCGGGCAGGGCAGCTGCCACTCGCCTGGCCGCACTCCCGCCTGACATCTCCCTCGCCTCGGCCAAGAACAGACCCGCATCGTACGGGTTGGTACGACAAGCAAGGGACATCCATGACCATCGCTCACACCTCCCGTGGCCTGGCGGCCTTCGCCTTGGCCGCGCTGCCGCTGGCAATTGCCGCCGCCGAACCCCAGCCCGAGACCGCCGCCGAGGCGACCCGTCTCAACCCCATGGTGGTGACCGCCGCCCTGGCGCCGCGCACCGCCAACGAGACGCTCGCCTCCGTGACCCTGCTCGACGAGGCCACCCTGCGCCGCCAGGACCCGACGAGCCTCACCGACCTCTTTCGCGGCCAGCCCGGGGTGGACGTGGTCACCAACGGCAGCTTCGGCAAGTCCAGCAGCGTCTATCTCCGCGGTACCGGTAATGAATCGGCAGCGCTGATGATCGATGGCATTCGCCTGCGCTCTGCCACCGCCGGTGGCGCAGCCTGGCACTACCTTGATCCGCGCATGTTCGAGCGTGCCGAGATCGTGCGCGGCCCGCGCGGCAGCCTCTATGGCGCCGACGCCGTCGGCGGGGTGGTGCAGCTCTTTACCCCGGAAGGCGAGGAGGGGGATCCCCAGCCGCGCGTTTCGGTAGGCGGCGGCTCCTTCAACACCCAGCGCTACAGCGCCAGCCTCTCCGGCGGCAGCGGTGGAACCCGCTACTACGTCGCCGGCAGTCGTTTAGACACCGACGGTACCCCGGTGCGCGAGGGGGGGGACGACAAGGGCTACGACAATACCTCGGGGGTGATGCGGCTCGCCCACACCTTCGAGAACGACGCCGAGCTCGGTGTGCTGGCGCTGCGCGCCCGGGGCAGCAACGAATACGATGGCGGCGAGATGGACTTCGTGCAGCAGGTGGCCGGGGTCTATGGAGAGATTCCCGTCAGCGAAACGTGGCGCAGCCGCCTGACGCTGAGTGAATCCCGGGATGAGTTGGACAATCATCAGGAAGCCTCCCAGTGGGAGCCGGCGGGCACGTCGGTACTCGATACCCGCACCCGCACGGCCCGCTGGCAGAACACCCTGGCGTTCGGCTTGCACGAGCTGGTGGCCGGCGCCGAGTACAGCGAAGACCGGGTCTCGGGCACCACGGATTTCGATGAGAGCAGCCGTGACAATATGGCCGTTTTCGCTCAGGGGCTGCTCGACTTTGCCCCCTTCGCGCTGCAGGCCGCCCTGCGCTATGACGACAACGAGGCCTACGGCGAGGAGGTCACCGGCAGCCTGGCGCTGGGCTATGACCTGGATGATTCCCATACGCTGCGTGCCAGCGTCGGCACCGCCTTCCGCGCGCCGACCTTCAACGACCTTTTCTGGCCGAACTCGGGCAATCCCGATCTCAATGCGGAGACGTCCGAGACGGTCGAAGTCGGTCTGCGTGGCAGCTATCAGTCCTGGTACTGGGACCTGGCGGCCTACCAGACCGATCTCGATGACATGATCGCCTGGGCGCCCACCGACAGCGGCCTCTGGGCGCCGCAGAACATCGCCGAGGCCCGTATCCGCGGTATCGAGCTCTCGGCAGGGGCACAGATCGATGACTGGACGCTCGCGGCAGCGCTGACCTGGCTCGACCCGGAAAATCGCAGCGGCGCCAATGCGGGCAACCGCATCCAGCGCCGTGCCGGTCAGAGTGCGCGCTTCGACGTCGACCGCGAACTGGGCGACTGGTCGCTGGGCGGCTCCTGGATCCTGCAGGGCGACCGCTACGACGATGCGGCCAACGAGGATCGCATCAGCGGCTTCGGGCTGGTCAACCTGCGCGCCGGCTGGGCGTTCGCGCCCATGTGGTCGGCCCGCCTGACGGTCGAGAATGCCTTCGACAAGGAGTACGAGACCGCTCGTGACTACATCAACGCCGGCCGCGCGGCCTTCGTCAGTGTTCACTTCGGCCAGTAGCGGCCGCCTCGGCGGGGCCCTTGGCCCCGCTGTCGCTGCCAGTTCGCTGCTGGCGCTGTCCGGGCCGGTGGTCGCCGAGGCGCGCGCCGGTTCGCTCTGCGCCATCGACGACCGCGACCGGGAGGTGTGCCTCGAGCAGCCCGCCGAGCGCATCGCCGCGCTTTCGCCCGGTGCCACGGAGCTGGTCTACGCCGCCGGGGCGGGGGAGAAGGTGGTGGCGGTGGTGGCCTACAGCGACTACCCGCCCGAGGCGCGCCAGGTCCAGTCGGTGGGCAGCCATACCCGCATGGACCTGGAAACCCTGGTGACCCTTTCCCCCGACCTGGTGATCGGCTGGAAGACCGGCAACCCGCCCGAGCAGCTGGAGACCCTCGAGGGGCTGGGCATGCCGGTGTTCTACATCGAACCGCGCGACTTCGAGGGCGTGTCCAGCGCCATCGAGCGCCTGGCGCGGCTGGCCGATACCCGCGAGGAGGGGGACCGTGTCGCCGCCGAGTTCCGCGACGGCATGGCGGCGTTGGCCGAGCGCTACGCCGACGCCGAGCCGGTCTCGGTCTTCTACCAGGTATGGGACGAGCCGCTGATGACCATCAACGACGAGCACCTGATCGGCCAGGTGGTGGCGATGTGCGGCGGGGTCAACGTCTTCGGCGAGCTGTCGCGGCTGGTGCCGCGCATCGACGACGAGTCGGTGCTGGCCGCCGACCCTGAGGCGATACTCGCCGGCGGCATGGGCGAGGAGAATCGCGACTGGCTGACCCACTGGGAGCAGTACCCGAGCCTGACCGCCATCCAACGCGACAACCTCTACTTCGTGCCGCCGTCGCTGATCCAGCGTCCCACGCCGCGACTGCTGGAAGGCAGCCGCCTGTTCTGCGAGCGTCTCGACCATGCCCGCGACAAGCGCTGAGGCCGGCATGGCCACCCCCCGACGCTCGCTATGGTCGCCGCTGGTCGCGCTGGCCCTGCTGGGTCTGGCGGCGCTGCTGCTCTCGGTCACGGTGGGCAGCGCCGCCCTGTCGCTCTCCGACGTCTGGGCGGTCGCCCGCGGCGAGGGGAGCCCCCTGGCCCGCACCCTGATCCTCGACCTGCGCGTGCCGCGCTCGCTCTCGGCCTTCGCCGTGGGCGGCCTGCTCGCCGTGGCCGGGGCGCTGATGCAGGTGCTGCTGCGCAATCCCCTGGCGGACCCCTACGTGCTGGGGCTCTCCGGCGGCGCCTCGGTGGGGGCGCTGGCGGCGATGCTGGCGGGGCTGGGCGGGGCGGTGATCACCGGCTCCGCCTTCGCCGGGGCCTTTCTCTCCACGCTGCTGGTCTTCGGCCTGGCCCACGGCACCGGCAGCTGGACACCCTCGCGGCTGCTGCTCACCGGGGTGGTGGTGGCCGCCGGCTGGGGGGCGGTGATCACCCTGATGCTGGCGATAAGCCCCGCCGAGCGGCTGCCCGGCATGCTCTACTGGCTGATGGGGGATCTCTCCTACTCCCGCACGCCCTGGCCGCCGCTGGCGCTGCTGCTGCTCATCTGCCTGCTGCTGCTGCCGCTGGGGCGCAGCCTCAACGTCATGGCGCGCGGCCCGCTGCAGGCGGCGGCCCTGGGGGTCAGGGTCCGTCCGCTGGAGTGGACCATCTACCTCGTCGCCAGCGTGCTCACCGCCACCGCGGTGACCACCGCCGGCAGCATCGGCTTCGTCGGCCTGGTGGTGCCGCACATGCTGCGCCTGGTGCTGGGCAACGACCAGCGCCTGATCCTGCCGGCCTGCGCCCTGGCCGGGGGCACCCTGCTGGTGCTGGCCGACGCCCTGGCGCGCACCCTGATCGCCCCGGAGCAGCTGCCGGTGGGGGTGATCACCGCGCTGCTCGGCGTACCCACCTTCCTCTACCTGCTCTACCGGAGCCGCTGATGAGCCGCCTCGAGACCCGCGAGCTGGTAATCGACGTGCCGGAGCGGCGCGACGGCCGGGCGCTGACGCTAAGCGTCGAGCCGGGGCAGGTGTGGGGCGTGCTGGGCCCCAACGGCGCCGGCAAGACCACGCTGCTGCACACCCTGGCCGGGCTGCGTGCCCCTCGCCGTGGCCAGGTACTGATCGATGGCAGCCCGCTGGCGGCGCTGGGCCGGCGCCAGGTGGCGCGCACCCTGGGCCTGGTGTTCCAGGAGCGCCACGACGGCTTTCCCGCCACGGTGCGCGAGACCGCGCTGATCGGCCGGCATCCGTGGCTCTCGGCCTGGCAGATGGAGGGCGGCGAGGACCTGCGCCTGGCCGAGGCGGCCCTCGAGCGGCTCGACGTGGCGCACCTGGCCGAGCGGCTGGTCAGCACCCTCTCGGGCGGTGAGCGCCAGCGCCTGGCCGTCGCCACGGTGCTGACCCAGGCGCCGCAGATCTGGCTCGCCGACGAGCCCACCAACCATCTCGACCTGCACCACCAGAGCGCGGTGATTGCCCTGCTCGCCGGCGAGGCCGCCGAGGGTCGCGCGGTGATGATGTGCCTGCACGATCTCAACCTGGCGGCGCGCTGGTGCGACCACCTGCTGCTGCTCTATCCCGACGGCGAGGCGTGCTGGGGGCCGGCAAGGCAGATGCTGGTGCCCGCCGCCCTGGAGCGGCTCTACGGCCAGCGCCTGGCCACCGCCGAGATCGACGGCGCCCCCGTTTTCGTACCCGTGAGGTGATATGACGACTTCGACGATTCGCGGCGAGGCCCATGCCGCTCTGATCACCGCCCCCGGCTCCGGCCAGGGCAAATCCATGGTCACCGCGGCGCTGGCGCGGCTGCATCGCAATGCCGGCCGCAGGGTGAGGGTATTCAAGCACGGCCCCGACTACCTCGACCCCATGGTGCAGGAGGTGGCCTCGGGCCAGCCGGTCTACCAGCTTCACCCCTGGATGACCGGCGAGGCCGAGTGCCGCTGGCGCCTGGCCGAGGCCGCCGCCGAGGCGGACCTGATCCTGGTGGAGGGCTCCATGGGGCTCTTCGACGGCGACCCTTCCAGCGCCGACCTGGCCATCCTGGCCGGGCTGCCGGCGCTGCCGGTGATCGACGCCTGGGGCATGGCCCAGACCTTCGGCGCCGTGGCCCAGGGGCTGGCCAACTACCATCCCGAGCTCGCCATCCACGAGGTGATCGCCAACCGCGTGGGCAGCCCCGGCCACGGCCGGCTGCTGGCCGAGAGCATGCCGGCGGGGCTCTCGCTGCTCGGCGCCATTCCCCGCCACGCGGCGATGAAGATTCCCGACCGCCACCTGGGGCTGGTGCAGGCCGGCGAACTGGCAGGGCTCGACGCCCAGCTCGACGCCGCCGCCGAGGTGCTCAAGGAGGCGGGCCTCGACCGCCTGCCGGCCAGGGTGACGCTCGAGGCCGAGGCCCCCGAGCCGCCGCCGCGGCTGCTCGAGGGCGTGCGCATCGGCGTGGCCCGCGACGACGCCTTCGCCTTTCTCTACCGCGCCAATCTCGACCTGCTCACCCGGATGGGCGCCGAGCTCGCCTTCTTCTCGCCGCTGGCCGACAGCGAGCTGCCCGGCTGCGACGCCCTGTGGCTGCCCGGCGGCTACCCGGAGCTGCACGGCGAAAAATTCGCCGCCAACGCGCCGATGCTCGCCGCGATTCGCGCCCATCACGGCGCCGGCCGGCCGATCCTGGCCGAGTGCGGCGGGCTGATGGCATGCATGGACACCCTGGTGGACGGTGAAGGGCACGCGCACGCCATGCTGGGGCTGATGCCCGGCACCGCCCGCATGGCCGGCAAGCTCAGCGCCCTGGGCCTGCAGAGCCTGACCACGGACGCCGGCGAGCTGCGCGGTCACACCTACCACCACTCGCGGCTGGAGACGCCGCTGGCACCGGCCGCCCATGCCCGCCGCCTGGCCGGCAGCCCCGCCGAGCCGGTCTTCGTGGTGGGCAGGCTGGTGGCCAGCTACTTCCACGGCTACTTCCCCTCGGCGCCGGCCCTTGCCGCCGCCATCTTCCGCGGCGAACCGCTGCGCTTCACCCAGGATCAGGAGTGAGGAGACCCCCATGCGCGACAACGCCAAGGATCCCCAGCGCCATGCCCGGCGCATGGCGGCCAAGCAGAAGATCATGCAGGCGCGCATCGCCGGCGCCCAGAAGGAGCAGGGCCTGCTGCTGGTGCTCACCGGCCCCGGCAAGGGCAAGAGCAGCTCCGGCTTCGGCATGCTGGCCAGGGCGCTCGGCCACGGCATGAAGGTGGGGGTGGTGCAGTTCATCAAGGGCACGCGGGAGACAGGCGAGGAGGCCTTCTTCCGCCAGGTGCCGGGCGTCGAGTACCACGTGATGGGTGAGGGCTTCACCTGGGACACTCAGGACCGCGAGCGTGACATTCGCGCCGCCGAGGCGGCCTGGGAGGTGGCCCGGCGGATGCTCGCTGACTCGAGCTTCGACCTGGTGCTGCTCGACGAGCTCAATATCGCCCTGCGCTACGACTACCTGGACCTCGACCGGGTGCTCGACGACCTGCAGGCGCGGCCGGCCATGCAGCACGCGGTGGTCACCGGCCGCTACGCCCCCGAGCAGCTGATCGAGCTGGCCGACACCGTCACCGAGATGAAGGTGGTCAAGCACGCTTTCAAGGAGCAGGGAGTAAAGGCCCAGAAGGGCATCGAACTTTGAGCTGCACCCTGATGATCCAGGGCACCACCTCGGATGCCGGCAAGAGCACGGTGGTGGCGGGGCTGTGCCGTGTGCTGGCGCGGCGTGGGGTCTCGGTGGCGCCCTTCAAACCGCAGAACATGGCGCTCAACAGCGCGGTGACCGCGGACGGCGGCGAGATCGGCCGCTCCACGGCGCTGCAGGCGCTGGCGGCGGGGGTGGAGGCGCACAGCGACATGAACCCGGTGCTGCTCAAGCCCGAGAGCGACCGCGGCGCCCAGGTGATCCTGCGCGGCCGGGTACACGGCCATATGGACGCCCTGGACTATCACGCCTTCAAGCGCACCGCCCGGGAGAGCGTGCTGGCGGCCTGGCAGGCGCTGTCGGCGCGCCATGACGTGATCATCGCCGAGGGAGCGGGGAGCCCCGCGGAGATCAACCTGCGCGAGAATGATATCGCCAACATGGGCTTCGCCGAAATGGTCGACTGCCCGGTGCTGCTGGTCGGCGATATCGACCGGGGTGGGGTCTTCGCTCAGCTGGTGGGCACCCTCGCGCTGCTCAGCGAGAGCGAGCGCTCACGCACCCGGGGCTTTATCGTCAATCGTTTTCGCGGCGACATCGCCCTGCTCGAGCCGGGGCTCGACTGGCTGGAGTCCCATACCGGCAAGCCGGTGCTGGGCACGCTGCCCTACCTGCAGGGGCTGCTGCTGGACGCCGAGGACAGCCTGGGTCTCTCCGGCCGCCAGTCGGGCGAACCGGCGCTCCGGGTGGCGGTGCCGGCGCTGCCGCGCATCAGCAACCATAACGATTTCGATCCGCTGCGGCTGCATCCCCGGGTCGAGCTCACCTTCGTGGGCCCGAACCGCTCCATCCCGCCCGCCGATCTGATCATCCTGCCCGGCAGCAAGAGCACCCGAAGCGATCTCGCCTGGCTGCGCGACCAGGGCTGGGAGGCCGCCATCCGGCGCCATCTGCGCTACGGCGGCCGGGTGCTCGGCATCTGCGGCGGCTTCCAGATGCTCGGTCATGCGATTCACGACCCCGAGGGCCTGGAGGGGCCGGCGGGCTCCAGCGAGGGGCTGGGGCTGCTCGAGTTCGAGACGCGGATGGTGGCGGGCAAGCAGCTGCGTAACGTGAGCGGACGCTTGCTAGCCGAGGACGTGCCGATCGCCGGCTACGAGATCCATCACGGGGTGAGCGAGGGACCTGCTCTCAAGCGGCCGCTTTGCGAGCTGGAAGGCCGGCTCGACGGCGCCGTCAGCGCCGATGGCCGGGTCTTGGGCACCTACCTGCACGGGCTCTTCGACCGGCCCGAGGCTTGCGCGGCGCTGCTCGCCCGCTGCGGGTTGGAGGGGGCAGAGGCGGCGGTGGATTACGACGCCCACCGCCAGCGGGAACTCGACCGGCTGGCCGACTGCCTGGAAGCGCACCTCGATATCGCCGCCATCGAGGGGCTGCTGGGCCGCTAAGGCGGGGCGTCTCGCGGGGGCCTGGTCCGCTATCCCTGCTCCACGTAGGCGCCCATGGCGCGCATCCGCGACTCGAAGCTTGCCACGTTGTCCACCAGATCGTCGGGGCCGAAGGCCACGCACTCTGCCAGCAGCACCTCGATCAGGGTGATGGCGGAGAGTATCGACGGGAAGAAGTGCGGGGTGGCGTTGGCCACCGGGAAGGTGATGGTGGCCCCCGGTACCAGCGGCGAGCGCATGGTGTCGGTGACCACGATGGCGTCGACCCCCGCCGCCCGGGTGATCTCCAGCGCCCGCATGGTCTCGGCGCAGTAGGGCTCGAAGCCGAAGGCCACCACCACGTCCCCCTCGCCGAAGGGGGCAAGCTCGGTCAAGAGCCCCCCCTCCTGGCCGCGGATCAGCTGGATATTGGGCATGGCGATGCGCCCCACGTAGGCGAAGTGGTAGGCGCAGGCGAAGGTGTCCCGAAATCCCACCACGGCGATCTTCTCCGCGGCCAGCAGCCGCCGGGCCGCGTCGCGCACCCGCTGCTGGTTGTCGGCGGTGAAGAGCCGGCCGATGTTATCGAAGGCCGCATCGCCCACGTCGAGAAACACCTGGTCGTCGGTCTGGCTGGCCAGGCTGCGCAGCTGGCTGGCACGCCCGGAGAGCTCGACGGGGCCTGCCTGTACCGCCGACTGGAACACCTCCCGGAACTGCTCGTAGCTCTCGAAGCCCAGGCGCTTGGCCAGCCGCACCAGGGTCGAGGCGGTCACTTCGGCGGCGCTGGCCGACTTGCGGATCGACTGAAAGGCGATCTCCACCGGGTGCTCGAGCACATAGCCGGCGGCCAGCTTGAGCTGGGGGCTGAGTTCGGGATAGGCCTCGGCGAGCTGCCGGTTTACCGCATCCAGCCGGGCAGGGCCGCTGTCGGTGTCCGGCGCTGCCGAATCGCGTGATTCCTGTTCCAGCACGGTCGTCTCCTGGGTTGGGTGTCGCAGCGGGCGCCATTGTACCCGATGGATGGCGGGGTGAAATGACACAATCGTTTCCCCGTGGAAAACAATGTGGCACGCACGTGTTGACGCTCATGAGACCTTTGGCTAGGATGCGCCTCACAACAAGCGTTCTGTCCTTTCGTTGATAATGACACGTTTGTTTCTCAGGCGAGATGCTGTTGCCGCCGCTTATGCAGCATGCCGCCGCCGCTCTGTTCGTTATTCGTGTTCGTTATTCTTAAGAGTGCCCTTCCCCATGAGCCAAGCCGAGTACGAGACCCTGATCCTCCGCCGCCACGGCCAGGTCCAGGAGATCCGCTTCAACCGCCCCCATCGCCTCAACGCCGTCACCGAGGCGCTCTATGCAGAGCTCAATGACGCCCTGACCCGCGCCGAGGCGGATGGTGAAGTGCGCGTGGTGGTGCTGACCGGCGAAGGGCGCGCCTTCTGCGTGGGGGCCGACCTCAAGGAGCACAAGCAGGGGCGCACCGCCTTCGATCGCCGCCAGTACCTGCAGGGGGAGCAGATCGTCTGCAAGCGCCTGATGCAGATGCAGACGCCGGTGATCGCCGCGGTGAACGGCTTTGCCCTGGGTGCCGGTGCCGAGCTTGCCCTGGCCGCGGACTTCATGCTGATGGCAGACAGCGCCCAGATCGGCCTGCCCGAGGTCTCCATCGGCAACTTTTTGGGCGGCGGCGTGACCTGGCTGCTGCCGCGCCTGGTGGGGCTGGCCAAGGCCCGGGAGCTGGTGTTTCTGGGCGAGCGCATCGACGGCGCCGAAGCCGTGCGCATCGGCCTGGCCAACCGCCACTACCCCGACGAGGGCTTTTTTGACGCCGCCCTCGCCTTCGCCGAGAAGGTGGCCAGCAAGGCGCCGCTCTCCATGGCGCTGGCCAAGGAGCAGCTCACCTTCTCCGGCGAGCGCACCCTGGACGCCTGCCTGACCGCCGAGCTCGAGGGGATGACCTTCGTCGGCACGACCCGGGACTGGCAGGAAGGCGTCGACGCCTTCGCCGAGAAGCGCACGCCGCGCTTCCAGGGCAAGTAGGCCTGTATTCCCCGGGCCTCGCTCACTCTTGGCGCCTAACTCTTAACCCCTAACTCCTAACTCTTTACCGCCCACTCTTCATTCGCCCCCGAAGGCAAGGTCAGCCAGTACATGAATCCCATCGAAGGACATCTCCCCACCCGCAGTCCGCTCCACGACATCCTGGCCCCCGGCGGCATCGCCGTGGTGGGCGCTTCCGCCGACCCCACCAAGCGGGGCTACAAGGCGATGGTCGGCCTGATCAAGGATGGCTACCGGGGCGAGATCTACCCGGTCAACCCCAAGGCGGACATGATCCTCGGGGTCAAGGCCTGGCCCTCGGTCACCGCCATCCCCGGCAATCCGGCGCTGGCGCTGATCTGTACCCCGGCGGCCACGGTGCCGGGGCTGATTGCCGAGTGCGGGCGCCGCGGCATCAAGGGGGCGGTGATACTCGCCAGCGGCTTCGCCGAGATCGGTGAGGAGGGGGCGGCACTCGAGCGCGAGATGATGGAGAAGGCCCGCGCCCACGGCGTGCGCATCATCGGCCCCAACACCTCGGGCCTTTTCAACCTGCACCACAGGATCAACCTGCTCTCGCTGGACAACGTCAAGCCCGGCGGCGTGGGTATCATCTCCCAGTCCGGCAACATGCTGCTGTCGCTGGCGCTCGAGGCCCAGCACAACGGCAATGTGGGCTTCTCCACCTATGTGGGGCCCGGCAACCAGAGCGACATCGGCTTCAACGACTACCTGCGCTATCTGGGCGAGGACGAGAACACCCGCGTCGCCACCCTCTACGTGGAGGGCTTCCGCGACGGGCGCAAGTTCCTCGACGTTGCCCGCGAGGTGACCGCCATGAAGCCGGTGGTGGTCTACAAGTCCGGCTCCACCGAGGCAGGCCAGAAGGCGGCGAGCTCCCATACCGGGGCGCTGGCCGGCAGCTATGCCATGACCGTGGACCTGCTCAAGCAGTCCGGGGTCAGCGTGGTGCAGCACTCCGACGAGATCCTGCCGGTGGCCGAGGGGCTAGGCCTCTTGCAGAAGGCCCGCGGCAAGCGGGTGGCGGTGATCTCCGACGGCGGCGGCCAGGCGACCATCGCCTCCGACCGCCTGGCCGAGGCGGGCCTCGAGCTCGCCGAGCTCTCCGAGGCGACCCGTCAGAAGCTGCGCGACGTGCTCTTTCCCCAGGCCTCCACCGTCAACCCGGTGGACGTGGCCGGCTCTACCGACGCCAATCCGTCGCTCTTGGCCACCTGCATGGAGATCGTCGCCGCCGACGACAATGTCGACAGCGTCTTCCTGGTGGGCATGTTCGGCGGCTACAGCATCCGCTTCGCAGAGTCCCTGCTGGGTGACGAGATGCGCGGCGCCGAGGCCATGGTGGATCTCTCCCGCGCCACCACCAAGCCGCTGGTGATCTACAGCCTCTATACCCCCATCAAACCGCCGGCGCTGCGCCGCCTGCACGAGGCGGGCCTGCCCATCTATGCCTCCATCGAGCACTCCGTGCGGGTGCTGGCGGCCCTGGGCGAGCGCGGCCAGTACCTGGCCCAGGTGGAGCGCCAGAGCCGCGAGCGCAGCGTCGAGCCGCTCCCCGAGCTCACCGCCATGTTCGAGCGTGCCCGGGGCGAGGGCCGCGACCTCTTCGAGTATGAGGCCAAGCGGGTCCTGCGCGACCACGGCATCGAGGTGCCCCTGGAGCTGGTGGTGCGCGACGAGGCGGAGCTGGCCGAGGCCGCAGGGCAGTTCGGTGAGACGCCGCTGGCCATGAAGGTGGTCTCCAAGGATATCCTGCACAAGTCCGACGCCGGCGGCGTGAAGCTCAACGTGGTGGGCGAGGCCGCCATGCGGGAGGCCCGGGAAGCGATCCTGGCGTCCTGCCGGGAGTATGACGCCGATGCCGAGATCGAGGGCATCCTGGTCACCCCCATGGCGAAGAAGGGCGTCGAGGTGATCCTCGGGGTGATCCGCGACCCCATCTTCGGTCCGGTGCTGATGTTCGGTCTCGGCGGCATCTTCGTGGAGATCCTCGAGGACGTCGCCTTCCGGGCCATTCCGCTCTCGCGTCGCGACGCCGAGGAGATGGTGGAGCAGATCAAGGCGAAGAAGATTCTCGGCGGCGTGCGCGGCGAGAAGGCGGTAGACAAGGCCGCCCTGGTGGACCTGCTGCTCAAGGTGTCGCGCATCGTCGAGGCCTATCCCGGGCTCTCCGAGCTCGACCTCAACCCGGTGATCGTCAACGCCGACGGCTATGCCGTGGTGGACGCGCGGGTTATCGTGGAACGCGAACATTCAGACAACACGTCAGCCGACAAGGAAGCCCACTGATGAGCCAGACAGCAACCCAGCCCAGCCTTCCCCAGCTCACCGACGCCCGCCTGACCCTCGAGGGTCGGGTGGCCACCCTGACCCTGGCGCGCCACGACGTGCGTAACGCCCTGACCGGCACTGCCCTTACCGACGACATCGTCGCCGTGGCGGAGTGGGTCAACGCCTGCGATGCCGTCTCGGTGCTGGTGATCACCGGCGCGGGCAGCGCCTTCTCCGCCGGCGGCAACGTCAAGGACATGGCGGAGCGCGGCGGCGACTTCGCCGGCGACGTGGCCGAGGTCTCGGCCCGCTACCGCCGCGGCATCCAGCGCATCCCGCTGGCCCTGCAGGCGGTGGAGGTGCCGATCATCGCCGCGGTCAACGGCCCGGCCATCGGCGCCGGCTTCGATCTGGCCAACATGGCCGATATCCGTATCGCCTCGAAGAAGGCCAAGTTCGGCGAGACCTTCCTCAATCTGGGGATCATCCCCGGTGACGGCGGCGCCTGGTTCATGCAGCGCCTGATCGGCTACCAGCGCGCCTTCGAGCTGACCCTCTCCGGGCGGGTGATCGACGCCGAGGAGGCGAAGGAGTACGGCATCGTGCTGGAGGTGACCGAGCCCGAGGCGCTGATGGAGACGGCAGGCGAGCTCGCCGCCCGCATCGCCGCCCAGCCGCCGAAGGCCACGCGTCTTACCAAGCGCCTGATGAAGATGGCCCAGCGCACCGAGCTCAAGGACTTCCTCGACCTCTGCGCGGTCTTCCAGGGCATGTGCCACAACGAGCCCGAGCACCTCGACGCCGTCAACGCCATGCTGGAGAAGATGGCGAAATAGCGAGCCTGGCGGCACCTGGCGCCTTTTTCCCGTGTCGCTCGCGACGCCCGGCTTCGGCCGGGCGTCGTCGTGTCGGAAGGGGAAAGATCGCTGCCCGCGCAGAAAACACTTGTCGGCGGGCGGCCCGGCTGGCGATGCTGAAGCCTCTGATACGCACAGGGAGGTGACGGGCCATGGCAGAGAGCACCCTGGTCTTTATCGTGCTCGGGCTGACGCTGGCGGCGTTCGTCTGGGGACGCTTTCGCTACGACCTGGTGGCGCTCGCCGCGCTGCTCGGTTCGGTGATGCTGGGGCTGGTGCCGGGCGAGGAGGCCTTCCTGGGCTTCGGCCACCCCGCGGTGATCACGGTGGCGGCGGTGCTGGTGCTCAGCCGAGCTTTCGAACGCTCAGGCGTGGTGGACGTCATCGCCGACCAGGTGTTCAAGGTGGGGGAGCGACTCTTCCTGCAGCTGGCGGCCCTGACCGGCACCGTGGTGGTGCTCTCCGGCTTCATGAACAACGTGGGCGCCCTGGCGCTGCTGCTGCCGGTGGCCATGCGCCTGGCAAGGGAGCACGACACCTCGCCGTCGCTGCTGCTGATGCCGCTGGCCTTCGGTTCGCTGCTGGGGGGGCTCACCACCCTGATCGGCACCCCCCCAAATATCATCATTGCCAGCTATCGCGGCTCGGTCACCGGCGAGAACTTTGGCCTCTTCTCCTTTACGCCGGTGGGCGCCGCGGTGGCCCTGGCGGGGTTCGCCTTTATCCTGCTGATCGGCTGGCGGCTGGTGCCCCTGCGCGCGGGCAAGGCCTCCACCGAGGCGATGTTCGATACCGCCAACTACCTGGTGGAGCTGCGCGTCGGGGAGGAGGCGAAGGCCAACGGCCTGACCCTGCGCGAGCTGCAGCAGGAGCTCGAGGAGACCATTCCGGTGCTCGCCGTGGTGCGTGACGACAAGCGCCGCGCCGGCCACGCCTTCTTCGGCACCCTCCGGGAGGGGGATATCCTGCTGCTGGAGGCGGGTCCCGATGAGATGAAGCTGCTGGAGGACAAGGCGGGCCTCAGCCTGGGCAAGGACGCCGAGGATGAGGAAAAGGAGGCTGAGGAGAAGGCGGCCAAGGAGAAGGACACCGAGGAGCAGCGCAAGGCAGAGAAGGACAGGGCCGACGAGAGTGACCGCGAGCGCTCGACGCAGGAAAAGTTCGAGGAACAGGAGCGCGACAGGGAGGAGGCGAAAAAGGAGAAGCAGGAGAAAAAAGAGAAGCAGGAAGAGAAGAGCGGCGTGGATACCGAGGGCCTGCAGCTGGTGGAGGCGGTGGTGCGCAACGACTCCATGATGGTCAACCACACCGTGACCCAGCTGCGCCTGCACAACCAGTTCGGCCTGCATCTGGTGGCGGTGGCCCGGGATGGCGGGCGCCTCAAGCAGCGCCTGCGCGAGATCCGCTTTCGCCCCGGCGACGTGCTGCTGCTGCAGGGGGGCGAGAGCGAACTCGCCGAGAGCCTGGCCACCCTGGGCTGCCTGCCGCTCGCCAGCCGCAACCTGACCCTCGGCCAGCCGCGTATGCTGCTGGCCTCCATCGGCATCTTCGCAGCGGCGATCGTGGCCATCCTGCTGGGGCTGCTGCCGGCGGCGGTGGCGCTCTCGAGTGCGGCGCTGGTCTCGCTGCTGGTGGGGGTGCTGCCCCTGCGCGAAGGCTATCAGGCCATCGACGGGCCGGTGGTCGTGCTGCTCGGCGCCATGATCCCGGTGGGCCAGGCGCTGGAGAGCAGCGGCGGGGCGGCGCTGATCGCCGAGGCCATGCTGGTGTGGGGCGTCCAGTGGCCGGCGGTGGTGACCCTGATCGGGCTCTTCGTGCTGACCATGATGCTCTCCGACGTGATCAACAACGCGGCGGCGGCGGTGCTGATGGCGCCCATTGCGGTGAGCCTGGCCAACGGTTTCGAGGCCTCTGTGGACCCCTTCCTGATGGCGGTGGCGGTGAGTGCCTCCTGCGCCTTCCTGACGCCCATCGGCCACCAGTCCAATACCCTGGTGATGGGCCCCGGCGGCTATCGCTTCGGCGACTACTGGCGCATGGGGCTGCCGCTGGAGATCGTGGTGGTGGCGGTGGCCATTCCCATGATACTGCTGGTCTGGCCGCTGTAAACGAAACGCCCCGGCGCTGGGCCGGGGCGTGGGGAGTGGCAGCGTCAGGCCGCCTGGTGGCGCAGCACCTTGGACTTGTCGGTGACGAAGGCGTCGTACTCGAAGTCGTCCACGGTGAGCAGCTCCAGCACCCGAGCCTCGCGCTCGCGCATGAAGGCGGCGTCGTCGGCCGAGATCAGCCCGGCCTCCAGCGCGGCTTCCACCCGCTGCTCGGGATGCAGCGCATCGGCGGGCAGCTCGCCCTTGGCGAAGGCCTTGTTGACCGTGCGGTAGAGGCCCTCGGCGCGCTCCTGGGTCGCCAGCAGGGCGTTGTACTGGGCCAGCGGGTTCTCCTGCACGCCGTCGTCGGCCTGCCAGGTCTCGGCAAGGAGCTTCTGGCGCAGGGCGCTGTCACGGGAGACCGCCTGGGCGATGCTGCGGGCCAGGTCGTCGTGGGGCCGCTTGAAGCGCTTGCCCCGGGGCATGACCGCCAGGCGCAGCACGCCGGCCAGGGCCCGGTTGGGCAGGTTGTCGAGCAGTTCGTCCAGGGCCTGCTCGGCGCGACCCAGCAGCCACTGGCAGGCGTAGTGGAAGAGGGCAGCCTCACCCTCGACCTTGTCGCCCTCGTGCCACTGCTTGATCACCATGGAGGCGAGGTAGAGGTTGGAGAGCACATCGCCCAGTCGTGCCGAGAGCATCTCGCGCTGCTTGAGGGTGGAGCCGAGACTCGCCATGGCGGCATCGGCGCAGAGCCCGAAGCCGGCGGAGAGCCGCGCGATCTCCTGGGCGTAGCGACTGGCCTCGCCATCGAAGGGGACAGACGGCTTGCCAATGCCCAGGCCCTGGGTGAAGGCCCGGGCGGCATTGCCGAAGATCAGGCCGGTATGGCCGAAGAAGGCCTTGTCGAAGGCCTGGATATCATCGGCGTCCTTGGCGGCCAGCTCCTCGAGCACGTAGGGATGGCAGCGGATGGCGCCCTGGCCGAAGATCATCAGGTTGCGGGTCATGATGTTGGCGCCTTCCACGGTGATCGCCACCGGGTTGGCGCTGTAGCCGATCGCCAGGTAGTTGCGCGGCCCCAGAGTCACCGCCTTGCCGCCGTGGATGTCCATGGCGTCGCCGAGGATGACCCGCTGGAACTCGGTGAGCTGGCTCTTGAGGATCGCCGAGGGCACCGCCGGCTTCTCGCCGCGGTCGATGGTGTTGGCGGTCTGGTAGACCGCCGCCTGGGCGATATAGCCCAGCGCCGTCATGCGTGCCAGGGGCTCCTGGATGCCCTCCATCTCGGCCACGGGCACGTTGAACTGGCGGCGGATGCGGGCGAAGCCGCCGCTCCAGCCGATGGCGTAGCGGGCGGTGCCGGTGGCGCCGGAGGGGAGGGTGATGCAGCGGCCCACCGAGAGGCACTCCACCAGCATCCGCCAGCCCTGGCCGATCATCGCCTCGCCGCCGATGATGGTATCCAGCGGTACGAAGACATCCTTGCCCTTGATCGGGCCGTTCAGGAAGGGGCTGCCGATGGGGTGGTGGCGGCGGCCGATCTCCATCCCTGCGGTGTCGCGGGGAATCAGCGCCAGGGTGATGCCGCGATCCTCCTCGTCGCCCAGCAGCTTCTCGGGGTCGAAGAGGCGGAAGGCCAGGCCCACCACGGTGGCGATGGGGGCCAGGGTGATCCAGCGCTTCTCGAAGTTGAGGCGCACGCCGAGCACCTCCTTGCCGTCGATGGTCTGCTTGCAGACCACGCCGGTGTCGGGCAGCGAGGTGGCGTCACTGCCGGCACGCGGGCCGGTGAGGCCGAAGCAGGGGATCTCGCGGCCGTCGGCGAGCCGCGGCAGGTAGTGGTTCTTCTGCTCGTCGGTGCCGTACTTGAGCAGCAGCTCACCCGGCCCAAGGGAGTTGGGCACGCCCACGGTGACCATCAGGGTCTCGTTGACCGAGAGCTTCTGCAGCACCAGGGACTGCGCCTTGGCGGAGAAGCCCAGGCCCCCATACGCCTTCGGGATGATCATGCCGAAGTAGCGCTCCTGCTTGAGGTGGTCCCAGAGCTCCTGGGGCAGGTCGGCGCGCTCCTTGGCGATCTCCCAGGCGTTGCACATGCCGGCGGCCACGGAGCACTGGTTGTCGATAAAGGCGCGCTCCTCGTCGCTGAGGCCGTCATCCTTGGCATCCAGCAGTGCCTGCCAGTTGGGCTTGCCGGTGAAGAGTTCGCCGTCCCAGGCCACGCTGCCGGCCTCCAGGGCGGTGCGCTCGGTGTCGGAGACCTTGGGCGAGACCTTCTTGAACAGGGCGAAGAGACGCGGGGTCAGCCACTTGCCGCGCAGGGCCGGCAGGCCGGCCACCGCTACGGCGATGGCGCCGGCCAGCAGCAGCAGGCCCAGCAGTGTGGAGGCGAGGAGCAGGCTTGCCAGGCCGGTAACGGCGAGCACCGCCAGGGCGGGCAGGGCGCCCGCCTCGCGGCGCATCACCGCCAGCAGGCCGACGACGGCCACGAGCAGCAGGATCAGGGTGAGCATGAAAAGACTCCGGTTGTTGTGGAAGGTTCTTGGATGAGACAGCGCATTCGAACGAATGTTTGAATTCTTGCAGACTAGCCGAGTTCCCTGCAAGCGGCCAGTGCGCAGGATCTGCCAGCCAGGGGTTGCCAACTGGGCTCGGCATGGGCATAATGCGCCCCGTTGATTGGCGCAAGCCGCGCCTCTCAGCCTTGGCTACGTAGCTCAGCTGGTTAGAGCACATCACTCATAATGATGGGGTCCCCTGTTCAAATCAGGGCGTAGCCACCAGATATCGAACGCCCGCCCGGCCTCCATGGCCCGGCGGGCGTTCTGCATTTCGGTGCTGGACCATCTACCTTTCGGCGCTGGGCCATCCGGGCCTTGACCTTCACAAGCGAATCCGTATACTACGCCCCGTGTTCGACGCCGTTCCCGGATAGCTCAGTTGGTAGAGCAAGTGACTGTTAATCACTGGGTCGCAGGTTCGAGTCCTGCTCCGGGAGCCAAGATCGCATCGAGCACGCTGCTGAAGGCCGAGATTCCTCGATAGCTCAGTTGGTAGAGCAAGTGACTGTTAATCACTGGGTCGCAGGTTCGAGCCCTGCTCGAGGAGCCATCGGCTCATATGTTTCGTTCCCGGATAGCTCAGTTGGTAGAGCAAGTGACTGTTAATCACTGGGTCGCAGGTTCGAGTCCTGCTCCGGGAGCCATCTCCTAGTCATCTCACTCTCTCTTTTCTGTTATCGTCCCTGCCGGGCGAATTTTTGCGTGTCTGTCAATCCTGTGTTGCCCGCCTGTCGGGGATTCGGCGTGTCCTACTGCCCGTTTGTCGGACATGAAAACGCCGCCCCGAAGGGCGGCGCGTTGGGCTTTCGGTGCCGGCGATATCAGTTGCGCTGGGCGTAGCGGTAGCCGGGGTCCAGCAGGGCGTAGTCGAGCAGGATATGGGCGGCCTCCTGCACCTGGACCTGCTCCACCGGCTCTTCGTCGCTCTCCTCATCGCGGGCGTCAATCCACTCCTCGAGCAGGTCCAGGCCAAGCGCCTGGCGGCGCGTGTTCTCCAGGGCGAGCTGCTCGGCCTCCTGCTCCTCGACCTCCCGCTGGCGCTGCTCGCGGTTCAGGCTGACGCTGACGGTCTGCTCGCGCAGGCGACGGTTGAGCTCTGCCTGCTCGGTCAGGTAGCGAAAGTTCGGGTGCTCGGCGGCGCGAGTACGGTGGCGGTCCTTGATCGCCTCCAGGTGGCGCCACGGCTCGCCGTAGTGGCGATACTGCACCGAGCGCACGGTATCCCAGTCCAGGGCGTTGTCCAGGCTGCTTTCGCCGATCAGCTCCGGGTCGATCAGGCTCGGGAAAATGATGTCCGGCTCCACGCCGCGGTGCTGGGTGCTGTCGCCGGAGATGCGGTAGAACTTGGCGCGGGTCAGCTTGATCTGGCCGTGGCTCAGGTCGTTGAGGGTCTGCACCGTGCCCTTGCCGAACGTCGGCGTGCCCAGCACCAGGCCGCGGCCGTAATCCTGGATGGCGCCGGCGAAGATCTCCGAGGCGGAGGCGGACAGGCGATTGACCAGCACGCCCAGGGGGCCGTCATAGAGGGTGCCGGCCTCGGTGTCGCCGTAGAGGCTGATACGGCCCCGGGCGTCACGCACCTGCACGGTGGGGCCGCGGTCGATAAAGAGGCCGATCAGCGAGTTGGCCTCCTGCAGGGCGCCACCGCCGTTATTGCGCAGGTCGAGCACAATGCCCTCCACGCCCTCTTCCTTGAGGCGCTCGACCTCCCGGGCCACGTCTCGGGTGGTGCTGCGGAAGTCTTCCTCACCCGCCTGCCAGGCATCGAAGTCCACGTAGAAGGTGGGGATCTTGATGACGCCGATGCGGTGCATGCCGTCATCCCGCTCGATCTCGATCACCTTGCCCTGAGCTGCCTGATCCTCCAGGTTCACGGTGTCCCGGGTGATCTCGACGACCCGCGACCGGGTCATGTCCACCGCCTGGGCGGGCACCACGTCAAGGCGCACCACCGAGCCCTTGGGGCCGCGAATCAGGTCTACCACGTTGTCCAGGCGCATGCCCACTACGTTGACCATCTCGCCCTCTTCCTGGCCGACGGCGATGATGCGGTCGGCGGGTTCCAGCACGCCGGCGCGGTCGGCGGGGCCGCCGGGCACCAGGCTTGCGACCTTCACGTACTCGCCGTCGGACTGCAGCATGGCGCCGATGCCCTCCAGTGAGAGGCGCATCTGGATATCGAAGGACTCGCCCTGGCGGGGGGAGAGGTAGCCGCTATGGGGGTCGATGCTGCTGGTGACCGCCGCCATGAAGAGGCCGAAGATGTCCTCCTCGTTGGTCTGGCGAACCCGGCTGAGCTGCCCCTCGTAGCGCTGACGCAGGTTGGTCTCAACCTGGTCATCGTCCTGGCCGCTGATGGCAAGCGTGAGGGCGGCGTTCTTGAGGCGCTTGAACCAGAGCTCATCGAGCTCCTCGATGCTCTCGGCCCAAGGGGCCTCGTCACGGTCGAGCTCGAGGCGCATGTCGCTGTCGTAGGTGAAGTTCAGCCCCTCGTCGAGCCGTTCCAGCAGCCATTCGAAGCGTGACTCGGCGCGCTCGTGATAGCGGTGGTAAAGCGCGTAGATATCGTTAAGGTCGCCATCGAAGAGGGCGTCGTCGATGCGCGCTTCCAGGTGGCGGAAGTCGTCGACATCCTCGGCCAGCAGGAAGGCGCGTTGGCCGTCCAGGACCGACAGATAGCGCTCGAAGGCCTGGTGCGACCAGGCGTCATCCAGGCTGATGTCGGCGTAGTGGCCATAGCGCAGCGATTCGGCGACCTCGACGGCCGCCTGACGCTGGGCGTCGGTGGGTTGCGGCTGCGCCAGGGCAACCCCGGCAACCAGCAGCAGGCCGACCAGAGCGGCGGCTGGACGTGCCAGGTGGGCAAGCAGGCTCATCGATGAAGCACTCCCGGTTTCATGTACACTCTAGTTCCCTTGACCCTTTTCGGGCCCGCGAGTTGCGCGGACCGAAGGAGTATTGTAGCAGCTTCCCCCGTCATCCCATGACACCTGTTAGTCAGTAGAGGATCTCATGTCCCAGGACGACCTCATCGAGCGCCTGCTCGAATTTCTGCGCCGTTCGCCCACCCCCTGGCATGCCGTCGGCAGCATGGCCGCCCGCCTCGAGGCGGCGGGCTTCCGTCGCCTGGACGAGCGTGACGGCTGGCGGCTCTCGCCCGGCGAGCGCGTCTATGTGACCCGCAACGACTCCTCCATCGTTGCCCTGCAGCTGCCCGAAGGGGAGCTCGCCGCGCTGCGCATGATCGGCGCCCACACCGATAGCCCTGGCCTGCGCCTCAAGCCCAGCGCTGCCCAGACCAGTGCCGGCTGGCTGCAGCTCGGCGTCGAGACCTATGGCGGTATGCTGCTGGCCCCCTGGTTTGACCGAGACCTGGGGTTGGCGGGGCGCCTCCATGTGCGACATCCCGACGGTCGCCTCCAGGGGCTCCTGCTCAGCGTCGACCGTCCGGTGGCGATCATTCCGAGCCTGGCCATTCACCTGGATCGCGACGTCAATCAGGGGCGGCCGATCAACGCCCAGACCGAGATGGCGCCGGTCTTCCTGCAAGGGGGGGGGAAGGCCGACCTGGAGCGCCTGCTCAAGGGCTGGGTCGCCGAGCAGCACGGTCTTGACGGGGTGGAGATTCTCGACTTCGAACTGGGCTTTCATGACATGCAGCCCCCGGCTCGCGTTGGCGTTGAGGGCGAGCTGATCGCCAGTGCGCGGCTCGATAACCTGCTCTCCTGCTTTATCGGCCTGGAGGCCCTGCTCTCCTCGGATGGTAAGCAGGGTGCCCTGCTGGTCGCCAACGACCACGAAGAGGTGGGCAGTGCCAGCGCCTGCGGGGCTCAGGGGCCCTTCCTCGGCGACGTGTTGCGTCGGGTCAATGAGCAGCTCGGCGGGGGAGGGGAGGAGTCCTTCATTCGCCTGGTTCAGGCGTCGCGGATGATCTCCTGCGATAACGCCCATGCGCTGCACCCCAACTTCACCGACAAGCACGACGCCGCCCACGGGCCGGCGCTCAACGGCGGGCCGGTGATCAAGGTCAACGCCAACCAGCGCTACGCCACCAACAGTGCTACTGCGGCCATGTTCCGGGATCTGTGTCGCGAGGCGGGGGTGCCGGTGCAGACTTTCGTGACTCGTGCCGACATGGGCTGCGGCAGCACCATCGGGCCGATCACCGCCACCGAGCTTGGGGTGCCGACACTGGACGTGGGGGCGCCCCAGTGGGCCATGCACTCCATTCGTGAGACGGCGGGTGTGCGGGACGTGGAATATCTGACCCGTGCGCTCGTCGCCTTCTGCAATCGCGCTGACCTGGCGTGAGCCTGTCCGGCCAGGCAGGATGCGCCGCTGGTCGAGCGCATACAAAAAACCCGGCGCCTGAGGCGCCGGGTTTTGCGGTTCTGGTGGCTACGCCCTGATTTGAACAGGGGACCCCATCATTATGAGTGATGTGCTCTAACCAGCTGAGCTACGTAGCCAGCGGCGCGTACTTTATCCCCCGCCGCAGGTCGTGTCAACTCCCTGATGGCAAAGGGTTCACGTTCGAAAAACCGCCTTCGCGAGGTGCTTGACACCCGTCGAGTGGCTCAGTAACATACGCGCCACCTCGACGAGCCGAGACATTGCGTCCCATTCGTCTAGTGGTCTAGGACACCGCCCTTTCACGGCGGGAACAGGGGTTCGAACCCCCTATGGGACGCCACTCGACTCATCAAGGTGCCGGAGTGCAAGAAAACGCGGGAATAGCTCAGTGGTAGAGCACAACCTTGCCAAGGTTGGGGTCGCGAGTTCGAATCTCGTTTCCCGCTCCATCTACCCTTAGGTAGGCGGAATCAGCTTTAAACGGCTTACTGCGTCCCATTCGTCTAGTGGTCCAGGACACCGCCCTTTCACGGCGGGAACAGGGGTTCGAACCCCCTATGGGACGCCACTTCTCCGGTAGCAACAGGCAGTGCGATCAAGCGGGAATAGCTCAGTGGTAGAGCACAACCTTGCCAAGGTTGGGGTCGCGAGTTCGAATCTCGTTTCCCGCTCCATCTACCGTTAGGTAGGCGGAACAGAGCAGGTAGGAGGGTCGCGAGCTGGAACGCCAGCCCGGTCGAATCTCGTTTCCCGCTCCATGCGTCCCATTCGTCTAGTGGTCTAGGACACCGCCCTTTCACGGCGGGAACAGGGGTTCGAACCCCCTATGGGACGCCACTTCGCAACTGCAGGCGGTACTCGACAAGCGGGAATAGCTCAGTGGTAGAGCACAACCTTGCCAAGGTTGGGGTCGCGAGTTCGAATCTCGTTTCCCGCTCCATGTCGGTCTGCGTCAAGCCAAGCTTGCGGTCACGATCCGGTGCGCCGGCCCGATGGATCGCCAGCCCGGCCGAATCTCGTTTCCCGCTTCATATCGTCAACCCCATCGTTCTTTTTAGATGCTTGCTCCTGTGCAGGCGTTTTTGCGTGTCCGGCTCCCGTGGCCGTCCTCGCCCAGCGCCTTGAATCCGCAGGCGCCTGCCCCCATATCCTCATGCCTTTGCGGCATGACCGCCGCTTCCCCTGACCAGCATCAAGGATTGCGCATGGCCGAACCGGCTCTGTCCATCCGTGGCCTCACCAAGGTCTACGGTAATGGCTTCCAGGCCCTCAAGGGCATCGACCTCGACGTCGCCGAAGGAGATTTCTTCGCGCTGCTGGGCCCCAACGGCGCCGGCAAGTCCACCACCCTCGGCGTGGTCTGCTCCCTGGTGCAGAAGAGCGCCGGAGAGGTCTCGATCTTCGGCATCGACATCGATCGTGACTTTGCCCGGGCCAAGTACCACCTGGGCGTGGTGCCCCAGGAGTTCAACTTCAACCAGTTCGAGAAAGTGATCGATATCGTGCTGGCCCAGGCGGGCTACTACGGCATGACCCGCCGGGAGGCGCTGCCCCGGGCCGAGGAGCTGTTGCGCGACCTCGGCCTCTGGGACAAGCGCAATGGCAGCGCTCGCATGCTCTCCGGCGGCATGAAGCGCCGCCTGATGATCGCCCGAGCTCTGATGCACCGGCCGAAGCTGCTGATCCTGGACGAACCCACCGCTGGCGTCGACATCGAGCTGCGCCGCAGCATGTGGGAGTACATGCGCCGCATCAACCGCGAGGAGGGCACCACCATCATCCTCACCACCCACTACCTGGAGGAGGCCGAGAGCCTCTGTCGCAACGTGGCGATCATCAACCACGGCGAGATCGTGCGCAACACCGGCGTGCGGGAACTGCTCGCCGAGCTCGACACCGAGACCTTCCTGCTCGACCTGGCCGCCCCCCTGGCGGCGCCGCCGGAGGTCCCCGGCTTCGAGGTGAGCCAGGTGGAGCCGGCCCAGCTGGCACTGGTGGTCCATCGGGGGCAGCGCATCAACGACGCCTTCAGCGCCCTCTCCGCGCAGGGGCTCGAGGTGGTCTCCATGCGCAACCGCGCCAACCGCCTCGAGGAGATGTTCGTCTCCATGGTGGAGCAGGGCAATGACGCCCGCGACAAGGCCGCCGCCGGCGCGGAGGTACGCTCATGAACGCCATGCAGACCGCTATCGCCCTCTGGACCCTGGTGGTCAAGGAGATCAAGCGCTTCACGCGTATCTGGCCGCAGACCCTGCTGCCGCCCTCCATCACCATGACCATGTACTTCATCATCTTCGGCAGCCTGATCGGCTCGCGCATCGGCGAGATGGACGGCTTCAGCTACATGGACTTCATCGTGCCGGGGCTGATCATGATGTCGGTGATCACCAACAGCTACTCCAACGTGGCCTCGAGCTTCTTCTCCAACAAGTTCCAGCGCTCCATCGAGGAGATGATGGTCTCGCCGATGCCCAACTGGGTGATTCTCTCCGGCTTCGTGCTGGGGGGCATGGCCCGGGGGCTCGGCGTGGGGCTGATCGTCACCATCGTGTCGCTCTTCTTCACCCGCATCAGCATCGCCCATCCGCTGCTGACCATCGGCGTGGTGGTGCTGACCTCGGCGCTCTTCTCCATCGGTGGCTTCATCAATGCGCTGCTGGCCAACAAGTTCGATGATGTCTCCATCGTGCCGACCTTCATTCTCACGCCGCTGACCTATCTGGGCGGGGTCTTCTACTCCATCTCGCTGCTGCCCGCCTTCTGGCAGGGCGCCTCGATGCTCAACCCCATCCTCTACATGGTCAACGTCTTCCGCTACGGCTTCCTCGGCGTCTCCGATATCCCGGTGGGCTGGGCGCTGGCCGCCGTCGTCGCCTTCATCGCCGTGTTGTTCAGCATCGCCCTGTGGATGCTGGAGCGCGGCAAGGGAATCCGTTCATGAACCAACATCGCCCCGAGACCCTCGAACACGCTCCCCTGGGTCGGGAGTCCGCCTATCCGCAGCGCTACGACGCCGCGCTGCTCTACCCGATTCCCCGGGCCGCCAATCGGGCGCCCCTGGGCATCGGCGAGGGCGCGCTGCCCTTCGTCGGCGAGGACGAGTGGCACGCCTTCGAGACCAGCTGGCTCAATGCCCGGGGCAAGCCGGTGGTGGCCGTGGCGCGTTTCCGGCTGCCCGCGGACTCGGCGAACCTGATCGAGTCCAAGTCCTGGAAGCTCTACCTGAACGGCTTCAACCAGACCCGCTTCGAGAGCCGCGAGGCGGTGGCCGAGATCCTCAAGCGCGACCTCGCCGCGGCGGCCGGCGCGCCGGTGGCGGTCGAGCTGTTCGCCGTCGATGACGAGGCGCTCACCCCCCGCTCCCTGCCCGGAGAGTGCCTGGATGATCTCGATATCGAGGTCGACCGCTACACCCCCAGCGCCGAGCTGCTGACGGTGGGCGATGAGATCGTCGAGGAGACCCTCTATTCGCACCTGCTCAAGTCCAACTGCCCGGTCACCGGCCAGCCCGACTGGGGCAGCGTGCTGATCCGCTACCGCGGGCCCAGGCTCGACCGCGAGGGACTGCTGCGCTACCTGATTGGCTATCGCCAGCACCAGGACTTCCACGAGCACTGCGTGGAGCACATCTTCATGGACCTGCTCGAGCGCGCCCGCCCCGAGCGGCTGCTGGTGCTGGCCCGCTATGTGCGCCGGGGCGGGCTTGATATCAGCCCCTGGCGGGGCACCCCCGGCGAGCGCCCGCCGGAGCCCCTGCGCCTGGCCCGCCAGTAGCGCCGGCCAGGCGCCTTGGGTAGAGTGCCGTTAACTCACGCTAACAGGAGCACGACATGGATGCGATGACGCTGCTGCACGAACGCAGCTCCATGGGCAAGCTGATGGGCCCGCCGCCGACGCCCGAGCAGCTCGAGGCGATCTACCGCGCGGCCCTGCGCGCCCCGGACCACAAGGAGCTGCGCCCCTGGCGCTTCGTCGAGTTCAGCGGGGAGGGCCGTGAGCGTCTGGGCGAGCTGTTCGCCGAGGCGGAGTATCGCGAGGATCCCCATGTGGGGGATACCGCCCTGGACGCCGCTCGCAAGAAGCCGCTGCGGGCCCCCATGGTGATCGCGGTGATCGCCAGGGTGACCCCGGATGTGCCCAAGGTGCCGCGGATCGAGCAGGTGATCTCCGCCGGTTGCGCCGCCCACGCCATCCTGCTGGCCGCCCATGCCCAGGGGCTCGGGGCCATGTGGCGCAGCGGCAAGTACGCCTTCGACCCCACGGTCCGCAAGGGCCTGGGGCTCGACGAGGAGGATGAGGTGGTAGCCTTCATCTATCTCGGCCAGCTGGGCGGGCGACACAAGCCCATTCCCGAGCATGATATCGACGCCTTCGTTGAACGCTGGCGCTGAGGGGGGATAGATGCGCGAGATCGGCAAGCCCCACCCGCGGCTCCCGCTGCCCGCCGAGGGCCAGGAGGATGATCCGCAGCGCTTCCTGGCCTGGCTCGGCGAGGCGATTCCCATGGTCGAGCACCTGGGCATCCGCGAGATGCGCCGGGACGGCCAGCGTCTCGTCTGGCAGCTGGCGCTGACGCCCAGCCTCAACGACAAGGGCACCGGCTTCGGCGGAGCCCTCACCGCCCAGGCCACCCTGCTGGGCTGGTGCTGGACGACCCTCTGGCTGCGTCGCCGGGGGCTTGCTCGGGACGTGGTGGTGGCCGAGGCCAGCCAGCGCTTCCTGGCGCCGGTCACCGGCGACTATCGCTTCGAGTGCGAGCCGGAAGCGGAGGAGGGGCCCGAGAACCTCGCACTGCAGCTGGCCCAGAAGGGGCGGGGGCGTATCACCCTGGTCCAGCGGCTCTGGTGCGGCGAGGTGCTCTGCCTGGAGGCTCGCAGCAATTACGCGGTGTTAGCGGCTTCTTCTTGATCCCAGGTCGGGTAGTGCTGGAATCCGCCTGGCTCAGGCGAGCTGGCTGCGCGAACACGCTGCCGTCACTTCCAGGGCTTCCTCTATGCGCGGCCCGTCCCGGTCGGCGAGCTCCTCCCTCCGGGGAAAAAGCGGCTTGCAATCGAACACTTAAGGCGATAACATATGCGCCGTTCTTGAGCGAAAGGCCTCGCGCCTCCAGCCCATGAGCCACAACGTGGAGGGGTGTCCGAGTGGTCGAAGGAGCACGCCTGGAAAGTGTGTAAGTCGAAAGGCTTCGAGGGTTCGAATCCCTCCCCCTCCGCCACGAATATCGAAAAAGCCGCTGAGAAATCAGCGGCTTTTTCTTTGGTGCGCCAGGCATGGCGCGTAGCACCGATAGGTGCTGTTCCCGAGGGTGGTGCCTCGGGATGACTTGGGGGTGAAAGTCCCCTGCGGACCCTGATAGCGGGAACCGCTAGCCGAACAGCAAGGGTGTCCGCCGCGAGGCGGAATCTGAAGGAAGCTGAAGGCAAACTCCCGGCCTGACGGACAGAAATCGCATACGAGGCTGTCGCACCTGGGCGAGGGCGCCAAGTTACCCGAAGCCCGATAGCTATCCGGAAGGGGCGGCAGTAAATGCGGCGGGTAGATGGGAGGAAGGTCGCGCGTCTTACCCTGGGAGGTCTGGTGGTCTGCCACGGTGCTACCGGCGCCGAGAGGCGGCGGGATGGGCCACCAGACGTCAGCAGAGGCCATAGTAAGTGTCGACTCACCCCGACACCAAGGGCCGAACATGAAGAACCGCGAGTAGGCGATGATGTCTCGAGGATCGATCATGAAGGCAGAAAGTGGCGCTGATACCGCCACCCACCCAGAGGGGCAGGGGCAGTACCCCGGGTCCCGGCCGGTGGGCGTCGAGACGGTCCCGGCGTCGTCATCGTGGACGAAAGCGGAGCCCGCCCCGCTCATGGAAGCCGTGGTAGAGAAGGCCAACATGGCGCGGGCTTACCGAAGGGTGGTCGCCAACAAGGGGGCGCCGGGTGCCGATGGCATGACGGTCCACCAGTTGGCCGACCACCTGAAGGAATGCTGGCCAACGCTGTGCGAACGGCTACTGGCCGGTGAGTACCACCCCAGCCCGATCCGAGCCGTCGAGATCCCCAAGCCCAAGGGCGGAACGCGACAGCTCGGCATCCCCACGGTTACCGACCGGCTGATTCAGCAGGCTCTGCTTCAGGTGCTGACGCCGATCTTCGATCCGGAATTCTCCGCATCGAGTTACGGCTATCGCCCTGGGCGCAGTGCCCAGCAGGCCGTCTCGGCGATGAAGTCCCATGTCACTGCCGGCCACCGCTGGGTGGTCGACCTCGACCTGGAAGCCTTCTTCGACCGGGTAAACCACGACCTGCTGATGGCGCGGGTCGCGCGCCGCATCCGCGACAAGCGAGCATTGCGCCTGATCCGACGCTATCTGGAAGCCGGGATGTTCCAGGACGGCCTGGCCGCGCCACGCCGGCAGGGCACGCCCCAGGGCGGGCCACTCAGCCCGCTGCTGGCCAATATCCTGCTGGATGACGTGGATAAGGAGCTGGAACGCCGCGGTCACCGCTTCTGCCGCTACGCCGATGACATGCAGGTGTATGTCAGGAGTCGGCGAGCGGGCGAGCGCGTCATGGCCAGTCTGAGTGATTTTCTCGAGAGCTCGCTCAGGCTGACGGTCAATGGCGACAAGAGTGCGGTGGACCGACCCTGGAACCGGGGGTACCTGGGTTACACGCTGACCCGGCACAAGTTGCCGAAGCTGACGCTGGCCAAGGCCAGCCTGCAGCGCCTGATGCAGCGTGTCCGCGAGATCCTCAAGCGCGGCAGGGGGCGCAACATACGGCGAGTCATTGAGGAGCTGGCCCCCGTCCTGCGGGGCTGGGCCAATTACTTCCGCCTTGTCGATGTAAGGCACCCCCTGGAAGTGCTGGATCAATGGATACGCCGTCGACTGCGCTGCGTGATCTGGCGGCAGTGGAAGCGCCCATGGACCCGGCGGCGCAAGCTACTGGCGCTGGGCCTGGGCGACAAGCGTGCCTGGAAATCAGCGGGGAATGGGCGAGGTCCCTGGTGGAACGCCGGCGCCTCGCACATGAATCAGGCTTTGCCACGGAAATGGTTCGAGCAGCAGGGCCTGATCTCGGTACTCGATACGGTCAAGAGGGCTTAGTCGTTCTTCGTGAACCGCCGTGGTACGGAACCGTATGCCCGGTGGTGTGAGAGGACGGGGGAGGCGACTCCCCCTCCTACTCGATCCTGGAAAAGGTCGGGGGTCGCCCTCTGCGGTGCTGCTCACGCCAGCATGCCTGACTCGTCCAGCCCGTGGCGGTGTCGCTCGAAGGCCTGGGCCATCTTGAGATCGTAGCGGTTCCTGGCGTAGGCGGGGCCGTTGTAGCGACGTGCGAAGCGGTCCCACTGCTGATGGCGCAGCGACGAGAGCAATACCGTGTCCTTCTGGATGAAGCGCACGAAGGCGTCGAGGTGCGCCCGCTCCCCCCGGTGCATGCACTCCACATAGTGCCGGGCGCTGTCGTACTCCAGGTGCTGCCAGTGAAAACCCATGATCTGGAAGAGTCCCCAGGAGGCGGACTCCAGTGCGCTGTCGTGGTGGATCTGCTGGGCGCGCTCCAGGCGCTCGTACTCTCTGACGCCCCCCGCGTAGCCCCCCGGTGAAGTGTTGACCAGATCGGGGGCGCTGGCGACATAGGGGGCTGGGTCGATGCCGTGGTGGCGGAGCCGGCGCGCCATGATATGGCGTTCGAAGAGGATGGCCGGCCTGCCGTTGGAGAAGAAGCCGCTCCCCCGGGACTCCACCTCGTTGACCGCCATCACTGCGGCTACCGGCACCTTCAGTTCATCGGCGGCCCACTCCAGGTCCCGCTGGCCCAGCAGGCGATCATCGGCAGGGCGCGGGTTCGGCCGGTGCCCGTGCTGGTCGCTGTCCTCCTGACGGGCCTCGTCCAGCACTGCCTCTGTCTTGGGGCCCGCCAGGCCGTCCACCACCAGCCCGCTGCGCTTCTGGAAGGCGCGCACCGCCTGCTCGGTCAGGGGGCCGAACTGACCATCCACCGTCAGTGAAAAGCCTGCGGCGTTGAGGCGCTGCTGCAGTGCGCGCACCTCATCCCCCGAATCACCTCGGCGCAATACAAGGTCTCGCCGAGGAACGAAATCCACTTCGGAGTACCAGTCGGACATGATGAGTCCTCCTGCCGTTTCCTGAACGATAGTGAGCGGAGTGGCAGGGCGCCAGTGCGGAGATCGGGGGGCAGCTCACCGGCAGGCTTGCGTTGCTCACGCCGCGGCATGGCGCCTGGCCGAATCGCTACGCGGGTCTCCGGCGTCGCTTTAGCTGCCCGGCCAACGTTGGGTGCATTTGGGCCCCCGGGAAGATTGGGGGTAAGCTGACCGGGATGCCGAAGGAGAGGTATCCCATTCACCGTTCGGAGACGCCCCATGCTGTCACGCCCCCTCTTTGCCGCTGCCCTGCTGGCCCTGCCGCTCACCGCCATGGCGGAGACCCCCAATATCACCCCCGGGCTTTGGGAGTTCACCAGCACCACCTCGGTGACCGGCGAGATCCCGATTCCCGACCAGACCGACACCCACCAGGAGTGCATCGCCCAAGGCGACCTCGAGGATCCGGACTTCCAGTTCCTCGAGTTGGAGGAGGGCTGTGAGCTGCTCGAGCACAACGTCTCTGCCGATGGCATCGACTACCGGATGATCTGTCGAGAAGAGGGCGGCGAGGCCAACATCAACGGCCGCATGGACTTCCTGCGCGAGCGCCTCGAGGGCAGCGTCGATGTCACTGTCCAGTCGCCCATGGGCGAGATGCAGATGAATACCGTGGTGGAAGGCGCCCATATCGGCGACTGCTGATTTGCCCTCATCCGGTCGGCCTGAGTGCCGGCCGGCCCATCTCGTCAAGGGTCAGCTGACGCTGTCGCACTGCCGGAGCCTCCAGGGCGACATGGCTGGCGATCACCAGCAGCCCCTGCCCCTGGCGGCGCAGCAGGCACTCGACCACCCGCGCCCGGGTGGCGGCGTCCAGCCCCGCCAGGGGCTCATCCAGCAGCAGCACGGGCCGGCGCGCCAGCAGCAGCGCACCGCGCAGCCAGTGGCGCTGAGGGGCGGGGCAGCGGGCGAGCCGCTGCCGCGGGGTGGGCGACTCAGTCGCCGCGCTCATGGTCCTCTCCGGCGCTTTCGCCTTCATAGCCGTTGAGCTCCAGCCACATGGCGTTGAGGATGCCGAGGGCGGCGGCCAGGGTGACGCCGAGAATCCAGGCGAAGTACCACATCGTCGTAATCTCCTTTCAGGCCGGGCTCAGTAGAGCGCCTTGTCGGTGTCGCGGATGTACTGCTCGTTGAGCCGGCCGCGCATCACCCAGTAGCTCCAGGCGGTGTAGGCGAGCACCAGGGGCACGAAGATCAGCACGACCACGAACATGATCATCAGCGTCATGTAGCTGGCGGTGGCGTCCCACATGGTCAGGCTGTGGGCCGGGTTGAGCGACGAGGGCATCACGAAGGGGAACATGGTGACGCCGGTGGTGACGATCACCATGGCCATGGCCAGCGAAGAGCTGACGAAGGCCAGCACGTGGCGCCCCGCCTTCATGGTCAGCGAGCAGAGCACGAAGCCCGCAAGGCCCAGCAGCGGCAGCAGCCAGAGCGCCGGGAAGCGCGCATAGTTGGCCATCCAGCCGCCGGCGCTCGCCTCCACCAGCTTGGCGGTGGTGGCGTTGTGGCCCTGGGTGTCGATGACGCTGGTCACCTGGTAGCCGTCCACGCCGAACATCAGCCAGACCCCCGCCACCAGGAAGAGCCCCGCGCAGACCAGGGCGGTCAGGGTGCCGATGGCGGCGCTGCGGGCGCGCAGCTCGCCCTCGGTCTTCATCTGCAGCCAGGCGGCGCCATGGGTGACAAACATCAGCAGGCTGAGCAGCCCGGCCAGCAGCGCGAAGGGGTTGAGCAGGCCGAGCAGTCCGCCCTGGTAGTCCAGGCGCAGGATGTCGTCGAACTGGAAGGGCACGCCCTGCAGCAGGTTGCCGAAGGCGACGCCGAAGATCAGCGCCGGCACCGCCGAGCCGATGGTCAGCATCCAGTCCCAGCGGCTGCGCCACACGGGGCTGTCGAGCTTGGAGCGGTAGTCGAAGGCCAGCGGGCGCAGGAAGAGCGCGAACAGGGTCAGCATCAGCGCCAGGTAGAAGCCGTTGAAGGCGGCGGCGTAGACCGGCGGCCAGGCGGCGAAGAGCGCGCCGCCGGCGGTGATCAGCCACACCTGGTTGCCGTCCCAGTGGGGCGCCATGGAGTTGATCATCACCCGGCGCTCCTCGTCGTTGTGGCCCACCACCTTGAGCAGGCTGGCCACCCCCATGTCGAAGCCGTCGGTGACCGCGAACCCGATCAGCAGCACGCCGATCAGCACCCACCAGATGAATCTGAGCGTTTCGTAGTCCATGTCATGCCTCCTGAGGCTTGCTTGCCAGCGCGGTGTCGGGCGCATCGAGGTCGTCCGGGCCGGCGTGATAGCCGCTGCCGGAGGGCCCCTTGCGAGCGAAGTGCTGCATCAGCCAGATCTCGATGACCACGAAGATGGTGTAGAGCACGGCGATGGCGATCAGGGTGAAGAGCACCTGGTTGACCGTCAGGTGGGAGACGGCGATATGGATCGGCAGGATCTCGCCGATGGCCCAGGGCTGGCGACCATATTCGGCGACGAACCAGCCGGCCTCGGAGGCGATCCAGGGCAGCGGCAGGCTGAACAGGGCGAAACGCAGCAGCCAGGGGGACGCCTCGGGCTGGCGGCGTACGCTGTGCCAGAAGGCCAGCACGAAGAGCACCAGCATGATGAAGCCGGCGGCCACCATGAGGCGGAAGGTCCAGAACAGCGGCCACACCTTGGGCACCGAGGCCTCCACGGCGCGCTCGATCTCGGCGGCGGTGGCATTGGGCACGTCGTCGGTATAGGCGCTGAGCAGCAGGCCGTAGCCCAGGTCGCCGCGCACCTCCTCGAAGCGGGCCGCGTCGGCCTCGCTGCCCTCGCCGCGACGCAGGCGGTACATCAGCTCATAGGCCTCCTGGCCGGTGATGATGCGCTCGCGGTGCTGCTCCTTGAGCTCGCGAATGCCGGTCACCTCCTGGTCCAGAGAGCGAGTGGCGATCAGCCCCAGGGCGGCGGGAATATGGATGGCGAAGTCGGTGCGCTGCTCCGCCTCGTTGGGCAGCCCCACCAGGGTGAAGGCGGCGGGCGCCGGCTGGGTCTCCCACTCCGCCTCGATGGCGGCCAGCTTGACCTGCTGCACGTCGCCCAGCTCGTAGCCGGACTCGTCGCCCAGCACGATCACCGACAGCACGGCGGCCAGGCCGAAGGCGGAGGCGATGGCGAAGCTGCGCCGGGCGAAGGCGACCTCGCGGCCCTTGAGCAGGTACCAGCTGGAGATGGCCAGCACGAAGACGGCACCGGTGACGTAGCCGGCGGAGACGGTGTGCACGAACTTGACCTGAGCCACCGGGCTGAGCAGCACCTCGCTGAAGCTGGTCAGCTCCATGCGCATGGTCTCGAGGTTGAACTCGGAACCGATGGGGTACTGCATCCAGCCGTTGGCGACCAGGATCCAGAGCGCGGAGAGGTTGGTGGCCAGGGCCATCAGCCAGGTGACGGCGAGGTGCTTCTGCTTCGACATGCGGTCCCAGCCGAAGAAGAAGAGCCCCACCAGAGTCGACTCCAGGAAGAAGGCCATCAGCGCCTCGATGGCCAGCGGCGCCCCGAAGATGTCGCCCACATAGTGGGAGTAGTAGGACCAGTTGGTCCCGAACTGGAACTCCATGGCGATGCCGGTGGTGACCCCCAGGGCGAAGTTGATGCCGAACAGCTTGCCCCAGAACTTGGTCATTTCGCGATAGATGGTCTTGCCGGTCATCACGTAGACCGTCTCCATCATCGCCAGCAGGATCGAGAGACCCAGCGTGAGTGGTACGAACAGGAAATGCACCATCGCCGTGAAGGCGAACTGCAACCTGGATAGTTCAACGATGTCCATGTGCGACTCCGTGAGATGGGCGGATATCACGGCAGGCTTGCCTGCGGGTATGGGTGCTGCCACGGCCAATATAGGCAAGCCCTGTCCGCAGAAAATTGACATGAATCAATTTTGTTAAGTCGCATAACCTGCTGATGTGGAAGAAGAAATATAGGTTATGGCTCTGAGGAGGGTGAAAGCTTAATATTCATATAATGTTTTGTGAGCGCAAGGTGCTTGAAAAGATTGGCAAATTTAAGCCCGTATTTTGATGTATCTTTTATGCCTTTTTGGGTGGTCTATGCCGCGTTGAAGAGGAGGAATTCGAGGCATTTCGAGCCTGCGGTCTGGTGTCGCAGCGACGGGTTTGGAGGCAAAAAAAGGCCACCCCGCAGGGTGGCCTTGTGCCTGATGGCAGAGCGATCATCGACTAGCGTCCGGCTTGGCTCGCCTCCATCTCCTCCTCCAGGCGGCGCTTGACGTCGCCGGGGGAGCCGGTGTGGCGGGCCAGCAGGTCATAGGCCACCGGCACGATAAAGAGCGTGAAGAGGGTGGCGGCGGCGACCCCGGAGAGGATCACGGTGCCGATCACCATGCGCGACTCCGAGCCCGCGCCGCTGCCGACGATCAGCGGGATGGCGCCTGCCATGGTGGTCACGGCGGTCATCAGGATGGGGCGTAGGCGGGTCACCGCGGCGTCCACCAGGGCGTCACGGAAGGCCAGCCCCTGGTCGCGCAGCTGGTTGGCGAACTCCACGATCAGGATGCCGTTCTTGGCGGCCAGCCCGATCAGCATGACCAGCCCTACCTGGCTGTAGATGTTCAGCGACTGGCCGGTAACGAAGAGCCCCAGCATGGCGCCGCTCATGGCCAGGGGCACGGTGAGCATGATCACGAAGGGGTGCACGAAGCTCTCGAACTGGGCGGCCAGTACCAGGAAGACCACCAGGGCGCCGAGGATCAGCAGGAAGGTGGTGGCGCCGCTGGCCTGCTGGAAGTCCCGGGAGGCACCGCTCACATCGGTCTGGACCTGGGGCGGTAACACCTCGGCGGCGGCGTTCTCCAGATACTCCAGCGCCTCCCCCAGGGAGTAGCCGTCGGCCAGGTTGGCCTCGATGGTGATGGAGCGCAGGCGGTTGAAGCGGTTGAGGGTGCTGGCGCCGGCGAAGTCGGTGAGGGTCACCAGACTCGCCAGGGGGATCAGCTCGCCCGAGCGCGCCGAGCGCACCTGGATATTGTCCAGGGCCCTCGGGCTCGCCTGGCTGGCGCGGTCGCCTTCGACGATGACGTCATACTCCTGGCCGTTATCCAGGTAGCGGGTCACGTTGCGCCCGCCCAGCAGCACCTCCAGGGTGCGGCCGATCTCGGTGACGGTGACGCCGAGGTCGGCGGCGCGCTCGTAATCGATATCGACCCGCAGCTGGGGCTGGGTCTCCCGGTAGTTGCTGTCCAGCCCGATCAGCCGCGGGTTGTCCTCACGGATATGCGCCATCAGGGTGTCGCGCCACTCGGCCAGCTCCTCGTAGGTGCCGCCGCCCAGCACGAACTCCACCGGCTTGGCGATGCGCTGGCCGAAGCCCTGGCGCATCACCGGAAAGGCCTGGACGCCGGGAAGGCCGGCCAGCTCGGCGCGCACGTCGTCCATGATCGACCAGGCGTCGCGGCGGCTTCCCCAGTCGGCCAGGCCGATGATGCCGAAGCCGTTGTTGAAGTTCTCGATATTGCCGAAGCCGCGTGGCGCGCGGATCACCACCCGCTCCATGTCGCCGCTCTCCACCATGGGCTCGAGGCGCGCCTCGATCTCGTTCATGTAGTCCATGATGTAGTCGAAGGTGGCCCCCTCGGGGCCGTTGACCAGGATGATGAAGCTGCCGCGATCCTCCTGCGGGGTATACTCGCTGGGCAGCAGGTCGGCAAGCCAGACGGTGACGGCGATCAGCCCCACGAAGACCGCCAGCACCGCCAGGCGCGCCTTGAGGACCCACTCGAGGAGAGTGCGATAGAGGCGCTGGGTCAGCTCCAGCAGCCACTGCACGGCCCGGGCGACACGGCTGTCATCCTGGGCAGGTTTGAGGATCTTGGAGGCCATCATCGGGGTCAGCGACAGCGCCAGTACGCTGGAGATGGCCACGGCGGCGGCCATGGTCAGGGCGAACTCCGAGAAGAGCCGGCCCACGTTGCCCTGAAGGAAGGCCAGCGGCACGAAGACCGCCACCAGCACCAGGGTGGTGGCGATCACCGCAAAGGCGATCTGCCGTGTCCCCTTGAAGGCCGCCACCAGGGGCGTTTCGCCATAGTCGTGCATGCGGCGGTGAATGTTCTCCAGCACCACGATGGCGTCGTCGACGATCAGGCCGATGGCCAGCACCAGGGCCAGCAGGGTCAGCAGGTTGATGGAGAAGCCCATGAGCGCCAGGGCCATGAAGGCGCCGATGATCGCCACCGGCACCGTCACCGCGGGAATCAGGGTGGTGCGTACATTGCCGAGGAACATGAAGATCACCACCACCACCAGCCCCATGGCGATGAAGAGCGTCATCACCACCTGCTCGATGGCGCCGGCCACGAACACCGAGGCGTCGTAGTTGAGGGAGAGCGACATTCCCTCCGGCAGGCTCGCCTGGACCCGCTCGAGCTCCGCCTGCACGCCGCGGGAGACCTCCAGCACGTTGGCGGTGGACTGCTTCATGATGCCCAGGCCCACCATGGGCACGCCGTTGGCGCGGAACACCGAGCGGTCCTCCACCGAGCCGATCTCCACCCGGGCGACGTCGCCCAGCCGCACCAGGTAGCCGTCGGCGCCCTGGGTGAGGGCCAGGCGCTCGAAGTCATCCGGTTGGTTGAAGCTGCGCGGCAGGCGCACGATGAACTGACGCTCTTGGGACTCGATGGAGCCGGCCGGGAGCTCGACGTTCTCGGCACGCAGGGCGCCCTCCACGTCGCTCACCGTGAGGTTGCGAGCGGCCAGGGCGTTGCGGTCGATCCACACCCGCATGGCGTACTCGCGACCGCCGCCGATGCGCACCCGGGCCACCCCGGGCTGCACCGAGAAGCCGTCCACCAGGTAGCGGTCGGCGTAGTCGGTGAGCTCGGGGATGGTGTAGCCGTCGCCGGTCAGCGAGAGCCACAGGATCACCTCCTCGCTGGAGTCGGCCTTCTGCACCTCGGGCGGGTCGGCCTCGTCGGGCAGGTTGCGCAGGGCCCCGGAGATGCGGTCGCGGATGTCGTTGGCGGCGGCATCGATATCCATGTCGAGGCGAAACTCGATATTGATGCGCGAGCGGCCATCCTCGCTTGAGGAGGTGATCAGCTCGATGCCCTCGACCCCGGCGATGCGGTCCTCCAGCACCTGGGTGATGCGGGTCTCCACCACGCTGGCGGAGGCGCCGGGATAGCGGGTGTCGATGCTGACCACCGGCGGGTCGATGGAGGGGTACTCCTGCAGCGGCAGGCGCTGCAGGGCCAGCAGGCCGAAGGCGACGATCAGCAGTGCCAGCACGGTGGCCAGCACCGGGCGCTGTACGGAGAGATCGGAGAGGCGCATCAGTCACGCTCCCCGCGGCTCGCCTCGAGGATCTCGGGCACCGAGGTGTCGGCATCCGCGACCCCGAGCAGGGTCACCTGGTCCCGCGGTTGGACGCGCTGGACGCCATGGGCCACCAGCAGCTCCTCCGCCTCGAGGCCCTCGAGGATCTCCACCTGGCCGGTGCGCCGCTCGCCCACCTTCACCTCCCGGCGCTCGACGCGATTCTGGTCATCCTCGTCGATCACCAGGACGTACTGGCGATCGCCGCTGGGGATCAGCACGCTCTCCGGCACCACCACGGCCTCCCGCGGGCTGCGCTGGACGATGACCTCCATCAGCATGCCGGGGCGCAGGCGCCGCTCGGGGTTGGCCAGCTCGGCGCGCACGCTGACGCTGCGGCTCACCGGGTCGACCCGGGAGCCGACGCTCTCCACATGGCCCTCGAAGCGCTCGTCGGGGAAGGCCACGCTGCGCGCCGTCAGGGGCAGGCCGGGCTCGAGCAGGGCCAGGAACACCTCGGGCACGCTGAAATCGAGCTTCATCACGTCGACCTTGTCGAGGGTCACAAGCTCGGTGCCCGGGGTGACCAGGCTGCCGAGGCTGATATTGCGAAAGCCCACCACGCCGTCGAAGGGAGCGCGCAGCCGGTAGTTGCGCAGCCGCGCCTCCAGCCCCTGGATCTCCGCCTCCACCTGACGCAGCCTGGCCCGGGCGTCCTCCACGTCGGCCCGCGGGGCCAGGTTGCGGCTCTGCAGCTGGGCCAGGCGATCCACCGTGGCACGGCGCTCGTCGCGCAGGGCCTGGGCGGCGCGCAGCTGCGCCTGCTGCTCGGCATCCTCCAGGCGAATCAGCAGCTGGCCCGCCTCCACCACCTGGCCGTCGCGGAAGTTCACCTCGGCGACGATGTCGGTGACCGTGGCCGAGAGCGTCACGCTCTCGTCGGCGCGCAGGGTCCCCAGCGCCTCCAGGGGGTCGGACCAGGGGGCCAGGGTGGCCCGGGCGCCGATCACCGGCGTGCGCTCCTGGGCAGCGGCGGGTGGACTGGAGAGTAGGGTGGCCAGCAGCAGCACCACCAGCAGGGCGGCCAGCAGGCGTGGGGTCAGGCGAGACGAAGAGGGGGTCATGAGAGCTCGGGTCTGGTCCAGGGTGGCGGAGGCGCGATTCTGCGGGCGTCCAGCCCGGCAGGGGTGCCTATCAGGCTACCCATGATACGCCGCGCGAGTGTGACAACAATTCACAATCTTGAGGAGAACACCGGTTAGTGTACAAATATTGTACATTTGTTCAATGCGCGTTCAGGGAGGGCGTCATCAACAGTCGGGCTCGGGCCTGCTAGAATGCGCCTCCCTTTCACAAGCGGCCCGACCTGACCATGACCTATGACACGGTGATTCTCGGCGCCGGCGCCGCCGGCCTGATGTGTGCCCTGACCGCGGGCTATGCCGGTCGGCGGGTGCTGGTGATCGACCATGCCAAGCGGCCCGGGCGCAAGATCCTGATGTCCGGGGGCGGGCGCTGCAACTTCACCAACCTCAACTCCACGCCGGCCAACTTCTTCTCCGCCAATCCGCACTTCTGCATCTCGGCGCTGAAGCGCTATCGCCCCGAGCACTTCGTGGAGCTGGTGGAGCGCCACGGGGTGGAGTATGTGGAGAAGGCGCCGGGCCAGCTCTTCTGCGCCGACTCCGCCAAGGAGATCGTCCGGGTGCTGCTCACCGAGTGCGAGTGGGCCGGAGTGGAGCTGCGCCTCAACACCTCGGTGGAGCGCCTCGAGCGCCATGGCGAGGGCATGCGAGTGGTGACCTCCCGGGGCGCCATCGACTGCGGGGCGGCGGTGGTGGCCACCGGTGGTCTCTCCATTCCCACCATGGGGGCCACCGGCTTCGGCTTCGAGCTGGCCCGCCAGTTCGGCCTCGAGGTCACCGAGACGCGCCCGGCGCTGGTGCCCTTCACCCTGACCTCCCAGTGGAAGGCCCGGGCCGAGGCGCTCTCCGGGGTCGCCTGCGAGGTGGCGGTGCGCGTCCTCCAGGCGGGCCGGCCTCGCGGCCACTACCGCGAGCCCATGCTCTTCACCCACCGTGGCCTTTCGGGGCCCGCCATGCTGCAGATCTCCAGCCACTGGCGGCCCGGCGACGAGCTGGCCATCGACCTGCTGCCGGGCATCCAGGCCTTCGAGGCGCTCTGTGTCGCCCGGCGGGAGACGCCGAAGCGTCGGCTCTCTTCCTGGCTGGGGGAGCAGCTGCCCCGGCGCCTGGCCCAGGCGCTGATCGAGTGGCACGGCGGCGATGGCGTGCTGGCCGAGCGCAGCAACGCCGAGCTTGCAGCCTGGGCCGAGCGCCTCGGCGACTGGCGGCTCAAGCCCGCCGGCACCGAGGGGTGGCGCACCGCCGAGGTGACCCTCGGGGGCGTGGATACCCGGCGGATCTCGTCGCAGAGCTTCGCGGTGGAAGGGCTGCCCCAGCTGCGCTTTATCGGCGAGGTGCTCGACGTCACCGGCGAGCTTGGCGGCCACAACTTCCAGTGGGCCTGGGCGAGCGGGGTGGCCTGCGGCAGCGCTCTCTAGCCGGGGCCCGGCCCCTCTGCCTACTGCAGGCGCTGGGCGATCTCCTGCCACAGCGCCCGGTAGGCGCCGGCGGCAGGGGAGGTGCGGGCAAACTGGCCTAGGGGGGCGCGCTCGACCCCCATGCGCTCCACCACGCTGGCGCTGGGAATGGTGGTGGAGAGGCGCAGCGGCCACTGCCTGGGGAGTTCGGCGATGGTGTCCCGGTGCAGGTGGCGGCGACGGTCCGCCAGGGTCACGAAGGGCCATACCTGGCAGGGGATGTCGTGCCGGTCGAGGAAGTCGCGCAGCTGCTCCAGGGTGCGCAGGGAGAGCACCGTGGGTACGATGGGTACCAGCAGGGCGTCGACGCTGGCAAAGACGCTCTCGGAGAGGGTCGAGAGCGTCGGCGGGCAGTCGAGGATCACCAGGTCATAGTCGTGACGAACCGGTTTCAGGATGCGCCGGAGCTGGTTCTCCTGCTGTTCGGCCAGCAGCTGGTCCATCTCCCGGGAGGCCAGCGCGGCGGGCAGCAGATCGAGGTTCTCTACCTCGGTGGCCCGAATCACCTTGTCGAAGGCGGCCTTGCCCTTCACCAGCCTGGCCACGCCGCCGCGTATCTTGGGCTTGATGCGCAGGTAGAAGGTGGTGGCCGCCTGGGGGTCGAGATCCCAGAGCAGCACCCGCCTGCCCTGGGCGGCGGCCTCTGCCGCCAGGTTGACCGCCGAGGCGGTCTTGCCCACCCCGCCCTTGATGCTGTAGAGCGCCAGCATGCGCATGGCGTGCCTCCCTTCTTCCCTGGTGACGACCTCTTGCCGCACCTCATGGCGCCGTCAAGGCGTCGCCCGGCGGCGACGCCGTACCTTACCAGCTTAGGCCGTCTCTTCAGGTGACGGTTTCGTGACAGTCGCGGCGTCCCGCGTCCAGGGTCTATTCTGCTGGCAGAGTGCTTGCGCACGAATCCTCAGCCTGCCCCGGAGGTGCCCCATGACCCTGATTGCCGTTCATCACGAGCCCGGCGCCGATGAGACGTTGCTGCGCGACCGCGTCGTCGATGCGTCCCTGGGTGAGGCCGAGCGGCACGGCTGGGAGGCGGTCAGGCTCACCGAGGTCGCCGCGCGCCTGGAGGTGCCCATGGCGGCGGTGCTGGCGGAGTTTCGCGATCTGGACGCGGTGGCCAATGCCTGGTTCCAGCGCGGCCTGGAGGCGATGCTGGCCGAGAAGCCCGAGGGCTTCGAGCACTGGCCGGAGGTCCAGCGACTGGCGCACTGCCTGCTCGCCTGGTTGGATGCGCTGGCGCCCCATCGCCGGGTCACCGTGGAGATGCTGCGCACCAAGGCCCATCTTCCCCACCTGCATACCTGGGTGCCCATGCTCTTCGATCTGTCGCGCACCGTGCAGTGGTGGCGGGAGGCGGCGCGGCTGCCGGCACCCTACGGCACCCGGCGCGCTCAGCTGGAGGAGGTGGCCCTGACCGGGCTCTTCCTGTCCGCCCTGGGAGTCTGGGCTCGGGACGACAGCCACCGGCAGGAGCGGACCCGGCGCTTTATCGAGAGGCGCCTGGCCCGGGGCGAGCGCTGCCTGCGCTGGGTGCCCGACGGCAGGTCAGAGCCCCGGGAGGCACCCGCTCAGAGATAGCGGCCACCGGAGGCGATGGCGGTGGTGAGCAGGCCGAGGATCAGGTTGATGCCGACCAGGCGGCGAATCTGCGCCAGCTGCCGGCCGCCTTCGGGCCAGTCGCTGGCCTCCACGGCGCGGCAGAGCCGGCGGTAGGGAGCGAACCAGAGGTGCAGGTAGATGGCCATCATGGCAAGGCCCGAAAGCAGCATCAGGTGGATGTGCCAGCGCGCGCCGGCCATGCCGCCGAAGACCGCGAACAGCATCCACAGCCCGGTGACCAGCAGCACCGCCACCGCGGCCCACACCCAGGGGAAGAAGCGGTCGAAGACGCCGCGCCACAGGGTGAGGCGGGCCGGTGGCTCCAGCTGGCCGGCGGCCACCGGGCGCAGGATCATCCAGGCGAAGAACATGCCGCCCACCCAGAGGACGGCGGCGATCACGTGCAGGGTAATGGCGATGGCCATGGGGGCTCCTCGCGTCGGGGAAGGGTCAGCGCAGCAGGCGGCGGGCCCGGCGCAGCAGCAGGGCGCCGGCAGCCAGGCGCTTGCTGACGCGCAATAGCGAGCTGGGGTGGCGGGCGCTCTTCATCAGCAGCACGCCGCCCAGGGCGTAGAGCGGCGCCTTGAAGCGCATCAGCGCCCGCCAGCCGTCATCGATGGGGCGGCTCGCCTCCCGGTAGCGGCTCGCCTCCACCAGGATATCGATGCGCTGCTGCTCGATGCGGGCGTTCAGCTGCGCCTTGCGCTCGGCATGGGACGGCGGTGGGCGCCGTGCGGGAAGATCAGCGCTCATGGTGCTCCTCCCGGCGCTCGCGCTCCATCAGGTCGCGGTCGGTGGCCAGATGCTTGAGGGTGCTGACCAGCAGGGTGCGGCGTTTAGCCAGCTGCAGGGCCCGCAGCGCCAGCAGGGCGCCGCCGCCCAGTAGCACCCCGGCGCTGACGGCAATGGCGGTGAGCCGGTAGCTGTCCCAGAAGGCGACGATCACCAGGGTGGTCAGCACCCCGATGCCGAGCATCAGCAGGATCAGGCTCAGCCCCACGATCAGCAGCAGGCCCACCAGCCGAACGCGCTCCTCCTCCAGCTCCAGAATGGCGAGACGCAGGCGCGTCTCGCCGGTGGCCAGCAGGCTGCCGAGCAGGCGCTTGGCGGCGGAAAACAGGCGCTGCGCCGGTCCCTGGCTCTCCTGCATCAGCGACGCCCGATCAGCATGCCGACGACTACGCCCACGGCGGCGCCGATGCCGATGCTGGTCCAGGGGTTCTCGTGGACGTAGCGGTCGCAGGCGTCGGCCTGGTGCTCCATGCTGTCGCGGGCCTCGCCATAGAAGCGCTCGCCGCGGCTCTCGAGGCGGTCGCGGGTCTCCTTGAGGCGCTTCTCGGCCCGGTCACGCAGCTCCTTGATATTGCTGCGGGAGTCGTCGGCGGTAGCGCTGACCAGCTCCTCGATGGTCTGGGTGAGGTGGTGCAGGTCTTCCTTGAGCTGCTGGGTGGTCTCGTGGGACTGGGGGGCACGGTTTGCCATCGGGTCTTCCTCTGACGGTGAATGACAGCCACAGCATAGCAGCCAGGGCAGCGCTTGCCACGGCGGCGGCCGTCACGCTGCCTGCTGCATGGAAGGTGCGTCAGGGTCAGCGGGTCATGCTGCCGCCGCTGAACAGCGGATTGAGGCTGAAGCCCAGGCTGAGACGGTGATTGCGGTGGTCGTAGTCGATCATGCTCTCGCCGTAGCCGTAGTAGTACTGCACGTGGCCGCGCACGTTACCGTTGAAAAGCGGCCAGGAGTAGTCGACCTGGGTGCCCATGTTGCCGGCGCTGGGATTGCCCCGCCACAGCAGGCTGAGCTCGTTGTCGCCCAGGCGGCGAGCCAGGGTGACGTCGCCGTAGCCCATGTAGCGGTCGATATCGGGGTTGTCGTCCTCGCTCTTGGACTCCGGGATGCGCCAGTGGGGGGCCAGGCTGAAGGCCCAGTCGCCGCGCTGGAAGATGCTCTCCACGTAGACCCGGTTCCAGCTGCGCGACAGCGGGTCGGAGCGGCCGTTGGAGAGATGGTTCAGCGCCAGGCGGTTGCGCACGTTGGTCCAGCCGAGCGTCCGCCAGGCGTTGTCGAAGGTCATGAAGACCTCGGGCTCGTAGTTGGTCTCCCGGAAGGGCGAGGAGGAGTCGGTGTTGTAGGCCTGCCACCAGCTGCGCTGGGTGTAGGCAAAATAGAGGTCGCCGGTATCGCCGAACACTCCCTCGAGCAGATTGACCTTGGCGCTGAACTGGAACTTGACCTCGGCATCTCGAGGGCCGTTATCCGGAGTGATCTCGCGAAAGGCGTCGCGATTGGGGTTGGCGGTATAGCTGACCGGAAACAGATAGTTGCGCCGGTAGGTGGTGATGGCAAAGGGGTTATGGTTGGACTCCAGCTCCAGCTGGCGGCGCTCGGTGGCCTCGAGTGCCGCCTGAAGGTCCGGGGCGATGGGCGCTTGCTCCTCGTCGGCGGGCAGCTCGGCAAGCTCGCTCTGCAGCGACTCGAGCTCCGCATTGAGGGCCCGGATGCGGGCTTCGAGGGCGCGGCGTTGTGCAGCCGAGGCATCGGCGACTTCCCCATGGCGAGCCCCGCTGCTCGGCTCGGAGTGTGGCGTATCCGCCTGGAGGGCGGCGCCATGCAGCAGCAGGGCCAGGGCGGCGCCGGTGAGGGCGGCAGGGCGGGAGAGGCACGTCATGGCGAGATCCGGAGGTGAGGAGGTACAGACCGCCGTTCTACCATGCCGGGGGCCCAAGTCAACCGCCAGCGGCGTTGTTCCTTGGTGATTGCCTTGGCGGCGCGAGGGGCCGAGAATCGAACCCTGGGCATTTCCCTGCGAAGCGAGGTAGTCGGTGAAGAGAGAGGCGGGTGCCAGGGCGAGAATCGCGACTGCGACGAAGTGTCAGGGCGGGGGCCAGGCCTGGTACCGGCTGCCCCTGATCCTGCTCCTGCTGCTGGTGCTGCTGCCGGCCCAGGCGGAGGAGAACCTCCCCGATCGCGACGCTGTCGAGGCGCGCCTGGAGGCTCTGACCCCGGCGGAGGGGGAGAGCCTGAGTGCGGCTGAGCGTCGGGAAGCGGAAGCCCTGGAAGCGACGCTGGCGGGCCTGGAGGGCCTCTCGGAAGTGAGGGAGCGCCTGGATGCCCTGGAGGTCCGGGTCGAGCAGGCCCCCGCCGAGCTGCTGCGTCTGGAGCGGGAGCTGGTGGCCGAGGAGGAGGCGGCGCTGTCGCTGTCGGCCACCGACCTCGACGGCCTGGAGGTGGATGAGCTAGAGCAGCGCCAGCAGGAGGCGGTCCTGGAGCTGCAGCGCCTCCAGGACCGCCTCGCCGAGGTCAACGCCCAGCTGCTGGCCGCCCAGACCCTGCCCGAGCGCGCCCAGCAGGCGATCTCCGAGGCGATGCAGGCGGTGGAGCGTGCCCGGCGCAGTCAGGATGAGCTCGAGGCCCGGGGCCTGCCCGGCGATGATGCGCGGCGCCTGCAGAGCCAGGTGGAGCGGCGCCTGGCCGAAGTGACCCTGCTTTTCCATCAGCGCGAGCTGGGCACCAACACTCGGCTGCGCGAGCTCGACCAGCAGCGCCGCGACCTGCTCAACCAGCAGCAGGTGCGTCAGGAGGCGGAGCTCTCGCTGCTGCAGGACGTCATCGACCGCAAGCGGCGCCTGGCATCGGAGCAGGCCATCGCCGACGCCGCCCGGGACGACCCCCTGCTGGAGGCGGGGCATCCGGTGCTGGAGCGCGCCCAGCAGGTCAACCGCGACCTCAGCCTGGAGCTGCTGCGCGCCAACGACCGCAACAACGCCCTGGTGCGCGAGAGCCTGGCGGTGCGTAGCCAACTCGACCATGTCCGCCAGCTGCAGCGCAGCCTCAACGAGCAGATCGAGGCGATCCGCGGCTCCATGCTGCTGTCGCGTATCCTGCGCGAGCAGCGCCGCTCGCTGCCCCAGGTGGCCCCGCGCCGGGATCTTCAGGACGAGATCGCCGATTTGCGCCTGCGCCAGTTCGACCTGGTGCGCCAGCGCGACGCCCTGCGCCAGAGCGAGCGGCTGGCCAACCAGCGTCTGGAGGAGGCCGGTGTGGAGGTCAGCGATGCCCTGGTGGAGTCGTTGCAGCGGCTCTACCAGTCCCGCCGCGAACTGGTCGATCGCCTGGAGCAGACCTATGGCAGCCTGCTCAGCACTGCCGTGGAGCTGCAGCTCAACCAGCAGCAGCTACTGGAGACCTCCCGGGAGCTGCGTGGAACCATCGACGAACAGCTCTTCTGGGTGGCCAACACTCGACCGCTGGATATCGGCTGGGCACGCCAGCTGCCGGCCAACCTGGTGCTGGAGTGGCAGGAGGGGGAGTGGCGGCAGGTTCTCCCCGGGCAGTGGCGCCTGCCCTCCACGGCAGCGCTGGCGGGGCTGCCCCTGCTGCTGCTGGCCGCCGGCCTGGTGTGGGGGCGGCGGCGCATCAAGACGCGCCTGGCGGTGATTCATGAGCAGATCGGTCGCCTGCGCAGCGATACCCAGCTGCATACCCCAAGGGCGGTGCTGCTCAATGCGCTGCTCGCCTCGCCTGGGCCGCTGAGCCTGGCGGCCCTCGGCGCCGCCCTGCTGGCCGAAAGCGACGGCATCGCCCATGGCCTGGGGCTGGCGGCCCTGCAGCTCGCCCTGGCCTGGGGCGTGATCGCCTGGGGGCGGCGCCTGCTGGTGCGCGACGGCGTGGCCACCAAGCACTTCTACTGGCCGGCTGACTATGTGGCTCGCCTGCGCTGGCTGTTGGGCTGGCTGGCCCTGGCCCTGGTGCCGGTAGTGTTCATCGCGACCCTGGCTCGGGACGCCGAGCTCGGGCTGACTCATCGGCCGGTGGCCCTGGGGCTGCTGGTGGCCGGGCTACTGGGCATGAGCCTGGGGCTGGCGCGCCTGATCCTGGCCCATACTCCCTTCTTTGGCGTCAAGCTCTTCCGGCTGGCGCTGGGACTGGCCATGGCGGCGGTGCCCCTGGTGCTGCTGGGGCTGATCGCGGCGGGCTACGAGTACACGGCGCTGAGCCTGGTGGGGCGCTTCGCCGCCACCCTCTATCTGCTCGGCCTCTGGATCCTGGTGGAGGCCAGCGTGGTGCGGGGGCTGGCCGTGGCCGCCCGGCGACTGGCCTTCAAGCGGGCCCTGGCCCGGCGACGCGCCGAGGTCAAGGAGGGCGCCGAGGGTGGCATCGAGGTGGTCGAGGAGCCCCCCCTGGACATGGAGCAGATCAACCAGCAGTCGCTGCGGCTCTCCAAGCTGATCCTGATGGTGGGCTTCGTACTGCTGCTCTATCTGGTGTGGGCCGATCTGCTCACCTTGCTGGGCTACCTGGAGCGGGTGGCGATCTGGGAAGCCGAGGGCGATGTGGGCAGCGAGCTTGTGACCGGTGCGCTCTCGGTGGCCGATATCATCACGGCGCTGTTGATCTTCGGCTTCACCCTGATGATGGCGCGCAACCTGCCTGGCCTGCTGGAAGTGATGGTGCTGTCACGCCTGGAGCTCAAGCAGGGCAGCGCCTATGCCATCGCCTCGCTGCTCTCCTATGCCATCGTGGGCAGCGGCCTGGTGGCCTCCCTGGCCACCCTGGGCGTGGCCTGGAGTCAGCTGCAGTGGCTGGTGGCGGCGCTGGGCGTGGGCCTGGGCTTCGGCCTCCAGGCGATCTTCGCCAACTTCGTCTCGGGCCTGATCATCCTCTTCGAGCGGCCGGTGCGCATCGGCGACACCATCACCCTGGGGTCTCTGACCGGCACGGTCAGCCGCATCCGCATTCGCGCCACCACGGTGACCGACTTCGACCGCAAGGAGATCATCATTCCCAACCAGACCTTTATCACCGACCAGCTGATCAACTGGTCGCTCTCCGATACGGTCACTCGGGTGGTGCTCAACTACCGGGTCGCCTACGGTTCCGACCAGGCGCTGGTGCATCGGCTGCTCTACCGGGCCGCCCATGAGAACGAACGGGTGCTGGCCGACCCCGAGCCCCAGGTATTCTTCATGGCCTACGGGGAGAGCACCCTGGAGTTCGAGCTGCGGGTCTTCGTCAACGCCCTGGGGGACCGCCTCTTCGCCACCGACGAGCTCAACTGCCGGGTGGGGGAGCTATTTGCCGAGCATGGGGTCGATATCGCCTTCAATCAGCTGGAGATCTGGCTCAAGCGCCCGGGTGAGACGCGCAAGGTAGTGGAGACCGGCGGCAAGGGCAGGCTGCGCCAGCATCCGCCGCCGGGCAGCCACGGCGACCCGGGTGAGATCGACGTCGGGGATGGGGGCGACAGCGGTCGCTGAACGGCCGGCGCAGGGGGCTGGCTAGGCCTGGCGCACGGCGTGGAGCAGGAATTCGCGGTTGCCGTCGCCGCCCAGCAGCGGGCTCTCCTGCCAGTGGCGCACCGCGAGCCCGTGCTCGGCGCAGCAGGCACGGATCTTCGCCTCCACCTCGCGGTAGCGGGCGGGGTCGGTGACCAGCCCCCGGGCGTTGACGCTGCCGGGGCCCACTTCGAACTGCGGCTTGACCAGGCTGGCGAGCTCGGCCCCCGGCGCCAGCAGGGCGGCGATCTCGGGTAGGATCAGGCTCTGGGAGATAAAGGAGACGTCCATCACCGCGACATCCGGCCCCGCGGCGCCCTGGGCGGCCAGGGCCTCCCGCAGGCGGGGCTCGCGGGCCATGGCCCGGGCGTTGAGTCCCTCCAGGCAGGTGACCCGCGGATCCTCGCGCAGGCTCGGGTCGAGCTGGTCGTGGCCCACCTCCACGCCGATCACGTGGCGTGCGCCGCAGCGCAGGGCACAGTCGGTGAAGCCGCCGGTGGACTGCCCCACGTCGAGCACCAGCCGGCCCTCGAGGTCCAGCCCCAGCGTTTCGATCAATGCCTCGAGCTTGAGCCCCGCCCGGGAGACATAGCGCTCCTCGGGGTCCTCCGCCACCGTCAGCCGGGTATCGTCCGGCAGCTTCTCGCCGGGCTTGGTGAGCACCCGGCCGCTATCGGCCAGGGCGACCCGCCCATGACGGATCAGCCGCTGGGCGCGGGTGCGGGAGCGGGCCAGGCCCTGGGTGACAAGAAGCTGGTCGAGACGCGTCATGGCGGCTCCCGGGGCAAGAGAAGGGGGCTAAGGGGCTGGCAGTATAGCGTCGCGAGGCGCGTCGTGCAGCGCTCATCCTGATATGCTATCGGGCGAGATAACGCCATGGCAGACATGGCCTTGATGGACAGAGTGCGCCCGCCGGGCGACCAGGGAAAACGGTAATGCTGGAACAGGCGCTGGTACAGATGCTGCTGCTCTTGGGGGCCACGGTGGCCGTGGTGCTGGTCTTCCAGCGCTTCAGGATTCCCCCGAGCCTGGGCTATCTGCTGGTGGGGGTGCTGCTGGGCGCCCATACCGCCGGGCCCGTGGTGGCCGATGAGTATATTCGGGTGATCGCCGAGTTCGGCATCGTCTTTCTGCTCTTCACCATCGGGCTCAGCTTCTCGATGCCCCAGATCTATGCGCTGCGCCACACCATTCTCGGCCTGGGCACCGCCCAGGTGGCCCTGACCACGGCGGTGGTGGGCGGCCTGGCCTGGGCCATGGGGCTGCCCGGTCCGGCGGCCTTCGTGGTGGGGGCGGTGTTTGCCCAGTCCTCTACCACCGTCATCACCAAGCAGCTGATGGAGCAGGGCGAGAGCCAGACTCGCCACGGGCGGCTCGGCACCACCATGTCGGTGTTTCAGGACATCACCGCGGTGCCCTTCGTGGTGGTGATTCCGGTGCTGGGAGTGGCGGCGGCCCAGGAGGTGGCCGGGGCGCTGGGGCTGGCGCTGGCCAAGGCGCTGCTCGCCTTCGTGATCGTGCTGATCTCCGGGCGCCTGCTGCTGCGCCCGCTCTTTCAGCTGGTGGCGGAGCGGCGCTCCGCGGAGCTCTTCACCCTGACGGTGCTCTTCGTCTCCCTGGTGGCGGCCTGGACCACCAAGACCCTGGGGCTCTCCATGGCCTTCGGGGCCTTCCTGGCCGGCATGGTGCTGGCCGACACCGAATTCCGCCACCAGGTGGAGTCGACCATTCGCCCCTTCCGGGACGTGCTGCTGGGGCTCTTCTTCGTCAGCATCGGCATGCTGGTGGAGCCGGCGCTGCTGCCCGAGATCTGGTGGGAGGCGCTGCTCGGCGCCGTGGCGCTGCTGGGTATCAAGCTGCTCCTGGTCACCCTGATTGTGCGCCTCTCCGGCGTGGAGCTGCAGACGGCCTTCCGTACCGGCCTGCTGCTGGCGGTGGGTGGCGAGTTCGGCTTCGCCCTGCTGGCCATCGGCCTGGAGGGCGGGGTAATCGCCAGCCAGCCGGCCCAGGTAGTGCTCACCTCGGTGCTCTTCTCGATCATCCTGGCCCCCTTCCTGATCCGCTTCAACCAGCCCCTGGCAAGCTGGCTGTTCGGGCGTCCGGCGCGGCGACCGGATGAGTCGCTGCCGGCGCCTCGCGAGCTCGACGAGCAGGGGCACGTGGTGATCTGCGGGTTCGGCCGCACCGGCCAGACGGTGGCGCGCTTCCTGGAGAGCGAGGGCGTCGAGTACATCGCCCTGGACCTGGATCCCGCCATCGTGCGCGAGGCGCGCCTGGCGGGCCAGCCGGTCTACTTCGGTGACTCCTCGGATGCCGCCGTGCTGGAGAACGTGGGGCTGGCTCGGGCCAGGCTGTTGATCATCAGCCATGAGGATCGCCCTGCCGCGCTCAAGACCCTGCGCCATGCCGCCCAGCTGAAGGCCGGTATTCCCGCCGTGGTCCGCACCCGGGACGACTCCACGGTGGTAGAGCTCTGTGAGGCGGGGGCGACAGAGGTCATTCCCGAGACCCTGGAGGCGAGCATGATCCTGACCTCCCATGCGCTGCAGGCCCTGGGAGTGCCTCTCCATCGGGTGACCCGCCACCTCCAGGAGCAGCGCGCCGGCCACTACCAGATGCTGCGCGAGCTCTTCCGGGGCTCCCTGGACAACATCCAGGATCCGCGCCCGGCGGGGGAGCAGGAGCGACTGCACTCGGTGGTGCTGCATGAGGGGAGTCCGGCCATCGGCCAGCGCCTGGCGGAGTTGAATACGGAGCGAGATCAGGTGTCCGTGACGGCGCTGGTGCGCAACGAACAGCGTCGGCGCTACCCCGAGGCGGATACCGAGGTTCGGGCCGACGATGTGCTGGTGCTGCTCGGCACCCAGGATAGCCTCGAGAAGGTGGAACGCCGGCTGACAGGGGCCGGGCGCCCCACCACCGAGGACTAGCCGCCTGTCAGCGGGTGTTCGCGGCTGAGCGTCCTGATGTGCTCGCTGAGGCCCACCGCCTGACTGACGTCGAGCTCCAGGGCGATGCCGGTATTCAGGCTCTCGTCTAGCTCTCCGGCCAGGCTCACCGCATTCAGCACCTCGCTGGAGCGGCGCGCCTCCACCAGAATCAGGATCACGCTGCGGGAGGCCATGAACTCCAGGCCGAAGAAGGTCAGATGGGGCTTGAGCCCCTGGCCCTGGGCGTTGTTGATGATGGTGGCACCGGTGGCGCCGGCATTGCGGGCGGCGTCCAGCACCTTGTCGGTCCTGTCCTGGTCCACGAAGACCATCAGCAGCTTGAAGTCCATGCGTATCTCCCTGTATCGCCTGAGTGGCGAGCCGGTGGCTCTCAGCTCTCCATTCTGGCAGAGCCGGCCAGGGAAGTCCTGACCGGCATCAAGGCGCGCCGGTGGGGCCCGCGTCGGCCTGGAGGTCGGTGGGCGGAATGCGGTCGGCGCCCCAGCTGCGGTGAATATAGCCGATCACCCGATCCAGCTCCGCCTGGGTGATCTGGGCCAGCTCGCCGCGCTCCAGCGGGTCGTAGTGGAAGATATAGAGCCTCGAGGCGAACTGTTCGAAGGGCAGGGAGGCCTCGCCGGCGCGCTCGCCGCAGCCGGCGGTGCTGACTTTCACCCCGTCGCCCCAGTCCTGGCCGCTGTCGTTGTTGGGGTTGTAGAAGTAGACCCGCATCACGTCCGAAGGGTCCAGGGAGACGCGCAGCACGGTGATGGCGTGCCAGCCGATGAAGCGCGCCGCGCTGTCGGTGACGGCGATGCCCGCCGGCTGGGGGTGGATCAGCGGCTGGTTGCCGTTGTAGTAGGGGTGGTAGCTGGCGTAGAAGTGGCGCAGGAAGGTGTCCAGCTCTTGGAGCTGGCCGCTGGCCACGTCGACGTTGATGCGAAAACCGCGCCCGGACCACCAGCCGTGGAACTCCGGATTGACCCAGCGGTGGGGGTCGCCCTCGCGGCCGATGCAGCGCCGCCCCATCTCCGCATAGATACGGTCCAGATGAGGCACCACGATCAGCGAGACGGGGTCGAGGTCCATGCGCAGGGCCTGGGCCACGCCGCCGCTGCTCGCCATGGAGGAGATCGGCTGCCCCTCGAAGTGCATGATGATCTCGTCGTCCCGGGCCGCCCAGGCGACCATCTGCAGCAGGTAGTCCGGGTCGTTGTAGGCCCACATGGAGAGCGCCCGGGCCGACTGGCAGGTGGGGTTATTGCCCTGGCCCACGCCCAGCGGCTGGCCGAGCATGCAGAGCACCCCCTCCAGCAGCCGCGCCCGGGGCGAGATCGCCTCGCCGAAGGCCAGGTTGAGCCGCGCCTGGGACCACTCGGAGAGCGTCAGGCCCAGCTGGCGCCACATGGCCGGGGCCACCGGCGGCTGGTAGAGGATGCCGCGCTCCAGCAGCAGCGCCAGGCCATAGACCGCCTGAGGGGTGGCGGGGTGGACGCCGCCGCGGATCAGGGCCGAGACCAGCTCGCGGTAGCAGAGCAGGCAGTCGCGGCCGGTGGCGGAGAGCCCCAGCGCCTCGGCCAGCAGGTGATCGCCATAATCCAGCAGGTGGCGCAGCAGCACCGGGTGGTAGGGCGAGACCAGGCCGGTATCGTGCATGGCCCGGGCGAAACCGGTGGCCTCACCCTGCAGGGCGGCGCTGTCCATGCTGGCCAGCCGCTCCCGGTAGGCCTCGACGCCTGGGTCCTCCCGGCAGGCCCGGGTGGGGCCGTAGAGGGAGCTGACCAGGCGATCCGCCCCCTGGCCGCTGGCGCCCAGGTCGATCTCCGGGTTGGCCTGGCAGATGGCGATCTGGGTGATCATCGCCTTGACCGGCTCCACCTGGATGGGACGCTGCTGCAGGATCCGCCAGATCTCGTCGATCAGCCGGTCGATGATGTGCTCGTAGCCGATGCGCTCGGCCAGGTGGCGAAACAGGTGGCGAGGAATCTGTGCCAGGCGCCCCTGGGTCTCGCGCTCGGCTTCGCTTGGGGCGCCGAAGAGCAGCCAGAGGTTGATCGCCATCACCTGGGTCAAGTAGTGGTGGGCCTGCTCCGCGGAGATCTGGGGATGGAGGTACTCGCCCTTGGCTACGGCCAGCAGGCGCAGCTCGCTGAGCGCTTCGATCACCACCATGCTGGGGTCGGGGCTCTTGAGGGCGTGGGTGGTCAGCGACGGCACCAGGTACTGGGGGGTCTCCCAATCGGAGCCGAGAAAGACCCCGGCCTCCTCGAAGACCTGAGAGCGACGCTCCACCTCCGCCGCGCCGCCCTCCTGGAGCAGCACCCGGCGGGCAGTATCGAGTACCCGGGGCAGCTTGCCTGGCTTGGCAAACTCCCTGGCATCGGCCAGCAGGGTGATGGCGTCGTCCAGTTTGCTGCACAGGCCAGCGAGCTTTTCGCTGGCCGCGGGCAGGGCGCTTGTGTCTTGCGTCTGTCGGTGCGTGGTCACGCCGACTCCTTGTCGTCAGGCTGTCACCTTTCCATGACGCCTGTCTCAGACATAGAAATCAAGCTCTTCCATATGCTTGAGCAGTTCCTTCATGCGCGCCGCCTCATCGCCCTTGAAGTAGACCAGGCCCCAGTGGGTACCGAAGGCGGTGCGCTTGGTGACGGTCTCCTCGACCGGCGGGGTGAGCTCGTGGGACTCGAAGTAGGGGTCGTCTTCGACCTCCTCGGGGATCTCCAGCTTGCTCACCACGCGGCGGCGCGGGTAGACGCCGAAGCAGCCGGCGAAGCCGTCGGCATCGACGATCTCCTGCGGGAAGAAGGCGGCGACCTCCTCCGGGGTGCTCTTGGGGTCGAAGACCAGCATGGAGGCCTGGTAGGCGTTGAAGCCGTAGACCCGCTCGAGCAGCTCGAACACCTTGAAGCCCGGCGGACGGTAGGCTACCTCGCCGAAGTACATCTCGCCGTCGCTGGTGACGAAGTACTCGGGGTGGATCAGGCCGAACTCGATATCGAAGGCCTTGATCAGCTTCTCGATCTGGGCGGTGATCTGGGGGCGATACTGCTCGAGTTCCGGGGAGGCGGGCACGAACACCGAATAGCCCAGGGTCACGTACTCGGAGATATTGAGGAAGGCGATCTTGCCGTCGTGGATCCACGCCTCCACGGCGAACTCCCAGCCGTCCAGGTGCGACTCCATCAGCACCGGGAACTCCTCGTCGGGGATGGTATCGACCTCGTCCGGGGTGCGAATCACCCGGTGACCCAGGCAGCCGGCCTTGTCGAAGGCCTTGAGATGGATGGGATCGTTGGGGTCGCCGTCGAGCTTGAGCAGGGTCTGGTTGACCCGCTTGAGGAAGCGCACGACGTCCTCCTTGTCGTGGGCCTCCTCGAAGATGCCCACCCGGATGCCGCCGAGCTGGGCGCGGCGCTTCATCAGCGCCTTGTCGCGCAGCAGCAGCGACTGGCCGTAGAGGCGGGGGTTGTCGAGCAGCACCGAATTGATGGCGCCGGCCCACTCCACGGTCTCCTCGAACAGCGGGATGGCGACGTCGACCTTCATCTCCTGGAGGGTATGGGCGATCTCCAGGGAGCGGTCGTTGAGGCGTTCGAAGTTCCAGGGTACATAGGGGATGTCGTGCTTCTGGCAGTACTCCTCGGCCCACTCCGGGGCAACCACCACGTAGCGTCGGTCGAAGTTCTCGGCGGCTTCGATGGCGTTCAGGCTCCAGCCCAGCAGGGCGATGTAGCCCTTGTTCGGATCCTTCTTCATGGTGCGCCTCCCGATGTGGCGTGATGGATGAGTCTGCATTGACGTTCAATCCACGATACAGCAACGCCGGGCCCGTAGCATCCTGCCGCCGTCGGGCGATGCCCCTTGCCGGCCGGCTCCGGCGTTGATATAGTGCTCACGCACTCGGCAAGTCATTGATCGCTCGCCGGGTTTGACGCCCAGCGCGTCATGTCGTGGTGGCCCCGTCGGTCCTCCCGCAACGCTAAACCGCAAACCCCGCCAGGCCCGGAAGGGAGCAACGGTAGTGGTGGACGCGTGTGCCGGGATGTGGCTGTCGGGGCCGCCTCCATTTGCGGCCTGCCTTTTTCGCTCTACCTTTCCTCTGCCTTCCTCCCGCTGCCCCGGGGCAGCGGGTTTTCGCGCTGGAGCTAGTCTCGTTCCTGCTCGCCCTGAGGGCGCATGCTGCGCTGACGCTGCTGTACCTGCAGGGCATCCATCCGTGACTTGAGCGCCGCCTGAGTGGCCTGCAGCGCCTCGGCGCGGATCTCCGCCTTGGAGGCGCGCTGGGAGGCCTCCTGGGCCTGCTTCTGGGCTTCCTGGCGGGCGCGCTCGGCGGCATCCAGCCGCTCCTTGTGTTCGGCTCGCAGCTCCGCGACCTCCTGCCGCTGGCGGGCGCGTTCGGCCTGCAGTTCCTTCTGCAGCGCGGCCTGCTGCTCGGCCTTCTCGCGCACCTGCGCCAGGGCGCTGTCGCGCTGGGTCTCGGCCACCGCCTGGCTGCGCTCCGCCTTGACGCGTTCGGCCTCGGCTCCCCGGGCCTGGCGCTCGGCGGCCGCCCTGGCCTGGGCCGCCTCCTCGAGCTGTTCGCGCAGCATCTCCACCTGCTGGCGGGCCTGCAGCAGGGCCTCCCGGTGTTCCCGGGACTCCCGCTGCTCGCTCTCCAGGCGTTCGCGCAGCTGGTTCAGTTCGCCCTGCAGCTGGTCCCGGTGGCTGCGGGCCTCCTCGGCGGCCTTCTCGGCGGCTTCCAGTCGAGCCGCCTGCTCGAGCACCCGCTGCTCCAGGGCCTCGCCCAGCTCCGCCAGGGAGGCGGCATCGGCGCGGGCCTCCTCGGCCAGCTGCTGTCCCCGGGCCAGGGCGCTGTCGGCATGCTGGGCAAGCTCGCGCTCCAGGGCCTCGATCAGCGCCCCGGGCAGGCGTGGGGCAGGCAGCGGCGCCGGCTCTCGGGCGGCACGCCAGGCGCTGAGATGGCGCTGGATGCGGTTGGGGGAGCCGGCCCCCAGGTGCTCGCAGACCCGCGGTAGGGTGGGCTCGGCTCCGCGCCCCTCGAGGTTCTCGGCGGCGGCGGCGACCTGTTCGAAGGTGATCTCCGCCGGAGGCGGCGCAGTGGGGTGTCGGCTCATTCGGATATCGTCCCTGGCTGGCATGGCACTTGGATGGGTGCGAGCCTAACATAGCCGTCGGACGGGAGTGAGCCACCCGGCGCTTTTCCGGGCCGTCACCGCCTTGCTTTCCGCCGCGGGCCCCAATCGCTAGAATGAGGGGTTCTGTCGGCCGTGCGCCGATTCAATTCCGGGCGCCGGCACCGCGCCGACATCCGACCAACGCAAGGACTCCGCGCTGCATGAGCTATCAGGTTCTGGCCCGCAAGTGGCGGCCGCGTACCTTCCATGAGCTGGTGGGCCAGGAGCACGTTCAGCGTGCCCTGGTCAACGCCCTGGACCAGGGGCGCCTGCACCACGCCTACCTGTTTACCGGCACCCGCGGGGTCGGCAAGACCACCTTGGCGCGAATTCTCGCCAAGTGCCTCAACTGCACCGCCGGGGGGCAGGGCGACGAAGGGGTGACCTCCACGCCCTGCGGCCAGTGCCCCAGCTGCGTGGCCATCGACGAGGGGCGCTTCGTCGACCTGATCGAGGTGGACGCCGCCTCGCGCACCAAGGTGGAGGACACCCGCGAGCTGCTCGACAACGTGCAGTACGCGCCGACCCAGGGGCGCTACAAGGTCTACCTCATCGACGAGGTGCACATGCTCTCCACCAGCAGCTTCAATGCGCTGCTCAAGACCCTGGAAGAGCCGCCGCCCCACGTGAAGTTTCTGCTCGCCACCACCGATCCGCAGAAGCTGCCGGCCACGGTGCTGTCGCGCTGCCTGCAGTTTACCCTCAAGCACATGCCCCCGGAGCGTATCGTCGAGCACCTCGCCAAGGTGCTGGGCGCCGAGGGGGTGCCCTTCGAGGAGAGTGCACTCTGGCTGCTGGGGCGTGCCGCCGAGGGCTCCATGCGCGACGCCATGAGCCTCACCGACCAGGCCATCGCCTTCGGCCAGGGGCGGGTCGAGCATGGCGACGTCGCCGCCATGCTCGGTACCCTGGACCAGCGCCAGGTGCTCTCCCTGGTGGAGGCCCTGGCCGAGGTGGACGCCGCCCGGGTGCTGGCCGAGGTGGCCGCCCTGGCCGAGCGAGGCCCCGACTTCGGCGGCGTGCTCGACGAGCTCACCGGGGTGCTGCACCGCCTGGCCATCGCCCAGATGGTGCCGGATGCCCTGGATAACGGCCACGGCGACCGCGACGCTCTGCTGGCGCTCGCCGGCCGCCTCACCGCCGAGGACGTCCAGCTCTACTACCAGATCGGCATCCAGGGGCGCAGCGACATGGAGCACGCCCCGGACCTGCGCACCGCCCTGGAGATGACTCTGCTGCGCATGCTGGCCTTCCGCCCCCAGGGGGTGCCGGCACCGGCGAAGACGCCGTTGCCGCTGCGCGGGGCGGGGGAGGGTGGTGCCGGGCCAGGGGCCGGCACGGTCGCTCCGCCTGCGGCGCCGTCCGCTCCCGCCCAGGCGAGCGGACGGCCCGAGGTCGAGAGGCAAGCGCCCGCCGTCGAGCCCCCCGCCGCTGCCCGATCGCCTGAGCCGCCGCCCCCGGCGGCGCCGGTTTCCCCTGCCGCTGCCGAGGCGCCGCCGCTGCCCCAGGAGCCGCCGCCACCCTGGGAGGAGGCCGCCCCGGCGCCCTCTGTCCATGCCCCCAAGGGCGCACCTGCGCCCGAGCCGTTTCAAGAAGCAGGGCCGGCAGCGGAGTCTTCGGCGGAGCCGCCGCCTGAGCCTGCCCAGGCCGAGCCGTCGCCTGAAACGCCTTCCGAGCCCGGCATGGCCGGCCTCTTCGGCCACGCCGACTGGCTCGCCTGCTTCGAGTCCCTGGGGCTCGGCGGCCTGACCCGCAACCTGGCGGCCAACTGCGTGGTGGAGCACGATGATGGTCAGGTGCTCCGGCTGCGCCTGGACCCGGCGCTCTCCGCCATGCGGGCCGAGATCCATATCGAACGCACTCGGCAGGCCCTGGCCGAGCACGGCGTGGTGCGGCGCCTGGTGGTCGAGGAGGGGCCGCTGCCCGAGCGGGTCGAGACGCCCCGCCAGCAGGCCGAACGCCTGGCCGCCGAGCGCCACGCCGAGGCGGTGGCGGCGCTCAGGCGCGACCCCAACGTGCAGAAGCTCGAACAGGCCTTCGGGGCACGGCTGATCGAATCCACGGTGAAGCCCGCCGAGACCGGGGCCGGCTCCTGACCGGCCCTGCGTTCGGTCTACCGAACCGGGAGCTCACCGCGACGTCATACTCAGGACTTATCACATCACCATAGAGAGGACTCACCATGTTCAAGGGTGGAATGGGCAACATCATGAAGCAGGCCCAGGAGATGCAGGAGAAGATGCAGCGCGTCCAGGAGGAGATCGCCCGCGCCGAGGTGCAGGGCGAGGCGGGCGCGGGCATGGTCAAGGTGACCATGAACGGCCGTCATGACGTCAGCAAGGTCGATATCGACCCGAGCGTCATGGAGGAGGACAAGGAGCTGCTCGAGGATCTGCTGGCCGCGGCGGTCAATGACGCCGTGCGCAAGGTGGAGGCCAACTCCAAGGCGAGGATGGAAGAGGTGACCTCGGGCATGAATCTGCCGCCGGGCTTCAAGATGCCGTTCTGACGATGAGTTTTTCCCCCCTCGTCGAGAAGTTGATAACGTCGCTGCGGGTGCTGCCCGGCGTCGGGCCCAAGACCGCCCAGCGCATGGCCATGCACCTGCTCGAGCGCGACCGCGACGGCGGCCGGCGCCTGGCCGCGGTGCTCGATGAGGCGCTGGAGCGGGTAGGCTACTGCCGGCGCTGCCGCACCCTCACCGAGGAGGAGGTCTGTGCGCTGTGCGAGAGCGCGCGGCGCGACGACACCCTGCTCTGCGTGGTGGAGTCCCCCGCCGACCAGCTCGCCATCGAGGAGGCCGGCGGCTACCGCGGGCGCTACTTCGTGCTCCACGGCCACCTCTCGCCGCTGGATGGCATCGGCCCGGAGGACATCGGCCTCGACCAGCTGGAGGCGCGAGTGGCCGAGGGAGGCATCGAGGAGGTGATCCTCGCCACCAATCCCACGGTGGAGGGGGAGGCCACCGCCCACTATATCGCCGCCCAGCTCTCGCCCCACGGCGTGGGGCTGTCGCGGCTCGCCTACGGCGTGCCCATGGGCGGCGAACTCGAATACGTGGACGGCGGCACCCTGAGCCGCGCCTTCAACGGCCGCCTGCCCTTCCGGGGCGACTGAGCCTCGGCCACTTCCCCTTTCCCGACGACCCTTCATTTGCCGGAACCCCAATGCCCCTGAATCCCGAGATACGCTGGATCGATACCCCCGAGGCCCTGGATGCCGCCTGCGCCGAGGTGGCCCAGGCGGAGGTCATTGCGCTGGACACCGAGTTCTTCCGTGAGAACACCTTCCTTCCGGTCCCGGCCCTGATCCAGTTCTCCGCCGGCGGCCCGGCCTGGCTGGTCGACCCCCAGGCGGTGGCCTGCACCGACGCCTTCCGGCGGCTGCTCGCCGAGGGGCCGCTGAAGCTTTTGCACGCCGCCAGTGAGGACCTGGAGGTGTTTGCCGCCTGGGCCGGCGTGGTGCCCAGCCCCCTGGTCGATACCCAGCTGGCCCAGGGCCTGCTCGGCGAGACCCCCTCCATGGGCTACCAGAAGCTCGTCGAGCACTGGACCGGCCACACCCTGCCCAAGGACGAGACCCGCTCCGACTGGCTGGTGCGCCCGCTCAGCGAGGCCCAGCAGACCTATGCGGCCCTGGACGTCATCTACCTGGTGGAGGTGTGGCAGCAGCAGCGTGAGGCCCTGGCGCGCCTGGATCGCCTGGCCTGGCTCCAGGCGGACTGTGCCGAGGTGGTGGCCCAGGCCGGCCGCAACGGTGAGGACGACGCCCAGTGGTACCTGCGTCAGCGCCAGCTGTGGCGGCTTACCCCGCGGCAGATCGAGGCCTACCGCCGTCTTACCACCTGGCGGGAGGGCGAGACCCGGGCGCGCAACCTGCCCCGGGGCTGGCTGGTCCACGACCGGGTGCTCTACGCCATCGCCGAGGCGATGCCGGAGAACCGCTTCGAGCTCTCCCGGGTGGAGGAGGTCAAGCCGAGCCTGATCAAGCGCGACGGCGACACCCTGCTGGCCCTGGTGGCCGAGGCGCGCCACCTGGACGAGGATGCGCTGCCCCCGGCGCTGCCGTCTCCCATGGCGCCGGAGTTCAAGCGCGTGCTCAAGGCCCTCAAGAAGGTGGTCAACGCCGAGGCCGAGACCCTGGGGCTGGCCCCGGAGGTGCTGCTGCGCCGCCGCGACCTGGAGGCGCTGGTGACCGCCCACCTGGATGATGAACCGCTGCCCTTGCCCACCGGCTGGCGCGGCGAGCGACTGAATGCGGGCCTGGTCAAGGCCCTGGAGGAGTGCCCCCGATGAGCGATGACCGGATGCGCGGTAACAAGCTGCTGTGCGAAGTGTTCAAGAGCCCCCGCAAGGAGGAGATGTACCTCTACGTGGACAAGCGCGAGGGACTCGCCCGGGTGCCGGAGGTGCTGCTCGAGCGCTTCGGCAAGCCGGTCTCGACCATGACCCTGATCCTCTCCGCCGAGAAGCGCCTGGGTCGCGCCGAGGCCGGCGACGTCATGGCCGCGATCCGCGAGAAGGGGTTCTACCTGCAGATGCCCCCGGCCAAGGAGGAGTACCTCCTCGACCTCTACCGCACCCCCACCGAGGCGCGCTATTGATGCGTGAACGCTTCTGGGAGCAGTACCCCCTGGAGGAGCTGACCGCCGAGGAGTGGGAGGCGCTCTGCGACGGCTGCGGCCAGTGCTGCCTGCTCAAGTTCCAGGACGAGGAGAGTGGCGAGCTGGCGGTGCTCAACCTGGCCTGCGAGCTGCTCGACGTTCACAGCTGCCGCTGCAGCGACTACGAGCACCGCCTCGAGCGGGTGCCGGAGTGCACCCGGCTGACGCCCGAGCGTGTGGGGGAGTTCCGCTGGCTGCCTCACTCCTGCGCCTACCGCCGGGTGGCCGAAGGGCGCAAGCTGGCCCGCTGGCACCCGCTGCTCTCCGGGGACCCGGAGAGGGTCCACCGCAAGGGGATCAGCGTGCGCAGCTTTGCGGTCACCAGCCGCGGGGTCCCCGAGGAGCAGTACGAGGACCATATCATCGCGGTGATTCCCATCGATTGACGGCCCTTGCGGGTGGTAAGGGCTACGCCTCGCGGTTTTCCACCCCCAGCGCCCAGAGGATAAAGGCGTCCTGGCGGGCGCCGTCGTGCCAGGCCTTGAAGCGTCCCGAGGCGCCGCCGTGGCCGGCGGCCATGTCGGTGCGCAGCAGCAGCGGTCCCCGGGCCGTGCCGAGCTCGCTCAGCCGGGCATAGAGCTTGGCCGGCTCCCAGTAGGGCACTCGGGTGTCGTGCCAGCTGCCCTGCAGGAAGAGGGTCGGGTAGGGGGCCTTCGCCAGGTTGTCCAGCGGCGAGTAGGCGCGGATGCGCTTGCGGGCGTCGGGCTCGTCGGGATTGCCCCACTCGGTGTATTCGGCGGTGGTCAGCGGCAGGTCGGGGTTCTCCATGGTGCGCAGCACGTCCACGAAGGGGACGTCGAGCACCGCGGCGCAGAAGGCCTCCGGGTCCAGATTGAGGCTGGCGCCCACCAGCAGCCCGCCGGCGCTGGCGCCGTAGGCGGCGATGCGCTCGCCGTCGCTGATGCCGTGCTCCACCAGACACTCCCGGGCGGCCAGGAAGTCGCGGAAGCTGTTGGCCTTGTGCTCGAGCTTGCCGGCCAGGTACCAGGGCTCGCCGCGGTCGCCGCCGCCGCGCACGTGGGCCACGGCGAAGGCCGCGCCCCGGGCCAGCAGCTCCAGGCGCGCCACCGAGAACCAGGGGTCGAGCACCTCGCCATAGGCCCCATAGCCGTAGAGCAGGGTGGGCAGGGGATGGCCGACGAGATCGGCTCGCATCACGACCGAGACCGGGATGCGCTCGCCGTCGTGGGCGGTGGCCCAGAGCCGCTCGCAGGCGAGCTGTTCGGGCCTGAGGTCGCCATGGATCGGCTGCTGCTTGATCAGGGTGCGCTCGCCGCTGTCCAAGTCGTGTTCGATCCAGCTCACCGGCAGCACGAAGGACTCCTCCCGCAGCCGCAGGCACCGGGCATCGAAGTGGGGAGCGTCGCCCAGGGCGAGGCTGCAGGGGGTCTCCGGCAGCGGCAGGCGCTCGTCCCGGGTGACGCTATGCTCGGCATCGAACTCCAGCACCCGCAGCCGCACCTGGGCCTCGTCATGGTCGCGCTCGGTGAGCACCAGCCCCCAGGCGAAGGCGTCGACCCCCTCCAGGGTATCGTTGTCCCGGTGGGGCACCAGTGGCTGCCAGGCGTCGGCATCCGCGGCCCGATCAAGTCGTGCCTCCTCGATCACGTCGAGGCAAAAGTGGGTCGCGCCGCGGTTGTGGAGCAGGTAGAAGTGGCCGGGGCGATGGTCCAGGGAGAGCTCCACGCCGCTCTCCCGGGGACGGAAGCAGCGGGGCGGCGTGGCCGGAGCCCGAGCCGGGATCAGGTGGCACTCGCTGGTGTCCTTGGAGGCGCTCTCCAGCACCAGCCACTCCCGGGAGCGGGTCTTGCCCAGCCCCAGCCAGAACTCCGGGTCCTCCTCCCGCAGCACCAGGTCGGGCTCCCCGGCCACGCCCTCGGCCAGGGGCAGGCGCCAGACGCTCTCGGGGCGCTGGGTGGCGTCGTAGCGGGTGAAGAGCAGGGTGGCGTTGTCCTCGGCCCAGGTCAGTTCCGGGCCGATGCCCTCGAGCAGCCGCACCGCCTTGCCGTCGGGCAGCGCCTTGAGGAAGAGGTCGAACTGCTCGTCGCCGCTGGTGTCCTCGGTCCAGGCCAGCCAGCGCTCGTCAGGCGAGAGCGCCATGTCGCCGAGCTCCAGGAAGTCGTGGTCGGCGGCGCGGGCCTCCAGGTCGAGGAAGGGAGCGGCACGGTCCGGCTTGCCGTTGGGGTGGCGCCACCAGACCGGATAGTCCGCCTCGGCGGCGGTCTCGCTCCAGTAGGTGTAGTGGTCCAGGGGCGTGCGCAGGCCGTGCACGGCCAGCTCGCGGCGTGCCAGGTGGCCGTGGTAGAGCCGCTCGACCAGCCCCTCCAGGGGGGTGAACCACCGGTCGAACTCGGCGTTGGCGGCCTCCAGAAAGGCGGTGACCTCGGGGTCGTCGCGGTTCTCGAGCCAGTGCCACTCGGGATCATCGGCGCGGCGGAAGCGGTTGACCGGTGGGGCGTCGGGCTGCTCGGGAGTGCGGGGCGGCTGTGCTTTCATGGCGCGGGATGTACCATACTCCAGATTGTGAAATGAGAGGTGGCAATGCCAATTACCGAATCGATGACCCTACTATGGCTGGTCTACGGCTTCCTGTCGCTGGTGGTGCTGCTTACCGGCTACCTGGGACTGGCCTTCCTGCCGCGACTGCTGCGGCTCACCCTGACCTGGCTGGTGGCCGGCGTGATGTGGACGCCGACCCGCTTCCAGATGCCGCTGCTGGAGGAGGGGGAATTCTACACCGGCCTGGCGCCGGCGGTGGTGGTGGCGCTGGTGGGCTTTCTCGAGCGCAGCAGCGAGGTGATGATGCCGGCCCTGCTGCTGACCCTGGTCGGGGCCGTGGCGGGGGTGGCCTTCGGGCTGCTGCTCTGGTGGCGCGGCCGCCACGATGACGACTATGTCGACATGGATGACCCTGAGGATGACGTGGCGCCGCGGCGTGGCGCCGAGCGTCGGGAGCCGGTAATCGGCTGATTCAGAAGCCGGCAATCGGCTAAGGAGCCGCAATGGCCTGGTGGCGAAGCAAGGGGCAGGAAGGCGGCCCGCCGGGCCGTCCTGGAGCGTGGCTGGGACTGCTGCTGCCGGCCCTCGCCCTGGCCCAGCCCCACCCCCCTGCGGCCTCGCCCGAGGTGCGGGTGATCGTCGATGTCTCCGGCAGCATGCGCAGCAACGACCCGGAGCAGCTCGCCGCCAGCGCCGTGGAGCTGCTTGCCGCGCTACTGCCCGACGGGGTGACGGCGGGGGTCTGGACCTTCGGTGAAACGGTGGCGGCGCCCCTGTCCCTGGCCGAGGTCGACGACGCCTGGCGCGAACAGGCCATGGCGCTGCGCCCGGCCCTGGTGGAGTACCAGCCCTTCACCGACATCGAGGCGGCGGTGGCCGCCGCCGCCGAGCCGTCGGCCGTCGGCGAGCCTCACCTGCTGCTGCTCACCGACGGCGTCGTCGACCTCCCTCCCGCCCGAGGCCCCAAGCCTGCCATCGATGACGCCTCCCGCCGCCGCCTGCTCGAGGCGCTGGCCCCCGACCTCGCCCGCCAGGGGGTGGTGGCCCACGCCATCGCCTTCTCCGAGGAGGCTGACCTGGCGCTGGTGGCCCAGCTTTCCCGGCTGACCGGTGGCCTGCCGCTCCAGGTGGCATCGCCGGAGCAACTGCCGGGCGCCTTTCTGGATATCGTCGAACGGATCTTTCCCACCGACCAGATCCCGCTGGTCGACGGCCGCTTCCTGATCGAGGCCGGCGTCGAGTCCTTCTCGGCCCTGCTGTTTCCGGGGGAGGGCGGCGAGCCGCTGGCCCTGGTGGCCCCTGATGGCACCCGCTACGCGCCGGACAGTCCGCCTGCCGGCGCTCGCTGGCAGGTGGAGTCCCTGTTCAGCCTGCTGCGGGTGGCCGAACCCGCCCGGGGCGAATGGCGCCTGGAGGGAGCGCTGGGGGCGCAGAGCCGTATCGGCGTGCAGGGCGCCGTCGGCCTGCATGTCGGCCCCCTGCCCGCGACCCTCTACCCCGAGGTGGGGGTGCCCCTGGAGGCCTGGCTGGTGCGGGGCGGGGAGCCCTGGGAGGGGGCACCGGAGGATCTTGCCATCGATGCGACCCTGCTGGACGACGCGGGGCGTGTGCTGGCCGAAGCTCCCCTGCAGAGGGACGGCGAGCGCTTTGTCGGGGAGCTGGTGCCTCCGGCATGGCTCGGGCCGGCCCGCCTGCGCCTGCGCGCCGAGGGTGAGGGCATCCTTCGCCAGCGGCTCCAGGCCGTCAGCGTACAGCCGCTGCTGGGGCTGCTGCCGGAGGCCGAGGAGGGCGCCGGGGCGGTGGCGCCCGGTCGGCCGAAGGGGGAGCGCTTTCACGAGGACCTGGCCACCGGCCGCGACGGCGGGGAGCTTGTCGACAGCCCCGCCGACCGCTTTATCGATTTCATTCACGACCTGCCGTCCCGCGCCGCGGCCCTGGGGCGGGAGGCGCTGCCCTGGCTGGAGCAGCGCCGCCGGGCGCTGGTCGCCTCGCCCGGCCAGCAGGCGGTGGCCGGCGGGCTGGCCATACTGCTGCTGGTAGCGCTGATGCTGCTGCGCCGGACGCTACGACGGCAGCGGCGGCGGGTCGTTCACCGGGAGGATCCCCATGTGTGAACTGCTGGGCATGAGCGCCAACGTGCCGACGGATATCTGCTTCAGCTTTACCGGCTTTCTCCACCGCGGCGGTGGCACCGGCCCCCACCGCGACGGCTGGGGCATCGCCTTCTACGAGGAGGGGGGCTATCGCGACTTCCGTGACCCCCACCCCTCGGTGCACTCGCCCATCGCCCGTCTGATCACCGACTACCCCATCAAGTCGAATATCGTCATCAGCCATATTCGCCAGGCCAACGTGGGCCAGGTGCGCCTGGCCAATACCCACCCCTTCGTGCGCGAGATGTGGGGGCGGCCCTGGTGCTATGCCCACAACGGCCAGCTCGCGGGGTGGCAGACGCTGCCGCTCAGCTTCTATCGCCCGGTGGGGGATACCGACAGCGAGCACGCCTTCTGCTGGCTGCTTGGCGAGCTGCGCGGCCGCTTTCCCGAGCGCCCGGCCAGCGACGCCGAGCGCCAGGGGATGTGGCGGCTGCTGCACCAGCTCTGCGAGCGGCTGCGCGGCCTCGGGGTCTTCAACCTGCTGCTGGCCGATGGCGACTACCTCTACACCTTCTGCTCCACCAAGCTGGCCCATATCACGCGCCGGGCCCCCTTCGGCCGGGCGAGCCTGTCGGACGCCGAGCTCACGGTGAACTTCGCCGAGCACACCACCTCCGACGATATCGTCTCGGTCATCGCCACCGAGCCCCTCACCGACAACGAGGCCTGGGAGCGCATGGCACCCGGGGAGCTGCTGGTGTGGCGCGACGGCAGGATCCTGGCGCGCTACGGCCGCTGCCCTGCGTGAAAGGAGCCGGCTCGCAGGGGGAGGCCGAATAGGGCAGGCTGGCGAGCAGAGGCTGGGGTGCGTTCAGGCGCAAACGATAGTTTCAATCGATCGTTTTACAGCCTGGGCCGGTCGGTTTAAGGTAGGACCCCGGGAAAACAACAAGCGCCGATGGCAGATCGGCAACGTCGTGGAGATACGTCATGAGTGAGCACGCCAACGCCCCGGTTCTTTCAGGTCCCGAGCTCACGGGGCTGGACGAGTACCAGTCGGTTACCGATGTCTTTCACAAGGCGGTCAAGCGCTACGCCGACCGGCCGGCCTTCAGCTGCATGGGGCAGACGCTGAGCTTTGCCGACCTGGACCGCCTCTCCGGTGATTTCGCGGCCTGGCTGCAGCACGAGACCACCCTGCAGCCGGGCGACCGCATCGCCATCCAGCTGCCCAACGTGCTGCAGTTTCCGGTGGCGGTATTTGGCGCCATGCGCGCTGGCCTGGTGGTGGTCAACACCAACCCGCTCTACACCGAGCGGGAGATGGCCCACCAGTTCAAGGACTCCGGCGCCAAGGCGATCGTGATCCTGGCCAACATGGCCGACAAGCTGGAGAAGATCCTCGATCGCACCGATATCCAGCACCTGGTGGTGACGGAGCTTGCCGACCTGCACGGCTTCCCCAAGCGCCAGCTGATCAACCTGGTGGTCAAGCACGTCAAGAAGATGGTGCCCGCCTACCGGCTGCCCGGTCATACGCCGTTCCGCCAGGCGCTCAAGGAGGGGGCCGCCCGCCAGCACAGCGACGTGTGGCGCGGGCTGGACGACATCGCCGCCCTGCAGTACACCGGCGGCACCACGGGCCTGGCCAAGGGGACCATGCTCACCCATCGCAACCTGGTCGCCAACATGCTCCAGGCCGGTGAGGCAATCGGCAAGGGGCTCAACAACGGCGAGGAGGTGGTGATCGCGCCGCTGCCGGTCTACCACATCTACACCTTCACGGTGAACTGCCTGTTCCTGATGGAGACCGGCAACCACTCCATCCTGATCACCAACCCCCGGGACCTGCCCAACTTCGTCAAAGAGCTCAAGGGGCTCCAGTTCACCGCCTTTATCGGGCTCAATACCCTGTTCAACGCCCTCTGCAACCGCGAGGATTTCCGCGCCCTGGACTTCTCGAAGCTGCACCTGACCATCTCCGGGGGCATGGCGCTCACCAAGGCGGCGGCAGAGCGCTGGAAGGAGGTCACCGGCTGCGACATCGCCGAGGGCTACGGTCTTACCGAGACCTCGCCGGTGGTCAGCTTCAACCCGGTGGACGCCATCCAGCTCGGCACCATCGGCATGCCCGTGGCCGGCACCCGGGTCAAGGTGGTGGACGGCGATGGCAACGACCTGCCCTACGGCGAGCCGGGTGAGCTCTGCGTCCAGGGCCCCCAGGTGATGAAGGGCTACTGGAACCGCGATGACGAGACCATCAAGGTGATCGACGACGACGGCTGGTTCCATACCGGCGATATCGCCGTGCTCCAGGAGGATGGCTATATCCGCATCGTCGACCGCAAGAAGGACATGATTCTGGTCTCCGGCTTCAACGTCTATCCCAACGAGGTGGAGGATGTCGTCGCCACCCACCCAGGCGTGCTGGAGTCCGCCGCGGTCGGCGTGGAGGACGAGAACAGCGGCGAGGCGATCAAGCTCTTTGTGGTGCCCCGTGGCGACGACCTGGATCCCGAGGAGCTGCGCGCCTGGTGCAAGAAGGAGCTGACCGGCTACAAGGTGCCCAAGTACGTGGAGCTGCGCGACGAGCTCCCGAAAACCAACGTGGGCAAGGTGCTGCGTCGCCAGCTGCGCGACGAGGAGCGCGAGAAGGCCAAGGCCGACGCCTGACCCGGCGATAGCCGCATTCTCTTTGGGTCATAGCCAGCCTCAATGGCCCGGATTAGGCGCCGCCCCCGGGGCGGCGGTACAATGAGCTGCCCGCACCGATTCCGGTGCGGGCAGTTTTCCGTCTCTTGCCCCTTCCCTCTCTACCGGAGCCGCCGTGTCCCACGCGATCCCCGACGCTGTCCCCGCCCATGCTCGAACCGACTCCCAGCGCCTGAGCGCCCTGCGCCAGGGGCTGGACGGCGTGCTGCTGCGCGACCGGCCGGCCCTGGAGAAGCGCCTCGGGGGCCTCGCCCGGCGGCTGAAGGAGGGCAAGCCGGTGGATCGCGGCCTGGGTGAGGTGGAGCAGGCCGTCGCGCGCTCCCGGGAGGCGGTGGCGCGCCGCGCGGCCCGCCCGGTGACCCTCAACTATCCCCCCGAGCTGCCCGTGGTGGAGCGCCGGGAGGATATCCTCGCGGCCCTGCGCGACCACCAGGTGGTGGTGGTGGCCGGCGAGACCGGCTCCGGCAAGACTACCCAGCTGCCCAAGCTCTGCCTGGAGCTGGGGCTGGGGCGCCGCGGGCTGATCGGCCATACCCAGCCGCGGCGGCTGGCGGCGCGCTCCGTGGCCGCGCGGCTGGCCGAGGAGCTCCAGACGCCGCTTGGGGAGCAGGTGGGCTATCAGGTGCGCTTCACCGACCAGAGCAGCGACGAGACCCTGGTCAAGCTGATGACCGACGGCATCCTGCTGGCCGAGACCCGCCACGACCCCGAGCTGCGGCGCTACGAGGCGATCATCATCGACGAGGCCCACGAGCGCAGCCTCAACATCGACTTCCTGCTCGGCTACCTGAAGCGGCTGCTGCCGCGGCGCCCCGACCTCAAGGTGATCATCACCTCGGCCACCATCGATGTGGAGCGCTTCGCCGCCCACTTCGCCCGGCCCGCCGCCGGCGGCGACGAGGCCAGGCCGGCCCCGGTGGTGGAGGTCTCTGGGCGCACCTATCCGGTGGAGGTGCACTACCGCCCCCTGGTGCGCGACGCCGAGGACGAGGAGGATCGCACCCTTCAGGAGGGGATTCTCCACGCCGTGGAGGAGATCGAGCAGATCGAGCGCGCCAAGGGCTGGCGCCACGGCCCCCGGGATATCCTGGTCTTCCTGCCCGGGGAGCGGGAGATTCGCGAGACCGCCGACACCCTGCGTCGGGCCGACCTGCGCGGCACCGAGATCCTGCCCCTCTACGCCCGGCTCTCCAACGCCGAGCAGAACCGGGTCTTCGCCCCCCACCGGGGGCGGCGCATCGTGCTGGCCACCAACGTGGCCGAGACCTCGCTCACCGTGCCCGGCATCCGCTACGTGATCGACCCGGGCCTGGTGCGCATCAGCCGCTACAGCTACCGGACCAAGATCCAACGCCTGCCGGTGGAGGCGGTGAGCCAGGCCAGCGCCAACCAGCGCATGGGGCGCTGCGGCCGGGTGGCCGAGGGGGTCTGCATCCGCCTCTACGACGAGGAGGGCTTCCTCGCCCGGCCGGCCTTCACCGACCCCGAGATCCGCCGCACCAACCTCGCCTCGGTGATCCTCTCCATGCTGTCGCTCAGGCTCGGCGACATCGAGGCCTTCCCCTTCGTGGATCCGCCGGACTCGCGCTTTATCACCGACGGCTTCAAGCTGCTCTTCGAGCTGGGGGCGGTGGACGAGGCCCAGCGGCTCACTCCCGTGGGACGCAAGCTGGCCCGGCTGCCCATCGACCCGCGCCTGGCGCGCATGGTGCTGGCCGGCGCCGAGCAGGGCGGGCTTCGCGAGGTGCTGATCGTGGTGGCGGGCCTCGCCGTCCAGGACCCCCGGGAGCGCCCGGCGGAGAAGCGCCAGGCCGCCGACCAGGCCCACCGCCGCTGGCAGGACCCCGACTCCGATTTCCTGGCGCTGCTCAACCTCTGGGACGGTGTCGAGGCGGCCCGGGAGGCGCTCTCCGGCAACCAGCTTCGCCGCTGGTGCAAGGAGCACTACATCAACTACCTGCGCATGCGGGAGTGGCACGATACCTTCCGCCAGCTGCGCCAGCTGCTGCGCGACATGCAGGTCGAGGTGCCGCCGCCGGCGCCCTGGCCGTCTCCCGAGGCGGGTAGCGCCGAGGAGGGCGATGCCGAGACGGCGCGCAAGGAGGCCCGTCGCCGCCAGGCGGCCACCCTGCACCGGGCGCTCTTGCCCGGGCTGCTCTCCCACCTGGGGCTTCTCACCGAGAATCGCGAGTACCTGGGGGCGCGCAACCGCAAGTTCGTGATCCACCCGGGTTCGGGACTCGCCAAGAAGTCGCCCAAGTGGCTGATGGCCTTCGAGCTGGTGGAGACGACGAAGCTCTTCGCCCGCACCGTGGCGAAGATCGATCCCCAGTGGATCGAGCCCATGGCGGAACACCTGGTCAAGCGCAGCTATGCCGAGCCCCACTGGGAGATGAAGCGCGCCCAGGTGGTCGCCAAGGAGCAGGTGACCCTCTTCGGCCTGCCCATCGTGACGGGGCGGCGAGTGCACTATGGCCCCATCGCGCCCGCCGAGGCCCGCGAGCTCTTTATCCGCCGCGCCCTGGTGGAGGGGGAGTTCCGTACCCGGGGCGACTTCTTCGCCCATAACCGGGCGCTGGTCGAGGAGGTCGAGGACCTGGAGGACCGCGCCCGGCGCCGGGATATCCTGGTGGACGAGGAGACCCTCTTCGCCTTCTACGACGAGCGCCTCCCCGAGGGCATCCACAACGGCAAGGGGTTCGAGGCGTGGCGCAAGAGCGCCGAGGCCGAGAATCCCGCTATTCTCAAGTTCGACCGCGCCGCCCTGCTGGCCCGGGAGGCCAGTGAGGTCACCGAGGCGGACTACCCGGACGAGCTGGTGCTCGGCGGCGTGCGCTATCCGCTCGCCTACCACTTCGAGCCCGGCGCCGAGGATGACGGCGTCACCCTCACCGTGCCCGCCGCCATGCTGCCCCAGCTGCCGGCGGCGCGCCTGGAGTGGCTGGTGCCGGGGCTTCTGCGCGAGAAGTGCATCGCCCTGATGAAGTCGCTGCCCAAGGCGATCCGTCGTCAAGTCGTGCCGATCCCCGACTGGGTGGATGCGGCCCTGGAGACGATCGTCCCCGACGATATCCCCCTCACCGAGGCCCTGGGCGAGTTCCTGCGCCGCCGCACCGGGGTGCGCGTGCACCCCGACGACTGGCAGCGGGACCAGCTCGAGCCCCACCTGGTGATGAACCTCAGGGTGGTGGACCACGAGGGGAGGATGATCGGCCAGGGGCGTGATGTCCGCGAACTGGAGCGGCGCTTCGAGAAGGCGGCGGGGCAGGGGGCCCGAGCCCTGGCCGCCGAGGCGCGGCTGGAGGCGCCGGTGGCGGGGCTACCCGAGGAGGGGCTGCCCGAGTCCCGGGTGACCAGCCAGGCGGGCATCCGCGTCGAGGCCTTCCCGGCCCTGGTGCCCGAGGGCAATGCCTTCCGGGTGGAGCTCTTCGACCATCCGGACAAGGCCCGGGAGGCCCACCGGGATGGCGTGGTAAGCCTGGCCATGCGCCGGCTGCCGGACCAGGTGCGCGCCATCGAGCGCCTGGGGGGGCTCAACACCTGTGCGCTGCTCTTCGCCAAGGTGGGCAGCAAGCGCCAGCTGATCGACGACGTGGTGCGGGCGGTCTTCCTCCAGGTGGCGGCGGTGGACCCGCTGCCCCGCTCCGCCGCCGAGCTGGAGGCGCGCCTGGCCGAGACCGGCGCCGCCCTGGTGCCCCGGGCCGAAGCCCTGGTCGTGACCCTGGAGGCCGCGCTCAAGGGCCACCTGGCGATCACCAAGGCGTTGAAGGGCAACCTGAACCTGGCCCTGGCCCTGGTATACAGTGACCTCAAGGCCCAGATGGCACGTCTGGTGCATCCCGGCTTCGTCAGCGAGGCGGGGGAGTGGCTGGAGGAGTATCCTCGCTACATGGAGGCGGCCCTGATCCGCCTGGAGAAGGCCCCCCGGGAGCGCCTGCGCGACCAGATGCATATGCAGGAGGTCCAGGCCCTGGAGGCCAGGCTGGCGGCCCGCCTCGAGAGCGAGCGCCGCGGCGGCATGGCCCCGCCGGCGCTGGAAGCCTTCCGCTGGTGGATCGAGGAGCTGCGCGTCTCGCTCTTCGCCCAGCAGCTGGGCACCAAATTTGCGGTCTCCGCCAAGCGCCTCGAGAGGCGCTGGGCGGAGATCACCGGGCGCCCCTGAGCGCCCCGAACAGCAAGCGGTCGCCGCGGCGGCCAGGGCGGCCCGGACGCCGCGAAAGGGAGATACCGATGACCAACGTCGTGATTACCGGCACAGGACTCTTCACGCCGGAGCACACCATCGACAACGATGCTCTGGTGGCCTCGTTCAATGCCTGGGTGGATACCGAGAACGCGCGCCGCGCCGAGGCCGGCATCGAGGCGCGCCTGGCGCACTCCAGCAGCGAGTTCATCGTCAAGGCCTCGGGCATCCACAGCCGCCACGTGCTCGATGCCGAGGGCATCCTCGACCCTGAGCGCATGCGGCCCCGGCTGCGCGAGCGGAGCAACGACGAGCCCTCCATCCAGTGCGAGATGGGCGCCGTGGCCGCCCGCCAGGCCCTGGAGGCCGCCGGGGTGGCGGCCGCCGATATCGACCTGGTGATCGTCGGCTGCTCCAACCTGGAGCGCCCCTACCCGGCGGTGGCGGTGGAGCTGCAGGCGGAGCTGGGCGCCGGCGGCTACGCCTTCGACATGAACGTGGCCTGCAGCTCGGCCACCTTCGCCATCGAGACCGCCGCCAACGCCATCCGCTCCGGCAGCGCGCGGCGGGCGCTGGTGGTCAACCCCGAGATCTGCTCGGCCCACCTCAACTTCCGCGACCGGGACAGCCACTTCATCTTCGGCGACGCCTGCACCGCCGTGGTGCTGGAGCGCGACGACCTGGCCACCAGCGAGGCGCGCTTCGAGATCCTCGGCACCCGCCTGGTGACCCGCTTCTCCAATGCCATCCGCAACAACGCGGGTTTCCTCAATCGGGTCACCGACGCCGATCCCCAGGCCCTGGACAAGCTCTTCGTCCAGGAGGGGCGCCGGGTCTTCAAGGAGGTGTGCCCCCTGGTGGCGGCACTGATCGGGGAGCATCTGCAGGCGCTGGGCTTCGCCGGCGACGATCTGGCGCGGATGTGGCTGCATCAGGCCAACCGCCACATGAACGACCTGATCGCGCGGCGGGTGCTGGGCCGCGACCCCAGCGAGCAGGAGGCGCCGATCATCCTCGACCGCTATGCCAACACCAGCTCGGCGGGCTCCATCATCGCCTTCCACCTGCACCGCGACGACCTGGCCGTCGGGGCCCTGGGGGTGATCTGCTCCTTCGGGGCGGGCTACAGCGCCGGCAGCGTGGTGGTGAAGCGTGTCTGAGCACCAGCCCACCGAGTGCACGGAGGAAGGGACCATGCAGCAAGCGAAGGGAACTCGTGCCGGCGTCCGGGGGGCCGGGCTCGCGGCCCTGATGGCGGCAGCGCTGCTGGCGGGCTGCGCCAGCACCTCCGCCATCGAGGAGCGCCACCCCGATGACCCCTGGGAGGGCTTCAACCGCCAGGTGTTCGCCTTCAACGACGCCGTGGATCGCGCCGTGCTCAAGCCGGTGGCCCGGGGCTATCGGACGGTGACGCCCCAGCCGGTGCAGACCGGGGTCGGCAACTTCTTCTCCAACCTGGGGGAGCCGCGCACGGCGCTCAATAGCCTGCTGCAGGGCAAGCCGGGCAATGCCGGCATCGCCCTGTCACGCTTCGCGATCAACACCACCATCGGCATCGGCGGGCTCTGGGATTTCGCCACCCATATGGAGATCACCGGCCGGGACGAGGACTTCGGCCAGACCCTGGCGGTCTGGGGCTGGGAGGAGTCGCGCTACCTGGTGCTGCCCTTCCTGGGACCGAGCACACTGCGCGATACCAGCGGCCTGCCGGTCGATGCCGAGACCTACCCGCTCTACTACTTTGGCGACGTCGAGCTGGAGGTGGCGCTGACGGCCCTGAGGATCGTGGATATGCGTGCCGGCCTGCTCGATCAGGAGGCGCTGATCACCGGCGATCGCTACAGCTTCATCCGCGATGCCTGGCTGCAGCGTCGCCGCTTCGAGATCAGCGACGGCGAGATGGGCGACGACCCCTTCGCCATGGATGATTTCGACTTCGATGATGCCGACTTCGACGACGCCTTCTCTGACTGAGGCCAGTGCCATGGACAGTCCCAAGCAGCTGATCGGTGTGATTGACGAGCCGGGCCCGGCCCGCAATGCCCTGGCCGAGACCATCGCCAGGGACGGCCTGGCGGTGATCGCCGTCGACACCCCCGAGGCCCTGCCGGCGGAGGTCTCGCTGGTGGTGGCCCATGTCCGGGCGGTGCCCGGCGAGCAGTGGGCGGCGCTCTGCGAGCGGCTGCCGACCCTGGTGGTCAGCGACAGCCGTGCCGCCCCGGGGCTGCTGGAGGCGGTGGATGCCGGCCTGGTCGACTACATCGTCGAGCCCCTGCGCCATGGCCAGCTGCTGCGGCGCATGATCCGCAAGGTGATCAAGCTGCGTCAGCTGGAGGAGGCGCGCCGTCAGGATCAGGAGCGCCTGGAGGAGCTCAACGAGAGCCTGGAGACCCACCTGGCCATGCTGCGCCTGGACCAGCAGGCCGGCGGTCAGATCCAGCGCAAGCTGCTGCCGGCGCGGCCCCAGACCTCCGGGGGCGTCAGCTGCGACTACTGGTTCGCCCCCTGGCTCTACCTCTCCGGCGACTTTCTGGACTTCCAGCGCCTCGACGAGCGCCACCTGCTGTTCTACTTTGCCGATGTCTCCGGCCACGGGGCCTCCTCGGCCTTCGTCACCGTGCTGCTGAAGTACCTCACCAATCGCTGGCAGGGGGAGTGGGACGGCAGCGCCCCGGAGGCGCTGCCGCCGCGCTGGCTGGCGGACCTCAACCGCGAGCTGCTCGACACCGGCATCGGCAAGCATGCGACCCTCTTCGTCGGGGTCATTGACCTGGAGCGTCGCTATCTGCACTATTCGCTGGGCGCACAGCTGCCCATGCCGCTGCTGGTGGCCGACGGGGAGGTCACGCCTCTCGCCGGCCAGGGCATGCCGGTGGGGCTGTTTCCCGGGGCGGAGTACCCCTCCCTGGGCTGCTTCCTGCCCGAGAACTTCCGCCTCTGGCTGTGTTCGGATGGAGTATTGGAGTGCCTGCCGGGCGATACGCTCGACATGCGGCTCAGGGAACTCGAGCGGCGGGTCCTGGCCAGCGAGACGCTGGAGGACCTGCGGGCCAGCCTGGCCCTTGGCCAGCTGGCCAGTGGGGACGAGGCTGGCTCCGACGCGGGCATCGAGGCGCTGCCCGACGACCTGACCATCATGCTGTTGAGTGGATTTGGCAATGTTGATTCATGAAGGACGCATCAAGGCGGCATTCGAGGCGGGCGTCTTCGTCCTCAAGCTCTGTGGCGATGTGCGTCTCACCCTCTGTGCGACCCTGGATCGTCAGGCCCAGCAGCTGGCCGAGACCCCCGGGCTTGCCAGCCTGATCATCGATCTTCGCGACGCCACCAACGTCGACTCCACGGCGCTTGGCTTTCTGGCCAAGGTCGCCATGGCGGTAGAGGGGCGCCTGCCCGAACGTCCTACCATCGTGGCCGACAGCCCCGACATTCGCCAGATGCTCGACGTCATGGGATTCGCCCGCTTCTTCACCCTGGTGGAGGCGCCCATTACCGAGGTCTGCGAGCTCTGCGACCTGCCCGAGATTCCCTGTGACGTAGAGGAGACGCGCCAGCGCATCCTCGAGGCTCATCGTATCCTGATGCGGATGAACGAGCACAACCGGGAGGAGTTCCAGCCCCTGGTGGAGATGCTCGAGGGCCAGGAGGCCGTTCCCCACCAGCAGTGATTCGAGTTCCCCTGGGGCCGGGCAGCGCCCGGCCCGCCCCTTGCCTTACCTCTGGCGCAGCTCGCCCAGCAGCGCCTCCAGCCTGCGCTGATCCTCCATGAACTTGCGGATCCCCTCGGCCAGCTTCTCGGTGGCCATGGCGTCCTCGTTCATGTGCCAGCGGTATTCCGCCTCGTCGAGGGGCTCGAGGGCGCCGGTCTCCGCATCCTCGGGGCTGAGGCGGCGTTCGAGGGCGCCACGGCTCTCGGCCAGCTCGCCGAGCAGGGCAGGGGAGATGGTCAGGCGGTCGCAGCCGGCCAGCGCCAGGATCTCGCCGGCGTTGCGGAAGCTCGCTCCCATCACGACGGTGTCATAGCCGTGCCCCTTGTAGTGCTCGTAGATGCGCCTGACCGACTGCACGCCGGGGTCGCGCTCGCCGCTGAAGTCGGCCTCCGGCGCCTGGGCCCTGTGCCAGTCGAGGATCCGCCCCACGAAGGGGGAGATCAGGGTGACGCCGGCATCGGCGCAGGCCCGGGCCTGGGCGAAGCTGAAGAGCAGGGTCAGGTTGGTGCGGATGCCCTCGCGCTCGAGCTGCTGGGCGGCGCGAATGCCCTCCCAGGTGGCGGCGACCTTGATCAGGATGCGCTCGGGGCCCACCCCGTGGCGGCCGTAGCGCTCGATCAGCGAGCGAGCCCGGGCCAGGGTGGCGTCGGTGTCGAAGGAGAGCCGGGCGCTCACCTCGGTGGAGACGTAGCCCGGCACCAGCTCGCTGATCTCGCTGCCGATCTCCACGGCCACGGCGTCCAGGGCGTCGTCCAGGTCCCCGGCGCGGCGGGCGATCTCGGCCAGACGCTCCCGGCGCGCCGGCTGCTGGGCCGCCTGCAGGATCAGCGAGGGGTTGGTGGTGGCGTCGGTGGGCTGGAAGCGGCGAATCGCCTCCAGGTCGCCGGTGTCGGCCACGACGGTGGTCATGTCGCGCAGCTGCGTCAGCAGGTCCTTGGCCATGATGAGGGCTCCCTGTCTAGGTGGTAGATGGTGTTGCCCCTCAGTATGACAGGGAATCATGGCCGGCAGGGACCGCGACGATCGGCTATGATTAGCCGCCTATCGAAGATCCTCGCAAGGAGTCGCCTTGACCCTGAGTACCCGACGCCTGGCGCTGCTGGTGGCCGCCAATACCGCCCTGGCCCCCTTCGCCATCGACGCCTACCTCCCCGCCATGGCGGCCCTGGCCGCTGCCGTGGGGGCCAGCATCCACCATGCCGAGCTGTCGCTCTCCGCCTTCCTGGCCGGCTTCGCCCTGGGCCAACTGCTGTTCGGGCCGCTCTCCGACCGCATCGGTCGCAAGCCGGTGCTGCTCGGCGGCCTGGTGGTCTTCCTGTTGGCGAGCCTTGCCATCACCACGGTGGGCTCCCTGCCGGAGCTGCTGGCCTGGCGCTTCGTCCAGGCCCTGGGCGGCGGGGCCACGGTGGTCAACTCGGCGGCCATCGTGCGCGACTGCTTCAGCGGCCGGGAGGCGGCCAAGGTGATGTCGACCATGGCGATCATCATGCTGCTGGCCCCGCTGGTGGCGCCCGTGGTGGGCAGCGGCCTGCTCTATCTGGGCGACTGGTGGCTGATCTTCGTCTTTCTGGCCGGCTATGCGGCCTTCCTGCTCTGGCTGCTGGGCACCCGGCTGCCGGAAACCCGGGCGCCGGGCTCGCCGACGGCCTCGCTGCGCCAGGTGTTGGCCAACTACGCGAGCGTGCTGCGCCACCGCGAGGCGATGGGCTATATCTGCGCCGCCTCCATGTCCTTCGCGGGGCTCTTCGCCTTCATTACCGCCTCGCCCTTCCTCTATCTGGAGCACTACGGGCTGGGTCCCGAGCTTTATCCGCTGGTGTTCGGTCTCAACGTGATCACCATGGCGGCCTCCAACCGGCTCAATATTCGCCTGCTGGGGTGGCGCTCGCCCCAGCAGAACCTGCGCCTGGGGCTCGCCATCCAGCTGGGGGTGGCACTTGGCCTGGTGCTGGTGCTGGTCAGCGGCATGGAGTCGCTGTGGACCATGGTGCCGCTGATCATGGTGTTCGCCGGCACCATCGGCCTGGTGGCCCCCAACGCCATCTCCGCACTGCTCGACCACTTTCACCACATGAGCGCCACCGCGGCGGCCCTGCAGGGCAGCATCCAGTTCTCCTGCGGGGCGCTGGCCGGCGTGCTGGTGGGTGCCTTCGAGGTGGATAGCGCCTGGCCCATGGTGGGCACCATGCTCGGGGCGGCCCTGCTGGGCAACCTGGGGCTGCGCCTGCTGGCGGGGCGGGCCGGCCATGCCTGAGGCGCTGCTGGCTTGGCTCGATATGGGCCTCGGCACCTGGCTCGGCTGCGCCGTCACCTTAGCGCTGGGGGCCTGTCATGCCTGAGGCGCTGCTGGTCTGGTTCGACATGAGCCTTGCCGTCTGGCTGGGCTGCGCGGCAACGCTGGCCCTGGGGGCCTTTGTGCAGCGGGCCACCGGCTTCGGGCTGGCCGTGGTGGGGGCGCCGCTCTTGCTGATGCTGGAGCCGCGCCTGGTGCCGGTGGTGCTGGTGCTGTTCGGCTTCACCGTGGCGCTTACCACCCTGCGCCACTACTGGCGCGAGGTGCAGTTTGGCGAGATCGCCACGGCCCTGGTGGGGCGGATTCCCGGCAACGCCCTGGGACTCTGGCTGCTGCTGGCCGCGCCCATGGCGGTGCTGGAAAAGCTCATCGCCGGCAGCGTGCTCTTCGCGGTAGCGGTGACCCTGTTCCGCTTCCGGCTGCCGGTCAATCGCACCACCCTGTTCGGCGCCGGGGTCTTCTCGGGCATCTTCGGCACCATCGCCGCGCTGAGCGGCCCGCCCCTGGTGCTGCTGCTCCACGGCTTCTCCCCGGACCGCCTGCGCGGCACCCTCTCGGCCTTCTTCGTGGTCACCGCCCTGATGACGCTCGTCACCCTGGGCCTTGGCGGGCTGCTCCGCGCCTGGCACTTCGGCCTGGCGCTGACCTTCGCACCGGGGGTGCTGGCCGGCAGCTGGCTGGCCGGGCGCGTCGCTCACCGCCTCGACCGCCGCCTGCTCCAGGGGGCGTCGCTTGCCCTCTGCACCCTGGCGGCGCTGGGGCTGCTGGTCTGAGCCCCGGATGACACGCAACCGACATCTTGCCGTCACAGAACTGCAATCCATGACGCGCAAACTCCTCCCTGCAAACGGCCGTTAGTGCCGAACCAGAGCCCCTGGACCTACCGTCCCGGGGCCCCATGCAGAGAGGATCCTCAAGATGAACGTCAGCAAGCGTACCCTGGGCTTCGCCCTGGCCACCGGTCTGGCCGTCGGCTTCTCCACCGCCGCCATGGCGCGTGACACCATCCAGATCGCCGGCTCATCCACCGTCCTGCCCTTCGCCAGCATCGTGGCCGAGGAGTTCGGCAACAACTTCCCGCAGTTCAATACCCCGGTGGTGGGTTCCGGCGGCTCCGGCGGCGGCCTGCGTCAGTTCTGCCAGGGCGTGGGCGAGAACACCATCGACATTGCCAACTCCTCACGGGCCATTCGCAGCGGCGAGCTCGAGAACTGCCAGTCCAACGGCGTCAACGAGGTGCTCGAGGTGATGTTCGGCTACGACGGCATCGTCTTCGCCTCTCGCGCCGATCGGGGCGCCTTCGCCCTGACCCCGGCCCATGTCTTTGCCGCCGCGGCCCAGCAGGTGCGCGTCGACGGCGAGCTGGTCGACAACCCCTATACCCGCTGGTCCGAGATCGATGGCGACCTGCCGGATCAGGAGATCGTGCTGGTGATCCCGGCCTCCAACCACGGCACCCGCGAGGTGTTCGAGGAGAAGGTGCTGCACATCGGCTGCGACAGCTACGAGATGGAAGGCGACGCCTGTGACGCCCTGCGCGGCGATGGCCGGATCATCGAGATCGCCGGCGACTACACCGAGACCCTGGCCCGCCTGGATGCCCAGTCCGACGCCGTGGGTGTCTTCGGTCTGAGCTTCTACGACCAGAACCGCGACCGGCTCCAGGTGGCCACCGTGGATGGCGTGACTCCCTCCCTCGAGACCATCGGCTCCGGCGAGTACCCGGTCTCCCGTCCGCTGTTCTTCTACGTCAAGGGCGAGCACCTGGATGTGATTCCCGGCCTTGCCGAATACACCGAGTTCTTCTTGAACGAGATGGTCTCCGGCTTCGGTAGCCCCCTGGAGGACGCCGGCCTGATCCCGCTGGACGACGAAGAGCGTGCCGAGGCCCTGGAGCAGTTCCAGGCCCGCACCCTGGTCAGCGCCGAATAAGGGTCGTGATCGCCGGGGCAGGGATCACCTGCCCCGGTTTGTCCATGCGGGGAATCCATGAATAACCTTGCCTTGATCGCCATCCTGCTGATCGTCATGGCCCTGGCCTATCAGGTCGGCCTGACGCGCAGTCGCACGGTGGCAACCGACGGAGTGCGGCTGCACTCGCGTCCCGGATACTACGGCATGCTGGTGGCCCTCTGGTGCGGCCTGCCGGCCTTTGCCCTCTTACTGCTCTGGAGTCTGGCGGGCACCTCGCTGGTGGAGCTGCTGGTGGTGCGCCAGCTGCCCCCCGAGATCGCCACGCTAGGCGAGCGGGAGCTCTCCACCTTTCTGCGCCGCGTCTCGGCGCTGGCCGCCGACCGCGCCGTCTCCGGCACGCCCAGCGAGACGGAACTGGCCGCTGCCGCCCATATGGCGAGCCTGCAGACGCTGGGGCGCATGATCACCATCGCCGCCATGGCCGTGGCCGCCGTTGCCGGCCTGGTGCTGGCCCGGGGCCGCATCTCGCCACAGCTGCGCGCCCGCAACCAGGTGGAGCGGGTGATCACCATCGCACTGGCGCTCTGTTCCGGGGTGGCCATCCTCACCACGGTGGGCATCGTGCTCTCCATGGTGGGCGAGGCGATGAACTTCTTTCGCTTTATCAGCCCGGCGGAGTTCTTCTTCGGCACCACCTGGAATCCGCGCTTCAGCACCTCCGGAGATACGGGCCAGGGGGAGTTCGGCCTGCTGCCGCTGCTGTGGGGTACCCTGATGGTCAGTGCCATCGCCCTGCTGGTGGCGGTGCCGCTGGGGCTGATGACCGCCATCTACATGGCCGAGTACGCCCCGGCCTGGCTGCGCAACGTCGCCAAGCCGGTGATCGAGGTACTGGCCGGTATCCCGACCATCGTCTACGGCTTCTTCGCCCTGATCGTGATCGGTCCCTTCCTGTCCGACCTGGGCGACCTGGTGGGCATCAGCATTCGCACCACCAGCGCGCTCACCGCGGGCCTGGTCATGGGGATCATGATCATTCCCTTCGTCTCCTCGCTCTCCGACGACATCATCACCCAGGTGCCCAAGGCCCTGCGCGACGGGGCCCTTGGCCTGGGTGCCACCAAGTCGGAGACCATTCGTCAGGTGGTGCTGCCGGCGGCCCTGCCGGGGATCGTCGGGGCCTTCCTGCTGGCCGCCAGCCGGGCCATCGGCGAGACCATGATCGTGGTACTGGCAGCCGGCAACAATCCGGTACTGCACGCCAACCCCTTCGAGGCGGTCTCCACCATCACGGTGACCATCGTCAACCAGCTGACCGGTGATATGGACTTCGCCAGCCCCCAGTCGCTGGTGGCCTTCGCCCTGGGCCTGACGCTGTTCGTCATCACCCTGGGGCTCAACGTCATCGCCCTGGTGGTGGTGCGCCGCTATCGCCAGCAATATGAGTAATCGCCTGTGACCACTGACACGCTTACCATCGAAGAACGCAGCCGCCAGCGGCTGGCGACCATCGAGGCCTCCCTGGCGGGGCGCCACGCCCGGGAGCGGCGTTTCCGTCGCATGGGCCTGGGGGCCGTGGTCACCGGCATGGGCCTGGTGCTGATTCTGTTTATCAGCATCCTGATGCGTGGGGTGCCCGCCTTCTGGCAGGCTACCTTCTATCTGGACGTTCACTTCGACCCCGAGGTGATCCAGGTGGATGAAAAGCCGGTGCGCGAGTCCGGCGAGAGCGCCAGCGCCTTCCGCGAGCGCGAGCTGGCCTGGATGAGCCGGGTCGGCCTGGTCAACTGGCAGCAGATCATCGACGAGGCGCTCAAGGCCGAACTCGGCGAGATCGAGGCGCGCCAGACCCGTGACCTGCGGGCCCTGATCACCTCCGGCGAGCGTCACGCCCTGCGCGACCGCTTCATCGAGGACCCCTCGCTGCTCGGCGAGACGGTGCGGCTCAAGATGCTCGCCTCGGCCAACGTCGACGTCTGGCTCAAGGGCAATATCGACCGCAGCCTGCCGGACCGCCAGCAGCAGCTCAGCGCCCAGACCCGTGAGTGGGCCGATGAGCTCTATGCTCGCGGCGTGATCACCAACGCCTTCAGCACGGCGCTCTTCCTCAACACCGACTCGCGCAGCTCGCTCGCCTCGGCGGGCCTGGCCGGCGCCTTCATGGGCTCGCTGTTCATGATGCTGGTGGTGATCGTGCTCTCGGTGCCGATCGGGGTGGCCAGCGCCATCTACCTGGAGGAGTTCGCGCCCAAGAATCGCATCACCGATCTGATCGAGATCAATATCAACAACCTGGCGGCGGTACCCTCCATCGTCTTCGGCCTGCTGGGGGCGGCGATCTTTATCGGCTATCTGGGGCTGCCGCTGTCGGCCCCGCTGGTGGGCGGTCTGGTGCTGACCCTGATGACGCTGCCGACCATCATCATCGCCACCCGGGCCTCGCTGCGCTCCATTCCCGGCTCCATTCGCCAGGCGGCGCTGGGTATCGGCGCGTCACGGGTGCAGACGGTCTTCCATCACGTGCTGCCGCTGGCCCTACCGGGGATCCTGACCGGCTCCATCCTGGGGGTCGCCCAGGCCCTGGGGGAGACCGCGCCGCTGCTGCTGATCGGCATGAATGCCTTCGTCGCCAACGTGCCGGGTACCCCCCTGGAGCAGTCCACGGCGCTGCCGGTGCAGATCTATCTCTGGCAGGGCAACGAACTGCGCAACTTCTTCGAGGCGCGTACCTCGGCAGCCATCATCGTGCTGCTGGGCCTGATGCTGAGCCTCAACGCGCTGGCCATCTGGCTGCGCAAACGATTCGAGACGAGGTGGTAAATGAACATGGCAACCAGCACGCCGGTGCCCACCGGCCTCGGCGAGAGCCGCACCAGCAAGGCAAGCGACCGCATCAAGATGCAGGCGCGTGACGTCAAGGTCTACTACGGCGATAACGAGGCCCTCCACGGCGTCGACGTGGATATCTTCGAGAACGAGGTGGTGGCCTTCATCGGCCCCTCGGGCTGCGGCAAGTCCACCTTCCTGCGCTGCCTCAACCGCATGAACGACACCATTCCCGGCTGCCGGGTGGAGGGGGACGTGACCCTGGAGGGGCAGGACATCTATGCGCCCAGCCTGGACGTGGTGCTGCTGCGGGCCCAGGTGGGCATCGTCTTCCAGAAGCCCAACCCCTTCCCCAAGACCATCTACGAGAACATCGCCTACGGGCCGCGGCTCCACGGCCTCGCGAGGCGCCGCGCCGAACTGGACGATATCGTCGAAGGCAGCCTGCGCAAGGCGGGCCTCTGGGACGAGGTCAAGGATCGCCTCGACCAGCCGGGCACCGGTCTCTCCGGCGGTCAGCAGCAGCGCCTCTGCATTGCCCGGACCATCGCCGTCCAGCCAGAGGTGATCCTGATGGATGAGCCCTGTTCGGCCCTCGACCCCATCGCCACGGCGAAGATCGAGCAGCTGATCGACGAGCTCTCCGAGAGCTATACCATCATCATGGTGACCCACAACATGCAGCAGGCCGCCCGCGTGGCAGATCGTACCGCCTTCTTCCACATGGGCGACCTGGTGGAGGTGGACAGCACCGACAAGATCTTTACCAACCCCGGCGACCAGCGTACCCATGACTACATCACCGGACGCTTCGGTTGAGGAGAACGTGATGGGCAGGAAGCTTCAGGTGCTGTTTCTGTGCAACGCCAACTCGGCGCGCTCGCTGATGGGGGAGGCGCTGCTCAACCACATGGCCGGGGATCTCTGCGAGGCCTTCAGCGCCGGGGTGGAGCCCGATACGCCCCACGAGCACACCCTGGCGGCGCTGCGTGAGTTCGGTATCCCGACGGAGGGCCTGGCCAGCGAGCCCATCGAGCGCTATGCCGACCGCCACTTCGATTCCGTGATGATCCTCTGCGAAAAGGCTCAGCAGCGCTGTCGCGACTGGCAGGGCAGGACGGACGAGCTGATCTACTGGGATATCCCCGATCCGCGCCTGCACGAGGGACCAACGGCCTATACCCGGGCGCTGCGCGACATTCGCGGCCGCCTGGAGCTCTGGGTGGCGGTCAAGCGCCGCCAGCAGCGGCGCGCCGAGGGCAGCGGGGTGAGCGACGGCGGAATGCCTGGGGTACCATAGCGGGCATCCCCTGCCCGATATGGTGAGCCCTCGATGATTGCACCTTCTCGCCTGTTCAAGTGCCTCGGTGACGACACCCGCCTGCTGGTGACCCTGCTGATCCGCCGGGAGGGTGAGCTCTGCGTCTGCGAGATGACCCACGCCCTGGAGGAGTCGCAGCCCAAGGTATCGCGCCACCTGGCCCAGCTGCGCGCCTGCGGCCTGCTCAACGATCGCCGCGAGGGGCAGTGGGTCTACTATCGCCTGGGCGAGGGGCTGCCGGCCTGGGTCGAGGCGGTGCTCGCCGCCGCGGAGCAGGGCGAGGCCGGGCGGCTCGCCCTGCTGCAGCAGCGCCTGGCGGGCATGGGCAACCGTCCGGAGCGGTGTGCCGCGCTCTGCTGATCACCCCTTGAGGAGCGTCTCCAGCTCCTCGGCGCTGGCCACCTTGCCCTCGGTGACCAGCTCGCCGTCGATGGCGAGGGCCGGCGTATTCATCACGCCGGCATCGATGATGGCGTTCATGTCGGTGACCTTCTCGATCTCCACCGTCATGCCCAGGGCCTCGGCGGCTTCCTGGGCGTTGGCGGTGAGCTGGTCGCACTTCCTGCAGCCCTTGCCGTAGATGCTCAGTTTCATGGCGTTCTCCTCGGGGGATGTCGGTATCACGGCCACAGCTGGCCGTAGAGATAGCCGGTGAAGGTTGCCATGACCACCACCAGGGCACAGTAGACCAGGGTCTTCTGTGTGCCCATGATGGTGCGGATCACCAGCATGTTGGGCAGCGACAGGGCGGGCCCCGCCAGCAGCAGCGCCAGCGCCGGGCCCTTGCCCATGCCGTTGCCGATCAGCCCCTGGACGATGGGCACCTCGGTCAGCGTCGAGAAGTACATGAAGCCGCCCAGCAGCGAGGCGAGGAAGGTGGAGCGGAAGCCGTTGTCGCCCACCGCCAGCACCACCCACTCCGAGGGGATCAGCCCCTCCTCGCCGGGGCGGCCCAGCAGCAAGCCGGCCACGAAGACCCCGACCAGCAGCAGCGGCATGATCTGCTTGGTGAAGTCCCAGCTCTGCTCGGCCCACTCCCGGTCGTCGTCACGCAGGGTGGCGATCAGCATCAGGCCGATGATGCCCACCGCGAAGGCGAGCTCCGGCACGCCGGGCGCCAGCAGGGCGGCCAGCACCACAGCGCCGGCGAGGATCGCGACCTGACGCAGGGGCCAGCCCCAGCGGCGCATCAGCAGCAGGGCGAAGAGGCCGGCGAGCACGGCGGTGATCTGCCACTTCCAGCCGCGAATGGCCATCCAGGTCGGGCTGTCGGCGACGGCCCAGTTGGCGAATACCAGGATGCCCACCATCAGGCCGAAGAAGGCGGCGACCTGGCCCAGGGGGCGGGAGAGCTCCCCCTCGAAGCCCCGGGCGCTGGCCCTGGCCCGGGCCTGCTCCTCGCGGCGGTAGATCAGGTGCATGATCACCCCGATCACCACGGCGAAGATGATGGCGCCGACGGCCCGGGCCAGCCCCAACTCGAACCCCAGCACCTTGGCGGTGACCACGATGGCCATGATGTTGATGGCCGGCCCCGAGTAGAGGAAGGCCACCGCCGGGCCCAGGCCCGCCCCGCGCCGGTAGATGCCGCCGAACAGCGGCAGCACGGTGCAGGAGCAGACCGCCAGCAGGGTCCCGGAGACCGAGGCCATGCCGAAGGCCACCGGCTTGGGGGCGCTGGGCCCCAGGTAGCGCATCACCGCGCCCTGGCTCAGGTAGGTGGCCATGGCGCCGGCGATCACGAAGGCCGGGAGCAGGCAGAGGATCACGTGCTCCTGGGCGTACCAGTGGGTCAGCCGGATGCCCTCCAGCACGGCGTTGTCGAAGCGCGCCGTGCCGGCGGGCATGAAGTAGATCAGCAGGAAGATCCCCACCACGGCGCCGAGCCAGCGGACCTGCTCGGGGTTCTCCCGGGCCATGGCCAGCAGGCGGCGGGGGAGGGCGGTGTTAGCGGGCTCGGGTTCCGACATGCGAGGTCTCGTGACAACCTTAGGGGGGATGTCGATCAGGGTATATGTTTATGCATATGCTTCCTAGATGGAACTGCCGGGTGCTTGAGGTTGATCAAGTTCCCGGCAGCAGAAGTAGGGCGGAGGGTGACTTGGCCGGCGGGGGCCTAGAGCATTTCCAGTGCCAGGGCGATGCCCTGGCCGCCGCCGATGCACAGGGTGACGATGCTGCGACGCTCGCCGTTGCGCTGCATGGCATGCAGCAGGCGGGTGGTCAGCACCGCGCCGGCGACAGCGGGTGATCGCTGGCCTTCAGCCGCATCCGCAGCACTCGGTAAAGCACCAGAGCGAGGAAGCAGATCAGCGCATGGGCACGGATACGATCCGGTAGTCGGTGGTAGACCGGCGCGATCTCGATGTCACTCTTCAACACCCGGAAGCCGCGCTCGATATCAGCCAACGACCGGTAGCGCTCGACGATCTCCGGCGGCTCGTGATCGGTCATGTTGGTGACCAACAGCAGCTTGCCATCCATCATACGGGCGCGATCAAGGGCCCGCTGATCGAGTACGTAGTTGAACGTCTCCGCAGTCAGATCGACCTTGAGAATATGACCGAGGTGAGCATCAGTGACCGCCTTGTAGAACCTGGCGGTGACGCCGGCATCGGAGAGCTTTCTGCCGCGATAGCGAAGCCCGACATCCTGGTTGTCCAACTTTTCGAACCATTGACGAGCATCGGCCTGTATCGCCTCAATTTTCTGGTCTCGTGCGGCTGTCTGCACCTTGGCGACTTCCGGCCGGTGCGCCGCGATCAGTCGATGCTCCTGCCAGGCCATCTCACCGTAGGCTTCGCTATCGGCGTCCTGGCAGTGCGTCTCATGGAAGGCCTTCAGCAGGTCGTCAAACTCGCCGTAACGGCGGCCCGGCACGGCCAAGATGAATTCCAGGGGGCGACCCTCGGTGCGCACAGCGGACAGGGCTTCCAGGTTGTCCAGAGACAACAAACCACGGTCGGCCACCAGCACCACGCGGCGCACGTTGAAGCGCTGGGTCACGATCTCGATGGTCGGAAGCAGCGTCCGGGTTTCCGCGACGTTACCGTCGAAGACTTCGTGATGAATGGGTAATCCTTCCGCCGTCTGGACGACGCCCAACATGAACTGTCGGCCGATGCCGCCTTCCTTCGAAGGCCCGTAATGGCGCACATCACCCTCGAGAGACGTCTTGCCTTCTGCTCGGATCGTGGTGAGGTCGTAAAAGACGATCGACAGCTCTTGATCGATCAGCGGTTTGAGCTGCTGAGCCAGCACGTCATTGAGGGCTTCGCTGCAGTCCGACAGGGTATCCATAGTGCGCAGCAGATGCTGATGACTGATCAAGGCCGTGTCGACATCGGGCACCAGCACATCCTCCAGCCAGCGCAGCACACCGAGCTTGGATTCGGGATCGCAGAGGCGGTTGAACACCATGACCCGCAGCAGCCGCTCGGCATCGAACTGCCGCTTGCTGCGCAGCACCCGGCGGAAGGCGTCATCCAAGCCAAGCTCTGTACACCTGAATCCCGAGGGGGACCCAGTGCCGGAGGCAGCAGGATTTTAAAGAACCAGAACCATTTCATGTGCCATCTATGTTGACAGGCACCGGCTGGGTGCCGTCCATGATATGCCTCCTGTCGTCGTGGAGGTCCTATCCTGGCCCAGCTCAGAGGGCGAATTCCACACCCAGCGACGAAGAACCAAATTGTTATGGGTGCAATAAAAATCTTGACTGATATTTTGTCTCTATTTTAGGATTAATTGTATTGCATCACTTTAAGAATAAGGGGGTGTTTTTGTGGACAATATATTTATACAACCTAGCTCGGTACATGGAGCCAACGCAAAATGTACTCGCCGTGACTTCTAATGCAAAACTTCATTAGTGGTAAATGAGGTTGGGTGTTGGATATTAGTCAAAGGATGGGTTAAGGGTGTGGTGATATCAGGGAGGATTTGTGAGTTCTTATCGTCTTTTAGAAGGTAAAGTGGCAGTTATATCAGGAGTTACCTCTGGCATAGGGAAGGCCTGTGCTGAACTCCTTATTGAGAAAGGCTGCAGGGTGATTGGGATAGGTCGACGTGCTGATCGCTTAGATAAATTAAAAGAAGCATGGGGTGCTGAGTCTTTTTCTGGAATTGAGTGTGATCTAGAAGATAGTGAAAGTATACGGAGATTTCTTGATCAAATACCCAGTGGGTTTAGGCCAGTTAATGTTTTACTAAATAATGCGGGTCTTATCCAAGGGGATGGTCAGCTGACAAGCTTGGATCTGAAACAGATCGAGACAATGATAAACATAAATGTCAGGGGGCTCGTCTTATTAACTCAAGCTATGGTTGATGAGCTGGAAAAAGATGGGCAAATCGTAAATATTACATCTATCGGAGCTCATTATCACTATAGTAATGGCCATGTATATGCTGCGTCGAAGGCATTTGTTGATCATTTCGGGCGTTGCATGCAAGCTGAGCTCATTGACAGTCAAATCAGGGTGACAAACATTGCTCCTGGGAAAACTCTAACTGAGTTTTCATTAGTTCAGTTCAATGGTGATCATGAAAAAGCCGAGGCGCAATACAAGAACATGTGTCCTCTGTCGCCAGATGACGTGGCCAATGCAGTGTTATGGACACTGAGTCAGCCTACACACGTCAATGTTAACAGAATTGAACTGATGCCCTCAGGACAGAACCTAAGTTTTAGGTGATTGCAATGTTTGAAGAGCTGGAGCAGTTTAGTGTCAGGGGGAAGCTGACGCCTAAAATCATCAGCAAGAATATATTGCCTCACGTCGTTTCTGGCACATCTCCCTCAAAGGTTTTAGTTGAGAAGTTGAATATCGAAAATGATATAATAAGGCTTTCTAAGATATATAGGTCATATCAAGAGCCAAGTGATATGGATGAGGGAAGCCCTAGATATCTTCCATTCTATCGTTACATAAAGACAAAATTCCCGGAATTTGGTTGGAAAGTAATGATGAGAAATGAAAAGCCGATGGTGATTCTTGACTTACCATATATAGACCATCGCGAACCATCTCTTCTGAAGCTACTAATTTCTGCAATGAATGGTAATACTGAGACAACACCAGCGTTAGCAATTCGCTACCCTCGGTTAAGTGAGCTTCCAACAGGCTTGGTGGCGGATATTGAGCTCGTATTCAAGGATCTATCTGTTTCCTATTGTGCAAAGCATTTTATTGATGCCTTTACACAGTCCATTCAGGCTGGTCTGAATGGAAAAGAAGTGACGCTAGTCTCTCCTGTTTGCCCTGATTATGGGTATGAGAAAAAGGAAGGGAAGTACCGATATACATTTGAAGAACTTGGAGATGGAATAGGATTAGTCGCACAGCGAGTGGTGCGTGCGCTACCAAAACTAATGGAAGTATTGGTGCGTCACGGAATTAAAACAAATGTGGCTGTAGCTGCAGGTGACTTCGAAGGCTTTGATTCTGCAACCCTTCAGCGAGTTAGTGAAACCCATGAAACATTTAGAGCAAAAATTGTTTCCAGCCAAAGCAGGATATTGAAAGCCTTAGGAGGGAATGCTGAATCTATTATGATCTCTGATGAAGTGGGTGGAGAAAAATCATGGGAGAGACTAGTAAACGAAGCAAAGGGAAGATTGAAGGAGGGGGACTATGGGAGTATTGAAATTGGGGATGTCAATATACATGAAATATTGGACTCTAGGATTCCATTATATAGGGAGTGGCATGTTGGAAAAGATAGAAATCAGCTCTTAGATATCTTGCTTCAGCAAGCAGCTGAATATTCAGTCATGGGGAAGTTGTTCTCCGAAAGATGGGGAAACCCAATTGTGATCGGGGCTGACCATAACATGATGCAACCATTCTATTGGCTATACAAAAAAATTCCAGTTGTATATCTCAGTCGGGTGTACTGATGAGTCTTGGTAAGAGTGAAATAGGCAATACTCGCTACTGTAATTATGGATATCAATATAATGTAAGGGAAGCTTACAAGGGGCTCCCTTTTCAATTTCTATGGACTTGGGTGACAGGAAAAGGGGTTGAGCTAAATGATAGTGAGTTGTCTATTAAAAAATCAAGATCTAGTGAAGTTTTTTTAGTGTTTCATTTGATATATACATGGGCTTTATTGGCATTGTCTTTTCTACTAGGGGCTGCTGCCCTGACAAATATCTCCCTCTTTTGGTGGGTCATTCCTATTAGCTGGGTGATTTCAGTTAATAGGCTTAGGAGCTTGCAAGCCACATTTCATTACATGACACACGGCTCTGTTGTCAAAGATGTAGGAAGGGCCAAGTTGTATTCGTTGATCTTTCTTACCACACCATTGCTGTATGTTTGTTGGGATAGGTATAGAGTAAGTCATGTGAGGGAGCATCACCACTTGCGAGTTCTATGCACTGAGACTGATCCGGACCAAGAGTTTATCGCTCAACAAGGCTTTCGATTGGGAATGCCAGAGCGTGAATATTGGCTTAAGGTGTGGTTGACTCCATTAAGGCCTGACTATCTTGTAGAAGAGTGGTGGGGGCTGATAAAAGATAATTTTATATATCCTAGTCGTACAGAGGTCGTATATAGAGCTACTTTCTGGGGCTTGATTATAGCTATTGTGAGCTTTCTTGGCATATGGTTGGAATTCTGTTTGCTATTCTTAGTGCCGAGATTGATCATGTTTCCTCATTCTATGTGGCTGCAACTGATCACAGAACACCTTTGGTTTTACCAAAAAGGAAATCATCAGACTAGAAAGGAGCTTTATGGAAATTTAACCTGGGGCAGGTTTCAAGGTAGACCTGTGCCTGAAACAGGGATATTTAAAAAATTTGAATGGGTTGTTAAGATATTTATTCTGGATGTTCCGGTAAGGCTATATATATACCCTCAGGACCTGCCAAACCATGACTTTCATCATCGCATGCCATCAGTAAGCTATAAAAATATTGCTGATGTTAGGGCCTCATATGAGCTGAAACCCAGTGATTATGGCCCAATGTTAGAGGTGTGGGGGTTTATGTCAACGCTATACATGATAAGGGATCATCTCTGTCGAGGTTTAACTACTCCATTCAGGTTAAGCATTGACGGTGCTGACGTTGTTAATGTACAAGGAGAGAGGAAATGCAGCAGTTAATTGAAAAATCAAGATTTGGCCTAGCTTCAAAAGCATTTTTTGAGATGTCAGCCAAAGACATACTGGATGATGAAGAGCTGGGTTATTTAGAACGTTCGTGTGACGAAATACCTAAGGAAATAATAGAAATAGGTGATGTTGGGGAGAGTAATCGTCTTGCCGTTGGACGGTTTATGGAGGATAAGAAGGGTGAAGTTCCTGTGTATAGGAATGACCCAGTAGGAAAGGCGGTGGTAGATATTTTATCATCTGGTAAGTGTAAAGAATTTTTCTCTGGGATTATGGGTGGCGAGTATTTCATTCGCCGTTGTCAATCCAATATCTTGGATGAAGGTTGTTTCATTGGAAAGCATATAGACACGTATAGTAATTTTGAGTATAAGTATTCCGTGGTTGTCCAGTTTGGAAAAGACTATGAAGGAGGAGAGTTCTTCGTAGACTACGAGGGGAAAGAATACGTTACCAAGACATCTTATTTGGACGTTCTGGTTAATAAGTGTGAGGTCCCCCATGGGGTTCGCGCCGTGACTGAAGGAAAGCGTACCAGTTTAGTGTTTTTTCTAAGTAAATCTCCTTTGGGTCAGGCGAACTTGATTAATAAACAAATTTGATCATTGCAATCTATTCAGCCAGCTATGGCTGGCTGAACCACTGTAAGGCATAAGAAATGTCCATATCTAATACGCAACAAATAAGTCCAGATAACAGCCAGGACGTCCAAGCTTACCTGTTAGGTTTTATCTCTGTTGCAGCTTTTGCAATGACTCTGCCGGCAGCTAAAGCGTTGGTAGGACAACTTGGGTCGATAGAGATAGGTATATTTCGTTCGGTTTTAGCTGCAATCCCAGCGGTTTTAATTCTCATATTTTCAAAGGCGAAAATCCCGAGTTTTTCTCAGATAAAACGTCTGTTCTTAACATCTCTGGGTATAGTATATGGATTTCCTATACTAACTGCACTAGGGATGCAGTATGTGCCGGTTAGCCATGGAGGCGTAATGTTGGCAGCATTGCCGCTGTCTACTGCAATATTTGGTACTCTGATTACTGGTACTCGTCCCTCTTATAAATTCTGGGTGGTTGCGGTGCTAGGGTTTTTAGTGGTCTTTTTATACTCAGTAGTATACTCTGGTGCAACTGGTGTATATCTTGGAGATATCGCTCTTCTTGGTGCTGTTGTTTTAGCTGGATTTGGGTATGCCCAGGGTGGGGCTCTTTCCTCTGAAATGTCTGGATGGAAGGTTATGTGCTGGACGCTGGTTATCAGTCTTCCAATTTTGTTACCTGTTAGTATTTATATTTACGACAATGAGGCTTTTATATCGCTCTCTGTCAACGGAATGATGGCGCTAGGATTCCTTGCATTCATCAATTCCCTTCTTGGATTTTTCTCTTGGAATAGAGCATTAGCATTAGGAGGAATACAGCGCATTAGTCAATTGCAGCTATTGCAGCCATTTATCACTTTTGTCTTCGCCATCGTCTTGATGGGGGAGTCATGGGACTGGGTTACGGCTATAGTTTGTGTAGTTGTGGTTGGATTGGTTTATATATCTAAGAGAGTTTAGTTTAAGGTATTCGGCTGGTAATTTCTTTACCACTGGCTAAATTATTTTAGTGTTATTGTGAGCCGCATATTAATACTTTATGGTTGAAAAATCACATGAGAATTGCACCAAAAGTAGACCATCTTAGTGACATATTACCAGATGAACCCCTTCTCATGATGGGAGCTGGGCCTGTACCAATTCCAAATTCGGTTTCTTCGGCAAATGGTATTGTCATCAACCATCTTGGTGATGCGATGTCACGTGTCATAGAGCAAATTAAGGTGATGGGACGATACATTTTTCAAACTGATTCTCCATGGCTGATGGGCGTCGCTGGACCTGGGTCTGCAGCAATGGAAATGGCTGTGTCTAATCTTATATGGCCAGGCACGAAAGTATTGTGTGTATGTAATGGTTTTTTTAGTAAAAGACTTGCGGAAATGTCTCGTCGTGTCGGAGGAGTGGTTGAAATAATTACAGTTCCTGAAGGGGAGGGGGTAAATCCTGATGTCATATCTAAAAAGCTAGAAATCTTTAATCCCGATATTTTGACTATAGTGCAGGGGGAAACTTCTCATACAACTCATAATACTGATTTAGGTGAGGTGTCAAAGCTGGCTGGACAGATAGGGTGTTTGGTGATAGTTGATGCAGTATGTACACTCAGTACCATGGAGCTACCCATGGATGCATGGGGAGTAGATGCGGTGATAACTGGGGGGCAAAAAGGGCTAAGCTCTATTCCTGGTGTATCATTAGTCGCTTTCTCAGAGTGTGCATGGCGACGAGTTGAATCTCGTAGAGCTCCGATGGTACACTGGACCTTAGATGCTAAGTTAGCCACTAAATTCTGGCATGATGCATCCTACCACTATACTGCGCCGGTCTCGGGATTGTTAGCATTACACGAGGCTATGCGCTTAGTATGTCATGAAACACTTGAGTTGCGTTTTGAACGTCATCGAGTTAGTAGCCAAGCATTGCAGTCAGGAATTGAAGCTCTTGGTCTTAGGCTATACGTGCCTAAAGCATATAGGCTAAACTCTGTGGTTGGAGTGAAACTTCCTCAAAATATAGAAGCGAAAACCGTTTGTGCTCATATCGCCAAGAGGCATAGAGTGGAAATTGCGGGATCCTTTGGGCCTCCTATTATTAGAATTGGTCAAATGGGTGAGCAGTGCCGTGCTCATAATTTGTTTCGTACTCTGCATGCGCTGGGCTCTACATTTAATGAGTTGGGTTGTGATTTGAATGTTCCGGAAGGAATGGCCCAACTTGAGAACTACTTACTGAAGAGCGATTTTGCTTGAACTCTTTGTGTAGGTGAAGAGTGTACAGTGACAGTATTCACCTGACACAAGCCCCGTGGGCTCTCTATAGTTAAGCAGTGTTTTCTGCCATTTTCCTGGTTCTTTCTCCGTCGCTTTGGGGAGTCCTTTCTTGAAGAAGGCATCGGGTGTCATCCCCTTCATGTTGCGGCCTTGGTGGGGGGTGGCAGGGAGGAAACATTTTACCCCACCGATGGCTGCCAGGCAGATGTGGCGGGATTTATGCAGCGTTTCCCTAGAGTAGAGAAGGCATTTGTTTCCCTCAAAGCCAAACATCTTTTCCGTCACGAAATGCACTAAGCTTTAGAGAGCTATGATCGGAGAAAAATGGGTGACAATATAAAAGTCCTTACAATGGTCGCCACGTCAGAGAGCGGGGTTCCTGCAATGTATCATGAATTATATCAAGAGCCTTCGCTAACACTTTTCTACTAGAAGCAGCGCCTAAGCTTAACCGTACGGCCTGAGGCGCTGGTTCGCTCCCCACACAGAATGGTTCCGCTCCCGTTATACGGACATTTCGCTGCTCTAAAGTTGCGGTTAATGCCGAGGCGCGCACACCATCTGGCAATGGCAGCCAGAGGTTATTGCCGTGCGAACACCCTGTAGGGAAATATTTAGACAAGCGTTCTCGTGCCATACCCTGTCGCACGGACTGCTCTAATGTTTGCCAAGAAATTAGCTTATCTGCTTCCTCTCCTTCCACCCAGCGACAAACCGCTTCTACCATCAATGGAGGAACCATCCAGTTTTGAGCGCGTACAGCTGCGCTTAAACGCTCATGCATGGCTTTGGGAACCACCAGAGCTCCAACTCGCAACCCTCCTGCTAGCACTTTTGCTGTGCTGAAGATAAATAGAGTTCGATCTGGTGCCAACTTGTATATAGGAGTTCCGCAGTCTGCTTGTGGTAGATACTGCACCCCGTCTTCGATAATCCAAAACTCGTGACGATTAGCCAGCTCCGCTAATTGTTTCCGTTTTTCTTCACTGAGTGCTATCCCTGTAGGGTTGTTTTGATCAGGAGTAACATAAACTAATCGCGGAGGCTGCTGCGTACAGAGGCGCCTCAGTGCATCAATATCCATGCCGTCAGGCTCTAATGGGACTCCCATTGTTTTTAGATGTGCTTGGCGTGCTGCACCTATAAGGCCAGGATAAGTGAGAGAGTCGGCAACGATCCTCTCCCCGGGGCGGGTTAATGCTCGCAATGCTAGATCTATTCCATGCTGCCCACCCTGTGTCATTACTAAGGCCTCAGCCTCTACAGGCATTCCGAGTCTTGCCATCCAATCAGCAAAGCGAGCGCGGTAGAGGTGCACGCTTCGCTCGGGATGATACTCCACGGCCCGTCGTAATATAGTCTCGTCGCAAGAAATTTCACTCAGAATACGACCCAGTTCTGTAGCTCTTAAAGGGTGAGGTGGAGGTAGGCTTAAGCTAAGGTCAATTAAGCCGTCTTCACTGTCTGTAGGCGCCGCTAGGAAGCTCGGCGGCTCTTTGGCATCAGAATTACAGACATACGTCCCGCTCCCCATCCGACCAGCAACCCACCCCTGTCGTTCAGCCTCAGCATATGCGCGCGTAACGGTGCCCACTGTCACCCCCAGTTGCTCTGCTAAACGACGTTGAGGTGGAAGTCTCTGTCCTGGTGACAGTTCTCCTGCTTGTACAGCCTGCGCAATAGCATCGCTGATTGCACGGTAGAGAGCTCCTTTCCCATCTAGGGCTGGAATCCAAATTGACATGGGTACAATGCTCCTTTTCCTATAGATCACAACCATGACAATGACACACTGTATTGGCCAGTACAAAGCTCTCCAGAGGCGCATCTAAGGAAACGCTGCACAAATCCTGCCGGAGCTGCCTCGCAGCGACCGGCAGGGTCCCGGAGACCGAGGCCATGCCGAAGGCCACCGGCTTGGGGGCGCTGGGCCCCAGGTAGCGCATCACCGCGCCCTGGCTCAGGTAGGTGGCCATGGCGCCGGCGATCACGAAGGCCGGGAGCAGGCAGAGGATCACGTGCTCCTGGGCGTACCAGTGGGTCAGCCGGATGCCCTCCAGCACGGCGTTGTCGAAGCGCGCCGTGCCGGCGGGCATGAAGTAGATCAGCAGGAAGATCCCCACCACGGCACCCAGCCAGCGGACCTGCTCGGGGTTCTCCCGGGCCATGGCCAGCAGGCGGCGGGGGACGGGAAGGGAGTTGGGATCTGACATGGCAGGGGTCCTGGCCAGGGGAAAATATCACGCCCAGTGTATGCGGAAATCCATATATCTTACAGGTCCCTCTTGCCGCCGGGATGACGCCGGTCAAGTCTGCTGCCGACCGGCGCCTTTATGGTCCGCCGGCGTGTCCGGGAGTTCGCGCAGGCCGCGCATGGCCCAGAGCCCGAGCAGCGGGCCCGGCAGCAGCCACCACAGCACCCAGGTGCCCTGCAGCTGCCACAGGGTGGTGGTGATCGCGATGGCGGGAATGGTCAGGGCGAAGCCCACGGCGTTCATTATCGCCAGGGTCGACCCCACCCGCTCGCGCGGCGCGCTGGCCGCCGCCAGGGCGGAGAACTGCGGCGAGTCGGCGATCACCGTCAGCCCCCAGAGCGCCAGCAGCCCCAGCAGCAGGCCGGGCGGCGCCCAGGGCAGCAGCGGATAGGCCAGGCAGAGCGTGCCGGAGATGGCGAGTGCCCGGCGCGCCACCCAGAGGCTGCCGAGCCGGCGGCTGAGGACGCCACCGCCGACGCAGCCCGCCAGGCCGAGGGCGATCACCGCAAAGGAGAGCCAGGGGATGAGGTCGCTGGAGGCGCCGAGGCGTGCCACCTCCCGTGCGACCACGAAGGGCGTCAGCATCCAGAGCGCATAGAGTTCCCAGCAGTGGCCGAAGTAGCCCGCCGCCACGGCGCGAAAGCGCCGCTCACCAAGGGCCGCCAGGCCCTCCAGCAGCCGCGCCTTGCCGCTGGCCGGGGGCAGGTGGGGGCCGTCGCCCAGGCGCAGGATCAGGGCGCCGCCCAGCAGCGCGAGGGCCGAGGCGCCGAGCAGCGGCCACTCCCAGGGCAGGCCCAGGGTGGAGCCGCGCAGCAGGTGGGGCAGGGCGGTGCCCAGGGTCAGCATGCCGACGAGCCAGGCCAGCGCCGCCCCGGTATGCCTTGGCGTCCAACCGATCACCAGCTTCATGCCCAGGGGGTAGATGCCGGCCAGGCAGAGCCCGGTGGCGAAGCGCAGCAGCAGACTCAGGGGCGGATGGGCGGCGGCGAGCACGAAGCCGGCATTGGCCAGGGCGCCGAGCAGGCAGGAGAGGGCGAAGATGCGGCTGGCGCGAAAGCGGTCGGCCAGTCCGGTGGCGGCCAGGGTCAGGGTGCCGACGATGAAGCCCGCCTGGACGCTCAGGGTCAGGCGGCCCAGGTCCGCCTCGGAGAGGCCCAGGTCCCGGGTAAGCGACAGGCCTACTCCGTTCACCGAGAACCACAGCGAGGTGCCGCAGAGCTGGGCCAGCACGATGAGCACCAGGGGGTGACGCTGCCAGAGGGAAGAGGTCATGCCTCGATCCTCGTTCGCCGGACGGGCCCAGCGCAAGCCTTGGCGGCTCAGCGCTTCAACGGTGCGCCGTCCACGTAGAGATGGCGGAAGATCCCCCAGCCCTCCAGGTCGACGGAAAGCCCCTCGTCAACGAGCTCCGGCGCGAGATAGACCCTGATGCCTTCACGCTCGAGATGCCGGTAGCCGGCGGGATCGTCGGGCTCGACGGCATCGGCCACCGCAAGGCTCGCCATGCCGCCGCAGCAGCCGTGGCGGGGGGCGAGGCGCACCGTCACCACGCCCCCCTTGCGCTGGATGAACTCCCTTGCCCGTCGGCTGATCGCGATGGCCATGCTCTTCTCCCTACCGGGTCAGGGTGCCGCCTCGGCGGCGGCCGGGAAGTGGTGGCGGGTCTTGTTGGCGATGCGCACCAGCGCGAGCATCAGCGGCACCTCGACCAGCACCCCCACCACGGTGGCCAGTGCCGCGCCGGACTGCAGGCCGAACAGGGCGATGGCGGCGGCCACGGCGAGCTCGAAGAAGTTGCTGGCGCCGATCATCGCCCCCGGGGCGGCGACGTTGTGGGGCACCTTCCAGGCCTTGGCCCAGCCGTAGGCGATAAAGAAGATCAGCACCGTCTGGATGATCAGCGGGATGGCGATCAGCACGATATGCAGCGGGTTAGCCAGTATCACGTCGCCCTGGAAGGCAAACAGCAGCACCAGGGTGATGATCAGCCCGATGGGGGTGATCGGCCCCACCTTCTTCATGAAGACGTTGTCGTACCACTCGGCGCCGTGGCGGGCGATCAGGGTGCGCCGGGTCAGGTAGCCGGCGGCGAGCGGAATCACGATGTAGAGGAAGACCGACAGCGCCACCGTGTCCCAGGGCACCTGGATATTGGAGATGCCGAGCAGGAGGACCACGATGGGGGCGAAGGCGAAGAGCATGATCAGGTCGTTGAGCGACACCTGCACCAGGGTATAGGCGGCGTCGCCCCGGGTCAGATAGCTCCAGACAAAGACCATGGCGGTACAGGGTGCGGCCCCCAGCAGGATGGCGCCGGCCAGGTACTGGCTGGCCAGGGGCTCGGGGATGAAGGGGCGGAACACCACCATCAGGAAGAACCAGGCGATGGCGAACATGGTGAAGGGCTTGATCAGCCAGTTCACCGTGGTGGTGATGACCAGCCCCTTGGGCTGGCGGCGCACCCCCAGCACGGCGGAGAAGTCGATCTGCGCCATCATCGGGAAGATCATCGCCCAGATCAGGATCGCCACCGGGATCGACACCTGGGCGACCTCGAAGCGCGACAGTGTCTCGGGCACCGCCGGGGCGAACTGGCCGAGCAGTACCCCGGCGACGATGGCCAGGGCCACCCACAGCGAGAGGTAGCGCTCGAAGCGGCCCATCCCCTCGGCGACACTGGGTGCCTGGGAATCCTTGGAGGTGGTCATGTACAAGATCCTTTGGCCGGGAACTCTATATATGGATTTCCGTATATCTTACGGACCATGGCGCTACTTGGCCAATCGATAGGGGCCAATCGAGAGCGGTGAACCGCGAGCGGTCAAGCGAGCGCTCTCTTGCGCCCGCTCAAGGCGCGTTGCGCTGGGCCGGGGCGCGTTGGAAGGCCGGGGAGATCTCGCTCGGGTCCTGCTTCTCACGCTGCTTGGCGGCGGCCTCGGCCCACCAGCTGAGTTGGCCCAGGGTGCGCCCGAAGTAGCCGGCCCAGCGGTCCGGATCGTCCTGGAAGCGGCCCTCCTCGTCGAGGGCCTCCTGGGCCTTGGGCACGTGGATCATCGCCGAGACCGGCAGGCAGCCTAGCTCCGAGAGGAAGGTGCGCATGGCCACCGCCGCCCGAGTGCCAATGAGTGCGTTGGGAGGCGCCCCCGAAAGGCCAGGGGCCGTTCGAGACCCCTGGTGGATGCGGACGCGTCAGCGACTGGCGGAGAGGAACTCGGCCACGATGGCGGCGAGCCGCTCCGGGCACTCCCGGTGGGGCACGTGACTGCAGGGCAGGATGACGGGGTCGGCGGGGCCCGGGGTGAGCGCCGCAATGCGCCGGGGCTGGGCCAGGGAACCGTACTCGTCGTGCTCGCCGTGGATGGCCAGGGCAGGGCAGGAGACCCGCGCCAGGGCGGCGTCCAGCTGCCAGCCCTCGAAGGCCTCGGAGTGCCAGTTCTCCACCCAGCTTCGCAGCACCCACTCGGCCTTGTCGCCGTGATGGCGCTCAAGCCGCCCCAGGGCACCGGGCTCGGCGAAGGCGGCCTCGGCCTCGCGGATGCCGGCCAGGGTGCGCGGCTCGATGAAGGCCTGAGCCGCCACGGTGATCAGCGCCTCGCAGCCGTCGGCGTGCTGGCCGGCCACTTCCACCGCCATTCCGCCGCCCACGCTGTGGCCTAGGGCCACGAAGCGCTCCAGGGCGAAGTGCTCGCGCACACGGGCGAAGGCGTCGCGGGGCTCATCGGCGATGAAGCTGGCCGGCTGGGGCCCCGGATACGGCGCCGAGCGCCCGTAACCGCGGCGGTCGTAGGCGATCACCTCGCGGTCGGTGGTGAGGGCGAGCAGGGTAGGGAAGTCCCGCCACAGCCCCACGCAGCCCAGCGAATCGTGCAGCAGCACGATGGGGGGCGCAGCCGGCTCGGGCGTTTCCGACCGCCAGCGGGCGACGTGAAGGTCGCCCGCCGGGGTCTCGAGGGTCACGGCCTGCATCAGTCGATCAGCTCGATGGCCACCGCGGTGGCTTCGCCGCCGCCGATGCAGAGGCTGGCGATGCCGCGCTTGCCGCCGCGGGTGCGCAGGGCGTGGATCAGGGTGGCGATGATGCGCGAGCCGGTGGAGCCGATGGGGTGGCCCTGGGCGCAGGCGCCGCCGTAGACGTTGACCTTGTCATGGGGGATGTCGAGTCCGTCCATGGCCAGCAGGGTGACCACCGCGAAGGCCTCGTTGATCTCGAACAGGTCGACGTCCTCGACCGTCCAGTCGAGCTTCTTCATCAGCTTGTCGATGGCGCCCACCGGGGCGATGGTGAACTCGCTGGGGTGCTGGGAGTGGGTGCTATGGCCAAGCATGCGCGCCAGGGGCTTGGCGCCGAGGCGATCCGCTGCTGCCTGGCTGGCCAGGATCAGCGCCGATGCGCCGTCGGAGATGGAGCTCGAGTTGGCCGCGGTGATGGTGCCCTCCTTGGCGAAGGCGGGGCGCAGCGAGCGGATCTTGTCCAGCTTGGCCTGGAATGGCTGCTCGTCATGCTCGACGACGCTCTCACCCTTGCGGGTGGTGACGGTGACCGGGGCCATCTCGGCGTCCAGGTGGCCGGCGTTGGTGGCCGCCATGGCGCGCTCCAGCGACGCGATGGCGAAGTCGTCCAGGCGCTCGCGGCTGTAGTCGCGGGCGGTGGCGATGTCCTGGGCGAAGACCCCCATCAGCTTGCCGGTCTCGGCGTCCTCGAGGCCGTCCAGGAACATATGGTCCTTGAGCTCGCCGTGGCCGAGGCGATAGCCGGTACGCGCCTTGGTGAGCACGTGGGGGGCATTGGACATGGACTCCATGCCGCCGGCCAGCATCACCTCGGCGCTGCCGGCGCGGATCAGGTCGTGGGCCAGCATGGTGGCCTTCATGCCGGAGCCGCACAGCTTGTTGATGGTGGTGGCGCCGGTGCCATCGGGGATGCCGGCCTGGCGCATGGCCTGGCGGGCCGGGCCCTGCTTGACGCCGCCGGGCAGCACGCAGCCCAGGATGCCCTCGTCGATGCTGGACGCCTCGATGCCGGCGCGCTCGATGGCGGCACGGATGGCGACGGCGGCGAGCTCCGGCGCGGTCATGCTGGAGAGGCTGCCGAGCATCCCGCCCATGGGGGTGCGAGTGGCGGCGAGGAAGACGATATCGTTGGCGTGGCTCATGGTAATTCTCCCGGTGTGGCGTCGTGCGGCGTGCGCCGCCCTGTGATTATGATTGTAGGTTGGCCCGCGCCGCGTTGACCCGCCGGCGGGGCTGTGCTTTTCTCAGGGTCAACCAAGCAAGCGCTAGTGTAAACGTTGATGAATGTAATGAATGAGTCACCGCGCCGCAAGGAGCTTACCCGACTGGCCGCCCAGCTGTTCGTCCAGGAGGGCTTCGACCGCACCACGGTGCGCATGCTGGCCCAGGAGATGGGCATCAAGTCAGGCAGCCTCTTCCACCACTTCCGCGACAAGCAGGAGATCCTCGCGGCGGTGATCGAGGAGGGGACCCACAACGCCCTGGCCATGGCCCGCCAGGCGCTGGTGGAGTGCGGCCCGGATGCGGAGTCGCGGCTGCGCGCCATGGCCCGCGCCCACCTGGAGACCCTGCTCACGGACCGCAACGCCCACGTGGTGGCCCTCTACGAGTGGCGGCGTCTCGACCCCGAGGCCCGCGCCCACCTGAGCCACCTGCGCGACGCCTACGAGGCGCTCTGGGAGGAGGTGATCGATGCCGCCCTGGCCGAGGGGCTGATCCACGGCGATCGCTTCCTGGTCTCGCGCTTCGTGATGGGCGCGCTCAACTGGACCGTGCGCTGGTATGACCCCAGGGGGCCGCGAACCCCGGACGACCTGGCCGACGAGCTGGTCGCCATGATCACCCGGCATCCCGCCTGAGGCGCCGGGCCGCTTCCGCTTCACCGCTCTTTCCGCGCTGTTGACCGGCGGGTTCTGCCCGCCGGGGCGCCTCCTGTCCGGCGTCCGCGCGGCGACTTCCAAACCGACTCTGCGCCTTGTTACCCCCAGGCCGCTTCTGCTCGATGCTACCCCCTCAGCGCGCTTCTGTGGGCCCGCTCGACCATGGTCTAGTCGCCAGGGGGCTTCCCGGGCTTGCCCTGCGGCCCCCGACTCGCTAGCTTGAACCTAGCGCTTGTTAGGTTGACGCTTACGTCAACTGAATGTCCCGAGCCCACAATAACCACAATAGTGTCAAAGAGGATTGTCATGAGCCCGCAAGCCGGCCTGCCCGAGTATCGTACCTACCTCGAAAACTTCTCCATCGATGACGTCATCGCCCGCCTGGATGACCACCGGGACGGCAAGGCCAACGCCTTCGAGTCCTGCTGCGGCCGCCATCTGCGCGCCGGCCGCGGTGAGGTGCTGGCCCTGGTCCAGGAGGACACCCAGGGCAACGTCAACACCCTGACCTACGCCGAGCTGGAGGCCGAGAGCGCCAGGCTTGCCGGCTGGTTCGCCGAGCGAGGCCTGGGCGTGGGCGACCGCATCGCCTGCATGCTGCCGCGCTCGCCGGCGCTGCTGGTCGCCATCCTGGCCACCTGGCGTATCGGCGCCGTCTACCAGCCGCTGTTCACTGCCTTCGGGCCCGATGCCGTGGACTACCGCCTGGGCCGCGCCGACACCAGGCTGGTGATCACCGATCACGCCAACCGCTTCAAGTTCGACGGCCTGACCCAGTGCCCGCCGGTGCTCGCCGTGGGCGGCCCGGATGCCGAGCACGCCGAGGATCTGGATTGGGCCGAGGCGCTGGCCCACTCGCCGATCGAGGCCACCCCGCCGCGCCTTGGTCGCGATGCCCCCTTCCTGCAGATGTTTACCTCCGGCACCGTGGGCAAGCCCAAGGGGGTGGCGGTGCCGCTCTCCGCCATGCCCGCCTTCGCCCTCTATATGGAGCTGGCCGTCGACCTGCGCGAGAGCGACCGCTTCTGGAACATGGCCGACCCGGGCTGGGCCTATGGCCTCTACTACGCCATCGCCGGCCCCCTGCTGCTGGGCGTGACTACCCACTTCTGCGAGGCGGGCTTCTCCGCCGAGGGCGCGATGGCCTTCATGAAGCGCCACCGCATCACCAACTTCGCCGCCGCCCCCACCGCCTACCGCCTGATGAAGGCCTCGGGGCTCTTCGATGACGCCCACCAGACCCTCGAGCTGCGCGCGGCGAGCTCCGCCGGCGAGCCCCTCAACACCGAGGTGGTCAGCTGGGTGGAGAAATCCCTGGGCTGCCCGGTCATGGACCACTACGGCCAGACCGAAACCGGCATGACCTGCAACAACCATCACGCCCTGGGTCATCCCAAGCACGTGGGTGCCATGGGGGTGCCGATGCCGGGCTACCGGCTGGCGATCCTCGACGCCGAGTACAAGGAGCTGCCTCCCGGCGAGCCGGGCGTGCTGGCGGTGGATATCAAGAACTCCCCGGCCTTCTTCTTCCCCGGCTACACCTGGCAGGAGAAGCACCCCTTCGCCGAGGGGTACTACCTGACCGGCGACGTGGTGATCCACAATGAGGACGGCACCTTCCAGTTCGCCGGCCGCGACGACGATATCATCACCACCGCCGGCTACCGGGTGGGCCCCACCGACGTGGAGAACAGCGTGATGACCCACCCGGCGGTGGCCGAGTCCGCCGCCGTGGGACAGCCCGACGAGATTCGCGGCGAGATCATCAAGTCCTACGTGGTGCTGCGTGAGGGCTTCGAGGCGAGCGATGCCCTGGCCGAGGAGATCCGCCAGCAGGTGCGCGAGCGGCTCTCCACCCACGCCTTCCCGCGGGTGATCGAGTTCGTCGAGGAGCTGCCCAAGACCCCGAGCGGCAAGATCCAGCGCTTCAAGCTGCGCGCCGACGCCGTCGACAAGGCCGAGACGCCGGCCTGACGCCCGACTTCAACAAGGAAATCCACGATGCACGTCAAGGACCATACCTTTCTGATCACCGGTGCCGCCTCCGGGCTGGGGGCGGCCACCGCCGAGCGCCTGGTCGCCGCGGGCGGCCGGGTGGTGCTCTGCGACCTCTCCGACGCCGTGGAGGCCCACGCCGAGCGCCTGGGCGAGGCCGCCCGAGCGGTGCGCGGGGATGTCACCTCCGGTGACGACATCCAGGCCGCCGTGACCGCCGCCGTCGAACTCGGCGGCGACCGTGGCCTGGCCGGGGTGGTGCACTGCGCCGGGGTGGTCAGCGTGGCCAAGCTGGTCGACCGCGAGGGCAACCCCGCCGATCTCGAGGCCTACGCCCGCACCATCAACATCAACCTGGTGGGCACCTTCAACGTCATGCGCCTGGCCGCGGCGGCCATGGCGAAGAACGCCCCGGGCGAGGACAACGAGCGCGGGGTGATCATCAACGTCGCCTCCATCGCCGCCATGGATGGCCAGGTGGGGCAGTGCGCCTACAGCGCCTCCAAGGCCGGCGTGGTGGGCATGAGCCTGCCGGCGGCCCGAGAGCTCTCCCGCCACGGCGTGCGGGTGATGGCGATCGCCCCCGGGGTCTTCGAGACGCCGATGATGAGCGAGATCCCCGACGAGGCCGCCCAGGCCCTGGCCGCCGCCGTGCCCTTTCCCAAGCGGCTCGGCAAGCCCAAGGAGTTCGCCCGCCTGGCCGAGCAGATCATCACCAACCCCATGCTCAACGGCGAGGTGATCCGCCTGGACGGCGGTATCCGCATGCAGTAAGGCCCTCGGCCAACCCCAAGGCAGCAAGGGGTCAAGGAGCAAGGGGAGCTTCCCTTGTGCCTTGACCCCTTGATCCTTTGTGCCTATTGAAACGAACGCTTGACTCTCGTCCTTGTGGCGGCTAATTTCAAACACATGTTTGAAAGCGGCCGCCGCCGCCTTCCTGCGCCCGACGACCGGCGACATTGATTGTGGAGAGTTGAGATGCCCGACTATCAGGCCCCCCTGCGCGATATCCGTTTCGTCATGGACGAGATGCTGGACTACCCGGCCCACTACGCCGGCCTGCCCGGCGGCGAGGAGGCCAGCCCCGACGTGGTGGCCGCTATCCTGGAGGAGGGCGCCCGCTTCGCCCGCGAGGTGCTGCTGCCCCTGAACCAGAGCGGTGACCAGGAGGGCTGCCTGCTGGAGGGCGGCGAGGTGAAGGCGCCCAAGGGCTTCAAGGCCGCCTACGCCCAGTACGTGGAGGGCGGCTGGCCGAGCCTGGCCGCCGACCCCGAGCACGGCGGCCAGGGCCTGCCCCATTCGCTTGCCATGGTGCTCAACGAGATGGTCTGCGCCACCAACCTGGCCTGGGGCATGTACCCGGGGCTCTCCCACGGCGCCGCCGACGCCCTGCGCCACCACGGCACCGAGGAGCAGAAGGCCACCTACCTGACCAAGCTGGTGGAGGGCACCTGGACCGGCACCATGTGCCTCACCGAGCCCCACTGCGGCACCGATCTCGGCCTGATCAAGACCCGTGCCGTGCCCACTGATGACGGCGCCTACGACATCACCGGCACCAAGATCTTCATCTCCGCCGGCGAGCACGACCTGGCCGAGAACATCGTCCACCTGGTGCTGGCCAAGCTGCCCGACGCCCCCGAGGGCTCCAAGGGTATCTCGCTCTTCGTGGTGCCCAAGTTCCTGCCGGATGCCGATGGCAATCCGGGCGAGCGCAACGGCGTGGTGTGCGGGTCGCTCGAGCACAAGATGGGCATCCACGGCAACGCCACCTGCGTGATGAACTTCGATGCGGCGAAAGGCTATCTGGTGGGCGCGCCCAACAAGGGCCTGGCCTGCATGTTCACCATGATGAACGCCGCCCGCATCGGCGTCGGCATCCAGGGGCTGGGCCTCACCGAGGCGAGCTTCCAGAACGCCCTGGCCTATGCTCGGGACCGCCTGCAGATGCGCGCGCTCTCCGGTCCCAAGGCACCGGAGAAGGCCGCCGACCCCATCATCGTCCACCCGGACGTGCGCCGCATGCTGCTGACCCAGAAGGCCTTCGCCGAGGGCGGCCGGATGCTGGTCCTCTATACCGCCCAGATGATCGATATCGTCGAGCACGGCAGTGACGCCGCCGAGAAGGAGCGCGCCGAGACCCTGCTGGGGCTCTTGACCCCCATCGTCAAGGCGTTCCTGACCGAGGTGGGCTTCGAGGCGACCAACGAGGGCGTTCAGGTCTTCGGCGGCCACGGCTTCATCCAGGAGTGGGGCATGGAGCAGCTGGTGCGCGACGCGCGCATCACTCGCCTCTACGAGGGCACCACCGGCATCCAGGCCCTCGACCTGCTAGGGCGCAAGGTCCTGATGAGCCAGGGCGAGAGCCTCAAGGTCTTCACCAAGGAGATCCACAAGTTCTGCCAGGCCGAGGAGGGCAACAGCGAGCTGGCCGAGTTCGTCCGTCCGCTGGCCAAGCTCAACGCCGAGTGGGGCGAGCTGACCATGAGCATCGGCATGAAGGCGATGACCGACCGCGAGGAGGTAGGGGCGGCCAGCGTCGACTACCTGATGTACGCCGGCTACGTGACCCTGGCCTACCTCTTTGCCCGTGCGGCGAAGCAGGCCCGCGCGGCGCTGGCCGAAGGCAGCAACGAGGCCGCCTTCTACCGGGCCAAGCTCGATACCGCCCGCTTCTTCTACCAGCGCCTGGTGCCGCGCACCCGCGCCCACAAGGCCGCCATCGAGGCCGGCGCCGAGCCGCTGATGGCGATCAGCGCCGAGGACTTCGGCCTCGGCTTCGAGATCTGATGGCCTAGCCTTTTGGCATAGCGAGCACTCTCTCGGTCGGGAACGATCGTGGCTTGGCGGCGGGGGTTACCCCCGCCGCTTTTTTGTGGCTCTTCGCACATCGGCGTGAATCTGATCTGCAGGAACTGACCTGTGGGAGGCCGGCTGTGCCGGGCGAATGGAGGCCGACGGCCTCCCGGGCGGCATGCGCCAACGCTCGTAACACCGCCGGGGCGCCTGCGGCGCCATTCGCCCGGGGAACCCGGCCTCCCACCATGCAACTTGCCTAACAGGTTCACGCCAAAGCGTGAAGAACCTTTTTTGTGGGCGGGCGCTGGTTCAGGCCGCGGGGGCCAGGCATCATGTTTGCCCGCTCCTGACCCGCTAGGATATCTCCCACGCATGACAGTGACTTCCCAGCTAGATGATGCCCTGGCCTCCCTGTCAGAGGATAACCGCCTGGAGACCTGCCTGGATGCGCTGTTCGGCTGGCTGCGCGCGGGCAGCCCTGACGCGGCCCCCGAGCGTCTCGAGGCGCTGGTGCGCTATCTCGACGAGAACGCAGACAGGGCCCGGCAGCTGGCCGAGGGCATTCTCGGCCGCTTTTCCGAACTGGAGGTCTACCCGGCCCTGGTGCGCCTGGGGATCCTCTCCCGGGAGGGGCTCTTCCGGGAGATGTCCACGCGGCTCTATGATCGCCTGAACCCGCCGCCGGTGGACGCCGAGGACTCCAGCGACCTGCTGGCCAGTCTGATCACTCGCCACGACAAGCCCTGGCTCGAGGCCCTGCCGGCCCACGGCTGGCTGCGGCTTGGCCGCGTGCTCATCTCGGCGCTGGATGCCGACGCCCGGCAGCAGGTTCGGATACATCTGCAGGAGGAGTGCCTCTATGCCCTGGAGATGCTGGCCATCTGGGTGGCGGCGGAGGAGCTCGACCCCGAGCTGATGCGCATCGATGAGCGGCTGACCCGTATCGACTCCCCCTTTATCGCCCTGCAGCGGGAGGTACACGCCTTCGTGGAGTTCAGGGCCACGCCGGCGGGGGAGATGCGCCGGGACGACTATCCGGCCCTGGATCACCTCTGGGTGATGCTCGACCAGTGCAACGACCAGGTGGCTCGCTTCCGGCGGCGGGGGGCGGGGAGCCTGGGCTCCTCGGTCAACGCCTCCCACCTGATCGAGCGCCTCGAGGACACCCTGAGGCGCATCGAACGGCTTATCGTGCTCACCAGCCCGACTGCCAGGATTCCCTGCGCCCGAAGCGGTCTCAGGCTCTGGCAGGAGCTGCTCCTGGCAACGGCGGAGAAGGGCAGCCTGGGGGCGGTGTGGAAGAAGAGTACCCGCATGGTGTCGCGCAGCATCACCCAGAACAAGAGCGACCATGGCGAGCACTATATCTCCCGGGATCTGCCGAGCTACCTGCGCCTGGTGGCCACGGCAGCCGGCGCCGGGGTGATCATCGCCGTGATGGCGCTGATCAAGATCACCATCGAGTCCTGGGGGCTCTCCCCGCTGCCCCAGACCCTGCTGGTGAGCTTCAACTATGGGCTGGGCTTCGTGCTGGTCCACCTGCTGCACTTCACCATCGCCACCAAGCAGCCCGCCATGACGGCCGCCAGCTTTGCCGCCGAGGTGGAGCGCAACCGCAGGGGGCGCTCCGTCAGCCGCAAGCTGGCCAGGCTGCTGCTGGACGTGAATCGCTCCCAGTGGGCCGCCGTGTGGGGCAACGTGGCTGCGGCGCTGCTGACCGCCTTTGCCATCACCTGGCTGGCACTGGCGGCGCTGGGTACGCCGCCCCTCGATGCCGAGCAGATCGCCTATCAGCTCAGGGCCATCTCTCCCGTCCAGAGCCTCGCTCTGCTTTACGCCGCCATCGCCGGCCTCTGGCTCTTCTGCTCCGGGATCATCGCCGGCTTCTTCGACAACCGGGCGGATCATGTGCAGCTGGAGCGGCGGCTGGTGAGCCATCCGGCGCTCCAGCGCATCCCGCGCCACCGGCGAGAGCGGCTGGCCCACTACCTTCACGAGAACTACGGCGCCCTGGCCGGCAACTTCCTGTTCGGCGTGCTGCTGGGCATGACCGGCTATGTGGGCTACCTGCTGGGGCTGCCCCTGGATATCCGCCACGTGGCCTTCTCCTCGGCCAACCTGGGGTTTGCCAGCTTCAGCGACTTCCAGGGCTGGCCCACCTTCCTCCTGGGCCTGCTGTTCGTGATGCTGATCGGCTTCGTCAACCTCTGGGTCAGCTTCGCCCTGGCCCTGATGGTGGCCCTGAGATCGCGGGGCTGCCGGGTCGAGCCCGGCATCCTGCTGGCCGGGGTAAAGGATGAGTTCTTCAGAAATCCGCTGAGATTCTTCATCCCGACGGTGCTCTCCAGCAGGAAGAGTGGCGCCGGCGATGGGCGACAGGAGCGCGGCTGACTGGCAGGCCGGCAGGGGGCGGACCATGCTGTTGGTGCGTCCCTGCCCAGCCGGCGGGGTCCGCTTCCTGAATGAGGAAACCGCCCATGGCCCCAACGACCCGCCCACCGCCCAGGTCCAGCCAGCCGGATGATGGCGGCCCCGCCGAGCTCATCTTCTACACCCATCCGCTCTCTCGGGGTGGCATCGTTCACTGGATGTTGGAGGAGGTCGGCGCCAGCTACCGCATGGTGACCCTGGAGTACGGCCACGCCATGAAGGCGCCCGAGTATCTCGCCATCAACCCGCTGGGCAAGGTGCCGGCCATCCGCCACGGCGAGACCGTGGTGACCGAGGCCGCCGCCATCTGCACTTACCTGGCCGATGCCTTCCCCGAAGCGGGCCTGGCGCCGCCGCCGGCGGCGCGGGGCGACTACTACCGCTGGCTGTTCCTCGTCGCCGGCCCCCTGGAGAGCGCCATCGCCCTGAATGATCTGGGTGTTGTGACCACGCCGGAGCAGACGATGCGCCTGGGCTGCGGTGACTTCGAGATCCTGGTCGATACCCTGGCCGCCGCCGTCGAGGGGAAGCCCTATATCGCCGGGGATGCCTTCAGCGCAGCGGATGTCTACGTGGGCTCGCACATCGGTTGGGGCATGCAGTTCGGCACCCTGCCGCGCCGCCCGGAGTTCGAGGCCTACTGGGCCGGGCTGCGCGAACGCCCGGCCCATCGGCGCTGCGAGGCGTATATCGCTCAGCTGCTGGCGGATGGGTAATGACTCAGTCTATCGCTATCTGCCGGTGGTCAACCGAAGCCCGCTGAGCTAGGCTGGATAAATTATAAATGGAAACAGCCTGGTGCCAGGGGCTGTACCAGGGAGCAGGGAAGGTGATATGGCAGCGAGATTTGCCGAATCGTTATCGATCGACCGGCATGATTGGCGGAAATGGCAGAGCACCATTTCCGCCAATCATGCCGGTTTTTCTATGGCCGGTTTCGACCCATAGCGGACGTGCCGGAAAAAGCAGCAGGCGCGCGAAAATTTGGATATGTTGCCTAATTTACATTAGTAGCTATGTATATCAACGACATACCATGGATTTTGTAGGCTGCATTTGTTGGATAAACGTGCAGGCACGTTTATCCAATCATAGGTTGAGCAGTCTAATACCTGTTGAACTAAACCGCTTCGCGGTAGCTGTCGTCGAATCCTGTCTCTCGCTTTACCGAACCACACTGTTCATTGACCCCCGAGGGTCACTGAACAGGAGTGACGACGATGACTGCCTTACGACAGGCGATGATTGAGGCCATGCGTCAGCATGGCTTCGCACAACGCACCCAGCATACCTACCTGATGGTGATCACTGACCTGGCGCGCTATTTCCACCGACCGCCAGACACGTTGAGCCCTGACGACCTGCAGCGCTTCTTCAACCACCTGGTTCAAGAGCGCGGTTTGTCAGCCGCCAGCTGCCGCGTCTATCTGCACGGCGTGCGATTCCTGTACCTCCAAGTGTTGCACTGGCCGTCGGTTGAGGTATCGCCCGTGGTGCCGAAGACACCGCAACGGATTCCGGAATTGCTGACTCGCGACGACGTCCGGCGGATCCTGGCCGCGTGCCAAAACCCCAAGCATCGCATGATGCTCGAACTGTGCTATGGCTGCGGGTTGCGCGTGAGTGAGGTCTGCCACCTGCGGGTCCGCGACATCGACAGCCAGCGTGGCCAGCTACGTGTCACCCAGGGCAAGGGCGCGAAGGATCGCATGGTCTTGCTCTCGGTGACCCTGCTCGATCGCCTGCGTGATTACTGGCGTGCCTACCGGCCGCCGACTTGGCTGTTTCCGAGCGCGCTGTTCCCGGATCGCGCGCTGCATCCGAGCGCGCCGCAGAAGGCCTTTACCCAGGCCAAGCGCCAGGCTGGTATAGAACGGGTCGGTGGCATTCACAGCCTGCGCCATGCCTACGCCACGCATGTCCTGGAGCAGGGTATGCCCGTCCATCAGCTTCAACGGTTGCTGGGCCACCGAAGCGTCCAGTCGACGATGCGCTACCTGCACTGGCTGCCGGGCCAGCAGGGGATGAGTCAGGGCCCCATCGACCTGGTGGCCGGCCTGGAGGTGGCCCATGACTGAGACAGCCACCCTCCAACAGGCCCTGGCTCGCTTTTTCAATCCGGCCGGCCTGGATCGTCAGCGCCAACGCGTATGCCGCCATCTACTCGCCTGTCGCACCGAGGCGATGGGCGGGACGGTCTTGCAGTGTACGGACTGCGACCACACCCAGCCGCACTACTTTGGCTGTCGCGATCGCCACTGCCCGCAGTGCCAAGGCCGCGCCATGCATCAGTGGGCCGAGCGTCAGCAGGCGAACATCCTGCCGGTGCGCTACTACCACGTCGTGTTCACCCTGCCGCACAGCCTCAACGGCTGGGTCCAGCTTCACCCCGAGGTGATTTACCGGCTGCTGTTCCAGAGTGCCTGGCACACCCTCAGATCCTTCGGTCGCGATCCCAAGCGTCTCGGCGGCGAGATGGGCATGAGCGCCGTGCTTCACACCTGGGGCCAGAACCTGAGCCAGCACGTGCACCTGCATTGCCTGGTCCCGGGCGGTGCGCTGGGCGACGATGGCGGCTGGCATGGGGCTCGCAGCCATTATCTGTTCCCGGTCCGAGCCCTGTCGCGCCACTTTCGCGGGCACTTGGTCAGTGGGTTGCGTCAGGCCGCCACGGCTGGCGAACTCCACCGAGTCACCCGGCCCGGTGACGTGGATGACCAGCTCAACGCCCTGATGGCCACCGAGTGGGTGGTTTACAGCAAGGACTGTCTCGAACACACCGACACGGTGGTGCGCTACCTGGCGCGCTACACGCGACGTATCGCTATCAGCAACGCCCGCATCCTCGCGGTGGACGACCGCCAGGTGACCCTGCGCTACAAGGACTACCGCGACCGTGATCGGCGGAAACAGCTCGTCCTCGATGGCGAGGAGTTCGTGCGCCGCTTCCTACTCCATGTCCTACCCAAGGGGCTGATGCGGGTCCGTCACTACGGCTTTCTGGCCAATCGTTGCCGGCGACGACGCCTGGCACAGATCCGCCAAGCGCTGGCAGTCGCTGAGGTGACGCCGGATGCCGATTCTGCCGCCAGCGACCCGGAGCCGACCTACACCTGCCCGCACTGCCGGCAACCGACACTGCGGGTGATCGGGACCCTCGCCCCGCGCAGACCCACATGTGGCCGACCACCGAACCACAGGGAGCAACGTTATCGAGCATGAAGTAACGCCATAACCCACAACGGACTCGACTATCCGGCCCGCTCGCGGGTTGCGACGGCGCTCGTCCCGGTGATGGATGTTGGCGAGCAGGCGCGCTACATTGGGGCAAATTGGCCCCAGAGGGGACGGTGATCATGGTCAACATCACGGCTCGAACGCGTCACCACAGGTCTGTATCTGCGCGACCGGATGCCCCAGGCCGCACTCCGAAGAATACAATACCCTATAGAAGCTGCAGAGCAGCCTGATGGGCGGCTTAGTCCAACAGGCATTTATACGCCATGCTCCGCACGGCGAAGAAATGCTGAACAGTTAGCCATAAAATGATTTTCAGGATTTAAAGGGATTGCTATGAATGATCTAGTGAAAAAGCAAGATGTGGCTTTGCCCGCCTTGCCTGAAACTGTTCTTCCGGCTATTTCACAGTTGACCACTTCTCTGGGAATCCCTAGAGAGATGCTTGCCAGTGATGAAGAGATTCAGTATGCGTGGCGGGATTTGCCCAGAGAGCTTCGAGAGATCCCTGCAATTCTGCGTGGTGAATTAGTCGCTCGAATGTGTGTAGCTGTAAGTACCGGCTTATTCGACGGCGCAATGAACTATATTTGGAACGCTGCAATACTACAGTTGAGAACTAAGGTTCGTAACTTCGGACTGGCGGTGGTTGCTCAGATCAAACAATCTGATTTTGAAGAGAAACATCTTCTTGAACTTCAAGATAGCCGGCTTCTTGAGCTATGCCTCAAGTTGAATATAGTCGATGAAGATGGATTTTTCTTTCTAGATCAGTGCCGAGAGGTTAGAAACAACTTCTCAGCAGCACACCCGACCCTTGGAAAGATCAACGATCGAGAGTTCACCACATTCTTAAATCGCTGTATCAGATATGCGCTCGCAGACTCGTCATCGCCGAAGGGTGTAGATATCGGGGCCTTTATATCCGCTGTGAAAGGTCTGAGATTTAATGCTAATCAATGCCAAATATGGGTGCAGCGGATCAATGAAACGCATGACGCGCAAAGGCAGATGCTGGTTGGAATGGTGCATGGAATCTATTGCGATCCTAACACATCGGAGCCAGCAAGGCTCAATGCATTGGACCTCTGCGGAGGGCTGAAAGATGTTTTTACCGCAGCCATAAAATCTGACCTCATTAACAGGCACTCCGAGTACGTAGCTAAAGGAGAGCAAGACAAACATACCGCCTCCCTTCAATTCTTTGAAAAACTCGGACTTCTGTCACTACTTAATGAGTCAGAGCAGCATTTTGTATTCTCTCGATCAGTAGAGCGGCTCTGGAATGTTCATAACGGGATGAACAATTTTTACAATGAGCCTCCATTTGCTGACAGACTCTTAGAGTTGTCTCAGCAGGGTGCTATCCCAGAAACCGTGCAAGAGCAGTTCGTTCAAACAGTGCTTTGCTGCCGAGTAGGGAATGGCTATGGCATATCGAATGCGGCGGTACCTGCGTACGACCAGATGATTCGTGGCTTCTCTCCAAGAGAGATTGCAACAATGATTAGGTCGGCCATGGTCAAAGATAACCCTCTGGGTAATCGCCTTGCAAACAATGCTTCTTGTAGGAGAAACTTCAAAGAAGTGCTTGGTTACATAGATCCCGCAAGCGTTGCAAGCGGGGTAAAAGCTGATTACGACAAACTCATGAGGTGAGAGCGGAGCAAAGGCTAACAAGTGCCAGCAAACGGACTTGGGTAAACTGTCACCATTTTTGCAAAAAGACGCAAAAATGCCGCCAATTCACCCAAGCCGTTGTGGCAGGCGTTGAACTAAATAGGATACGAGTAATTGGAGGTTGAATGAAAGTAGGGTTTTTCTTCGGGGCAGGAGCTGAGATAGGTTATGGACTTCCAAGTGGTGGGAAATTCGCCATCGACCTATTTCGACAGGATGTGAGCGAGCATAAGAAAAAGCTGCGTGAGCAGCTTGGGAAGATTGATCCACGAACCAATTATGCGACTAGTTGGCTTCCAGATAATTATGCCACACAACGAATTCATGCATTCGGGAAAAATGAATTTACAGCGTTAATTGAATCCTCAATTGAATACAGGAAAAACGAAATAATACGCAGGCTTAATGCTTTTGATGAAGAGGTCGAATACGCTCTTTCTCAATTAGATATAGAAAAAGGTGCTCTAATTGATAAATTCAATGAGCAGATGGATACTGATTTCGGCGAACATCTGTATTCAACGGCAATAAGAATGAATCCAATCCTCGCCAATGAGGTCAGACTTTTTGGAAGTGAGTCGTATTCCGCGATTTTAAGTGTCATTAGTGGTGGGCAAAATTCTGCTGATCTTCAGCGTTACGCAGGGGCTTTTCTTCAGCTACTTGTTGGGGCGCATGGTCAGCACTTAGTGCAACGACTAAATCAAGAGCTGTTTGAGGCGGCTCCAGATGATATTCCGATTTTTGATGATGTTACGGGCATGTTTAAGCTTGAGTTCAGCCGAGCTGGCCTGACCGCTTTGGAGTTGCTTCTTGAAAAGCGCCGTGATTATGATCTTGAAAACGGGAATGTTTCTGAAATCTTATGTGCTGTTTCTCAGCAGGTGTTGGAAAATATATTTACCACAGTCCTCGATTACCAGTCGTTAATAGATAGTCATTTCAGATACCTATTTTCACCCAGAACAGAGTGGGCAAAGTTTTCTAAAATGGTGATTTTTCTGTAACTGTTTAGCTCACGCCGCCTGATCCGTGGCTGTAGGCTGCATGAAGGATGGCACATCACCCGCAAACAGTTGCTCCAGTGCGGTATGCGCCGCCACCCCTTGCTTGACGGCGGTCGAGAGGAAGCTGCGCATCCGGCAGAAGATCTCCGCCCCCTCCCAGGAGCGGAAGCAGCCCGAGATTTTCTGCTGGACCTTGGTCATTCGCAGATCGCGTTCCCCCTGGTTGTTGGTGAAGGGAGCGGCAGGGTCGTCGAGGAAGCGCAACACGTCGTCCTCGTACGCCTGGAGGCGTTCCAGGAGGTTGCGCGACTTGGTGCGCTTGGCCCGGCCTCGCGTTCCAGGTGGCGGTTTCACCGGCGGGGGGCACTCGGCGTCCCCTTTCGCCAGGCAATCTCGATAGCGCTGCCGCCAGGCTCGGGTCTCATCGGCCGAGAGGCAGCCGTCGGCCACCTCCACGGCGCGATGCATCTCCAACAACAGGTCATGCAAGGCCTTGGCCCATGCCTGGCCATCGTTCTCCCAGGCCGCTGTCAGCTCCCGAAGGTGGTGCGCATTACAGAGCGCGTGCCGGCAATCCGGATAGCGGTAGTAGGGCTTCCAGTGATCATGCACCAGCACGCCACGCACGAAGGGCAATACGCCGATGGCGTCCATCGCTTCCTGGCCGCGCTTGGGGTGCGGGGCCAACCAGGTCAGGGCCTCGTTGGAGGCGCTGTGTAGCCAGTAGCGTTTGCCACCGACCTGCATTCCGGTTTCATCGGCATGGACGGTGGCTGCTTCACGTAGCGCCGGGATCACCCACTCGGCGAACGCCTCGGCCCGCTGGTAGGCCTCCTGGTTGAAGGCGAACAGGGTGCCGGTGCTCAGCGACAGGCCGCACTGCGAGGTGAGCAACTCGCGGATACGCGCATAGGGCAACAGCTGATACTGGGAGAGATAGACGACATGCGCCTTGAGGCGAGGGCCATACTGGATGGGGCGAGTCACGCCCTCGGGGAATGGCGCCACGTAGCGTTGCCCCTGATCATCTTCGAGGACCTCAGCCTGATATTCGGTGACCACGGCCTGGATTACGATGTCCTGCACTTGGCGCGTTTCGACGCCGACCGGGCGGTAAGAACGCCCCTTGGGGAGTTGCCGACGATCGACACGGAGCTTGACCACCTCGTCGGGGTCCGTCACCGGCGCCAACGTCTTACCCTCATGCCCTGGCTGTCCGCCGGGGCGCCGCTCGCCTTTGGCGCGCGAGCGGCGCTGGCGATTGGGATCCTGGGACGGTGGCTTGCTGCTGTTGCGGCTACTGGTGGCCAGGCGATCGGCCATGAGCTTGACCAGCAACATCAGCACATCGATGGCCGCACGCAGCGACGGAGAGACCGTCTGGTCTTCCTTGAGCTGCTGTCGGACCCGCTCCAGAGCCTCGTCGACGTTGATATCGCTGATGGTCATGTCACCGCATAGATATGCCGAAGGATTAGGCACACTATGCCAGAAAAATCAGGTGGTTGGCGACAGGCTATCCGCAACCACCTGAATAGTTACATTTTTCTTAGAGCAACTCGAGATTACATAGTTAAGCAATTAGATGAAATTGGTGACCTTCCAGAAAGTGGTTATTATCATGACCTAGAAAAATGTGAACAGCTAGAGCTTGAGATTTCGGCGATTGGAACTTCGAACTATAACAGTTTGGTTGAAAAGATATCCCAAGACCTTGATTTTGAAATACCTGTCGTCCAGCACTTGAATGGCGGTGTGACTGATTACTATAATCCATACAAGAATTCAGTGATTTCAGAAGGTGATCCTGATCAGGTTCCTGAGGATCAGATACACGTACCTTTTGTTCTTACCCAAAGCGGGTTAAAGCCGTTAACGTCTGTAGATATGTCTCGTAGGTATGTTGGGCTATACGATGAATATGTCGCGTGTGATCGTTTAGTTGTTGTCGGATATGGGTTTAATATAGACGACAGCCACATTAATGGCCTTTTCAGGAAGCTTATCGAGGAATCTGGAAAACCAATGGTCTGGGTCTGTTTAGATAAAGACGGTCCAGCAGAATCTCAGAAAAGAGCCTTGGTAAAGCGTTTACGTATAGCCCCTGAGCATCGTGAGCTAATAACGGTAATTCCTGTAGACGCAAACACTAGATCGATCGGTGATGAAGGATGGTTGAATCTCGTGGCACAGGACAGTGAGGAGATGTAACAATACATTGCACCGGACAAGCCGGTGAATGCGGCGTTATGCATACTCAATAAGGAGGTTGCATGGATTTCGATTTTGACAATTTGTCTTATCCTGAAACGGTTGTTATTGATGGTGTCGAGTACAAGGCACAGAGGGATACCTCCAAAGGGAAAATGAAAATCCCATATTCAGAAGAACCCGATGTGGGAATTGGAGATGTGATAGTTCAAAAGGCAGGAAAAAGAGAGATCCACCTCAAGGTAACTGATGTTCAGTTTCTAGAAGGCGGCAGCCTGAATGTTGGCACCAATCATCCCAATATGCTCACTCTGAATGTTCAAAACACAACAGCAGAGCCACACTTAACGAACAGAGTCTCCTCGACAATAAACATCGGCTCTGTTTCCGGCGAAATGGTGCAAATCGGCGATCAGAACGTTCAGGTCGCAAATGTCAGTATTAAGCAGCTTGTCGAGCATGTGGCTAAAAGTGACGACAGGGAAGCAAAATCAAAACTTAAAGCATTGCTCGAGAATGGCACTGTGGCTAGCTTGGTTGGCGCAGGGGCAACCGCACTCCTCGGACTACTCTAATGCATAATAATTCGCGTCACACGAATGCTCTTTACGCTGCTTCGCTCTGTAAAGGTCGCCGGTGCCTCCGCGTTATATATCAGGAAAATCTCAATGGCCGCTTTTGGCCGATAGCTGACATCCGATATGCTGCTAGTTTCTGAAGCAATCGCCCCGCCAGGGTCCTGGTGGGGCGACGTTACAAAATGAGACGGTTTACCCCAAGGCGTCGAATGACTCCGGCAAGATCTGCCCGCCATCCACGATCAGCGTCTGTCCGGTGATAAAGCGCGCCTCGGGGGAGGCCAGGAAGCAGGCGGCATGGCCAATGTCGCTGGGTTCACCCAGGGTGCGCGTCGGGATCGACTCGGCCATCTGGCGAAGGTAGTCGTCGCCCTGGGCCTGCAGGCCTTCGGTGAGGATATTGCCGGGCATCACCGCATTGATGGTGATGCCATCCCGTGCAACTTCCAGCGCCGCCGAGCGCATGAAGCCCAGCTGTCCGGCCTTGCTGGCACCGTAGTGCGCCCAGCCGGGGAAGCCGGTAACGGGCCCGGTAATGGAGGAGGTCAGCACGATCCGGCCATAGCGCTGCTGGCGCATGGTGGCCAGAGAGGCCTGCACCATGAAGAAGGCACCGCGCAGGTTGACGGCCATCATGCCTTCCCAGTCGCTCTCGCTCATGGTGTCGAGAGCGGCCTGGGGAAAGATGCCGGTATTCGAGCAGAGGATGTCCAGCCGGCCGTGCCGTGCAACGACGGCGTCGACCACTGCCTGGCAGCGGGTCTTCGAGGTGACATCCAGTGCTTCGAACTCGGCGCCCAGCGCTTCGGCTGTCTCACGCCCTGCCGCTTTATTGATATCGGCAATGACGACGTTTGCGCCTGCTGCGCCCAGTACCTCGGCAATGCCCTTGCCGATTCCCTTGGCACCCCCTGTGACAATGGCAACCTGCCCGTCGAGTGTGAACATTGTGCCTCCTTGGAAGCCTGCGAATGAATGGCTGAGAGTGGCCCGTGCGTCTCCATGGCAGCATACCATCGGTGGGCCGTTTCTTGGCGGGTTGCAGGGGGCGGCATCAACCTCAGTCGGGGGCGATGGGGCCCCAGTCCCGGAGCACGTCGGCGCCGATGTCAAAGGCGCACGCGGTCGATCTCGCGGCGGAAGTACATCTCCAAGCGCAGGTCCAGGGCCCAGCGGGGCTCGCGGTCGGCCTCCCGGGGAAAGTGCAGGGCCGGGGCCACGTCCAGGAAGAGGATGCCGCGGTGCAGGTCGCGCCGATAGCGGGTCTGCAGGTAGGTGTCCTCGATGGCGGGGCTGGAGGCGCTCTCGCCGAGCACCACCGCGCTGTAGCGAATCGCCCGGCGGCGATCGATGCGGCGGTTGAGCTCCACCGCCTGGCTGGCCTCCAGGGTATCGATCGGCTCGCGCCACTGGAGGTTGCTGATGAAGCGCAGGTGGCGGTTCTCGTCAATGGGACGGCCGACGTCCCAGCGGGTGCGCGTCGAGTAGCCGTCCTTGTTGAACCAGGAGAGGCGGTTGTCGCTCTCCAGCTGCCAGGGGCCGTCTCCCAGGGTCCAGAGGCGCTGGGTGATCACTCGGGCATAGGGGTCCAGCGGCAGGCGCACCCGGATGCCGGCGCCCACCTGGGTATTCCACTGCTCGGTCTTGTCGCGGCGGCTCAGGCGGTTCAGGCCGATGCGCAGGCTCTCCACGCCGCTGGGGCTGTCGTCCACCAGCTGGCGGTCCTGCTCGGCGAGGGTGCCCTGGGTCTCGTCGGCATCGCTCTCGATGACCAGGCGCAGGCGCTCTTCGGTGGTGGGCAGGTCGAGGCGAAAGCGGGCGCCGAGGTCCTGCTTGAAGGCCTGTCCTTCCTTCCAGCGCCAGCCCTGGCTGATGCGCAGGTAGGAGTCGTTCTCGATGCTCAGGGCGTCGGTGGTGCCGAAGAAGCCGTCGATTTGCCGGGAGGTGGTTTCCACCCAGCGCGAGACGCTGTCGTGAAACGGCTCGATCTGCTCGTCGGCCCAGGGGGGCAGGTCGCTGTCATTCTCGGGCTCGGTAGCCGGCGACGCTCCCGTATCGGCCTGGGCGGTTAGTGCCATACAGGCCGCCAGGGCCATGAGCAGCTTCTTCATCCGTGGCACTCCCCTCGGTTTCCTTGGGAACAGTGTAACCACGAATGAAGCGGGAGTCGCCAGGCGCCTGCTCAGGGGCAGAGTCGGCGGAGAACCTCGGCTCGGGTCCGCTCGTGACCGGAAGGCAGGGCCGCGGCGGGATCGACCAGCCAGGCGGCCAGATCGGCCTCGGTCAGCGCGCGCCCCGTGTAGCGGGTCAGCATATGGTACCCCTCGGGATAGAGCGCCAGGCGCAGGCCGGGCGTCTCGCCCTGCTCGGGCAGCCGTTCCAGCAGGGCGCAGATCGCCTCCGGGGGAATGACCTGGTCCTCCTCGCCGTAGAGGATCAGCGCCGGCTCGGGCAGTCGCCCGGCCGCCGCCAGGGCCAGGCTCATGGTCTCGGTCACGCCGTGAAGGGTATCGACCCGGGCTCGGCGCAGGATCAGCGGGTCTTCCGCCAGGCGCGCCATGATCTCCGGGTCGTCGGTGGGTTCGATGCCCAGGCGGCGCACGCTGCTCGCCGAGAAGCTCAGCGAGGGGGCGAGTCGCACGCCGAGCCAGAGGGCCGCGCGCTGATACCAGGGCATGGCATCGAAGCCCCAGACCGCGGGGGCGATCAGGACGCTGCCGGCCACCGGCAGGTCGGGGTACTCCGCCAGGGTCAGCAGCACCACGGCAGCCCCCATGCTCTTGCCCACCAGGTAGACGGGGGTGTCGGGGTAGCGCCCGGCGAGCAGCCTGGTCAGCAGCGCCGCGTCCTCCACCAGGCGGCCATGGCCAGGCCAGATCCGGCGCTGATCGGTAAGCCCGAAGCCGCGCTGATCGAAGGCGTAGGTGGTGATGCCCCGGGGCGCCAGGGCCTCGGCCATGACCTCGAAGCTGCCAGCGTGGTCGTTGAAGCCGTGCACGGCCACCACGACGGCGCGGGGCGCCTCGCCCGCGGCGGGCCAGTGGCGCAGCGGCAGGCGGTAGCCATCCTCGGCGACCACCCGGTCAGGCTCCAGCCGAGCGGTTTCGACGCCGGTCCCCGGCAGCTGACGGGCGGCCTGGGCGCAGCCACCCACCAGCCCCATCAGTAGTATCACCATGAGCCCGGCGGCGACCGGGCCTCTCCCTGCAAGCACCATGAGCGTCTCCGCTTCTGGATAGAGACTTCGACACCCAGATACTACGCTGAGTGGCGTGGCCGGGTCGCGATGGAGGCGACCCGGTGTGGGCCAGGGAGGGGTGAATGAGTCAGGTAACGCGACGGGCGCTGGGCTGGGGCGCCCTCTATCTGGGCATGGCGCTGCTGCCCATGGGCATCGCCCTGCTGCGGGCGCCGGTCGAGGGCCGCGGCCTCTGGGTGGAGTTCGGCGCCATGCTGGGCCTGCTGGCCCTGGGCGTGATGGCCCTGCAGGCGGTGGTCTCGGGGCGCCACCGCTGGTTTGCCGAGTCGCTGGGGTTCGACAACCTGCTGCAGTTCCATCGCCGCATGGGCAATGCCGCCCTGGTGCTGGTGCTGCTGCACTCCCTGGTGCTCCTGACCGCGCGGCCGGAGTGGCTCGGCTACCTCGACCCCCGGGAGGAGGCCGCCCGGGCCCTCACCCTGTGGGGACTGCTGGCCGGCACCCTGCTGCTGGTGGTCAGCTCGGTGTGGCGCGGCCGGCTGGGGCTCTCCTACGAGCGCTGGCGTCTGCTTCACGGCCTGCTCGCCTTCGGCGTGGTGGCCGGGGGGCTCGGCCATGCGCTGATGGTTGGGCACTACACCGCGGGGGTGCTGACCGGCCTGGCCCTGGTGGGGGTGATCGGCCTGGCCCTCGTGGCCCTGCTGGAGTCGCGGCTGCTGCGGCCCTGGCGGCTGCGCCGGCGCCCCTGGCGCGTGGTGGAGGTGGCGCCGGTGCGCGGCGACGCCACCACCCTGGCGCTCGAGCCGGTGGGCGAGCATCGCCTCGACTTCGTGCCGGGGCAGTTCATCTGGATCACCCTGGGGGAGACCCCCTTCCGGCTGCAGCAGCACCCCTTCTCCCTGGTGTCATCGGCGGAGCGCCCCCGGCTCGCCTTGACCGCCAAGCGGCTGGGCGACTTCACCGAGACCCTGCCCGAGGTGCCGGTGGGCACCCGCGCCTTTGTCGAGGGGCCCTACGGGGCCTTCCTGCCGGATGTGGACAATCCCTCCGGGGCCGTGCTGATCGCCGGCGGCATCGGCATTACGCCGATGATGAGCATGCTGCGCACCTTCGCCGATCGGAAGGAGCGGCTGCCGCTCTGGCTGGTCTACGCCAACCCCCGCTGGGAGGAGGCGACCTTTCGCGAGGAGCTGGAGGCCCTGGCCGGGCGGCTGTCCCTGACGGTGATCCACGTGGTCGACGATCCGCCGGCGGGATGGCAAGGGGAGAGCGGCAAGCTGGACCGCGACCTGCTGGCGCGGCGCCTGCCCTCCGACGATGGCCGGCGGGACTACTTCATCTGCGGCCCCGGCCCGCTGATGGACGCCGCCGAGGGGGCGCTCATCGAGCTCGGCGTGGCGTCCACCCGCATCTATTCGGACCGTTTCGACATGGTATAGGAGGCATCATGCTGCACCGCTATGCGCGCCACGCCGCCACCCTCTGCGCCGTGCTGCTGGTGGCCATCGCCCTGCTGGCGGCCCTGTGGCGGGGGTAACGCCCCGCTAACGCAGAAACCACCCCTTCATCACCGTGGTGATGCGACGCAGCTCCGCCTCCGTGGTGACGTAGGCGGGCATGGTGTAGAGCCAGCGGCCGATGGGGCGCAGCCAGACCCCCTGCTCCCGGGCCCAGTCGGCGACCCCGGCGAGGTCCGTGGCGTCGCGGGTCTCGATCACCGCGGTGGCGCCCAGGGCGCGCACGTCCGCCACCGCCGGGTGGGCCGCCAGGGCGTCGTCCTGGACCAGCTCCTGCTCCAGCACCCGGTTGAGCCCGGCGATCCGCTCCAGGTACCCCTCCTCCTCGAACACGGCGAGGCTCTCCAGGGCCACGGCGCAGGCCAGCGGGTTGCCCATGAAGGTGGGCCCGTGCATGAAGGCGTGCCCGGGCGAGTCCCCGATAAAGGCGTCGTGCACCCGGTCCGTGGCCAGCGTCGCCGCATGGCCCAGGTAGCCCCCGGTCAGCCCCTTGGAGAGCACCATGATGTCCGGTGTGACGTCGGCGTGGTCGGCGGCGAACATCCGGCCGGTGCGGCCGAAGCCGGTGGCCACCTCGTCGAATACCAGCAGCACGTCGAACTCGTCGCACAGTTCGCGCGCGCCCTGAAGGTAGCGGGGCGAGGTCATGTTGAGCCCGCCGGCGGCCTGCAGCAGCGGCTCCATCAGCAGGGCGGCGATCTCGTCGCGGTGGCGCTCCAGCACCGCGCGCAGGGCGGCCAGGTCCTGGGCCACCGCCTCGTCGTCGGCGTGAAAGGGGGCGGTGGGGGCCGGGGCGAAGTGGTGGCGGGGCAGGTACCCGGCGAAGAGCGAGTGCATCCCCTCCTCGGGGTCGCACACCGCCATGCAGCCGGCGGTGTCGCCGTGGTAGGCCTTCATCAGCGAGAGCATGCGGTGCTTCTCCGGCCGGCCCCGCAGCCGGTGGTACTGCACCGCCATCTTCATGGCGACTTCCATGCCCACCGAGCCGCTGTCGGAGAAGAAGACGTGGTCGAGGCCCGCAGGGGTGATGCGCACGAGCTCCCTGGCCAGGCGGTCGGCGGGCTCGTGGGTCAGGCCGCCCAGCATCACGTGGCAGAGTTCGTCCGCCTGCTGCTGGATGGCCCGCACCAGGCGCGGGTGGCGGTAGCCGTGGATCATGCACCACCAGGAGCAGGTGGCGTCGAGCAGGGTCTCGCCGCCCTCCAGGGTGAAGCGGGGCCCCTCGCCGCCGATCACCTTCGGTGCCGGGCGCTGGGTCTTGAGGTGGGCATAGGGGTGCCAGACAGGAGAGGGGGGCCAGACGGGAGAGCGGTCGCTCGGGGTCATCACGGGCTCCAGCAGGAAACGGGAAAAACGGACGGGCACGCGAAGACGCCGTTCATCTCGGCGAGACGACGGTCGCGGGCGCGTCGGGGCAGCGTCTTGAGGTGACGCAGGGGCTCAGGGTGACGCAGAGTCTTGCGATGGGGGATCTTGCGACGGGGGTCTTGCGATGGTGCGGATGGGGAGACTTGAACTCCCACGCCCGAAGGCACCAGAACCTAAATCTGGCGTGTCTACCAATTCCACCACATCCGCACGAGTAGGCAGGCGCGATCATTTTACGGACGGCGCCTCCCAAGTCAATGAACATCGGGAAGTTCCAGGCAGCCGGCGGCGGATTCGGCCATGGCCCGGGGCGTGCCGGCGGGCAGCCGGGGAATGACCCCGAGGCAGGGAGCGGGCAGGGCGCTCGCCAGGGTGGCCAGGTTGTCGCGGTAGAGGGCGCCGTCTTCGGCAAAGGCCGGCTCCACCAGGCTGCCGATCCAGCCGGCCAGGCGCAGCCCGTCGTGGGCGATCGCCTCGGCGGTCAGCCGCGCCTGGCTGATGCAGCCGAGCCGCAGCCCCACCACCAGGATCACCGGCAGCGCGTGGGCGGCGGCAAGGCCCGCGAGGTCCTCCCGGGCGCTGAGCGGCAACCGCCAGCCGCCGGCGCCCTCCACCAGGGTCAGGTCGCACTCCAGGGCCAGCAGGGGGCGCAGCCAGCCGCTGAGATCGGCCAGGCGCACCTCGACCCCGGCGCGCCGGGCGGCCAGGTGGGGGGCGATGGCAGGGGCGAAGGCGTAGGGGTTGATCGTTGCGTAGTCCACGGCCTGGCCCCCGGCAGCGCCCGCCTGGGGCCGGCTCTGGGCCTGCAGGGCCAGGGCATCGGCGTTGCGCAGGCCCCCGGGGGTGGCGTCGCTGCCGGAGGCGACGGGCTTCAGGCCCAGGGTGGTGAGCCCGGCGCGGCGGGCCAGGGCCAGCAGGCCGCAGGCGGCGAGGGTCTTGCCGGCGTCGGTATCGGTGCCGGTCACGAAGTAGGCGGGCATCTCAGCGGATCAGCTCCAGGGTCAGCAGTTGGTAGGTGACGGGCAGCCCTCGGGGCTCGCGCAGCGCCTCATACCGGCGCCGGGCCCGGGCCACCTCGGCGCGGCTCAGGCGCGCGCCGGGGCGGGCGGTCTGGGCGCCCACGCCCTTGATGGAGGCCATCACCGCGGCCAGGTCGGGGTAGTGGAAACGCCTGGCTCGGGCGTCGACGGTGACCTCGCGAAAGCCGGCCAGGCGCGCCGCGGCCAGGTGCCGCTCGCGGCTTTGAAAGGGGAGCAGGGCGTCGGGGCGCGACCAGGCGTGGCCCACCTCGGCCAGGGTGCCGGGCCCCAGGGTGTTGATCAGGGCGCGGCCACCCGGGCGCAGCACCCGGGCCAACTCGGTCAGCGTGTCCGCCAGATCGGGGCACCACTGAATCGCCAGGTTGGAGAAGACGAGGTCCAGGCCGGCGTCGGGCAGCGGCAGGGCGGCGGCGTCGGCGCAGAGCCAGCGCACCGCATCGCCATGCAGGCGGTGCGCTTCGCTCAGCATGCCGGGGGCCAGGTCCAGGCCCAGCACCCGGGCGTCGCGGCCATAGCGCTCGGCCAGCCGGACGCTCCAGTGGCCGGGGCCGCAGCCCAGGTCGAGCACGGCGTCGGCCCGGGGCGGCAGGCGCGTCCAGAGGGTGTCGCCCATGCGCTGCTGGGCGGTCGCCAGGCGCACATAGTCGCCGGCGGCCCGGGAGAAGGCGTGGGCCACCCGGCGTCGCCAGGCGTTGCGCTCATCTGCTTCGGGGGCGCGGTGGTGCTCCAGCAGGGCGCTCATACGGGGCTCTCCTGCCGGGTGGGGTCGGCTTCCGGCGCCCGGCCCGCCCCGGCCGCGCAGCGCCGGGCGAGCGTCGTCAGGGCCGCGGCCAGGTCGCCCGGTCGCGACAGCATCGGGCAGTGGCCGGCGTGCTCAAGAACCCGGTCGGCGTCGGTGACGGCGGCCTGTGCCAGCAGGGGGTCGCGCTCGCCGGCCAGGCGGTACACCGGGCAGGGCGGTGCGGCCAGCGCCGCCGTGGCGTCAAGCTCGGCCAGCCAGCCGAGGCCGGCCGCCAGGGTGGCGCGGTCCGGGGCGGGCCCGTCGCCCAGCAGCGCCTGCAGCCTGCGGTGGGCCTCCCGGGGGGCGGGTTCGCCGTCGAGCTGCCAGCGCCGGAAGTGGGCCAGGGCGGCAGCCGGCGCCCGGGCGAAGGCGCGGCGAAAGTCGGCCAGCGCCTCGCGGCTGATCCCCTCGGGGTGGCAGAAGCGCGGCCCGGCGCCGAGCAGCAGCAGGCCGCGCGGCGCGGTGGGCGCTTTCTCGAGCAGGCTGGCGGCCAGCAGGCCCCCGAGGGACCAGCCGACCCAGACCGCATCGGCCGGCAGCGCGGGGGCCATGGCCTCGGCCAGGGCCTCCAGGCAGGCGGGCTTCGCCAGCGCCGGGCGGGTGCCGTAGCCGGGCCAGTCCGGGGCGCTGACCTCGATACCATCGGGCCAGCGGTCGGTCAGCGGCTGCCAGATACGCGCGTCGCAGCCCCAGCCGGAGAGCAGCACCAGGCGGGTCACGGGGTCGCCTCCGCCGCGGCACTGGCCTCGGCGGCCTGGCACTCGGCCAGCCCCGCCAGCAGCCTTTCCAGGTCGTCATCGGCGTGAGCCGCAGAGAGGGTGATACGCAGCCGCGCCTGGCCCCGGGGCACGGTGGGCTCGCGAATGGCGCCCACGTCGATGCCGCGGGCGTCGAGCCGTGCCGCCCAGGCCATCACCCGGGGGCTCTCGCCCAGCACCAGGGGCTGGATGGGCGTGTGGCTCTCCGTCAGCGGCAGCCCCAGGCCCGCGGCCTCGGTGCGGAAGCGCGCGATCAGGCGGGCCAGGCGCGCGCGCCGCTCCGGCTCCGCGGCGAGAATGTCGAGCGCCGCGAGGGTGGCTGCGGCGACGCCGGGCGGCTGGGCGGTGGTGTAGACATAGGGGCGGGCGAACTGGATGAGGTGGTCGACCAGCTCATGGTTTCCGGCCACGAAGGCGCCGGCGGTGCCGAGCGCCTTGCCCAGGGTGCCCACCAGGACGGGCACCTCCTCCACGCCGTGGGCGCGGCCCACGCAGCCGTCTCCGCGCTCGCCGAGCACCCCGAGGCCGTGGGCGTCGTCGATCATCAGCCAGGCGTCGTGGCGGCGCGCCGCCGCGGCGAGGCCGGGAATATCGGCCACGTCGCCATCCATGCTGAAGACGCCGTCGCTGACCACCAGCTTCGGCGCTGCGGCGGGGGCGCGGGCCAGCAGCCGCTCGAGGTCGCCCAGGTCGCCATGGTGAAAGCGCCGGGAGGGGGCGCCCGAGAGCGTGGCGCCGTCGAGCAGGGAGGCGTGGTTCAAGCGGTCCTGGAAGAGCCGGGCGTCGGTTTCGCAGAGCGCCTGCAGGGTGCCCAGGTTGGCCATGTAGCCGGTGGAGAAGAGCAGGGCCCTGGGGCGGCCGGTGAGCTCGGCCAGCCGGCCCTCGAGGGCCTCGTGCACGTCGCGATGCCCGCAGACCAGGTGCGAGGCGCGGCCCCCGGCGCCGAAGCGGCGGGCGCCGCGGGCCATGGCCTCGGCCAGGCGAGGGTCGCCGGCAAGTCCCAGGTAGTCGTTGCCGGCGAAGTCTAGGCGCGGGGCTCGAGAGCCCAGGGTGCGGCGCTGTCGCCACAGGCCCTGCGCGCGGCGCTCGGCGGCGCGGGCCGCCAGGCGCTGGGTCCAGGAGGCGGTCGCCATGGCTCAGGCGCCGGCGTCGTAGGCGAGTTCGCCAGCCCTGGCGGCGGCCTGGCGGGCGAGATCTGCCTCGACGTTCGCCTGCACCCTTGTCGTCACCCTGGCCTGCATCTGGGCGTCGTCGGCGCAGGTCTCCCGGCGCTCCGGGTGCAGGCCCAGCCTTGCGAACAGCGCCCGGTCACGCTCCGCCTGGGGGTTGGCGGTGGTCAGCAGCCGCTCGCCGTAGAAGATGGAGTTGGCGCCGGCCAGGAAGGCCAGCGCCTGGGTGGCATCGTCCATCTGCTCGCGGCCGGCGGAGAGGCGCACGTGGCTCTTCGGCATCAGGATGCGCGCCACGGCGATGGCGCGGATGAAGTCGATGGGGTCCAGGTCCTCCACGTTCTCGAGGGGCGTGCCCGGCACCTTGACCAGCATATTGATGGGCACCGACTCCGGGTGCGGCTCGAGCCTCACCAGCTGCTGGAGCAGGGCGGCGCGGTCCCGGGGCGCCTCGCCCATGCCCAGGATCCCCCCGGAGCACACCTTCATGCCGGCGTCGCGCACATGGCCCAGGGTTTCCAGGCGGTCCGCGTAGCTGCGGGTGGTGATGATCTCGCCGTAATACTCGGGGGAGGTGTCGAGGTTGTGGTTGTAGTAGTCGAGTCCCGCCTCGGCCAGGCGCCCGGCCTGGTCGCCGTCCACCATCCCCAGGGTCATGCAGGTCTCGAGCCCCTGCGCCTTGACCCGGCGCACCATCTCCAGCACCAGCTCGAGGTCCCGCTCGCGGGGGCGCTTCCAGGCCGCCCCCATGCAGAAGCGGCTGGCGCCGGCGGCCTTCGCCGCCGCGGCCTGCTCCACCACCTTCTCGATCTCCAGCAGCTTCTCCCTGGGGAGGCCGGTGTTGTAGTGGCCCGACTGGGGGCAGTACTTGCAGTCCTCCGGGCAGGCGCCGGTCTTGATGGAGAGCAGGGTGGAGACCTGCACGGCGTTAGGGTCGAAGTGGGCCCGGTGCACCCGCTGGGCCCGGAACAGCAGGTCGTTGAAGGGCAGGGCGAAGAGCGCCTCGATCTCCTCGAGGGTCCAGTCGTGGCGAACCGGCGCCTCGGCGTCTAGGGTCTGGGTATCGGCGGGGTGAGCCGTTGGGGGCGTCGCTTGGGTCATCGGGGGAGGGCTCGCTTATGGTCAACCTGGGGTCGTTGGAGAAGTTGACGGAAAGCCTACCGCAGTGGCGCTCTCTGTCAACCCGTGTGATTTCCGTGGTTGACGGCGCCCTGCGTCGGGCGCTCCCCGGCCGCTGTGCCTTCTGCCTGGAGGCGGCAGCGCCTGCTGCACCCTGGTGCTCGTCCTGCTTCTCGGCGCTGCCCTGGAACCTTGCGGCCTGCCCGCACTGCGCCGAGCCCCTGCCCGAGGCGCTGGCGGGGGAGCCCTGCGGCCACTGCCTGGTGGCGCCGCCGGCCTTCGGGCGCAGCCGGGTGCCGCTGCGCTACGAGGCGGAGGTGGCGGGCCTGATGCGCCGCTTCAAGTTCCACGCTTCGCCCCGGGCGGGGGCGGTGCTGCTGGCGCTGCTGGAGGCGGGGCTTCCGGCCGAGGCCCGGGGCTGGCCCGAGGCCATCGTGGCGGTGCCGCTGCACCCGCAGCGGGCCCGGGAGCGCGGCTTCGACCAGGCCGGCTGGCTGGCAAGGCGCCTGGCGCGGCGGCTGGGAGTGCCTCTGGTGCGAGCCGAGCGGCACCGGGATACCCCGAGCCAGCGCGGGCTCGACCGCGACGAGCGGCAGCGCAACGTGCGCGGGGTCTTCCGGGTGGGCGTGCCGCTGCCGGCCCGGGTGGCGCTGCTCGATGACGTCATGACCACCGGGGCGACCCTGAACGCCCTGGCGCTGGCCTGCCGCCGGGCGGGGGCTCGGGGGGTAGAGGCCTGGGCGGTGGCGCGCACGCCGCTGCTGCCCTGAAGGGGGCTGGGCCTGTTAGCATGGAGGCCCTTGAACACCGAGAGGCGCCGCGCTGCCATGGACCCCCAACTGCATCCCTATGCCACCCTCTCGCCGGCCAAGGTGGTGGCGGCGGTAGAGTCGCTGGGCTTCTGGCTGCCAGGCGAGCCCTTCGCCCTCAACAGCTACGAGAACCGCGTCTATCTGGTGCACGACGACGACCGGCGCCGCTGGGTGGTGAAGTTCTACCGTCCCGAACGCTGGAGCGATGCGGCCATCCAGGAGGAGCACGACTTCCTGGACGAGCTGGCCGCGGACGGGGTGGCGGTCTCCGCCCCCTGGCGCGACGCCGAGGGCGTGAGCCTGCACCGTGCCGAGGGCTTTCGCTTCGCGCTCTTTCCCCACCTGCCGGGGCAGGCGCCGGAGCTGGAGAATCCGGCGCACCTCTTCGCCCTGGGCGAGCTGATCGGCGCTACCCATGCGGTCGGGGAGCGAGGGCGTTTTCGCCACCGTCCGGTCATGGACCTCGACGCCATGGTCCTCGAGGCCCGGGATCGGGTACTGGCCAGCGACTGGCTCGACGGACGCCGCCGCGTCGCCTACGAGCGCCTGGTCGCGGCCCTGCACGAGCGCCTGGCGGACCACGCCTGGCCCGCCGAGCGGGCGATTCGGGTGCAGGGAGACTGCCATATCGGCAACATGCTGGGGCGCGACGAGCACTTTGCCCTGGTGGATTTCGACGACTGCCTGATGGCGCCGGCGGTGCAGGACCTCTGGATGCTGATCACCGCCCAGCACGACGAGGAGCGCCATATGCAGCTCTCCGAGGTGGTCGAGGGGTATGAGCAGCATCGCGACTTCGACCGCCGGGAGCTGGCGCTGATGGAGCCCCTGCGCACCCTGCGGCTGCTGCGGCACAGCGCCTGGCTGGTGGCGCGCTGGGACGACCCCGCCTTTCCGCCGGCCTTCCCGTGGCTCGCCGAGGCGGGCTACTGGGATGGCCAGCTGCGCCTGCTGGAGCAGCAGCGCCTGGTGCTGGAGCGGGAGTCCCGCTGGCTCGCCTGACGGGTGACCCCGCAAACGCGAAACGCACCCTCGAGAGGGTGCGTTTCGCGTTGGGACCTTGGCGTCGGGCCTACTGCTGGTCCGGGTTCGGGCGCTCGGCGGGGATCGGGTTGGCGACGCCGGCACCGTTGGCCTGGCGGCGCTGGATATTGATCTGCTCGGAGGGGTTCTCCTGCTCCTCGATGCTCAGGCCGCTGGCCAGGCGCAGCTCGAAGGTCTGCTCCGGGGTCAGCTCGCAGCGGCCGTCCTGGCAGGCAGGGATGCCGAAGCTGCCGTCGGCGCCATAGCCGGCGGCAGACATCTCGCCGCTGTAGATCTCGCTGTCGCCGCCGTCGGTGGCGATGCAGGTGACCGAGCTGGTGGTGATGCGCACCCGGTCGCCTTCCAGGCGGGCGTCGCCCACCATGACGCAGTGGTCGGGGAGCTGGTGCGTGCCCTGGCCGTTGGCCGCCGGGCGCAGCAGGATATCGTCGCGGCGCGGCGTCTCCTGGTCCAGCACCAGGGTGTCGATCACCTGCACCTCGAGGTTGGCATCGGCGGGAAGTTCCAGGGTGGCGGCCAGCACCAGAGAAGGCGCCAGCAGGGTGGCCAGCAGCAGAGTCACGGGGGTCTTTAACATGTCGGGCTCTCGAAAAGGGTCGTGCACAGCATGAGAGCCATGATTCTAGCACAGCGCGGAAGGTGGCTCCCATGCGCGCTTGGTCCCGGGTGCGGCAGGATGTCACGCACGGCGCCTGCCTGGCGGAGCCGGGTAGGCTAGAATACGGGATTCACGATGAATTGACTTGTACAATATTTTTTTCGTGTATATCTTCTGTACATGAGTGTGGGATATACACGACGAGACGATGAACAGGACGGGCCCGACGATGACCGAAGAAATCGCCAACCACTACCGGCAGATCCTCCAGGCGCTGGGGGAGGACCCCGAGCGCGAGGGCCTGCGCGATACGCCCAAGCGGGCGGCCAAGGCGATGCAGTTTCTCAACCGCGGCTATCTGCAGTCGCTGGAGGAGATCGTCAACGGCGCTGTCTTCGAGTCCGAGACCGACGAGATGGTACTGGTCAAGGATATCGAGCTCTACTCCATGTGCGAGCACCACCTGCTGCCCTTTATCGGCAAGTGCCATATCGCCTACCTGCCCAGCGGCAAGGTGCTGGGACTCTCCAAGTTTGCGCGCATCGTGGACATGTACGCCCGGCGCATGCAGATCCAGGAGAACCTGACCCGTCAGATCGCCGAAGCGGTGCTGCAGGTCACCAATGCCCGCGGCGTGGCGGTGGTGGTAGAGGCCAAGCACCTCTGCATGATGATGCGCGGCGTGGAGAAGCAGAACTCCAGCATGACCTCCTCGGTGATGCTGGGCGCCTTCCGCGACAATATCTCGACCCGCCAGGAGTTCCTGACCCTGGTCAACGGACGCTGAGGCTCAACCGCCAAGGAGAACGGCCATGCCGATGCATGCCATCGACGACCAGCACTTCGACCACGACCTGGCCACCATTCGGATCAAGAACCTCCGGCTGCGTACCTATATCGGCATCAAGGAGGAGGAGATCCAGAACCGCCAAGACGTGGTGATCAACGCGGTGATTCGCTACCGGGCCGACAAGGCGGTGGCCTTCAACCATATCGAGCAGGCGCTCAACTACCGCACCATCACCAAGGAGGTGATCGCCCACGTGGAGGAGAACCGCTTCCTGCTGCTGGAGCGCATGACCCGGGAAGTGCTCGACCTGATCATGTCTCACGAGCAGGTGCTTACCGCCCAGGTGGAGATCGACAAGCCCCACGCCCTGCGCTTCGCCGATTCGGTATCCATCACGCTCTCCGCCACCCGGGAGCCCCGTCGCGGCTAGCGCCCCGTCCGTTTGCCGAAAGCCCTCCTGAAGGCCCTGTCGCTTTGAGCGCCGGGGCCTTTGCCCTTAGGATGGGACCTCCCCGAGGCGGTCGATCGAACAGGAGTGACCTTGAACACCGACAGCGATTCCCCGCGCCCCGCCCGCAGGCGCTACTCCCCCCTGGCCATGAGCGCCATCGTCACGGCGCTGCTGGCCCTGCTGCTGCAGGGCGGTTTCGTGCCGCTGAACCTGGCCGCCGCCGTGCTGGCGCTGCTGGGCCTGCGCCAGATCCGCCGCGAGCCGGAGCGCTATATCGGCCGCGCCTTCTGCTGGCTGGCCATCGCCCTGGTGCTGGTGCTGGCGGTCCTGACCGCTCTGGTCGAGCCGACGCCATCGGCGCCGCCCGCCGAGTTCATGGTCCCGGAGCAGAACGCCACCGAGCGTTGAGCGAGCTCGTCATCAAGCCTTTCACGGGCGTGGCGCCGGAGAGCCCGGCTCCCTTATCCTAGATGGCAAATCCGGCCGCCATGCCCCGTCCACTACAACACTGCCCCGTGCCCAGGAGATCTCCATGGAAGCCCTCAAGGAAACGCAGCTCTACTGCCCCTTTGCCTATATCGACGGCAGCTGGGTCGCCGCCGACAGCGGTGAACAGATCCAGGTGGTCAATCCGGCCACCGGCCAGCCCATGGGGGATGTGCCGCGCCTGGGGCGTGCCGAGACCGAGCGCGCCATCGACGCCGCCCATGCCGCCCTGCCGGCCTGGAAGGGGCTGACCGCCCAGGAGCGTGCCGACATCCTGATGAAGTGGCACGACCTGATGCTCGAGCACCAGGACGACCTGGCCATGATCATGACCTTCGAGCAGGGCAAGCCGCTCAAGGAGGCCGCCGGCGAGATCGCCTATGCGGCGAGCTTCCTGCGCTGGTTCGCCGAGGAGGCGCGGCGCGTCTACGGCGAGACCATTCCCGCCGCCAAGGCCAACCAGCGCATCCTGGTCACCAAGCAGCCGGTGGGCGTGGTGGGCGCCATCACGCCCTGGAACTTCCCCTCGGCGATGATCACCCGCAAGGCGGGGGCGGCGCTGGCCGCTGGCTGCACCATCGTCATCAAGCCGGCCAGCCAGACCCCCTTCTCGGCCACCGCTCTGGCCCTTCTGGCCGAGCGCGCCGGCGTTCCCCGCGGCGTCTTCAACGTGGTACCGGGGCGCGCCGGCGAGATCGCCGCGGCCATGACCGAGTCGCCCCTGGTGCGCAAGATCACCTTCACCGGCTCCACCGAGGTGGGCCGCGAGCTGATGGCCAAGGCGGCTCGGCATGTCCAGAAGATCTCCCTGGAGCTGGGCGGCAATGCGCCCTTCATCGTCTTCGAGGATGCCGACCTGGATGCCGCCGTGGAGGGGGCCATGGCCGCCAAGTTCCGCAACGCCGGCCAGACCTGCGTCTGCACCAACCGCTTCCTGGTGCAGTCCAGCGTGGTCAACGCCTTCTGCGAGAAGCTGGCCGTGGCCATGCACAGCGAGCTCAGGGTGGGGGACGGCACCGAGGCGGGGATCAATATCGGCCCGCTGATCGATGACAAGGCGGTGGCCAAGGTGAGCGAGCACATCCAGGACGCCGTGGACAAGGGCGCCGAGCTGCTGATGGGCGGCCATCCCCACCCCCTGGGGGGCAACTTCTTCACCCCGACCCTGATCAGCTTCGCCAACGAGCGCATGAAGGTGGCCAAGGAGGAGACCTTCGGGCCCCTGGCCGCGGTCTTCCCCTTCGACGACGAGGAGACCGCCGTGGAGATGGCCAACGACACCGAGTATGGCCTCGCCGCCTACTTCTACTCCCGGGACCTGGGCCGCGTCTGGCGCGTCGCCGACGCCCTGGAGTACGGCATGGTGGGCATCAATACCGGGCTGATCTCCAACGCCGCCGCCCCCTTCGGCGGGGTCAAGGCCTCGGGCCTCGGCCGCGAGGGCGGCCACCAGGGGCTGGAGGAGTTCCTGGAGACCAAGTACCTCTGCATGGATCTTGGGTAACAAACGGGCTGCGCTCGGTCATACGGCGTTGAAAACTGGCTCAGAATGCTCACTTACGGACGTAAGCTCGAAGGCGAGCCCCGTCCGTTCTTCGCCAGTTTTCGCCTTGTCTGACCTTCGCTCGCACCGTTTCGCGAGGTAGACAAGCATAAAGCGAAAACCCCATCGGTCATGACCGATGGGGTTTTCTTATCTGAGCTGCTTGAGAAAACGGCTGGGCGATGGCCAGGCTAGGCGAAAGTCGGCGAAAGAGCGGAGTTTGCTGTTGCAAATGAGCATCTTGATCGGACTCGCGCACGAGCCGACTTTCAACGACGCATGGTCGAGATCCAGCGTTTTCCCCACCTTAATGGCGGAAGTGGCGCATGCCGGTGAAGACCATGGCGATACCCGCCTCGTTGGCGGCGTCGATCACCTCCTGGTCGCGCATGGAGCCGCCGGGCTGGATCACCGCGGCGATGCCGGCGGCGGCGGCGGCGTCGATGCCGTCCCGGAAGGGGAAGAAGGCATCACTGGCCATCACCGAGCCGGGCACCGAGAGCCCCTCGTCGGCGGCCTTGATGCCGGCGATCTTCGCCGAGTAGACGCGGCTCATCTGGCCGGCGCCCACGCCGATGGTCTGGCCGTCCTTGGCGTAGACGATGGCGTTGGACTTGACGTACTTGGCCACCTTCCAGGCGAAGGCCAGGTCGCGCAGCTCCTGCTCGGTGGGCACCCGCTCGGTGACCACGGTGAGCTCGTCGCGGCTGACCATGCCGAGGTCGCGATCCTGGACCAGCAGGCCGCCGGTGACGCGCTTGACGTCATGGGCGTGCTCGCGCTGGCCGGGCCAGCTGGCCCCCACGTCGAGCAGGCGCACGTTCTGCTTCGCGGCGACGATCTCGACGGCCTCGGGGGCGACCCCGGGGGCGATGATCACCTCCACGAACTGGCGGTCGATGATGGCCCGGGCGGTGTCGGCGTCCAGCGGCACGTTGAAGGCGATGATGCCGCCGAAGGCGCTGGTGGGGTCGGTGGCGAAGGCCTTGTCGTAGGCCTCGAGCGCCGTGGCGCCCACCGCCACGCCGCAGGGGTTGGCGTGCTTGACGATCACGCAGGCGGTCTCGGTGAAGGCCTTGACGCACTCGAAGGCGGCGTCGGTATCGGCCACGTTGTTGAAGGAGAGCGCCTTGCCCTGCAGCTGGGTGGCGGTGGCCACGCTCGGCTCGCGGGCATCGGCCTCGACGTAGAAGGCCGCATTCTGGTGCGGGTTCTCGCCGTAGCGCATCGCCTGCTTCTTGACGAACTGCAGGTTGTAGGTGCGCGGGAAGCCCGCCTCGCCGCCGGGGGCGAGCTGGCCCAGGTAGTCGGCGATGGCGGCGTCGTAGCCGGCGGTGTGCTCGAAGGCCTTCACGGCCAGGTCGAAACGGGTGGCGTCACTCACGGCGCCGTCCTGGGAGGCGATCTCGGCCAGTACCCGGGCGTAGTCGCCGGCGTCCACCACGATGGTGGTGTGGGCGTGGTTCTTGGCGCAGGCGCGCACCATGGTGGGACCGCCGATATCGATGTTCTCGATGGCGTCTTCCAGGGTGCAGTCCGGCTTCGCCACGGTCTGGGCGAAGGGGTAGAGGTTGACCACCACCATGTCGATGGGAGCGATGTCGTGCTCGGCCATCACGCCGTCGTCCTGGCCGCGGCGGCCGAGGATGCCGCCGTGGATCTTCGGATGCAGGGTCTTGACGCGGCCGTCCATGATCTCCGGGAAGCCGGTGTGCTCGGAGACCTCGGTGACGGCGATGCCGCTCTCCTGAAGCAGGCGGAAGGTGCCGCCGGTGGAGAGCAGCTCGACGCCGCGCTCGCTGAGTCCACGGGCGAAATCCACGATGCCGGTCTTGTCGGAAACGCTGATCAGGGCCCGGCGAACCGGGGTGGGAGAGGCTTGGGCCATGGGGGTCACTCTCTGCTGACGGGTGGGACGGAAGAAGCCGGGTCGGCATGGGCAGGACATGCCGAAGGGAGCCCTGGGGCTCCCTTCTCGAATCGGATCAGATCAGGTCGTACTGCTTGAGTTTCTTGCGCAGGGTGCCGCGGTTCAGGCCGAGCATCTCGGCGGCGCGGGTCTGGTTGCCCTGGGTGTGGTCGAGCACGGCGGCCAGCAGCGGCGCCTCCACCTCGGCCATCACCATGGCGTAGAGGCCGGTCACCTCGCCACCGTCCAGGTGGGCGAAGTAACGGCGCATGGCGAGGTCCACGGCCTCGCGCAGGGGGCGCTGGCCGGCGGATTCGTCGAGGGCCGGTTGGTGCTCACCGTCCAGCCCGGCGAGCTCCTGGCGATGGCCGGCGAGCTCGGGGTTGGGGGGAAAGGCTTGGCTGGTCATGCGGCACGTGTTCCTTTCGACGCCACGCCCGTGCCTCGCGGCTCGCTGGCCGCGCCACGGAGGTGGCGAAAGTATTCGTCAATGAAGCGATGCTGGGCATCAACGCATTCGAGGCCGTTGAAGGTGCCCTTGAGCCGGCGCTGCGCCTCGGGGGCCAGGCGGCGGTCGGCGGCCAGATACCAGCCGACATGCTTGCGCGCGATGCGCACCCCCATGTAGTGGCCGTAAAAATCATGCAGCGCCGTCAGATGGCCCTGCAGCACGGCCGTGCGCTCCTCGTCGTCCGAGGGTGCCAGGCGCTCCCCGTGGCGCAGGTAGTGATCGATCTCGCGAAAGATCCAGGGGTTGCCCTGGGCGCCGCGGCCCACCATGACGGCATCCGCACCAGTATAGTCCAGGACGGCGGCGGCCTTCTCGGCCGAGTCGATATCGCCGTTGGCAAAGACGGGAATGCCCACCGCCGCCTTGATCTCGGCGATGGTGTCGTACTCGGCCTGGCCGGTGTAGCGCTGCTGGCGATGGCGTCCGTGCACGGCGAGTGCCTGGATGCCGGCGGCCTCGGCCAGGCGGGCCACGCGCACGCCGTTGTTGCTCTCGGCGCACCAGCCGGTGCGGATCTTGAGCGTCACCGGCACCTCCACCGCGGCGACCACCGCCTCGAGGATCTCGGCCACCAGGGCCTCGTCGCGCAGTAGCGCCGAGCCGGCCGCCTTGTTGCACACCTTCTTGGCGGGGCAGCCCATGTTGATGTCGATGATCTCGGCGCCCATCTCGGCGTTGCGGCGTGCCGCCTCGGCGAGCATCTCGGCGTCGCCGCCGGCGATCTGCACGGCACGGGGGCCGGGCTCGCCCCGGTGGTCCATGCGCAGCCGCGACTTGCGGGTATGCCAGAGGCTGGGGTCCGAGGTCACCATCTCGCCCACCACCAGCCCGGCGCCCAGCCGCCGGCAGAGCTGCCGGAAGGGGCGATCGGTCACGCCGGCCATGGGCGCCAGGATCACCCGGCTGGTGAGGGCGTGGGTACCGATGCGGGGAAGGGATGAGGTGGTATCGGACATGGGCAGCAGGCTAGGAGCAAGGGGGGCATATCATACGCCCCCAGCCGGATGGGGTGAAGTGCTGGAGGGTCGCGTCTAGCGCGGACGCCGCCCCGTCAGCCGCACCCATCCTTCGCTGACCACCGGCTCCTCCATGATGAGCCCCTGGGCGCGATAGGCGTCGAGCACCTCCTCGGCCTGGTTGGCGAGGATGCCGGAGAGCGCCAGGCGACCGCCAGGGGCGACATGGCCGGCGATCATCGGCGCCAGCTCCACCAGGGGGCCGGCGAGGATATTGGCCACCACGATGGGGAAGGACTCGTCGTCGTCGAGCTGCTCGGGGTAGCAGAGGCGGAGGCGGGCCTCCTCGATGGCGTTGCGCTCGGCGTTGTCGCGGCTCGCGGTGAGCGCCTGGGGGTCGATATCGGTGCCGATGGCGCTGGCCGCGCCGAGCCTGAGCGCGGCGATGGCCAGTATCCCGGAGCCGGTGCCCACGTCGAGCACCCGCTGGCCGTCGAGGGCCTCGGTCACCGCCAGGCCGTCGAGCCAGGCCAGGCAGAGAGCGGTGGTGGGGTGGGTGCCGGTGCCGAAGGCGAGCCCCGGGTCCAGGTGCAGGTTGACCGCACCGGGCTCCGGCGGCTCGTGCCAGCTAGGCACGATCCACAGCCGCTGGCCCATCTGCATGGGCTTGAAGTCCTCCATCCACTCTCGCTCCCAATCGCGGTCGGCGAGCAGCTCCGTCTCGATCTCGGGGCAGGGCTCTTCCGGCACCACGCTGGCCCAGGCCTGGCGAACCCGCTCAAGCATGGCATCGACCCCCTCCAGGTCGTCGTAGAGGCCGGTGAGTACCGTCTCGTTCCAGAGTGGCGTGCTGCCGCGCTCGGGCTCGAACACCGGGTCGTCGTGGGCATCCTGCAGGGTGATGGCGGTGGCACCCTCGGCGAGCAGCAGCTCCTCGAGAGTCTCGGCCTGTTCCGGGGCGATATGGGCCTTGAGTTGCAGCCAGGGCATGGCGGTGTTCCGTGATGTGGGAGGGAGGGGGCAACGCAAGCGGGGCAGCCGAAGCCGCCCCGCGGAAGTCACCGGGGCGCGTCACAGCCCCAGCTTCTTCTCCAGGTAGTGGATATTGACACCACCCTGCTGGAAGTAGCCGTCGCGCACCAGGTCCTTGTGCAGGTCGGTATTGGTCTTGATGCCTTCCACCAGCAGCTCGTCCAGGGCGACTCGCATGCGGGTCAGCGCGACCTCGCGATCGGCGCCCCAGGTGATCAGCTTGCCGATCAGCGAATCGTAGTGGGGCGGCACCGTATAGCCGGTATAGACATGGGAATCCATGCGCACGCCCAGGCCGCCCGGCGGGTGGTAGAGGGTGACCTTGCCGGGGGAGGGCAGGAAGGTGCGGGCGTCCTCGGCGTTGATCCGGCACTCGAAGGCGTGACCGGAGAGCACCACGTCCTCCTGGCGCAGGGAGAGCGGCAGGCCGGAGGCGATGCGCAGCTGCTCCTTGACGATGTCCACGCCGGTGACCATCTCGGTGACCGGATGCTCCACCTGCACGCGGGTGTTCATCTCGATGAAGAAGAACTGGCCGTCCTCGTAGAGGAACTCGAAGGTGCCGGCGCCGCGGTAGCCGATGGTGAGGCAGGCCTGGCGACACGCCTCGAGCACCTCGGCGCGGGCGGTCTCGTCGATGCCCGGGGCCGGGGCCTCCTCGATCACCTTCTGATGGCGGCGCTGCAGGGAGCAGTCGCGGTCATAGAGGTGGATGGCGTTGCCCTGGCCGTCGGCCAGCACCTGAACCTCGACGTGGCGGGGGTTCTCGAGGAACTTCTCCATATAGACGGTGCCGTCGCCGAAGGCCGAGTGGGCCTCGGTGCGGGTGACGTTGACCGCGGAGAGCAGGTGCGCCTCGGTGTGTACCACACGCATGCCGCGCCCGCCGCCGCCGGCGGCGGCCTTGATGATCACCGGGTAGCCGATGCGCTTGGCGATGGCGACGATCTCGCCCTCGTCATCCTCGGGCAGCGGGCCGTCGGAGCCGGGTACCGTGGGCACGCCGGCCTTCTTCATCGACTCGATAGCGCTGACCTTGTCGCCCATCAGGCGAATGGTCTCGGCTCGCGGGCCGATAAAGGCGAAGCCCGAGCGCTCGACCTGCTCGGCGAAGTTGGCGTTCTCGGAGAGAAAGCCGTAGCCGGGGTGGATGGCGCTGGAATCGGTGACTTCCGCGGCGCTGATCAGCGCCGGGATATTCAGGTAGGACTGGGCCGAGGGAGCCGGGCCGATGCAGACGGCCTCGTCGGCCAGGCGCACGTGCATCAGCTCGCGGTCGGCCTTGGAGTGAACCGCCACCGTCTTGATGCCCAGCTCCTTGCAGGCGCGCAGGATGCGCAGGGCGATCTCGCCGCGGTTGGCGATAAGTACCTTGTCCAGCATGATGAATCCGCCAGTGTCAGGTGAATGAAGAGACGCGGGGCGCTCAGCCGATCACGAGCATCGGCTGGTCGAATTCCACCGGCTCGCCGTCCTCGACCAGGATCGCCTCGACCACGCCGTCGCGGTCGGCTTCGATCTGGTTCATCATCTTCATCGCCTCGACGATGCAGATGGTGTCACCCTTCTTGACGCTGGAGCCCACTTCCACGAAGGGCTTGGAGCCCGGGGCCGGGCTGCGGTAGAAGGTGCCTACCATGGGGGAGGTCACGGCATGGCCCTGGAAGCCCGGCTCTTCGGCGGCGGGCTCGGCCGGGGCAGGGGCCGCCGGCGCCTGGGGGGCCGGCTGCTGCGGAGCGGCATAGCCCTGGGGCATGGGGGCCTGCCAGCTGACGCCGTTGGGGTGACGGCTGATGCGGACCGACTCCTCACCCTCCTGGATCTCGATTTCGCTGATGTTGGACTCTTCGAGCAGCTCGATCAGCTTCTTGACCTTGCGGATATCCATGACGTTGTCCCGATCGCTTGGGTGCAGTGAATGTGGGTCGGCTCGGCGGCGCTGTCAACCCGAGCCAACTTGCCAGAGATCGCGGCAAGATGACGACTCTTACCGCGCTATTGGCCTTGAAAAAGGGGATGACGCCGGAGTTTGCCGAAAATCAGTAGGGATGTCCAGTGGTGCGGAGAATGCCGTGAGAAGCGGGGGTTTAAACGGCCGTTTGACGACGTTCGCGACGACTCGCCGCCCGGCAGGCGGCGGCGATATCAGCCCTGCTGGCTCTCCAGCCAGCCCAGCACACCCTCCAGGTGCGAGGCGAGCCCGGGGGCGCGCATCTCGCCCTGGATACGCGCCTCGCGGATCTCCTCCTCGCCCTGGAAGAAGAGCAGGCTGGGGGGGCCGAACAGGCCGTAGTGGTCGAGGAGCTCCCGGGTAGCGCTGCCGGAGTTCGTCACGTCGACGTCGATGCGGGCGAAGGCGGAGAGCGATTCGGCGACCCTGGGGTCGGGGTAGACCTGTCGCTCCATCTGCTTGCAGGAGATGCACCAGTCGGCGGTGAAGTGCACGAAGGTCGGGCGGCCGTCGTTCACCGAGGCGAGCGCCCGCTGCAGGTCGTCGAGGCCCGTCACGGTGGTGACCTCGGCGGGCTCCACCGCCGCCGCGCCGCCGCCACCGCCCAGGGTGGCCAGGGGGCGCAGCGGGTCATGGGCGCCGCTGGCGGCGCCCAGCACCAGGGCCAGGCCCCAGGCCATCAGCAGCAGGCCGGCGGCCTGGCGCACCCGGGGCCAGCCCTGGGGCAGGTTGACCGACATGGCACCCAGCGCCAGGGCGCTGCCGATGGCCAGGCCCGCCCACAGCAGCAGTGCCACCGCCGAGGGCAGCAGGCGCTCCACCAGCCAGATGGCCACGCCCAGCAGCAGGATGCCGAAGGCGATCTTGACGCCGTTCATCCAGGCGCCGCTGCGCGGCAGCAGGGTGGTGCCGAAGGTGCCCACCAGCAGCAGCGGTACCCCCATGCCGAGCCCCAGGGCGAGCAGCGCTGCGCCGCCCATCATGGCGTCGCCGGTGGTGGAGATGAATACCAGGGCACCGGCCAGGGGGGCGGAGACGCAGGGGGAGACCACCAGCACCGACAGCGCGCCGGCGAGGGCCAGCCCGGCGGGGCCGCTTTGCTGGGCGCGGGCCTGCCAGGCGTCGATGCGTCCGGAGAGCCGAGGCGAGGTGCGCAGCTCGAAGGCGCCGAACATGGCCAGGGCGAAGAGGGCGAAGAGCAGCGCGAAGGTGATCAGTACCGGGGCGGACTGCAGCCGCGCCTGGAGGTTGAGGCCGGCGCCGAAGAGCCCCATCAGCACCCCCACGGCGGCATAGGTGAGCGCCATGCCGGCCACGTAGCTGGCGGAGAGCACGAAGGCCCGGGGGCGCCCGGGGTTCTGGCCGACGATGATCGAGGAGAGGATCGGCACCATGGGCAGCACGCAGGGGGTGAAGGTCAGCCCCAGGCCGGCCAGGAAGAAGAGCCCCAGGGCCAGCGGCAGGCTGGCATCGGCCATCAGCCGCTGGAAGCGCCCGTCATCGCTCTGGGGTGCGGCAGGGGCGGCGCCGGCGGCATCCTCGCCTGGGCTGGCGCTGTCTCCGCCGCCCGGGGCGCTGCCGTTGCCGCCCGCCAGGGCGGCGAAGGCCGCCGGGGCGGCGCGCTCCGGCGCCTCCAGAGCGACCCACTCCGGCGGATAGCAGAGGCCGGCGTCGGCGCAGCCCTGGAAGGTGAAGGTCAGCGGGAAGACGCCGCTGGCCCCCTCCTCAAGGGGCACCTCGATGACCATGGTGTCGCGGAAGACGTAGACGTCGCCCATGAACTCGTCGCTGGTGAACTCGCCCTGGGGGATCTGCGGCTCGCCCAGGGCCACCGCCTCGGACGCCACCGCGAACTGATGACGGTAGAGGTAGTGCTCGGGCGTGACCTCCACGCCCACGTAGAGCGTCTCGCCGTCGTGCCAGGCGTCGGGCTGGAAGGCCTCCAGCACGGGCAGGAACTGCTGGGAGCTGGAGGAGGAGAACCACTGCGCCTGAGCGGCCAGGGGCAGCAGCATCATCAGGAGCAGCGGGGCGAGGCGTCTGGCGATCAAGTGGGGCATCCTTATCCTGCGGGTGTCGGGGCGAGCTCGGACTAGAGACCCATGGCCGGCGGCGCGGTTCCCCGCGAGCGCGGCCGGGGCGCTGGAGTTCGCAGTGGTGCTAGGATAGCGCAGAAGCACGCGGCAGTCAGCGTGCCGAGTCCTGCGTCGTCTGCGCCCCATTGTCGCATCGCGCGGGCCTACCTTCATTAGACAGGGATTATCACGACATGGCCTGGAAAAGCTGGCGCGCCGCCCGGCGCCGCAGGAAGGAGGAGGCGCTGGAGCGCCCCCGCTATGGCTGGATCTGGAAGCCGCTGCTGGCGCTGGCGGGGCTCTACCTGCTGGTCACCATCGCACTGGGGGTCTGGTGGAGCCAGCCGCCAGCCGCCTTCGACGTGGAGCAGGCGACCTTGGAGCGCCGCGGCGAGGCGGCCTATGCGCCCGGCGCCAGAGGGACGGTGAGCGTGGCGACCCTGGCCCAGAGCGTGGCCACCCTGCTGGAGAAGCCCGGCGGCTACCTGCGCAACGATATCGCCCCGCCGGGGATCTGGCTCGACAATATGCCCAGCTGGGAGCTCGGCGTGCTGGAGGAGTCGCGGCGCCTTGCCCTGGCCCTGCCGCAGATGGCCGGCGGCGACTCGGCGGCGCTCGTCGAGGCGCGGGAGGCGCTGCTGGGCGATGATCGCGACTGGCTCTACCCCTCCACCGAGCAGCGCCTGGAGGAGGCGGTGGCCGCCCTGGATCGCAAGCTGGCCGCCCTGGATGACCCGGAGGCGGGCTTTCCGCCCGGCGCCGGCCTCGGCAGCTGGCTGGCGTCGGTGGCCGAGGGGCTCGATGACCTGGCCCTGCGCCTGGCGGCCAGCGTCGGGGGGCATGAGGCGCTGACCGAACTGGCCGTGGATACCGAGTCGCTGCCGCCGCCCACGCCCTGGTACCGGGTCGACAATATCTTCTTCGAGGCCCGGGGCAGCGGCTGGGCCCTGGCGCAGCTGCTGGAGGGCGTGCAGCGTGACCAGGCCGACGTGCTGGACGAGGCGGGCGTGCGCGGCGAGTGGGAGCGCCTGCTGGCCGAGCTGGAGATGACCCAGCGGCGCCTGTGGAGCCCGGTGGTGCTCAACGGCTCCGGCTTCGGCGTCTTCGCCAACCACTCCCTGGTCATGGCGCTGCATATGACCCGCGCCCGGGATCTGGCGGCGTCGCTGGCCGAGCGGCTGGCCGAGCCGCCGGCGGCCCTGGCGGCGCCGGCAGAGATCACCGAGACGCAGCCCGGCGAGGCGCTGCTCGAGGACTCGGTGGAGCCGTCCGAGCCCGTCGAGCCGCCGGTGGAGGCGGTGGAGCGCCTCGAGGAGGAGGTCGTCGAGCCGCCCCCCGAGGCGCTGGCTGCCCCGGAGGCCTAGGCCGGCCCGCCTGGGCCCACGCCTGAATGCAGCAGGGCCGCCCGGATGGGCGGCCCTGCTGGGTCTGGCGGCTGGCGCCGACAGCGAAGTGAGAGGGGTACTCTCAGGCCTTGGCGTAGGCGGCGGCGGCCTTCTCGATGGCCTTGCGGGCGGCCTCGGCGCCTTCCCAGGACTCCACCTTCACCCACTTGCCCTTCTCGAGATCCTTGTAGTTCTCGAAGAAGTGGGCGATCTGCTGGCGCAGCAGCTCGGGCAGGTCGGTCACCTCCTGGACGTCGTCATAGAGGCTGGAGAGCTTGGGGTGGGGTACGCAGACCAGCTTGGCGTCCTCGCCGGCCTCATCGGTCATGTTGAGCACGCCCACCGGGCGCGCGCGGATGACGCTGCCGGCCTGCACGGGGACGGGGGTCACCACCAGGGCGTCCAGGGCATCGCCGTCGTCGGCCAGGGTGTGGGGGATGAAGCCGTAGTTGGCCGGGTAGAACATCGGCGTTGCCATGAAGCGGTCGACCAGCAGCGCGCCCATGTCCTTGTCGATCTCGTACTTGATCGGTGCGCTATGCGCGGGGATCTCGATCGCCACGTAGACGTCGTTGGGGAGGTCCTTGCCGGCGGGGATGTTATCGAAGTTCATCGTCGCTTCCTTGGGTTGGAAATCAGCCTGGTGTATCGCTGAGCGAAAATCCGCGAAATTATACGGAGCGGGGGCGGCGATTACCAATGCGACATAGGTGACGGGCCGCTGCGGCTTTGGTTGACACCACGCGGGCGGCACAGACGTGTATCATGGGCGCCGGCGGGGTCCGCCGGCTGGCGAGAGGTCGGCGTGAGGCCCCAGGGAAGATCCACCTTGCGGGTAAGGAGATGCCTCTTGGGATCTGCGCAGCTGTCCTTGAGTTACGGTCAGGCCTATGTGGCCCCGGAGCGCCGCCACCATCGCAGCTCCATGTCGGTGCGCTACCCGGACCTGGGGCAGCTCAACGCCAAGGGCGCCTGTGCGGTGATCAGCGACTCGATCCGCCGCAACTCCATGGCCAAGCAGGCCGGCGATCTCAGCGTGCGCGGCTTCCTGGCCGACTACTACTCCACCCCGGACCACTGGGACGTCAAGACCTCGGCGACCCGGGTGCTGCGCGCCCTCAACGGCTGGTGCTACAGCCAGAGCCAGTGCGTCGCCGAGGGCGGCTACGTCTCCTCGCTCTCCGCCATGGTCTACCGCGGGCGCACGGCGCATCTCTTCCACCTCGGCGATACCCTGGTATTTCGCCTGCGCGGGGCCGAGTTCGAACAGCTCAGCCGCGACCATGTCACCGACCTGGGCGGCTACCGCTACCCCTCCCGGGCCCTGGGCATGGATAACAGCATCGATATCGACTACGCCCAGTTCCCGATCAAGCAGGGCGATATCTTCCTCTTTACCACCCAGGCGGTGCTCGGCACCCTGATGCCCTCGGAGTACGTGCAGCTGATCCGCCAGGATGCCAGCGACCTCAACGCCGCCTGCGACCGGCTGGCCGGGGCTGCGGTGCAGCGGGCCCAGTCCCGGGGCTATGGCGCCGAGCAGTTCTGCTTCCAGCTGGTACGCATCGACGAGCTTCCCGACGAGCAGCCCGACCACCCCGGTCGCGCCTACGGCGACCTGCCGATTCCCCCCGAGCTCTCGCCGGGGGATCGTCTCGACGGCCTGGAAGTGCAGGCGGTGCTGTCGCGCACGGCCCAGTCCCGGGTCTACCGGGTCCGCGATATCCAGACCGAGCGCGAGATGGTGATGAAGGCGCCGAGCCCGGAGCTCTCCAACCGCAACGTCTACCTGGAGCACTTCCTGCTGCAGCAGTGGGTGGTGGAGCGGGTCAAGTCCCCCTTCGTGGTGCGGATCATGGAGTCCTCCCGGCCGCGTCGCTACCTCTACTACCTGATGGCCTACGTGGAGGGGGAGACCCTGACCGAGTGGGCAAGGCGCCACCCCCAGGCGACCCTGGTGCAGCGGCTGGACATCGTCAACCAGCTGGGCAAGGCCATCCAGGCCCTGCACCATCGCGACATCCTTCACCAGAAGATCTACCCGGGCAACGTGCTGATCGACACCCACGGACAGGTGCTGCTGACCGACTTCAGCGCCTGCCGCACCCGCGACGGCGGGAGCCATGGCGACGCCAGGGACCTGCTGCGCCAGGTGGGACTGACCGAGCACAGCGCGCCGGAGTACGCCCTGGACGATTCGGTAGGGCGGCGCAGCGACCAGTACTCCTTTGCCTCCACGGCCTACTGGCTGCTGACCGGCGAGCTGCCCTACGAGCTGACGCCCAATCGGCTGCGCAGCCATACGGATCTCGAGCAGCTGGTCTACCGCAGCGCGCGCACCCGCAACCCGGAGGTGACGCCGGCCCTGGACGAGGCCTTGCGCCGCGCCCTGGATCCCCAGCGCTCGCTGCGCTTTCGGCGCATGTCGGAGTTCCTGCGCGAGCTGCGTCAGCCCCTCGCCGCCGTGCGCAAGGAGGAGCGCCCGGGGCCGCGGGTCTTCCGCGACTCCGGTCAGTTCTGGCAGGGCATCGCCGCCATCCTGCTGCTGCTGCTGGTGCTCTCCTGGCTGCTGCGTTGATGCCCTTCGGGCCGGTGCGAGGTTCGAGGCGCGGGAACCTGGATCCTCGCACCTCGCACCTCGCACCTCGCACCTCGTCCCTGTCAGAGCGTAAACGCCGGCAGCTTGCGCTCGACCCGGTGAAGCGCCAGCTTGGCGACCCTCGGCAGGCCGTTCTCGAAGGGAGGGAAGTCCTCGCCCTGGATCAGCGGCGAGAGGTACTGGCGGCACGCCTCGGTGATGCCGAAGCCATCCTCGCTGATGTACTCGGCGGGCATGAACTTCTCGCGGTTGGCGATCTCGGCCAGGGGCGCGGGCTCGATGGTCCAGGCGTAGGGGGCGTCGGAGGTGCGCTTGATGGCGGGCATCATGGAGTTCCTGCCGGCCACCGCCAGCTCCACCGCCTTCTGGCCCACGGCGTAGGCCTGCTCCACGTCGGTCCGAGAGGCCAGATGGCGGGCGGCGCGCTGCAGGTAGTCGGCCACGGCCCAGTGGTACTTGTAGCCGAGGTCCTGCTTGACCATGCCGGCCAGGGTCGGGGCCACGCCGCCCAGCTGGCGGTGGCCGAAGGCGTCGGTGTTGCCGGAGTCGGCGAGGAAGGTGCCGTCCTCGTAGCGGGCGCCCTCGGAGACCACGATCACGCAGTAGCCGTACTTCTTGACCGCCTCGTCGACCCGGGCCATCACCGCGGAGCGATCGAAGGCCACCTCGGGGAAGATGATCAGGTGGGGCGGCTCGCCCTCGCCCTGGCCGGCGAGTCCGCCGGCAGCGGCGATCCAGCCGGCGTGGCGACCCATCACCTCGAGCACGAACACCTTGGTGGAGGTGGCGCACATGGAGGCGATGTCCAGGGAAGCCTCCAGGGTGGAGGTGGCGATGTACTTGGCCACGCTGCCGAAGCCCGGGGAGTTGTCGGTGATCGGGAGGTCGTTGTCCACGGTCTTGGGCACGTGGATGGCGGTGAGCGGGTAGCCGAGCTTCTCGGAGAGCTGGGAGACCTTGAGGCAGGTGTCGGCGCTGTCGCCGCCGCCGTTGTAGAAGAAGTAGCGGATATCATGGGCGCGGAACACCTCGATCAGCCGCTCGTACTGGGCGCGGTGGGTCTCGATGTCCTTGAGCTTGTAGCGGCAGGAGCCGAAGGCGCCGCCCGGGGTGTGACGCAGGGCCGCGATGGCCTCGTCGGACTCCCGACTCACGTCGATCAGGTCCTCGGTGAGGGCGCCGATGATGCCGTTGTGGCCGGCGTAGACCTTGCCGATCTGGTCCGGATGACGGCGGCAGGCCTCGATCACGCCGCAGGCGCTGGCATTGATCACGGCGGTGACGCCGCCGGACTGGGCGTAAAAGGCATTATGGGCCATGGGGCTGTTCCTGCTCCTGGTCGCTGCTGGTCGGTATAGGGGTTCAAGGCCGGAGGATTCTAGCCGAAAGCGGCCGAGGCTGCACCCGGCGCCCGGAGCTGTCGCAGATGGCACTACCGCTCAAGGCTGTTCCGGCGACAGGCCCTCGAGGGGGCGCTACGAGTACCTCCTTGTAGACTACCTCGGCCCTGCGGCACTCTCGCGTCCCGCTCCGCTTGCAGGACCGGTGCTGGCCATCCTTGGCCAGCCCGTTCTGAGTAATACTCCTCACCCCTGGTCCTCGGACCCCCTCTCCGACCTGCCCCCGGCGCCTTTCGCTGACGCCTATGGGGAAATGCGATAGCCCTGGCTGGGCGCTGGAGGGGCTCGGGGCGCCATGCTAGTCTCGCCACTTTCTGTCGCGGTCCAGCGCGACGGGAGACCGCGGTACCCCTTGGCAGTCAGGAGAGCGCATGCACGTCCATATTCTCGGTATCTGTGGCACCTTCATGGGTAGCCTGGCGCTGCTGGCCCGGGAGCTGGGCCATACCGTCAGCGGCTCGGATGCGGGAGTCTACCCGCCCATGAGCACCCAGCTGGAGGAGGCGGGCATCGCGCTGTGCGAGGGCTATGCGCCGGCCAATCTCGAGCCCCGTCCCGACCTGGTGGTGATCGGTAACGCGCTCTCCCGGGGCAACCCGGAGGTGGAGGCGGTGCTCGACCTGGGCCTGCCCTACGTCTCCGGCCCCCAGTGGCTGGCCGAGCAGGTGCTCCCCGGGCGGCGGGTGATCGCCGTGGCCGGCACCCACGGCAAGACCACCACGGCGAGTCTCGTCGCCTGGCTGCTGGAGTCCGCGGGGCTCGCGCCGGGCTTTCTGATCGGCGGCGTGCCGCGCAATTTCGGCGTCTCCGCCCGGCTCGGGGCGCCGGACGCCCCCTTCGTGGTGGAGGCCGACGAGTACGACACCGCCTTCTTCGACAAGCGCTCCAAGTTCGTTCACTACCGCCCCGAGATCGCCATCCTCGGCAACCTCGAGTTCGATCACGCGGACATCTTCGAAGATCTGGCCGCCATCGAGCGGCAGTTCCACCACCTGGTGCGCACCGTACCGGGGCGCGGACGCCTGCTGGTGGCCGACGGCGAGCCGGCCCTCGAGCGGGTGCTGGCCCTGGGGGCCTGGACGCCGACGGTGCGCTTCGGCGAGGCGGCAGAGAGCCCCTGGCGCCTCGAGCTCGAGCGCGAGGACGCCTCCCGCTTCCGGGTGATCCACCAGGAGGGGAACGTCGACGAGGACGCCGTGGTGGACTGGCCCCTGACCGGGGCCTACAACGCCCGCAACGCCCTGGCGGCCCTGGCCGCCGCCCACGCCTGCGGGGTGGATCTCGCCCGGGGGGCGGCGGCGCTGTCGCGCTTCGAGACCCCCCGGCGGCGCCAGGAGCTGCGCGGCGAGGTGGCCGGCATCCAGGTGATCGACGACTTTGCCCACCACCCCACCGCCATCGCCGCGACCCTGGCCGGGCTGCGCGCCGCCACCGCCCGGGGCCGCCTGCTGGCGGTGATCGAGCCGCGCTCCAACACCATGCGCCTGGGCACCCTGCGCGAGCGCCTGGCCGAGAGCGTCGCCTGTGCCGATCTGGCCTTCTGGTACCAGCCCCCGGGCCTCGACTGGTCCCTCGAGCCGGTCAGGGCCGCCAGTCCGGTGCCGGCTCGCCTGGAGCAGGCGCTGGAGGCCCTGGTGGCGGCCCTGGTGGCCGAGGCGCGCCCCTATGATCGTATCGTGGTGATGTCCAACGGCGGCTTTGGCGGCATTCACGACAAGCTCTTGGCTGCCCTGAAGGAGGCGCATGGTGAGTGATCTAGCAGCACAGGCGTTCGGTCCCCCGGTCACGGTGGCGCTCACCGGCGCCTCCGGGGCCCAGTACGGTCTGCGCCTGATCGAGGCCCTGGTGGCCGCCGAGCGCGAGGTGTGGGTGATGATCTCCAAGGCGGCTCATCTGGTGATCGCCACCGAGACCGACGTCGACCTGCCGGCGCGCCCCGAGCGGCTCGCCGAGGCGCTGGCCCAGCGCAGCGGCGCGCGCCCCGGGCAGATTCGCTGCTTCGGTCGCGAGGAGTGGATGGCGCCGGTGGCCTCGGGCTCGGGGGCGCCCTCGTCCATGGTGATCTGTCCCTGCTCCACCGGCACCCTCTCGGCGGTGGCCACCGGGGCCAGCAACAACCTCATCGAGCGCGCCGCCGACGTGGCCCTCAAGGAGCGCCGCCAGCTGGTGATGGTGCTGCGCGAGACGCCGCTCTCGGCCATCCATCTGGAGCACATGCTGAACTTGACCCGGCTGGGCGCGGTAATGCTGCCCGCGGCCCCGGGCTTCTATCACCAGCCCGCCACCATCGACGACCTGGTCGACTTCATCGTCGCCCGCATCCTCAACCAGCTCGGTATCGAGCATCGCCTGATGCCCCGCTGGGGAGAGCCCTAGATCGGCGGCAGCCAGGCGATGCGGGCGGCGACCAGCACGAGGGAGGCGCCGCCGAGCCACCAGGCCGGGCAGGGGGCCAGCGGTGCCCGCGGCCTGGCCTGCCAGGCCAGCTGCACCAGGGCGCAGACCACCAGCCCCAGCAGGGCGCCTCCCACCAGGTCGCTGAACCAGTGCACGCCGATCACCAGCCGCGACAGCGCCATGGGCACGGCGAAGAGAATGGCGCCCCAGTAGACCCAGTGGCGCTGGTGATGGGGCAGCTCCCGGGCGATGAAGGCCGCGGCGAGCCCGGCCAGCACCACGGCGGTGGAGCTGTGGGCGCTGGGGTAGGCCATGGAGCCGGTCAGGTAGTCAGGCGTGCCGGGGCGGGGGCGGTCGAAGAAGGCCTTGCCCCAGGTGTTGAGCAGGGCAATCAGGCCAAGCCCGCCGCCGATATGCAGGAAGGCATCCAGGCGCCTCCGCCACAGCAGCCAGACCCCCCAGGGGAGCACCAGGGCCACCACGCCATAGGTGTCTCCCACCCGGGCCAGGGCCTGCCCCAGGGCCTGCAGCCAGGGGGCGGTCAGGGAGGCGAAGAGGTCGTGCAGGGTGGCGTCCATGGGCAGCGGGCCGCTGGCGCCTTGCTGCATGACCAGCAGGGTCCATCCCGAGACGCCGCCCAGGGCCAGCACCAGCAGCAGCCAGCTGGCCAGGGGCAGCTCGCCGCGCCCGGTGGCGCTGCCGGCCAGCCACAGGCGCCGCATCACCGGGTGGCGGCGGGCACCCAGGGCCAGCAGCCGATAGAGTCGCCCGCTGCGGCTGACCTGCTGGCGCAGCCAGGAGAACACCACCGCCAGGGCCACCAGCAGGATGGCCAGGGCGACCAGGGCCGCCTGCATTTCCGGCGGCACGTCGAAGAGCTGCTGCCAGGTGCGTCCCAGCAGGTAGCCGGGGAGCACATAGGCGGGCGCCCAGAGCAGCGCCGAGGCGAGGTTGGCCCAGGAGAAGGCCCGGGGCGACATCCTGAGCATGCCGGCGATCAGCGGCACCACTGGGCGTACAGGGCCGACGAAGCGGCCGAAGAACACCGACAGGGTGCCGTAGCGCTGGAAGAAGCGTGCCCCCCGGGCGATCCACTCGGGGTGGCGCGACAGCGGCCAGAGCCGGGTCACTCGGGCGTGCTGGGTATAGCCGAGCCAGAAGCTGATCCAGTCGCCGACCACGGCGCCGACGAAGGCCGCCAGCATGATGGCCGGCAGCGCCAGCTCCTGGTGGCCGGCCAGTGAGGCGGCCGCGGTGATCAGCACCACGCCGGGCACCAGCAGGCCGATCAGCGCCAGCGACTCCACCAGGGCGATGGCGGCGATGATCAGCAGCAGGAGCGTAGGCGAGGGCGTCAGCTGATAGAGGGCATCGGCAAGGTTCAAGGGGGACTCCGTGTCGAGGGCGGTCAGGATGTGGCGTTGCGTTGGGTCGTGGCCTGGAGGCGCTGGAGGAAGGCATCGGCCTCCTCCCCCTGGCGCAGGCAGCAGACGGTCAGGCGCGCCTCCAGCTGGCCGGTATCCAGCAGGATTCGACGCGCCAGCGCTTCCTCCAGGCGCTGGCGCACCAGCAGGGCGCCGCTCTCGCTGGTGTCGGGGAGCAGCAGCCAGAAATCGGCGGGGCCCTCGCGACCGAGCAGGTCATGGTCGCGGCTGCAGCGCGCCGCGGTGTCGCAGAGCGCCTTGAGCAGGGCTCGGTGCGCGCCGCTGCCGAACTGCTCCCTGGCCATCTCCAGCTGGGGCAGGTGAATCAGCAGCACCGCCAGGCGCTGGTCCAGCAGGGCGGCGCGCTCGCACTCGCTGTGCAGGCGGTCATGCATGGCGCTGGGGCGCATGGCGTCGCACTCCTCATCCATGGGGTCGGTGGCCTGGAGCAGTGCGCGCTGGTGCAGGATCTCCCAGGGCGCCAGGCCGGCGACCACCACCAGGGCCAGGTAGCCCAGCGCCAGGTCGGGAGTCAGCCAGGCTTCGGCCAGCAGCAGCCAGACCGGGGTCAGGGTGAGATTGAGCAGCATGGCCGATCCCAGCGGCAGCAGCAGCAGGGTCAGCACCGGGGGCAGGCCCAGCCAGAAGGGAGGCAGCGAGGAGGGGCCCGGCAGCTCCATGGCCACCAGCAGATAGCCGGTCACCAGGACCAGGTAGGCCGAGAGCCGCGCGGTCTCGGGCTGGCCCAGTCGCATCAGGGCGGCGGTGAGTACCACCGGCGTCAGCATGGCCGGCAGCAGTATGCGGCCATACTCGCCGGTCAGGTAGTGCCAGCCCGCCTGGCCGAGCAGCAGCAGGGCGGTGAGCGCATAGAGCAGGGCATGGGTGCGGGTGAGGGAGCTATCAGCCATGGCCGGCCTCCCGCTCCAGGGCGCGGCACTCCTCGCTCACCGACACGACCAGGGAGAGCGGCGTGGTCCGCAGGCGTTTGACGGGCCCCAGCCGGGCGAGCAGCTCGGCCCGGCGCCGTTCGGCCTGCTCGGCGTCGGGCGAGAGCAGCAGGGCTGCCAGGGTGCGGCTGTCCAGCCGGTAGCAGGGCTCGAAGCGCCGGGTCAGTTCGCAGAGCCGCTGAGCCTGGGGCCAGAAGCGCCGCCGCCCGGTGCGCAGCAGCAGCAGCTCGCCGTGAACGCCGTCCCGCTGTGCCCGGGCCCGCTCCCGGGCCAGGTCGCGGCCTAGCTGGGCCCGGGGCCAGAGGCGCATGCCTGGCACCAGGTGAACTCGCTGCCTGGCCGCGCCCCGCAGCGGCGCCAGGTCCCGGGAGCGCAGCAGGCCGAGCAGGAGCAGGGCGCCGAGCAGGATGCCGGAAAGCAGCGCCAGCGGCGGCGGCATGTCCTGGGCCAGCCAGCCCCAGCTGAGGGCAGCCAGCAGCAGGTTGAGCCCCGACATCCAGGCCGGTTGGGGGAGCATCACCAGCGCCGCCCAGGCCCACAGCCAGAGGGGGAAGCGTTCCGGAGCGGTAAACAGCAGGGCGGTGAGCAGCAGGCTGGGCAGCAGCTGCCAGGGCACCAGGACCGGACGCCGGTGGCTGAACTCCACCAGCAGGGCGGAGACGGCGAGCCACCCTGCGGCCAGCCACAGCAGCAGGGCCTCGGTAAGGCTGGTCGAGGCCGGGGCCATCAGCGCCGACAGCAGGGCCGCGAGCAGCAGGTTCAGGCGCAGCAGGCCGACTTTGTACTTGCTCTGCATGGTGGCTTACTATGACTCCCTTTGCGGATAGCGTGGCCGGGTGCCGCGTCAGTATAACGCCGTGGCCGGGCCATCTGGCCACGCCCACAGGAGACCCCTTTCGGCATGTCAGCACAAGTCACTTCCTCCGACGAGGCGATCCGCGACGTCGAAGCCTACATGGAGCGCCTGGGCGAAGCGGCTCGCGCCGCCGCCACCGTGATGCGTCGCACCCCCACCGGCCCCAAGAATGCCGCGCTGCTGGCCATGGCGAAGCGCCTCGAGGCGGCCCGGGACGAGGTGCTGGCGGCCAATGCCCGCGACCTGGCCCGGGGCCGCGACGGCGGCCTCGATGCGGCGCTGCTCGACCGCCTCGAGCTGACGCCCGGTCGCTTCGACGCCATGCTCGAGGGACTCGAGCAGGTCGCCGCACTGCCGGACCCGGTCGGTGAGATCGACAGCCTGCGCTATCGGCCGAGCGGTATCCAGGTGGGCCAGATGCGCGTGCCGCTGGGCGTGATCGGCATCATCTACGAGTCGCGCCCCAACGTCACCCTGGAGGCGGCCAGCCTCTGCCTCAAGTCCGGCAACGCCGCCATCCTGCGCGGCGGCAGCGAGGCGCGGGACTCCAACGCCGCCATCGCCGCCTGCATTCGTGCCGGCCTGCTCGATGCCGGCCTGCCCGAGGCGGCGGTCCAGGTGGTCGCCACTACCGACCGCGCCGCCGTGGGTCGGCTGATCGCCATGCCCGAGTACGTGGATGTGATCATTCCCCGCGGCGGCAAGTCGCTGATCGAGCGCATCTCCCGGGAGGCCCGGGTGCCGGTGATCAAGCATCTGGACGGCGTCTGCCACGTCTACGTGGACGCCACCGCCGACCTCGACAAGGCTTTCGCCATCGCCGTCAATGCCAAGACCCACCGCTACGGCACCTGCAACACCATGGAGACCCTGCTGCTGGACGCCCCGGTGGCCGAGGCGCTGCTGCCGCGCCTGGCGGCGGCCTATGCCGAGCACGGCGTGGAGCTGCGCGGCTGCGAGCGCACCCGGGCGCTGCTGCCCGGCATCGCCGCGGCCAGCGAGGAGGACTGGGGCGCCGAATACCTGGCCCCGGTGCTGGCGCTGCGGGTGGTGGAGGGTATCGACGCCGCCGTCACCCATATCGAGCGCTACGGCTCCCACCATACCGATGCCATCATCACCGAGGATTACGCCCTGGCGCGGCGCTTCATGGCCGAGGTGGACTCCAGCTCGGTGATGGTCAACGCCTCCACGCGCTTCGCGGACGGCTTCGAGTATGGCCTGGGCGCCGAGATCGGCATCTCCACCGACAAGCTCCACGCCCGCGGCCCGGTGGGCCTCGAGGGGCTGACCACCCGCAAGTACGTGGTCCTCGGCGATGGTCAGATCCGCCAGTGAGTGAGGAGGCGCTCCTGCCGCTGCCGGCGGGTGTGGCGGATCCGCCCCGTCCGGCGCGGATCGCCATGCTCGGCGGCACCTTCGACCCGGTGCACCTGGGCCACCTGCGCAGCGCCGTCGAGCTGCGCGAGGCCCTGGCGCTGGACCGGGTGCACATGGTGCCGGCCAGCGTGCCGCCCCTGCGCGGCGAGCCCAGGGTGGCACCCGAGCAGCGCCTGGCCCTGCTGCGCCTGGGTATCGGCGACACCCCGGGGCTGGTCGCCGATCCCCGGGAGCTCCAGCGGGAGGGCCCTTCCTGGAGCGCCGATACCCTGGCCTCCCTGCGCCGGGAGTATGGCGGCGAGGCGCGCCTGGTGATGGCCCTGGGGCATGACGCCTTCCTGCGCCTGGCCGAGTGGCGCGACCCCGAGCGGCTCTTCGCCCTGGCCCACCTGGTGGTGGTGGACCGTCCCGACTTCGAGGCGGCGCTGCCCGCCGAGCTCCGGGCGCTGATCGACGGGCGGGAGGTCGGCGACGGCGAGGCGCTGATGGCGCGCCCCGCCGGCGGCCTGCTGCGCCTCTCGCTGCCGTCGCGCATGGCGATCTCCGCCACCGAGGTGCGCCGTCGCCTGGCCGAGGGCAGGAGCGTGCGCTACCTGCTGCCTGAAGCGGTGGAGCATTACCTGCTGGAGCACGCCCTCTATCGCGCCTGAGCCGCTCCCTTGGCAAGCCCGCTGGAAAAGCCCGGGAACGAGCGCTGCCAGCGGGCGGTCAACCCGGTACAATGGTCGTTCAACGACAGCCTGACAGAAGACCCTATGCATATCGACGCACTCAAGACGCTGGTGGTGGACGCCCTGGAGGACCTCAAGGCCAAGGACATCGCCCAGCTGGATGTCTCCAAGCTGACCAGCGTGACCGACCAGATGATCATCGCCAGCGGCACCTCTTCCCGGCACGTGGCCGCCCTGGCCTCAAGCGTGGTGCAGAAGGCCAAGGAGGCCGGCATCCAGCCACTGGGCGTGGAGGGCGAGAATGGTGCCGACTGGGTGCTGGTGGACCTCGGCGACGTGGTGGTTCACGTCATGCTGCCGGAGACCCGTCAGCTCTATGACCTCGAGCGCCTCTGGGCCGACCTGCCCAGCGACCTCGAGCGCAGCGAGGGTGAGGCCCACGGCGCATGAGGGTACGCCTGCTCGCCGTGGGCACCCGCATGCCCGCCTGGGTGACCCAGGGCGTCGAGGAGTACCGCAAGCGGCTGCCGCGGGACTTTGCCCTGGAGGTGGAGGAGATCGCCCCCGGCCAGCGCGGCAAGAATGCCGATATTCCCCGGGCCATGGGCCAGGAGGCCGAGCGCATTCGCGCTCGCCTGCGCGGTGACGAGCACGTCGTGGCCCTGGAGGTGGGGGGCAAGCCCTGGAGCACCGAGCAGCTGGCCGAGCAGGCCGAAGGCTGGCGCCTGGAGGGGCGTGACGTGGTGCTGCTGGTGGGCGGCCCCGACGGCCTGGAAGCGGGCCTCTCGGCCTCGGCCGACCAGCGCTGGTCCCTCTCGCCCCTGACCTTGCCCCATCCGCTGGTGCGGATCCTGCTTGCCGAGCAGCTCTACCGCGCCTGGACACTGATGGTGGGCCACCCCTACCACCGCTGACCGGGCCGCCCAGCGGCCGGGAGTGCCATGCGCAAGAATCGCGACAACCTCAAGAGCCCCGAGCAGGAGCTGCGCATCTTCCGCTTGCGGGCGCTGCTCGCCGTGGTGCTTGTCTTCGCCCTCACCGGCGTGCTGATGGGGCGGCTGGCCTGGCTGCAGGTGGTACAGCATGAGGTCTACAGCACCCGTTCCGAGAAGAATCGGGTGCGGGTGGAGCCGCTGCCGCCGACCCGAGGCCTCATTTATGACCGCAACGGCGTGCTGCTGGCGGAAAATCGTCCCACGTACAACCTGACCCTGGTGCGCGAGCGGGTCGATGACCTGGATGCCACCCTGGGGCTGCTGGTGGAGCTCCTCGAGCTGCCGGAGGAGGAGGCCGAGGCCTTTCGGGTTCGCTCTCGCCAGCGCCAGCGCCCCTTCCAGCCGGCGCTGCTGATGAGCGACCTCGATGAGGAGCAGATCGCCCGGCTGTCGGTCAACCGCCACCTGCTGCCGGGGGTCGAGGTGGAGGCCCAGCTGCTGCGCTACTATCCTGATGCCGAGGTGATGGCCCACGCCCTGGGCTATGTGGGCCGCATCAACGCCGAGGAGCTGGCCAACCTGGACACGGGCCGCTACGCCGGCACCCACTTCATCGGCAAGACCGGCGTGGAGCGCTTCTACGAGGACCAGCTGCACGGTCAGGCGGGGCTACGCAAGGTGGAGACCAACGCCCGGGGCCGGGTGCTGCGCGAGCTGGGGCGTACCGATCCGGTGCCCGGCCAGAACATCACCCTGACCCTCGACCACGGTCTGCAGAAGCTGGCCTATGAGCTGCTCGACGGGCGGCGCGGCTCCATTGTGGCTATCGCGCCCCGCACCGGCGAGATCCTGGCCATGGTCTCCACGCCCGGCTTCGACAGCAACCAGTTCGTGACCGGCATCGACGTGGCTTCCTACCGGGCGCTGCAGGAGAACCTGGACCTGCCGCTCTACAACCGTGCCATCCGCGGCCACTATCCTCCCGGCTCCACCATCAAGCCCTTCCTGGCCCTGGCGGGACTCGCCGAGGGGGTGATCACGCCGGATCGGACCATCAACGACCCCGGCTTCTATCAGCTGCCCAACGATACCCGCCGCTACCGCAACTGGCTGCGCTGGGGCCACGGTCGCGTCGACATGGAGCGTTCCATTGCCGTTTCCAATAACACCTACTACTACGCCCTGGCCTACGATCTGGGGATCGATCGCATTCATGAGACGATGAGCGCCTTCGGCTTCGGGAAGCGCGTGGGGCACGACATCTTCGGCGAAAGCACCGCCCTGATGCCCTCCCGGGAGTGGAAGCGGGGGCGCTTCAATCAGCCCTGGTACCCGGGAGAGACCCTCTCGGTGGGAATCGGCCAGGGCTACTGGCAGGTCACCCCGCTGCAGCTGGCCACCGCCACCGCGGTGCTGGCCAATCGCGGCGAGTGGGTCAAGCCGCGCCTGGCCAGCCGCATCGGTGACGAGGAGCTGCCGGCACGGCTCGCCGACACCCCGTCGGACATCGAGATTCCCCATGATGCCTGGTGGGATCGCATCTTCTCCGGCATGGAGAAGGTGCTCACCGGCCACGAGGGCACGGCGCGACGCACCGGGGTCGGACTCGAGTACCGCATGGCCGGCAAGTCCGGCACCGCCCAGGTCTTCTCCCTGGGCCAGGACCAGCGCTATAACGCCGAGGAGCTGGCCGAGCGGCTGCGCGACCATGCGCTCTTCATGGCCTTTGCCCCCACCGAGGACCCGCAGATCGCGGTATCGGTGATCGTCGAGAACGCCGGCGGCGGCAGCACCCACGCGGCGCATCTGGCTCGGGCCATGAGCGATGCCTGGCTGCTCAAGGACAGGGAGCCCGACGTGGAGGAGCTGCGCGAGGCGATGGCGGATGATGACAGCCAGGTAGCGGGGAACTGACCATGGGCATGATCGACCTCTCGCGTATCCTGCGCCCCTACCCGGTGCGCCCTCCGGCCAGCGGCATCTCCCGGCGGCGCAGCCTCTGGGAGCGGCTGCACCTGGACCCCTGGCTGCTGGGCATGCTGCTGGCGCTGATGGCGGCGGGGCTTATGGTGCTCTACAGCGCCAGCGGCCAGCGCATCGAGCCGGTGATCGCCCAGGCCATCCGCTTCGGCGTGGCCCTGGTGGTGATGTTCCTGCTCGCCCAGCTCTCGCCCTCGACCCTGCTGCGCTGGGCGCTGCCGGTCTATGCCCTGGGGGTGCTGCTCCTGGTGGCGGTGGAGCTGGTGGGAGATGTGGGCATGGGGGCCAAGCGCTGGCTGGTGATTCCCGGGGTGATTCGCTTCCAGCCCTCGGAGATGATGAAGCTGGCCATGCCGCTGATGGTGGCGGCCTACCTCAGTCGGCGGGCGCTGCCGCCAACGCTGCGGGATATCGCGGTGTGCGGTCTGCTGGTCGGCCTGCCGGTGGCGCTGATCGCCAAGCAGCCCGACCTGGGCACCTCCCTGCTGGTGGCCTCCGCGGCGATCTTCGTGGTGCTGCTGGCGGGGCTCTCCTGGCGCTTCATCGCGGCCCTGGCGGCGCTCGCCGCGGCGGCACTGCCGCTGCTGTGGATGAACCTGCACAACTATCAGCGCCAGCGGGTGCTGACCTTCCTGGACCCCAACAGCGACCCCCTGGGCTCGGGCTGGAACATCATCCAGTCCACCACCGCCATCGGCAGCGGCGGGGTATTCGGCAAGGGGTGGCTGCAGGGGACCCAGTCGCAGCTGGAGTTCCTGCCCGAGCGCCACACCGACTTCATCGTCGCCGTGCTCGGCGAGGAGTTCGGCCTGGTGGGCATGCTGGCCATCCTGGCGCTCTACCTGGCCATCATCAGTCGCGGCCTCTGGCTGGCTGCCGGCGCCCAGGAGACCTTCGGGCGCCTGGTGGCGGGCAGCATCATCCTGACCTTCTTCATCTATGTCTTCGTCAACGTGGGCATGGTCAGCGGCATCCTGCCGGTGGTGGGGGTGCCCCTGCCGCTGGTCAGCTATGGCGGTACCTCCAGCGTGACCTTGATGGCGGGTTTCGGTATTCTCATGGCCATTCATGCACACCGCCGTCTGCTGCCGCGCTAGCGCCAGCGGGCCGCGCCGAATGCCGGATCAGGGAGAGCGCAAGATGCGGATTGGCAACCATGGAAAGCGAGTGCTGGTGGGGCTGGTCGCGTTCGGGGCGTCGCTGGGCGCCCTGGCGGCGGACTTCGACCCGCGCACCCATGACGAGACCCGCCAGCTGGTAGCAGAGCTTGCCGAGCGGGGCATCGAGCGGGAGTGGCTCGAAGCGGCCATGCGAAGTGCCGACTTCCAGCAGGGCGTGCTCGACGCCATGGCCGGCGCGGCGGAGCGCCGGCTGCGCTGGGACGAGTACCGCGAGATCTTCCTGCAGCCCGAGCGTATCCACCGCGGGGTGACCTTCCTCGAGGTGCATCGCGACGCCTTCGAGCGCGCCGAGGCCGAGTTCGGCGTGCCGGCCGAGGTGATCGCCGCCATCATCGGGGTCGAGACCAGCTATGGCCGCTTTACCGGGCGCCACCGGGTGATCGACTCCCTGGCGACCCTGGCCTTTCACCACCCCAGCCGCGGCAGCTTCTTTCGCGGCGAGCTGGCCGCCTTCCTCGAGATCACCCACGAGCAGGGCGTCGAGCCCGGGGCCCTCAAGGGCTCCTATGCCGGCGCCATGGGCTATCCGCAGTTCATTCCCACCAGCTATCGGGCCTATGCCGTGGACTTCGACGGCGACGGCATTCGTGACCTCTGGACCAATCCGGTGGATGCCATCGGCAGCGTGGGCAACTACTTTGCCGAGCACGGCTGGCGGGGCGGCGAACCCATCTATCACGACGCCACGGGGCCGGAGATCCCCCCGGAGGCTATCGACTTCAACCGGGCGGCGCGCCCGCCGGGGGTGTCGGCGAGTGCCGTGGCCGAGGCCGGACTCAGGGTGCCCGATGACATAGAAGCGGATCGGCCGCTGCTGCCGGTCTCCCTGGAAGATGGCGAGGGCAACTGGCGCTACGTGCTCGGCGACCACAACTTCTACGTGATCACCCGCTACAACCACAGCCACCTCTACGCCATGGCGGTCACCGAGCTGGCCGAGGCCATCGCCGAGGCCCGCGCCCTGGATGCCCACTGGCTCGAGGCGGTAAGCGTCGATTCGGAGGAGCGCTCATGACAACCCGGCTGTGGTCCCTGGGGCTGGTCCTGCTGCTGGCGGGCTGTGCCGGCGGCGGCGGTCAGGCGCCCTCCACCCCCGCCGAGGGCGGCAGCCAGGCGGCCGCCGCGCCATCGTCCAGCGGTGGACGCTATGCCATGTCCGGCGATGCCTACCCGGTGGCGCCGCCGGATGTCAGCCGGGTGCCGGATGCGGTGCCGCGGCTGGAGCCGCTCTCCCGGGGGGGCAACCGCTCGACCTACGAGGTGTGGGGCAAGACCTACAGCGTGCTGCCCGATGCCCGGGGCTACGCCCGCCAGGGCACGGCGTCCTGGTACGGCGAGAAGTTCCACGGCTACGCGACCTCCAATGGCGAGATCTACGACATGTACAAGATGACCGCCGCCCACCGCTCGCTGCCGCTGCCCAGCTTCGTGCGCGTCACCAGCCTGGAGAATGGCCGCTCGGTGATCGTGCGGGTCAATGACCGCGGCCCCTTCCACAACGACCGCGAGATCGACCTCTCCTATGCCGCCGCGGCGCGTCTGGATATCCTCGATCGCGGCACCGGCCGGGTGAAGGTAGAGGCGATCGACGTCGAGCAGTGGCTGGCGGAGAATGGTGGCGCCGAAGGCCGCGCCCGCAACGGCGCCGCCCCGGTGGCGCCGCCGGCCCGGCAGGCGGCTGGCCAGGTCGCCGCGGCGCCGGCCAGCCCTGCCGCCGCCAGCCCCGCTGACGGCAGCCCCGCGGATGGCCGCCCCGCGGATGGCCGCCCGGCTGACGGCAGCCCCATCTACCTGCAGATCGCCGCCCTGGGCTCCGCCGAGAGCGCCCGGGCGCTGCAGTCGCGTCTGGAGGCGGAGCTCTCCCGGCCGGTACGGGTGGCCGCATCGGCCGGCACCCACCGCGTCCAGGTGGGGCCCCTGGCCAGCGCCGATCAGGTGGAGCCGCTGCGAGGCGAGCTGCGCCGGGCCGGCTTCGAGCAGAGCTTTATCGTCAACGGCGCCGACTGAGCGCCGTCCCCTTCCCCGATGATCGTTTGGTGAGATTCGTCCCCATGAGAGAGCTGTTTTCATTTCAACGCCTGCGGCTGGTGCCGCTGCTGCTGGCCTGCCTGCTGATGGTCTCGAGCCTGGCTTCGGCCCAGAGCGTGCCGGTGCCTCAGCCTCAGCCCCAGACCATGATCCCGTCACCGCCCCGGCTGGCGGCCAACTCCTGGATCCTGATGGATGCCGACAGCGGCCGGGTGCTGGTGGCGCACAACGCCGACGAGCGGCTGCCGCCGGCCAGCCTGACCAAGCTGATGACCGCCTATCTGGTCGAGCGCGAGCTGGACCGCGGCAACATCAGCATGAGTGACATGGTGCGGGTCAGCGAGAACGCCTGGCGCACCGGCGGCTCCAAGATGTTCATCGAGGTGGATACCCAGGTCTCCATCCGCGATCTGCTCTACGGGATCATCATCTCCTCGGGCAACGACGCCAGCGTGGCGGTGGCCGAGCACCTGGCCGGCGGCGAGGCCCCCTTCGCCGACCTGATGAACCAGCACGCGACCCGCCTGGGTCTGCACAATACCAGCTTCAAGAACGCCACCGGCCTGCCGCACCCCGAGCAGTACTCATCGGCCCGCGACATGGCGCTGCTCTCTCAGTACATCATCAACGACTATCCTGAGCACTATGCGGTCTATGCCGAGAAGTACTTTACCTACAACGACATCCGCCAGCCCAACCGCAACCGCCTGCTGTGGCGCGACCCCAGCGTCGACGGTCTGAAGACCGGCTGGACCACCGAGGCCGGTTACGGCCTGGTGGCTTCCGCCAAGCGCGACGGCATGCGGCTGATCTCGGTGGTGATGGGCACCAGCTCCGAGGAGGCGCGGGCCCAGGAGACCCAGAAGCTTCTCAGCTACGGTTTCCGCTACTTCGAGACCCTCAAGCTCTATGACGCCGGCAGCGTGCTCAATACGCCGCGGGTCTGGGGCGGAGAGGAGAACACGCTGCAGGCGGGGGTCGATCGCGACGTGGTGATGACCGTGCCCCGGGCCCGCAACGAGGAGCTGAGCGCTCGGCTCGATATCCAGGCCGACCTGGCCGCCCCCATCGCGGCGGGCCAGCGGATCGGTACCCTCGAGGTGCGCCTCGGCGATGAGGTGGTGGGCGAGCAGCCGCTGGTGGCGCTGGAGTCGGTGGAGGAGGGCGGCTTCGTCAAGAAGCTGTTCGACCAGGTGCGCCGCTTCTTTGCCAATCTCGTCGGCGGCTGGTTCGGCTGAGCCGCTGGCAAGCGCCGGGCGCAGGGTGCTCGGCGCTTGCCGTTGGTGTCGCCGCCCCAGGTTGCGTAAAATGGCGGCAAACCCCATGAATCATGAGCCCCGAGATGAGCGACAAGTCTCTTCGCGACCTGCGTCAGCCGAGCCGTCCGGCCTCCGGCAGGCCGCCCAGAATCACCTTTCCCTGCGACTACCCCATCAAGGTGGTAGGCGACGCGGCGGAGGACTTTCCGGCGGTGGTCTGCCAGGTGGTCACCCGGCATGCGCCCGACTTCGACGCCGCCCAGATGCAGGTGGTCGACAGCCGCAACGGTCGTTTCCAGTCGGTGCGCCTGACCATCCGCGCCACCGGTGAGGCCCAGCTCCAGGCGCTCTTCGTCGAGCTCAAGGCCACCGGCCGCGTGCATATGGTGGTGTGATGACCCAGGTCTCGGCGCTGCCGCCCATCGAGCTCCATCGCCTGGGCCGGCGGCCCTACGCGCCCGTCTGGCAGGCCATGCGCGACCTCACCGACGAGCGCGACGACACCACGCCGGATCAGTTCTGGCTGGTGGAGCACGACCCCGTCTTTACTCAGGGGAAGGCCGGCAAGCCCGAGCATCTGCTGATGCCGGGTGATATTCCGGTGGTGCAGACCGACCGCGGCGGCCAGGTCACCTACCATGGCCCTGGCCAGCTGGTGCTCTATCCGCTGATCGACGTGCGGCGGTCGCGGCTGGGCGTGCGGGAGCTGGTCAGCGCCCTGGAGAATGCGGTGATCGCCCTGCTCGCCGAGCGGGGCGTCGACGCTCGGGCGCGCCCGGATGCGCCGGGGGTCTATGTCCAGACCGAGGCCGGGGAGGCCAAGATCGCCTCCCTGGGGCTGCGGATTCGCCGCGGCGGCAGCTTCCACGGCGTGGCGCTCAACGTCGACGGCGACCTTTCCCCCTTTGCGCGCATCAACCCCTGCGGCTATGCGGGCATGGCGATGACGCGCCTGGCGGATCTGGTGGAAGACTGCCCGGATGTGGCGGAGGTGGGGGAGCGCCTGGCGGAGTGCCTGGCACGGGAGTTGGGGCGCGAAATAGTCAGGAAGGAGGCGCGAGGAACGAGGGGCTAGAGTGTCCTCGCTTCCTCGCCCCTTGTGCCTGTTATCCCACGTTGACCGCGTCGATGCGGTTGGGGTCGGGCGCCTGCCCGGGCACCTCCGCCGGGGCAGCCAGGCCCAGGTTGTTCTTCTCGAAGACTCGGTCGGCCCGGTAGCTGGAGCGCACCAGGGGGCCGGCGGCCACCTCCATGAAGCCCTTCTCCAGGCCGATCTGGCGCAGGCGCTCGAACTCCGCCGGCGAGACCCAGCGCTCCACCGGCAGGTGGTTGCGGGTGGGGCGCAGGTACTGGCCCAGGGTGACGATATCCACCCCGATCTCACGCAGGTCGTCGAAGGTGGCCAGTATCTCCTCGTCGGTCTCGCCCAGGCCCAGCATCAGGCTGGTCTTGGTGAGCACTTCGGGGTTGTGGCGCTTGGCGTGGGCCAGCACGTCCAGGGTCTTGCGGTAGCCGGCACGAGGGTCGCGGACCCGCCGGGTCAGACGCTCCACGGTCTCGACGTTCTGGGCGAACACCTCGAGGCCGGAGTCCACCACCGCCTCGATGGCGCTTTGCTCGCCGTCGAAGTCGGGGGTCAGCGCTTCGACCACTACCTCGGGGGTGTTCTCCTTGATGGCGCGAATGCAGGCCGCATAGTGGGCGGCGCCGCCGTCCTCCAGGTCGTCGCGGTCCACCGAGGTCAGCACCACGTAGCGCAGCCCCATCAGCTCCACCGACTGGGCGGTATTGGCGGGCTCCTCGGCGTCTAGCCAGCCGCCCGGGTTGCCGGTGTCCACGGCGCAGAAGCGGCAGGCGCGGGTGCAGACCGAGCCCATCAGCATGATGGTGGCGGTGCCGTTGCTCCAGCACTCCCCCATGTTGGGGCAGTGGGACTCGGCGCAGACGGTGCTCAGGCGGTGCTCGCTGACGTTGCGCTTGACCGCCTCGAAGCGCTCGCCGCCGGGGATCTGGGCGCGCAGCCACTTGGGCTTGGGGCCGCTGACGCCGCCGCCCTCGTCCTGCTGAGGGCGCTGCTTGATGCCGTCCTTGATGGCGGCGAAGCCGTGCTCGGTGCGGAACTTCTCGCCGCTGGGAACGTGACTGGAGGTCTTGTCGCTCATGGAGGGTGAGCCCCTTCGCTCGGCCCGGCCTGCGGGGCGGGCGCTCGCCTCGGGGGAGAGGCGCCGGCCGCCGGGGGCGGGCTGCTGGTTACTGGGTTGCAGGCGCCCAATCTACCATAGTCGCAGGGCCGCGGCATCGTCCCGGGGGACCATCTGGTCGGGCCATGACCTGGCTCATGGGGTCCGCTCAGGAGCTCAGCGGCAGGCACTCGACGCCGTGGTTGGGCAGCGGGCGGGGCGGAGCCTGGAAGTGAGCGTGAAATTCCGCCAGGTGCTCGCGCACGAAGTGCAGGAAGAGCTCGGTGACCGGCGTCGGGAAGCGCTCCCGAGGGTAGACGGTGCACCAGGAGTGGCGCAGCGGGAAGCCGGGGAGGGCGAGCTCCTCGAGCAGCCCCGCCTCGAGCTCCAGGCGCACGGCGAGACGCGGCAGCACGGCGACGCCGAGCTGGGCCATCACCCCCTGCTTGACCGCTTCGTTGGTGCCGAGCTCGATGCGGTGGGGGAGGCCGACGTCCTGTTCGGCGGCCAGCTCCTCGAAGGCGCTGCGCACCCCGGAGCCCGGCTCGCGCATCAGCACGTAGTGGCGGGCGAAGTCCTCGAGGGTGGGGGCCGCAGCCTGGAGCAGGGGGTGGCCGGGCCACACCAGGGGCACCATCTCGTTGTCCAGGATCGGCATGAAGACCAGCTCCCGGTCCTCGGGCACCCGTGCCATGATGACCAGGTCGTCGCGCCGCTCGGCGAGGCGCTCCAGGGCCTGGCTGCGGTTGCACACCTTGAGGCGCACCTGGACGTTGGGGTAGTGGGCGCGGAAGCGGGCGAGCAGGAAGGGCACCACGTACTGGGCGGTGGAGACCGCTGCCAGGTTGAGCTCGCCGCGAATGGTACCCGACATGTCGGAGAGCGCCATCTGCAGCCGCGACACCTGGCCGAAGATGGCGCGCACCGAGGCCGCCAGGGCGTCGGCCGCCGGCAGCACGTGCAGGGTCTTGCCGGCATACTTGAAGAGCGGCTGCCCCAGCGCCTGTTCCAGCTGGCGGATCTGGGCGCTGACCGCAGGCTGGGTCAGCCCCAGCTGCTCGGCCGCGCGCGAGTAGGAGTGCTGGTCGTGAACCGCCTGGAAGACCTGCAGCTGACGAAAGGTCAGCTTGTTGAGCAGCTTGGGAGTGGTCATGGGCGCTTGCCGGAGGGTACCGCCGGCCTCCTGTCAATTCGATATTCATGCTAGCACTGCCGGGCTCGGGGAGGCCATCCCGGCTGACGCTATCCACCCCGGGCCCCGAGGAGATCTGATTCACCATGACACCGCCGATGCCTACCCTCTCTCCCGGCTCTGCCATGCGTATCGCCCTGGCCGCCACCGGGCCGGGCGGGCTCCGGGCTCGCCAGGCGGCGGCCGAGCTGGGGCTGGCCTGCCTGAGCGCCCCCGTCGACGAGGAGCCCCCCGAGGCGCTGGTCGCTCGCGCGCTGGAGGCGGGCTGTACGCTGCTGCACCCCGGCGAGGCTTCTCCCGAGCGCCAGCTGGCCCTGGCGCAAGCCTGCCGCGGGGCCGGCCTCGCCTTCCTGGGGCCGCGGGTGGCGCTGGTCGAGGCGATGCAGGATGGCGGCGCCATCCGTACGCTGCTGCGTGAGGCCGGGGTGCCCCTGGCCGACCCGGAGGCGCCTGGACGGCGCGTGGAGCTGGCGGTGCTCTGTGACCGCCTGGGGCGGGTGCGCTGGCTCGCCGTCCGCGAGCCCATTTCGCCGGCGCTGATGCGGGCGCCGGCCCTCTGGCTGACACCGGAGCAGCGCGCCTATCTGGGGCAGCTGGCGCGCCAGGGGCTCGCCGGGCTCGAGCTGGTCGGACTGGTGACCCTCGGCTTCAGCCTGCAGGGCAATCGCCTGGGATTCAGCGACATGCGTCCCGGGCTGACCGGCTGGGAGGGGCTGGACGAGGCCCTCACCGGCCTGGACCTGGCGGTGACCCAGCTGCGCCTGGCGTCGGGGGATCGTCTGCGCGACCGCCAGGCCAGCCTGGTGCCCCGCGGCCACGCCCTGCTGTGGCGCTGTTTTCCGCCGCCGGAAGCGGGGCTCGCGGGCGGCCCCGGCCTGCGCCTGGACCGGGCCGGCGTGGATCACGGCGAGGCGCGCCTGTTGGCCTGGGGGCGCAATGCAGAGGAGGCGCAACGGCGCGGCCGCCGGGGCCTGACGGAGCTGTTCGGGGCCGAGCGTGCCGGCGCCATGCTGGTGCCGCTGGCGCCCTTATGAGTGAGGGTGTCACGCATTTTTCACTCGCTGCCTCGTCTAATCTGCGTTATATTGCAATGCAGCAAATGTCGCCGTGACGATGCGGCAATGCCCCCTCTTCCCCTGACCGCAATGCCAGGAGCTCGCAATGAACCTTCCCATGCCGACTCCCCCGGCCGCTGCGCTGTCCCTGCTGGACCCCTTCGGGTTCGGCCGCGCCGCCGGCCGCTACTGGCTGGACGCCTTCGAGCGCAGCGTGCTCTATCTGGACGTGATGCGCGTTCGCGGCAACCAGTACCTGGAACATATCGAGAAGACCAAGCCCAGCGTGCTGGGCTTCGAGGCCGAAGTGCTGATGGACGGCCGTGAGCTGTCTCGCCCGGTCAACTATGAGCTGCTGCGGATCCTCCCCCCCCAGGGCTATCCCACCGATCTCCAGATGCGCCCCTTCGTGGTGGTCGACCCCCGCGCCGGCCACGGCCCGGGGATCGGCGGCTTCAAGCCCGATAGCGAGATCGGCGTGGCGCTGCGTGCCGGCCACCCCTGCTACTTCATCGGCTTCCTGCCCTATCCCGAGCCCGGCCAGACCGTCGAGGACGTGGTGGAGGCGGAGATCGCCTTCCTGCGCCACGTCAACGAGCGCCATGCCCAGAGCTATGCCGAGAAGCCCATGGTGGTGGGCAACTGCCAGGCCGGCTGGCAGATCATGATGGCGGCGTCCCTGGAACCCGACCTCTTCGGCCCGATTCTGATCGCCGGCTCACCGCTCTCCTACTGGGCCGGCGTGCGCGGCCAGGCGCCGATGCGCTATACCGGCGGCATGACCGGCGGCAGCTGGATGACCTCTCTATTCAGCGACCTGGGGGCGGGGCAGTTCGACGGTGCCTGGCTGGTGCAGAACTTCGAGAACCTCAACCCGGCCAATACCCACTGGACCAAGCAGTATCGCCTCTATGCCAACGTCGATACCGAGGCGGAGCGCTACCTGGAGTTCGAACGCTGGTGGGGCGGTCACGTGGTGCTGGGCGGCGAGGAGATCCAGTACATCGTCGATAACCTCTTCGTGGGCAACCGTCTCTCCACCGCCCAGATGGTGACCTCCGACGGTCGCCGCATCGACCTGCGCAATGTGCGCTCGCCGGTGGTGGTGTTCTGCTCCTGGGGTGACGACATCACGCCGCCGCCCCAGGCGCTGGGCTGGGTGCGCGACCTCTACGAGGGCACCCAGGACGTGATCGCCAACGAGCAGACCATCGTCTACTGCGTCCATGACAGCACCGGCCATCTGGGGATCTTCGTTTCGGGTGACGTCTCGCGCAAGGAGCACACCGAGTTCACCGCCAACATGGACTATATCGACGTGCTGCCTCCGGGTCTCTACGAGACCACCGTCTCCGAGGCGGCCCAGCGCGACGATGCGGAGCTGATCGAGCGTGACTACCTGCTGGAGTTCCAGTCGCGCAGCATCGAGGAGCTCGACCGGGTGGTGCAGCACAGCCCCGAGGACGACAGGCGCTTTGCCACGGTGGCGCGGATCTCGGAGATCAACCTGGGCCTCTATCGGCTCTTCCTGCAGCCCTGGTTGCGTGCCATGGCGACCCCGGAGTCGGCTCGCTGGATGCGCCGCATGCACCCCAATCGCCTGGGCTACCGGCTCTTCTCCGACCGCAACCCGCTGATGGCGCCCATTTCGGTGCTGGCCGACGGGATTCGCCGGGACCGCCACGCGCTTGACGAGGACAACCTCTTCCGGGTGCTGGAGTCGGTGGCCTCGAGCCAGATCACCGGCACCCTGAACGCCTGGCGCGACCTTCGCGACGGCGCCACCGAACGGCTATTTCTGGATCTCTATGGCCAGCCGCTGCTGCAGTCCCTGGTGGGCCTGGGCGGTGATGCCCATGTGCATCGCCGCCGCCCCGGGGCCGAGCCGGAGCATCGCCGCTTCATCGCCCGCCGCCAGGCGGAGCTCGCCGAACGTATCGCCGAGGGTGGCAGTCATGAGGCGGTGATCCGCGCCCTGATCTATGTGCTGGGCGGGGCGACCTCCACCGACGAGCGCAACTTCAAGCGCCTGCGTGCCACCCACGCGGAGCTGGAGCCGCAGCTCTCGTTGGCCGACTTCAAGTGCTTGATGCGCGAACAGTTCTTTATCCTCAAGCTGGATCGTGAGGGGGCCGTCGAGGCGCTGCCCCAGCTGCTTGAGGGGCAGACGGCGGAGCAGATCGCCACCCACCTCGAGCATATCGAGCACGTGCTGGCGGCCAGCGGCGAGCTCTCCGAGCACTCCCGGGAGCGTCTGGTGCGGGTTCGCGACCTCTTCGAACGGGCCATCGACCAGGCGCCGATCATCGAGGCCCAGGCCCGCGCCGAGGCCGAGGAGTGGATCGGCAGCCAGGCCGAGGCCCAGAGGCTGGCGTTCAACAGCCTGGAAGGGCTGATGGAGTCCCAGCCTGCCGCCGATGCCGAGCCTGACGCCAAGGCAGAAGCCGAGCCCGCTGCTAAGGCCGAACCTGAGGCCAAGGCAGAAGCCGAGTCCGCTGCCAAGGCCGATCCCGGCGCCAAGGCCGAACCCGACGCCAAGGCAGAGGCCGAGCCCGCTGCCAAGGCCAAGCCCGATGCCAAGGCCGAGCCCGACGCCAAGGCAGAAGCGCCCGCCGAGCCTGCGGAGAAGGGAGCTACCTCGTCGGCAGCCCCGCGCCGGCGCGCCGCCACTCCGCGGCGCAAGCCGGCGGGAGGCGGGCGCAAGCGCTAGCCTCGCGGCTCCACCAAAGGCGCCCCCGCTGCCCAAGGCAGCGGGGGCGCTGCCGTTTAAGGGCCTTGCACTGGCGCCTCGGGGCGGTCTAGGGTCAAGAGGCACTCCGCCGCGGCTGCGACTGGCGCGATGTTCTGCGCTGGGTTAGGGTAGGCGCATTTTTCGCCGCCGAGTCAGGGCGGTATGGCATCGTCAGGCGTGGGCTTGTGGCCCGCGCCGTGCACTTTCAGTGGAGCACTATGGGCAAGTCACTGGTCATCGTCGAGTCGCCGGCCAAGGCCAAGACGATCAACAAGTATCTCGGCAGCGACTTCATCGTGAAGTCCAGCGTGGGGCATATTCGTGACCTGCCGACCAGCGGCTCGGGCAAGGCGGCCTCGGACCCCAAGGAGCGTGCGCGCCAGGCGGCAGCTACCCGCAAGATGTCGCCGGAGGAGAAGGCCGAGTACCGCAAGCGCAAGTCCCAGGAGCAGCTGATCCGCCGCATGGGGATCGACCCCGAGCACGGCTGGCAGGCCAACTACGAGATCCTGCCCGGCAAGGAGAAGGTGGTGGCCGAGCTCAAGAAGCTCGCCGAGAAGGCCGACGCCGTCTATCTCGCCACCGACCTTGACCGCGAGGGGGAGGCGATCGCCTGGCACCTGCGCGAGACCATCGGCGGCGACGAGACCCGCTACAAGCGGGTGGTGTTCAACGAGATCACCAAGAATGCCATCCGGGAGGCCTTCAAGGAGCCCGGCATCCTCAACATTCCCCGGGTCGAAGCCCAGCAGGCGAGGCGTTTCCTCGACCGGGTAGTGGGCTTCATGCTTTCGCCGCTGCTCTGGGCCAAGATCGCCCGGGGGCTCTCCGCGGGCCGCGTGCAGTCGGTGGCCATGCGGCTGATCGTCGAGCGGGAGCGAGAGATCCGCGCCTTCGTGCCCGAGGAGTTCTGGGACGTCCACGCCGACCTGGTCGCCGAGGAGGGCGAGCCGGTGCGCTTCGAGCTGGCGCGCCAGGATGGCAAGGCCTTCCGGCCCACCTCCGAGGCGGAGACCCTGGAGCGCATCGCCGCCCTGCGCCAGGCGTCGCTCGCCATCACCTCCCGGGAAGACAAGCCCACGCGTTCCAAGCCAAACGCGCCCTTTATCACCTCGACGCTGCAGCAGGCCGCCAGCGGCCGGCTCGGCTTCTCGGTGAAGAAGACCATGATGCTGGCCCAGCGTCTCTACGAGGCGGGCTACATCACCTATATGCGTACCGACTCCACCAACCTCTCCAAGGATGCGGTGGAGAGCGTGCGCGAGTTCATCGGCGAGGAGTTCGGGCCGCGCTACCTGCCCGAGGCCCCCAACGGCTACTCCAGCAAGGAGGGCGCTCAGGAGGCCCACGAGGCCATTCGCCCCTCCGACGTGGGGCGGCGCGCCACGGACCTGGCCGGCATGGAGCGCGACGCCGAACGCCTCTACGAGCTGATCTGGCGACAGTTCGTGGCCTGCCAGATGACCCCGGCGGAGTACCTCTCCAGCACCCTGACCGTCCAGGCCGAGGGCTATGAGCTCAGGGCCAAGGGACGGGTGCTGAAGTTCGACGGCTATACTCGGGTGATGAAGCCGGCCGGCAAGAACGAGGACCAGACCCTGCCGGATCTCGCCGAGGGCACCCCCATGACCCTGGCCGCCCTGGACCCCCAGCAGCACTTCACCAAGCCGCCGGCCCGCTACACCGAGGCGAGCCTGGTCAAGGAGCTGGAGAAGCGCGGCATCGGCCGCCCCTCCACCTACGCCTCGATCATCTCCACCATCCAGGATCGCGGCTACGTCAAGCTGGAGAACCGGCGCTTCTATGCCGAGAAGCTCGGCGATATCGTCACCGAGCGGCTCAAGGAGTCCTTCCCGGATCTGATGGACTACTCCTTCACGGCGCGCATGGAGGACAGCCTCGACGAGGTGGCCGAGGGCGAACGCAACTGGCGTGCGCTGCTCGACGCCTTCTACGCCGAGTTCAAGAAGGAGCTGGCCGAGGCCGAGAGCGAGGAGGGGATGCGCCCCAACCAGCCGGTGCCCACCGATATCGACTGCCCCAGCTGCGGGCGCAAGATGCAGATCCGCACCGCCTCCACCGGGGTCTTCCTGGGCTGCTCGGGTTACAACCTGCCGCCCAAGGAGCGCTGCAAGACCACCATGGACCTGCTGCCGGGGGAGGAGGCGGTGGCCGCCGACGCCGGGGAGGAGGCCGAGACCGACGCCCTGCGCGCCAAGCAGCGCTGCCCCAAGTGCGGCACCGCCATGGACAGCTACCTGATCGACGAGACCCGCAAGCTGCATATCTGCGGCAACAGCCCGGACTGCGACGGCTACGAGATCGAACAGGGCCGCTTTCGCATCAAGGGCTATGATGGCCCGACCATCGAGTGCGACAAGTGCGGCAGCGAGATGCAGCTCAAGTCCGGCCGCTTCGGCAAGTACTTCGGCTGCACCAGCAGCGAGTGCAAGAACACCCGCAAGCTGCTCAAGAGCGGTGAGGTGGCGCCGCCCAAGATGGATCCCATCGACATGCCGGAGCTGGCCTGTCAGAAGGTGGAGGACCACTATGTGCTGCGCGACGGCGCCAGCGGCCTCTTCCTGGCGGCCAGCAAGTTCCCGAGAAACCGCGAGACCCGCCCGCCTCTGGTGCGCGAGCTCAAGGCCCACGCCGAGGAGCTGCCCGACAAGTATCGCTACCTGCTCGACGCCCCCAGCGAGGACCCGGACGGCCGCCCGACCCAGATCCGCTACTCGCGCAAGGCCAAGGAGCAGTTCGTGATGACCGAGGAGGAGGGCAAGGCCACCGGCTGGAAGGCCACCTTCGACGGCAGCCGCTGGCAGGTGGAGGACAAGCGCAAGTGACCCCGAGAGCCCGTACCAATCAGCTGCTCTATCAGGCCGAGCTGCTGCTCGGCACCCCCTGCGGCGAGGATGAGCACGCCGAGGCCCGCCGCATGGCCGCCGAGGAGGGCGCCCTGGCGCTCACCGAGCTGGCCCTGGAGTCCCTGCTGCGCGAGGTGACCGAGCATGCACGCCTGCCCGCCCACCCCTGGCGGGAGCTGCTCGGCCCCGCGGGCGCCGAGATCGCCGAGCTGCATCGCCTGCGCGAGCTCGCCGCCCAGCCCGGCAGCTGGCTCGGCTGGCTGATCACCCGGCTGGAAGCGCTGCACGCAAGCGAGGGCGCCGCCAGGCGCCGCTCCGGTGCCGCTGCCGGCCTGATCGCCGTGGGCAGCGCCGCCGCCCTGGGCGAGGAGCTCCACGGCTGTCTGCAGGCGGCCAAGGCCGAGGTCGCCGCCCTGCGCGAAACCAGCCAGGAGTGGTAGGGCTCCCCGGATGACAGAGGCAGCGGTGGCTGCCACTTTCGAGTTCTTTCATCGGGAGCTTATCCGGCAACAGGTCTGCGAGGGGGCGCTGTAAACCCTTCCCTGGGCGCTACCGATGCCATCCCTGGCATAGGACCCCCTCTTCGACCTGTCCCCGGCGCTCCCTTGGCTGAGTCAGCTCAAGCCTGGCAACTTTCAAACAGTTGTTTATACTCGGTGCCATCTCCCACCCACCGGCCGACTGACATGAACGTCACCGCATGGAAGCGCCTGTTCATCTCCCCGCTGCTGGCCCTGCTGCTGGCGCCGCCCTCTCTGGTCGCGGCGGATCATGCCCTTGACGTGACGCTGCTGCCCGGTGGCGAGGCCGACCTGCCCGCCCTGCGCCAGGAGCTTGCGCGCCTCTCGGCCGGGCGGCGTGCTCCCGAAATCGCCGCCTCCGTCCACGGCGGCGGCGTCCCCCTGCCCGGCCTGAGCCGCCTGGAGACGCCGGAGTTTCTTGCCGCTACCGACCCCTTTGTCCTCGAGCCCCTGACCGGCGCCGAGCGTGTTCTGCTGCTGGGCCCGGCCGAGGCGCTGGATGCCGCCGCCCGGGCCCTGGCCGGCCGCGCCGGCGAGGCCGGCGCCAGCCTGGTGCCGCTGGCCGTGGAGGGTGCCGGAAGGCTCGACCCCGAGGCGCTGCAGGGGGGAGATGCGGCCCTGGTGCTGGCGCTGCCCCGGCTCGACGCCGCCGCTCAGGAGGCGCTGTTTGCAGCGCTGGGCGGTGCCGGCTTGCCGAGCGTGGCGCTCACCGATGCCCGCCAGGTGGAGCGCGGCGCACTGCTCTCCTCGCCGGGCGCCCTGGACCCGGACGCCTGGCTGCGTCGCCTGGCGCTGCGCCTGGATGACCTCGCCGCCGGCCGCACGCCGGAGCCGCTCACCTCGCGTCCCACGCTGGATCGCCCCTGGCTCAACCTCGAGACCGCCGCCCGCCTCGACTGGTCGCCCAGCTTCGCGCTGCTCGGCGAATCGCGCCTGGTGGGCGAGGCCCCGTCCGGGGACGCTTCGCTCTCCCTGGAGCGGGCCGTCGCTCTGGCGCTTTCCGGGAGCCCCGGCCTGGCCGCCGCCCGTCAGGCGGTGGAGGTCGAGGCCTTCGACCGTGATCTGGCGGTATCGCGCTACCGCCCCAACCTCTATCTGGAGGCCACCGGCCGCGTCATCGACGAGCACCGAGCCCGCTCGGCCCTGGGCCAGGAGCCCGAGCGCCGCACCAGCGGGGGAGTGGTGCTGGAGCAGCTGCTCTTCTCCGAACCGGCCCTGGCCGCCATCGGCATCAGCGAACGCCTCGACCGGGCTCGCCGGGCCGAGCTGGAGGTGGAGAGCCTCGACCTGGCCCTGGAGGTAGCCCGGGAGTTCCTCGACCTGCTGCGCCTCGAGGCCAGCCGCGAGGTGCTCGCGGCCGACCTGGAGCTGGCCCGGGCCCAGCGCGATCGGGCGCGGCGCGATGAAGCCGCCGGGGCCCTGGGCCGCGGCGAGGTGGCCCGCTTCGAGGCGGAGCTCGCCCAGGCCCGGGAGCGCCTGGAGCAGACGGTGGCCGACCGCGAGCGGCTGGCGATCGCCCTTAACCGGCGGCTGGGTCGCCACCCGGCCGCCCCTCTGGCACCGGCCGAGCCGGACCTGGAGAATCCCGAGTGGCTGGGCGATGACGACCGCTTCCGTGCGGTTCTCGCCGCCCCGGCAAGCCTGGCCGCCTGGCAGGCGCAGCTGGTGGAGCGACTCCTCGGCGACTCCGCGGAGCTCGAGGCGGTGGGTGAGCTGCGCCGGGCCGCCGAGCGTGAACTGACCTCACGCCGTCGCGCATTCTGGCTGCCGGAAGTGGGCTTCGAGGCGCGCTACACCAGCGAATTTTCCCGGGGCGGGGAGGGGGAGCGGGCTCCCTGGGAGTCCGGGAGCCCCCTGATCCAGACCGGCGTGGGTGTCCTGGAGGGTGCCGGCGTGGCGCTCCCCGAGACCGGTCGTGACCAGTGGAGCCTTGGCGTCTCGGCGCGGCTGCCCCTCTACGCCGGCGGCCGGCGCAGTATCGAGCGGGACCGGGCCGCCGCACGCCTGGAGCGAGTGGCACTCGAGGACGCCGAGGCGCGCCTCGGGCTCGAGGCCCGGCTGCGCGCGGCCAGCGTCGAGCTCGCCGCCGCCTGGCGGCGCGTCACGCTGCGCGATGAGGCCCGCGACCATGCCGAGGAGGCCCTGCGGCTTGTCGAATCGGCCTGGCGGGAGGGGACGCTGCCTCAGGTGGCGCTGCTGGATGCCCGTACCAGCGCCCGCCAGGCGGGGCTCGCCGCCGCCGAGGGGCGCTGGCAGGCGCTGCAGGCGCTGGTGCATCTGCAGCGGGCCCTGGGGATGACCCCGGGGCCCATGGATGAGCGGGCCCGGGAGCGGCTGCTGACAGGAAAGGACAGGCCCGATCATGGGGGAGGGAGACGATGATCCTACGCGGCGTGATGCTGGTCGGGCTGGCGCTGCTGGCCGGCTGTGCGGAGGAGACGGTAGACGAGGCGCCGCTGCGCCCCGTGCGCACCCTGGCGGTGGAGGCCAGCGGGGCGGCAGATGCGCGCGAGCTGCCGGGCCGCCTGGAGGCGGTCGCCAACCGCCGGCTGAGCTTTCGGGTGGCCGGCCGCATCGAGGCCCTGGAGGTGGCGACGGGGGAGTCCGTGGTAGCCGGCCAGCCCCTGGCCCGGCTCGAGGCCACCGACCTGCGCCTGCAGCGGGATCGCGCGCGCTCGGCCCTGGCCGGCAGCGAGGCGGCCGCGGCCAACGCCGAGGCCGAGTGGCAGCGCGCCCGGCGCCTCTATGAGGCGGGCAGCGTGCCGGCCCGGGGCCTCGACGCCGCCCGGGCCCAGGTGGAGGCGGCCAGGGCGCAGCGTGACGGCGCCCGGGACGCCCTGGCCCTGGCCGAGCGGCAGCTGGCATTCACCGAGCTCGAGGCCCCCGGCGACTGCCGGGTGGCCAGCCGCCTGGCGGAGGCCGGCGAGAACGTCGCCGCCGGCCAGCCGGTACTGGTGCTGGCCTGCGGCGATGACCTGGAGGTGCGAGCGGCCCTCTCCGAGGACCTGCTCGGCGAGCTTGCCACCGGCGCCCCGGTGCGGGTGCGCCTGCCGCTCGCCGACCTCAACCTGGCCGGCGAAGTGACCGAGATCGGCCTGCCGGTGGACCCGCGCCAGGCCACCTGGCCGCTCAGGGTGCGCCTGGTCGATCTTGCCGACGCCGAGCGCGAGCGGCTGCGGCCCGGCATGGCGGCGGAGCTGACGCTGCCCCTGGGCGGTCCCGGCAGCGGCATCTGGGTGCCCATGGCGGCGGTGCAGCAGGATATCGATGGCCACTTCGTCTATGTCGCCGAGCCCGATGCCGCGGAGGGCAACGACCTGGCCAACGGCCGCGAGGCGCAGGTGGTGCGCCGCACCGTGACCCTGGGCGGGCGCCACGGCGAGCGCCTGGAGGTGGCGGCGGGCCTCGCGCCCGGCGAAGCGCTGATCGTGGCGGGCATGAGCCGGCTCCACGACGGCATGCGGGTGCGGCTGATCGATGACCATGACGTCGATGCGGAGGCCTCGCCGTGACCCTGACCGAGGCCGCGCTGCGCTACAACCGGGTGACCATAGCGGGACTGCTGGTCGTCCTGCTGGGGGCTTTGATCAGCTATCTCTCCATCTCCCGGGCCGAGGATCCGGCGGTCACCGTGCGGGTGGCCCAGGTGGTCACCTATCTGCCCGGCGCCACCCCGGAGCGGGTCGAACAGCTGGTCACCGACCCGCTGGAGACCGCCATCATGGAGATGCCGGAGCTCGACCACGTGGAGAGCACCTCCCGGGCCGGGGTCTCCATCATCCGCGTGGAGCTGCGTCCGGATGTCAAGGAAGTCCGGGCCGGCTGGGACAAGCTGCGCCGCAAGGTGGGCGATGCCCGGGGGAAACTCCCCGACGAGGCGCTGGCGCCCATCATCAACGACGAGTTCGGCGATGTCTTCGGCATCATGCTCTCGCTGACCGGCGAGGGCTATGAGCCGTCCGAGCTCAAGGAGGTCGCCGACGACGTTCGCGACCGGCTCTTGATGCTCGACGACGTGGCCAAGGTGAACCTGCACGGCTATGCCGAGGAGCGCATCTTCCTCGACTACAGCGAGGCGCGCCTGGCCGACCTTGGCGTCTCGCCCCAGGGGCTGGCCCAGCTGCTCGCCGCGCGCAACATCGTGCTGCCCGGCGGGGCGATCCGCACCGGCGACGAGCGCCTGGTGCTGGAGCCTACCGGCAACTTCACCCATATCGACGATATCCGTCGGGCGCTGCTGCCGCTGCCCGACGGTACCCTGGTGCCCCTGGGTTCCCTGATGGAGGTGCGCCACGGCTACGCCGACCCGCCCATGACCCGCTACCATGCCAACGGCGTCCAGGGGCTGGCCATCGCCGTTGCCATGCGCGACGGGGGCAATATCCTCGACCTGGGCGAACAGGTCCAGGGCGCCATCGAGCGCCTCGAACGGGAGCTTCCCGTGGGCCTCGAGTTCGAGGTGCTGGCCAACCAGCCCGACCGGGTCGAGGAGCGCATCAACGAGTTCCTGGTCAACCTGCTGCAGGCGGTGGCCCTGGTCTGCCTGGTGATGCTGCTCTTCCTGGGGCTGCGCACCGGGCTGATCGTGGCGAGCCTGGTGCCCTCGGCGATACTCGCCTGCCTCGCCTTCATGGGGCTCTTCGACATCGGCCTCGACCAGGTGTCGCTGGGGGCGCTGATCATCGCCCTGGGCATGCTGGTGGACAACGCCATCGTCATGGTGGAGTCGATTCAGGTCTCGGCTCGGGAGGGCAAGTCGGTGCGCCAGGCGGCGCTCGATTCCGCCCGGCAGCTGCGCTTCCCGCTGCTCACCGCTTCGCTGACCACGGCGGCGGCCTTCCTGCCCCAGTTCCTGGCGGTCTCCGACGTGGGGGAGTACACCCGCTCGCTCTTCCAGGTGGTGACCATCACGCTGCTCTCCTCCTGGCTACTCTCGCTCACCATGATCCCGCTGCTCTGCGTGGCCTTTATCAAGGTCAAACCGAAGGACGATGACGCCTCGCCCGAGCATCAGGAGGACGGTGAGAGCCGACCGCCGCTCTCGGCGCGCATCGCCGAGCGGGTCTATGCCGGCTACCGCCGCCTGCTGCTGGCCTTGCTGCGCCATCGCACCCTGACCCTGGCCGCGGTGGCCGGCCTGCTCGGCCTGGCCTGGCTCGGTTTCGGGCCGCTGCCCAAGATCTTCTTCCCCCAGGCGGAGCGCACCATCGTCACCGCCGAGCTGCGCCTGCCCTTCTCGGCGCCCATCGAGCGTACCCTGGCGGTGGTGGAGGAGGTCGAGGCCTTTCTGGCCGAGGAGCTTGCCGCCGAGCGTGACGAGGCGGGCGACTGGGTCCGCGACGGGGTCGATCGCTGGGGCAGCTTCATCGGCTTCGGTGGCGAGCGCTATATCATCAACCACGCCCCCGAGCCCCCGAGCCCCGAATACGCCTTCCTGCTGCTCCAGACCAACCGCTGGCAGGCGGTGGACGGGGTGATCGAGCGCCTCGACGGCTGGCTCAGCGAGCGCTTCCCGGACCTTCAGGCCACCGTTGCCGCCACCAGCTTCGGCCCGCCGGTGACGGTGCCGCTTTCGGTGAGGATCTCCGGCGACGACGAGGCGACCCTCAGGCGCATCGCCGAAGAGGTGCGTCAGCGCGTCGCCGAGGTGCCCGGCACCCGCAACGTGCGCGACGACTGGGGGGAGTGGATCAAGCGCCTGCGCGTCGAGGTGGACCCGGCCCGGGCGCTGCGGGCCGGGGTCACCGAGCGGGACGTGGCGCTGAGCCTGCAGACGGCGCTCTCCGGGATGACGGTGGGCACCTTCCGCGACGGCGACACCCTGGTACCGATCCAGCTGCGCAACGAGCGCGGCGAGGCGCGCACCCCGGACGACCTGGAGGGCGTGACCGTGCTGCCCGCCGGCGGCGGGGTGGGGGTGCCCCTGGCCCAGGTAGCCCAGGTCGAGCTCGACTGGGGGCCGGCGCGCATCCTGCGTCGGGACCGCTTCCGCACCATCGCCGTGGAAGCGGAGCTGGCGCCCGGGGTCACCGCCGCCGGGGTGGCGGCCGAGCTGCGCCCCTGGCTCGAGGAGCGGCAGGCCGAGTGGCCGAACGGCACCTTCTACGAATTCGGCGGCGAGGTGGAGTCGTCCCGGACGGCCACCGACTCCATCGCCGAGAAGCTGCCCATCGGCGCCATGGCGATCCTGCTGCTGCTGGTGGTGCAGTTCAACTCCCTGCGCCGGCCGCTGATCATCCTGATGACCATTCCGATGTCGCTGATCGGGGTGATCTTCGGCCTGACCATCACCGGCTCCCACTTCGGCATCATGACCTTCCTGGGCGTGGTGTCCCTGGCCGGCATCGTCATCAACAACGCCATCGTGCTGATCGACCGCATCGATCTCGAGCGCGAGGAGCACTCCCCCCAGGAGGCGATCCTCGAGGCGGGGCGGCGACGCCTGCGCCCGGTGCTGATGTCGACCCTGACCACCAGCGGCGGCCTGCTACCGCTCTGGCTCGGGGGCGGGCTGCTCTGGGCGCCCATGGCGATCACCATCATCTTCGGCCTGCTGGCCGCGGCGCTGATCACCCTCTGCGTGGTGCCGGTGCTCTATTCGCTGCTGATGCGGGTGCCCTTCGAGCGACGGGCGCAGCATGCCTGAATCGCCTATCGTTGATATACGTCAAGCAGCCGTCGTTGCCCTTGGCTACGCTGAAGGCAAGAGCAGCGCGGCGGACGGCACGCGATGACGACAACGATAGGGAGGAGGTGCCATGCGATTCCATCAGGTCAAGGAGCTGGTCGACTGGGCGGCCGGCTACCATCGCCGGCTGGCCGAGCAGTACACGGCCCTGGCAGGGGGAGGGGATGTCGATGAGCGCGTGCGCATGGCGCTGGAGTACCTGGCCGAGCGCGAGCGCAAGCAGGAGAGCGACCTCACCGGCTATCTGGATGACGGCAGCGATCACAGCCAGGTGCTCGATACCTGGTTCGACGACCCGGCCGACTTTCCCCACCCGCCGGTGCTCGAGCGCCTGCCGGAGGGTCTCGGGAGCGACAGCGTCCAGGATGTCCTCGCCACCGCCCTGACCGCTCATCGCACCCTGCAGGATCTCTACGCCCACCGGGCAGAGCTGGCCGGCGGCCGCGACGAGACGGCCTTCTTCGAGGCCCTGGCGGCCGGCCACGACGCCGAGGTGCGGCGTATCGCCCGGGATATTCAGCGGCTTGAAGACTACTGAGGAGGTGATAATGAGCGAACAGATTCTATCCCCCAAGATGCTTGGCTACTGGACCGAGGGCAATCTCAGGGAGGCGCCGGATGACTCCGGCATCTACTGCGTTTTCCGGGCGGCGAAGGACCCCGAGACCGAGGAGATGGACGTTCAGGAGCTGCTCTACGTGGGTGAGCACAGAAGCGCCCGCCACGGCCTGCAGCATGACGGCCATCGCGAGAAATGGCTCGCCTTCCCGCAGGCCGACGAGGAGATCTGGTACGCGGTGGGGCTCAGCGGCCATGCCAACCGGGAGCGCCTGGCCGCGGCGATGATCAACGCCCACAAGCCGCGCTTCAACTCGGACAGCCCCTACCTGGAGCGCTTCCCCTTCGACGACACCACGGTGCATATCTACGGCAAGAAGCATAAGCTGCAGAGCATCTTCAACGTGGAGCGTCACGACTGAGGAGTTCCCAGGCGAGGTGACGCGCGGCCCCGGCGGAGTACCCGCCGGGGCCGTGACGTTGTTGACTCAGGGGCGGTGTGAAGGGCGGCCATAACCGGTACAATCGCGCCCCTTCCATGCACCGACCGGACCCTCTCCTTGATCTCCACCGCCAACATCACCATGCAGTTCGGGGCCAAGCCCCTGTTCGAGAACGTCTCCATCAAGTTCGGCAACGGCCACCGCTACGGCCTGATCGGCGCCAATGGCTGCGGCAAGTCCACCTTCATGAAGATCCTCGGCGGCGACCTCGAGCCCTCCTCGGGCCAGGTCATGGTCGAGTCCGGCGCCCGGCTCGGCAAGCTGCGCCAGGACCAGTTCGCCTACGAGGACGAGCGGGTCATCGACACCGTGATCATGGGCAATGCCGAGCTCTCCCAGGTGGCGGCGGAGCGCGAGCGCATCTACTCCCTGCCCGAGATGAGCGAGGAGGATGGCATGGCGGTGGCCGACCTGGAGGTGCGCTTCGCCGAGCTCGACGGCTACACCGCCGAGGCCCGCGCCGGCGAACTGCTGCTGGGGCTCGGCATTCCCATCGAACAGCATACGGGTCCCATGAGCGAGGTGGCCCCGGGCTGGAAGCTGCGCGTGCTGCTGGCCCAGGCGCTCTTCTCCGACCCCGACGTGCTGCTCCTCGACGAGCCCACCAACCACCTGGATATCAACACCATCCGCTGGCTGGAGGGGGTGCTCACGGCGCGCAACAGCACCATGATCATCATTTCCCACGACCGCCACTTCCTCAACAGCGTCTGCACCCATATGGCGGACCTGGACTACGGCGAGATCCGTCTCTTTCCGGGCAACTACGACGACTACATGACCGCGGCCACCGCCGCCCGGGAGCGCCAGCACGCCGACAACGCCAAGAAGAAGGCGCAGATCGCCGACCTCCAGGCCTTCGTCAGCCGCTTCTCGGCCAACGCCTCCAAGGCCAAGCAGGCCACCTCCCGGGCGCGCCAGATCGACAAGATCAAGCTCGAGGAGATCAAGCCCTCGAGCCGGGTCAGCCCCTTCATCCGCTTCGAGCAGGCGCGCAAGATCCACCGCAACGCGGTCAACGTGGAGGGGCTCGCCCAGGGCTACCCCGGCGAGGCGCCGCTGGTCGAGGGTTTCGGCATGACCGTGGAGGCCGGCGAGCGCATCGCCATCATCGGCCCCAACGGCATCGGCAAGACCACCCTGCTGCGCACCCTGGCCGGTGAGCTTTCGCCGCTTGCCGGCAGCGTGAAGTGGACCGACAGCGCCGACCTCGGCCACTTCGCCCAGGACCACGCCGACGACTTCGCCAATGACGCCACCCTGTTCGAATGGATGGCCCAGTGGACCGACGGCGGCGAGCAGGTGATCCGCGGGGCGCTGGGGCGCATGCTCTTCTCCAGCGACGACATCGGCAAGTCGGTGAAGGTGATCTCCGGCGGCGAGCAGGGGCGCATGCTGTTCGGCAAGCTGACCCTGACCCGGCCCAACGTGCTCTTGATGGACGAGCCCACCAACCACCTCGACATGGAGTCCATCGAGGCGCTCAACCTGGCCCTCGAGCACTATCCTGGCACCCTTATCTTCGTCAGCCACGACCGCGAGTTCGTCTCCTCCCTGGCGACCCGCATCCTCGACATGAGCGAGACGGGCATCACCGACTTCAGCGGCAGCTACGACGACTACCTGAGGAGCCAGGGCCTCTACGGCTGAGGGTTGGGGCGTTGAGGGCCGCCTTGGCCCCTTCGCCGACGCTGAACTAGGGTGAGGGTGTTGCCGGCCGCGGGCCGGCGCCGCCGCAAGGATGCCCATGCCCTGGCTCAAGTTCCTGCACATCGTCGCCCTGCTGAGCTGGTGCGGCGCACTGCTCTACCTGCCGGCGCTGCTCTGCCAGCTGGCGCGCCCCGAGCGCGTCGCCCAGGGCCTCTCTCCCGGCGCGCCACCGCTGCCGCGGCTGCTCTACAACGGCCTGGCGAGTCCCGCGGCGCTGCTTGCCATCGCCTCCGGCACCCTGCTGTTCCTGCTCCACGGCCTCGCCGGCCCCTGGCTGGTGCTCAAGTTGCTGTCGGTCTCCGTCATGGTGCTGGCCCACGGCCTGTGCGGCTGGCTGCTGCTGCGCCTGGAGCAGGAGCGCCCCCGCGGGGTGGCGGCCGGCGCCGTCCTGGCCGGCAGCGTGGCGGGGCTCGCCATGCTGGCGGTGGTCGGCCTGGTGCTGGCCAAGCCGGCGCTGTAAGGGGGAGGAAGAGGATGCCGCAGCCGTCAGTCGTCCAGGTCCACGCCCACCGCATGCTCGTAGACCAGCTGCCCGCCGAGAAAGCCCGCCAGGGCGATCAGCGCGGCGGTGGCGAGGCTCAGCGCCAGGCCCCAAGGCAGCAGGGCCTCGCCGAGAAAGCGCCACAGCCAGTTGAGCGAGGCGAGCGAGAGCATCACTACCGCCACCATGGCGTGGCTCCAGGCGGTCACCAGGCGGCGAATGCCGCGCACCGTCACCAGGTCGATGACGCCGGCGAGGCTCGCCACCCAGCCGCCGAAGGCGCCGACCCCGGCCAGCCACAGCGAGGCGCGGGCCCAGAAGGGATCACCGGTGTAGAGGTAGCCGAGATCGCTGGCCACCAGGGCGAGCAGGGCGGCCACCGGGAAGTGGATCATCACCGGGTGCAGGGGGTGGCCGGCGACGGCGGCGCGGCTGCGGATGGAGCGCTTTGGGGGCGTTGGCATGGCGGCGTCCCTGTCGATGGCGTCATGGGTGGCGTCCCCCTCAGTGAAGGCCGCGGCGGCCGACGGGTCAACCCGGGCCCGCCGCGCCGGGCGCGGCTCCGGGGAGCGGGTGGGGGGCTCACCGTGGCGCTCGCCATGGGAGCGGCCGGCTGCAGCGGCAGCCACTCGATCCTCGACCCGGCGGGGCCCGCGGCCCGGGACGTGGCCTGGCTCTGGTGGGGCATGCTGGCAGGCTTCGGACTGGTGTTCGTGGCGGTGGTGGCGCTCTGGCTGGCCGCCTTCCGGCCTCGGGAGCGGCCCTCGCGCAGCCCGGAGGCGGAGCGCCGGCTGGGGCTGCGCTGGATCCTGGGCGGCGGCATCCTGCTCCCCGGGGTGAGCATCCTGATACTGCTGGCCTTCGGGGTGCCCGCGGGACAGCGGCTGCTGCCCCTGCCGCTGCCCGGCGGCGAGTCTCCTCAAGTGATCGAGGTCACCGGCCACCAGTGGTGGTGGGAGGTCCGCTACCCGGACGAGGCGGGGGAGGTGGTCACCGCCAACCACCTGGTGATGCCCGTCGGCGAGCCGGTGGACTTCCACGTCACCGGCGCCGACGTCATCCACGCCTTCTGGGTGCCGCGCCTGGGCGGCAAGATCGACATGATCCCCGGGCGCATCAACCGTATCCGTCTCGAGGCCGACGCTCCTGGCGTCTTCGGCGCCCAGTGCGCCGAATACTGTGGGGTGCAGCACGCCCATATGCAGCTCCACGTGGAAGCGGTGCCGCCCGAGGAATTCGAGGCCTGGCTGGCGTCGCGCCGGGAGGCCGAGCCAGAGTCGCCGGATTCACCGGACGAGCACGCCTCGGCCCGGGAGACCTTCGCCGCGCACTGCGCCAGCTGCCACCGGGTGGCGGGGCTCGCCGAGGGTGGCATCGGCCCCGACCTGACCGATCTCGGCGCCCGGGCCACCCTGGGTGCCGGGACCCTGGCCATGGAGGAGGGGGCCGTGGCCCGCTGGCTCGCCGAGCACCAGCGCCTCAAGCCCGGCAATCGCATGCCCGCCCACGATCACCTCGCGCCCGAGGTCCTCGACGCCCTGGGCGCCTGGCTGGAGACCCTGCGCCCATGAGCGAGACGATGCGACCCACCCCCGAGGCCGAGCGCCTGCACCGGGAGCTCGAGGCGGTCTGGGGCAACCCCCCGGGCTGGCGCGGCCGGCTCAGCGTGGTCAACCACAGCACCCTGGGGCTGCGCTTCATGGCCACGGGCCTGGTCTTCTTCCTGCTCGGCGGCGTGCTGGCGATGCTGATCCGCACCCAGCTGGCGCTGCCCGACCAGGCCTTCATGTCGCCGGAGATCTACGCCCAGGTCACCACCATGCACGGCACGGTGATGATGTTCCTGTTCGCCATCCCCATGCTGGAGGGGCTGGCGATCTACCTGATCCCCAAGATGATCGGCACCCGGGACCTGGTCTGCCCGCGGCTCACCGCCTTCGGCTACTGGTGCTACCTGTTCGGCGGCATCATCCTCTTCTCGAGCCTGCTGCTGGAGATGGCCCCGGACAGCGGCTGGTTCATGTACACCCCGCTGAGCAGCAGCGAGTTCGCCCCCGGGCCGGGCTCCGACTTCTGGCTGCTGGGCATCACCTTCGTGGAGATTTCGGCCCTGGCCGCCGGGGTGGAGATCACCGTCTCGATCCTGCGCACCCGGGCGCCGGGCATGGCGCTGCACCGCATGCCGCTGTTCGCCTGGTATATCCTCGCCATGGCGCTGATGATCGTGGTGGGCTTCCCGCCGCTGATTCTCGGCAGCGTGCTGCTGGAGCTGGAGCGTGCCGCCGGGATGCCCTTCTTCACGGTGGCCGGGGGCGGCGACCCCATCCTCTGGCAGCACCTCTTCTGGCTCTTCGGCCACCCCGAGGTCTACATCATCTTCCTGCCGGCGGCGGGTATCGTCTCGACCCTGATCCCAGTCTTCGCCGGACGCCCCATCGTCGGCTACGGCTGGGTGGTGGCGGCCATCGTCATCACCGGCTTCATCAGCTTCGGGCTCTGGGTGCACCATATGTTCGCCGTGGGCATCCCCCAGCTCGCCCAGGCTTTCTTCTCGGCGGCCAGCATGCTGGTGGCGGTGCCCACCGCCATTCAGGTGTTCGTCTGGCTGGCGACGCTCTGGCTAGGCAAGCCGCGCATGACCGTGCCGATGCTGTGGGTCACTGGTTTCCTGGTGATCTTCGTCTGCGGCGGGCTCACCGGGGTGATGCTGGCGCTGGTGCCCTTCAACTGGCAGGTCCATGACACCCACTTCGTGGTGGCCCATCTGCACTATGTGCTGGTGGGCGGCATGTTCTTCCCGCTGGTGGCCGGGGCCTACTACTGGCTGCCGCTGGTCACCGGGCGCATGCCCTCGGAGCGCCTCGGCCGGCTGGGCTTCTGGCTCACCTTCTTGGGCTTCAACCTCACCTTCCTGATCATGCACTGGACCGGGCTTCTCGGCATGCCGCGGCGGGTCTACACCTACGACAGCGCCATGGGTTGGGACCTCGTCAACCTGATCTCCTCCCTCGGCGGCTTCATGATGGCGGCGGGTATCGCCGCGGTGCTGGTCGATCTCGTGCTCCACGGTCGCTACGGGCGCACTGCGCCGCGCAACCCCTGGGGCGCCGACACCCTGGAGTGGAGCCTTTCGATGCCGCCGGCCAGCTACAACTTCGCCAGCCTGCCCCGGGTGGAGAGCCGTCACCCGCTCTGGGAGACGCCGACCCTGGGCGACGCCATCGCCCGCGGCGAGGGTGTGCGCCCCGGCGCCGCCCATGGCCGCCGCGAGCTGCTCGGCGGCGAGGCGCTCACCGGCCGGGTGCGCGAGCTGATCCACCTGCCCGGCAACAGCCTGCTGCCGCTCTATGCCGCCCTCTGCCTGGCGGTGGTCTGCGTGAGCCTGCTGATACGCCTCTACCCGCTGTCGCTGCTGGGCCTGGCCGGCGCCGGGGTGCTGCTGCTGCGCTGGTCCTGGGAGAACGGCGGCCACCGCCGGGCCGCGCCTCTTGGCCACGATGAGCCCGAGGACCCGCCGCTGCACTCGCGTACCGCCGACGGCCCCGGGCGCTGGACCATGGAGGTGGCGCTGCTCGCCGACGGCGCCTTCTTCCTGGCGCTGCTGTTCGGCTGGTTCTATCTCTGGACGGTCTCGCCCCAGTGGCAGATGCCGGCGCGCTCGCCGCTTTCGCTGCTGCTGCTGCTCGCCTCCGGGGCGGCGCTCACCCTGGGCGCCCTCTGGCTGGAGCGCCGGGTGGCGGCGCTGATACGCGGCCGCGAGGCGGGCCTGGTGCTGGCGCTTGGGGGCATCGCGGCGCTGGGTGGGCTGCATGTGGCCCTGCTGGTCGTCGTACTGCTCGATGCGGGCCTCGCGCCCACCGCCACGGCCCACGACGCCACCCTGCTGGTAGGGCTCGCCTATCTGCTGGGGCATGGCGGGCTCGCCGCTCTGCTCGCCGCGCTTCAGGCCTGGCGCGCCGGCCTCGGCCTGGTGGGGGCCCGGCTGCCCTTCGAGCCCGGGGTGGTGGCACTGCTGTGGCGCTACCAGCTCGGCGCCTACTGGATCCTGGTGGCCGCCATGGCGCTGCTGCCGCGGCTGACGGGAGGCGGCCCATGAATCCGCTGCGTCGTTGGCTGGCGCCGAGCCACCCCGCCCAGCTGCTGCTGGGGCTGACCCTCTGGAGCCTCTGGTTCGTGGCCCTCTACGGCGGGCTCTCGGTGGCCTGCGAGCTGGCGCCGCCGGCGCCGGGGCAGGGGGTGCTCACCGCCATCAACGGCGCGCTCGCCCTGCTTACCCTGGCCACCCTGGGGCTGCTTGGCTGGCTGGCCTGGCGAGGGCTCAGGGCCGGCCGGGGCGGCGTGGGCGGGTCGCGCTTTATCGCCCTGACGGGGGCCGGGCTGCATCTCTTCTCGGCGGCCGGGGTGGCCTTCGTCGGCCTGCCCATCCTGGCTCTGCCGCCGTGCCTCTAGGGGAGGTGTCATGGCCGCACCTTCTCCTTTTTCCTCTCCCTCCCTGGGTGCCTCGCGAGACGCCGAGGACGGGCGCGTCCCAGACGGGCATGTCCCGGACGGGCATGTCCCGGACGAGCGCGTCGCGGAGGGTGAGGCCCACTTGCTCTGCTCAGTGGAAGGGATGTGGTGCACCAGCTGCGCCCTGGCCATCGAGCACCGCCTGGGGCGCCTGCCCGGGGTAAGCCGGGCGGGAGTCGACTACCTCTCCGCCACCCTGCTGGTGGAGGGCACGCCGGCGGCGGTGGCGCCCGAGCGGGTAGCGGCGGCGCTTGGCCGACTCGGCTACCGGCTGTGCGACCTGGAGGCGGCGCCGGATACCCGCCAGCGGCTGGACCGCGAGAGCCGGGCCCTGGCGGGACGGCTGCTGCTGGCCGCGGTGTTCGGCATGTGGACCATGCTGGCGTCGCTCTTGATCTACGCCGGGGCCCTGCCGGAGCCGCGCCTGGAGCGGGTATTGGCCTGGGTCTCCGGCGCCTTCGCGCTGCCGGTGGTGACGCTCGCCGCCTGGCCCTTCTACCGTGCCGCCTGGCGCACCCTGCGCGCGGGGCGCCCCGGCATGGATGCCCTGGTCTCGCTGGGGGTGATGGGGGCACTGGCGGTCTCCCTCTGGCTGCTCTGGCGGGGCTCCGCTGAGGTCTACTTCGATACCGCCGTGATGCTGGTGCTGCTGCTGTTGGCGGGCCGCTGGGTGGAGACCCTGGCGCGCTATCGCGGGCTGCGTGCCCTGGAGGGGCTGGCGCCGCTGCCGGAACGTGTCTCTCGGCTCGAGGGTGAGGGTGGCGAGGGGAGCGGCGAGCATGAAAAGGTTGAGCCGGTGCCGGCGGCCGAGATGCTCCCCGGCGAGCGGATTCGCGTGGCCAGCGGCGAGCCCCTGGCGCTGGATGGCGAGCTCCTCGATGCCGCGGCGCGGCTGGATCTCGCCCTGCTCACCGGCGAGAGCCGCCCGCGCACCCTGACTCGGGGGGCGCGGCTCTCGGCGGGGTGTCGCAACCTGGGAGCCCCCTTCACCCTGAGGGTGACCGCTGGGGTGGGCGAGCGGCGCCTGGATGGGCTCTACCGCCAGGTGCAGGCCCTGCAGGCGGGCAAGGGCGAGCTGCGTCGTCTGGCCGAGCGCTTCGCCGCCTGGCTCAGCCCCGCCGCCCTGGCGCTGGCGCTGGCTACCCTGGTCGCCCTGCTGCTGGCCGGGGTGGCACCGGAGGAGGCGGCGGTGCGCGCCCTCTCGGTGCTGGTGGTGGCCTGCCCCTGCGCGGTGGGGCTGGCGGTGCCCCTGGCGAGCCTGGCGGGCACGGCCCGGGCGCTGGAGGCCGGCGTGGTGTTTCGCGACCCGGCGGCCCTGGAGCTCGCCGGCGAGGTTCGCGCCGTGGCCTTCGACAAGACCGGCACCCTGACCCTGGGGGCACTTCGACTGGCCGCCCTGAGGCCCGCCCCCGGCGTGGCGGAGCATGACCTGCTGGCCCTGGCGGCCCGGGCCGAGTGGGGCAGCGAGCACCCTCTGGGACTCGCGATCCGCGCCGCCGCCGCCGAGGCGGGGATCGATCCGGGCGAGGCGCCAGCGGGGCTTGTCGAGCACCCCGGGCAGGGGCGTGAAGCCCGGGACGCCGATGGCACGCGGTTCTGCATCGGTGCCCCGGGCTGGCTGGCCGAGCGGGTTGCGGCGCCGGCGCAGGGCGAGGCCGTGCCGCCCTGGGCCAGCGAGGTGGCGCTGGCCCGCAATGGCCAGTGGCTGGGCACGCTATGGCTCGAGGATGCCCCCGCCCCCGGGGCGAGGGAAACCCTGGAGACGCTGTCAGCGGACGGGCTTGTCCTGGCGCTGATCAGCGGCGACCGTCCGGCCCTGGTGCGTCGCCTCGGCCGGCGCTTGGGGCTGCCCCCGGCGGCCTGCTATGGCGGCCGCTCGCCGGAGGCCAAGCGCCACCTGGTGGCCGCACTGCCGGGCCCGGTGCTCTATGTGGGAGATGGCATCAACGATGCGCCGGCCCTGGCCGCGGCGACGGTGGGGGTGGCCACCGGGCAGGCCAGCGCCGCGGCCCGGGATGCCGCCGCCATCCAGCTGCTGGGCCAGGGCGTGCAGGGGGTGGCCTGCGCCATCGCCACTGCCCGAGCCACCCGGCGGGTGATGCGCCAGAACCTCACGCTCTCCGCGCTCTACAATGCCCTGGCCCTGGGGCTGGCTGCCTGGATGGTGATCCCGCCCCAGGTGGCAGTGCTGGCCATGGTGGCCAGTTCGCTCTCGGTGGTGGCCAATGCCGCCCGGCTGGGGGTGGGGCGCGGCTAGCGGAGCACCTCCGGGTCGCCTTCACCGGCCAGGGCCGCCTGCTCGTCTGCGCTGAGCAGGGCGTCCAGGTCGAGCCTGGCCACCTCGCTGGCCGCCTCCAGGACATGGGCCCAGGTGGCGCGATTGGCAAACAGCATGCCGAAGGTGTCCAGAGTGCCGCCGCGGTTGCGGTAGCCCAGAAAGCGCGAGCGCGCCCCGGTATCCAGGGGGCGCAGCACGCCGGCCAGGGGCTCGGGGCGGCAGTGGGCGAGAAAGACCCGGGCGGGCACCTCGGGCACCAGGGTGCTGAGGCGACACTGGCTGAGCACGGCGCTGGCCTCGTCCTCGTCCCGGGCCTCGCGCAGCTTGCCGGGCTCCTGGATCACATAGAGGCTGGTGGCGATGCCGGCGTCCTCCAGGCGCGCCAGGGCCCGCTCCATCTCGGCCAGCTGATAGGCCCCCACCGCGAAGAGCTGCAGGCGGGCCGACTCGGCCGGCCTCAGGCAGAGCAGGCCGTCACGGCAGAGCGCCCGGGCCTGATCCCCGGTCAGGCGCACCGGGACCGGGTTCTTGGGCACCACCATGACGGCGATGCGGCCGCGGCTGGCGTAGAGGTCGAGCAGCGCCACGCTGGCGCTGGGGGCGTCCACCGGGAAGAGGGTGGGGGCCACGTCATCCATCTCGCCAAGCCAGGCCTCGCAGAGCGTGGGGTCCTGGTGGGACTGCTCGTTCTTGCCGTTCTCCCAGGTGTGGGAGCTGGCCAGCACCGGCAGCGACAGCCAGCCCGGGGCACGGCCCGCCTCGCGGCAGTGGCGGGCGAAGATGATCTCCTGGCGCATGGCGCCCAGCATCTTGACCGCGAAGGCCTCGTAGCTGGCCACCAGGTTGAGCCCCTGCTTGTTGGCCAGGGCGGCGCTGACCACCGCTTCCTCGTTGAGTGCCGTGATCACGGCGCCATCCAGCGCCTCGGCGACGCCCGGCTCCGGTTCGGTGACGCGGTGCCTGAGCCGGTCGAGGGTCAGGTTGAGGCGGTTGGAGCGCATCTCGTCGGGGTTGCCCACCCGTACTCGCAGCCCGGGGTTGGCCGCGACCAGCGCTATGAAGGCCTCGTCGATGGCGGCCATGGGCGAGACCGCCTCGTCCAGGGGCCAGGTGGGCGGCTCGGGGAGGGTGGGCGGTTCGGGGTGCGGGTTGGCCAGCGCATGGTCCCGCTCACGCACGCGGCCGCTCTCGGCGTGGTTGTTGAGGGTGGCAATGGCGCTGCGCAGCTCGGTCTCCGGCACGTGCAGGGCGGCGGCTCCCTCATGGAAGAGGCGCCGGGCCGCGGCGTCCGTGGCGGGGTTGCCCCCCAGCGGCAGGTTGTGGGCGGCGTTGGTGCCGGCGCCGGGGAAGCCGAAGCCCTTGACCGTCTCGGCGATCACGTAGGGGAGGCGCAGCGGGTAGCGGGTGCGGCCATCGCGGGCCTGTTCGGCCTGGTCCATGAGCTCCGCCTCGGCGGTGAGGATGGCCCAGGCGAAGGCGGCCGGGTCGCGGCCGTCGATGGTGAGCGGGGCGAAGCCGTTGAGCACCAGATGGTCCTCGAACCAGTCGGTGCCGCCGGACTGGCTCATGGTGGTGCGCTGGTCGATGCGCCGGCCGTTGGCGATCATCACCGGCACCACCGGGCCCGAGTCGTCGGGGCGCCACCAGCGCGAGGCCCAGTCGCTGCCGCGCTGCTCCTCGAAGGCGCCGTCGCTGAGGAAGGCGACCAGGCGCTGCTCCGGCAGCGGCATATGCACATACTGCAGGCCGGCGAATCCCAGGTAGCCCCCTTCGCTGATGCCGCCGGCGGTGTGGGCGTTGACGTGGCTGCCCAGCGGCGAGGTGGGGCGGCCATCCGCCTCCACCGTGCAGCGGTAGAAGTCGTTGACCAGGCGGGTCAGGCCCGCGTCGCTGAGCTCGTAGCGGGCCCCATGGGCAGGGCCCATGTTGTCCACCAGCAGGTTCACGGCGTCGATGGCCGCCACGCAGTGGCCCTGGCCCATCAGCCAGCTGCGGGTCACGCCCTCCATGGCGTTGGCGGTGAGGTAGCCCACATAGGCAGGCACCATGTTCAGCGCCCCGCCGGTGTGCCCCTCCGGATTGGGCTTGAAGGCCTCGACCTCGAGTGGGGAGCCATCAAGGTGGACGCGGCTGGCGTAGGTCATATGAGCCACCAGCCACATGCCCATGCAGGCCAGGCGATCGGCGGCGGCCAGGCGCTTGAGCCAGGTGCGGCGGCGTTCGGGCTCGGGGGCGCGCTCGGCCAGCAGCTCGGCGATGCGCTGCACGGTAAGCGGGTCGTGCTGGATGACGCCGTAGCCGGCGGCCCAGGTGACGAAGTCCGGGTCATCGGCCAGGGTGGCAGGCAGCTCGCGGCGGTGGGAAGTGGTCATGGGGACTCCTTGTCCTGAAGTGAAAGGCGATGTGACCAGACTAGATGGCGGAGAGGTCGCTGGCCATGCCCCGGGCCAGCATTGGCTGCCACGTTGATTCGGGGGCGCTGACAGGGAGCGCCGGAGTGCGCTATAAACGGGGAAATTCACCCCGTCCACGTCGAGTGTCAGCCCGATGAATCCGCTTTCCCGCCGCCGCTTCACCCAGCTGGCCCTGGGGGCGCCCCTGGCGCTCCTCGGCATCCCCCAGGCATCAGCGAACCTGATCGAGACCATCATCTCCCGGGCCCATGTGCCACGCCATGATAATGAGGTGTGGGTGCTGGTGGATGATCGCGAGGCGACCCTGACCGTCTATCGCGGCAACCAGCTGCTTGAGCGCTTCGCGCCCATCTCCCTGGGGCGCAGCGGTGCCAGGTCGACCCGCCGGCGGGGCAGCAACGTGACGCCCCTGGGGGAGTTTCGGGTCAATCGCTTCAACCGCGAGAGCGACTGGCATATCTTCATCGGGCTCGACTATCCGACGCCGACCCATGCCCGCCAGGCGCTGGAGGAGGGGGTCTTCAGCCAGCAGGACTACGACGACTACTTCGACTACTACCGTCGGCGGGGCTATCCGCCCCAGCAGACGGCCCTGGGGGGATTCATCGGGATTCACGGCATCGGCAAGGGGGATCCCGAGATTCACCAGCAGTTTCACTGGACCCAAGGGTGCGTGGCGGTGACCGACGAACAGATCGAGCGCCTGTCGTCGCTGATCGACATTGGCACCCGCGTCGTGATCCGCTAGGCTGATACTTGCGCAAGGGACGCTGAAAGCTATGGACAAGCGCCGTTGTCTATAATAAAACAGCGTTTGACTCCCGTGCTAAGCAGCACAAGTCGCTGCAAGATGGCCTGCTCATGCAGGAAGCCTGAATGTCAGGCAATCACCAACGCAGTACCCAAGGAAGACTCAAGGAGAACACCATGACTCTGAAGACCACCCTGAAGCTGACCGCCGCCGCTGCCTCCCTGGCCATTCTGGCCGGCTGTGCCTCCACCAGCGCTCTGGAAGAAGTCCGCCAGACCGCCGAGTCCGCACAGGCCGACGCTGCCGAAGCTCGCAGCATCGCCGTTCAGGCCCAGAACACCGCCAACCAGGCGCAGCGCGACGCCCAGGCGGCTCTGCAGATGTCCGAGCAGAACCGCGACGAAATGAACCGCATGTTCCAGCGCTCCATGCAGAAGTAATTCTGCCGGAGTGCCGGCGCTGCCCCGGGCAGCGATGGTTCTGCAATACGAGAAGACCCCGCCACGGCGGGGTCTTCTCGTTATGGGATAAGGCGATCTCGCCAGACGGTTACCGCCCGCCGAGCTCAAGCTCCCCACCGAAGAGGCCATCCACTTCCGGTTCGACGGGAGTGGGCGCCTCGTCTGCCGTGTGCAGCAGCGAGACGATCAGGCCGTCGGGCTGCTCGATCAGGGTTCGCAGGCGGGCGTAGTCTACCGGCGGCTGCTCGTCGCCGAAGGCGCGGGCCACCACCTCCACGGCGTTGAGCAGCGGCTCGAAGCTCGCCTCGTTCTCCTCCAGGGGCGGGAAGGACTGGGCGTAGAGTACGCCGTCGTCGGACCAGCCGGCCTTGAAGGGCTGGTCGATGATATTGACCCGGGTGCCGCTGGGCACGCGCTCGTAGAGGGACTCGATATCCTCCGGGAACATGCGGATGCAGCCGCGGCTGACGCGCATGCCGACGCCGTCCGGACGGTTGGTGCCGTGGATCAGGTAGCTGGGAATGCCGAGCAGGATGGCGTGGCGACCCAGGGGGTTGTCCGGGCCGGGGGGCACCACGGCGGGGGGCGGCTCGCCCCGGGCGGCGGCCTCGGCACGCATGGAGCGGGGCGGCGACCAGTGGGGGTCCTTCACCTTGACGGTGGTGCGGGTCACCCCCACCGGGGTGGAGAAGCCGTCGCGGCCCACGCTGATCGGGTAGCTCTCCACCATGCCGGGAGCAGAGTAGTAGTAGAGCCGCATCTCGGAGAGGTTGATCACGATCCCCTCGCGTTCGGCGTCGGGCAGGATATGCCGGTTGGGGATCGTCACCTCGGTGCCCGCGAAGGGGGCCCAGATGCTGACCTCCGGGTTGGCCATGCGGATCTCTTCATAGCCCACGTTATGGGTGCGGGCGAGGTCGACCAGGGTATCCCCCTCCTGGACGGTGACCGTATAGCTCTCGCCGATCACGCTGCCCGTCTCGGGAAGCGGGAAGTGGCCGCGGGGCCACTCCCGCTCCTCGGCCAGGGCGCCGGAGGCGAGCAGGGCGGAGAGCCCCAGGGTGAGGGCGCAGCGGATGGTACGGCTGGCCAGTGTCGTGGTATTCATCAACGTCGTTCTTCTCTGCAGGCCGTCGACGGGGTCGACGTCAACCATCACGAAGGGGGCCCGGCGCTCCCTGCCTGGCTCCGCTGAATATCGGGTGCGACGAAACGTCTTGCCGACAGTATAGATTGCCCTGAGACGCGGCGGTTCGCCACTCTTTTGGAGACGGCGCTCAGGCCGCCTGGGCCTTGCGGTTGAGGGTCTCCAGCAGCTGCTCCACGGCCTGGAAGCGTGCCTCCTCCTGCGCCATGGCCGCCTGGAAGCGCAGGGTATCGGCACCATCCAGGCGGTAGCGCTCCGGGGAGGTCTGGATCAGCGTCACCAGGGTCAGCGGGTCGACTCGGGTCTCGCCGCCGAAGATCACCCGGCCGCGTTCGGGGCCCGCCTCCAGCCGGGTGATGCCCAGCCGCTCGGCGCGCTGGCGCAGCTTCGTCTGGCGCAGCAGGGTCTTCACCGGTGCCGGCAGCAGCCCGAAGCGGTCGATCATCTCCACCTGCAGCTCCTTGAGCTCCCCCTCGTCGGCGGCGCTGGCGATGCGCTTGTACATCACCAGGCGCTGCTGGACGTCGGGGAGGTAGTCGCCCGGGATCAGCGCCGGCAGGTTGAGGCTGACCTCAACGCCCTCGTCCAGGGGCGCCTCGATATTGGGCGTCCTGCCGGCGCGAATCGCCGCCACGGCGCGGTCGAGCATCTCCATGTAGAGGCCGTAGCCGATCGCCTCCATCTGGCCGCTCTGCTCCTCGCCGAGCAGCTCGCCGGCGCCGCGGATCTCCATGTCGTGGCTCGCCAGGGTGAAGCCGGCGCCCAGATCCTCCGCCTCGCCGATCGCCTCCAGGCGCTTGATGGCGTCCCGGGTCATCGCCTTGGGCGGCGGGGTGAGCAGGTAGGCGTAGGCCTGGTGGTGGCTGCGGCCGACCCGGCCGCGCAGCTGGTGCAGCTGGGCCAGGCCGAACTTGTCGGCGCGCTCGATGATGATGGTGTTGGCGCTGGGTACGTCGATGCCGGTCTCGATGATGGTGGAGCAGACCAGCACGTTGAAGCGCTTGTGGTAGAAGTCCGACATCACCCTTTCCAGCGCCCGCTCCGGCAGCTGGCCATGAGCCACGCCGACCCGGGCTTCCGGCACCAGCTCGCGGATCGTCTCGGCGGCGGTCTCGATGGTCTTGACCTCGTTGTGCAGGAAGTAGACCTGGCCGCCGCGCAGGATCTCGCGCAGCAGCGCCTCCTTGATCACCGCCTCCTCCCGGCGCTGCACGAAGGTCTTCACCGAGAGACGTCGCGCCGGCGGGGTGGCGATGATGGAGAGGTCGCGGATGCCGCTCATGGCCATGTTCAGGGTGCGGGGGATCGGCGTGGCGGTCATGGTGAGGATGTCCACCTCGGCGCGCAGGCTCTTCAGGCGCTCCTTCTGGGCCACCCCGAAGCGGTGCTCCTCGTCGATGATCAGCAGGCCCATCTTCGGCAGCTTCATGGACTTCGAGAGCAGCTTGTGGGTGCCGATGACGATATCGGCCTGGCCCTCCTCGATGCGCTTCATGGCCGCCGACTGCCCCTTGCCGGCGGTGAAGCGCGAGACCAGCTCGATGTTCACCGCGGTATCGGCGAAGCGGTCGCGGAAGTTCTCGTAGTGCTGGCGGGCGAGGAGGGTGGTGGGCACCAGCACCACCACCTGGCGGCCCGAGTGCACGGCGAGGAAGGCGGCGCGCATGGCCACTTCGGTCTTGCCGAAGCCGACGTCGCCGCAGACCACCCGGTCCATGGGGCGCGGGGCGCTCATGTCGGCGATCACCGCCTCGATGGCGGCGCGCTGGTCCGGGGTCTCCTCGAAGGGGAAGGCGGCGGCGAAGCGGGCGTACTCGGCGTCGGGCACCGCGCAGGCGAAGCCCTCCCGGGCCTCTCGCCGGGCGTAGATGTCGAGCAGCTCGGCGGCGGTGTCGCGAATCTTCTCGGCGGCCCGCTTCCTGGCCTTCTCCCACTGGTCGGAGCCGAGACGATGCAGAGGGGCGAGCTCGTCGTCGGCCCCGGCGTAGCGCGAAATCAGATGCAGGCTCTCCACCGGCACGTAGAGCTTCGCCCCTTCGGCGTACTCCAGGGTCACGAACTCCGCGGCCTGGCCGCCGGCGTCGAGGGTCTCCAGGCCCCGGTAGCGGCCGACGCCGTGGGTCTGGTGGACCACCGGGGCGCCGGGGCGCAGCTCCGAGAGGTGGCGGATCGCCAGGGCGTCGGCGTCGGTGGCCTTCTCCCGGCGCCGGCTCTGGCGAACCACCTCGCCGTAGAGCTCGGACTCGGTGATCACGGCGAGGTCCGGCTCGCTGAGCCAGAGACCGGCGGCGAGCTCCCCCTCGGTGATGGCATGGCGGGCGTCGCCGGCCAGGAAGTCGGCGAAATCCTCCACGTGGGGCAGGGCGAGGTGCAGTGGGGCCAGGGCCTCCTCCAGCGCCTCCCGACGCCCCCGGGACTCGGCCACGAAGAGGACGCGGGTCGCGGCGTGCTCGCCCAGAAAGGCCGAGAGAGCCGCCAGGGGCTCCTTGGCCCGGGCGTTGATACTCATCTCCGGCAGCGGCTGGGTCAGCGGCGCCAGGGCGTGGCGATGGCCGCTCTCCTCGGTCAGCTCGACCCGGGGGTGGCGCTTGATGGCGCCGAACAGCTCGGCCACCGGCAGGAAGGCGCGGTGGGGGGGCAGCAGCGGCCGGGTGGGGTCGACGCCGAGGTTCTCGAAGCGGCTCTCGATGGCGCGCCAGTGGTGCTCCGCCGCGGCGTAGGCGTCGGGGAGCAGGGCCACCCGGGTGCCCTCGGCCAGGTGGTCGAAGAGGGTGGCGGTCTCGTCGAAGAAGAGCGGCAGGTACTGCTCGAGGCCGGGGGAGGGGATCCCCTTGAGCGCATCCACGTAGAGGGGGCACTGGCGCGGGTCCACGTCGAAGAGGGTCTCGAACCCCTCCCGGAAGCAGGCGATGGCGGAGCGCGACAGCGAATACTCATGGGCGGGCAGCAGCTCGATGCGTTCGACCTTCTCGGCGCTGCGCTGGGTGTCCGGGTCGAAGGTGCGCAGGGTGTCGATCTCGTCATCGAACAGATCGATGCGCAGCGGCGCCTCCACCCCCATGGGGAAGAGGTCGATGATGGCGCCGCGCAGGGCGTACTCGCCGGGTTCGAAGACGGTCTCTACCGCCCGGTAGCCGGCCCGGGAGAGCGCTTCCCGAAAGCGCTCACGGTCGAGGGTCTGGCCCACCTCCAGGGTCAGCACCCGCCCGGCGATGTACGCCACCGGCGGCAGGCGCTGCATCAGGGTGTTGATGGGCACCAGCACGATGCCGTGCTCGCCGTCCTGCAGCCGGCGCAGGGTGCGCAGCCGCGCCGAGACGATGTCCTGATGGGGCGAGAAGCTGTCGTAGGGCAGCGTTTCCCAGTCGGGGAAGGGGAGCACCGGCCGGCGGCCGTAGAAGGCCAGCTCGCTCTCCAGGCGCAGGGCCTGGGCGGTGTCGGCGGTGATCACCAGCAGGGGGGCGTCCTGGGCCAGGCGCGTCAGGGCCAGGGCGCTGGCGCTGCCCTGGGGAGCCTGCCAGTAGAGGGTGTCGCGCATACCTTCAGGGCGCGGCGGGTCCAGCGGCGAGAAGTTGGGCATGGTCACGTCGGTCGGCTTATGGACGGGCTTGGAAAGGAGGCATGATAGCAGATCGCGTCGGGCCTCCGGCCTGTAGTCAAGAGGCGCTTCCTGTAACGTTGCTACAGCGGCTGCGACCATCCTTCGATTGACCCCGGGGGCTGGCTCCGGATAATGGCCGCGAACTTCCAACCCCCACCAGTGAGGCCGCACGTGAGTCAGCAACCCTCCGATACCGTCTTCCAGGAATGGCACGACAACCAGGCGCTTGCCGAGCAGATGATCCCGATGATCGGTAGGCTCTACCGTCATAACAACGTGGTCACCACCCTCTACGGGCGCTCGCTCTTCAATCGCAGCGTGATCCGCATCCTGAAGGACCACCGCTTCGTGCGGAAGGTCGAGGGGACCGAGCTCTCCGTCCAGGACACCTACCCGCTGGTCCAGGCGATGACCGAGCTCAACCTGGGGCCGGCCCACGTCGACGTGGGCAAGCTGGGGGTAGCCTTCAAGAAGCAGGGCGGCGGCGACGCCGTGGCCTTCCTGCGCAAGGAGCTGGCCGAGATCGTCGACAAGCAGGACGCTGCCGGCAATAACGGCGAGCCCCAGGACGTGGTGCTCTACGGCTTCGGTCGCATCGGCCGCCTGCTGGCCCGGGTGCTGGTGGAGAAGGCCGGCGGCGGCAACCTGCTGCGCCTGCGCGCCATCGTCGTGCGCGGCCGCGGCGATATCGCCAAGGACCTGGAGAAGCGCGCCAGCCTGCTGCGCCGCGACTCCGTCCACGGCCCCTTCGACGGCACCATCAGCGTCGACGCCGAGGCGCGCACCATCACCGCCAACGGCAACGTCATCCAGGTGATCTACGCCGACTCTCCCGCCGAGATCGACTACACCGCCTACGGCATCGACAACGCCGTGGTGGTGGACAACACCGGCATCTGGCGCGACGAGGCCGGCCTCGGCCAGCACCTGCAGTGCAAGGGCGCGGCCAAGGCGCTGCTCACCGCGCCGGGCAAGGGCGATATCAAGAACATCGTCTACGGCATCAACCACGGCGATATCAGCGCCGACGACAGCATTCTCTCCGCGGCCTCCTGTACCACCAATGCCATCGTGCCGGTGCTCAAGGTGCTCAACGACGAGTTCGGCGTCGAGCACGGCCACGTGGAGACGGTGCACGCCTACACGAATGACCAGAACCTGATCGACAACTACCACAAGGGTGACCGCCGCGGCCGCAGCGCACCGCTCAACATGGTGCTGACCGAGACCGGCGCCGCCAAGGCCGTCTCCAAGGCGCTGCCGGAGCTGACCGGCAAGCTGACCGGCAACGCCATCCGCGTGCCGACCCCCAACGTCTCCATGGCGATCCTCAACCTGCGCCTGGAGAAGGAGACCGACGCCGAGTCCCTCAACGACTTCCTGCGCCGCATGTCCCTGGACTCTCCCTTCCAGAAGCAGATCGACTTCGTCGACTCCCCGGAGGTGGTCTCCACCGATTTCGTCGGCAACCGCCACGCCGGTATCGTCGACGCCAAGGCGACCATCGCCAACGGCAAGAACGCCGTCCTCTACGTCTGGTACGACAACGAGTTTGGCTACAGCTGCCAGGTGGTGCGCATCCTGCAGCACATCTCCAACGTGCACTTCCTCAAGCTGCCCCGCGTCGGCGCCTGAGCCCTCGACGGCCGCTCGACGGTGAGCGGCTGACGACGCAGCGAGATCAACCCCTGCCGGACCTGTCCGGCGGGGGTTTTCGCATTGGGGCGGGGGAGGCGAGCCGCTGCGACACTGCGTCGCTTGCCATGGATCATCCCTTGCGACCTTCGCTCAGGTAGTCAGGGCTCGGCCTTGTCTTTATAATACGGGGGATTTTTCGGGGTGGTTCGGGCAGTGCCCGGGCCTGACTGGTAACGTACTGAAAGCACAATAATTCGAATCCATTCGAACCCCTTTCCTTCGTATATCCGATCCATCAACTGGGCGAGACTATGATCGAAGTCAAGAAAGGCCTGGATCTCCCCATCACGGGAGCGCCCGAGCAGCGCATCGAGGATGCGCGCCCGGTGCGTCACGTGGCGATCCTGGGCACCGACTACGTCGGCATGAAGCCGACCATGGAGGTCAAGGAGGGAGACAAGGTAAAGCTGGGCCAGCTGCTCTTTACCGACAAGAAGATCGATGGCGTGCGCTTCACCGCTCCCGCGGCGGGCGAGGTGGTCGCCATCAACCGTGGCGAGAAGCGTCGCCTGCTCTCGGTGGTGATCAAGGTCGACGAGACCGAGGAAGCCGTCGAGTTCAAGGCCCACGGCCGTGAGGCGCTCGAGAGCCTCGAGCGCCAGGCGGTGGTCGACCAGCTGGTCGAGTCAGGCCTCTGGACCGCGCTGCGTACCCGCCCCTACTCGCGCACCCCGGCCGTCGATGGCGTCCCCTCCGACATCTTCGTCACCGCCATCGACACCCATCCGCTGGCCGCCGACCCGGCCAAGGTCATCAACGAGCAGCCCCAGGCCTTCGAGGATGGCCTCAAGGTGCTGGCTCGCCTGACCGAAGGCAAGGTGTTCCTCTGCACCGGCCCCGACAGCAGCGTGCCCGGCGGCAATATCAGCGGCGTCCAGGCCCAGACCTTTGCCGGTCCGCATCCGGCCGGCCTGGTGGGTACCCATATCCACTACCTGTCGCCCGTGGGCCTGCATAAGCGGGTCTGGCACATCGGCTATCAGGACGTCATCGCCTTCGGCAAGCTCTTCACCGAGGGCAAGCTGGATATGAATCGCGTCGTCGCCGTGGGTGGCCCCCGCGCCGAGAAGCCCCGCCTGCTGCGTACCCGCATCGGCGCCAGCACCGAGGAGCTTCTGGCCGGTGAGGTTGTCGAACCCGAGGAGACCCGCGTGATCTCCGGCTCTGTCTTCTCCGGCTTCGCCTGCGAAGGCAGCCTGCGCTACCTGGGGCGTTTCCACAGCCAGTTCAGCCTCCTCGAAGAGGGCAACAAGCGCCTCTTCATGGGCTGGCTCTCCCCGGGCAAGAACCGCCACTCGGTGATGGGCATCTACCTGTCCAAGCTCACCGGCCTCAAGGACTACGCGCCGACCACCTCCACCAACGGCTCCGAGCGTGCCATGGTGCCGGTGGGGGCCTACGAGACCGTGATGCCGCTGGACGTCCTGCCCACCCAGCTGCTGCGCTCCCTGATTGTCGGTGACATCGAGACGGCCATGGATCTGGGCTGTCTGGAGCTGGATGAAGAGGACCTGGCCTTGTGCACCTACGTCTGCCCCGGCAAGTACGAGTACGGTCCCATCCTGCGTGACAACCTCACCACGATCGAGAAAGAGGCCTGATGATGGGTATTCGACAGACACTCGACAATCTCGAGCCGCACTTCCACAAGGGCGGCAAGTACGAGAAGTTCTATCCCCTCTACGAGGCGGTAGATACGGTCTTCTACTCCCCACCCAGCGTGGCCAAGACCACCGCCCACGTGCGTGACGGCGTGGACCTCAAGCGGATCATGATCACCGTCTGGATGTGCACCTTCCCGGCGATGTTCTTCGGCATGTGGGCCGCCGGCTGGCAGGCCAACTCCGCCATCGCCGACGGCTATGCCTCCATGGCGGGCTGGCGCGAGGCGATCATGATGACCCTGGCCTCCGGGCACGATCCGGGTAGCCTGTGGGCCAACTTCGTGCTCGGCGCCACCTACTTCCTGCCGATCTATCTGGTGACCTTCGCGGTCGGCGGCTTCTGGGAAGTGCTGTTTGCCGTCAAGCGCGGCCACGAGGTCAACGAAGGCTTCTTCGTCACCTCCGTGCTCTACGCCCTGATCCTGCCGGCCACCATCCCGCTGTGGCAGGTGGCGCTCGGCATCACCTTCGGCGTGGTGATCGGCAAGGAGATCTTCGGCGGTACCGGCAAGAACTTCCTCAACCCGGCGCTCACCGGCCGCGCCTTCCTCTACTTCGCGTACCCGGCGCAGATCTCCGGTGATGCGGTATGGGTGGCAGCCGACGGCTACACCGGCGCGACCGCGCTCTCCATCGCCTTCCAGGACGGCATGGCCGCCCTGACCAGCACCTACAGCTGGTGGGACGCCTTCCTGGGCTTCATCCCGGGCTCCGTGGGTGAGGTCTCGACCCTGGCCATCTTCATCGGGGCAGCGGTACTGCTCTGGACACGCATCGCCTCCTGGCGAATCATGCTTGGGGTCTTCCTCGGCATGGTAGCGACCAGCGCGCTCTTCAACCTGATCGGCTCCGACACCAACCCGATGTTCGCCATGCCCTGGTACTGGCACCTGGTGATCGGCGGCTTCGCCTTCGGCATGGTGTTCATGGCCACCGACCCGGTGTCTGCCGCCATGACCAACAACGGCCGCCTGCTGTTCGGTGCGCTGATCGGCGTGATGACCGTGCTGATCCGCGTCGTGAACCCGGCCTTCCCGGAAGGCATCATGCTGGCGATCCTCTTCGCCAACCTGTTCGCGCCGCTCATCGATCACTTCTTTGTTCAGGCCAACATCAAGCGCCGTAAGCTGCGCACCGGTGCACCGGCCGAGGAGACTGCCTGATGGCACAGAGCAACAACTCCATCAAGAAGATCCTGACGGTGGCGTTCGCACTTTGTATCGTGTGTTCGGTCATCGTCTCCACCGCCGCGGTGGCGCTGCGTCCCATGCAGCAGCTCAACCAGGAGCTGGACCGCAAGACCAACATCCTGCGTGTGGCCAACCTCTATGAGCGCGGCATGGACGTGGAGGCGGCCTTCCGGGAAATCACCCCGCGTGTCGTCAACCTCGCGACCGGCGAGTACTCCGATCGTCACGACCCGGAGACCTTCGACGGCTTCGAGTCCCGCCGCGATCCGGCCGCCTCCCGCACCCTCTCCGGCGAGCGCGATCCGGCCGGCCTCTCCCGCGTCGAGAACTACGCCACCGTCTATCTCGTCGGCGACACCGACAACCCCGACCAGATCATCCTGCCCATTCGCGGCCAGGGCCTGTGGGGTCTGATGCGTGGCTTCCTCGCCGTGGAAGGCGACGGCAACACCATCGTCGGCATCACCTACTTCGAGCACAGCGAGACCCCCGGGCTCGGCGCCGAGGTCAACAACCCGCGCTGGCAGGCCCAGTGGGAAGGCAAGCAGGTGTTCGACGGTGAAGGCGAGCTGACCCCGGCCATTCGCGTGGCCAAGGGCAGCGGCAGCGGTGACCACGAGGTCGATGGCCTCGCCGGTGCCACCCTGACCGCCAATGGCGTCAACAACATGCTGCAGTTCTGGCTGAGTCCGGAAGGCTTCGGCGAGTATCTCGCCAAGTTCCGCAGCGGCGTCGATCAGGAAGACGCCCAGGACGCCGACGTCGAACTCGAAGCGGAAGGAGCCTGATCATGGCGGATGCATCAACCAAGAGCGTCCTTACGGCGCCAGTCTTCAAGAACAACCCCATCGCGCTGCAGGTGCTCGGCATCTGCTCCGCCCTGGCGGTAACCACCAGCATGAGCGTCTCGCTGGTCATGACCCTGGCGGTGATCTTCGTGACCGCCTTCTCCAACCTCTTCGTGTCGCTGATCCGGCACCACATTCCCTCGTCCATCCGCATCATCGTGCAGATGACCATCATCGCCTCTCTGGTGATCGTGGTTGACCAGGTGCTGAAGGCGTTCGCCTACGAGATGTCCAAGCAGCTCTCGGTGTTCGTTGGCCTGATCATCACCAACTGCATCGTGATGGGGCGTGCGGAAGGCTTCGCCATGCAGAACGGTCCCAAGATGTCCTTCATCGATGGCATCGGCAACGGCCTGGGCTACGGCTTCATCCTGATGACCGTGGGCTTCTTCCGCGAGCTGTTCGGCTCCGGCAGCGTCTTCGGCTTCACCGTGCTGGAGACCGTGCAGAACGGTGGCTGGTACGTACCCAACGGCCTGCTGCTGCTGCCGCCGTCCGCGTTCTTCATCATCGGCCTGATCATCTGGGTGCTGCGCAGCTTCAACCCGGAGCAGATCGAGGAGAACGAGTTCAAGATGAAGCACAACACCGAACCGAAGGAGGCGGTGTAACATGGAACACTATCTGAGCCTGTTCGTTGCCTCGGTCTTCGTCGAGAACCTGGCCCTGGCATTCTTCCTCGGCATGTGCACCTTCCTTGCCGTTTCCAAGAAGGTCTCCGCGGCCTTCGGCCTCGGCATCGCCGTGATCGTGGTGCTGACCATCTCCGTGCCGGTCAACAACGTCATCTATAACGTCCTGCTGGCCGAAGGGGCGCTGGCCTGGACCGGCATCAGCGGTGCCGAGAACATCGATCTCTCCTTCCTGGGCCTGCTCAGCTACATCGGCGTTATCGCCGCCCTGGTGCAGATCCTCGAGATGTTCCTCGACAAGTACGTGCCCGCGCTCTACAACGCCCTGGGTGTGTTCCTGCCGCTGATCACCGTGAACTGTGCCATCCTCGGTGGCGTGCTCTTCATGGTCGAGCGTAACTACAACTTCGGCGAATCCGTGGTCTATGGCCTCGGCTCCGGCGTCGGCTGGGCGCTGGCCATCACCGCCCTGGCGGGTATCCGCGAAAAACTGAAGTACAGCGACGTTCCCGGCTCTCTCCAGGGCCTGGGCATCACCTTCATCACCGTGGGTCTGATGTCGCTGGGCTTCATGTCCTTCTCCGGCATCCAGCTCTGAGGCCGCTCGAGTTCACCCGGCGGCGCAGCGCGCCGCCGGGCACCAGGCAACGTCTAGCAATAGGAAACCGACATGGTTGATACAACAGTCATCTTGCTCGGTGTGGTCATGTTCACCCTGGTCGTCATCGGTCTGACCCTGGTGATCCTGGCCGCGCGCAGCAAGCTCGTCAGCACCGGGGACGTGACCATCGAGGTCAACGGCGACCCCGAGCACACCCTGACCACCCAGGCCGGCGGCAAGCTGCTCAACACCCTGGCCGCCAACGGCATCTTCCTCTCCTCCGCCTGCGGCGGGGGCGGCTCCTGCGCCCAGTGCAAGTGCCGCGTGGAAGAGGGTGGCGGTGCCATCCTGCCCACCGAGGAGTCCCACTTCACCATGCGCGAGAAGAAGGAGGGCTGGCGCCTCTCCTGTCAGGTGCCGGTGAAGCAGGACATGAAGGTCGAGGTGCCCGAGGAGGTCTTCGGCGTCAAGAAGTGGGAGTGCGAGGTCATCGCCAACCCCAACGTCGCCACCTTCATCAAGGAGCTCAACCTCAAGCTGCCCGAGGGCGAGAACGTCGACTTCCGCGCCGGCGGCTACGTGCAGCTGGTGGCGCCGCCCTACGATATCTCCTTCAAGGATTTCGATATCGAGGAGGAGTACCGGGGCGACTGGGAGAAGTTCGATCTCTACAAGATCTCCCACAAGAACAACGAGGAAGTCATCCGCGCCTACTCCATGGCGAACTATCCGGAAGAGAAGGGCATCCTCAAGTTCAATATCCGGATCGCCACGCCGCCGCCCAACACCAACCATCCGCCGGGCCTGATGTCCACCTACGTCTTCAGCCTGAAGCCGGGTGACAAGGTCACCGTGATGGGTCCCTTCGGCGAGTTCTTCGCCAAGGACACCGATGCCGAGATGGTCTTCGTCGGCGGCGGTGCGGGCATGGCGCCGATGCGCAGCCACATCTTCGATCAGCTCAAGCGCCTCAAGTCCAAGCGCAAGATCTCGTTCTGGTATGGCGCGCGCTCCTGGCGCGAGACCTTCTACAACGACGAGTACGACCAGCTGGCCGAGGAGTTCCCGAACTTCGAGTGGCACCTGGCGCTCTCCGACCCGATGCCCGAGGACAATTGGGATGGACCCACCGGCTTCATCCACAACGTCCTCTACGAGAACTACCTCAAGGACCATCCGGCCCCCGAGGATTGCGAGTACTACATGTGCGGGCCGCCCATGATGAACGCTTCCGTCATCAAGATGCTGCTCGATCTGGGCGTCGAGCCCGAGAACATCCTGCTGGACGACTTTGGCGGATGATCTCCCTCGCCGCGAGGCGACACCCGGGGCTGGCCATGCGGCCAGCCCTCTTTCTATTCGCCCTGCTGACGCCGCTGCTTCTGCTGGCGGGCTGTCGTCAGCAGGGAGAGTGGCACATTTTCGAGGGCGTGGCCCTCGGCAGCGGCTACCACATCACGCTGAATGGCGACCTGGGCCCGGGCGAGTCCGCCCTGGTCGAGGCCGCCATCCAGGGTGAACTGGCAAGCCTCGACAATGACATCCAGCTGCTCCAGCACCTGCTGGCTGCCGGATGGCCTATGGTCCTGGGCCCGCCCGGAGCGCAGGTGCCCGATGACCTGCTGTCGCTCTATCGGGCCCGGGCGGTGGATCACCTGGCCCATGTGCTCGGCGAGTTTGGCGTGGAGCACGCCCTGGTCGAGCTGGGCGGCGTCCAGCGCACCCTGGGCAGGGCGGGGCGCCACCCCTGGCGGGTGCGACTGCCGCGCACCGGCCTTACGTCGGCTCCCGACGCCGCGCTGCGGCTGGAGGGCGCCGCCCTGGTTACCCGCAGCGCCGCGCGGCGACCCGAAGCGGATGCGCCGGGAGAGGCGAGGGTGCTTGCCGTCAGCGTTGTGGCCGAGAGCGCCGAGGCGGCGGACCATCTGGCCCGGGAGCTGCTGGCCTCTCCCCTGGAGGCGGCCATGGAACAGCCGGCCCGGGTTGTTGTCCTCACGCCACGGGGCATCACACTACATATTGGCGCCGGCCTCGAGCCCCTGCTCGAGCGCTGAGCGAGGAGAACGACATGACCATCTGGATTATCGCTTTTGTCTTCATGCTGCTGATCATGGCCGCCATGGCCGTGGGGGTGATCCTCGGGCGCAAGCCTATCGCCGGCTCCTGCGGCGGCCTCAACCAGCTGGGCCTCAAGGAGGGCTGTGAGGTGTGCGGCGGCAAGGACGAGGTGTGCGAGGAGGAGAATCGCAAGCGCGGCAGCGCCCGTCGCCGCAGCGACGAGAGCCGCGGCGCCGACCTGGGGTACGATGCCACCCGGCGCTGAGGCGTAGGAACAAGGGGCAAGGGGCAAGGCCGCCAGCAAGTAGTAGGAGCGCAGATTCTGCGCGATGGCTCATGATCCGGGGTAGGGCAGCTGGGGCCCTTGACCCCCGCCCCTCGTAACCGATATCGAACAAGGAGACGCGAGGATCAATGGCAGTCCATAACTACGATGTGGTGGTGATCGGCACCGGGCCGGCGGGGGAGAGCGCCGCCATCAACGCCGCCAAGAACGGCAAGCGCGTGGCGGTGGTCGAGAAGCAGGATCTGGTGGGGGGCAACTGCACCCACTGGGGGACGATCCCCTCCAAGGCGTTGCGCCACCAGGTCAAGCAGATCATGCAGTTCAACACCAACCGCATGTTTCGTGATATCGGCGAGCCGCGCTGGTTCTCCTTTCCCAAGGTGATGGAGCGCTCCCGGGCCACCATCGACCAGCAGGTGGCGATGCGCACCAACTTCTACTCCCGCAACCGCATCGACCTGTTCAGCGGCGTGGCCCGGTTCAAGGACGAGCACACCCTGCTGGTCCGCGACAACCATGAGGGCATGGATGAGCTGGTGGCCGAGAAGATCATCATCGCCACAGGCTCACGCCCCTATCGGCCGGCGGATATCAACTTCCGCCATCCGCGCATCTACTGCTCGGATACCATCCTCAGCCTCAGCCATACGCCGCGCACCCTGATCATCTTCGGCGCCGGGGTCATCGGCTGCGAATACGCGTCGATCTTCTCGGGGCTGGGCGTCAAGGTCGACCTGATCAACAACCGCGACAGCCTGCTCTCCTTCCTGGACGACGAGATCTCCGACGCGCTCTCCTATCACCTGCGCAAGCATGGGGTGCTGATTCGCCACAACGAGGAGTACGACCGCGTCGAGGGAGACGAGTCAGGGGTTACCGTACACCTCAAGTCCGGCAAGCGGCTGCGCGCCGATGCCTTCCTGTGGGCCAACGGCCGCACCGGCAATACCGACCAGCTCGGGCTCGAGAATATCGGCCTGGAGGCCAACGGCCGCGGTCAGCTCACCGTGGACGAGCACTACCGTACCGCCATTCCGCATATCTACGCCGCCGGCGACGTGATCGGCTGGCCGAGCCTTGCCAGTGCCGCCTACGATCAGGGGCTCAACGCCTCCAGCGAGATGCTCGCCGAGGAGTTTCGCTACGTCACCGAGGTGCCTACCGGTATCTACACCATTCCGGAGATCAGCTCCTTCGGGCGCAACGAGCGCGAGCTGACCGAGCAGAAGGTGCCCTACGAGGTGGCGCAGGCCTTCTTCAAGGATACCGCCCGGGCCCAGATCACCGGCGATACCGTGGGGATGCTCAAGATCCTCTTCGATCAGGATACCCTGGAGATCTACGGCATCCACTGCTTCGGCGACCAGGCCTCGGAGATCGTGCACATCGGCCAGGCGATCATGCAGCAGAAGGGGGAGGCCAACAGCCTCAAGTACTTCGTCAGCACCACCTTCAACTACCCCACCATGGCCGAGGCCTACCGCGTCGCGGCCATGAACGGCATGAACCGGGTGTTCTGAACCCGCTCTGTCGCCGGCTCCTCTGTACAGAGACACGCTGAGACGAACCCCGCGCCCCGCGGGGTTCGTCGTTTCAGGGTGCGGGGCTCAGCGTTCCTTCAGCTCATGGGCATAGCAGGGCGGCGAGGCGGTTTCCAGGTCCGCAGCATCCTCCTCCCGCAGCGCCCGCAGCAGCGCCTCCTGGAGAATCGGCAGGTGGGAGGCCTCGAGGTTCCGCGAGGCGGTGAGCAGGGTGAGTCGGCCGCGGCGGGCATAGCGCATCAGCGGGATCAGCCGGGCAGGGTCATCGCGCAGCTCGCCGCGATAGCGCACGGCAAAGACGAAGGCGCTGATATCACCCTGGTGGTACTGGCGGCGCAGGGTGGGACTGGGTGAGGCGTCCCGGTACCACTCGGTCAACGCCAGACTCGCCTCGTTCTTGCCCCGCGGCCAGAGGCGGTCGACCAGCACCCTGGCACCATCGTCCTCCTCGGCCGCCTGATAGATGCGCTTGATCACGATAGCGTAGCTCATGGGGACGCCTCCTCGATGTCTTCAAGGGCCCGGTGGGCATGGGGCTGCCAGTGACCGGGCAGGGCGGCAGCGCGCTCCAGAGCCTCCCGGGCGCCGGCGGTATCGCCCTGGCCGCGCCTGGCCAGGCCCAGGTTGAGCCAGGCCACGGCGAGCCCCGGCTCGGCTGCAACCGCCTGCTCGAAGGCCGCAATGGCGCCCTCGGCGTCACCGCCGGCGTGGCGGGCGTTGCCCAGGCCGAACTGCACCATGCCCTGGCTTGGGAAACGCTCGGCCAGCGCCTCCCAGGCGGGCAGGGCGGCCTCCACCCCCTGGGTGCGTTCAAAGTCGCTGATCGCTTCCATGGCGCGGTGGGGGCGCGCCCCGACCGGCAGCTCGCCGGGGGGGAGGGCCACGAAGGCCCAGCGCTCGCTGCGCGCCCAGGTGGCGTCGAAGCGGCGGAAGGACTCGATGCGGCGCGGCTCCTCCCCGCTGTGGAGAGTGAGCTCGTCACGGTCGAGATCGAAGCCGATGGCCACCGCATAGTGCCACATGGGCCAGGCGGGCAGCGCCAGGTTCTGCATCACCACCGTCGGATGCCCGGCGGCGAGCTCCAGCAGCAGGGCATCCAGGCGGCCGTCGATCAGGAAGGGAATTCGTCCGTGGCGGCGCACCGTGGCCAGCATCTCAGGCTGCACGCTGCCGTCGCGGCCGGGCAGGAAGACCTGGGGGATCAGGGTGTCGACATCCACATCGATGCCGCCGTCATTGAGCACCATGGCAAGCGATGCCGGGCCGCACTGGTAGTCGCGCTGGGCATGGAAGGGGACCTCATCGAGCAGCAGCTGGCGGGGCAGGGACTGCTCGGTGGACTCGGGGAGGCGCGGCGTGGCAGCACAGCCGGCGACCAGCAGGATCGTCAGCATCAACGCAAGAACGCCCGCGGGGCGGGCGTTCCTGGCAGGTGCTGCCGCCGGCTGCCGGACAGGGCAGTCGATCATGGCACTCCCCTCAGCGGGTGAAGGGGAAGACGTTGGTCAGGCCGAGGATATCGGTGACCAGCAGGATCACGAAGACCGCAAAGAGGGCGCCTACGGCGCTGGCGCCGGCGGGCAGCTGCTCCAGCTGCTCGGCCATCTGGGCGGCCTCGGCGTCGGAGAGCGCCGCGACCCGGGCCTCGACCTCGGCGGGGTCAACGCCCTGGGCGACCAGCTGCTCCTGGACGTCGCTGCGGGTCAGGATCTCCTGGATCCGCTCGCGATCGGCCTGGCCGCGCTCGGCGTTCAGGGCCGCCTGGGTGGTGATCAGGTCGCTGCCGTCGGGGGCCGGAGCGGCGACCGCGGGGAGGCTGCCCAGCATCAGGGCGGCGATCAGCAGCGGGCTCAGGTAGCGGCAGAGCTTCTTCATCATGTCGGTGTTCCTTCTTCTTCGAGTGGGCTTCCGGCTCCTTGATGATCCACGCGTCGCTTCCTGGCGAACGGGTGTGCGTCACGATGATACCGGCACAGTATAGGATGAAATGGTGTGAGATTTCATGCCCTTGGCGATCAACGCCTGGGGCTTTCACGGGATCCGGTAGGAGGCGGGCATCTCGGCGAGCAGGCCGCGGCCGCCGGCGAGTGTCAGCGCCAGGTCGTGCAGGCCGTCCCAGGGGTGCAGGGCGCCGGCCCCCTTGATGGCGAGGTCGAGACGCTGGGCGAAGAGCAGCAGCTTGTGCAGGCGCTTCACCGGCAGGCGAGAGATTGCCTGCTGGTAGGCGGGGCGGCGCTTCTCGAAGATGGCGGGCTTCTGGGCCTTGCAGGCGTGCTCGAAGCTCTGGCCCTGGTCCAGGTGCTGGTGCAGGGAGAGCAGGGTGCGCAGCTCACGGGTCAGCGCCCAGAGCACGATGGGGGGCTCCACCCCCTCGCCCCGCAGCCCTGCCATGATGCGGGTCACGCGGATGCGCTCTCCCTTGAGGCAGGCGTCCACCAGGGTAAAGACGTCGAAACGGGCGCTCTCGGCCACGCCGCCGGCCACGTCACGTGGGGCGACCCTGGCCCCCGGGGGCAGCAGCAGGGCGAGCTTCTGCAGCTCCTGGTCGGCGGCCAGCAGATTGCCTTCGGTGCGCTCGCCGAGCAGGCGGGCGGCGTCCAGGTCGAGGTTGAGGCCGTACCTTCCCGCACGGTCCCGCAGCCAGAAGCCCAGCCGCGAGAGGTCCACCGGCCATACCGGGACGAAGAGGCCGGCCTTGTCCAGCGCCTGGAACCAGGCGCTCTTCTGCTGGCGGAAGTCGAGCTTGCCCATGGCGAGCAGCAGCACGTTGTCGCTGCCCTTCAGCTCCTCGGCATAGGCCTTCAGCGCCTTGGCGCCCTCCTGACCGAGGCTGCTGCCGGCCAGGCGCAGCTCGATCAGTTTGGCGCTGGCGAACAGCGAGAGGCTGGCGGAGGCCTCGTGGAGGCGCCCCCAGGCGAAGTTGCCCTCCACGTGGAGAATCTCCCGCTCCTCGATGCCCCGAGCGCGGGCCGCGGCGCGCACGGCGTCGCAGGCCTCCATGTGCTGCAGCGGCTCCTCGCCGGCGACGATCACCACCGGCGGCAGCTTCTTGGCCAGCGCATCGGCCAGCTTGTCGGGGAAGACTTTCAAGAGAGCACCTTCACAGGGCGCGCAGGCGGTCGAGGAGCTGGCGGACGGCGGCGTCGAGAAGCTCCCGGCGGGCCTCTTCGCGCAGCTCCTCCTGGTTCAGCAGGTCGGCGTCGCTCACCGTATAGCGGGTGGAGACCTCCAGGCGCTGCTGGTCGAGCAGGTAGGCGCCATCCCTGGCGCGCTGGACCGAGAAGGGGGCGACGAGGGTCATCTCCTCGTCGCGGGGACCCGAGTCGAGCACGCTGAGGCCGCGGCGGCGGATCTCCGTCTCGCCCAGATTGAGGCGCAGGGCGGCACCCTCCTGGACCCGGGTGCCGGCGGCCTCCAGGCGCTCCCGGGCGAGGCGGGAGAGCTCGCCGTCCGGGCCGGCCAGGGCCAGCTCGTCGAGCACCGGGGACGGATCGTCGAAGCCGCGCAGGCGAAAGCCGCAGCCGGCGAGTGCCAGGCCGGCGGTGCCGGCCAGGCCCAGGGTGAGAAAGGTGCGTCGCTGCATGCCCTTGGCCCTCCTCAGGAGACCACGATATTGACCAGCTTGCCGGGCACCACGATCACCTTGCGGATCGTCTTGCCTTCGGTGTGGCGCTGGACGTTCTCCGCCGCGAGGGCCTGGGCCTCGATGGTCCCCTTGTCGGCGTCGGCGGCCACCTCGAGGCGGGCGCGCAGCTTGCCGTTGACCTGGACCACCAGCTCGATGGTGTCCCGGGTCAGCGCCGCCTCGTCGACGGCGGGCCAGCGGGCATCGATCACCGGCTCGGCGTGGCCCAGTGCCGCCCAGAGGGCGTGGCAGGCGTGGGGCGTGATGGGAGCGAGCAGCAGCACGCAGGCCTCCACCGCCTCCCGGGCCACCGCCAGCCCCTGGGGCGAGGCGTCGTCGAAGCGGCCCAGGGCGTTGGTCAGCTCCATCACCGCGGCGATGGCGGTGTTGAAGGTGGTGCGCCGGCCGATGTCGTCGCCCGCCTTCTTGATGGTCTCGTGGGTCTTGCGGCGCAGCTCGCGCTGGGCCTCGGTGAGGGCCTCGCGGTCCAGCTCGCCGGGGGTGCCGGCGGTCAGGTGCTCGCTGACCAGGCGCCAGAGGCGCTTGAGGAAGCGGCTGGCCCCCTCCACGCCGGCGTCGGACCACTCCAGGGACTGCTCCGGCGGGGCGGCAAACATCATGAAGAGGCGCACGGTGTCGGCGCCGAAGCGGTCGATCATCGACTGGGGGTCGACGCCGTTGTTCTTGGACTTGGACATCTTCTCGATGCCACCCATCACCACCGGCTCGCCGTCCTCGATCAGCACGGCGCTGATCGGGCGCCCCTTCTCATCGCGCTGGACCTCCACGTCGGCGGGGTTGAACCACTCCTTGCCGCCGCTGGGCAGCTCCCGGTAGAAGGTCTCGGCGATCACCATGCCCTGGGTGAGCAGGCGCTGGAAGGGCTCGTCGACGTTGACCAGGCCCAGGTCGCGCATCAGCTTGGTGAAGAAGCGCGCATAGAGCAGGTGCAGGATGGCGTGCTCGATGCCGCCGATGTAGAGATCCACCGGCAGCCAGTAGTCGGCGCGCGCGTCGAGCATCGCCTCCATGTTGTCGGCGCAGCAGAAGCGCGCGAAGTACCAGGAGGACTCCATGAAGGTGTCGAAGGTGTCGGTCTCGCGCACCCAGCCGTCGCCCAGGTCCGAGAACTCCGGCATGCGCTTGAGCGGCGAGCCGGTGGCGTCCACGGTGACCTCCATGGGCAGGGCGACCGGCAGCTCCTCGTCGGTGAGCGGCACGGTCTGGCCCTCGGGGCCGTATTTGACCGGGATCGGCGCGCCCCAGTAGCGCTGGCGGGCCACGCCCCAGTCGCGCAGGCGGAAGTTGGTCTTGACCTCGCCGCGTCCGAGCTCGGCGAGCTTGGCGGCGATGGCATCGAAGGCCGCCTCGAAGTCCAGGCCGTCGAACTCCCCGGAGTGAATCAGGGTGCCGTAGTCGTCATGGGCCCCTTGGGAGAGGTCCGGGGCCTTGCCGTCGGCGTCGGCGATCACCGCCTCGATGGGCAGGCCGTACTTGGTGGCGAACTCCCAGTCGCGCTGGTCGTGGGCCGGTACCGCCATCACCGCGCCGGTGCCGAACTCCATCAGCACGAAGTTGGCCACATAGACCGGCACCTCGCGGCCGGTCAGCGGATGCACCGCCACATGGCCAGTAGGCATGCCCTTCTTCTCGCGGGTGGCGAGCTCCGCTTCGGAGGTGCCCCCCTTGGCACACTCCTCGCAGAAGGCGGCCAGGTCGGCGTTACTCTCGGCGGCGGCCTTGGCCAGGGGGTGGCCCGCGGCCACCGCCACATAGGTCACGCCGAACAGGGTGTCGGGGCGGGTGGTGTAGACCGCGAGCGGCTCGGCCTGGATGCCGTCGGCGTCCTGGATGTCAAACGAAAGCTCGATGCCGCGGGACTTGCCGATCCAGTTGCGCTGCATGGTCTTGACCTGCTCGGGCCACTCGATGCGGTCCAGGTCGGCCAGCAGCTCTTCGGCATAGTCGGTGATCTTGAGGAACCAGAGCGGGATCTCCTTGCGCTCCACCGGGGCCCCGGAGCGCCAGCCGCGGCCGTCGATCACCTGCTCGTTGGCGAGCACCGTCTGATCCACCGGGTCCCAGTTCACCGTGGACATCTTCTTGTAGACCAGCCCCTTCTCCACCAGCCTGGTGAAGAACCACTGCTCCCAGCGGTAGTAGTCCACGTCGCAGGTGGCGAACTCGCGGCTCCAGTCGTAGGCGAAGCCCAGCGCCTGGAGCTGGTTGCGCATGTAGTCGATGTTGGCGTAGGTCCACTCGCCCGGCGGTACCCGGTTCTGGATGGCGGCATTCTCCGCCGGCATGCCGAAGGCGTCCCAGCCCATGGGCTGCAGCACGTTCCGGCCCTGCATGCGCTGGTAGCGGGAGACCACGTCGCCGATGGTGTAGTTGCGCACGTGCCCCATGTGCAGCTTGCCGCTGGGATAGGGGAACATCGACAGGCAGTAGAACTTCTCGCGAGTGGCGTCCTCCACTGCCTTGAAGCACTGGTTCTTCTCCCAGAACTGCTGGGCGTCGCGTTCGATCTCTTGGGGCTTGTACTGTGCGTCCATCGCTGTCTACGGGTACCTTGCGGGTCAACGGGGCTTGTCCGGCGTCGGGGTCTGGGGCGCTTTGTGCGTCAAGACGTTGAACTACCGGCAGGAAGTCGTCTAAATGGTAGGCAAGGATACCCCAGCACGGCCCGGCCCGGCTATGCCCGGTCCTGCCGGCACCCCTCAGGAACAGGAGCAGATCATGAGCGATTCCCACCAGCCCCATCAGGAGCACCGCCTGCGCGAAGGCTACGAGCGGATGCTCGAGCGCCTGCGGGAGGGGGCCCACGAGCTCACCTGGGAGAACCTGCAGAAGGAGCTCGACGAGGCCGTGGAGTTCGAGGCGGAGCTCGAGGAGTTCACCAAGGATGAGCTCTCGCTGCTGCGCGCCTGGGTCGAGCGCGACCTCAAGAACATGCGCCGCTACCTCAGCGCCGGCGGCGAGAGCGTGGCGACCTGGCTCGGCATCGACCTCTCGGCGCTGTCGCGCAAGGTGAGCGAGTCGCTGCTCTCCATCGCCGACCGCAGCGTGGTAGAGCGCGAACGCTTCGAGGAGGACCTGGAGGCGGCCCAGGCGGACTACTGCGAGGGCGAGATGGCGGTGCCCGGCCGCATGGCCTGCGTGCACTGCGATGCCGAGGTGGACCTCCCCGAACTCACCCGCATCGAGCCCTGCCATCAGTGCGGCCACCGCTACTTCCGGCGGGTATCGCAGTAGGGCGCCTCTGGCCGTCAAAGCCAGGCGTCGAGCAGGACGATGGCCCCTACCACCAGGGCCGAGAGGGCGGCGGCGTAGCCCAGGTTGTGGCGCATCATCACGCCGCCGCTGATGCCGTAGCGCCCCTGCAGCGAGAGGTTGATGCCGGAGAGCGGCCCGACGCTGGTGCCCACCGCCCAGGCAGCCAGTGCCACGAAGGCGAACAGCGTCTGGCGGCTGCCGGGCAGCTCCAGCATGGAGGCGAGCACCGAAACGCCGATGATGGGGTGCAGCCCCGCCACGGCGCTGGCCACGATGGCCAGGAAGCTCAGCGCCGCCTGGGGAGCGCCGAAGTGCTCGAAGAGGGTCCACTGGCTGCCGGTGGCCGCGTCGATAAAGGCCGAGAGCCCCTGGGTAAGCAGCCCCGCACAAAGGAATAGCGAGATCTCGCCGCGCATGGCCGGCAGCCGCTCCAGGGCGTGGCCGCGCACCCGACGCAGGGTCCAGCGCGGCCCCCGGGGCAGGTTGCTGGCCAGGGCCACCGCCGGCAGCAGGAAGGTGATGATGCTGACGATGGAGAGCGAGGGCGTCAGTCGATAGTGAAAGAGCAGCACCAGGACGGCCATGGCCACCGGCATCATGAGGCTCCCCGGCGAGAGCGAGTAGCCGGGCACCTCGGCGAGTGCAAAACGCCGCGACAGGTCGGCCAGCGACAGCGCCCCCGCCGCCAGCCCCAGGGGCAGCCCCACGGCGAGCACGCTGCCAAAGCGCATCTCCGGGGCCAGGGTCATCACCACGCCCATGGAGGCGAAGAAGGGCGACCAGAGGGCGGCGCTGGAGAGGCCGCGATTCAAGGCCAGCAGCTGGGGCAGCGAGAGCTCGCCGTGGCGGCGCAGCCGGTCGCCCACCATGAAAACCGTGGAGAGGTTGAGCACGGCGCCGAGCAGGTGCACCCCGAGCCAGGTGCCGGCGGTGCCGCGCCGCCCGGTGACGGCGCTGCCCGGCAGCGGCGCGTGGCCTCGCCGGCTGCCGATCAGGCCGATGAAGCTCACTCCCACCAGCATGGCCACCACATAGCTGTTGCCGTCCAGGATGCCGAGCCAGGCGATCTCGGCATCCAGAAACAGAGCCGAGGCCAGCAGCAGCGCGAGCCCCAGCCCCGCCAGGGCGCCCGCCTGGCGACGATTCCCTCGCTTGAGGTCAGGCCACAGCAGCAGCACCGCGAGCCAGAAGGCGAAGCTCACCGCCGGCAGGGCGATCGGCAGCCCGGCCAGGCGCATCACCTGCAGGGCGAGTCCGGCCAGGATCAGGCCGCCGGCCAGGGCGTGGCGAAGGGAGGGCGGTGGGGCAGGGGGCAAGGTACAGGCTCCAGGCTCAAATGTGAGCAGTCTAACGACTCATCCGGCGGCTGTCTTCGCCGCCGGCTCCCGGGCCGCCTCCAGGGCCGCGAGCATGGCCCGGGCGGCGTTGGAGAGGGTGCGGCTGCGGTGCACGAGATAGCCCAGGGGGCGGTGGATGGGCGGATGGTCGATGGTCAGCTCGTGGAGCTCGCCGGCCACCAGACGCTCGGGCAGCAGGCTCCAGCCCAGGCCGATAGCGGTCATCATCTTGAGTGTCTCCAGGTAGTTGGTGGAGAGCGCCACCGGCAGGCGCAGCCCCGCCGCGGCGAAGCGCGCCTCGATCAATCCCCGGGTGAAGGTGTGGGGGCCGGGCAGCACGGCGTCGTGGGCGCACAGCGCCTGCAGGGAGGGGCGCGGCAGCGCGGCGAGGGGATGGTCGGGGGCGCAGACGAAGCAGAGCCGGTCGACCCAGATCGGCACCACCTCGAGCTGCGGATCCGGATGGGGCGCCAGGGTCACCACGGCGATCTCCAGCTCCCCGTCCAGCACCCCCTGATAGGCCTCCTCGGAGTCGAGGAAGTGCAGATCCAGGCGCACCCCGGGGTGCGCCCGGGTATAGGCCTTGAGCAGGGGCGGCAGGCGGTGCAGGCCGATATGGTGGCTGGTGGCCAGCGTCAGGCTGCCGGCCACGTCATGGCTCAGGTTGCCCAGGGCGCGGCGGCTGTCGTCCACCATCACCAGTATCTGCCGGGCCCGGGGCAGCAGCACCCGGCCCGCCTCGGTCAGGCCGATGGCGCGGCCGATGCGGTCGAAGAGCCGCGCGCCGATCTGGGCTTCGAGGGCGGCGATGCGCTTGCTGACCGCGGGCTGGGTCAGGTGCAGCTGCTCCGCCGCCCGGGAGAAGCTGCCGCTCTCGGCCACCGCCAGGAAGGCCTGCAGGCTCTGGGTATCCATGGTGCCTCCATTGTCCTATTCCCATAAGGAATGCAATCCATAAATAACATGAATTGATTTTATGGGCGAGCCGCCGGACACTGGGTGAGACCGGACATGACATGAAGGGGCTTCGAGCCCGGGAGAAACAACGATATGGCAGGCCAGACACTCTACGACAAGCTGTGGTCGCAGCACCTCGTCAAGGAGCGCGACGACGGTACCGCGCTGATCTACATCGACCGCCACATGCTCCACGAGGTCACCTCGCCCCAGGCCTTCGAGGGCCTGCGACTGGCGGGCCGCAAGCCTTGGCGCCTGGACGCCAACCTGGCGACCACCGACCACAACGTGCCCACCACCCTGGAGGAGCGCGCCCAGGGTAACAAGGGCATCAAGGATCCGGTCTCCCTGATCCAGGTCCAGACCCTGGATGACAACTGCGACGAGTTCGGCATCACCGAATTCGGCATCAACGACCCGCGCCAGGGCATCGTCCACGTGGTGGGCCCGGAGCAGGGCGCCACCCTGCCGGGCATGACCGTGGTCTGCGGCGACTCCCACACCGCCACCCACGGGGCCTTCGGGGCGCTGGCCCACGGCATTGGCACCTCCGAGGTGGAGCACGTGCTGGCCACCCAGTGCCTGCTGACCCAGAAGATGAAGAACATGCAGGTGCGCGTCGAGGGCGATCTCGGCGTGGGCGTCACCGCCAAGGACGTGGTGCTGGCCATCATCGGCCGGATCGGCACCGCCGGCGGCACCGGCTACGCCATCGAGTTCGCCGGCAGCGCCATCCAGAGCCTCTCCATGGAGGGCCGCATGACGGTCTGCAACATGGCCATCGAGGCCGGTGCGCGCGTCGGCCTGATCGCCGTGGATGACACCACCATCGACTACGTCGCCAACCGCCCCTACGCCCCCACCGGTGAGCAGTGGCAGGCGGCCGTGGCCGACTGGCGCGGCCTGGTCTCCGATGCCGACGCCGAGTTCGACCAGGTGGTGGTGCTCGACGCCGCCGAGATCGAGCCCCAGGTCTCCTGGGGCACCAGCCCCGAGATGGTCACCGGCATCGGCGGCGAGGTCCCCGACCCCGCCGAGCAGACCGACGAGACCCTGCGCAACGGCTACACCCGGGCGCTCGAGTACATGGGCCTGGCCCCCAAGCAGAAGATCACCGATATCCGCCTCGACAAGGTCTTTATCGGCTCCTGCACCAACTCGCGCATCGAGGATCTTCGCGAAGCGGCCAAGGTGGCCCGCGGCAAGAAGGTCGCCGACACCATCAAGCTCGCCATGGTGGTCCCGGGCTCCGGCCTCGTGAAGCGCCAGGCGGAAGAGGAGGGGCTCGACCGCATCTTCATCGAGGCGGGCTTCGAGTGGCGCGAGCCCGGCTGCTCCATGTGCCTGGCCATGAATGCCGACAAGCTCGGCGCCGGCGAGCACTGCGCCTCCACCTCCAACCGCAACTTCGAGGGGCGCCAGGGCTACGGCGGGCGTACCCACCTGGTGAGCCCGGCCATGGCCGCCGCCGCCGCTATCGCCGGCCATTTCGTTGACGTCCGCACCCTTGAGGAGGCCTGAGCCATGAAGAAGTTCGAACGCACCGAAGGTCTCGTCGCGCCCCTCGACCGGGCCAACGTCGACACCGACCTGATCATTCCCAAGCAGTTCCTGAAGTCGATCAAGCGCACCGGCTTCGGCGTCAACCTCTTCGACGAGCTGCGCTACCTCGACGAGGGCTATCCGGGCCAGGACTGCTCCAACCGGCCGCTCAACCCCGATTTCGTGCTCAACCAGCCTCGCTACCAGGGCGCCAGCGTGCTGCTCGCCCGCCGCAACTTCGGCTGCGGCAGCTCCCGTGAGCACGCCCCCTGGGCGCTGGAGGACTTCGGCTTCCGGGCGGTGATCGCCCCGAGCTTCGCCGATATCTTCTACAACAACGCCTTCAAGAACGGCATCCTGCTGATCACCCTCCCCGAGGAGACCGTGGACCGCCTGTTCAAGGAGGTGGAGGCCAGCGAAGGCTACGCCCTGGACCTTGACCTGGAGAACCAGCGCCTCACCACGCCCGCCGGCGAAGTCATCGAGTTCGAGGTGGACCCCTTCCGCAAGCACTGCCTGCTCGAGGGCCTCGACGATATCGGCATCACCCTTAAGGATGAGGAGGCGATCCGCGCCTTCGAGGCCAAGCACCGGGCCGCGCGCCCCTGGCTGTTCCGCGACTCTGCCTGAATAAGGGCCTTAACAAGGAAGACGCAATGACTCAGAAGATTCTGGTACTGCCGGGTGACGGCATCGGCCCCGAGATCACCGCCCAGGCGAGCCGCATACTGGCCGCCTGCCAGGCCCGCGGCCTGGATGTGGAAGTGGAAGAGGGGCTGGTCGGCGGCAGCGCCTACGACGCCCACGGCGAGCCGCTGCCCGCCGAGACCCTCGAGAAGGCCAAGGCCGCCCGCGCCATCCTGCTCGGCGCCGTGGGCGGCCCCCAGTGGGACACGCTCGAGGACTTGAGCAAGCGCCCGGAGAAGGGGCTGCTCGGCCTGCGCAAGAACCTGGGCCTCTTCGGCAACCTGCGTCCGGCGATCACCTACCCGCAGCTCGCCGAGGCCTCCAGCCTCAAGCCCGAGCTGGTGGCCGGCCTCGACATCATGATCGTGCGTGAGCTCACCGGCGGCATCTACTTCGGCCAGCCCCGGGGTATCGAGGAGCGCGACGGCCAGCGCGTCGGCTTCAATACCTATGTCTACTCCGAGAGCGAGATCGAGCGCATCGGCCAGGTCGCCTTCGAGATGGCCCAGAAACGCGGCAAGAAGCTCTGCTCCGTGGACAAGGCCAACGTGCTCGAGGTCACCATCCTGTGGCGCGAGGTGATGGAGCGGCTGGCGCCGGAGTACCCGGACGTCGAGCTCTCCCACCTGTACGTCGACAACGCCGCCATGCAGCTGGTGCGCGCGCCCAAGCAGTTCGACGTCATGGTCACCGGCAACATGTTCGGCGACATTCTGTCGGACGCCGCCGCCATGCTCACCGGCTCCATCGGCATGCTGCCGTCGGCGTCGCTCAACGAGAGCGGCCAGGGCATGTACGAGCCCTGCCACGGCAGCGCCCCGGACATCGCCGGCCAGGGCATCGCCAACCCGCTCGCCACCATCCTCTCGGTGGCCATGATGCTGCGCTACTCCCTGGACGAGCCCGCACTCGCCAAGCGCATCGAGGACGCCGTGGGCAAGGTGCTGGACGACGGCCTGAGAACCGCCGATATTGCCTCCGAGGGTACCCGCACCGTCTCCACCGCCGAGATGGGCGACGCCGTGCTGGCGGCCTTCGAGTCGCTGTAAGGGACAGCCGTACCCTGCTCGGGGTCGCCGCTCGCCGCTCGGGGTGGCACCGCTCCGCTCGGGGTGGCACCGCTCCGCTCGGGGTCAGACTCTTAAGTATGCTTTGGTCTGGAAGACCAAAGCATACTTAAGAGTCTGACCCCTGCCTGCTGCCTGCTGCCTGCTGCCTGCGCCCTGCAGCTCGGCGCTCGGTTCTGTATAATACTTCCCACATTCGATTTCTGGAGGACTTCACATGTTGAAAGTCGGTTTCGTCGGTTGGCGCGGCATGGTCGGTTCCGTGCTCATGCAGCGCATGGTGGAAGATGGGGACTTCAACGGCATCGAGCCGGTCTTCTTCACCACCTCCCAGGTCGGCCAGGCCGGCCCCGACGTCGGCGTGGACGTGCCTCCGCTGAAGGATGCCACCGCCATCGACGAGCTCAAGGTGCTGGACGTCATCATCACCTGCCAGGGCGGCGACTACACCAAGCAGGTCTATGGCGACCTGCGCGCCAGCGGCTGGAAGGGCTACTGGATCGACGCCGCTAGCACCCTGCGCATGGAGGATGAGGCCACCATCATCCTCGATCCCGTCAACCGTCATGTCATTGACGCCCAGCTGGCCCGCGGCGCCAAGACCTTCGTCGGCGGCAACTGCACCGTCAGCCTGATGCTGATGGGCCTGGGTGGCCTCTTCGAGGCCGACCTGGTGGAGTGGATGACCTCCATGACCTACCAGGCCGCCTCCGGCTCCGGGGCCAAGCATATGCGTGAGCTGCTGAGCCAGATGGGCGCTCTGCGCGACAGCGTGGCCGACGAGCTCGCCAACCCGGCCAGCGCCATCCTCGACATCGACCGCAAGGTCACCGCCGCGATGCGCTCGGGCGACTTCCCCACCGAGAACTTCACCGCGCCCCTGGCCGGCAGCCTGCTGCCCTGGATCGACACCAAGCTCGACAACGGCCAGAGCCGCGAGGAGTGGAAGGGCAGCGTCGAGACCAACAAGATCCTCGGCCTCGACAACAATCCCATTCCCATCGACGGCCTCTGCGTGCGCATCGGCGCGATGCGCTCCCACAGCCAGGCCTTCACCATCAAGCTCAAGCAGGACGTGCCCATCGACGAGATCGAGGATCGTCTGGCCAAGCACAATGAGTGGGTCAAGTTGGTGCCCAACGACAAGGAAGCGACCATCCGCGACCTGACCCCGGCCGCCGCCACCGGCACCCTCACCGTGCCGGTGGGCCGCCTGCGCAAGCTGGCCATGGGCGGCGAGTACCTCTCCGCCTTCAGCGTTGGCGACCAGCTGCTGTGGGGGGCCGCCGAGCCGCTCAAGCGCATGCTCAAGATCCTGCGCGAACAGTAAGGCCCTCGCTGGCTCCAGCCGGCAGGTTGAGTGGGGCGCCCCTCCGGGAGGGGCGCCCCAACTGCGTATAGATGATATAAAATGTTCTCATAATGTAAAAAACACCATCAGCATCATGCTGCGGTATGGTGTGATTCCGGGAACATTTCATGACGCACAGGTCGCAACTCGCCGTGACGAAGCTCGCCTTGTCGAAATCCGCTGCTCTGCTGACCCTGATGGTCTATGCCGCCCAGAGCCAGGCGCTTGGCCTGGGGGAGGCCGAGGTGCGCTCGACCCTCAATGCGCCGCTGCGCGCCACCATCCCGCTCACCGACTCTGCCGGGATCCAGGCCGACCTGCTCAACGTCTCGGTGGCGGACGAGCGCGCCTTCGCGGCGGCTGGCCTGCCGCGGACGCCGCTGGCGGCAAGCGTCAGACTGGCGGTGGAGCAGCGGCAGGGGCGGCTGGTGGTGGACCTCACCACCGAGCGTACGGTGCGGGAGCCCTGGCTCGACCTGCTGCTGCGCTTCGACTGGCCGGGTGGCCAGCAGCTCCGGGAGGTCACCCTGCTGCTCGACCCGCCCGACTATGACCAGATGCCGGCGCTGGTCAGTGGCAGCCGGCGTGCGGCCCCGGCCTCCGTCGCATCAGCGGAGCCAGCGCCTACCACGAGTCCCACGGCGGCGGGGCCGCAACCGTCCACTACCCCGGCCCAGGCCGGCAACCCGGCCCGAGTCCGTAGCGGTGACACCCTGTGGGGGGTGGCAGGACGCCTGCGGCCGGATAGCGGCATCAGCATGAACCAGATGATGGTGGCGCTGGTGGAGGCCAACCCCGAGGCCTTCCCGTCGGGCAACATCAACGCCATGCGCGCCGGCGTCACCCTGGTGGTACCGAGCCGGGAGGCCATTGCCGCGCGCTCCGGTGCCGCGGCCGAGCGTCTTGTCAGCGAGATGCACCAGGCCTGGGCCAGCCGTGGAAGCGCTGCTCTGGCCGTCGATGAGCCCGCCGCCGCTGCCGAGAGTCCGCGGCTGACGCTGCTGACTGATGCCCAGGTGGCCGCCGAGGGGGAGGTCGGCGGCGAGGCGGACGGCGAGGCGGAAGAGGGCGACGTCGAGGGCAGCGCCGCGCTGGAGATCGATCCCGACCTGCTTGATGCCCTCCTGGGTGGCGTGCCCTCTGGTGACGGGGAGCTGGGCAGCGACGAGCGCCTGGTGCGCCTCGAGGCCCGCTGGCTGGAGAGTCAGCAGACCCTCGAGGCGGTGCAGGAGGAGCGCGATGAGCTTCAGGGCGAGCTGGGCGAGATGCGCCAGCAGCTGGAAGCGCTGCAGGAACAGCTGGCGGCCCTGGCCGCCGGAGGGGCGGGCGCTGACGGCCCCGGTGCCGGTGGCATCGCCACGCCCGGCAGCGAGGCGGAGGAAACTCCCTGGTGGGGGGCCGTCTACCAGGGCGAGGTGGATCGCAACCTGGTGCTGGGCGGCGCCGGCCTGGCCGCGCTGCTGGCGATCTGGCTGGTAGTCCGCCGTCGCCGTCGCGAGGAGGAGGCCGGCGGCGCCACGGCGGGCGCCGTGCGGGTCGGGGTGCCAGGTGCCCAGCCGCCGGTGTCGCCGCAGGCGTCGTCCGACCCCGGTGCTGCGCCGGTGCACTCCGTCCAGGGGGCGCTGCCCCAGGCCGAAGCGATCAGCGAGGCCGATATCTTTATTGCCTACGGCCGCTACGACCAGGCCCGGGAGCTGCTCGATACCAGCCTCGCTCGGGAGCCCGAGCGTGACGACCTGCGGCTCAAGCTGTTGACCGTCCATCTCGAGCAGGGCAATCGGGAGGAGGCCGAGCAGGAGGCGCGGCGCCTCCATGAAGGGGGGAGCCCGGCGGTGCGCGAGGAGGTCGAGCGCCTGCTGGAGCGCTACGGCGCCGGCCAGCCGACGGCCCCCGAGCCTGGCGCTAGCGAGCCGGACGCCTCCGAGCCGCACTCGGCCGAGCCTGAGGCCTCCCCGCTGCCCGAGATCGCCACTCGCCGGCTCGACGATGGCCGCGAGATCATCGACTACCGCCCCCCCAGCCTGGATGATGACCCGGCCCCGCGGGAGGAGACGCCGATGCAGCCCAGCGTCGAGTTCACCTCCCCCCGCCCCGTCGAGGCGCCCGATGAGGAGCCCGAGGCGCTGCCCCAGGAGTGGGAGGTCGAGGAGGTTTCCTTCCCGCCCCTGGACCCGGATAATGTCCAGTCCTCTTCGAGCGCTGCCCGGGAACAGCTGGCCGAGGCACGGCGCCTTCTCGAGGCCGGCGAGGCCGAACAGGCCCGGGAGCTGCTCGGCAAGCTGATGCTCAGCGAGGAGCCGGCCATTCACGACGAGGCCGCGGCGTTGCTGACACGACTGGATACCTGATGATCGCATGACCCTATTCCAACCCCTCGACGACCGTACCCCCTTGACCGGACGCCTTGCCATGGGGGTCGAGTATGACGGCAGCGCCTACTGCGGCTGGCAGTACCTCAAGCATGCCCCCTCGGTGCAGGCCGCCCTGGAGGCGGCGCTGGCCAGGGTGGCCGGGGTGCCGGTGCGCATCCACGCCAGCGGCCGCACCGACTCCGGGGTGCACGCCACCCGCCAGGTGATCCACTTCGATGCCCCGGTCCCGCGCTCCCAGAAGGCCTGGGTGTTCGGCGTCAACGCCAACCTGCCCCGGGATATCGCCGTGCGCTGGGTGCGCGAGGTGCCCGACGAGTTCCACTCCCGTTTCAAGGCGCTGGCCCGGCGCTACCGCTACGTGCTGCTCAACCAGCCCAGCCGCCCGGTGCTGGAGCGGGCCAACGTCACCTGGTGCCGCGACCCCCTGGACGCGGACGCCATGCACCGCGCGGCCCAGGCGCTGGTGGGGGAGCACGACTTCTCCAGCTTCCGCGCCGCCGGCTGCCAGTCGAAGACCGCCTGGCGCCACCTGCACTTCATCGAGGTGCATCGCCACGGGCCCCTGGTAGTGGTGGATGTCCAGGGCAACGCCTTCCTGCACCACATGATCCGCAATATCGTCGGCGCCCTGGTCACCGTGGGGCGCGGCGAGGCCGGCGACGACTACCTGGCCGAGCTGATGGCGCTGAAGGACCGCACCCGGGCCGACGTCACCGCGCCGGCCTGCGGCCTGCACTTCGTGGACTCCCTCTACGACGAGCGCTGGGGCCTGCCCGCCGAGCCCCTGGGGCCCAACCTGCTCGCCTTCCTGGGGGAGTGGACCGGCGAGCGGGCGCTGCCCGACTGCCCCATGGTCGAGTTTCGCCGCGGCCGGCCGGTGGCGGCGCAGGGGGAGGCGTCGTGATGCAGCGTACTCGCGTGAAACTCTGCGGCCTCACCCGCCCCGAAGACGTCGATGCCGCCGTAGCGGCCGGGGCCGATGCGCTGGGCTTCGTGCTCTGGCCCGGCAGCAAGCGCGCCGTGGACGAGGCGCTTCTCGCCGAGCTTGCCGAGCGGGTGCCCGCCTTCGTCACTCGGGTGGGGCTCTTCGTGGACCAGGACCCGGCGCTGATCGAGCGCTGCGCCACGCATCTGGACCTCCTGCAGTTCCACGGCGAGGAGCCGCCGGCCCTCTGCGACGGCTTCAGGCGCCCCTGGATCAAGGCGCTGCGCATGCGCGACGACCTCGACCTGTCCGCCGCCGCCGAGGCCTACCGCGGTGCCCGGGCGCTGCTGCTCGACGCCTACCGCCCCGGGGTGCCGGGCGGTACCGGCGAGACCTTCGACTGGTCGCGAATCCCCGCAGGGCTGGCAAAACCTGTTATTCTCGCCGGAGGCCTTAACGCCGATAACGTGGCCGAGGCCATCGCCACCGTGGCGCCCTTCGCGGTGGATGTCTCCGGCGGCGTGGAAGCCGCCCCCGGCATCAAGGATGCCGAGCGCATGGCGGCCTTCATGGCCGCGGCGGGCGAGGGCGATGCCCGGCGCCGTGCCGGCTGAGCGCCCCCTCGCTTCGGCCACCGATTTCAATCCCCAAGCCCTTCTGGCGACCTGTGAGGTGTCTTTCGTGAGCAAGTTCAGTGACCTGACCCGACTGCCGGATGCCCGCGGCCACTTTGGCCCCTACGGCGGACGGTTCGTCTCGGAGACCCTGAGCTTCGCCCTGGATGAGCTGGAGAAGACCTATCTGAGTCTTCGCGATGATCCGGATTTCCAGGCGGAATTCGACTATGACCTGGCCCACTACGTGGGTCGTCCTTCACCGCTCTACCATGCGGAGCGTTGGTCGAAGCAGCTTGGCGGTGCCCAGATCTGGCTCAAGCGCGAGGATCTCAACCACACCGGCGCCCACAAGGTGAACAACACCATCGGCCAGGCGCTGCTGGCCAAGAAGAGCGGCAAGCCCCGGGTGATCGCCGAGACCGGCGCCGGCCAGCACGGCGTGGCCAGCGCCACCGTGGCGGCCCGCCTGGGGCTCAAGTGCGACGTCTACATGGGCGCCGAGGACATCCAGCGCCAGAAGCTCAACGTCTACCGCATGCGCCTCTTGGGTGCCAACGTCATCTCGGTGGAGTCCGGCACCCGCACCCTCAAGGACGCCATGAACGAGGCGCTGCGCGACTGGGTCACCAATGTCGACGACACCTTCTATATCATCGGCACCGTGGCGGGCCCGCACCCCTATCCGATGCTGGTGCGCGACTTCAACGCCGTGGTGGGCCGCGAGGCGCGCCGCCAGTCCTTCGAGGAGTTCGGCCGGCTGCCCGACGCCCTGATCGCCTGCGTGGGCGGCGGCTCCAACGCCATGGGGCTCTTCTACCCCTTCGTGGAGGATGACGAGGTGGTGATGTACGGCGTCGAGGCCGGTGGCGACGGCGTCGAGACCGGCCGCCACGCCGCGCCGCTCTCCTCCGGGGCGCCGCGCGGCGTGCTCCACGGCAACCGCACCTACCTGATGTCCGACGAGGGTGGCCAGGTCGCCAATACCCACTCGGTCTCCGCGGGCCTGGACTACCCGGGGGTGGGCCCCGAACACGCCCTCTGGAAGGACGTGGGGCGGGTCAACTACGTGGCCGCCAACGACAAGGACGTGCTCGAGGCCTTCCGGGAGCTGACCCACGTGGAGGGCATCATGCCGGCCCTTGAGTCCGCCCACGCCCTGGCCTACGCCAAGGTGCTGGCGCCCACCATGCGCCCCGACCAGAACATCGTCGTCAACCTCTCGGGCCGCGGCGACAAGGACATCCTGACCGTCGCCAAGCTCGACGGCATCGAGATCTGAGGGAATGATGAACCGTATCGACCAACGCTTCGCCGAGCTCAAGGCCCAGGGTCGCCGCGCGCTGATCCCCTTTATCACCGCCGGTGACCCCGGCCCCGAGCACACCGTGGGCTTCATGCACGCCCTGGTGGAGGCCGGCGCCGACGTCATCGAGCTGGGCGTGCCCTTCTCCGACCCCATGGCCGACGGCCCGGTGATCCAGAAGGCCTGCGAGCGGGCGCTCAAGCGCGGCGTGCGCCTCTCCCACCTGTTCGAGATGGTGCGCGAGTTCCGCCAGACCGACAGCACCACCCCGGTGGTGCTGATGGGCTACCTCAACCCCATGGAGCGCATCGGCCTCGCGGCCTTCGCCGACCAGGCCTCCGAGGCCGGCGTCGATGGCGTGCTGACCGTGGATATGCCGCCGGAGGAGGCCGAGGAGCTCGGCCCGCTGCTCAAGTCGCGGGACCTGGCCTCCATCTTCCTGGTTGCCCCTACCACTTCCCACGCCCGGGCCGCTACAATATGCGCCCACGGCGAGGGGTATCTCTACTACGTTTCCCTCAAGGGCGTGACCGGCTCGGCGATCCTCAATGCCCAGGACGTCGCCGACCACCTGGCGCCGCTGCGCGAACTGACCGACCTGCCGCTCTGCGTCGGCTTCGGCATCCGCGACGGCGCCTCCGCCGCCGAGGTGGGCAAGGTAGCCGACGGCGTGATCGTCGGCTCGGCGCTGGTCAGCCGCATCGCCGAGAATGCCGAGCGCCCCGAGGCGATCGCCGGCGAACTCAAGGCGGTGCTGGGCGAGATGCGCCAGGCCCTGGACGCCCTGAGTCCCCGCTGATCGCGGCCCTCGCCACACGACTCGATTCATGCGCCCGGGCTCTCCCGGGCGCCGACCAGATGACGGAACCCTTTCTGACATGAGCTGGCTAGACAAGATCGTGCCCTCCATGGGGCGTATCCAGCGCAAGGACCGCCGGGCGAGCGTGCCCGACGGCCTGTGGCGCAAGTGCCCCAAGTGCGAGGCGGTGCTCTACCTTCCCGAACTCGAGAAGCACCACAACGTCTGCCCCAAGTGTGACCACCACCTGCGGCTGACCGCCCGCAAGCGCCTCGACTGGTTCCTCGACAAGGAGGGTCGCGAGGAGCTCGCCGCCGAGGTGGAGCCCGTCGACCGCCTCAAGTTCCGCGACTCCAAGAAGTACAAGGATCGCCTGGCCGCGGCCCAGAAGGAGACCGGCGAGAAGGACGCTTTAGTCGCCATGCGTGGCCGCCTCGATGGCCTGCCGGTGGTGGTGGTGGCCTTTGAATTCACCTTCATGGGCGGCTCCATGGGCGCCGTCGTGGGCGAGAAGTTCGTGCGCGCGGCGACCCTGGCCCTGGAGGAGGGCATTCCGCTGATCTGCTTCTCCGCCTCCGGCGGGGCGCGCATGCAGGAGGCGCTCTTCTCCCTGATGCAGATGGCCAAGACCTCCGCCGCCCTGGAGAAGCTCAAGCAGGCCGGCATTCCCTATATCTCGGTGCTCACCGACCCGGTCTTTGGCGGCGTCTCCGCGTCGCTGGCCATGCTGGGCGACCTCAACGTGGCCGAGCCCAACGCCCTGATCGGCTTCGCCGGCCCCCGGGTCATCGAGCAGACCGTGCGCGAGAAGCTGCCCGAAGGCTTCCAGCGCAGCGAGTTCCTGCTCGAGCATGGCGCTGTGGACATGATCGTGCACCGCAGCGAGATGCGCGACCGCCTGGGCGGCGTGCTGCGCAAGCTGACCCACCAGCCCGCCGCGGGCATCGCCGAACCCGAGCCCGACCTGGTCGATGCCGCCCAGCAGGCGGTGGTCGACGAGGCCCCCGCGGAGCCCGTCGAGCCGGTGGAAGCCGCCGGTAGCGAGGCGCCGGAGACCCCGGCCGACGACGCCCGGGAAGAGGGCCGACGCTGATCCGATGAGCGACGCGCCCCTGCCCACTACCCTGGACGCCTGGCTGGCGCGGCTCGAGGCCGCCCATCCCGTGGGCATCGACCTCGGCCTCGAGCGCGTGGCCGAGGTCGCCCGGCGGATGGAGCTGCTGGAAGGCCCCATCGCCGAGCGAGTGATCACCGTGGCCGGCACCAACGGCAAGGGGTCCACCGTGGCCCTGCTGGAGGCGCTGGCCCGGGCCCACGGGCTCTCCACGGCGGCCTACACCTCGCCGCACCTGATCCGCTATAACGAGCGGCTGCGCCTGGACGGTGAGGAGGCCAGTGACGCCACCCTGATGGCGGGCTTTGCCGCCGTGGAGCGCGCGCGCCTGGATGGCGAGCCCGTCAGCCTCACCTATTTCGAGGTAGGCACCCTGGGCGCGCTCTGGGCCATCGCCCGACGCGCGCCGGACCTGGCCATCCTCGAGGTGGGGCTGGGCGGGCGGCTCGATGCGGTCAACGTCATCGACCCGGACGTGGCGATCGTCACCACCGTGGCCCAGGACCATGCCGCCTTCCTCGGCACCGACCTTCAGCAGATCGGTCGTGAGAAGGCGGGCATCCTGCGTCCCGGCCGCCCGGCGGTGCTGGGCAGCCGCGAGCTGCCCGCCAGCGTACGCCAGGTGGCCGCCGAGCTCGGCGCCCCGGTCCATGCCATCGGCGAAGACTTCGACTGGGACCCGGCTCTCCCCGATCCCGGCCTGCCCCTGGACAACGCCGCCACGGCGCTGAAGGCGTTCGAGCTTGCCGGCGTCGAGCGCGATGCCGATGCCTGCCGCCGGGCCCTTGCCGAGGTGCGGCTGCCCGGTCGCATGCAGTGGCTGGGCCAGTGGTGCCTGGACGTGGGCCACAACCCCCATGCGGCGAGCTACCTGGCCGGTCGCCTGGCGGCACGCTACTGTGCCGGGCGTACCTGGGCGCTGCTGGCCATGCTCGGCGACAAGGACGCCGACGGCGTGATCGAAGCGCTGGCGCCGGCGGTGGATGCCTGGGTCACGGCGACCCTGGCCGGGGGGCGGGCGCGCAGCGCCGCCGACCTGGCCGGCCGCCTGATCGGGCAGGGCGCCAGCGTGGCGCATCAGGCGGCGTCGCCGACGGCCGCGGCGGCCTGGCTGGCCGAGCGGCTCGCCCCCGAGGATCGCGTGCTGGTGTGCGGCTCCTTCTTTACCGTCGGCGAGGTGCTCGAGTGGCTGGCGCTGTCCGCCCCGGCGCGTCAGACTGAGGCAGACCCCAGCGGCAGTGAGGAAGCCCGATGAAGTACGGATGGCGTGAGCGTATCAGCGGTGCGGTGATCCTGATCGCCCTGGCGGTGATCTTCGTTCCTCTGCTGTTCAGCGAGCCGGCCCCGCGCAGCGAGCGCCCCCAGCCGGTGCTGACCATCCAGCAGCCCATCGAGGTGCCGCGCCAGGAGGTGCCGGAGCCCCGGCCCCCGGCCAGCCTCGCCGAGTTCGGCGAGCCCGTGGCGGCACCCGGTGAGGAGGAGCTGCTCCTCGAGGAGTCGCCGGTCGAGGAGGTCACCGTCGAGGAAGTGGCCGAAGTGGCCGAACAGGCCGCCGAGCAGCTGGCCCGTGCCGAGGCTCCCGCGGAGCCTTCGCCCAGCCCGGCGCCCGCGCCGGCCTCCGAGGCCGCGGTGGACCCCATCGCCGAACTGGCCCGGGCCGCCGACCAGCGCCTGGCCGAGAGCGCCAGCCGCAGTCAGCCGGCGCCGGCCGCCTCCGGCGGCGAGTGGGCGGTCCAGGTGGGCAGCTTCGGGGAGCCGGCCAACGCCGAGCGCCTGCTCCAGCAGCTGCGCGAGCAGGGCTTCCCGGCCTACAGCCAGCCCCGGGACAACAACCTGACCACCGTCTACGCCGGCCCCTATGACTCCTCGGAGGCGGGCGAGCGGGCCATGAACGAGCTCAAGTCCCGGGCCAACCTCCAGGGCCTGCTGGTGCGGGCGAGGAACTGAGATGGCGCTGACCTGGCTCGACTGGATCTTTATCGGCCTGCTCACCGTCACGGCGGTAGCCGGCTTCATGCGCGGGCTGATCCGCGAGGCCCTGGGCCTGGCCGCCTGGGTCATCGCCCTGCTGGCCGCCCGGGTGCTCGCCCAGCCGGTGGCCGACCTGCTCGCCGGGGTGATCGACAATGCCGACGGCCGCCTGGTGCTCGCCTTCGTGCTGGTCATCTTCGGCGTGGTGCTGCTGTGCGGCCTGGTGATTCGGCTGGTTCATGCCGCCGTGGAGTGGGTGGGCATGGGCCTCTTCAACCGGGTGATGGGGGCCGCCTTCGGCGCCGCCAAGGGTGCGGCCATCCTGGTGCTGGCCACCATCGTGATCGGCCTCACCCCCCTGGCCCAGCTGGAGGCCTGGCAGGAGGCCGAACTGCGCCCCCACTTCGAGCAGCTCCGCGACTGGGCGGTCTCCCAGTTCGAGGCCTGGGAAGGGCGCCTTCCCGAGACCGACTCCCTGCGCGAGCTCTCCCTTCCCGGGCGCGATGCGGCGCCCGCCGATGAGACTCCCTGATCGACGACTTCCGGGCGGCCCTGGCGGCCGGCCCGACCCTTCACAGCAAGTTCCAGGCAAGCGAGGTAAGGTGGAATGTGCGGTATCGTGGGCCTTCTGGCCAAGCAGGCGGTAAACCAGGGCATCTATGACGCCCTGACGGTGCTTCAGCATCGCGGACAGGATGCCGCCGGCATGATGACCTGGCATGAGGGCCGCTTCCTGCTGCGCAAGAGCAATGGCCTGGTGCGGGATGTCTTCCATACCCGTCATATGGCGCGCCTCAAGGGCAGCATCGGCATCGGCCACGTGCGCTACCCCACCGCCGGCTCCTCCAGCGAGGCGGAGTCCCAGCCCTTCTACGTCAACTCCCCCTACGGCATCGCCCTGGCCCACAACGGCAACCTGACCAACTCCGAGCAGCTCAAGCAGGAGCTCTTCTCCTCGGACCTGCGCCATATCAACACCAGCTCCGACTCCGAGGTGCTGCTCAACGTCTTCGCCCATGAGCTGGGCAAGCAGGGGCTGCACCTCTCCCCGGGGGACATCTTCGACGCCGTGCGCCGGGTGCACCGGCGCTGCAAGGGCGGCTACGCCGCGGTGGCGATCATCAACGGCGTGGGCCTGGTGGCCTTCCGCGACCCCCACGGCATTCGCCCGGTGGTCTTCGGCACCCGGGACGAGGGCGAAGGCCAGGAGGTGATGATCGCCTCGGAGTCGGTGGCACTCGACGTCGGCGGCTTCGAGCTGCATCGCGACCTGGACCCGGGCGAGGCGATCTTCGTCGACATGGCCGGCGAGATCCACACCCAGCAGTGCGCCGACGCGCCGCGTCTGGCCCCCTGCATCTTCGAGCACGTCTACCTGGCGCGGCCCGATTCCATCCTCGACGGCGCCTACGTCTACGGCACCCGCATGGAGATGGGGCGCAAGCTCGGCGACCGCATCCGCGGCGAGTGGCCCGAGCACGACATCGACGTGGTGATCCCGATCCCCGACACCTCGCGCACCTCCGCCCTGGAGCTCGCCCAGCACCTGGGGGTGACCTACCGCGAAGGCTTCATGAAGAACCGCTATATCGGGCGCACCTTCATCATGCCCGGCCAGACCCAGCGCAAGAAGTCGGTGCGCCAGAAGCTCAACGCCATCGGCGTGGAGTTCAAGGGCAAGAACGTGCTGCTGGTGGACGACTCCATCGTGCGCGGCACCACCTGCAAGCAGATCATCCAGATGGCCCGGGACGCCGGCGCCCGCAAGGTCTACTTCGCCTCCGCCGCGCCGCCGGTGCGCTACCCCAACGTCTACGGCATCGACATGCCGGCGGCCAGCGAGCTGATCGCCCACGGTCGCAGCGAGGCCGAAGTCGGCGAGCTGATCGGCGCCGACCGCATCTTCTATCAGGACCTCGAGGATCTGAAGACCGCCTGCCGCGAGGTGAACCCGAACCTCGACGCCTTCGACTGCTCGGTGTTCGACGGCCACTACGTGACCGGCGACATCGACGACGCCTACCTGAGCGCCCTGGAGGCCTCGCGCAGCGACGACGCCAAGCAGCAGAGCGCCGGCGACCACGCCCTGGTCGGCGTGCATAACCAGGACGATATCGACGACTGAGGCCGCCATGGATTCCCACACCCCTTCCGAGCTCGACTGGGCGCTCTCGACCCTGGCGATCCGCGCCGGCCACGAGCGCACCCATGAGCAGGAGCACGCCGAGCCGATCTTCCCCACCTCGAGCTTCGTCTACGGCAGCGCCGCCGAGGCGGCGGCCAAGTTCTCCGGCGAGGAGCCGGGGAACATCTACTCGCGCTTCACCAACCCCACGGTGCGCACCTTCGAGCGCCGCCTGGCGGCGCTGGAGGGCGGCGAGCGCTGCGTGGCCACCAGCTCCGGCATGGCGGCCATCCTCTCCACCGCCCTGGCGCTGCTCGAGGCCGGCGACGAGATCGTGGCGTCGCGCTCGCTGTTCGGCTCCACGGTGAGCCTGTTCGACAAGTACCTGGGCAAGTTCGGCATCACCACCCGCTACGTGGAGCTCGCCGATCTCGCCGCCTGGGAGGCGGCCATGACCCCGGCCACCAAGCTGCTGTTCGCCGAGACGCCCTCGAACCCGCTCTCCGAGGTGGTGGATATCGCGGCCCTGGCCGAGATCGCCCATCGCCACGGCGCGCTGCTCGCCATCGACAACTGCTTCCTGACCCCGGCGCTGCAGCGCCCCCTGGACCTCGGCGCGGACCTGGTGATCCACTCCGCCACCAAGTACCTGGACGGCCAGGGCAGGGCGATCGGCGGCGCCGTGGTGGGCCGCGACAAGGAGCTCGAGGAGGTCTTCGGGGTGGTGCGCACCTGCGGCCCCTGCCTGAGCCCCTTCAACGCCTGGATCTTCACCAAGGGGCTCGAGACCCTGGCCCTGCGCATGCGCGCCCACTGCGAGAACGCCCAGGCCCTGGCCGAGTGGCTCGAGGCGCATCCGGCGGTGGCTCGGGTCCACTACAGCGGCCTCGAGAGCCACCCGCAGCATGGGCTGGCCGCCCGCCAGCAGCGAGGCTTCGGCGCGGTGCTGGGCTTCGAGGTCAAGGGCTCCGAGGTGAAGGGCGACCGCGAGGCGGCCTGGTCGGTGATCGACGCCACCCGGCTGCTCTCCATCACCGGCAACCTGGGGGATGTGAAGACCACCATCACCCACCCGGCTACCACCACCCACGGCCGCCTCAGCGATGCCCAGAAGGCCGCCGCCGGCATCTCGGAGGGGCTGATCCGGGTCGCCGTGGGCCTGGAGGCGATCGACGACATCCGCGCCGACCTGGCCCGGGGCCTCGACGCCCTGGTCTAGCCCGCGCGCTTCCCGGCAACGCGTCCCGGGACCTCCCGACGCCCGTCCCGCCCCCGGCGGGGCGGGCGTTGTCGTTCGGGAAGCTGATGGTTCTTTCGAACGGTTGGTTCGGCTTTTTTCAGCAGAGTCGAATGGTTAGCTGGGGTAAGCTCTAGCCACATCGAGATCACGAGGAGTTTACCGCCATGTGGCGCAACACCCGTTCCGGCTGGGGCATCGTCAGCATTACCCTGCACTGGCTCAGCGCCCTGACCATCGTGGGCCTCTTCGCGCTGGGCTGGTGGATGACCGGGCTCGGGTACTTCGACGCCTGGTACAACCTGGCGCCCTGGTGGCACCGGTCCATCGGCATGCTGCTGCTCTTCGCCACCCTGCTCAGGCTCGGCTGGCGCCTCGTGAACCCCACGCCGGCGGGGCAGGGCAGCCGCTTCGAGAAGCTGGCCGCCCACCTGGGCCACGTGCTGCTCTACGCGCTGTTGCTGGTGGTGCTGGTCAGCGGCTACCTGATCTCCACCGCCCGGGGGCGCGGCATCAGCGTCTTCGACTGGTTCGAGGTCCCGGCGCTGATCAGCCGCCTGCCCAACCAGGAGAGCATCGCCGGCGAGATCCACTGGTATGCCGCCGTGGCGCTGATGGTGCTGGCCGCCGGCCACCTGCTCGCCGCCCTCAAGCATCATGTCATCGACCGACACGACACCCTGACCCGCATGCTCAATCCGGCACGCTCGCGCCGCCGCTGAGCCGCGTTCCCCCGCAAGAAGACACCCTGTCACACCCGCAAGGAGAATGACCATGTTCAAGAAGACCGCTCTCGCCGCCGCCTTCGGTGCCGCTGCCCTGGTGGGCGTCGGCCAGGCCCAGGCCGCCGACTACGTGGTGGACATCGAGGGCCAGCACGCCTTCGTCCAGTTCAAGATCAACCACCTGGGCTTCTCCTATATCCTCGGCAACTTCGAGTCCTTCGAGGGGCAGTTCCACTACGACCCCGAGAACCTGGAGGCCGCAAGCGTTCAGATGGAAGTGGACGTGACGAGCCTCAACTCCAACCACGCCGAGCGTGACCGCCACTTCCTCTCCGACGACTTCCTGAGCGCCGGCGACTACCCGACCGCCACCTTCATCTCCACCGGTTTCGAGCCCACCGGCGAGGGGGAAGGCACCCTGACCGGCGACCTGACCCTCAAGGGCGAGACCCGTGAGATCGAGATGCCGGTCACCCTGATGGGCGAGGGCGAAGACCCCTGGGGCGCCTACCGCGCCGGCTTCGAGGGCAGCACCATGCTGACCCTCGGCGACTTCGGCATCGACATGAGCGCCTTCCCGGAAGTGATGCACGAGCTCGAGCTCTACGTCACCTTCGAAGGCATCCGCCAGTAAGGTCGTGACCCTGGTCGGCACCCTCGCTGCCGGCCCAGGCCCCGTGAACACCCCCGAGCCCTCGGGGGTGTTCGCGTCTGCGGGGGCTCGCTAGAATGCGCGCTCCGCGAACCACCCTGGAGCGAGCGTGACGCAACGGTCCGATACCTCTCCCGCCCTCGGCGTGACCCTCTGGCGCCAGACCTGGCCCATGGCCATCGGCGTGCTGGCGCTGCTCGGCTTCCAGCTGGTGGACAGCGCCTTCATCGCGCGCCTGGGTACCGCGCCCCTGGCCGCCCAGTCCTTCACCTTCCCGCTCAGCTTCCTGATCATCGGCATCCAGGTGGGCTTGGGGATCGCCATCGCCGCGCTGATCTCCCGGGCCCTGGGGGCCGGGGAGGGGGCGCGCGCCCGGCGCCTGGGCAGCCTGGTGCTGGCCGCCGGGGCCCTGGTGATCGCCCTCCTGGCGGTGGTGCTGTGGGCGGTCCAGGCGCCGGTGTTCCGCCTGCTGGGAGCCGACGGGGCCACCCTGGCGCTGATTCGCGGCTACTGGGCGCCCCAGCTGCTGGCCGCCTGGCTGGGGGCGGCGCTCTACTTCGGCTACAGCCTGTTCCGGGCCCACGGCGACACCCGCCTGCCGGGCAAGATGATGGTGGTCACCAGCCTGGTCAACCTGGTGCTCGACCCGCTGCTGATCTTCGGGGTCGGCCCCTGGGAGGGGCTGGGGCTGCCGGGCGCGGCCTGGGCCACGGTGATGGCCTTCGCCGTGGGGCTGGCGGTGCTGGGGCGCCGTCTCCTGGCCACCGACTGGCTGGCCCGGGAGGGGCTGGGTGCCGAGCTGCGCGCCTCGGCGCGCCCCTTCGCCGGCATCGCCGGCCCCGCCATGATCAGCCAGCTGATGCCGCCCCTGGCGGCCATGCTGGCGATTTCCGTGGTGGCAGGCCTTGGCGAGGCCTCGGTGGCCGCCTGGGGGCTGGCCAGCCGCCTGGAGACCCTCTCGCTGATGGTGGTGCTGGCCATGACCATGTCGCTGCCGCCCTGGCTGGGGCGCTGCTACGGCGCCGGCGACTGGGACCAGGTGCACCGGCTGATGCGCCTGGCGCTCAGGGTGGTCCTGGTGTGGCAGCTGGCGCTGGGCCTGCTGATGGCCCTGGCCGCCCCCTGGCTGGCCCTGGCGCTGTCGGGCAACCCCGAGGTGCGCGACGACCTGGCCACCCTGATCCGCTTTCTGCTGCCCAGCTACGCGGCCCTCGGCATCTGCATGATCGTGGTCTCGGCGGGCAACGCCCTGGGCTGGCCTCTGCGCGCCATGCTGATGTCCGGCGCCCGGCTCTTCCTCTTCTACCTGCCCTGCCTCTGGATCGGCGCCCGGCTGGGCGGCCTGGTCGGCCTCGCCGCCGGCGCCGCCGTCGGTAACCTGCTGGCGGGCCTCGCCGCTTGGCAGGTGCTGCGGCGCATCCTCGCCAGCCCCCGGCGCCGCGCCGCTACCGCCACCCCTTGATCGCTCCCCCTGGAGCCCTTGGCCGCTCGCCATGACCCGCGTCATGGCGGCCTGCGCTTCGCCTGCGCGGCGTGGCACCCGGCGGTGGGCTCAGGCATCATGGTAGCCATGCTGAAGGAGGGCCATGATGGCGCGAGACGAGATGGCGCAAGATGAACTGACCGGCCTGATCCTGGCCGGCGGTCAGGGGCGGCGAATGGGTGGCGTCGACAAGGGGCTGGTGGCCTTCCGCGGCCGCCCCCTGGTGGCCCACGTCCGGGATCGGCTGGTCGGCCGGGTGGCGGAGCTGCTGATCAACGCCAACCGCAGCGAAGGCGACTACGCCCCCCTGGCCGACCGGGTGATCGGTGACGCCGAGGGCGGCTTCCAGGGCCCGCTGATGGGGATCTACAGCGGCCTGTGCGCCGCCCGCACCCCCTGGCTGGTGGTAGCGCCCTGCGACACCCCCTCGCTGCCCCGGGAGCTGGTCCCGCGGCTGCTGGCCGGGCGCGGCGACGCCGATATCGCCGTGGCCTGGGACGGCGAGCGCCTGCACCCGGTGGTGGCGCTGATCCGCACGGCCCTGGCCGACGACCTGGCCGCGGCCCTCGCCGCCGGCGAGCGCAAGATCGACCGCTGGTATGCCCGCCACCCCTGGTCCCGGGTCGACTTCTCCGACTGCCCGGAGGCCTTCGCCAACCTCAATACCGACGACGACAGGCGCCGCCTCGAGACGGCGCGGCACGAGGAGCCCTGAGCCATGAGCGCAAGCGTTCCGACCCGGCTGCCGCTGGACGAGGGGCTGCCGCTGCTGGGCATCGCCGCCTGGAGCGGCACCGGCAAGACCACCCTGCTCGAGGCCCTGCTGCCGCTGCTCCATGACCGCGGCCTCAGGGTGGCGGTGATCAAGCACGCCCACCACACCTTCGATGTCGACCAGCCCGGCAAGGACAGCCATCGCCTGCGCCGGGCCGGCGCCGCCCCCATGCTGGTGGCCTCCCGGGAGCGCCTGGCGCTGATGATGGAGACCCCCGGCCAGGAGGAGCCGGACCTGGCGAAGCTGGTGGCGCTGGTCGCTACCCAGGACCCCGACCTGGTGCTGGTGGAGGGGTTCAAGGCCTGGCCGCTGCCCAAGCTCGAGCTGCATCGCCCGGCGCTGGGCAAGCCCCTGCGCGTGGCCGAGGACCCCTGGGTGCGCGCCGTGGCCTCGGATGCCCCCCTGACGCTGCCTCACGGGGTCGAGGCGCTGGACCTCAACGATCGCGAGGCCCTGGCGGACTGGATCGCCGCCTGGCCCGCCCGCTGGCTCGACGAGCGTGCCCCCCGGGCCGAGGAGGCCACCCCATGACCCTCTCCTGCTTCGAGCTCGGCGAACGCATGCTGACGGTGGAGGAGGCACGGGAGGCGGTGCTCGCCCTGGCCGAGGGCCCGCTGCCCGCCGAGGCGGTCGCGCTCGCCGCCGCCCACGGCCGCGTGCTGGCCGAGGCGCTGGTCTCGCCCATCGACGTGCCCCAGTGCACCAACGCCGCCATGGACGGCATCGCTCTGGCCTGGCCGGCGGCGGGTCCTCCGGCTGAGGGGTTCCTGCGGGTCGCCGAGATCCATGCTGGCCACGCCGCCGCGCTCACCCTGGGGCCCGGCGAGTGTGCCGGCATCACCACCGGCGCGCCGCTGCCGGCGGGGGCCGACAGCGTGATCATGCGCGAGCAGCTGGCGGAGGAGGAGGGCGCCGACGGCCGCCTGCGGGTGAGGGTCAATCGCCCCGAGCGAGTGAGGCGCGGCCAGAACGTGCGCCGGGCCGGGGAGGATATCCCCCAGGGCAGCCTGGCCCTGGCCGCCGGGACCCGGCTCGGTGCCGCCGAGCTTGGCCTGCTCGCCTCCCTGGGGTGCGCCGAGGCGGCGGTGCGCCGCCGGCCCCGGGTGGCGCTCTTCTCCACCGGTGACGAGGTGACCGCCCCGGGCGCGCCGCTGCCCGCCGCCGGCATCTTCGATGCCAACCGTTTCAGCCTGATGGCGCTGGCCGCCGAGCGCGGCGCCGAGGTGATCGACCTGGGCATCCTGCCCGACAGCCGCGTCGCCATCGGCGAGGCCCTGGCCCGGGCCGCCGAGGAGGCGGACCTGGTGATCACCAGCGGCGGGGTCTCGGTAGGCGACGCCGACCATACCCGGGCGGCCCTGGCCGAGCAGGGAGAGCTCGGCTTCTGGAAGATCGCCATCCGTCCCGGCCGCCCCCTGGCCTGCGGGCGCCTCGGGCCCCGGGGCACGCCCTTCCTGGGGCTGCCGGGCAACCCGGTGGCGGCCATGGTCACCTTCCTGCAGTTTGCCGCGCCCCTGCTGGCCCGCCTCCAGGGGCGAGAGCCGACGGCCGCGCCGCGCCTGGTGGCGGTGGCCGAGCACGAGCTCGGAAGCCGCCCCGGCCGGGTCGACTATCTGCGCGGGGTCTACCGCAGCGACGCCGAGGGGCGGCTGCGGGTCGCCGGCATCGGCGCCCAGGGCTCCGGCATCCTCTCCTCCATGGCGCAGGCCAACTGCCTGATCGAGATCACCGCCGAGCGCGCCGCCGTAGCCGCCGGCGAGGCGGTGACCATCCACCCCCTGTTCCGTTTTCCGTGAGGCACCCTTCATGTCACTGACCCATCTCAACGCCCGCGGCGAGGCCCATATGGTCGACGTTGCCGACAAGCCGGAGAGTCGCCGCGAGTCCAGCGCCTCCGGGCGCATCCAGATGCATCCCGACACCCTGGCGCTGCTCGCCGAGGGCGGCCTGCCCAAGGGTGACGTCCTGGCCACGGCGCGCATCGCCGGCATCCAGGCCGCCAAGCGCACCCACGAACTGATTCCCCTCTGCCATGCCCTGGCGCTCTCCAAGGTGGTCATCGACTTTACCCTGGACGAGGCGGCGAGCTGCGTCGAGGTGAGGGCCACCTGCCGGCTCAACGGCCGCACCGGGGTCGAGATGGAGGCGCTGACCGCGGTCTCCGTGGCCTGTCTGACCCTCTACGACATGTGCAAGGCGGTGGACAAGGAGATGGAGATCGGCGCCATCCACCTCGACACCAAGACCGGCGGCAAGTCCGGCGACTATCGCCGGGAGGGCGCGGCGGCCGCCGCCGAACCGGTGGTGCGTGCCGTCGACGGCCCCATCGTCACCGGTGAGGGACAGGCCGGCCAGGTCGCGCTGGGCAGCCGCTGCGACATCGCCGCCCCCTGCGTCCGCGTGAAGTGCCTGGCCGAGCTGCGCGAGCGCCTGGGCGTCGGCGACGTTTCCATGCCCCTGGGCGACCTCGAACGCACCGACGTGGCCGGCCTGAAGGCGGCCCTCAAGACGCTCGACCCGCGCTTCTCGCGCCTCGACGAGGGCCGGGTGCTCTGCGCCGTCAACCAGGTGATGGCCAGCGACAGCACGCCGCTCACCGACGACGATGAAGTGGCCTTTTTTCCCCCCGTGACCGGAGGCTGAGGCGATGATTCGAGTACAGCAGGCGCCCTTCGATGCCGGCGCCGAACAGCAGGCCCTGCTCGCCGGGCGCACCGATATCGGCGCCGTGGTCTGCTTTACCGGCCTGGTCCGCGACTTCAACGAGACGCCGGAGGTCACCGCCCTGACCCTGGAGCACTACCCCGGCATGACCGAGTCGGCCCTGGAGGCGATCGTGGTCGAGGCCGAGGCGCGCTGGCCCCTGGACGGCGTGCGGGTGATTCATCGGGTTGGACGACTGGCCCCCGGAGACCCTATCGTGTTGGTAGCGGTGGCCAGCGCCCATCGGCGGGCGGCCTTCGAGGCCTGTGATTTCATCATGGACTACCTCAAGACCCGCGCCCCCTTCTGGAAGAAGGAGCACGCTACCGGCGGTGACTACTGGGTCGCCGAGCGCGACTCCGACCACGCCGACGCCAGCCGCTGGGAGGCCTGATCACGCTGCCGCCATTCTCGCCCACCTGCCCGGAGAGAGACCATGACAACGCTGCCCCCTGAGCTGATCGACGACTTCGGCAGGCGCGTGCGCTATGTGCGAATCTCGGTGACCGATCGCTGCGACTTTCGCTGCGTCTACTGCATGAGCGAGGAGATGACCTTCCTGCCCCGGGCCCAGGTGCTGACCCTGGAGGAGCTGGCCCTGGTGGCCCGGGCCTTCGTCGAGCTGGGGGTGGAGAAGGTGCGCCTGACCGGCGGCGAACCCCTGGTGCGCCGCGATATCGACCGGCTGGTCGGCGAGATCGGCGCGCTGCCCGGGCTCAGGGACTTCGCCATGACCACCAACGGTGCCGGGCTCGGTCGCTTTGCGGCGAAGCTGCGCGCCGGGGGCCTCGGGCGGCTCAATATCAGCCTGGACTCCCTGGACCCGGCGCGCTTTCGCCGGCTCACCCGCACCGGGGAGCTTGCCCGGGTCATCGACGGCATTCGCGCCGCCCGGGAGGCGGGCTTCCAGCGCATCAAGCTCAATGCGGTCATCCTCAAGGGGCGCAACGACGACGAGGTGCTCGACCTGGTCGACTTCGCCCGGCGTGAGCGCCTCGATATCAGCTTTATCGAAGAGATGCCCCTGGGGGATGTCTCCGACCATCGCCGGGACGAGACCTTCTGCTCCAGCGACGAGGTCCAGGCGCGGATCGAGGCGCGCTATCCGCTGCTGCCGACCACCGAGTCCACCCTGGGCCCCTCGCGCTACTTCCGCATGGCCGACAGCGAGAGCCGCGTCGGTTTTATCTCCCCTCACAGCCACAACTTCTGCGCCAGCTGCAACCGGGTTCGGGTGACGGTGGAGGGGCGCCTGCTGCTGTGTCTGGGCAACGAGCACTCCGTTGACCTGCGTCGGGTGCTGCGCGCCCACCCCGGGGATATCGACGCGCTCAAGCGCGCCATCGTGGCCGCCATGCCCCTCAAGCCCGAGCGCCACCACTTCACCACCGACGGCGACGTTCAGGTGGTCCGCTTCATGAACATGACCGGCGGTTAAGGGCGACCGCCGGGGCGCTTTCGACGCTTATCCAGCCGCGCTTTGCCTCACCATCGCGACGAAATTCCCGCCCCTCACGGCGGGAATTTCTTGCTAATACGTGCATGATGCATATACTTTTGTCAGACACATAGCAGCAATAACCCGTCTCGTTTTCTGGTTCAGGAGGGGACCCATGTCCAGCGAATCCCTGGAGCGCATCGCGCGCAACAAGAACGTCGCCCGCGCTGCCGCTCGCCAGCTCAGCATGGAGCAGCTGCACAAGCTCTCCGAGGTCATCGAGGAGGTGATCGAGCTGAAGAAGGATGAGGAGCGCCAGCGTCAGGAAGAGGAGCAGCAAAAGGAACGCAAGCGCAACGAGATTCTCGAGGCGATCAGCGAAGCGGGCCTCTCGGTGGACGACCTGGTTACCGAACCGCCACGTCGCAAGCGCGGCCGTCCGCCCAAGAACGCCACCAAGGCGTAGGCTAGAGCCCCGCGCTCCTTCAGGCCGGCACCGGCCGCACTGCAGCAAAAAAGCCGCTCCGGGAGAGCGGCTTTTTTTGCATGCTTTTCCGGGAAAGCCTAGCCGACTTCCCTGGCATGGGGGGCCTCCACCGCCATGATCTGCAGGTGGATATCCGGCAGGCGGCGCAGGTGGTCGGCGAACCAGCCGATCAGGCGAGGCTGCAGGGCCAGGCGCAGCTCCGCCAGGGTCTCGGCGGTGATCGAGGCCAGGGCGTCATCCAGCCAGTCGCTGAAGGCGTCTTCGTCGATGGGGCTCGCCTGGCTGGCGTCCAGCATCAGCCGGCCGATCCGGGTCCAGCCCCCCTCGCCGGTGGAGGCCACCGAGAGCGCCAGGTAGAGGCTGCCGTGGCGGGGGCCGTGGCGCTCCGCGGCCAGGCCCGGCAGCGGCGCCACGGCGTTCTGGCTGACGATGCAGGGCGGCTGGGGGTGGCGGGACTCCAGGGTGAGGCCCTCGCCGTCCAGGCGGATCAGGTCGCCGTTGACCGGCACCAGGGGCGCCTCGATGCCGAGCGCCTCGGCCAGCTCGCAGTGGGCCTGCTGGTGGCGGGCCTCGCCGTGCACCGGCAGCAGCCGGCGGGGGCGGACCCAGCCGTAGAAGGTGCGCAGCTCCTCCTGGGCGGGGTGTCCCGAGGCGTGCAGCTCCGGATGGTTGAACTCGTCGAGCAGCGTCACCCCCAGGCGCCTGAGCCCGTTCTTGAGACGCTCGATCAGTAGCTCGTTGCCGGGAATCGCCTTGGCCGAGAAGATCACGCTGTCGCCGGGGCCCAGCTCCATGGCGTGGTGGCGCCCCCGGGCCAGGCGGCTGAGCGCCGCCCGGGGCTCCCCCTGGCTGCCGGTGGCGATCACCAGCACCTCCTCCGGCGGCAGGTAGCCGAGGTCGGCGGTGGGCACCAGGGGCGGGAAGTCGTCCAGGTAGCCCAGGCCCCGGGCCACCGCCACCATGCGCTCCATGGAGCGCCCCATCAGGCTCACCCGGCGGCCCGCCCGGTGGGCGGCGCGGCCGATGGCCAGCACCCGGGCCAGGTTGCTGGCGAAGCAGGACACCACCACCCGCCCCTGGCAGGCGGCAATGGTGTGCTCGAGGGCCCGGGCCACCTCGCCCTCGCTGCGGGAGTGGCCGGGCAGGGGAGCATTGGTGGAGTCGCCCACCACCAGGTCCACCGGGCCGATGGCGCGGAAGGTCGAGGCGGCGATGGGGCGGCCGATCAGCGGCTCGGGGTCGAGCTTCCAGTCGCCGGTATGCAGCACCCGATGCTCGCCGGCGGCCAGCAGCAGGGCGCAGCTCTCGGGGATGGAGTGGGACACCGGCAGGTAGCGCAGGGTGAAGGGGCCGCTCTCCAGGGCCTCGCCGGGTTCGATGACCTGAATGGCGTCGGTGGCGAGCCCCCGCTCCACGAACTTGGCGCGCAGCAGGCCCGCGGCCAGGGGCGTGGCGTGGATCGGACAGCCCCACTTCGGCCACAGCCAGGCGGCGGCGCCGATATGGTCCTCATGGCCGTGGGTGATGATCAGCGCCCGGGGTCGGATGCCGAGGGTGGCCAGCAGCTCGAGATTGGGCACCTGAAGCGGGCTGTCGGGGAGATCCTGGCGGATCATCATCCCGCAGTCCACGGCCACCCACTCCTCGGCGAAGCCGTAGAGGCTCAGGTTCATGCCGATCTCGCCGCAGCCGCCCAGGGGGAGGAAGTGCAGGGGAGGGCGGCGGCGGGGGCGAATCTGGACTCTGGGCTGGGGCATGGGGCGCGGCGGGCTCGAAAAGTGTTCCTTCACTATACGGGAAGGCGCCCGGGCGCCACAACGCGGGGCGTGGCGAGGGTGTCGGAAACCGCTGTTTTCGCTACACTAGCGACCCTTCGAATGTCAGCCGCAAACCAGAGTGCCGTCATGTCACACTACTACCGCCTGGTGGTCTCCTGCCCCGATCGGGTAGGCATCGTCTCCCGCGTCTCCGGCTTTATCGCCGGTCACGGCGGCTCCATCACCGAGGCGAGCCAGCACTCCGACCTGGAGACCGGCCGCTTCTTCATGCGCTACGAGATCCTCGCCGACTCCATCAACATGCCCCCCGAGGCGCTGCGCGAGGCCTTCGCGCCCATCGCCGAGGAGTTCGACATGACCTGGGCGCTGACCGACACCCGCCAGCGCCCGCGGGTGGTGCTGATGGTCTCCCGGGAGTCCCACTGCCTGGTGGACCTGCTCTACCGCTGGACCGCCGGCGAGCTCGACTGCGACATCGCCGCGGTGATCTCCAACCACGAGACCATGCGCGGCCTGGCCGAGTGGCACGGCATTCCCTACCACCATGTCCCGGTGGACCCCGCCGACAAGCAGCCCGCCTTCGACGAGGTGGCCCGCCTGGTGGAGGAGCTGCGCGCCGACTGCGTGGTGCTGGCCCGCTACATGCAGATCCTGCCGCCGGCCCTCTGCGAACGCTACGCCGGCCGGGTGATCAATATCCATCACAGCTTCCTGCCCTCCTTCGCCGGGGCCAAGCCCTATCACCAGGCCTACGAGCGCGGCGTCAAGCTGATCGGCGCCACCTGCCACTACGTCACCGAGGAGCTCGACGCCGGCCCCATCATCGAGCAGGACATCCACCGGGTCAGCCACTGCCACACCCCGGATGACCTGGTGCGCTTCGGGCGGGACGTGGAGAAGGCGGTGCTGGCCCGGGGGCTGCGCTGGCACCTGCAGGATCGCGTGCTGATCCACGGCAACAAGACGGTGGTCTTCGCCTGACCCGCCCGTCCGAACGGCCACGTCCAAGGAGGAACGCCCATGTCCTTCAGTGAAGCGGTGCTCTCGCCCTGGCTGATGGCGCTCTGCGCCCTGGTCTCGTTGCTGCTCTACGGGCTGGCCCTGGCCCAGCGCCCCTGGCGGGCGCTGCTGGCCGACAGCGCCCTGCAGCACCGCTGGCTGGCGGCCACGGTGGCGGTGCTGCTGATGTGGCAGCTGCGGGCCCAGGCGGTGGATTGGCTCTCCCTGCACCTGATGTTCACCGCCCTGCTGACGCTTGTCTTCAAGGCACCGCTGGCGCTCACCTCGATCCTGATAGTCAACCTGGCGGCGGTGGTCACCGGCCGGGTGGCCTGGCCGCTGCTGGGGGTCAACCTGCTGGTCACCGGCGTGGTGCCGGCGCTGGTGATGGTGCTGATCTGGCGCCTGGTGGACCGCCGCCTGCCCGACAACCTGATGGTCTTCCTCTTCATCTGCGGCTTCTTCGGCGCGGCGCTCTCGAGCCTGGCCGCGGGGCTAGCCGCCGTGGGGCTGATGGCGCTGGGCGCCAGCGACGCCCACGCTCTCTACCAGGCCATGGAGTACGCCCGCTTCCTGCCGCTGCTGATGCCCTCCGAGGCCTTTATCACCGGCATGTTGATGGCGATCCTGCTGGTCTACCATCCGAGCTGGGTCGCCACCTTCAACGACCATCGCTATATCGATACCAAGTAGGCACAGGAAACGACAATCGCGCAGAATCTGCGCTCCTACAGGTGGCACCTTCCCCTGTGGGAGCCCGATTTGTCGGCGATAGGCGCCCCCATCCGTTGGCAACATTGCCATCGCGCAGAATCTGCGCTCCTACAGGTACAGGTGGCACATTTTCCTGTAGGAGCCCGATTTATCGGCGATAGGCGCCCCCATCCGTTGGCAACACTGCCATCGCGCAGAATCTGCGCTCCTACAGGTGGCACCTTCCCCTGTGGGAGCCCGATTTGTCGGCGATAGGCGCCCCCATCCGTTGGCAACACTGCCATCGCGCAGAATCTGCGCTCCTACAGGCGGCACCTTCCCCTGTAGGAGCCCGATTTATCGGCGATAGGCGCCCCCATCCGTTGGCAACATTGCCATCGCGCAGAATCTGCGCTCCTACAGGTGGCACCTTCCCCTGTGGGAGCCCGATTTATCGGCGATAGGCGCCCCCATCCGTTGGCAACACTGCCATCGCGCAGAATCTGCGCTCCTACAGGTACAGGTGGCACATTTTCCTGTAGGAGCCCGATTTATCGGCGATAGGCGGCAGGCATGGGGCCCTCATCGCGTAGGAGCCCGATTTATCGGCGATAGGCGGCAGGCACGGGTCCCTCATCGCGTAGGGGCCCGATTTATCGGCGATCGACCTTGTTCCTACAACTCCAGCGCCAGCTGCCGCCGCTCGGCCTCGGGGCGCAGGCGGGCGCCGACGCCGAGCAGGCGCACCGGGCGCCGGCCGCGCTCCCAGGCCTGCTCCAGCAGGCGAGCATAGGCGTCGAGCCCCGGAGCGAGGCCGCGGCTCTCCAGGGTGGTCAGGCTGAAATCATCGAAGCGCACCTTGACCACCAGGCCCGCCAGGGGGGGGCGGCCGTAGCGGGCCAGGCGCTCCTCCAGGCGCTCGCAGAGGGGCGCCAGCGCCTCCCGGCAGCTGGCCAGGTCGGGGAGGTCCCGGGCGAAGGTGGTCTCCACGCTGATCGACTTGCGCTCCCGCTCCACCTTCACCGGGCGCTCGTCGATGCCTCGGGCCAGCTCGAAGAGGCGCCGGCCGAACTTGCCGAACTCCTCCAGCAGCCGCGCCAGGGGAAGTGCGCGCAGCTCCTCGCAGGTGGTGATGCCCAGCGCCTCCAGGCGCGCCCCCGTGGCCGGGCCGACCCCGTGCAGCTTCTTCACCGGCAGGTCGCACAGGAAGGCCTCCACCCGCTCCGGGGCGATGACGGTCAGGCCGTCGGGCTTCTCCCAGTCGCTGGCGATCTTGGCCAGGAACTTGCTCGGCGCCGCGCCCACCGAGAGGGTGATGCCGGTGCGCGCCAGGCACTCCGCCTTGAGCCAGCGCGCCATCCAGGTGGCGCTGCCCGAGAAGCGCTCCACGCCGGTCACGTCGAGATAGGCCTCGTCCAGGGAGAGGGGCTCCACCAGCGGGGTCAGTTCATGGAAGATCGCCTGGATCCGTTGGGAGACCTCGCGGTACTTGGCGAAGTCGCCGGGGAGCAGGACCAGCTGGGGGCAGAGGCGCAGCGCCCGGGCCGTGGGCATCGCCGAGTGGATGCCGTAGGCCCGGGCGGGGTAGTTGCAGGTGGCGATCACCCCGCGCCGCTCGGGGCTGCCGCCGATGGCCAGGGGCCGCTCGGCCAGCGCCGGGTTGTCGCGCATCTCCACCGCCGCATAGAAGCAGTCGCAGTCGGCGTGGAGAATCTTCCGCTCAGGCGAGGGCCTGACCATTGCCGCCGCGGATGACGCCCACGCCGATGCCCTCGATCTCCAGCGCCTGGTGGCGCAGGTCCACCTCGATAGGCGGAAAATCGGCGTTCTCGGCGATCAGGGTCACATGGTGGCCGCTGCGCTGGAAGCGCTTCACGGTGACCTCCTCCTCCAGGCGCGCCACCACGATCTGGCCGTCCCTGACCCGCTCGGTGCGGTGCACGGCGAGCAGGTCCCCCTCGAGGATGCCGATATCCTTCATGGAGAGGCCGCGCACCTTGAGCAGGTAGTCCGCCCTGGGGGTGAAGTACTCCGGGGGCAGGGGGCAGTAGCGGTCGATATGCTCGGCGGCCAGTATCGGGCTGCCCGCGGCCACCTCGCCGATGATCGGCAGGCCCTGGCTCGGGGGCGTGCCCTCGCTCTCCTCCTGCTCCTGGGCGGGCAGGCGGATGCCCCGGGAGGTGCCGGCGATCATGCGGATCACCCCCTTGCGCTCCAGGGCGCGCAGGTGCTCCTCGGCGGCGTTGGGGGAGCGGAAGCCCAGGGCGCGGGCGATCTCGGCCCGGGTGGGCGGATAGCCCATCTCGTGGATGGTCTTGACGATGAAGTCATAGACGTTCTGCTGGCGCTGAGTGAGGGGGCGTGCCATGCGACCTCCGGCTGTCGGTTGTGGCGAACGGGGTTCGCGTGCTGTGTCCAAGTATACAGCATGTTGTTCTGTACAGTAATCCTGGGGGAAAGGGGGCGCTCCGGGGCCAGCCGTCGCGTCTGCCTCCACGGGCGTTAAAAGAGGTGTTTGAAACGTGAGGCCGGGGCCGCGCATTGAGCCGAGGGGCACGGCTGGCGTACAATCGGGCCACGTTTGAAACAGATGTTTATAATCAGGAAGGCTCCCCCATGGCCCAGCCGGACACCGTTACCCGCATTCTCGATACCGCCGAGGTGCTGTTTGCCGAGCGCGGCTTCGCCGAAACCTCGCTGCGCACCATCACCAGCAAGGCCAAGGTCAACCTGGCCGCGGTGAACTACCACTTCGGCTCCAAGAAGTCGCTGATCCAGGCGGTCTTTGCCCGCTATCTGGACCCCTTTACCGAGCGCTTCCACCGCGCCCTGGACGAGCTGGAGCACGCCTACGGGGGCAAGGTCATTCCCCTGGAGGTGCTCCTGGAGACCATGGCGCGCACCGTGCTGGAGGTGCCGGCCGAGCGCAACAGCCTCAAGGTGTTCATGAAGCTTTTGGGGCTCGCCTACAGCCAGGCCCAGGGCCACCTGCGGCGCTATATTCAGGAGGAGTATGGCAGCGTCTTCACCCGCTTCACCGAGCTGGTACGCCAGGCCACCCCGGAGCTGCCCGACCACGAGCGCTTCTGGCGCCTGCACTTCATGCTCGGTACCGTGATCTTCACCCTCTCCGGCCTTGACGCCCTGCGTGACATCGCCGAAAAGGACTATGGGGAGCATGTCACGGTGCGCGACCTGATCCGCCGGCTGCGCCCGGTGGTGGTGTCCGCCATGCAGGCGCCGCTGCCGGAGCCCGCTCTCCAGGCCGGCCAGGCCTGATCTCTCTGCCGCCTGGACGGGCAGCTCGGTGAGGCTGGCGGGTGCGGGTCGTCTGTCACTATCGCTCGCTTTGCCCTAGAATCTGGCTCCTTTCACGGTGAGGAAGCGACATGACCCAGAGCCTCGGCCCGGTGATGCTTGACCTGGAAGGCACGGCGCTGACCGCGGAGGAGCGCCGGCTGCTCAAGCGGCCCGAAGTGGGTGGCGTGATCCTGTTCGCCCGCAATACCGAGTCTGCCGAACAGGTGCGCGCCCTCGCCGGCGAGATCCGTCGCCTGCGCCCCGAGCTGCTGCTGGCCGTCGACCAGGAGGGCGGCCGGGTGCAGCGGCTGCGCGAGGGCGTGACTCGGCTGCCCCCCATGGGTCGCCTGGGCGCCGGCTTCGCCGATAGGCCCGAGGTGGTCCAACGGCTCTGCCAGGACGCCGGCTGGCTGCTGGGCATGGAGATGGCGGCCTGCGGCCTGGACCTCAGCTTCGCCCCGGTGCTCGACGTCGACGACGGCACCTCCAGCGTGATCGGCGACCGCAGCTTCTCCGCCGACCCCGAGGCCGTGGCGACCCTGGCCGGCGCCTTCGTCAACGGCCTCCACGAGGCGGGCATGGTGGCGGTGGGCAAGCACTTCCCCGGCCACGGCGGGGTGGCGGCGGATTCCCACCATGAGCTCCCGGTGGACCCGCGGCCCCTTGAGGCCCTGCGCGAGCGCGACCTTTTGCCCTTCACCCGCCTGGCCGCCCGGCTCGACGGCGTGATGCCGGCCCACGTGGTCTATGCCGACTTCGACCCGCGCCCCGCCGGCTTCTCCCCGGCCTGGCTCGGCATGCTGCGCCAGAGCCTCGGCTTCAAGGGCGTGATCTTCTCCGACGACCTGAGCATGGCCGGTGCCGCCAGCGCCGGCACCCCCGCCGAGCGGGCCCTGGCCGCCCTCAACGCCGGCTGCGACATGCTGCTGGTCTGCAACGACCGCGCCGTCGCCCTCGAGGTGCTGGACGCCTGCCGCGACCGCCCCGGCGCCAGCCGCCTCGCCAAGCTGCGCTACGGCCGCGCCCGCCCGGAGCTCGGCTGCCTCGCCGCGCTCTCCCGCTGGCGGCGCGTCCACGCCCACCTCGAATCCCTGGGATAACCCCCAGGGTCCGACCCCAAAGTTCCCTGAGGGGTCTGACCCCGAAAGCCACTTAACCTGCGAGACACCACCATGTCCCGACTCGACCACGATGCCCACCCCCTTGCCGAGATGCGCGAGGTGATGGAGAACGCCGACTGCCTGATCTCCCAGGGGGCGGTGGAGCGCGCCCTGGATCGCATGGCCGACGAGATCAGCCGCGACCTGGGCGACAAGCTGCCGGTCTTCTACTGCGTGATGAACGGCGGCCTGATCACCACCGGCCACCTGCTGCCGCGCCTCGGCTTCCCCCTGGAGGTGGACTACCTCCACGCCACCCGATACCGCGGCAAGACCCGCGGCGGCGAGCTCTTCTGGCGGGTCTCGCCGGAGGTGCCCATGGCCGGGCGCCACGTGGTGATCGTCGACGATATCCTCGACGAGGGCGCCACCCTCGCCGCCATCCTCGACTACTGCCGGGAGGCCGGCGCGGCCAGCGTCTCCACCGCGGTGCTGGTGGACAAGCAGCACGACCGCAAGGCGGTGCCCGGCCTTCGGGCCGACTACTGCAGCCTGGAGGTGGCCGACCGCTACGTCTTCGGCTTCGGCATGGACTACAAGGGGTACTGGCGCAACGCCCCGGGGATCTTCGCCCCGAAGGGGATGTGATCGCGCGGATTTCTTGTGGGAGGGGCCAAATCGCCGATAAATCGGGCTCCTACGGGGTGAGGGGCTGTGCCTGCCGCTGATCGCCGATAAATCGGGCTCCTACAGGGGAAGATGCCACCTGTACCTGTAGGAGCGCAGATTCTGCTAGGAGCGCAGATTCTGCGCGATGGCAATGGCAGTGTTGCCAATGGATGGGGTCGTCAATCGCCGGATACATCGGGCTCCTACAGGGGAAGATGCCACCTGTACCTGTAGGAGCGCAGATTCTGCGCGATGGCAATGGCAGTGTTGCCAACAGATGGGGTCGTCAATCGCCGATAAATCGGGCTCCTACAGGTGGATGTGCCGCCTGTAGGAGCGCAGATTCTGCGCGATGGCCGGAGGATCGCCGATAGTTGGGTTCCTGGAGGCCTTACGCCAGCCCCAGCTCGTGGGTCGCTTCCTCGCGCATCTTGAACTTCTGGATCTTGCCGGTGACGGTCATCGGGAACTCGTCGACGAACTTCACGTAGCGCGGCACCTTGTAGTGGGCGATCTTGCCCTTGCAGAACGCCTTGAGCCCGTCGGCGTCGAGCTGCTGGCCGTCGGCGAGCTTCACCCAGGCCATCACCTCTTCGCCGTACTTCTCGTCGGGCACGCCGATCACCTGGACGTCCGAGATCGCCGGGTGGGTGTAGAGGAAGTCCTCGATCTCGCGGGGATAGATGTTCTCGCCGCCGCGGATGATCATGTCCTTGATGCGCCCCACGATCGCCACATAGCCCTCGTCATCCATGGTGGCCAGGTCGCCGGTGTGCATCCAGCCGGCGCTGTCGATGGCCTTGTCGGTGGCCTCCTCGTTGTTCCAGTAGCCCAGCATCACGCTGTAGCCCCGGGTGCAGAGCTCGCCGGTCTCGCCGCGTGCCACCACGGCGCCGGTCTCCGGGCTCACCAGCTTCACCTCCAGGTGGGGGTGGATGGTGCCCACGGTGGTGACGCGCTTCTCCAGGGGGGCGTCGGTCTGGGTCTGGAAGCTCACCGGGCTGGTCTCGGTCATCCCGTAGCAGATGGTGACGTCCTTCATGTTCATCCGCTCGATCACCTTGCGCATCACCTCGATGGGGCAGATGGAGCCCGCCATGATGCCGGTGCGCAGGTGGGAGAGGTCGAAGCGCTCGAAGTCAGGCAGCTCCAGCTCGGCGATGAACATGGTGGGCACGCCGTAGAGGGCGGTGGCCTTCTCCTCGGAGACCGCGCGCAGGGTCGCCTCGGGGTCGAAGCCGTCCCCCGGGTAGATCATGGTGGCGCCGTGGGTCACGCAGCCCAGGTTGCCCATCACCATGCCGAAGCAGTGGTAGAGCGGCACCGGGATCACCATGCGGTCCTCTTCGGTGAGCGCCATGGTGCGCGCCACGAAGAAGCCGTTGTTGAGGATGTTGTGGTGGGAGAGGGTGGCGCCCTTGGGCGCGCCGGTGGTGCCCGAGGTGTACTGGATATTGATCGGGTCGTCGAACTGCAGGGTCGCCTGCACCTCGGCCAGGTGCTCGGCGGAGACCTCATCGGCGTGGGCCAGCATCGACTGCCAGCTGAACATGCCGGTCAGGGCGCGGTCGGCGTCCAGGCAGACCACCCGCTTGAGCTCGGGGAGCTTGGCGCTCTTGAAGGTGCCGGGGCCGCCTTCGCGCAGCTCGGGGGCCAGCTCCGCCAGGGTGGCCACATAGTCGGAGCTCTTGAACTTGCCCTGCAGGATCAGCGTGGAGGCGCCGGACTGCTTGAGGGCGTACTCCAGCTCGTGGGTGCGGTAGCTAGGGTTGATGTTGACCAGCACGGCGCCGATCTTCGCCGTGGCGAACTGGGTGATGGTCCACTCGGCGCAGTTGGGCGACCAGATGCCGACCCGGTCGCTCTTCTTCACGCCGAGGGCCAGCAGGGCGCGGGCGGCCTGGTCCACGGCGGCCTGCAGCTCGGCCCAGGTGTAGCGCAGCCCCTGGTGGAGGCTCAGCAGGGCCTCGCGGTCGGGGAAGCGGGCCACCGTCTCATCGAAGCAGTCGCCGATGGTCTGCCCCTTGAGGGGGGTGTCGCTGATACCGCTGACGTAGCTGATCGGGGTGTGTTGGCGTGTCATGTGTGCGTCTCGCGTTTGTTGCAGAAATTGTTGGGCGGTGTGACAACACGATCATGATCCTGGCGGCGCGGGGCTCAGTGCCTGGGCGGCTCGGCGCCGAGCCCGGAGAGCACCTCCCGGGCGCGGCTCTCCACGTCGTCGAGCTCCTTGTGCATCAGCCGGATATCCTCCAGCTGGCGCTCCAGGTTGGCCCGCTTGTCGGCCAGGATCTCGAGAAGACGCTGCAGCTGGCGGGCGTTACCGTCGGGCATGGCGTCATACATCATCACCACCTCGCGGATCTCCGCCAGCGAGAAGCCCAGGCGCTTGCCGCGCAGGGTCAGCTTCAGACGCACCCGATCCTTCTCATGGTAGATGCGGGTCTGGCCGCGGCGCTCCGGGGCCAGCAGCCCTTCCTGCTCGTAGAAGCGGATGGTGCGCGGCGTCACCTCGAACATCTTGGCCAGCTCGCCGATGCCGTAGGTGCGGCGCTGGCGGGGCAGGCCGCCGGTCGGAGCGGCGGCGTTCGCAGTGCGCTGAGTCATGAGCGTCTTCCTTTGTTGTGTGGGCGGGTCGGGGCGCAGACCGCCCGCCTGACGGCAACACTAGCCGAGGTTTACGTTAACGTAAAGTGCTTGTTCGACCATGGGCTGATGTGGGATAAACCAAGCAAGTGCTAGGTTGGGGCTGATCCCGGCTGCAGCCGTTCGCCTCAACCGGCAGAATCAACAAGCGCACATCAGCATCAACAACAACACCAACAGCCCCGCTGCGGCGGGCAAGCGATACGCAAGACGAGGATACCGCCATGGATTTCGCCCTGACCGATGACCAGAAGGCGCTGGTGCAGGCCGCCGCCGACTTCTCCAAGGCCGAGCTGGCCGACCACGCCGCCGAGTGGGACGCCGAGTCCCACTTCCCGCTGGACGTGATCCGCCGCGCCGGCGAGACCGGCTTTCTGGGCATCTACACCCCCGAGGAGCAGGGCGGACTGGGCCTCTCGCGTCTCGACGCCTCCCTGATCTTCGAGCAGCTCGCCCATGGCTGCGTGGCGACCACCGCTTATCTTACCATCCACAACATGGTGACCTGGATGATCGCCTCCTGGGGCGATGACGCCCTGCGCGAGGCCTGGGTGCCCCAGATGATCAGCGGCGAGGTGCTGGGCTCCTACTGCCTCACCGAGCCCGGCGCCGGCTCCGACGCCGCCAACCTGCGCACCAAGGCCGTTCGCGACGGCGACGACTATGTGATCAGCGGCTCCAAGATGTTTATCTCCGGCGCCGGTGCCACCGAGGTGCTGGTGGTGATGGCGCGTACCGGCGAGCCCGACAGCGGTGCCGGCGGCGTCTCCGCTATCGTGGTGCCCGCCGATGCTGCCGGCATCGAGTATGGCAAGAATGAGGAGAAGATGGGCTGGAAGAGCCAGCCCACCCGGCTGGTCAGCTTCGATTCCGTGCGGGTGCCGGTCGCCAACCGCCTGGGCGCCGAGGGGGAGGGCTTCAAGCTCGCCATGAAGGGGCTCGACGGCGGGCGCCTCAATATCGCCAGCTGCTCGCTGGGGGCCGCCCAGCACGCCCTGACCCTGGCTCGGGACTACATGGCCGAGCGCAAGCAGTTCGGCCGCGAGCTCAGCCAGTTCCAGGCCCTGCAGTTCAAGCTCGCCGACATGGCCACCGAGCTCATGGCCGCCCGGCTGATGGTTCGCCAGGCCGCCTGGCGCCTCGACCAGAGCGACCCCGAGGCCCCGGCCCACTGCGCCATGGCCAAGCGCTTCGCTACCGATGTAGGCTTTCAGGTCTGCAACGAGGCCCTGCAGCTCCACGGCGGCTATGGTTATATCCGCGAGTACCCCCTGGAGCGGCTGGTGCGCGATACCCGCGTCCACCAGATCCTCGAAGGCACCAACGAGATCATGCGCCTGATCGCCGGTCGCCGCCTGCTGGCCGACGGCGTGATCGAGTCGCTGCAATAAGGAGCACAACCGATGACGGATCTTCCCGTACGCTTCGACGAGCTGCCCACCGCCTGCGGCGGGCGCGTCGGCGTGGCCACCCTCAACGCCCCCAAGTCCCTCAACGCGCTCTCGCTTGAGATGGTGCACCAGCTCGAGGCCAAGCTGGACGCCTGGGCGGTGGATCGCAGCATCGTGGCGGTGTGGCTCGAGGGCAGCGGCGACAAGGCCTTCTGCGCTGGGGGCGACGTGGTGGCCCTCTACCGCTCGCTCACCGAGGAGAGCGAGAATCGCGGCGCCGGCCGCGACAGCCTGCTGGCCGAGACCTACTTCACCGCGGAATACCATCTCGACCACCGCATCCACACCTACCCCAAGCCGCTGCTGGTGTGGGGCGACGGCATCGTCATGGGCGGCGGCCTCGGCCTGATGGCCGGCGGCTTCCAGCGCATCGTCACCGAGACCACCCGCATCGCCATGCCCGAGATCACCATCGGGCTCTACCCGGACATCGGTGCCAGCTGGTTCCTCAACCGCATGCCACCGGGGGTGGGCGCCTACCTGGGGCTCACCGGCGCCCAGCTCAACGCCCGGGACGCCCTGGATCTCGGCCTCGCCGACCGCTTCATCCCCCGGGATCGCCGCGGCCTGGTGCTCGCCGCCCTCACCGAGGCGGACTACGGCGACCGCAGCGGCGCCGCCCTGCGCGCCGGCGTCCAGGCCGCCCTGGACCGCCACGAAGACCGCACCACCGCCCCGGTGGGGCAGGTGTGGCCGCATATCGACCATCTCCAGGCCCTGGTCGGCGCCGTGGACGCCCCCACCGCGGTGGCGCGCATCCTCGCCGACGCGGCCGACGACAAGTGGCTCGCCGCCAACCGGGCGCGCCTGGCCGACGGCTGCCCGATGAGCGCCCACCTGGTGTGGCGCATGCTGCAGCGCCACGCCCACACCAGCCTCGCCGACGCCTTCCGCGACGAGCTGGTGCTCTCGGTGCAGTGCTGCCGCCACGGCGACTTCGTCGAGGGCGTCCGCGCCCTGCTGATCGACAAGGACAAGAGCCCCCGGTGGAGCCACCCCGACGCCGCAAGCGTCCCGGAAGAGGCCGTCCAGGCGCTCTTCGTCTCCCCCTGGTCCTCGGAGGAGCACCCCCTGCGCGACCTCGGCCTCGGCCACCGCGTCGGCTAGTTCAAACAATCACAAGGAGCACCACCATGAATATCGCCTTTATCGGCCTCGGCAATATGGGCGCGCCCATGGCCAGCAACCTGGTCAAGGCCGGGCATAGCGTCACCGTCTTCGACCTGGTGGAGAGCGCCATGCAGGCGCTGGAGAGCGAGGGGGCCAGCCGCGCCGCCAGCGCCGAGGCCGCCGCCCGGGAGGCCGAGGTGATCATCTCCATGCTGCCCGCCGGCGCCCACGTCAAGGGCCTCTACCTGGGGCGCAACGGCGAACCCGGGCTGTTCGACGCCGTGGCGGGCAAGCCCCTGGTGATCGATGCCTCCACCATCTCTCCGGAGGATGCCCGGGCCGTGGCCGCCGCCGCCGCCGAGCGCGGCATCTGCTATCTGGACGCCCCGGTCTCCGGCGGCGTGGGCGGTGCCAAGGCCGGCATCCTGACCTTTATCGTCGGCGGCGAGGCGGCCGGCTTCGAGAAGGCCAGGCCGGTGCTCGAGGCCATGGGCAAGAATATCTTCCACGCCGGCGACAACGGCGCGGGCCAGGTGGCCAAGATCTGCAACAACATGCTGCTCGGCATCCTGATGAGCGGCACCGCCGAGGCGCTGGCGCTGGGGGTCAAGAACGGCATGGATCCGGCGGTGCTCTCCGAGATCATGAAGCAGAGCAGCGGCGGCAACTGGGCGCTCAACGTCTACAACCCCTGGCCCGGCGTGATGGAGGGCTCCGCAGCCTCCCGGGACTACCAGGGCGGCTTCCTCACCGACCTGATGGCCAAGGACCTCGGCCTCGCCTGGGAGCTGGCCCTGGGCTCGAAATCCACCGTGCCCATGGGCTCCCAGGCCCGCAACCTCTTCGCCCTGCACAGCGCCCAGGGCAACGGCGGCCTCGACTTCTCCAGCATCCAGAACCTCTACCGCGCCGGGGAGTGATGGCAGGGAATCCGCGCTCCTGACCGGCGATTACCTCCGGCGTAGGAGCGCAGATTCTGCGCGATGGGCGGTGTTGTTGCCAATGCGCCGGGCCCCTGCGCCTGCCGCTGTCTCGCCGATAAATCGGGCTCCTACGGGTGGATGAGGAGGTGTAGGAGCGCAGATCCTGCGCGATGCGCGGTGTTGTTGCCAATGCACCGGGCCCCTGCGCCTGCCGCTGTCTCGCCGATAAATCGGGCTCCTACGGGTGGATGAGGAGATGTAGGAGCGCAGATCCTGCGCGATGGGGTGTTGTCGAGGACAATGCGGACAACTTTGCCCCGGTGTCCTAACGTGATGGCAGGGGAATGGGGCTGGTACCGACATGTCATCACACCGTGGACACGCCTTGCGCCGTGGGCGCTGCTCCTTGCCTGGGCATGGCTATCTCATCACCGCGGTCACGCAGGATCGCAGCCGCTGGTTCGAAGAGACCGCCAATGCCCGTGCAGCAGCTCGCTCTTTCTATGCCGACTCAGTGGCCCTTGAGGCAGAAACCCTGGCTTTCGTGGTCATGCCGGATCATGTTCATTGGCTGCTGATTCTCAACGGAGACCTGTCCGAAGCCGTGCGGCGGTACAAATCTCTGGTCACTCATCAGGTCGGGGCGAGGGTATGGCAGAGAGGGTTCCATGACCACGGCCTACGGCGCGAGGAGGACCTCCGGCGGGTTGCCCGCTATATCGTCGCGAACCCGCTCAGGGCGGGGCTGGTAGACAACATTCTCGACTACCCCTACTGGGATGCCGTCTGGCTATAGCGGTGTCCCATTGCGGATCAATGGCGCTCTTGCCAATCGCCGATAAATCGGGCTCCTACTGGGTGGGGGCGTGCCTGCCGCTGATCGCCGATAAATCGAGCTCCTACGGGGTGGGGGCGTGCGCGCCGCTGTATCGCCGATAAATCGGGCTCCTACTGGGTGGGGGCGTGCCTGCCGCTGTATCGCCGATAAATCGGGCTCCTACTGGGTGGGGGCGTGCCTGCCGCTGATCGCCGATAAATCGAGCTCCTGCGGGTGGCAACTCGGGTGTGCCGTCGGCGGCACTATCGCTTCGGTGCTACCATGCCCGCTTTGTTCGTGTGAGAGCGTGCATGTCCTCTTCTTCACCTGCGGCGGCGCCGGGACGTCCCATGCGGCGGGAGCTGCTGGAGGGGCCCATCGCGGCGACCCTGCTGCGCAAGACCCTCCCCGTCATCGGCGGCATGATCGCCATGATGAGCTTCAATCTTGTGGATACCTGGTTCATCGCCCGCCTCGGCACCGAGCCGCTGGCGGCGGTGTCCTTTACCTTCCCGGTGGTGTTCACCGTGATCAGCCTGGCCATCGGCCTGGGGATCGGCACCTCGGCGGTGGTGGCCCGGCGGCTGGGGCGGGGGGAGTTCGAGACGGTGCGCCGCCGCGCCACCGATGCGGCCCTGCTCGCCCTGGCGGTGGGCCTCTTGATGACGCTGCTGGGGCTGGCCACCCTGGAGCCGCTCTTCCGCCTGCTCGGCGCCGACGATGCCCTGATGCCGCACATCCGCGACTACATGGGCATCTGGTACCTGGGCGCGGCGGCGGTGATCGTGCCCCGGGTGCTCAACAGCGTGCTGCGCGCCCACGGCAACACCGTCACCCAGGGGCTGATGATGGCCCTGGCCGCCGGCGTCAACGTGCTGCTCGACTGGTGGCTGATCTTCGGCGTGGGGCCCTTTCCGGCCATGGGAGTCTCCGGGGCGGCGCTGGCCACCGTGCTGAGCTGGGGCCTGATGGCGGTGGCGCTCGGCTTCCAGAAGGAGCTGCGCGGCCTGATCGACCTCGCCGGCCTGACCCGGGCGGGGCTGCTCGACTCCTGGAAGGAGCTCGGCCGCATCGCCGGCCCGGCGGCGCTCACCAGCGTCTTCACGCCCATCGCCATGGGCCTGCTGACCCGCATCATCGCCGGCTACGGCCACGACGCCGTGGCCGGCTTCGGCGTCGGCACCCGCATCGAGGCGGTGGCCCAGATCGCCGTGCTCGGCCTCTCCATGACCCTCTCGCCGCTGGTCAGCCAGAACGCCGGGGCCGGCCAGTTCGACCGGGTGCGCCGGGCGATCCTCGGCTGCTTCGCCTTCGTGCTGGCCTGGCAGCTGCTGGTGTGGCTGCTGCTCCAGGGGCTGGCCCCGGGGATCGTCTCCGGGTACGCCGAGCGCCAGGCGGTGGGGGAGGTGCTGCGCACCTTCCTCTGGCTGGTGCCCCTCGGCCTCGGCGCCCAGGGGGTGGTGATCCTGGCGGTGTCGTCGTGCAACGCCCTGCACCGTCCCGCCCGTGCCATGCGCCTCTCGGTAACGCGCCTCTTCCTGCTGCTGGTGCCCCTGGCCTGGCTGGGCGGCCGGCTGGCCGGCACCACAGGCGTCTTCGCTGGCATGCTCGCCGCCAACGGCCTGATGGCCATCGTCGCCTGGTGGCAGATCCGCCGGCTGCTGCGCCAGGTCTCGACGCCCGGTGAGGCAGCGGAGTCAAGCGCCACCAAGGGCTAGTCGGGCGCGACTGTTTCAAACGTTCATTTCGCGTTAACATCAACGTTGAATTCAACGAGGGGGACGCCATGGGCGCCATCGCTTCGCCCTGTGTGGGGCTCTGCTCCACCACCCTGGGCGACCGCACCTGCCGCGGCTGCCAGCGGGCCGATACCGAGATCCGCGACTGGTTCGGCCTCGGCGACGACCAGCGCCGCGCCCGCATGGCCGAGCTCGACGCCCTGCGCGAGGCCGTGGCCGGCCGCTACCTGCGCCTGGTCGATGCCGCCGCCCTCCAGGCCCAGCTCGAGCGCCACCGCATCCGCTTTCGGCCCGACCAGCCCGGGCTGTCCCGGGCGGTGGAGCTCTTGCGGGTCGGCCGCGAGCAGATCCGCGAGCTCGCCCGCTACGGCCTCGCGCCGACGGGGGAGGGCGAGGGGCTCGCCCTGCCCGAGCTCCATGCGCGCCTGGCCGCCGAACTGCGCGCCGCCGCCGACGCCCGCGGCCTGGCCCTGGCCGCCCATGACGCCTCCCCGAGTCCATCCGCTTCCTCAGCCGAGACCCCTTCATGTCCGTGACGCTTCCCGAGCCCGTCAACGACAGCGCCGACGACCTGCTGTCTGCCGAGCTGCTCGCCTTCCTGCGCTGCCGCACCCCCGACGCCTGGGTCGCCTGGGCGCTCGACAACCCCGAGCTCCTGCTGATCGACCACGCCCAGTGCGAGAAGAAGGCCGCCTCCACGGCCATGAGCCTGCTCTACCGCTACGTGGACCAGCCGCTGCTGCTCACCAAGATGAGCCAGCTGGCCCGGGAGGAGCTCCTGCACTTCGAGCAGGTGGTCAAGCTGATGGAGAGCCGCGGCATTCCCTACCGCCATATCAGCGCCTCCCGCTACGCCGAGGGGCTGCGGCGGCACGTGCGCCCGGAGGAGCCCGAGCGGCTGGTGGATATCCTGATCATCGGCGCGCTGATCGAGGCGCGCAGCTGCGAGCGCTTCGCCCGGCTGATTCCCCACCTGGACCCCGAACTTGCCAAGTTCTATCGCACTCTGGTTAAGTCGGAAGGGCGCCACTACGAGGACTACCTGATGCTGGCCCAGCACCTGGCCGCTTCACCCATCGAGTCCCGAATCGAGTTCTTCGCCGATCGCGAAGCCGAACTGGTGCTGACGCCCGACACGGCGTTCCGTTTTCACAGCGGCGTACCGGCCTGAGGCCGCCGCCAGAGACAGGCAGGACGACATGATGCGGGATGCTTCCGACGCCACCGATACCCCACAAACGGATCGGCTGGCTCTCTTCGGCCACTTCTCGCTGACGCTGGGTGAGGACGCGCTGACCCAGTTCAGCTACGACAAGGTCAAGGCGCTGCTGGTCTATCTGCTGCTGCATCACCAGCCGGTGAGCCGCGCCAGCCTGGCCGAGCTGCTGTGGCCCGACCAGGGGCTCTCCTCCGGGCGCACCAACCTGCGCCACGCCCTGCACTGCCTGCGCCAGTCCCTGGGCGAGCACGCCGACGAGGTGCTGGTCGTCTCCCGCCAGACCATCGCCTTCCGCCTGCCGGCCGGCTGGCAGTTCGACCTCCACGAGGTGCAGCGCCTGCTCGACGGCGAGCGCGACCTGCCCACCCTGGCCCGCCTGCTCGAGCACTACCGGGGCGACCTGGTCGAGGAGCTCCAGCTCAACAGCTGCGGCGACTTCCAGCGCTGGCTGGTGCAGGTGCGCAACGACTGGCGCCAGCGGGTGATCCGCTTCGCCGAGGCGGTGCTCGAGCAGCACGACAGCGCCCCCGACCGCCTGCTGGTGGACCTGGTCAACCGCTTCTCCGGCTACGGCCCCTTCCACGAGCGGCTGGTGCGCCAGCTCGCCGAGCAGGGCCAGCTGGCCGCCGCCCACGAGCAGTACAACGCCTACCTGCAGCTGCTGGCGCTCTCCGGCCAGCAGCCCGAGCCCGCCTTCCTACAGCTGGCCCGTCACTGGTCCGACACCCACGCCGATGCCGCCGCCGCCGGGGGCGTGGGCTTCGCCCGCACCCTGGCGCCGGACAGCGCGCCCCTGCGGGAGGAGGAGATCGAGCAGCGCCAGCTCTCGGTGATGGCCATTCGCCTGCGCCTTAAGGGGGATCTCTCCAGCCGCCCGGCCAGCCGCGACTGCCTGATGCTGCAGTGCGAGCTGCTGCGCTGGCTGGAGGAGCAGTGCCACCACCTGGGCGGCTTCTGGCTGCCCGGCGCCACCGGCGGCCTGGGCCTGGCCTGCTTCGGCACCCACGGCCCCGCCCACCAGCTGGCCGAGCTGGTGGCGCTCTTCGAGCACTGCCGGCGCATGCTCCCCGAGGAGTGCGAGCGCCACTGGGGCGGGGAGGGCGAGCCGCCCCGGGTGGAGCTCTCCGCCGGCCTCAACAGCGGCCGGGTGGTCTACCTGCCGGAGCGCGGCCTGGTCGACCCCCTGGGCCAGGTGACCCAGGGGTCGCTTGAGCTGATGGCCGCCGCCGAGGGCAGCGAGCTCGTCATCTCCCAGGAGGCGAGCCAGCATATGCCGCCGGCCCTGGACCTGCAGCCGAGGCTCAGCTCCCGCCTGGTGGCCAGCGACGGCCGGGTGCGCCTGCGCGCCCTCGTCCTGGGGGCGAATGAAGGCGGCCGCGAGGCGCTGCCGCCGAGCCTGGTGGGGCGCGAGACGGCGCTGCGCACCCTGCGCGACGCCCTGGCCCGGGCCGGCATCGGCCTGCGCCAGAGCGTGCTGGTGCGCGGCCCCTCCGGCATGGGCAAGTCGGCGCTGATGGTCGGCTTTCGCCAGCTGGAACAGAGCCGCGACGCCGCCATCTGCTGGCAGCCCAATACGCGGCTCTCGGTGCAGGAGCCCCACGGCGTGGCCCGCCAGCTGGTGCGCTGGCGCCTGAACGAACGCATCACCCCCGAGGCTCTGGCGCGCCTGGGCGACGCCCTGGGGCTGCCGGCGCTCGACGAGCCTCGCCGGGAGCTTCTCGAAGAGGCCCTGGGCGCCCGGGAGCCCCGCGAGGTGGCCCTGCTCACCCAGAGTGGCGAGGCGGTGGAGCTGGTGGTGGGGCTGCTGCAGCGCCTGATCACGGCCTTTGCCGCCGAGCGCACCCTGGTGCTGATGATCGACGACCTGCAGTGGCTCGACGAGCCCAGCTTCAAGGTGCTCGCCGGGCTCCAGGCGCGCCTGCCGATCAACTGCGCCTTCATGCTGGTGGCCAGCCACCACGGCCGCGAGGCGCTGCCGGCGCGGCTCCACTGGGACCAGCAGATCACCCTGGGCAAGCTCGACCCCATGCACTCCTCCCGGCTGCTCTCCCAGCTCGCCCGGCGCTACCGCATCCACCTGAGCCCGCGGCTGCGCGGTCAGATCATCGAGCGCTGCGACGGCGTGCCCCTCTACCTGCAGGAGATCTGCCGCCGGGTCGACATGGACCGCCGCGAGGGGCGCAGCGTGCAGCTCGACGAGCTCCCCCACGGCCTGCTGGGCCTGCTGGCCAGCCGCATCGACCAGCTCGACGCCGACCGCGAAGTGGCCCACGTGGCGGCGGTGCTGGGCCGCCGCTTTCGCTTCGACTTCCTGGCCGAGTGCAGCGGCTGGGAGAAGCCGCGCCTCAGCCAGGCGCTGGAGCAGATGCGCCGCCTGGAGATCATCGAGCCGGTAGAGGGCGACGAGGACGGCCGCGAGTACCAGTTCACCCATCAGCTGCTGCAGGAGGCCGCCTACCTCTCCTGCCCCCGTGACGTGCGCACCGCCATCCACCGCCAGGTGGTCGAGCTGATCGAGGAGCGCTTCCCCATGTGGATCAGCCGCCACCCGGGGGACTTCGCCACCCACCTGCGGCGCAGCGGCCACTACGCCCGGGGCGCGCGCTACTACGAGCTGGCCGCCCGGGAGGCGCTCAAGGTGAGCGCCAACCGCACCGCCCTGAAGATGGCCGACCTCGGCCTCGCCAGCCTGCGCCAGGTGGAGGACCAGGCCGAGCGGGAGATCAGCCTGCTCACCGTGCGCGGCCAGGCCGCCTTCGCCCTGGAGGGCCACGGCTCGCCCACCGCCCACGAGAGCTTCGTGCGCGCCCGGGAGCTGCTTCAGGGCCTGGGGGAGGGCATGGATGAGGAGGGCGGCGACGCCGAGGACCTCGAGCAGGCCTTCCTGGTCAAGTGGGGCCTCTGGGTGGGCTGCAGCCAGCGCCATGCCCACGCCGACGCCTTCCACCTCGCCTCCAGGCTCGCCGGCCTCGGCGAGCGCATGGAGGACCCCCGCTACCGCCGCCTGGCCGAGTACGCCCGGGCCAGCTGCGAGTACTGGGCCGGGCGCATCCAGCGCGCCTACGACCATCTGGAGGAGATCAACCCCCTCGAATCGCCGATGATGATCGAGTGGCTCCCCTTCTCCGACCACCCCCAGGTGGCCGCCGCCTGCTTCCAGGGCTGGGCGCTCTGCCTGCGCGGCGACTACCGCCGCGCCGAGACCCAGGTGGAGTCCGCCATCCGCCTCGCCGAGAAGATCGGCCACCCCGGCAGCCTGGCCATGGCGCTGATGTACGCCGCGGCCCTCTACCGCCAGCTCGGCCATGTGCACCTGGCCGCCGCCCGTGCCGAACGCGCCTTCGAGCTCACCGGCACCCAGGACCTGCACCTCTGGCAGATGTCCGCACGGGGGGTGCTGGGCTGGCAGCGCGCCCTGGCCGGCGACCGCGAGGGCCTCGCCCTGGTGGAGCAGGCTCAGGAGGAGCTGATCGAGCTCACCGGCCGCGACCCCCACAGCCGCCCCTCGCTCTGGTACGTGGACGCCTGCGTCGCCCTGGGCGAGCACGGCCGCGCCGAGGAGTACCTGGACCAGGCGCTGATCCTCGCCCGGGAGAAGACCACGCTCTTCGTACCCGAGCTCGCCGTGCAGCTCGCCCGGGTGCGCCAGCGCCTCGGCCACCCCAGGGAGGAGCTTATTGCCCTGGCCGAGCTCGCCCTGGCCCAGGCCCGGGAGGATGGCAACCTGCACCTGCAGATCGGCGCCCTGGAGCTCTGGCTCACCGTCATCGACCCCGCCGACGAGCGCGTTCGCCAGGAGTTCCGCCGCCAGCTCGCCGAGGTCAGCCACTCCGACGCCCCGGTCATCGCCCGCTGGCGCAGCCTGCTCGACCGCGCCCTCCCGCACCCCGCCAACGCCGACGCCCTCTAGGGCGCCGGCGATGGGGCCGTGGGTAGCGGCCTATCTAACGGCGCCAGACCTGCGCTAAAATATTGGCGGCCTGACTGCCACGGCCGCGTCTTGTCATGACTCCTCCCAACGGCGTAACGCAATGACCAACCCGTTCTGCGCTAGCAGCGCCGACCGCTTCCATCGCGTCATTCTCTTTCTGGTGCTGGCCTTGCTGGTCACGACACCGTTGCGCGTGCATGCCCTGATTGCCATCCTGTTGCTTTATTCGCTGGCCTACCTGGTTGTCCACCCCGCCGCGTTGTGGCTGGACAGGGTGGACGCCGTGATCCTCGCTTTGCTGTCACTCTACGCCTTGAGCCACCTGCCGGTTTTTTGGCTTGATGGCTATGCCTGGCGCTATCTGAGCCCAGGGTTGCATATGCTGGCCCTGTTCCCGCTCTACCTGATGGCCCGACATGTCCTTGCCGAGAGCGGCCGAACGGTGGCTGCTTACCGTCAGACCATGGAGTTGGGTGTGTGCCTGGGCGGCCTCGGGGCGGCGGCACTGGCTATCTACCAGACGCTGATTCTCGGCCACTACAAGGCAGATGGCTTCCTGTTCCATATCAACTTTGGCTACCTGGTGGCTTCGCTGCTGCTGCTGGGCATCGCACTGCTGCAGGGCGCGCGCTGGCCCGCTCTAGTGGTCGCGGGTCTGCTGGGGGCCTTCCTGGCGACACTGCTTAGCATCTCTCGGGGGGCGCTGTTCCCCTTGCCCCTGGTGCTCGGTCTGGTGTGGTTGATCAACCTGCGCCGCTGGGGAGGGCGTCGTGCCCTGTTGGTCCTGAGCCTAGCCTTGCTCCTGGCCGGCGTCAGCTACCTGGCCGTGCCCCTCGTTCAAGACCGCCTGCTCTACACGCTGCAGGAGTTCAGCCACATTGCCGCCGGTAACCTGGCCGGGTCCGAGTCCAGCGGCGGCCGGGTGCAGCTATGGATCGCCGCCGTCGAGGCCTTTCAGGCGCGTCCCTTGATCGGTCTTACCTATGCCGAGCGCGAGCTGCTCAATGCTCAGCTGGTCGAGGCGGGCCGCCTCACCGAGTGGGTCAACGGCATTTCTCGCGGTCACGCTCATAGCCAGTATTTTGAGACCCTGGCGACCGGCGGGGTGATCGGCGGGGTGGCAATGCTGTTCTACCTGGTGCTTCCTGCCGGCTACTTCGCGCTTGCCTACTTCAGGCATCGCGATAGCGTCTTTGCTCTAGCGGGCTTTGTATTCAGTACGGGCTTCGTGCTGTTCTGCCTGTCCGAGGTGGCACTGCAGCACGAGATGATCGGCACCTACTATGCCTATCTGCTACTGCTGCTGTTCCTGCTTCACCGGCGCAGTCTGGCCGAGCTGGCACCGGCGCCTCCTCATGCGGTGGCAGGCAGCCAGGAGGTGCGACGTTGAGATGGGTCAGGGTCGATCTCGATGGTACCTCGCATCGCTATCTGCTGTTTCAGCGTCGCCCAGGCGTGCGCCCCTATCGGTTGATCAAGGATGCTCGCTCCCGGCGCCTTGAAAGCGTTGCCAGTAGCGAATTCTACTTTGACCGTGATACCGGCGCCATTGCCAAGCTCAAGGGCGATAAGCACGCCCGCTCCGGGCGATTTTTCCGCTGGCTGTTTCGTGATTATCTGGATAAGCGTCTGTTCTTCCAGTTCGAAGCGCGCAAGGAGATTCGCAGCAAGCAGATTGTTCAGGCGGCCGGGCTGAGCACTCCCGAGTGTGTGGCATGGGGAGTATCATTTAACCCGCGTAACGCCCTGGGCTCGCTGTTGCTGATGGACCATGTCGAGGGTGCCGTGACTGGGGCTCACTACTTCAGCTGCTTGCCTGAGGCCGACCGCCCAGCCTTTCTCATGCGGCTGTGCGACGACCTGATGCGCTTGGCCAGAACGGGCTATGTGCACCGAGACCTGCACATGAATAACTTCCTGTGCCGACCCTGTGGCACCATCATTTGGGTAGATACGCACGTTCGCCCTCTGCCAGTAGGCAGGCGTGCCAAGTGGCACGCCCTGTGTCGTTCGGTCAATCATCGTGGCCTGCTGAACGAGACGTATCGAGAGTGGATGCTTCAGGAGATGAAGAGGCAATGGATGATAGGCTAAGAAGAGGCTGCGGTGGGCGCTGGTCAGTCGTTGCGGTCCGCTGGGCTCATCCATGGGGCCAAGCCGTTTGGTAAGTCATGAGGTAGAGGCTGGCCGGGCGACGAATCGGAAAGTTGGGCTTTGATTCATGCGAAGGAGGTGATAAGGGTGCCGAAAGCGATAGTAAAGTCCAAGGATGTAGTCGTGCTGATGACTGGCCGACTCATCAAGCTGGCTGCCAATATCATGAAGGTGTCGAGTTATGGCTTCCATTTTCTGTTTCCGAAAAAGCGCTTTACGCTTCCTAAGCGCGCAGCGCCCTGGTGGAAATGCCAGCCGTCTGAGGGAGGCATCCCGAAAATCATCTGGCAGACCAACTTCACTGATAGGGTGACCCTGCCCGTCTATCTGAACTATCTGTTCAATCGGCTGATGGCGCCTACCTTTGAATATCGCTTCATGATCACCGAGGCGCGTGGAGAGTTCATCAAGGCGAACTACCCTGACGATGTCTACCAGAACTATTCAAGATTACAGATTGGTGCCGCTCAGGCCGATGTATGGCGAGTGTTGGTGCTTCTCAAGCATGGGGGTGTCTACATGGACATTGATGCCCATGCGGTATGGCCCCTCGCAAGCATTCTGAAAGGGGGAAGTGAAGAGCTTTTCGTGACGACACGGAAGGGAGAGCTGAGCAACTACTTTATTGCCAGCGTGCCTGGCAATCCCCACCTCAAGCGGGTCGCCGAACGGATCAATGAGAATATAGCCGAACGTCGCTACCCTGGCGTCTTCCAGTTGACCGGCCCAGGTGTCTTCAATGAGGTGCTTTCACTGGATGAGGTAGATACGGTTTCGTATCGCCACGCCTGCAACCAGGGAAGTTTCACCAATCGCCACTTCCAGTACATCGACAAGAAGGAAGGGAAGTGGCATGAGCAGCAGTACAAGGTGGACCTGATTCGCGAAGATTAACGTTCCGAGGTCGCCTTAATCAGGTTCAGGTACTCTGCGCGTGTCTTGGTCTTGTGGGCCTGTAGTCCAAGGCTCCTGTTTTCGATGTCCTGCATGGCGCCCTGTATACTTTCACGAAGTCGGGAGTAGGGGGTGCCGACATCAATCATCTCCGATTTGAAGCCCTTGACAGTCGCGGCTCTAGGATCGTGAGAGATCATGATGCCGGGGATGCCCATGGAGGCCGAGATCCCGATGCCGTGGACGCGATAACCGATGACTAGATCATAGCGGCCGTAGATGTCGAGATAGTCCTTGGCATCGTAGGAGTATCGTAGTATCTGGCCGGGGAAGTCGCGGCGGAACGGAGAGAGTTCATCAATGTAGTGGGAGACGAACTCGATTTCGACTTCGTTGCCGAATTCATCGAGGACCTGTCGGTACATCTTCATCATGTAGCGATAGGTTTCAGAAGAGACATTGTTGGATGCTACAGCGCTGTCGGTTCCATACATCAGGCCAATGCGCTTGACACTCTTGACCGTGCGTTCATCGCGGCTCGACAGTAGTGCTGGGCATGGCAGCTGGTGGGTCTCGAGTGGCTGCAGTCCATTCTGTGTGGTGCTATCGCGTGTGGTAATCAGGCGCGCACGCTTGAAGACATCCTGTTCTGCGGATGTGAAGTGCGTGTCGTCGAAGGAGAAGGGCCCGCTGGTGCCAATGCCAAGAAACATTGTGGGAATGTCAAACTTCAGAATGGATTCATAAAGCTTGACCATGCGTCTACCTCTCCACTCGGGCGATCCGGCGAAGACCACCAGGTCGGCATAGTCGAGAGGGGGACGCTCCTTGACCGAGTTGTCCAGAAACTTCTCAACGAAATCCTTGCCCGCTAACTTGTCTATCCCCTTTATGATGTCGTACTTGCGTGCGCGGCGTGTCTGGGGGTTGCGATTATAAATGATCGGGTTGAAATCGCCGAAATGCTCATGCAAAAGATTGATGCAGCCCATCAAGATGAACTCATCGCCCGGGTTCCATTGGCGAGTGGTGGAGAACACGATGTTCATGCAGGGGCTCCTTGGGGCGACTGGGCTGTGCTGCTGCTCGCAAGGGTATGTTACCCTTGCCTTTTCAGAAATGGCTAGCCTAACGAATTGATGGCGCCAGTACCAGCGCCAAAGCAAGCGTAGAAGGGTGGACTCGACGATGAGAAAATGGATCAATCGCTTGCGGGCGGGCCGCGATAGCTTGCGAATAGCCGTGAGTCGTCGCCGTCATGATCGACCCAAGCCATCGGTGGATCATGTCGACAAGCTGAAGAGGGTGGTATTCATCCGCTGGGACGCGAAGTGGGGCGACTCGGTGGTGTTCTCCTTCGTTCCCAGAGCGCTGAAGGCATACGACCCGGAGATCTCGGTGGAGGTGGTGACGACGCCGGAGATGGCGCCCCTGTTTCGCGACACCTTCGCGGTGGATGTAGTCCATGAGACGGTGCGCAAGCCGGGCAAGGACGCCATGCGTTCTCTGGCTGAGCGAATCGGTGATGTAGACCTGGTGGTGTTCTTTAGCCACCTGATCAAGCACCGCGACATTTTCCTGCTCAGCCAGCTCAAGGCTCGGCATATTGCCAGCCTGGATGACAGCGTGGGGCTGGTGGACCTGAAGCTGGGCGAGGCCACCCGCGGACGGCATATGGTAGACAAGTACCTGATGCTGCTCGACAAGTGCGGCATTACCGGGGTGAGCACCGAGTATGTGGTACCGCGCAGCAATGAGTCCGAAGCTCGTGTCGAACAGTGGCGCGAGGGTCGCCCCCCCATGGTCACCTTCAACGCCTACAGCAAGGGCAGGGCAAGAAGTCTGACGCCTGAGACCTCGGAGCGGCTGATAGGGCTTGTGCTGGAGCGCTTACCCGAGCATGAGGTGTGCGTGATGTCGGCGCCTGGCAAGCAGGCCGAGGTGGAGGGGCTGTGCTCCCGGTTCGAGAGTGGCCGCGTTGTCTGCCTGCCCGAGACCCGTACCATTCACGACAATATCGCCCTCATTGCGCATTCGGATGCGCTGGTATCCGGAATCACCGCCACCGTGCACATGGCTGACGGGCTGGGCGTGCCGTCTTTCGTACTGTTCCCCTACGATCCCGATGATCGCGACGACTGGCATAGCCGCCACCCTGCCTCGGTCAACCTGTTGTCTCTGCCGGGCGATCCTCAGGATGTGAATCGGCTGGACTGGAGTACCGTCGAACGTGAGCTCGACGCCTTCAAGTGGAAGCTCCCTTGCTGAGCAAGCAGCACCGCCATTCGTCGAACCGCCCGCGGAGCGTGGCTACCATCAGTAGTGCCCATGGTGCTGGGAATCAGCTTGCTCTGGCCCCGGTACTTGTCGGCGTAGCCCTTGTCCTTGACCTGCTGTAATGCGCGGCCTTCGGGGAGCTGCTCCACCACCTTGAACTCGAACAGGTAGAGGTGGCCGGCAGAATCGACGGTCATGTCGACCTTGCCATGGTGACTGGCGTCATCAAGGATAGCAAAGTCACCTCAGCCGCTTCTTGATGCTGTCCATCCAGCCAAGGGCACCCGGGGTGGCCTGGAAGAGGTCGCGCATCTCCTGGCGGTAATACCACGCCTGATCGGGGCCGCCGATGGTCATGCGCTGGGGGTCGAGCTTCGGCGGCTTGCGTTTGCTGGCGATCAGGTAGTTGAGCACCTTGGGTAGCGCCCGATAGGCCTGGGAGAGGGCCTTTTCGGCGTCATGCAGGCGGTTGAGTCGCACCAGGGCCAGCACCCGGCCATAGCGGGTCTCGGCCAGGGCGTCGTCCGGAAACCGCTCGCAGATGGCCAGCGCCGCTTCATCCTGCCCATCGCGCAGCAGGGCGTTGACCAGTGGGGCGCGCGCGCCCAGGTTGTCATTCGGGCAGAGGGCCAACAGCTGCGAGAGTACGCGAATGGCGTCGCCCTGGCCCTCCTGCTCCAAGGCGTGCTGCATCATCAGCCTGAGCAGGGGGCGATGTTCCAGCCAGGCCCAGGGCAGCTGGCCTCCCTCGGGCAGTGCGTCCAGAACATGGGCAATCACGCGCTCCTGCTGCCGCTGCAGCGCCTTGTTGAACTGCTCGTGAGCGGTGCTGAAGGCAGCGCCGGCAAAGGCGTCGAGCTGCTGCAGGAAGTCGGGGCTCTGCAGCAGCGCCGGCTGCTGGCGGATCAGCTCGGGATCCAGCGGATCTTGACCCTCGCCGGCCTGGTAGAGGGCCGCCTGGGCCCGCTCGACCTCGGCTGGCAGCATCAGCACCCACTGGGTTCCAGCGCCATCGGGGCAGGGCGGGCCCGGCTCGAAAGTGACCGGGTAGAGCGGCTGGCGGAGTGCGCTCTTCAGCAGGCCGGCAATCGGCCTCAGTAGCTCATCCGGCGCGCCGAACAGGGCCATCAGGCTGTCGTCTTCCGGGGCGTCGTCGGCGAACGCTTCGGGGTCATCCTCGTCATCCGGGATGTCGTCCGGCAGGGTGGCCAGGCTGGCCTGCTCTTCGAAGAAGGCGATGGCATCCTCGAGCCCCAGCTCACGTGCAACTGGCAGCCACTCCTGGGCGGTACGCTGGGCCTCGGCATCGGCGCCGATATCGCGCAGGCAGACCACCTTGAAGAGGCCGTTGGACAGGTTGTCAGGGTCCAGCGTCTCGGCCTGGTGGAGCAACGCCATGGCTTCGGCGGGGCGGCCATCCAGCAGCGCCTGGCCCGTCAGCCAGTGGAGCGCCTCGGCGGCGGCCGGCGGCTTCAGGCTTGGGAGCAGGTCGCTCAGCGCCTTCTCGCCGGCCGAGTGGTGGCCGAGGGCGTTATAGGCGTCGCCAAGTAGATGGACGGCCTGGGCCTGCAGGTCGGTATCCAGACCGCCCTGCTTGAGCAGCTTCAGCAGCTGGGTGCGCGCCTTGCCGGGGTGGTTGGCCTCCAGTTCCAGCTCGGCGAGCACCAGCCGCAGCCTGGGCGGTGCCTTGGCGGCGGCTTCCTTGCGCTGCTTGGCGGTGAAGAGTGTCGCGGCGATCCGCAGCACCGGCAGCTCGTCGTCGAGGCCCAGGGGGAGTTCCTGCTGCAGCGGCTGGCAGCAGCGCTTGAACTTCTTGCCCGAGCCGCAGGGGCAAGGATCGTTGCGTTTCGGCGCGGGAAGCGGATCTGGCCGGAAGCCCCGCGAGGGCAGCGGGGCGTTGTCCCAGAGAGTACGGGCAATGGGCCAGAAGGGCATCTGCGGATCGAACCATTCGGTGACTCCGCTGCGTCGGGTGATCTCATCGAGCGCTGCGAAGTAGGCGTCGGCACTCTCATGCTGGAGGATGTGCCGTAAAGACGCCTCCAGGAAGGCGTTGATGCTGATTTCGAGCTCTGCAGGAATCTCGGGAAGATCGGCGTCAACCATCGGTACCTTTTCTCTACTGTCGAGTTCGTGATCGAAGGTCATGAATCCGCTACGCTCAGGCGTTAACCACCTCGGCCCAGAGGTCATACTCGTCGGCGTTGGTCACCCGCGCCCGCACCACCTGGCCTGGGCTGAGCTCAAGGTCGGTCTCGAGGAACACCATGCCGTCGATCTCCGGAGCGTCGGCGTGGCTGCGGCCGATGGGGCCTTCGTCGGTGATCTCGTCGACCAGCACCTCGATCTCCCGGCCGATCTTGGCCTGGAGGCGGGCGGCGGAGATCTGCTGCTGGTGGGCCATGAAGCGCTCCCAGCGCTCCTGCTTGATGTCGTCCGGCACCGGCTCGAGATCCATGTCGTTGGCCGGGGCGCCGTCCACCGGGGAGTACTGGAAGCAGCCGACGCGGTCGAGCTGGGCCTCGGTGAGCCAGTCGAGCAGGTACTGGAAGTCCTCCTCGGTCTCGCCGGGGAAGCCGACGATAAAGGTGGAGCGGATGGTGAGCTCCGGGCAGATCTCCCGCCAGCGCTTGATGCGCTCAAGCGTCCTGTCCTCGAAGGCGGGGCGCTTCATCGCCTTGAGCACCCTGGGGCTCGCGTGCTGGAAGGGGATGTCCAGGTAGGGCAAGAGCTTGCCCTCGGCCATCAGCGGGATCAGCTCGTCCACGTGGGGGTAGGGGTAGACGTAGTGCAGCCGCACCCAGATTCCGAGCTCGGCGAGCGCCTCGCACAGCTCGGTCATGCGGGTCTTGACCGGGCGGCCGTTCCAGAAGCCGGTGCGGTACTTGAGGTCGACCCCGTAGGCGCTGGTGTCCTGGGAGATCACCAGCAGCTCCTTGACGCCGGCGCGCTTCAGGCCCTCGGCCTCGCTCAGCACCTCGCCCACCGGGCGGCTGACCAGCTTGCCGCGCATTGAGGGGATGATGCAGAAGCTGCAGCTGTGGTTGCAGCCCTCGGAGATCTTCAGGTAGGCGTAGTGGCGCGGGGTGAGCTTGACGCCCTGGGGCGGCACCAGGTCGATGCGCGGGTCGTGGTCCCGGCGGGGCGGCACCACCTCGTGGACGGCGCCCACCACCTGCTCATACTGCTGGGGGCCGGTCACCGCCAGCACGCTGGGGTGCACGTCGCGGATGGCGCCTTCTTCGACACCCATGCAGCCGGTGACGATCACCCGGCCGTTCTCGGCGATCGCCTCGCCGATGGCATCGAGGGATTCCGCCTTGGCGCTGTCGATAAAGCCGCAGGTGTTGACCACCACCACGTCGGCGTCGTCATAGCTCGGGGTGATCTCGTAGCCCTCGGTGCGCAGCTGGGTGAGGATCCGTTCGGAATCCACCAGCGCCTTGGGGCAGCCGAGCGAGACGAAACCGACCTTGGGTGTGGACATGCAGAAGACCTTTGCTTGGAAACGCGGGAAGCGCGGATTTTACCGTGTCGGGGGGCGTGGGGCCACAGGAGGGGCCTGTCCTGGCATGGGCTGCCATGGCGAATGGAGGGCGCTGTTGTGCGGTGTGGGGTGTGATATGGCGCCAGAGGCGCTTGCTTGTCCGATTTGCTATGCTGGGCGCAATGCTCTTGGGGTGGCAAGCACTGGGAGGTAAGTGACTATGCAGCTTGAAGAACTCATTGCCAAGGTGAGCCGTCTGCCGGAGTTTCGCCAGCAGGAGGTGATGGACTTCGTTACCTTCCTGGAGCAGCGCTATGGCCAGGCTGATCCCGGAGAGGCGGAACAGCTCGATTGGTCTGAACAGCAGTTCCATGCCATGAGCATCGAGCAGGCCATGCGTGATACCGAGGCCGAGCCCGATCTTTACTCGGAGGATGATCTGAAGGAAAGATGGCAATGAAGCGTGCCGGTCAGATTGCGCTCATGCCATTTCCGTATACGAACCTCCAGAACGCCAAGAAGCGCCCAGTGTTATTGCTTCGGCGCCTCGACAACGATCAGGATGACTGGCTCGTCTGCATGGTGTCTTCTCGCCTGCACCAGGCGGAGTCAGGGCTTGACTGGGTAGTGGGTCCGGAGGACAACGAGTTCTCGGAGTCTGGCCTCAAGGTGGCCAGCGTTTTCAGGCTGTCCCGACTGGCGGTCCTGGATGGGGCGCTGCTGCTTGGTCAACTGGGCTCTGTTACAGATTCTCGCCTCCAGTTTCTCAGACAGCGCTTGGCGACATGGTTGCTGAGCGAGTCCCAATGACCCTCTCAAATGGTAATTGACCCCATGGCCACCATCGAACACAGCGCGATCCTCAAGGCACCGCCGGAGCGGGTCTTCGCCCTGCTGGAGCGGGTCGAGGACTTTGCCGACTACTCCGACCTGATCCACGCCATCGAACCGCTGGGGGAGGACCGCTACCGCTGGCACGTGCGGGCGGTGGGCCGCGATTGGCACTTCGACGTGGCGGTGACCGAGTCGCGTGCACCGGAGGTGCTCTCCTGGGAGTCGCTGGACGGCGTGGAGAACCAGGGCTGCTACCGGCTCACCCCGGTGAAGGAGGGCACCGAGGTGGCGCTGACCCTCACCTATGTGCTGCGCAACAAGCTGGTGGAGAAGGCGGTGAACAAGGCGGCGAGGCCTCTGGTGGGGCGCGTCAGCCGCCAGATCCTCGAGCGGGTGGAGGAGAGGCTATAGCTTTCTCTATAGCGTTTCCTGCCCTGATGCAGAAATTCTATTAGGTTGCTATCTACTTTTTCCGCTGCGGTAGTCCTATCATGACCTTGACGAGGCCGCCGGCCTCTTCCGAGGAATCTGCCATGATCAAGGGGCTTATGTGGTGCTTCGCCATCCTGGGCGTGCAGCTTGGCCTTTTGCGTTACATCGATCTTCGCGTCGCCGCCATGCCGCGGCTGCAGGATTGTCCCGAGGAGCCCGAGCAGGAGCGCCTGTCGGGGTAATGGCGTTGTTATCGCGCAGGATCTGCGCTCCTACAGCCATCACGGGGGTAGGAGCGCGATTTATCGGCGATATGGCGGCCTGATCGCTGATCGTCGAGTCGTCGAAACGGCAGGATCTGCGCTCCTACAGCGATCATGGCTGTAGGAGCCCGATTTATCGGCGATATGGCGGTATTCCCTACCGGTACCGATAGACCCGCAGGCTGGGCAGGAAGGGGTCGTCTTCTAGTTTCTCGTCGCGGCGGCGGGCGCGGGTGCGCTGCTCGGGCGGGGCGAGCGGCGGCAGGTTGTGATCCGGCAGGCGGCCGTCGGTGCTGGGCACGAAGAGCGGCAGGGCGACGTTCATGGCCCGGCGGGTGCGGCCGTCGTCGAGGGGCTCCCGATAGAAGAGGTTGGCGCGCATCAGCGGGGCCTGGCGCTGCACCTGAGCCAGGGGCTCGCCGCTCGGGATGCCGGCCAGCTTGCGCAGCTGGATGCGGACATGGGCGGCGTCCACGTCGAGCTTCATCAACTTCTGCTCGGCCTCCTGCACCGTCAGGCGCTTGATGGAGCGCCCGCTCGCGTACCAGGCCAGGCGCACCCGGGCTACCGGGGCCTCGGCCACCGGAATCGCTCGCCAGCACTGCTTGAGATGCACCCGGGCCAGGCCCTTGCCGCGCAGGTGGTCGTGGAGCGCCGGATGGCGGAAGGGCAGCAGCGCCTTGGCTTCGGGAATCAGCGAGGGCTCCTGCTCCTTGATGCGGGCGAGCAGGGCGGCGAGCTCCGCCTTGGCGGCGTTGGCTTGGGCCACGGCCTCCATCACCTCCGCGCCGGCGGCCACCAGCCCGATATAAGCGCGGGTGGCGCGGCCGTCCTGGCCATCCTGATACCACACGTCCAGCAGGGCATGGCGCAGCCAGTCGGCGGCGCGTTTGGGCGCCACCGGCTCCGGCTCGCCGAAGATCCAGCAGGCGCCGGGGCGCGCTTCATGGGCTGCAGCCAGCGTTTCGCCGGCCTCGATCAGGGCGTCGAAGGCGGCCTCCAGCTCGGCCAGCAGGCGGTATTCGGGGCGGCTCACCGGTGGCTCACTCCGGCTCCTGCAATCCGCGCTCGGCGCGCAGGATCATCTCGTCGATCTCGGTCTCATCCATGGCGGGCTCACCGGCGATGCGGTGGCTGCCGTCCGCCCAGGCGCCGAGGTCCAGCAGGCGGCAGCGCTCGCTGCAGAAGGGGCGGTAGGCGTTCTTCTCGCTCCACACGACCTTCTTGCGGCACTGGGGGCAGGCGACTTCCAGGGGACCTTGGGTGTGGCTCATGACTCTCCTCGTGGGTTCGCGGCCGACAAGGCGGCCAGCTCTCGATAGCGTCGATCCAGCTCGGCGACCCGACGGCGCATCGCCTCTTGGCTGCCGCTATTGTCCAGCACATCGTCGGCCCTGGCCAGCCGCTCGGCCCTTGGCATCTGGGCGGTGACGATGGCTCGGGCCTGGGCCTCGTCGACGTCGTCCCGGGCGGCGGTGCGTTCGATCTGCAGCGTCTCGGGCACGTCGATCACCAGGCAGCGGTCGGCCATCTCGCTCTGGCCGGACTCGAAGAGCAGCGGCGAGACCAGCAGCACATAGGGAGCCCCCGAGGCCTGAAGCCGCGCCAGGTGCTCGGTGAGGCGGGCGCGGATGCGCGGGTGGGTGACGGACTCCAGCCAGCGCCGCTCTGCCGGGTCGGCGAAGACGATCTTGCGCAGCGCCCGACGGTTGAGGGTGCCGTCTTCGTTGAGGACCCCGGGCCCTGCGTCACGGGCGTAGCGGGCGGCGATCTCGGCAAGCGCCGGCTCGCCGGGTTCGACCACCTCCCGGGCCACGTCGTCGGCGTCTACCCAGGGCGCGCCCAGGGCCTCGAAGGCCCGGGCCACGGTGGATTTCCCCGAAGCGATGCCGCCTGTCATGCCGATGATCACGGATTACCTCGCTTGAGCGCTGTGGTTTGCCAATGGAGTGGGCTGGTATGCATTTGCTACTGTTTTATCCATTCGCCGTTTTCCAGGATGTAGGTGCCGGCGCCGCCCTCACCATAAGCGCTTTCAAAGCTGCTCATTTCGTTAAAGACATTGCCCTCTAGAGCAACGCCGCTCCCAATGGTGACCTGGTTGAGGTTGGGGTTATTACTGAAAGCGCCCCAGTCTAGCCTTTTAAGGGAATCGGGCAGGCTGACCTGCTGTATATTGTTGTTCTGGAAGGCGCGAGCATGAATTTGCGTTACCTGGCTGTCGCTTGCAAAAACCACTTCCTCTAACCCGGCGTTGGCGAAGGTGTCTTGACCAATTTCAGTCAAGTCATCTTCTCCAAAGGTGGCGGGGATAGTCACCTTGCCGGGTCCCGAATAGCTGCCATTCAGTCCGCCGTGCCCTCCATAAGTGAGGCCATCGGCCCCTGACACGGTGTGATACTGCCCGAGCGCCAGGCAGCCCGGCAGTGATGTTGCGAAATCATGCTGGCAGATCCAGCCGCCCAGATCGTCGCGTTCCAGCGTCAACTGGCCGAGAGGACGCTTAGCGGTGATGGTGATGGGGGTGGCTTCAAGGTCTACCTCGAGACTGTCACCGTCCGCGCCGGCCGGTGCAAAGGGGGCGATGCCCAGAACATGAGCCTCCACCGGGGTACGCAGGGCCGTGGCGTCGGCCAGTGCGGCGGTCGCCTGGGTCCGGATCTGGTAGCGCTGATAGGCCGGCACCGCAATAGCGGAAATAATGCCGATAATCGCCACCACGATCAGCAGTTCGATCAGCGTAAAGCCGCCCGCCCCCTTGCCGCCGCGGGGCGCCCTGTTGCGGCCGGGCAGCGCCATCCTGGCTTGCATCGTGCCGTCCTCTCTCGGTAACTGTTTCTTTATTGTTAGCTATTGTAAAGATTTAGGCAACTAAAGTTGCCCGAGCTTGGATTCGCCACCCGTGCGTTGACGCGGCGCGAGGTGGCTAGAGCAGGAAAAACTGCCCGTAGGCGGCCATCAGCGGTTCGCCGCCTAGCAGCGCGACCCAGCCGGCAAGGGCCAGCCAGGGGCCGAAGGGCAGGGGGGCGCCGCGCAGCCGCGGCACGGCCAGCTGGATCAGAAGGCCGACGATGGCGCCGATCCCCGCCGAGAGAATCAGCACCAGGGGGAGGGCCTGCCAGCCCAGCCAGGCACCCAGCGCCGCCATCAGCTTGAAGTCGCCGTAGCCCATGCCCTCCTTGCCGGTGATCAGCTTGAAGGCCCAGTAGAAGCTCCATAGCACCAGGTAGCCCGCCATGGCGCCCATCACGGCACTGGGCAGCAGCAGAGGCTGGAACAGCAGCTGGTAGAGAAGCCCCGCCCAGAGCAGCGGCAGGGTGACGATATCCGGCAGCAGCTGGGTGCGCAGGTCGATCACCGCCAGGGCCAGCAGCGCAAGGCAGGCGCCCAGCACGAAGAGACCCTGCCAGCTCGGCCCGAAGAGCGCCACCACGGCAAGGGTCAGCGCCGCGCCGGCCAGCTCTACCAAGGGGTACTGGGGGCTGATGCGGGCGTTGCAGCTGGCGCAGCGTCCGCGGCGCTTGAGCCAGCCCACAACCGGGAGGTTATCGTGCCAGGCGATGGGGGTCTCGCAGCTCGGGCACAGGGAGCGGGGCGTGGCCAGGTTGAATGTCGGTTGCGACTCACCCGGAAGCTCCAGCGCCTCCCGGGCCTCGGCCCGCCAGCCGAGCATCAGCATTACCGGCAGGCGCACGATCACCACGTTGAGAAAGCTGCCCAGGCAGAGGCCCAGGCAGGCGGCCAGCGGCCAGAGCAGGGGAGGGGCTAGGTCAAGCAAGAGGGAGTCCTTGTAGGTAAAAAAACTGTAACTGTTTAGCTCACGCCGCCTGATCCGTGGCTGTAGGCTGCATGAAGGATGGCACATCACCCGCAAACAGTTGCTCCAGTGCGGTATGCGCCGCCACCCCTTGCTTGACGGCGGTCGAGAGGAAGCTGCGCATCCGGCAGAAGATCTCCGCCCCCTCCCAGGAGCGGAAGCAGCCCGAGATTTTCTGCTGGACCTTGGTCATTCGCAGATCGCGTTCCCCCTGGTTGTTGGTGAAGGGAGCGGCAGGGTCGTCGAGGAAGCGCAACACGTCGTCCTCGTACGCCTGGAGGCGTTCCAGGAGGTTGCGCGACTTGGTGCGCTTGGCCCGGCCTCGCGTTCCAGGTGGCGGTTTCACCGGCGGGGGGCACTCGGCGTCCCCTTTCGCCAGGCAATCTCGATAGCGCTGCCGCCAGGCTCGGGTCTCATCGGCCGAGAGGCAGCCGTCGGCCACCTCCACGGCGCGATGCATCTCCAACAACAGGTCATGCAAGGCCTTGGCCCATGCCTGGCCATCGTTCTCCCAGGCCGCTGTCAGCTCCCGAAGGTGGTGCGCATTACAGAGCGCGTGCCGGCAATCCGGATAGCGGTAGTAGGGCTTCCAGTGATCATGCACCAGCACGCCACGCACGAAGGGCAATACGCCGATGGCGTCCATCGCTTCCTGGCCGCGCTTGGGGTGCGGGGCCAACCAGGTCAGGGCCTCGTTGGAGGCGCTGTGTAGCCAGTAGCGTTTGCCACCGACCTGCATTCCGGTTTCATCGGCATGGACGGTGGCTGCTTCACGTAGCGCCGGGATCACCCACTCGGCGAACGCCTCGGCCCGCTGGTAGGCCTCCTGGTTGAAGGCGAACAGGGTGCCGGTGCTCAGCGACAGGCCGCACTGCGAGGTGAGCAACTCGCGGATACGCGCATAGGGCAACAGCTGATACTGGGAGAGATAGACGACATGCGCCTTGAGGCGAGGGCCATACTGGATGGGGCGAGTCACGCCCTCGGGGAATGGCGCCACGTAGCGTTGCCCCTGATCATCTTCGAGGACCTCAGCCTGATATTCGGTGACCACGGCCTGGATTACGATGTCCTGCACTTGGCGCGTTTCGACGCCGACCGGGCGGTAAGAACGCCCCTTGGGGAGTTGCCGACGATCGACACGGAGCTTGACCACCTCGTCGGGGTCCGTCACCGGCGCCAACGTCTTACCCTCATGCCCTGGCTGTCCGCCGGGGCGCCGCTCGCCTTTGGCGCGCGAGCGGCGCTGGCGATTGGGATCCTGGGACGGTGGCTTGCTGCTGTTGCGGCTACTGGTGGCCAGGCGATCGGCCATGAGCTTGACCAGCAACATCAGCACATCGATGGCCGCACGCAGCGACGGAGAGACCGTCTGGTCTTCCTTGAGCTGCTGTCGGACCCGCTCCAGAGCCTCGTCGACGTTGATATCGCTGATGGTCATGTCACCGCATAGATATGCCGAAGGATTAGGCACACTATGCCAGAAAAATCAGGTGGTTGGCGACAGGCTATCCGCAACCACCTGAATAGTTACAAAAAACTATCGCTATCGTCGAACCGGCAGAATCTGCGCTCCTACCTCATGGTACCTGTGCCTTGGCTGCAGGAGCCCGATTTATCGGCGACTGTCCTTAAAGCACCGTGCCCAGCTCGAAGATGGGCAGATACATGGAAAGCACCAGGCCGCCTACCAGAACACCCAGCACCACGATGATGAAGGGTTCGATCAGCGAGGTGAGGCCGTCCACCAGGTTGTCCACCTCCTCCTCATAGTAGGTGGCCACCCGCTCGAGCATGGCGTCCAGGGAGCCGGCTTCCTCGCCGATGCCCACCATCTGTATCATCATGGCAGGGAAGCGGTCGGTCATACGCATGGCGAACTGCAGTTGCTGGCCCTCGGCCACGCTGCTGCGCACCTCGCGCAGGGCACGTTCGTAGACCCGGTTGCCGGTGCTGCTGGCGGAGGTGTCCAGGGCCTCGATCAGCGGCACCCCGGCGGCGAAGGTGATGGAAAGGGTGCGGGCGTAGCGGGCCAGCACCGCCTTGAGCACGATATTGCCGATTACCGGGATACGTAGCAGCAGCGCGTGCATGCGATAGGCAAAGGCGCTGGAGTAGCGGGTTGCCAGACGCATCAGTAGCACCGTACCCACCAGGGTCAGGATGGCGTGCCACCAGTGGGCCTGGGCCAGCTCGGAGAGTCGGATAGTGAGCTGAGTCAGTGCTGGTAGCTCGGCGCCGAAACCGGCGAACATGCTCTCGAACTGAGGCACTACCTTGATCAGCAGCAGGGCGGTGACGCCGATGCCAATCAGAATCACGGCCGTAGGGTACCAGAGCGCCTTCTTGACTCGGCCGACGACCGAGTCGGTTTTCTCCTTGTAGAAGGCGATGCGCTCCAGCATGCGGTCCAGGGTGCCGGACTGCTCGCCGGCCGCTACCAGGCTCACAAACAGCGAGTCGAACTGGCGGGGGTGCTTGGCCAGTGCCTCGGCGAAGGTGGAGCCTGCGGCCACGTCGTTGAGCAGCCGCTGCACCAGGGCACTCATGGCCGGTTTGCTGATACTTTCGGCGACCACCTGAAAGGCCTCCAGGACGGGCAGACCGGCGCGGATCATGGTGGCCATCTGGCGGGCAAACAGGGTGATATCGCGGCTATTGATGCCGCCCAGGCCGCGTCCTATTTGCGACTTGCGCCGAATGCTGGTGGGCAGGACCCGCTGACCGGCGAGCAGCTTTTCGACCTCTGTACGGCTGCCGGCCACTAGCTGCCCCTGGACCCGTTGCCCCCGACTGTTCTTGCCGCTCCACCGCCAGCGGTAGAGCTTGATATCGCGATCATTGAAACGTGTAGGAGCGGCCATGGCATTTACACCTTGATGATGCGGTTGATCTCGGCGAGGCTGGTGACTCCCTCCAGCACGCGCTGCAGGCCGCTGCGGCGCAGGCTGGGATAGCCCTCCTCGCGGGCCTGGCGGTCGAAGTCCGAGGCGTTACCCTCGCGCATGATCAGCCGTCGCATGTTGTCGCTGATCGGCACCACCTCATAGATACCGACCCGCCCCTTGAAGCCCTTGACGCATCGGTGGCACCCATGTGGCTCATAGAAGGTGGCGCCTGCAATCTCTTCCTCCTTGAACCCCTGCTCGAGCAGCGCCTCGCGAGGAATCTCCACCGCCTGTCGGCAGTGGGGGCAGAGACGGCGGGCCAGGCGCTGGGCGATGATAAGATTCAGGGAGCTGGCCACGTTGAAGGGTGCCAGGCCCATGTTGGCCAGCCGGGTCAGAGTCTCGGCTGCAGAGTTGGTGTGCAGGGTGGAGAGCACCAGGTGGCCGGTCTGGGAGGCCTTGACGGCGATCTCCGCGGTCTCCAGGTCGCGCACCTCCCCTACCATCACCACGTCCGGGTCCTGGCGCAGGAAGGCGCGCAGGGCGCTGGCGAAGTCGAGCCCTACCTTGGGCAGCACGTTGACCTGGTTGACCCCCGCCACCTTGATCTCCACCGGGTCCTCGGCGGTGCAGATATTGCGCTCCTCCTTGTTGAGCATGTTGATGCCGGTATAGAGGGTTACCGACTTGCCGCTGCCGGTGGGGCCGGTGACCAGGATCATGCCCTGGGGCTGGAGAAGTGCCGTTTCATAGAGCTTGCGCTGCGGAGGGGTAAAGCCCAGTTTCTCGATGCCGATAGTGGCGGTGGTAGGATCGAGAATTCGCAGCACGATCTTTTCGCCATAGACGGTGGGCAGGGAGTTGACCCTGAAGTCGATGGAGCGGTTGGTGGCAAGGCGCAGTTTGATGGCGCCGTCCTGGGGCAGGCGCCGTTCGGCGATATCCAGCCGCGCCATGACCTTGAGTCGCGACAGGATGCGAGTGCGCATACCAAACGGTGGTCGAGCGGTTTCATGCAGGATACCGTCGATGCGCAGCCGTACCCGAAAGCTGCTCTCGTAGGGCTCGAAGTGGATGTCCGAGGCGCCGCGCTTGATGGCATCCATCAATACCTTGTTGACGAAGCGGATGATCGGGCCGTCATCGGCGCTGCTGCGTGAAGCGCCCGCCAGGTCGACGTCGGGGGCATCGCTCTGCTCCAGGCTCAGCTGATGCAAGGCATCGTCGGCGTCAGCCAGCTCCTCCATCAGGGCGCTGTTGCTCTGCATTAGATACTTATCGAGCAGGGTCTGCAGCTGCTCCAGGGGGGCCAGCACGCCCTCCGGGGTGAGGCCGGTGGCGAACTGCAGCTCGTCGAGCCCCACCAGAGTGGCCGGATAGGGAATCGCCAGCAGCAGCCGGTTGCCCATCACTTTCAGCGGCAGCACCTTATGCTTGCGAAGCAGCTCCTCGGAGAACTGCTCGGCCGGGGGCAGCGACTCCGGGGTGAGAGCGTCGAGGTCGATGGCGGGGATGCCATACTCCCAGGCGGCGGTGACACAGGCCTGCTGAGAAGGCACCAGCGCCTTCTCCACCACGTACTGCAGCAGCGACATATGTGACTGATGGGCAGCCTGCTCGGCCTGCCTGCTCTCCTCGGCGGAGAGCAGGCCGTCGACCACCAGCCTGTGGGCCAGCCCCTTCAGGCCGGTGCCCGACCCCCGAGGGGCAATAGGGGCGTTGTCCTGCGATGTGCTGGGCGGGTCGCTCATGGGGCTGGGCAATCTCCCGATCTTGGGCAAGGATGTATCAGCATTCTAAGCTGCACAGGAGGCGACTGCACAGTAGAAGGCATTAGTAACATTATGTTTCTGTGCGCGGCTTCGGGTGTTACCAAACAGCGCGTAAAGCATCGCCCAATCGGGCGGTGATACAAGCGCGCACCGCGAAGCGGTGCTCAATGGATACTGCCTCGAAACCCTGATACCTTTCCAGTATGACAAAGCGTGCCTACAAAGAACGGTTCTACCCCACCCCCGAGCAGGCGGTGCTGCTGGCGCAGTCGTTCGGATGTACCCGTTTTGTCTGGAACAATACGCTGGCCTATCGCACCGAGGCCTATCAGCAGCGCGGCGAGTCGGTGTCGCACGCCGCCGCAGAAAAGCGCCTGGTCGCGCTCAAGGCCGACTATCCCTGGTTGAAGGATGTCTCCAGCGTGATCCTGCAGCAGACGCTGCGCGATCAAAAGGCGGCCTTCGACAATTTCTTCAACCCCAAACTCAAGGCGCGCTATCCGCGCTTCAAGCGCAAGGACGGCCGGCAGTCGATCCGGCTGACCAAGGCGGCATTTCGCTACCGCGATGGCGAGATCACCATCGCCAAGACCACGGCGCCGCTGCCGATCCGCTGGAGCCGTCCGCTGCCCAGCGAACCCTCCAGCATCACGATCTCGCGGGATCGTGCCGGCCGCTATTTCATCAGCTGCCTGTGCGAGTTCGAGCCGGAGACGCTGCCGGTCACGCCGAAGAGGGTAGGCATCGATCTCGGCCTGACCGACCTGTTCATCACCAGCGAGGGCATGAAGTCGGGCAACCCGCGCCATCTCAAGCGCTATGAAGCGAAGCTGGCCTATCTGCAGCGTCGGCTGTCGAAAAAGCAGAAAGGCTCGCGCAACCGCCACAAGCTGCGCCAGAAAGTGGCGCGGCTACATGCCAGGATCGCGGACTGCCGCCGCGACGCCCTCCACAAGGCGACCCGCACGCTGATTAACGAAAACCAAGTGCTGTGTGTCGAGTCGCTCAATATCGTGGGCATGCTCAAGAACCGTTCCTTGGCCAAGGCCATCAGCGATGCCGGCTGGGGTGAGTTTGTGCGCCAACTCGAATACAAGGCCGCCTGGGCGGGCCGGCAGCTGGTGAAAGTCAGCCAGTGGCTGCCGAGCAGCAAGCGGTGCCACGGCTGTGGGCACCAGGTCGAGAAGCTCCCTCTCTCCCGGCGCCACTGGCACTGTGAGCGCTGCGGCCAGGCGATCGACCGTGATATCAACGCAGCCAGAAATATCCGAACCGCCGGGCTGGCGGGGTTAGCCTGTGGAGCGACTGGAGCGGGGGCCGTGGCCTAGCCACGGCCTAGTGAAGGCGTGTCGAAGCAGGAAGGTTCTGGGGGTGACCTTAGAACCCTCCCCCAACGCGTGAAGCGCGGCGGGCGGGGAGTGTCAGATTAACGGCGAATAACCACCGGACGGAGAGCTGGCATGGTGACCTGCAATGGCGTACGGCACCGCGAGGGCGGTTTTACGCTGATCGAGCTGCTGATCGTGATTGCCATCATCGGCATTATCGCCGCGGTGGCACTGCCAGCGTATCAGCGCTACCAGGTGCGCACCCAGGCCAACGCGGCGCTTGCCGAGGCCACGGCCCTGCGCACCCCGGTGGAGGCGCACGCCCTTGGCATCGGTTCGCCGGCGGTGCCGACGGGAGACAGCGTCGAAGTCGAGATTCTGGGTGAGGGCGAGGCCGAGATCCTGGCCACTCGCCCTCTGGGTAGCGTGAGGCTCAGCCGCAACAGCGCGGGCCGCTGGTCCTGCGAGCACACCTTCGAGATCGAGCTGATTGGCTGCACGACCCGTGACACCGACACCGACACCGACACCGACACCGACACCGGCGGCGGCGGCGGCGGCGGCCCCAATAGCCTTACGTGGTGTCAAACTGCACCTCCCGGCGGCGGTGCGCGCAACCAGTGTCTCAACAACTTTCCTGAGGCAGACTTCGATTGGAACCGGTAAGACAACGGCGCCCCGTGCGAGGCGGGGTCGCCTAGCCAGTGCCTCCGATCCGAGGCTTGACTTGGATCAAGCGTTTCGCCCGATAGTAAAAAAATGATACCGAGCCCCTTGTGGTTTACAGAATAGAAACGTATAGTGACACAAAGCTTGGGGATAAAGCCCATCATGACGGTGGAAATCGACTAGCATGATGGCCGAAGGACAAGGAAGGTCGGGCGCGGCGGCAGCAATGCGGCAGCAACCGTTTTAGTAACGCGCTAAGGGAAAGAGTCCCGCATGGCGCACCGAAAATGAGGTGACTCAATGAAAAACGCAGGCGCACAGCGCGGCTTTACCCTGATCGAACTGCTGATCGTCGTGGCGATCATCGGCGTTCTGGCGGCGATTGCCATTCCGCAGTATCAGAACTATATCGAGCGCTCCAATGCTGCGGCGGCACAGGCGGAAGCCGCTGCGTTCCGTACGCCGGTAGAAGCGGCCATCTTTGATGAGCAAAATTTTGATGGCACTGAAGACGGCCCGATTGAAGATGTAATTAGCCAGGCAAGTGCGTCCGGTGTTACGGTTACTGCCGCTGCAGGTGGTGCAGCAACTATCACCGCGACTCGTCAGGTGGCTGGTGACCCCCGGTTGGTCGTCTTTACTCGTGATGCAAGCACTGGCCAGTGGACATGTGAACATAGCTTTGGCGGGGTTTCACTCCAGAACTGCACGCTCAATGAAGGTTTAGGCGATTAAGCCCAACCCTGCGTGCTGCTACTATTCCGGCCGGGCAATTGCCCGGCCGGTTTGTTTTTTGGGAGCTCACCGGGCGATCGGTGAGCTCCCTTTGATCTCTGATCCCTCTTTACAGCCAGCGCTACCTCTCCGCTACCCTATCCCTCCAGCGGCACATGCACCGCCAGCATCTGGCTGGCTTCCTCTGCCTGTTCGCCTTCGCCCTGCAGCGGGCTCAGTTTGACCACGACGCCGAAGGGCTGGCCGTTGCGGCGGTTGATCTCCAGCCGTTCGCTGGCGGGGCGGCGGTGGGCGAGGGCTTCCCGCAGCCGCTGTACCGGGAGGGCTTCCGGTTCGGCGAGGGTGGGCAGGGGCTTGCCGAGCAGGGCGTCTCCGGCCGTTTCCAGCAGCTCGCCGAGGGCGGGGTTGGCCCGCACCACGGGGTAGCCCTCGCCGTTCAGGTCCAGCACCGCGGCGCCCAGGGGCAGGGCGCCGAACAGCCGTGCCTCGCTCGTGCTGCTGCGGCTCTGCTTATGGGTCTCTGGCGTCAGCAGTACATAGACCCCCAGCATGCCGTGGTCGCTGGCGATGGGCAGCATGTCCATCTCCACCCGGGCTAGCTGGCCGGTGAGGGTGATGACTCTGGCTTCGCAGTGGGCCGGCCTGCCGGCAAGGGCGATCTGGAAGTGCTCCTCCACCGCCCCACGCTGACGGGGATCCACGAAGCGTGAGAAGTGCATGCCCATGCCCTCCTGCTCGTGCAGCCCGGCGAAGCGGGCGGCGGCCAGGTTGGCGTGGCGAAAACGCCCTTCGGGGTCGAGCTCGAAGATAGGTGAGGGGTGGTAGCCGAACAGCGCTCGGGCGCGGCTCTGCAGGGTAAGTAGCCGCAGGTCATCGGTGTTGGGAAGGGAAGGTGGCATACGCTAGTCCTTGTCTTGCCAACCCCAGGCCTCTTTCGCCCAGCGCTGGCGGTCTTCCTGTGCCTTGCGCACCGCTTCCTCCACGTCCTTGCCGGGAGGCTCAAGGTCACTTTCCAGCTGGAAGGGGGCGCCTTCCTTCACTCTAGCACCATCGGCGGCCTTGCGGCGCAGCTCGCTGACGTCTTCGCTGCTTATCCAGCGATGCCCGTCGTCGCTGGTGTTGGGGTGGGCGACCAGGCGGCCCTGCCAGGCCCAGCAGCGCTGAGGTACTTTGGCGATGACCCACTCCTGATCCTGCCAGCGAGCGCGGGAGACGTCGAGCATCTCCAGTTCCGCCTCCGGAATCAGCTCCGCGAATAGCTGGCTATGCAGCACGATGCCGGTATCGCCCATCTGGATGCCGCCCTCGAAGCGGCCCTGTTGCAGCTGCTCCAGCAGCTGAGGACGCTTGAGGGGGCTGACCGGCGTGCCCAGTGCACAGAGATGGAGCATGCCGGGGTCAACCTGCTTGATGACCCAGCAGCGTACGAGCTTCTTCTTGCCCGAGAACAGTGCCGTCCTGGCAAACAGCTTCTTCCACATGGAAGTGCCTCGCGTGACTGGCGCGGAGCCAGCGATAGTAAGGGTGATGATGCATGAGTCGCCCGCCCTGGTGCGAGCGAGCGTCACTCTTACTATAGACCTTCCTGAAAGGCAACGTTCAGGCGGGTGCCCGTAGCTATCGGCCGCGGCTTCTGGCGGCGCAGCCGCCCTGCGGCGCTGCCTGCTGCCACGATGGCTATTATAGTGAAATGACCCCATCATTGGCAGGGAGGCCGTGTACCATGTCCACCTATCCCGTGATCCTGCACCACGGCGGCGCCAGCGGCGTCACCGGCAGCTGCCACCGCCTGCAGATCAGCGAGGAGCGCGCCCTGCTCATCGACTGTGGGCTCTTCCAGGGCCAGGACGCCGACCGCGTCGATGCCTTCGAGCAGCTCCGGGTGCGCTTCCCGGTGGAGGACGTGCTGGCTCTGGTGGTCACCCACGTGCATATCGACCATATCGGCCGGTTGCCCTACCTGCTGGCGGCGGGGTGGCGGGGGCCGATTTTCTGCTCGGTGCCCTCGGCCCGGCTGCTGCCCCTGGTGGTGGAGGATGCCCTCAGGGTCGGCTTCACCCGGGATCGGGCGCTGATCGAGCGCTTTCTCGCCGAGGTGGAGGGGCGACTTGTTCCGCTGCGTTACCGCACCTGGCACACCCTGGTGGACGATGCCCGCCACCGGGTGCGCCTGCGCCTGAAGCGCGCTGGGCATATCCTCGGCTCGGCCTATGTGGAGGTGGATCTGCTCGAGCGCGAGAGCGACCGGGCCGAGCGGGTGCTCTTCTCCGGCGACCTGGGCGCCCCCTATTCGCCGCTGCTGCCGGCGCCCAGGCCCCCTTGGCGCTGCGACACCTTGGTGCTGGAGAGCACCTACGGCGACCGCGAGCACGAGGATCGCCGCCGTCGCCGCGACCGGCTCAAGGCGGCCATCGACCGGGCCTTGGCCAACGGCGGCAGCGTGGTGATTCCCGCCTTCAGCATCGGCCGTACCCAGGAGCTGCTCTACGAGCTGGAGACTCTGATCCACCAGGCGAAAAGCGCGCGCTGGCGGGCGCTGGAGATCATCGTCGACTCGCCCCTGGCGGCGCGCTTTACCGAGGTCTACCGCGAGCTCAAGCCCTGGTGGGACGCCGAGGCCCACCGGCGGCTGCGGGCGGGGCGCCATCCGCTTAGCTTCGAGAATCTTTATACCGTTAGCTCCCATGAGGAACACGAGCGCACCCTCACCTATCTCGCCGAGAGCGGACGCCCGGCGGTGGTGATCGCCGCCAGCGGCATGGTGAGCGGCGGCCGGGTGGTCAACTACCTCAAGCGCATGCTGGGGGATGAGCGCCACTGCGTGCTCTTCACCGGCTACCAGGGGGCGGGCACCCCGGGTCGCGATATCCAGCGCTACGGGCCCAGGGGCGGCTGGGTGGAGCTCGACGGCGAGCGCATCGAGATCCGCGCCCGGGTGGAGACGGTCTCCGGCTACTCGGCCCACGCCGACCGCCGCAACCTGCTCAACTTCGTGCGCCGCATGCGCGAGCCGCCGCGCCATATCCGCCTGGTCCACGGCGAACGCCAGGCCCAGGAGGCCCTGCGCGAGGCCCTGCTTGGCTGGGCCGCAGAGGCGGGTCACCCGCTGACGGTCAGCCTCGGGTCAGACCCGAATGGCACTTACTTAAGGAATAGAGGAAGCGTAACTCCTTGATATAAATGAAAACAGGCGAGGGATGAGGTATTGTGTAAGTCGCAAAACCACACACAAACCGCCAATCCAACGCCTGCTTTCATGACCTATCCTACTGATCTGCTTCACCAATGCCAACAGCGCCGCGTCTCACAGCGTATCCGCCGCCCGGACCTCACCGAGCTGCGTGCTCAGCTCCATGCGGCCGGTGCCTCGTCAGGGCTCGATGAGGCGCTGGCCACTGACCGGCACCGACTCTTCCCGCCGACGGCCACCCTGGAAACCTTTGTGTCGCAGGTGCTGGATGCTGATGGCTCCTGCCAGCAGGCCGTCAATCGCCTCATGCTGAACCGAGAGCGTCCCGGGAGTGTTCGCACCGGCGCTTACTGCCGCGCTCGCCAGCGCTTGCCGGGGACGGTGGTGGCTGACCTGGCGCGGTACTTGGGTCGTTCGCTGGCCAAGGACGTTCCCTCTCGGTGGACGTGGCAGGGCCGGCCCATCAAGCTGATTGACGGGACGACCGTGTCGATGCCGGATACGCCAGAGAACCAGCAGCAGTTCCCTCAACAAACCAGCCAGACACCTGGCCTCGGGTTCCCGGTCGCCCGGCTGGTAGCCATCATGGACCTGAGCAGTGGCGCGGTGCTCAACGCCGCCATGGGGCCAGTCAAAGGCAAGGGAACCGGCGAACATGCGTTGCTGCGGGGGATGCTCGACACCTTTGAGCCAGGCGACATTGTCATCGCCGACCGCTACTTCCCCGCCTATGCCCTCATCGCGGAACTGGCATCTCGCGGCGTCGATGTCGTGATGCGCCAGCATTTCGCCCGGAAGACCGACTTTCAGGCCGGCACGCCACTGGGGAAGAAGGATCATATAGCGACCTGGCAGAAGCCCAAGGCGCGCCACGCGTGGATGAGCCAGGAGGCTTTTAATGCCTTGCCTGAAAGCCTGCCAGTGCGGGAGCTGGCGGTAGGCGGTACGATCCTCATCACGACGCTATGCTCGGCGAAGCACGCCCCCCGACAGCAACTGCAAGCCCTCTACAAGGGTCGCTGGCAGATCGAGCTGAGTTTCCGCGACATCAAGACGACGCTGGGGATGGAGGTGTTGCGCTGCAAGACGCCCGCCATGGTGGAGAAGGAAGTCTGGGTGTATCTGCTGGCGTACAACCTGGTCCGTCGGGTGATGGCCGTCTCCAGCAAGTGGGCGGACTGCTTGCCACACCAGGTCAGTTTCAAGCACAGTGTGCAGCTTTTTAGGCAGATAGCGCCATGTTCGCCTCTAACAGAGGCAGAGTACCAGCGTGTGATGCAGCAGATGACGACGATTCGGGTGGGTCAACGACCGGATCGGTTGGAGCCAAGAGCCATCAAGCGGCGACCTCGACCCCACCGGTTATTGCAAATGCCCCGCCACGAAGCACGTGAACAGATTCGCCAACACGGTCATCCGAAAAAGCTTAAGTAAGTACCATTCGGGTCAGACCCTTAATTTCCCTTAAGGGTCTGACCCGGAGGGGGAGGAGGTGGCGGCCGGTAGCCGCTCGGGCAGGGCGGCGAGGCCCGCCAGGGGCAGGGGGCGGGAGAAGAGGTAGCCCTGCAGCAGGTCGGCGCCGCGGCGGGCCAGCTCCTGCTGCTGCTCGACGGTCTCGATGCCTTCGGCCACCACCACCAGGCCCATATGGTGGGCCATGGTGATGATCCCCTGGACGATGGCGGCGCTGCGCGGGTTGTGCAGGGTGTCGCAGATAAAGCTGCGGTCGAGCTTGACCTTGTCGATGGGCAGGTCGCGCAGGTAGCTGAGGCTGGAGAAGCCGGTGCCGAAGTCGTCCAGGGCGACCCGAACCCCGTGGCCGCGCAGGGTGTCGATCAGCTCGATGGCGAGCTCGGCGCCGTCCAGCAGCACGCTCTCGGTCACCTCCAGCTCGAGCAGGGCCGGGGGCAGGCCGGTCTCGGTCAGGATGCCCAGCACCTCGTCGAGAAAGCCGTCGCGGCGGAACTGCAGCGAGGAGATATTGACCGCTACCGGCACCGTTCGCCCGCCCCGGGCGTGGAGCTTGGCCATCTCCCGGCACGCCTGGCGCAGCACCCAGCGCCCCAGGGGGATGATCTGGCCGGAGTGCTCCGCCAGAGGAATGAACGCCTCCGGGGAGACCAGGCCGCGCTGGGGGTGACGCCAGCGCACCAGGGCTTCGATCCCGCCTATCCTTCCGTTCAGCGCCTCCACCATCGGCTGGTAGAGCAGCTCGAACTGGCCGTCGCTCAGGGCGGTATGCAGGTCGTTGCGCAGCAGCACATCGCCGAGGGCCTGTTCGACCTGGCGGCCCCTGTACCACTGCCAGGTGTTGCGTCCCTGACGCTTGGCCTCCTCCAGGGCCAGGTCGGCGCGCTGGAGCACCTCGTGGGGGTGGTCGGTATCGTCGCCGCTGCAGGCGATGCCAATGCTGCTGCTGATATGCAGCGGCTGCCCCTCTACCTCCAGGGGCGCGGCGAGGCCCTCCAGCAGCCGCTCGGCCAGGGCGGTGGCGTCCGGGCAGCCGTCGATGCTGGGCAGCAGCACGGCGAACTCGTCGCTGACCAGCCGGGCCAGGATGTGGTCGGGGCCGATCAGCGCCTCGAGGCGCCGGGCCACGGCCACCAGCATGCGGTTGCCGATATGGGGGCCCAGACCGTCGTTGATGGACTTGAAGCCGTCCAGGTCCAGGTGCAGCACGGCCAGGCGCCGCCCCTGGGCCCTGCCGGCGGCAAAGGCCTCGGCCAGGCGATCGTCGAAGGTGCCTCGGTTGGCCAGGCCGGTGAGCAGGTCGTGGCTGGCCTGGTAGCGCAGCCGCTCCGCCTGCTGGCGCTGCTCGGTGATGTCCTGCTGGAAGCCGATGAAGTGGCTGCAGCGCCCGGCGGCGTCGAATACCGGGCTGATGCTGAGGCGGTTCCAGAAGGGGGTACCATCCTTGCGGTAGTTGAGCAGGGTGGCCTCGACCTCCCGCTGGTCGGTGACGGCGGCGCGGATTCGGGCGATCTGCTCCCGGTCGGTGTCGGGGCCCTGGAGGAAGCGGCAGTTGCGGCCGAGCACCTCCTCGAGGGGGTAGCCGCTCAGGGTGCAGAAGGCCCTGTTGGCGTAGACGATGGGGTAGTCGGGATTCGTCGCCTCGGCCATGGCCATGCCGATGGGGCTCGCCTCCATACCGCGCTCCAGCAGGTGGAGCCGGTGCTCCTGGCGGTCGCGGACCAGGGCCAGGGCGATCAGCGCTGCGGCCTGGAGCAGCAGCCGCTCGCTGGCGGGGGTCGGCTTGCGCGGTGTGCGGTAGTAGGTGCCGAAGGTGCCCAGCAGCTGGCCGTCGGCGGTCATCACCGGGTTCGACCAGCAGGCGCGAAAGCCCTCGGCCAGGGCGGCGTCCCGGAAGTCCTCCCAGCGCGGGTCCCGGGCGATATCCTCGCTCACCACCGGGCGGCGCTCAAAGGCGGCGCTGCCGAAGGAGGCCGCCCCCGGGCCCACCCTGACCTCCTGGAGCCGCTCGATGAAGGCGGGGGAGAAGCGCCGGCTGGGCAGCAGGCTCAGGGTGCAGCGCCTGGCGTCGTAGCGCATGAAGGCGACGGTGGCATCGGGGAGCAGGATGGCGAGCCAGTCGGCAATGGCGTCCAGCGTGGTCTCCAGCGGCGCATGCTGGGCAATCAGCTCGTGAACCCGCTGCTGGGCCGCCATCTGCGAGTGTTCGGTATTCATGCTGTCATCCTTGAGGGTGACGCCCGACCGCCATCTGCGCCGTGGCGGACCGGTTCCACGTTTGATAGTGACGCCTGTTGCCCGTGTGTGCAATGTGCGGTGTCGAGACGCTCTCGACCTCGGCTCGTATATGAGCCATTCTCGAACCAACAGGAATACACCTTCTGCTGAAAGAGGACGTCACTGCCATGGTCGAGGCGCTAGCGGTTTCCGAGGTCTACCGGGGCTGCCCGGAGGAGGCCTTTTCCTTCGAGGTGACCAGCGAGCTTCCGTCGCTGGACCTGCTCAGCGGGCATGAGCGGGCGCGGGAGGCGCTGGCCTTCGGCACCGCCATCAGAAGCGACGGCTTCAACCTCTTCGTGCTCGGCCAGCCGGGCCACGGCATGCACAGCCTGGTGGGCCGCTTCCTGGAGGAGCGCTCCCGGGGCGAGGCGCCGCCGCCGGACTGGGGCTATCTCTACAACTTCGATGACCCCTCGGTGCCGCTCTTCCTGCAGCTGCCGCCGGGCATGGGGCGCCAGCTGCGCCGGGATATCGAGGCGCTGGTGGACGAGCTGCGCGGGGCGATTCCGGCGGTCTTCGAGAGCGAGGAGTACCAGAACCGCCTGCAGGAGCTGAAGCAGGCCATGGGGGAGCGTCAGCGCGACGCCATCGAGGCGGTGCGCCGAGAGGCCAGGGAGCAGGGCGTGCTGCTGCTCTCCACTCCCAACGGCTTCACCTTCGCTCCGGCCGGCGAGGACGACAAGATGATGTCGCCGGAGGATTACGAGACGCTGCCCAAGGAGGAGCGCGACCGCATCGAGCACACCGTGGAGATCCTGCAGCGCAAGCTGACCCAGGCGATCCGCCGCATGCCCAAGCTCGCCAAGGAGCTCCGCGAGCAGATTGTGGCCCTCAACGAGGAGGTGATGCAGTCGGCCATCGGCGCGCCCCTGGCGGAGCTCGAGGAGCGCTACGCCGGTGAGGAGGGCATCCAGGCCCACCTCGCCTCGATTCGCGAGGCGATCCTCGCCCACGTGGACGCCTTCCTCTCCGACGAGCCCGAGATCCCCCCAGAGGCGGTCTTCAGCCGCTTTCACCTCAACCTGATCGTCGATAACGCCGACACCCAGGGGGCGCCGGTGATCTATCAGGATCTCCCCGGCCACCAGCACCTGGTGGGGCGCATCGAGCACCATGTGCACAACGGCACCCTGCTCACCGACTACTCGCTGATCCGCGCCGGCGCCCTGCACCGCGCCAACGGCGGCTATCTGGTGCTGGACGTGCGGGCGGTGCTGACCCAGCCCGGCGCCTGGGAGACCCTCAAGCGCATCCTGCGCGCCGGCGAGATCCGCACCGAGTCCCTGGAGCAGGCCTACGGGCTGATCAGCACCGTGACCCTGGAGCCCCAGCCGATCCCCCTGGACGTCAAGATCGTGCTGCTCGGCGAGCGGCTGCTCTACTACCTCCTCTGCGAGCACGACCCCGAGTTCCTGGAGCTGTTCAAGGTGCAGGTGGACCTGGAGGACGAGCTGCCGCGCAGCGAGGCCAACCTGGCCCTCTATGCGCGCATGGTGGCGACCCTGGCCCGGGAGTCGGCGCTGCGCCCCCTGGATCGCAGCGGCGTGGCGGCTACCATCGAGCGCGCCAGCCGTCTCGCCGACGACCAGCAGCGCCTCACCGCCCGCCATCGGGACCTCAACGACCTGCTTCAGGAGGCGGACCACTGGGCCTCCCTGGAGGAGGCCACGGTGATCACCCGGGCCCACGTGGAGAAAGCGGTGGCCCAGCAGCTCCATCGGGCCGGGCGCCTGCGCGAGCGCAGCCACGAGCAGATCACCCGGGGCACGGTGATGATCGCCACCGAGGGCAGCACCGTGGGCCAGGTGAATGGGCTCTCGGTGCTGGCGCTGGGCGACTTCGCCTTCGGCCAGCCGGCCCGGATCACCGCCACCGCCCGGCCCGGCAGCGGCCAGGTGGTGGATATCGAGCGCGAGGCGCGCCTGGGCGGGCGCCTGCACACCAAGGCGGTGATGATCCTGTCGCGCTTCCTGGCCAGCCGCTACGCGCCGGATGTGCCGCTGTCGCTCTCGGCGAGCCTCGCCTTCGAGCAGTCCTACGGCGGCATCGAGGGGGACAGCGCCTCGGTGGCCGAGGTGTGCGCCCTGGTCTCGGCCATCGCCCGGGTGCCCCTGGCCCAGGGCTTCGCGGTGACCGGCTCCATCAACCAGCACGGCGAGGTGCAGGCGGTGGGCGGGGTCAACGAGAAGATCGAAGGCTTCTTCGACGTCTGCCGGGCCCGGGGCGAGCTCTCCGGCCAGGCGGCGATCCTGCCGGCGGCCAACGTGGAGCATCTGATGCTCAAGGCGGAGGTGCGCGAGGCCATGGCGGCCGGCACCTTCAGAGTCTTCGCGGTGCGCCACGTGGATGAGGCCCTGGCCCTGCTGGCCGGCGAGGCCCCGGGCGAGCCCGACGCCGACGGACGGTTCCCCGCCGAGAGCATCAACGGCCGGGTGCAGGCGCGCCTGGCGGCCTTCCGGGAGGCGGTCAAGGCGGCCCGGGGCGGCGACGGCGACGAGAAACCGGGGGCCGGCCAGGGCGCCCATGACCAGGACGAGGAGGGCGGCGGCGATGAGTGAGCCTAGCGAAGCCATGCGGGTGCTGGCGCTGCTGGATGACTCCCGCCAGAGCCAGGCGGCTCTGACGGCGGCGGTGGCCCTGGCCGACGAGGTGAGTGCCGAGCTGGTGGCGCTCTTTATCGAGGACCTGGACCTGCTGCGCTGCGCGGCCTTCCCCTTCTCCTGCGAGGTGGGGGCGAGCACCGGGCTGACCCGGCCGCTGCAGAGCGACGAGCTCGAGGCGAGCCTGACGCGCCAGCTGCAGCGCATCACCCGGGCCCTGGAGCAGGCGGTGGCCGGCCGCGAGCTGCGCCACCGGCTGCAGGTGAGTCGCGGCCAGGTGGTGAGCGAGGCCCTGGCCGCGGCGGGGCCCGAGGACGTGCTGGTGCTGGGCAAGGCGGGGCTCTCGGCGCGCTGGGGCTGGAGCTCCCGGCTGGGCTCCACCAGCCGCCGGCTGGTGCTGGAGGCGCCCTGCACGGTGATCATCTGGGACGAGCGCCACCCGCCGGCGCCGGGGCCGCTGCGCTACTTCCGGGGCGAGCCGCCGCGCCTGCCCTGGGGGGAGTCCCTGGCCGACGCCGTGGACCGCCTTCCGCTCTTCGAGGGGCGCGAGGAGCTCGCCCTGATGGACGCCCCCACCCTGGAGCGCTTCCTGGCCCGGGCCCGCCGCGGGGCCCTGGTGGTCAACCGCACCACCCTGACGCGGCTCTTCGCGGAGGACCCCGAGGTGCTGGCGCGCATCCCGATCCCGGTCATCGTGGTGCCCTGAGCCAGGTCGCAGATAGCAACACCGCTCAAGGCTGTTCCGGCGACAGGCCGTCGAGGGGGCGCTACGAGTACTTCCTTGTAGGCTACCTCGGCCCTGCTTCGCTCTAGCGTGCCGCTCCGCTTGCAGGTCCGGTGCTGGCCATCCTTGGCCAGCCCGTTCGGAGCAGTGCTCCTCACCCCTGGGTCCTCGGACCCCCTCTCCGACCCGTCCCCGGCGCCTTTCGCTCTCCCTGTCGGTAACCGCGATAGACCTGGCGGTGGCGTGAGCCAGGCAGCGGACACCACCGCCGGTATGGCACAATAGGCGGCCCTCAAGGCAAGGAAGGATCCGCCGGATGGCGTATGTTCTGGTAATGAGCGGCCTGGCGCTGTCGGTCAGCTTCACGCTGGGCTGGGTGCTGTGGCGCACGGCGCGGGGGCTCTGGGGCCTCGTGGCCGGGCCGCCGGCTCGAGGGCGGGCCAAGCCGCGAGCGAAACCCCGGGCCAGGAAGGCCCCGGCGCCGCGCCGGGCCGCTCCTGCCCGCAAGCCCGCCGCCCGCAAGGCTGTCAGCAAGCCGGTGGAAAAGGCCCCCAGCCGGCCCTGGGGGCTGACCCGCTGGCTCTCCCGGCGCCGCTCGGCGCTGCCGCTCTCGTTGCTGGCGCTGCTGCTCTACGCCCTGACCCGGCTGGTGGAGTTCGGCATGACCCGCCGCCCCCAGTCTCCCCCCGCCGGCTACCACGACCTGGTCAACGTCCTCGGCTGGCTCGCCGCCGGGCTCCTCGCCCTGGCCCTGCTCAACCTCCTCGCCTGCTGGCGCTGCTCTCAGGCAGCTTCGGGGTCAGACCCTTAAGTCCGCTTAAGGGTCTGACCCGGGCGAACCCGAGCCTGGGGCGCTGGTCAAAAGTGCCTCCAACGGCAGGAGATCGATCGTGCTTGCAGGTATCCAACGCTTCTTCCAACAGGTGCTGGCCGAACCGGAGCACCAGGCGCCCGATGCGCCGACCCTGGAGCTCGCCGTGGCGGCGCTGCTCTGCGAGGTGATGCGCGCCGACTATCAGGAGGATCCGGCCCAGCTGACGGCGCTGCGCGAGATGCTGAGCCGGCAGCTGGCGGTGCAGGGGGAGGCGGTGGACGAGCTGGTGGCCCTGGCCCGGGAGGAGGCGGAGAACGCCGTCGACCACTACCAGTTCGTCAGCCTGATCAAGGCGCACTACGACTACCCCAGGCGCTGTGAGCTGGTGCGCCTGATGTGGGAGCTTGCCCTGGCCGACGGGGAGCACCACCACCTGGAGGAGCACCGCATTCGCCAGCTGGCGGACCTGCTCCACGTGAGCCACGGCGACTTCATTCGCGCCAAGCTCCAGGCCCAGGCCTCGGCGACATGAAACTCTTCTATTTGCTGGGCGTAATTTGGGTGATGCTGCTGAATGGGTGGCGATTCATAGAATTACCCTCTTAATTATCAGGCCGTTGCCGATTTTCTGGAAAGTGCTGCTAGACTCCCAGCATGACAGCCCTGCCCGACGGTGGGGCTTTCTCTATGCATCGTCAGGGAGACCTTCATGTCCCGCAATATCATCGTTCTTGGTGCCGGCATGGTCGGCGTGTCGGTAGCCTGGCATCTGGCGCGTCGCGGCCATGACGTCACCCTGGTGGACCGCCGCGAGCCGGGCCTCGAGACCTCCTTCGGCAACGCCGGCATCATCCAGCGCGAGGCGGTGCGCCCCTACGCCTTCCCCCGGGATATCGGCACCCTGTTGCGGGTGCTGCCCAACCGCGAGGTGGATATCCGCTACCGTCCCACCGGGATGGTGAGCGCCGCGGGCCCGCTGCTCAACTACTGGCTCAACTCCGGCGGCGAGCGCTATGCGCGCATCGTCGAGGAGTGGGCCTCGCTGATCATGCGCTGCCAGGATGCCCATGCGCCGATGATCGAAGCCGCCGGCGCCGAGGCGCTGGTGCGCAAGGGGGGCTGGCTCGAGCTCTACCGCACCCGCAAGGAGTTCGATGAGCGCCTGCAGGAGGCGAAGGAGAACCACGAGCGCTTCGGGGTGGAGTATGAGGTGCTGGACGCCGAGGCGCTCTACGCCAAGGAGCCGCACCTGGCCAAGGGGCTGATCGGCGCGATCCACTGGACCCAGCCCTGGATGGTCTCGGACCCGGGCGGCCTGGTGCAGGCCTATGCCAGGAGCTTCGCCGAGCAGGGCGGCCATGTGATGCAGGCCAGCGTCGAGGAGGTGCAGCAGGTGGGCACCGGCTGGCGGGTCAAGACCAGCGAGGGGGCCCTGGAGGCCGACCAGGTGGTGGTGGCCATGGGCCCCTGGTCCGGCGAACTGCTTGGCAAGCTGGGCATGAACGTGCCGCTGTTCGTGAAGCGCGGCTACCATATGCACTACTCCGCGGAGGAGGGGGCGACGCTCAACCACTGGGTGATGGATGCCGAGAAGGGCTTCCTGCTCGAGCCGATGCGCGCCGGCATCCGCCTGACCACCGGCGCCGAGCTGGCCGACCTGGACTCGCCGCCCCAGTACAAGCAGCTGGCCGCCGCTGAGAAGGTGGCCCGCAAGCTGTTTCCCCTGGGTAAGCGCCGCGACGCCCAGCCCTGGAAGGGCGCGCGCCCCTGCATGCCGGACATGAAGCCGGTGATCGGCCCGGCACCCGACAAGGAGGGCCTGTGGCTCGCCTTCGGCCACGGCCACCAGGGGTTTACCCTGGGCCCGGCTACCGGGGAGCTGCTCGCCCAGATGATGGACGGCGAGGAGCCGGCGGTAGAGATGGCGCCCTTCCGGGTCGACCGCTTCTGAAACGCGCATCCCCAACGACAACGGGCGCCCCGCAAGGGCGCCCGTTTCTCTTGGTGCGTGGCCGCTCGAGGCTAGGGCCGGTTGCCCCCCCGGGGGCGGCGCGTCGCATGCATGGCGAGCTTGATCAGCACGGTGACCACGAAGACCAGCCAGCCGGCGGTGGCAAAGACGTTGAACAGCAGCATCTTCTGCAGGCCGTCCAGGGGCAGCAGCAGCTCCTCGATCACCACCCCGAACAGGAAGGCCAGGGTCAGCGGCAGGGCCAGGAGATGCATCCACATTTCGGTGCGCCGCTTCCTGACGTGGTAGCGGCGCATCAGCACGCGGGTGGGGCGATGAACGAAGCTGACCAGCACCAGCGTCGCCAGCAGCAGCAGCGCGGCCATGATGGGCTCGACGCTGCCGATCTGCCCCGAGAGGCTGATCGACCAGAACACCACCAGCCACATCAGACCGGTCAGCACGGCGACCAGATCGGCATAGTGGCGCGCCTTCGGCATAGGAGATCTCCCTGTGAACTCTCGGCGCATGATACGGCATTTCAGCGCCGGGTGACGAGGTGGCGGATCCAGTACCAGCGATTGATCAGCAGCGCGGCGAAGATCAGCCCGCAGCCGGCAAACTGCAGCAGGGTCATGCTCTCCTGGTACCAGGCGGCGGCCAGCAGTGCCGTCCATACCGCCTCCAGCATCAGGATCACCGCGGCGTGGCTCGGGGTGGTGAGCCCCTGGGCGTAGACCTGCAGCAGAAAGCGCAGGATGCTGGCCAGCACCACGCTGGCGCCGAGCCAGCCCAGGGTGACGCCGTCGATGCGCGCGGGCCAGGGCTCCACCAGGGCCGAGACCAGGCCCAGCAGGATGCCCACGGTGGTGAGCTGGATGGCGGTCAGCGGCAGGGTCGGCAGCCGGTGGACCACCCGGGAGTTGACGTTGATCAAAATCGAGAAGAGCACCGCCGAGACGGTGATCAGCGCCTGGCTCGCCTCGATGCGCAGCCCGGCGTTGAGCGACAGCAGGGCGAAGCCGACCCCGGCGACGGGCAGGGCGATCCAGGTGGTGCGCGGGGGGCGGTCGCCGAAGAGGAGCCTGGCCATGATCGGCACCAGCAGGATGCCGAGGCTGTTGATAAAGGCGCTCTCGCCGAGGTGCTCCGAGTGGTGCAGCCCCAGGATCCAGAAGGCGAGGGCGCCGCTGAACAGCACGCCGACGCCGGCGCCGGTGAGCAGGTCGCGGCGGCCGAGGCGGCACAGCACCGGGGCGGCAAAGGCGCACAGCAAAAGCCCCGCGATCAGGAAGCGGCTGGCGATGAACAGCAGCGGCGGCATGCCGTTCAGCGCCTCCTTGGAGAAGATCCAGCCCGCGGCGGCCAGCAGCGTGACCAGGAGCAGCAGCAGGTCGGCGCGCAGGGGCGCGCGGGCGTTGGGGTCGAGCATCGGGAGCCTGCCGGGTGGTAGTGGAAGGGATCAAGGGCAGGGATCACGTTAGCAGACTAACGGGCTCCTGTCCGCTCCGGCAGCCGCGGCGGGCCGCTTTGGGTATACTGGGGTCACCCTTGAATGAACCCGCCAAGACAGGACACGCCGTGACCTCACTGACCCTGACCCGCCCCGACGACTGGCACCTGCACCTGCGTGACGACGAGGCCCTGGCCGCCGTGGTGGGCGCCTCCGCCCGCCAGATGGGCCGCGCCATCATCATGCCCAACCTCAAGCCGCCGGTCACCACCACCGGGCAGGCCCTGGCCTACCGCGAGCGCATCCTGGCCGCGCTGCCCGAGGGCAGCGCCTTCGAGCCGCTGATGACCCTCTATCTCACCGACCGCACCCCGGCCGAGGAGATCGAGCGCGCCCACGCCAGCGGCCTGGTGCAGGCGGTGAAGCTCTACCCGGCGGGGGCCACCACCAACTCCGACTCCGGCGTCACCGACCTCAGGCACTGCGACGAGGCCATCGCCGCCATGGCGCGGCTCGGCATGCCGCTGCTGGTCCACGGCGAGGTGACCGACGCCGAGATCGATATTTTCGACCGCGAGGCGGTCTTTATCGAACGCGTCATGAAGCCGCTGCTCGAGCGCCACCCCACCCTCAGGGTGGTCTTCGAGCATATCACCACCGCCGATGCCGCCGAGTTCGTCAAGGCGGCGCCGGCCAACGTGGCGGCCACCATCACCGCCCACCATCTGCTCTACAACCGCAACCACATGCTGGTGGGCGGGATTCGCCCCCACTACTACTGCCTGCCGATCCTCAAGCGCGAGCGCCACCGCCAGGCGCTGCTGGCGGCGGCCACCTCGGGCAATCCCAAGTTCTTCCTGGGCACCGACAGCGCGCCCCACGCCCAGGGCGACAAGGAGAGCGCCTGCGGCTGCGCGGGGGCCTACACCGCACCGGCGGCCATCGAGCTCTACGCCGAGGCCTTCGAGGCGGCGGGCGCCCTGGATCGCCTGGAGGGCTTCGCCAGCCACTTCGGCCCGGACTTCTACGGCCTGCCCCGCAACGCCGAGAGCGTGACCTTGGTGCGCGAGCCCTGGCAGCTGCCCGAGTCGCTGGCCTACGTGGGCGATTCGCGCATCGTGCCCCTGCGCGCCGGCGAGACCCTGGCCTGGAAGCTTGCCTGACAGCGCCCGCGGCATAGCGCCCCCCAGGGCCATCGCCGATGGAAGCATCGCTCAAGGCTGTTCCGGCGACAGGCCTCCAAGGGGGCGCCATGAACCCCTCCCTGGGGGCTACCTAGACCTTCCCTGGTCCACGGACCCCCTTTCCGACCTGTCCCCGGCGCCTTTCGCTGACGCGGCACTGGTAATTGTGATAGCCCTGATAGCGCCTCTGCGCGATCGAGTGGGCATGGAAATGCATCATAGGTGTTGCTATGCTGCCACCAAAGCAACGCTGATGGTGCATTTTTTGGGCTGTTTTATGGGCTTTAGCCGATGAGCCTTCACGATGAGTTGAAGCGCCGCCGTCGCGAGCTGGGGTTTACCCAGGCGACGGTGGCCGAACGCGTGGGGATGACCCGCCAGCAGTACCAGCGCCTGGAGCGCGGCGGCAATCCCCGGCTGGACACCCTTGAGCTGGCCGCCGATGGACTCAATGCCCGCCTGATGCTGATTCCCATCGACAAGTGGTATCAGGTGCAGGCGCTGCTCGAGGAGGGGGAGGCGGGCTCGGTGCCCCTCGATGAAGACCCCTGGCAGGGGCTGCTCGACCGGGAGGAGTGAAGGTGACGGACGAAAGCGTCGAGATGCTGTCGCTCTGGCTCCACGGCCGTCGCTTGGGCTGGCTGGCCGGCTATCGCGGTGGGCGCAACGTGCTGGTGTTCGACGATGCCTGGCGGCTCGACGAGAATCGCCCCACGCTGTCCCTGTCGCTCATGGCCGCGGCGCCCAACAGCCAGCGACTGCTGCAGGCGCCCTGGATACGCCGCCAGCGGCTCCACCCCTGGCTCTCCAACCTGCTGCCGGAGGGTGCGCTGCGCCACTGGTTGGCCGCCGAGCTCAAGGTGCATCCCGACAACGAGTTCCCCCTGCTGGCGGCCCTGGGGCACGACCTCCCGGGGGCCCTGGAAGTGGTGGCGGTGGCGCCGGACGAGATGCCTGAGTGGGTGCTGGCGCACCGACAGAGCGTCACGCCTCGACCGAGACGGGTAGCCGTGGGCAGGGGGTTCTCTCTGGCCGGGGTGCAGATGAAGTTTTCCATGCGCGAGCAGGATGGCCGTTTCTTCGGCGCTGGCGACGCGCTGCCCGGTGACTGGATCGTCAAGCCGCCATCGCCTCACCACCCCTGGCTTGTGCAGAACGAATATTCCGCCATGCGCCTGGCCCAGGCGGCAGGCGTCTTTATCCCCGAGATTCGACTGGTGCCCCTCGAGGAGCTGCAGGGGCTGCCGGCGCTGAATCTGCCGGACGAGCCGCTGGCCTATGCCATCAAGCGGTTCGATCGTGCAGAGGGTGGGCGGGTGCACGCGGAAGACTTCGCCCAGGTGCTGTTTCGCTACCCCTACGAGAAGTACGCCGGGCCAAGCTATGAGCAGCTGGGGCGGCTGGTGCGCGAGTTCTCCGCCGACGGTATGGCGTGTGCGGCGCAGATGGCGCGCCGCCTGCTGGTGAATCTTCTACTGGCCAACGGCGATGCCCACCTGAAGAACTGGAGCCTCCTTTACCCGGATCGTTACAGGCCGCGGCTGTCGCCCGCCTACGACATCGTGACGACGCGTGCCTACTTGCCCAACGAGCGGGAGGCGGCGCTGAACCTGAATGGCAAGAAGCGCTGGGAGCAGCTGAAGCGGGATGATTTTCGGCACTGGGCCGAGCGTGTGGGTGTCAGCTGGCCCGTGGTGGAAGCTGAGCTTCAGGACGCGCTGGCGTGCGCCAGAGCGTCCTGGCCTGACATGCTGGAGGCGCTGCCGATGGCGCACGAGCACAAGGCCCTGCTGCGCGAACACTGGCGCTTCCTGGCGCCGGAGTGGCAGATCCGCTAGCGTTCGGTGCCCTTGACCTGCCGCTCCAAGAAGTCGATGCCGGCGTCGATGGCGCCGCCGCGGGTGAGAAAACTCAGGAAGTGCCCGCGGCCGCGCTGCAGATAGAGCTCGGCCTCGCCGCCGCTTTCCACCAGAGCCGCCTGGAAGTCGGTGCTGTGGTCCAGCGGCACCAGGCGGTCCCAGGTGCCGTGGAAGAGGAAGAAGGGCGGCGGCGTGCCGTTGATCTGGTGGGCGGGGGTCAGGCCTCGTCGGCCACCGCTTCACTGCGGGCCTCGTCGGGCAGCGCGGCAAGGCGGGCCACCATGGCCTCGACCATGCGCGCCGAGTGGGTGGCGGCCACCTCCAGGAACTCCTCGAAGGAGAGGTGGTTGTCGCCACCGCCGGCGATATCCGAGAGGGCGCGAATCACCACGAAGGGGCAGCCGTAGAGGTGGCAGGTCTGGGCGATGGCCGCGGCCTCCATCTCGGCGGCGAGCATGGTGGGGAAGCGCTTGCGGGTCTGGGCCACCAGGTCGGGGCAGGCCATGAAGACGTCGCCGGTGGCGATCAGCCCCTCCACCACCTTGACCTCGCCCAGGGACTCCACGCACTCCCGAGCGATGGCCACCAGGCGCGGGTCGGGCAGGTAGGCGGCCGGCATCTGCGGCACCTGGCCGTGCTCGTAGCCGAAGACCACGGCGTCCACGTCGTGGTGGCGCACCTCGCTGGAGACCACCACGTCGCCGATCGCAAGCCCCTCGCCGAAGCCGCCGGCGGAGCCGGTATTGATCACGGCGTCGGGCTGGTAAAGATCCAGCAGCAGGGTGGTGCCCACCGCGGCGTTCACCTTGCCGATGCCGGACTGCAGGATCACCACCTCGACCCCGTGGAGCAGGCCGCTATGGAAGGTGGAGCCCACGTGGCTGCGGGTCTGGCGCTCCTCGAGCAGGGAGGCGAGATGCTCCACCTCCTGGGCCATGGCGCCGATGATACCGATGCGCTGCATTGTTGCGTCTCACTCTTCTGAGGGGTCAGACCCTTAAGGGAACTTTGGGGTCTGACCCCCAGGGGGATTTAGCGGGCGTCGTGGAGGTCGGCGGCCTGCAGGGTGTTCTCGAGCAGGGTGGCGACGGTCATGGGGCCGACGCCGCCCGGCACCGGGGTGATCCAGCTGGCGCGCCGGGCCGCGGCGTCGAAGTCGACGTCGCCCACCAGGCGGCCATCCTCCAGGCGGTTGATGCCCACGTCGATGACGATGGCGCCCTCCTTGACCCACTCGCCCTTGACCAGCCCCGGCTTGCCCACGGCGACCACCAGCAGATCGGCGCGGCGCACCTGCTCCTCGAGGTTGCGGGTGAAGCGGTGGCAGACGGTGGTGGTGCAGCCCGCCAGCATCAGCTCGAGGGCCATGGGCCGGCCGACGATATTGGAGGCGCCCACCACGGTGGCGTCGAGGCCGCGCACCTTGAGGTCGCTCTGCTCGAGCAGGGTCATCACCCCCTTGGGCGTGCAGGGGCGCAGCAGCGGCAGCCGCTGGGCCAGGCGGCCCAGGTTGTAGGGGTGGAAGCCGTCCACGTCCTTGTCGGGGCGGATGCGCTCGAGGATGGGGCGGGCGTCCAGGTGGGCCGGCAGCGGCAGCTGCACCAGGATGCCGTCCACCGCCGGGTCGGCGTTGAGCGAGTCCACCAGGGCCTCGAGCTCAGCCTGGCTGGTCTCGGCGGGCAGCCGGTGCTGGAAGGATTCGATGCCGGCCTCCACGCAGGCGTTGTGCTTGTTGCGCACATAGACCGCCGACGCGGCGTCCTCGCCCACCAGCACCACGGCGAGCCCCGGCGCGCGGCCCCCGGCATCGCGCCGGGCCTGGACCTGGCGGGCGACCTGCTGGCGGACTCGGGCGGCTATGGACTTGCCATCGATCAGTTGGGCGGACATCGCGCTTCCTCTGGCGGTTGGGTGGAGGCGGGCGACAGGCCCGCCCGCGGTAACGAGAAGGCGTGATTTTCGCATGCCGGGGCGGGGAAACAAAGCGCGAGACCGGTAATGGTGTGCCAAGCACTTGACCGCAGGGGAAAGTCACGTAGAATATGCAGCGCTCGACGAGGCCCCTGCGGCGGCGTCAGGCCAGCGATATCGCCGGCGGAGTGTAGCGCAGTCTGGTAGCGCGCCTGCTTTGGGAGCAGGATGTCGGGGGTTCGAATCCCTCCACTCCGACCACAACCTCTTGAATGATCTGAGAAATTCTGGATCCTGGGGTTGCGGCGAGGCAGCCTGGAGAGTAGAATGCGCCCATAGCTCAACCGGATAGAGCAACGGCCTTCTAAGCCGTAGGTTGCAGGTTCGAGTCCTGCTGGGCGTGCCAGCTTCTCTGGTGCGTGCGGGACGACGGTCGAGTAGTGGTAGCAAGTAGCAGCATCAGGCAGTAGCTGTCGTAGTGGTGGATGTAGCTCAGTGGTAGAGCCCCGGATTGTGGCTCCGGTGGTCGTGGGTTCGATCCCCATCATCCACCCCATTACGACACATGTTTCAAGGCAGTGGTGGATGTAGCTCAGTGGTAGAGCCCCGGATTGTGGCTCCGGTGGTCGTGGGTTCGATCCCCATCATCCACCCCACTCCTTGAACCCTCTGTTAGTTTTCCTGTCTATCCCCCAGCGTCGCGGGCTCAAACGAGTCGGCGGTTTTTGCGTTTCCGGCCGTCTGCCGCCGGCAGCCCCCTTTTTTTCGCGGCGGGCGCCTTGCATTCCTTACGGGTGCCCCCATGTCCTGCGGCATGGCGCTTGCCAGTGCCGGGCGGGATTCATAAAATCAGCCCCTTGATTCTTCATTACCTTCAACCCAACGCCCCAGTCGGTAGAGGACATTTCATGCAAGTTTCCGTCGATACGACCTCCCAGATCGAACGCCGCATCACCGTCCAGGTGCCGGCAGCCGAGATCGACGAGGCCGTCAATGCCCGTCTCAAGGATGCCGCCAAGAACGTTCGCATGGACGGCTTCCGCAAGGGCAAGGTGCCGATGTCGGTGATCCGTCAGCGCTACGGCCACGACGTGCGTAACGAAGTGGTGGGTGAGGTGATGCGTGAGCGCTACGTGCGCGCCATTTCCGAGAACGAGCTCAACCCGGCGGGCTTCCCGCAGATCGAGGCCACCGTCAACGAATCCGGCAAGGATCTGGAGTTCGTAGCCACCCTCGAGGTCTACCCGGAGTTCGAGCTGGCTTCCATCGAGGGCACCGAGGTCGAGCGCCCGGTGGTCGAGGTGGTGGAGTCCGACGTCGACGAGATGATCGAGACCCTGCGCAAGCAGAACGCCGGCTGGGAAGAGGTCGAGCGCGCCGCCGCCGACGGCGACCAGGTCAACATCGACTTCCAGGGCTTCCTGGGCGACGAGCCCTTCGAGGGCGGCAGCGCCGAGGGCCACGACCTGGTGCTGGGTTCCGGCAACTTCATTCCCGGCTTCGAGGAGCAGCTGGTGGGCGCCGCCGCCGGCGACGAGAAGGAGATCAAGGTCACCTTCCCCGAGGACTACCAGGCCGAGCACCTGGCCGGCCAGGAAGCGACCTTCAAGGTCAAGGTCCATGCGGTCAAGGGCCAGGCCCTGCCCGAGGTGGACGCCGAGTTCGTCAAGAAATTCGGCGTCGATGACGGCGATCTCGACAAGTTCCGCGCCGAGGTCAAGAAGAACATGACCCGCGAGGCCGAGCAGGCCGTCGACAACCGCATCAAGGGCCAGGTCCTCGAGGCGCTCAAGAAGGCCAACGAGATCCCGGTGCCTCAGGCGCTGGTGCAGCAGGAGACCGACGGCCTCAAGCGCCAGGCGGCCCAGCAGTTCGGCCTGGGCGAGGACTTCGACGTCTCCCAGCTGCCCAACGAGCTGTTCTGGGAGCAGGCCCAGAGCCGCGTCCAGGTCGGCCTGCTGCTGGCCGAGGTGATCAAGTCCAAGGAGCTCGACGCCAGCGACGACGAGATCAAGGCCAAGGTCGAGGAGCTCGCCGAGCAGTATCAGGAGCCCGCCCAGGTGGTCGAGTACTACATGGGCAACGAGCAGATGAAGACCCAGGTCAAGTCTGCCATCCTTGAGGAGAAGGCCGTCGACGCCCTGCTCGAGCAGGCCAGCGTCAAGGACGTCGAGATGAGCTACCAGCAGGTCCTGGCCGCCGCCCAGCAGCAGGAAGAGGCCGCCGAGGAGAGCGAGGAAGAGCGTCAGGAAGAGAGCAAGGCCTGACCCTTCTCCCGCACCGGGGGCGCCGGCCGCGGCCGGCGCTCCACCCCACGCTTCCATTCATCGGATGCAAGGACATCACACTGATGAGCAACGAGTTCGATATTCAGAACGCCGGCGGCCTGGTGCCGATGGTGGTCGAGCAGAGCGCGCGCGGCGAGCGGGCCTACGACATCTATTCCCGCCTGCTCAAGGAGCGTGTGATCTTCCTGGTGGGTCCGGTGGAAGACTACATGGCCAACCTGGTGGTGGCCCAGCTGCTGTTCCTCGAGTCCGAGAACCCGGACAAGGACATCCATCTCTACATCAACTCGCCGGGCGGCTCGGTGACCGCGGGGATGTCGATCTACGACACCATGCAGTTCATCAAGCCCGACGTCTCCACCGTCTGCATCGGTCAGGCGGCGAGCATGGGCGCGCTGCTGCTGGCCGGCGGTGCGACGGGCAAGCGCTTCTGTCTGCCCAACTCGCGGATGATGATCCATCAGCCGCTGGGCGGCTATCAGGGGCAGGCCTCGGATATCGAGATCCACACCCGTGAGATCCTCGGCATCCGCGACAAGCTCAACCATATCCTGGCCCACCACACCGGCCAGGACATTGATAGCATCGCGCGGGACACCGACCGCGACAACTTCATGAACGGTGCGCAGGCGGCCGAGTATGGCCTCATCGATGCGGTGCTGGATAAGCGGCCCACATCCTGATAGCGTGATTTTCACGCCCTGACCCCGTTCTCCGGCAGCTCCGGCTGCCGATGTGAGCCCGGCCGGGCGCCCGGCGCGCCCAGCCAATTGAAATGAGGTATGCGAATGGCCGACGGCAAAGGCAAGGACGAAGGCGGCAAGCTGCTCTACTGCTCGTTCTGCGGCAAGAACCAGAACGAAGTGCGCAAGCTGATTGCCGGCCCGTCCGTCTATATCTGCGATGAGTGTGTCGACCTCTGCAACGACATCATTCGCGAGGAGGTGCTCGATGCCGATGCCGAGACCGACGAGGAGCGCCTGCCGACTCCCCGCGAGATTCGTCACACCCTCGACGACTATGTGATCGGCCAGGACCGCGCCAAGATGGTGCTCTCCGTGGCGGTCTACAACCACTACAAGCGGCTGCGCTCCGAGGTGCAGAAGGATGATGTGGAGCTCGGCAAGTCCAACATCCTGCTGATCGGCCCCACCGGCAGCGGCAAGACCCTGCTGGCCGAGACCCTGGCGCGCCTGCTCAACGTCCCCTTCACCATCGCCGATGCCACCACGCTGACCGAGGCGGGCTACGTGGGTGAGGACGTCGAGAACATCATCCAGAAGCTGCTGCAGAAGTGCGACTACGACGTCGAGAAGGCCGAGCGGGGCATCGTCTATATCGACGAGATCGACAAGATCTCCCGCAAGTCGGACAACCCCTCCATCACCCGTGACGTCTCGGGTGAGGGCGTCCAGCAGGCGCTGCTCAAGCTGATCGAGGGTACTACCGCCTCGGTGCCGCCCCAGGGTGGGCGCAAGCACCCCCAGCAGGAGTTCCTGCAGGTCAATACCGGCAACATCCTGTTCATCGTCGGCGGCGCCTTCGCCGGCCTCGATCGCGTGATTCGCGACCGCGCCGAGAAGGGCGGCATCGGCTTCAGCGCCGAGGTGAAGAGCAAGGATGAGTCCCGCGGTGTGGGCGAGCTGCTGGCCGATGTGGAGCCCGAGGACCTGGTCAAGTTCGGCCTGATCCCCGAGTTCGTGGGGCGCCTGCCGGTCATCGCGACCCTCACCGAGCTCACCGAGGACGCCCTGATCCAGATCCTCGTCGAGCCGAAGAACTCGCTGATCAAGCAGTACGCCAAGCTCTTCGAGATGGAGGGCGTGGAGCTGGAGTTCCGCGAGGATGCCCTGCGCGCCGTGGCCGTCAAGGCGATGACCCGCAAGACCGGCGCCCGCGGCCTGCGCTCCATCCTCGAGTCGGTGCTGCTCGATACCATGTACGAGATTCCCTCCCTGGAGGGGGTGTCCAAGGTGGTGATCGACGCCTCGGTGATCGGCGGCGAGAGCGAACCGCTTTTGATCTACTCCCAGCAGCAGGAAGCGGCCGGCGACGGCACCGGCGGCTGAGCCGTTCGGGCCCGTGATGCCTCCGGGCCGCCACGCGGGAGCGAGCCTCGCCATCCCCCGGTGATTGCCGGCCTGGCGGCGCCGCTCCCGCGTTTTCGTGTGGGCCATCGGCCGTTTTCCGCCTTCATTGTCGCCCTGTCCCTTGCAAAGGTGTCGGTGCGCCCCCACTCCTGTGACATTCACCCGTTTTGTTTGAGGAACGTCTGCGATGCAGCAGAACGCTGATCAGACCCTGAGTCTGCCCCTTTTGCCGCTGCGGGACGTGGTTGTCTACCCGCAGATGGTCATTCCGCTCTTCGTGGGTCGCGAGAAGTCGATCGAGGCCCTCGAGGCTGCCATGAGCGCTGACAAGCGGGTGCTGCTGGTGGCCCAGCGCGAGGCCAGCAAGGACGATCCGGACCGCGAGGATCTCTTCGCCATCGGCACCGTGGCCGAGATCATGCAGCTGCTCAAGCTGCCCGACGGCACCGTCAAGGTGCTGATCGAGGGGGTCTCCCGGGCCGACGTGGGCGAGATCCACACCGATGGGGCCTACAGCACGGCGCAGGCGGTGCTGCGCGAGAGCGAACCGCTCACCGAGCGCGAGCAGGAGGCCCTGGTGCGGGTGCTGCTCAACCAGTTCGAGCAGTACGTCAAGATGTCGAAGAAGGTGCCCAACGAGGTGCTTAACTCCCTCTCCGGCATCGAGGACCCCAGCCGCCTGGTGGACACCATCTGCGCCCACCTGTCGCTGAAGATCGACGACAAGCAGCAGCTGCTGGAGATGGATCGCGTGCGCGACCGCATCGAGCACCTGATGGCGCTGATCGAGGCGGAGATCGACCTCTTGCAGGTCGAGAAGCGCATCCGCTCCCGGGTCAAGGACCAGATGGAGAAGTCCCAGCGCGAGTACTATCTCAACGAGCAGATGAAGGCCATCCAGAAGGAGATGGGTGAGCTCGAGAACGTGCCCAACGAGGCCGAGAAGTACGAGCAGGCCATCGAGGAGTCCGGCATGCCCAAGGAGGCCAGGGAGAAGGCCACCCAGGAGCTCGGCAAGCTGAAGATGATGTCGCCCAACTCCGCCGAGGCGACGGTGGTGCGCGCCTACCTGGACTGGCTGGTCTCGGTGCCCTGGAAGAAGCGCACCCGGGTCAAGCACGACCTGGTCCACGCCCAGCAGGTGCTGGACGAGGACCACTACGGCCTCGAGGAGGTCAAGGCGCGCATCCTCGAGTACCTGGCCGTGCACAAGCGGGTCAAGAAGCTCAAGGGGCCGGTGCTCTGCCTGGTGGGGCCGCCCGGGGTGGGCAAGACCTCGCTGGGTAAGTCCATCGCCCGGGCCACCAACCGCAAGTACGTGCGCCTGGCGCTCGGCGGGGTGCGCGACGAGTCCGAGATTCGCGGCCACCGCCGCACCTATATCGGCTCGCTGCCGGGCAAGATCGTCCAGCGCATGTCCCGGGCCGGGGTCAGGAACCCGCTCTTCCTGCTCGACGAGATCGACAAGATCGGCATGGACCACCGCGGCGATCCCGCCTCGGCGCTCCTCGAGGTGCTCGACCCTGAGCAGAACGACACCTTCAGCGACCACTACCTGGAGCTGGACTACGACCTCTCCGAGACGCTCTTCATCTGCACCGCCAACTCCATGAACATCCCGGGGCCGCTGCTCGACCGCATGGAGGTGATCCGGCTGCCGGGCTACACCGAGGACGAGAAGCTGGCCATCGCCAGGCGCTACCTGGTGCCCAAACAGCTCAAGGCCAACGGCTTCAAGGAGGGCGAGCTCGAGCTCTCCGACGAGGCACTGCTGGAGCTGATCCGCTACTACAGCCGCGAGGCGGGGGTGCGGGAGCTGGAGCGCCAGATCGCCAAGGTGTGCCGCAAGGTGCTGCGCAGCCGCCTGGAGAAGGAGGGCGGGGAGGGCGCCCTGGCGCCGCTGACCCTGGCCGCCGATGCCGTCGAGGCCTACGCGGGGGTGCGTCGCTACAGCTACGGGCTGGCCGACCAGGAGGATCAGGTGGGGCGCGTGACCGGCCTGGCCTGGACCTCGGTGGGCGGCGAGCTGCTCAATATCGAGTCGGTGGTCACCCCGGGCAAGGGGCGCCTCAACAAGACCGGCTCGCTCGGCGACGTCATGAAGGAGTCGGTGAGCGCCGCCCAGACCGTGGTGCGGGCCCGGGCGCTGAAGTTCGGCATCGACCCGGAGCGCTTCGAGAAGGAGGACCTCCATATCCACGTGCCCGAGGGCGCCACGCCCAAGGACGGCCCCAGCGCCGGCATCGCCATGGTCACCGCCATGGTGTCGGCCTTCACCGAGCGGCCGGTGCGCTGCGACGTGGCCATGACCGGCGAGGTCAACCTGCGCGGCGAGGTGCTGCCCATCGGCGGCCTGAAGGAGAAATTGCTGGCCGCCCGGCGCGGTGGTATAAAGACCGTGCTGGTGCCGGAGGAGAACCGTCGTGATCTCAAGGAGGTTCCGGATAACATCAAGGAAGCTCTCGATATCAGGCCGGTACGCTGGATCGATGAGGTGCTCGAGGTGGCGCTGGCCAAAAGGCCCGAGGCGTCAGGCGAAGAAACCCGATCCGAAGACAGCGCATCTTCACCGTCGATGATCAGCACGCATTGACAATAATTTCCCCATCATGATGTACCCTAAAGCCTGATATGGTGGGGCTTGGCGTGGTAGTTTGCTTGACAGTCCTTTCATCGCATTGCTATAAATTGCGCCATGCTGTGATCGCGACTTCCGGCTAAAAGCCACGCCGATTAGAGCCAAATTCCGAAAAAGTCAAGGGGTGAAGTGTGAACAAGTCCGAGCTGATCGAAGCCATTGCCGCGTCTGCCGACATTCCCAAGGCAGCTGCTGCCCGGGCCCTGGACGCCATGGTCGACACCGTGACCGACAGTCTGAAGAAGGGTGAGAGCGTTTCCCTGGTGGGCTTTGGTACCTTCCAGGTCAAGGAGCGCGCCGCGCGCACCGGCCGTAACCCCCAGACCGGCGAGCCGATCGAGATCAGCGCTGCCAAGGTGCCGAGCTTCAAGGCCGGCAAGGCGCTCAAGGATTCCGTCAACTGAGCGAACCGCACCGCTGCGTCGCTGATGGTTGAGTCACCTACAGGCGCATCGCCCCCGGCGGTGCGCCTGTCTTGGTTTTAGCCGTGACGCAGTCATCCGCCACTTTCCACACAATACGTTGCCGAGGCCTGCATGCTGCAAAGTATTCGTGACCGCTCCCGAAGCTGGGGCGCCAAGATCATCGTCGGGGCCGTGGTCGTGACCATGGCCCTGTTCGGCGTCGAGTCCCTGGTGGGGCTCTTCGGCGGCGGTGGGGACGAGATCGCCAAGGTCAACGGCGAACCCATCACGCGTCAGCAGCTGGAGCTCGAGGTCCAGCGGGCCATTCGCTCCGGGCAGGTGCCCCCCGAGCAGGAGCGCGCCCTGCGGGCCCAGATGCTTGACCAGCTGATCACCGACCGCCTGCTGACCCAGTACGCCGAGGAGGGTGGCCTGCACCTCTCCGAGGAGCAGCTGGACCAGGTCATCGTCTCCCTGCCGGAGTTCCAGGACGGCCAGGGCCGCTTCGACAGCGAGCTCTTCCGCAACCGGCTGGCCAGCGCCGGCTATACGCCGATGGCCTTCCGCGAGGAGCTGCGGGTGGACATGAAGCGCCAGCAGCTGCAGCAGGGCCTGGCCTTCAGCGACTTCACCCTGCCCACCGAGCAGGAGGCCCTGGTGGCCCTGCAGCGCCAGACCCGCACCTTCCGCCACGCGGCGCTCTCCGCGGACGCGCTCGAGGAGGCCGTCGAGGTCAGCGAGGCGGACGTCCAGGCCTACTACGAGGCCAACGCCGAGAACTACCGGCGGGCCGAGCAGGTGCGCCTGGAGTACGTGATCATCGACCGTCAGGAGATGGCCGCCGACGTCGAGATCGACGAGGCCGAGCTGCGCGACGCCTGGCGCGAGCGCACCGCCGATGCCGACCGCCGCATCGCCCATATCATGCTGACCTTCAATGGCGAGCGCAGCCGCGATCAGGCCGTGGAGGAGTTGGAGGCGGTGCGTCAGCGCCTGGCCGACGGTGAATCCTTCGCCGACCTGGCCCTCGAGGTCTCCGACGATACGGTCTCCGCGGAGCAGGGCGGCGATCTCGGCGTGATCAGCCAGGGCTTCTTCGGCGACAGCTTCGACGAGGCCGCCTTCGGCATGGAGGAGGGCGAGGTCTCCGGCATCGTCGAGACCGACAACGGCCTGCACCTGCTCACCGTGACCGGCCTGGAGCGCCAGCCCTTCGAGTCGATGCGCGACGAGCTCCAGCGCGAGCTGGCGCTCTCCCGGGTCTCCGGCGAGTTCAACGAGCGGGTCCAGCGCCTGATCGACGAGAGCTTCGCCGCCGACGACCTGCAGAGCGTGGCCGATGATATCGGCCTTGCGCTGCAGGAGAGCGACTGGGTCTCCCGGGAGGGCGCCGAGGGGGTGCTCTCCGAGCCCGGCGTGATGAGCGAGGCCTTCAGCGATGACGTGCTCCAGGAGCGCTTCAACAGCGAGGTGATCGAACTCGATACCGATCGCCGCATGGTGCTGCGCGTTGTCGAGCACCGCGACGCCACCACCCTGCCGCTGGAGGAGGTGCGTGACGAGGTGGAGGCCAGCGTGGCCGCCAACCTGCGTCGTCAGGCCCTCTCGGAGGTGGCCGAGGAGCGCCTGGCCGCCCTGCGCGCCGGCGAGAGCCTGGAGCTCGATTGGCAGCTCGCGGAAGGCGTCGGCCGCCAGGAGGACCAGGGGCTCTCCCGGGCGCTGGTGGATGCGGTGTTCCGCCTGCCGGCTCCCGAAGGGGATGACGTCGTCTACGGGCGCGCCGTGGACGGCGACCGGGTAGTGCTGATTGCGCTGGAAGCGGTCGAGGAGGGCGAGGTCAACGCCGAGATCGAGCGGTTCGTGGCCAGCATGGCCGAGCGCCTGCGCGCCCAGGCCGCCATCCAGGGCCTGCTGGACGACCTGCGCGACAAGGCGGAGATTCGCCGCTAAGGCCTTCGGCTAGCCGCAAGGTGCGCCGCAGGGTAAAAGGAGCAAGCTTCAAGGAACCCCCTTGGCTTGCTCCTTTTTGTTGATCATCGTCGATTAGCGTTAATGGGCCCGGTGGGAGGGCGGCTCTGCCGCGCGAATGGCGCCGGAGGCGCCCCGGTGGTGTTGCCATCATGGGTGACTACCGCCAGGGAGTCCTTCGGCCTCCATTCGCACTATCGCGCAGGATCTGCGCTCCTACTCCCACACGTCCCCGCCCCTCGCCCCTCGCCCCTCGCCCCTCGCCCCTCGCCCCTCGCCCCTCGCCCCTCGCCCCTCGCCCCTCGCCCCTCGCCCCTCGCCCCTCGCCCTCGTGTTACGATATAACACTCGCTTGTCGCCCACCCCAGAGGACTCCCCATGCCCGCCCCCCTGGCCAACGTGCCCGTCCACCTGATCACCGGCTTTCTCGGCAGCGGCAAGAGCACCCTGATCCACGAGCTGATCGCCCAGAAGCCCCCTGGGGAGCGCTGGGCGGTGCTGATCAACGAGTTCGGCCAGGTGGGGATCGACCAGGCGATGTTCGAGGAGCGCGACGATCTGGTGGTCAAGGGGCTGCCCGGCGGCTGTCTCTGCTGCCAGCTGGCCTTCGTGATGCAGGCGACCCTGGTCAACCTGCTGCACCGCCATCGGCCCGATCGGGTGATCATCGAGCCCTCGGGGCTGGGCCATCCGGCGGGCCTGCTGGAGGTGCTGCGCGGGGAGGCCTTCGCCGGGGTGCTCGAGGTGCGCGGGATCGTGACGCTGCTCGACCCCCGCCGCCTGGACGACCCGCGCGCCCGGGAGCACGAGACCTTTCTGGATCAGCTCACCATGGCCGAGGGCGTCGCCCTGACCATGACCGACCTGGCCACGCCGGCTCAGCTGGCCGCGGCCCGGGAGTGGCTGGGAGAGCTCTGGCCGCGCAAGGGATGGGTCGTCGAAGCGCCCCGGGGCGCGCTGCCCCTGGAGCGGCTCACTAGCGGCGAGCCGGCGGTGTCTCGAACGGTGGATAGCAATGCCCATCGGCGCCTGCGCGAGGCGGCGGGCGCAAGCCCGGTGCTGGAGGCGTTTGCCGAGGCGCTGCCCGAGCCGGGCCGCCCCCAGCGGGAGTGCGGCAGCGCCCTGGGCCACGAGACCCTGGGGTGGCGCTGGCATCCGCAGGATATCTTCGACCTGGACCGCCTGGGCGAGGCGCTGGGCAAGCTGCCCGGGGCGCTGAGGGTCAAGGGGGTCTTTCACACCGACGCCGGCTGGAAGCTCTACAACCGCGCCGACGGCGCGGTCAGCCTCGCCGACAGCGCCTGGCGGCGCGATTCACGCCTCGAGATCATCGGCGAAGCGGGGAGCCTGCCCGACCCCGAGGCGCTGGAGGCCTCCCTTAAGGGGATTTAGGGGTCTGACCCCTAAATCTTCTTAAGCTCAGGGGTGCCGCTGTTGGTGACCTCGATCTCCCAGCCCTGGCCGGGCTGCCAGTCGCCGAGCACGTAGCGTCTGGCGGGAGCGTCCCCGACCACCAGCTCATGCACCGCCGGGCGGTGGGTGTGGCCGTGGATCAGGGTGGTCACCTCGTGCTCGGCCATCACGCGGCGGACCTCGTCCTGGGTCACGTCCATGATGTCCTCGGCCTTGTTGGAGTTGGCCTCGCCGGACTGCTCGCGGAGCTGCTTCGCCAGGGCGAGGCGCTGCTCCAGGGGCATGGAGAGCACCTGGGCCTGCCACAGGGGGGTGCGGGCCTGGTGGCGAAAGGCCTGGTACTCGGCGTCGAGGGTGCAGAGGCTGTCGCCGTGCATCAGCAGCACCCGCGCCCCGCCCAGCGTCACCACGCTGGGGTCGGGGAGCAGGGTGGCCCCCGCCTCGGCGGCGAAGCGCTCGCCGAGCAGGAAGTCGCGGTTGCCGTGCATCAGGTAGATCTCGGAGCCGTCGTCGGCCAGCCGCCTGAGCGCCCGGGCGACGCGGACGGCCAGGTCGGCGTTGCCGGTCGGGTCCTGGCCGGCCAGGTCGAGCAGGTCGTCGCCGATCCAGGCCTCGAAGAGATCGCCGAGGATATAGAGGGCCTCACAGCCGCAGGCGCGCTCCTCCAGCCAGCGCAGGAACGCCTCGGTGACCTCGGGAGCGCTCGGCTGCAGGTGCAGGTCGGAGATCAGCAGGCTGGCCATCAGGCCTCCTTGACGTAGGCCTTCTTGATCATGACGTCCTCGGCGGGCACGTCGGCGTGCATGCCGCGGCGAGTGGTCTCGACCTTGCGGATCCTGTCGACCACGTCCATGCCGTCGATCACGCGGCCGAAGACGCAGTAGCCCCAGCCCTGGATGGACTTGCCGCTGTGGTTCAGGAAGGCGTTGTCGGCGACGTTGATAAAGAACTGAGCGGTGGCGGAGTGCGGGTCCTGGGTGCGCGCCATGGCCAGGGTGCCGGTTTCGTTCTGCAGGCCGTTGTCCGCCTCGTTCTCGATGGGGTCGCGGGTGGTCTTCTGGTCGAAGCTCTCGTCGAAGCCGCCGCCCTGGATCATGAAGCCGTCGATGACGCGGTGGAAGAGGGTGCCGTCGTAGAAGCCGTCGCGCACGTACTGCTCGAAATTGGCCGCGGTCTTGGGGGCCTTCTCGTGGTCGAGTTCGACGGAGATGTCACCGAAGGTGGTTTCGAGAACGATCATCGCTAAGTTCCTGTGCAATAAAGGGGCGCTGCCTTGGCGTTGCCCATGGACGTGGCGCTATAATACCGGTTTTGCCTCGAGGCGCGAAGCACGCGCCCGCACCTTCAACCAGAGGTTGTTTGCCCAACCATGACCACCGACACCACCAGCGCGCCGAATTTCATTCGCAACCAGATTCGCGACGAGATCGAGGCCGGTCGCACCGGCAAGATCGTGACCCGCTTCCCGCCGGAGCCCAACGGCTTCCTGCATATCGGCCACGCCAAGTCGATCTGTCTCAACTTCGGGCTGGCCGAGCAGTTCGGTGGTGACTGTCACCTGCGCTTCGATGACACCAACCCGGCCAAGGAGGAGCAGGCCTACATCGACGCCATCAAGGAGGACGTCAGCTGGCTGGGCTTCGAGTGGGCAGGCCCCGTGCGCTTCGCCTCCGACTACTTCGACCAGCTCTACGCCTGGGCCCAGCACCTGATCCGCGAGGGCAAGGCCTACGTCGACGACCTCTCGCCGGACGAGATCCGCGAGTACCGCGGCACCCTGACCGAGCCGGGCCGCCCCAGCCCCTACCGGGAGCGCAGCGTGGAGGAGAACCTCGAGCTGCTCGAGCGCATGCGCACAGGGGAGGTCGCCGAGGGCGAGAAGGTGCTGCGCGCCAAGATCGACATGGCGTCGCCCAATATCAACCTGCGCGACCCCATCCTCTACCGCGTGCGCCACGCCCATCACCACCAGACCGGCGACAAGTGGAAGATCTACCCCTCCTACGACTTCACCCACGGCCAGTCGGACGCCCTCGAGGGGATCACCCACTCCATCTGCACCCTGGAGTTCGAGGATCACCGCCCGCTCTACGAGTGGTTCCTGGAGAACCTGCCGGTGCCGGCGACGCCCCGCCAGATCGAGTTCGCCCGGCTCAATCTCAACTACACCCTGACCTCCAAACGCAAGCTCAAGCTGCTGGTGGATGAGGGCATCGTCGACGGCTGGGATGACCCGCGCCTGCCCACCATCTCCGGCATGCGCCGCCGCGGCTATACGCCGGCCTCCATCCGCAAGTTCTGTGAGATGATCGGCGTGACCCGCGCCGACGGCGGCCTGGTGGATATCGCCATGCTCTACCACGCCATCCGCGCCGACCTCGAGGACAACGCGCCCCGGGCCATGGCGGTGCTCAAGCCGCTGAAGGTGGTGCTGACCAACGTCCCCGAGGGCCATGAGGAGGTCTATGAGGTGCCCGGCCACCCGGCCCGGGACGACCTGGGCGTGCGTAGCATTCCCTTTACCCGGGAGCTCTATATCGACCAGGACGACTTCATGGAGGAGCCGCCCAAGAAGTTTTTCCGCCTGGCGCCGGGCAAGGAAGTGCGCCTGCGCAACAGCTACGTGATCCGCTGCGACGAGGTGGTCAAGAACGCGGCCGGCGAGATCAGCGAGCTGCGCTGCTCCGTGGACTTCGACACCCTGGGCAAGAACCCCGAAGGGCGCAAGGTGAAGGGGGTGATCCACTGGGTCAGCGCCGCGCACGGCGTGCCCATGGAGGTGCGCCTCTACGACAACCTCTTCACCGTGGAGCAGCCGGACCGCGACCGCGACGCCGACTTCCTCGATCACCTCAACCCCGAGTCCCTGGTGGTCTGCCAGGCCATCGGCGAGCCGAGCCTCGCCGAGGTCGACCCCGAGAGCCGCTTCCAGTTCGAGCGGGTGGGCTACTTCTGCGCCGACCGCCACGCCTGCCGCGACGGCAAGCTGGTGTTCAACCGTACCGTGGGCCTCAAGGACAGCTGGGCCAAGGTCCAGAAGAAAGAAGCGCAGAAGAAGGGGTAACCGTGAGCAACGACGCGCTGCAGATCTACAATACCCTGACCCGCCGCAAGGAGGTCTTCACGCCCATCGAGCCGGGCAAGGTACGCATGTACGTATGCGGCATGACCGTCTACGACTACTGCCACCTGGGACACGCCCGGGTGATGGTGGCCTTCGACGTCATCACCCGCTATCTGCGCCATCGCGGCTACGACGTCACCTATGTGCGCAACGTCACCGATATCGACGACAAGATCCTGCGCCGGGCCGACGAGAACGGCGAGACCATCTCGTCGCTCACCGAGCGCATGATCGAGGCGATGCACGAGGACGAGGCGCGCCTCTCGGTGCTGCCGCCGGACCAGGAGCCCAGGGCCACCCGCCATATCGATGACATCATCAGTATGGTCGAGACCCTGATCGGCAAGGGCTACGCCTACGCGGCGGACAACGGCGACGTCTACTACCGGGTGCGCAAGTTCGAAGGCTACGGCAAGCTCAACAACCGCGATCTCGACGAGATGCGCTCCGGCGCCCGGGTCGAGGTGGACGAGCACAAGGAGGACCCGCTGGACTTCGTGCTCTGGAAGGCGGCCAAGCCCGGCGAGGCGAGCTGGCCCTCGCCCTGGGGCGAGGGGCGTCCCGGCTGGCACATCGAGTGCTCGGCCATGTCCAAATGCTGCCTGGGCGACACCTTCGATATCCACGGCGGCGGGCCGGATCTGACCTTCCCCCACCACGAGAACGAGATCGCCCAGTCCGAGGCGGCCAACGGCAAGCCCTTCGTGAATACCTGGATGCATGCCGGAGCGGTGCGGGTGAATCAGGAGAAGATGTCCAAGTCCCTGGGCAACTTCTTCACCATCCGTGAGGTGCTGGAGCACCACGACCCGGAGGTGGTGCGCTACCTGCTGGTGGCGAGCCACTACCGCAGCGCCATCAACTACTCGCCGGACTCCCTGGCCGAGGCCCGCAAGTCCCTGGAGCGCTTCTACAATTCTCTTGAAGGGCTGGCTCTTGAAGGACTCGCTCTTGAGGGGCTGGCGCTTGAAGAGCAGGCTCAGGAAGCGGGCGAGCCGGCAACAGGGGCGGTGGTGTCCGAGTTCGAGGCGCGCTTTACCGCCGCCATGGACGACGACTTCAACACGCCTGGGGCGCTCTCGGTGCTCTTCGACATGGCCCGGGAGCTCAATCGGGCGAAGAAGGAGGCGCCCGGCGAGGCCCCGGCGCTGGCCGCCGAGCTCAAGCGCCTGGGCGGCATCCTGGGCCTGCTGCAGCAGGACCCGGCCACCTTCCTCAAGGCGGGCGCCTCCGGTTTGCCGCTTACCGAGGAGGAGATCCAGGCGAAGATCGCCGAGCGCGCCGCGGCCAAGCAGGCCAAGGACTTCGCCGCCGCCGACGCCATCCGCGACGAGCTCGCGGCGCTGGGCATCATCCTCAAGGACTCCCGTGAAGGCACCACCTGGGTCTTCGAGAAGCCCGACGCCGAGGCCTAGACCAGCCCCCTGGGCTGAGCGCCTCGCCCGGGGAAGCCTGCCATAGACAGCCAGTACGCCCGGCCCCCTGAGCTTGATTCACAGGGGAGTCGGCGTGCTGGTCTCCGGGGGGAGAACCGGCGGACTATCCGGTCACGAGCGCGCGGTTGGCTTTCTGGAGAGCATCCAGCCGCTTCGCTATTTCCCGTCGTACGCCTGGACTGATGCCCAGCGCCCTGGCCTCCTCATCCCAGGCGTTGATCGCCGCCACCACTTCCTTGATGACCTGCCTGGCCTCGTTCCAGCGGATGAAGCCGGCCTGGTCGGCCAGTGCCTGAACGACCTTTAGCGGCGGGTTCTTGCCGTGTCCCTTGAAGGCGGTGGCGTGCTCGCCGTAAGGGCCCGGGCTGAAGGTCAGGTCATAGGCGGGGGCGGGATGCCATTGGCCATCATCCTGGAGGAGAAAGGCCCAGTTCTTGCTATGGTCGTCCTGGTTGCAGGCGAAGAGGTTGAAGATCGCTCGTCGAAACAGGGCTCTGCCGACGGTGGGGCTCCCGCAGAGGACCTGGCCGGCCTTGATAAGGTCTTCGTAGTCCAGCGATGGCAGACGGAAGTCGGCGTCCAGTAGTCCGCAGGCGCTGCTCATGTGGTAGCGCCCCCGCGGGCTGCAGTCGAAGCGTTTTAACGCCAGCCAGGCCAGTGCCGGAGAACCTGCCGGCGGAGCAATGAGCTGCCACTCTGGCGTTTCGATGCCGGCCCGCTTAGCCAGGGTCAGGTAGGCCGCTTCACACAGTCCTTCTTCATGCCCAAGCGCCAGTGAGCTGGAGGTGAACTTGACCAGCCAGGGCTCCAGTCCGTGACGAGGGCAGGTGCTGGCCTGATCGGTGGTTCCCGGCGACAGATAGACCTGAACCTTGGGGCGCGCGCCCCCTGAGCTGCCGGCCTGTGCCAGGGCGGCAAGCACGGTATCGGTCTGGCCCTCGAAGAGCCGTCGGGCCTGTTCGCCCAGCTCGCCAAGGCGACTCCAGTGATCGGCTTCGCCTGAATCAATAAGTGTTGAGGCCGGGTGGTAGGTGAGCGCTCCCATGCCGTGATCGCCGACGAAAGCCAGCCGATCCATGGCCGTCACGGCATGGGGGGGGATGCCGTGTTGGCGAAACAGGCGGTCCATCAGCATCAGCCCCCAGCCATCCGGCAAGGAGTCGGCGAACAGGCCGTGGAGCCCCTTGTGAGGAGCGGGCGGGGCGGCATGCAGCTGCGTGTCGAAGGGGAGCTGGAAGGGAGCCAGGCTGTGGTACTCGCGACAGTAGGCAAGATCGTACTGGAAGAAGACGCCCTGCCTGTTCTGCGCCAAGCGGCCGACGAGCACCTGGTGGCCATCGCTGAGGCGTCGGCGCACGTCCAACTGCCGAATGGGCGTGAAATCAATCGTCACGCAGCACCTCTTCTATGCTGCCCGGCCTGGCCGGCTGTGGCGCCGCCAGCTCTGCCAAACGCTCCAGGCGATCTACGCTTTGCCAAAGCAGCAGAAACTGACGCAGTGAAATCTGGCCGGTCGTCTCGAACCGCTTGATCGTGGGGGTCGGCACGCCGCTGCGTTCTGCCAGGGCGTCGCGGGAGAGCTTGAGCTCGCGCCTGCGCCGCCTGATGGCGCTCGCCAGGTCATGCTGGACATCGCTGGCGGTAAGTAGCGTGAGTCGCATAGTGCCCTCATTTTGGATGCTATATTGTCTATTATGTCTTTTTTTTAAGATTATGGATATAATATGATCCATTTCTAGTCTCGTAAATCGCACATCTTCTCGACGGCGTCGTGATTTTTCCGACCGGGAAAGATCTGACCCATCGAGTGAACGGGAGCCCGCTTGGACTACACCCCCTTCAGCTATGTCACTGCCGAGAAGGCTGAACTCTATCGCCGGGTGATGCGCGCCTTCGTGGAGGCGAAGTCACATTTCCTGGTGCATCTGCGCCCGGAGGATGTGCAGCAGCAGGTCGGCGAGCCGGAACTGGCCACCGTGCAGTCCGCCCTGACCCAGCTGGTGGCCTGGGGCAACCTGGATGCCGAGCGCGACAATGCCCGGGTGACCAGCGTCGAGGATTACTATCGCGCCCTCTACGTCTATCAGCTTACCCGCCAGGGCGAGGCCGTGGAGGCGGCCCTGGCCACCTTCGAGCAGGAGCTGGGGCGCCGCGGCGCCCTGCAGAGCGTGGCGCTGGAGGATATCCGTACCCGCCTGCGCGCCCTGCTGGCCCTGGCGCAGAGCGAGTCGCCCTCGGCCACCGAGAGCCAGCTGCTGCTGCGCGACCTGGCCGGCGTATTCGCCGACCTGGCCGAGAATGCCCGTGCCTTCATGACCGGTCTGAATCGCACCCTGGAGGGGCAGGGCAGCGATGCCGACGCCTTCCTGCTCTACAAGGAGCGGGTGATCGGCTATATCGAGCGCTTCCTCGGTGATCTGACGACTGCCTCCGGCGAGATCGCCGAGTTGATCCGTGCACTCGATGGCGACGGCGCTGCAGAAGCGCCCGTGGCGCGGCTGCTGCGCCAGGCCGCCGAACGCGAGCTCACCGACCTCGCGCCGGGCGAGTCTCCTGACCGCGACGAGCGCGCCCGGGCCTTTGCCGAGGCGTGGCGGCGCTGGCACGGCCACTGGGAGGGGCTGCGGGCCTGGTTCCTCGACCAGCCGGGACGCCAGGCCCAGGCGCGCCTGCTACGCAGCAGCGCGCGGCGCGCCGTCACCCAGCTGCTGGAGATGGTCGGACGGCTCAACGAGCGGCGCATGGCGCGTAGCGACCGCTCCGCGGACTTTCGCACCCTGGCACGCTGGTTCCTCGAGTGTGACAGCGACGGCGAGGCGCATCGCCTGTGGCGAACCGCCTTCGGCCTGACGCCGGCCCGCCACCTGACGATCGATGCCGAGACCGCCGAGGCGTGGCAGCAGACCCCGGTGCCGGCCGGCACACCCTGGGCCGATGCCCCGGGCATGCAGGTGCAGGCGCGGCTGCGCGCCACCGGCAGCTACCAGAAGCCCGGGGCGCCGCCCAAGCTGCGCAGCCGCGCCCGGGAGCGGGAGCTGCTGGCGCGTCAGCTGGCCGAGGAGGCCAGTGCGGCGCGGGCCGCCCGGCGTCAGCTGGTGGAGCGGCGTGCCGAACGTCTCTCGGCGCTGGGCGAGCTGGATGACGGCGCCTTTCGCCTGTTGCTCAACCTGCTCGGCGATGCCCTGGCGGCGAGTGCCGGTGATGACTCGCCGGTGACCACCACCACCGGCGACGGCAGCCTGCGCATCACCTTGGCGCCGCTGGGACCCGAGACCACCGCGACCCTGCGCACCGAGGCCGGGATGCTCAGCGGCCGCGACTACCGCCTGGAGATCGTCGATCTGGAGGAGGACGCATGGAGGAGCTGAGCGATGCCCTGACGCGCCAGCGCCAGGAGGAGCAGCGCCGCGCCCTGCGCGCCCTGCTGGCCAGGCCGCTGATCCGCAGCGATGACCCTGCCTTTCCCCCGATTCGCCGCCATGCTGCCACCCTGCGCGACTGGCTGGCGCGGGAGACTGGCTGGCACCTGCAGAGCGAGCGCGACTTCGTACGCCTGCACAAGCGCCCCGCTGATCTCCAAGACCCGACTCGCCCAGCGACGGTAGGGAGGGGGACCCAGCGCAAGACCCTCAATCGCCGCCGCTACGCGCTGTTCTGCCTGCTGCTGGCGGATCTCGAGCGGGGCGACGCCCAGATCACTCTGGGGCGCCTGGGGGAAGGGCTGGGGCAGGCGGTGGGCGACCCGGCGCTGGCCGAACGCGGGCTGGCCTTCTCGCTGGACCATCAGGAGGCGCGGCGGGATCTGGTCGTGGTCGTGCGCCTGCTGATGGAACTCGGGGTGCTGCGCCGGGTGGCCGGAGACGAGGAGCAGTTCCTGCGCCGCGGCCTGGAGGGCGATGTGCTCTACGACGTGGATCGCCGGCTGCTGGCCGCCCTGCTGGTCACCGCTCGGGGGCCCTCCCTGGTGGCCCTGAACGGCGCCGATGCCGAGCTCGACCTTGACGCCCGCCTGAGTGCCCTGAGCGAGACCTTCGTGCCGGATACCCCCGAGGGGCGCAATCGCGAGCTGCGTCACCGCCTGGCGCGGCGGCTGCTGGATGACCCTGTGGTCTACCTCGATTCCCTCGCCGATGACGAGGCTGCCTATCTGGCCAACCAGCGCGGCCCTCTGCTGCGTCGCCTGCAGCAGGCCACAGGGCTCGTCGCCGAGGTGCGTGTCGAGGGACTGGCGCTGGTGGATCCCGAGGGCGAGCTCACCGACGAGAAGATGCCGGCGGAGGGCACCGAAGGGCATCTGGCGCTGCTGATGGCCGAACGGCTGGCCGAGGGCGGTTCCGACAAGGGCGACCCCGCAGGCGTTACCCTGGAGGAGGCCGAGTCCTGGATCCTTCAGTGGCAGCGCGACTACCGCCGCTACTGGCGCAAGTCCGCCTGCGAGCCGAGCGCCGCTCACGGCCTTGCCCGGCAGACCCTGGCTCGCCTGGCGGCGCTGGGTCTGGTCCGGTGCCAGGCTCAGCATGAAGGTGGCCGAATTCTGCCGCTGCCGGCTCTGGGGCGCTTCCGGGTGGGCTCGCCGACGCTGCCCGGGGCGTCCGGCAATACCCAATCCGATCCGCAACCCGATCTGGCCGAGTCCGTCCGATGACTGAGCATTCCATGAGCGAGCTTCCCGCACCCCAGAGTCACCGCTGGCAGCCCCTGCGCTGTGGCCTGGTGGAGATCTTCTACTACGACGAGGAGGTCTTTCACTTCCACGACGGGCGGCTGCTGCTGCGCGGCAACAACGGTACCGGCAAGTCCAAGGTGATGGCGCTGACTCTGCCATTTCTGCTCGACGGCCAGCTGATTCCCTCCCGGGTGGAGCCCGATGGCGATAGCGCCAAGCGCATGGAGTGGAACCTGCTGGTGGGCGAGTATCAGGAGCGTCTGGGCTACACCTGGCTGGAGTTCGGGCGCCTGGGGGATGACGGCCCCGAGACCTTTACCGTGGGCTGTGGGCTCAAGGCGGTGGCCGGGCGGCCGGTACGCTCCTGGTTCTTTACCACGCCTCAGCGCATCGGGCGTGACCTCTTCCTGGTCGAGAAGGGGCGCAGCCTGAGCCGCGAGCGGCTCGGCCAGGCCCTGGGCAGCCTTGGGCAGCTTTATGATCGCGCGGCGGACTACCGGCGCGCCATCGACGAGACGCTCTTTCATCTGGGGGAGCAGCGCTACGGGGCGCTGCTCGACCTGCTGCTGCAGCTGCGCCAGCCCCAGCTGGCCAAGAAGCCCGACCCCAATCGCCTCTCCCAGGCGCTCAGCGATGCCCTGCCGCCGCTGGGGCGTGGGCTGATCGCCGAGGTGGCTGAGTCCTATCGCGGCCTGGATGTCTATCGCGAGGAGATTCAGGGGCTGGAGGAGACGGCCGGGGCCGTGGAGGCCTTTCTCGGCCATTACCGCCACTATGCCGGCATTGCGGTGCGCCGCCGTGCCGACTTCCTGACCGGCGCTCACGCCGAGTATGAGCGGGTGCGCCTGCAGCTGGGCCGTGATCGTCAGGCGCATCAGGAGGCCCAGGCGAGTCGCGAGGCCCTGGGGAAATCTCGCGAGGCGCTTGATGAGCAGCAGCGAGAGCTGGCGGCACGCCAGCGCACCCTGGAGTCCAGCGACGCCATGCGCTCGGCGGAGGCGCTGGGCAACGCCGACGAGCTGGCCCGCCAGCGCCGCGCCAGGGCCGATCTGGAAAGCCGGCGGCTGGCGAGAGAGCGTGAGAGCGACCGTCGCGCCGAATCCCGTCTTGTGGAGGCCGATGATGCCCTGGAGAGCGGCGCTGCCGCGCTGGAGGCGCGCCGCGAGGCGAGCGATCTCCTCGCCGATGCGGCGGGGGTGGGCAGCGATCACCGTCGACACGTCGCCGCACGCTTATCGGGTGAGGAGGGCGAGCAGGCGCCCTCCGATGCGCAGGACGTGGCGGCGCTGCAGCAGGCGCTGCGGGACCTGCATCGTCGCCGCGAGGAGGGGGTGGCCCACCTCAATCGCCGACTCGACGAGGTGGGGCGCGCCGAGCAAGCCTACCAACGGGTGGAGGATGAGACGCGCCGGGAGGAGGAGACCCTGGCAAGCCGCGAGGAGGAGTGGCAGGAGGCGACAGGGGCTCGAGCCGAGGCCGCAGAGACCCTTCAGGTCGGCTGGCGCGAGCATCTCGCCGCCCTCGAGGAGCTGAACCCCGAGGACCCCGAGGCGCTGCTCGCCGAGCTCGCCCCCTGGTGTGATCACCTGAGCGGCGATGACCCCGCCGAAGCAGGGCTCTCGACCGCGCGGGACGCTCGTCGTGAAGCCCTGGGCCGGCAGCGCCACGGGCTGGCCAGCCGCCGGGCGTTGCTGGAGGGCGAGCGCGCCGAGCTGGAGGCGGAGCGCCAACGGCTGGAAACGGGAGAGATGCGGGTGCCGCCGGCGCCGCATACCCGGAACGCAGGGAGCCGCGAAGCGCGTCCGGGGGCGCCGCTCTGGCAGCTGGTGGACTTTCAGCCAGACCTGGAAGCCGACCAGCGCGCCGGCCTGGAGGCGGCCCTGGAGGCCTCGGGCCTGCTGGATGCCTGGGTGATGCCGGACGGCGAGCTGCTCGCCCCCGACACCTGGGATACCCTGCTCACGCCACTGGACGGTGGCGCCACGCGGCCGGGGGAGGAGAGTCTGTCCACCGCTCTTCGTCCCGATCTGCCCGATAACGCTCCAGTGTCGAGAGACACCGTCGAGGCCCTGCTGTCCGGCATCGGCCTGGGCGTCTCCGAGGCCTCTGCCTGGGTGAGCCCTGGCGGCGCCTGGCGGCTGGGTCCGCTCCGTGGGGCCTGGGGCAAGGACGAGGCGCTCTATATCGGTCACGCCGCCCGGGAGTCGGCCCGCCAGCGCCGGCTGGCGGAGATTGCTAAGGCGCTGGAGGTGCTGGCCGCAGAGGGCACCGAGATCGCCGCCGAGCTTGAGCATCTCCAGGCGCGCCTCGAGGTCGCCGAACGGGAGTGGCAGCAGCGTCCCATGGCCCAGGCCCTGCGTGACGCCCACGCTGCCGAGGCGGCTGCTCGGCGCGCTCGAGACACCCAGGCCGAGCGCCTGGAACAGGCCCGGGCAAGGCGTGAAGAGGCCCGGGAGGCGCTGGAAGCCCTGCGCGGCGAGCTCTATCTCGCCGCCGAGGACCTGCGACTGCCCGCCGAGCGCGAGCCTTTGGCCCGCCTTCAGAAGGTGCTCAACGACTACCGGCTCGCCATCAGCGAGCTGACGCAGGCGGTCACGGCCTGGCAGCAGGCCAGGCGCCGCCTCGACGAAGTCCGCGCAGAGCGACGGGCAGCGCGAGAGACGCTGGCCCAGGCCGAGCAGGAGCACGCCGAGGCCGAGGAACAGGCCCGGGAGGCCGAGGTGCGTCGGGATACCCTGCGCGACACCATGGGCGCCGAGGTGCAGGAGCTGGAGCGTCAGCTGGCGGCGCTTCAGGAGCGTCGCGAGGCGCTGACCCGGGAGCAGCGCGAGCTTGCCGCACGCTACGAGGCCCTGCTCGGCGAGGCGGCGCGCCTGGCCGAGAAGGTGGCCCACGGTGAGGAGCGCCTGGCCGAACTGGATGAGCGCCGGGGCGAGCGGATCGACGACTTCCGGGCCCTGGTGGAAGAGGGGCTGTTGCGCGTGGCCGCCCCTGAACGCTTCATGGAGCAGGAGCCCCCGACCTCCTGGGCAGCGGATCCCGCCGTGCGCCTGGCCCGGGCCGCCGCCCAGGCCACCGCCGGCATCGATGCCGACGACGAGCGCTGGCATGCCCACCAGGGGCGACTGCACGAGCATATCAAGCGGCTCACCGACGTGCTCTCCCGCGGCGGGCACGACTGCATCGCCGAGGCCCGGGACGACCTGCTGCTGGTGCGTATCGTCTTCCAGGGGCGGCGGCAGGATCCCGATGCCCTGCATCGCCAGCTCAACGACGAGATTGCTCAGCGCCAGGCGCTGCTCAATGCCCGGGAGCGGGAGCTCTTGGAAAACTACCTGATCGACGAGGTGGCCAGCCACATCCAGGAGCGCATCACCGATACCGAGCGTCACGTACGCGAGATGAATGGCGAGCTGGAGAGCCGTCCCACCAGCACCGGCATGCGCCTGCGCATCCGCTGGCAACCTCTTGCCGAGGGACAGAGCGCCGGCGGCATGACGGCGCCGGCGGGACTGGAGGACGTCTGTCAGCGGCTGCGGCGCCAGGCCCTGGACGCCTGGTCGGCGGAGGATCGTCGGGTGGTGGGGGACTTCCTGCGCCGGCGTATCGAGGAGGCCCGGGCCAGCGACGAGGGCGGCGCCCTGCAGGAGATCCTCGAGCGCGCCCTGGACTACCGCTTCTGGCACCGCTTCGTGGTGGAGCGTCATCAGAACGGCCAGTGGCGCCCCGCCTATGGTCCGGCCTCCGGCGGTGAACGGGCCCTCGTGATCACCCTGCCGCTGTTCGCCGCCGCGGCCAGCCACTATGGCAGCGCCCATGAGCAGGCGCCGCGCCTGGTGATGCTCGACGAGGTGTTCGCGGGGATCGACGATGACGCTCGGGCCAAGAGCATGGGGCTGCTGGCCCAGTTCGACCTCGATGCGGTGATGACCTCGGAGCGGGAGTGGGGCTGCTACCCGGACGTGCCGGGGCTGGCCATCGCCCAGCTGGTGCGCCGCGAAGGGGTCGATGCCGTGCACGTCACCCGCTGGAAATGGGATGGCAAGCGCCGAGTCCGCGACAAGACTCCCGTCAGTCAGGTCCGCGAGCCGCGGCGCGAGGTCGCGGATGTCGAATCTGCGGGCGGCATGGATAGCCTGTTCTGATGCCTGTGCCGGTCGATATCGAACGTCTGAAGCGCCTGCTGGGCGGGCCGGGGTTGGCTCGCCTCCGCCAGCGTCTGGCGCGCAAACTGCTGCGCGAAGACGGTGGCCGCCTGACCCTGAGCCGGGTCAGTGACCTCGAGCGCGCCGCCGTGGAGCGCCTGATAGGGCGGCCTGCACGGCAGGGAAAGTCCTTGAGCGTGGACCTCGAGGCCCTTTCTCATGCCCTGGCACGATCCGGGGTGGCGAAGGATCTGCGCACCGCCCTGGAGGCGCTGGATGGACCGCTGGTGGATCCACGAGCGGCTCGTGACGCCTCTCGCCAGCGCTGGAACACCCTGCTGGCGGCCTTTCGTTCCGAAGCCGAGCGGCTGGGGGTGAGCGCCTGGTTGGATGACCTGCGCCGTGGCGGCCAGCTCAAGCGCCTGGCAGGCGGCAGCGAAGGGCAGGGGAGGCGCCTGCTGGAGCAGGCTCTTGCCGTGCTCGAGCGGCTGCCGGCCAGCGGCATGGCCCTGAGCACCCTGGCCGCCGAGTGCCTGGGCGATGCCCATGCCCTGGATGCCGGGCGCCCGGTCTCGGCTCTGGTGCGCCGCGCCCTGGCCCGCCACTGGCGCGGAGGCGTGGCGCTGGCCAATCCCGATGAGCGCTCGATCTGGGCCCATGCCGGAGTGCTGCTCGGCGGCGATGTCACCAGTGCCGTCTTGACGCTGCGTCTGCCGGTGCAGGGAGGCGACGGTCTGGAGATGGCGCTAGCGGACTACCGGCGGCTGGCCGAGCCCGCCTGGCTCACCCTGCGTCAGCTGCTGCGCTACCCGCCTGCCTGGGATCTCGAAGGGTGCGATGTCTTCGTCTGCGAGAACCCCGCGGTGCTGGCCGAGGCCGCCGAGCGGCTGGGCGGCGATGCCGCGCCCATGGTGGTCACCTGGGGGCGTCCCAATGCGGCCGTGCTCACCCTGCTCGAACAGCTGGAGGCCGCCGGCGCCACGCTGCACTACCATGGTGATCTCGACTGGCCCGGTATCGGCATTGCCAACGCCCTGCTGTCGCGTTTTGCCATGGGCCCCTGGCGAATGGGGGCGGAGGACCTGGCGGCCTGCGCGCACCTTCCGGGCAGGCCGCTGGAGGGCAGGCCCCTCGAGGCCCTTTGGGACGCCTCTCTGCGTGCCGCCATGGAGCAGCGTGGCCGGGCACTGCACGAGGAACAACTGATCGAGACCCTGCTTGAAGACCTCCGGGAATCGGTAGGTCGTGCCTAGTTGCCCGCCGCCGAGTGTTCTGGTCAAGTCGTAGCGGACACTTTTATTAAGCTGCTTCCGCGATTTTCTCGATCTCCCTCGGCGTGTGGTAGCCAAGGGTCGAGTGGAGCCGGCAGCTGTTGTACTCCATCTCGATATAGGTCACGACGTCGCGCCTCGCTGACTGGCGGGTCCAATACCGCTGTCCCTCCAGCCATTCGCTCTTCAGAGAGCCGAAGAAGCGCTCCATGACCGCATTGTCCCAACAGTTCCCCTTGCGGCTCATGGAGGCCTGGAACCCGTGCTTTGCCAGTCGTTCGCGATACGCACGAGAGGCGTACTGGCTGCCGCGATCCGAGTGGTGAAGCACGCCTCGGGGAGGCTGTCGGCGGCCAATTGCCATCTCCAGGGCGTCCAGGGTGAGTGACGTCTTCATATGGTCGGCCATGGCCCAGCCGATGACCTGTCGGTCGTAGAGGTCCAGCACGGCCGCCAGGTACAACCAGCCTTCCAAGGTCCAAATGGCAGTGATGTCGGCCACCCACGCCTGATTGGGCTCAGGCACCGTGAACTGCCGCTTGAGCAGGTTGGGAGCCACTGGCAGCCCGTGGTCGCTGTCCGTCGTATGCCGGTAGCGGCGACGCTGTCGGCAGGCGACACCCGCTTCCTGCATCAGGCTACGCGCCTGATAACGACCGACCGTATGACCTCTGCGACGGAGTTTCTTAGCCATTCGCCGGCTCCCATAGCTACCACGTTTCTGATCGTGGATGTCCTTGACCTCCCGGTGCAGGCACTGGCGCTGCTCATCGGGTTCACGCTGACGCCAGGCATAGAAGCCACTGCGGCTGACGTCCATGACACGGCACAGCACCGCCACTGGGAAGTAGGCCTTCTCCGACTCGATGAACTGGTATCTCAGCTCGACTCTCTCGCGAAGAAGGCCGTGGCCTTTTTTAAAACCTCCTTTTCAATCCGCAACTTACGAACTTCTTCGCGAAGTTTCATGATCTCGGCATCCCGCTCATCTGCCTGGTCGTCAGTCACACCATCCTCCCGGTCACGTTGCTGGCGACACCAGCGATCCAGCAGGCTGCGATCGATATCCAGCCGCCTGGCAGCCTCGGAGATGGCATAACCCTCTCCTCGCACCATGTTGACCGCCTCAGCCTTGAATTCGTCGGAGTACCGACGTCGCGTTTTCTTGGTCATGAACACCTCCAATGCCTCCAGTATGAGGCTTACCGGGGTGTCCGCTCCAATTAGACCAGTTCATGGCGCGGCTGGGTCTTGTCAGCGACTGGACAGCCAACCAGCGCACCCTGCTGCAAATCAGCCACGCCGATGCCCTGAAAGGGGAGGAGGGCCGCCGCAGCCACTGGCAGCTGCAGCACCGCCTGGCCCTGGGTAAGCGCCTGGATGCTCGCCTCGGCATCGAGGGCGACGACGATGCCCAGGAAGTGAGCCTGGGGCTCTCGTGGTATTTCTGAGCCGGCCGGATGAAATCGAGCCCTTTCCCCATGTCGGGTCGAGTATTGTCAGGCCATCATGGGGCTTGGTCATCAGGCCCTGAGCTGTGCGTAGGCAAAGTCCAGCAGCCGCTGGTAGTCACGCTGGCGTATCACGCTCTCGACGATGCCGGCGTCCAGGTTCAGGTAGTCATGCACCAGGGCGTTGCGCAGGCCGATGACCTTGTTCCAGGGGGTGCCGCTGTCGTCATGGCCGAGGCGCTGCAGCTTGGCGAAGGCCTGCCTTGCCTCGCTGGGCACTGCTTGCCCCAGTGCCTTCAGGCGCTGCTTGGCGATGCCGATGCAGGCCTCGGTCAGCAGCTGCAGGTTGCGTTCGGCGGCACGATAGAGCAGCGGGCTCAGCCCGCTCGGCTGCGTGGCGGCTTGCGAGAGCAGCTCCAGCTCCTCGGCGAGGGTGGCCAGATGCTCCCGCATGGCGTCAATGTATTCGCGTTCCATAAGAGGTTGGCTCGGTCGGTCAGGCGAAATGGCGCTGGTGGTATAGGTGGTCGATCTCCCACATCGAGCCGATTCGCTGTTCCTCTCGAACCAGCCTCAGGCGATCGTTGGCCTGAAGCACGTACCCGGTGCGGATGATGGCATGCGCCAGGGTCAGCGGCGCCAGGTTGATGTCCACTATCGAGAGCCGGCCCTCCGCCAGGCCTAGAGCATCCTGCCAGGCTTGCGCCAGGAGCTCGGGGCGCAGGCGCCGCTCCAGCGGGTCTTTCTCGAATTCCCGGAAGGCGACGGCCAGATCAAAGTCGCTAGCTGGCGTCGCGGTGCCCTTGGCCCGCGAGCCATAGAGCCACAGCACGGCAATCGCGTCGCTGCGAGACGCCAGGTCGGCCAGAGCATTCTGGATGGCGGTGGAATCCTGCATGGGGCCTGCCTTGGCAATCGGCTGAGGAAGCTTGCGGCAGTCTAGCATTCGGCGAAGTGAATCTATACTCGTCGACGGTACGTACCAACGGGCCCTGAGGCTGAGCCGTCGCCGAACCGGAAAAACAGGTGGCCTGAATGACCTCAGAGGCGACAGATTTCTTGACAACTGCCGCCTTCATGTGATCGACCGCCCCCCCCCACTGGCACGGCCTAATGGGGGAGGGGGTAGCCCTCGGCAATCGACAACATGTGCAACATATTGAACATGTCTGATATCTATGCTATCGTGAGCACAATGCAATGACCGTGGAGAAGTGCCATGAGGGTCGTGTCCTTTACCGAAGCAAGAAACGGGCTAAAGAGCGTGCTGGACAGTGTGATTAACGATGCCGATACGGCCATCATTACACGTCGAGACTCTGAAGATGCCGTCGTGATGTCACTCGATTACTACAACAGCCTGATGGAAACCGTGCACCTGCTTCGCTCCCCAGCGAATGCGGCACATCTGAACAAATCGATTGAGCAGTACCGTTCAGGAAAAGTCGTTGAGCGTAAGTTGCTCGATGATGATGAGTAATCGACTGCTGTGCTGGACGGATGAGTCATGGCGTGATTATGTCTATTGGCAACGTCAAGATAAGAAAACGCTAAAGAGAATCAATAAGCTAATAGCGGACGTCAAGCGCTCGCCGTTTGAAGGTATTGGTAAGCCCGAGCCACTAAAGGAGAACCTGTCCGGTTTTTGGTCTCGACGCATTGACGAATCAAACCGACTGGTTTACGTGGTGGAGGAGTCTTCGATCACGATCCTCTCTTGCAGGTACCACTATTGAATCTTGATAGTTTCGCGCAAGTTTGGCGTGGTGACTGCTCCCAGCCTGGGTGGGCGAGGGTTCACGCGGATTTTTGCTGAGAAGGTGCCTGGGGGGGCAAAAGCTGAGAATGCTCTGCAGACCTCTATGGAGTCTGCGATGCTACACTGGCGCTCTGCTGCACCGTCGCACCTGGAGGCGCCATGTCCACCCTCGCTCGCAAGAAGCTGCCCATCGGTATTCAGACCTTCGCCGATATCATTGAGGGCGGCTACTACTACGTCGACAAGACCCCGCTGATCCATCGGCTGGTGGAAGAGGGCAAGTACTACTTCCTCTCGCGCCCGCGGCGCTTCGGCAAGAGCCTGCTGCTGGATACCCTGGCTTGCCTCTTCGAGGGGCGCGAGGCGCTGTTCCGCGGGCTCTATATCCACGACAAGTGGGAGTGGCAGCGCCGCCATCCGGTGATCCGGCTGAGCTTTGGCGATGGCGTGCTGCAGAGCCGCGAGGCGCTGGATGTTCGCATCCGCGACCAGCTGTTCCGGGAGCGTGAGCGCCTGGGGGTATCGCTGAATCGCGAGACCGACATCGCCGGGGAGTTCTCGGCGCTGATTCGCGACGCCCACGCCCGACATGGCGAACGCGTCGTGGTGCTGATCGACGAGTATGACAAGCCGATCCTCGACAACCTGCTGGAGGCCGAGCGCGCCCGCGAGCTGCGCGAGGGGCTGAAGAACCTCTATAGCGTGCTCAAGGATGCCGACCCGCACCTGGCTTTCGTGCTGCTCACCGGCGTTTCCAAGTTCAGCAAGGTGAGCCTCTTCTCGGGGCTGAACAATCTCAACGACATCACCCTGGATGCTCCCTACGCCACCCTCTGCGGCTATACCGATGCCGATCTCGAGACGGTGTTCGCGGCAGAGCTGCCGGGGCTGGATCGTGAGGCGATCCGCCACTGGTACAACGGCTACCGCTGGGGCGGGGAGAACGTGACATCGGTCTACAACCCCTTCGATGTGCTGCTGCTGTTTCAGAAACGCCAGTTTGGGCCCTACTGGTTCGAGAGCGCCACGCCGACGTTTCTGGTGGAGCTGCTCCGGCAGCGGGGCGTGTTCACGCCGGCCCTGACCGCCTGGCATAGTCGGCCGGCGCTGCTGGGGCGTTTCGATGTGGACGATATCGCCACCGAGGCGCTGCTCTTTCAGGCGGGCTACCTGACGCTCCACGAGATGCGCGAAGAGATTCCTAACCGGCCGTTCTATCGCCTGGGCTTCCCCAACCAGGAGGTGGAGATGAGCCTCAACGAGGCGCTGCTGCCGGTGCTGGGGCTGAACGATGATGCCCAGGATGAGCTGATACTGCGGCTGCCGGGCCTGCTCAGAGAGGCCGACTTCGCAGGGCTGGAGAGCTACTTCAAGGCGCTGTATGCCGGCCTGCCTCACGACTGGTACCGCAATAACCCGATTGCGAAATATGAAGGACACTCTTTCTCACAGGTCTACGCCAGTGTCTTCTACAGCCACTTCGCCGCCCTGGGGGTGCGGGTCACGGTGGAGGATGCCAGCCACCGCGGCCGGGTGGACATGACCGTGGAGGCCTTCGGGCAGCTCTACCTGTTCGAATTCAAGGTGGTGGAGCAGCTGCCTGAGGGCAGTGCCCTTGCGCAGCTCAAGGCCAAAGGCTACGCCGACAAGTACCGCGACCGGGGTATGCCGATCTACCTGGTGGGCGTGGAGTTCTCGAAGGAGCAGCGCCAGATCGCGGCCTTCGAGACGGAGGCGCAGCAACGGTGAGCGTGGGGGATCGTGGTAGCATTATGTTCTCCGTAACATCGACCTCAAGGAGCCAATGTGTCAGCGCGTTATCCTGAAGACCCTGCCCTGGACCTGTTCTTGGCTCTGATCGAGGTTGATTGGCCGACTGCCTTTGATGCCGCCACCCTGTCGCGTGGCCTGGGGTACGCCCATAAGGGGCGTGTATATGGCGGGGTCAACCTGCAGGTCGGCAAAGACATGCTGGGGATACACGGGCGGGTGGCTGGGGGGCGCAAGCAGGCCTACATGACGCAGGTCTATCTTGACCCCAAGGGGCTCGACAAGGGGCTCTTTACCCTCTGCAACTGCCCGGTCGGCGTGCGCTGCAAGCATGCGGTGGCGCTGATCGAGACCTTCATGGAGCAGATGGCCGAGGAGGGTGGCACCTTGCAGGAGCAAAGCCCTGAGCCTTCTCCCGGTTCGCCCCCCGCACCGCCGCTCGCCAAGCGGTCGGCGACGTCCGAGCTGGCGTCGGCCAGGCGCGAGCGCTTGAAGCGCGACTGGGAATCGTGGCTGCAGCGGGCGGATCGACCAGTCGTGCAGGAGGAGCCTGACGGCAAGCGCGTCGGCGCCGAGTATCGCCTCGCACTGTTTCTGAGCGCGCCCGGTGGCTATCGTGAGCCGGTGCTGCGGGTGGTACCGGTGTGGGTGCGTCCGTCGCGCCAGAGCCGCCGCCATTCGGGGTGGGTGGCGCCGCGGATCATCGAGGCGGACCACGGCCTGGTGCCCGCGCCCGAGGATGGATGGCCTGCGGCCCAGGAGGAGGCCCTGACACTTCTCCTGCATGGCCCGCAGGCGTCCACCTGGATGTCCGGTCAGATGCGCCGTGCGGCTGTCATTGACCAGCCTCTTCAGGGGCGGGCACTGTGGAACCTGCTGGAAGGCGATGAGCCACCGCTGCTGTTTCATGAAAAGCAGACAGGCCCACCCCTTGAGCTGGGTCCCGCCGGGCAGTTGGCGCCTCGCTGGCAGCCGGATGAGGCGGGGGTGCAGCATCTAAAGCTGGCCACGCAGCCGGAGGGGCTGCTCTCGCAGGAGGCGATAGTGCTACGTACCGGGCGCGAGCTGTGCTACCTGGATGTGGAGCAGCGCCGGTTCGGTCGCCTGGCCGGCAGTCCCGAGTGGCTCAAGCGGGTGGCGCAGGCGCCGCCGCTACCCCCCGAGATGTGCGACTGGCTTGCCGAGCGCCTGGGCAAGACATCGGCGCTGGCCGAGACGTTGCCGGTGCCGCATCGTGTCGAGGAGCGCCAGCTTGATGATGTGGCGCCGCGGCTCAAGGTCACCATGCAGGTTGCCGCGGGGCAGCTGGGCTTTCGTGACGGTGCTCCGCTGCCGCGCTGGGTCGAGGTCGGCGCGGCGGTGGTGGGATTTGACTATGCCGGTATCGAGGTGGCCCCGGAGCCTGGTGACTGGGTGCAGGGGTATCGTGATGGCCAGCGACTCAATATCAAGCGTGATGCCGAGGCGGAGCTGGCACTGGTGCGCAGCCTGCCGCCGGGCATGGTGACCCTGGAGCGACTGCGTGAGCTCGAGCTGGTGCCGGCCTATCTGAAGCTGCCTGGATGGTCGCTGCTGCTGCCGAATGCCGAAGGCCCCCCTTCCACTATTCTCGAATGGTCGACCCACTTGGCCGGCCCGGATGGCTGGTGGGAGATGATCGCCCGGTTGCGGCAGGCCGGTTGCCTGGTTCACTTCAGCGACGACTTCCCCGAGGAGCCGACCTACGTCGAACCGGATGACTGGTACGGCGAACTGGAGCCGGCCGGTAATGGCTGGTTCGACCTGGCGCTGGATATCGAAGTGGAAGGCGAGCGCCTCAACCTGCTACCGATCCTGCGCCGCCTGTTTCGGGATCCCGGCTTCCCGCTGGAGCCCGCCGAGGACGAAGCCGAGGACGCCAGCTGGACGCTGCCCCTGGCGGAGAACCGCCGCCTGGTAATGCCGCTCTCGCGCCTGCGCTCGCTGATGGCGCCGATCCTGGATTGGCTCAGCGACGAGAGTGACCCGGAGGCTGCGCTGCGTTTACCGGTGACCGCCGCCGAGAAGGTCGCGCCGCTTGCCGAGCACGAGCGCTGGGCGGGCCGTGAGGACGTCACCGCCTTGGCCAGCCGCCTGCGCGCACTGCCCGCCAGCCTGCCGGCTCCCCCAGGCTTTACCGGGGAGCTGCGCGACTACCAGGCCCGCGGCATCGCCTGGATGCGCTTTCTCTCCGAGCTGGGCACCGGCGGCATCCTGGCCGACGACATGGGCCTGGGCAAGACCGTCCAGGTATTGGCGCATCTGCTCGATGAGCGCGCCCGCGGGGCGCTGACCCGCTCGACCCTGGTGGTGGCGCCCACCAGCCTGGTGGGCAACTGGTGCGCCGAGGCTGAACGCTTCGCCCCCGAGCTCAACGTCGTCGCCCTGCAGGGGGGCAAGGCTCAGCGCGAGCGCCAGTTCGAGGAGGCGCTTCCCAATGCCGACCTCGCGGTGACCACCTATGCGTTGCTGATCCGCGATCTCGAGCGCCTGCGCGAGCACGACTTCGGCCTGCTGGTGCTGGACGAGGCCCAGGCGATCAAGAACGCCGCCAGCCAGACCGCGCGGGCGGTGCGCGAGCTCAATGTGGCCCGCGCCATCGCCATGACCGGCACGCCACTGGAGAACCACCTAGGTGAGCTGTGGGCGCAGCTCGACGCCGTGGCCCCCGGTGCCCTGGGCAGCCAGCAGTGGTTCGGTCAGCGCTTTCGCACCCCCATCGAAAAAGAGGGCGACGTCGAACTGCGCCAGCGGCTCTCCCGGCGCATCGCCCCGCTGATGCTGCGCCGGACCAAGCAGCAGGTACTCGCCGAGTTGCCGGAGAAGACCGAGACCCGCCGCGAGGTCACCCTGAGCGGCGCCCAGCGCGAGCTCTATGAGAGCCTGCGCCTGGCCCAGCACCAGCGGGTGCAGCAGGCGGTGGCCGAGCGCGGTCTGGCCGGTTCCGGCATCGTGATGCTCGATGCGCTGCTCAAGCTGCGCCAGGTGTGCTGCGACCCGCGGCTGGTCAAACTGGAGAGCGTGCGCAAGACGAAGCGCTCGGCCAAGCTGGAGCAACTGCGCGAGCTGGTGGGGCCGTTGGTGGAGGAGGGGAGGCGCATCCTGATCTTCTCCCAGTTTACCGAGATGCTCACGCTGATCGGTGAGGCCCTGGAGAAGGACGGCATCCCCTTCACCACCCTGACCGGCGACACGCCGGGCAAGACCCGCACGCAGCGCGTGGCGCTGTTTCAGCAGGGCGAGATCCCGGTGTTTCTGATCAGCCTCAAGGCCGGCGGCACCGGGCTCAACCTCACCGCAGCAGACACCGTGATCCACTACGACCCCTGGTGGAATCCGGCGGTGGAGGCCCAGGCCACCGGCCGCGCTCACCGCATGGGCCAGCAGAACCCGGTGTTCGTCTACAAGCTGGTATGCGCCGGCACCGTGGAAGAGCGCATCCTCGACCTGCAGGCGCGCAAGGCTGACCTCGCCGCCTCGATCCTCGAGGGCGGTGCCGAGCACAAGAGCGACGGCCCGCTGTTCGATGAGGAGGACTTGGCGCTGCTCTTTGCTCCGGTGGCATAGGAAGGGCAGTGTCGGGCCAACAAGGAAACGAATGTGAAACTGATCTTTTCCCACGGCAAGGAATCCGGCCCCCCGGTTGAACTGCCGGAAGCGCCTTCCGACTGGCTGATCTGGCGTTCGTCGAGGCCTGAGCCCGAGCGGGACGAGTCGGAGGCCTTGCCGCCACCGACTCTAGCGCTGCCATGGGATCTCGATGCGTCGCAGCCCCTGCGCCGCTACCTTCTGGTGCTGGCTGATACGCTGCCGGCCAATGCCGAGCCGCTGGATGCGGAACGGGCCCAGACACTGACGGTGGCACCCGAGTCGGCGCCACCGCTGCTGGACCTTCCCGATCTGGAGGGGGTAGCGGCTTCCCGGGTCCCCCAGGGAATTCGGCTTCGGGTCGAGGAGCGCCTGCTGTTCCCGAGTGCCACGGCCGAGCTGACGGCGGCGGGTAGCGAGGTGGTAGAGGGTCTGGTGGAGACCATCCAGCGCCATGACGGTGTGGTCTCCGTGGAGGGTCATTCTGACGATCGTCCGATCAGCACGCCGGACTACGCGTCCAACTGGGCGCTCTCAAGTGCCCGGGCCATCGCCATTCTTCACGCTTTGGAGGAGGGCGGCGTCGACTCCGGGCGTCTGCAGGCCGTCGGTTTTGCCGACACCCAGCCCATCGCCGATAACGGCACCGAGGAAGGGCGGGCACGCAACCGTCGTGTGGAGATTGTCATTCACGTGGCGGACGAGTAGGGCGGCAGCGGAACCTGCCGCGGCCAGTCGTCGGCCACCACGAAAAGGCGCCGCCAGCCCCTCTCGGCGTGCCAGAGGGCGAGCTGCACCGGCGAGGCGGGCTCCCGGAAGTGCTCGGCGAGCTGCGCCTCGAGCTCGCCGAGGGGCAGGAGCCGCTCGGGGCGGGGTAGGGCGAGCCAGTGGGGCTTGTCGAGTCGGGCGCCGCGAGTGTCGGGTGGCAGGCCGTGGCGATGGCGCCGCCACTCTCGCCAGTGGAGCCAGTGCCCGCGCAGGTGGGCCGGGTGGGCCTCCCGGGGCGGCGGCAGGGGGTGGCGCCAGGGATAGAAGAGCACCCCCGGTATGGCCAACTGGCGATGGATCTCGAGGGGACGAGGGGCGCCCAGGGCATCGCCGTCGATCAGCTCGCGCAGGGCCTGGCGGGTCTCCGGCAGCTCGGTAAGGCGCAGCTGGTGGCGGTGCAGGTGTTCGCGCTTGCCGGCCAGGCTGTCGGCGCCGCCGGGGCCGATCCAGCGGGCCTGGTCGTCGGGGGCCCCCGGCCCCTCGGTCAGCCCCAGGTAGTACTTGATCGCCACCTCCAGGTGGGTCACTTCACTCTGCCCTGGATGGCGGTAGAGCAGGTCCAGCTCGCCCAGGGTCTGCTTGCCGCGCAGGATGCGCAGGTTGTGGGCGAGCAGCTCGGTGCCGGGGGCCGAGTCGAGCAGAAACTGCCAGAGCCGCTCGTGGTAGAGCCCCATGCGTCCCTGGAGGGTGTCGCCGACCCGCTCCTCCAGGGCCTCGGGCCACGCCTCCAGGTCGTCGAGCCAGGCGGCCAGGTGGCCGTCGTCCCCCAGCCCCAGCGCCTCTCGCGAGGGGCGACCGGGCCAGGGCATCGCCACCAGGTCCGGGGCCAGCAGCAGCCAGGCCAGGTCCCGCACCAGAGGGTGGTGGCAGCGGTCGAGCAGGGGCAGGGGGGCGGTGGGCATGGCGGCGTCCTGGGCGTTGGCGATCGGCTCTGCAGATGTTTTATACAATCCTTATACTTCAGGGTACATCCATCGGCTTCAGGCGGTAACCACCATGCGACGCGTGCTTCTCACTCTCTCCACCCTGGCCGCGGCCACCCTGCTGACGGCTTCCCTGGTCCAGGCCCGGGAGGCGGTCACCGTCTCCTCCAAGATCGACACCGAGGGCTCGGTGCTGGGGCAGCTGATCCTCCAGCGGCTGGAGGCCGGCGGTATCGAGGTGGAGGATCGGCTGCAGCTGGGCGGCACCAGCATCGTGCGCGAGGCGCTGCTGGCCGGCGAGATCGACCTCTATCCGGAGTACACCGGCAACGGTGCCTTCTTCTTCGACATGACCGACAGCGATGTCTGGCACGGCGCCGAGTCCGCCTACGAGACGGTGCGGGAGCATGACGCCGAGAACGGCCTGGTGTGGCTGACCCCGGCGTCGGCCAACAACACCTGGGCGATGAGCGTGCGCGGCGACCTGGCTCGTGAGCACGAGCTGGAGACCCTGGAGGACCTGGCGGAATACCTGGCCGACGGCGGCGAGTTCCGGTTCGCGGCGAGCGCCGAGTTCGTGGAATCCCCCCAGGCGCTGCCCGCCTTCCAGGACGCCTACGGCTTCACGCTGGAGGAGAGCCAACTCCTGGTGCTCTCCGGCGGCAACACCGCCTCCACCATGCGCGCCGCCGCCCAGCAGACCAGCGGCGTCAACGCGGCCATGACCTACGGCACCGACGGCGGCCTCACCGCCCTGGACCTGGTGGTGCTCGAGGACACCCTGGGCGTGCAGCCGGTCTACCAGCCGGCCCCGGTGGTGCGCGACGAGGTGCTGGAGCGCCACCCCGAGATCGCCGATCTGCTGGGGCCGCTCTTCGAGGCGCTGGACCTGGAGACCCTGCAGCGCCTGAACAGCGACGTAGCGGTGAACGGTCTGGATCCGCGCCGGGTGGCGGCGGACTTCCTCGCCGGCCTGGATGACTGAGGCCGGGGTGCGAGTGTCGGCTCATGCCCGGGCCCCGGGGGCCAATCGGGTGGTGGTGGCGCTGTCTGTCGCGGCACTCCTGGCCCTGTGGGGGGTCGCCGCCATCGGCGTGGCCCCCAACCGCATCGTGCCGGGCACGCCGCTGAAGCTTGCGGAGGTGGCGGGCTGGTATGGCGCCCTGCTGGGAAGCCTGCCGCTGCTGGCCCTGGCGGCCCTGGCCTGGCGTCCCGAGCTGGCACGGCTCAAGCTGGCCCTGGGCCTCGCCCTGGCGCTGCTGATGGCGCTGCCGGCGGGCCTGGCCCTGCTGGGGGCGCTCGCCCTGGATCCGGCACTGCCCCAGGCGCGCCTGGGGCTGGGGCCGGCCTTCTGGCTGCTGCTCTTCCTGCTCGCCCTGGTCCTGATCGAGCTGCGTACCCGACTCTGGCTGGGCAGCCTGGCCGGCTGGGGGATGGTCGCCGCCGTGGCGCTCGCCTGGGGGGCGACCGGCTGGGTCCTCTCTTCCTGGCTGGCGCCCCTGGCCCTGTGGCAGGAGTACCGGGTGCGCAGTGAGGCGTTCGGCACTGCTGTGCTCTACCATCTGCTGCTGGTGGGCGGTGCCGTGGGGGCAAGCCTGGTGCTGGGCACGGCCATTGCTCTGGCCATGCGCCGCAGCCGGCGCCTGGAGCGCGCGGGCTTTACCCTGCTCAACCTGGTGCAGACCATCCCCAGCCTGGCGCTCTTCGGGCTGCTGCTGGCGCCGCTGGCCTGGCTCGCCGCCAACGTGGGGTGGCTGCACGCCCTGGGGGTGCGCGGCATCGGCTGGGCGCCGGCCTTCCTGGCGCTGCTGGGCTACAGCCTGCTGCCCATGGTACGCAACACCTTCGTGGCCCTCTCGGGAGTGGAGGCCGGCGTACTGGAGGCGGCCCGAGGCATGGGCATGAGTCGGGCCCAGGTGTTCTGGCAGGTCCGCCTGCCCCTGGCGCTGCCGGTGGTGCTGGAAGGCATTCGCATCACCACGGTCCAGGCGATCGGCCTGGCGGCGGTGGCGGCGCTGGTCGGCGCCGGGGGGCTCGGCACCTTCATCTTCCAGGGGCTGGGGCAGGCGGCCATGGATCTGGTGCTGCTGGGGGCGCTGCCAATACTCGCCATGGCGCTGGCCGCCGATGCCCTGCTCGGGGCGCTGAGCCGACGCCTGTCCCCCCAGGAAAACCGGTCTCATGGAGGAGCGGGATGATCGAACTGTTCGAGGTGACCAAACGCTTCGGGGCGGAGACCGCCGTGGATGGGATCTCACTGCGGGTGGAGAGCGGTGAGCTCTGCGCCCTGGTGGGCACCTCCGGCTGCGGCAAGTCCACCACCCTGCGCATGATCAACCGGCTGATCGAGCACGACGGCGGCGAGATTCATCTCGACGGCCGGCCGGTACGGGAGTTCGATGAGCAGGCCCTGCGCCGGCGCATCGGCTATGCCATCCAGAGCACCGGGCTCTTCCCCCACTGGACGGTGGCGCGCAACATCGGCCTGGTGCCGCGGCTGCTGAAGTGGCCGGCGACCCGGGTCCGGGCGCGGGTCGAGGAGCTGATGGCGCTGCTGGGCCTGCCTCTCGAGCAGTTCGCCGACAAGTACCCCCATCAGCTCTCCGGCGGCCAGGCCCAGCGGGTGGGGGTGGCCCGGGCCCTGGCGGCGGACCCCGATATCCTGCTGATGGACGAGCCCTTCGGCGCCCTGGACCCCATCACCCGGGAGTCGCTCCAGGCGGAGCTGCGCGACCTCCAGGCGCGGCTCAACAAGACCATCGTCTTCGTCACCCACGACATGGACGAGGCGCTGGCCCTGGCCGATCGGCTGGTGGTGATGCGGGCCGGTCGCATCGTGCAGCAGGGCACGCCGCTTTCGCTGCTGCGCGACCCCGCCGACGACTTCGTGGCCTCCCTGCTGGGCGGCGAGGACCGCGGCCTCAAGGAGGCGGCGATTACCCCGGTGAGCGAGCGCATGCAGCCGCTCTCGCCGCGGCTGCTGCCCAAGGCCCGCGTGCACCAGAGCGCCTCGCTGCGCCAGGCGCTCTCGGTGATGTTCCGCGAGCAGGCCGATCGGCTTGCCGTGGTGGATGACGAGGACATGGCGGTGGGGGAGCTCTCCCTGCGCCGCCTGGTGGAGGGGCGCCGTGACGAGTGAGGTGCCACCCGATGTCGGGCGACTGATGCGCTGGCGGGCGCCGCTGGTCTGGCTTTCGCTGCTGATGCTGCTGGCGGCGGGCATGGCCTGGCTGACGCCGCTGTTTCACTGGGTCGAGCCCGGCGCCCGCCAGGTCATCTACCCCCACGGCGACTTCCTGGTGCTGCTGGGGCGCCACCTGCTGGTGGTCTCGGTGGCCTCGCTGCTGGCGGTGCTGCTGGGGGTGGGGGCCGCCGTGCTGGTGACCCGGCCCGCGGGGCGGGACTTCCTGCCCCTGGTGGCCCAGTTCGCTTCCATGGGCCAGACCTTCCCGCCGGTGGCGGTGCTGGCGCTGGCCGTACCGGTGCTGGGCTTCGGCACCTGGCCGATCATCGTGGCGCTGCTGCTCTACGGGCTGCTGCCCATCGTGCGCAACACCCTGGCGGGGCTCGAGGGGCTCGAGGCCGGCGTCATGGAGGCGGCCCGGGGCATGGGCATGAGCGCCTCCCAGCGGCTCTTGCAGGTGGAGCTGCCCCTGGCCGCGCCGGTGATCCTGGCGGGCATCCGCACCTCGGTCACCGTCAATATCGCCACGGCGGCGCTGGGGGCCACCGTGGGCGCCAGCAACCTAGGGGCGCCCATCATCTCCGGCATCGTCAACGGCAACACCGCCTATGTGCTGCAGGGGGCCGTGCTGATCGGCCTGCTGGCGCTCTGCGTCGACAGCGCCTTCGAGCGCCTGCAGCGCGGCCTGGGCCATCCGGGCCGCTGAGCATCAGACAGCAAAATCCACTGCCATCTGCTGCCTTGGTAGCGAGGTGGGTGCGCATGGCGGCATTTTACGTTAACGTCATCCTGGGTTGCGTTGACCCGCCGGCGGCAATCCCGCTGGCAAAGGGCGAGACAAGCGACAACACTGCCCCCAAAAGGGGTAGAGGAAACCGAGATGACAACAACACAAGACATTTATGCGCCGCGGTTTCTCAGCGGCGACGAGTTCTCCATTCCCACCTTCCGGCTGCTCCGCCAGGACGGCACCCTCCATGAGGGCGCCGAGGCGCCGGCCCTGACGCGCGACCAGGCGCTCAGGATCTACCGCGCCATGGTGGCGACCCGGGTGATGGACGAGCGCATGATGGCGGCCCAGCGTCAGGGACGGCTCTCCTTCTATATGCAGTGCACTGGCGAGGAGGCCGCGGTGATCGGCGCCGCGGCGGCCCTGGACGATGCCGACATGATCATGGCCCAGTACCGCGAGCAGGGGGCCCTGGTCTACCGCGGCTTCAGCTACGACGAGTTCATGAACCAGCTGTTCGGCAACGAGCTCGACTACGGCAAGGGACGCCAGATGCCGATCCACTACGGCTCGCGCAAGCTCCACTACATGACCATCTCCTCCCCCCTGGCCACCCAGATCCCCCAGGCCACCGGCTACGCCTACGGCCAGAAGCTGGCCGGTGACGGCCACTGCACCATCGTCTTCTTCGGCGAGGGGGCCGCCTCCGAGGGAGACTTCCACGCTGCGCTCAACATGGCCGCCGTGCACGAGGTGCCGGTGATCTTCTTCTGCCGCAACAACGGCTACGCCATCTCCACCCCCTCCATCGAGCAGTTCGCCGCCGACGGCGTGGCGCCTCGGGCCTTCGGCTACCGCATGCATGTGCTCCGGGTCGACGGCAACGACGTGCTGGCGGTGCTCGCCGCGACCCGGGAGGCGCGGCGCATCGCCGTGGAGCAGAACAAGCCGGTGCTGATCGAGGCGATGACCTACCGTCTGGCCGCTCACTCCTCCTCCGATGACCCCTCCGGCTACCGCTCCAAGAAGGAGGAGGAGGCGTGGCGCGACAAGGACCCCCTCCAGCGCCTGAAGCACTGGCTGGTCGCCCGCGACTGGTGGGACGACGACGAGGAGAAGGCGCTCCAGGAGACCCTGCGCCGGGAGGTGCTGGAGACCATGAAGCGCGCCGAGAAGCGCCCGCCCCCGCCCCTCGATAGCCTGGTCACCGACGTCTACGCCGATGTGACCCCGGCCCTGCAGCGCCAGCTCGACCGCCTCAAGACCCATATCCGCCTCTATCCGGAGGCCTACCCCAGGGGCGCACGCTCCCTGGACCCGGACGTCAAGGCCCGCGAGGCCGACGGCGATGCGGCCGACGATTCAGTCAGCGATCCGGTCAACCAGGGAGGGGAGTGAGATGGCCAACATGAACATGCTGCAGGCGATCAACAACGCCCTGGATATCGCCATGGCCGAGGACGAGAAGGTCATCTGCTTCGGCGAGGACGTGGGCTTCTTCGGCGGCGTCTTTCGCGCCACCAGCCACCTCCAGGAGAAGTACGGCCGTGCGCGCTGCTTCAATACGCCGCTGGTGGAGCAGGGCATCATCGGCTTCGCCAACGGCCTGGCCGCCCAGGGCTCGGTGCCGGTGGCGGAGATCCAGTTCGCCGACTACATCTTTCCGGCCTTCGACCAGATCGTCAACGAGACCGCCAAGTTCCGCTACCGCTCCGGGGATCTGTTCAACGTCGGCGGTCTGACCATCCGCGCCCCCTACGGCGGCGGCATCTCCGGGGGGCACTATCACTCCCAGTCGCCGGAGGCCTACTTCGCCCATACCCCCGGCCTCAAGGTGGTGGTGCCGCGCAACCCCTACCAGGCCAAGGGGCTGCTGCTCTCGGCCATCCGCGACCCCGACCCGGTGCTCTTCTTCGAGCCCAAGCGCCTCTACCGCGCCTCCACCGGCGAGGTGCCCGAGGAGGATTACCAGCTGCCCATCGGCGAGGCGGAGGTGACCCGGGAGGGCACCGACGTCACCCTGCTCGGCTGGGGCGCCCAGATGGAGGTGATCGAGCGCGCCGTGGAGCTGGCCGAGAAGGAGGGCATCTCCTGCGAGGTGATCGACCTGCGCTCCATCCTGCCCTGGGACGAGGACAGCGTGGTGGAGTCGGTGCTCAAGACCGGCCGCCTGGTGATCACCCACGAGGCGCCGCTGACCGGCGGCTTCGCCGGCGAGATCGCCGCCACGATTCAGGAACGCTGCTTCCTCTACCTGGAAGCGCCCATCGCCCGGGTGACCGGCCTGGATACCCCCTTTCCGCTCACGCTGGAGAAGGAGTACCTGCCGGACCACCTGAAGATCTTCGAAGCGATCAAGGCCTCCGTGGCCTTCTGAGGGAGAGAGAGCGATGAGCGATTTCATGCTGCCCGATATCGGCGAAGGTATCGTGGAGTGCGAGGTAGTGGAGTGGCACGTGGCCGAGGGCGACGTGATCGAGGAGGACCAGCCGGTGGTCGAGGTGATGACCGACAAGGCGCTGGTGGAGATCACCGCCCCCGAGGCGGGCCGGGTGACCCGGCTCTACGTGCAGAAGGGCGAGATCGCCAAGGTGCATGCGCCGCTGTTCGGCTATCTGGCCGAGGGCGAGGCGGCCGATGAGGCGGCGGCGCAGGCGCCCGAGGTCCCGGCCAAAGAGGGCCCGGTCAAAGAAACCCCGACCAGCGAGAGCCCGACCGGCGATAGCCCAGCCAAAGAAAGCCCGGCCAAAGAAAGCCCGGCCAAAGAGAGCTCGGCGGCCGCGGCCGAGGCGCCGTCGACCCGGGCACAGGCCTTGGAGGAGGCTCAGGAAGAGGAGGGCGCCGCGCCGGGTCGCGGCCCCTACGGGCGCATTCCGGCGGCGCCGGCGGTGCGTCGCCTGCTGCGCGAGCACGGCCTCGAACTCGAGGCGGTGCCGGGCTCCGGCCCCCAGGGGCGGGTGCTCAAGGAGGATGTGCTGCGCTATCTGGAGGAGGGCGAAGCCGCCGGCCCCGCCGAGAGCGCCCCGGCGCCGTCCGCCGCCGCCGCTGGCGAAGCGGTTCGCGTGGAGCCCCTGCGCGGCGTGCGGGCGGTGATGGCGAAACGCATGGTGGAATCGGCCAGCACCATTCCCCACTTCCAGTACGGCGAGGAGATCGACGTCACCGAGCTCCTGGCGCTGCGCGAGCGGTTGAAGCCCCTGGCCGAGGGGGAGGGCGTGCGCCTGACCCTGATGCCCTTCTTCATGAAGGCGATGGCGCTCGCGGTGCGCGAGGCGCCGATCCTCAACGCCCGGCTCAGCGACGACGAAAGCGAGATCCACTACCTGGGCGGGGTGAACGTCGGCATGGCGGTGGACAGCCGTGCCGGCCTGATGGTGCCCAACGTCAAGGGCGTGGAGCGCCTCTCCCTGCTGGGCATCGCCGGCGAGGTGGCGCGGCTGACCGAGGCGGCCCGGGCCGGCAGGGTGAGCCAGGAGGACCTCAAGGGTGGCACCATCAGCATCTCCAATATCGGGGCGCTCGGGGGCACCTATGCGGCCCCCATCATCAACGCCCCTGAGGTGGCCATCGTCGCCATTGGCAAGACCCAGTGGCTGCCGCGCTTCGATGCCGATGGCCAGGTAAGACGCCGCGGAATCATGACCGTCACCTGGGCCGGCGACCACCGCATTATCGACGGCGGCACCATCGCGCGCTTCTGCAACGCCTGGAAGGGCTATCTGGAGGACCCGGAGACCATGTTGCTTCACTTGAGCTGACGGCAATGACCCAGGCGCCCCTGCAGCAGTTCTATATCCCGGAAGAGCAGTCGATCTACCTGCTCAGCCACGACGACGCCCGCAAGCTCAAGGCGTGGGTGGCGCTCTGCCAGGAGCAGCTCGAGCAGCTGGGCTACCGGGAGATCACCCTGATCGGCAAGGGCGCCTACGGCTTCGTCTTCGCCGGGCTCACGGCGCTGGGCGACCAGTACGTCTTCAAGTTCACCCGGGTCACCCTGCCCCAGCACCTCCAGGACCGCCTGGAGGAGGAGGCCTTCATGCTGGAGCAGGTGGACCACCCCCGGGTGCCGAAGCTGATCGCCTACCAGCGGGTGCGTCACCAGGCGATCCTGGTGATGCAGCGGGCGCCGGGCCTCAACCTCGAGGAGGTGTCGCTGCGGGAGGGGCGCCTCTCGCCGCGGCTGGTGGTGCATATCGCCGACCAGCTGGCCGATATCTTGCGCGCCCTGCGCCGGGAGAGCGGCTCCGCCGGCCGGCCCATCGTCCACGGCGATATCAAGCCCTCCAACCTGGTCTTCGACGCCGCCACCGAGAACATCGCCCTGATCGACTGGGGCTCCTCGGTGTTCGCCCAGCTCGACGCCAACCAGCAGTTCGTGGCGGCCAACGTCATGGAGCTGATGTCCGACAACCTGCAGCAGACCAACGCCCGCCTGGGCGACGTCTATTTCATCGGCGAGGAGCAGCTCAATGGCGCGCTCTCCTCGCCGCGCTTCGACGAGCAGGGCGCCGCCGGCACCCTCTATGCGCTCGCCTCGGCCCAGTCCTGCCGCTTCGGCCACCGCGCCATCCCCGCCACCTCCCTGGGGCTGCCGGTGGAGTTCGCCCGCATGCTCGACGGCATGCTCGACCCCGACCCGCGCCAGCGCCACCGGGCCGGGGACCACTTCATCCGCGAGATGCCGAGGCTCGCCCGCACCGTGATGATCGACCTGCCGGAGCCGGCACTCCAGGCCCTGGTGCCGGTCTGGCTGCGCCCCGCCGAGCGGGAGATCGACACCGTGGTCTACAGCTCCCGCAAGGCCTTCCTGCGCGAGGAGGGGGCGCCGGAGACCCTCAGCGACGTCAACGACGTCCAGCTCGACCGCTACTACAAGAACTTCATGCAGGGCATGGGCGAGACCGAGAAGGCCTTTCTCGCCGCGGTGAGCCGGCTGGGGCGCTACCCGGTGGTGGGGGGGCTGGCGGTGCGCTGGGAGGCCGACGGCGTCTATATCGACACCTCCCTGAACCTCCATGACCCCGAGCTGAAGCCGGCCTTTATCGCCGCGGTCAACAATATGGTGCACCTGGCCCGGGCCATCTACCGCCAGGGCATCTTCAAGAGCTGCCTGTTCAACGCCCGAGATACCCTGCACCTGGAGCGGGAGCGCCAGGAGGAGCCCTTTTGCATCGCCCCCGGCATGCGGCTGGCCTACGAGGTAAGCGCGGTGCCGGAGCTCGAGGACCACACCCGGCTGCACAGCTACTTCGAGGATGGCCCCGACCCCGAGGAGTTCCTGATCCTGCCCGAGCAGATCATCGTCGCCCTGGAGGCGCTCAACGCCATCCACCACACCGGCATGATCATCTTCGAGGCGCTGCCGACGCACCTCAAGATCCACAGCTACTACCGACTGCTGGACCCCTCCCGGGAGGCGGAGTTTCGCCTGCGGCTGGAGGAGATCCTCGACGCCGTGGGGCTCATCGAGGGGCTCGGCGTCTCCGGCTTCATGAAGATGCCCTACAAGGACACCCGCTTCTTCCCCCACGTGGAGCGCCAGCCGGAGCGCTTCTATCCGCGCAACCCCCGCCAGGCCCTCGACTCGAGCCAAGCCGGCGGCGCGATGTGATAAATTGCCGTGATCGAGACGGCACCGGGAGGATGACGTGCACACTCTGCTGCTCAACGCCGACATGGGGGAGAGCTACGGCCCCTGGGTCATGGGGCTCGACCACGAGGTGATGCCCCACGTGGATCTGGCCAACGTGGCCTGCGGTTTCCACGCCTCGGACCCGGACGTGATCCGCATGACGGTGCGCCTGGCCAGGAAGCACGGGGTGCGCGTCGGCGCCCACCCGGCCTACCCGGATCTGGTCGGCTTCGGGCGCCGCTCCCTGGCCTGCAGCGCCGAGGAGGTGGAGAACCTGGTGCTCTACCAGCTCGGAGCGCTCGACGGCATGTGCCGGGCCGAAGGCATGCAGGTGAGCTATGTGAAGCCCCACGGCGCCCTCTATAACGACATGGCCCGGGACCCCGAGATCATGGCCGCGGTGATGCGGGCGATACTCGCCTTCGACCCGGCGCTGCCCCTGATGACCATGGCCACCCGCGACACCTCGGCGGCCCGGGCCCTGGCCGAGGCCGAGGGCGTCACCCTCTGGTTCGAGGCCTTCGCCGACCGCGCCTATGATGGCGAGGGGCGCCTGGTCTCCCGCCGCGAAATGGGCGCGGTGCACCACGACCAGGCGGTGATCGTCGACCAGGCGGTGCGCATCGCCAGCGGCCGGCCGCTCACGGCAAGCGACGGCAGCGAACTGGTGCTTGCCGCCGACACCCTCTGCGTGCACGGCGACAACCCCGAGTCCATCGCCGCGGTGAGGGCGATCCGCCAGGCCCTCGGCGAGCGGAGAGCGGGATCATGAGGGGGGAGGGTGCGCGCCTGCCGCGGCTGGAGTCCGCCGGCCTGGACGGCTGGATGGTGCGGCTCTTCGAGCGCATCGACGAGCAGAACCTGGCCTGGATCACCGCCCTGAGCCGTGGCTGCGAGGCGGCCTTCGGCGAGGCGCTTGTGGACCTGGTGCCCTCCTATACCACCCTGCTGGTGCTCTTCGACCCGCTCAGGCTCGCCCCCGAGGAGGCCCGCGGCCGCCTGCAGGCCCTGCTGGCCGGGCTGGCCCCGGACGAGCGGGCCGAGGCCGGCGAGCTCCACGAGCTGCCCACCTGGTATGACCCGAGCGTGGGGCCGGACCTTCCCCGAGTGGCCCGCCATGCCGGCATGAGCGTGGAGGAGGTGGTCGCCTGCCACGCCGGCCGCGACTACCGGGTCTTCGCCCTGGGCTTCGCCCCCGGCTTCGCCTTCATGGGGCTGCTCGACGAGCGCCTTGAGGTGCCGCGGCTCGATACGCCCCGGAAGCGGGTGCCGGTCAACAGCGTGGCCATCGCCGGGCGCCAGACCGCCGCCTATCCGGCGGTGACGCCGGGGGGCTGGAACCTGCTGGGGCGCACCGCGGTGCGGCTCTTCGATCGCGACCGGGAGGGCTTCAGCCTGCTCCGGGTGGGCGACCGGGTGCGCTTCGTGCCGGTGGACCGGGCGACCTTCGAGTCTCTGGGGGGCGATATCGCGCCCATGGAGGCGCCATGAATCAATATACCGTTATCGGATTTCGCGTCGAGCGTGCCGGCCCTTTGGCGCTGCTGCAGGATGCCGGGCGCTTCGGCGTGCGCCGCCTGGGCGTCACCCAGGGCGGGCCGGCCGATCTCCACGGCTGGGCCTGGGCCAACCGCCTGGCGGGCAACCCCTGGGGCACCGCGGCGCTGGAGGTCACCTTCGGCGGCCTGGCCCTGGTCGCCGAGCGCGACCTGACGCTTGCCGTGGCCGGCGCCGACCTGGGCGCCACCCTGGACGGCGAGCCGCTGCCGCTATGGGAGCGCGTTACCTGCAAGGAAGGGCAGCGGCTGGTCTTCGCCGCGCCGGCCAACGGCCTGCGCGCCTACCTGGCGGTGGCCGGTGGCTTCGTCGCCGAGCCGGTGCTGGGCAGCGTGGCCTGCGTGGTGCGCGAGGGGCTGGGCGGCTTCGACGGGCGCGGCAGCCGGCTTGCCGAAGGGGATCGCCTGACGGTGGGGGAGCCCGCTCCCGGGGCGCCCTCGCCGGCGGCGGCCCCCGCCGAGGCGCGCCTCGACTATCGCGCTCCGGCCAGGCTTGCGCTGCTGCCCGGCGCCCAGATCGGCGACTTCACCGGCCAGAGCCTCTTCCAGGCCTTCAACTCGGCCTGGCGGGTGGATGACCGCGCCGACCGCATGGGGGTGAGGCTGACCGGGCCGCGGCTGCAGTGCCGCATCGCTTCGCTGGTCTCGGAGGGGATCGGCCTCGGGGCCGTGCAGGTGCCGCCGGACGGCCAGCCCATCGCGCTGCTCAACGACCGCCAGACTATCGGCGGCTATCCGCGGCTGGGGGCGCTGACGCCGCTTGCCGCCTCGCGGCTGGCCCAGTGCCTGCCGGGGCAGGAGGTGAGGCTGGTGGCGGGCTCGAGCGAGCAGGCACTGGCGGCACTGCGCCGCTTTCACGGCCAGCTGGCACAGGGGTAGACGGGGCGAAGGCGCCTGGCGGGAGGTGCTGGCTCAGCCGTGGCCGGGCCCCGTCGAGGGAGATCCTGGCGTCACGCCCCCAGGCCGCTCTCCCGCAGCACCTGGTCGATGCTGCGCTCGGCGGGCGGGTGCCTGTCGGTGGGCAGCAGCTGGGTCTCCAGGGCGGTGATGCCGCCCTCGACGCAGCGGGTGATCAGTTCGCTCTTGCTCAGGCCGGTGGTCTCGGCCAGGGTCTCGAGGCGGGCTTCCAGATCGCGGGAAAATCTCAGCAGGTGAGGCATCTCGTCGTCTCCAACAGGCCCATCCTCGGGCGGGGTGTTTACCTCAGGATAAAACGGATGTTTTATCCTGTCACGCTTCCTTACGTTGAGCCTGCCATCCCGAGATGACGGGAGGGTGACAGCGGGTGCTGTCTCTGCGATTGCCCTGCGATGGGCACCCTTGCAACTACTGGCATCGGTGCTAGCATGCCCGGCTCGAGCAGAGCACTGAACTACGCGCCCGGGACGACCCGGTGCGCGCCTGCGCAGCGGGGACGGCCTCGCCTGGAAAGGACATCATCGAGATGGCGTGGATTCTTGTGGCCGTGGCCGGCCTGCTGGAGGTCGCCTGGGCCCTGGGGCTCAAGGCCTCCGCCGGCTTTACCCGGCCGGTTCCGAGCGTGCTGACCGTGATCGCCATGGTGGCGAGCTTCTACCTGCTGGCCCAGGCCATGAAGGTGCTGCCGGTGGGCACCGCCTATGCGGTCTGGGTGGGCATCGGTGCGGTGGGCACCGTGCTGCTGGGCATCCTGATCTACGGCGACAGCGCCTCGCCGCTGCGCCTGCTCAGCCTGGTGCTGATCCTGGCCGGCCTGGTGGGCCTCAAGCTCGCCGGCTGAGGCAGGGGCGCGGGCGATCCAGGCTCTGTCGCTCTGTCGCTCTATCCATGACTAGCCTAGGCCTGGCGCTGCATCACCTCGGTGATGATCGGCACCGGGGTCATCAGGTGCTCGCGCATCATCTCGCTGGCGCGCTCCACGTCCCGGGCCAGGATCACCTCCACCAGGGCCGCGTGCTCCTGGCGCTTGCGCTCGAGGGCCGCCTCGGAGAAGACCGTCTCCCGCAGCCACAGATGGCGGTAGCGCTCTACCTGATCGAAGAGGCTCTCGCGCACCTGCAGCAGGTGGGGGGAGCGGCAGCCGCTGGCGATGGCGGTATGGAAGGCCTTGTGGCGGGCGTCCCAGATGTCGAGCAGGTCGTCGGGGCTCTTCACCTCCATCACCTTGGCGAGGGTATGGGCGGTGGCCAGGATCTCCGCCTCCCAGGCGTCGTCGCCGCGCTCGATGGCGAGCTTCAGCACCAGCCCCTCGAGCTGGGCCCGCGCGTCATAGAGGTCCTCGAGCTCCGCCAGGGACATGGGCGCCACCCGGTAGCCGCGCTGGCTGATGGCCACCACCAGCCGCTCGGCGACCAGCTGGGAGAGCGCCTCGCGCAGCGGGCCCACGCCGAGGTCGTAGCGCTCCTTGAGCCGGCTCATCAGCAGCTTCTCCCCGGGCCGGAAGACCCCGCGAGTGATGTCCTTCTTGAGCCAGTGATAGGCGCTGATGCCGAGGTTCTGGCGGGGAGTGGTGCTCTCCATGTCGTCTGCCTTGATGCCCTTTTGTCGGCATGATAGCGGAATATCGCTATTTGCCCTAATGAGTACATGGCAGCCCTGGTTACCCGTCTGCATCAGCGAAAGGCGCCGGGGGCAGGTCGGAGAGGGGGTCCGAGGATCCAGGGATGGCCGAGGTAGCCTACAGGGAAGTACTCGTAGCGCCCCCTCGAGGGCCTGTCGCCGGAACAGCCTTGAGGTGCGCCAGGGAAAGCCTGGTCATCCGGGAAGCAGTGTCAAACAGCTGAAAGGATGAAATGAAACCCAGTGGGTGCAAGTCCCACCCGGCCAAGGCTAGCCACCAGCCGGTAGCGAGTGTTGCGTGGTGTCGGGCAACCGCCGCTGCGAAGCGTACACAGCGAGTGAGCAGGCCGTGTGATAGAGCCCCGAAATTGTGAAACGTGGCTGCCGACATTGTCTTAAGAATGGAAGGCAAAACGTTTCCGCCTTATGGCTTGGCGGATGCGGGCCGCCGGGGTCGAAGAGCAGGGCATGTTCATATAGGGGTTTCCCAGGAACCTGGGAGGCCCGTCCTTCTCCTCCGAAAACCAGGACGACAGGCATGGGGCTGCCTGCCGAGAAAGCTCCCGGTCCGGTGCTGTCGTGCCTGACGGTACCGGAAGCAAACAGCAGGCACTCAGGGGGTACGGCCAGGCGACGACAAGGAGCCAGCCGGATGGAGGGGCGGGAGTCGGAGTCGCTCATAGTACCCGGGAAGGTGGGGAACCGACTCGACGGGACCCACTGGAGGGAAGGGGCGGCCAATCATCAGAACTGCACGAGGGCAACATGACAGGTGCACAGGAACCTGAGGTCATGTCCACGAAACAAGTGCGGATAGCAGCACTGGCAGAGTGCTTCCCGCAGCGTGCCTTCACGTCACTGGCGCATCATATCGATGCCCAGTGGCTGAAGACGGCCTACCTGATGACGCGCCGTGATGGCGCCGTCGGGATTGATGGCCAGACGGCGGACGACTTCGCGCGCGACTTCGAGGCCAATATCCAGCGGTTGCTGGAAGCGGCCAAGAGTGGTTGCTACCGGGCGCCGCCAGTGCGGCGTGTCCATATCCCCAAGGGAGATGGGCGCACCACACGGCCGATCGGCATCCCCACCTTCGAAGACAAGGTCCTGCAGCGTGCTGTAGTGGCCCTGCTGGAGCCGCTCTACGAGTACGACTTTCTGGACGGCTCGTACGGCTTCCGGCCGGGACGCTCGGCGCACCAGGCGATCGAGACGGTGAGGGAGAGCTTGATGTCGATGGGAGGTGGCTGGGTCATTGACCTGGACATCCAAGCCTTCTTCGACACGATCGACCATCGGCACCTGCGTGAGTTTCTGCAGCAACGAGTGAAGGACGGTGTCGTCCTCCGCCTGATCGGTAAGTGGCTCAAGGCCGGAGTCCTGGAGGCCGGGCAGTGGCAGAAAGGTGAGGTAGGAAGCCCGCAAGGGGGTGTGATATCCCCCTTACTGGCGAATATCTACCTGCACTATGTGCTGGACGAGTGGTTTGAGAAAGACGTCAAGCCACGCCTGCGTGGACGCGCGTTCGAGGTAAGGTTTGCCGACGACGCCGTGCTCGCCTTCAGCAACGAAGCCGAAGCCCGCAAGGTGCTGGAGGTACTGCCCAGGCGTTTTGCACGCTTCGGCCTTACCCTGCACCCCGCCAAGACCCGACTGGTACGGTTTCAGCCACACGGTGGACAGCGCGCCGAGACCTTCGACTTCCTGGGCTTCACCCACTACTGGGGGAAGTCCCGGCGCGGTTACTGGGTTATCAAGCAGAAGACGGCCAAGGATCGACTCAAGCGAGCCTTGAGGCACCTGTCGGTCTGGTGCCGGGCGAATCGGCACCAGCCCCTTCTGATCCAGCATCGCCACCTATGTCGGAAGGTCAAGGGGCACTTTGCCTACTATGGCATCACAGGCAATTATGAAGCGCTGAAAGCGCTTGTGGATCAGGCCCGACGGATCTGGGTCAAATGGCTGAGACGTCGCTCTCAACGGGGAGGCTTCTCGTGGGATAAAGCCAACCTGCTGCTCAAGCGCCTGCCGTTACCCAAGGCAAGGATTGTGCACCAACGAACCCTTCAGCGAAGCTGGTGATTGAAGAGCCGGATGCGTTAATCGCGCACGTCCGGCTCTGTGGGGGGCCGGGTCGAGTAATCGCCCGGTCTACCCGACCAGTACTGTCGTCTGCGACAGCTCGGCCTTAATCACCCAGAGTGGCGGCGCTCCAGTCGCTGAGCGCTATCGTCAGCCTGTCCGCCGCGCGGCCGAAGGCTTCCACCACCGGCTCCAGGGCGGTGCCCGTGCTCGGCTCGCGGATCACGAAGCGGCGCTCCCCCAGCAGCTCCCGGCTGCGCTCGTCCACCAGGGCGGCATCCAGGCGAATCACCACCTCCGGCACGCCGTCGACATACTCGCTGTGGAAGGCGCGCAGGTCGCCGACCAGGGCCACGTCCGCGGCCAGGGGGCTGTTGTCGTCCTGGGCGCGCAGCTGACCGCGGTCGCCCAGCCCCTTCACCAGGCGGTCGCGCAGCAGCAGCGGGATGCGCTCGGCCCAGCGGGCGCCGGCATAGGCCTGCAGGCGGTGGGGCTCCGGCATCACCAGGATGCGCGGCCCCGCAAGGCTCGCCGGGGCGTGGGGCGTCTCCACCCGCAGGCGCGTGGCCAGGGCGGGGCCCTCGGCCGTGTCCAGCGTCGTCGTGGGCAGCAGGTAGAGGCGGGTGGGCTCGCTCTCCGGCAGCAGGGTGCAGGCGGCGAGGCCCCACGCCAGCGCCAGCAGGAGCAGGCCGCGCAGGGCGGGGCGGCGGTATGGGATCATGGCGTGAACTCCTCGATCGGTTCGCGGCCCAGCAGGAAGTCGGCGGGGCTCTCCTCCAGGCGGCGGGTGATGCGGCCCAGGTTGCCCAGGGTGTTGCGCAGCTCGCGAATGGTCGGGCCGAGATCGCCGAGCCCCTGCATGCCGCGGCCCAGCGCCTCCTCGTTGTTGCCCAGCAGCGTCTCCAGCCGCCGGGTCATGGCCTCCAGGCTGCCCATGGCCTGGCCGGCGCTCTCCAGGGCGCGGCGCCCCTCGCCGTCCACCAGGGTCTCGGCGCTCGTGCCCAGCCGGGTCAGGGCCTGCAGCAGGTCGCTGGCCTCCTCGCTTAGGCGGTCGGCGATCTCCACCACGGCGCCGAGCTCGCCGCTGCGAGCGGCCAGGTCGTCGCTCAGCTGCTCCAGGTTGGCGAGGATGGCATCGACCCGGTCGGTGTTCTCCTCGGAGAGCAGGCGGTTGGCGCTGGTGATCAGCTGATTCAGACCGCCGATCAGCGTCTCGCCGTCGGCGAGCAGCGAGCCCAGCGCTGACGGCTCGGCGAGGATCAGCGGCGGATCATCGCGGCTTCCCTGCAGGCGCGGTCGCTCCGGGCTGCCACCGCGCAGCGTGAGGTTCATGCTGCCGGTGACGTTGGCCAGGGCGAGGCTGGCGCGGGTGTCCTCGCGCACCGGAATATCGGCGTCGATGCGGATCAGGGCGCGCACCAGGCGCGGATCGTCCGGGTCCAGGCGCAGGTCGGCCACGTCGCCGACCCGGATGCCGCTGAACAGCACCGCATTGCCGGTGGCCAGGCCCCCGACGGGGCTCTCGAAGCCGACCTCGTAGAAGGTCACCTCGCGGTCGGTGGCGGACTTGCCGAGCCAGAGGGCGAAGCCCAGGGCCGCGACGACGGCGACGACGGTAAAGAGGCCGATCACCAGGTGGTGGGCGCGGGTTTCCATCAGGGTGTCTCCATGTCCGTGGCCTGGCCGCCCGTGGGCGCGGCGTTTTCGGCGGCCCGGGAGGCCGCCCGCCCCCGGGGGCCGTGAAAGTAGTCTCTTATCCAGGCGTCGTCGCTGGCCTCCACCACCGGCAGGCGGTCGGCGACCAGCACCCGGCGCTGGGAGAGCACGGCGACCCGGTCGCAGGCGGTATAGAGCGTATCCAGGTCGTGGGTGACCAGGAAGACGCTGAGCCCCAGGGCGTCGCGTAGGGTCATGATCAGCCGGTCGAAGTCGGCGGCGCCGATGGGGTCGAGGCCGGCGGTGGGCTCGTCGAGGAAGAGCACCTCGGGGTCCAGGGCCAGGGCCCGGGCCAGGGCGGCGCGCTTTACCATGCCGCCGGAGAGCTCCGAGGGCATCTTGAGGGCGGCGTGGCGAGGAAGCCCCGCCAGGGCCAGCTTCATGCGCGCCAGGTCCTCGGCGTCCGGCCGGGCGAGGCCGGCATGCTCGATCAGCGGCAGGGCCACGTTCTCCTGGAGGTTGAGCGACGAGAAGAGCGCCCCGCGCTGGAAGAGCACGCCGAAGCGGCGCTCCATCTCGGAGCGCCGGCGGGCGGGCAGGGCGGAGAGGTCCTCGCCGAACAGCTCCACCCGGCCCGCGTCGGGGCGCTTGAGGCCCACGATGCTCCTGAGCAGCACCGACTTGCCGGTGCCGGAGCCGCCCACCACCCCCAGGATCTCGCCGCGGCGGATATCCAGATCGAGATCCTCGTGGACCACGTGGCTGCCGAAGCGGTTGGCCAGCCCCCGCACTCGGATGACGATGTCGTTGGCGCCGCTCACCAGCCCATCTCCATGAAGAAGAGCGCGGCCACGGCGTCGAGCAGGATCACCATGAAGATCGACTGCACCACGCTTGAGGTGGTGTGCTCGCCCACCGACTGGGCGCTGCCGCTCACCTTGAAGCCCTCCAGGCAGCCGATCACCGCGATCAGGAAGGCGAACACCGGCGCCTTGCCCAGCCCCACCAGGAAGTGGTTGAGGGGAATGTCGCGCTGCAGGATGAGCAGGAACTGGGTGGCCGAGATATCGAGCATGAAGATGCACACCAGGGCGCCGCCGAGGATGCCGCAGAGCATGCCGATAAAGGTCAGGATCGGCAGAATCACCATCATGGCCAGCAGCCGCGGCAGCACCAGGAGCTCCACCGGGTCGAGGCCCAGGGCGCGGATGGCGTCGATCTCCTCGTTGGCCTTCATGGAGCCGATCTGGGCGGTGAAGGCGCTGGCGGTGCGCCCGGCCAGCAGGATGGCCGCCAGCAGCACGCCGAACTCGCGCAGGAAGGCGAAGGCTACCAGGTTGACGGTGAAGATGGTGGCGCCGAAGTCGCGCAGCACGGTGGCGCCGAGGAAGGCCACCACGGCTCCCACCAGGAAGGTGAGCAGGGCCACGATGGGCACGGCGTTGAGCCCGGTCTGGTGGACATGGGCCACCAGGGCGGTGACCCGCCAGCGCCAGGGGCGCAGCAGGTTGGCGGCGAGGCTGGTCAGGGTCAGGCCGATAAAGGCGAGCAGCATGCGCTGCTGGCGCCACAGGGCCAGTACCCGCTCGCCGAGCGCCACCAGCCAGTCGGTGAGCGGCGAGACGTGCGGCGGCTCGGGGGCCAGCGGCTCGCGCAGCACCCGGGCCACGGTCTCGAGCAGCGCCTGGCGAGACGCGGGTAGGTCCGGCGCCCAGTCGGCGACCTCCGCGAGGCGTTCGGCACCCAGCAGCTCCACCAGCAGGCGCGCGCCGGCGGTGTCCAGGCCCTCGATGCCGGCGAGGTCGGCCGTCGTCCAGTCGCTGGCGGCGTGGCGGCGCAGCTGCTCCCTGAGCGCCGCGTGGTGCGTCAGGGTCCAGCTGCCGGTGATCAGCAGCCGGCCGTCATCGAGCTCGAGGCGGCCGGGGGTGGCGTCGGTCGAGGCCATGGTGCGGAGACTCCTTCTCGAGCATGGGGTGTTCTTCCGTGAGTATTACCGGGTTGGCTCCAAAAGGTTGATGATATCTTGTGCAACCGCCTTGAGTCTTGGCCCCAGGTTCTTCACAAGCTTGTCGTGGGTCAGCTTCAGGCTGTGTCCACCACAGTTTAGTGCCATCACCTCTGCGCCACCTTCCAGTACAAGCGGAAGTGCCACGGCGCTGATTTCCGGTTGCCAATCTTCCTCGGAGAGGCAAAAGCCATACTCCCTGTAATCGGCCAGGCTCTTTTCAATGCCGGCTTCGATTCTGGCCCAGTCACCTTTATGGATCGCTCTGAGCTCCCCCATGAGCTGCTGGCGTCGCTCGTCAGAAACACCACAGAGCCAGGCACGACCGATTGCCGAAGTCGCCATGGGAAGCCGCGACCCGACTCCCAGCCGGATGATCAGCGGCCCGGTACCGTGACAGCTTTCAAGGTACATCATTGAGGTGCGGTCGGCGGTGCCCAGACTGACGCTGCAGTCGGTGGCGTCGGCGAGTCGCTGCAGGTGTGGTCGGGCCAGGTCGCGTATGCCCATGTTAGCGAGGTAGCGATAGCCGAGCGCCAGAACTCCAGCTCCGAGCCGATACTTCTCAATGTCGGGGTTGTGCTGCAGGTAGCCAAGCTGCGTCAAAGTGTAGGTAAGCCGAGATACTGAGGGGCGCGGGATTCCGGTTCGGTTGGAGAGCTCGGCGTTTCCCAGGTACTCCTCTCCGGCGCCGAAGGCGCGAAGCAGCTCCAGGCCTCGGGCCAGAGCCGTCACGAAGTTGCGGTCCTTGCCGGCTTGCTCATGCTCGCCTTCATGGGAGGGCGTCTGTCTCATTGGTTGCCGTCCAGAGTTGAGTAGGCTATTTCGGAATCTAGTATCGCATAACAGCCCCTTGCGACCACGAACTCCTTGATCACATCGATTAAAAGCCCGTGCTTCGAAGCGTTGGGTCTTTGTGAGTTCCATGGTTGCCATCTCGCCAAGACGCCGCCGAGCTTGAGAGTCGGCGGTGTCTTGGTGGGGATGGGGCTGCCAGACATCTTCGGGCCTCAGCCCTCCAGGCGCTCGATCACGCAGGCGATGCCCTGACCGACGCCGATGCACATGGTGACCAGGGCGTAGCGGCCACCCGAGACTTCCAGCTGGCGCAGGGCGGTCAGTGCCAGACGGGCCCCGGAGGCGCCCAGGGGATGGCCGATGGCGATGGCGCCGCCGTTGATGTTCAGGCGACTGTCGTCGGCCGAGAGCCCGAGCTGCTTGACGCAGCCCAGCACCTGCACCGCGAAGGCCTCGTTGATCTCGATCACGTCCATCTGATCCAGGCTCAGCCCGGCCCGCTCCAGGGCCTTCCGGGAGGCAGGCACCGGCCCCAGGCCCATGACGCGGGGCGCCACGCCGGCCACGGCACCGGCCAGGATGCGCGCCCGCGGCCTGACGCCGGCTGCGTCGCCGGCCTGGCGGCTGCCGACGATCAGGGCGGCGGCGCCGTCGTTGAGACCCGAGGCGTTGCCGGCGGTGACCACGCCGCCCTCGAACAGCGGCGACAGCCGACCGAGCTTGTCGGCATCGGTGCCGGGCCGCGGATGCTCGTCCCGGTCGACCAGCAGCGGGGGCAGCTTGCGACCCTGGGATACCTCGATGCCGAGGATCTCCTCGTCATAGAAGCCGCTGGCCAGGGCGTCGCCGTAGCGTGCCTGGGAGCGCGCCGCGAAGGCGTCGCTCTCGGCGCGCCCCAGTCCCAGGTCGTGGGCCACGTTGTCGGCGGTCTCCGGCATGCTGTGGCTGCCATAAGTCTGGGCGATCCAGGAGTTGGGAAAGCGCGAGCCGATCACGGTGTCGTAGAGTGGCTGGTTGCGGGCGAAGGGGGAATCCGCCTTGCCCAGCACATAGGGAGCACGGGACATGGACTCCACGCCGCCGGCCAGGAACAGCTGCCCCTCACCGCTGCGGATCGCCCGGGCGGCATCCATCACCGCGGCCAAGCCGCTGCCGCAGAGGCGGTTGACGGTCTGGCCGGCGACCTCGACGGGCAGGCCGGCCAGCAGGGCACCGTGGCGGGCCACGTTGCGCGAATCCTCGCCGGCCTGGTTGGTGCAGCCGGCCAGCACCTCCTCGTAGTCTTCGGGGGCGAAACCGTTGCGCTCGACGAGGGCCCTCAGGGCCCTGCCCAGCAGGTCATCGGGGCGCACACCGGAGAGGCTGCCGCCGTGGCGGCCGAAAGGCGTACGGACTCCGTCGTAGATGAAGGCGTCGTGCATGGGAAAGCTCCTGTCAGGTCGGTTGGGTGGTGGTCAGCGGCAGGCCCAGGGCGGCGCGTCGGCGCAGCCAGGGGCTGGGGCGGTAGCGGGGGTCGCGGGTGGCGGCGAAGAGGTTATCGAGGATCGTGAGGATGCGCCGGCCGCCGTAGTGGTCGCCCATGGCCAGCGGGCCACGGGGATAGCCCAGCCCCAGTTCCACGGCGCGGTCGAGGGTGGTGGGCTCTGCCACGCCCTGCTGGGCGATCTCGGCGCCGACGTTGACGATGCAGGCGATCACGCGCTGGAGCACGAAGCCGTTGCTGTCGTGGAGAGGACTTACCGGCGTGCCATCGTCGCCGAGCAGGGCCCAGGCGGCATCCCGATAGCGGGTCTCGGTGGCCGGGGTGGTCATCAGGCTGCGGCGCCGGTCGAGGCCGGCCAGCATGTCGACGGCCACGCAGCGGTGGGCCTCGAGTCCCTGGCGGAGGGCGGCCGTGGTGGTGTCCTCGCCCAGCGGGGTGAGCAGGCACAGCGACTCGCCACCGGGCCGCTCGCCCCGGTCCAGCGGCCAGCCGGCGGCGGAGACGAGCGCCGAGAGTACCTGGGCGGCCTCGGGGTCTTCGGGGCTGACCCACACGGGCAGGGGAGTGGCCGCCGGTGGAGCCGGTTCCGCCGCCACCACCGCCTGGCCATCCTCGTAGCGATAGAAGCCCTCGCCGCTCTTGCGGCCGAGCAGGCCCGCGGTGAGGCGCTGACGGGTTATCGGTGATGGGCGGAAGCGCGGCTCCTCGTAGTACTGGTGATAGATGGACTCCATCACCGCGTGGGAGACATCGAGGCCGGTCAGGTCGAGCAGGCTGAAGGGGCCCATGCGGAACCCGCCCTGATCGACAAGGAGGCGGTCGATGGTGGTGTGATCGGCCACCCCCTCGCCGAGCAGGCGCAGCGCCTCGGTGCCATAGGCGCGACCGGCGTGATTGACCAGGAAGCCTGGCGTATCGGTGGCGCGGGCGGTGAAGTGGCCCATGGCCTGTCCCAGCGCCTCGACGCGCTCGGCGACATCGGCCGTGGTCCGCAGGCCTGGTATGACCTCCACGATCTTCATCAGCGGCACGGGGTTGAAGAAGTGGAAGCCGATCACCCGTTGTGGCAGCCGGCAGGCGGAGGCGATGGCCGTCACCGACAGCGACGAGGTGTTGGTGGCGAGAACGGCCTGGTCACCCAGAATCCCTTCCAGGCGCGTGAAGAGTTCCTGCTTGGCCTGGAGGTTCTCGGCGATGGCCTCCACCACGATGTCGCAGCCAGCCAGGTCCGTCAGATCGGCGACTTCGTGCAGTCGGGCCCGGTAGCACGCCAGGTCCTCCTCGCTCAGGCGCCCCTTCGTCACCCCGCGTGTCCAGACACCGGTGATGAAGCTCCTGGCCTCATCCACCGCGCCCGTGCGGGCATCATGGAGGCTCACCTCGAGGCCGGCCTGGGCGGCCAACTGGGCGATGCCACGGCCCATGGCGCCGGTACCGACGAGGCCGAGGCGACGGAAGGGGAGGGACGGCGTGACCTCCGAGGGGGGAGCGGTCGACATGGCGGGTTTCTCCTCACGATTGGGTATCGGGACAGGGATGTGCATTCGTTTCGCAAAGCGAAATTGCATTCCGTTTATTGACTCCCATCCTAGGCTATGCAAAAGTGCCTGGCAATAGATGCGAACGACAATTCCACAATGCAGAACCGGTGCTCCTGACGTTGCCGACTCCCGGAGACCCGCCTGCCACTCGACCTGTGAGGACACGCCATGATTCGCGATCCGGAACTCCTGAATCAGCTTCTCGATACCATTTCTCGTTTCGTGCGCGAACGACTGATTCCCAACGAGGCACGCCTGGCCGAGGACGATGCCGTTCCCCCCGAGTTGCTCGCCGAGATGAAGGAAATGGGGCTGTTCGGCCTGTCGATCCCCGAAGAGTACGGCGGTCTCGGCTTGACCATGGAGGAAGAGGCACTGGTGGCCATGGAGATCGGCAAGACGTCTCCGGCTTTCCGCTCGGTCTTTGGCACCAACAACGGCATCGGCGCCCAGGGCATCCTGATCGACGGTACCCCGGAGCAGAAAGAACGTTACGTGCCACCGCTGGCCACCGGCGAGATCCTGAGCTCGTTCTGCCTCACCGAGCCCGACGTCGGTTCCGACGCTGCCAGCCTGCGCACCACGGCCGTACGCGACGGCGATCACTACATCCTCAATGGCACCAAGCGATACATCACCAATGGTCCCGAGGCGGATCTGTTCACCGTGATGGCACGAACGGATCCCGACAACAAGGGTGCCGGTGGCATTTCGGCCTTTATCGTCGAGGGCAACACCCCCGGACTCGAGCGGGGGCCTGCCGACAACAAGATGGGTCAGAAGGGCGCTCATACCTGTGACATCATCTTCAACAACTGCCGGGTTCCGGCCGAGAACATCATCGGCGGGCGCGAGGGGCAGGGCTTCAAGACGGCGATGAAGGTGCTCGACCGCGGCCGCCTGCATATCTCCGCCGTCTGTGTCGGTGTCGCCGATCGGCTGGTCGAGGAGTCGCTCCGCTATGCCATGGAGCGCCAGCAGTTCGGGACGCCGCTCTCCAGCCATCAGCTGATCCAGGCAATGCTCGCCGACAGCAAGACCGAGGCCTATGCCGGCCGCGCCATGGTCCTCGACGCCGCACGCCGCAAGGATGCCGGCGAGAATGTCTCGACCCTGGCCTCGTGCGCCAAGCTGTTCTGTGCCGAGATGGTCGGCCGCGTTGCCGATCGTGCGGTTCAGATCCACGGCGGGGCGGGTTACATGGCGGAGTACGCCGTCGAGCGTTTCTACCGCGACGTGCGGCTGTTCCGCATCTATGAGGGCACCACCCAGATCCAGCAGCTGGTGATCGCCCGTAATATGGTACGGGAGGAATCCTGATGGCCCTTTCCGTGACACACCGGGCTCCCGACGAACGCATCTTCGGACGCCTGGCCAGTGAGCTGTTGGCGGAACTCCCAGAACGCCTGAGTACTCGGGTGCTCGATAATGCCCGGCGCATTCCCGACCAGCCGGCACTGGTCGATGGCGAGATTCGCTGGCGCTATGCCGACCTGGGGCGCGAGATTCTCGAAGCCCGGGAGTGGCTGGCCTCGCTGGGGATTCGTCCGGGCGACCGCCTGATGACGGTCGGAGAGAACAGTCGTGCCCTGGTGGTCCTGCTGCTGGCGGCCAGCGAACTCGATGCCTGGGTGGCGATCGTCAACTCACGCCTGTCGGCCAAGGAAATCGACCTGATTCGCGATAACTGTCTTCCTCGGCGCATTTTCTACACCAGCGAGGCGTCCCCCGATGCGGAAGCGCATGGTCGTCGCCACGGTGCCGAGCCCCTGGTGCATCCCAGCCTGGGCGCATTGCGGGTAGGGGCGTTGACTGACAGCGATCCGGAACCGGTGGAGGCCAGCGGTGCCGAGCAGGTCGCAGTGATGATCTATACCTCCGGAACCACCGGCACCCCCAAGGGCGTCATGCTCACGCATCGCGGCATCCTCTATATCGCCTCGATCTCGGGTGGCATGCGGCATCTCAGTGAGGGCCAGCGCGTCTACGGGGTGCTGCCGATGTCCCATGTCTTCGGTCTCTCCTCGGTGTGCATGGGGTCGCTCTACAACGGTGCCTGCCTCTATACGGTGCCGCGCTTCGATGCGGCTATGCTGCTGGACGCCCTGAAGCGCGAACGCATCACCGTCCTGCAAGGGGTCCCGGCCATGTACGCGCGAACCCTGGAGTTTCTGCGGCAGCGTGGACAGGCCCTGGAGGCCCCCGCGCTGATCTATATCTCCGCGGGGGGCTCGCCCCTGGATGCCGACATCAAGGGGAGGGTCGAGGCGGTTTTCGACCTGACCCTGCACAACGGCTATGGGCTTACCGAGGCCAGCCCGACCATCAGCCAGACCCGGATCGACGATCGCCACGTCAGCAATACCGTGGGACGTGTGCTGCCGCTGCTGGAGTATCGCCTGGAGCCCCTGGGTGCCAGCGGCGATAAAGCCGATGATTGTGACGAGGTGGGTGAGCTCTGGGTGCGGGGCCCCAATGTGATGAAAGGTTATTATCGTCAGCCCGAGGCAACGCAAGCCTGCCTAAACCAGGATGGCTGGCTCAACACCGGCGACATTGCACGCGTCGACGAAGATGACCAGCTCTATATCGTGGGGCGCAGCAAGGAGCTCATCATTCGCTCCGGGTTCAACATCTACCCACCCGATGTGGAGGCGGTGATCAACGAACATCCCGATGTGACGCTGTCGGCCGTGGTGGGGCGTCAGGTATCGGGCAACGAGGAGGTGGTGGCCTTTGTACAGTGCGAACCTGGTGCAAACCTCGAGGAGACGGTGCTTAGGGCCTTCATTGCCGAGCGGCTGGCGCCCTACAAGCGTCCCTCGCAGATCGTAATGGTGGAAAGTCTGCCGGCGACGGCCAGCGGCAAGATCCTCAAGGGGCGCTTGCGCAACCTGGCACAAGGGAAGGAGCCGTCATGAGTGATTCATTGCCGTTGTCGTGGCGGATGGTGGGCTTTCAGAACTTCATGGGCATACAGGTCGTGGACTGGGAGCCGGATCAGGTGACGCTCGCGCTGACAGTCGAGCCCCATCACCTCAACCGCAGCGGAATCGTCCACGGCGGTGTCCTCAGCACGCTGCTGGATGTGGCCTTGAGCTTTTCTGGCCTGCACTGCGAGATGCCTGACCAACTGCGCAAGGCGATGACGCTGTCGCTCTCCACTACCTTCGTTGCGCCGGCCAAGGGAGAGGCGCTGCGCGCTGTCGGTCGGCTGGAAGGGGGAGGGCGCACTACCTTCATGGCCAGCGGAAAGGTATTCGACAGCGAAGGCAACCTCGTGGCGATGGGGGAAGGGGCCTTCCGTCGGCGTCGTGGAAGCGAGGCCGAGCAGGGAGAGAGCCAGTGAGCCGGGATCGCCTGAGGGCATCCCTGCTGCTGGTCGTGACGCTCGCCACCCTGGCAGATCTGGTTTTCGTCAGCACCCAGGCCCAGTGGTTGGCGATGGTCGCCCTGGGAGGGTATCTGCTCACCCTGCGTGGGCTCTCGACCATGGCCCGCATCCTGCTGGGCGCTGCGGCCCTGCTGAGTCTGGTAGCGTTGTGGCATCACCCTGCCTCCTTGGCGCTGCTGCGCGAGGCGGCGGGACGCTTCGCCTTCTTCGCGACCTTTCTGGTCGCCCTGGGACTACTTCGGCTACCCGCCTATCGGTCCAGGCTGGTGAATCGCTGCGGGCATGCCATGCTGCTTCAGCCGCCCAGCCGGCGCTATCCGATCCTGTCGCTGGGTTCGGCGCTGTTCGGCATCATTCTCAACATCGGCGTGCTCAATCTCGTGGCCGCCATGATAGAGAAGAGCAACACCCTGGCGGCCGCTCAGGGGCGCCTGTGGGTGCAGAAGGCACGGCAGCGGCGCATGATGCTGGCACTGTTGCGCGGTTTTTCTTTGGCGCCACTGGTGTCGCCCATGGGCATCGGCATGGCGGTAGTGCTCTCCAGCATGGAGGGCCTGCGCTGGATCGAGCTGGCTCCCTACGCCCTGGGTGCGGCGCTGGTGCTGTTCCTGGTCGGCTGGGGCGTCGACCGGGTGACCGGCCCGCGAATGCAGCAGACCAGCGAGCATGCGGTTCCCTCGCTGAGGCCTCTGGGGCGTTTCTCCCTGTTGCTGCTCTCGCTGGTGGCGTTGATCTTCTCTCTCTCCTGGGGGCTCGATCTTCGACTTCCCACCGCCGTGCTGTTGGGGGCGCCCCTGGGGGCTTTCTTGTGGCTCTGCTGGCAGTTCCGCCGCCATGGCATGGCGGGGATGCCGACTGCTGCCGTTGCCCTGCATCGCGGGTTGCCCAGGCTGGTGTCGCCGGCGTCCAACGAGATCGTGGTGCTGGGGGCGGCAGGCTATCTGGGGCACCTCTGCGTGGGATTGGTGGATGGTTCGGCCCTGGCCGGGAGTCTCGGCTTCCTATCGTCTCTGGGAGCAGGCACGGCGGTGGTCGCCATGCTGCTGGTGGCCGTGCTGGCCCAGGTTGGCATCAACCCCATCGTCAGCGTCACCCTTCTGGCAGGTATCCTGCCGACGTTGGGCATCGAGGGACTGTCGCCGCCCATTCTTGCGGTCTCCCTGCTGGTGGGATGGACGCTGGCGCTCATGTCATCACCCATGACCGTCTCGATGCTGATTCTGTCCAGGTTCACTGGCGTTTCGTCGCTGCGGATCGGCTATCGCTGGAACGGCCTTTTTCTCTGTCTCGCCATGCCGCTAGTGGCGGCGTGGTTCCTGGTAGCACGCTTTTAAGCATGGCAATTGCCGCTTGACTGTGGCGTGGCAGTTCAGCACCATGAGATAAATGAAACGCAATTTCGCAAAGCAAAACCGTCCTTCAGAGGCCAAGTGATTTGTCATGACAGGCCGTAACGGCAAGTAGAGGAAACTCCGACATGTCCCAGAACCCCGCCTTCCACTGGCAAGACCCGCTGCTCCTCGACCAGCAGCTCAGCGACGAAGAGCGCATGGTGCAGCAGAGCGCCGCCCAGTTCGCCGCCGACAAGCTCGCCCCCCGCGTGCTGGAGGCCTTCCGCCACGAGCAGACCGATCCGGCCATCTTCCGCGAGATGGGCGAGACCGGCCTGCTGGGGGCCACCATCCCCGAGGAGTACGGCGGCAGCGGCCTCAACTACGTCTGCTACGGCCTGATCGCCCGGGAGATCGAGCGGGTCGACTCCGGCTACCGCTCCATGATGAGCGTGCAGTCCTCCCTGGTGATGGTGCCGATCAACGAGTTCGGAAACGAGGCCACCAAGCAGAAGTACCTGCCGAAGCTGGCCAGCGGCGAGTGGATCGGCTGCTTCGGCCTCACCGAGCCCAACCATGGCTCCGACCCCGGCGGCATGGTGACCCGCGCCCGCAGGGTCGACGGCGGCTATCGCCTCACCGGCAGCAAGATGTGGATCACCAACAGCCCGATCGCGGACGTCTTCGTGGTGTGGGCCAAGGATGACGAGGGCGACATTCGCGGCTTCGTACTGGAGAAGGGCTGGGAGGGGCTCTCCGCCCCGGCGATCCACGGCAAGGTGGGCCTGCGTGCCTCGATCACCGGCGAGATCGTCATGGACAACGTCTTCGTGCCCGAGGAGAACATGTTCCCCGAGGTCCGCGGCCTCAAGGGCCCCTTCACCTGCCTCAACTCGGCCCGCTACGGCATCGCCTGGGGCGCCTTGGGCGCCGCCGAGGACTGCTGGCATACCGCCCGCCAGTACACCCTGGACCGTCAGCAGTTCGGCCGGCCTCTTGCCGCCAACCAGCTGATCCAGAAGAAGCTGGCCGACATGCAGACCGATATCTGCCTGGCCCTGCAGGGCTGCCTGCGCCTGGGGCGCATGAAGGACGAGGGCACCGCCGCGGTGGAGATCACCTCGATCATGAAGCGCAACAGCTGCGGCAAGGCGCTGGATATCGCCCGCCTGGCCCGCGACATGCTGGGCGGCAACGGTATCAGCGACGAGTTCGGAGTGGCGCGCCACCTGGTCAACCTCGAGGTGGTCAACACCTACGAGGGCACCCACGACGTCCATGCGCTGATTCTCGGTCGCGCCCAGACCGGCCTCCAGGCCTTCTGCTGAGCCCCGGCTCGGCGCACCCAACAACGACTCACGGGAGATACGCCATGAAAGTACTCGTCGCGGTCAAGCGCGTCATCGACTACAACGTCAAGATCCGGGTCAAGCCGGATCACTCCGACGTCGACCTCACCAACGTCAAGATGGCCATGAACCCTTTCTGCGAGATCGCCGTGGAAGAGGCGGTGCGCCTCAAGGAAAAGGGCGTCGCCACCGAGGTGGTCGCCGTCACCGTGGGCCCCAAGGCCGCCCAGGAGCAGCTGCGCACCGCGCTCGCGCTGGGCGCCGACCGCGCCATTCACGTCGAGACCGACGCGCGCGTCGAGTCCCTGGGCGCCGCCAAGGCGCTGGCCAAGGTGGTCGAGGAGGAGCAGCCGGGCCTGGTGATCCTCGGCAAGCAGGCCATCGACACCGACAACAACCAGACCGGCCAGATGCTCGCCGCCCTGACCGGCCTGCCCCAGGGCACCTTCGCCTCCGAAGTGGTGATCGAGAACGACAAGGCCCGGGTCACCCGCGAGGTCGATGGCGGCCTGCAGACCGTCGAGCTGACCCTGCCCGCCATCGTCACCACCGACCTGCGCCTCAACGAGCCGCGCTACGCCAAGCTGCCGGACATCATGAAGGCCAAGAAGAAGCCGCTGGACGTCAAGAGCCCGGCGGATCTCGGTATCGAGGTGGCCTCGAAGGTCAAGCTGCTCAAGGTCGAGCCGCCGGCCGAGCGCCAGGGCGGCGTCAAGGTGGGCTCGGTGGACGAGCTGGTCGACAAACTGAAGAACGAAGCCAAAGTGCTTTGAAAGGAGCGGATCTCATGAGCATCCTGGTACTCGCCGAACATCACGACGGCGCCCTGGCCGGCGCCACCGCCCATGTGGTCGCGGCCGCCCAGCAGATTGCCCAGCACGACGGCGGCGAGATCCACGTGCTGGTGGCCGGCGAGAACGTCGCCGCCATCGCCGAGGCCGCCGCCAGGCTGGAGGGCGTGAGCAAGGTGCGCGTGGCCGATAACGCCGCCTACGCCCACCTGCTGGCCGAGCCCACCGCGGCGCTGATCGCGGAACTCGCCGGCGACTACGGCCACGTGCTGGCCGCGGCCTCCACCACCGGCAAGAACGTGCTGCCCCGGGTGGCCGCCCTCAAGGACGTCGCCCAGATCTCCGAGATCATCGCGGTGGAGAGCGCCGACACCTTCAAGCGCCCGATCTATGCCGGCAATGCCATCGCCACGGTGCAGAGTGAGGACGCCCTCAAGGTGATCACCGTGCGCACCACCGGCTTCGATGCCTGCCCTGATAGAGGGACCGAGGGCGGTTCGGCCAGCGTGGAAGCCGTGGACGTCGTGGCGGAGAACAGCCAGTCCGCCTTTATCAAGGAGGAGCTGGCCCAGTCCGACCGCCCCGAGCTCTCCGCGGCCAAGGTGGTGATCTCCGGCGGCCGCGGCATGGGCAACGGCGAGAACTTCAAGCTGCTCGAGGGCATCGCCGACAAGCTGGGCGCCGCCATCGGCGCCTCACGGGCCGCGGTGGACGCCGGTTTCGTGCCCAACGACATGCAGGTGGGCCAGACTGGCAAGATCGTCGCCCCCGAGCTCTACATCGCCGTGGGCATCAGCGGGGCCATCCAGCACCTGGCCGGCATGAAGGACTCCAAGGTGATCGTCGCCATCAACAAGGACGAGGAGGCGCCGATCTTCCAGGTGGCCGATTACGGTCTCGTGGGTGATCTGTTCGAGGTGCTGCCCGAGCTTGAGCAGAAGCTATAGGGAAGAAAGCTACCAGGTCGCGCTCTCGGCAGTTATTGGCCTCGTTGCGAATCCCTTCGAGTCCCTGCTGGAAAGCGAGCAGGCGTTGTAACGCTTCCCTGGACGGGCTCACTTCGGTGGGCCTTTTGTCGATCAGGAGACATAATGCTGCATTGGCTTGAAGACACCCTGCGACTGCCGGTGATCGGTTCACCGATGTTCATTCTTTCCGGTCCCGAACTGGTGCTGGCTCAGTGCCGGGCCGGGATCGTGGGAGCGTTTCCCGCCCTCAATGCACGCCCAGCGGACGAACTTGCGGTTTGGCTCACACGTATCACCGAGGGGCTTGCTGACAGCCTTGAGGCCGACCCCGGGCGCAGGATCGCTCCCTTCGCGGTCAACCTCATTGTGCACCCAACCAATGATCGCCTGGAGCACGATCTGGCGCTGTGTGCCGAGTTTCGTGTACCCCTGGTGATCACCAGCCTGCACGCCCCGCATCGCGTCGTGGACAAAGTGCATGACTATGGCGGCAAGGTCTTACATGATGTGACGACCTTGCGCCATGCGCAAAAGGCCATCGATTGCGGTGTTGATGGGTTGATCCTGGTGAGCAACGGTGCCGGTGGCCACGGTGGGCGCTTGAACCCCTTCGCCTTCGTGGCCGAGACGCGACAGATGTTCGATGGCCCTCTGGTCCTGGCCGGCGGCATCGGGCGCGGTGAGCAGATCCTGGCGGCCCAGGCGCTGGGTGCCGATCTGGTTTATATGGGCACGCGCTTTATCGCCAGTCACGAAGCCAATGCGGTAGAGGCTTACAAGCGCATGGTGGTCGACTCCCGGGCAGCCGACATTGTCTACAGCGACCTCTTTACCGGGGTGCACGGCAATTACCTGCGAGCCAGCATCGAGCGAGCCGGACTGGATCCCGATGATCTCGCATCAGGTGACAAGCGCCAGATGCGCTATGGGTCTGGCGGGGGCAGCAAGCCCAAAGCGTGGCGGGATATCTGGGGGGCCGGCCAAGGTGTCGGCACTATCGAGTCCCGGCAAAGCGTGGCCGAGATCGTGGACGAATTGGAGCAGGACTACCGGGCGGCACGGCGCCGGCTTGCCGGGTAGTTGCCGCACGGGGCACATCCCACCGGAGTTGGCGGGATGTGCTGCTTTTCGATGCACCGTCCTACTGGGCGCACCTACATATTGGGGTAGTTGGGCCCGCCGCCGCCCTCCGGCGCCACCCAGGTGATGTTCTGGGCCGGGTCCTTGATGTCGCAGGTCTTGCAGTGCACGCAGTTCTGGAAGTTGATCTGGAACTGCGGCTTGCCGTCGTCCCCCTCGACCACCTCGTAGACCCCCGCCGGGCAGTAGCGCTGGGCGGGCTCGGCGTACTCGGGCAGGTTGTCGCGGATCGGCAGCGCCGGGTCGGCGAGCCTCAGGTGGCAGGGCTGATCCTCCTCGTGGTTGGTGTTCGACAGGAACACCGAGGAGAGCTTGTCGAAGGAGAGCTTGCCGTCGGGCTTGGGGTAGTCGATCTTCTCGAACTCGGCGGCCGGCTTGAGCGCCGCGTGATCCGGCGTGGTGTCGTGGACGTTGGGCAACTTGCCGCCGAGCAGCTGGTTGACGAAGTTGTAGGCGCCGCCGCCCACGGTGCCGTACTTGTGGATCGCCGGACCGAAGCTCGCGCTCTCCTTGAGCTCGGCCCAGGCCCAGCTCGCCTCCCACTTCTCGGTGAAGGCGGTCAGCTCGGCGCCCCCCTCGTCACCCCCCTTGATGGCTTCGAACACCGCCTCGGCGGCCACCAGGCCCGACTTCATGGCGGTGTGCAGGCCCTTGATCTTGGCGAAGTTCAGGGTGCCGGCGTCGCAGCCAATCAAGAGGCCACCCGGGAAGGTCATCTTGGGCAGGCAGTTGAGGCCGCCCTTGGTGATGGCCCGGGCGCCGTAGGCGATGCGCTTGCCGCCCGCGAGGTGCTTGGCCAGCACCGGGTGGTGCTTCATGCGCTGGAACTCGTCGAAGGGCGACAGCCAGGGGTTCCGGTAGGAGAGGTCCATGATCAGGCCGACCACCACCTGCTGGTTGTCGGCGTGGTAGAGGAACCAGCCGCCGTGGGTGTTCTTGTCCAGCGGCCAGCCGGAGCCGTGCAGCACCAGGCCGGGCTCATGCTGCTCGGCGGGGATGTCCCACAGCTCCTTCAAGCCGATGCCGTAGTGCTGGGGGTCCTTGCCGGCCGCCAGGTCATACTCCTGGATCAGGCGCTTGCCGATATGGCCGCGGGCGCCCTCGGCGAAGAGGGTGTACCTGGCGCGCAGCTCCATGCCCGGCATGTAGCTGTCCTTGGGCTCGCCGTCGGCGCCCACGCCCATGTCGCCGATCAGGATGCCCTTGACCACCCCCTCCTCGACGATCGCCTCCTGGGCGGCGAAGCCCGGGAAGATCTCCACGCCCAGGCCCTCGGCCTGCTCGGCCAGCCAGCGGCACAGGTTGCCGGCGCTGATCACATAGCGGGGCATGTCGCCGCCGGTGTTATGCATGCTCTTCGGCACCAGGGCGTTGGGCAGCTTCTGGGCCTTCTCGGCGTCCTTGAGCAGGTACACCTCGTCGCGGCTGGCCGGGGTGGTCAGCGGGGCGCCGCGCTCCTCCCAGTCGGGGAAGAGCTCGGCCAGGGCGCGGGGCTCGAAGACGGCGCCGGAGAGGATATGGGCGCCCACCTCGGAGCCCTTCTCCACCACGCATACCGAAAGCTCCTGCTCGGCCTCATTGGCCTGCTGCATCAGCCGGCACGCGGCGGCCAGGCCCGAGGGGCCTGCGCCGACGATGACCACATCGAAGTCCATCGAATCGCGTTCGCTTGTTGCCACGTCGTTCTCCTTTGTTGCAATCAGAGGTCAGGCCGCGTCGACAAGGTGGTCGCTGACATGGTTGAGGTGGTGATCGACGTCACCCAGGTAGTGATCGAACATCACCAGGTGCTTGGCGTAGTGCGATACGTAGCACTCTTCGCTCATGCCCATGCCACCATGCAACTGGATGGATTGCTCGGCGACGAAGCGGGCGGCCTCGCCGCAGTAGGCCTTGGCTGCGGCGAGGCGATAGTCGCGCTCGGCATCGGGAAGGGCCAGGCTGGTGGCGGCGAGAATCGCCATGGAACGGGCTTGCTCAAGGTGCAGATGCATGTCAACCATGCGGTGCTGCAGGCTCTGGAACGCCGACAGGGGGGTGCCGAACTGCTGGCGCTCCTTGAGGTAGTCGAGGGTCTGCTCGCAGGCGACCTCCATGGCACCGACCGCCTCGGCACACAGCGCCGCGCGTCCGAGCGCCAGGGTGGCATCGAGGGCCTGGGCGGCGTCGAGGCCGAGACAGCTGTCGTCGCTCAACGAGACGGCGTCCAGGGTCAGGTCGCTGGCCGACTGGTCGTCGATGGTGCGGTAGTCGCGACGCCACAGGCCGGCGGCATCGGTGGGTACCACGAACAGGCCCAGGCGCCCGTCATCGAGACGGGCGGTGACGAGCAGGGCAGCGGCCGAGGCGGCATTGAGCACCAGCTGCTTGTTGCCATCGAGGCGCCAACCATCACCCTCCCGGCGTGCCGCGGTGGCGATGTCATGGGCATCGTAGCGGGCGTCGTTCTCCTGCCAGGCCAGTGCCAGCTGATGGTCGCCCTCCAGCAGCGGGGTCAGCCAGCGCGCCTGCTGCCCGGCATCGCCGAGCCGGGCCAGCAGATCACCGGGTAGCACCAGGCCGGCCAGGTAGGCGTCGGGCACCAGGCCGCGTCCCAGGGCCTGCATGATGAGCATCAGGTCGGTGCCGTCACCGCCGAGGCCGCCGACCTCCTCGGCGAAGGGCATGTGCAGCAACCCCAGTTCGGCGAAGGTCTGCCACAGCGCCGAAGGTTCATCGGCAGGTGCCTCGAGCATGGCGCGGCGCTGCTCGGGGGCGACCCGGTCGGCAATCAGGCGGTCGAGGGTATCGGCGAGCATGCGCTGCTCGTCGGTCAGGGAAAAGTCCATGGGCGGCTCCTTGGATGCCGAGGGTCGGCGACTCACATGCCGAGAATTGTCTTGGCGACGATGCTCTTCTGGATCTCGTTGGCACCGCCATAGATCGAGAGCTTGCGGCGGTTGAAGTACTGGGCGGCGCCCGCGGCGCTCTCGGCCAGGCTCGGGTCGTCGAGCTCGCCGTCGCCGTGGAGGAAGTCGGGAAAGAAGGGCAGCGCGGCCGGCCCCAGGGCGCGGCGGGTCAGTTCACTGAGCTCCTGGCGAAGTTCCGAGCCGCGGACCTTGAGCAGCGAACTCTCCGCTCCCGGCACGCTGCCATCCTGAGCCGCGGCGATGACCCGCAGGTTGGTGACCTCCAGGGCCATCAGCTCGAGCTCGGCCTTTACCACCCTCTGGCGGAAACTCGCCAGCTCGAGAAGAGGCCGCCCGCGATGCTGAATCCGGGTGGCCAGTGACTTGAGATGGGTCAGTGCCTGCTTGGCGTGGCCGAGCCCGGCAATGCCGGTGCGTTCGTGAGTCAGCAGGAACTTGGCGCAGGTCCAGCCCTGTCCCTCCTCGCCGATGCGGTTGGCCACCGGCACGCGGACCTCGTCGAGGAAGACCTCGTTGACCTCGTGGGCGCCATCCAGGGTGATGATCGGGCGTATCGTGATGCCCGGACTTGCCATGTCGATCAGCAGAAAGCTGATGCCGGCCTGCTTCCTGGCGTCCGGGTCGGTACGCACGAGGCAGAACATCATGTTGGCGTGCTGCCCAAGGGTGGTCCATGTCTTCTGCCCGGTGACGACATAGTGGTCACCGTCGCGCACGGCGCGGGTCTTGAGGCTGGCCAGGTCGGAGCCGGCCCCGGGCTCGGAGTAGCCCTGGCACCACCAGTCCCGGTTGGCGAGGATGCGCGGCAGGTAGTGGCGCTGCTGCGCTTCGCTGCCGAATTTCATGATCACAGGAGCGACCATGTTGACACCGAATGGCACCACGGTCGGCGCATGGGCGGCGGCACACTCCTCGTCGAAGATGTGCCGTTGCACCGGGCCCCAGCCGGGCCCCCCGTGTGCCTCGGGCCAGTTGGCGGCCAGCCAGCCGCGCTCACTGAGAATATTCTGCCAGCGCACGTGGTCATCGGCGGAGAGCCGACGGCCGAGCCGCACGCGTTCGCGGATGTCGTCGGGGAGTGACGTGGCGAGAAAGTCGCGTACGTCCTGGCGGAACGCCTGTTCCTCGGCACTGTAGGTCAGGTTCATGGGGTTGTCTCCGAGGTGGCGGATGCTGAGAGAGTGGCCTGGCGGTGGGGGCCACCGAGGTGACGCGGGTAGCCCAGGACCTCGATGGCCAGCAGGTCGATATCGCTGGTGCGATAGCAGAACCCCTGCTCGGCGAGGCGCAGGCTGGTCGCCTCCATGGCGGCGCACCGGTCATCCGGCGCGTCGTTCGCCGCCCGAAGCAGCGCGGCGAGCAGGCTGTCGCGACGGCTCACCACGACGACCTGGCGCAGTGCCTTGAGGGCGGAGGCCGCGGCCTGCTGCTGATCGGCACTGGCCCGAGTGGCGACCAGTTCCACCAGAGTGCCCTGTTTCGGCGTGACCAAAACCAAGTCTGCGTCCATCTCTTCCAGCCGGCCGATGCCCTCCGCCGGCTGCAGGATGATGGACAGGCACCCCGCCGGACAACGGAGAGCCGCATCGTCGGGGGCGATGAGACAGGCCTGTGTCGACTCGTCTGGCCGACTGGTCAACTCGATGCCGGTGCGCCCGGCATTGCCCTTGAGGCGCTCGAAGAGCGGGTGCTCGCCGAGCAGGGCGATGCGGCTCAGCATCTGGGGGGCACCGGTGTCTGGCACCCTGTGCGGGGCACGGGCGGCGAAGAAGGCATGGATCAATCCGGCCCGCTGGGGGGAGTCCATGCAGGCGAGGAACAGCTCGCGCTCGCGGCGCAGCCCCTCGGCCAGGCTGGTGTCGGTGCTGGCCGCGACCGCCTCGAGGCAACGAAATGGCGAGAACAGCTCGGGCACATCGGTCTCGAGCCGAGCCCGATGGCGAGCGATGGCTCCGGGGTCGGCGGCGGGCGCGGGTAGCTCGCCGGTCCGGCGGGCGGTGCGCTGGCCTTCCAGGATGGCGCGAGCGGCGCCGAGGCCGGCTTCGAGCGGCCCAGCGGTCGCCTCAATGGCATCGATGATGCCCAGCGCCAAGGCCTCCTCGGCGGGCACGAAACGTCCGCTGGTGATCAGTTCCAGGGCGCACTCCACACCAACCAGGCGGGGCAGCCGCTGGGTGCCACCGGCACCGGGCAGCAGGCCGAGGGTGACCTCGGGCAGGCCGACCCGGGTCCCCGGCAGGGCGACACGGTAGTGGCAGCCCAGTGCCACCTCGAGGCCGCCGCCCAGGGCGGTGCCGTGCAGTACCGCCACCAGGGGCTTGGTGCTGGCCTCGAGGCGCGATATGACCTCGGGCAGCAACGGAGCCTGTGGTGGCTGGCCGAACTCGCGGATATCGGCACCGGCGATGAAGGTGCGCCCATCGGCCATCAGCATCAGCGCCTGAGCGCTGTCATCGGCCAGGCCCCGGTCGAGGGCGTCGAGCAGACCGATACGCACGCCATGGCCGAGGGCGTTGACGGGCGGGTTAGCGATGGTGATGACGCCGACTGTGCCATGTCGCTGGTAGTGAACACTCATAGTGGCTCCGGGTTTCGCTTAGTAAAATATATGCTTGTTTTTTCGGAATTCGCTGATCATGGCGAAGGATGCCGGGGGAGTCAATAAATCAAAATATAGTTTTGCATTGCGAAACGAGGGTGGCTGGGCAAAAGGCCAAAGGCCGCTCACCGGCGGCCTTGGGGTAGAGATGCTAAGTAACGTTAAGAAAGGCTAGAATACGGGATTTAACCCCGCTTGCTGCAAGGCGGCTCGCCGGGTTTCCATCCAGCCGTCGATAAACGCCGTTTCCTCTTCCGGCGCATCGGTTTGATAAGCGTTCCAAGTGTCCATCAGCAGTTGTTGCCGCTCGACCAGGGCGTTTTGGTGCGCCTCCATGTCTTCGGTCCATATACCGCTTTCCTTGTAGTACGCCACCACGGCATCGTGGAAAGGCACTACCCAGTTCATATTCTGATTTTCAAGCGCGTAGCCGCTGGCTCCTGGGGCGTTGTCTTTATAGTCGTCGAACGACTCCACCAGGGTGGTGATCAAGCCGGTGACCGTTTCCGGAGCCAAGTCGGCATTGCTCACCATGATCGGGTAGGGGTAGCTGGCAGTGGGCAGCGGCTCCGCGGCGTCAATGCCAGCCCCCGAGGTGACATCGTGGGGCTGGAAGTAGGGCGCCACGTCCAGCATTCGCGCCCAGCCGGCCTCATCATCGGCAGGAAGCTCCGACCACTGCAAGCCGCGCGGGCTGGCGGCCAACCGTTGGGCGGCGGGCGTCACCGTGGTGGTGATCGCAGCATCGGCGCGACCGCTGATGATGCCGTCGAAGGCAGCGTTGTAACCGGGGAAATCGACGCGCTCGACGTCGTCCCACGTCAATCCGGCGAACGCAAGGTAGGCTTCGGCGGCTTTATTCAGCGCGTCATCGCCACGCAGGTAGGCCAGCCGCTTACCCTTGAGGTCGTCGATGGACGCCATCTCGACGTCGCCTGCCACCGCCATGCCTAACCCAAAGCTGGCCATCGAAGTTGAAATCACGCGAATGGGCTGCGGGCCCCAGTCGGGCCCGGCGAACATCATGACACCTTCGGAACCGTAGTAGCTGGCTATGCCGCAGGCGCACAGATCCACACGGCCCGTTTTTAGCGGTGTCATGCGCATGGTGTCGTTTTCACCAGGAATGACGCGGGACTGCGTGCCGTGCTGCCTCTGCAGCAGCTGGCTAATCGCCATGATCTGTGCATGGCCGCTGGTGCCGGTGCCGTAGGCGGTCCAGTTGAGCGTGCTGGGCATGGCGCTGACGTTGCTCGTGATGAGAACACCCGCAGCGACGCTGAGGACAAAGGAGAAGGTTGTTCTTGTGCTCATAAGTATCCTCGATAGTTGAGTTAAAGGTGCGTGGTCAGCGAACGCTGATGGTGGCGCTGGCTGAGGCGAGCACGCGCGATGCCGGGCAGCAGGGCGGCCAACGAGATGCCGAGCAGTTCGACGTGGGTCAGCGGCACCATGCCGCCACCGGGCAAGGCCAGGGTGAGTCCCGAGACCATTACCAGGGCTCGGATTACCGTTTCTTGGATGGCGCCATGGCCCAGTCGACCGACCCCGATCAGGTAGCCCTGCATGGCCGAGGCGAACAGCACGATGCCCGCCAGTGCCTGGACGAACACCAGCACGATCTGCAGTGGTTCGCCCTGCATGATCAGCGCCGGGTTGAGGACGAACAGGAAGGGAATGAAGTAGATCACGCTGCCCAGCCGCATGGCCTGCAGGCCGGTCGACATCGGTCGGGCTCCGGCGACGGTGGCGGCGGCGAAGGCGCCCAGCGCCACCGGCGGCGTGATGAAACTGAGCATGCCCCAGTAGAGTATGAACAGATGCACCGCCATCGGGTCGAGGCCGCCACCTTGGATCAGGGCTGGCGCCAGGGCTACCGCCAGGAAGATGTAGGCGGCCGTAACGGTCATGCCGATACCCAGTACAAAGCTGGTCAGGGCACCCATGATCAGCAGCAACGGAATGCTGCCACCGGCGAGATGGATGAAGTCGTTGGCGATGGTGCCTGATAGCCCCGTCATGGAGAGCGCGCCCACCAGCATGCCGACCCCGGCCAGGATGGCGATCAGCTCGGCGAACAGCTTGGCCGAACTGGATAGCGCATCACCGAGATCCTGCAATCCCCAGCGGTTGTGCTTAGAGAGTTGGTTGAGGACAAGCAAGAGAGCGGTGGCGTAGAAGGGGGCCACGGCCTCGCGCTGCATCACCAGCAGCATCCAGACCAGCAGCGCGAAGACAAAGATGAAGTACCAGCCTTCTTTCAGCGTCTGCCAGAGCGACGGCAATTCGACAGGGGGCAGTCCCTTGATGTCGTTGCGTGCGGCGTAGGCATCGATCTGGATGAACAGGCCCAGGAAATAGAGGATCGACGGGATGATGGCGGCCAGCACAACGGCGGAATAGGGCACGTCCAGAAACATCGCCATGACGAAGGCGGTGGCGCCCATCACCGGTGGCATCAGTACCCCACCGGTGGAGGCGCAGGCCTCGACCCCGCCGGCGAAGGAGCGGCTCATGCCGATGCGTCGCATGGCGGGAATCGACAGCACGCCAGTGGTCAGCACGTTGCTGATCACGCTGCCGCTCATCGAGCCCATCAGGCCGCTTGAGAAGATCGATACCTTGGCCGGGCCGCCCCGCACATGGCCGAGCAGGGCGAAGGCCAGATTGATGAAGAACTTGCCACCGCCGCTCTTCTGCAACACCACCCCGAACACCAGGAAGCCGATCACCAGGCCGGCGAAGGCCTGCAGCGGAATGCCCATGATGCTCTCGGTGCTCATCGTATGGTACATGGCGGTTTCCGAGAGCGATGAGGGAAAGGCCTGAATGGGGCCCGGCATCATGTCGGCTACCAGGGGGTAAAGGGAAAAGAGGGTGACGATCACGGCGATGGGCCAGCCGCCGGCGCGGCGCGCCGCCTCGATGATCAGCAGCCACCAGGCATAGCTGACCCATAGAGCGGTATCCGGAGCCGCGAAGGCCCAGCCCCGCTCCAGGATGGAGTCGGCGTTGATCACGAAGTAGCCGCTGACCACCAGCGTCACCGCGCTGAGCAGGTAGTCGTACCAGGGAATAGGGCGATACTGGCCCGCCGGCGTCAGCGGCCAGAGCAGGTAGATCAGCGGCAGCAGAAGGGCCACCACCGCATAGTAGAACTGGGTCTCCAGTCCGGTGATGAAGGTCAAGTGGCCGAGATTGAAGAGGTAGTCCAGGGTCATCAGCAGCAGGGCCACCGTCACGGCGCCGGGAATCCAGCGCAGTGGCAGAGGTAGGGTCCGCATCTGGCGGATCTTCTCCTTGGCCTGCTGGGTGCCGTTGTGGTCAGCAGTGTGGGTCATGGTAGCGTCCAGGAAGCTGGGGGCGGCCCGAGCCGCCCGGGGGGTGTCACTCGAAGACGGGGTCGAAACCGGCGTTGGTCAGCGCCGCCGCCCGAGCGGACATCCACGCCTCACGGAAAGCGTCCTCGTCGCTGGGGGCGTCCTCAAGGAAGGCACTCCATGCATTCAGCAGCACTTGCTGGCGCTCCACCAGAGCCTCCTGGTGCGCCTGCATTTCATCCGTCCAGACGCCGATCTCCTCGTAGTAATCCACGACGGCATCGTGGAAGGGGATCACCCACTGCAGATCCTGATACTCCAGGGCGTAGCCGACGGCGCCGGGAGCGTTGTCCTTGTAGTCGTCATAGTTATCCTGCAGGGCGCGGATCAGACCATAGGCAATGTCATCGTCGAGATCGGCGTTGCCCACCACGATGGGGTAGGGGTAGCTGGCGCTGTCGACGGGGTTGTCGGCACTGATGCCGCCGGCACCGGAAGTGACGACATGGGGGCGGAAATAGGGGGCTACCGTCTGCATGCGCTCCCACGCCTCCTTGTCGTCTGGATCGAGCACCGGCCAGCTGATGCCGCGGGGGCTGCTGGCGAGCTGCTGGGCGGGAGGGGTGACGGTGGTGGTGAAGGAGGCGTCGACGTTGCCGGCGATGATGCCGTCAAAGGAGCGGCCGTAGCCGGGATAGTCGATGCGTTCAACGTCATCCCAGGTCAGGCCGCCGAAGGCCAGATAGGCCTCGGTGCCTATGTTGAGGGCGTCGTCCCCGCGGATGTAGGCGACCCGCTTGCCGCGCAGGTCCGCCGGGGTTTCAACCTCCAGGTCACCGGCTACCGCAAGAGAGAGGCCGAAGGTGGCGGTAGACGTGGTTAACAGGCGAATGGGCTGAGGGCCCCAGTCGGGATGGGCGAACATCATCACTCCCTCGACGCCATAGTAGCTGGCAATGCCGCAGGCGCAGAGATCGACTCGTCCCTGCTTCAGCGGCGTCATGCGCGAGACGTCGTTGTCTCCGGGCAGCACCCTGACCGAGGTACCGTAGTTGGACTGCAGCATGTTTCCGATAGCCACGGCCTGGGCATAACCGCTGGAGTTGGTGCCGTAGGCGGTCCACGCCATGGTTCGTGGGAGATTGACCTCGTTGGCTATCGCGATGCTGCTGCCCAGCAAGGCGAAAGGAAGGCTGGCGAGGGCGAATCGGCGAGTGAGTGGACGCATAACGAGCTCCTGGAAGTATCGATATTGTTCTGCTGTGCGGTATTGTGTTTCGAATGCGCTATCGATACTAGGGAAGGGGCAACGGCGGTGTCAACGTCATCCCGGGAGATGCTGATCCCGCCGTGGGCGGGGGGGAAGGGGAAAGAGGCATGGGCTGGGCATTTGCAGAGCGGAAGTGGTGTGCGCTGCCAGACCAATGTCTAAGGCAGGAGGCGATGTCGGCGAGTCAGCTGCGCGGGTTAGAGGATGCCCCCAGCGCCTGCCAGGCGGCGTAGGTGCTGAGAAAGACCCGCCCGGTGATATCGTCCAGGAAGTCGCTGCACTTGAGGCGGTCCATCACCGGCCCCTTGACCTCGGCGAGGTGCAGGGTGACGTCGGACTCCTTGAGCCGGGCATTGATGCTATCGAGGCTCTCCAGCGCCGAGGCGTCGATCAGGTTCACCGCGGAGCAGATCAGCACCACGTGCTCGAGTTCGGGGCGGCGTACCACCAGGGCGTGGACGGTATCCTCCAGGTAGCGGGCGTTGGCGAAGTACAGGCTCTCGTCGATGCGCAGGAAGGCGACGTGGCTCAGGGTCTCCACCTCGTGGCGGGTCACGCTGCGAAAGTGCTCGCTGCCGGGAATCAGCCCCACGATGGCGCTGTGGGGCCGGCTGGTGCGGTAGAGGAAGAGCGCCACCGAGAGCAGTACCCCACTGATGATGCCGGCCTCGGCCCCCTCCGCCAGGGTGAGCAGGATGGTCACGGCCATGGCCGAGAAGTCGGCCCGGGAGTAGCGCCAGGTCTGGCGGATCATGGGGAGATCCACCAGGGCCAGGGCGGCCACGGTGATGGTGGCGGCCAGGGTGGCGATGGGCAGGTGGTAGAGCAGTGGGGTGAAGGCCAGCGTCACCAGGCCGATGCCGAGCGCCGTGAAGAGCCCGGCCATGGGGGTCTGGGCGCCGGCCTCGTCGCTGACCACGGTGCGCGACAGCCCGCCGGTCACCGGCATGCCGGCGGTGAAGGCGGCGGCCAGGTTGGCGCCGCCCAGGCCCACCAGCTCCTGGTTGGGGGAGATGCGCTGGCGCCGCCGCGCCGCCAGCATCTGGGCCATGGAGATCGACTCCACGAAGCCCACCACGCTGATCAGGAGCGCCGGAATCAGCAGCGCATACCAGAGCGAACCGTCGAAGCCCGGCAGGGTCAGCGGCGGCAGCCCGCCCGGCACCGAGCCGATCACCGCCACGCCGCGCTCGGCGAGCCCCAGGTGCCAGCTGAGCCCGGTGGTGACCGCCACGGCCAGCACCGGGGCGGCCCGGGCCAGCAGGGCGGCGCTGGCGTCGGCCAGCCCCAGGCGCCGGAGCAGCCCCCTGGCGTGGCGGCGGCTGGCGAGCAGAAAGCCCAGGGTGCCGACCCCGAGCGCCAGGGTAGGCCAGTGCACCTGCCCCAGCTGGCCGACCAGGTTGGCCACCAGGGTGGTGGCGGTGTAGCCGCTCGCCTCGAGGCCCAGCAGGTGCCCGATCTGGCTGGCGGCGATCAGCAGCCCCGAGGCGGAGAGAAAGCCGGCGATCACCGGGTGGCTCAGGAAGTTGGTGAAGAAGCCCAGGCGCAGCAGGCCCATGGCGGCGAGCATCAGGCCGGAGAGCAGCGAGAGCACGAGGGCCGCCTGGAGGTACTCCGGCGTGCCGGGAGTGGCCACCCCGGAGAGGGCGGCGCCGGTCATCAGGGCGATGATCGCCACAGGCCCCACCGCCAGGGTGCGGCTGGTGCCCAGCAGGGCATAGAGCACCGCCGGCAGGATGCTGGCGTAGAGCCCCACCACGGCGGGCAGGCCGGCGAGCAGCGCATAGGCCAGGGACTGGGGAATCACCATCACGGTGACGATGATTCCGGCCAGCAGGTCGGCGCCGAGCAGGCGGCGGTGGTAGTGGGGCAGCCAGGCCAGGATCGGCAGGTAGCGCTTGAGCATCCGTTCTTCTTTCGCCGTGGGAATATCCCTAGAGACTAAACGATATTAGTGGTGGCGTTCAGAGTTGGTTAGCATCTGGTGAAATACGCCTCTCTCTCACAACAACCCGCAAGGACACGCCATGAAACGCGAAACCCTCGCCCTCCACCACGGCTATGCGCCCGACGACCAGCATTCGGTGGCGGTGCCGATCCACCAGACCACCTCCTTCTCCTTCGACAGCGCCCAGCATGCCGCCGACCTCTTCGACCTCAAGGTCGAGGGCAACATCTATTCGCGGATCATGAACCCCACCTGCGCGGTGCTGGAGCAGCGGGTGGCGGCGCTGGAGGGGGGCATCGCCGGGCTCGCCGTGGCCTCCGGCATGGCGGCCATCACCTACGCCATCCAGACCATCGCCGAGGCCGGCGACAACATCGTCTCCATCAGCGAACTCTACGGCGGCACCTACAACCTCTTCGCCCACACCCTGCCGCGCCAGGGCATCGAAGTGCGCTTCGCCGACAAGGACGACCTGGCCGGCCTCGAGGGGCTGATCGATGCCCGCACCAAGGCGGTCTTCTGCGAGAGCGTCGGCAATCCCTCCGGCGGCGTGGTGGACATGGAGGCGCTGTGCGAACTGGCCCACCGCCACGGCGTGCCGGTGATCGTCGACAACACCGTGCCCACCCCCTTCCTGTGGCGCCCCATCGAGCACGGCGCCGATATCGTCGTCCACTCCGCCACCAAGTACATCGGCGGCCACGGCACCACCGTGGGCGGGGTGATCGTCGACTCCGGCAAGTTCCCCTGGGCGGAGCACGCCGAGCGCTTCCCGCTGCTCAACCAGCCGGACGTCTCCTACCACGGGGTCTGCTATACGCGGGATCTCGGCGCGGCGGCCTTTATCGGCCGGGCCCGGGTGGTGCCGCTGCGCAACATGGGGGCGGCGCTCTCCGCCCAGGCGGCCTGGCAGCTGCTGCAGGGCCTCGAGACCCTGGCGCTGCGCATCGAGCGCATCTGCGACAACGCCCAGCGGGTCGCCGAGTATCTGCAGGGGCACGACGCCGTGACCTGGGTGCAGTACGCCGGCCTCGAGAGCCACAAGGACCACGCCCTGGCCCAGAAGTACATGGGGGGCCACGCTTCCGGGATTCTCAGCTTCGGCATCAAGGGCGGCCGCGAGGCCGGCGCGCGCTTCTACGACGCCCTCGGCATGATCCTGCGCCTGGTCAATATCGGCGACGCCAAGAGCTGCTCCTCGATTCCCGCCGCCACCACCCACCGCCAGCTCAACGACGAGGAGCTCGCCCGGGCCGGGGTCACCGCCGATATGGTGCGCCTCTCCATCGGCATCGAGCATATCGACGACATCCTCGCCGATCTCGACCAGGCCCTGGCCGCTAGCCAGCGCTGATCTGACGGGTAGGAGCTGAGCTCCGCTCGGCGAAGGGAGCCCGCAGGGCTCCGGGGCGGTGCCTCCTAGGCCGCCGCCCTCACTCGCCCCTGCCAGGCGGACCAGGAGTAGAGCGCCAGGCCCGTCCAGATCAGCGCGAAGGTGCCAAGCTCCACCGCGGAGAGCGGCTCGCCGAATACCGCGAGGGCGATCAGGAACTGGATGCTGGGGTTGATGTACATCAGAAAGCCCAGGGTCGCCAGGCGCAGCCGCCGGGCGGCCCCGGCGAAGGCGAGCAGGGGCAGGGCGGTGATCACGCCGCTGGCGATCAGCAGCAGGGTGGTGCGGCTATCGCCCAGGAAGTGGGAGAGGTCGACCTGCACCAGCCAGCCGAGCGCCAGAAGCCCCAGGGGGAGCAGCAGCAGGGTCTCGACGAAGAGCCCCGAGAGGCCGTCCAGGGGCACCTGCTTGCGCAGCAGGCCATAGGTGCCGAAGGAGAAGGCCAGCGCCAGGCTGATCCAGGGCAGCTGGCCGAGCATCACCAGTTGGATCAGGATAGCGGCGGCGGCGAGCCCCACGGCCACCGCCTGCAGGCGGTGCATGGTCTCGCGCAGCACCAGCATCCCCAGCGCCACGTTGACCAGCGGCGTCATGAAGTAGCCGAGGCTCGCCTGCAGCACCTGGCGGGTCTCCACCGAGTAGATATAGAGCCCCCAGTTGAAGGCGATCAGCAGGGCGCAGCCCAGCACCCGGCCGAGCTCCCGGGGGTGGGCCAGCGCCTCGCGGATCGGCGCCCAGCGCCCCAGCAGGGTGACCAGCCCCGCCAAAAAGAGGCAGGACCAGAGGATCCGGTGGATCAGGATCTCGAAGGCCGGCACCCCCTCGAAGAGCGCGAAGAAGAGCGGGAAGCAGCCCCACATGACGTAGGCGGTCAGGCCGAAGGCGACGCCCTGGGCGGGGCGGCTCTCGGGGGAGGCGGCGGGGGCGGCAGAGGTGCGGGTCGACATGGCTAGGCTCGCAAGGCGGAAGAACCGAGTGGGCGAAGCGGGTAAACTAGCAGGCTATCGGTTTTGCCGCCATCCGCTCCTCGCGGATGACGCCCCGCCCGGCCTGGGATAGGCTGGGCCCGTGCGCCGACCACAGAAGAAGGGAGCCACCATGAGCGAGCTGAGAACCACCCTGGTGCAGTGCGACCTGCGCTGGGAAGACCCCGAGGCCAACTGCCGGATGCTGGAAGAGACCCTGGGCGAGCTCGGCCAGGCGGATACCGACCTGATCGTGCTGCCGGAGATGTTCGCCACCGGCTTCACCATGAACTCCCGGGAGATGGCCGAACCCATGGCGGAGAGCCGCACGGTGGCCTGGCTGCGCGACCAGGCCTGGCAGCGCGGCTGCGTGGTCACCGGCAGCGTGGCGGTCGTGGAGGGCGGCGACTACTTCAACCGCCTGGTGTGGGCGCGGCCGGACGGGTCGCTTGCCACCTACGACAAGCGCCACCTCTTCCGCATGGCCGGCGAGCACGAGCGCTACGCCATGGGCCACGAACGGGTGATCGTCGAGCTCAAGGGGTTCCGGATCCTGCTCAGCGTCTGCTACGACCTGCGTTTCCCGGTCTGGCTGCGCCAGCAGCCCGCGGCAGACGAGCACTTCGAGTACGACGCCCTGCTCTGCGTGGCCAACTGGCCGGCCCCGCGCCGCCACCCCTGGCGCATCCTGCTCCAGGCCCGGGCCATCGAGAACCTCTGCCCGGTGATCGGCGTGAATCGCGTCGGCGAGGACGCCAAGGGGCTGCCCTATGCCGGCGATTCCATGCTGATCGATGCCAAGGGGGAGGCGCTGATCGACGAGCCCGAGGGCAGCGTCTTCGTGAAGACGGGCACCCTCTCCCTTGACGAGCTCAGGGCCTTCCGCGAGAAGTTTCCCGCCTGGCGCGACGCCGACCACTTCACCCTTTCCGACGGAGTCGGCTTCTGATGCGCTTGGACCGTTTTCTCTCCGAGACCACCGAACTCACCCGCAGCCTGGCCAAGAAGGCGCTGCACCGCGGCGAAGTCCGGGTCGACGGGGAAGTGATCAAGAACCCAGCGACCCAGGTCGGCGAGGCCAACCGCGTCACCTGGCACGACGAGCCCCTGGCCCTGGTGGGGCTGCGCTATGTGATGCTGCACAAGCCCGCCGGGGTGGAGTGCACCGCCCGGCGCACCCTCTATCCGCGGGCCATCGACCTGATCGATCTGCCCAAGGTGGAGCGCCTGCAGCCGGTGGGGCGCCTGGACGTGGACACCACCGGCCTGGTGCTCTTGACCGATGACGGCCAGTGGTCCCACCGGGTCACCTCCCCGAAGCACCGCTGCGGCAAGGTCTACGGGGTCACCCTGGATGAGCCGCTGGCGGGGGAGGCCCTGGCGCGCGTTGTCGAGGCCTTCGCCGAGGGGGTGTTGCTCGACGGCGAGGAGAGCCCCACCCGCCCGGCGGAGCTCGCCATGCGCGAACCGAACGTCGCCGAACTCACCCTCTTTGAAGGCAAGTATCACCAGGTGAAGCGGATGTTCGCCGCCGTCGGCAACCACGTGGTCGCCCTGCACCGGGAGTCCATCGGCCCCCTGAGCCTCGGCGACCTGCCCGAAGGCGAATGGCGCGAACTCACCGCCGACGAGATCGCCGCGTTCTAATGAACGCCGATAAATCGGGCTCCTACGGGGGATGTAAATCTGGCTCCTGCGGGGGAAGGTGCCACCTGTAGGAGCGCAGATTCTGCGCGATGGGCGGCGTTGTTGCCAAGGCGCTGCCTGCCGCTGATCGCCGATAAATCGGGCTCCTACGGGGGGATGTAAATCGGGCTCCTACGGGGGAAGGTGCCACCTGTAGGAGCGCAGATTCTGCGCGATAGGCGGCGTTGTTGCCAAGGCGCCGCCTGCCGATGATCGCCGATAAATCGGGCTCCTACTCCTCGCCCCTCGCTCCTCAATTCCAGGTGCGGTGGTAGTCGTCCCAGTAGCGGCCCATCTCGCGCTCTTCGGTGAGGTCGAACAGTTCATAGCGACGGTTGAGCGCAGCGCCGCCGTCGCGGGTAAGCGGGCGCCAGTCGAGCTCGGCGCGGTCGCGGCTGGAGCGGGTGAATAGCGCGTCGAAAGGCATCGACAGATAAAGCCCCTTGTCGAAGCCGCCTTCGCCGAAGTCATCGCCGGCATCTGTCCAGGTGCCCCAGGCGCCAATACGCACGCCCGACGCAAACTCCCGGGAAAGGTCCAGGGTGCCGCCGAAGTCGCGTGCCAGGTAGCGGCCCAGGCTTACCTTGGCCAGGATATCTTCGATGCCGGTGTCGATGTATGCCGTAGCATGCCCGGTCCAGGTCTCGTAGTCGCGCAGGTCGAAGCGCTGCTCGAAATCACGCTGCCGGACCCAGTTCACATCCACGCCGAGTGCCAGCGGGCTGTTGAAGGGGCGGTAGAGCAGTTCGCCGCCCGCGCCTGCATACATCATCTCCAGCAGACCGCCATAGCCCATGGCATACCAGTTGTCGCCCAGGCGTGCCGTACGGGTGTACTGGAGGTTCTCGATACCCAGGCTGGACTCGGCCAGGTAGTCCCCGATAAAGGTACGTACCCTGGGTAGCTGGGAGTCGGCGATGTATTCGTAGTCGTCCAGGTTGTCCCATACCGTCCAGGCGAGCTCGCCCGAGAACCAGCCGTTGGCATCGGTGCGGTACTCGGCGTCGGCGACGGCCATCAGGCGAAACAGGTAGCCGTCTGGACCACCGAAGTTCTGATCAAGGCGGGGACCAACGCCCCAGTCGAATCCACTTGCCCGGCCGCGATAGAGAGTCTCGCCGTCGGGCACGTCGAGCCTGGCATGCGCATAGAGGCTGTGCAGGTGCGCCTCTTCAGCGCTTTCGCTGCGTGCCGCCGCGACGAAGCTGTCGCGGGGGTGCACGTCTTCGCGCAGCGGCATGCCGCGGCTGTACCAGGTATAGCGGAACTGGTCGACCCCTTCGTCGGCCTGGGCATGCAGAATGCGGCCCGCGCGTCCCTCGCTCTGGCCGAGGTGACGAAAGGTGGTGGGCTCTGCCTCGACCCGGAGGTGTGAGCCGTCCTGGCTGATGCGGGCAACGCGCATGCCGGCGTTACTCTCCAGCTCGCCGGCTACCGTGCTCCAGCTATCGCGGGGCGGCGCATCGATGGGCATTGGCGCCGGGTCGTTCTTGACCTGGCGCAGGCCGGCCAGGTCGATGTTGTAGCTGACGCCGGCCATGGCCGTGTTGCCGCGCTGCCAGCCCGTGCGCAGTTCGAAGTTGTCGGTGACGGCGAGTCGTGCCCCGAGGTTCACGCGGCTGTCGCGATCCTGGTCGTTGTTCTGGGGTTCATTGGCATAGTTGTTGCCCTCCAGTTCCGCCTGCAGGATCAGCCGATCCCAAGGCGTCTGCCACTCCACGCCGCCGAACAGCGCCATGGGGCCCCGGAACAGCGAGTCCAGCGCGAACTCGCCGCCCTGGCTGCCGCCGGAGCGCCGCGGGCGCTCATCCAGCTTGCTGTCGATCCAGCCGAAGGGCGAGCTGACATCGCTGTAGTTGCCCAGATAGCCCCAGCCGAGGCCCAGGGTCAGGTCGACATCGCCCAGACGCTTGCTGGCCGCCAGGTACTCGGCGCCAAACAGCGTCGTGCCGCCCACATCGCGAAAGCCCAGTGCCACCTGTGGCCAATAGCGTGTCTCTTCGAGTAGGCGCAGCTTCATGTCGAAGCCCTTGTCAAGGTTTGCCCGTCCGTCGCCGGCCGCAGTGAATTCGCGGTTTTCTACCTCTACGTAGCGAAAGCCCCCCTCGAACCAGGCGGTGGGCTGGAAGAAAACGTTATAGCGGCGGTAGGGCTGGGTGCGGCTCCAGCTCACGCTCATGGTGCCCTCCGGCGCCATGCGGGCGGTAGGCGTCTGCATGATGCCTACGCCGCCAAAGTCGCTCTGGCCCGCGCCGAGCTCACCGGCGAGGCCGTCCGCCATGGCCGGTGAAGCCGAGAGGACGGCCAGGGCTACCGGGGTCAGACCCTTAAGGCCGATCAGGTTCCGAAGTCGATTCTGGGGGCTGGCCCCAGACGGTGCGAACACAAGCTGCGTGGGTTTCATGCGTCCCTTTTCCTTTTGCTCTGGCGGGCTTTTTTTGATCAAGGTTTCCAAAGCGTGCACTGGTCTGCCGGTAGGCGGGTGGCGAGAAATTCCGGCAGCTCGCGATTCACCCAGCTCGCCTCTTCCACGGTGCCGGGAAAGGGCAGAGCCGTGCGCAGGCCCTGGGCCTCCGGCAGAGCGAGCATGATGCGGCTGCCCGGTGCAAGCGCGGCGGTTTCGCGGTTCCAGGTCGCCACGCCTCTCGATAGGCGCTTGCCTGTCGGGGTGATCACGACGGCCTGGTTGGCCGATGCCCAGGCGGCCTGGGGCAGCCTTTCGACGGCATCGCGCAGCGTCATGGCGGGCTGCCAGTCAACGCGGGTGATCCCACGGTGGTGCCATACCTCTACCCAGCTGGGTGGGGTGCACAGCCCGAAGTGTGCTACCTGGGAGAGAGGCAGATCGCGGCGCAGGTCGGCGGCGATCCAAGGCAGGTCGTGGCGCCCCGGCGTACGCAAGGTATCTTGGCCGGCCTGGGCCACCTGGGCACGCCACTCGGCAAGGCCCTGGCCTAGCTGGCCGGCACCTGCCAGGCGTGCGCTGGCTACCAGGGTATCCAGCTCCGCCACCAGGCGGCGCTGATGCTGTGGCAAGCGCTCTCGGGTCTCCTTTCGTGCCACGACCGCGTGGCTCCAGGCGACTGCCTCCTGCTGCTGGGCCAGGCCGCGCAGCCAGGCGTCGCTCAAGGCGCCGGGCGCATCCGCATGGGCGGCCCCCGGCAGCAGCATGGCAACGCCCATGGCGGCCAGGTACCGACGAATGTGTCGACGTATTACCACCATGCGCGGGCAACCTCCCAGCGAATGCGTGCCGCGCCTGGCCAGGGGGTCACCTCGGCGGCCCACAGGCGGCGCGTCTCGGGTGAGCGGTAGAAGTGCGACACGCTTTGCTCGCCTGTCTCCCAGCGCACCTGTTCGGTGCAGTGTTCAAGGCGGCGTTCACCCAGGGGGAGCGGATAGGGCTCGGCTGCGGCGCACCTCAACTGCGCCTTGCCGCGGTTGAGACGAACGTCGCCGTTGGCGCCCTGCGAATAGCTTTCGATGGCGTAATGCACGGGAGTGTCCTGCTGCCAAGGCGTTAACGTGGCAGCATCGGCAGCCCTTGGGTTGTCACCGTGCGCTGCCTGTGCCGGGCCGGAGGCGGGTTGTGTTGAATAGGAATGGTAGCTAAGGCTCAGCAGGTCGTCGGAGAAGCCTGCTGTGGCGTTCAGGCCATCCTGGTAGAGGGAGATGGCGCCCTGCTGGCCTGTAGGCCACAGTGTATGGCGGCCGCTCTCCGCACCTAGCACGATCAGGCCGCTGCGCTCTCGGGTATCGAGCAGCAGTGACGCATAGGGTAGCTCGGCGGCGCGCTCGGCGGGCGCCGGACCTGATGACAGACCCGGCACGACCCCCTGCAGGGAGCTGCCCAGAGGCGAGAGTTCGCCGCTGGCGCAACCCGACAACAACAGGGCAGCGGCAGCGGCGAACAAGCCGCGACGGCCACGAGTTCCTTTCGCGGAGATAACGCTCATGACACGGCGTTCAGTTGGTGCCGGTCGTGGAGCTTGAGCTGTTGGCGGCCGCCACGGCACCGATGACCACCACGGCACCGATGGCACCCAGCTGAGCGCCGGTCAGACCGGTGGCCTCCTGCAGGCCTGCTGCGAAGGAGGGGTTGCCGGTGGTCTGGTCGCCCGCCTGGCTTTCGAAGGTCACGTTGTCCTCGGCGTCCATGTCGTTGCTGGCATCCTGGGCGAAGGCGAGAGGCGTGGTCAGCATGCCGGCGATAGCAAGCAGTGCGGCGGATTTCTTGGGAAGGGTCATGGGTAGCGCTCCTGAGTCATCGACGCGTTGGGTGGCAGAACATCCTTTTGTACTAAGGATGAGGTTACATCGGCCATCTATCTGATGGTAGCGGAATGCTGCTATCGGAGCGAGCTTGCTCCGTGATGGCGCACTGCAGCATCATAGTCCAATATGGTGAGAGGTAATACCGGTGTTGGTGCGATGCGGCGCTATGACTGGCGGGGGGTTTCTGGTTAGAATCCACGGCTGATATGACACGCACTGGCCCATGATCCGATATGCTTGCTACGGAACAGCAGCGGTACCGAGCGCCGACGGCGACTTAGCGGCCAGCGCGACGGTACTGACCGATTCACAGATGAGAGAGTGCACTATGCGCCATTCCCGACAGCGCCTCGCGGCCCTTGGCCTGGCCTCCATGGCCCTGCTGGCCGGCTGCTCTCTGGCTCCTGGCAGCCACATGACCTATCAGAGCGATACCGCACCGATCGATGAACTGGTGAGTATCGAGCCGATCACGCCTGGCCTGGTGTCCAGCTGGCAGCCGGCGCCCGCGGGTCACCCCATGAGTGACGAGCTCAATGCGGCGCTGGCTGCCTATGAGTATCGCGTCGGCCCCGGGGATGTGCTCAGCATCATCGTCTACGACCACCCCGAACTGACCAACCCCGGTGGCACCGACCGCAGTGCCGCGGAAGTGGGCAATCGGGTGCAGGCGGACGGCACTTTTTTCTACCCTTATATCGGCCGAGTGAACGCCGAGGGCAAGACGGTCGATGAGATTCGCCGCGAACTGACCCGCAGGCTCGCCGCCTTTATCACCGAGCCCCAGATCGAGGTTAGCGTGGCGGCCTATAACGCCAAAAAGGTCTATCTGAGCGGTGAGGTCAGCGAACCCAAGACGCTGCCGATCACCAGCGTGCCGCTGACCCTGGTGGATGCCATCAGCCAGGTGGGCAGTGCCAACCCGGGTGCCAACTGGCACTCTATCTACCTAAATCGTAACGGGCGTCAGGAACAGATTTCGCTCTATGAGCTGATGCGCAACGGCGACATGCGCCAGAATCGCCTGCTGCAGCCGGGTGATATCCTGCACGTGCCAAGCGCCGAGAATCAGGCTGTGGCCGTTATGGGGCAGGTCATTCGTCCTGGCAATATTCCGCTGGGCAACGAGCGGCTTACTCTCACCGACGCCCTCGCGCGTAGCGGTGGCATCAACGAGATCAGCGCCAACGCTTCGGGCATCTTCGTGATCCGCGGCAACGAACCGTCCAGCGACAAGCTGGCCACGGTCTACCAGCTGGATGTGCGCAATGCCGCCTCCTTCACGCTGGGCAGCCGCTTCGTGCTCGAGCCCCAGGATGTGGTGTATGTGACCACCGCACCCATCGCGCGCTGGAACCGCGTGATCAGCCTGCTGCTGCCGTCGATCCGCCTGCCGGGCGTCGCCTCCGACAGCATCTCCGACACGCGCGACCTCTAGGCCATGTTTCAGCGAATTCTCGTGGTCTGCGTCGGCAATATCTGCCGAAGCCCGGTGGCCGAAGCGATGCTGCGTCGGGCGCTGCCCCACAAGTCGCTCAGCTCGGCCGGGCTCGGGGCGCTGGTGGGGCAGGGCGTTGACCCTGCCGCCCGGGAACTCGCCGAAGCGGAAGGCCTCGACGTCTCCGGCCATCAGGCCCGCCAGCTTACCCGCGCGATGCTCGCGGAGGCCGACCTGGTGCTGGTGATGAGCGACGGCCAGCGTCGCGCCGTGGGCGAGCTTTCGCCCGAGGCGCTGGGCAAGACCATGACCCTGGGCAGGTGGCTCCCCGAGTCACCCGCGATCCCCGACCCCTACCGCAAGAGCCGCGACGCCTTCCTGCATGTGCACGGGCTGCTGAGAGAAGCCACCGGCGCCTGGGCTTCTCGCCTTTAGCAGTCCCTGCAAGCCGTGGCGCCCAGCCCTGCACCGCATCTATCATTACGGACTATTTTTCTACCATGACAGATACACCCCAGACCCCCTCCGGTGCCAGTGCGTCACACGCAGAGGATGAAATTGACCTTGGGCGCCTTTTTGGTCTGCTGCTGGACCACAAATGGCTGATTATTTCCATCACCTTTGTCTTTGCCCTGGCCGGCGTGGTTTACGCTATGCTGGCGACGCCGATCTATCAGGGCGACGCCCTGGTGCAGGTGGAGCGCCGCTCTTCCATCAGCCCCCTGGGGGATTTGGGCGACGTGTTCGGCACCGAGAGCGAGGCCTCCACCTCTGCTGAGGTCCAGATTCTGCAGTCACGCATGGTGCTGGGTCAGGTAGTGGACCGCGTCGAGCTCGACACCGTGGTGCAGCCGCGCACCATGCCGGTGGTCGGCGATTTCGTGCTGCGCCGCCAGATTCCGCGTCCCGCCTTCATGCAGGGGCAGGCCTATATCTGGGGCGGTGAGTCGATTCAGGTGGGGCGCTTCGAGGTGGCCGACCACCTGCGTAATCAGCCTATCACCCTGAGGTCCCTGGGAGGTGGGCAGTATGAGCTGCGCACCGAAGAGGGCGTGCTGGGGGTTGGCGAAGTGGGGCAGCTGGCGCGTACCGACGATGATGCGGTGCTGCTGCGTGTGGCCGATCTGCAGGCACCCGAGGGTGCCGAGTTCATCTTGACCAAGCGCTCCCGCGCCGCCGCCATTCGCTCCTTGGCGGGCAGGCTGAGCGTCAGCGAGGTGGGCGGCGGCCGTAACGCTAGTACCGGCATGCTGCGCCTCACCCTGACCGGGCCGGATCGCGAAGAGATTCGCCACTCCCTGGATGCCGTGGCTGCGACCTTCCTGCGCCAGAACGTGGAGCGCCAGGCGGCCCAGGCCGAGCAGAGCCTCGATTTTCTGGAGGAGCAGGCCCCCGAGCTGCGCGCCCAGCTGGCCGCCGCCGAGGATAATCTCAACCAGTATCGGGTGGAGCAGGACAGCGTGGACCTCTCCAGCGAATCCCAGGCGGTGATCCAGCAGTTCATCGAAGTGGAGCGCCAGCTCAACGAGCTGGAGTTTCAGGAGGCGGAGCTGGCCCAGCGCTTCACGGCCAACCACCCGAGCTATCAGTCACTGCTGCGCCAGAAGCGTCAGCTGCAGCAGCAGCGCGCCGAGCTCAACGAGCGGGTCAGCCAGCTGCCGGCGGCCCAGCAGGAGATCGTGCGCCGCACTCGGGACGTGGAAGTGACCCAGGCGATCTACGTTAACGTGCTCAACAAGATGCAGGAGATGCAGATTGCCCGAGCCGGCACCGTGGGCAACGTGCGCATTATCGATGAGGCCCTGGTGGGCGGTGGGCCCATCGAGCCCAGAAAGCCCCTGATCGTGGTACTGGCCACCCTGCTCGGAGGGATGCTCAGCGTGGGGCTGGTGCTGCTGCGCGGCCTGCTGCGCCGCGGCGTCGAGAATCCCGAGCAGATCGAGGGGGCCGGCCTGCCGGTCTACGCCACGGTGCCGCGCTCCGATGAGCAGGACAAGCTGATCAAGCGCGTCAAGCACAAGCGCGACAAGCTTGCCAGCGGCGTGGCTACGGCCGTGCTGGCCGAGAAGGCCCCGGCCGACAACGCCGTGGAGGCCCTGCGCGGCCTGCGTACCAGCCTGCACTTCGCCATGCTGGAGGCAACGGACAATCGCCTGGTGATTACCGGGGCCAGCCCGGCCGTCGGCAAGAGCTTTGTCTCCGTCAACCTGGCAGCGGTATGCGCCCAGGCGGGGCAGCGGGTGCTGGTGGTGGATGCCGACATGCGCAAGGGTCACATTCATCACGCCTTCGGCGGGCGCAGCCAGAATGGCCTCTCCGAGCTGCTGGCCGGCAAGATCGGGCTTGAGGAAGCGGTGCGTCACAGCAAGGTCGAAGGGCTGGACTACCTCGCCCGCGGCGAGGCGCCGCCCAACCCCTCTGAGCTGTTGATGAACGCCCGTTTCAGCACCTTCCTCGAGCAGGCCAGCCGAGAGTACGATCTGGTGGTCATCGATACCCCGCCGGTGCTGGCCGTGACCGATGCCGCCATTGTGGGTCGCCAGTGCGGCACCACCCTGATGGTGGCGCGCTTCCAGGTCAATCCGGTCAAGGAGCTGCAGGCCGCTACCAGGCGCCTGGAGACCGGCGGTGTGGCCGTCAAGGGCGCCATTCTTAACGCCATGGAGCGCAAGGCCGCCACCTACTACGGCTACGGCTACTACTACAATTACTCTTACAAGTAGTAGCAGGGGCTTACAAGCAGCAGCGCCTGTACAGGTGGCAGGCGAGAATGTTTCGGCAGGAAGAGGGTGAAGAGCTCCCTCTTCCTCTAGTTGCTGGGCCCTTCAGCTGCTAGTATTGCGCTGCGGCATAAAAGCAGTAACCACCGGTTTTTGCACAGTTTAAAAACGGTGTACGGCCAATTGGCGGCGTTCGATTGGTCCAACATTGCAGCGTTATCAACGGCCTCAGGGAATGCCATGGACACCCTGGGGCGGTAGCGTGTCCGGAACAGTCCTGATGTAGCCCCGATACACCCGAGGCGACGCTTCTTCAACGCCAGCATAGAAGTCCCCGGCGTGGCCTTCGAAGTGATCGGTACGCCGAATGTAACGCTCGAAGGTGCGCTGGTCGCGGTGACCGCTGACCCGTTTGATATCGACCGCCGCCTTGCCGCGACGATGCGCCTCGGTGATAAAGCCGGCCCGAAAGCTGTGCGGCGAAAAGCCGCGATCGGCCATGCCGGCCGCCTCCAGGTGATGCGCCAGACGCTGGGCCACCACGCAGCCGGTCAGACGCCCGGCCCCCAGCTTCCCGGACAGGCTGATGCTGCGAAACACCGCCCCGCGCCGGATGCCCGAGGCCGCAAGCCAAGCCTCCAGCAGGCGAACGGGGCAGTAGGGGAAGCCCTCAGGCGCGCGCAGGATCGCCTTGGTCTCCTCGGCTCCTTCCTGATTGGTCTTGCTGCGCCGCAGGCCCACCAGGATGCCCCGGGCCTCCCACTGGATATCCTCCAGGTAGAGCGCCACCACCTCGCTGCGCCGAAAGGCGCCGTGGAAGGAGAGGGCAAACAGCGCGCTATCGCGCTTGCCGCGCAGGTCGGTGCGATCGATGTGATCGAGCAGGCGGTGCAGGTCCTCGAGCAGCAGCGGCGGCGCCTCCTTCTGGCGTGTACCGGCCGAGCGGCGAATGCCGCGCATCACCGCCCGTACCGGCATGCTTCTCACCGGCGAGGGCAGGTTCATGTAGCGGTGCCACATGTGCAGGGAGTTGAGATAGCGCTCCAAGGTCGCGGGCTTCTTGCCCAGGGCGCGCTGATCGGCGATGAAGTTGGCGATATCGAACTCATCCGCCGGCAGCAGGCCCCCCGCACGCTGGTAGACGCGCAGATCGGCCCGCATGCCGCGGATGGTGTTCTTCGACACGCTGTTGGCGATATGGCGACGCGCCCGGGCCGACAGGCGCTTCACCACCTGGGGAAGGCGTTCGAACTCCACCACCGCCTCATCGGGCTCGGCGAGCTTTCCGGTACGAATATCACGGCGCATGGCACCCCCGGTCCTGTCGGGCTGGACTGTCTGTGACTGTATTTGCCTGGATAGATAGGGCTATGTTGGCATCTGTTGTTGGCGCGTTTTGAAAAGACTGTATAAACTACTGTATATGCAGTTTGCCTCTGGAGCTCGCCATGAAGCAAGCAGACCTCAAAGCCCTTGAACAGACACTGGCTCTCCTCCCTGTTCACCTCAAGAAATATCTAGCCGATCAGATGCTTGGTCAAATAAGCGCCCAAGCGAACACCCTGCTCGACACGGCGAAATCTCACCTTCCCTGCCCGCACTGTGGCGCTGAACACCCTGCCAAGTGGGGGCGCAGTGGAGGCCTTCAGCGGTATCGCTGCCGGAATCCAGATTGTCGCAAGACGTTCAATGCCCTCACCGACACACCCCTGGCCAAACTGCAACACCGCGATAAGTGGTTCGACTACCTGCGCTGCATGCGAGACAGTCTGACGTTACGCGTCTCGGCGGCCCGAGTGGGCATTGATTTGAAGACGGCTTTCCGCTGGCGACATCGCTTCCTGAAAACGAGCGCTCAAGACAATGCTAACCCACTCTCCGGCATCATCGAGGTAGACGAAACCTTCTTCCTGGAGTCCAGCAAAGGGAAGCGTAATATCACTCACCGAAAACCTCGAAAGCGCGGTGGGCAAGGTAGTAGGAAGAAAAAAGTGGATAAAATCCCGGTGCTTATTGCGCGTGACCGCAATGGAAAGCTCAGCGAACTGGTGGATCCGACGCTCCAAAAGTCTACCGTCCATGACTTCCTGGCACCGATAATCAATCGCGACTCGATTTTATGCTCTGACGGACATAGCTGGTATAAAACCTTCTGCCGCGACTACGGGATTGCTCATCATCGACTGATCGTCTTCGATAATCAGAGAGTGATCGGCAAGGAATACCACATTCAGAACGTGAACGGCTATATGAGCCGATTGAAGGGCTGGATGGCACGCTTCCATGGGGTTGGGACCACGTACTTATCCAATTATCTGGCATGGCGGAGATTGTTTGAAACCGCGAAGCCAACTGAGGAAGCGTGGTTTCGCGTGGCGATAGGTGCAGACCAACAACAGATGCCAACATAGCCATAGATAGCCAGTATAGCCGCAGAAGGGGCAACCGCCATGGCCTACTATGTCAGCACGAACGAACATGCGACTGAATCAGCACGACATTGATGCCATCAAGACAGTGGTGGCTGACATCTGCGGCGAAGGCACCATCGTCCGGCTCTTCGGCTCCCGCCTTGATGACGCCGCTAAGGGAGGCGATATCGACCTCATGGTGGAGCTCGATGAAGCGGTTGAGCACCCTGCGCGCCTGTCGGCCTGGCTCAGCGTCAAGATCATGCGCGCCACGCAGGGTCGCAAGGTGGATGTGATACTGGCAGCCCCCAACCTCGAAGAACTGCCGATTCACCGTATCGCTCGGGAACAGGGAGTCATACTGTCTCATGACGAATAATCATCGAGAGCGCCTTGCCTTTCTGAACCGGGTCGTCAGCAAGGAAATTCAGCACCTTCAGTTTTCCTCGGGTCGCGTGTTCGATCAGCCACTGGATGTCGACCGAGCAGCAACGCTCGCCAATGATGAAACTTTCGCTGAAAAGGTCGAGGCGTTTGCAAGCCGTTTCTGCCGACTGCAAGACACCGTTGGAGACAAGCTTCTCCCGGTCTGGTTGCAAGCGCTGGGAGAGAAGCGGGGAGCGGTAGTCGATAACCTCGACAAGGCAGAGAAGCTGGGAATGCTGGAATCCGCTGATCGCTGGTTGGCAATCCGCCAGATTCGTAATCAGATGATCCATGAGTATATCGAGTCTGCCCAGGTATTGGCCGATGCGTTGAATGCGGCTCATGATTACCAAGAGCAAATCATTAGTTTTGCCAACGCAATGTTGACCGATGCCAAAAAGCGCGGGTTGATCTAATTATTTTTAGTTTAAATTCGATTGGCAGCCTCCCCTTATCTTGAGGCTTGATCGCAGCGCCGGAAGACCTTGAATATTCCGGCGAGCTTCGGCAGCGCGTGGCGTTCTGGGCTTCCATGTCTATACTGTACTGATAGACAGTGGTGCGAGGTAGGCATGGCACATCATCACGACACCGGTTACAAGGAGCTTTTCAGCCACCCCGAATTTGTTCAACAGCTCATCGAAGGCTTTGCGCCGAACGAGATCGCCGAGCTGATGGACTTCTCGACGCTCAAGAAGCATAGCGGCCACTACATTACGCCGCTGTTCGAGGAAAAGATCGAGGACGTGGTGTGGTCAGTCGAGGTGACCTGGCAGGGGCTGACGCAGCGCGTGTTTCTCTACATTTTGCTGGACAAATTCATCGGGAATGAATTTGGGCGCACTTCTAGTGCGCCCGAAGGGTGGGCGCCATGGATGGCGCCCATCAATTTCAGTCGTCCGGGGATCGCACGATGCCGATTCGCCTGCTGCACTATGCTGCCTGCTTCTACAGTGAGCTGCTTAAGCAGAAGACACTCACACCCGGGCAAAGCTTACCGCCGGTGTTCCCGGTGGTGGTCTACAACGGCTCACGGCGCTGGACGGCACCGCAGGATGTTTACGAGATGGTGCAGCCGGAACCCCCGGCCTTTCTCCAGGTCTACCAGCCGCACCTGCGCTACTATCTGATCGACGAGGGGCGCTATACTGAAGCCCAGCTCGAACAGCGACACAGCCCGCTAAGTGGTGTCTTCGGCGTCGAGAACGCCGGGGCCAGTTGGGAAGCGTTGCAGCAAGCCGTGGATCGGATGGTCGCCATCATTCAGGAAGACCCGCACAAGGAACGCATCGACAGGATTGTCACTCGGTGGCTGAAGCGTCATCTGCATCGGCTGGGCGCCGCCGTCAACCTGGATCAGCTCGACAGTCTGGTGGAGGATAAAGCGATGCTGGCAGAGAATTTGGAAAATCTGGTCAAGAAGGAGCGCCTGGAGGGTCGCCAGGAAGGCCGTCAGGAAGGCCGTCAGGAAGCTAAGCGTGAAACTGCTCGCAACCTAATTAAATTAGGTGTGCTGAGTGACTTGCAGATCGCGGAGGCGACTGGCCTGACCGTGGCCGATGTGCAAATGCTGCGAGAAGACAATCTGCATTGATATGACGTTCTGAGCAAAGCGGGTTGGCAGCCCCCCCCCTCCACTTATCTTGAGGCGTGATCGCAGCGCCAGAAGACCTTGAATATTCCGTGCGAGCCTCGGCAGCGCGTGCCATTCCGGGCGTCCATGTCTATACTGTACGGATAGTCAGTGGCACGAGGCAGGCATGGCAAATCATCACGACACCGGTTACAAGGAGCTTTTCAGCCACCCCGAATTTGTTCAACAGCTCATCGAAGGCTTCGCGCCGAACGAGATCGCCGAGCTGATGGACTTCTCGACGCTCAAGAAGCATAACGGCCACTACATTACGCCGCTGTTCGAGGAAAAGATCGAGGACGTGGTGTGGTCAGTCGAGGTGACCTGGCAGGGGCTGACGCAGCGGGTATTTCTCTACATTTTGCTGGAGTTTCAGTCGTCCGTAGATCGCACGATGCCGATTCGCCTGTTGCACTATGCTGCCTGCTTCTACAGTGAGCTGCTTAAGCAGAAGACACTCATGCCCGGGCAAAGCTTACCGCCGGTGTTCCCGGTGGTGGTCTACAACGGCTCACGGCGCTGGACGGCACCGCAGGATGTCTACGAGATGGTGCAGCCGGAACCCCCGGCCTTTCTCCAGGTCTACCAGCCGCACCTGCGCTACTATCTGATCGACGAGGGGCGCTATACTGAAGCCCAGCTCGAACAGCGTCACAGCCCGCTGAGTGGTGTCTTTGGCGTCGAGAACGCCGGGGCCAGTTGGGAAGCGTTGCAGCAAGCCGTGGATCGGATGGTCGCCATCATTCAGGAAGACCCGCACAAGGAACGCATCGACAGGGTTGTCACTCGGTGGCTGAAGCGTCACCTGCATCGGCTCGGTGCCGCCGTCAACCTGGATCAGCTCGACAGTCTGGTGGAGGATAAAGCGATGCTGGCAGAGAACTTGGAAAATCTGGTCAAGAAGGAGCGCCTGGAGGGTCGTCAGGAAGGCCGCCAGGAAGCTAATCGTGAAACTGCTTGCAACCTCATTAAATTAGGTGTGCTGAGTGACCTGCAGATCGCGGAGGCGACTGGCCTGACCGTAGCCGATGTGCAAATGCTGCGAGAAGACGACCTGCATTGATTCCTGTGAGTGGCTGCCTAGCCACCTTTGATACCTTTTCCTCGCTCGCTGTTGGGCCAAGGCGATACGGTGATCCATGAAACGACCTTCTCGACGGCAGCGTGTCAAGCCCAAGCAGGCGTTACTGGAAGCCAGCCAGCTGTCCGAGTGTGAGCGGCAGCAGCTTGCAGATCGTGTACGTTATCAAGGCAGCCCGTTCCATAAGCGCTATCCTGCTGACTATGGATTTCCTGAGCCCAAACCACGGCCAGACAAGACGCTCTGTGATGCTGACGCGCCCCTGTTCAAATCACAGGCCGAGGAACTGCTGGTGGCCGGGGTGCTACGAGGCATGGTGAGCGTTCAGTTTCGCAGCGGTTGGCCTCAGAATATCTGGTCCGTCCGCGAGGGTGTCGTTTACGAATCCCAGCTTCAGAATCAGACGTTGGGTGAGTACCATGGCTATCCAATGAGCCTTGATGCCGCCTTTGCTGCGGTCGTCCTGGAAGAGTGGGAGAAACGAGCCCCATGAGCTTTCGCATGACCACCCGCTGGTGCAAGGTAAGCTCACTGACCAGCGGCAGTGCCCAGGCGCATCAACCTGATCAGGCAACCCTGGCGGAGCTGGAGTTGGCAGTAGGCGAGCTGCTCTTCACTCGTGCCGAAGACGCTCTGAGTGGCGAGGTTCGCCACCATGCGGTTCTGGCAGCAAACCCCCTTGCCGAGTGGCTGGTGTGGAACTGGTGGCGGCTATGCTTTGAACCCCAGCCCGCCGGCAAGCAAGCGCCAGGCTGGCTCGAGGCCCACCGGATGGCCAATGTGGGTGGGGGGTGGTTGTGGCCAAATGTCGAGTTCGTCAGTGATGGCGTGCGGATGCGCATAGGCGCCAAAGCCAGTGCCGCGTCAGCGCATCAACCGCTGCGCTACCTTTCTGCCGACCACGCCGTCATTCCCTTGGCACATTTCGTACAAGGCGTTGATGCATTCGTAGAGCAGGTGATCGAACGGCTGTCGAGTCAGGCAGTGGCTGGTGCCGATCTCCCCCACATGTATCAAGAGCTGCTGGCTGAGCGGGCCGATCCCGAGGCGGCGACCTATCGACGGCTGGAAGCCCTGCTGGGCTTTGACCCAGATGAATGCCCTGATGACCGCGTGATGACGCTTTATCAGGATGCGCAAGGGTTAGGGCTCGAGGCGATCGCCGAGCTGGCAGCGGGTGCCGGGAGTTCCCCGCTGAGTGCCAGCCAGCTCAAGGGTTGGGCGCGCTCTCAGGGGTGCGAATCGGACAAGCAGAACCGTCTTGGCTGGGTAGGGCAGGGCTATCGAGTGGACCACCAGCTCCCCGCCTGGCGAAACGGGGTGAAAGCGGCCCACGCCCTGAGAGCCCAGGAAAGACTCACGGATGCCGCCATCGGCAATCGCCAGCTCGCGGAATGGTTTGCCGTACCGCCCGGGCTTTTCGAGGAACAACGCCATAACAAGGCGTTGGCCTATGAACTGGCCTTCGAATCAGACAAGAGTCGCGTGCTGTTACGCTCGCGGTGGCAGGCAGGGCGCCGTTTCGAAGTGGCTCGGCTGTTAGGGGATGTACTCTTACAGGCTGAGCCCGAGCCTCTGCATCTGGCAACGGCGCAGAATACCTACCGGCAGAAGTTGCAGCGCGCCTTCGCCGCCGAGCTCCTCTGCCCGATAGAAGCGCTTTCAGAGCTGTTGGCGGGTGATTTCTCGGACGATGCGATTCAAGGTGCCGCCGATACCTTCGGGGTAAGCCCGATGACGGTGACGGTGCAACTGCTTAACAACCGTGTGATGCAGAGCGATGAACTCAACGGCCTGGACCCAGACTGGGCCGTAGCGTGAAGGGCGGTGGAAGCGACATGCACCTGGATCATCTGACACTGGAAAACTTCCGTGCCTGCGAACAGCTGGAGATACCGCTTGGGCGTCGTCTAACCGCCCTGCTGGGCAACAACGGTAGCGGCAAGACATCAGTGCTGGATGGCATCGCCATTGGTTTGGGGGCGGCGCTCACCCATCTGCCTTCAGTATCGGGTATCACCTTCAAGAAAGCGGGCGATATCCGCCAGCAGGGCAACACCCTGGCGCCTTACACCCGAGTGGCGTTAACAATGCGCTCCGGTATAGCTTGGGATCGTGTCCAGCGTCGCGATAAAAGCAGAGCCACGGCTGCTGCCACACCGGCGTCCAAAGGCCTCAAGGAGCTGGAAGCCTATCTCGACCGCACCGTTATCGACCCGATGAATGCCGGTGAAGACTACGTGCTGCCTCTGGTGGCCTACTACGGCGTCAGCCGAGCGGTACTGCAGGTACCGCTGCGTCGCAAGGGCTTTCCCAAGACGCACACCCGTATGGAAGCGCTTAACGGTGCGCTCGAATCGCAAAGCAGTTTCAAGTCCGCGTTCATCTGGTTCTACAACAAGGAAAACGAAGAGCACCGCCTGCAGAAAGCCCAGCGCAGCTTCGATGTGACCTTGAAAGAGCTGGATGCCGTGCGTCGCGCCATCAGCCAGATATTTCCCGATATCAGCAATCCGCATATCGAGCTCAATCCGCTCCGGCTGGCCGTCACTTTAAAGGGTGAGACCCTGGACCTGATGCAGCTCAGCGATGGCTACAAGACACTGCTGGGCCTGGTGATCGACCTGAGCATGCGCATGGGGCTCGCCAACCCGCACCTAGATGACCCTTTGAGTGCCGAAGCGGTGGTGATGATCGATGAGGTGGACCTTCATCTTCACCCTTCCTGGCAGCGACGAGCATTGGCCGACTTGCTGCGTACCTTCAGCAACACGCAGTTTATCGTCACGACGCATAGCCCTTTCATCGTCGAGTCATTAAACAACCATCTCAAGCGCCACCAGCTGGGCATAACGGCTACCGGCGACCAGGAGATCGATGCGCTAGTTCCATTATCCCCTCAGGATGTGCGAGCTTATGTAATGAAGAACAGCACCAAGCACTCCTTGATGGATGAGCAGAGCAATCTGGTGGACGACACACTGCTGCAGCATTTCAATGCTATCAATGTTATTTATGACCGGATGCGTGATATTGAGTGGAGCCGTATGAAGTGAGCGTTCAAGGATGATCGATACCACACCGTTCAGCCACTGTGAATGCAGACGAATGGGAAATACGTATCCCGTTTGTCAGTCTGACCTGATGCTGGAAGAGGAGGGCAAGAAGGTTCGCCTGACTCTCCGTGCGGGTGAAGAAGCAAAAGCCCTGGTGCTGGATGGTTGTGTATTCACCGACAACGCCACTAAATGCGATGCCATGTATCTCTTCAAGGGGCATAGTAAAAAAGTGGCGGCATTGGTTGAGCTGAAAGGCGCGAGCGACATCGCACACGCCTTTACCCAATTAGCGTATACGCGGAAGCATCGTCCTGAATATCAGCGGCTCAAGGAAACACTTGATAATTCAGGCTCAGGAACTTCCATGGAAAAGGCATTTATTGTGAGTAATGGAATGTTGTCGAAGCCTGAGCGCGAGCGTCTCGAAAATCAGCATGGCATTCGGGTGAATGAAATCCTCTACTCCGAACCATCGAGTAAGGTGCCGGATGTGAGGGAGTGGATTTAGCGATTCGGCTATCCGAAATGTTCAAGGAGCGGCTTTGTATCTTCCTGATTTTCTGAGCCGTAATTGCCTCCCCTTATCGCTAATATTATTGAAAATCAGTAGCTTAGCGAAGCCGTCCAAAGCGTGAAATCGCATTTCCGGCACTTTTGCCGCCGATTCCGCGAAACGCGATTTTCGGCAAAAGTGCCGATTTTGGCCCTCAAGCAGCCGGCAGGGCAGGGCGGCAAAACGGCAAAATTGCCGGCCCAGCGGCAAAAATGCCGCCGATTCGATGGAATGGCGTTTTCGGAAATATTGCCGATTTTCGCTAGCAGGCTAACAAAATTTGGCCGCAAAAAGTTGCCAGCACACCATCTGGCAAGTTCAACATCCTACGATGTCCGCCAAACTTGCAGCGTGCCGAGCCATACTTCGCGGAAAGCACCATGCCCGCACCGCGCCGGGTCAGACTCCCGGCGGCGAGCACTATGAAGGCTACTTCCACCCAATACACGCATAACGCAACCGCAGGGGTCTGACCCAAGCGGCCACCAGCGCCGGGCAAAGTTACCCCTCGCACCTCGCACCTCGCACCTCGAATCCCGAACCTGACTCCCTCGTCCCCCGGACCCCTATGTTCCAACGCCTTAAAAAACTCTACTCCCTGCTCTCCGCCGAGCAGCGCCGCAAGCTGATCGCCCTCCAAAGCCTCGTCATCATCATGGCCTTCGCCGAAGTCGCCGGCGTCGCCGCCATCGGTCCCTTTATGGCGGTAGTTGGGGATATCAGCCGCCTGGAAGGCGAGGGCATCCTCGCCCAGATCTACCAGGCCAGCGGCATGGAAACCCCGCGACAGTTCCTGTTCTGGCTCGGCATCGGCGTGCTGGGAGCGCTCACCGTGGCGGCGCTCATTTCCATGTACGTTACCTGGCGTTTGGCGCTCTATGCCCAGCAGATCGGCGCCGAGCTATCCACCCGGCTCTACCAGCACTACATGCGCCAGCCTTGGCTCTTCCACGCCAGCGGCAGCAGCAGCCAGCTCACCAATCGCATCGCCCAGGAAGCCACTCGCATCACCAACAATGTCATTCAGCCGCTGATGAAGATGAACGCCAAGGGTACCATGGCGTTGGTGATGGCCACGGCCATCTTTCTCTTCAATCCGTTGGTGGCGATTGTCGGGATCGCCCTGTTCGCGATCGCATACCTGGTCCTGTTTCGCACCGTGCGCAGGAGCCTCGCGCGCAACGGCAAGGTTATTACCCGCACTAACCAGCTACGCTTCAAGCTGATGAACGAGGGCTTCGGCGGCATCAAGGATACCCTGCTGCTGGGCCGACAGGCGGACTTCAACCAGCGTTTTGGCGCTACCAGCCAAGCCTGGGGCCGCGCTCAGGGCGTCAACAAGGCGCTTAGCGAGGTACCGCGCTACGCCATGGAACTGCTCGCCTTTGGTGCAGTGATTGCCTTAGTGCTTTACCTGCTGGCCGCCCACGACGGCAACTTGGGTGAGATCCTGCCGATTATTTCCGTCTATGCGCTGGCCGGCTTCAAGCTTCTGCCGGCCTTCCAGCAGATCTATACCAGCCTGGCCAAGATCAAGGGCAATATCGCGTCTTTCGATAGCCTGGAAGAGGATCTGGCTGCCAGCCAGGATGCCAGCGCAGGCAAGCCCGCCGAGGCTGCCGGCAAGCGCCCACCGCAGCAGGGCATTACGCTGGACAATATCCACTTCCGCTACCCGGGCAAGGAGGAGAAGGCCCTCGACGGTCTGACCCTGCATATCCCACGCAACCAGGTCATCGGCCTGGTGGGTGCCTCGGGTTCAGGCAAGTCCACTGCTATCGACATCCTGCTGGGTCTGATGGAGCCACAGAAGGGCGCGCTCAAGGTGGATGGTGAAGCGCTAAGCGGCGACGGACTGCGTGCCTGGCAGAACAGCGTCGGCTTTGTTCCTCAGGCGATATTTCTCGCTGATGCCAGCATTCGTGAAAATATCGCCTTTGGCTTACCACCTGAGCAGATCGACGACGAGCGCGTGGCGCGCGCCGCCCAGATGGCTCACCTCGATGAACTGGTCGAACGCCTTCCAGAAGGCCTCAATACACGAGTAGGCGAGCGCGGTATCCAGCTCTCCGGCGGACAGCGCCAGCGTATCGGTATTGCCCGTGCCCTCTATGACGATGCCGAGGTGCTGGTGCTGGACGAAGCCACCAGCGCCTTGGACGGCATCACCGAAAAACTGGTGATGGACGCCATCCACGACTTCTCCGGTAAGAAGACCATCATCATGATTGCTCATCGCCTGGCCACAGTAAAACAGTGTGACACCATCTATATACTGGCCGATGGTCAGGTCGTGGACCACGGCGGCTACGAACAACTGGCCGAGTGGAATGAGACCTTCCGGCGGATGGCGGAACATGCTTGAAAAGCCAGGATTCTATTACTTCATGTTCTATAATATACCTTCATATGCGCCAATGATGTTGAAATATAACTGAGGTGCTAAGCTTTAATTTTAAGACAAATTCTAAGAGAATGCTTATGCCACAAGACATGCTGGTTAAAGGAAAACAGGTGCCTAAGGGAAAAGTCGTCGTTAGCGGTGCCAAGAACTCGGCGACTCCCTTGCTGGCCGCTGCGCTTTTGGCCGAAGAGCCGGTCCGGCTACGCAACTTCCCGACGCAGTTGGTCGATGCCAAGACTAAGATGAATTTCATCCGTGAGCTGGGAGCCCAAATCGATATCAATGATGTAGAGAACACCATCGAGATTGTGACGACCTCTCTTGATCATCGTGCCATCCGCAGTTATGAGCTAGGCATTCGTACGACCTACCTGCTGGCTGCAGGGCAGTTGATTAGAAATGGCATTGCCTATGTTCCGTACCCAGGAGGGTGCAAGATAGGCTCTCGCGGCTATGATCTTCACATGATGGTGTGGCGACAGTTGGGCTGCGAGGTTAAGGAGACGCAAAACTATCTTCTTGTTAAAGGTAAGTTGGCCGGCGGACAGATAGATTTTCCGATCTCGACCGTGGGTGGTACTGAAAACGCGTTGATTTGTGCGGCAGTGGCTGAAGGCCATACTGAGATCCGTAACGCCTATATAACGCCTGAAGTTGAGGACTTGATAGCACTGTTGCGCCAGATGGGCTCTCAGATCGAAAGTTACGGCAACAGCCTTATCCGTGTGCATGGCCAGGGGTCTTTACTGCGTGGGGCATCTTATCAAGTAATGCTTGATCGTATAGAAGCATTGACTTGGATTATTTACGGGGTGATGTCGGGAGGCGAAATTATGGTTGAAGGTTTGCCTTTCGAACATATGGATGTGCCCCTCCTTCACCTTAAGGAAGCCGGCATTGACCTTTACCGAAACTCCAACTCAGTTTATGTGACGCCTGACTGTGTGCAAGGCCAAGGGATTCAGCCGTTTGAATTGGCATGTGGTACACACCCGGGGGTGATCTCCGATATGCAGTCTTTCTATACTCTGCTGGGGATGGAAGCCAACGGTAAGTCGCGGATCTTTGACTATCGCTACCCTGAGCGCATCGCTTATGCGGAACAATTGAATCGCTTTAGCCCTGGTGTGATCGAGGTCGAGCACGGGCGTATCACTACGCAGGGCGTAGCCCACCTGCAAGGATGCGAAGTGCAGTCTACCGATTTGAGGGGCAGCATGGCGCTGGTCATGGCCGCCCTATGCGCCGAAGGGGAAAGTGTGGTCCGCGATGTGCATATGGCATTGCGCGGTTACAATGATCTCGTGGGTAAGTTGAAGCATCTTGGGGTTGAGGTCAAAGTCATTGATAGAGCGGTATAAGCGCAATGCTTCAGATACGTAGACTAGTAACCCCGGCATTCGTGAATGAAATGGAAAAGCTGTGCCCGGGAGGGGTGCATATAAATGTCAATCTTGCTAATCTTAGCCGTTGGCGTATCGGTGGGACTGCGGACTGTATCCTCAGGCCGGCTAGTACGGAACAGCTAGCAACAACGATACGCTATTTCAACGATTACGACGTTCCCTATGTAGTGATCGGTGCGACAAGCAATCTGCTATTTGCCGATGAAGGTCTCCAGGTGCCTTGCATCCAAATTGGTTCCTCGTTATCGAAGTTGTCGATCCGAGAAGATACAGTTTATGCGCAGGCCGGCGTCTGGGTGCCGGGCCTTGCGCGTCGTATTATGCAAGCCGGATTAACAGGAGCGGAGCATATTTGTGGCATTCCCGGGACACTGGGTGGTTTGGTCTATATGAACGGCGGGAGTCAGCGCAAGGGCATTGGTAGTGTGGTGGCCAGCATTGAAAGTGTTGATGCTAGAGGCAATATTCACTATCGGAATACTGAGCAGTGTGAGTTTTCCTATCGAAGTTCAGTTTACCAAAACAATACTGAGGTTGTTACGAAAGTTAAGCTGGTTCTATCGCCAGGCGATAAAGCCAGAGTTCGTAAAAACATGCTTAATATCCTGGCTAGCCGTAATAAAAAGTTTCCCCGCAAGCTTCCAAGCTGTGGCTCAGTATTCAAAAGCAACCCTACCTTGTATGCGGCTATAGGTCCACCCGGAGCTGTGATCGAACGAATGGGATTTAAAGGTGTAAGGTGCGGCGGCGCAGTTGTTTCCTCAGAGCATGCTAACTTTATTGTTAATTCTGGAGGCGCTAGAGCAAGCGATGTTTTAAGTCTTGTAAAAAAAATCCAAGCATCACTTGCCGAATCGTTTGGATGTAAACTGGAGGCTGAGGCTATATATGTTTCCCCAGCAGGTGAGCTAGTTACACTAGACGAAAAAATCCAATGAGAGTCCTTCGTTGCTACTGATCTTTTCTTTTTAGATTAATATTAAATATTTTTAAGAAAGTTTGCGAATAGATAGGGTCAGGTAAGACGCTTGGGAAACCGTCCTATGACAGATTTGTGGTGCAATCAAAATCCTCCTGTTGTGAAATGCTAATCTATTTTTCACGGATAGCTCTCGTGCTGACGCCTTAATTGATGCGCTATTTATCAGTTGATCCGAATTCCAGTTAGACATGGTATGTTCACTATCATCTGTAAGACACTCTCTTTCTGACGGTCTTTACGGTGTTCTTTGGTGAGGAAAGCTATTAAAACATCAGACACTTTAGGCACGCTAAGTTCGATTTTTTTCGTTAGTACGGCAATTTTCCTAAAAACATGCCCAGCCATGACACCATGTCTCACGTCATGGCGTTGATTAACGCTACTCGCTACATAATGCTTTTCCCGATTGAGTAAAGTCCTGACATGAGGCCGTCAATGAGGCGGTAGTGGGGAATTGATGGCAAGTTGCTGCGTAGGTCATGTTGCCAAAGCAAAGACAAAGCCGCCATCCATATAATCATTTACTTCAGTAGCGCCAACAATGGTGTGGTGCTGGGTCTCAGATCAATACGGACGCTAAAAGCAACAAAATCACCGTCATTCCTGAGCTGCGGACATTGTTTGATTACTTTTGCCATTGGTGCTACAGGTGCCCAGAAGAAAATCACGGAAACGGTTCATGAAAAAGGCGACGATTATCTTTTAGCGGTAAAAGTAAATTAGCCCAAACTGGCCGTCGCGTTCGAAAAAGTCTTTCCGAACAGTATGACTGCTAACTACACGTGTAACTCCTATATCACGGTCGGAAAAACTCCGAAAAGTAAAAAGTCTCTGTTTTCAAGTTTGTTTCGGATAAATTTCCCAAAAATTAGCAAGTTATGATGAGTTCATGTGCGCTTCTTTCTTCGCAGATACTCATACCGCTGCTGCGTGCATGCTTTTGGGCAAAAGCATAGAGTTTCTTAGGTTCACTCTTGGGGGGAGAGTATGAAAAAAGTCTTCAGCATAATAAAGAAGCTTGCGTTAATTGCTTTTTTAGGAAAGTTGAAATACGCAAGGCATTTGGGTGTAAGAGTTGGAGAGGGCTCTAGAGTATATATATCCAGCTGGGGTAGTGAGCCTTTTTTAATCTCCATCGGGAGCCATACTACTGTGACGTCAGGCGTTAGATTTCTAACTCATGACGGCGCCACGTCAATTGTCTTTAAAGGCGGACGGCGTTACCAAAAATTTCTACCAATAGAGGTTGGTGATTATTGCTTTATAGGAGTGAATTCTATCATTCTTCCTGGGGTTAAAATTGGGAGCAACTCGATTGTTGCAGCTGGCGCTGTAGTTACTAAAGATGTGCCGCCGAGTAGTATAGTGGCAGGCAATCCTGCGAGAGTAATAAGTGATATTGCTTTATATAAAGACAAGGTTATGAGAGAGTATGTCAACGACGCAGAAATAGAAAGCATATCTTCTTACAAAGAAAGAGTTTTAAAGGCGATAGAGCTATATCATGAAAGAAAAAATTGATTTGATCTGCTTGCCGACGAGCAACTTGGGTGGAGCTGAAAGGTACCTATATAATATTGCTCTCTACTCTGCTAAGAACAACCCAGGAAAAACTTTTGTACTTGTAGGATCAAGAGGAGACAATGGAAGCTGGGAAGATCTGAAAAAAGTTGCTAATGTTGTTTTTTTTCCAGCGAAGCGTGAACTCACTTCTTTACCTTTTTGGATTTTTTTCTTAATCTCGTATAGTGCAAAATATGATGTTCAATATGTGTTAAGCTCGCATGCACACATAAACGGTATGTTGAGCTTTCTTAGAAGGGTGAGGTTGATACGGCCAAAGTTTTTTATCTCGCGCGAGTCAACGGTGCTCGAAGACAGGTTTTCAGGGGCTAGGCTATGCTTTTACAGATTTATTTATAAGTTTCTTTACGGAACACAAAATATTATTATCTGTCAAACCGAGTACATGAAAGATCGCTATTCAGAGGGGCTTTTGAGGAGTCTTGCACATAAGTTGAGAGTTTTGGAGAATCCCGTAAATTTCAGCTATATTCAGAGTTCTTTATCTAACATTCAGGCTCAGAGTGTCTTCTCTAATTTAAATCATAGCGGGCAACCCCTAGATTTTAAAAAAATTTTCGATCATAGTTTTGTTTTAGGGTGTGCTTGTAGGCTAATAGACTCAAAGAATGTAGATTCTTTGGTCTTTGCATTCAAATCAATTTTTGATGACTGTGAGGGTGTTGTTGATGGAAAAGATATGAAGTTATTGATAGTTGGTGATGGGGAGTCGAAATCATATTTGCAGACTCTTGTGGAAGATCATGGGTTGCAAGGAAGTGTGTTTTTTTTAGGTAGGGTAGAAGCACCATATTGGCTTTATGCCAATTTTGATGTTGGTGTTGTTCCTTCTCTCGTGGAAGGGTTCCCTAATGTTTTATTAGAAATGATGGCTAGCGGAACTAAAATGCTTGTGACAACGCCTTGTGCTGATGGTTTACAAGAACTGCCTTGCGTGCGAGTGACAAAAGGTTTTGATGCAGATGATATTCGCGCAGAGATTCTTGCATGTATATCTTCAAAGAGAGACTATTCAGAATCTTACTCTGAATACTCTTCAAAAAGGTCCCTTGATAACTTCTGGAATGCTTTGGACTGTCACTTGTCTAACGTTACCTAGGTTTTGTCCGAAAAGTCTGCCCGTAGGCAGCGGTCTATGCACGCCAGGCATACCATGGCCCTGAAGCTGCTGGCCAATTTGTCGTATCGCGTGCAGACACGGCGCAGTTCCTTAATCCAGCCGAAACAGCGCTCGATGATATTGCGCTCTCGATAGCGGGGCTTATCAAAGCCCCTTGAGGCCCCAGGGCGTGGCTTTCGCTTCATCTTGCGCCGGGCAATGATCGGCTTCATGCGGTGCCGGTCACAGTAGCGGCGCAGCGGATCGCTATCATAGCCCTTGTCCGCCACGATGAAGCGGCAGCGCTTGCGCGGCCTGCCCTTGGCCCCAGGCAGATGAACGTGCTCCATGGTGGGAATAAAGTGCCGAGTATCCGAATCCTGCCCGGCCGACAGTGTGAAGGTCAGCGGCCAACCGTGCCGGTCACAGACCATGTGAATCTTGGTCGTCAGGCCGCCCCGGCTGCGGCCCAGGGCATGGTCTATGGGTTCTTGGCGTCCCCCTTTTTGCCGCCTCCAGAAGCGGCCCGGGTGGCGCGGATCGATGTCGAATCGATCATCCAGGTATCCAGATCCATCAGGCCATCCTCCCGCAAGCGGAGCTGGAGACGTGTCAGGATGGCCTCGAAGGTGCCGTCATCGCGCCACTGGCGGAAGCGGTCGTAGACGGTTTTCCAAGGGCCATAGCGCTCAGGTAGATCACGCCACTTGGCGCCCGAGCACAAGATCCAGAAGATGCCGTTCAACACCTGACGGTCATCGCGGCGGGGGCGCCCTGTCCGCTGCGGCGGCGAGACGATGTCCTCGATGAGGGCCCAGCCGTTGTCGGAGATCTCGTAGCGTCCTGCCATGGGTCACCTATGCTGCTGCGGCATAGGCGACATTAGCAAATTCGAGTTTTCGGACAAAGCCTAAAGCAGCCGCTTTAAGTGGCTGCAGTGACCAGTGTGACTGACTACTTATATTTGGTAAATAAATCACTCAGCTTGGCCTGCTATTCCTTCATCCCCGTGAACGGCGGTTTAATCTTAGCTGTAGGGTCCCGGATAGACTTATTCTGACACCTTCGGTTATAATAATCTGTCAACCAAGTTGATAAATTTGTGCTTTGTGTTTAGTTAAATATAAATAAGCTTATTTAGTTTTGAGGCTTGTCGTATGAAAATTTGTTTTTTAGTTTCTAACTTGAGGTGGCTTAACACTGGCAATGGGGGACACTACTATACGGTGCGTTCTTATTACTCTTATTTCAAGAAGTTTTTTCTTGTTAAAATTATAGTCATTGGTAATGATGTTCCATCGGCTTTGGCTGATATAAAGGATGTGATTAAGATAGATGAGAGTCGCTTGAGCTGGCCTATTTCAGAGTCCTATAAGGTTGGGATGATAGCTCGTGACTATAAGTTTGACATTTTGCATTGCTTTGATTCTTCATCACTTCTTGTGGCTCGCTGGAGCCTAATGTTCCACAGTACCCCTGTGCTGTGGACAAAATGCGGTGGTAAAACTCTTAAAAGGTACACTCCCCGTGGATTTCCAGATATTGTATTTCACGGAGAAGACTACGACTTTTATTTTAAAAAGATGGCCAAAAAAAAATCTCATGATATTGCAATAATACCAAATAGATTTTCGGCGCTGGAATTTTCAAGCGGCCAGGATGGACAGGTTGGAAAAAAGAAACGCCTAATTGTGCATGACAAGGATTGTTTCAATATAATAAGGGTTTCAAGGATATCGAAAAAATATAAAGAAGGATTTTTGCATGCAATAAAGTTTTCAGAGTGGCTTTGCAGCAATGGCTGCCCAGCTCATCTTTATATAATTGGTTATCCCGAAGACAAAAACCTTGTTTTAGAATTGCAGAGTATTATCTCGGATAAGCGAGTTACAGTAGTTACAGATAAAGAATTAACACGCAATGCTTCACGACACTTGTGGGAAGCTGATGCCGTGATTGCATCAGGCCGTGGTGCTATTGAGTCATTGGCTATGGGTAAGCTGACATTCATATCATCTGATAAAGGAGGGTTGATACCACTGTGCAAAGAGACATTTAGTGATGCCCTTTATTATAATTTCTCCGAAAGGACTCCGAGCAATGAGAGTATTGATCCAAAGAAATGGCTGATACAAATTTTGCAATCACCAGCCCTTTCGGAAGTATATTTCACTGAGGCCCAGTCCTTCTTTAAGGAAAGCCTAGATTTAGATTCAGCTAAAGATGAAATTCTTGATGTGTATGATAGGGCTGCCAAGCGAAATTTTAGAGGATCGGTTGTCGATCTACTTATGCATAGTGGTTTTTTGATTATACCTAAGCTTAGAAGGGCTGTAGATTGAATTTTCTTTTTTTGGCTCTGGCCGCCGTAGTTAATTTGACTGCCGTCGATATATATATGGCAAGGGCAGGTATCTTGGGTCTTGGAAGTTTTCTGGGAGTTTTTCTTTCTTTTGCAGCCTTTTTTTTGGCTTTTTATCTATTCCCCCATGAGAGGATTGGCTTTTATGGCGGCGGCCGGGTTGTTAAGAAAGGCGGCGGGGTTAGTCCCTCTTTCTTTCCAATTGTATTTGGGCTTCTGTTTATTTTTTTTATGATTATCCCTACTATTTTTTCTGAAGAAATAGGCGTGGGGTTTTTAACACTGTTTAGATATTTGTTGTTTTTTTTCGCGTCCGTGATAATCCTTCTATCTTTTCGTCGGGTTGGCCGTTGTAATGCCTTTTTTTCAGTTGTTTTGTTTTCTTTGGCAATATTGATAATAAGCCTTTTTTTTGAGGCATTTGTGCCTGGCACATTTGCTAGGAGGACTACAAGAGCTGGAGGGATACTGGTAAATCCTAACCTTGCTGCTCATTCTATATCAATTATGTTTTTTTTGGCGCTTCTCTTATCAAACAGCCGTAGGTCTGTTATGTTTTTGCTCATGTTTTACCCTTTTGCTTTGTTGGCTGTTGCTTTTACAATATCCAGGAGTGGGTTTGTTTTGTTCGGAATTTTTTCGGTGGCTTTGTTGGTTAGGGTTGTTTATTATTTTAATTTAAAAAGTGTTTTAATGTATTCCTTATTCGTTTTTTCTTTTTTGATGCTTGCGGTTCCTTTTTTTATATATTCAATACCAATATTTGGAAGCTTAACTTCGTTGGAAAGGATGTCCAGCTCTTTAAGCCTAGACTTTTACCTCGACTTTGATGATGGGCGTGTAGGCCTTTTGCATGATTACCTGAGCAAGCTGGATTCAAAGGCTTTGTTGGGTAATGGCGCAGGTTGGACTGCTTCAGGTTCAAATTTAATTGACGGCGCAACGCACAACATGTACATAAAGGTATTATTTGAGGGAGGGGTGTTGTCTCTGGTTTTCTACCTAGCTTTTTTGTTATCGCCAATGCTGTTGTTTAATGAGTCTATTTTTGTTCGATTGTCTTTGGTTGTGTTTTTAATTGCCCTCGGATTTTTTACCAACTACCTGCTGGATCATAGAGTGTTTTACTTTCTTGTGCTTGCGCCTTTCTTTTTGAGCCCTTCTTTGGCTAATTCTATTGAAATACGAAAAGGCTTTGGTAGATAGCTGCTGTGCTAACATTCTGTCCGTGCCTTTTGTTGGAATATTGGAAGTGTTTTTTAAAATATATGGCATCATTGTTTTCTAGGCTTCGCAGTTCGTTTTTTGTTTTCTTTTGAAATTTCGTTTGGATGTTTTGATCCTAAAGGTAAGCTAGCGCCAATGTCTACTAAAGCTAAAGAATGTTGGTGGGTGAGTGAGGACATGGTGAAGGCGCTGATAATTGCTGGTAATTCTCGCTCCCTGATCGCTAACCGGGGCGACCTGATTCGCGATATGCGCGCCGGCGGCCTCGAAGTGGCAGCGGCGGTGCCCACGGCCGATTATCTGCCTGAGGTCGAGGAGCTGGGCATCACCATCTACCCCGTGGAGATGGGGCGTACCGGCATCAACCCGCTGCACGATCTCAAGTACTTGCTGGCCCTGCGTAAGCTGCTGCGCCGGGTACGCCCCCAGGTGGTGTTCGGCTACACCATCAAGCCGGTGGTCTACGGCAGCCTGGCCGCCCGGTTGGCCGGGGTGCCGCGCATCTACTCCATGATCACCGGCCTGGGTCACGTGTTTACCACCGAGAACGCCCGCAACCGGCGGCTGCAGAAGGTCATCGGCGTGCTCTACCGGCTGGGGCTCTCCGCCAACCGCCGGGTGTTCTTCCAGAACCCCGATGATCTTCAGGAGTTTCTGGAGCGCGGCATGCTCAAGGACCCAAGCAAAGCGGTGCGCACCTACGGTTCCGGTGTGGATAGGCAGCGCTTCGCTCGGGAGCCGCTGCCCGGAGGGCCTACCACCTTTCTGTTTATCGGCCGGCTGCTCACCGAGAAGGGGATCGCCGAGTTCTGCGAGGCGGCCCGGCAGGTACGCGCCGACTACCCCGAGGCGCGCTTTATCGCCGTGGGGCCCCACGACCCCAATCTGCCGCACGCCTGCGCCGCCGAGGATCTCGAACGCTGGATGGCGGAAGGGGTGGTGGAGTTCGTGGGAGGGGTGAAGGACGTGCGCCCCTGGATCGCCCAGAGCTCGGTGTTTGTGCTGCCCTCCTACAGGGAAGGCACGCCCCGCTCGGTGCTGGAGGCCATGAGCATGGGCCGGCCTATCATCACCAGCGATGCCCCCGGTTGCCGGGAAACCGTGGAGGAGGGCGTCAACGGCTTTCTGGTCGCCCCGCGCAGCGTGGCTCCCCTGGTTGATGCCATGGCGCGCTTCCTGGCCGAGCCCGAGCGGGTTGCCGAGATGGGCGAAGCCTCCTGGCAGCTGGTGGCGCGCCACTACGATGTTCACAAGGTCAATCGCGTCATTCTCGACGCGATGGAGCTTACATCCGTTTCAGAACCGAGGAATACATGAAGGATCTGGCCAAACGCCTCTTCGATATCGTCTCCAGCGCTGCGGTGCTGCTGGTCATCCTACCCCTACTGCTGGCGGTGGCACTCTGGATCAAGCTCGACAGCCGCGGGCCGGTGTTCTTCTTGCAGCAGAGGGCCGGCCTGGGGGGCCGGCCCTTTCGTATTCTCAAGTTCCGCACCATGCTGCATCGCGCCCCGGAGCAGATCGATCAGCATAGCGAGCAGGTGGTCAGCGCCGGACGCGACCCGCGCATCACCCGGGCTGGGCGTTTTATTCGTGCCACCAGCATCGACGAGCTTCCCCAGCTCATCAATATCCTCAAAGGCGACATGAGCGTGGTGGGCCCGCGCCCGGTGCTGATGGAGCAGAAGGAGGTGGTGCCCCCGGGCTACATGAAGCGCTTTGCCGTGCGCCCGGGGCTCACTGGCCTGGCCCAGGTGCGCGGCCGGCGCAGCCTGGGCTGGCTCAAGCAGCTCGCTTTTGATGCCGAGTATGTGGAGAAGCGCAGCTTCTTCTATGACCTCGGCATCATCTTCACCACCATCAAGGTGGTGCTGCTGGGCAGCGGTATCTACGGGGGGGAAGGGCTCAACTGGCGCGCCTACCGCGACAGTCTGAATGGCCGCCCGCCGGAAGACCGGGACGTCGAGGAGGCCCTCAAGTGAGCCAGATCCACTACATGATGATCACCTCAAGCCCCGAGGTGGCGGGCTTTATTGAACAGCACGGCGTGGCGCGCATCTTCATGGACCAGGAGGTGCTGGGCAAGGCGGAGCGCCAGGGCCACTTGGATACCCACAAGGCGGCCCACAGCCTGGAAGAGATCGCCGCCGTGGCCGGGGTGCTCAAGCGGGCCGAGCTGATGGTGCGCGTCAATCCCCTCAACCAACACAGCCAGGCAGAGGTCGACGCCGCCCTCGACTGTGGCGCTAACCGCCTGATGCTGCCAATGTTTACCACCCGCCGCGAGGTGGGGCAGTTCCTCGAGCTGGTGGGGGGCCGGGTGCCGGTGACCTTTCTGGCCGAGACGCCCCAGGCGCTGGTGCGCCTGGCCGACTGGCTGCCGCTGCTGGAGCCGGGCCGAGACGAGGTGCACCTGGGGCTGAACGACCTCTCCCTGGGCATGGGGCTTAACTTCCTCTTTGAACCCATGGCCGGGCGCCTGCTTGACCCCGCTGCCGAACAGCTCAACGCGGCCGGGGTGCGCTGGGGCGTGGGCGGTATTGCGCGCATTGACCAGGGGGAGCTGCCGGCGGAAACCGTGCTGGGCGAACATGTGCGCCTGGGTTCGCGCTGGGTGATTCTTTCCCGCGCCTTTCACCAGGGCGCCAGCTCCTCCGCAGAGCTGCTGCAGACTCTGGATTTCCCTGCCGAGATCGCCAAGCTGCGTGGTGCCGAGGCGAGCTGGCGTGAGGCCAGCCCCGAGGCGCTCCTGGCCAACCAGCAGGCGCTGGCCGAGTGCGCCTTTCGTCTGGGGCGCAAGGGGGAGAGTGCCTGATGACCGCTTCCTGCACCGCTGACCAGCAGCCCTTCGATCAACCGCCCTTTGAGGTGAAGCGCATCCTCTTTCTGCAGAAGGCCGAGGTACTGGAGCAGCAGAAGGCCCAGGTAGCCGAACAGTTGAGCGCTGCGCTGCCTGAAGCGAGCATTACCTTTGCCGGCAGCGCCGCCGAGGTGCCCGAGGGGGCAAGCTTCGATGCGGTGATCGCGCCGACCCTGCCCTGGCTGCCGGAGGCGCTGGCCAGGCTTGCCGACTACCGCTGGATCCACTTCCTCTCCGCCGGGGTGGAGAAGATCTGGGCCATGGACTTCGACAAGACCCGCCCGCTGATGACCAAGAGCAGCGGGGTGCACGGCGCCCCCATGAGCGAGTACGCCATCGGCGCCATGCTCCACTTCACCAAGCAGTTTGGGCGCTTTCACGATCAGGCCAGGCGCGCCGAGTGGCAGCGCACCTGGCTGGATGAGCTCACCGGCAAGCAGCTCACCGTGCTGGGGCTTGGCCATATTGGCCAGAGCCTGGCGCGACGCGCCAAGGCCTTCAATATGCAGGTCGCCGGTACCCTGAAGCATCTGCGCCCGGTGGAGCAGGTCGACCGCGTGGTGGCGATGGAAGAGATCACCCCAGAGCTCGCCCGCACCGATTTCCTGGTCTGCTGCCTGCCGCTCACCGACGAGACCCTGGGCCTGGTTGATGCCGAGTTCCTGGCCAGGCTCAAGCCCGGCGCCGTGCTGGTCGATATCTCCCGGGGTGGCGTGGTCAAGGGCGACGCGGTGATTCAGGCCCTCAATGCCGGAATTCTCAAGGGCGCGGCTCTGGATGTCTTCGAACAGCAGCCCCTGCTCGCGGACTCGCCGCTGTGGAAGCGTGATGACGTGCTGATCACGCCCCATGTCTCCGGCACCACGCCGCACTATCTGGAGCGGGCGCTTGGGGTCTTTGTGGCCAATCAGCAAGCCATCGGCGATGGCCAGGGGCCGGTTACGCCGGTCAGCCTGGAAGGGGGATACTGAGCGGTATTTGGTGTCGCTTATGGTTTAAGGGCCCGGGTGTTAAACCGCGCCATGCGGACCTTGGTCATGTTGACTTAGCCCTGAAGTGGTCCAATTGGAGCGGACACCCCGATAAGCCTCATAATGGAGGCCATGGAGGTGCTCATGACCAAGAAGACTTGACGTCGGTATTCCGATGAATTCAAGGCGGATGCGGTGAGCCTGGTGACCGAACAGGGGTATGCCGTATCCGAGGCCGCCCGGCGGCTTGGGGTTGACCGTAGCCTGTTGGACCGTTGGTGCCGCAAGCACCGTCAGCAGGACTCCGGCATTCCAGCGCGGAAAGAGGACGATCGCGACGCCGAGATCAAGAAGCTCCGCGAAGAAGTTCGTAAGCTCCAGATTGAAAAGGATATTTTAAAAAAGGCGGCCTTCTTCGCCAAAGAGTCGGGCTGAGATATCAGTTCATCGAGTCGGAGAAGGCCACCTATTCCGTGGCCGTATTGTGTCGGGTCATGCAGGTCAGCCGGAGTGGCTTCTATGCCTGGCGGCAACGTGACCCTGACGAGCAGCGTCAGGCCCTGCACCACGAAGTCAGAGAGATTCATCGCCAGAAGCGTGGCAGCGATGGAAGCCGCCGGATGGCCAGAGAACTGCGACGCCGCGGCTACGCTGTGGGCCGCTACCAAGCCCGCAGCCTGATGCGGGAGGCGGGTGTCGAGGCTCGTCAGCGGCGCCGTTGGCGCCATACAACCGACAGTGAGCACAGCCTGCCGGTGGCGCCCAACCTATTGAATCGGCAGTTCATGGTGACGGAACCGAATCGGGTTTGGGTGGCTGATATCACGGCGATCTGGACGCTGGAGGGCTAGCTCTATCTGGCGGCGGTGCTCGACCTTCACGACCGGCAGTTGGTGGGCTGGGCGATGGCCGACCACATGCGCACGCAGCTGGTCCTGGATGCCTTGAAGATGGCCGTGGGTCGTCGGCAGCCCAAAAGCGGGTTGATCCATCACAGCGACCGCGGCAGTCAATATGCGTCACGAGATTACCGAGCCGCGCTGGATCGGCACGGGTTCCAGGCCTCAATGAGCCGCAAGGGCAATTGCTGGGACAATGCCGTCATGGAGCGTTTCTTCGGCTCACTGAAAAGCGAATGGCTGGCTGGCCAGCGCTACGGGAGCCGCCGGGCAGCACGGCGGGACGTGATCGAATACATCGAGATGGAGTACAACAGCTGCCGGCTCCACTCGACCCTGGGCTATCAGACGCCGAGGGAGATTGAATTGGCAGTTGCAGCTTGAAAATGTGTCCGCTCTGACTTGACCAGAACACCCCGTTGGGTCGCACCCTTGCCGCGGTGGGCAGCTTATGACAGTGGCTATTGCTGCAGATTGGCATATGCCCGGAGTCTAGCCCTGCGGGGCAAGGCGTTGGACAATCTGTGTTTATCTTTATCAATTCGTATCAGGAAGCTTATGACCCGTTTCGAGACGCTCCAGGCCGAGCTTGCGGCCGCCCCCCGTACCTGGCTGGTGACCGGCTGTGCCGGCTTTATCGGCAGCAACCTGCTGGAGACCCTGCTCAGGCTCGATCAGCGGGTGGTGGGGCTGGACAACTTCGCCACCGGCTTTCAGGCCAACCTGGATGAGGTGCGCTCGCTGGTCAGCCCGGAGCAGTGGGCGCGCTTTCTCTTTATCGAGGGCGATATCTGCTCCCTGGAGACCTGCCGCGAGGCGATGACGCTTGAGGGGCAGCCGGTGAACCACGTGCTGCACCAGGCGGCACTGGGCTCGGTGCCGCGCTCCATCGCCGACCCCGTGGCCAGCAACGCGGCCAATATCTCCGGGCACCTGAACATGCTGGTGGCCGCCAAGGATGCCGGGGTGAAAAGCTTCGTCTATGCCGCGTCCAGCTCCACCTACGGCGACCACCCGGCGCTGCCCAAGGTGGAGGAGCGCATCGGCAGGCCGCTGTCGCCCTATGCGGTCACCAAGGTGGTCAACGAGATGTATGCCGAGGTGTTCGCCCGCACCTACGGCTTCAAGGCCACCGGGCTTCGCTACTTCAACGTGTTCGGCAAGCGCCAGAACCCCAACGGCGCCTACGCCGCGGTGATCCCCAAGTGGGCCGGCGCCATGCTCACCGACGAGACGCTGTTCATCAACGGCGACGGCGAGACCAGCCGCGACTTCTGCTATATCGCCAACGCCGTGCAGGCCAACCTGCTGGCGGCCACCGCCGACGACGAGGCCCAGGGCGAGGTCTACAACGTGGCGGTGAGCGGGCGCACCACCCTGAACCAGCTGTTCGGGTACCTGCGCGAGGCCCTGGCCGACCAGGGCGTGACTTACGCTCAGGATGCCACCTACCGTGACTTCCGCCCCGGCGATGTTCGCCACTCCCAGGCGGATATCGGCAAGGCGCGCCGCCTGCTCGGCTACGAACCCAGCCACACCATCGTGGAAGGCATCTTCGAGGCCATGCCCTGGTATATCGAGCACTTCCGCCGGGCTTGAGTGGCATGAGCGCTACCTCGCCTGGCTGCCACGCCCTCGTCACACGGCGGCGCTACCCTCCGGCCTGTAGGGTCGGATCAGGTGAGCGCGATGAAGATAGCGATATGCGGTGCGGGCTATGTGGGTCTTTCCAACGCCATGCTGCTGGCCCAGCACAACCAGGTAGTAGCGCTGGACGTCGTGCCCGAGCGGGTGGCGCTGCTCAACGACCGCCTCTCGCCGATTGAAGACGCCGAGATCAGCGACTTTCTCGCCCACCGCGAGCTGGACTTTACCGCCACCCTGGACCGGGAAGCCGCCTACCGGGGCGCGGACTTCGTGGTGATCGCCACGCCCACCGACTACGACCCCAAGACCAACACCTTCGATACCTCAAGCGTCGAGGCGGTGATCCAGGACGTGATGGCGATCAACCCTGCGGCGACGATGGTGATCAAGTCCACCGTGCCGGTGGGCTTTACCGCCGAGGCCTGCGAGCGCTTCGGCACCCGGAACCTGATCTTCTCGCCGGAGTTTCTGCGCGAGGGCAGGGCGCTTTTTGATAACCTCTACCCTTCGCGGATCATCGTGGGGGAGCACTCGGCGCGCGCCGAGGCCTTCGCCGGGCTGCTCACCCAGGGCGCGGTGAAGGAAGAGATCCCGGTGCTCTTCACCAACAGCACCGAGGCGGAGGCGATCAAGCTCTTCGCCAACACCTATCTCGCCATGCGGGTGGCCTACTTCAACGAGCTGGACAGCTACGCCGAGACCCACGGCCTGGATAGCCGCCAGATCATCGAAGGGGTGGGGCTTGACCCGCGCATCGGCAGCCACTACAACAACCCCAGCTTCGGCTACGGCGGCTACTGCCTGCCCAAGGACACCAGGCAGCTCCTGGCCAACTACCAGGACGTGCCGAGCAATATCATCAAGGCCATTGTGGATGCCAACCGCACCCGCAAGGACTTTGTGGCCGAGCAGGTGCTGGAGCGGCGCCCCAAGGTAGTGGGCGTCTACCGGCTGATCATGAAGGCCGGCTCCGACAACTTCCGCGCCAGCGCCATGCAGGGTGTGATGAAGCGCATCAAGGCCAAGGGCATCGAGGTGGTGGTCTTTGAACCGGTGCTTGCGGAAGAGACCTTCTACGGCTCCCGGGTGATCCGCGACCTCGACGCTTTCAAGGCCGAGGCCGACGTGATCTTGAGCAACCGCATGGCGGAAGAGCTCGCCGACGTGGCGGAGAAGGTCTACACCCGCGACCTCTTCGGCAGCGACTAGCTGAGCTCCGCCCCTCTCAACGGGAGGTGCCTTGCCCACCGGGGGGGCGCCCCTTCCACCGGGGTCAGACCCTTCGGCAAACTTAGGCCAACCCCCGCCTAAGTGTGCCGAAGGGTCTGACCCCGGCCGTTATTGCATTTATCAACGCAGTCAGGGATTTTCGATGGTGAATATGGACAATGTGCGTCTGGGCGTGATCGGCAGGGAAAACGCATGAAAAACCGCTCTATGACGGGCTTCGTGGCGCTTTACCAGTAGGAGCTAATGTGGTCATCTAACGACTTTTGCTCATGTATGACCTCATGCTGACACCATCGCTTATGCACCATTTATCGATCGTTCCCGACTTCCGCCAGGCCTGGAAAGTGCAGCATCAGCTGTCGGATATCCTGTTCCTGACGGTCTGTGCAGTGATCTGTGGTGCCGAGGGTTGGGACGAAATCGAGGACTTTGGCCACGCGAAGCTCGATTTTCTCCGTCAGTACGGCGATTTTGAGGCTGGCGTGCCCAGCCATGACACCTTGGCCAGGGTCATGGCCCTGGTGAATGCCGAGCAGTTGCAAAGCGCATTCGCCGAGTGGATGAAGGCCTGTCACGATGTGACGGAGGGCGCGGTGGTGGCCATCGATGGCAAGACGCTGCGAGGGTCGTACTGCCGAGGGAAGGGCAAAGGGGCGATACACATGGTCAGTGCCTTCAGTGCGGCGAATGGCGTGGTGCTGGGCCAGGTCAAGACGGCGGAGAAATCCAACGAGATCACGGCGATTCCCGAGCTACTCAAGCTTCTCAATCTGCAAGGTTGCTTGGTGACGATCGATGCCATGGGTTGCCAAAAGAAGATCGCCACTCAGGTGCTGCGGAAGGGCGCCGATTACCTGTTGTCGGTGAAGGAAAATCAGCCAGCCCTGGCGGATGCCTTCGAGGCAGCGTTTCCCATGCCCAAGGTGGTCAACTTTGAAGGGGATGCGTATGTCACGGACGAGAAGAATCGGGGCCGGCAAGAGACTCGATACCATATTGTCAGCGAGGTTACTGAAGAATTTCAGGAGCTTAGCTATGAATGGCCAGGCCTGAAAACGGTGGGCGTGGTGATGAGTTTCCGCCAGGAAGGCGATGAGGTGCCAGAAGCCCCGATGATCCGCTACTACATCAGCTCTGCCGAGCTGAGCGCCAAGAAGCTCGCCGAAGCGGCTCGCCAGCATTGGTTTGTCGAGAATAAGCTCCACTGGTCCTTGGACGTCGCGCTCCGCGAGGATGCTTGCAAAATCCACCGCGGTCAGGCGGCGGAAAACCTCGCCAGGATGCGCCATATCGCCTTGAATTACCTGAAAGGGGAGAGCCGTTTCAAAGGCGGCATCCGGCGAAAGCAGAAGAAAGCGGCACTGGATGAGACTTACCTCGCAGACATTCTCGCGGTGTAGGGTTTTTCATGCGTTTTCCCTGGCGTGATCGGCCTGGGCTATGTGGGGCTGCCGCTGGCGGTGGAGTTCGGCAAGGTGCTGCCCACCGTGGGCTTCGATATCAATGCCAAGCGCATCAGTGAGCTGCGCGACGGCGTGGACCACACCCTGGAGGTGGAGCCGGAGCTGCTGGCCGAGGCGAGCCAGCTGAGCTTTGCCAGTGACCTCGAGGCGCTCAAGGCCTGCAACGTCTATATCGTCACCGTGCCGACGCCGATCGATGCGAGCCGCCGGCCGGACCTGACGCCCTTGATCCGCGCCAGCGAGACCCTGGGCCAGGTGGTGGGGCAGGGCGACGTGGTGATCTATGAGTCCACCGTCTACCCGGGCGCCACCGAGGAGGCGTGCATTCCGGTGGTGGAGCGAGTCTCCGGGCTCACCTACAACCGCGACTTCTTCGCCGGCTACAGCCCCGAGCGGATCAACCCGGGCGACAAGGAGCACCGCGTCACCACCATCATGAAGGTGACCTCCGGCTCCACCCCGGAGGCGGCGGCCTTCGTGGATGCGCTCTACCGCCGGGTGATCACCGCCGGCACCCACCTGGCGAGCTCCATCGCCGTGGCCGAGGCGGCCAAGGTGATCGAGAACACCCAGCGCGACGTGAACATCGCCCTGATCAACGAGCTGGCGGTGATCTTCAACCGCCTGGGGATCGATACCGAGGAGGTGCTGGAAGCCGCCGGCACCAAGTGGAACTTCCTGCCCTTCCGCCCGGGGCTGGTGGGCGGCCACTGCATCGGCGTGGACCCCTACTACCTCACCCACCGCGCCCAGCAGGTGGGCTACCACCCGGAGATGATCCTCGCCGGGCGGCGCCTCAACGACAACATGGGCGCCTACGTGGCGGGCCAGCTGGTCAAGCAGATGATCAAGCGGCGCATCCACGTGGAGGGCGCCCGGGTGCTGGTGATGGGCCTCACCTTCAAGGAGAACTGCCCGGACCTGCGCAACACCCGGGTGGTGGACATCATCACCGAGCTCGCCGACTACGGCGTGGCGGTGGACGTCTACGACCCCCAGGTGAACAAGGACGAGGCCGAGGCGGAGTACGGTATCCGCCCGGTTCAGGCCCCCGAGGCCGGCGCCTATGACGCCATGATCCTCGCCGTCGCCCACCGCGAGTTCAAGGCGCTCGGCGCCGACGGCATCCGCCCCTGGGGCAAGCCCGAGCACGTCCTCTACGACCTCAAGTACGTCCTGCCCAAGGAGAGCGTCGACCTGAGGCTCTAACCTACCTTCGTGGCCCCTCCACCGGGGTCAGACCCTTCGGCAAACTTAGGCAAAACCCACGCCTAAGTGTCCCGAAGTGTCCGACCCCTGCGGCCAAACCCCGCTTAGGGGTCGTACCCTAAAGTTAACTTCGGTAAAGAGCGCGCCTAAGCCGGCTGAAGTGTCCGGCCCGCGTGCGCGCGGCGCTGTGGTTCATTCCCCTCGTCGTTTCACCTTGCCTCGACAGAGGAAGCGAGAGACTAGTATGTGTGGCATCGTTGGCGCCGTGGGCGCAAAGGACTGTACCCCCTTCCTGCTGGAGGGGCTCAAGACACTCGAGTACCGCGGCTACGATTCGGCCGGGCTGGCGGTGCTGGGCGAGCGTGACGGCGCCCTGGGGCGCGCCCGGGCCAAGGGGCGGGTGGCCGAGCTGGAGGCGCGGCTGGATGAGCTCGCCCTGGCGGGGCCGGTGGGCATCGCCCATACCCGCTGGGCCACCCACGGCGTGCCGGCGGAGCGCAATGCGCACCCCCATGTCTCCGGGGGGCTGGCCGTGGTGCATAACGGCATCATCGAGAACTACGCCGAGCTGAAGGCCGATCTGCAGGGCCTGGGCTATGCCTTCACCTCGGATACCGACACCGAGACCATCGCCCACCTGGTGCAGGCCTGCCTGGCCGGCGAGCCGCGCTTCGTGGGGCCGGACGGGGCGGCCTGCGGCGATCTCTTCGCCGCGGTGCGCTGCGCGATCACCCACCTGGAGGGCGCCTATGCCCTGGCGGTGATCCGCGAGGAGGAGGCGGGTTGCCTGGTGGTGGCTCGGGAAGGCTCGCCCTTGATGCTCGGCGTGGGGGAGCAGGGCCACTATGCGGCCTCGGATGCCTCGGCGCTGCTCTCGGTCACCCGCCGGATGATCTACTTGGAGAACGGCGACGTGGCCCGCCTGACCTGCGACGCCCTGACCCTGGTCGACGGCCAGGGGCAGCCGGTGACCCGCCGCGTCATCACCTCCGAGCTCTCCGCCGAGGCGGTGGCCCTCGGCGAGTACCGCCACTACATGCAGAAGGAGATCTTCGAGCAGCCCCAGGCGCTGGGCAACACCCTCGAGATGCTGGGCGGGGCAGGGCGCCTGCAGCCCGGGATCTTCGGCGCCGATGCCGAGGGGCTCTTCCCCCAGGTCGATTCGGTGCTGATCCTGGCCTGCGGCACCTCCAGCTACGCCGGCATGACCGCCAAGTACTGGATCGAGGCGCTGGCCGGCCTGCCCTGCAACCTGGAGATCGCCAGCGAGTACCGCTACCGCGACTCGGTGGCCAACCCCAAGCAGCTGGTGGTGGTGATCTCCCAGTCCGGCGAGACCGCGGATACCCTGGCGGCGCTGCACCACGCCAAGGCCCTGGGTCATGCCCACACCCTGGCGATCTGCAACGTGCCGGAGTCGGCCATCGTGCGCGAGACCGCCCTGCGCTTTATCACCCGGGCGGGGCCGGAGATCGGGGTGGCCTCCACCAAGGCCTTTACCACCCAGCTGGCCGCGCTCTTCCTGCTCGCCCTGCTGCTGGGCAAGGCCCATGGCCGGCTGGCCGGCGAGGCCTGGGACGGCGAGCGCGAAGAGGCCTTGCTGACCGAGCTGCGCCACCTTCCGGTCGCGGTGGAAAAGGTGCTGGCACTCGAGCCCCAGATCGAGGCCTGGGCGCAGCACTTCGCTCAGAAGCGCCACGCGCTCTTCCTGGGGCGCGGGCCGCACTATCCCATCGCCCTCGAAGGCGCGCTCAAGCTCAAGGAGATCAGCTATATCCACGCCGAGGCCTATCCGGCTGGCGAGCTCAAGCATGGACCCCTGGCCCTGGTGGATGCCGAGATGCCGGTGGTGGTGGTCGCCCCCAACGACGCCCTGCTGGAGAAGCTTAAGGCCAACATGCAGGAGGTCAGCGCCCGGGGCGGCGAGCTCTACGTCTTTGCTGACGGCTGCAGCCAGGTAGCGTCAAGCCCCGGGGTGAACGTGCTCACCATGCCGGAGCACTACGGCCTGCTCAGCCCCGTGCTGCACGTCGTCGCCCAGCAACTCCTCGCCTACCACGTCGCCCTGGTCAAAGGCACCGACGTCGACAAACCCCGCAACCTCGCCAAAAGCGTCACGGTGGAGTAGCCCCTCGGGGTCAGACCCTTAAGCCCGCTTAGGGGTCGTACCCTTAAGTATGATTAGGGAAAAATCAACTCAAGCCTGCTGAAGTGTCCGGCCCCTGTGCGCGTCGCCTGGAGTCCATCGGCCAGCCGGGTGGCCACCACTGTCGCGCGCGGTGGACGTGATAGACTATCGTCATACGGTCGGCAGGGAGCGGAGCATGGCCAATCATCATGATACGGGCTATAAAGAGCTGTTCAGCTACCCGGAGTTTGTGCAGCAGCTCATTGAAGGGTTCGCGCCGGCCGAGATCTCTGCGATGATGGATTTCTCGACGCTCACAAATCACAGCGGCAACTACATCACGCCGTTGTTCGAGGAGAAGTTCGAGGATGTTGTGTGGTCGGTGGAGGTGACGCAGGAAGGCGTGACCCAGCGGGTGTTCCTCTACATCCTCCTTGAATTCCAGTCCTCGGTGGATCACACCATGCCCATCAGGCTGCTGCACTACGTGGCCTGTTTCTACGATCACCTGCTCAAGAGCCGAGTCACCACGCCGGGCGAGGGGCTGCCGCCAGTGCTGCCCGTCGTGCTCTACAACGGCTCCCGGCGCTGGTCGGCCGAGCAGGACATCTATGCCATGATCCGCCCGGAACCACCGAGTTTTCTGCAGGTCTACCAGCCGCACCTGCGCTACTACCTGATCGACGAAGGGCGCTACACTGACGAGCAGCTGGGGCGGCGCCAGACCCCACTGAGCGGCGTGTTCGGCGTGGAGAACGCCGGTCAGAGCTGGGAGGCCTTGCAGCAAGCGGTGAACCGGATCGTGGCAATCATCGAGGCTGATCCCCATAAGGAACGTATCGACCGGATCATCACCCGCTGGCTGAAGCGACATCTGCAGCGGGTAGCCCCCAGGGCTGGGCTCGACCTGGATCGGCTCAACAGCCTGGTAGAGGATAGAGATATGTTGGCAGAGAATCTTGAGAACCTGGTGAAAAAAGAGCGACTGGAAGGCCGTCAGGAAGGCCGGCAGGAAGGTTTTGCAGGACTGCTCCGTTTGCAGCTGACCTTCAAGTTTGGCGAACTGCCGCCCTGGGTAGACGAGAAGCTCGCGACGGCAACCGATGAGCAGCTCGGCCGATGGGGAACTCGAATGCTGACCGCGAACTCCCTCGATGAGCTCTTCAGGCAATAATCCTCCGGCAGAAATCGCTATTGAGGTGATGGGGGCGCTCCGAGAGCACTGAGGCCTTCGCCGGGCTGCTCACCCAGGGGGCAGTGAAAGACGAGATCCCGCTGCTCTTCACCAACAGCACCGAGGCGGACGCGATCAGCCCCCGGGGTCAGACCCTGAGGCCTCCCCACGAATAACATAGGGAAATCAGAATATTAGGGTTGAAAAAAGTCTGCATGGGCAGGCATGTTGTTAATCGCCAAACCAACAATATGCCGAGGAGCCCATGCAGACATCCCGATTCTTGCACAAGATTCTGATGACTTCAGCCTCCCTGCTGCATGCCACACGCTTCAATGCCCTGGCCACCTGCGTCGAGGCATTATTGATGGGGCAACGGCTGTCCCTGACGGCAATCGGCCGTCAGCTCCCGCGCCAGGCGAAGCCCAAGCACGCGATCAAGTGTGTCGATCGTTTGTTGGGCAACCCTCACTTGCAACGTGAGCGGCGATGGCTCTATGCGGACGTCGCTCGCCAGCTGGTAGGCACTCAGCGATATCCGGTGATCCTAGTCGATTGGTCACCGATCGACGACCGCGGGCAGCATTTTTTGCTGCGTGCCGCGATCCCCTTCGGGAAGCGATCGTTTCCGATCTATGAACGTGTGCACCACAAGGACGCCTGCCCCCGTTGTCAGAAAGCACTCCTCGCTGACCTGGCGTGGATGTTGCCGCCGCAGACCACGCCGATTCTGGTCACCGATGCCGGCTTCAAGACGCCCTGGTTACGGGCTGTCGAGGCGTATGGTTGGTACTACGTCGGCCGGGTGCGTGGGGCAACTCAACTGAGGCACGACGGTGAATCCGACTGGCGCCGCCTGGAATCACTGTTTCCGCTGGCGACACGCGAACCAGCAGCGCGCGGTTCCGTCACACTGGCCAAGACACGGTCACTGGCGACCCACCTGTACCTGTACCGCGCCCCCTACCGAGGGCGCAAAGACCGCAACAAGAACGGCAGGGCGTCACGCGCCGCTCGAAGCCGCAAGGTGGCCAAGGGGCATCGAGAACCCTGGGTGCTGGTCAGTAATCTGACACCCCGCCACCATACCGCCGCCAAGGTCGTACAGCTCTACAGCAGGCGCATGGAAATCGAGGAAGGGTTTCGGGATATCAAGAGTGAGCGCTTCGGATTTGCCTTCAACTTGCATGGCACCCGATGCGCACGCCGCATCGAGATCCTGCTGCTCATCGCCATGCTGGCTAGCTTTCGACTCCTGGCTAGCGGCTTATCCCTCGATCAAGCGGGGAAGGCGCCGGCCTATCAGAGCAACACGCGCCGATCACGGCGTAGCCTCTCGCTGTGGCGGCTTGGCTGCGAAGCCATTCTGGCCCGCTATCCAGCGGGCCGAATGGACAGGCTCCTCCGGCTGATGCGACAAGAAGCCGAACGGGCGGTCACCGTATGATTCGTGGGGAGGCCTCAGGGTCTGACCCCGCCAGCCAGCGTGGTGTTGCATGTACGATACGATCAAGGTGCTGGCGTCCCAGCTGTTGATGCCGCTGCCGATCAGCCTGGGGCTGATGGCATTGGGCCTCATGCTGATGGCTTGGCGCTGCCGCCGTGCGGGTGTGGCGGCCGCGGCTATCGGCCTGGCGATTCTGGTGCTGGCCAGCTGGGGGCCTGTCGCCGAGCGTCTCCTGGAACCGCTGGAGGCGCGCTATCCGGCCTTGGAGGCGCTGCCCGAGAATGAGGGCCTGGCGGCGGTGGTGGTGCTCGGGGGCGGCTGGCGACCGGAGGCGCCGCGTTCGAGCGTGAGCCGCTTGAGCGACAGCTCAGCGATCCGCCTGATGGAGGGCATCCGGCTGTGGCGGCAGAACCCCGAGCTGCCGCTGGTGGTCACCGGCGCCAGTCGTGATCCTGATATAGCCCCGGTGGCCCGGGGCTATGCCGCGGCCGCCGCAGAGCTGGGCGTGCCGGAAGGGCGCCTGACGGTGCTGGACTGGCCCACCGATACCGGCCTGGAAGCCCAGGCCGTTCGTGAGGCCCTGGGCGAGGGCGCGCGGGTGGTGCTGGTGACCTCCGCCTCGCATATGCCGCGCTCCATGCGTCACTTCCGACAGGCTGGCCTCGAGCCCCTGGCGGCGCCCACCCACTACCTGACTCAGCCTGATCAAGCCGGCCAGCTTCGCCACTGGGTGCCATCGGCCAGCCACCTGCGCAAGTCGGAGCGGGCGTTGTATGAGGCGCTGGGCCTGCTGGCCGTTGGCTGGGAAAGTTAGTACTGACTCACTTTTCTAAAGTCTTGAGACCGCCCAGTATCAGAACAGCGCTATGCTGGCGAACCTCAACCACTTGATGGTGGTTGTCGCTGGGGCCCTGCAGAAAGGGGATACTCATGAAGAATTACGTCAGCTCGAGAAGATCAGCGATATCCCCTCCAGCGTCTATCTCGCCCGGGTCCTGGCGGCCTTGGTGATTGCTCTCGCACACTCGACCAGTGGGGGGCCAAGCTGTTGTAGTGCTTCCCGAAGCGTCCAGCGACTGGTCGGTGTTGTGATATGAACGGCCGCCACCGGCTCACCTGCGCCATTCAGCACCGGTGCGGCGATGTTCAGGTCTCCAAGGAAGAACTCGGCATTATTCCAAGCTACACCATGTGTCCTGCATTCCTTGATGATGCTCATGAGCTCATCGATGTCTGTCACGGTGTCAGGCGTATGCTTGACCCGTTCGATGCTCTCTAGGTAGTTCCGCACCCTGGCGTCTGGCAAGGCCGACAAGAACGCACGTCCTGACGCAGTGCAGTACAGCGGCACCCTGCTGCCGATGGGCATATGGATGGGGATGTAGTGGCGGCTGGTGAAGCGCGCGACATATACCATGTCATCACCGCTGGGCTCGGTGAGAGACACCGTCTCCAGGCAGCGGTTGCTCAGGTCCGATAGGTACGGATTGGCGCAGTCCACCAGCAGGTCGGCTTCGAGGTACTGTGCCGCAACGGTCATGATCTTGATGCCGATGCGGTATTTTCTGGTGCCGGGGACACGCTCCAGGTAGCCAAGATGCTGAAGAGTATGGGAAATGCGCTGTACCGAGCCCATGCTCATGCCGCTGAGCTCAGCGAGTTCAGAGAGGCTCAGCTGGCTGTGATGTGCATCGAACAACCCGAGAAGGCTGAACGCCTTCTCTATGGATTGGTTGAATAGCGCCGAGCGGCCTGTGTTCTGTTCTGTTGCCATTCAGTGCACTTCCTCTCTATCGTTCCAGCCAGTCCTTGACGCGATAGTAGTTCACAACCGCACCCACATAAAAACGCTGAAGGCCGTGCAGCGGTATCGGCCGTACAGGGGTGATGGGGAAAGGCAGGCTTTCCTGTAATGAGTCGCTGCCCAAAGTCTCACCAATCAGCTTGCCGAGATGCGTGCCCATTCCTACCCCGCGGCCGTTATACCCCAGAGCCACCGTCAGCCCAGGCGCAGGCTGATGAACGTGTGGCAGTGCATCACGTGTGAGCGCCACGCGCCCCCCCCAGCGATACTCGATATCGACTCCTTTCAAGGCGGGATAGAGCTTGTGAATCGCCCGCTCCAGGTGACGAAAATCCTGCCCCCCCCGCGGGTCATGAAACGGTCCACGCCCGCCCATCAGAAACCGGCCCGAACTATCACGCCGAAAGTAAAGTAATAACTTGCGTGTGTCCGATGCCATCTCTCCCCCCGGCAAGATACCGGCGCCTTCTGCTTCAGATAAGGGACGGGTCGCTATCTGGAAGCTGTTGGCCGCGATCAGGCTCTTATCCAGCCCCTTATACAGCCCACCCGTATACCCGTTGGTGCATATGAGCACCTGGTCGGTTTCAACACAGCCTCCGCTATGTACCATGACCTGCCACTTGTCGTCCTTATGACGAATGGATTCTACTGCCGAGTGCTCGTATAGCTTGGCTCCTGCGCTCTCGGCCGCGCTGGCGAGTCCACGTGCATAGGCCAGAGGGTTAAGCCCACCCGCGCGTGGATCCAGCCAACCACCGAGATATGCATCGGAACCCAGGCGACGGGAGCACTCGTCTCGATCTAACCATTCGACTGCGACGCCCCGATCGGCCCACTGCTGGCCTCGTGACTGCGTCACCCTCAAGGCTGTTTCTGTCGCCGCAGGCTGGATCCAACCGTGACGGGTGGCGTCACAGTGAATGTCATGACGCTTGATCAGGTCGAAGACAACGTCGGCATTGCGCCCGCTGGCGTCGACCATCCTCTCTCCGAGTTCCTGGCCATAGCGAGCAATCAATTCGTCCGGGTCATACTTCAGGCCCGGTATCACCTGGCCGCCGTTCCGACCCGAGGCACCCCAGCCAATGGCGCAGGCATCGACGAGCATGGTGGTGATTCCTCGTTCGGCCAAAGCCAAAGCCGCGGCGAGACCCGTGAAGCCTCCTCCGATTACAAGCACCTCGGTGCGATGATGCCCTTCCAAGGCTGGGCGAGGTGTTGCCGAAGGCGCGGTGTCGACCCACAGCGAAGGCGGCATGTTGGTATCAGTCATTTCTTATCCTTCCGTTCACTCGCAGCGTCAGTGGTTCAGCACACGCCTCAAGAAGTCCTGCGTGCGCTCATGTTGGGGTGTGCTGAGAACGGTGGCCGCCGCGCCCTCTTCGACAATCTGGCCGCCATACAGGAAGCACACTCGGTCAGCTACTTCGCGAGCGAAGCTCATCTCGTGGGTGACAACGACCATGGTCATGCCTTCTTTGGCCAGATCGCGCATGACCTTGAGTACGTCACCCACTAACTCTGGATCGAGGGCCGAGGTCGGCTCATCAAAGAGAATGGCGTCGGGGCGCATCGCCAGGGCACGAGCGATTGCCACGCGCTGTTGCTGGCCCCCGGAAAGAGACTGCGGATGGGCGTTTACCTTATCTCCTAGGCCCACCTTCTCTAGCAGTTCGATGGCATGCTGGCGGGCCTGCTGGCGAGGCTCCTTTTTGACGTAGATGGGGCCCTCCATGACGTTCTCCACCACAGATCGGTGGGGGAAAAGATTGAAGCGCTGGAAGACCATCCCGACTCTGGTTCTTAGCTCATTTATATCTTTCTGTTCTATGTTTACCCGGCGACCATTGATGGCTATTTCGCCCTTGTCATAGCTTTCCAGTCCATTAATGCAGCGCAACACGGTGGACTTGCCAGAGCCTGATGGGCCGATAAGACAGACGACTTCGCCTGACTTGACCTGCAGGCTGACGCCTTTCAAGACCTCGGTGTCGCCGAAGGACTTGTGAATGCTGTCGATGGTAATCACTTGTTGCTCCCCTTGGCAGACTTGCCGAAATAACGCTCCAGGCGATTCACGCCGAATATCAGCGGCAGGCTGAGAGCCAGGTACATCAATGCCAGCATCGTGTAGACGGTAGTGTTCTGAAATGTGGAGGCGGCAATCAGCTGGCCGGCACGGGTCATTTCAGCAACAGTGATTGTGGAGGCCAGGGAGGAATCCTTGAGGATCATCACCGATGTGTTGCCATAGGGGGGGAGAGTGATGCGAATGGCTTGCGGCAGGATGACACGACGCATGATCAGGCGGCTCTTCATGCCGATTGATTTCGCTGCTTCTATCTGGCCAGCATCAATTGCTTCGATACCTGCGCGGAAGTTTTCTGCTTGATAGGCACTGTAGGCAATACCCAGGCCAATGATGCTCGCCTGGAAAGCGCTGAGCTGAATGCCAAGCTCTGGGATGACAAAGTAGATATAGAAAAGCTGCACGATAATGGGCAGGCCGCGTATCACATTGATGACGGTACTTGCCGTCATCGAGAATACACGGATGGGTGAAAGCTTCATCAGCGCCAGTAACAGTCCAAGTGCGGTGCTGAGGATCAGTGCCCCCAACGTGATTTGCACCGTAACGATGGCGCCTTTTAGCAGGATCGGGAAGAACGCTGCAACGTCAGACAACTCCATATTGTGCCTTCTGATAGTCATGCGCACATCCAGGCGGGCACCGGAGTGCCAACGCTAGGGTGGGCGTATTGTCAAGGGAAGTAGGAAGGCGCCGGTCAGGGCCGGCGCTGAGCCTTGGCCTTTACAGGCCCCACTGTTCGAAAATGGCCTGCAGGGTGCCATCATCCTTCAGCTTGGCGAGAGAGGCGTTAACCTCTTCCAGGAGTTCTGTGTTGTCTTGCGTGACAGCCAGGCCAATGTGTCCGACCATTTGCTGTTCGTAATCTTCGGCGAGTTTAAGGTCGGGAAAACGCCCTTCATTCAACTGGTAGCTCATTATGGGCGCATCGCCGACACCGGCGATGATTCGGCCTAGCGACACGTCGCGCATCATATCGGCAAGGGTGTCATAGTTGCGGATTTCGGGAAACAGGCCACTTTCCTCAAGTTGACGAACATACGTGGTTCCCACCTGGGCACCAATCACCTGGCCTTCCAGATCTTGCAGTGAGGTTATATCGCCGGGGTAGCCATTCTGAATAATGATGCCTTCCCCGTACGGGTATACATCGTCGCTAAACGCTACGACCTTGGCGCGAGCCGGCGTCTTGAGCATGGCGGCGGAGATAATGTCAATTCTGCCGGACGTCAAGGACGGAATTAAGGCATTGAACTGGGCTTCCTGCACCGTGACTTCGTAGCCCATATCCTCGCCAAGCGCGTTGATTACGTCGACCATGGCGCCGGTGATCTGGTTTGTTTGGACATCCAGAAAAGTGAATGGGATGCCGCTGGGAGTCCCGCCGGCGCGAAGGGTATCTTGGGCTTGCGCAGTCGTCAGTCCGCCAATCGCCAAAGTGATACCCATAACCCCAGGAACCAACAGGTGTTTCACCTTGTTGGTGAGGTGGCTGGGTTTTGAATTTTCGCAGGATGGAGGGGTGTTACGAGTCATATGGCACCTTGCCTAGTTCTTGGATTGTTCTCGACAGGTTTAGGTTGTGCTCAGGGCACATATTGACCTTAGATCAGCTTGTTTTTATCGGCAAGAGTTATTTTCTATCGATATGCGATAAATAATGGAAAGGACATCCCGCGGAGAGCTCCCTTCTGCAGCGTGGCGGTGGACGTCTTTAACCACGGGGGGCCATAGTTAAAGCCGAGTTCGACATAGCCCCGGTGGCCCGGGGCTATGTCGCGGCCGCCGCAGAGCTGGGCGTGCCGGAAGGGCGCCTGACGGTGCTGGACTGGCCCACCGATACCGGCCTGGAAGCCCAGGCCGTTCGTGAGGCCCTGGGCGAGGGCGCGCGGGTGGTGCTGGTGACCTCCGCCTCGCATATGCGTAAGCGCTCCACAAACCCCATCTTCTGGCGATGACTAGTGTCCGTCAGACTGGTGTCATTCGATAGCAAGGAGGACACCATGACCGACCTGACCTCGACACAGGCCTACTGGCTGGGCCACCTGTTCCATGCCTCTTCCCGGCAACTGGCGCTGAGTGAATACGCCGAGGAGCAAGGACTGGAACTGGCGTCACTGCTGGCGTGGGAGCAGCGCCTGGAGGTACAGGGCGTGCCCGTGCCACCTCGCCACCGGCCGCTGCGCTTCGTCGCCGTGGAGGTGGCCCGATGATCCGGCCGGACACCCGGCTGCGCGTCTACCTGTGTCGCGAGCCGGTCGACATGCGCAAGCAGATCGATGGACTGGCCCTGCTGGTTCAGGAGGCCATGGAGCTCAACCCCTTCGAGGAGGCGGTCTTCGTGTTCGGCAACCGCCAGCGCGACAAGGTGAAGCTGCTGTTCTGGGAGCGTAACGGCTTCGTGGTCTGGTACAAGCGCCTGGAGCGGGAGCGCTTCAAGTGGCCGGACCGCCTGGAGGGCGACACCGTCACGCTCTCGGGCCAGGAGCTGAACTGGCTTCTGGATGGCTATGACCTCAGCGCCATGCGCCCCCATAAGGCCTTGGATCTTCAAGCGGTTGGCTGATTTTCTGCTGCTTTCAGCGGCGCCGCTTGGTAAAATGGCGGCATGATCTCACCGGCCTCGACACCTTCCGTCAGCGTCTCCCAACTGCAGCGCCAAGTGCGCGCTCAGCAGGAGGAGATTGCGCGTCTTCATCGCCTGATGGAGAAGAAGGAGGCTCAGTGGGAAGCCGCCAAGCAGTCCCTTTTTGAGCAACTCAAGCTGGCCATTGAAGGCCGGTTCGGTCCCTCTACCGAGAAGTACCGCGTCGAACAGGGTGATCTGCTCATCAACGAGGCCGAGGTGGCGGTCGATGAGGAAGAGGCCAGCGCCCAGGATGACACGGCTGACGCGCCGGCCGACCCCCACCAGCCGGCCAAGCGCCGTACCCGTGGCGGCCGCGTGGCGTTACCCCCCGAACTGCCCCGCGTCGAAGTGATCCATGAGCTCCCCGAGGATGCCCGTCATTGCCACCACGACGGCACCGAGCTCAAGGAGATCGGCAAAGAAATCAGTGAGGAACTGCACGTCGTGCCGGCGCGGATCGAGGTGATCCGCCATGTGCGCATCAAGTACGGCTGCCCAGACTGTGAAGAGGGCGTGCAGATCGCCCCGGCATCGGCCAAGCTGCTGCCCAAGAGCAATGCCAGCCCGACCCTGCTCGCCTACGTGGCCACCGCCAAGTACCAGGATGCCTTGCCGCTCTATCGGCAGAGCCAGATCTTTGCCCGGCACGGCATCGAGATCCCGCGCAACACCCTGGCCCGCTGGATGGTGCAGGTCGGCGAGCGGCTGATGCCGTTGGTCGAGGCCCTGCGACAGCACCTGCTGCAGGCCCCGCTGATTCACATGGACGAGACCACGCTACAGGTCAACGCCGAGGCCGACCGACCGGCGAGCTCAACGTCCTACATGTGGCTGCAACGCGGGGGGCCACCGGGCCAACAGGTGGTGCTGTTCGACTATGATGCGAGCCGAGCCGGCCGGGTGCCCGTGCGCCTGCTGGGTAACTACGCCGGTCGCCTGGTCACCGACGGCTACGAAGGCTATGCCGAGGTGGTGCGAAAGAACGGCATCACCCATGCCGGCTGCTGGGCGCACGCCCGTCGCAAGTTCGTCGAGGCCCAGAAAGTGCAGCCCAAGGGCAAGACCGGCAAGGCCGACTGGGCGCTCAACCAGATCCGCAAGCTCTACGCCGTGGAAACGCAGGCCAAGGCCAGGGAAAACGCATGAAAAACCGCTCTATGACGGGCTTCGTGGCGCTTTACCAGTAGGAGCTAATGTGGTCATCTAACGACTTTTGCTCATGGATGACCTCATGCTGACACCATCGCTTATGCACCATTTATCGATCGTTCCCGACTTCCGCCAGGCCTGGAAAGTGCAGCATCAGCTGTCGGATATCCTGTTCCTGACGGTCTGTGCAGTGATCTGTGGTGCCGAGGGTTGGGACGAAATCGAGGACTTTGGCCACGCGAAGCTCGATTTTCTCCGTCAGTACGGCGATTTTGAGGCTGGCGTGCCCAGCCATGACACCTTGGCCAGGGTCATGGCCCTGGTGAATGCCGAGCAGTTGCAAAGCGCATTCGCCGAGTGGATGAAGGCCTGTCACGATGTGACGGAGGGCGCGGTGGTGGCCATCGATGGCAAGACGCTGCGAGGGTCGTACTGCCGAGGGAAGGGCAAAGGGGCGATACACATGGTCAGTGCCTTCAGTGCGGCGAATGGCGTGGTGCTGGGCCAGGTCAAGACGGCGGAGAAATCCAACGAGATCACGGCGATTCCCGAGCTACTCAAGCTTCTCAATCTGCAAGGTTGCTTGGTGACGATCGATGCCATGGGTTGCCAAAAGAAGATCGCCACTCAGGTGCTGCGGAAGGGCGCCGATTACCTGTTGTCGGTGAAGGAAAATCAGCCAGCCCTGGCGGATGCCTTCGAGGCAGCGTTTCCCATGCCCAAGGTGGTCAACTTTGAAGGGGATGCGTATGTCACGGACGAGAAGAATCGGGGCCGGCAAGAGACTCGATACCATATTGTCAGCGAGGTTACTGAAGAATTTCAGGAGCTTAGCTATGAATGGCCAGGCCTGAAAACGGTGGGCGTGGTGATGAGTTTCCGCCAGGAAGGCGATGAGGTGCCAGAAGCCCCGATGATCCGCTACTACATCAGCTCTGCCGAGCTGAGCGCCAAGAAGCTCGCCGAAGCGGCTCGCCAGCATTGGTTTGTCGAGAATAAGCTCCACTGGTCCTTGGACGTCGCGCTCCGCGAGGATGCTTGCAAAATCCACCGCGGTCAGGCGGCGGAAAACCTCGCCAGGATGCGCCATATCGCCTTGAATTACCTGAAAGGGGAGAGCCGTTTCAAAGGCGGCATCCGGCGAAAGCAGAAGAAAGCGGCACTGGATGAGACTTACCTCGCAGACATTCTCGCGGTGTAGGGTTTTTCATGCGTTTTCCCTGAGGCCAAGGCCCTGGAGCCCAAGGCGCGTCAGGCATTGCGTGATCAGAAGAGCCGCCCGCTGATCACCCAGCTGCGCGCCTGGCTCGACAAGTCGCTGACCCAGGTGCTGCCGAAGAGCGCGCTGGGCCGGGCGCTGCACTACCTGGAGGGCCAGTGGCAGCGCCTGACCCGCTTCCTCGATGACGGGTTGATCCCGCTGGACAACAACCCGGCCGAGAACGCCATTCGCCCCTTCGTCGTCGGCCGCAAGAACTGGCTGTTCAGCCACACACCGAGCGGTGCCCAGGCCAGCGCGGCAATCTACAGCCTGATCGAGACGGCCAAGGCCAACGGCCTCTCGCCCTACGAGTACCTGCAGTTCGTGTTCGAGACCCTGCCAACTCTCGGCGAGGATGACGACCTCGGCACGCTGCTGCCCTGGTGCTGGAAAGAGACTCTACCGGTCTAGCTCAGGCCGCAACAGGTGGGGTTGGTGGAGCGCTTACGCATATGCCGCGCTCCATGCGTCACTTCCGACAGGCTGGCCTCAAGCCCCTGGCGGCGCCCACCCACTACCTGACTCAGCCTGATCAAGCCGGCCAGCTTCGCCACTGGGTGCCATCGGCCACCCACCTGCGCAAGTCGGAGCGGGCGTTGTATGAGGCGCTGGGCCTGCTGGCCGTTGGCTGGGAACACGAGGGTTAGCCCAACCGATAGGCTCTCAGGACTCTTGCGGCTGAGGTGCATCCGGGAAAGCGCGCCGGGCCAAGCGCAACGTTCACCCTCGGTTGTTTGGGGACCTGGTCATTGCGCGACTGTAGTTTTCAAACTACAATTGCATCATGCTCGATATTAAACAAACAGACACGTACCGAAAATGGGAGCGTAAGCTGCGAGATCAACGCGCCAAGGCGCTGATTGCAGCGCGTGTTTTCCGCCTCGCCAATGGCTTGCCAGGGGATGTCCAGCCTGTAGGGCAGGGCGTCAGCGAGCTACGCATTCATCATGGTCCTGGCTATCGTATCTATTTCAAACAGCGCGGCAGCGAAATTGTCATCCTTCTGTGTGGTGGCGACAAGAGTACGCAGCAGCGCGATATCGAGACAGCACAGCGTCTTGCAGCAGAGTGGGAGGCCTTATGAGCGACAAGATTTTTGACTACGACCCGGCAGCCGCCCTGGAAAGCGAGGAAGCGATTGCGGTATTTCTGGCGGATGCCCTGGAAACAGGAGACTCCGCCTACATTGCCAAGGCGATGGGTGTAGTAGCACGCGCCAAAGGCATGAGCGAGCTCGCCCGGGAAACCGGACTTTCCCGTGAGCAGCTGTATCGCTCTTTCAGTGAGCAGGGGAATCCCACGCTGAAAACCATGCTGGCCGTGATGCGAGCCCTTGGCGTTGACTTGACGGCTCGCCCGCACGAGCCGGCTGCTTAGTGGCTCGGAGCAATATCCGGGTTAAGTGTCTGACCCTGAACAGGGCCTCGCCGCTGGTGCGGCATCTTCCAGCTGCTTGCCGGCAAACTCGAGCAGCTGCTGGTATTCCTTGCGGCTGATGATGCCGGCCACAATCGAGTCGTCGAGGTTCAGGTAGTCATGCACCAGGGCGTTGCGCAGCCCGATCACCTTGTTCCAGGGGATATCACTGTCGTCGTATCCCAGGCTGCGCAGCTTCTCGAAGGCCTTGCGCGCATCGCTCGGTACCACGCTACCTCGCGACTTCAGGCGCTGCTTGGCGATGCCGATGCACGCCTCGGTGAGCAGCTGCAGATTGCGCTCAGCCGCGCGGTGGAGCAGAGGGCTCAAGCCTGGCGGCGACAAGGCGACCTGATGGAGCTGCTCGAGCTCCTCTGCCAAGGTGGCGAAGTGCTCGCGCATGGCATCGATGTATTCCTCTTCCACGCCCAGACTCCCTTCGCTATCAACCAAAATGCCGGTGATGATACTGATGATCGAGCTCCCACATCGAGGTGATGCGGTTTTCCTCGCGGATCAGGCGCAGGCGGTCGTTGGCCTGGAGTACCTGTCCGGTGCGGATCACGACATGAGCGAGAGGCAGGGGCGCCAGGTTGATGTCGATGATGGAGAGCTGCTCATGCGCCAGGCCCAGCTTATCCTGCCAGGCTTGTGCCAGGAGCTCGGGACGCAGCCGGCGCTCCAGCGGATCCTGGGGAAAGTCCTGAAATGCCACGGCGAGGTCGTAGTCGCTCTCCGCCGATTCGGTGCCCTTGGCACGGGAGCCGTAGAGCCACAGCACCGCGATATCGTGCTCTGTAGCGGCCAGATCAGCCAGACGATGCAGGACGGTTGACGGTTCGGGCATTCGGCACTCGTCAGTGAAATATTACCGCCCCAGTGTACCACCCCGTCGAGAGTGGGCCACTGCCCGCCGTTCGCTGCAGGCCTTCCGGCTGGCGGGGCGCTCCCAGCGTTATGCGTGCTGAAAGGTCAACCGCTGTGCCCCCATACGATAAAGTCGGGGTTGAGCACACGCTGCGGTGTGGCGTAGCAGAGAGAGTCTCCGGCAAGGTTGGTGATTCGACCGCCGGCCTGTTCGACCACGGCCTGGGCCGCGCCGGTGTCCCACAGGCAGGTCGGGCCGAAGCGCGGGTAAGCATCGGCGGCGCCTTCGGCCACCAGGCAGGACTTGAGCGAGCTGCCGACGGGCTGAAGGGTGTGGGGGCCGAGCGTTTCCAGCCAGCCGGCGAGGGCCGGGCTGGCATGGGAGCGGCTGCCCACCACCCGCCAGGTGCTACCGGGCGCGGGCTTGCCGGCTACCCGGATGGGCAGGCACTCGCCACTCCTGCCTTTTCCCCACTCGACCTTGAAGGCGCCCACGCCCTCGGCGGCCAGATACGACACCTCTAGCGCCGGGGCCACCACCACGCCCAGCACGGGTCTGCCGTTCTCGATCAGGGCGATATTGACGGTGAACTCGCCGTTGCGCTTGATGAACTCCTTGGTCCCGTCCAGGGGGTCCACCAGCCAGTAGCGGCCTTCGGCATCGGGGCCGGCAAAGCCCGCCACGTCCTCCTCGGAGAGGATAGGGAGGCGCTGGGGCAGGGCGGCAAGGCCGGCCATGATCAGCCGATGGGCGGCCTGGTCGGCTTCCGTCAGGGGGCTCTTGTCCGCTTTCTCCTCCACCGAGAAGCCGCGGGCATAGATGGCCATGATGGCCGCGGCAGCCTCCTGGGCGATGCGTTCGGCGGCAGTGAGCAGGTCGGTAAGGTTTGGTGTCATCGTGGGTGCCTGAAGGTCGGAGAGTTCTTGTACCCGATATTCGCCTGCGTATCGAACTGCTCGACACCGACCCGCTGGTCTGGCGCCGGGTGGTGGTGCCTGAGCAGATTAATCTGCACCGTTTCCACGAGCTTATCCAGGATGTGATGGGCTGGGGAGACTGCCACCTCTATGAGTTCGAGTGCAACGGTCGCTACTACGGCGAGCCGGACGAATGGAGCGACCGGTCCATCGCCCTGGCGCGCAATGCCAAGCTGAAGGCGCTGGCGGCGCGCGCCAAGGGTGGCGCCTTTCACTATCTCTACGACTTCGGTGACGGCTGGGAGCATCGCATCGTGATCGAAGCGACAGGGCTGAAAGAGACCAACCCCTGCCCGCGGCTTATCGATGGCGCTATGGCTTGTCCGCCCGAGGATATCGGCGGTACGGTAGGCTATGCGGCCTTGAAGGCAGCGGCGGCCGGCGAGAAAGACTCCTATGGCCAGGAGCTGCTGGAGGCGCTGGATGGCGAATTCGACCCCGAAGCGCTGGGCGAGGAGGAGATCGCCGACATGCTCGAACCTTTTCAGGCCGGTTTTCGGCGCTTCGGCAGCGCGCCCCGCACGCCACGCCCGGCCCGGGAGCAGCTCCTTGACGTGGAGGCATCGCTCAAGGCCCAGGGCATTCACAGCATCGAGGAGCTGATGCAGGTGCTGCAGGGCGAAATCGACAAGAATCGTCAGTGAACGACTCGCGAAGACGGAGCCAGTACACTGCGCAAGGACAGACTCACGCTATCAGGCGCACTGCGCCTTACGACCACCGAGAGGCACTAAAATGAGTATCGAACCCGAACTGATACAAAGCCCTCTGAGCCAATCCATCACGCGAGATGGTCACGCCTTGCAGGTTGATATTTACCGACTGGAGGATGAGTGTCAATGGCCATCAGAACTGACCCACCAGCGGTCAACAAAATTGACCCACCCGTGATCGTCAGCTGAGCGTCTTCTGCTTCAGCCGGTAGCTCTCCCCGCCGAGCAGGTAGAGGTGCGAGTGGTGGATGATCCGGTCGACAATCGGCACCGCCACGTTGTCGTCGTGGAAGAACTCCCCCCAGCTGGTGAAGTCCTTGTTGGTGGTGATGATCAGTGACCGGTGCTCGTAGAACCGGTTGATCAGCTGGAACAGCGCGTAGCGCGCCTGCCGGCTCATCGGCAGGTAGCCCAACTCATCGATCACCAGGGCGTCGACCTTGGCGAGCTTGTGCAGCGTCTTCTTCAGCTCGCCCTTCATTTCCGCCAGCTCCAGTTCCTCGACCAGGTCCAAGGCATTGCGGAACAGCACCCGGTAGCCGGCCTCGATGGCCTTCTGCCCGATACCGATGCTCAGATGGGTCTTGCCCACCCCCGGCGGGCCGATAAATACCAGGTTCTCGCGGTTGTCGAGGAAGGCGAAGTCCAGCAGGGCGTTAATCTGGCGCTTGGTGATGGTGGTCTGGTGCCGATAGTCGAACCCCTCCAGCCGCTTGTCGCTGGGGAATCCGGCCTGGCGCCGGTAGAGGTCGATACGCTTTGCCTCGCGGGTCTGGCGCTCGTGCTCGACCAGCATGTCGGCGAAGGCCAGGTAGGAGACCTCGTTGGCCTCGGCCTGGGCCAGCAGCTCGGTGAGGCCGCCGGCGATGGCGCCCAGCCGCAGGCTGCGGTAGCGCCCGGCGGTCAGCTCAAGCTGCCCCATGGGTCACCTCCTGCTGGCCGCTGGAGTGGCCAAGTCGGGCGTACTGAGCCAGCTCAGCCGGCGTCGTGTGAGGTCCGGCGGGGGCGTCACCGTCGTGATCCCGGCCTCTCGCCGTGGCGAGTCGGGCCGCCGCCAGCCGTTCCTTGAGGCCACCGGCGGTGAGGCGCTCCCGGGTGACCCAGTCAGCGATTAGCGCCAGATCCAGCTGAGGCTCGGCCTCCAGCACCTGCCTGGCGCCACGCAGCTGGTCCTTGTAGTGATGCGGTACGCTATGGCGCAGCTTGTCACAGAGTTGCCGGCCCAGCGACTCGCCGAGGTGGCGGGCGATAGCCTGCTCCAGATCGGTCTCCTGCTGGCGGAGATCGCGGTAGTGGTTCTCGTTGCGCAGCGTGCGGCCCTTGCCCAGGTGAAGGGCATGGGTGGCGATCTCATCGCCACTCTCCAAGTCGTGGATCGCCAGGCGGTTTTCCGCTTCCCGGACCCCGACTCGGCCCTGCTGGTAGGGCATCGGCACCGAGTACTTGTTGGCCTTCCAGGCGATCAGCCCGGTCTTGTCGACTCGGCGCGGGGCCAGGCCGTCGGCATCGCGGCCCACGCAGGCTGGGGTCAGGTAGGGGCGCAGGTGGCGCCGCTCCTCGGCGTCGAAGTGGGTCCACGGCTGCTGGCCGGTGGTGCCGTGAGTGCGCACGTTGGCGACCTCGTCGAGCCACTGGCGCACGTAAGCGCGCAGGTCGGCCTCGTCGCGGAACACCTCGCCATAGAAGGCATCCTGCTTGGCGTACTTCACCCCGGCCTCGACCTTGCCCTTGCTCTCCGGGTCGTAGCCGCAGCAGGCGCGGATCCGGAAGCCGGCGGTGGTGGCGTACTCATGGAAGCGCTGGTTCACCTCCAGCTCGCGGAACTGCTCGCTGATCACCACCATCTTGGTCTGGTCGTAGACGCACTCCTCCGGCAGGCCGCCGAAGTAGCGGAAGGCCTCGTCGTGCAGACGGATGAAAGTGACGGTATCGAGCGGCGACAGGCTGACGCCGACATAGGTCAGGCGCGAGTAGGAGAGCACGAACACCACGAAGTACAGGGGGCGCGACTCTCCGCCGATCATCACTTCGCGCAGTTCGCCCGGATCCACCTGGCACTGTACGCCGGGGACCATATCGAGCACCGGCTCATAGTAGCGCCGCTGCCGGCTGGCCACCGTGCTTTTTACCTGCTGTACGTAGCGCCGCAGGGTGCGCTCCGAGACCGCCAGCTCGCCGACCTTCTCGCGCAGCTTGCGGGCCACCTTGACGCTGCTCAGCCGGGGAAAGGTGCGCAGCAGGTAGACGATGTAGTCGCGGTGGGCGTCGAGCTTCTTCTCGCGCTCGCGGTTCGACTGCGCCGCCTCGATGGTGGCCTCGTCCTGGCGGAGGTACTTGCGGACGGTGTTGCGGGAGATGCCCAGCTCCTGGCCGATGGCACGGATCGACAGGCCTTGTCCTTCATCGTGTAACGCTTTGATCTTGTGAATCATTCCCCAGTCCTTCACATCTCCGTCCCGACCCTTGGCTGAGCCGACACGGTAGGTGGATGGTGGCAGCGCTGCCACCTCGGGGGTGGGTCAAAAGCGTTGGCCGGTACTGGGTCAATTTACTTGGCCATTAACAATGAGGTCGACTGGGTGCTGGAAGTGGTCAATGAGACTGGCACTTCGCATGTATGGGACGACCGCTTCGCTACCGATCAGGCTGCCTTGGACGCGGTACACGAGGCGATCGATGAGGAAGGAATCAACGCCTTTCTGGACTGAGAGCGAGTCGTACCCCTGAAGAGCAATCGGATAGGACATACGGCAGCGACGAATTGTCTACCACTCTTCCCGACCAACATCCGGCATGGCCCGCCACTGGCGTAGCTCCTCGGAGTCGGCCGCGCTCGGGTCGCATTGGGCCAACAGCTCGTCGAGCGAGTAGGGGCGTTGTGCCGCCGAGCGTGGCTCTTCCAGCAGCACTGCATGCTCGCCAAGGGACTTGCGCAACCACGCGGCTACGGCTGCTTCGACGCGATCGTTCTCCTCGGGGTCTACCAGAGCAACTTGGTTGCCCTGTTGGCGCAAGTAGAAGGCGGCAGGCACCGTGATGGCGTAGCCGCCGCGCACATAGGCGACGATATCGCCGCTGAGCTCTGGCAGGTAGGCGCGGCCGCTCTGCAGGCATGCTAGCGCCTCGCGAAATGTTGCCACGGGCTCGGGGAAGGTAACGTGTTCTGGTCAAGTCAGAGCGGACACATTTTCAAGCTGCAACTGCCAATTCAATCTCCCTCGGCGTCTGATAGCCCAGGGTCGAGTGGAGCCGGCAGCTGTTGTACTCCATCTCGATGTATTCGATCACGTCCCGCCGTGCTGCCCGGCGGCTCCCGTAGCGCTGGCCAGCCAGCCATTCGCTTTTCAGTGAGCCGAAGAAACGCTCCATGACGGCATTGTCCCAGCAATTGCCCTTGCGGCTCATTGAGGCCTGGAACCCGTGCCGATCCAGCGCGGCTCGGTAATCTCGTGACGCATATTGACTGCCGCGGTCGCTGTGATGGATCAACCCGCTGTTGGGCTGCCGACGACCCACGGCCATCTTCAAGGCATCCAGGACCAGCTGCGTGCGCATGTGGTCGGCCATCGCCCAGCCCACCAACTGCCGGTCGTGAAGGTCGAGCACCGCCGCCAGATAGAGCCAGCCCTCCAGCGTCCAGATCGCCGTGATATCAGCCACCCAAACCCGATTCGGTTCCGTCACCATGAACTGCCGATTCAATAGGTTGGGCGCCACCGGCAGGCTGTGCTCACTGTCGGTTGTATGGCGCCAACGGCGCCGCTGACGAGCCTCGACACCCGCCTCCCGCATCAGGCTGCGAGCTTGGTAGCGGCCCACAGCGTAGCCGCGGCGTCGCAGTTCTCTGGCCATCCGGCGGCTTCCATAGCTGCCACGCTTCTGGCGATGAATCTCTCTGACTTCGTGGTGCAGGGCCTGGCGCTGCCCGTCAGGGTCACGTTGCCGCCAGGCATAGAAACCACTCCGGCTGACCTGCATGACCCGACACAATACGGCCACGGGATAGGTGGCCTTCTCCGACTCGATGAACTGGTATCTCAGCTCGACTCTTTGGCGAAGAAGGCCGCCGCCTTTTTTAAAATATCCTTTTCAATCTGAAGCTTACGAACTTCTTCGCGGAGCTTCTTGATCTCGGCGTCGCGATCGTCCTCTTTCCGCGCCGGAATGCCAGAGTCCTGCTGACGGTGCTTGCGGCACCAACGGTCCAACAGGCTACGGTCAACCCCCAGCCGCCGGGCTGCCTCAGATACGGCATACCCCTGTTCGGTCACCAGGCTCACCGCATCCGCCTTGAATTCATCGGAATACCGACGTCGAGTCTTCTTGGTCATGAACACCTCCATGGCCTCCATTATGAGGCTTATCGGGGTGTCCGCTCCAATTGGACCACTTCAAACGGGCCGGTGAACACGCCTTTCGCGGAACCCTCTGGCCAGCGACATTAGGTGCCCACCTATTAATAAGTGGACACCTACCATGACTGACTTAAGCGTGCAGGAAGCCCCTCGGAAGCGTCGTCGCTTCACCGCCGCGTTCAAGGCCAGAATCGTCGAGGCCTGCCAGCAGCCCGGCGCCTCCGTGGCCGGGGTTGCCCTGGAGCACAGCCTTAATGCCAACCTGGTCCACAAGTGGATCCGCACCGCCCGTCAGCGGACTGCCGCGCCAGAAGCACCGGCGTTTGTGCCGGTGCCCATGTCCAGCACCTCATTACCGGTCGCTCGCCAGAATCAGGTGGCGGACTGTATTCTCCTCACGATCCCGCACCCCAACGGCCCGCTGGTCATCGAGTGGCCTGCCTCGGAGGCCGACGCCTGCCGATCTCTGATCCGAGAGCTGCTCGCATGATCCGCATCGACGAGATCTGGCTGGCCACCGAGCCGCTGGACATGCGTGCCGGCCCGGACACGGCCCTGGCCCGCGTGGTCAAGGTGTTCGGCGCGGCACGTCCGCACTGTGCCTATCTTTTTGCCAACCGTCGCGGCAACCGTATGAAGGTGCTGGTGCATGACGGCCTGGGCGTCTGGCTGTGCGCCCGGCGCCTGAACCAGGGCAAGTTCCACTGGGCAGGCAATTGGCACGGTGATCGCGTCGAGCTCTGCCCTGATCAGGTGACGGCGCTGGTTCAAGGCCTGCCCTGGCAGCGTCTCGGCGCCGGCGGAGTGATCTCGATGGTCTGATCCCTCAGGCTGGGAGCGGCATAGAATTTCCCACCTCGCTATTCGCGGATGCGCCAATCCCGCTGTCAGCGGTGGGCTGGCATACTCGACGGATGACCATGCCGACCGATCTGTCCCAGCTCACCCCCGATCAGCTCCGCCACCTGGCGGCCACGCTGATGTCTCAGGTGGAAGAAAAGGACAAGGCGCTCCGACACAGTGAGCAGGTCAACCAGAAGCTGACCTATGAACTGGCGCTGCTCAAGCGCCACGCCTTCGGCAAGCGCAGCGAGCAGCTCAACGTCCTGCAGATCAGCCTGCTGGAGGAGGTGGTGGATGCCGACATCGCCGCCATCGAGGCCGAGCTGGAAGACCTGGCGCTGACGTCTCCCGCACCGGCGGCGAAGAAGGCCCCCAAGCGTGCCCCGCTACCCAAGGATCTGCTGCGCATCGAGATCCACCATGACCCGGATAACGAGCACTGCGCCTGTGGCTGCCAGCTGCGGCGGATCGGCGAGGAGGTCAGTGAGAAACTCGACTACACGCCGGGCGTGTTTCACGTCGAGCGTCATATCCGTGGCAAGTGGGTCTGCGACCAGTGCGAGACGCTGACCCAGGCGCCGATGCCGGCCCAGATCATCGACAAGGGCATCCCCACCGCTGGCCTGCTGGCCCAGGTGTTGATCGCCAAATATGCTGATCACTTGCCGCTCTATCGCCAGGCGCAGATCTTCAGCCGCGCCGGTGTGGCGATTCCGCGCTCCACCCTGGCCGAATGGGTCGGCATCTGCGGCGTGCGGCTCCAACCGCTGATTGATGCCCTGCGTGACCTGCTGCTCCGCGAGCCGGTGCTGCATGCCGACGAGACGCCGGTGCCGATGCTGGCCCCGGGCAAGAAGAAGACGCACCGCGCCTACCTCTGGGCCTACGCCACCACGCCCTACGCCGGGTTGAAGGCGGTGGTCTACGACTTCAGCGAGGGACGCGGCGGGCAGCATGCCCGCGACTTCCTCGGCGACTGGCGGGGCAAGCTGATCTGCGACGATTACAGCGGCTACAAGCAGAGCTTCGCCAACGGCGTCACCGAGATCGGCTGCATGGCCCACGCCCGGCGCAAGTTCGTCGACTTGCACGTGGCCGACAAGAGCCAGATCGCCGGCCAGGCCATCGAGCTGATCGGTCAGCTCTACCAGGTGGAGCGCGAGGCCCAGTCACTGAGCGCTGAAGAACGCCAACAACTCCGAGAAACCCGGGCGAGGCCCATCGCTGAGGCACTGCACCGCTGGATGTTGGCTCAGCGAGAGAAGGTGCCGAACGGTACAGCCACCGCCAAGGCGCTGGACTACAGCCTGAAACGTTGGGCGGCGCTGACGCGCTACCTCGACGACGGCGGGTTGCCGATCGACAACAATCGGGTCGAGAACCTGATTCGCCCCTGGGCGTTGGGTCGCAGTAACTGGCTGTTCGCCGGGTCACTGCGCAGTGGCCAGCGCGCCGCCAACATCATGAGCCTGATCCAGTGCGCCAAGCTGAATGGCCATGAGCCCTACGCCTACCTGAAGGACGTGCTGGAACGGCTGCCGACCCAGAAGGCCAGCCAGCTCCACGAACTCCTGCCGCACAACTGGCAGCATACCGGCTGATTACTGACAAGCGGTGATGCTCGGCCGGTTACCGGGGAAGCGGTCGCGGAGATCGAAAACGCGATAGGCAAATATTGCTTCCAGCGGATCAGGTGTCGTTGTCATGGCGGGCTCTCCGTCTCGATATCGAAAGCCACGATCTGTCGCTGCTCTCGGGAGAACTCCACCCCGATCAGATGAATCGGTTTGCCGGCGGCGCGGTACTTGTCAGCATAGCCGCGGGCATGTATCTGATCCAACGCCTTGCCTTCGGGCAGCTGCTCCACCACCTTGAACTCGAACAGGTAGAGATGGCCGAAGGCCGCCACGGTCATGTCGACCCGGCCATGGTGGCTGGCGTCTTCTACGGTGATATCGAGACCCAGTGCAGCGAAGTGGCTGTAGAAAACGCTGGCGTAGTGACCTTCGTACTTGGCGATCGGATTATTACGGTACCAGTCGTGGGGCAGGCTGGCGAAGAGAGCCTTGAGGTGGGCTTCCAGGCCTGGCAGGTTGTTCTGCTGCAGTTGCTTGAACAAGCTACGGCGCTGAGTCGGACCATCCTCCACGCCAAGGGCGGGCAATAGTGCGTGGTTCAGGCTGGTCTCTACCTTACGGTTAGGAAAGCCGAGCGTATACTGGCGATAGCCCAGCATAGGCTCCTCGACATTCCGGATGGTGAGATAACCGGTCTGAAAGAGCAGGGCGTCGGTGCTGATGTCATCAACATCGAACTGACTGAGCAGTTCGTACTCCGTCTCCCACTGCTCCAGCTGAGGCGTAAAGACTCCCCGCTGCCTGAGGATATCCACCAGGAAGGTAGGCGTGGCGCTTTCAAACCAGTAGGGGCCGAACTCGCGATTCTGGAGCAACAGCAACACATCGAAGGGGTTGTAGACAGAGGTAATCCCCTGTCCACCCCAGCGATAGCCGTTGTACCAGGTACGGATCGCGTTCCGGTTCAGCTCGGGAAGTTCCGGAGCGAATATTGTATCGATGTCGGCATCGGTGTAACCGCAGATCGTTGAGTATTCCGGCAGCAGGGTGATGTCGCGCAGGTTGTTCAGCCCCGAGAAGAGACTGACCTTGCTGAACTTGGAGACACCGGTGATCAGCACCAGGTGCAGGTGCGGATCCGCATCCTTGATCACGCTGTAGAGGTTCTTCAGCCCCTCGCGCAGCTCGCGGGCTCGTTCGGGCTCAAGGATATTATCGAGGATCGGCTTGTCATACTCGTCGATCAGCAACACGACCGGCCGGCCGGTGGTCTGGTGCGCTAGCTCCAGCAGGTCAGAGAACTCGCCGGGAATATCTGCCTTGGGGGTGGTCGGTAGGTCCAGGTACTCGCGGCTCTTGCGCAGCTGGTGGCGAATGCGCTCGTCGAGTTCCTCGCGGTTGCGCATGACGCCGCTGCCGAAGCTCAGCCTGACCACAGGGTGCGTCTGCTCCCAGTCCCAGCGATCGTGGAGGTAAAGCCCTTCGAACAGCGCCTGGCGCCCCTCGAACAGGCAGCGCAGGGTGTCGAGCAGCAGGCTCTTGCCGAAACGCCGGGGACGCGAAAGGAAGTAGTACTTGTTCTGCTGGACCAGGCGCTCGATCACCGGGGTCTTATCGACGTAGTAGTAGCCCCCGTTGATGATCTCGGAGAAGGTCTGAATCCCGATGGGCAAGCGTTTCTTCCCGGTGGCGGACAAGGCAACCTCCTGTCGGCGAGCAGCATGGGGCTGAGTATTGGGCTGAGGATAGCATGCGGGGCGCTGCGAGCGGCGGGGCAGGGCTGCTAAAAAAGCAAGCAGGGCAGGTGCCCCGCTTGCCCGGTGCCGCCAGGATATTCCTGTCCGATCCCGACGTCCCGATCGCCACCAACTATCTGGAACGTAGCTTGCGCTGCATTCTCGGCTGTACGCGGTCACGCTAGAACCGCAACCCAACCTCTAGGCTGCCGCTACGGCCTGCTGTGGCTTTGCTAGAATAGTCACTGGTGCTGTAGTCCACGCTGTCGTTGAACAAGTTGAGCACCTCCAGCTGGACGAACCCATGGGCTCGGCTCAGGAGGGGCGGCTCCCAACGCAGGCGGGTATCCACCGTTATCAGAGCATCGAAGTCGACATCTTCATAAATATCATAGAGGCGTCCTGTCTCCGGATCCTGATAGTCCTCGAAGCTGTCTCGCGCGACACTTCCGCCCTGACGCAAGTTGAAGAAATTTGACCAGGCAAGGTGCCAGTCAGGGACATGCGTCACGGTCTGAAGACGAACGTCGACCGGGATATTAAAGTCCCAGGCAGGCAATTCGTCCTTATCGATTACTTTTCCCTGATAGTAGACAGGATCCTTTTGCGGCTCGAGGTCATAACCGCCGCTGCCTTGATAACTGCTGCGATGGGTCTCTCGATAGCTGATACCCAGGGAGGCGTGGTTGAGCGTGGCGCCAAGCTGCCAAGGGCGTGCCATGGCGATATCAAGAGTGAGGCTGTCGGTGCTGCTGCGGCCATCGTTGCGGTAGTAAATCAGACCATCCTCCTCTTCGACTCGCAGGATTCCGTCACGGCTCTCACGATTCACGAACTGTAGCCTCATATGGAAAGGCCCCATCTGCTGCAGCCAGCCGACCATCAGCTCGTCGGAGTAGGGAGTGTCGAGGTCGCTGATGCCTGACTCGTCATCATAGTCTAGGGTCCTTAACACACCGCCATCCGGGTCGAAGAAGCGAATCTCTCGCCAGCTGGAGATGGCGTCGTTCAGCTTGTAGCGGAAGAAGTTGCGGCCGTAATAGCGGTTGGCACCAGCGACGAGCCGTGTGCTGCCGTCGCCAAAGGTGTCCCATTCGGCCTTGAAGCGCGGAGCGATATCGACATTGTCCATGTAGCCGTTCCAGTCGGCGCGCACCCCAGTGGTGAAAGTCCAGTCACCCAGTGCTATCCTGTCTTCCAGATACCAGGCTAGGTCGTTATAGGTTAGATCAACCTTCCCGGCATAATAATCATGGGCGGCCGAAAGATAGGCATTTCCTTGTCCATCACAGCAGCGGTACATTTCTCCAGAGACATCGTTCGGGCGCTCGTAATAGCTCTGCGTGTGTCTAAGCTGGGCACCGATAGTCAGGCGATGCCTTGAGCGGCCCAGTGCTAAATCGTTGAAGCGCAATTCAGGGGCTAGCCTGGATAATGCATCAGACATGAAAAAGGTGTAGTGGCATAGTGAATCTGGCCACCTGATTTTGAGTGTATGATCACTCCCATGGATAGTCAGGTGCAGATGATGACGAAGAAGAGAACATTCAGCCCAGAGTTTCGTTTGGAGGCGGCCCAGCTCGTGGTCGATCAGGGTTACACGCTCAAGGCAGCGTGTGAGGCCATGGGTGTTGGCAAATCCACCATGGAATATTGGGTGCGCAGGTTGCGGGCTGAGCGGAAAGGCAAGGTACCGCTGAAAGGTGAAGCTATGACGCCGGAACAGCGTGAAATTCAGGAGCTGAAACGCAAGCTGCGTCGGGTGGAGGAAGAGAAGGAAATATTAAAAAAGGCTACTGCTCTCTTGATGTCGGACTCCCTGAGCAATTCTCGATAATCGAGCGACTTGAAGAGAGCTATGCGGTGCAGCACCTGTGTCAGGTGTTTGGGGTGCATCGCAGTAGCTACCGGGCCTGGCGTGACCGGGATAAAAGGCCCTGCGAGGCTGAGCAGAAGCTGCTGGACCAAGTTGTCGAAGCACATGCCGTCAGTAACGGTTCTGCCGGCGCTCGCAGCATTGCCAAAATGGTCACGCAAGCGGGTACGCCGCTGAGTCGTTACCGGGCCAGCAGGCGGATGAAGCAGCTGGGGCTGGTGAGCACGCAGCCGCCAAGCCATGCCTACAAGAAGGCTGATCAGCCGCATTTGGATATCCCGAACCTTCTCGATCGCAAGTTCGATGTCAAGGAGCCAAATCAGGTATGGAGCGGCGACATCACCTACATCTGGACAGGGGCTCGCTGGGCTTATCTTGCTGTGGTCATCGACTTGTATGCGCGTAAACCTGTAGGCTGGGCACTGTCGTTGTCTCCGAATACGGAACTGGTGAAGAAAGCGCTAACCATGGCCTATGAGTCGCGTGGAGAGCCATCGGGGCTCCTATTTCACTCAGACCAGGGCTGTCAGTATACCAGCCTGGCATTCCGACAGATGCTCTGGCGGTACCAGATGACCCAGAGTCTAAGTCGCCGCGGAAATTGCTGGGACAACGCCCCGACAGAGCGTTTTTTCAGGAGCTTCAAGTCGGAGTGGATGCCAGAGATTGGCTACTCTGATGTTGCCATGGCGAAGAAGTCGATCACTGACTATATGCTCGGTTACTACAGTAGCCTAAGGCCGCACAGGCATAACGATGGACTGCCGCCGAATGTGGCAGAAAAGAACTACTGGAATGCTCAAAAATCAGTGGCCAAAAACACTTGACCACTACAAGGCGGCTGAAAATCGGTTATAATTCAAGCTCCTACACAAGAATCAACCGCCTCAGCCGCCATGACAAAATGTACCATGCCGTCCGCCTCCTTTCCACGCTGCAGAGGTCGTCAGATCATCGCCCGTTTTGATGGCGGTGATGTCACTTCTGACGGCGGTATCCTGCTGCTGCGGCAGCTCGATCGCGAGATGGGCCTGACCCTGAGGCCTCCCCACGAATCATACGGTGACCGCCCGTTCGGCTTCTTGTCGCATCAGCCGGAGGAGCCTGTCCATTCGGCCCGCTGGATAGCGGGCCAGAATGGCTTCGCAGCCAAGCCGCCACAGCGAGAGGCTACGCCGTGATCGGCGCGTGTTGCTCTGATAGGCCGGCGCCTTCCCCGCTTGATCGAGGGATAAGCCGCTAGCCAGGAGTCGAAAGCTAGCCAGCATGGCGATGAGCAGCAGGATCTCGATGCGGCGTGCGCATCGGGTGCCATGCAAGTTGAAGGCAAATCCGAAGCGCTCACTCTTGATATCCCGAAACCCTTCCTCGATTTCCATGCGCCTGCTGTAGAGCTGTACGACCTTGGCGGCGGTATGGTGGCGGGGTGTCAGATTACTGACCAGCACCCAGGGTTCTCGATGCCCCTTGGCCACCTTGCGGCTTCGAGCGGCGCGTGACGCCCTGCCGTTCTTGTTGCGGTCTTTGCGCCCTCGGTAGGGGGCGCGGTACAGGTACAGGTGGGTCGCCAGTGACCGTGTCTTGGCCAGTGTGACGGAACCGCGCGCTGCTGGTTCGCGTGTCGCCAGCGGAAACAGTGATTCCAGGCGGCGCCAGTCGGATTCACCGTCGTGCCTCAGTTGAGTTGCCCCACGCACCCGGCCGACGTAGTACCAACCATACGCCTCGACAGCCCGTAACCAGGGCGTCTTGAAGCCGGCATCGGTGACCAGAATCGGCGTGGTCTGCGGCGGCAACATCCACGCCAGGTCAGCGAGGAGTGCTTTCTGACAACGGGGGCAGGCGTCCTTGTGGTGCACACGTTCATAGATCGGAAACGATCGCTTCCCGAAGGGGATCGCGGCACGCAGCAAAAAATGCTGCCCGCGGTCGTCGATCGGTGACCAATCGACTAGGATCACCGGATATCGCTGAGTGCCTACCAGCTGGCGAGCGACGTCCGCATAGAGCCATCGCCGCTCACGTTGCAAGTGAGGGTTGCCCAACAAACGATCGACACACTTGATCGCGTGCTTGGGCTTCGCCTGGCGCGGGAGCTGACGGCCGATTGCCGTCAGGGACAGCCGTTGCCCCATCAATAATGCCTCGACGCAGGTGGCCAGGGCATTGAAGCGTGTGGCATGCAGCAGGGAGGCTGAAGTCATCAGAATCTTGTGCAAGAATCGGGATGTCTGCATGGGCTCCTCGGCATATTGTTGGTTTGGCGATTAACAACATGCCTGCCCATGCAGACTTTTTTCAACCCTAATATTCTGATTTCCCTATGTTATTCGTGGGGAGGCCTCAGGGCCTGACCCGCGCCGTCGCTCGCCGACTCAGCGACGAGCGCGACGCTCAGCGCTGCCTGCACCGCACCGAAACCCTGGTCCGGCAGCGCATGTTCGGCCTGGCACTGGGCTATGAGGATCTCAATGACCACCATGCGTTGCGTCACGACATCGCCCTGCAGACCGCCGTCGATACCGATGGCGTGCTCGCCAGTCAGTCCACCTTGTGCCGCTTCGAGCAGCAAGCTGACCGGGACTGGGCGATCACCATCCACGAGGAGATGATCGAGCAGTTCATCCGCTCGTTCCGGCGGCCACCCAAGAAGCCGCTCTACCTCGACTTCGATGCTACCGACGATCGGGTGCATGGCCAGCAGCTCGGGCGGCACTTCAACGGCTACTACAACCACTACATTTTCCTGCCGCTGTTCGTGTTCTGTGGCGACCAGCTGCTGGTCAGCTACCTGCGTCCGGCCTCGCTGGATGCCGCTCACCACGCCGGTGCCATCCTCGCTCTGCTGGTCCGTCGGCTGCGCCAGGCGTGGCCTGAGGTGAAGATCGTCTTCCGAGGCGACAGCGGCTTCTGCCGTCCGCTGATCCTCAACTGGTGTGACCGCCACGGCGTCGATTACATCATCGGCCTCGCCGGCAACAAGCGCTTGGCCAAGCTGGCTCTGAACATCGACTACGCGTCGGCCATCCGCTTCGAGAAGACCTGGGAGAAGGAGCGTGTCTTCGGCTTCATCGAGTACGCTGCCAAGAGCTGGAAGGAGCGTCGACGAAGGGTGATCGTCAAGTCCGAGACCAGCCGGCGTGGCTTCAACACCCGCTACGTGGTCACCAGCCTGCGCGGCTGCAGCGCCGAGTGGCTCTATGACCACCGCTACTGTGCCCGGGGCGAGATGGAGAACCGCATCAAGGAGCAGCAGTTCCTGTTCTCCGACCGCACCAGCTGCCACGAGTGGTGGCCCAACCAGTACCGGCTACTGCTCTCGGGGCTGGCCTATCTGCTCCTGGAGCGACTGCGTCGGATTTACCTCAAGCGCACCGACTTCGCCCAAGCCCAGGTCAATACCATCCGCCTGAAGCTGCTGAAGATCGGCGCCGTCATCACCCGCAACACGCGCACGATTCGGCTGATGTTGAGCAGCCAGTACCCGGAGCAAGACCTCTTCCTGAAGCTGGCTGGCAAACTGGTGCCTGGGTAGCGCCGCGGCGTGCTGTCCCCGGCACAGAAAACACATGGGGGTTGGGGGCAGTGCGTCCTGAGCGCAGAAAATTGATCAAGAAATAGCCAATCTCAAGCCCGGAGCGCCATCGTCTTCACCGAGCCTGAGATCTGGGAGCCTCTGGCCGGCCAGATGCAATATCCGGGCTAGCCAAGACCGATAAGCCCGAGCTGCAGCACCGTCCCGCTCGACCGCGCGCCAAGGAGGATGAGCAGGACCAGCACAGCCAACTGGCTGCCAGCGCCAAGGTCTGAAGCCATCATACGCTTGATAAGCAGCCCCGCCTGCATCGGGGCTGCCCGCTTCATGTGGATCTGACGTAACAACATGAGAGAGCTCCCCCCATGACACCCATCAAGACCCTGATGAGTACCGCCGTGGCGGCCTCCCTGGCCCTCGGCGCCACCACCGCCCAGGCTCGCGACTTCCGCCTGGGACTGATCACCCCGCCCCAGCACCTCTGGTCCACCGAGGCCGTGGCCTTCGCCGAGAGCCTGCACGAGCGCTCCGGCGGCGAGCACAGCGTCAGCGTCTACCCGGCCCAGCAGCTCGGCAACGAGGCGCAGATGGTCCAGCAGCTGCAGACCGGCGCACTCGACATGGCCTTCCTGACCATCGCCGAGATCTCCAACCGCATCCCGGACTTCGGCGCCCTCTATGCCCCCTACCTGGTGGACGGCGTGGATCACGCCGCGGCGCTGCTGCGTTCCGATACCGCCGCCGAGCTGCTCGAGCTGATGCCCGCCGAGGTGGGCCTCGTCGGGCTCGGCTACGGCATGGTGGGCATGCGCCAGGTGCTCTCCCGGGCACCCATCGAGAGCCAGGCCGACATGCGCGGCCAGCGCCTGCGCATCACCCCCTTCGAGCCGATTCGCGACTTCTACACCGCCACCGGGGCGGCGCCGGCGCCGATGCCGCTGCTCGAGGTCTATGACGCCCTGGCCAACGGCCAGGTGGACGCTATCGACATGGATTTCGATTCGATCCTGATCCTCAAATTCCACGAGCAGGCCCCCAACCTGCTGATCTCCAACCATATGATGTTTCCCATGGTGGGCGTGGTCTCGGGGCGGGTCTGGCGCGAGCTTTCCGCCGAAGACCGCGAGCTGATCGAGACCACCATGGCCGAGCACCTGGAGAACGTGTTGAGCGGCTTCCAGGCCATGGACGCCGCCCAGGAGAAGGAGATTCGCGAGCTCGACCTCAATATCGTCGAAGCCGATGCGGCGTTCTTCAGCGATGCCATCGCCGAGTGGGAAGCCACCTGGGGCGACAAGGCCCCGCGACTGACGATGCTTCGCGAGGAAGCCGACCGCCTACGTGAATGAGGGTGACGTCATGCTGTCACGACTTTCCGACCGACTGGCCAAGGGAGAAGAGATCGCCGCCGCCGCCCTGGCGGCGGCGGTGACCCTGCTGATCCTGGTCAATGTGGCCTTCCGCGCCGCGGGCAGCCCCATCTACTGGATCAGCGAGCTGGCCATCTACGCCATGATCTGGATGACCCTGCTGATCGCCAGCGCGGTCTTCAAGCGGCGTCAGGGTATCGCCGTGACCCTGTTCACGAACCTCTTGCCGAGCTCCCTGCAGCGCCTGGTCGGAGTCTTCGTGGACCTCATGGTGGCGGGCTTCGCGCTGGTGCTTCTGGTGCTCTGCTGGCGCTGGTATCAGCCGCTGGCCCTGTGGCAGGCCGGCTTCGATGTGCAGGCCTTCCAGGGCGAGACCTTCAACTTCATCTACGCCGAGAACACCTCGACCCTGGGCATCAAGAAGTTCTGGGTGTGGCTGATCCTGCCCTGGTTCGCCGCCTCCCTGCTGCTGCATGGCCTGGTCAACCTCGGCCAGGCCCTGCGCGGCCTGGGTCAGCCGGTATCCCATTCCACTCGAGAGGAGGTCGCCCGATGACCGTCGCCGTCTTTGCCTTCCTGCTGCTGGGGGCCGTGCCCATCGCCCTGGTGCTGGCGCTCACCGCCCTGTTCTATATCCAGGTCTCGGGCAATACCGTGCTCTTCGAGTCCTATCCCCAGCAGCTGTTCGGGGCCATCGAGAGCTATGGGCTCTTGGCCATCCCGCTCTTCATGCTGGCCGGGGAGCTGATGAACGAGGGCGGGGTGACCCGCCGGCTGATCGACCTGGCACGGCTGCTGGTGGGCGGCTTCCGGGGTGGGCTCGCCTATATCAACCTGGTCGCCAACATGATGATGGCGGCGATCATCGGCTCGGCGGCCTCGCAGATCGCCATCATGTCCCGGGCCATGGTGCCGGCCATGGAGAAAGAGGGCTATGACAAGCCCTACAGCGCCGCCATCACCGCCGCCGGTGGCCTGCTCTCGCCGATTATTCCGCCGTCGATGCTCTTCGTGCTGTTCGGGGTCATGGCCCAGGTGCCCATCGCCGACATGTTCATCGCCGGCATCCTGCCGGGGCTGCTTCTGGGCGGCACCTTCTTCCTGGCCATCGCAGTGGTGGGCCTGGTGCAGCAGTACCCCAAGGGGGAGTGGCCGAGCCGTCAGGAGGCGATGAAGGCCCTGAAGATGGGGCTGCCGGCCATGTCGATTCCGCTGATCATCATCGGCGGCATCCTGCTCGGCCTGGCCACGCCTACCGAGTCGGCGGCACTCGCCTCCCTGGCGGCCCTGCTGCTGGGGCGCTATCTCTATCGCGACCTGAGGTTCGCCATGCTGCCCGAGGTGCTCAAGCGTACCGCCATCAACGCCGGCCTGGTGATCATGCTGATCGCCGCCGCCGGGGTCTTCGGCTGGGTGATCGTCTACGAGCAGCTGCCGCAGATGGCCGCCGCCTGGATCGCCGCCCTGACCACCGATCCCTTCATCTTCCTGCTGCTGCTGGTGGGGGTGCTGCTGCTGGTGGGGATGATCGTCGACGGCATCGCCGCGCTGATCCTGGTGGTGCCGATCCTGCTGCCCATCGCCACCCAGCAGTTCGATATCACCCCCTACCAGTTCGGCGTGGTGGTCTGCCTGACCCTGGTGCTGGGGCTGCTGACGCCGCCGGTGGGAGCGGGGCTCTTTATCGTCTCGTCGATGACCGGGGTGCCGCCGATGCGTATCTTCCGGGCGCTGCTGCCCTTCCTGCTGGCGAGCCTGGCCACCCTGGTGCTGCTGGCCTGGCAGCCCTGGTTGACCCTGGCGTTGCTGTAACGGGAACCATGGTGAATGAATTTCAAGGAGGTGCTTAAGCAAGGACGCCGTGGGCATGATGGAAAGGTAAAAATCTAATTTATAATTTACTTTATCATGGAGAAAATAATGCATAACAAGTCTCTGACGACCAAGCTGCTGGCCTCCCTGGCCCTGGTATCGATCTCGGCCTTCACGACGGCCACGGCATTCGGGGCCGACTACACCATGCGCCTGGGGGTGGCGACCCGCAACGATCCCATTCACCACTACGCCGAGCGCTATGCCGAGCGCATCGAAGCCGCCTCCGAGGGGCGTATCCGCGCCGAGACTTTCCCCGGCGGCGAGCTGGGCAGCATCCAACGCATGCTGGAGAACCTGCAACTGGGCACCATGGAGATGGTGGTGGCACCGCCGGCCTTCGCCCGTGGCATCAACCGGGGCTTCGATGCCGCCACCGTCTCCGGCCTGTTCGACGATATCGAGCACGCCAGCCGGGCGCTGCAGGACGAGGCATTCCGTGACACCTACCTGGCCATGGCCGCGGATCGCGGCCTGACCGGTGTCGGCCTCTGGGCCTATGGGCCCACTTCCTATGCCACTCGTCAGCCGGTGGAGTCCCTGGAGGACTTCCAGGGCATGCGCATTCGCACCATCGGTACCGAGCTGGAAAACGCCGAGCTGCGCAGCCTGGGCGCCACGGCGGTACCGATGCCCTTTATCGAGATCGTGCCGGCCATGCAGAACCGCTCCATCGATGGGGTGCGCAGCAGCCTGCTGGCCATGAACGGCGTCAATATGCAGTCTGCCGCCACGCACCTCGCCATTACCCAGGAGGCCCTCTATCCGATTACCGCCTTCGTCTCCACCGCCTTTATCCAGCGTCTGCCGGAGGACCTCCAGCAGGTGGTGCATGAGGTGGGGGCCGAGGTCGAACGGGAGATGCTCGAGGTGGTGCTGGCCTCCGAGAGCCGCGTCCTGGACGCCTGGCGGGAGGCGGGCGTCGAGATCATCGAGTTCAACGGCGAGCAGCGCGCCTACATGGGCGAGATGATCCGCACGGCCAGCGAGTCGGTGCTGGCTCAGGATGCCGAGACCTTCGCGCTTTATAACCGGCTTGTCGAGTCTGCCGAGCGTCACCGCTAAGGCTTCACTCCCAGGCCCCCGCCCGGCGGGGGCCTTCGCAAGAGGCTTCGCCGCTTATGCGTTATCTCTCTCTGGAGGGCCGCCCGCCGTGGGTGGGGCGGCTCCTGCGATGGCTCGAGGGGCTGGAAAGGGTCATCCTCAGGCTGCATCGTGCCCTGCTGGGCACCCTTATCCTCGTCGCCATCGCCATCAACTTCTCCAATGTGGTGGGACGTTACTTCTTCGGCACCTCCCTCGGCTGGACCGAGGAGGTGCTCTCCTACTTGCTGATCTGGTCGGTCTTCGTCGGCAGCGTCCTGGTGACGCTCGACAACAAGCACCTGAGGGTCAATGTCATCGAGGCCTACCTGCCGTCCTGGGCCCGTCACCTGCTCGAGGCGCTGATGCTGCTGTGCATGATCGCGCTCTGCCTCTTTATTGCCCGGCAGTCGAGCACCGTGGTGAGCCTGATGTCGCAGATGGGGCAGCGCAGCAGTACCGCGGGGATCCCCATGGCCTGGGCCCATGCTGGGGTCTATGTGGGCTTCGCGATGATGACCGTGGCTGCCGGTCTGCGCCTGGCGAGGCATCTTCTGGAAGGCCTGTCTAAGGAGTCCTCCTCATGAACATGGTGCTTTTCGTCCTGCCGGTGGTCTTCCTGGCCTTGGGCTTTCCGGTCTATCTGGTGATCCTCGCCGCGGCCTCCCTGGCCGTGGCGCTTTTCATGAATGTGTCTGGGGTGGCCATCCATCAGGCAATGTTCGGTACCCTCAGTGCCTATTCGCTGCTGGCGGTGCCTTTCTTCCTGTTTGCCGGTGAGCTGATGGCCCGGGGCTCCCTGTCGAAGCGCATCATCGACTGGGTGATGTGCCTGGTCGGCAATATGCGCGGCGGCCTGGGCATGGTGACCCTGGGGGGCTCGACCTTCTTCGGGGCCATTTCGGGCTCCTCGGTGGCCACGGTAGCCGGGGTGGGGCGCCTGGTAGACCGCCCCATGGCGGAGCAGGGCTATGGGCCCCAGTTCGGCTCGGGGCTGTTGGCGTCGTCTGCCGCCATCGCCCAGTTGATCCCTCCTTCCATCGCCCTGATCCTCTACGGCATCGCCGCCGAGCAGTCGATCACCAAGCTGTTCGTGGCCGGCATCCTGCCCGGCCTGGTGCTGGCGGCGGTATTGGGCTGCTATATCTACCTGGCGGCGCGGCGCAAGGGACTGAAAGCCAGTGGCGGGATGCGCTTCGGCGATTTCTGGCGTAACTCCCGGCGTGCCTTCCTGGCCCTGATGATGCCGGTCTTTATCCTGGGGGGGATCTACGGAGGGTTCTTCTCGCCCACCGAGGCCGCCGGGGTGGCCTGTGTCTATGCGCTGGTGGTCAGCATGGGCATCTATCGGGACGTGGACATGGCCGAGGTGTGGCGAACCGCGGTGAACGCCATGTACCTCTCCGCCCAGATCATGATCATCGTGGCGGCGGCAGGGGTCTTCAGCTGGGTACTGACCATCAACGGGGTGCCACGGAGCCTGGCGGGCTTCGTCGCCAACCTCGACCTGACGGTCTGGCAGGTGATCCTGATCATCAATGTCCTGCTGCTCTTCGTGGGCTGCTTCATGGACACCTCCTCGGCGATTTTGCTGTTCACGCCGCTATTGCTGCCGGTCGCCCTGCAGATGGGCATCGACCCGATTCACTTCGGCATCATCGTCACCATGAACCTCTCCATCGGGCTGTTTACGCCGCCCTTCGGCCTCAACCTCTTCATGGTGCATGCCCTCAACCGCACGCCCATGGCCGAGGTGTACCGTGGCGTGCTGCCCTTCGTGCTGGTCAGCCTGATCGCCCTGCTGCTGGTCAGTTATGTGCCAGCACTCTCCCTGCTGCTGGTGCCCTACCTCGGCTAGGCCTTGCTGAAATGACTTGGAGTCAGTGATGAACGATTGCATCGAGCTACGCGGCGAATGGCCCCCATCGCCGGATGAGGAGGGGCGGCGGCAAGCCTACCGCCAGGGGCTGATGGCGCTGCAGGCCGAGATGGGCCGGCGAGGGGCGACGCCCTTTCACCTCGAGGCGCTGACGGTGGGGGCGCCGGAAGGGGCGCTGGATCCGCAAGGACGCCACTACCAGCGGATCTTCCGCCACCTCTTCGGTGGAGTGCAGCCGCAGCTCCGGCGGGGTGTCGCCGAGACCCTGACGCTGACGGCGACCCTGGCGGCGGTGCGACCCGGCGAGGCGTCACCGGCGCCGGTCTGGCATGGCCTGACGCCCGCCCAGGTGGGACGCGCCTACAGTCCTCGGGCCACGGTGCCCGAGGCGCCGGAGATCTTCGAGGCCTGGCGTCGCCGGGGGGATGCCTGCCTGGCGGGGGAGGGCGTGGTGCGCGACCTGGCCTATGGGCCCGGCGAGCGTCAGCGCCTCGACCTCTTGCTGGCCGATGCCCCCGGGGCGCCGCTGCATGTCTTCCTGCATGGCGGCTACTGGCAGGCCATGGACAAGGACGATCACGCCCACCTCTTCGCGCCCCTGCGCGAGCGTGGCGTCAACGTGGCCCTGATCGAGTACACCCTGGCCCCCCAGGCGACCCTGGCCGATCAGGTCGAGGAGGTACGCCAGGCCCTGACCTTCCTGTGGCGCCAGGCGGCGACCTACGGCTATGACCGCCATCGCCTCCAGCTTAGCGGTCACAGCGCCGGGGGCCACCTGGGGGCCTGGCTGCTGGCCACCGACTGGCCCGCCCGGGAGGCCGGCATGCCGGCACAGCCGTTTGGCTCGGCGCTGCTGGTCAGCGGGCTCTATGAGCTCGAGCCGCTGCGTCATCTGCCCTTCGGCCCACTGGTAGGCTTGACCAGTGTCGAGCGGGCGCGAGACGGGAGCCCCATTCATGCCCGGCCTCAGCCCGGGGCGCGGCTCTGCCTGGCGGTGGGGGAGCAGGAGAGTGAGGAGTTCCACTGGCAATCCCGGGCCCTGGCCGAGGCCTGGGGCGGTGAGGTCGAGGTGCTCAGCATCGCCGGCACGCACCACTTCTCGGTGATGGAAACCTTCCAGGAGGGCGAGCTGATGGCCCGCGCCCTGCGATACTTGGGATAAGGACAGTTGGCAACGGGAGGAGGCGATATGGCTGAGGGTAAGAGAGCGGGACGTACTCGCGTGGACCTGGCGGCCGAAGGGGTGCACTGGGACCCGGCGATGAGCTATGGCCAGTACCTGGCCCTGGAGCCGCTGCTGGCCTGCCAGACGCCATTGACCGACGAGCACGACGAGATGCTGTTTATCGTCATTCATCAGGTCTCCGAGTTGTGGCTCAAGCAGTGCCTCCACGAGGCCCATGCCGCGGCGGCGCATATCGCCGCCGACCAGTTGAGGCCCGCTTTCAAGATGCTGGCCCGGGTGGCGCGCATTCAGGAGCAGATGATCCAGGCCTGGGAGGTGCTGGCCACCCTGACCCCGGCGGACTATGCGCGCTTCCGCGATAGCCTGGGGCAGAGCTCCGGCTTCCAGTCCTACCAGTACCGGGAGCTGGAGTTCTTGCTGGGCAACAAGCACCCCGAGTTGGTAGAGGTGCATCGCGGCCATCCCGAGCACTATCAGCGCCTTACCCAAATCCTCGAAGCCCCAAGCCTCTACGATACCTGCCTGCGCCTGCTGGCCCGGCGGGGCTTCGCCCTGCCCGACGAGGTGCTGGCGCGCGATTGGCGCGAGCCCTATGCCCCCCACCCCGAGGTGGAATCGGCCTGGGCTGCGGTCTATGGCGACACCGAGCGCCATTGGGACCTCTACGAGCTGGCCGAGAAGCTGGTGGACACCGAGTACCATTTCCAGCAGTGGCGTTTCAGCCATATGAAAACGGTGCAACGGATCATCGGCCACAAGCCCGGTACCGGCGGCACCAGCGGCGTCGGCTATCTCGCCAAGGCCCTGGAGCTGACCTTCTTCCCCGAGCTCTGGTCGGTGCGCACCCGGATGTAGGTGGCCTCAGGGCATGACCTTGAGAGGGCCGCCCTCCTTGAGAGTGTTCATGGCCACCTGTGTCGCGATATCGCGGATGCCCGCCATGGGGCTGATGGTGGTGGAGAGGAAGTGGGAAAGCTCGGCGAGGTCCGCCACCCTTACCTTGAGGATGAAGTCATGGCTGCCTGTCACGGCATGGCAGTCGATCACCTCATCCCGGGCCAACAGCGTCGCTACCGCCTCCTGGGGTGAGGCCATGCGTCCCTTGTCCATCGAGAGGAAAATAAAGGCGGTGACCTTGAGGCCCAGGGCCTCCGGGTCGAGGCGCAGGGCATGGCCCCGGATGACCCCGCTCTCCTCCAGGCGGGCGATGCGCCGGGAGCATTGGCTGGGAGAGAGGCTCACGGTTTCCGCCAGGGTGGCCAGGGTCAGGCGGGCGTCCCGCTGCAGGGCGTGAAGAATCCGCCGATCGTAGCGATCCAGGTTTTCCATTGCGTAAATCCATGATTAAGTGCAACAGGATTGCATAGACTGCCCGTTAGGCGGCGAATTACGCAAGCCTTTCCCGCCCTATCCCTCCTAGAATCGGTTTTAGATACCCGATCGATTCCCTGGAGGACACCATGACCCCGACTCTCGATAGCGTGCGCGAGCTGGATCGCCGCGATCCCCTGGCCGATTTCAAGGCCCGCTTTGCCCTGCCCGAGGGCGTGCTCTATCTGGATGGCAACTCCCTGGGAGCCCAGCCCGTGGCCGCCCGGGCGGCCCTGGATGCCACCCGGGATCAGTGGCGCGATGAGCTGATCAAGGGCTGGAACCAGGGCTGGTTCGATGCCCCGGAACGCCTTGGAGATCTCCTGGCGCCCTTGCTTGGCGCCAGCACTGGCGAAGTGATCGTCAGCGACAATATCACTCTCAATATCTTCAAGCTGCTGGGCTATATCACCGAGTCCCAGGGGCGTGCGCGGCCGGTGATCTTGAGCGAGGGGGGTAACTTTCCCACCGATGGCTATATCGCCCAGGGGCTGTGCCGCTTCGCTGGCCTCGAGCACCGGGTGTTGCCCGAGGGGGCGGATCTTGCCGACTACCTGGACGAGCGGGTCGCCGCCGTGGTGCTGAGCCAGGTCAACTACCGCACCGGCCGGCTGCGCGATATGGCCGCCATCACCGCCCAGGTGCATGAGCAGGGCGCCGAGATCGTCTGGGACCTGGCCCACTCGGCCGGGGCCCTGCCGGTGGACCTGCACGGCTGCGGCGCCAGCTACGCGGTGGGCTGCACCTACAAGTACCTCAATGGCGGCCCCGGCGCCCCGGCCTTCCTCTATGTGCGGCGCGACCGCTTGGGGACGAGTTGGCAGCCGCTCGCCGGCTGGCACGGCCACGCCGCGCCCTTCGCCTTCGACGGCGACTACGCCCCGGCCCCGGGCATCACCCGCTTTCGCACCGGTACCCACTCGGCGCTGATCTACGCTCCCCTGGAGGCCTCCCTGCGGCTTTGGCAGGAGGTCGACATGAGCGCCCTGCGCGAGAAGAGCCTGGCCCTCACCGAGCTGTTCCACGACTGCCTGGCCGAGCTGCTGGCGGCCGAGGGCATCGCGGACATCACCCCGCCCCGGGCCGAGCGGGGCAGCCAGGTGGCCTTCGTCCACCCTGAACACGGCTATGCCATCGTTCAGGCGCTGATCGCCCGGGGGGTGGTCGGCGACTACCGCGAGCCGGGGCTGATGCGCTTCGGCTTCGCGCCCCTCTACCTCAGCTACGAGGACGTCTGGCAGGCGGCCCGCCACTTCCGCGAGGTGGTGGAGCGCCGCGAATACCTCGAGGTGCGTTTCCAGGTGCGCTCGGAAGTGACCTGAGGAGCCCGCGATCCGACTGCGATCACCTCGACATACTCGAGCGCCCCGAGGCGCTTTTCGGCAGGGACATTACCCTGTCGAACAGCTATCGCATGCCGCTGGCAGGGGCTCTGGTATATCCCTGTGATCTGCCCGCTGCTGATCCTGGTGGTGATGCTGCGAAGCGTGATCTGAACCGGCTGCCGTGGATGCGCCCCCTCCAGCTTACCCTGACGGGCGCTGACCACTGGCCAGACGCGCAATGGTGTCGGCAATTTTCCTGGAATCCCTTTCCCCTCGTCGAAAACTGCATATGACCGGTGTGGAAATCGCTCTGTCGGCCAGCGGGGCATACAGGATGCCCGAGCGCTGAATATTCTTGACCTGCTCCGGCACCAGGGTGATGCCTAGTCCCGATGCAACCAGGCCAAGTGCCGTCTGGAGTTCATTGGTCTCCTGTACAACGCTGATGGCTAACCCTCTCTGGTAGAACAGGCCCTGGATCATATCCGCCAGGCTGGGGCGTGGCTGAGAGGGAAAGAGAATCAGTGGATAAGCTGCAAGCGCTTCCAGCGTTGGGTGAGTGCCGGCCAGGGGGTGGTGCTCCGGTAGTGCGGCCAGCAGCGGCTCATCGAACAGCACCTTCTGTTCCACCTCCGGGTCATCGATCCTGAGCCTTCCGAATCCGATATCGATACGCCCCGTCTTGAGTGCGTGGACCTGCTGCACCGTGGTCAGCTCGATCAGGGTGAGTTCAATGTCGTCTTTTTCGCGTAGCTCCCTTGCCAGCAACGGCAGCTGGTCGTGAAAGACCGAAGGGACGAAGCCTATCCCCAGCCTGGCGAGCTGACGTTGCTCCATGCGCCGGATGGCCGTTGCCGTGGTCTCCACCTTGTCCAGGAGCTGTCGAGCCTGCTCGTGAAGGAAGCGGCCGGTGGCGGTCAGGGCAAGCCCCTGCGGGCTCCGGACGAAGAGGCGCGAGCCGAGTTCCTCCTCCAGGGCCTTGATCTTGCGGGAGAGCGGCGGCTGGGTCATATGCAGCCGCTCGGCGGCCCGGGTCAGGTTGAGTTCCTCGGCGACGATACAGAAAGTGCGTAGCTGACGCAGCTCCATTATACCCTCCAGGGTATGGCAAGGTGCCTAAACAATATTGGTTTCGTCATCGCGGGGCAATCACACTGCTCGTCATTCCCGATATTTCCCTGGACCGAGCCTTTCCTATGACGACCGTGATTGACGCCATCGAGACGCTGCTGGTCGACCTGCCGACCATCCGTCCCCACAAGCTCTCCATGACCACCATGGCCTGCCAGACCCTGGTGATCGTGCGGATGCGCCACAGCGATTGCATCGAGGGCCTGGGGGAGGGCACCACCATCGGTGGATTGGCCTACGGCCCCGAGAGCCCCGAGAGCATCAAGTGCAACATCGACGCCTACCTGGCGCCGCTGCTGATCGGCCAGCCCTCCGGCAACGTCAACGCCCTGCGCGCCCTGCTCAACCGCCACGCCCGCGGCAACATGATCGCCAAGTCGGCGCTGGAGACCGCGCTGCTCGACGCCCAGGGCAAGCGCCTGGGCCTCTCCGTGGCCGAGCTTTTGGGCGGCGCCCGCCAGGCCCACCTGCCGGTGCTCTGGACCCTGGCCAGCGGCGATACCGCCAAGGATATCGAGGAGGCGCAGCTGCGCCTCGAGCAGCGCCGCCACTGCGACTTCAAGCTGAAGATCGGCGCCAACCCGGTGAAACAGGACGTGCGCCACGTGGCCGCCATCAAGGAGGCCCTGGGCGATCGCGCCAGCGTGCGCGTCGACGTCAACCAGGCCTGGGACGAGTCCACCGCCGTCTACGGCATCCAGGCCCTGCAGGACGCCGGCATCGAGCTGATCGAGCAGGCGATTCCGGCCCGCGAGCACGCCGGCCTGATCCGCCTGGCCGACCGCTTCAACGTGCCGATGCTGGCCGACGAGGCGGTGCAGGACGCCCGCGATGGTCTCGATCTGGCCGCCGGCGGCTTCAGCGGCGCCTTTGCCCTGAAGACCGCCAAGTCCGGCGGCCTGCAGGGGGTGCTGGAACTGGCCCACGTGGCCCAGGCGGCCGGCATCGGCCTCTACGGCGGCACCCTGCTGGAGGGCACCATCGGCACCGCTGCCTCCCTGCACGCCTGGGCGACCCTGCCCGAGATGGCCTGGGGCACCGAGATGTTCGGCCCGCTGCTGCTCAAGGACGACATCGTCGTCGAGCCCCTCGAGTATCACGACTTCGGCGTCGAGCTGCCCCGTGGTCCTGGTCTCGGCATCACCCTCGACGAAGACAAGCTGGCGCACTACGCGCGCAAGTAAGAAACGACACGACAACCGGAGGATCGAGCCATGCTGTTTCAGGTGGAAATGACCGTCAAGCTGCCCCCGTCCATGCCGGCCGAGCAGGCCGCCGAGATCAAGGCCACCGAGAAGGCCTACGCCCAGGAGCTGCAGCGCTCCGGCAAGTGGCGCCACCTGTGGCGCGTGGCCGGCAGCTACGCCAACGTCAGCATCTTCGACGTCGAGGACAACGCCGAGCTGCAGGAGATCATCTCCAACCTGCCGCTCTTCCCCTACATGGAGATCAGCGTCAAGCCGCTGTGCCGGCATCCGTCCTCGATTCGCGACGACGACAGCTGACGGATAGTTGAGATTCAGCATGACAAGGCCCGCCAACCGGCGGGCCTTGTCATGCTGGTAAATGTCGGCGAGCGGCGCTGTGAGGCACCGCTACAGCATGCACCGCTTCTTCAGCCGGTAGTCCAAGGCGGCCCGGCTCATGCCCAGGCGCCTTGCCGCTGCCGAGACGTTATGTCCAGCCTCCCGGTAGGCCTTCTCCAGCAAGGCCTGCTCCAGGGCGTCCAGCGACACCTCCGCCTCGAGTACCTGGTCGCACAGTGAGCTCAGGAGGTCGTCGCTGCCAGTCTCGCTGGCCTGGCCGATATGTCCGCTCTCGCTCAGCGTCTGGCCCGCCTTATGGCCGGGATGCTGGCCAAACAGGGCCTGTTCGCTGACGGAGTTGCCGTCACCGGCGAGGATCACGCCCCGTTCGATCAGGTTCTGCAGTTCGCGGATATTGCCCGGCCAGCCATGAGCGCGCAGCAGGGCCATGGCCTGATCGCTGAAGCCCAGCGTCTTGACGTGGTAGTGGCACTCGAAGCGTTCCAGGAAGTGCTCGGCCAGTAGGGGAATATCGTCGCGGCGATCGCGAAGGGGAGGGATAACCACCGGGTAGGCGTTGAGTCGGTAGAAGAGGTCGGCGCGGAAGCGCCCGTCCTGTACGCGCTCCATCAGATCGCCATGGGTAGCGGCGACAATACGTACATCAATGGTGTAGCTCCGCTGGCCGCCAACCCTTTCTATCTGCTTTTCCTGGAGGGCTCTGAGCAGAGCGGCTTGGGCACGCGGTGATAGCTCGGCCAGCTCGTCCAGGAAGAGGGTGCCGCCGTCCGCCCGTTCGAAGCGCCCGGCACGCGACTGCACCGCACCGGTGTAGGCGCCCTTTTCGACGCCGAACAGCTCCGACTCGATCAGATCCGGAGGGATGGCCGCGCAGTTGACCGCAACGAAGGGCCCCTCGGCCCGGTCGCTCTGCTGATGAGCCCGGTGAGCGAGGATCTCCTTGCCGGTACCGGTCTCGCCCAGCAGCAGGATCGGTACCTCCGAGCGGGCGGCGCGGTCGATCAGGTCCAGCGCCCCCAGGAAGGCGGGCGACTGGCCGATGGGGCGGTAGTGCTCATCGCCCTTGTGGCGGGCGATATCGTCTTCCAGGTAGGCGATGCGTGACTGCAGTTCGTAGAGCTCATCAATCAATGGGTCTTCGCGGAAGTGCTCAGCGAAGGTCGCATGATCCTCCCATTCATGGGCGGGGCGGCCAATGATCCGGCAGCGCGCGTCGCCTCGTCCCCGGCACTCCACCTCTCGATACTGAATCTCCTGGCCAAGGAACTGGCTCGAGTAGGCGCAGGCGTAACCCAGCTGCATCCAGCATACGGGCTCGCCCAGAGAGGACTCCAGCTGCTCGCTGATCGCTACCTCATAGGAGTCCTGCCACTCGAATTCGCCGTAGAAGTGGCCTCGGCTCGGATCGATCTCCAGGGCGAGGGGGATCACCTTGACCAGTCCCCGCAAGGAGTGGAGCTGGGGGCCGGTCAGGAAGCCATCTTCCACCGACATCTCCTGGCCGCGCACGGCGCGGGCCAGTTCGGCGTCTTTCAGGCCTGAATGATAGCCCAGCCGCAGGAAGAAGCTCTTGGCACGCTTCAGCCCTAGAGTACGAATGATCTCATGGCGGAAGGTGGCCATGGTGTGTAGCTGCATCAGCAGCATGCGTTGCTCTCCCAGCCATATCTGGCCCTCCCCGGGTAGAAAACGAAGCTTGTTGAGAATGTCGCGGCTGTCAGGGTAACGCGGGGTCACCTCATGGCTAGGCATGCTTATGGTCATGGCGTCACAGGGTAGTTGTTAGTGTTGTGTATTATACTTTTGTCGGATTTTTTCGTGTGATTCGGGTTTTCCGACCCGAACAGCATAAGGCGCCATTGCCTCAGGTTTCCAGTCTATGTTCTCGGAGGGTTTCTCGCCTCCTGCAGTTTTCATGAAATGGCCAAGCTGCTGCGCAGCAATTCATGGTTTCCTTGATTCGAAGAGAGTGTCATGAAGACTTTTTTCACCGGGCTTATCTTTTAGGTCATTGTTTTTGTTGTGTTATTTTTCGTTGTTCGCCGGCCTGGCACAGGCCTTGTAACGGTAGTGGGGAACTCAACTGGAGTGGAAACCATGTCCCAGTCGGCCATCCCCCATGCTCTGAAGCGCTACGTAAGAGTGCGGGAGCGTGGCGAGCGATTCATCGAATTCGACTTCGCCATCGAGAACCCAGAGCTGTTCGTTGAGCTGATCATGCCGCCCGTGGCCTTCGAAGAGTTCTGTGACAGAAACAACGTGACATTCATGAGCGATGAGCAGGCCAAGGCCGTCGATATTCAGATGGAGAAGTGGCGCTATAGCGTCAGCCACTGACGCCTGTATTAGACGGTAGACATCGCACAACAATAAATGAGGAGTCCCCTATGAGCGTCGAGATCAAGACGGCGGAGATCACGCCGGTTCGCCAGACCTATGGTCATACCAAGCGCCGCTTCGGTGACAAGCCGGCGACTCGCTACCAGGAAGCCAGCTTCGATATCCAGCCGACTGCCAACTTTCATTATCGGCCGATGTTCGACGAGCATCATGAGCTCTATGACACCGGCTATACCGTGCTGAAGATGGAAGACTGGTACGCCTTCAGCGACCCCCGCCAGTTCTATTATGGCGCCTGGGTGGCGGCTCGCGCCAAGCTCCAGGAGAACACCGAGTCCAGCTTCGCCTTCTTCGAGAAGCGCGGCCTGGGCGGCCGCCTGAGCGAAGACGTTCGCCGCCTGGTGACCCGCTGCCTGCTGCCCCTGCGTCATGCCGAGATGGGCGCCAACATGAATAACGTAGGCATCGCTGCCAATGCCTACGGCACCACGCTGAGCCAGGCCCATATGTACCACGGCATGGATCGCCTTGCCGTTGCCCAGTACCTCTCTCGCATCGGTCTGCTGATCGACGACACGCCCGGGCTGCTGCTGGCCGAGGCCAAGACCCTGTGGATGGACGACCCCGCCTGGCAGGAAGTGCGCCGCTATGTGGAGGACTCCCTGGTGGTGGAGGACTGGGCGGAACTCTCCCTGGCCCAGAACCTGATCTTCGACGGCCTGCTCTATCCCTTCCTGCTGGAGTCCCTGGATGAGCGGCTGCTCGACATGGGAGGCGGCGATATCGCCATCCTCACCGACTTCATGGGGGACTGGTTCAAGGACGGCAGCCGCTTCATCGATGCCCTGTTCAAGACGCTGGCCGGCGAGAGCGAGGCCAACCGGGCACAGCTGGCCCGCTGGGTCGCCCACTGGCGCTGCCGTGCCATCGCGGCGCTGACCCCGGTGGCCATCGACGCCGATATCGAACTCGACGACGCCCTGGCGGTACTGGACAAGCGCCTCATCAAGCTCGGCCTGCTCGAGACCCACTGAGCCCCTTACCCCAGAATTCGGAGTCTGCCCCATGTCACGCGTCTTTATCGCCCTGCAGGACAACGAGAATGCCCGCTTTATCGTCGAGGCCATCAGCGAGGACAACCCTGCGGCCGAGGTCAAGCACAGCCCGGCCATGATCCGGGTCGAGGCCGACGACCGCCTGACCATCCGTCGCGAGACGGTGGAGGAGAAGCTGGGCCGCGACTGGGATACCCAGGAGCTCCAGGTGGACATGATCAGCATCGGCGGCAACGTCGACGAGGATGACGACAGCTTCACCCTCTACTGGAACACCTGAGTCCCGATGACGCCATCACACGCCAGCCAACAATAATGGCGCAGGAGAGTTAGCCATGAATGCCAAGACCAGCAAGCGACTCAATATGAAGGAGCGCTACCGGATCATGACCCGGGACCTGGGCTGGGAGCCCAGCTATCAGCGCTACGAGGATATCTTCCCTCAGGAGAGCTTCGAGGGCATCAAGATCGTCGACTGGGATCAGTGGGAGGACCCCTTCCGGCTGACCATGGACAACTACTGGAAATTCCAGGCGGAGAAAGAGCGCAAGCTGTATGCAATCTTCGACGCGGTATCCCAGAACAATGGCCAGATGAAGATCTCCGACCCGCGCTACCTGAACGCGGTCAAGCTGTTCATCACGGCGGTGACGCCGCTGGAATACAACGCCTACAAGGGGTATGCCCGGGTGGGGCGCCAGTTCGGCGGGGTGGGCGCGCGCATCGCCTGTCAGATGCAGTCCATCGATGAGCTGCGTCACACCCAGACCCAGATTCATGCCATGAGCCACTACAACAAGTACTTCGGCGGCATGCATGACTTCCCGCACATGTTCGATCGGGTCTGGTACCTGTCGGTGCCCAAGTCCTTCTTCGAGGACGCCTCCACCGCCGGCCCCTTCGAGTTCCTGACCGCGATCTCCTTCTCCTTCGAGTATGTGCTGACCAACCTGCTGTTCCTGCCCTTCATGTCCGGGGCCGCCTACAACGGTGACATGAACACCGTGACCTTCGGCTTCTCGGCCCAGTCCGACGAGGCGCGGCACATGACCCTGGGGCTCGAGATCATCAAGTTCATCCTCGAGCAGCACGAGGACAACGTGCCCATCGTCCAGCAGTGGCTCGACAAGTGGCTGTGGCGCGGATACCGGCTGCTGTCGATCGTCGGCATGATGATGGACTACATGCTGCCCAACAAGGTGATGTCCTGGTCCGAGGCCTGGACCCTGTACTACGAGGAGGCCGGCGGCGCCCTGTTCAAGGAGCTGGAGCGTTACGGCATTCGCCCGCCCAAGTACGCCGACCAGACCGTGATCGGCAAGGATCACGTCAGCCACCAGGCCTGGTTCATCTTCTACCAGTACGGTCACGCCACCGCCTTCAACACCTGGGTGCCCACCGCCAAGGAGATGGACTGGCTCTCCGAGAAGTACCCCGACACCTTCGACCGCCTCTACCGGCCGCGCTTCGAGCTGCTGGCCGAGAAAGCGGCCAAGGGCGAGCGCTTCTACAACAACACCCTGCCGCAGCTCTGCCAGGTGTGCCAGATCCCGCTGGCGATTACCGAGCCGGACGACGACACCCTGATCAGCCACCGCGACACCGTGCACGACGGCGAGCGCTATCACTTCTGCTCCGACGGCTGTCGCGACATCTTCCATCACGAGCCGGAGAAGTACGTTCAGGCCTGGCTGCCGGTGCACCAGATCCTGCAGGGCAACTGCGGCGGCGCCGACATGGAGAAGGTGATCGGCGACTACTACCGCATCGAAATGGGCGAAGACAACCTCGACTTCGAGGGCTCCGCCGAACAGCGCCGCTGGGCGGCGTGGAAACAGGCCGTTTAAGGAGGGGAGACCATGAGCGTTAGAGCCAATTATGCCAACTACCAGGGCCCGGTGCGCGATCGCGTCGAGAACTTCCACGGCAGCCAGCTGGTGTATGTGATGTGGGAGCGTCATCTGCTGTTCTGCGCGCCGCTCACCTTCCTCGCCGACCCGGCGATGTCCTTCGACGCCTTCCTGACAGAGGTGCTCACGCCGGCGCTGGCCCCCCATCCGGAGAGCGAGAAGCTCGACTTCGCCGAGGCCCAGTGGCGCCTCGACGGCGAGGCCTTCGAGCCCCGGGGCGAGGCCTCGCTGGCCGACAACGGCATTGGGCACAAGTCCCAGCTGCGGCTGATCACGCCGCGGCTGTCGGACCTGGCCGACGCCGCCATCTGAGGGGAGGGCAGCCTCATGAGCTATCAAGTGACCATCGAACCCACCGGCGAGATCGTTGAGGTGGAGGAGGGGCAGAGCCTGCTCGACGCCGCTCTGCGCCAGGGCGTCTGGCTGCCCTTTGCCTGCGGTCACGGCACCTGTGGCACCTGCAAGGTGCAGGTGCTGGAGGGCGAGGCCGAGGTGGGCGACGCCTCGCCCTTCGCGCTGCTCGATATGGAGCGCGATGAGGGCTACCGGCTGGCCTGCTGTTGCCACCCGGAGAGCGACCTGGTGATCGAGGCGGACGTGGATGAGGACCCCGACTTCGCCGGTCATCCGGTGCAGGACTGGCAGGCCACCGTCAGCGCCATTACCGAGCTGACCCCGACCATCCGCGAGATTCGCCTGAGACTCGATGGCGAGGGCATGGCCTTCCAGGCAGGCCAGTATATCAACCTGCAGGTGCCCGGCGTGGAGGGCACCCGGGCCTTCTCCATCGCCTCGCCCCCGGCCGAGTCTGGTGAGCTGGCCCTGCATGTCCGCAAGGTCGAAGGCGGGGCGGCCACCACCTGGCTTCATGAGCAGCTTGAGGTGGGGCAACGTCTGGCGCTGAGCGGTCCTTACGGCCAGTTCTTCGTGCGCAGGTCCGACCCCAAGGACGTGATCCTTATCGCCGGGGGCTCAGGGCTCTCCAGCCCCGAGTCGATGATCCTCGACCTGCTGGCCGACCCCGAGGATACCCGGCGCATCACCCTCTTCCAGGGGGCACGCCACCTGGCCGAGCTCTACCACCGGGAGCGCTTCGAGCGTCTCGCCGCCGAGCATGAGCGCTTCACCTATGTGCCGGCGCTCAATGCGCCCCTGGACGACGATGCCTGGGACGGCTTCGTGGGCTTCGTGCACGACGCCGCCATCGCCCACTTCAAGGGCCGCTTCAGCGAGCACAAGGCCTACCTGTGCGGGCCGCCGCCGATGATCGATGCGGCCATCACCGCCCTGATGCAGGGGCGACTCTTCGAGCGCGACATCCATATGGAGCGCTTCCTGACCGCCGCCGATGGCGCCGAGGGTGGCCAGCGCTCGGCGCTCTTCAAGCGGATCTAATGCCACTCATTGGCCGTTTCACCACAAGAACCACAAGGAGCAGGACGCCATGACCGTGAAGATTTTCGATACCCCTGAAGTGCAGGACTTTCTCAAGACCGTTGCCGGCTTCGATCAGGAGGGCGGCAGCGATCGGGCCAAGCAGATCGTTCATCGCCTGCTCTCCGACCTCTATAGGCTGATCGATGACTTCGACGTCACCCCGGAGGAGTTCTGGGCCACGGTGAGTCTGATGAACGAGCTCGGCAAAGCCTCCCAGTTCGGCCTGCTCTCTCCCGGGCTTGGCTTTGACCACTACCTGGACATGCGCATGGATGCGGTCGACGCCGAGGCCGAGCGCACCGGCGGCACGCCGCGTACCATCGAGGGGCCTCTCTACGTGGCCGGCGCCCCTGAGGCCGAGGGCTTTGCCCGCATGGACGACGGCAGCGATGCCGACAGCGAGGTGATGTGGCTGACCGGCCAGGTGCGCAACCTGGATGGCGAGCCGGTGCCCGGCGCCAGGGTGGAGATCTGGCACGCCAACGCCAAGGGCGGCTACTCCCACTTCGACCCGTCCCAGTCCGAGTACAACCTGCGTCGTACCATCATCGCCGATGACGAGGGGCGTTACCGGGCCCGCAGCATCATCCCCTCCGGCTACGGGGTGCCGGCAGGCAGCCCCACCGATCAGGTGCTCAAGGCCCTGGGGCGCCATGGCCAGCGTCCGGCACACATCCACTACTTCATCTCGGCCCCGGGTCACCAGCACCTGACCACTCAGATCAACCTGGCCGGCGACCCCTACACCTGGGACGACTTCGCCTTCGCCACCCGCGAGGAGCTGCTGGTAGATGGCCGGGCCGTCAACGATTCTGCCGAGGCCGAAGCGCGCGGCCTGGAGGGCCCCTTCACCGAGGTGGTCTTCGATATCACCCTGGCCAGGACCGCGGCCCCGGAGCTGCAGACGCGGCACAAGCGCCCCCGCGCCCTGGAAGAGGCCGCCGGTTAAGGCCCACCTTCCTTGCATGACCGGCGCCCTAGGGGGCGCCGGTTCTCCCTTTGATCATAATGCGCGGCATGCCCCGTACCTCTAGCAAGCGCTTACCGGCTGGCGCATTTTCCGCACCTGCTCCCCGTTGGGCATCACTTCGTATTTCAAGACTTGGAGGCGTTGCACAAGGCACCTTTAACTGATCGTTTGTGGCTATGTTGGCATCTGTTGTTGGTCTGCACCTATCGCCACGCGAAACCACGCTTCCTCAGTTGGCTTCGCGGTTTCAAACAATCTCCGCCATGCCAGATAATTGGATAAGTACGTGGTCCCAACCCCATGGAAGCGTGCCATCCAGCCCTTCAATCGGCTCATATAGCCGTTCACGTTCTGAATGTGGTATTCCTTGCCGATCACTCTCTGATTATCGAAGACGATCAGTCGATGATGAGCAATCCCGTAGTCGCGGCAGAAGGTTTTATACCAGCTATGTCCGTCAGAGCATAAAATCGAGTCGCGATTGATTATCGGTGCCAGGAAGTCATGGACGGTAGACTTTTGGAGCGTCGGATCCACCAGTTCGCTGAGCTTTCCATTGCGGTCACGCGCAATAAGCACCGGGATTTTATCCACTTTTTTCTTCCTACTACCTTGCCCACCGCGCTTTCGAGGTTTTCGGTGAGTGATATTACGCTTCCCTTTGCTGGACTCCAGGAAGAAGGTTTCGTCTACCTCGATGATGCCGGAGAGTGGGTTAGCATTGTCTTGAGCGCTCGTTTTCAGGAAGCGATGTCGCCAGCGGAAAGCCGTCTTCAAATCAATGCCCACTCGGGCCGCCGAGACGCGTAACGTCAGACTGTCTCGCATGCAGCGCAGGTAGTCGAACCACTTATCGCGGTGTTGCAGTTTGGCCAGGGGTGTGTCGGTGAGGGCATTGAACGTCTTGCGACAATCTGGATTCCGGCAGCGATACCGCTGAAGGCCTCCACTGCGCCCCCACTTGGCAGGGTGTTCAGCGCCACAGTGCGGGCAGGGAAGGTGAGATTTCGCCGTGTCGAGCAGGGTGTTCGCTTGGGCGCTTATTTGACCAAGCATCTGATCGGCTAGATATTTCTTGAGGTGAACAGGGAGGAGAGCCAGTGTCTGTTCAAGGGCTTTGAGGTCTGCTTGCTTCATGGCGAGCTCCAGAGGCAAACTGCATATACAGTAGTTTATACAGTCTTTTCAAAACGCGCCAACAACAGATGCCAACATAGCCTCGTTTGTCCAGTACTATAGGGCGCCCGCGCTACCTCGGCTGCCCTATCCTTCCCCGCACGAAAAGCACGGGGCATGCCGCGCTTTTTGGTCAGTGAAGATAGGCGTACTTGCTGATACAATTTGTTAGTAACTATTCTGATACTTCTCCTTCCTCAAGGATGAGAGGCCTCGCTCTGTGCTGACGAAATTTCTCCACCCCCTGTTCCGGCTGCCACGCCCACACAAACGGGCGATCCAACTGCTGGCCGATGCCGGGCTGATCACCTTGAGCTTCCTGCTGGCCATGCTGCTGCGCCTGGACAGCTGGACCTTCGTTGCCGAGCCGAGGATATGGTGGGTATTGCCGGTCGTGATCCCGGTGAGCCTGGCGATTTTCATGCGCCTGGGCTTCTACCGTGCGGTGATTCGCTACATGAGCATGAAGGCGGTCAAGACAGTCGCGGCCGGGGTAGGGGCGTCGGCGCTGGCACTGCTGGTGGTCAACTACCTGTTCCATCTGCCGGTGCCGCGCTCGGTGCCCTTTATCTACGCCATGCTGGCGCTGCTGACGATCGGTGGGGTGCGTTTCGCGCTGCGCGCCCTCTACCTTCGTAACCAGCTGCGTTACAAGACACGGGTGGTGATCTACGGCGCCGGCGCGGCAGGCCGCCAGCTGGTGGTGTCGCTGCGCCACGGCCAGGAGTACGAGCCGGTGGGCTTTGTGGATGATGCGTCTAACCTCGAGGGGGCCTTCATCCAGGGGCTGAAGGTCTATGCGCCAGTGGAGCTCGATCGCCTGATCCAGGATTACGGCGTCGAGAAGGTGTTGCTGGCGATCCCCAGCGCCTCACGGGCTCGGCGGCGGGCGATCCTCGAGCGACTGGAGGCCCTGGATGTGCCGGTGCAGACGATACCCGGCATGGCTGATGTAGTGGCCGGCCGAGCGGAGATCAACGACCTGCGCGATGTGGCGGTGGAGGACCTGCTCGGCCGCGACCCGGTGCCGCCGGAGCCCGAACTGATGGGGGCCAATGTCACCGGCAAGGTGGTCATGGTAACCGGAGCAGGGGGCTCCATCGGCAGGGAGCTGTGCCGTCAGATCCTGCGCCAGGCCCCGGCCCAGCTGCTGCTGCTGGAGCTCTCCGAATACAGCCTCTACCGCGTCGAGCAGGAGCTCCTGCAGATCGCCCGGGAAGAGGGTATCGACTGCCCGGTCAAGGCGCTGCTGGGGTCGGTGCAGCACCGCAACCGGGTCCAGAAGATTCTCTCGGCCTTCCAGATCCAGACGATCTATCACGCCGCCGCCTACAAGCATGTGCCGATGGTGGAGCACAATGTGGTGGAGGGGCTGCGCAATAATGTGATGGGCACTCTGGAAACCGCCCGGGCAGCGGTAGAGGCCGGGGTGGAGAGCTTTGTGCTCGTCTCCACCGACAAGGCAGTACGACCCACCAACGTGATGGGAGCGAGCAAGCGTCTCGCCGAGCTAGTGTGCCAGGCGATGGCGCGGGCTCAGAACGGTACGCGCTTCAGCATGGTCCGCTTTGGCAACGTGCTGGGGTCCAGTGGCTCCGTGGTGCCGCTGTTCCGTCGGCAGATCGCCGCTGGCGGGCCGGTGACCGTGACCCATCCCGAGATCACCCGTTACTTCATGACCATTCCCGAGGCGGCCCAGCTGGTGATCCAGGCCGGCGCCATGGCCCGCGGCGGCGATGTCTTCGTTCTCGACATGGGCGAGCCGGTGAAGATCGCCGAGCTGGCTGGACGTCTGATCCGCCTCTCGGGCCTCGAACCCTGCTACCCGGGAACCGACGGCGGCGATCAGAGCCGTGGCGACATCGAGATCCGCTACTCAGGCCTGCGCCCTGGTGAGAAGCTCTACGAGGAGCTCCTGATCGGCGAGAACGTCAGCGAGACGCGCCACCCGCGGATCATGACCGCCAGCGAGATCTCCCTGGAGTGGGGCGAGATGGAGGGGCTGCTCGAGACGCTATTCGATGCTTGCCTGATGTTCGATGCCCCGCGCATCCGTGAGCTGCTGGTCCAGGCGCCGCTGGGCTATCAGCCCCAGAGCGAGCTCGCCGACCTGGTGTGGGAGGAGCAGTTCCCGCGGCAGGAGAAGGAGAGTGGCCCAGCTAGCCGTAGGCAGAAGATCGTGGCGCTGAGACCCAAGTCGACCTCGGAGGCGAGCTGAGCCGCGTCTGTTGTCACCGGCCTCTCCTCCCGCGCTGCCCGAGAGCTTCATGCCGCAAACCACTTCCCCCGAGACCGAGCCGCTTCGCGTCAGCGCCATCATGCAGACCGGCCTGCTCACCTGTATGCCTGAGACGCCGGTAGTAGAGGCCGCCGCGCGCATGACCGAGCGCCGCTTCAGCGCCATCCTGGTGCTGGAGGGGCAGTGCGCCGTGGGCATCTGGACCGAGCGTGACAGCCTGCGCCTGGCGTTGGAGCACCCCGAGGAGATCGAGCTGCCCATTCATCGGGTGATGACACCGGTGCCGTTGCAGGTCGCGGAGGATTGCCCTGTGGCGGAGGTGAGCGACGCCTTCAAGGCGCATGGCATCCGCCATGCGGTGATCGTGGACGGCGAGGGGAAGGTGCGCGGCATCGTTTCGCAGACCGATCTGGCGTTGAAGCAGGGTATCGAGCCCTACCTGCGCCTTCGCGAGGTGCGCCGGGTGATGCGCTCACCGGTGGAGATCCTCGACGGCCAGCGCACCCTGCAGGAGATCGCCGGCCATATGCTGGAGCAGCGTCTGGACGCGGTGATCGTCGACTGCGGTCAGGGCGAGTTAGGTATCCTCACCGAGCGCGACGTCCTGCGCTACGTGGCCCGACACCGGCGCGATTTGCCGGTGTGCGAGCTGGCCAGCCGGCCGCTGCGTAGCCTGCCGGTAGAGGCGCGGCTGATCGATGCCCGCCACCAGTTCATCGACCAGCGCCTACGCCACCTGGCGGTGGTCGACGCCGCTGGCGAAGTGGTAGGCCTGCTGGGCTTTCGCGACATCCTCGACGGCGTGGAGGGCGACTACGCCGTGCGCCTGCGCGAGGTGCTCCAGGAGCGCGACCATGCTCTGGAGCGTTCACGGCTGACCCTGCAGCTGGCTGAGCGCGTCATCGATGCTTCACTGCAAAGCATCATGATCACTGACGCTCGGGGTCGCATCGACTTCATCAACCCTGCCTTCACTCACCTGACGGGCTACACCCTGGATGAGGTCAGCGGGCGCACGCCGGCGCTGCTCTCTTCCGGTCGCCACGACGCCGCCTTCTACGCCGAGATGTGGCACACCCTGCAGGAGCGCGGCTCCTGGCGTGGCGAGATCTGGAACAGGCGCAAGTCAGGCCAGCTCTACCTGGAGCTGCTGACCATCACGGCGATTTACGACGAGCACGGCCAAGCGACTCACTATGCCGCGCTGTTCAGCGACATCACGCATATCCGCGAGAACGAGGAGAAGGTGCGGCGGCTGGCCTATTACGATCCCCTCACCCAGCTGCCCAACCGGCGACTGCTGGAGGATCGTCTGTCGCTGGCCATTCGCCACTCCCATCGCCAGCGAAAGCGGCTGGCGGTGGTATTCGTCGATCTCGACCATTTCAAGCAGATCAACGACTCCATGGGCCATGCCGCCGGTGACGCCCTGCTGGTGGAGGTGGCTAAGCGCATGCAGGACGCGCTGCGCGAGGATGACACTCTGGCGCGGCTGGGCGGCGACGAATTCATCGTGCTGCTGCCGGAGCTGGGTGAGATCGAGGCAGCTCGTCAGGTGGCAGAGCGCCTGATCGACAGCATCAGCACCAGCTTCCGGGTGGGTGAACACGACTTTCGCATCGGCTGCAGCCTCGGCATCAGCCTCTATCCTGACGATGCCGACAGCGTGGAGCTGCTGATCCAGTACGCTGACGCCGCCATGTATCGTGCCAAGCAGGAGGGGCGCAACACCTACCGCTTCTTCCACCGGCAACAGCTGCAGTGGTGCGAGCCGGCCCAGCTCACCCTGGAGAGCGCACTGCGCGACACCGCCGACAGTGGCGAAGGCCTGGCGGTGCATTACCAGCCGCTGATCAATCGCGATAGCGGCGAACTCGAGGGCGCCGAGGCGCTGCTGCGCTGGCACCATCCGGTCCTCGGTGACATCTCACCGGGGCAGTTCATTCCTGTGGCCGAGCGCTCGGGGCTGATGATCGTCCTGGGCGACTGGGTCATGGAACAGGCGGCAAGGCAGCTGGCCGCCTGGCGCGATGAGGGGCGCCAGGCAATCCGCGTAGCCATCAACCTTAGCGGGCGCCAGTTCTGGGACAGGGCGCTGATCGACAAGGTGCGCGATTGCCACCGACGCTACGCCCTGATGCCCGGCCAGCTCGGCTTCGAGATCACCGAGAGCGTGCTGCTCGACCAGCAGCAGCCGGCCGCAGCCATCATCCAGGCGCTGCGTGATATGGGCTGCCGCGTGGCGCTGGACGACTTCGGCACCGGCTACTCGTCACTCGGTTACCTGCACGAATTACCGGTCAGCACCATCAAGATCGACCAGCGCTTCATCCAGGGGCTCGGCAACCGCCGCAGCAACGCCATCGTCGCCGCCGTCACCGGCCTCGCCCGCGAGCTCGACATGCGCGTGGTCGCCGAAGGCGTCGAGACCGACCAGCAGCTCCAGGCGCTGGCTCGCTACCCCATCGATCTGGTGCAAGGCTTCCTGTTTGATACTCCCCTCCTCGCCGACGCTTTCGCCGAGCGCTGGCTTACTTGACGGAGCTGGCCAAGGGAAGGGCGCTCGGCCTGGCCGCTGCATGGATGCTGCTGGTACCGCTGCTGCTGCCCCAGGGTTACTGGCTGGCGCCTTTGCCGCTGCTGCTTGTCGCCGGCTTTGCCTGGCAGCAGCGTCCCGTGCCGAATGCCATGAGCTGGCCACAGCGCCTGGCCGTGGCGGCGCTGCTGGGGTTTGCCGCCTCGGAGCTGCTGGCGCTGCAGGGAGAGGGTGCGGCTGGCCGGGCGCCGTCGACGGCCGTGGCGGCGCTGCTGGCCGCGGCCCTGGTCGTGGCCCTCGCCTGGCGGCGACCGCCTCTGGCCTGGTGGTGGGCCGGCCTTGCGGCGAGCGCTGGGAGCGGCGGACTCTGGGCGCTCTGGCAGGCGGGTGTCGAGGGCGCCCGGCGTGCCAATGGCCACGGCGAGGTGAATGCCATCCTGTTCGGTAACCTGGCGTTGCTCAGCGGACTGCTTTGCCTGGCGGGCCTGGGCTGGGCCTGGCAGCAGAGGCGTCGCTTGCCCTGGCTGGTGGCGCTGCTGCTGGGAGCCATCGGAGGACTGCTGGCCTCGGCGCTGTCGGGCACTCGCGGCGGCTGGCTGGCGCTGCCCCTTGCCGCCCTGGTCTTCTATCGTGCCTATCTGCGCGGCTGGCCCCCACGCTGGCGCTGGCTGACGATCGCCGGTGTGGGGCTGGTACTGGCGAGCCTCTATCTGGCGCCCCAGAGCGGGGTGCAGCAGCGGGTGGGCGTGGCCATGGACGAGGCGTCCGACTACCTGGCGGGTGAGCCCAGGGGCTCCGTGGGGGCTCGGCTGGAGATGTACCGCGGTGCCGCGATGTTGATCGTCGAGTCCCCCTGGCGCGGCGTCGGCCACGGCGGCTACGCCGAGGCCATGGGCGAGCTGGTGGAGCAGGGCAGGGTGGCGCCGGGCATGGACCGTTACTGGCACGCCCATAACGACCCGCTGGATGCCTGGGTGCGGCGCGGTCTGCCCGCCCTGCTCGCCCTGTTGGCGCTCTACCTGCTGCCGCTCTGGGTGTTTACGCCTCGCCTGGTGGCCAGGGACCCGGAAACCCGCAGCCTGGCCGTGGCGGGACTATTGCTGCCGGTGACCTTCATCGACTTCGGCCTGAGCTACGCCTTCTTCGCCTACCCAGTCGGGATCCTCGTCTATGGGGGCTGGCTGGCGCTGCTGCTGGCTTTCACGGCCTCGAGTCATCCCTCCCGCGGCGCCAGCCCCGCCGCTGCCACCAGGGCCCGGGTGTAGTCGCTGCTCGGGTTCTCGAGCACCGCGAGGCAGTCGCCGCTCTCCACCACTTCCCCCTCCTTGAGCACCATGACCCGGTGCGCCATGGCGCGCACCACGGCGAGGTCGTGGCTGATGAACAGATAGCTCAGGCCGCGGCGGGCCTGGAGGTCGCGCAAGAGCGCCACCAGCTGCTTCTGGACGGTGCGGTCGAGCGCCGAGGTGGGTTCGTCGAGCACCAGCAGCTCGGGCTCGAGGATGATCGCCCGGGCCACGGCGATGCGCTGGCGCTGGCCGCCGGAGAATTCGTGGGGGTAGCGGTCGGCGCAGTCGGCGGGCAGCCCCACCTCGGTAAGCGTGGCGGCCACGCGGCGGGCGACCTCGTCTGCACTAAGCTCGGGGCGGTGGAAGCGCAGCCCCTCGCTGACGATCTCGGAGACCGGAAGGCGAGGGGAGAGCGAGCCGAAGGGGTCCTGGAAGACGATCTGGAAGCGCTGGCGCATGCGGCGCAGGTCACCGCCGGAGAGGGTATCCAGGCGGCTGTCGCCGAGGCGGATCTCGCCGCGGCTCTGGGTCAGGCGTAGCAGCGCCAGGGCCAGGGTGGTCTTGCCGGAACCAGACTCGCCTACGATGCCGAGGGTCTCCCCCGGCGCCAGGGTGAGCGCCAGCGGCCTGACCGCTTCGAAGGCCGGCGGGCGCTTCATGAAGAGCTTCTTGGGGCGCTGGAAGCTGACCCCGAGGCCGGAGGCGCTGATCAAGGGGGCACCCCGGGGCACCGGCCCCGGGCGCCCCTCCGGCTCGGCATCTAGCAGGGTGCGAGTGTAGGCGCTGGAAGGCGCCTCGAAGACCCGAGCCACCGGCCCCGTCTCCTGCTCGCGGCCCCGGTAGAGCACGCAGACCCGGTCGGCGTGGCGGCGCACCAGGTTGAGGTCGTGGGTGATGAAGAGCATGCCCATGCCGCGGCGGTCGCGCAGCTCGGCGAGCAGCGCCAGGATCTCCTGCTGCACGGTGACGTCGAGCGCCGTGGTGGGCTCGTCGGCGATCAGCAGCTCCGGGTCGTTGGCGATCGCCATGGCGATCATCACCCGCTGGCGCTGGCCGCCGGAGAGCTGGTGGGGCCAGGCGTCGATCAGCTCCTCGGGGCGCGGCAGCTTCACCTGACCGAGCAGCTCGATGATGCGAGCGCGGGCGGCCCGCCCGGTGAGCCCCTGGTGCAGGCGCAGGGTCTCACCGATCTGCTTGCCCACGGTGTGCAGCGGGTTGAGCGAGGTCATCGGCTCCTGGAAGACGAAGCCGACCCGGCCGCCGCGGATGCCCTGCCAGTCGCGGCGCTTCAGGCGGTCGAGGTCGGTGTCGCCCAGCCGGCGGGTGCCGCTGACGGCGGCGTTGCCCGGCAACAGGTCCATGGCGCCCAGCGCCGAGACCGACTTGCCGGAGCCGGACTCGCCCACCAGGGCCAGGGTCTCGCCGCGGTTCACGGTGAGTGAGAGGCGGTCCACCACGGTCACCCCGTCGAAGGCGACGGAAAAGTCCTCGAGGCGCAGCAGCGGGGAGCGGGAGGGGGCATCAGGCATCGGTCTGGCTCCGGGCGGTTGCGGTGGAGGAATCGGCCGCCGGTACCGGGGTGGCGGCGTGGCGGACGTGGCGGGGGTCGAAGGCGTCGCGCAGCCCCTCGCCGATGAAGACCAGCAGCGAGAGCATCAGCGAGAGGCTGACGAAGGCGGTGATGCCGAGCCAGGGGGCATGCAGGTTGTTCTTGCCCTGGGCCACCAGCTCGCCCAACGACGGCGAGCCCGGGGGCAGGCCGAAGCCGAGGAAGTCGAGTGCCGTGAGGGTGGTGATCGCCCCGGTGAAGAGGAAGGGCACGAAGGTGAGGGTGGCCACCATGGCGTTGGGCAGCACGTGGCGCCACATGATCAGCCGCGGCGGCAGCCCCATGGCCTTGGCGGCGCGCACGTACTCCAGGTTGCGGGCGCGCAGGAACTCGGCGCGCACCACGTCAACGAGGCCCAGCCAGGAGAAGAGCAGCATGATGCCGAGCAGCCACCAGAAGCCCGGCTGCACGAAGCTTGCCAGGATGATCAGCAGGAAGAGCACCGGCAGCCCCGACCAGATCTCGGTGAAACGCTGGCCGATCAGGTCGGTCCTGCCGCCGAAGTAGCCCTGGATGCCGCCCACCAGCACCCCCATCACCAGCGAACCGGCGGTGAGCACCAGGGCGAAGGCCACCGAGAGCCGGAAGCCGTAGATCACCCGGGCGAGCACGTCGCGCCCCTGGTCGTCGGTGCCCAGCCAGTGGCGACCGTCGGGCGGTGCCGGCGACGGGCGCATCATCTGCATGTCCAGGGTCTGGTAGGAGAAGGGAACCGGCGGCCACAGCGCCCAGCCGTGCTCGGCGATCTGGGCCTGGACGAAGGGGTCGTGGTAGTCGGCGGTGGTGGGCAAAAAGCCGCCGAACTCAGTCTCCGGGTAGTCGACCAGCAGCGGCACGTACCACTGGCCGTCGTAGCGCATCACCAGCGGCTTGTCGTTGGCGATCAGCTCGGCGCCGAGGCTGACCACGAAGAGCGCCAGGAACACCCAGAGCGAGACCCGGGCGCGGCGGTTGGCCTTGAATACCGCCAGGCGGCGGCGGGTGATGGGGGAGAAGCGCTCCGCCCGGAACAGGCTCTTGAAGAAAGCGGCCATCGGCTCAGGACTCCCGTGTCTCGAAGTCGATGCGCGGGTCCACCCACACATAGGTCAGATCGGAGACCAGCTTCAGCAGCAGGCCGATCAGCGTGTACAGGTACAGGGTGCCGAAGATCACCGGGTAGTCGCGCTGCATCACCGCCTCGAAGCCGAGCAGGCCGAGTCCTTCCAGGGAGAAGATCACCTCAATCAACAGCGACCCGGTGAAGAAGATGGCGATCAGGGCGCCGGGCAGGCCGGCGATGATGATCAGCATGGCATTGCGGAAGACGTGGCCGTAGAGCACGCCGCCGTCGCTTGCCCCCTTGGCCCGGGCGGTGAGCACGTACTGCTTGTGGATCTCGTCGAGGAAGCTGTTCTTGGTCAGCATGGTGAGGGTGGCGAAGCTGCCGATGGTCATGGCCACCACCGGCAGGGTGATGTGCCAGAGGTAGTCCTTCACCTTGCCCCAGGTGGAGAGCTCGTGGAAGTCCGGCGAGGTGAGCCCGCGCAGGGGGAAGAGGTCCCAGTAGCTGCCCCCGGCGAAGAGCACGATCAGCAGTATCGCGAAGAGAAAGCCCGGGATGGCGTAGCCGACGATCACCAGCCCCGAGGTCCAGACGTCGAAGCGCGAGCCGTGGTGGAGCGCCTTGCGGATGCCCAGCGGGATCGAGATCAGGTAGACCAGCAGGGTGGTCCAGAGCCCCAGTGAGATCGACACCGGCAGCCGCTCGATCATCAGCTCCACCACCGGCCGGTCGCGAAAGAAGCTGTTGCCGAAGTCAAAGGTGGCATAGTCGCGCATCATGCCGAGGAAGCGCACATGGGCGGGCTGGTCGAAGCCGAACTGCGCCTCGAGCTGCTCGATGAAGCGCGGGTCGATGCCCCGCGCCCCGCGGGACTCGTCGCGCACCATCACCTCGCCGCCGGCCTCGAGGCGCGTGCTGGCCATGGCGTCGGCGCCCTCGAAGCGGGCCAGCATCTGGTCGATGGGCCCGCCCGGAGCGGCCTGGACGATGATGAAGTTGAGCAGCATGATCCCGATCAGGGTCGGGATCATCAGCAGCAGGCGGCGCAGGATATAGCGGCTCACGATGGGGCGTCCTTTTGCATATCAGGCTCTGGCATACCGGGTTCCGGCATCTCGGGCTTGGCGACATCGCCAGCCGCGTCAGCGGCGACGCAGGCGCTGGTTGATCTCGGCTTCCCGTTCGGCGTCCACCCACCAGGCCGCGAGGTCCATGCCGTACTCGGGGAAGGGTTCGGGCCAGGCGAACTTGTCCCAGATGGCGATGCGGGTCTCACCGGAGTGGTAGTGGGGAATCATCGGGAAGCGCCACAGCAGCACCCTGTCCAGGGCGCGGGCGGTGACGTTGAGCGCCTCGCGGCTGTCGGCGCGAATCAGCCGGTCCACCAGGTCGTCCACCACCGGGTCGGCCAGCCCCATCAGGTTGCGGCTCTGGGGCACCTCGGCGGCGGCGCTGGTCCAGAAGTCGCGCTGCTCGTTGCCGGGGTTGTTCGACTGCGGAAACTGGCCCACGGTCATGTCGAAGTCGAAGCGGCGCAACCGGTTGAGGTACTGGTTGATATCGACGATGCGGATGCTGCCCTGGATGCCCAGGCGCGCCATGTTGCGCAGCATGGGCTGGGTGACCCGCTCCATGCCGGTGTCGAAGAGCAGCACCTCCACCGTCAGCGGCTGGCCGGTCTCGCCGTGAACCAGGCGATCGCCCTGGACCTCGTAGCCCGCCTCGCGCAGCAGGTCCAGAGCCAGGCGCAGCCGCTCGCGCAACTCTAGCGGGTGCTCGTGGGGCACCGGCTCCTGGAACAATCGCTCGGGCAGCTGGTCCCGCCAGGGCTCGAGCAGGGCCAGCTCGTCGCCCTCGGGGAGCCCGCTTGCCGCCATCTCGGAGTTCTGGAAGTAGCTCTCGGTGCGCCGGTAGGCGTCGTAGAAGAGGTTGGCGTTGAGCCAGGGGAAGTCGAAGGTGAGCGAGAGCGCCTCGCGAACCCGGGGGTCCGCGAACTTGTCGCGGCGCAGATTGAAGACGAAGGCCTGCATACGGGCCGGCTGGCCGTCCGGTACCGCCAGGCGGCGCACCAGGCCGTCGCGGTAGGCGGGGAAGTCGTAGCCGATGGCCCAGGTGGCGGCGCGGGCGTCGATGCGGTAGTCCAGCACCCCGGCCTTGAAGGCCTCCCAGGCGATGTCGCGGTCGCGATAGTAGTCGTAGACCAGCCGGTCGATGTTGTGGCGCCCGCGCTTCACCGCAAGGTCGCGGCCCCAGTAGTCGGGGTCGCGCTCATAGACGATGCGCCGGCCCGGGTCCACCTCGGCGATGCGGTAGGGGCCGGAGCCCGGGTGGGCGGCCAGCGTCGGCGCGGTGAAGTCGCGCGCTTCCCAGTAGTGCCTGGGCAGCACCGGCAGCTGGCCGACGATCAGCGGCAGCTCCCGGGAGTGCACCTCGGCGAAGTCGAAGCGCACGGTGCGCTCGTCCAGGGCGGTGACGCTCTCCACGTCGGCGTAGTAGGCGCCGTAGAAGGGGTTGCCCTGCTCGGTGAGCAGCTCGAAGCTGTAGACGACATCATGGGCGGTGACCGGTTCGCCGTCGTGGAAGCGTGCCTCGGGGCGCAGGTCGAACTCGATCCAGGTGCGCTCGGGGTCCAGGCGCATGCCCTCGGCGAGCAGGCCGTAGACCGAGAAGGGCTCGCCCGGGTTGCCCTCCACCAGGGTGTCGTAGATCTCGAAGAGCCCCGCCGCCGGGGTGCCGCGAATGATGAAGGGGTTGGTGGAATCGAAGCTGCCGCCCACCGCCGCCTGGGTCAGGGTGCCGCCGCTGGGCGCCTCGGGGTTGACGTGGGGGAAGTGGCTAAAGTCCGCCGGCAGCTCGGGCGCGTCATAGAGCGCCAGACCATGGACGGTGGGCACGGCCTCGGAGTGAGGCGCCGCGGGGGCGGCGGCGACCGGCGCGAAGGGCAGCAGCCAGGCCAGGTTGGCGCAGGCGGCTAGCGTCAGGCGGCGCAGGGCATGGGGCATCGGCGACATCCTTGGTCGGTGGCAGCCGGCCCTCAGCGGGGCCGGCAACGGTCGGCCAATAAGGTGTCAGGCCCCGGGCGGCTTGGCAAGCCTCCCGATGCCGTCGCCGCCCGACTTAACGGGAGGCGAGGCTCTGGCCCGGGAGGTCGAGCACCTGGCCGGGCTGGATGACGTCGCCGTTGAGGCCGTTGGCCTGACGGATCTGGGCCACGCTCACGCCCTGGCGGGAGGCGATGGCAGAAAGGCTGTCGCCCTGGCGCACCACGTAGCGGTCGGCGCCTTCGCCTTCAGCTGGCGCGGCGGGCGACTCGAGGCTTGCCATCAGGGTGTCTGCATAGTCATAAGGAACCAGCAGGACTGGGGCTTGGTTGGGATTGGCGGTGCCGCCGGTCAGCGCCGGGTTGAGCTCGGCGAGCTCGCCGCGGGTGACGCCGGAGAGGCGGGCGGCCTCGTCCAGGGCCAGGGGGCGCTCCACGGGGATCTTGGCGAAGGCCGGAGCGTCCTCGATCTCGGGGAGGGCGACCTGGTATTGGTCAGGATCGTTGATGATGGCGGCGATGGCCTTGAGTTTGGGGACGTAGTTCATGGTCTCCCGGGGCAGGGAGAGGCTCCAGTAGTCCCCGGGCTCGCCCTGGGCGAGGGCGTTGCGGCGGGCCCGGTTCACGGTGCCGGCACCCGCGTTGTAGGCGGCCAGCGACAGCTCCAGGTCGCCCTCGTACCACTGGTCGGCCTGCAGCTCGATGTAGTCCAGGGCGGCGCGGGTTGAGGCGACCACGTCCAGGCGGCCGTCATAGCCGCGGACGCGGCGCAGGCCCAGGGCGTCGCCGGTGCCGGGCATGAACTGCCAAAGGCCGGCGGCGCCGCGGTGGCTGCGGGCGGTGGGGTCGAAGGAGCTCTCCACGAAGGGGATCAGGGCGATCTCGCCGGGCAGGCCGCGCTCCTCCACCTGCTCGACGATCCAGGCGAGCCAGGGGCGGGCGCGCTCGGTAATCTCAGCAATATTCCCGGGGCTCTGGCGGTAGTGGGTGATCCACTCCTGAACCCGTGGCTCGTCGATATCGTCCTGCCACTGCAGGCTGGCGCGCAGCCGGCTCCAGATGTCCTGAGGCTCGAGGGCCAGGGCGTCCCAGAAGTGGCGGTCGCTGGGCAGCGACCCGTCGGCCGAGGCGATCTTCCTGTCGCCCTGGGAATTCAGACGCTGCTCGGCGCTCAAGCTTGCCGCCTGGCTGTAGGCGCCGGCCAGCATCAGGGAGCCCATCAGGGCCGTGGCGCTGGCCAGGCCGATCAGCTTGTGTCGCTTGGTGTGGTAGGTCATTCGACAATCGTCCTCGTGGTCGTGTGCGGTCCCGCCGACAGCGGGGCAAACCGCATGACGTCCAATCGGGGCTTTATCAAAAGTTGTCTTTCCAGGCGCGCAGCGTGGCGAAGGTGGCCTGGTCGCTGTCGGTGGCGCCGTGGTCGGCGGCGGCCTGACGCACGCCGGCATCGGTCACGCGCAGGAAAGGATTGATGCGCTTCTCTCGGCCCAGGGAGCTCGGCAGCGTGGGGCGGTCGAGCTCCCGGGCGCGCTGGCACTCCTCCATGGCCCGGGCTACATCCGGGTTGTGGGGGTCTGCGGCCAACGCGAAGCGCAGGTTGGCCAGGGTATATTCGTGGGCGGCGAACACCAGGGTGTCGTCGGGCAGGGCCGCCAGCCGATTCAGCGAGGCGTGCATCTGCTCTGGGGTGCCCTCGAACAGGCGGCCGCAGCCGGCGCTGAACAGGGCGTCGCCGCAGAACAGCAGCGGGGGAATGCCGGCGGTGAAGAAGGCGATATGATCCAGGGTGTGCCCCGGCACCTCGAACACCTCGAAACGGCGTCCCATCACGCGGAACTCGTCGCCGCTGGCGACCCGCTCCTCGATGCCGGGGATCCTGGGGTTGTTGGGGCCGATCACTCGGGGCGCGTAGCGCTCGATCAGCTCCGGCAGGCCGCCGGTATGATCCGCGTGGTGGTGGGTGATCAGCACCGTGGAGAGGCTCAGCCCCTCGCGCTCGATGAGCTCGACTACCGGGGCGGCATCGCCCGGGTCGACCACGCAGATCTCGGAACTCGTGTCCTGGCGCAGCAGCCAGATATAGTTGTCGCCAAACGCGGGAATCGGTGTCACGCTCAACATGGGCATGGCGTCCTGAATGGGCATGAACGGGTCGCAAAATCCGCCCAGAATGGAGGAACCTGCTGTCAATGTCAATTTCTCACCCAGGATCTTCTCTGCCCGCCCTGGTGCGCGATGGCCGCCGCTTCTGGGCCACGCCGCAGGGACAGGCCCTGCATCACGCCGAGCGCGCCTGCCTGGGCCCGGTGTGCGAGGGGGTGTTCGGCGTTCACAGCCTGGAGCTCGGCATGGGGGCTCCCCTGGCCGACATGTGCCCGGTGCGCCACCCCATGCGCTGGTCGCCGACCCGCGAACTCGCCCAGGGGCCCAGCACCCTGGTCTGCACGCCGGATGCCCTGCCGCTGCCCGACGGCTGCCTGAGCCTGGTGATCGTCCATCACCTCCTCGAGGTGGTGCCGGACCCCCACCATCTGCTGCAGGAGGCGGCGCGGGTCACCCGGGACGATGGGCGCCTGATCCTCTTCGGCTGGATGCCGCTGTCGGCGGGGGCACTGCCGCGGGTATGGCCGACTCGGCGGCGCCGGCTGCCCTGGTGCGGCCACTGGCGCACGCCGGGGCGGCTGCGCGACTGGCTGGCGTTTGTGGACTTCCGGATCGAGCGGGTAGACTACTGTGGCTTTCACCTGCCTGGCGGCATGCCCCGTAATGCGGCCCTGGAGACCCTGGGGCGGCGCTACAACCTGCCGCTGGGCGACAGCTACATGATCCAGGCGAGCCGGCGGTCGCAGCTGGCCCAGACCCAGGGGGGGCGGCTCCAGTTCGGGCGGCCCTTCGGGGGTTCGGCGCTGGGCGCTACCCGGGTCGGGCAGCCCCGCCTCTCGCCCCCACAGGAAAGGATGACCGAGGTTGACTGAGACCTTGACCGAGACAGGGGCCGATGCCCTGCCCGAGGTGACCATCTATACCGATGGCGCCTGCCGCGGCAACCCGGGCCCCGGCGGCTGGGGAGCGCTGCTCCTGAGCGGCTCCCACGAGAAGGCCCTCAACGGCCATGAGTCCCGCACCACCAATAACCGGATGGAGCTGATGGCGGCGATCATGGCGCTGCGGGAACTCAAGCGGCCCTGTCGCGTCCAGCTCTGGACCGATTCGGAGTACCTGCGTCGCGGCATCACCGAGTGGATCCATAACTGGGTCAAGCGCGGCTGGAAGACCGCCAGCAAGCAGCCGGTAAAGAATGCCGAGCTGTGGCGGGAACTGCTCGAGGAGACCCATCGCCACACCATCGAGTGGCACTGGGTCAAGGGGCATAGCGGCCACCCGGGCAACGAGCGGGCCGATGCGCTTGCCAACGAGGCCATCGACGCCGCCCGCCAGGGCGCCTGAGCCCCCAGGCGTTTTTCCAGTTTCCGTACGCCTCAAACAGAGGGACCCCATGCGTCAGATCATTCTCGACACCGAGACCACCGGCATCGACCCCCGGGAAGGCCATCGCCTGATCGAGATCGGGGCGGTGGAGATGGTCAACCGCCGCCTGACCGGCAACACCTATCACCAGTACATCAACCCCGAGCGCGAGATCGAGGCCGAAGCGATCGGCGTCCACGGCATCACCAACGAGCGGGTGGCCGACGAGCCGCGCTTTGCCGAGATCGCCGATGCGTTCTGGGCCTTTATCGAAGGGGCCGAACTGGTGATCCACAACGCCCCCTTCGACGTGGGCTTCATGGACCACGAGTTCGCCATGCTCAATCGTGCCCGGGGCGAGCCGCGCCTGGGGCCGGTGGCCGAGCACTGCCGGATCCTCGATACCCTGCAGCTGGCCCGGGACAAGCACCCGGGCCAGCGCAACAACCTCGACGCCCTGTGCAAGCGCTACGAGATCGACAACGGTCACCGGGTGCTCCACGGCGCCCTGCTGGACGCCGAGATCCTGGCCGACGTCTATCTGGCGATGACCGGGGGGCAGACGGCGCTGCTGCTGGATGCCAGCGCCGGGGGAGAGGGGAGCGCCGGTGCCGGCGGTGGCCTGGCCATTCGCCGTTTGACCCTGGCGCCCGGCAGCCTGGCGGTAACGCGCCCGAGCGACGCCGAGCTGGCCGCCCATCGGGCCAAGCTGTCGGCGATTCGCGAGGCGTCGGGGGAGTGCGGCTGGGACCGCCTGGGTGATGGAGTGCCCCACTGATGCTTCGTCGTGAGCTGCCGCTGGAGGCCGCGGCGGGCTATGTGATCCGCATCGCCGAGGGGCGCATTGCCCCGGGCCCCGACGGCGACCTGCTGCAGCCGGTACAGGCCTGGACGCCGGCGGTGCAGCCGCTCTGCTACTGGCACGATGAGCCGGTGGCGCTCTCCCTGGAGCAAGCCCCGCAGGCTGACTGGCCGGATGGGCGTGGCTGGCTGGCGGCGCTGCCGGAGTCGCGCTTTGCGCTGCTCTCCACGGCGCTGCAGGTGGGCGCCTGGCTCAGGGACCACCGTTTCTGCGGTCGCTGCGGGGCGCCCGCCGAGCGCCTCGACGCCGAGTTTGCCATGCACTGCCGCGGCTGCGGCCACCGCAACTACCCGCGCATCTCGCCCTGTATCATCACCCTGGTGACTCACGGCGACGCCCTGCTGCTGGCGCGCAGCCCGCGCTTCCCACCGGGGCGCTACTCCACCCTGGCCGGTTTCATCGAGCCGGGGGAATCCGCCGAGGAGGCGGTGCGCCGGGAGATCTTCGAGGAGGTGGGACTGCAGGTAGGGCGCATTCGCTACTTCCGCAGCCAGGCCTGGCCCTTCCCGCACTCCCTGATGCTGGGGTTCTTCGCCGAGGCGGCCAGCCGGCGGATCCAGATCGACGGGGTGGAGATTGCCGATGCCGCCTGGTTCTCGCCGCGCCGCCTGCCGCAGCTGCCGCCGCTCTACTCCATCTCTCGGGCCTTGATCGAGACCCACCTGGGCGAGGTGGCGGCCCGCTAGAACGGCGTCGGGCCGCTCGAGGGCGGCCCGACCATGGCATACAACCGTCGCTTCACCCCTTGGGGAAGAGACTGGTCAGCTTGGTGGCCAGCATGACGTTTCCGGTGGCCTTGAGCTTGCCGGTCATGAAGGCGGTCATACCGTTGACCTCGCCGTTCATCAGGCCCTTGAGGGTCTCGGTGGTCATGCTGAGACTGACCGAGGGGTCGTCGTGCTCGCCCTCCTGAATATCCAGGCTGCCGTCCTTGACCACCAGGTAGTGGCTGCCGGCATCGCTGAAGTGGAACTGGAAGATATCGTCCATGCCCTGAGCGGCCTGGGCGTCGAAACGGGACTGCAGCTTGTCGAGGGTAGAGAGGCTCATCGGGACTCCTGGTAGGGGTGGGCCATCGCAACCCAGATTATTTCAAACGATCGTTTCATTCAAGTGCCTAGTGACCGCCGCCGGCGGCCAATCGACGAGAGAGTGTCAAGGAGAAGGGAATGAATGACTGGCTGGCCGACCTCGGCCTGTTCCTGGCTCAGCTGCTGAGCCTGGTGGTGATCATCGGCCTGATCGTGGCCGTGGTGGCCAGAGCGCGGGCTGGCGCCATGGATCGCACGCGCCTGCGGATCGAGGAGCTCAACGACGCTCGGGACTATCGCCGCCGCCGCCTGACCCTGGCGGCCAGCGAGCCTGGCACCCGCAAGCGGCTGCTCAAGCGCTTTCGCCGCGAGGACAAGGTGCGCGAGAAGCAGGAGCGCAAGGCGGAAAAGGCGCGAGAGCCCATCGCCTGGGTGATCGATTTCCACGGTGACATTCGCGCCAGCAGCACCGGTCGGCTGGCCGAGGAGGTCTCGGCGCTGATCGATGCCGCCGAGGCGGGGGACGAGGTGATCGTGCGCCTGGAGTCCGCCGGCGGGCTGGTCCACGCCTATGGCCTGGCGGCGGCGGAACTCGACCGGCTGCGCGAGGCGGGCCTGAGGACCACGGTGTGCGTCGACAAGGTGGCCGCCAGCGGCGGCTACCTGATGGCCTGCGGCGCCGACCAGCTGCGTGCCGCCCCCCTGGCGGTGGTGGGCTCCATCGGCGTGGTGGCCCAGGTGCCCAACGTGCACCGCCTGCTCAAGCGCCATGATATCGACGTGGAGGTGCTGACCGCCGGGCGCTACAAGCGCACCCTGACGGTGTTCGGCGAGAACAGCGAGGAGGGACGCGAGAAGTTTCTCGAGGATCTTGAGACCGTGCATGAGCTCTTCAAGCGCCATGTGAGCGAGCGCCGGCCGGCGCTGGCGATCGAGGCGGTAGCCACGGGGGAGACCTGGTACGGACGCGACGCCCTGGAGCGGGGGCTTGTGGATGCCCTGGGCACCAGCGAGGCCTACCTGATGGAGCGCATGCAGGAGGTGCGCGTGCTCCATCTGCGCCTGGAGCCGCGCCGTCGCCTCTCCGAGCGGCTGGGTGCTGCCGTCTCCCTGGGGGTGGAGCGGGCGCTGGAGAAGGGGCTCGAGGTGCTGGAGCAGAGCCCCCTGCGGCGCCGCTAGTCGGCCAGGCCGAGCCGGCCCAGGGTCTCGATGATGGTGCTGGCGTTCTCGCCGTTCAGCGAATAGTAGATGGTCTGGGAGGCGCGCCGGGTGGAGACCAGGTTCTCCCGGCGCAGGATCGCCAGGTGCTGGCTGAGCGCCGACTGGCTGAGCGTCAGCTGGCGGTTGAGCTCGGTGACCGACAGCTCCTGCCCCTCCAGCAGGCAGAGGATACGCAGGCGGTTATCGTTGGCCATGGCCTTGAGCAGCGCCGTGGCCCGGTCGATGGTGGCGTTGCCTCCGGCCAGTAGCCGGGAGGCGGTGCTGCTGGAATTACCCATGGGGAAAACCTCCGCGCCAGATGGCGCTGAAACGGGGCATTGATGCCGACTGCCGCCCAGCCTGACAGGCGTCTCTGCAGATGAACATGGTTTTCTCATTTAGCGCTATTGAAAGCATAGACCAGTCGCGGCCGGCCGGGGAAGGTGGTCGCGCCCCCTGCGGGACGGCCGTCGGCGCCGTTGTTGACAATGCAGCGTGAAAATTCTTCATCTTTTGTCGAAAGTTAGCCTAACGTCGGAGGCCGTGTAGGAATCTGTCCTTTACAGTGTCAACAATGTTTCCGTTGCCACTGACCTGAAACCACAGGACGATCATGAGTACCTACGCCAACGAGTTCCGCCGCTCCATCGAACAGCCCGAGGCATTCTGGGGCGAGCAGGCCCGCCGTATTCCCTGGTTCAAGGCGCCCACCCAGATCCTCCACTACGACGAGGCCAACCACGCGCGCTGGTTCGCGGACGGTGAGCTCAATATCTGCCATGCCGCCCTGGATCACCATGTGGAGCAGGGGCGTGGCGACCAGCCGGCGATCCACTGGGATTCCCCGGTGACCGACAGCAAGCGCACCCTGACCTACCGCGAGATGCGCGACCAGGTGGCGACCTTCGCCGGCGCCCTCAAGGGGCTCGGGGTGGAGAAGGGCGACCGCGTCGTCATCTACATGCCCATGGTGCCCGAGGCGCTGGTCGCCATGTACGCCTGCGCGCGCCTGGGCGCGGTGCACTCCGTGGTCTTCGGCGGCTTCGCGCCCCACGAGCTGGCCGTGCGCATCGAGGATGCCGAGCCCAAGGTGGTGGTGGCCGCCTCCTGCGGCGTCGAGGTGACCAAGGTGCTGCCCTACAAGGGCATCATCGACTCGGCCATCGAGCAGAGCAGCCACAAGCCCGAGGCCTGCGTGATCTTCCAGCGCGAGCAGCACACCGCCGAGCTTGGCGAGCGTGACCATGACTGGGCCGACCTGATGGCCAAGGCCGAGCCGGCCGACTGCGTGCCGGTGAAGGGCACCGACCCCCTCTACGTGCTCTATACCTCCGGCACCACCGGCAAGCCCAAGGGCGTCATTCGCGACACCGGCGGCTATGCCGTGGCCCTGGCCTACTCCATGGACGCCATCTACGATGTCGCCCCCGGCGAGGTCTTCTTCTCTGCCTCCGACGTGGGCTGGGTGGTCGGCCACTCTTACATCGTCTACGCGCCGCTGCTGCGCGGGGCCACCAGCGTGGTCTACGAGGGCAAGCCGGTGAAGACCCCGGATGCCGGTGCCTTCTGGCGGCTGATCGAGGAGTATCAGGTCAAGAGCTTCTTCACTGCCCCCACCGCCTTCCGCGCCATCAAGAAGGAGGATCCGGACGGCAAGTTCCTGGAGCAGTACGACATTTCCTGCCTGAAGGCGCTGTTCCTGGCTGGCGAGCGCCTGGATCCGCCCACCTTCCACTGGCTGGACGACCTGCTCGACGTGCCGGTGATCGACCACTGGTGGCAGACCGAGACCGGCTGGCCCATCGCCGCTAACCTCCACGGCCTGGAGCCCATGCCCACCAAGGCGGGCAGCGCCACCGTGCCGGTGCCCGGTTTCGACGTCCAGATCCTGGACCGCGAGGGCGAGCGCATGGGCGCCATGGAGCAGGGCAGCGTGGTGATCAAGCAGCCGATGCCGCCGGGCTGCCTGGTCGGCGTCTGGGGTGACCCCCAGCGCTTCCACTCCGCCTATATGGCGGCCTTCCCGGGCTTCTACCTGACCGGCGACGGCGGCTACGTGGACGAGGACGGCTATCTCTTCATCATGGGCCGCACCGACGACGTCATCAACGTGGCGGGCCACCGCCTCTCCACCGGTGAGATGGAAGAGGTGGTGGGCGCCCACCCGGCGGTGGCCGAGTGCGCCGTGATCGGCATCCATGACGCCCTCAAGGGGCAGCTGCCGGTGGGGCTGGTGATTCCCAAGGACGGCTTCCAGGGCCGCGAGGAGGAGCTGGAGAAGGAGCTGGTGGCCCTGGTGCGCGAGAAGATCGGCCCCATCGCCTGCTTCAAGGAGGTGCTGGTGGTGGATCGCCTGCCCAAGACCCGCTCCGGCAAGATCCTGCGCAAGCTGCTGCGCAATATCGCCGATGGCAAGGAGTTCGGCGTGCCCTCCACCATCGACGATCCGGCCAGCCTGCAGGACGTCCACGAGGCCATGAAGGCGCGCTCCGTGGGCGCCTCCGGGGATGCCCGCCAGGTCTGACGCCCGCTCGCTTTCGACCGTGCAACGGCGCCGCCCCTTCGGGCGGCGCCGTTCGTTCATGGGGCGTCGATCCTGCTTGGTGCCGAGGCTTGTCATCTGAACAGTCTTGAGCCCTACCTGGGCGTCGGCAGCCATGGCCAGACGCCTGCCTGGTGCGTATAATCCTCGCCGCCTGCTGCCTCGTCAGCCCCGTTCCCGAGGGTTCCCTCACCCCTCCACCAAAAAAAGGATACGTCGATGTTCGCGCTTTCCGACCGCCAGCGGCGCCAGCTGCTGGCGCTGATGATCACCTTTCATATCCTGGTGATCGCCGCCAGCAACTACCTGGTGCAGCTGCCCTTCACCCTGTTCGGCTTTCATACCACCTGGGGGGCCTTCAGCTTCCCCTTCATCTTCCTGGCCACCGACCTCACCGTGCGGCTGTTCGGCAAGGAGCCCGCCCGGGCCATCGTGATGCGGGTGATGCTGCCGGCGCTCCTGATCTCCTATGTGGTCTCGGTGGTCTTCCCCCGGGGCGGCTTCGCCGGGCTCGAGGCGCTGGGGGAGTGGAACCTCTTCGTGGCGCGCATCGCCGTGGCCAGCTTCATGGCCTACCTGCTGGGCCAGCTGCTCGACGTGCACGTCTTCGACCGCCTGCGCGGCCTTCGTGCCTGGTGGGTGGCGCCGGCGATCTCCACGGTGCTCGGCAACCTGGCCGACACCTTCGCCTTCTTCTCGATCGCCTTCTACCAGAGTCCCGACCCCTTCATGGCGGCCAACTGGCTGGAGATCGCCTGGGTCGACTATGTGATCAAGCTCGGGATCAGCCTGTTGTTCTTTCTGCCCCTCTATGGTGTGCTGCTGGCGACCCTGAGCCGTCGCCTGCTCTCGGCCACCGGGGCAGAGGAAGGCGCTTCCCCCCAGGAGCCGGCGCGCAGTCGCGCCTGACAGCTGCTATTGCCCCACACCGCAACGCCTGGTGCCATCACCCACTGCCAGCCGCTCTGGCGGCGATTTTTTGTAGGATGTGCAAAGTGGTACGGCTGGAAGTATAATATTTGCCTATGGTCCAGGCAGGAGAGCGGAGTGAAAAGCAGCGAGCTGATCAAGGAGCTGGAGGCCGCTGGCTGGGTACTGGACCGAATACGGGGCAGCCACCACGTCTTCAAGCACCCCGAGAGGTCTGGTGCTATCCCCGTTCCACACCCGAAAAAGGACTTGCCCAGGGGTACTGTCCACCAGATTCGGAAGCAAGCGGGACTCGCATAACCCGCGCGGAGGCAGACCATGCAATATCCCATCGCTATCGAGTGGGGAGACGATAACACCGCTACCGGCATCGTCTTTCCTGATATTCCCGGCGCTATCAGTGCCGGGGACAGCCCTGAGGAGGCATACGACAACGCGGTAGAGGCCGCGCAGATCGTTCTCCAGGAGCTGGTGAGCCGTGGCGAATCCGTCCCAAAGCCGGGGAAGATCAACGAACATCGCCGCAACCCCGACTTCGAGGGCTGGGGCTGGGGCATGATCGACATCGACCTGACGCCGTATCTTGGGAAGACAGAAAAAGTGACGGTCACGCTGCCCGGCATCGTGGTCCGTCAAATCGACGAGTACGTGACCCTGCACGGCATCAAGAGTCGGTCAGCGTTCTTGAGTAACGCGGCCCTGGAGAAGTTGCAGCATGTCTAGCGCCCCTTGGCTGGATCTATAGCACTGGAATTCTGGCCGAGGACGTCGGCTGCCAGCCGCCCAGGGGAGCGGTCCAGAGAATCACTACTGCAAAGGACAAGGAGAGAGTGCCATGCCCGTGACGCTGAACTATCTGGATACCGGTGGCGAGGGGATACCCCTGGTGGTGGTCCATGGCCTGTTCGGCAGCGCCGACAACTGGCGGTCCCACGTCAAGGCGTGGCAGCAGGCACGGCGGGTGATCGCCGTGGACCTGCGCAACCATGGCCGCTCCCCCCACGCCGAGGGAATGGGCTATGACGCCATGGCCGAAGATGTGATCGCCCTGCTCGATCGCCTCGAGGTGCCCCGGGCCCATCTGCTCGGCCACTCCATGGGGGGCAAGGTGGTGATCTCCCTGGCGCGGCTGGCGCCCGAGCGGGTGGCCTCGCTGATCGTGGCCGATATCGCGCCCCGGGCCTATGGCCATGACCACGACACCGTCTTCGCCGGCCTGCGCCATCTGGAGGCGGGCGAGCCCGCCAACCGCCGCGATGCCGACGACCTGCTCGGCGAGCACGTCAAGGAGCGGGCGGTGCGTCTCTTCCTGGCCACCAACCTGGAGCGGGCCGAGGCGGGCGGGCTCAGGCTGCGCCTGGGGCTCGACCCGATCCAGGCCGATTACGAGACCATCATGGGCCCGCCGGCGGGCGAGGGGAGCTATAGCGGCCCGACCCTGGTGCTGCGGGGCGCCCGCTCCCACTATGTGACCGACGAGATGCTGCCCGCCCTGCGCGAGGTGCTGCCGGCGGCCGAGATCGAGACGCTGGACGCCGGCCACTGGCTGCATGCCGAGCAGCCCGAGGCCTTCCGGGAGGCGGTGGAGCGCTTTCTGGCCGGCCTGGCCGAGTGATCAGCCCCCCGCCGGGCGGGGTAGGGAGACCAGGGTGAGCCCCGCGGCGTCCGGGTCGTCCAGGAAGCGCCGCAGAATGCGGTAGATATCGCGGTCGAAGCGTCCGGCGGTCCCGACCATGTCGGCGACTGCCGCCAGCGAGCCGGCGCTGCCCAGGTGGCACCAGTGGGCGACCAGGTGCCAGGTCTGCTCGCCGTTGGATCCCCGCTCACCTATGGCCAGGGGGCCTTCCCAGGGCCAGTGCCGGATCTGCAGCCGCGATAGCGCCTCCCTGGCGCGCGCGCTGTGCTCGTCTACCGCTTCATCCCCCCGACAGACCCCGCGGCAGCGCCCCAGCTGGCTGCCGAAGCAGGCGCCACGGCCGCTCTCCAGGCCCAGCTGGCGCAGGCAGAGCTGCCGGTCCGCGGCGATCTGGCGCAGCGCCTCCCTGGCCTCCCGGGCATTGCGAAAGAGCCCCATCAGCGCTTCTGCCTCGCGGCCGCTCAGCTCGCCGACGCTAACCAGCTCCGGCCGGTTGGCGTCGGCCGGCCAGTGCCATGCCACCAGGCGGCCGGCACGCCTGAGCTGGCGGTTGAGGATCGGCTGGCGCTCCTTGACCAGGCGCGCCTCCAGCAGCTGGGCGCCGAGGTCGCCGGCGGTCTCCTGCCACGCCAGGCGACGCACCTGCTGGGCCAGGCGCATCTCACGATCACTGCGGTGGTCGGCCTGGAAGTGGCCCATCACCCTGGCCCTGAGATTCACGCTCTTGCCGATATAGAGCGGCAGGTCGTTCTCGCCATACATCAGGTAGACGCCGGGGGAAGCCGGCATGGCCTGAATCTCGCCGGGGTCCAGGTGGGCGGGCAGGCTGGGCAGTCGTCGCTGGTGCTGGAGGGCTTCCAGGAGCCGCTCGGTGGAGTGTTCGCGCTGCCAGTGCCGCCAGAGGGCGAGCAGCGCCTCGGCGTCGGCCATGGCGCGGTGGCGAGTGCCGGCCTCGATGCCGTGGCGGGCCAGCAGGGCGGCCAGGTTGTGCTCGCGATGCTCGGGCGCCAGGCGGCGCGACAGGCGCAGGGTGCAGATCACCTCGGCGCCGTAGTCGCGGCCGGCACGCTGGAAGGCGTTGCGCAGGAAGCCGTAGTCGAAGCGGGCGTTGTGGGCGACCAGGACGCCATCGCCCAGCCAGGCCAGCAGGTCGTCGGCGATCTCGGCAAAGGTCGGGGCCTCGGCCACCATGGCGTCATCGATGCCGGTCAGGGCGCTGATCGGGGCGGGGATGCGTACCTCCGGCTGAATCAGCCGATGCCAGCGGGCCGTGACCCTGTCCCCCTCCAGGCGCAGGGCGGCGATCTCGGTGATGCGATCCCGGGTGGTACGCATGCCAGTGGTCTCGAGGTCGATGAAGAGCAGGGGGGCGTCCTTCATCACGGCGCCCCCAGGTCCAGCGCCAGCTTCTCTGCCGGGGTGGGGTGCTCCGTCAGCCCCTGGGCCACCAGGTACTCCTCGAAGCGCTGGTAGTTGCCGAGGTCCAGTGCCGCCGGGCGGGCGCTCAGGCGCAGCAGCATGGGCAGCCAGGCGTCGCGGTTGGCCGGCGTGTCCAGCGCCGGCTCCTGCTCCTGGAGCAGCTGCCAGGCGGCATCGGGCTCCTCCAGCAGCCAGGCGGTGGCCTCGGTGAGGGCCTCGAGCACCCGGCGCAGCGTCTCCCTCTGGCCGCCGATGCGGTCGCGGTTGGCCAGCAGAATCAGCCCCTCATGGGGGGGAACGCCGTGCTCTTCCAGACGCAGCAGCCGGGTCCCGACGCCTTCGTCGCCCAGCTGGCGGGGAAGGGTCAGCCGCTGCGGCGTCATGATGGCATCCAGGGACTGCTCGACCACCTCGTTGACCGCGCCGAAGTTGATATCGACCAGCTCCAGTTCGTGGACGCCAACCCCATGGGGCCTGAGCAGCGTCGGAAGCAGCAGCTCCCGTGCCTCCTCGGTGGAGTAGCCGATGCGCTTGCCGGCCAGGGAGAAGGGCGCCTCGGTGTCGCCGCCATTGCGCACCAGCAGGCCCCCCAGGGGCAGGTCCACCAGGGTGCCGACGCGCACCAGGGGCAGGCCACGCCCGGCCAGCAGGTGGAGCAGCGGCTGGCGACTCACCGCCAGCTCGATGCGGCCCGCCGCCAGCAGGCGCGCGGGCAGGGCGGGGTCGGCGGGCGTCGAGAGCGTGACCTCCAGGCCCAGTCGCCGGTAGATGCCCTTGTGATAGGCCACCAGCAGGGCGGCATGCTGGGGTCCGGGGTACCAGTCCAGCATGATCTCCACGGGCTTGAGCGGGGGGGGCTCGAGAGGCTCCGGCGGGGTGACGGCGATGGTCGGAATCTCCTCAACGGGTGCCTGAGGCGGTTCCCGGGCATCGGGAGTGGCGTCGCTTGTGGGAAGCAGGCGGGGCACCATGACGCTTGTGCCAAGGTCGCCATGACCGGTCTCGACCGCCGATGACTCGGAGGAGGGAGGGGCGTCCAGCGGCTCCGCCGGAGCCTCCCCGGGCAGGAGGGTCAGCAGCAGGGCAAGCAGGCAGGCTTGGACAGGAAAGCGCAGGGGCCTGGCAGGGTCGGGCATCGGATTGCTCCAGCAGGGGGCGCGCAAGGGATGGCAGAGCCGTCGGCGACTGCAGAGTGTATCCGCTGCGCGGAAGTGCTGGCCAGTCTTGAAGAAACTGCCGGACAACGTCGGGAAGCATTGCGATATACTGGTCGCCCCGACCCGCCGAGGATGCCATGGACACCATCAATACCCTGTTCATACTCAGCGGCTTTCTGATCGCGCTCAGCGTATTGGCGAGTCGTCTCTCTTCCCTGGTCGGCCTGCCGCTGCTGTTGATCTTCCTCGGCCTCGGCATGCTGGCGGGCGAGCAGGGGGTGCTCGGCATCGTCTTCGACGACTATTCGCTGGCCTTTACCATCGGCCATCTGGCGCTGGCGATGATCCTGCTCGACGGCGGCCTGCGAACCCGGCTCAAGACCTTCCGGGTGGGCTTTCGCCCGGCGCTCACCCTGGCCACCCTTGGGGTCTTCATCACCAGCGGCCTGATCGGCCTGCTGGCCATGTGGATCTTCGATCTGACCCTGATTCAGGGGCTGCTGGTGGGGGCGATCGTCGGCTCCACCGACGCGGCGGCGGTGTTCTCGATGCTCAGCGGCCGAGGGGTCAACCTCAACGAGCGGGTAGGGGCAACCCTGGAGATCGAGTCCGGTACCAACGATCCCATGGCGATCTTCCTGACCCTGGTCCTGGTGGAGATGCTGATCGGTGAGCTCAGCGGCGGCCTGGACACCCTACTGCTGCTGGTGCAGCAGTTCGGCCTGGGGCTCACCATCGGCGTGGGGGCCGGCTGGCTCAGCGGCAAGCTGCTGCGCTGGGTGGACCTGGCCCCTGGCCTCTACTCCCTGCTGGCGCTGGCGCTGGGCTTCTGCATCTTCGGGGTGACCAGCTTCCTCGGCGGCAGCGGCTTTCTGGCGATCTACCTGGCGGGGCTGATGATCGGCAACCAGCCTGGCCGACATATCAACTTCATTCTTCCCGTGCATGACGGCCTGGCCTGGCTCAGCCAGATCGGCCTCTTCCTGGTGCTGGGGCTGCTGGTGAATCCCAGCGAGATGCTCGAACTGGCGCTCCCGGCCGCCCTGGTGGCGCTGGCGCTGATCTTCGTGGCGCGTCCGATCGCCGTGCTGATCAGCATCAAGCCCTTCTTCAAGTTTCGCTGGCGAGAGATCGGCTTCATCTCCTGGGTGGGGCTGCGCGGGGCCGTGCCGATCGTGCTGGCGATCTTCCCGGTGATCGGCGGCGTCGAGAATGCCTCGCTCTATTTCAACGTGGCCTTCGCGGTGGTGCTGCTCTCGCTGCTGATCCAGGGAGGTAGCCTCGGCTGGATGGCGCGCTGGATGAAGGTGGAAGTACCCACCAGCGTGACCCCCAACCGGCGCGGCCCCCTCGGCATCCTGCCGGAGAACGACTTCGAGATGTTCGTCTACGAGGTGGAGAACTCCGACCTGGAGGACGTGCCGATTCGCCTGCTGCGCTTTCCCTCCGGCGCCCTGATCTCGGCGCTCTTCCGCGACCATGTGATGCTCCACCCCAAAGGGAGCACGCGCCTGCAGCTCGGTGACGTGATCTGCGTGATCGGCCGCAGCGAAGACCTGCCGGCGCTCAACCGCCTCTTCAACGGCGACGCCAAGCTCAAGCAGGAGCGCACCTTCTTCGGCACCTTCACCTTCGACGGCGAGGCGCATATGCGCGATATCGCCAGCGCCTACGGCCTGACGCTGAGCCAGGCGGAGCGGGAAATGACCCTGGCGGAATTCATTTCGCTGCGAGTGGGGGGGCACCCGGTGGTGGGGGATGACGTGGACTGGCACGGCATCCACTGGGTGGTCAGCGAAATGGACGGTAACCGGGTGACCAAGGTGGGCCTGCGCCTCTACTGAACGAGGCGCTACCCCTGGCGGGTTTCGGGGGTGATCTCCACGGCCGCCTCGCCGTCGGCCAGCAAGATGGCGCCATCCTGAATGGTGACATTGAGATCCATGCCGCGAGCCGCCAGCTGACCCAGGGCCGCCATGCTCTCCGGCGAGATGTCGTAGACGGTGAGGTTGTCGAGTCGCGCGAGCTTGCTGCCGAGCTGCTCCCACCAGATACGGGCGCCCTGGCCGCTGTAGGTGTAGAGCACCACGTCGCGTGCACGGCCGCAGGCGCGGCGTATCTCGCGCTCATCGGGCTGGCCAAGCTGAACCCAGAGCTCGATCTCGCCGGTCAGGCTGCGAATCCACAGGTCTGGCTCATCGTCGGTGCTGACCCCGCGGCCGAAGGCCAGATCTCCGTGGGCGTGGCGGGCGAAGGCCAGCACGCGCAGCATCATGCGCTCGTCGGTCTCGGACGGATGGCGGGCGAGCGTGAGCGAGTGTTCGCCGTAATAGTGGCGATCCAGATCGGCAATCTGCAGGCGCGCCTTGTAGATAGTGGACTTCAGCGCCATGGCGCCCTCCTGGGAGATGTCGGGTAGGTGGGCCAGAAACAAAAAAACCAGCCGTAAGTGGCTGGTTTTCTTGATGTAGTGGCGGAGGGACAGGGATTCGAACCCTGGAAAGGCTTTCACCTTTGCCGGTTTTCAAGACCGGTGCATTCAACCGCTCTGCCATCCCTCCGGCTTACGGCGGTGAATATTACCAGCTTTCTCCAGCGGGTCAAGAGGGCCACTGGATCAAGGCGTTAGCCAGAGGGCCGGCAGGGTCGGCACACTGGCTCTCGAAACCTGAGGAGAGCACCATGCCCCCACCATCACCTGCCGTAATCGCCTTTCCTGCCGCCGCGGTTTCCTGCGCGGTGGTGAGAGAAGGGCACCTGCTGATGGTGCGGCGGCGCAATCTCCCCAACGCCGGCCGGCTGGCGCTGCCCGGCGGCCGGGTGGAGGCGGGCGAGCCCCTCGCCGTGGCGGCGGAGCGTGAGCTGCTGGAGGAGACCGGCGTGCAGGGCATCTCCGTGGGACCCTTCACCGCCATCGACGTGATCGACCGCGATGAGGCGGGGCGACTGCGCTTTCACTATGTGCTGGTGGTGATGGAGATGCGCTGGTCGAGCGGCGAGCCCGTCGCCGCCGACGATGCCCTCGACGCCTGCTGGATGGACCTGGCAGCGCTGCGGGCGGCTCGGGAGGAGGTCTGCAGCACGGCGCTGGCGGTGGCCTGCCGACTGCTGGGCGCAGGGAATCAGCGTTGATGGGTGACGCGACAAGGGCTTGCGCGGGGAACCCGGAGGCGGCATTCTAGGTCCACTGCCAAGACCAACCAAACACAGGGAGCACTGGATTCATGGCATACCAAGACACCCAGCTTACTCGCCAGCAGAGCCAGGTGGTCAGCACCAACAAGGTGCTGCGCAACACCTATGGCCTGCTCGCCATGACGCTGCTGTTCTCGGCGGTTACCGCCGGTGCCGCCATGGCCATGGGCGTCGAGCGTCTCAACATCTTCGTGTTCTTCATCGGCGCCTACGGCCTGATGTTCCTGGTGCACAAGACCGCCAACTCGGCCATGGGGCTGCTGGCGACCTTCGCCTTTACCGGTTTCATGGGCTTCACCCTCGGCCCGATCCTCAACGCCTACCTGGCGCTGCCCAACGGCGCTGCCCTGGTGATGAACGCCCTGGCCATGACCGGCCTGACCTTCATCGGCCTCTCCGCCGTGGCGCTGGTCTCCAAGAAGGACTTCAGTTTCCTGGGCAACTTCCTGATGGCCGGTGCCATCGTGCTGATCCTGGCCATGGTGGCGGGCCTGATCTTTCAGATCCCGACCCTGATGCTGATGGTCTCTGCCGGCTTCGTGCTCTTCGCCTCGGCGGCGATCCTCTACCAGACCAGCGAGATCGTGCATCGGGCCGGCGAGACCAACTATATCCTCGCCACCATCACCCTCTATGTGTCGATCTACAACCTCTTCGTCAGCCTGCTGACGCTGCTCGGCATCATGAGCAGCGACTGACCCTGACGGGCAACGCTGTTTCAGGCTGGCCCCGCCATGGCGGGGCCAGCCTGTTTGTGGAGATCCAGAATGCGCTACGGGATTCTGCTCATGGGGGCACCCTACAGCAGCCAGGCCTCGCACTCCGCGCTGCGCTTCGCAAAGGCGGTGGTGGCCAGGGGCCATGCCCTGGAGGGTGTCTTCTTCTACCATGACGGGGTGCAGAACGCCGCCCGGCTGGCGGCTCCGCCCCAGGATGAGCCTCACCTGGTCGATGCCTGGGCCGAACTGGCCGCCGAGCACGGCGTGCCGCTGCAGGTCTGCATCGCGGCGGCCCTGCGCCGAGGGCTTCTCGACGAGCGGGAAGCCGCCCGGCACGGCAAGCAGGGGCACAGCGTGGAGGCCCCCTTCGAGCTCACGGGTCTGGGTCAGCTGGTCGACCTCGGCCTGCGCTGCGACCGCCTGATCACCTTCGCCCCTTAGGAGAGCGCCATGTCGAACGAGCAAGGAGATCTGCTGGTGATTCTGCGCCATGGGCCCCATGGCACCAGCTGGCTTCGAGAAGGGCTCGATGCCGCCCTGGTGGCCGCCGCCTTTGGTCGCCGGGTGACACTGCTCTTCATGGGGGAGGGCGTCACGGCGCTGCTGCCGGGCCAGGGGAGCGGCCCCCTGGGGCAGAAGGGCACGGCGCCCACCCTGGAGATGCTCGAGATGTACGATATCGAGACGCTGCTGGTGGAGGCCGAGGCGCTGGCACGCTACGGCCTCGACGCCGGCTCGCTGATGCTGCCAGTGGCAAGCGTAGGGCAGGGCCGCATTGCCGAGCTCACGGCGTCACACCCGCTGGTCCTGACCTTCTGAGGGCGTAAGGCCCCAAGGAGATGGCAAGATGCTGCTGCATATTCTCAATCGATCGCCGGCCACCAGCGAGGTCTACCGTCAGGCCCTGGCGGCCATGGGCCCGGAGGATCGCCTGCTGCTGATCGAGGATGGCGTCCAGGGCGCCATGTCGACGCTGGTCGGGCACTTCGCCGAGGTGACGGGGCGCCTGTATGCGCTTCGCGATGACCTCGAGGCCCGGGGCCTCATCGCTCACTGCGACACGACCGTTGCGGTGACAGACATGGCGGGGTTCGTGACCCTGACCGAAGACGCCGACCGCACCCTGAGCTGGTTCTGATGGCAACCACAGAAATATACCGTTATCTTTTTACACCCAATAAAAAGATCCCGCTCGATCCGGAGGGTTATCTCGTCAATCAGGCCGACTGGGACCGGGAGGTTGCCGAAGCCCTGGCCCTGGAGGAGGGCATCCCCCTGGGCGACGAGCACTGGGAGATCATCGAGGTGCTGCGCGACTTCTATGCTCGCTTCGAGCAGGCCCCGGCCATGCGTCCGCTGGTCAAGGCGGTGAGCCGAGCGCTGGGGGAAGAGAAGGGACGCTCCATCCACCTGATGCGTCTCTTCCCGGGTAGCCCCCCCAAGGTGGCGGCGCGCATCGCCGGCCTTCCCAAGCCCACCAACTGCCTGTGAGCCGAGCGTGAACTTCCTGGCCCACGCCTGGCTGGCCCGGGGCGGCAGCGATGACTTCCTCTGGGGCAACCTGATCGCCGACGGCGTCAAGGGCAGCGACCTAGCCGACTGGCCGGAGGAGGTGGCCCGGGGAATCCGCCACCATCGCCGGGTCGATGCCTTCGTGGATGCCCACCCGGTGGTGAGCGAACTCCAGCGCTCGGCGCCTGGCGCCCAGCGGCGCTATGTGGGGATCGCCCTGGACCTGGTCTGGGACCATTTCGTGGCCCGGGAGCTCGGCCTTGCCGCCTGCCCCTCGCCGCTGGTGCGACGCACCTACCGCGTGCTGGCGACGCGCAGGGCGCCGGCGCGGCTGGCCGTCATGGTGCCGGTGCTGGTGGAGCAGGACTGGCTCTGCGGCTACGCCGACTTCGACTTCACATGCCGGGCCATCGCCGGCATCGGGCGTCGCCTGAGCGGCCCCAACCGCCTGGCGGAGCTGGTGCCCTGGCTCGAGCGCGAGCACGAGAGCCTCGACCAGGCCTTCCAGCGGCTGTGGCCGGAGGTGTGCGGAGCCCTGGAGGTGCCGGTACAGGGAGACGTCACGCGCCCCTGAGCCAGAGGCAGTTCACGCTGTCGCCCGGGGCTACCTCCCGGTTCGGGGGAATGACCGCCAGGGCATCGGCGGCGATACAGGAGCTGAGTACCCCGGAGTTCTGGTCGCGGAAGGCGTGGGCGGTGATACCCTCCGGGCCGAACTCGAGGCGAACCCGCATGTAGTGAGCGCGGGGGCCGGTGCGGGTGGCAAAGTCGGCCCGGGCGGCAAGCCCGGGCAGCTCGGCGAGGGAGGGCGCCCCCAGCAGGGCACCCATCAGCGGCCTGAGAAAGAGCCAGGCGCCGACGAAGCCCGATACCGGGTTTCCCGGCAGCCCCACGAAACGCGCTTCCCGCTCGCCGTCCGGCAACCGCCCCAGGGCCAGAGGCTTGCCCGGGCGGATCGCCAACCGCCAGAGATCCAGCTCTCCCAGCGCCTCCACTGCGGCCCTGACGTGATCCTCCTCGCCGACGCTGACACCGCCGGTGGTGACCACTACATCGGTCTCCCGAGCCGCTGTGGCCAGGGCCAGGCGGGTGCCCTCGGCATCATCGGGTATCGCAGCGACGCGCACCACCTCGGCGCCGAACTGCTCCAGCAGGCGCTTGAGCATGGGGCGATTGGAGTTGTAGATCTGGCCGGGGCCCAGGGGGTGGCCGGGATCCACGATTTCATCTCCGGTGGAGAGCAGCGCTACCCGGGGGCGGCGGCGCACCGTCACCTCGGTGATGCCCTGACCGGCCAGGTGGCCCAGGGCCGCGGCTTCCAGCGGCTCGCCGGACGGCAACAGCTCGCTCCCGGCGGCGACATCCCGGCCTCGGCGGCGGATATTGTCGCCGGCAGGAATCCCCGCCGGCACACGTACCCGGTCGCCGTCGATCTCGACGCTCTCCTGCATGACCACGCAGTCGGCGCCCGCTGGAATGGCGCCGCCGGTGAAGATGCGCGCACAGCTGTCGGCGGCCAGGGGCTCACCGGTAGCGCCCGCGGCGATACGCTGGCTGACCCGCAGCCAGCGGCCTGCGTCCCGGTGGTTCAGGGCATAGCCATCCATGGCGCTGTTGTCGAAGGGGGGCACGTCGAGAGACGCCGCCACGGGCTCGGCCAGGATCCGGCCGGCGGCCCGGTCGCAGGGGATCCGCTCGCTGCCCACCGGCTGCACGCCCTCGAGCAGGGCAGCGAGTGCCGCCTCCACGGGCTTGAGGTCAGCCATGCTGGCCTCGCTCGGGGATGACGAGATTTGCCTGAACTTGCAAGGAGCTACATGGCTTGTGCGGGCAGGTATTGGCGTCACACATGCTGGCCTCTCTCCGGGATGACGAGATTCGCGAAGTTACATGGCTTGTGTCGGCTATCGAGCTGCTCGGCGAGGATGCCGTTCCAGGCGGTACGGCAGGCGCCGGTGGAGCCGGGCAGGCAGAAGATGACGGTGGCGTTGGCCAGGCCGCCCAGGCAGCGGCTCTGCACCGTGGAGCTGCCGATCTCCTGCCAGCTCAGCTGACGGAACAGCTCGCCGAAGCCCTCGATCTCCTTATCGAAGAGCACGCCTACCGCCTCCGGCGTCGAGTCGCGGCCGGTAAAGCCTGTGCCGCCGGTGGTCAGCACCACCTGGATGGCCGGGTCGGCGATCCATTCGGCGACCACGGCGCGGATGCGGTAGATATCGTCCGGGACGATGCGCTTGTCGGCCAGGCGGTGGCCGGCGTCGGTCAGGCAGCCCACCAAGGCCTGGCCGCTGCGGTCGGTCTCCTCGGTGCGGGTGTCGGAGATGGTCAGCACGGCAATGGAGAGGGGCAGCATCGGCTCGCTCATCACGCCTTCTCCTGCTTCTTGGCCTGGCGCGCCTGGAAGGCGGCCTGCTGCTCGGGGGTTGCCTCCTTCTGGTACTTCTCCTTCCACTCCGCGTAGGGCATGCCATAGACGTGCTCTCGGGCGCGCTCGTAGTCGAGCTCGGCACCCCGCTCCTCGGCGGCGCTGACCAGCCACTTGGAGAGGCAGTTGCGGCAGAAGTCGGCCAGTATCATCAGGTCGATGTTCTGCACGTCCTTGTTGTCGTCGAGGTGCTTGAGCAGGCGGCGGAAGGCGGCGGCCTCGAGCTCCGTGCGGGTGGCGTCGTCGAGATGATCCATGGCGCTTATTGTCTCCCTGGTGAGTTGGATCAAGATGAGCCCAGCATAACAAAAGACACCGCCCATGGGCGGTGTCGTAGGGTGAGCGGGTCAACGCGGCTCATCCTGGGCGGGAGGCCGTCTCGCTGCGCTCGTCGCCGGGGCGACTGTCGCCGCCGATTGCCTCCTCGGGCACCGCCTGGTCCTTGACCTCCTCGTACCAGAGGTTGTGGTGGTCCTTCGCCCAGGTCTCGTCCACGTAGCCGGTGGTCATGGCCTCCAGCGACCCCTCCGAGCCGAGGGTGCCGATATAGATATGGCCCAGCGCCACGGCGGTGAGCCCCAGGGCGCCGACGCCGTGGATCAGGTTGGCCCACTGCATGGTGTCGCGGCTCTGGCCGTAGTTGGGGAAGTCCAGCACGAAGCCGCTGGCCACCACGGCCAGGCCAGCGGTGGCCAGGAGCCAGAACCAGAGCTTCTCGCCGCCGTTGGCGAAGCCGGCATCGGGATGCCCCTTGCCCACCAGGCCGCCACCCTGGCGGAACCACTCGAGATCGTGGCGCTTCGGCCAGTTGTGCCTGAGCACCCGGGCCAGCAGGACCACCAGCAGGATGCCGAAGAGCGGCCCCAGATAGTTGTGGGCGAGCTTGGAGGCGGAGATCATCCAGGCCCAGAAGGCATCGCCGAACAGCGGCCGGAACACGAACTTGCCGTAGAGCAGGTTCAGGCCGGTGAGCGCCAGGACGATGAAGAGCGTGGCCACCGTCCAGTGCAGGGAGCGCACGAACAGGGGCCAGCGCAGCAGCTTGCGCCCGGTTCTCGGTTCGCTCAGCTCCTTGCGTCCGACGATCACGTAGAAGAGCGCGATCGCCAGGATCATGCCGCCGACGGCGATCAGGCCGAAGGGAGAGACCCAGCGGTTGCGCAGCTGCCGCCAGCGCTCCCCGCTGGCGTTGATCAGGTTGTAGTTGGAGTCGAAGCGGGTGTCGCGGAAGTTGGCGTCCACCTCGCCGCTGCGCACCTGACGCCAGACGTCGGGGCTGACGCCGGCCACCGCGGTGGCCGCCTCGCGTTCGGTCTCCGCCTGGGCCAGGGCGGGTGGGGCGAGCAGGGCGGTCAGGACCAGCATCACCGCCAGCAGCAGCCCCCCCAGGGGCCCGTATCGGCAAAGGCTCATGGCATCACCTCCTAACCCTGGCGGGTGGCGTCGTAGGACAGCTCGTCGACGCCGGTCAGGTCGGCACCCGCCCGGGTGCGCTCCTGATCGCGGCGCTGGTTGCCCGACCAGCCGCCATCGCGATGGCCGCGATGGACGACCCGCTGACGGAAGATATCAGCGACGGTCTGGGCATCGCCGGCGAGCAGGGCCTTGGTGGAGCACATCTCGGCGCATAGCGGCAGCTTGCCCTCGGCAATGCGGTTGGCGCCGTACTTCTCATACTCCTCTTCCTTGCTGTCCGCCGGACCGCCGGCGCAGAAGGTGCACTTGTCCATCTTTCCGCGCTCGCCGAAGGCGTTCTGCTTCGGGAACTGTGGGGCCCCGAAGGGGCAGGCGTAGAGGCAGTAGCCGCAGCCGATGCAGAGGTCCTTGTCGTGCAGGACGATGCCGTCGTCGGTCTTGTAGAAGCAGTCCGTGGGGCAGACCGCCATGCAGGGGGCGTCATCGCAGTGCATGCAGGCCACCGAGATCGAGACCTCGTCGGCCTGGCCGTCGTTGAGGGTCACCACCCGCCGGCGCTGGATGCCCCAGGGGACATCGTTGGCGTTCTTGCAGGCGGTGACGCAGCCGTTGCAGTCGATGCAGCGCTCGGCGTCGCACATGAATTTCATCTGTGCCATGTCTTGTTCTCCTGGTCGCTGTCGATCGCTCAGGCGCGCTCGATCCGGCAGATGGTGCACTTGGTTTCCTGCATCAGGGTCACAGGGTCATAGCCGTAGGTGGTCGCGGTGTTGGCCGCCTCGCCCAGCACGTAGGGCGCCGCCCCCTCCGGATAGCGGTCATGCAGGTTCTCGCCCTGGAAGATGCCGCCGAAGTGGAAGGGCATGAAGGCCACCCCGCGTCCGACCCGCGGCGTGACCAGGGCCTTGACCCTGACCCGGCCACCCTCGGCGCCCTCGACCCAGACGGTGTCGCCGTCGCCGATGCCGATATCGTTGGCGTCGGCCGGATTCACCTCGACGAACATCTCCTGCTGCAGCTCGGCGAGCCAGGACATGGAGCGGGTCTCCTCCCCGCCGCCCTCGTACTCCACCAGGCGCCCCGAGGTGAGGATGATCGGGTAGCGGTCGGAGTTGTCGTTCTCCTGAATGCTGCGGTAGAGGGTGGGCAGCCGGAACAGCGAGCGGAAGTCGTCCCAGGTGGGGAATTGCTCGACGAGATCGCGGCGGGTGGTGTAGAGCGGCTCACGGTGCTTGGGCACCTGGTCCGGGAAGGTCCACACCACGGCTCGGGCCTTGGCGTTGCCGTAGGGGGCGCAGCCGTGCTCGATGGCCACCCGCTGGATGCCGCCCAGCAGATCGGTCTTCCAGTTCTGGCCTTCGGCGGCGACCTTCTCCTCCTCGGTGAGGTCGTCCCACCAGCCCAGGTCCTTGAGCATCTGGTCGGTGAACTCGGGGTAGCCGTCGTCGAGCTCCCCCTGCACCGGTGCCGAGCCCTCGGCCAACAGGTTCACGCCGTTGCGCTCGATGCCGAAGCGCGCCCGGAAGCCCATGCCGCCCTCCTTCACCGGCACGCTGGGATCGTAGAGGTTGGGGGAGCCGGGGTGGGCGAACTCCGGTGTGCCCCAGCAGGGCCAGGGGAGGCCGTAGTAGTCGCCGTCGGCGGGGCCGCCCTGGGCGCGCAGGTTCTCGAAGCTGAAGGTGTGCCAGTTCTGCTGGTGCGCCTTGAGTCGCTCCGGGCTCTGGCCGGTGTAGCCGATGGTCCAGGTGCCGCGGTTGATTTCGCGCAGGATGTCCTCGATCGAGGGTTCCTTGCCGTTGACCTGGATATGGCGGGTCAGCTCATCGGCGAAGCCGAACTTCTCGGCCAGCAGGTACATGATCTCGTGGTCGGGCTTGGACTCGAACAGCGGCTCGATCACCTTGTCGCGCCACTGCAGCGAGCGGTTGGTGGCGGTCACGCTGCCGGTGGTCTCGAACTGGGTGCAGGCGGGCAGCAGGTAGACGCCGTCGGTGCGGTCGTGCATGACCGCGGCCACCGTGGGGTAGGGGTCGACGATCACCATCATCTCGAGCTTCTGCATGGCGCGGCGCATCTCGGGACCGCGGGTCTGGGAGTTGACCGCATGGCCCCAGTAGAACATCGCCTTGAGCGCGGTGCGCTGGGAGATCGCCTCGTCCTCCTCGAGCACCCCGTCGACCCAGCGCGAGACCGTGATGCCGCTGCTGTTCATGGGCAGGCCGTCGTGGTACTCGGTCTGGTCGAAGCGCCCCTTGAGCCACTCGTAGTCGACGTCCCAGACCCGCGCCCAGTGCTGCCAGGCCCCCTCGGCCAGGCCGTAGTAGGCCGGCAGGGAGCTGGAGTCGAGGCCCAGGTCGGTGGCGCCCTGGACGTTGTCGTGGCCGCGCAGGATATTGGCGCCGCCGCCGGACTTGCCGATGTTGCCCAGCGCCAGCTCCAGGATGCAGTAGGCACGGGTGTTGTTGTTGCCGGTGGTGTGCTGGGTGCCCCCCATGCACCAGACGATGCTGCCGGGCTTCTGGGTGGCCAGGCGCTGGGCCACGTCATACATGACCTGCTCGGGCACGCCGGTGACGTCCTCCACCACCCGCGGGGTGAAGGTGGCCACCTCGGCGCGCACCTCGTCCAGGCCGTAGACCCGCTGCTGGATATACTCGCGATCCTCCCAGCCGTTCTCGAAGATGTGCCACAAGAGCCCCCAGATGAAGGCAACATCCGAGCCGGGGCGAATGCGTACATGGGTATCGGCCTTGGCCGCGGTACGGGTGAAGCGGGGGTCGGCGACGATGATGTCGCAGTTGTTGCGCTCCTTGGCGATCAGGAAGTGCTGCATCGCCACCGGGTGGGCCTGGGCGGGGTTCGAGCCGATGAAGAGGATGGAGCGACAGTTGTGCATGTCGTTGAGCGAGTTGGTCATCGCCCCGTAGCCCCAGGTGTTGGCGACCCCCGCCACGGTGGTGGAGTGGCAGATGCGCGCCTGGTGGTCGGTGTTGTTGGTGCCCCAGAGGCTAGCGAACTTGCGCAGCAGGTAGGCCTGCTCGTTGTTGAACTTGGCCGAGCCCAGCCAGAAGACGCTGTCGGGGCCGTGGGCCTCGCGCAGCTCCAGTACCTTGTTGCCGATCTCCTCGATGGCGTCATCCCAGCTCATGCGCTGCCACTGGCCGTCCACCAGCTTCATGGGGTACTTGAGGCGACGGCTGGAGTGGCCGTGCTGCCGGAGCGACGCCCCCTTGGCGCAGTGGGCGCCGCGGTTGATGGGATGGTCGAAGGCCGGCTCCTGGCGAGTCCAGATGCCCTCCTGGACCTCGGCGTAGGTGCCGCACCCCACCGAGCAGTGGGAGCAGATGGTCCGCTTGACCTCCACCGGCGAGTCGAGGACCGGGGTCTTGCCGCTGGCCTCCACCGGGCGCAGCATGCCGTGCCCCATGAAGCCGGCGGCCGCCAGTCCGCCGGTGGCGGCACCGCCGCGCTTGAGAAACTGCCGCCGGGAGATGCCGAGGCCCGCGGCGACCGGGGTTGCCTGCTTGGGTGTCAGACGCATGGTCACTTACCTCCGAAGATGAGCGACGCTCAGTCGCGCAGGGTGGCGTAGTAGGCGCGAACGTGGTCGGTTTCGCGGTAGTGCCGCTGGCTATCGTCGGCGGTCGGGTCGGTCCGGGGGGCATCGGCCTGGGTCAGGCCGACATGGCCTACCACGGCGGCGGTGCCGACCAGGGCACCACCGGCTCCCAGGGTGCGCAGGAAGCGGCGGCGGCGGGGATCATGGGCGCGGGGCATGGCGTTCTCCTCGAGGGTGACGGTCGCTGATCTTGTTAGTTATGTGAGGTAGTGGTGCTCTCGGGCCATAAAGCCGAGGCCCAGCCGTCCTGTCTCAGCGTAGAGGGCCGCCTGGCTGGCTGCCAGTTCGGCCAGACAACGGTTGGCCCAGGGGGCCAGGTGGGCGGCGAAGAAGCGGGCCTGCTGCGGATCGCCGCGCTCGGCCAGCAGGGCCATGGCCTCGCAAAGGGCGCCGAGGTGGTCCTCGGGGTCGCGGCTCTCCTCGCTGCGGGCGAGCCCCAGGCGGCGCAGGTCGCGACGCAGTGCCACCAGGGGCTCGTCCATCAGGGTGCCGTGCAGGTACCAGGAGGCGTAGGGGGTGACCTCCCCCTGGATGACGCCGACCAGCAGCTCGAAGTGGTCACGCTCGGCCCTGCCGGGGGTGGTCGCGGCGGCCGCCGCCGCGAGCGCGCGCCAGATGGCCGCCATCTCGGGATCCTCGTCGTCGGCCTCCAGGCCGGCGAGGAAGTCGAGCAGTGCCGCGTCCGGCGGCGCCAGCAGCAGACGGGCCAGCAGCCGGTAGATATCCGCCCGGAGGGCGTCGTGCTCGCTGACGCTCGGGGTAGTGGCGATGAGATCGTCCATGGTTACACCTTCAGCTGGCGTTCGGGTTCCCGGGCGAGCTCCTGCCAGACATCCTGGACGCGGCAGTCCTCGCACATCTCGAGGCGCGCTCGCGCCTCGCCGGCGAAATAGGGGTGGTCCGCCAGCTTGCGCTGGATGGTGGCGATGGTGCTGGCCGTGGCGAAGGGCTTGCCGCAGCGAATGCAGGCGAAGGCGGGCTCCTCCTTGAGGGTCCGACGCGTCTCGCGCTCGGGGGCAGCCAGGAACCCCGGCACCAGCCGGATGGCCTGCTCGGGGCAGCCCGCCTCGCAGAGGCCGCACTGCACGCAGTCGGCCTCGCGGAAGGCCAGTCGCGCCGTGGCGTCGTCGCCGCCGGAGAGTGCTGGCGTTGGACAGAGCGCCACGCAGCCCTGGCACAGGGTGCAGCGCTCCGCGTCTACCTCCATGCCCCCGTGAGGGGGCGGGGCGGGCAGGGGGTGGCGACGGCCGGTCGGGCTGCCCTGGCGGCCGAGCCACGCCAGGGTGGCATTGAGCCGGTCGCGCTTGGTGGCATCGGGGCTGGCCTCCGGGCGTGGCGGCAGGGGGGCCAGGGCGGGCAGGGCATCCAGCTCCTTCCGGTCGGCCTCGGCCCCGAGCCAGGTCAGCCGGGCCGGGTCGTGGCCGAGGGCCGCGAGCAGCTCACGGGCCTCGGCATGCTGCCGCTCGAGCTGGCGAAGCAGGGTGGAGGGCGTCTCTGCATCCCGCTGCAGGCGCACCTCGCCGGCGCCGGCGGCCAGGGCGGCCAGCCAGTGATCCGGTCCCGCGGCGCCCAGCTCCTCGAGGGCCACGTCCAGCACGTGTCCGGCAGCCGGTGCACTCTCCCGGGCCAGGTGGGCCTCGCTCAGGAAGCGCACCACCGGATGGGCACCGCCGGCCTCCCGATAGGCGGTCAGCAGTTCTCCCAGGTAGTGCTCCAGGGGCGCCGGGCGAGGCAGACGGAACTCGATGGCCCCGGTGGGGCAGGCGCTGGCACAGCTGCCGGCGCCGTGGCAGCGGTGGGCATCCACCTCGATCCAGGCGCCCACCCGGCCGGACTGGCTGGAGAGGGCGTCTGCCGGGCAGGTGTCCAGGCAGAGGGTGCAGCCGGCCTGGCCGCTGCGCGAATGGGCGCAGAGATCGGCATTGACCTGCACGGCGCGCGGCGCCTCGAAGGCGCCGCGGTGGTCGGGCAGGGTGGCCAGGGCCTGCTCGCAGTCGGCCGTTCCCCAGCGGGTGGCGCGATAACCGGGCGGGGGGAGCTCCAGGGCCAGCAGCGGCCGCTGGCCCAGGTCGAGCACGAGGTCGAAACAGGGACGCCCCTGGGTGGCCAGGGCCAGGTCGATAGCGTCAGCGTCGCTCGCCAGGGTGGCATGGAAGCGTCCCAGGTAGCCCTCGAGCCGCAGGGTGCTGTCTGCCACCTGGCAAGGCAGCGCCCGAGTGGCCTCCCAGATGGCCTCGAGGTCGGGCACCTCCTCGGCGCTGCTGCGCTCGGTGACCACCAGGGTGATGCCGGGCAGCTGGCCCGCCAGGCGCGCGGCGGCCCGGCGGATATCCAGCTCGGCACCGGCGATCAGCAGGTAGCCCTCGCTCTTGAAGTCCACGGTCTCCGGGGCCAGGTTGGCGGGCCAGGAGACCCGCTGCCTGGCGGCCTCCCGGGCGGCGCGGTTGCGTTCATCATCCAGGGGCGCAAGGGGAATGGGAGCGGGCATGTTGACCTCGTTATTGTTGGTTCTTGCTAATGTAGTCCAGCCTCTCAGGCGCGTCGTAATCACCTTCGTCTAACGCCGCCGAGGGGGCTCGCTCCTCGTCGACCGGCGGCTCGGCGCCCTCGGCTTCTGCCGAGTCGACCTCCTCGGCGAGGCGTTCCTCGGCGGTTTCCTCCTCCGGGGCGAGGTAGTCATTCACTCGGCGGCCCCAGTGGCGCAGCCGCTCCGCGGCCTCACGGGCCAGGGGCTCGAGCTGGCTGTAATCGCCGTCGTAGTCGTCCAGGCCGTCGCGGATCTGATAGTGATCGGCCTGCCAGAGGCGGCGAAGGGCCCGGCGGCGCAGCGCCTGGCTGACCCCCTCCTGGAGGTAGCGGCCGAAGTCGCTGCCGGGGGGCAGGCTCTCCGGGTCGGGCAGCTCCTCGTCGCTGACGCTATGGGGCTCGGCCTCCGCTTGCGGCGGGTCGGCAAGGGGCGGTGCCTCCGCGGGCGGCGGGGCATCGGGAGACGGCTCCTCGCCGCGCTTGCGCCGGGACCAGCGTTCCAGGCGGCTCATGTGTCCATCTCCCGAGCGCGGCCCGCTCCCTTGCGCTTCTTCTTGCGCTCCTCCATGGGGGCCTCGCCGTGGCGGGCCAGGTAGGCCTCGATCCAGACCTGGATGGCCAGGGGCATGGCCGCCTCGAGCACCTGCTGCTCGCCATCCAGCCAGTCGGCCGCCACGTCCTGGCTGGCGGTGATGGCGGTGGGCTCGGCGGGGCCACCGGCGAAGCCGGCGCGCACGAAGAGACGGGGGTTGCCCGAGGCGAGATTGAAGCGGTAGGCGGCACGCTCGGTCATGGTCAGCTGAAGCCACAGGGTGGCGTCGCCCTGGTCGCCGGGAGCCAGGGAGGCGACCTGCCACTGGGTGGCGCGAAACCCCTGGATGCGGTGTTCCCGGGCCGCCAGGGTGACCCCGAGGGGGCGCAGGTTGTGCGAGTCGGTCACGGCGCTGTCCTGTTGTTATGATGTTGTTAGGGGCTGTGTTGCTCAGAGACAGTAAGGAACGGGAATGCCATCATGGTCAAGCCACCTTCCGCGCCAACCCGACGAGACGAGGAGCGCCATGACCTTCACCCGCAGCCATGCCCGCCTGCCCGCCACCGTGGAGATCGAGATCTTCGACGAGTATGGCGAGTCGCGCCGTCAGGCCATCGCCGCCGAGCGGCCGCTGACCCTCTACCTCAACAAGCGCGAGATCGTTACCCTGATGACCCTGGGGGATGACCCCGAGGCGCTGGTGGTCGGCTATCTGCGCAACCAGGGGCTCTTGACCGAGGCGGCCGATCTGGTGGCGGTGCACGTGGACTGGGAGGTGGAGGCGGCCGCGGTGGTGACCCGCCACCTGCCGGAGGATCTCGAGGAGCGCCTGGGCCACCGCACGGTTACCACCGGCTGCGGCCAGGGCACGGTGTTCGGGCGGCTGCTGGATTCGGTGCCGCGCCAGCCGCTGCCCGAAACGCCGCTGCGCCAGTCGACCCTCTACGCCCTGCTGGAGAATCTCAACGCCTGCAACGAGACCTACCGCAGCGCCGGCGCCGTGCACGGCTGCGCGCTCTGCTGGGGAGAGGAGGTGCTGGACTTCGTGGAGGACGTGGGGCGCCACAACGCCGTGGACACCCTGGCCGGGCGCCAGTGGCTGAAGGAGGCGGACTCGCTGCGGGCCGACACCTTCTACACCACCGGGCGGCTGACCTCGGAGATGGTGCTGAAGGTGGCCCAGATGGGCATCGGGGTGCTGGTCTCCCGTTCCGGGGTCACCCAGAAGGGGGTGGAGCTAGCCGAGCGTTACGGGGTCATGCTGATCGCCCGGGCCAAGGGGCGGCATTTCCAGGCGATCCATGCCGGCGGGCGCCTGGCGCTGGATGCCGTGCCGCCGGTCAGGCCCGGCGACCGGCGCGGCCAGCGGCGGGGGTAGGGGGCTTCCCTCTGCGCTTCCCCCTCAGGCACCCTCGGCCCTTGTGCAGACCGAGAGCACCACGGCGTCGTCATCGCTGACCGAGACCAGGGCGTGGCCCATGTCGCTGTCGAAGTAGATGCTGTCGCCGCTCTCCAGTGCCAGGGGCTCGTAGAACTCGGTATAGAGCAGGATCTCCCCCTCCAGCACCATCAGGAACTCCTCGCCGTCGTGGCGCACCCACTCGCTGAACTCGTCGAAGCTGCGTGCCCTGACGATGGTCTTGAAGGGAATCATGCGCTTCTGGGCCAGCTCGCAGCTGAGCAGCTCATGCTCGTAGGTAGGGGTGGGGTGCTGTTGCCCCTGGCCGCGGCGGGTCAGATCCCGCCGGCCCATGGTACGGGTCTGCTGACGCGGCGGCGAGAGCAGCTGGGGCAAGTCGATGCCGAGCCCGCCGATCAGCTTCTGGACGGCGGTGAAGGTGGGAGAGATCTGGTCGTTCTCGATCTTGGAGAGGGTGGAGCGGGCCAGGCCGGTGCGCTGGCTGACGTCCTCCAGGGTCCACTGGTTGGCCAGGCGGATCTCGCGCAGGCGCTCGCCGAGGCGCAGCGGCTCGACGAAGGCCTTGCGGCCCGAGGCGATGCGCAGGGCGGCATCCTGATCGGTGGTGGCGGCTGTCATGGTGAAAATTCACTATAGGAAACAGGTTTCCTGCAGCTTACCACAGCGTGTGCCGCATGAATGCACCGCTTCTCATGCTTTTAAGGCGCCGGGATGAAGGGCGACGTTTCCCGGCAACAAGAAACGCCGTACCTCACCGGGCCCGGAGTCTCAGGCCTCTGACGCGGGGGCGTCGCCGAAGGGCAGGCCGAGGAGCGCCTTGAGGTGGGCCTCGACGCAGCGGCCGAGGGAGTCGAGGTGGTAGCCCCCCTCCAGCACCGAGACCAGGCGATTATCCGAGTAGAGCGCCGCGATCTCCATGGCCATGTGGGTGATCCAGTGGTAGTCCTCGTCCTCGAGGCAGAGCTCGGCCATGTCATCCTCGCGGTGGGCGTCGAAGCCCGAGGAGAGCAGCACCAGTTCGGGCTTGAAGCGATGCAGGGCGGGCAGCCAGTCATCCTCGATGGCGCGGCGAAACATGGCGCTGTCGGTACCCGCCTCCAGCGGCGTGTTGACCACGTTCTGCCACTCGCTGCGCAGATAGCGCCAGGGGTAGAAAGGGTACTGGAAGCTGGTGCAGACCAGCACGTCCGGGTCGTCCTTGAAGATGTCGATGGTGCCGTTGCACTGGTGGACGTCGAAGTCGAGGATGGCGATGCGCCGGGCCCCATACTTCTCCCGGGCGTGGGCGGCGCCCACCGCCACGTTGTTATAGAAGCAGAAGCCCATGGCGTCTGTGGCCTCGGCGTGATGGCCCGGGGGGCGCACCGCGCAGAAGACGTTGTCGGCCTGGTGGCGGAAGACCTGGTCCACGCCGCGGATGACCGCACCGGCCGCGACCCGGGCGGCGTTGAGGCTGTCCGGGTTCATCATGGTGTCACTGTCGAGGGTGACGATGCCTTCTTCCGGCACGCACTTGTCCAGGGCGCGCAGGTGGCGCACCGGGTGGACCCGGGCCAGCTCCTCCTCGGAGGCCTCCCGGGCCTCGGACTGCATGGTCTGCTGGAGCAGGCCGGCGAGGGAGAGCCTGGCGCGGATTGCCTCCAGCCTGAGCGGGCTCTCGGGGTGCTCCGGGCCCATATGGTGGAGCATGCAGTGGGGGTGGGTGATATAACCGGTGATCATTGCGCTCTCCAGGCTGACTGGCGTCACTTTACTTTGCGTATGCCCTTGCCAGACAGTGTCAATAGGTCGTACACAGTAGGCAGGCCATCCAGTCATCAGCTGCCGGGAGAGCATCTTGAGCACCCGTTTCCTGCGTCACTTCTTCGAACCCCGCACCATCGCCGTCATCGGCGCCTCGGAAAAGCCCGACTCCCTGGGCGGGCTGGTGATCCGCAACCTGCAGGAGGCCGGCTTCCCTGGCACCATCTGGGCCGTGAATCCCAAGGGCTACGAGCAGGTCTTCGGCCAGCCCGGCTTCTCGCGCATCGGCCAGCTCCCCGAGGCTCCCGACCTCGCCGTGATCTGCTCGCCGGTAGCCACGGTGCCGGGGCGGATCGCCAGGCTGGGCAGCATCGGGGTGCGCGCCGCCCTGGTGCTCTCCGGCGGCTCCCACCTGGACGAGGCGCGGGACGGCAAGGCCTCGATCCGCCAGCGGATGCTGGACGCGGCCCGCCAGTCGGGTATCCGGGTGCTGGGCCCGGAGTGCATGGGGCTGATCGTGCCGGGGCGCAAGCTCAACGCCTCCTACGCCAACCGCCCGATCAAGGCCGGCAAGGTGGCCTATCTGGGGCAGTCGGGGATGCTCGGGACCGCCATGATCGACTGGGCCGCCGGACGCGGCGTGGGCTTCTCCCACCTGATCACCCTGGGCGATAGCGTCGACGTGATGCTTCCCGACCTGCTCGACTACATCAACCAGTTCTCGCCCACCCAGGCCATCCTCCTCCACCTGGAGAAGATCATGGATGCCCAGCACTTCATGACGGCCCTGCGCGACGCCTCGCGCAACCGCCTGGTGCTGGCCATCAAGAGCAGCCGCACGCCCCAGTCGGACCTGACCGGGCTGCCCCCCACGCCGGGGATTGCCAATCGCGACCGGGTCTTCGATGCCGCCTTCTCCCGGGCCGGCGTGGTGCGCGTCCACGACTCCGATGAGCTCTTCGATGCCCTGATGACGCTGTCGCGCATGAAGCCCCTGCGCGGCGACCGCCTGGCCATCGTCTCCAACGGCCTGGGCCCTGCCATGCTGGCCATCGACAAGCTGATCCACGCCGGCGGCAAGCTCGCCGACTTTACCGAGGAGACCCGCCGCGCGCTGAAGCAGGGGAACTTCGACATGAGCAAGCCGGGAGAGAACCCGGTGGATCTGGGGGGCAACGCCACCCCGGAGAAGTTCGTGGATACCATCGAGATCGTCGCCGCCGACCCGGGCGTGGATGCGGTACTGGTGGTGCATGCGCCGACGCGCATGGCGCCCTCCAAGACCACTGCCCAGGCGGTGGTGGCCAACCGCAAGCGCTTCCGGCGCAACCTGCTGACCAGCTTCATGGGGCTGGAGGAGGCGCTGTCGGCGCGTCACGAGTGCAACCTGGCCGGCATTCCCACCTATGTCTCCCCGGAGAAGGCGATCAAGGCCTTCATGCATATGGTGGACTACCAGCGGGTCCAGCTGCTGCTCCAGGAGACGCCGCCGACCCTGCCCTTCAGCACCACCCCGGATATCCGTGCCCGCTGCCGCACCCTGATCAAGGAGGCCAAGGCCCAGGGGCGCGAATCCCTCACCCACTCCGAGACCGCCCAGGTGCTCGAGGCCTACGGCATTCCGGTGGCGCCCAGCCGCTACGTGTCCACGCCGGAGGAGGGCGCCGAGGCCGCCGCCGCCTTCGAGGGGAGCATGGCGCTCAAGGTGGTGCACGAGGGCAACTGCCGGCCCTTCCGCTACCGCAAGCACCCCCACCGCCTGTCGGCGGGGCTGCTGCAGGACCTGAAGACGCCCGAGCAGGTGGCCGAGGGAGTCGAAGTGCTGGGCCAGCAGGTCAGCGAGAAGTACCCCGCCTTCCAGGTGCGGGAGTACTGCCTGCAGCCCATGCAGCGAGGCAAGCACTCCCTGCAGGTGTGCGCCGGCATCACCCGGGACCCGATCTTCGGTCCGGTGGTGGTCTTCGGCATCGGCGGCTACAAGGTGAATATCCTGGCCGACCGCCAGGTGGCGCTGCCGCCGCTCAACATGACCCTGGCCGAGGACATGGTGGAGCGTACCCATGTGGCGCGGCTGATCCACGAGCACTCCAGCGACCCCCAGCGGGATATCGAGCGGCTCTGCGAGCTGCTGGTCAAGCTCTCCCAGATGGCCAGCGACCTGCTGGAGCTGCGCGGCATCGAGATCAACCCGCTGCTGCTCAATCGCGACGAGCTGGTGGCCGTCGACTTCGCCATGGATCTTGGCACCCCGGCGCGCTTCGCCATCATGCCCTATCCGGAGGAGCTGCGAGAGTGGGTGACCCTCAAGAACGGCTGGGAGGTGGAGGTGCGGCCGATTCGGGCCGAGGATGCCCCGCTGATCGCCAACTTCCACCGCCAGCTCTCCGAGGAGAGCATCCGCTTCCGCTACTTCCACAACAAGTCGGACCTGACCCAGCGGGATCTCTCGATGCTGTCGCAGATCAACTACGATCGCCAGATGGCCTTTATCGCCGAGCACCTGCTGGAGGATGGCAGCAAGGAGATGCTGGGGGTGGTGCGGGTCTGGAACGACCCCGACAATATCCGCACCGAGTTCTCGGTGATCATCCGCGACGACCTCCAGGGACTCGGCATCGGCAGCCTGCTGATGAACAAGATGATCGACTACTGCCGAAGCGTCGGCACCCTGGAGATGATCGGCAAGATCATGGTGGACAACCACCCCATGCGCGCCCTGATGAAGCATCTCGGCTTCAAGCAGCGCTACAACATGGAGGAGCAGGTGGTCGACGCCGTGATGAGCCTCAACGAGCCCGAGAGCGAGTGGCAGCGCCACCGCCTGGATAGCATGCCGGATTGAGGGCAACTCGCCCGGAACGACACTCGCCCGGAACGACAAGGGCCCCCGCCGGCGGCGGGGGCCCTCATGCATCCGGGAGCCGAGGCTAGGGGAGTCAGGGCGCCATGCGGAAGTGCTGCCACTGGCCGTCGCGCTGCTCGTAGCGAATGCGGTCGTGCAGGCGGCTGGGCTGGCCCTGCCAGAACTCGATCATGGTGGGCAGGACCCGGTAGCCGCCCCAGTGCACCGGCCTCGGAATCTCCTGGCCCTCATAGGCCTGTTCGAATCGGCTCTGGCGCTCCTCGATCCAGGTGCGGTCGGGAATCACCACGCTCTGGGTGGCGATCCAGGCGCCCAGCTGGCTGGCCCGCGGGCGGCTCGAGAAGTAGGCGTCGGACTCCTCGGCGCTGACCTGCTCGACGCTGCCCTCGATGCGCACCTGGCGCGCCAGGGAGGGCCACCAGAAGACCAGGGCCGCGTGGGGCACATTGGTCAGCTCGCTGCCCTTGTGGCTGTGGTAGTTGGTATAGAACACCAGCCCCTGCTCATCGACGCCCTTGAGCAGCACCACCCGGGCGTGGGGCAGCCCCTGGCTGTCCACGGTGGCGAGCGTCATGGCGTTGCCGTCGTCACCCTCGCTCTCGAGGGCCAGGGCCAGCCACTCCTCGAACAGCGGCAGCGGGTTCTCCACGGCCAGGGATTCGTCGAGCCGGCCGCCTTCATAGTCGCGCCGGATATCGGCGATATTGCGTGTCATGGCGTTCTCCTCACGGTTTCCTGCATGTTCGCTTCTCTGCGTCCCCAGCTCAACCGTTCTGTGCCCGCTCGAGCGAGATTTATGGGGTCAGGCTGCCCAGCCCAGCGGCACCATCGCCATACAGGCCCCGGTGCCGCCGAGGATGGCGAGACAGGAGGGCGTTGCCGGAGCCCCTTAGAGTGCCCAGCCCAGCTGCACCATCGCCATATAGGCCCCGGTGCCGCCAAGGATGGAGACCAGGGCATTGCGACGCCACAGATGGAGCACCACCACGACCAGTGAGGCCAGGATCATCGGCCAGCCGTTGGCGCCGGCATTGAGCTGCCCCTCCGCCAGGGGGCGGAAGTCGCGCAGGGCATAGATCACCAGGATCATCATCACCGTGGGCGGCAGGTAGCGCCCCAGGTGCAGGATCAGCGGATGCTCGGCCTGGCGCGCCAGGGCCACGAAGGGAATCACCCGGGTGGCGAAGGTGGCCAGGGCGCAGACGGCAATGAAGATCAGCAGGGTAGCGTGGCTCATGGTTGGCTCTCCCGGGGGGCATGGCGATGCAGGCGGTAGTGAGCGAGCAGCACCAGGCTCGCCGCCCCGATGGCCCCCAGCAGCAGGTGGCGGTCCGGGAGCAGCAGCAGGGCGCCGAGGCCCGTGGCCAGGGCGATGGCGAAGGGGAGCCCCTGACGCAGCCGGCGGGCCTGCTCCAGGGTCAGCACGATGAACAGGGCGGTGAGGGCAAACTCGATGCCCCGACTGTCGAACGCAAGCGTCGTGCCGATCAGGGCACCGACCAGGGAGCCCAGCACCCACCAGCCCTGATTGAGCAGGCCGATGCGCAGCGCCAGGGCGTGGTCCCGGGCGCGCTCGGGGGGCAGGGTGGTGAGCAGCGAGTAGGTCTCGTCGGTGAGCGAGAAGATCAGGTAGGGCTTGCGCCAACCGGCCCCCTGGAAACGCTTGAGCAGCGAAAGCCCGTAGAAGAGGTGGCGAGAGTTGAGCATCAGGGTCGCCACGGCCAGCTCCACCAGGCCGGCCCCGGCCGCCAGCAGCGCCACTGCCAGGAACTGGCCGGCGCCGGCATAGATCAGCAGAGACATCAGCAGGGCCGCCCAGACGGGAATGCCGACTTCGACGGCGAGAATACCAAAGGCGGCTCCCAGGGGCAGGTAGCCAAACATGACCGGCAGGGTCAGGGTGCCGGCCTCGCGCCAGGCGTTCGAGGAAGACAAGAGGTAGACTCCTTGGGTGTCCCCACGGCGGTGGGGGATGTCCATGAAGCCGATCATGGTATGCGAAATTTTCGGGATTGACAGCCCGGAGCCAGAGAATCTTCTGCAAACTGCAAGGAGGCAAGATGACACGACTAAGGGTATGGGATGTTCCGGTGCGACTCTTCCACTGGGGCATGGTCGGGGCGGTGGCCCTGGCCTTCTACACCATGAAGACACCGGGCTACCCCTTCATCTTTCCCATCGACATCCACGCCAGGGCGGGCTATGTGCTGGTCGGCCTGCTGCTGTTCCGTTGGCTCTGGGGCCTGGTGGGCAGCTATCACGCCCGCTTCACCAGCTTCCTTCACCCCCCGACGACCCTCTTCGACTACGCCAGGCGATTTCTCGGCGGCCGGCCTCCGTCCTATGCCGGACACAACCCCCTGGGCGGCATCATGGTGGTGGTGATGATGCTCTCGCTCTCCTTCCAGGTGATCAGCGGACTCTTCCTGACCGACGATATCTTCTTCAATGCGCCGCTCCACGGCCTGGTGGACCGCGGGACCGCCCGTACCCTGGCCTCGCTGCACCACCTCAATGCCAACCTGCTGATGGTGCTGATCGCCGGTCACCTGCTGGCCCTGGTGGTGCACCGCCTCAAGGGAGAGCGTCTGGTGGGCGCCATGTTTACCGGGCGCAAACCGCTGGAGGGCGCCCCGGAGGATGCGCCGGCCGAAGGGGCTGCCCGGCGCCTGGCCAGCCCCTGGCTGGCCCTGGTGGCGGTACTGATCGCCGTCCTGCCGGTGCTCTGGCTCTGGAACGCCTAGCCGCGCTCCTGGGAGCGGAGGCACCAAAAGCAGCGGGGCGGCCCTTGGGCCGCCCCGCTGCGTTCACGCTTGTTGAGGGCTCGAGCCGGCCTCAGTTGTCACGATAGTTGTCGTGACAGCTGCGGCAGGTGTTGACCACGGTGCCCATCTGGCGACGCAGGGCGCTGAACTCCTCGCCGTCGTTGGCCATCCGCGCCAGGGTGGCGGTCTCTTCACCGAGGGTCTCGGCCCTGGACGTGAAGTCATCCCTGTTATCAATGATGCCGGCCACGGCATCGGTCTCGATGCCGTGGTCGTCTCCCTGCAGGCTGCCCTCGATAAAGGCCTCCCAGGGTAGGTGAGCCAGCGCCGCCAGGTTGTTGGCGCGCAGCGCGAACTCCTCGGCGTCATAGTCGATATTGCCCTGGACCATGTCGCCGAGGGGACCGGTCTGGAAGGCCATCACGCGCAGGGCGTCCTGGCGGTACTCGATGGCCTTGTCCACGTCCAGCGCCTGGGCGGAAGCGGAGGCAAAGAGGGCAGCAGCCAGGCCGAGGCCGGCGAGCAAGGGGCGGAACGTCACGGTCATCACGATCTCCTTTCGTTATGGTTCGTATGCTCGAGCTTGAGCTAGCTCAAGCCCTGCAAGCGTAGCACGCGCTTGGGCTAGGCGCCGTCACCCGTGGCGGCCGCCCGCAGCTGGCGGCTGCGAAAGCGGGAGTAGAGGGTGCAGCCGGCGAAGAGGGTCAGCGAGCAGAGGGCGATCAGCAGACCCAGCCAGCCAACCCCGGGAAGGATGGCGACATTCACCCCGATCATGAAGTAGAGCAGGCTGACAAAGGCGAGCCACACATGACCGCGGGCGCGCTGGCCGAGCAGCGATGGCAGGAAGAGCAGCAGCGGCAGCAGAAAGGCCAGCATGGGGCGCAGGTTGCCGCTCTCGCCGCGCAGGATAAGGCCCCAGACCACCAGGGCCAGGGCCAGGGTCGCATAGCTTCCCAGCACCCAGCGCCGGGAGCGGGCGGTCAGATGGTCGAGCCCGCGCTGCGCCTCGAACTCCTCAAGCCAGCGCCTCATGACGGCTCTCCCTCGAGGCGGCCAAGCGCCAGGGCCAGGCGTGCCAGGCGGCGCCCCTGGGCCCGGGAGAGCTGTCGCTCATGGTCGTCCAGAGGCCGGTCGCTGCGTTTGCCGGCCAGGTGACTGGCGCCATAGGGAGTGCCGCCGCTGGCGGTCTCCATCAGCTCGATCTCGCTGTAGGGAAGGCCGGCATAAAGCATGCCGTGGTGCAGCAGCGGCACCAGCATGGTCAGCAGGGTGCTCTCCTGCCCCCCGTGCAGGCTGGAGGTGGAGGTGAAGGCGGTAGCGGGCTTGTCGATCAGGGCTCCGCCCAGCCATAGCTCGCTGGTGCCGTCCAGGAAGTGCTTGAGGGGGGCGGCCATGTTCCCGAAACGGGTGGGGCTGCCGATGGCAAGTCCTGAGCAGTGGCGCAGGTCATCGAGTCTGGCGTAGACCGCACCCTCGGCGGGAATCTCCGGATCCACCGCCTCGCAGGTGGGGGAGACCGGCGGCACGGTGCGCAGCCGCGCCTCGATGCCGCGCACCGATTCGACGCCGGCGGCGATCTGTTCGGCCATGGCGCGGGTGGCCCCGTGGCGGGAGTAGTAGAGGATCAGCACATAGGGCAGCGGTCGGGGGGAAGTGGCACTCATGGGGGCTCCGGGCCGGGGACAAGAGAAAAAGCGGTAAGGGGGCAGGTCAGGCCTCGAGCAGCGCCAGCACCTGCTCCGGCGGGCGGCCGATCACGGCACGTCGGCCATCATCGGCAACGGGGCGCTCCAGGAGCCTGGGGTGAGCGAGGATGGCCGCCACTACCTGCTCGAGGTCGCCGGCATCGGCATCGAGCGCCTTCCAATCGGCTTCCTTGCGGCGTACCAGCGCCTCGAGGGGCCCCTCGAGGCGAGCGATCAGCCCGCGCAGCTCCGCCTCGTCGAGGGGCTGGTCCAGGTAGCGGCGCACCGTGACGGGGGCACCGTGCTCCTCCAGCAGCGCCAGGGCCTGGCGCGACTTGGAGCAGCGTGGATTATGCAACAGGGTGATGGGGGGCATGGCGGCTCCTTGCGGGCGGCATCTTCAGCCGCGAGATCTGAATGGCCGCTATTGTAGAAGGCCCCGCCCCCCGCTCACAACCGAGCCCCCTCCGGCGCCTCCTCCGGCAGGCGGCGGTAGACCCAGGCCTCGGTGCCGTCGGCCAGCACCAGGCGCACCCGCTCGTAGCGGATGCCCAGGCGCTCGTAGCGGTCCAGACGCGCCAGCTCCTCGGCACTGACCGTGATCACCTCCCCCTCGACCCGCTCACCGGGCGCCTCCTCGAGGTCCAGGGCGCTGCGCCGGAAGTCCTCCAGCACGGCCGGTCGCGACTCCCCGGCCCGCCCGGTGACGACCCAGCGCACCAGCCCCGAGCGCAGGGTGCCGTAGACGAAGACCTCGTGGGGGCCCGCATCGATCTCGGGGAGGTGGTCGGGTCGGTCGTAGGTGAAGGGGCTGAGCATGGTCAGCCAGAGCCAGCCGGCCACGGCCAGCGGCAGGCCGATCAGGGTGACAAGCAGCAGGTGAAGGCGTCGCATGGGGGCTCCGTCGGCATGGAAAGGTCCATCCTGCCACGGCTATCGGCGCCTGCCGAGCCGGGCGCAGGGACGCCTTATCCCGCCCCCCGGGCTCTGCTAGGATAGAGCCTCTCTTGACGATCGGGAGGTGTGTCATGACTCAGTCGGCGCGTAGCGACCTCGATTTCCAGGCCCTGATGGGCGATGTGCGCCCACTCTCCCGGGGCGCCAACCGAGCCGATCCTGGCCATGGCCGGCGGGGCCCCAGCGAGGCGCAGCTGGCCCGGCGCGAGAGCGCCGCGGCAGAGGTGGAAGGGCACGGCTTTCTCTCCGATGACTTCGTCGACCTGGTGCCTCCCTTCGATCCGCTGGCCTTTCGTCGCGACGGCATCCAGCAGGGGGTGGTCGACCGCCTGCGCCACGGCGGCTATGCGGACCAGGCGCGCCTGCACCTGCTGCGCCGTCCGCTGGAGGAGTGCCGGCGAGCGCTTACGCCCTTCATCCACGAGGCCTTCGCCCACGACCTGCGCTCGGTGCTGATCGTCCACGGCCGCGGCCAGGCCATCGACAGCCCGCCCAATGTGCTGCGCTCCTACCTGGCCAAGTGGCTGCCCCAGTTTCCCGAGGTCCAGGCCTTCGTCTCCGCCCAGCCCTCCGACGGCGGCCTCGGCGCTACCTGGGTGATGCTGCGCAAGAGCGAGCGGGCCCGCGCGGCCAACCGCGAGCGGCAGCAGAAGCGGCGGGGATAAGCCCCGCCTCAAGCACGCAAGCCCTTGCTGGCGACAGGCCCCGATGAGCCTCAGGCGTAGGCCGGGGCCTCTTCACGGGCCTGGGCCCACTCCCGCTCGCGGCGGCGAAACAGCGGCTCGGGCTGGTCCACGGCCGGCTGGTAGGCGCGGCTGAAGGCGCCCAGCGCCCGCTGGGCGTCCTCCAGCCACTGGTCCTCGCGCAGGGAGAGGCCGTCGAAGCCGCAGCGGGTCATGAAGTAGAGCTGGTCCACCAGCACATCCCCCACCGCGCGAATCTCCCCCCGGTAGCCGTAGCGCTCGCGCAGCAGGCGGGCCAGGCTGTAGCCGCGCCCATCGGTGAACTTCGGAAAGTCCACGGCGATCAGCGGCGCCTCGGCGAGGCGCTCGGCCAGGGCGTCGGTGAGCTCGGTGTCGGCCGAAAGCCAGGGCGCGCGGGCCGGGTTTTCCGCCTCCTCGAGCCAGGCGTCGAGGGGCAGGATGGCGGCGGCAGCGGCCGGTGCCGCTCCCTCCCGGACCAGGGTCCAGGTATCCGCGGCGGGCTGGCCGCGGAACAGATAGGGGCGTGCGATGGGGGCTTGATCAGGCATAGACCCGCTCCTTGAAGGGTTTGAGGCCGATACGGCGGTAGGTGTCGAGGAAGGTCTCGCCGTCGCTGCGCTCACCGACGTAGACCTTAAGCAGGGTGTCGATCACCTCGGGGACCTTCTCGCGGCTGAAGGAGGGGCCGAGGATCTTGCCCAGCGAGGCCTGGTTGCCCTGGGCGCCGCCCAGCGAGATCTGGTACCACTCCTCGCCCTTCTTGTCGACGCCCAGGATGCCGATCTGGCCCACGTGGTGATGGCCGCAGGCGTTCATGCAGCCGGAGATGTTGAGCTCCAGGGGGCCGAGGTCGTAGAGGAAGTCGAGGTCGTCGAAGCGCTCCTGGATGGCGTGGGCCACCGGGATCGACTTGGCGTTGGCCAGGCCGCAGTAGTCGCCGCCGGGGCAGCAGATCAGGTCGGCCAGGGTGCCCACGGTGGGGTTGGCCAGGCCGAGTGCCTGAAGCTCGTGCCAGAGCGCCTCGATCCGGTCCACCGGCACGTCGGAGAGCACCAGGTTCTGCTCGTGAGTCACCCTGAGCTCCCCGAAGCTGTACTCGTCGGCCAGATCGGCGATCTGGTGCATCTGTTCCCAGGTGGCATCGCCGGGGGATTGGCCGGCGCGCTTGAGCGACAGGGTCACCGCCTTGTAGCCGGGCACCTTGTGACCGGTGACGTTGTTGGTCACGAAGCGGGCGAAGGCGCGGTTCTCGCCGCGCAGCCGCTCGAAGGCGTCGATGGCCTCGGCGCTGACCGGCCGGCGCTCGGGATCCACGAAATGCGCGGCAACGGCGTCCACGGTCTGGCGCGTCAGGGTCTGGGGGCCATCCTTGAGATGGGCCCACTCCGCCTCCACCCGGCGGCGGAACTCCTCGATGCCCAGCGCCTTGACCAGGATCTTGATGCGCGCCTTGAACTTGTTGTCGCGGCGGCCGAACTGGTTGTAGACCCGCACCAGGGCCTCGAGGTAGGTGAGCAGATGCTGCCAGGGCAGGTCCTCGCGGACCACGTCGGCGATCATCGGGGTGCGCCCCAGGCCGCCTCCGGCCAGCACCCTGGCCCGCACCTCGCCGGCGTCGTCGCGCCACAGGCGCAGCCCCACGTCGTGGACCTGGATGGCGGCACGGTCCTCGGCGGCGCCGGTCACCGCGATCTTGAACTTGCGCGGCAGGTAGGCGAACTCCGGATGGAAAGTGGACCACTGGCGGATCAGCTCGCACCAGGGGCGGGGGTCGACCTCCTCATCCTCGGCCACGCCGGCGAACTGGTCGGTGGTGGTATTGCGGATGTCGTTGCCGCTGGTCTGGATGGCATGCATCTGAACGCTGGCAAGCTCCGCGAGCATGTCCGGCACGGTCTCGAGCTTCGGCCAGTTCAGCTGCAGGTTGGTGCGCGTGGTGAAGTGGCCGTAGCCGCGGTCGTAGTCCCGGGCCAGGTCGCCCAGCTTGCGCAGCTGATAGGCGGCAAGCATGCCGTAGGGAATGGCGATGCGCAGCATGGGTGCGTGGCGCTGGACATAGAGCCCGTTCTGCACGCGCAGCGGAAGAAACTCCTCCTCGCTGAGCCGGCCGGCCAGATAGCGCTCCATCTGGTCGCGGAACTGGGCAACGCGTTCGTTGACGAGGGTCTGGTCATGGGTGTCGTAGCGGTACATTCAGCCGTTCCTGCTGCAGTGAAGGGTGGCAGAGCCTGAAGGTGCACCATACGCGCCGCAGCTTATTCTTTGAAAGAATAAATATTCATACTTTTTATTCGAAAAGTAATTAAAAGCTAGATCTGCAGCGACTGCCAGCGTCGGCGCTGCCAGATCACCGCGAACCAGGCAGAGTTGAGGCAGCGGTAGGCCAGCTGTACCCACCATATTCCCAGCAGCCCCTGCTCCAGCCCCACGCCAACCCACCAGGCCAGGGGCAGGAACAGCAGCCACTGCAGGCCGAGGGTGGTGCTCATCACGGTGCGGTTGGCTCCGGCGCCCAGCAGCGCCTGGGCCAGCACCAGGGCAGCGGCATCCAGCACGATCATCAGCGCGGTGAGCTGCAGCGGCAGCCGACCCATTTCGATCAGCGCCGGGTCGTGGAGGAAGAGGCCGAGCACCAGCTCCGGAAAGAGCGCCATGGGCAGCGCCAAAGCCGCCAGGCAGAGCCAGGCCAGATGAACCACCTCCCAGCCCCAGCGGTGGGCGTCCCGTCGGGCGTTGCGGCCCAGTGCCTGACCCACCAGGCTCATGGCCGCCATGCCGAGCCCCACGCCGGGCAGGATCAGCAGCAGGGAGAGGTTGACCAGCACGTGGCCCACGGCGACGCTGCGGGTGTCGATCTGGCCCAGGATCCAGAACAGCACGGCGTAGCCGGCGGCAAACCAGAGCTGCTGGAAGGAGTGGGGCGTCGCCAGGCGCAGGGTGGTGGCCAGGATCGACTGCCCGGGGCGCTCGCCAAGAAAGCCGCTGCCCCGGGCATGGCGGACGCTGATCAGCGCCCAGATGGCGAGCCCAGCGAAGAGCGACAGGGTGGTGCCGGCGCCTGCGCCGGCGGGCCCCATGGCGGGAAGCCCCAGGTGGCCGAAGATCAGCGCGAGGCTGGCCGCCACGTTGATGGCGTGCATGGCGAGGATGATGCGCAGATAGATGCCGGTCTGCTGGATACCGTTCCAGTAGCCCCGGAAGCAGAAGATCATCGCCACCGCCACCAGGGACACCACTCGCCAACGAAAGTACTCCACCGCCACGGCGTTGACCGCCGGGTCCTGGTTGATAAGCGCCAGCAGTCGGGGCGCCTGCCACAGGCAGAGCAGGGTGATCGGCAGAGAGGTCGCCAGGGCGATCAGCAGGCCCGCGTTGAGCGGCACGGCGCGGCGCTCCCAGGCCTCTTCTCCGTGGCGCCGGGCGGTCTGAGCCTGGACTCCCGAGGAGAGCCCGAACACCAGGGCGGTGACCATGAACATGGCATAGCCGCCGACTCCTACCCCGGCCAGGGGCACCTCGCCCAGCGAGCCCACCATGGCGGAATCGATCAGGTTGATCAGGCTCTGGGAGAGCATGCCGGCAATGATGGGCAGGGCGAGACGCAGGATCGTCTGGCGGCGGCTGGGCTCGGGCAGCATGAAGTTCCGTTAGGTCAGGGGCCCGACGAGCGGGCCTCTCTCAGCCAGATGCCGACTCAGGCCGGGTCATAGGAGAGCACCGGCGCCAGCCAGCGCTCCAGCTCGGCAACGCTCATGGCCTTGCGCTCGGCCAGAACCTCCACCTGGTCCCGGGTGATCTTGCCGGTGGCGAAGTACTTCGACTGCGGATGAGAGAAGTACCAGCCGGCCACCGCCGCGGCGGGCCACATGGCGAAGTTCTCGGTCAGCACCAGGCCGCTGTTCTCGGTGGCGTCGAGCAGCCGGAAGAGCGTCGCCTTCTCGGTGTGGTCCGGGCAGGCGGGGTAGCCCGGCGCGGGGCGGATGCCCTGGTACTTTTCGGCGATCAGCGCCTCGTTGTCCAGGGCCTCCTCGGGCACATAGCCCCAGAACTCCTTGCGCACCCGCTCGTGCAGGCGCTCGGCAAAGGCCTCGGCCATGCGGTCGGTGAGGGCCTGGACCATGATGGCGTTGTAGTCGTCACCGGCGGCCTTGTACTGCTCGGCCAGCGCTTCGACGCCGTGGCCGGCGGTGACCGCAAAGCCGCCGATCCAGTCGGGCTTGCCGCTCGGCTCTCCCTTTGCGTCATAACGGGGCGCGATAAAGTCGGCCAGGCTGTAGCAGACGCCGTCGCGATTCTTGGTGCTCTGCTGGCGGATATGGTGGAGCCGCTCGATCACCTCGGTGCGCGATTCATCCGCGTAGACCTCGATGACGTCGTCATCCACGCTGTTGGCCGGCCACAGGCCGATCACGCCCCGGGCCTGGATGCGCTTCTCGTCGATCAGCTTGGCCAGCATCGCCTGGGCATCGCGGAAGAGGCTGCGCGCCGCCTCGCCCACCTTCTCGTCCTCGAGAATCTTCGGATACTTGCCGGCCAGCTGCCAGCTCATGAAGAAGGGGGTCCAGTCGATGCGCTCGACCAGCTCCTCGAGGTCGTAGTCGTCGAAGACCTGAAGGCCCGTGAAGGCCGGCCGGGGCGGCGTGTAGCCCGCCCAGTCCACGCTGAACTTGCGGGCGCGCGCCTCGGCGTAGCTGAGGTCGGCGGCCTTGGGGCGGCGCTTGGCGTTGCGCTCGCGGACCTTCTCGTACTCGGCGCGGATCTCGGCGGTATAGGCCGGCTTGAGCTCGGCCGAGAGCAGCTTGCCCGCCACGCCCACGGCCCGGGAGGCATCGGCCACATAGATCACCGGATGCTCGTAGCCGGGCTCGATCTTCACCGCGGTGTGGGCCTTGGAGGTGGTGGCGCCACCGATCAGCAGCGGCAGTTCGAAGCCCTGGCGCTGCATCTCCTTGGCCACGTGGACCATCTCGTCCAGGGACGGAGTGATCAGCCCGGAGAGCCCGATGATATCGGCGTTCTCGGCCCTGGCCGTCTGCAGGATCTTCTCCGCGGGCACCATGACGCCGAGGTCGACCACATCATAGTTGTTGCACTGCAGGACCACGCCGACGATGTTCTTGCCGATATCGTGCACGTCGCCCTTGACCGTGGCCATGACGATCTTTCCCTTAGCCTGGGTTTCACCGCTCTTTTCCGCCTCGATGAAGGGGATCAGGTAGGCCACCGCCTGCTTCATGACCCGGGCCGACTTCACTACCTGGGGCAGGAACATCTTGCCGGCGCCAAAGAGGTCGCCGACCACGTTCATGCCGTCCATCAGCGGCCCCTCGATCACCTCGATGGGGCGCGCCGCCTCCTGGCGCGCCTGCTCGGTATCTTCCTCGATGTGGACAGTGATCCCCTTGACCAGGGCGTGCTCGATGCGCTTGTTGACCGGCCAGGAGCGCCACTCCAGATCCTCCTTCTTGGCCGCACCGCCACCGTCGCCCTTGTACTTCTCGGCCAGGTCCACCAGCCGCTCGGTGCTGTCGGCGCGACGGTTCTGGACCACGTCCTCCACCGCCTCGCGCAGCTCCTCGGGCAGATCGTCGTAGACCGCCAGCTGGCCGGCGTTGACGATGCCCATGGTCAGCCCGGCGCGAATGGCGTGGTAGAGGAACACCGAGTGGATCGCCTCGCGCACCGGGTTATTGCCCCGGAAGGAGAAGGAGACGTTGGAGACGCCGCCGGAAACCAGGGCATGGGGCAGGTGCTCACGGATCCACCGGGTGGCCTCGATGAAGTCCATCGCGTAGTTGTTGTGCTCCTCGATGCCGGTGGCGATGGCGAAGATGTTGGGGTCGAAGATGATGTCTTCCGGCGGGAAGTCCAGCTCATCAACCAGCAGGCGGTAGGCGCGCTCGCAGATCTCGGTCTTGCGGGCGAAGGTATCGGCCTGGCCGACCTCGTCGAAGGCCATGACCACCACGGCGGCACCGTGGCGCCGGCAGATGGTGGCCTGCTCGCGGAAGGCCGCCTCGCCCTCCTTGAGCGAGATGGAGTTGACCACCGCCTTGCCCTGCACGCACTTGAGCCCCGCCTCGATGATCTCCCACTTGGAGGAGTCGATCATGATCGGCACCCGGGCGATGTCGGGCTCGCCGGCGATCAGGTTCAGGAAGCGCACCATCGCCTCCTGGGACTCCAGCATCCCCTCGTCCATGTTGATGTCGATCACCTGGGCGCCGTTCTCCACCTGCTCCAGGGCCACCTCGAGGGCCGTGGTGAAGTCCTCCTCGACGATCAGGCGCTTGAAGCGCGCCGAGCCGGTGACGTTGGTGCGCTCACCGACGTTGACGAACAGGGAGTCCGCCTCGATGTTGAACGGCTCCAGGCCGGACAGGCGGCAGGCCCGCGGAATCTCGGGCACCCGGCGGGGCGCCAGGCCCTCGATGGCGCGGCGGATGGCGGCGATATGCTCGGGCGTTGAGCCGCAGCAGCCGCCGATGATATTGACCAGGCCGCTTGCGGCGAACTCACCGACGATGGTCGCCATCTCTTCCGGGGTCTGGTCGTACTCGCCGAACTCGTTGGGCAGGCCGGCGTTGGGGTGGGCGGAGACGAAGGTATCCGCCTTGGTGGAGAGCTCCTCCACGTAGGGGCGCAGCTCCTCGGCTCCCAGGGCGCAGTTGAGACCCACCGCCAGGGGGCGGGCGTGGCGCACCGAGTTCCAGAAGGCCTCGGTGGTCTGGCCCGAGAGGGTGCGGCCGGAGGCGTCGGTGATGGTACCGGAGATCATCACCGGCAGGCGCTCGCCGCGATCTTCGAAGAGCTCCTCCAGGGCGTAGATGGCCGCCTTGGCGTTGAGGGTATCGAAGATGGTCTCGATCAGGATCAGGTCGCTGCCGCCCTCGATCAGGGCCTCGGCCGCCTCATAGTAGTTCTCGCGCAGGGCATCGAAGGTGACGTTGCGCTTGGCGGGGTCATTGACGTCCGGGGAGAGCGAGGCGGTGCGCGAGGTGGGGCCCAGCACCCCGGCCACGTAGCGGGGCACCCCGGTGCGGGCGGCCACGTCATCGCAGGCCGCTCGCGCCAGGCGCGCCGCCTCGAGGTTGATCTCCGGCACCAGCGCCTCCATGCCGTAGTCGGCCTGGGAGAGACGGGTGCTGTTGAAGGTGTTGGTCTCGACGATGTCGGCCCCCGCCTCCAGGTACTCCTGGTGCAGGCGGGTGATCAGCTCGGGGCAGGTCAGCACCAGCAGGTCGTTGTTGCCCTTGAGGTCGGAGGGCCAGTCGGCGAAGCGCTCGCCGCGGAAGTCGGCTTCCGAGAGGCCCGCATTCTGAATCATGGTGCCCATGCCTCCATCGAGCATCAGGATGCGCTCGTTGAGGCTGTCGGTCAGGGAAGCGGTCTGGGCGGTGGGAAGGGCGGCCATGGTCAGGTCTTGTCTCCAGCGAAGTTCGCATCCGGGTGCAGGGCCGCACGGACGCCTGGTGGCGTCTTCTCACAGGGCGGCCCGGAATGGGGCGCTATGGTAACAAAAGCGCCGGGCCAGGGGCAGGCTGGGAGCGCAAAGACCCAGCAATTCACTCGGGATTGTCACTTGGCGTCCGCTGCCTTACCATATTCCCTATGCAAACCCTGACGCGCGACCTGCCAAGAGCAGCATGGGGCCGCGGTCCGAACAGCGAGAGATTCTATCAGCATGAGCCAGCCCATCGAGATCACCGATAGCGCCCAGGAGTACCTTGCCGAGCTGCTCGAGAAGCAGAACGTCGAGGGTATCGCCGTGCGTATTTTCATCACGCAGCCGGGCACCCCCTACGCGGAGACCTGCCTGGCCTACTGCCGCCCCGGGGAGGAGGAGCCCAGCGACGAGCGGCTCGACCTGCCCAAGCTTGGCGTCTACCTCGACAAGAACAGCCTGCCTTTCCTCGAGGAGGCCGTGGTCGACTTCAACAAGGATCGCATGGGCGGCCAGCTCACCATCAAGGCGCCCAACGCCAAGATGCCCAAGGTCAATGCCGACAGCCCCCTGGAGGATCGCGTCAACTATATCCTCTACAGCGAGATCAACCCGGGCCTGGCCGCCCACGGCGGCGAGATCAAGCTGATCGAGCTCACCGAGGAGAAGGTGGCGGTGCTGGCCTTCGGCGGCGGCTGCCAGGGCTGCGCCGCGGTGGACCTGACCCTCAAGGAGGGCGTCGAGAAGACCCTGATTGAGCGCATCCCTGAGCTGGCCGGCATTCGCGACGTGACCGACCATACGGACACCACCAACGCCTACTACCGCTAGGCTGGCCAGGCGGGCAAGATCCCGCCCTGGGCTATTTCTCCGAAGGCTCCGCTGCGGCGGGGCCTTCCTCGTTCCTGGCCTCCGCCGGCTCCTCACGGGCCGCCGGGGTCTGCCACAGGCAGCGGTGCAGCTGCTCCTCCAGGTTGCGAAGGCGCAGCGCCTGCTCCTCGATGGTGCGCTTCTGCTCATCGACCCGCGCCTGAAGCAGCGCCTGCTCGTGGCGCCGGGTGTCGGCGAGGGTCTCGGCCTGGCGGCGGGCCCAGTCGGTATCACGGTGCTTGCGCTCCTCCTCGACCAGCAGGCCGCGGGACTCCTGCAGCTGCTGCTCCAGGCGTGAGTGCCGCTTCTCCAGCTGGGCCTCCCGCGCCGCCGCGCTCTTCTCCTGGGCCTGGCGCTCCTGGCGCGCCTCGTCGAGGAGTCCCATCAGGCGGGCCTCGGCGCTCTCGTGGCGCTGCTCCTCCCGGGCCAGGCGCTCGCGCTGCTCGGCCTCCAGGGTGCCAAGGGCCTGCTGATGCTCCCGAGCCTGGCTGGCCATCTCGCCGCGAATACGCTCCAGGAGCCCCTCCAGCTCGGCGCGGCGACTCTCGAGGCGCCTGACCCGGCTATCGAGCTGGTCTCTCTCGGCTTCGCAGTGGGCCAGGGCGGCGCTGCGCTCCTCCAGGCGCTGCTCGGTGTGGGTCAGGTGGGCGGCCAGGGCCGCTTCGCGCTGTGAGGCATCCTCTGCCTGGCGCCGCGCCTCGGCCACCCGCGCCTCCGCGGCCTCGACCCGGCCGTCTGCCTCCTCGCGATAGTGGGCCAGGGCGGCATTGGCGCTCTCCTCGGCTTTCTGCCACAGCGCTTCGGCCAGCTCCTGAAGTGCGGCCGGCATGCCGCGGGGCGGGGGGACGTCGCGATTCTCCTCCCGGCGGGTGCGCCACTCGCGCAGGTGCTCGCTGATGGTGGTGAAGCTTCCCGTGCCCAGCACCTCCCGCACCTTCTGCACGCTGGGCGACTCCCCCCTGGCCAGCAGGTCGTCGATGGCCCGCTGCACATCCTCGTACTGCACGCCGCTGCGCGCCATATCGCCTCTCCTCGTGTCGTTCCGGGCCCGCCGGGTGCCTCCCCGATGGCGGGAGCGCGGCGGCGGGGCTCGATGGGCGCAGCATATCCCGGCCAGGCCCAGAAGGGAAGGTTATTACATATTGCGTATTATGTAATTTACGATACGATAGATGCAGATAAATCAAGATTACGCGGCTTATCTTGCTTTTCTTTCGGAATAGCGGGGATACTGGCTCGCGAGGGGCGAGGGGCGAGGGGCGAGGGGCGAGGGGCGAGGGGCGAGGGGCGAGGGGCGAGGGGCGAGGGGCGAGGGGCGAGGGGCGAGGGGCGAGGGGCGAGGGGCGAGGGGCGAGGGGCGAGGAGTGAGGAGTGAGGAGTGCGCAGAATGAACCGTGAGCCGGTGCCGACAAGCACCCTGCCTGACCGGGTAGATCAGCCAGTAGCCGGGCAGGGCGTTCATATCAGTGCGCGCAGCGACGTCGAAGCGGTGGCCCAGTGGCTCGCCGAATACCGCGCCAGCCCGCAAACGCAGCGTACCTACCGCCGCGAAGCCGAACGGCTGCTGCTCTGGCTGGCGGAGCAGGGGCTCGGGCTTGGCGAGGTGCGCCGTGCGCATCTGGACGCCTTCGAGGCCTTTCTCGCCGACCCGCGCCCCAGGGAGCGCTGGGTGGGGCCGCCCAGGCCCCGGCAGGCCGACGACTGGCGCCCCTTTCGCGGGCCGCTGTCGCCGGCGAGCCGCCGCCAGTCCCTTGTCATCCTCCAGGGCCTGTACGCCTGGCTTGCCGAGGCGGGGTGGGTGGCCCACAACCCCTTCCGGCTGATGCGCGACAAGCGCCGGCGCCTGGACAACCGCCAGGCGCGCATCGAGCGCTACCTGGAGACCCCGCTCTGGGAATGGCTATGGGCCTGGCTCGGCCGGCCGGTGGAGGAGGGCGCCTCGGCGCGCCAGTGCTTCGAGTGGCAGCGCCGCCGCCTGGTCTTCGGCTTCGCCTATCTGCTGGCTCCGCGCATCAGCGAGATGAGCGCGGCGCGCATGGGCGACTTTCACCGCCGCGAGGGGCGCTGGTGGTGGCGGGTGACGGGGAAGGGCGACAAGCTGGCGGTGATCCCGGTGCCGCCTGACATGATGGCGCTGCTGGGCGACTGGCGCGAGAGCCTGGGACTTGCCCGGGAACCGCTGCCGGATGATGCCGCGCCGCTGCTGCGCGCCCTGGATGGTCGGCGCGGTATCGGCGACAACCGGCTCTATCGGCTGATCCGGGAGGCGTTCGCGGAGGCGGCTACCGCCATGGAGGCGGGGCAGGGGGAGGCGGGCAGGCCAGGGGCGATGCGGCTGCGTCAGGCAACGCCCCACTGGCTGCGCCATACGGCGCTGACCCACCAGGCTCAGGCCGGCGTGGAGCTGCGGTACCTGGCCGCCACCGCCCGCCACGCGAGGTTAGACACCACGGCGCGCTACCTCCACGCGGAGGACGAGGCCTGGCACCGCCAGCAGGCGCGCCACGGCCTGATCGCCTCAATCCCCCTTGACTCCCAAGGTGGGAGCTCATAGGATTCTCCCAAAAAGGGAGGTTGCGTGAGAGTCATCGCGAAGCGCACGCTGAGGGAGTTCTGGGAACAGGGGTTCGAGGATGCCAGGACGCCGCTCACCGAATGGCACAACATGATGCTGAAGGCGTCCTGGCTGACGCCGCAAGAGCTGAAAGCCGAGGTTCGCACGGCAAGCATCCTCAAGGGAGGGCGTGTCGTATTCAACATCGGGGGCAACAAGTACCGCGTGATCGTATCGATACGCTACACCCAGCAGATCGCCTGGGTGCGCTTCGTGGGCACTCATGCCCAGTACGACAAGGTTGATGCGGAGACTATCTGATGAATATTCAGCCTATCCATGATGATGCCGATCTTGAACGCACCTTCGCCCGCATGGAGCAGCTCTGGGCCGCCGAAGATGGCACTCCGGAGGCCGATGAGCTGGAGGTGCTCTCTATCCTGATCGAGAAGTACGAGGATGAGCACTATCCTATCGCCCCCTCGGATCCCATCGAAGCGATCAAGTTTCGTATGGAGCAGCAGGGTCTGACTCAGCGAGACCTCGAGCCCTATATCGGCTCGAGTGGCCGTGTGTCCGAGGTGCTTAATCGAAAGCGGAAGCTGAGCCTCAACATGATCAGGCGCCTGCATGAGGGGCTGAAAATTCCCTACGAGAGCCTGCTGGCAGAGCCCAAAGCGGACGCACACGGCACCCAGCCGATATAATCGCAGCCTTTACTACAAGGAGATCCCATGACGACCGAAGCCACCGCCGAGCAGGCGCAGCAGGCGCTGATCGAAGAGTTCGAGATGTTCGACAACTGGATGGACCGCTACCAGTACATCATCGACATGGGCAAGGCGCTGCCGGACTTTCCCGAGGCGTGGAAGCGCGACGAGCTGAAGATCCAGGGCTGCCAGTCCAACGTCTGGATGCGCCACGAGCGCCGCGGCGACGCCATCCACTTCGACGCCATCTCCGATGCCGCCATCGTCTCCGGCCTGATCGCCGTGCTGATGCGCATCTACAGCGACCGGCCCGCCGCCGAGATCCGCGACACCAGCCCCCACTTCCTCGCGGACCTGGGCCTCGACAAGCACCTCTCGCCGACCCGCAGCAACGGCCTGCACGCCATGCTCAAGCGCATCTACGAGGTGGCGGAGCAGGAGGCCGCCTGAGCCAAGAACCCGCTGCAATATAAATAACCGGGCCGAGCTAACGGTGGTGTCAGGCATCGTCGCGCGGGCGGAAGTTCTCGTCCAGCTCCGGGTCCTCGCGGCAGAGCCGTTCGCTGGGCCCGCCCGGCACCGGGTCGATGCCCCCCTCGCAGCCGGGGTGGCAGCGCGAGATGCGCCTCGCCGCCATCAGCCCCCCCTTGAGCGGGCCGTGAACCTGGATCGCCTCGACGGTATAGCTCGAACAGCTGGGCCAGTAGCGGCAGCGCGGGCCGAGCAGGGGGCTCAGGGTGACCTGGTAGACCCTGACCAGGGCAATCATCAGCCAAGCCAAGGCCCGGCGCGCGAAGCGCACCAGGCGGGCCAGCCAGGCGGCGAGGCAGGGCATGCGTGACCTCCTAGCGCTTGGCGTAGAGGGTATCGGGGTCGATCAGCGGCGCCGAGGCGATGCGCACGCTGTCCTCCTCCAGCGCCACGTAGAAGCAGCTGCGCCGGCCGGTATGGCAGGCGGGCCCGGTCTGCGCCACCTGCAGCAGCAGGGTGTCGCCGTCGCAGTCCAGGGCGGCGCGCTTCAGATGCTGCTGCTGCCCCGAACTCTCCCCCTTGCGCCACAGCTTGCCCCGGGAGCGGGACCAGTAGCAGACCCGCCCGGTGCGCAGAGTCTCCTCCAGCGCCTCGCGATTCATCCAGGCCATCATCAGCACCTCGCCCGAGTCGTGCTGCTGGGCGATGGCGGGCAGCAGGCCGTCGGCATTGAAGCGAACGGCGTCGAGGATCTCGGTCAGCGGGTGGCGGCTGTCGCAGGGGGCCCGTTCCAGGGCCTTGAAGGTATCGCTCATGGGTCGGTCCGAGGGAAGTTGGTGGGGAAGGCAGTGACCTCCGGCCAGGGGAGGGCGACCGGCTCAGGCGTCGGCGTGACACGCTTCGCAGTGGCCGAGCAGCTCGATGGTCTGGCGCTCCACCCGAAAGCCGAGGTCCCGGGCGCGACGCGACAGCTGGGCGTTGACGTCGTCCAGGTGCAGCTCCTCGACCCGCCCGCAGAGCCGGCAGATCAGCAGCTGGAAGCCGTGGGCGTGCTCCGGGCAGGGGCAGGCCACGTAGGCGTTCAGGGATTCGATGCGGTGTACCAGCCCCTGGTCGATCAGGAACTCCAGGGCGCGGTAGACGGTGGGCGGACGGGCAGAGGCATGCTCCTCGGCCAGGCGGTCGAGCAGGTCGTAGGCCTTCAGTCCGCCGGGGGCCTCGGCGATCATCTCCAGCACGCGGCGACGAATCGGGGTGAAGCGTACGCCGCGCTGCTGGCATTGCTGCGCGGCCTGATCGAGCAGCGCACGGGAGTCTGTCATCACAAGCCAGGTCGGTTGGGGTGGAGTGGGTATTCTACGCGCCCCCCGCCGCCGCGGCCAGCGGCGCTCAGACGGCGGCGGCCGCCGCCTCGGCAATCGCCTCCAGCTCGCTGCGGCGGGCGAAGTGCTGCTGAGCGAATGCCACTCGGGCTTCGGGAGAGGCTCCCTCCGGCTGTCGCTCGATAAGATCGAGGCGCCGGCGCAGCCCTTCGCCGTTGGCCATCTGGATGGCGAGCCCGGGGCGGGCGTTGAGCTCAAGCAGCATGGGACCCTGGTCGCGGTCGAGCACCATGTCGGTCCCCAGGTAGCCGAGCCCCGTCATCTCGTAGCAGCCGGCTGCCAGCAGCAGCAGGGTGCGCCAGTCCGGGATCTGCAGGCTGGCAAGCTCATGGCCGGTATCCGGGTGGTCGTGGCGGGTGCGGTCGAACTGCACGCCGCGAATGGCCGTGCCGGTGGCGATATCCAGGCCCACCCCCACGGCGCCCTGGTGAAGGTTGGCCTTGCCGTCGGAGGCGGCGGTGGAGAGGCGCATCATCGCCATCACCGGATAGCCCAGGAAGACGATGACCCGGATATCGGGAACCCCCTCGTAGGTGTACTCGGCGAGACGCTCATCGAAGTTGATCAGCGCCTCGATCACGGCCACGTCGGGGGAGCCGCCCAGGGAGTAGAGCCCCGAGAGGATATTGGAGGCGTGGCGCTCGACATCCTGCAGGGTGAGCCTGGCGCCGCTGGGCTTGACGAAGAAGCCTTCGGCCACGTGGTCGATCACCAGGATCCCCTTGCCGCCACTGCCCTTGGCGGGCTTGATCACGAAGCCGTCATGGCCGCGCAGCATCTCGTCGAGGTGCTTGACCCCGAACTGGGTGGTGACGGTGCCGATCAGCGCCGGCGTGGTAATGCCGTACTCCTGGGCCAGCAGCTTGGTCTTCAGCTTGTCGTCCACCAGCGGGTAGAGGCGCCGGTCGTTGTAGCGGCCGATATAGCGGATGTTGCGCCGGTTCATGCCGATGATGCCCTTGAGGCGCAGCTTGCCGGGGGAGGTCCAGTTGAGCATGGCCTAGTCCTCGGTGACCGGCTTGAAGCGGCGCAGCTCCAGCAGCCGATAGCCGGTGTAGTTGCCGGCCAGCAGGATCAGGCCCATCAGGATCATCTGCACCCCCAGGAAGTTGAAGGTGATATGGCGCACCCAGGGGTTATTCATGGCCAGGTAGGCGAGCACCGCGGTGAGCAGGCTGCCGCCGCCCTGGATCAGCACCTCCTTGGGACCTTCCTCCTCCCAGAGGATCGACATCCGTTCGATGGTCCAGGAGAGGATGATCATCGGGAAGAAGGTGATGGTCAGGCCCGCATTGAGCCCGAAGCGGTAGGAGAGCACCGAGAAGACCGAGATGATGGCGATGACCGTGATGATCACCGCCGACACTCGCGCGACCAGCAGCAGGTTGAGATAGGAGAGGTAGTTGCGTATCACCAGCCCCACCGCCACCACCAGCAGGAAGCCCACCAGGCCGGTAAGCAGGCTGGTCTGGATGAAGGCCAGGGCGATCAGCACCGGCATGAAGGTCCCGGAGGTCTTGATCCCCACCAGGATACGCAGCAGCACTACCACCAGGGCACCGATGGGGATCAGCAGGATGGTCTGGAAGAGCGCCTGCTCCTCCAGCGGCAGGCTGTGGATGGAGAAGTTGATCAGGGTGTCATCGGCCAGCTGGCTGCGCACGGCGGCAGCGGCTGGCTGATTGCGATTGAGCATGGAGAAGGTGACCCGGGAGTTGCTGCCCCCCTGGACCTCCAGCACCGCCTGGCCACTCGACTCCCAGAGCAGCAGGTTGTCCGGGCGGCCCTGCTCGCCGGTCGCGGGATTGAACAGCGCCCAGCGCTCGCCATCGAAGACCTGGACCCATTGGCTCAGGGTCTGGCGGCGGCGCCCATCCTCCAGCAGCAGTCCGCTCACTTCCCGGGCCGGCACGCCGGCCTGATTGAGCAGCCGGACCAGCAGCGGTCCGCGCTCGAACTGGGTCAGCAGCAGGCGGGCATTCTCGCCCTGGCGTTCGTCGCCGAAGTCCCGAATCAGCTCCCGGGCAAAGGTGAAGGCGTCGGCGCTGCGCCCCCAGGCGCGCTCGATGACCTGGGCGGAAGCGGTGTCATAGGGGCGCTCCCAGACGATATCCCGGCGCAGGCGCGGCGGCTCGACCCTGGGGGCCCGGGCATCCGGTGTGACCACCAGCTGAGTCGTATAGTAGAGCTGCTGGCTGCCGCTGGCCTCGCGGATCGACCACTGGGCCCGACGGGCACCATTCTCCTCGAGGAAGGCGAGGCCATAGCCCGGAGAGGCGGTGTGCTCGGTGAGCAGCCGGAACCCCTGCTGGGTGGAGGGCAGCGCCATGTCCACGAGCACCGGCTCGCCGCGGGCGTTGAAGTTGACGATGGCCTCGACCTCCCAGACCTCCCGCTGTTCGCCGGGCGTCCAGGGCACTTCGAGGGTGATGTGACGGTGCACGCTCAGGCCGATGCCGGTAACCAGCAGCAGGCCGACGAGCAGGTAGAAGGGCAGTCGTGACATGGGGCTTCCTTGGCGCAGTCAGGGAGAAGCGCAAGACCGGGGAGGGCGGCTCAGCGCTCCTCGTCGTCCCGGTCGTCTTCGTCCATGGCCGCCTCATCCGCTGGGCGGCCACCGGGGAACTCGGGGCGCTCGTGAAGATAGGTCTCGGCGACGTCGATCACGGCGATATCCATCAGGAAGCGCCGGCCGAGCAGCACCGGATAGTTGAGATGAGTACGATCGTTGAGGGTGAACTCCACCGGCTCGCGAATCGGACCCAGGGTCATCATCAGGGAGACCACCGGACGTGACTCCTCGCCGGAGGCCTGGACGATACGCACCCGGCGCTCCACAGGGGCCTCGATCCACTCCTCGCGAACGTCGTCCACCACCACGTCGTCGTCGGTCAGCCCCAGGCGGAAGCGCACCCAGTTGGCGCCGTCGCGCTCGAAGCGGGTGATCTCCTGGGCGGAGAGCGATGAGGTGTTAGCGCCGGAGTCGATGCGCGCCTTGAGGTAGGTGCCAACGTCGGGCAGCCCGATCCACTCGCTGCGGCCGACCACCGCCTTGTTGGCCAGGCCCAGCTCGTCGGCGGCGCACTCCTGGGTGATCACCAGCGGCTCGTTCTCGGCCTGGCTGTGCTCCAGGCGCTCGATATCGGCGCGCAGGTGACGCAGCAGACTACCGACCTCGCGAACGTCGGCCACCAGCACCTCCTGGCGGCGGGAGTGGTCCGAGAGCGCGACCTGCTGCAGCTCGCAGCGTGCGGCCAGGTCGTCCTCCAGCTGATCCAGGCGCAGGGCAAACTCATCAGGCCCCAGCACCGGCTGAGGGTCGGCCGGACTGGTCGGCAGGGCGCAGCCGGCCAGCAGCAGGCCGAGGGAGAGGACTCCGGAGTACAGCAGAGGTCGGGACATGGGGTGAGGTCGTTCCTGGAATCGGTCGCGTGATGATAAGGAGTCGCCGGTAACCTTGTCCAACCGGGGAGGGCCAAAGGGTGTGAAGATTCGCGCCTCGGGGGTGAAAAAGTGTCACCGCCAGGCCTGACGATCCGGCGCGGGCCGCTTCTGCCATGGTCAATTTAACATAATATTCATTATGCGAACTACCGGGGACCAAGGAGGCGACAGCCGCGTTCCGGCGTTTTCGCTGGCCTGGGCACCATTACAGGGCTAGGATGCACAGTAACTCTACGAACCTTGTACGGATGATGACTCATGTATCGAAAGTTGCGCTCCTATCCGTTGACACTTCTCCTGCTGGCCCTGCCGCTGCTGCTGGTCGGCTGCAGCAGCGTGGATATCGACCGCTACGCGGGCACGACGCCTGAGCTCGATATCGGCGAGTACTTCGAGGGACGCACCCGCGCCTGGGGCATGGTCCAGGACTACCGCGGCGAGGTGCAGCGTCGCTTCGTGGTCGACATCGACGGTGAGCACGACGGCACCACCCTGGTCCTCGACGAGCACTTCACCTATGACGACGGCGAGACCGACCACCGGGTCTGGACCTTCGAACGCCAGGCCGACGGCCGCTGGGTCGGCAGCGCCAATGACGTCGAGGGCCCCGTGGAGGCGCGTCAGGCGGGTCACGCCTTTACCATGACCTACCGGCTCCCGGTGGAGGTCTCGGGCCGCGAGATCACCTTCACCATGGAGGACTGGATGTTCCTGCAGCCCGACGGTCGGCTGCTCAACCGCACCGACATGAAGAAGTTCGGCGTGACCCTGGCGCGGATCACCATCGTCTTCGAACGCCTCGACGACGATTCAGTTAGCCCAGACGCAGACGCCCCCGGCACCTGAGGTGCCGGGGGCGTCCTGGTCATGCGGCGCGGCCGCTCAGCCCTCGTCGGCCGGCGCGTAGGAGCCATCCTCGCGGTGCACTTCCTTGCCGGTCAGGCCCGGCGTGAAGACGCATGCCAGGTGCATGGTCTTGTGGGCGCGCAGCAGGTGCTCGTCATGCTGGTCGAGGATATAGATGTCGCCCGGCTTGATCGGCCAGATCTTGCCGTCGGCCAGGGTCTCCACCTCGCCCTCGCCTTCGATGCAGTAGACCGCCTCGAAGTGGTGCTTGTAGTGGATGTGGGTCTCGGTGCCTTCGTAGATCCGGGTAATATGGAAGGAGCAGTTGCCGCCGTCGTCGGCCAGGCTCAGGCGGGTGCTGTCCCAGTTGCCGTTCTCGGCCTTGACCAGGCGGTCGGTCTTGCGGCACTCCTCGAGATTGCGAACGATCATGTGATGTCTCCGTAAAAGATCCTGTCGGCCGGGCGCGCTCTGGCCCGACCGTCGTCACCTGCGGGGCTGCCCCCGCCGGTCAGCCTATCAGCTCAGCGCCTGGCGGGCGCTCTCCTCGAGAATATCCAGGCCCTGCTGGAGGTCCTCGTCGGTGATGGTCAGCGGGCAGAGACACTTGACCACTTCGCCATCCTGGCCGCTGGTCTCGATCACCAGGCCGTTCTCGAAGGCCTGATGGGTGATCTTGTCGGCGATCTCGCCGCTGCCCACGTCGATGCCGCGCATCAGGCCGCGGCCACGCTCAGAGGCCTCGATCCCCTGGCTGTTGAGCCAGCCGGCAATCTTCTGGAAGCGCTCGGCGACGATCTCGCCCTTGCGCTGCACGTCGCGCTCGAAGGCGTCGTCGCGCCAGTAGTGGTTCAGCGCCGCGGCGGCGGTGGTAAAGGCCAGGGCGAAGCCGCGGAAGGTGCCGTTGTACTGACCCGGCTTCCAGGCGTCCAGCTCCGGGCGCATCAGCACCTGGGCGAACGGCAGGCCGAGGCCCGACAGCGACTTGGAGTTGGTGACGATGTCCGGCACCACCTCGGCGTGCTCGAAGCTGAAGAACTTGCCGGTGCGGCCACAGCCCGCCTGGATGTCGTCGACGATCAGCAGGATATCGTGGGCGCGACAGATCTGCTCGAGGCGCTTGAGCCACTCGGTGCCGCAGGCGTTGATGCCGCCCTCCCCCTGCACGGTCTCGACGATGACGCCGGCCGGCACATCGAGGCCGCCGGACTTGTCGTTCAGCAGCTTCTCGAAGTAGTTGAGGGTATCGGCGCCGTCACCCAGGTAGCCGTCGTAGGGCAGGAAGGTGCCGCCCACGGTGGGCACGCCGCCGGTGGCCTCGCGGAACTTGCGGTTGCCGGTGGTGGCCAGCGCCCCCATGGTCACGCCGTGGAAGCCGTTGGTGAAGGTGACGATGTTATGGCGACCCTTGGCGTTGCGTGCCAGGCGGATGGCCGCCTCCACGGCGTTGGTGCCGGTGGGCCCGGGAAACTGCACCTTGTAGTCGAGGCCGCGGGGCTTGAGGATCACCTCCTCCAGGGTCTCGAGGTAGTGGCGCTTGGCCTCGGTCCAGAAGTCCAGGCCGTGGATGATGTTGTCCTCGGCCAGGTACTCCAGCAGAGCCTGCTTGATCTTCGGGTTGTTGTGGCCGTAGTTGAGGGTGCCGGCACCGGCCAGGAAGTCGATGTACTCGCGGCCGTTCTCGTCGGTCAGGCGGGCGTTGCTGGCCTTGGTGAAGACCACCGGGAAAGAGCGGGAATAGGTGCGAACGTCGGATTCCATGCGTTCGAGAATCTGGGTCTGCATGTGCGACCTCCTGTCGGTAGGAAAAGATGGACGTGGGAAAGCGTTGGCGGGCCGCGGGGCCCACCAGCGCATCACCAAAGCGGGATCAGATGCGATCGGTCTGGAAGGGACCGATGCGCACCAGGTTCTCCGGGTCGTGCTCGCCACCGAGCTGGTCGGTGGAGAAGTACTCGCGGCTGTTGAGCGGCGCCTGCCAGCGATCGGCAAGGCGACGGAACAGCCCCCAGGAGGCCTGGTTGTCAGGCGTGATGGTGGTCTCGAGGTGATGCACCTCGGCCAGTTCGGGACGGGACATGACGGCCTCGACCAGGCGGCGGGCCAGGCCGGTACCGCGGGCCTTCTCACCCACGGCCACCTGCCAGAGGAAGTAGGTGTCGGGGGCGTTGCTCTTCACATAGCCGGAGACGAAGCCGACGATTTCGCCCTCCTCGTCGGTGGCAACCGCACAGGTGTCGCGGAACTGGGTCGCCAGCAGCAGATAGGCGTAGGCGGAGTTGACATCCAGCGGCGGGCAGGACTTGACCAGCTCGTAGATCCCCCAGCCATCATCGGGGTTGGGCTTGCGAATGAAAAGCGAGGTGGTTTCCGCGCCGACCACGGCGTCAGCCACGCTGGGGCGGGCCAGGTCGGCGGAGGGAGTGAAGGGTTCGCTTGTTGGCATCATGGGCAGGTTTCGCTGTGCGAATTTGAGGACGAGTATACCAGCGGCCGCCGATAAATCAAATTGGCGGTTATTTTGGCAAGCCAAATCCATAACATAAAATTATGCATTGGCCGCTACGGCGCAGCACAAATCGCTCTCGGCCGGCTTCGGCGCGCGGCAATCACCTGGCACTGGCCGCCTCCCTGCAGTCTAGTCCAGCCCGGGGAGCCGCGCCGCAAACGCGATCGGGCCACCCGAAGGTGGCCCGATCCGCGACGTCTGCCCTGCCCCTCAGCGCCGGGTCGGCGTGCGCAGGGTGACGAACTCCTCGGCGCCGGTGGGATGGATCCCCACGGTGGCATCGAAGTCGGCCTTGGTGAGACCGGCGCGCACGGCGATGGCGATGCCCTGAATCACCTCGCCGGCCTCCTCGCCCACCATATGCGCCCCCACCACCACGTCGCTTGCGTCGTCCACGATCAGCTTCATCAGGCAGCGCTCCTGGCTGCCCGAGAGGGTGTGCTTCATGGGACGAAACTCGGTGGCATAGACCCGTATCGCCCCGCACTGCGCCCGGGCCTGCTCCTCGGAGAGCCCCACGGTGCCGATATTGGGATGGCAGAACACCGCCGTGGCGATGTTGCGGTAGTCCAGCGGCGCCGTCGGCGGCGTCTCGCTGAAGTGGTGGGCCACCAGGTGCATCGCCTCGGCCAGGGCCACCGGCGTCAGCTCGGGACCGCCGGTGACGTCGCCCAGCGCCAGGATGGAGGGCAGCGAGGTCTCGAAGCGCTCGTTGACCCGGATATGGCCGCTCTCGGTGAGCTCGATCCCCAGGGCGTCGAGACCCAGCCCCTCGAGGTGCGGCCGGCGCCCGGTGGCGGCCAGCATGGCGTCCACCTCCAGCACTTCGCCGCTGGTCAGGGTGACCGCCAGGCCGCCCTCGACCCGCTCGACGCGCTCCACGTTGGTCTCGAAGTGCAGGTTGACGCCCTTGGCGGCCATCTGGTCCCGGGTAAATTCGCATACCTGCTGGTCGAAGCCGCGCAGGAAGAGCTCCCCGCGGTAGATCAGGTGGGTATCGCTGCCCAGGCCGTTGAAGATGCTGGCGAACTCCACCGCGATATAGCCGCCCCCCAGCACCAGGAAGCGCTCCGGGAAGTGCGCCAGGTCGAACACCTCGTTGGAGGTCAGCGCAAGCTCGCTGCCCGGAAACTCGGGGACGAAGGGCCAGCCGCCTACCGCCACCAGGATCTTGCTGGCGCTGTGCCGCTCGCCGGCCACCTCCACGGTGTGGGCGTCGATGACCCGGGCGCGCCCGTTGATCAGACGCACACCGGCGCCCTCCAGCAGGCGGCCATAGATGCCGTTGAGGCGCTTGATCTCCCCCACCTTGTTGTCCCGCAGGGTGGCCCAGTCGAAGCGCGGTGCCTCGGCGAGCTGCCAGCCGAAGCCGCCGGCGTCCTCGAAGGCGTCATGGAAGTGGGCCGCGTAGGAGTAGAGCTTCTTGGGTACGCAGCCCACGTTGACGCAGGTGCCGCCGAGGTAGCGGTCCTCGGCCACGGCGACCCTGGCGCCGGTGGCCGCCGCGGTGCGAGCCGCGCGTACGCCGCCGGAACCGGCGCCGATCACGAAGAGGTCCCAGTCATACTGGGCAGCGGGTGTCTCGGACACGGGATTCTCCTGTTGTCTGGGGCCAGCGCGGCCCCTTCCATCGTCGAGGCATGATAGCAGCCGGGGCGTCCGCTCGGCAGGCGTCGATTTGACCCACGGAGGCGACTCCGGGTACAAAACCCGCCATTCGTCGCATGGCGCCCCCATCACCACCGCGAGATCCCCTGGAATGAAGCATGAAATCGAAGGCCTGCTGGAGAACAATCGCCGCTGGGCCGCGCAGGTGCAGCGTGACGATCCGGCCTTCTTCAGCCGGCTGTCGCAGCAGCAGAATCCTGACTACCTCTGGATTGGCTGCTCCGACAGCCGGGTGCCGGCCAATCAGATCATTTCACTGCCTCCCGGCGAGGTCTTCGTGCACCGCAACGTCGCCAACCTGGTCCACCAGAATGACCTCAACGTCCTCTCGGTGCTGCAGTACGCCATCGAGGTGCTGGGCGTGCGGCATATCATGGTGGTGGGCCACTACGGCTGCGGCGGCGTCAAGGCGGCCGTCGCCGGCGGCGACAACGGCATGGTGGATATTTGGCTGCACTCGGTACGCGAGCTCTACAGCCAGCACCGCCAGTCACTGGCTTCGCTGCCGCTTAACGAGCAGGTGGATCGCATGTGCGAGCTCAACGTCGAGGCCCAGGTGAGAAACCTCTCGCGCACCAAGATCATCCAGCACGCCTGGCAGCGTGGTCAGCAGGTTTCGGTGCACGGCTGGGTCTACGGCCTGGCGGATGGCCGGGTCAAGGACCTGGGCTGCACCATCTCCGGCCTCGACCAGGCCGAGGCCCTCTATCGCATCGAGGACCTCTCACCGGCTCAGTAGCGATAGCGGCGGTGACAGCTGCGACAGCTCAGGCTGAGATCGGACAGCTCCCGAGTGGCCAGCCGGTAATCCTCGGCCTCGGCCGCCTCCCGCAGCGCCGCTACTCGAGCCTCCAGGTCGGCAAAGCCGGCCTCGAACGCCTCCCACTCCTCCCAGATCAGCGGGCGCGCCTCGGAGCCCCGGCCGTGGCTACCCTCGATAAAGGCCGGCAGCAGGCTCTCGCCGCTGGCGCGCTCGGCCAGCTCCGCCAGGCGCGGCTCGGCGCCTCGGGCGTCGCGATTGTTGACCAGGTCGAAGCGCAGCTGACGCACCAGACGCTCGATACTCTTGAGCTCCTCCCGACGCCAGGTGACGGCCTCGCGTGGGTTCTCGAACAGGGGCCCCTCCCCGTTCGGCGACTCGGCCTGCAGTGGACCGGCCAGCGCCAGGATCGAACCCGCCGCCAGGACGGCCATCAGCGATTTCCGCAGCATCAGCATCTTGCTCCTCCCCGTATGATTCTTGCGCTGGGCATGATGCCACTCGCTCCGGGCCCTGTCTGCCCTGCCCGTCTCGTGAGCGGAGCGCTACAATGCATCTGCCAAGAACATCGTCTCAATCACCCGCCAGGATAGCGACGTCCATGACAGAACGTGATCGCCAGCAGCACGCTCATCTGAGCGCCCTGACCCGGGCCTATGCCGAGTTGCTGGAGGCCCAGGAGTTCGACGGCGTGCTGCTCTTCAGCGGCCGGCCGGCTCGCCACCAGGGCGACGACCAGTTCGCAAGCTTCGCCGCCTTCGGCCACTTCGTGCACTGGACCGGCCAGGCGCAGCTCGCCCACAGCTGGCTGCTGATCCGCCCGGGCGAGGCTCCCACCCTCTTCCTGCACGCGCCCGACGACTTCTGGCACCTGCCGGCTCGGCTCCCCGACGAGCCCTGGGTAGCCCGCTTCCGGCTCGAACCCCGGGCGACAGAGGCGCCTCCCGCCCTGCCCCCTGGCCGCTACGCGGTGGTGGGAGACGTGACCGCCGCCGAGGCCGAAGCCCTGGGGGCCGAGGCCAACCCGCCGGCGCTGCTGGCCGGCCTTGACGAGCTGCGGGTGCGCAAGAGCGACTACGAGGTGGCCTGCCTGCGCGAGGCCAACCGGCGCGCCCTGGCGGGCCACCTGGCCGCCCGAGAGGCCTTTTTGGACGGCGGCGCCGAGCTCGATATCCAGCTCGCCTACCTGGGCGCCGCCCGTCAGCGGGAGAGCCAGCTGCCCTACGCCAATATCGTCGGCCTGAATGCCCACGGCGGCGTGCTCCACTATCAGCACTATGACCTCGCGCCACCGGGACGAGCCCGGAGCCTGCTGCTGGATGGCGGCTGTCGCCACCGGGGCTACTGCGCCGACATCACCCGCACCTGGCCCGGCAGCGATGCCCTTCCCGAATTCGCCCCGCTGATTCAGGGCGTGACGACCCTGCAGCAGCGCCTGATCGACCGGCTGGCGCCGGGCGTCAGCTATGTGGCGCTCCACGAGCGGATGCACGAGGAGCTCGCGACGCTGCTGGTGACCCATGGGCTGGTCGACGCCTCACCCGAGGCGGTGCTGGCCAGCGGCCTGACCCGCGCCTTCTGCCCCCATGGCCTGGGCCACCTGCTGGGCGTTCAGGTGCACGATGTGGCCGGTCGCGTCGCCTCCGACGGGAGCCCCCTACCGCCCCCTAGCGACCACCCCGCCCTGCGCCTGACCCGTACGCTCGAGGCCGGCATGGTGGTCACCATGGAGCCGGGGCTCTATGTGATTCCCATGCTGCTGGCGCCCCATCGTCACCGCCACGAGGTCAACTGGGCGCTGGTAGAGCGCCTGGCCGACCACGGCGGCATCCGCATCGAGGACAATGTGCTGGTGACCGGTGAGGGTCCCGTCAACTTGACGCCCCGGGAGCCCTGAGCCATGAGCGGCAGGCTGCATCGCGCTGATTTCACGCCCCCGGCGGGGCTGGCCAACTGCCATGTGCAGACCCTGTTGCCTCGGCTGCTGCCCCGTCGGCGCCTGCCCCACCGCTGGGAGTGCCTGACGCTGCCCGACGGCGACTTCGTGGAGCTGACCTGGGTGACCCCCGGGCCGGAGGACGAGGCGGCACCTCTCTTCCTGCTCTTTCACGGCCTGGAGGGCTCCTTCGCCTCCCCCTACGCCCGGGAGCTGCTGGGATCTGCCACGGACCTGGGCTGGCGGGCAGTGATGATGCACTTTCGCGGCTGCGGTCGCGCCCCCAACCGCCTGCCCCGCGCCTATCACAGCGGTGACACCGCCGACGCCTACTGGGTGATCGGCCAGCTGGCCAGGCGCTACCCGCGCGCCCTCAAGGTGGCGGCGGGGGTCTCCCTGGGGGCCAACATGCTGGTCAAGCTGGTGGCGGAACAGGGCGGTGACGGCCTGGACCTGGCTGGCGCCATCGCCATCAGTGCTCCCCTGGACCTCGCCGCCAGTGCCGACTGCCTGCAGCAGGGCTTCGCCCGGGTCTACCAGCGTCACCTGCTCGCCTCCCTGAAGGCTCGGGCGGCGGCGCGCCTCGACGACTTTCCCCTGGCGCTCGACGCCAGAACGCTGGGCGCCCTGGCCAGCCTGCGCGACTACGATGATCGGGTCACGGCCCCGCTGCACGGCTTTCGCGACGCCGACGACTACTACCGACGCGCCTCGGCCGGCCGCTGGCTCGGTGAGCTGGAGCTGCCGACCCTGGTCCTCCACGCCGAGGATGACCCCTTCATGCCGGCGGACCTCTTTGCCCGCCTCCCCGCCTCGGGCGATGCCGTGCACGTGGAGCTCTCCGCCCGGGGCGGGCACGTGGGCTTCGTGGAGTGGCGGGAGGGCCGGCTGCGCTCCTGGCTGGCGCGCCGGGTGGCCCGCCAGCTCAGGGAGTGGGCATCCGCCTATGCGCCGACCAGCGGCCGGCGCACCGGGGCCAGGGGCCTCCACTCTCCCTAGGCGAGGGACCGCAAGGGCCGCTACCCCTTGAGGCGATGGCCGAAGGTTCGGGCCAGCTTGTGGCGCTTGGGGGGAATCACGAACTGGCAGTAGGCGTTGCCGGGGTTCTTGGTGAAATAGTCCTGATGATAGGCCTCGGCGGGGTAGAAACGATCCAGCGGACGCACCTCGGTGACGATGGGGTCCGCGTAGTCGCTTTCGAGCTCGGCGATCATCTCCCGCGCCTGGCGCTCCTGAGCCTCGTCAAGGGTATAGATCGCCGAGCGGTACTGGGTCCCCACATCGTTGCCCTGGCGGTTGAGGGTGGTCGGATCATGCAGGGTGAAGAAGATCGTCAGCAGCTCCCGGAAGCCGATCACCTCAGGGTCGTAGCTGAGCTCCACCACCTCCGCATGGCCGGTCGCGCCCCGACAGACCGCCTCATAGGTCGGGGTGGGGGCATCGCCGCCCGCATAGCCGCAGACGACCTCCTCCACCCCTTCTACCAGGCGGAAGGTGGCGTCCAGACACCAGAAGCAGCCGCCGCCCAGCACGCAGGTTTCCATCGCCATCTTGGGTTCCTCCCGGGGTATGTCGCGTCGTGGTTCATTCATCGGGGATCCTCGGCGGCTTGCCGGGCCGGCTGAAGGCATAGACCAGGTCCACCGCCTGAGCCGCGCCGGAGACCGCCTGCAGGTAGAGGTTGCGCCACAGGGTATAGCGTAGCGTCAGCTCGGCTATGGGCGAGAAGACCCCCACCCCGTAGCTGATGCGCAGGTCGTCGGTGAGCTGGCCGGTGACCACGACCTGGCTCTCATCGCCGGTGCCGGCGGTCTCCAGGGCCAGATCAGAGATGCCGAAGGCCTCGCCGATGGCGCCCACGGCGCCGCCTGTCTGCCCAAGGGTCAGGCCGATCAGCGCCTGGGTCAGGGCGCCATTGGCACCGCCCGCCTCCGGGGCACGACCGCGCAGCAGGTAGGAGAGTGCCCGGGCCTCGTCCATGGCCGGCTCGGAGAAGACCCTGAGCTGGGGCTCGGCGGCGGTGCCGCTCACCCGCAGGCCGGCGATCACGCCGTCCTGGGTCACGCTGGGGTTGCGGATCGCCTCGAAGCTGAGCAGCGGCTGGTCGGGAGGGCCGCTGAAGAGCAGCTGCCCCTCACGGATCAAGAGATCCTGACCGTAGGCGCGGAAGCGCCCATCCACCAGGCTGACGTCGCCGAAGAGCTGGACCGGACCGCTCTGCTGGCGCACCTCCAGGGTACCCGAGAGGCCCGACTCCAGGCCGTAGGCCGAGAGATGCATGTCGGGCCCGAGACTCAGGTTGAGCTGCACATCCACTGCCATGCCGGCCTGGACCAGGGCCTGGGCGGCGTCCTCCCCCGGCTCCCCCTCGGCTCGCTCTGCCCGCTCGGCGGCGCGCTCTGCCGCCCGGCGGGCACGCTCCTCATCGCGGCGGGTGATGATGATCTCATCGGGGCTCGGCGACACCGCCGAGGCCGGCAGATCACCGATCTTCAGCCGCGCCCAGGGCACCCGCACCTCACCGCGCACCTGCAGCAGTGCAGGCGTCACCCTTACCGTCATGTCCGGTGCGATGCGCAGTCGCCCGAAGGCCGGCAGCACCGCCAGCAGCGGCTGATCGCGACCGTCCAGGGCGATATCGATGCGCCAGTCGCCGGGGCTGGGCCAGGCGGCGTCGCCGCGAATGGCCAGGCGGCCCTCCTCGGCGGCGATAAAGCCGTCGATGCGGCCCTGGTCTCCGGCCAGCTCCACGGCGACCTCGCCGTCGCGCACCTTCAGGGGGATATCGACGCCGCGCAGGCGCAGCCCATCCAGGCCGATCCGCCCGTTGAGGGCCGGCGCCTCGGCGGTGCCGCTGATCACCACCTGCCCTTCCAGGCGCCCCTCCAGGGTCTCCATACCGGCCACCAGGGTGCGGTAGCGGTCGAGGCGCAGGCCGTCCAGGGTCAGACGTCCATCCAGTCCTCCGCTCTCCGTCGGCTCAGCGATGGCCAGCACCAGGCCAATCCGCCCCGCCTCGGCCAGGGTAAGGTCGATGTCGATCTCGGCGCGGGCCGGCGTGGCCGAGACCTCCGCGGTCAGCCGCGAGGCGGGCAGCGACCAGGGCTGACCGTAGGCATCCAGGCCCTCCAGGGCCAGCTCGCTTGCCAGGCGCAGGTCGGCCTGCCAGGCGCTGCCGCCCTGGCGCCACTCGGCGACCAGGTCGAGCTCGCTGCCACCGTCAAGGGACCACTCCTCAGGCACGAAGGGCTCCAGCAGCGACATGGGCAGTTCACGCAGGCTCAGGGCGGCGCGACCGCTGTCGGCGGAGGCCTGGAGCGGCTCCTCCAGGCAGAGGAGCCCGCCCTGTACCCGACGCAGGCAGAAGGGTTGCGCCGTGACGCTTCCCCCCGGCAGGTCGGCCGCGAAGATGAGAGGCTGGTCCAGCCTCAGCTCGCCCTGGTCGGCGTCCACTTCCAAGATCGAGAGAGTGCCGCGGTAGGCCTCCCGCGCCGCGTCCAGGCTGCCCTCCAGCACCAGGGCCGCCCGGGAGAGCGGCATGCCGCGGCCGGCCTGGGCCGCCAGAGTCAGGCGATGCTCGGAGAGGCGACCGTCGAGGTCCAGGACGATCTCGCTGAAGCGCTGTCCGGCCGCATTCAGGCGGTCGATCTCCAGGCTGACCGCCAGGCTCGGGTCCTCGATGCCGCTCACGTCGGCGTCCAGGCGCAGCGCCTCGAGGCGATGCTCCGCGAAGGCCAGGCTGCTCCCGTCCAGGCTGAGCTCGAGCTGGGGGGCCTCCAGGCTGCCACTGGCGCTGAAGCGCCCGGCCAGGGTCCCAGAGAGCGCCTCATGGAGGTTCGCCAGGGCCGGGAAGTCCAGCTCGCCCGCCAGGTCGATGGCGGTCTCGCTGACGCGGCCTGCCGCGGTCAGTCGGTTCTCCCCCTGGCGGAAGTCCAGGGCCTCGATGGCCCAGCGCATCTCGCTGTCCCCCTCAAGGCGGGCCTGGAGAGAGAGCGGCAGTGACTGCAACTCGCCTGAGATGGCCAGCCGGGGCACCGCCAGCCGCCAGCCCTCGACCTCCTGCACGAAGCTCGCCTCGAGATCGCCATCCAGGCGGCCGTCGAGGCCCTCCACGAAACGGCCGGGCTCCACCCGATCCAGCCGCGCGACGGCTGACACCGCTAGAGCTTCGGACCAGTCCACGCGGCCGCGGGTCACCACGGAGCCGCCGGCGAGGCTCACCGACAGGGGCGTCCAGGCGAAGTGCTCGAGATCCCCGCTGCCGGTCAGGGCAACGCGGGTGTAGGGCACCTCGGGGCCCTCCACCATGAGCGAGGCGGCGATCCGATAGCCGGTCAGGCTGCCCTCGGCACGCAGGGTCAGCGACTCCACCAGCCAGGGCTCGGCGGGCGACTCGTCCTCGGACACCGCGGCGGCGCCGGGCAGCGGCCACTGCAGCAGGTCGCTGGTCAACGAAGCGCTAAAGGGCAGCGTCGGCGCCAGGGCATCCAGGCGCGCATCGAAGGCGGCATTGACCGGTCCGGCCAGCTCGAGCCTCACCAGCAGCTCGCCTAGGTCTCCGTCCAGGGCCAGGTCGATCCGCTGGCCGGCGAGCTCGGGCAGCTGGTCGGGGAGCCAGAGGGCGCTCTGCAGGCGGGCCTGAAGGGGATAGTCGTCGCGCAGCTCGACCCGCGCCTCGAGGCGGGCATCGACGTCCCGGCTGGCCACCTCCAGGGGGTGGAGCCGTACGTCATGGCCTCGGGCGGAGAGGGTCAGCGCCAGGCGCTCGATGCCGTACTCCACGGTCCCCTCCAGTCGGGCGTCTTCCACCAGCAGCTCCGGCGCCTCCAGCTGCAGCGGTAGCCGGATCTCGGGCAGCTCGCGACGGGGCTGCTCGGCCAATGGAAGCGCGGCGAGCCCCTCGAGCTCCGCGGCCACCCCGGCGGGTAGCGGGGACTGGACGGCGATGGCGGCGTCGATGGCCTCGGAGGCAAGGCGGGGCCCGTCGTGCTCGGCCTCGCTCAGGGCAAGCTGGGCGCCCGGTGACAACGGCAGCAGCAGACGCAGGCCGGCGAGACGCGTCGGCAGCAGCTCGACCCGCGACCCCTCGGCGACGGCACCGGTGGTGAAGCTCTCCCAGCGCAGCCGGGTGCCATCGGCCAGGGCGACCTCGACATCGGTGAGGGCCAGGGCGCGCAGCTCGACGGGAAAGGGCAGCCGGAGCTCCTCCAGGGGCTCCCCGCCGCTCTCCTCGGCCGCCTCGTCGCCCTCGCCCGCCGCCAGGTGGATGCGCGCCCCCTCCACCGCCAGGGTATCGAGACAGAGCCTGCCGTTGAGCAGGCAGTCGTCGGCCCAGGCCAGCTCGATGCGGGAGGCGGCGACCCTGGCAGGCCCCGCCTCGAGCTTGAGGCCGTTCAGCACCAGACGGTCCAGCGGCGCGCCCTCATGGCTCTCCAGCTGGTAGAACCCCTGGCGCGCCCCGGCGTCTAGCAGCAGCCCGGCGCCCCAGGGAGAGAGCGCCAGGCCCAGGGCCAGAACGACCAGCCCGAACAGGGTGATCGGCAGCAGGAGCAGCAGCCTGAACAGGGCCCAGAAGAAGGTCAGAACTCTGGGCCGATGGCGAAGTGAAGGCGCCACGCATTGTCCTCATCGTCGAAGGGGTGAGCGATATCGAAGCGGATCGGGCCGACCGGGGAGATCCAGCGCACGCCGAGGCCGGCACCCGTGTTGAGGTCGTCGGGGCCCCAGTCGTCGAAGGCGTCACCGGTGTCCACGAAGGCGGCTCCCCACCAGCTGCCGGTCAGGCGATGCTGGAGCTCCATGCTGGCGGTGAGCAGCTGCTGGCCGCCGGTGAGCCGGCCCTCCTCATTGCGCGGCGAGAGGCTCTCATAGCCGTAGCCGCGGACGCTGCGGTCGCCGCCGGCGAAGAAACGCAGAGAGGGAGGCACCTTGGCGAAGTCATCGGTCTCGATGGCGCCGATGCCCACGCCGGTCACCAGCCGGGTATCGTCGCCGAACATGCGGATCCACTGGGTCTCGCCGGTCATGCGCAGGAAGTCGGCGTCGGAGCCCCAGAGGCCGTCCGAGACCTCGAAGGCGATGCGCTGCCGGTCTCCCCAGTCGGGGAAGGTCGGGTTGCGGGTCCGGGTGCGCGACCAGCTGATACCAGGGTAGAGGATCAGTACCTGCTCGGCGTCGCCCCCCTGGGTAAAGTCCTCGTAGGTGCTGCGCACATAGAGGGTCTGCACCCAGCGGTTCTCGAACTCCCAGCGCCGGGCCGCCTCCACGGTGGCCTCCAGGGAGCGGGTGTCCTTGTTGTCCCGGTGGCGCAACCCGTACTGGAAGCGGTAGCTGTCGCGCAGCGGGTCCGCCAGCGGCATGGTGTAGACCCCGGAAAAGCGCTGCTCGGGGGCCGAGAGGAAGAGGTCATGGTCCAGGCCGTGACCGTAGCGATTGATCCAGGGCTGCTCCCAGGAGAAGCGCAGCCTGGGCCCCACGTCGGTGGCGTAGCCCACGCCGACCTCGAACTGGTGGCGGTCGGCCGGCGTCAGGGCGATATCGATGGGCACCTCCGACGGCCCGCGGCGGACCACGGCGGTGGCAGCGTCCACCGCGGCCATCTCGAGTCTGGGACCAGCCTCTTCCACGGCGCCGGTATCGAGCTCGGCCAGGAAGCCCTCGGCCTCCTGGAGCAGCGCCTCACCCTCGATCAGGCGCGGCCGCACGGTGATGGAGCCGAACCAGCCGCTCTGGCCCAGGCGCTGGTTGTAGCTGGCCAGCTCGCCGGCCAGGTAAGGGTCCCCCGGCGCGAAAGTCAGCATGTTGCGCAGCCGGTCGGTCTCGATATGGCTGCCACGGATGCTGACGTCCCCGAAGCGGTAGCGGGGCCCGCTGTCCAGAGCCAGGTAGAGCCGGGCGCTCTCGGCGAAGGGACGCACCTCCAGGCGGCGATCGGTAAAGCGCCAGTCGAAGTAGCCCCGCTCCAGGGCGAGGTTGGCGAGTCGGCTGCGCAGCCGGTCGTAGGGCGCGTGTACCAGGGGGTCTCCCTGGGCTAGGGGGAAGGCGTCGATGGCCTCCTGAAAGGGCGGGTCTTGTCGGGAGTCCCCGGCCAGGGTGAAGTCGATCCGTTCGATGGTCACCCGGGGGCCCGGCTCGATGACCAGCTCCACGTGACGCGGCGGCTCCCGATCGTCCAGACGCAGCTGGATATCGGGCTCGTAGTAGCCGTAGACCCGCATGGCCTCCCGGGCACGGCGCTGGGTCTCGCCCTCTACCCGGGCGCGGCTGAACTGCTCGGGGTCCAGGTCATCCAGAAAGTGGCGGATATTGGCGGCGACGTCGCCCTCGATTCCCTCGATGCGCACGTCTAGTGCGGTTGCCCAGCCCGGCAGGAGGGCGAGGCCGGCCGCCAGAGCCGCAGCCCTCAGGCGTATCATTCCACGATTCTCCATCTCTCCACGCCTTGCTCAGTGCGACTCATTAGGATGTGCCGGCCCCGCGTCATGGACGCAGCGCCTCGAGTCGAGCGCTGAGAGCAAGCTGAGTGCGGCGCAGTTCGCCGATCTCTCCCTCCAGCGCGGCGAAGCGGGCCACCAGGGCATCATCCTCCTGGGCTTCATCATCCCTTGCCTCCGCCAGGGCTTCAAGTTCGCCCCCCAACGCGGCAAGACGCTCCTCCAGGTGGGCGATGCTCGCCGGGCCCTGCTCCTCGACGCGCCGGAGGCGCTGGGCCAGCGCTTCCTGCTCCGCGGCCAGGGCCTCCAGGGCGTCGTTCGCCACGCTCTCCTCCGTCAGGGCGGCGAGCCCCGCCTCCAGCGTATCGAGGCGCTCCGCGTGGCGCCGGTGCACCTCCTCCCGGCCGTCAACGGAGGCTTCCACGCCTTCGATAGCGCTGGCCAGGGCCGCGCGCCCCTCGGCGCCGCTGCGCTCCAGGGCGTCGAGGGAGAGCTGGGTGGCGGCCAGCATCGCCTCACGGGTGGCTGCCGACTCGCCGATCCGCATCACTCGCTCCTGCAGGGCGGCGAGGCGCTCGTCGCGCTCGCCCAGGTCCTCCTCCAGCACCGCCAGCAGGCCGTCATGGGCCTCGTCCCGGCGCTCCAGGGCGACCAGCCTCGCTTCCATCGCCTCGAGGCTCTCGCCTTCGCCCAGGGCCGTATCGAAGCGCGCGTGGACGTTGGAGAGCTCGCCCTGCAGCCGCTCCACCTCCCGGCTCAGCCGCTCGCGCTCCTCCCAGGCCAGATAGCCGGCGCCACCCAGGGCGCCCAGCAGCACGAGCAGCAGCAGCCAGAGCGGCCAGAGCCGCGGCGGCGGCGGCTGGCGCAGGCGGTGCGCCGCCAGACTGGCGGTCGGATCGGGCACGATGGGGCCGGCATGCCGTCGTTCGTCATGGCGCTCTGCCATGGTGCACTCCTTGTGGTGGCAGTGGCTCCCGGAGGACAGGGGGGCCGATTCATCCTCATCCTGGCGGGTGCTATGATCCCGCCCACCCTGTACAGGGTGTCCGTTAGTGTACGGTTTTTCCACCCCGCGTCGCACTGGGCACTGCCCGGACGCCCGGCAACCACCGAGGAGAGACACCATGGTGTTCGAACTGCCCGCCCTGCCCTATGACAGGCAGGCCCTGGAGCCGCATATCTCCGCGAGGACCCTGGACTACCACTACGGCAGGCATCATCGGGCCCATGTCGCCCGACTCAATGCACTGGTCGCGGGCACCGAGCAGGCCGACCGCTCCCTGGAGGAGATCATCGCCACCGCCAGCGGGGAGCTCTTCGACCAGGCGGCCGAGGTGTGGAACCACACCTTCTTCTGGCACTGTCTCTCGCCCCAGGGCGGCGGTGAGCCGGCGGGGGCGCTGGCGGAAGCCATCGCCGCGCGCTTCGGCTCCTTCGAGGGGTTCAAGGAAGCCTTTGGCGCGGCGGCGGCGGCCCACTTTGGCTCCGGCTGGACCTGGCTGGTACGCACCGCTGAGGGTGACGTCGAGCTCCTCGGTACCCGCAATGCCGACACGCCCATCGCCCACGGCCAGACGCCGCTGCTGGCCGTGGACGTCTGGGAGCACGCCTACTACCTCGACTACCTGAACGCCCGGCCGGCCTACCTCGAGGCGATCTGGGCGCTGGTGAACTGGGCGTTCGTCGCCCAGAACTTCGAGGCGTGACGACTCAGCCGGCGGGATCGGCGCGCCGGCCGATGCCCCGGTAGTGGAGCCCTCGGGCCGCGACCCAGGCCGGATCGTAGATATTGCGCCCGTCCAGCAGCAGCCGCCCCGAGAGCTGTCCGGCCAGGCGCTCCCAGTCCGGGTTCCAGTAGCTCTTCCACTCGGTGACCAGCATCAGGGCGCAGGCGCCCTCGGTGGCCTCCAGCGGGTCGCCGTCGAACAGCGCAAGCAGGGGGTGCTCGCCGACCTCCGCCCGCAGCGCCGGGGTCGCCGCCGGGTCGTGCAGCCGCACGCTGACGCCCTGGGCCCAGAGCGCGCGCAGCAGGCGCAGCACCGGCGCCTGGTCGATCCGCGCCGTGCCCGGCTTGAAGGCGGCGCCCCAGATCGCCACGGTGCGCTCCTCCAGGCGGCCGTGGAAGTGCGCCCAGAGCTTGCGGAACAGGGTCTCCTTCTTCTGCTCGTTGATGTCGAGCACCTGTTCGAGCAGCGCCGAGCGCCGCCCGCTGGCGGACTGCACGTCGGCCAGGCGCATCAGGTCCCGGGAGAAGTTGGGACCGCCGAAGCCGCAGCCGGGATAGAGATATTCGTAGCCGATACGGGAGTCGGCCCCCATGCCCTGTCGCACATGCTCCACGTCGACGCCGAGGCTGTCGGCCAGGCCGGCCATCTCGTTCATGTAGCTGATCCGGGTGGCCAGCATGCCGTTGATGGCCAGCTTGGTCAGCTCGGCGGCCCGCCGCGGCATGGACTGGACCACCTCGCTGCGACGATTGAAGGCGCGCAGCAGCTCGCGGACCCGGGCCTCGGCATCCGGCTCATCGCAGCCCAGCAGCCAGCGTGAGGGGCGGGTGAAGGTGTCCCAGGCGCGCCCCTCCTCGAGGAGGTCCGGCAGCGCCACCGCCCGGCCCCGCGCCTCGAGCTGCGTCTCCAGCCGCTCGGTCTCGCCCACCGGGAAGGTGGAGTTGTTGACCAGCACCAGGCCACCGGGGTGGCGATCGGCCAGCTCCCCGAGCAGCCCGGCCAGGTCGCCGCGCTGGCCGGGCGAGACCGCCAGCCAGACCACCTCCTGCTCGGCCAGGGGGCAGCCCGCCAGGTCACCGACCAGCTGCAGGCTGCCGGCCTCCCGGCTCTCCTCGAGCTGGGCCAGCAGCCGGGGCTCGCGCTTCAGCCAGCCGGCCTCCTGAAGGGCCGTCCAGGGGGTCTCGGCGTGGGGCAACCAGGTGACCCGGTGGCCCACCGAGGCGAGGGCCGCCGCCGCCGTGGCGGCCGCCAGTTCGCTGCCGTGAATCAGTATGCGCATGAGATCAGGCCTCGCCGGCGTAGCGGGTCAGCAGCTCCCGGAAGCCCTCCCCGAAGCGCGGATGGCGGCGCCCGTAGGCCAGGGTCGCCTCCAGGTAACCCAGCTGGTGGCCGCAGTCATAGGTCTTGCCGCGCATGCGGAAGGCCTCGACGCCCTCGCGGCTGCGCAGGATATCGATGGCGTCGGTGAGCTGGATCTCGCCGCCGGCGCCGGGCCGGGTGTCGGCCAGCAGGGCGAAGATGCTGCCGGGCAGCGCATAGCGGCCAATTACCGCCAGGTTGGAGGGTGCCGCCTCCACCGCCGGCTTCTCCACCACCCCGGCCAGGGGGCGCGACTCACCCGGGGCGGGAATCTCCCCGCCGGTGTCGACGATGCCGTACTTGTAGGTGAGCTCCCGAGGCACCTCCTCCACCATCAGCTGGGCGCGACCGCGGGCCTCGAAGGCGTCGAGCATGCAGGCCAGGTCGTTGCGCCCGAGGCCTTCGCCATCCACCAGCACGTCGGGCAGCAGCACCGCAAAGGGGGCGTCGTCGCCGATCACGGGCCGGGCGCAGAGCACCGCATGGCCAAGCCCCAGGGGCTCGGGCTGGCGGACGCTGATGATATTGACGTCGTCCGGCACGATGCTGCGCAGTTCCTCGAGCAGCTCCCGCTTGCCCTTGGCCGCAAGGCTCGCCTCCAGCTCGAAGTGCTTGTCGAAGTGGTTCTCGATGGCGGCCTTGCTGCCGTGGGTGACCAGCACGATATCGCGGATGCCGGCGGCCACCGCCTCCTCCACCACGTACTGGATCACGGGTCGATCCACGATGGTGATCATCTCCTTGGGAATCGCCTTGGAGGCCGGCAGGCAGCGGGTGCCGAAGCCGGCGACGGGAAGCACGGCCTTCTTGATCATGGTGCAGTCCTTGTCAGGGGTGTCTCGATGTCGTCGACCCGAGGCAGATCATGGGAATGCCGCCCCGGGAACGGGTAGAATAGGCGTCATGATACCGGACGCGCCGCGGCCTGCCATCCGGCAGAGCCTGCCGCGTCCACCCCTCTTGCCAGAACGGAGACTCAGATGGGCGCAACGCAACCTCAGGCGGGCAACGTGGATCCCGGCGAGATCGCCAAGTTCGAGGCCCTGGCCAGCCGCTGGTGGGATCCCGAGAGCGAGTTCAAGCCGCTCCACGAGATCAACCCGCTGCGCCTGGACTTCATCGATGCCCGTGCCGGCCTTGCCGGCAAGCGGGTCGTGGACGTGGGCTGCGGCGGCGGCATCCTCGCCGAGGCCATGGCCCACCGCGGCGCCAAGGTGACCGGCATCGACCTGGGCGAGGCGCCGCTGGCGGTGGCGCGGCTCCACGCCGAGGAGAGCGGCGTGGCGGTCGACTATCGCTGCGTCAGCGTGGAGACGCTGGCCGAGGAGATGCCGGGCGAGTTCGATGTGGTGACCTGCATGGAGATGCTGGAACACGTGCCCGACCCCGCCTCGGTGGTGCGCGCCTGCGCGGCCCTGGCCAAGCCCGGCGGTCAGCTCTTCTTCTCGACGCTCAATCGCAATCCCAAGGCCTACGCCCTGGCGATCCTCGGGGCCGAGTATGTGCTGCGCCTGCTGCCCCGGGGCACCCACGACTACGCCAAGTTCATCCGCCCCGCGGAGCTCGCCGGCTGGTGCCGCGGCGCCGACCTGGAGGTCCAGGAGCAGAGCGGCCTGGTGTATAACCCCCTGACCCGCCGCTACCGACTGCACCCCACGGATGTCTCGGTGAACTACCTGATGCACTGCCGCCGGGAGGCGCCGTGAGCCAGCCCCGGGCCCTGCTCTTCGATCTCGACGGCACCCTGGTGGATACCGCGCCGGACCTGGTTCGGGCCACCAACGCCCTGCGCGCCCACCACGGGCTGGCGCCGCTGCCCTATCCGGTGATCCGCGCCCAGGTCTCCAACGGCGGCAGTGCCCTGGTCACCCTGGCGCTGGGCCTGGCGAAGGAGGCGGCGGGCCACGACGCGGCGCGGGAGTTCCTGCTCGCCGCCTACGGTGAAGCGGTGGCCGAGGAGAGCCGGGTCTTTCCGGAGCTGGTGCCACTGCTGGCCGGCTGGGAAACCGCCGGTCGCCCCTGGGGCATCGTCACCAACAAGCCGCGGGCCTATGCCGAGCCGCTGGTGGCCGCCCTGGGGCTGACCCCAGGGGCGCTGCTCTGCGCCGACGACCTGCCGGTGAAGAAGCCCGACCCCGCCCCGCTGCTGGAGGCCGCCCGGCGCCTCGGCGTCGATCCGCCCGCCTGCTGGTACCTGGGCGATCACCTGCGGGACATCCAGGCGGCCCGCGCCGCCGGCATGCCGGCGGTGGCGGTGGGCTGGGGCTATGTGGAGGAGGGCGACGACTATCGCGCCTGGCCCGCCGATCTCTGGTTCGAGAGCGGCGCAGCGCTGGTGGCGACGCTGCTTGATAGCCAATAGGCAAGCTCTGCCGGGGGCCCAGCCTGCCCCCGGCGGTGCATAGCGGCTGCGCCGATCACTCCTGCTTCGGCGGCTGGGCGTCGAACTGCTCGCCGTTGTGGCCGCGGCTTTCGGGCCCCATCAGCCACAGGTAGGTGGGCATGATCTCCTCCGGGGTACGCAGGCTCTCGGCCAGCTCGCCGGGGTAGGCCTGCTTGCGCATCTGGGTGCGCGTCGCCCCCGGGTTCAAGCTGTTGACGCGGACGTTCCCCAGGTGCTCCAGCTCGTCGGCCAGCACCTCCACGAAGCCCTCGGTGGCGAACTTGGAGACGGCGTAGGCCCCCCAGTAGGCCCGCCCCTTGCGCCCCACGCCGGACGAGGTGAAGACCACCGAGGCATCCTCTGCGCTCTTGAGCAGCGGCAGCAGCGCCTGGGTCATCCAGATCGGCCCGTTGATATTGACCTGCATCACCTGGTCCCACAGCTCCGGGTTGTACTGCTCGAAGGGGGTGATGCGCCCGAGCAGGCCGGCGTTGTGCAGGATGCCGTCGAGGCGCCCGAACTCCTTGTTCAGGGTCTCAGCCATGTCGTGGTAGTCCTTGAGCACGGCCCCCTCGAAGTTGAGCGGGAAGATCGCCGGCTGGGGGCCACCGGCGGCTTCGATCTCGTCATAGACCTTCTCGAGCTTGGCGATGGTGCGTCCCAGCAGTATCACCGTGGCCCCGTGCCGGGCGAAGCTCAGCGCCGCAGCACGGCCGATCCCGTCCCCCGCCCCGGTGACCAGGATGATGCGCCCCTTGAGCAGGTCGCCAGGGGCCTGATAGTCGATCTTGCAGCTCGTCATGGGGTCTCCTTGGTGATCAGTTGCCGGACTGACGGAGGAAGTCGTTGGCCAGTCCCGCGGCAGTGCTCTCCGGGTAGTCATCGCGCACGCGCTCGAGCAGCTCGCGACTGGCCTCGGGCTCGCCCTGGCGCGCCTTGAGCAGCCCCAGCTTGTAGAGGGAGTCGGGCACTTTGTTGCTCTGGGGGAAGTCGTCAAGCACGATGCGGAATTCGCGCTCGGCGTCGTCGAGACTGCCCTCGGCGGCGTGCAGCTCACCGAGCCAGTAGTGGGCATTGGCAGTCAGGGTGGTGTCAGGGTAGTCGACCACGAAGCGCTCGAAGGCACTTATCGCCTCGCTGAATTCGCGAGACTGAACCCGTGCAAAGGCTTGCTGGTAGGCCTGCTGTGCATTGGCACCGGCTCCGCTGGGCGACGGCGCCTGAGCCACCTGGCGAGCGGCCTGCTCGTTGACCTGGGCCGGCGCATCCACGCCGACGCCGGCGGGCGCCGAGGCGAGCCGGTCCTCGAGATCCATGTACTGGTCCCGGGTCTGGCGGCGCAGCTGCTCGAGCTGGTGCCGGAGCTCCTCGACCTGGCCACGCAGCTGACGAATCTCCTCTTCGTGCTGCTGGACCTGGTTGAAGATCACCAGGCTGCCACCCGCCGCCTCGCGGGTCTCCGTCTGCTCATAGAAGGTGCGCGGCTGGGCGGTGAGATCCTCCACCACCGGCTGCGCCATTGCGGGGGCCCATACGGACAGCGGGAGCACCAGGGCTCCCGCGCCGCACAGTCCTTTCAGACCGTGTTTCATGCGTGTCTCCATCGACGCGGGTGCCGACCACTCAGTAGGCGAAGACGACCCGACGGTTCTGGGCGTGGGCTTCCTCGTTCTGGCCGCGGGCGGCCGGACGCTCCTCGCCATAGCTCACCACTTCCATCTGGGAGGGGGAGACGCCCTGCACGGAGAGGAAGCGCTCCACGGAGCGGGCACGACGCTCGCCGAGAGCCATGTTGTATTCGCGAGTGCCGCGCTCGTCGGTGTGGCCCTGAAGGACGACACGGGCACCGCCATTCTCGCGCAGGTAGCGGGCGTGGGACGCCAGCACGGATTCGAACTCACTGCGGATACGGTCGCTGTCGAACTCGAAGTAGATGGTGCGCTGCTGCGGGATGCGGCCGTCGGCCTGCTGACCTGCACCCCCGGTGCCGATACCGGTTCCGCCTACCTGGCTGCCAGAGACGCCGCTACCGGCCACGCCGCCGCCGGCGCCGCCGCCGCGGGTGCCGTCCATGGAGCCGTCCTGGGTCCCGCCACTGCTGGAACAACCTGCCACGAAGGCCAGGGAAAGAGCGACCGCCAGGGTCCTGGCATAGGGCTTGAGACCGCGCTTGGGTTGCATCGTGTTACTCCTTGCTGAATCGAAGAGCACCAACATCACTGTGGTCAGTTGAGAAAGGGCGACCATGCGGGTTCACGCACGTCCCCCGACGCGGAGGGCAGTCGGAAGGACGCGCGTCCATCGGCGGTGACTGCCCCCAGCACCCCGCTGTTTCCCTGCTGGGTGGCGAAGATTACCATGGTCCCGTTGGGGGCAACACTGGGAGATTCATCGAAACGCGAGTCGCTGAGCACCACCAGTCTCCCGCTGTCGAGATCCTGTCGCGCCACCTGGAAACCGTTGCTGGAACGGTGAATCAGGAAGATCGCTTCGCCATCCGGCGAGAAGCGCCCGCGGGCGTTGTAGTTGCCGGTGAAGGTGAGCCGTTTCTGCTCGCCGCTGGAGAAGTCGTGGCGGTAGAGCTGCGGCCCGCCGCTGCGATCCGAGGTGAAGAGCAGGCTGCGGCCGTCCGGCGCCCAGGCGGGCTCGGTATCGATGCTCGAGCTGTTGGTGATGCGCTGGAAGTCTCGGCTAGCGATATCCATCACGTAGATCTCCGGCCGCCCCTCCTTGGAGAGCGACATGGCAAGCCGACGGCCGTCCGGCGACCAGGCCGGCGCGCCGTTGATCCCCTCGAAGGAGGTGGCGCGCACCCGCTGGCCTGAGGCGAGATCCTGGATATAGATGGCCGGACGCTCGGTCTCGAAGGAGACATAGGCCAGCCGGCGACCGTCCGGCGACCAGGCCGGTGAGAGGATCGGTTCCGGCGAACTCAGCACCTGCTGGCTGTTACGGCCGTCGGCGTCGGCGACATAGAGAGTGAACTGCATGTTGTCGCCCAGGCCCTGGGCCGTGACATAGGCGATGCGGGTCTGGAAGGCGCCGCGGATGCCGGTGATCGCCTCGAAGATCTGGTCGCTGATGTAGTGGGCAGCGCCGCGCAGCTCGCCCCGATCAGCGGTGACCAGCTCGCCCAGCATGCGCCGCTCGCCGCTGACGTCCATCAGCTCGTAGCGCAGGCGAAAACCGTCGCCCTCTCGGCTGGCGCTACCCACCACCAGATAGCGCACGTCCAGGCCCCGCCAGCTGCCGTAGCGGACCTCGCTGCTGTCGCTGGGGCGGTCGAGCATCTGGCGCCGCGGTAGCGGCGCAAAATAGCCGCTGCGCTCCAGGTTGTCATGGATCACCTGGGCGACATCCTCGGGGAAGTCATCGCCGCCGGCGAAGGGCACCACCGCGATGGGCGTCGCGCGGTCGCTGCCGCGGGTGATCTCGATGGTCAGGTTGGCCTGGGCCAGGCTGCTGGCGAGCAGCAGCACGGCGGCAAGCCAGGATGTCATCAGGGCTTTCATCAGCGTACGTCTCCCGGTGTGAAACGCAGATTGAATTGACGGTAGTCCCGTTGCAGGTTGGCTGGCAACTGTCGCAGTTCGGCGAAGGGTGCCGCCTGCTCCACCGCCTGGATCGCCGAGCGATCGAAGGCGCCGTCGCCGCTGCCGCGGGTAATCGAGGCGGTAAAGAGCTCGCCGGAGGGCCCCAGGCGCACCGCCACCTCTGCGCTGGCACCGCCCGGTACGTTGGGGGGGATCACCCAGGCCTGCTCCACCGCCCGGCGCACCAGGTTGATGAAGCTGTTGGCGGCCTCCTGCCCCTGTCGCGCATTGGCAACGGCGTCGCTCTCTCCCTCGATGGCGCGATCCAGCCCCTGGCTGGCCGCCTCGGCGGCGCGGCGAGCGGCCTCCTCGGCCTCCCGCTGCCGGGCGGCTTCCTGCTCCCGGCGACGCTGCTCCTCCGCTTCGCGCTGGCGACTGGCCTCCTCCTCGGCCTGACGCTGGCGTTCGGCCTCCTCCTCGCGGCGGCGCTGCTCCTCCGCTTCGCGCTGGCGGCGGGCCTCCTCCTCGGCCTGGCGCTGGCGCTCGGCTTCCGCTTCGGCCTGACGCTGGCGTTCGGCCTCCTCCTCGCGGCGGCGCTGCTCCTCCGCTTCGCGCTGGCGGCGGGCCTCCTCCTCGGCCTGACGCTGACGTTCGGCTTCCGCTTCGGCCTGTCGCTGACGTTCCGCCTCCGCTTCGGCCTGACGCTGACGTTCGGCTTCCGCTTCGGCCTGGCGCTGACGTTCGGCCTCCGCTTCGGCCTGGCGCTGGCGTTCGGCCTCCGCTTCCGCCTGGCGGGCCTGCTCCTGCTCCTCGCGCTGGCGAGCCTGGCGCTCGGCCTCCTCGGCGCGCCTGGCCGCTTCGGCCTCGGCCGCCTCAGCGGCACGCCGGGCCTCCTCTTGAGCCCGGGTATCGGCCTCCTGCTCCGCCTGTCGCGCGGCCTCGACGGCCGCCGCCGCCTCCTCTGCCTCGCGTGCGGCCTCCTCGGCCTGACGCTGCTCCTCCGCTTCCCGCGCCAGGGCACGCGAGCGCGCCGCCTCGGCGCGCTGCGCCTGGTCGGTCACCGTCTCGGTGCTCACCAGAGTCGCCTGAACGATGGAGGATGAGGTCGGTTCCGGCTCGCGGCTGGGCAGGCTGATCACGCTGAACAGCACCACCACCAGGTGCAGCGCCACCGCCAGGACCGTCGGCAGGCCATACCCTACCCGCTGGTCATCTCTGGCCATCACGACTCCTCAGCCTTCCCCGGAGGGCGGTTCGGAGATCAGCCCGACATTGGTCACGCCGGCCACCTGCAGGGTGCTCATCAGGGTGACCACCTGGCCGTAGGAGACGCTGCGATCCCCGCGCACCATCACCGGCGTGCCGGGGCGGCGCTCGAGCAGGATGATCACCCGGTCGGCCAGCTCATCGAGATCCACGGCGCTCTCCTCGCCACCGATGGAGAGGTAGTAGCCGCCGTCGCGATCCACCGAGACGATGATGGGGTCGCTCTCATCGGCGCTCTCGATGGGCTCGGAGGTCACCTGGGGCAGGTCGACCTGCACGCCCTGGGTCATCATGGGGGCGGTGATCATGAAGATCACCAGCAGCACCAGCATGACGTCGATGAAGGGCACGACGTTGATCTCGCCCATGGGCTTGCGCCCGCTGCGATTGAAAGGTCCATGCATGGCCAGACTCCCTCAGGCGGCGCCGGATTCGGCCCGGCCCTGCAGGTTGCGGTGCAGGATGGAGTGGAACTCCTCGGCGAAGTCCTCGTACTTGCCCAGCAGCCGCGCGGACTCGGAGGACAGGCGGTTGTAGAAGATCACCGCCGGGATGGCGGCGAAGAGCCCCATGGCGGTGGCGATCAGCGCCTCGGCGATCCAGGGGGCCACGGTAGCGAGCGTCGCCTGCTGGGTCATGGAGAGCGCCTGGAAGGAGCCCATGATACCCCAGACGGTGCCGAACAGGCCGATATAGGGGCTGGCCGAGGCCACGGTGGCCAGGAACACCAGATGCAGACTGAGACGCTCCTCCTCTCGCGACCAGGCCACCCGCATGCTGCGCTGCACGCCGTCCAGAATCGCCTGGGGGCTCCTGGTCTTGGGCAGCAGGCGGTTGAATTCGCGGAAGCCTGAGCGGAAGACATGCTCGGCGCCCTGGGTCTCCTGCTCCGCCGGGGTCTCCCGGTAGAGCTCGTTGAGGTCGACGCCGGACCAGAAGCGCTCCTCGAAGGCCTGGTGGGCCTGCCTGGCACGGCGCATCACAAAGGTGCGCTGGAAGATCACGACCCAAGAGAGGATCGAGCCCACCGTGAGCAGCAGCATGACCAGCTGCACCACGGTACTGGCGCTCATGATCAGGTGGGGTATGGACATGGAGTCGTTCACGGGCATCCTCGTCAGTCTTGCGGTTGGGCAGAGGGTTGGGCCAGGACCGCGGCAAGGGCCGGCGGCCAGGGCACGGGCTTGAGGCGCGTCGCATCGATGCAGGCGATGTCGACCCGCGCCTCGCACAAGGGTTCCCCGCGACGGCTCACGACCTGGACAAACTGCAGCCGGACGCGGCCATGGGACCGGATTTCGGCGCTCACTTCGAGCGCGTCGTCCAGCCGGGCGGGCTTGGCATAGCGGCATTCCAGCTTGTGCACCACCAGCTGGATGCCGGCCGCGAAGAGCTCGCGCTGGGTAATCCCGTGTGCGCGCAGCCATTCGCTGCGTGCCCGCTCCATGTACTTGAGGTAGTTGACGTAGTAGACGATGCCGCCGGCATCGGTGTCCTCGATATAGACCCGCACCGGCAGCCGGAAGGCGCTCATGGTCGGCTCTCCCCCGCCGCATCGGCGGCGTTCTCGGCGGGCGCCAGGCCGAAGTGCAGCCAGGCCTGGCGCGTTACCACCCGCCCGCGGGCGGTGCGCATCATCAGCCCCTGCTGGATCAGGTAGGGCTCGATGACGTCCTCGATGGTGTCGCGCTCCTCGCCGATGGCGGCGGCCAGGGAATCCACCCCCACCGGGCCACCGTCGAACTTCTCGATCATCGCCAGCAGCAGGCGTCGGTCCATGTGGTCCAGACCGTGGTGGTCGACGTGGAGCATGTCCAGGGCCCGGTCGGCGATGGCAGCGTCGATTCGCCCGGTGCCGCGCACCTCGGCGAAGTCGCGCACGCGCCGCAGCAGGCGGTTGGCGATGCGCGGAGTGCCCCGGGAGCGGCGCGCCACCTCCAGGGCCCCATCACGATCGGCCTCGACCCCCATCAGCCGCGCGGAGCGGGCAACGATCTCGGTGAGCTCCTCGATGGCATAGAACTCCAGGCGTTGGACGATGCCGAAGCGGTCGCGCAGCGGCGAGGTCAAGAGCCCCGCCCGGGTCGTGGCCCCCACCAGGGTGAAGGGCGGCAGGTCGAGCTTGATGGAGCGCGCCGCCGGCCCCTCGCCGATCACGATATCGAGCTGGAAGTCCTCCATGGCGGGATAGAGGATCTCCTCCACCACCGGCGAGAGACGATGGATCTCGTCGATGAAGAGCACATCGCCGGCCTCGAGGTTGGTCAGCATGGCGGCCAGGTCGCCGGCCCGCTCCAGCACTGGGCCGGAGGTGGACTTGAGCCCCACCCCCATCTCCGCCGCGATAATGTTGGCCAGGGTCGTCTTGCCCAGCCCCGGCGGGCCGAACACCAGGGTGTGGTCTAGGCTCTCGTCGCGGCCGCGGGCGGCGCCGATGAAGATCTCCAGCTGCTCGCGGACCCGGGGCTGGCCGATGTAGTCGACCAGCCGCTTCGGCCGGATGGCGCGATCCACGGGCTCCTCGCCCGGGCGGGTATCGGCGCTGATCAGGCGGTCGTTCTCGATCATCGCCCTACCCCGCCATGCGGCGACTCAGCGCCGCCTTGATGATCGCCTCGGTGCTGCCCTCGCCCTCCAGGCCCACCAGCATCTTCGCCGCCTCGGCGGGCTTGTAGCCCAGGCTGACCAGGGCCGCCTCGGCGTCAGCCAGGGGGTCGTGGCGCGCATCGGCGGACCGGGCGCCGCCGGCCAGATCCGCGAGGGCGTCGTCACCGGGCTCCCAGTGGGGGAAGCGGTCGCGCATCTCGATGATCAGCCGCTCGGCGGTCTTCTTGCCGACCCCGGGCAGGCGGGTCAGCGACTTGACGTCGTCGTCGAGCACGCAGCGCCGGAAGGCGGCCTCGTCCATGCCGGAGAGGATGCCCAGGGCGAGCTTAGGGCCCACGCCGTTGACCCGGATCAGCGCTCGGAACAGTGCCCGCTCCTGCTCCCGGGCGAAGCCGTAGAGCAGGTGGGCGTCATCGCGCACGATCAGGTGGGTGTGCAGGGAGACCGACTCGCCGGGGGCCGGCAGGGCCACCAGGGTGGTCATGGAGGCCTCGAGCTCGTAGCCCACCCCGGCCACATCCACCACCAGCCAGGGAGGCTGCTTCTCGAGCAGGGTGCCGCGCAGGCGTCCGATCATGGAAAGTCCGTATCCTTCACTGCAGGAAAGGGGGCCGCAGGGCCGTCGAAGTGGCCACTCACGAGAGCCACTATACTGGTCGTCCGTGCAGCTGACCAGCCTTGGCAGAACGCCGTTCGAGAACTCGCGATTCGTCGCCAGGCGGCGACGCCATCAGGGCCGAAAGTCGCGCCAGGCGCCGCCCCGGCGCGCCAGGCGGTGGCCGCCGTAGCTGCCGCTCTGGAGCAGGCCGCGCCGGGCGTAGGCGTGGGTCAGGGCGATGGCCAGGGCGTCGGCGGCATCGGCCTGGGGCGTGCCGGAGAGGCCGAGGATCGCCGTCACCATATGCTGCACCTGAGCCTTGTCGGCGCTGCCGGTACCGGTCACCGCCTGCTTGATCTGACGGGGCCCATACTCGCTCACCGGCAGGCCGTGGTTGGCGGCGCAGACGATGGCGGTGCCCCGGGCCTGGCCGAGCTTGAGCGCCGAGTCGGCGTTCTTCGACATGAACACCTGCTCGATGGCGAACTCCGCCGGCGCGTGCACGGCGATCAGCTCGCTCACCCCCGCATAGACCTGGGCCAGCTTCTGGGCGAGCTCCGCGGCTCGGATGCGAATGCAGCCGCTGGCCACATAGCGGGGCCTGGCCTCGGTCACATCCAGCACCCCGTAGCCGGTGATCCTTGATCCGGGGTCGATGCCGAGAATCAGCATGACGGCCTCCTTGGGCCCGATGGGTCGCCATTATACGACACCGGCGCCCAAGGGCGCCGGTGGGATGCGGGAGGGCGGAGGGCTTACGCCTCGCCTTCCGGCTTGGCCTTCTGGCGCAGGCGAATGTTGAGCTCGCGCAGCTGGTCGGTGCTCACCTCGCCCGGGGCGTCGGTCATCAGGCAGCCGGCGCTCTGGGTCTTCGGGAAGGCGATCACCTCGCGGATGGTGCGGGCACCGGCCATCAGCATCACCAGGCGGTCGAGGCCGAAGGCCAGGCCGCCGTGGGGCGGCGCGCCATACTGCAGGGCGTCGAGCAGGAAGCCGAACTTCTCGCGGGCCTCCTCCTCGCCGATGCCGAGGATCTCGAAGACGGTGCTCTGCATGGTGCGGTCGTGGATACGGATGGAGCCGCCGCCCAGCTCGGTACCGTTGAGCACCATGTCATAGGCCCGGGAGAGCGCCTCGGCCGGGTTGGCCTTGAGCGCCTCGGGGCTGCAGGAGGGCGAGGTGAAGGGGTGGTGCAGCGGGCTCAGGCGACCGTCGTCGTCGGCCTCGAACATCGGGAAGTCCACCACCCAGAGCGGCGCCCAGGCCTGGGTGTAGAGATCGAGGTCCTCGCCCAGCCTGACGCGCAGCGCGCCGATCGCCTCGTTGACGATGCGCGCCTTGTCGGCACCGAAGAAGATGATGTCGCCATCCTCGGCGCCCACCCGCTCGAGGAGCTCCTCGACCACGTTCTCCATGAACTTGACGATGGGGGACTGCAGGCCCTCGATGCCCTTGGCGCGCTCGTTGACCTTGATCCAGGCCAGCCCCTTGGCGCCGTAGATGCCGACGAACTTGGTGTATTCGTCGATCTCCTTGCGGGAGAGCTTGGCCCCACCCGGCACGCGCAGCGCCGCCACGCGGCCATCCTCGGCGCTGGCCGGGCCGGAGAAGACCTTGAAGTCCACCTGCTGCATCAGGTCGTCGACGTCGGTGAGCTCCAGCGGGATGCGCAGGTCCGGCTTGTCGGAGCCGAAACGGTTCATCGCCTCGGCCCAGGTCATGCGCGGGAACTCGGGCAGCTCGACCTGGAGCACCTCCTGGAACAGCTGACGGATCATCGCCTCGGTGATCCCCATGATGTCGTCCTCGGAGACGAAGGAGGCCTCGAGGTCGATCTGGGTGAACTCCGGCTGGCGGTCGGCGCGCAGGTCCTCGTCGCGGAAGCACTTGGCGATCTGGTAGTAGCGGTCGAAGCCGGCCACCATCAGCAGCTGCTTGAAGAGCTGCGGCGACTGGGGCAGCGCGAAGAAGCTGCCGGCGTGGGTGCGACTCGGCACCAGGTAGTCACGGGCCCCTTCGGGGGTGGCGCGGGTCAGCACCGGGGTCTCGATGTCGAGGAAGCCCTGGCCTTCGAGGAAGGCGCGCACGCTGTGGGAGATCCGCGAGCGCAGGCGCAGCTTCTCGATCATCTCCGGTCGACGCAGGTCGATGTAGCGGTGCTTGAGACGCACCTCCTCGCCCACCTTGCCATGCTCGTCGAGCTGGAAGGGGGGCGTGGCGGCGGTGTTGAGCACCTCCACCTCCTTGGCCAGCACCTCTATCATGCCGGTGGGCATGTTGGGGTTCTGGGTCCCCTCCGGGCGCAGCCGCACGCGGCCCTGGATGCGCAGCACGTACTCGCTGCGAGCGCGGTCGGCAGTGGCGAAGGCCTCGGCGGTATCGGGGTCCACCACGACCTGGGCGATGCCGTCGCGATCGCGCATGTCGAGGAAGATCACGCCCCCGTGGTCACGGCGGCGATGTACCCAGCCGCACAGGGTGACCGTCTGATCCACCAGGGTCTCGTTGAGCTGGCCGCAATAATGGCTGCGCATGTCGTATCCTGTTCTGTAGCAAATGAGGGAATTCAGAGGCTGGGCGGCCCTCAGGCCGCCGCACCCTCCTTCTTCTTGGGAGCGCCGGACGCGGCAGCGCCGCTGCCGGCGGGGGCCGCGTCGCCGGCCAGGTTCTTCTTGCCGCCGGCCTTGAAGTCGGTCTCGTACCAGCCGCTGCCGGCGAGACGGAAACCGGCCGCGGAGACCAGCCGGGCGAGCTCGGGGGCCGCGCAGCTGGGGCAGTCGGTCAGCGGGGCGGCGCTGATCTTCTGGAGCTTCTCCAGGCGGTGGCCGCAGGCCTTGCACTCGTATTCGTAGATGGGCATGGTTTGATCACTCCGCAGATGACATTACCCGTATCAGACAAGTGCCGGCCATAGCCGGCAGACACGAATATGTGGCCGGCCCACGACGAATCCAAGCCTGCCAAAGCCCGACATTATAGCGTGCCCCTACCGGTTGCGGGCAAGGCGCCCTTCTTTCTTGAGGAATTGCCATGAAAGCCGTGCTTCTCGATGCCGCCAGCCTCGGCCCCGATATCGATCTCGCCCCGATCCGCCAGCAGGTGGCATCCCTGGAGGTCCATGCCCAGAGCAGCACCGACGAGGCCCGGGAGCGGCTGGTCGGCGCCGGGGTGGCCATCGTCAACAAGGTGGTCCTCGATGCGCCGACCCTGGAGGCCCTCCCCGACCTGAAGCTGATCTGCGTGCTGGCCACCGGCACCAACAATATCGACATGGCCGCCGCCGAGCGGCTGGGCATCGCGGTGAAGAACGTCACCGCCTACGGCACCGCCAGCGTGGCCCAGCACACCCTGATGCTGATGCTTGCCCTGGCCAACCGCCTGCCCCTCTACCAGCGCGATGTGGCCGAGGGGCGCTGGGGGCAGAGCGCCTTCTTCTGCCTGATGGGGCATGGCACCCTGCAGCTGGAGGGCAAGCGGCTGGTGATCGTCGGCCAGGGGGTGCTGGGCAGCCAGGTGGCCCGGCTAGCCGAGGCCTTCGGCATGCAGGTGACCTTCGCCGCTCGCCCCGGCAAGGCGGATGATAGCCGCCCCTCCCTCTCCGCCCTCGCCCCCGAGGCCGATATCATCAGCCTGCACTGCCCGCTCAGCGAGGCGACCCGCCATCTGGTCGACGCCCGGCTGCTGGCGATGCTCAAGCCCGAGGCGCTGCTGGTCAACTGCGCCCGAGGCGGCATCATCGACGAGCTGGCGGCCCTCGAGGCGCTTCGCGAAGGGCGCCTGGGCGGCCTCGGCGTCGATGTCCTGCCGGTGGAGCCGCCCCGGGAGGGGCACCCGCTGATCGACGCCCTGGGCGAGCCGCTGAACCTGATCGTCACCCCCCATAACGCCTGGATCACCCCGGAGGCGCGCCAGAAGGTCGTGGCGCTAACCGCGGACAACCTGCGCGACTGGCAAGCCTGACCGAGGAGGCCCCATGGCCGCTGCGACTCCCATGCCGATGCTCCACAACCTGGGCTCCATCAACCTCGACCACGTCTACCGGGTGCCCCACCTGGTCACCCCCGGCGAGACCCTGGCCAGCCACGCCTATGCGGTGGGGCTCGGCGGCAAGGGGGCCAATCAGTCCCTGGCCCTGGCCCGGGCGGGCGGGCGGGTCTGCCACTGGGGGCGGCTGGGTCGCCGGGACGCCTGGGCCCGGGACACCCTGGCGGACGCCGGCGTGGACGTCAGCCATGTCAGCCTGGTGGATGCCCCCAGCGGCCACGCCATCATCCAGGTGGACGATGCCGGCGAGAACGCCATCATCCTCTACCCCGGCGCCAACCACGGCTTCGATGGCGCCACCCTCGAGGCTCTGGTCGACACCGCCGCCCCCGGCGACTGGCTGCTGCTGCAGAACGAGTGCAACGGCCTGGCGGCGCTTTTGGCCCTGGCCGCCGAGCGACGGATCCGCGTCGCCTTCAACCCCGCCCCCATGACGGACGCCGTGGGGGAGCTGCCGCTCTCGGCCTGTCGCCTGCTCTTCGTCAACCGCACCGAGGCCGCCGGGCTCGCCGGCCTCCCGGTCGACTCCCCCTCGGACGCCCTCCTCGACGCCCTGGCCACCCGCCTGCCCGACTGCGAGCTGGTACTGACCCTGGGCGCCGAGGGCGCCTGGTATCAGGCCGGTGGCGAGCGCCGCCACCAGCCGGCCCTCAAGGTATCCGCCATGGACACCACCGGGGCCGGCGACACCTTTATCGGCTACTACCTGGCGGCGCTGCAGCGAGGGGCAACGGTGCCGGACTGCCTGGCGCAGGCCACCGTCGCCGCCGCCCTGGCCGTGCAGCGCCCCGGCGCCGCCGCCGGCATTCCCACCGCCGACGAGGTGGCAGACTTCCTCGGCAAGGAGTCCCCATGACCCATCCCATCATCTTCGATACCGACCCGGGCGTGGACGACGCCCAGGCCATCGCCATCGCCCTGCGCCACCCCGAGCTCGAACTGCTAGGCCTCACCACCACCTTCGGCAACGTCGACGTGGAGGTGGCCACCCGCAACGCCCTGCTGCTGGCCCAGCTGGCCGGGCGCGACGACGTGCCGGTGGCCCAGGGCGCCGCCGCCCCGCTCGCGAAGACACGCCTCCCCCCGCCGGCCCATATCCACGGAGGCAACGGCCTGGGGGATATCCCGCTGCCCGCCGTTACCGGCCGCCCCGATCCGCGCTGCGCGGCGCAGTTTATCGTCGAGACGGTGAACGCTCGCCCCGGGGAGGTGACCCTGGTGGCCGTCGGCCCCCTGGGCAACCTGGCCGGCGCCCTGCAGCTCGACCCCGGCATCGTCGAGCGGGTAAAGCGGGTGGTGGTGATGGGGGGCTCGATCCGCGAAGGGGGCAACGTCACCCCGGTGGCCGAGGCCAACATGTTCAACGACCCCCAGGCGGCGAGCCGAGTGCTGACCGCCGGCTGGCCGCTGACCCTGGTCGGGCTCGACGCCACCCACCGCTGCGTGCTCACACCGGCTCATATGGCCCGCATCGAGACCGGCCAGGGCGAGCTCGGGCGGGTACTGGCCGGCAGCTACGCCTTCTACCGGGACTTCTACCAGACGTTTCTGGGCATCGACGGCTGCTGCCCCCACGACAGCTGCGCCCTGGCCTGGCTGCTCAGGCCCGATCTCTTCACCACCGCCCGGGGACACCTGAACGTGGTGACCGAGGGCGTGGCCGAGGGGCAGACCCTCTTCGCCCCCGAGGGGCGCGCCTACGCCCAGGAGCGCTGGTCGCACACGCCGCTGGCGGAGGCCTGCCTGGATGCCAACGGCGAAGCGGTGAGCGACTGGATCGCCGAGGTGCTCGGCTAGCCGGTGCGGAAGTCGTCGGGGATGTGGGTCTCGATCACCTCCAGCTCCACATGGGTCACCCTGGCCTTCTCGGGCCCCCTCCAGAGCCACTCGCTGACCGCCTTCACCGCGTCGGGGCCGCCGCACAGCAGCACCTCGACGCGCCCGTCGGCCAGGTTCCGGGCATGGCCGGTAACGCCATGCTGCAACGCCTTCTCCTGGGTGGCGCGCCGGTACCAGACTCCCTGCACCTTGCCGGTCACTAGGGCCTTCACGCAGCACTGTTCCATCTCACACCTCCTTTCGAATCGCGTTTTCCGCTAATCTTCTCCATAGCGACGGCGGGCCACAAGCCCTGACGACGCTCTGCTGCCCTACCGGGCAGTCGACAACGGCAATGCCAATAACCATGCCAACAACAATCCTCACGAGGGAGTCTACGCCATGCCACTCTTCGCCCACCCCGAGTTCGACCACCACCGGCAGGTGCTCTTCGGCTGCGATGCCGAAAGCGGCCTCAAGGCCATTATCGCCATTCACGACACCACCCTGGGCCCCGCCCTCGGCGGACTGCGCGTCTACCCCTATGCCAGCGAGGAGGAGGCCCTCACCGATGTGCTGCGGCTCTCCCGAGGCATGAGCTACAAGTCGGCCATGGCCGGCCTCCCCCTGGGGGGCGGCAAGGCGGTGATCATCGCCGACCCGCGCACCGACAAGACCCCGGCCCTGCTGCACGCCATGGGTCGTCTGGTGGAATCCCTGGGCGGACGCTACATCACCGCCGAGGACTCCGGCTCCAGCGAGGCGGACATGCAGGTGATCGCCGCGGAGACCGCCCATGTGGGCGGGCTGCGCCGGGCCTCGGGGGAGTCCGGCGACCCTTCTCCCTTTACCGCCTGGGGCGTGTTCTGCGCCCTGAAGAGCGCGGTGCGCCACGGCCTCGGTCGTCGCGACCTGGACGGGCTCAGGGGCGCCATCCAGGGCGTCGGCCATGTCGGCGCCCACCTGGCCCGCCACCTCCACGCGGCGGGCGCCCGGCTGGTGCTCACCGACGTCAACCGGGAGGCGCTTGCCCACCTGGCCGAGGAGCTCGGCGCCGAGGCGGTGGCCCCAGAAGCGATCTTCGACGCCGACGTGGATCTCTTCGCTCCCTGCGCCCTGGGCGCGGCGCTGACCGAGAGCGTCGTGGACCGCCTGAAGGCGAAGGTAGTGTGCGGTGCCGCCAACAACCAGCTGGCCGCGCCGGGGGTCGCCGAGCGCCTGATGGCGCGGGGGATTCTCTATACCCCGGACTATGTGGCCAACGCCGGCGGGGTGATCGAGATCGCCTGGCAGCGCCGGGAGGACTACGACCGGGCCGCGGTGATGGCCCATATCGAGGGGATCGGGGCCACCCTGGACGAGCTCTTCGCGCGCGCCGCCCGGGAAGAGCTCAGCCCGGCGACCATCGCCGACGCCATGGCTCGGGAGCGCTTCGGCCGACGCTGACGCCACCGGGCAGCGCCCAGATGAAGGCAAGGCCGGCAGCTGCCGGCCTTCTCGATGCGGCCCGGGGCGTCAGGCGACGTCGCCGCGCTTGTCCAGCAGCTCACGCTTCACCACCACCGCGGTGTTGCGAGGGACCAGGGGGCGACCCCGCTCGATCAGGTGGCACCGGGTAAAAGCCGCCCCAAACAGGAGAATGAGGGACGAGTAGTAGACCCACAGTAGGATCATGACCACCGAGCCGGCGGCGCCGTAAGTGGAGGCGGTGGCGGTGTGGGAGAGATAGATGGCGATGGCCGAGCGCCCCACCGCGAAGAGCAGCGCAGTGACCACGGCGCCCACCAGCACGTCTTTCCAGCCCAGCACCACGTCGGGCAGCACCTTGAAGATGGTGGCGAAGAGCGCGGCGATCACCGCCAGGGAGACCAGGAACTCGGCCGTGGTGGTGAGCAGGCCCACATAGGGCACCAGCTCGTCGGCGGCCTGCAGCATGGCTCTCACCATGACGCCGAAGATCAGCGATACCAGCAGGATAAAGCCGATAGAGAGCACCACGGTGAGCGACAGCAGGCGGTTCTTGATGAAGACCAGGGCGCTGTTGGCGCTGGGCCGGGCGGTCACGCCCCAGATGGTGTTGAGCGAGAACTGCATCTGGGCAAATACCGTGGTGGCACCCACCATCAGGGCCCCGAAGCCCAGCAGGGTGGGCAACAGGCCCGACTCCTCGATGCGCGAGCTGGCCACGGCCTGCTCGATGGCGGCCGCGGCATCGTGCCCCATGGTGTCCTGAAGCTGGGCGACGATCTGCCCCTGGGCGGCATCCTCGCCCATCACCAGGCCAATGACGGTGACGGCGATGATCATGGTGGGCGCCAGGGAGAAGAGCGTGTAGAAGGCGAGCGACCCGGCGTAGCTGAAGGCGTTGCGCTCCAGCCAGAGCCGAATGGCGCCCTGGGTAACATGCCACCAGAAACGCAGCGCGGCCACGATACCTGCCGGTGATAGCTGCTTCAGACCCATCTCTTACTCCCCCGCATCCCTGTGTTTGGCACAGGATACCCGAAGGGGCCCGAGGCGTCTTGTCGCCCCCCCGCCCAGCGGCGTTGCAAGCCTCCGCAGGCCTTACCATAATGGGCCCGCCACTCACCTGCCGGTCTTTACATGAGCCCCTGCCCGGACGCCCACGACGACAGCTACGACTTCGACTGCCTGGTCTTCATCGGCCGCTTCCAGCCGCCGCACCTGGGCCATCTGGCGGTGATCCACGAGGCGCTCAAGCGAGCGCGCCAGGTGATTGTCCTGGTGGGCTCCTCCTGGCAGGCTCGCTCCCTGCGCAACCCCTGGCGCTTCGACGAGCGACGCGCCATGCTGCGCAGCGCCTTCGACGACGACGAGAACGCCCGGCTCGCCGTGGTGCCGCTCCTCGACGCCCTCTACAACAACGACGTCTGGGTGCGCGACGTACAGCGCAAGGTGCGTGATATCGCCAGCCCCCATACGGCGCGCCTGCCGCGCATCGGTCTGATCGGGGCGAGCCGCGGACAGTCGAGCTACTACCTGTCACTCTTTCCCCAGTGGGAGTCGGTGAGCGTGCCCCTGGTGGAGGGCATCTCGGCGAGCCAGATCCGTGAGCGGCTGTTCCGCTCCGCCTCCTCCGCCGAGGACTACCTGACCACCGGTGCCGCCCACGACCTGCCCCCCGGCGTGGTGGACTCGGTGCAGGAGTTCTGCGCCGGCGACCACTACCGCCAGCTGATCGAGGAGCAGCGGCTGCTGGACCAGTACCGCAGCGCCTGGGCCCAGGCGCCCTACCCGCCCATCTTCGTGACGGTCAATGCGGTGGTGGTGCAGTCAGGGCATGTGCTGCTGGTGCGCCGCACGGCGGCACCGGGCAAGGGGCTGCTGGCGCTGCCGGGCGGTTTCATCAACTCCCATGAGCGCCTGCTGGACGCCTGCCTGCGGGAGCTGCGCGAACGGGTGCGCCTGAAGGTGCCGGAGCCTGTGCTCAAGGGCTCCATGCGCGGCCAGCGGCTCTTCGACGAACCTCACCGCAGCTGGCGGGGCCGCACCCTGGCGGAGGCCTTCTACTTCGCCCTGACCCCTGACCAGCAGCTGCCTCGTCTCAAGCCGGTCAAGGGCGGCGACCACGCTCGCTGGGTGGCCTTGGCGGACCTGGACCCGGAGGCGCTCTTCGAGGACCACTTCTTCATCATTCAAGACTTCCTGGGACTGCCCGCCGACTTCGGCGGGCAGTGAGCCCGCCCCCGGCGCCTACCCTTGAAGGAAGTCGCGGGGGAGCTTCTGCATCTGCCGCCAGAGCTTCTCGACGCCGGGCTTGTGCACCAGGGAGCAGCGGTAGAGACGGATCTCCAGGGGCACGTCCCACTCCTCGCCTCCGGCCCGCACCAGGCGGCCGTTCTTGAGCTCCTCGCGGATGCAGAAGTCGGGAATCCAGGCCATGCCGATGCCCTGCAGCACCATCCCCTTGAGCCCCTCGGCCATGGCGGTCTCGTAGACGGTGCGCAGCCGCAGGCGCAGGGCGTCGTTCTTGAGCAGCATGCGCACGCTGCTGCCCAGGAAGGCACCCTGGGTGTAGGCGAGGTAGGGAATCGACTCCTTGCCGTCCAGCGGGAAGCGCGGCTCTCCCGCCTCGTCCGGCAGACTCACCGGCAGCATCTTCACCTGGCCGATGGAGAAGGAGGGAAAGACCTCGGGGTCCAGCTGCATGCTGGCATAGGGGTCGTAGTAGGCGAGCATCAGGTCGCACTTGCCCTCCCGAAGCACGTGGATCGCCTCCCCCACGTTCATGGCCACCAGGCGGGTGGGCAGCTCGCCGATCCCCTGCTGCAGGCGGGAGATCCAGGGGGGAAAGAAGCTCAGCGCCAGGGAGTGGGCGGCGACGATGTCCAGCGCCTCGTTGGCGATGGCCAGGCCCCGCAGGTGCCCCAGGCTCTCGTTGAGCTGCTCCACCAGGTTCCGGGCGGTGACCAGAAAGAGCTGCCCTTCGGGCGTCAGGTCCACCGGCGTGGTGGAACGGTCCACCAGGGTGGCGCCTACCGCCTGCTCCAGGGCCCGGATACGCCGGCTGAAGGCGGGCTGGGTTACATGGCGCTGCCGCGCCGAGGCGGAAAAGCTGCGGGTATTGGCCAGGGCGACGAAGTCTTCCAGCCATTTGGTCTCGAGGTTCACGGGGTCTCCCGATCCGCGGATGGCAGCAGGGCCGAGCTCTCGGCCATCGTGAAAGCGTAATGTATCACTGGATGGGAGACAGGAGATAGGCGGCCCGCGAAACCAGCTTGCGCCACAGCGGCCGCGAGGTGATCTCGTCGAGGTTGACGCGCCGACAGTTGGCGAAGTCCTTCTCCAGCATCAGCCGCACCTGGGCGGCGAAGTGGCGATCCGGCAGGAAGGCGGTGATCTCGAAGTTGAGACGGAAGGAGCGGTTGTCGAGGTTGACGGTGCCGACACTGGCCGCCGAATCGTCGATCAGCATCACCTTCTGGTGCAGGAAGCCCGGCTGGTAGCGGTAGACCTTGACTCCGGCCCTGAGCATGTCGGGCAGGAAGGAGAAGGCCGACAGGAACACCAGCAGGTGATCGGGGTGCTCCGGGATCATGATGCGCACGTCCACCCCGCGCATGGCGGCCAGGCGCAGGGCGTCCTGGACGCCCTGGTCGGGCACGAAGTAGGGACTGGTCACCCAGAAGCGCTCCCGAGCGCTGTGGATGGCGTGCTGCACCAGCAGGCCGGCGGTGTCCTGGCGATCCGCCGGCCCCGAGGGCACGATCACGACCTTGTGACACTCGTGGCAGCTGACCTGAGGCGTCCAGGTTAGGGTGATCACCTCCCCGGTGGCCCAGTGCCAGTCCTCCCAGAAGGCCTCCTGCAGACCCAGCACGCTGGGGCCGGTGAGCTTCAGGTGGGTATCGCGCCAGGCCCCGTGGCGAGGATGCTGGCCCAGGTACTCCACGCCGACGTTGAAGCCACCGACCCACCCCTCGCGGCCATCCACGACCAGCACCTTGCGATGGTTGCGGAAGTTGAGCTGGAAGCGGTGACGAAATCCGCGCGAGGAGCGGAAGGCGCTCACCTCCACGCCGCTGCTGGCCAGGTCGCGCAGGTAGCCCTCGTTGAGCTTGTGGCTGCCCACCTCGTCATAGAGGAAGTAGACCCGCACCCCGCGATCGGCCACTCGCTGCAGCCGCTGCTTGAGCTCAATGCCCAGGGCATCATTGCGCACGATGAAGAACTGGATCAGCACATACTCATCGGCGCGCTCGATGCCGTCGAAGAGGCTCTCGAAGGTGGCCTCGCCGTCCACCAGCAGCTCGGCCCGGTTGCCGCTGGTCATCGGCATCTGGGCCAGCTGCTCCACGGCGCGCACGTCCGGGTCGCGGGTCTCGGCCACGAAGGGCTCCAGGGGCTCGCGATAGCGAGCCAGCACCCGGCGCAGCACGCTGTCGCGCTCGCCGCGGGCCGACACATAGCCGTAGAAGCGCGGCTGCCCGAAGATCCAGTAGGCGGGCACCGCCACATAGGGCAGCGTGATCAGGGAGAGGATCCAGGCGATGGCACCCTGGGAGGTACGGCTGGAGAGCAGTGCGAGGACCGCCGACAGGATGCCCAGCAGGTGCACCATAAAGATCGCCAGTCCGAACAGCCAGGATGTCATGGGCTCTCCCTGAAAAAACAGTGTTCTACAGCATACCCAAACGGCAGCGGCCCCGCCAGATGGCGGGGCCGCGGTGGCACCTGAAGCGACAGGATCACGCCCGCTCGGCGATGATCTCCTTCCACTTGGCGGGGCCGGTCTGGTGTACCGAGGTGCCCTGGCTGTCCACGGCCACGGTCACCGGCATGTCCTCCACCTCGAACTCGTAGATGGCCTCCATGCCCAGGTCCTCGAAGCCCACCACGCGGGACTTCTTGATCGCCTGGGCCACCAGGTAGGCGGAGCCGCCCACGGCCATCAGGTAGACCGCCTTGTTGTCGCGGATCGCCTCGATGGCGGCCGGGCCGCGCTCGGCCTTGCCCACCATGCCCAGCAGGCCGGTCTCTTCCAGCATGGTGCGGGTGAACTTGTCCATGCGGGTGGCGGTGGTGGGACCGGCCGGGCCGACCACTTCATCGCCCACCGGGTCCACCGGACCCACGTAGTAGATGAAGCGACCCTTCATGTCGACGGGCAGCGGTTCGCCCTTGGCGATCATGTCCACCATGCGCTTGTGGGCGGCGTCGCGGCCGGTCAGCAGCTTGCCGTTGAGCAGCAGGGTGTCGCCGGGCTGCCAGGTCTGGACCTCTTCCGGGGTCACGCTGTCGAGGTTGACACGCTTGACGTTATCCCCCGCCTCGCGGGTGATCTCCGGCCAGTCCTCCAGCTTCGGCGCCGGCAGCGCGGCGGGGCCGGAGCCGTCCAGGGTGAAGTGGGCGTGGCGGGTAGCGGCACAGTTGGGAATGATGGCCACCGGCTTGTTGGCCGCGTGGGTCGGGTAGTCCCTGACCTTGATGTCGAGCACCGTGGTCAGCCCGCCCAGGCCCTGGGCGCCGATACCGCTCTTGTTGACCTTGTCGAAGAGCTCCAGACGCAGCTCCTCGGCGCGGTTGGAGGCGCCACGGGCCTGCAGCTCCTGGATATCGATGGGATCCAGCAGCGCCTCCTTGGCGATCTCCATGGCCTTCTCGGCGGTGCCGCCGATGCCGATGCCCAGCATGCCGGGCGGACACCAGCCGGCGCCCATCTTGGGCAGCTGCTCCATGACCCAGTCGACCACGTTGTCGGAGGGGTTGAGCATGGCGAACTTGGACTTCGCCTCGCTGCCGCCCCCCTTGGCGGCCACGTGGACCTCCACGGTGTCGCCGGGGACGATCTTGTGGTGGATGATCGCCGGAGTATTGTCGCCGGTGTTCTTGCGGGCGCCGTCCGGGTCGGCCAGCACCGAGGCGCGCAGCACATTGTCGGGCAGCGCGTAGGCGCGACGCACGCCCTCGTTGACCATGTCATCCAGGCTCATCTCAGCGTCCCAGCGCACGTTCATGCCCACGTGCAGGAAGACGGTCACGATGCCGGTGTCCTGGCAGATCGGACGATGGCCCATGGCGCACATGCGTGAGTTGATCAGGATCTGGGCAATGGCGTCCTTCGCCGCCGGGTTCTCCTCGCGCTCGTAGGCCTGAGCCATGGCGTCGATGAAGTCCTTCGGGTGGTAGTAGGAGATGTACTGCAGCGCATCGGCGACGCTCTGAATCAGATCGTCCTGACGAATCACGGTCATGGGCAAGGAACTCCTTGGCGTTATCGGCATGCCCGCTCTCGGATGGCAGCCTGGCTGCCCGGCGGGCTCGAGCGGGCTGGATTATACCCCACCCCGGGGTTGCCTGACATTCCTGCCACCAAAGCCTTGGTCAAAGAATTTTGCGCAAAAAGGATAACCGTATAAAAATGACTGCTGTGAAAAAGATTGCTGTGAATATGCCGGCCTCAGGGCGGCGCCTGGCAGCCGGGGCAGAGATAGAGCCGCCGGGAGGCGACCGAGACTCGTTCGATGACGCCGCCGCAGGCGTGGCAGTCCCGACCGTCGCGCTCGAAGACGGCAAAGCGCCAGTGGCGGCGGCTGGCGCCGCGCCGGCGATCCTGGGCGGCCCAGTCGGGCCGGTTGGTGACGCCGGCCTGGTCGTAGGCCTGACGGGTGACCGCCAGGATGCTGCGCGCCAGCCGCTCGAGGGCATCATCGCTCAGGCCCATGGGCTTGGCCCTGTGGTGGAGGCCGGCGAAGAAGAGGATCTCGGAGCGCAGGTAGTTGCCGGTACCGGCAAACAGCGCCTGGTCCAGCAGCAGCCCGCCCAGCCCACGGCGCCGGAAGCGTGGTTCCCGCAGGCGGGCCATGGCCTGCTCCACCGTCACCCCGTGGGTCAGCAGATCGGGACCGAGCCGCGCCAGGAAGGGATGCTCCCCGAGACGCTCCTCCTGCCAGAGGGAGACATCCGAGGCGCTGTAGAGGCTGGCCGCCCTCCCCTCGCCGACAAGGCGCACCCGCAGGGAGCGGCCGGTATCCGGCTCCCGCTCGGCGTCATGGAGTTTCCAGACGCCGTAGAGCTGGTTGTGGGAGTAGAGCACCCGGCCGCCATCGAAGCGGGTCAGCAGCGCCTTGCCCCAGCTGTCCACCGCCGTGATCCGGCGCCCCACCAGGGAGCCGGCCTCCTGCGCCAGCTCGGGAAAGGCGAACCAGACCTCCTCCAGCCGCCGGCCGGCGATCTGCTGATGGATGCGGTCGGCGGCGCGACGAATCTCAGGACCTTCGGGCATACATATTCCTCATAGCACACAACAGGACACCGATAGATGGACGTTGCGAGCGAAGATAGGTTGCCTGACGCCGGAGCGCAGCAACCGGAGTTGACTGGCTGCTCAATGAGGATTGCTAGCACCGCCGGCAGGCAAGATATCGAGCGCAGTAGTCCATATACGGTGGACTACCCCAGCGCCAGCTGGCGCTCCTTCAGCTCCTGCAGCCGGTCGCGCAGCCGCGCGGCCTCCTCGAACTCCAGATTCTGGGCCGCCTCGAACATGGCGTCCTCGAGCCGGGTAAGCTCCTGGGCCAGCTGCTGGGGAGAGAGCTCAGCGGGGTCGTAGATCGCCTCGCGCTCCGCCACCTTGCGCTCGCCGCGGCGCCCCTTGCCCTTCCTGCCCGGCGCCTGGGCGGCCTCGAGGATATCGGCCACCGAGCGGGTCACGGTGGTCGGCGTGATGCCGTGCTCCTCGTTGAAGGCGACCTGCTTGGCCCGGCGCCGCTCGGTCTCCTCCATGGCGCGGCGCATGGAGTCGGTGACCCGGTCACCGTAGAGGATCGCCTTGCCGTGGGCGTTGCGTGCCGCCCGGCCGATGGTCTGGATCAGGGAGCGCTCGTTGCGCAGGAAGCCCTCCTTGTCCGCATCGAGGATCGCCACCAGGGAGACCTCGGGAATGTCGAGGCCCTCCCGCAGCAGGTTGATTCCCACCAGGACATCGAACTTGCCAAGGCGCAGGTCGCGGATGATCTCCACCCGCTCCACGGTGTCGATGTCGGAGTGCAGGTAGCGCACCCGCACGTCGTGCTCGTCCAGATACTCGGTGAGGTCCTCGGCCATGCGCTTGGTCAGCGTCGTCACCAGCACCCGCTCCCCCACGGCGGTGCGCAGGCGAATCTCCGAGAGCAGATCATCCACCTGGGTGCTGGCCGGACGCACCTCCAGCTCCGGGTCGAGCAGGCCGGTGGGACGCACCACCTGCTCCACCACCTGGCCGGCGTGCTCCGCCTCGTAGGGCCCCGGGGTGGCGGAGACGAAGATGGTCTGGGGGCTGATCGCCTCCCACTCCTCGAACTTCATGGGGCGATTATCCAGCGCCGAGGGGAGCCGGAAGCCGTACTCCACCAGGGTCTCCTTGCGGGAGCGGTCGCCCTTGTACATCCCCCCTACCTGGGGGACGCTGACGTGGCTCTCGTCGATGAAGAGCAGGGCGTCATCGGGGAGGTAGTCGAAGAAGGTGGGGGGCGGCTCGCCGGGGTTGCGCCCGGAGAGGTAGCGGGAGTAGTTCTCGATGCCGTTGCAGTAGCCCAGTTCGAGCATCATCTCGATATCGTAGAGGGTGCGCTGCTCCAGGCGCTGGGCCTCCACCAGGCGGTCGTGCTTGCGCAGCCACTCGAGGCGCTCGACCAGCTCCGCCTTGATGGCATCGATGGCGCCGAGGATGGTCTCCCGGGGCGTGACATAGTGGGACTTGGGGTAGACGGTCATGCGCGGCACCTCGCCCCTCACCTCGCCGGTGAGCGGGTCGAAGAGGCGGATGGAGTCGATCTCGTCGTCGAAGAGCTCGACCCGCACTGCCTCCTCCTCGGCGTCTGCCGGAAAGATGTCGATGACGTCGCCGCGCACCCGGTAGGTGCCGCGCTTGAAGTCCATGTCGTTGCGCGTGTACTGGAGCTCCGCCAGGCGCCGCAGGAACTTGCGCTGGTCGATCAGCTCCCCGCGGGTGAAGTGCAGACGCATCTTCAGGTACTGGTCGGGATCCCCCAGGCCGTAGATGGCCGACACCGAGACCACGATCAAGGCGTCGCGGCGCTCCAGCAGCGCCTTGGTGGCCGAGAGGCGCATCTGCTCGATATGGTCGTTGATGGAGGCATCCTTCTCGATGAAGGTGTCCGACGACGGCACATAGGCCTCGGGCTGATAGTAGTCGTAGTAGGAGACGAAGTACTCGATGGCGTTGTCGGGGAAGAACGCCTTGAACTCCCCATAGAGCTGGGCCGCCAGGGTCTTGTTGGGCGCCATGACGATGGTCGGGCGCTGCAGGCGCTCCACCACGTTGGCCATGGTGAAGGTCTTGCCGGAGCCGGTGACCCCGAGCAGGGTCTGGTGGGCCAGCCCCGCCTCGAGCCCGCGCACCAGGCCTTCGATGGCCGCGGGCTGGTCGCCGGCGGGCTGAAACTTCGAGGCGAGGCGAAAGGGTCTGCTCATGGGGTCTCCATTGAATGGTGGAAGGCTCAGGCCTCGACGCTGGTGCGGGTGGTGACCTCCACGGTGGAGCTGGTCATCAGCCGGTGGATGGGGCACTTGTGGCTGATCTCCTCCAGGCGTGCCAGCTGCTCGGGGTCCTCGATGCCGTGGAAGGTCATCTCCACGTCGAGGCGATAGACACCCTGGCGCTCCTCGCTGTCGTCGCGGTGTACCTTGACGCTGATGCCCTCGAGAGGCCACCCCTTGCGCTTGGCGTACATCATGGAGGTGATCGCCTTGCAGCCCCCCAGGGAGAGGTCGAAGTAGTCGTGGGGGTCAGGCGCCGTGCCCTCGCCGCCATAGGCCACCGGCACGTCGATGAACAGCTCGTCGAAGCCGTCCAGTTCGACCCGCTGGCGAAAGATATGGTTGCGTACGCTTACGACTTCAATGGTCTTCTTCATGGGGAACCTCCTTTTCACTTGACCTGGATGGGAAGCTTGAGGGCCTCGACGGCCTTGATCAGCGCATCGCGGCGGACACGGCCCTCCACCTCGGCGCCGTGGCGGCCGACCTCGGCGCTGTCGACCCCGTCGAGCATCATCAGCGCCGTGGTGATGCGGTTGATCTGATCGGCGTTCTCGACGCCCTTGAAGGTCAGCGACTGGTGCGCCATGGGCGGCTCTCCTCTGGCCCCGGGAATGTGCGAGCGAGTCTAGCATGGCGCCGCGGCGGCCACAGCGGTTGCAATGTCGCAGCGGAGCCCGCATAAGGGGACTATCCCTACCCCGACGACGAGGAGAGCACATGCAGGAGTGGATTACCGCCCTGGGCGGACGGCAGGAGGCCGATGACCGGGTCGCCTTCGACACCCCGGATCAGGCCCGACAGGCCCTGGATGGGACGGTGGTCACGCCGCTGGTGCATCTGGGCGCCCTGGACGTGATCGGCGTCGGTGCCGACAAGCTCCTGCAGGGGCAGGCCAGTGCCCAGATCGCCCACGCCGACGGCGACTTCGCCCCGCTGACCGTCTTCTGCACCCCCAAGGGGCGCATGCTGGCCAACGCCCAGCTGCTCAGGGTCGCCGAGGGGCACTACCGCCTGCTGATGCACCGCGGCCTGGTCGCCCCCCTGGCGGAGCATCTGGGCAAGTTCGCCGCCTTCTACCAGGCCAAGCTCACCCCACGAGACGACCTGGCGCTGATCGGGCTCATCGGCCGGGAGGCGCCGGCGATGGCCGAAGCGCGGCTGGACCTGGTGCCCCCGGCGGCCTGGCATCAGGCCGGCGATGCCGAACTGCAGCTGCTGACCCACCCGGGGCCCCGTCCGCGCCAGCTGATCTGCCTGCCGGCAGAGCGCGCCGAGGCCCTGTGGCAGACCCTGACCGAGCAGGCCGCGCCGGTGGGCAATGGGGTGTGGTGCCTGCAGGATATCCAGGCCGGTCTGGCCTGGCTGACGCCGGAGCACAGCGACGCCCTGCTGCCACAGATGATCAACTGGGAGGCGCTGGGCGGCATCAGCTTCAAGAAGGGGTGCTACACCGGCCAGGAAGTCGTGGCCAGGGCCCACTTCCGCGGCCAGGTGAAGCGGCGCCTGGTGCGCGCCCAGCTGGAGGGCGAAGAGCTCCCCGGCCCGGGCAGCCCGGTGGAGAGCGCCGAGGGCAAGGCGGTGGGCGAGGTGGTCGCCGCCGAACTCGATGCCTATGGCCAGGCGGAGGTGCTCGCCGTGCTGAGCACGAAGGAGGACCTGGGGCCCCTGAGCGTCGCCGGCCAGGCCTTCAAGCAGCTAAAGCTCCCCTATGCCGTGAAGCGCCTGGACCCAGAGGAGATGGTCGCCCGCGGCTGACCCTCGGCCGGGCTCGCTTACAGGCCGAGGAGGCGCCGGGCGGTGGCGGTGCTGGCCGCCGCCACCGCCTCCTCGCTCTGGCCCCGCAGTTCGGCGACGACCCGGCACACCTCCACGACCCGCGCCGGCTCGTTGCGCTCTCCCTGGCGCCCTGCCAGCGGCATGTCGGGGCTATCGGTCTCAAGCACGAAGCCATCGTCCGGCAGGGCTGCCACGGCGCGCCTCAAGCGCTTTGCCCGCGCATGGGTCACCGCACCCCCCAGCCCCACCACGAAGCCCAGATCGATGAAGCGCCGCGCCTGCTCCGGCGAGCCGGCGAAGGCGTGGATCAGGCCGCCGGCGGGCGGCGCCAGCTGACGCAACCGCTTGGCGACCCGGTCGTTGGCCCGCACACAGTGGATCACCAGCGGGAGTGCATGCGTCTTGGCCAGCCTGAGCTGGGCGTCGAAGAGTTCCCACTGGGCCTCGAGGGTATCGGCGAAGCGGGCATCGATACCGCACTCGCCCACCGCCACGACCCTGGGTGAGGCGCCGCCGCAGTGAGCCGCCAGGGTCTGGTCAAGGGCGTCCAGGTCGCTGTCGACGTGGGAGTTCATGAAATAGGGGTGCAGCCCCAGGCAGACGCTGACGTCGTCACACTTGCCCAGCGCCAGCACATCCGGCCAGCGCTGGCGCGTCGTGCCCGGCACCACGAAATGCCCGACGCCCGCCGCCCTGGCCCGCTCGAACACCGCCTCGCGGTCGGCGTCGAAGTCGGGGAAGTCCAGGTGGCAGTGGGCGTCGATAAGCATTTTGCAACTCCGCAATGAGGCTTCGAGTCGCGGCTGTTCCGGCGACAGGCCTGTTCGGGGGCGCTGTAAATACCTCCCTGTACGCTACTTTTTCCTTCCCTGGAAAAAGACCCCCTCCAGGCCTGTCCCCGGAGCCGCTCGGCTTGGCACTATCCTGCTCGGCGCTCGGCGCTCGGCGCTCGGCGCTTGTAGCTCAATGCTCCCGGGTGGGCTGGAAGCGGATCTCCGGCCAGCGCTCCTGGGTCATCTGCAGGTTGACCCGGGTCGGCGCGATATAGGTGAGGTAGCCGCCGCCGTCGATGGCCAGGTTGGCGCTCGCCTTGCGCTTGAACTCCTCGAGCTTCTTGGCGTCATCGCAGTAGATCCAGCGGGCGGTGTTGACGTTCACCCCCTCGTAGATCGCCTCCACCTTGTACTCCTCCTTGAGGCGGTGGGCCACCACGTCGAACTGCAGGGTACCCACGGCGCCGAGGATCAGGTCGTTGTTGTCCAGGGGCATGAAGACCTGGGTGGCACCCTCCTCGGAGAGCTGCTGCAGGCCCTTCTGGAGCGCCTTCATCTTGAGCGGGTCCTTGAGCCTCACCCGCTTGAAGAGCTCCGGCGCGAAGTGCGGAATGCCGGTGAAGCGCATCTCCTCGCCCACCGTGAAGGTGTCGCCGATCTGGATGGTGCCGTGGTTGTGCAGGCCGATGATATCGCCGGGCCAGGCCTCCTCCACCTGGGAGCGGTCCGAGGCCATGAAGGTCAGCGCATCGGCGATCTTGACGTCCTTGCCGATGCGCACATGGCGCATCTTCATGTTCTTCTCGTACTTGCCCGAGCAGACCCGCAGGAAGGCGATGCGATCCCGGTGGTTGGGGTCCATGTTGGCCTGGATCTTGAACACGAAGCCGGTAAAGCGCGGGTCCTCGGCCTCCACGGTGCGCAGGTCGGTCTCCCGGGACTGGGGCGGCGGCGCATACTCCACGAAGCCGTCGAGCATCTCGCGCACCCCGAAGTTACCCATGGCGGTACCGAAGTAGACCGGGGTCAGGTCGCCGCGGCGGTAGGCCTCGAGGTCGAAGGCGTGGGAGGCGCCCCTGACCAGCTCCACCTCCATGCGCAGCTCCTCGGCCTGATCCTCGCCCAGCACGGCGTCCACCTCGGGGTTATCGAGCCCCTCGATGCGCCTGTCATCGGGAATGCGGCTGCCCTGCCCCTGGGTGTAGAGGTGGATGACATCGTTATAGAGGTGGTAGACCCCCTTGAAGTGGCGCCCCATGCCGATGGGCCAGGTCATGGGCGCACACTGGATGTTGAGCACCGTCTCCACCTCGTCCATCACCTCGATGGGGTCGCGTATATCGCGGTCCATCTTGTTGATGAAGGTGAGGATGGGGGTGGTGCGCAGGCGACACACCTCCATCAGCTTGATGGTGCGATCCTCGACGCCCTTGGCGCCGTCGATCACCATCAGCGCCGAATCCACCGCGGTCAGGGTGCGGTAGGTGTCCTCGGAGAAGTCCTCGTGGCCGGGGGTATCGAGCAGGTTGACGATGCGCCCGCCGTAGGGGAACTGCATCACCGAGGTGGTCACCGAGATGCCGCGCTCCTGCTCCATCTTCATCCAGTCGGAGGTGGCGTGGCGATCGGCGCGCTTGCTCTTCACGGAGCCGGCCATCTGGATGGCGTTTCCGAACAGCAGCATCTTCTCGGTGATGGTGGTCTTGCCCGCATCCGGGTGACTGATAATGGCGAAAGTGCGTCGCAGCCCGACTTCGCGGGCCAGGGTGGGGTCTGACATCGATGATGGATTCGTCGTCGAGGCACCGCAGGGGTGCGTGAATGGTTGCCGGTTGGCGGTGGGCGCATTCTACGCCGCCAGCGCGATGAAATGTAGGCCGGCGCCGCAGCGGGTATGATAGATGGCCCGATGCGAGGAGCCGCCATGCCCACAGCCACCCAGCCACTGCCCCTTTCCACCCCTAGCCGCAACCTGGTCCGCCTGACCATCGTGCGGGGCATCACCTGGACCGGCTTTCTGGCCGGCATCATCATCGGCGTGGAGTTCCTCGGTTTCGCTCTCCAGGTGAGGGCGGTGATCGGCGTGGTCCTGGCCATGGCGTTGCTCAATCTGGCCACCTGGTGGCGGCTTGGGCACCACAGCGCCATCAGCCACGGCGAGTACCTGGCGCACCTGCTCGCCGATGTGCTGGCCCTGACCCTGCTCTTCTACTACACCGGCGGCTCCAGCAACCCCTTTATCACCTACTACCTGGTACCCGTGACCATCGCCGCCGCTACCCTGCCCTGGCGCTACGCCTGGATCATCGCCACCACGGCGCTGCTCGCCTACTCGCTGTTGATGGTCCACTATCACCCGGTCCCCCAGCTGGCCCACGGCCACCACGACCACGGTCAGGGAGTCAGCCTCCACGTGCTGGGAATGTGGCTCAACTTCGCCCTCTCCGCGGGCCTGGTCACCTTCTTCATCTACAAGATGGCCCATGCGCTGCGCAGCCGGGAGCAGGCCCTCTCGACCACCCGCGAGTCCGCTCTGCGCAATGAGCAGGTGCTGGCCGTGGCCACCCAGGCCGCCGGCACCGCCCATGAGCTCGGCACCCCCCTCTCCACCATGGCCGTGCTGCTCTCCGAGATGCGCGACGAGGCCCGGGACAACCCCATGCTGCAGAAGGATATCGAGCTGCTGCGCCAGCAGGTGGATACCTGCAAGGCCCGCCTGCGCGAGCTGGTGGAGAACGCCGACCGGCGCCGCATGGGGGAGCCCCAGGTGCGCGATGGCGAGGTCTGGCTGGCCGGCGTGGTGCAGCGCTGGCTGGTGCTGCGCCCCGATGTCAGCCACCGCCTGGAGGTGGCCGAGCGCCGCGGGCGCCCCTGGATCTCGGTGGACACCACCCTGGAACAGGCCCTGACCAACCTGCTCAACAACGCCGCCGACGCCAACCCCGATGACATCCTGATCAGTCTCGACTGGACACCCCAGGAGGTGATCATCGATATTCGCGATCATGGGCCGGGCGTGGCGCTCTCCATTGCCGACCAGCTGGGCGAGACCTTCGTCTCCACCAAGAGCAAGGGGCTCGGCATCGGGCTCTTCCTGACCCATGCCACCATCAACCGCCTCGGCGGCGGCGTGAGCCTGTACAATCACCCCGAGGGCGGCACCCTGACCGAGGTGGTGCTGCCGCGCAGCGAACCGGCCAGCTGAGCCGAACCCGACCATGAGGACACCATGCAAGAGCCAACCCCAGCCGAACGGCTGCTGATCATCGACGACGACGAGATGTTCTGCCACGTGCTGAACCGCGCCATGAGCCGGCGCGGCTTCGAGGTGCTGGTGGCCCATGACAGCGAGCAGGCGCTCTCCCTGGCGCGCCAGCACCGTCCGGAGCTGGCCACCCTGGACCTCAAGCTGGAGCATGACTCCGGCCTGAAGCTGCTGCCGGAGCTGATGGAGGCGGTACCCGAGTGCCGGGTGGTGGTACTGACCGGCTACTCCAGCATCGCCACCGCCGTGGAGGCGATCAAGCTGGGGGCAGTCAACTACCTCTGCAAGCCCGCCGATGCCGACGAGGTGCTGGCCGCCTTCGAGAAGGAGACCGGCGACCCCGAAGCGGAAGTGGCAGAGCAGCCCCCCTCCATCAACCGCCTGGCCTGGGAGCATATCCAGAAGGTGCTCCAGGAGAACGACGGCAATATCTCCGCCACCGCCCGGGCACTGGGGATGCACCGACGCACCCTGCAGCGCAAGCTGCAGAAGCGGCCGGTGCGCCGATAGACCCTTACTGCGCCGTCCACCCCAGGTCGATGTTCCAGCTCGAGCCCGTGACGGCACCGGCGGCATCGGAGGCCAGGTAGGCGACCAGCTCGGCCACCTCGGCGGGCTCGATCAGCCGCTTCACGGCGGCGTTCTTGAGCATGATCTGCTCGATCACCTGCTGCTCCTCCATGCCGTGCAGCTTCGCCTGGTCGGCGATCTGGTTGTCGACCAGGGGGGTCTTCACGTAGGCGGGACAGATGGCGTTGGCGGTGATGCCCTGGGCGCCGCCCTCCAGGGCCGCGGTCTTGGTCAGGCCGATCATGCCGTGCTTGGCGCTGATATAGGCCGACTTGCCAGGCGAGGCGACCTGGGCGTGCACCGAGGCGATATTGACCACCCGACCCCAGCCGTTCTCGCGCATGGAGGGCCAGGCCGCCTGGGTCAGCAGGAAGGGAGTGGTCAGCATCAGGTCGATGATCTGGCGCCACTTCGCCTCGGGGAATTCCTCGATGGGGGCGACGTGCTGGATCCCGGCGTTGTTGACCAGGATATCCACCCGGCCGAAGCGGCGCATGGCCTCCGCCACCGCCGCCTTGCACGCCTCCCCGTCGGTGAGGTCGGCCTGGAAGAAGACGGCGCCGGCGCGCTCGGCCACCTCGGCGCCGTCCGGATTGAAGTCCACGGCCAGCACCTGGTGGCCAAGCTCGCAGAAGTGACGCACCACGGCTTCACCGATGCCGCTGGTGGTGCCGGTGACCAGGGCGACGCGGGGAGTGGTGGGGGCAGTTCCTGACATCAGCAGCTCCTTGTCCTTTCGTTGTCATGCCCAGCGCGCAGGGCGGGAAAGATACAGCGTCCCCAGCATACGGCCGCCCGCCCTCAGGCGCCACCGTCGGCGGGCGGGCGCTCGGCCATGACCCGCTCCATCAGCTGCTGAGCGAGCCGGCTGGCCGCCTGCCGGCTGGTCACGTCCGTGAGGTCATCGAGCAGCACCAGTCGGCGGCACCAGGCCTCCTCGCCCAGGGCCACGGTCTCCAGTGGGTACTCCCCCGAGGGCAACGCCAGCCAGTGATGGCTGCCCACCTCGGGCATCTCGACGCTGTCGGCCGCGGGCACCATCACCAGCCACAGCGACACCGGGGTGACCAGGGCCCCCACCAGCTGCTCGCCGAGCTCGGGGTCGGTGTGGCGCTGGAAACAGAGGGCGTCGGCGGCAAGCCGCGGATTGAAGCCCCGCTGCCGCTTGGCGTCGCGCAGATAGCGGTGGGTCCAGCCCTCCGCGAGCCGGCCCAGTCGAGCATACTGTTCAGGGGTCAGGGCATGCATGGCGGCTCCTTCATGACGCGTTGGCGCGTGCAGTATAGCGCCGCGCCCGCCCTCCTCGCAGCCGGATGCTATGCTGGGTCCCGATGCCATCGACGCCTGGAGCCCTCATGACCGACACCGAACGCCTGGCCCTCGCCGTGGAAATCGCCCGGGAGGCTGGCGAGATGATCCGCGACGCCCGTGCCGCCCAGACCTTCGGCCACCGCTACAAGCAGGGCCATGAGCTGGTGACCGATGTGGACCTCGCCGTGGACACCCATATCACCACACGCCTGGAGGCCGCCTTCCCCGATGAGGCAAGGCTCAGCGAAGAGCTGGCACCGGAGCGCAGCGCCCTTGAGCGCGATGCCCCGCTCTGGGTGGTGGACCCCATCGACGGCACCGTCAACTTTGCTCACGGCTTTCACCACGTGGCCGTCTCCATCGCCTGGGCCCAGTCGGGTCGCGTCACCCTGGGCGTGGTGCACGCCCCCTTTCTGGGAGAGACCTTCACCGCCCTGGCCGGCCAGGGGGCCCACTGCAACGGCCAGCCTATCCGGGCCAGCCGCACCCGCAGCCTGGAGCGCTGCCTGGTGGGCACCGGTTTCCCCTATCGCCGCGATAGCCGCCCTCCGCTGATGCGCCGCCTCGCCGCCGTACTGGAGCACTGCCAGGACGTGCGGCGCAACGGCTCCGCGGCCCTGGACCTCTGCGATGTGGCCTGTGGTCGCCTGGACGCCTACTACGAGAGCGTCTCCCCCTGGGACTTCGCCGCCGGCTGGCTGATCGCCCGGGAGGCCGGCGCCCGCACCGGCCACCTCTACCCCTGCCCGGAGGGCTTTCCCGAGGATCTCTACGGCGAGAACCTGCTGGTGACGAGCCCGGGCATCCACCGGGAGCTGGGGGCGCTGCTGCGCCGGGCCGACGCCGGCGAGCTCGAGATCCCGCCGGCCCGATAGTGCGACCCAATGGCGCGGCTTGACGAGCGCTATTGGCCCCGCCGGGGCCGATCCGTCACAATGCTAGGCGTTCACTTTCAATGTCCTCCCAGGAGTCCACATGTTCGTCGTCATCTTCGGCCGCCCCGGCTGCCCCTTCTGCGTTTTCGCCCAGGAACTGGCCGGCCGCCTCGAATCCGCCGGCGCCATCGAGGGCTTTCGCTACGTGGACATGCATGCCGAGGGGCTGACCAAGGCCGACCTGGAGAAGACCATCGGCAAGCCGGTGCACACCGTCCCCCAGATCTTCATCGACCAGGCCCATATCGGCGGCTACAGCGAGTTCGACCAGCATGTGCGCGAGCACGGCCTGCTGGAGGCGGCCGGCGTCCGCTGACGCGCCCCCGGCTCGGACGATGGTCCGCCTGCCGCCCCGCCTGACAGTGAGAGCGTCATCCCGGCGTTGAATGGCCACCGGCGCCGACTGCCTATACTTCCCGCCAGCATCCACGACAAGGAAACCACTGCGATGCAGAGGGAAGAGTTCGTTCAGCAGCTGTGGCTGGACTATGTCCACCAGCACCCCGAGGTGGGCGCCCTGCGCCTCTGGCCCCTGGACGCTCCGGTGGAGTATCTGGCGGTGGTCACGCTGAATCACGGCCCCTGGCGCATGGACGCCCTGCTGCCCAGCCTGCTCCACCTGGGCTACCGCCCCCGCCACCGCCACGCCATGGCCGATCGCGGCCTGCTGGCGACGCTGCTCTCGCCCCCGGATGACGGCCCCTGGCTGGTGCTCGGCGAGCTGCAGCTCGGCACCCTCTCCCGGGAGCCGCGCCAGCGCCTGGAGTCCCTGGTGGCCCTGGCGCCGGAGGCGGACCGCCGCGGCCAGAACCTGCTCTGTCGCGGCCGGCCCTGGCCGATGCCCGACTGGGACACCTTCCAGGCGCTCAGCGCGGCGCACCCCCTGGCGGGGCTGCTCGCGGTGAACGGGCCGCGCCTGCATCACGCCGGCTTCGACTGCCAGCGCCTGGGGGAGAGCCTGAGTCACTATGACCGGCGCCTCACCGAGAGCGGCCTCGTCGGCAGCAGCGACCGTCAGCACGGCCTCTTCCCGGTGTCGGGGCTGCTCGACTACCGCTTCTATCCCGCCTGCTCCCAGCGCCTGCCTTTCGCCGACGGCGACGAGCATCGCTTCGAGAGCGGCGGCCTCGCCCTGGTGCAGAAGGCCGTCAGCGCCAACCAGGAGCGCGCCGTGGAGCTGCTGCTGCCGCACCATACCCGCTGCGAGATCACCTAATCGGGATATCCACAGATTCTGTGGATAACGCTGTGCAGAGCCCGGCCGCCAGGCGCCGGAACCCCCATGGGAGCGGGCTTTGCGCCCGCTGGTCATGAAATCGACACCCGGCAATCGCCCCCTCACAGCGACACCGTCTCCTCATAACGGCACCGGCCCGGACGCAGGCGTCCGGGCCGGTGAGCTCTCGGGAGCAACCGAGAATCAGTCGAAGGTCATCTCCGGCACATGGTCGGGCACGACCAGCTTGCCGGCGGTCTTCTCGACGATCTCCTCCACGGAGACCCCGGGGGCGCGCTCCTTGAGGTGGAAGGCGCCGTCCTTGATCTCCAGATAGGCCAGGTCGGTCAGCACCCGATTGATGCAGCCGGCGCCGGTCAGCGGCAGGCTGCACTTCTCGAGCAGCTTGGACTCGCCGTGCTTGGAGGCGTGGGTCATGGTGCAGATGATGTTCTCGGCACCGGCCACCAGGTCCATGGCGCCACCCATGCCCTTGATCAGCTTGCCGGGCACCATCCAGGAGGCGATGTTGCCCTCCTGATCCACCTCGAAGGCGCCGAGCACGGTCAGGTCCACGTGGCCGCCACGGATCATGGCGAAGGACTCGGCGGAGTCGAAGATCGCCGCGCCGGGGCGAGCGGTCACCGTCTGCTTGCCGGCGTTGATCATGTCCGCGTCGACCTCCTCCTCGGTGGGGAAGCGCCCCATGCCGAGCAGGCCGTTCTCGGACTGCAGCATCACGTCGATGCCCTCGGGCACGTAGTTGGCTACCAGGGTGGGGATACCGATGCCCAGGTTGACGTAGTAGCCGTCCTCGAGTTCGCGCGCCACGCGCATTGCCATCTGTTCGCGGGTGAGTGCCATCTTGTTGCCTCGTTGTTCGCTGGAAAGGCTTCGCTTGAGAAGCTCGGAAAGGAGCCGGCGGACCGGCGGTCATCGGGCGTTGCCGTGCCGGGCTCAGGCCTCGCGGACGGTACGTTTCTCGATGCGCTTCTCGAAGCTGCCCTGGATGATGCGATCGACGTAGATGCCAGGGGTGTGGATCTGGTCCGGCTTCAGCTCGCCCGGCTCGACGATCTCCTCCACCTCGACGACGGTGATCTTGCCGCAGGTGGCCGCCAGGGGGTTGAAGTTCTGGGCGGTGTCGCGGTAGACGACGTTGCCGTAGCGATCGGCCTTCCAGCCCTTGACGATGGCGAAGTCGGCGTGGAACGCCTCCTCGAGGATATAGTGGCGGCCGTTGAACTCGCGCACCTCCTTGCCCTCGCCGATCGGCGTGCCGTAGCCGGTGGCAGTGTAGAAGGCGGGGATACCCGCGCCGCCGGCGCGCATCTTCTCGGCCAGGGTGCCCTGGGGGGTGAGGATGACGTCGATCTCGTTGTTGAGCATCTGCTGCTCGAACATGGCATTCTCGCCCACGTAAGAGGCGTAGATGCGGCTGATCTGCTTGTCTTCCAGCAGGATGCCCAGGCCGAAACCGTCGACGCCGCAGTTGTTGGAGATGACGGTAAGGTCGTTGACCCCGCGGCGCTTGATCTCGGCGATCAGGTTCTCGGGAATGCCGCAGAGGCCGAAGCCGCCGGCGACAACGGTCATGCCGCTCTCGATGCCTGCCATCGCCTCTTCGTAGGAGTTAACGCGCTTGTCGAATCCGGCCATAGGTGGCGCCTCATGTTGTTGTGCGTGGGTGTGGTCGTGGAGACACGATGCCACCCAGTGTTGTGCCTGGCGATATATTTGTTAAGTTTGTTTTTTTTATCGATTGATGAGCCCGCCTCATAACTTTGACCTTGGTAGCATGCCGTGACCGTCAAGCAGCTTCGCGCCTTCCTCGCCGTGGCCCAGACCCTGAGCTTCACCCAGGCCTGTGAACGGCTGCACCTCTCCCAGCCGGCACTCAGCCTGGCCATCAAGGGGCTGGAGGAGAGCCTCGGCGGGCGCCTGCTGATCCGCACCACCCGCAGCGTACGCCTCACCCCCGAGGGCGACTCCTTCCTGCCCCTGGCCAAGCGTCTGCTGGCGGAGTGGGACAACGCCGAGGAGCTGATGCGCCAGCGCTTCACCCTGCAGCTCGGCCGCCTGACGGTGGCCACCATGCCCTCCTTTGCCAGCAACCTGCTGCCGCCGGCGCTGATGGCCTTTCGCAGCCGCCACCCGCGCATCAACGTCACGGTGCATGACGTGATCAACGAGCAGGTGATCGACATGGTCCGCGACCGCCAGGTGGAGCTGGGCATCGCCTTCGAACCGGAGGCGGCCGGCAGCCTCACCTTCGTCCCGCTCTTCATCGACCGCTTCGTGGCCGTGGTGCCACCGCGCTCCCTGCTGGCCCGCCATCGGCGGCTCGACTGGCAGACCCTGCTGACCCACGACTTCATCGCCCTGCAGCGCCCCTCCATGGTGCGTCGCCTGCTGGAGCAGCAGCTCGGCGAGCGCGGCATTCGCCTGCCCGCCGCCTTCGAGAGCCACCAGCTGGCCACGGTAGGCCGCATGGTGGCCAGCGGCCTGGGCGTCAGCGCCGTGCCCTCCCTGTGCGCCCGCCAGATGGAGGAGCTCGGCGCCCGCTGCCTGCCGCTTACCGCACCGTCCATCGAGCGCGCCGTGGGCATGGTGACCCACGGCGAGCTCTCCGCGGCGGCCCTCGCCCTGCAGCAGGTGCTCATGGCCACCCTGGGCAACGCCCCCCCTGCCGGCGAGTGATCACGGCTGGGCAGTCGCCCGGCGATCCTTTAGGATTGCCGCATCCGACTCGCCACCGACGGAGCCACGCATGCCGACCCTCAAGGGGCTCGTCAGTCTCCTGCTGCTTACCCTCAACACCCTGGTCTGGGGCGTGCCCCTGATTCTCCTGACCCTGGTCAAGCTGATCACGCCCGGCCGGCCGCTGCGCCGCCTGGTGCTGCGCGGGCTCAACGCCGTGGCCCTCAACTGGATCGGTTTCAACCTCTGGTGGATGCGTCACTGGCTCAAGCCGCAGCTGGACCTCGAGGTTCCCGAGGGGCTCTCCCGGGAGCAGTGGTGGCTGGTGGTCTCCAACCACCGCAGCTGGACCGATATCTTCGTGCTCTTCTTCGCCCTGCATCGCCGCATCCCCATGCCGCGTTTCTTTCTCAAGCGCCAGCTGATCTGGATCCCCATCGTGGGACTGGCCTGGTGGGCGCTGGAGTATCCCTTCATGCGCCGCATGAGCGCCGAGCAGCGCACGCGCCACCCCCATCTGGCCAAGCGTGACCAGGAGGCCACCGAACGCATGTGCCACCGCGCCCGGGAGGCCCCCATCGCCATCTTCAACTTCCTCGAGGGCACCCGCTTTACGCCCGCCAAGCGCGATGCCCAGGGCTCCCCCTATCGCCACCTGCTGCGCCCCAAGGCCGGCGGCATCGCCCAGGTGCTCAACCTGCTGGGAGACCGCCTCGAGGGCATCATCGATGTGACCCTGAGCTATGACCAGCCCGACCCCACCTTCTGGGGCTTCCTCTGCGGCCAGGAGGGGCGCATCGTACTGAGGGCGCGCACCCTCCCCGTGCCCGACTGGATGCTGGAGGGGGACTACCAGGACGACCCGGACGACAAGGAGCGCTTCCACTCATGGCTCAATGCCCTGTGGCAGGAAAAGGACGACTCGCTCTCACGCTGATGCTGGCAGCGCTGCTGCTGGGCGGCTGCGCCTCGCAGCCTGACAGCGGGGATCGCCCCGTGACCCGTGACGCCGCCGCCGCGGCCGATACCGGCAGCTGGGTGGTGGTGCAGCGCGGCGATACCCTCGGCGAGATCGCCCGGCGCGGCGGGGTCCCCCTGGAGCGACTCCAGCGTTTCAACCCCGACGCCGACTCCCGGCGCCTGGCAGTGGGACAGCGCCTGCTGATGCCTACCCATCAAGAGCGGGCGCCCTCCGGTGGCCCCTACCGCTACCAGGTGCGGCCCGGCGACACCTACTCCAGCATCGCCCGACGCTTCGGTACCCGCGCCTCTCGAATCCAGGCCGCCAACCCCGGCGTGGAGCCCAGGTCCCTGCGGGTGGGCCAGCTGATCCAGGTACCCGTCTCGACCGCCAGCGGCGGCGGGCGCGCCGCGCCCTCCTCCAGCGCCTCGAGGAGCTCCCAGGCCGCAAGCCCTCCCGCCCGGGCCAGCCTGCCGGACCCCGGCAACCTGCCCCGCTCGGCCCGCAGCTGGCCCTGGCCCCTGGAGGACTACCGGGTGGTGCGCGCCTTCGGCAGCGACAGCCGCGGCACCCTGCAGCCGATGCTGCTGGCCACCGGCCGCGGGGCCCAGGCTCGGGCGGTAGCCGACGGCGAGGTGCGCTTCGCCGACAGCATGCGCCAGCTCGGCCAGGTGGTGATCATTCACCACGCCGACAACCTGCAGAGCGTCTATGCCCAGTGCGAGCGCCTGCTGGTCAAGGACGGCGAACGCGTCACGCGCGGCACGCCGGTCTGCGAGGTAGCCTTCAGCAACGCCAGCGAACGCCACGACCTGCTCTTCGACCTGCGCCACGGCGGCAAGCCCATCGACCCGCGCCGGGTGCTGCGCTAGCGCGTCACCCAATCGTCACCCCGGCGTCGCCGGGGTGTCACCCGCCATCCCCATCCTCGGTGCCTAACAGGGCCCATGAGGGGCCCGCCACGCAGCGGGGAAGCACATGCGTATCTGCCTGGTCAGCGAGACCTGGGCGCCGGAGATCAACGGCGTCGCCCACACCCTCGGCCACCTCAGCCGCGAGGCCAGCGCCCGGGGCCATCGCCTGCAGCTGGTACGCCCGACGCCGGCCATACCCGCGCCACGCAGCGCGGGCGTGGAGGCCGAGCTCAGGGTGCGCGGCGTCACCGTGCCCGGCTACCCCCAGGTGCGCCTGGGCCTGCCGGCTTCCAGGCGCCTGACGCGCTTCTGGCAGGCGCAGCGTCCGGAGGTGATCTATCTGGCCACCCAGGGCCCTCTGGGCTGGTCGGCCCAGGCCGTGGCGAGGCGCCTGGCGATTCCCTGCGTGGCCGGCTGGCACACCAACTTCGACCACTACTGCCACGACTACGGCCTTCCCTGGCTCAGCGGCCCGGTCCGCCGTCGCCTGCGCACCTTTCACAATCGCAGCCAGGCCACCCTGGTGCCGACGCGCCAGCAGGCCGAGGAGCTCACGGCCGATGGCTTCCAGGCGGTGCGCGTCATGGCACGGGGCATCGACGGGGAGCGCTTTTCGCCGGCCCACCGCGATCCCGAACTCCGCCGGGCCTGGGGCGCCGGCGAGCACACCCCCGTGGTGCTGCACGTGGGGCGCCTGGCCCCGGAGAAGAACCTGGCGCTGCTGCGGGAGAGCTGCGTGGCCATCGGCGAGGCCCGACCCGATGCGCGCATCGTGATCGTCGGCGACGGTCCGGGGCGCAAGGCCCTGGCCGCCTCCTTGCCCCAGGCCCATTTCACCGGCTTCATTCCCGCCGACGAGCTGGCCCGCCACTACGCCAGCGCCGACCTCTTCCTGTTTCCGTCGCTCTCGGAGACCTGGGGCAATGTCCTGCTGGAAGCCATGGCCAGCGGCCTGGCATCCGTTGCCTTTCGCCATGCCGCCGGCGCCGAACTGATCGAGCATGACCACAACGGCCTGGCCCTGGCCATCGACGACGGCCGCGGCTTTCTGGGCGCCGCCGTCACCCTCTGTCAGCAGCCGGCCCGGCAGGCCCGCCTGGGTCGACATGCCCGGGAGCGGGCGCTGGCCTACGGCTGGCCGGCCATCGCCGACACCTTCCTTGCCACCCTCGACCACGCCCGGGAGATTCGCCATGGCACCTCGCGCCCCCGCCCTGCTTGATCGTCTCGACCTGCTGGAGTGGCGACTCTGCCAGCGCATCGGCCGCCTCAACCTCTATCGCCCCTGGCTCGGGCTGCTGCGCCTGGCCAGCCGCCTCGGCGACTGGCCGGCCTGGGTCGCCCTGATCCTGCTGCAGCCCCTCCTCGACGCCGCTCATGGTGGGCAGCGCCTGCTCCAGTACACCCTGACCGCCCTGGTCGCCATCGCCGTCTATCGCCTGGTGAAGACCCGGCTGTGCCGGGAGCGGCCCTATATCACCTTCGTGGGCAATGTCCGCTCCCACGAGCCGGCCCGGGACCGCTACAGCTTTCCCAGCGGCCATACCATGCATGCGGTGATGTTTCTGACGCTGACCGCGAACCACCTGCCCTGGCTCGCTCCCTGGCTGGTGCCACTGGTGCTGCTGATCGCCCTCTCCCGAGTCGGCCTCGGCCTGCACTACCTGAGCGACGTGGTGGCCGGTGCCCTGCTCGGGCTGCTGTTCGCCGGCGTGAGCCTGACCCTGGTTGGCTGACACCGGATGCACGGCTCGTCGCAGCCGCACCGCCGTGGCATCCTTGGCCGATGCCGACCGAGATCCTGCTGACCGACCCGCCCCTGTGGCTCACGACTCCCCTGCTGGGGGAGCCTGCCGCCACGGCGCTTCTTCACACCCTCGATGCCGAGCTTGACTGGCAGCGCCCCACCCTGCGCCTCTACGGCCGCGAGCACGTCATACCCCGCGCCCAGGTCTGGATGGGCGACCCCGAGGCGCACTACCGCTATTCGGGCCGGGACTTCTGCCCCGAGCCCTGGCACCCGGCCGTCGCCGAGCTGCGGGACCTTGTGATCGCCAACCTGGCAGACCAGGGCGTGCAGGCCGGCTTCAACAGCGTGCTGCTCAACCGCTACGCCGGCGGTGAGGAGCGCATGGGCTGGCACAGCGACGACGAGCCGGAGCTCGGTCGCGACCCGCTGATCGCCGCCGTCACGCTGGGGGCCGAGCGCCCGCTGCGCTTTCGCTGGAAGCCTGGCGCGGCCCCTGCCGGTGATGCGGAGACCGCCGCGCCCTTCAATGCCTGGCTGCCCCACGACAGCCTGCTGGTGATGGGTTCCGGCGTGCAGCGCCAGCTGCAGCACGCCCTGCTGCCGCGGCGGATTCCCGGGCTGCGCATCAGCCTGACCTTTCGCCGGATCCAGTCATGACGACGGTTTTCTGCTGAAGTTCAGGCCGGCTTCTTTGGTGCCATCTGATCATGGCGACAAATGATAACGGTATAAAATTTCTGAAAAAAAGGGCGGCCACCCCAAGGTGGCCGCCCCGCTTTGCCGTATCGGCTCGAGCTACCCTCAGCCCTTGTTGTGGTCCAGATCCTCGCCCGGCAGGACCTCCTTGCCATCGAAGTAGTCCCGGGTCAGCTTGAACACCACCGGCGAGAGCAGCGCCAGGGCGATCAGGTTGGGAATCGCCATCATGGCGTTGAAGGTGTCGGCCATCAGCCAGATGAAGCCCAGGTTGGCCATGGCGCCCAGGGGGATCGCCAGCACGAACAGCACCCGGTAGAGCATGATGGAGCGGGTACCGAACAGGAACTGGAAGCACTTCTCGCCGTAGAAGGACCAGCCCAGGATGGTAGTGAAGGCGAACACCGCCAGCGCCACCGAGACGATCTGGTTGCCGAAGCCCGGCAGGGCCGCGTCGAAGGAGAGCGCGGTAAGCGAGGCCCCCGCCTCACCCTCGATCCACACCGTGGAGGTCAGGATCACCAGGGCGGTGATGGTGCAGATGATGATGGTGTCGATGAAGGTGCCGAGCATGGCGATCAGGCCCTGACGCACCGGGTTCTTGGTCTTGGCCGCCGCGTGGGCGATGGGCGCACTGCCCAGGCCCGCCTCGTTGGAGAAGATGCCGCGGGCTACGCCGAAGCGAATCGCCGCCATCACCGCTGCCCCGGCGAAACCGCCGGCCGCCGCATGGGGGTTGAAGGCATAGTAGAAGATCATGCTGAAGGCCTCGCCGATCTGGCCGGCGTTGACGATCAGCACCAGCACCCCGGCGACCACATAGAGGATGCCCATGATCGGCACCAGCTTGCCGGCCACCTTGGCGATCCGCTTGATGCCGCCCAGGATTACCGCCCCGGCCAGTACCATGATCACGGTGCCGGTGATCCAGTGCGGCAGCCCGAAGGTGCTGTCCAGGGCATCCGCCACGGAATTGGACTGCACGGTATTGCCGATGCCGAAGGCCGCCACGGCGCCGAAGAAGGCGAAGGCGCCCCCCAGCCACAGCCAATTCTTGCCCAGGCCGTTCTTGATGTAGAACATCGGGCCACCGACGTGATAGCCGGTGCTGTCGGTCTCACGGTAGCGAACGGCGAGCACCGCCTCGGCAAACTTGGTGGCCATCCCCACCAGGGCGGTGATCCACATCCAGAACACCGCCCCGGGACCGCCCAGGGCGATCGCCGTGGCCACGCCGGCGATATTGCCGGTGCCGATGGTGGCGGAGAGCGCCGTCATCAGGGCGTTGAAGGGCGAGATCTCCCCCTCGTCCTCCTTCTTCTTCTCTCCCGGCACCGGCTTGGCATCCCGCCCCTGCCACATCAGCCGGAAGCCCATGCCCAGCTTGCGAATGGGCATCAGCTTCAGGCCGACCTGCAGGTAGAAGCCGACCCCCAGCAGCAGGATCAGCATCAAGGGCCCCCACACCACGCTGTTGATGGCACCGAATAGATTGTTCAAGGTTTCCACGTGAATCTCCCTTTGCGCTTGTTGTTTTGCACCGTCGTCTGGCCCCATGACACCCGGCGATCCTTCCATGTCGGGTGCCATCATGCGCAGAATCGACAAGACTAACCCGGCTAACATAGCGGAATCTTTTGCTTCATCCCAGCCTGCCGCCAATCAACGCGAGAGCGGCGCCGCAGGCGATGAAACCATGTTTCCTATCAGAAACTGGCCCCGCCCGGGCTGGGCGCCGCTCACTCAGCCAGCATAGACCGCCACCGCCCTGGTGTCGTCAGGGCGTGCCGCCTGCCACCGGACCTGGCTCCCAAGGCAGGGAAAGCCGTGTGCCAGGCCCGGGATACCGCCCTTTGCTGGACGTATCCGCCCGCTCGGGCCACCCTTGGGACGGGTCTTTGCCTCAGCATTGCGCTGGATGGACTCGCCAAACGCCGCCAATGGCGTTAGCATTCGCGAATCCCGAAAACTATTTCGTATAGGAAATTCCGATGAGCTCAATTCCCGCCAACCTTCGCTACGCCGACAGCCACGAATGGGTGCTGGATAACGGTGACGGCACCGTGACCGTCGGCATCACCGATCACGCCCAGGAAGCGCTGGGCGATATCGTCTTCGTCGAGCTTCCCGAGGTAGGTCGCGCCCTCACCCTCAAGGAGGAGTTTGGCGTGGTCGAGTCGGTCAAGGCCGCCTCCGACCTCTATGCGCCGGTGGCCGGCGAGGTGGTCGAGGTCAATGAGGCCCTCGAGGACGCCCCCGAGACCGTCAACGAATCCCCCTACGCGGACGGCTGGATCATGAAGGTCCGCCTGGAGGAGAGCGGCCAGCTCGACGACCTGCTGGATGCCGACGGCTACGGCGCCGTGGCCCAGGCCGACGACTGAGTCCGCTCCGTCTCACCTGCGCCCCGGCCGCCCTGGCCGGGGCATGACGTTGATCCCGAGTTCTTCCCCCGCTTTCGCCTTACGTGACAGGGTGCCCCCATGCCGATCGATTCCCGCCGCCTGGCCGACCTGGCCGCCCACGATGACTTCCTACAGCGCCATAATGGCCCCCGCCAGGATGACGTGGCCGCCATGCTGGCCACCCTCGACGTGGAGAGCCTGCCGGCGCTGATCGAGCGCACGGTGCCCGCGGACATCCGCCTGGGCCGCGAGCTCGAGCTCGACCCGCCCAGAAGCGAGGCGGAAGCGCTGGATTACCTCAAGCGTCTGGCCCGCCAGAACCGTGTGTTCAAGAGCTATATCGGCCAGGGCTACCACGGCACCCACCTGCCCGCCGTCATCCAGCGCAACGTGCTGGAGAACCCGGGCTGGTACACCGCCTACACCCCCTACCAGCCGGAGATCTCCCAGGGTCGCCTGGAGGGGCTGCTCAACTACCAGCAGATGGTGATGGACCTGACCGGCATGGAGCTGGCCAACGCCTCCCTGCTCGACGAGGCCACCGCCGCCGCCGAGGCCATGGCCCTCTGCCATCGCGGTAATAAGAAGGCCAAGAGCGAGGTCTTCTTCGTTGCCGACGACGTGCTGCCCCAGACCCTCGACGTGGTCCGCACCCGGGCCGCCTACTTCGGCTTCGAGCTGGTGGTCGCCCCGGCCGAACAGCTCGCCGACACCGACGCCTTCGGCGCCCTGCTGCAGTACCCCGGCGAGAGCGGCCAGGTCCGCGACCTGGCGCCGCTGCTTACCGCCGCCCGGGAGCGGGGCATCATGACCTGCGTGGCCGCCGACATCATGAGCCTGGTGCTGCTCAAGGAGCCGGGGGCGCTTGGCGCCGACATCGTCATCGGCACCACCCAGCGCTTCGGCGTGCCCATGGGCTACGGCGGCCCCCACGCCGCCTTCTTCGCCACCACCGACAAGCTCAAGCGCTCGATTCCCGGTCGCATCATCGGCGTCTCCCGGGACAGCCGCGGCGGCCAGGCCCTGCGCATGGCGATGCAGACCCGCGAGCAGCACATCCGCCGCGAGAAGGCCACCTCCAACATCTGTACCGCCCAGGCGCTGCTCGCCAACATCGCCGGCTTCTACGCCGTCTATCATGGCGCCGAGGGGCTCACCACCATCGCCGGCCGCATTCACCGCCTGACCACCCTGCTGGCCCTGGGCCTCAAGGAGAAGGGCGTTTCGCTGGCCCACGACACCTGGTTCGACACTCTGCGCCTGACCGGGGTGGATGCCGGCAAGCTCCACGGCCGCGCGCTCACCCACGAGATCAACCTGCGCTACTTCGACAACGGCGACGTGGGCGTGACCCTGGACGAGACCACCACCGCCCACGACCTGGACGTGCTCTTCGATGTCCTGCTGGGCGAGGAGCATGGCCTCTCGATCAGCGCCCTGGATGCCCGCGCAGTGGACGAGGGGGCGAGCGGGATTCCGGCGGCGTGCCGTCGGGAGAGCGATTTTCTGACCCACCCCACCTTCAAGCGCTACCGCAGCGAGACCGAGATGCTGCGCTACCTCAAGCGCCTGGAGAACAAGGACCTCTCCCTGGCCCACGCCATGATTCCGCTGGGCTCCTGCACCATGAAGCTCAACGCCACCAGCGAGATGATCCCCATCACCTGGCCGGAGTTCGCCAACATTCACCCCTTCGTCCCCCGGGACCAGGTGGCCGGCTACAAGCAGATGATCGATGAGCTCGCCGCCTTCCTGGTGGAGGTGACCGGCTACGACCACATCTCCATGCAGCCCAACTCCGGCGCCCAGGGCGAATACGCCGGCCTGGTGGCGATCCGCCGCTACCAGGCGGCCATCGGCGAGGGCCACCGCGACGTCTGCCTGATCCCGAGCTCCGCCCACGGCACCAACCCGGCCTCGGCGGCCATGGTCGGCCTCAAGGTGGTGGTGGTGGAGTGCGACCGCCACGGCAACATCGATATCGAGGACCTGCGCGCCAAGGCCGAGCAGCACAGCGAGGCGCTCTCCTCGATCATGATCACCTACCCCTCCACCCACGGCGTCTTCGAGGCCGGGGTGCGCGAGGTGTGCGAGATCGTTCACGCCCACGGCGGCCAGGTCTATGTGGACGGCGCCAACATGAACGCCCAGGTGGGCCTGTCGCGCCCCGGCGATTTCGGCGGCGACGTCAGCCACCTCAACCTGCACAAGACCTTCTGCATCCCCCACGGCGGCGGCGGCCCCGGCATGGGCCCCATCGGCGTCAAGGCCCACCTGGCGCCCTTCGTGACCAACCACGTGGTCACCCCCATCGAGGGGGTCAATGCCGACTGCGGCGCGGTATCGGCGGCGGCCTTCGGCTCCGCCTCGATCCTGCCGATCTCCTGGGCCTACATCAAGATGATGGGTGCACGGGGCCTGCGCGAGGCCACCGAGCTCGCCATTCTCAACGCCAACTACATCGCCAAGCGCCTCGGCGAGCACTATCCGGTGCTCTACAAGGGCGAGAACGGCACCGTGGCCCACGAGTGCATCATCGATATCCGCCCGCTCAAGGCGGCCTCGGGCATCAGCGAGGAAGATATCGCCAAGCGCCTGATGGACTATGGCTTCCACGCCCCCACCATGTCCTTCCCGGTGCCCGGCACCCTGATGATCGAGCCTACCGAGTCGGAATCCCGCTACGAGATCGACCGCTTCTGCGACGCCATGATCGCCATCCGCGAGGAGATCCGCCGGGTCGAGGCCGGCGACTGGCCGGCGGACGACAACCCCCTGGTGAACGCGCCGCACACCCAGGCCGACCTGATGGACGAGAGCTGGGAGCGCCCCTACTCACGAGAGCTGGGCGCCTTCCCCTCCCAGGCGGTCAAGGCGGCCAAGTACTGGCCGGCGGTTAACCGGGTCGACAACGTCTTCGGCGACCGGCAGCTGGTCTGCTCCTGCCCAAGCATCGACGAGTATCGCGAGTGACTGCTCCCTACCCTAAGCGCTGACGCGCCACGGGCGAGGCTTCCCACTTCTCAGGCAGCAGCCGGCGATGTGCCGGACCTACGCAAGCCTCCATGGGCAGAGACGGACAGCCCTTCCGCCTTCAACTGGATGATGCCTTGCTGCTTGAGGTTCAACGCCGCGTTGATGTCCCGGTCGTGCTGTGTGTGGCAGGCCGGGCACTCCCACGACCGGACGTTCAACGGCATGGCGTCTCTCTTGTGATGGCAGATATGGCAGGTCTTGGAGCTGGCAAACCACGGGGCAATCTTGACCAGATGTTTGCCCTGCTCCCTGGCTTTATAATCCAATTTGGTGATCAAGGCATACCAGGACGCATCGCCGATGTGCTTGGCGAGGCAGGCGCTCTTCATCATGTTGCCGACCTTCAGCGTCTCGACGATCACCGCTTGGTTGTCGTCAACAATCTGTCGAGAGAGCTTGTGCTGGAAGTCGTGGCGGGCATTGGCGATCCGCTCGTGCGCCTTGGCGACGAGTAACCGTGCCTTGGCGTGATTGGCGCTGCCCTTCTTCGTGCGGGACAACGCCTGCTGCTTGCGCTTGAGGTTTTGCTGCGCCCGCTTGAGGAAGCGAGGGTTGGCGATCTTGCGGCCGGTGGAGTCAATGGCCAGATGCGACAGCCCCATATCGAGGCCCACGACCTTGGCGGCGTCAACGTCCTTCAGCGGTGCCGGGGCGGCCTGCTCGGTGTCAAACAGCAACGAAGCGTAGTGCTTGCCGGTGACGGTACGGGTCAGGGTGATGCTTTTCAGTCTGCCCTCGACCTTCCGATGCACCCTGGCCCTGATCGGTCCGAGCTTGGGCACCTTGATCCAGTCGTCGCCGGCCTTGACGCCGACGCAGTGATAGCTGGATTGCTTGCCTCGTTTGCTCTTGAAGCGCGGGTAGCCGCCCTTCTGCTTGGGATCGAAGAAGCGCTGGAAGGCATGATCGAGGTTCAGGCACGCCTGCTGGAGGGCCATGGAATCCGCCTCTTTCAGCCAGCCATACTTACGCGATGTCTTGGCCACCGGCAGGAGCTTCTTGATGTCGTGCTTGGCACTCAACGACTGGCCGTGGCGCTGGTAGCGATGCGACATGATGCGAAGGCCGGTGTTGTAGCAGAAACGCACCGCGCCGAACTGGCGGTTCAGGAACGCCGCCTGCTCGGTCGTAGGATAGAGTCGTATCTTTGTGGCCTTCAGCATAGCCATCCGCCAGAGACTGGATGTATGCACAGCTTATGCCGGCTGGCCAAATCCTGCAAACCCCGCAGCGCTATCGCACTGCCCGCTTACCTCCCCGCCCGAGTGGGCGAGCGTTTACGCGGATTTCGCTGAACCACTCCCAACCCTGATCTATCTCCCCTCGGAGATACAGGCCCGCGAGGTGCCTCGGGATGACTTGGGGGTGAAAGTCCCCTGCGGACCCTGATAGCGGGAACCGCTAGCCGAACAGCAAGGGTGTCCGCCGCGAGGCGGAATCTGAAGGAAGCTGAAGGCAAACTCCCGGCCTGACGAACAGGAATCGCATATGAGGCAGCCACATCTGGGCGAGAGGGCAATGACACTCGAAGCCCAATAGCTATCCGGAAGATGTGGAGGTAAATGCGGCGGGTAGATGGGAGGAAGGTCGCGCGTCTTACCCTGGGAGGTCTGGTGGTCTGCCACGTGCTACCGGCGTCGAGAGGCGACGGGATGGGCCACCAGACGTCAGCCGAGGCCATAGTAAGTGCCGGTTCACCGCGGCACCAAGGGCCGAACATGAAGAACCGCGAGTAGGCGATGATGTCTCGAGGATCGATCATGAAGACAGAAAGTGGCGCTGATACCGCCACCCACCCAGAGGGGCAGGGGCAGTACCCCGGGTCCCGGCCGGTGGGCGTCGAGACGAACCCGGCGTCGTCATCGTGGACGAAAGCGGAGTCCGCCCCGCTTATGGAGGCCGTGGTAGAGAAGGCCAACATGGAGCGGGCTTACCGAAGGGTGGTCGCCAACAAGGGGGCGCCGGGTGCCGATGGCATGACGGTCCACCAGTTGGCCGACCACTTGAAGGAATGCTGGCCAACGCTGTGCGAACGGCTACTGGCCGGTGAGTACCACCCCAGCCCGATCCGAGCCGTCGAGATCCCCAAGCCCAAGGGCAGAACGCGACAGCTCGGCATCCCCACGGTTACCGACCGGCTGATCCAGCAGGCGCTACTTCAGGTGCTGACGCCGATCTTCGATCCGGGGTTCTCCGCATCGAGCTACGGCTATCGGCCCGGGCGCAGCGCCCAGCAGGCCGTCTCGGCGATGAAGGCCCATGTCACCGCCGGCCACCGCTGGGTGGTCGACCTCGACCTGGAAGCCTTCTTCGACCGGGTGAATCACGACCTGCTGATGGCCCGGGTTGCGCGCCGCGTCCGCGACAAGCGGGTACTGCGCCTGATCCGACGCTATCTGGAAGCCGGGATGTTCCAGGACGGCCTGGCCGCGCCACGCCGGCAGGGCACGCCCCAGGGCGGGCCACTCAGCCCGCTGCTGGCCAATATCCTGCTGGATGACGTGGATAAGGAGCTGGAACGCCGCGGCCACCGCTTCTGCCGCTACGCCGACGACATGCAGGTGTATGTCAGGAGTCGGCGGGCGGGCGAGCGCGTCATGGCCAGCCTGAGTGATTTTCTCGAGAACTCGCTCAGGCTCACGGTCAATCGCGACAAGAGTGCGGTGGACCGACCCTGGCACCGGGGGTACCTGGGCTACACGCTGACCCGGCACAAGCGGCCGAAGCTGACGCTGGCCAAGGCCAGCCTGCAGCGCCTTATGCAGCGTGTCCGCGAGATCCTCAAGCGTGGCAGGGGGCGCAACATACGGCGCGTTATCGAAGAGTTGACCCGGTCCTGCGGGGCTGGGCCAACTACGTCTCCCTCGTCGACGTAGAGCGCCCTCTGGAAGCGCTGGATGGCTGGATACGTCGCCGACTGCGTTGCGTGATCTGGCGGCAGTGGAAACGCCCATGGACCCGGCGCCGCAAGCTCCTGGCGCTGGGCCTGGACGACCCGCGTGCCTGGAAATCAGCGGGGAATGGGCGAGGCGCCTGGTGGAACGCCGGTGCCTCGCACATGAATCAGGCCTTGCCACGGAAATGGTTCGAGCAGCAGGGCCTGGTCTCGGTACTCGACACGGTCAAGAGGGCTTAGTCGTTCTTCGTGAACCGCCGTGGTACGGAACCGTATGCCCGGTGGTGTGAGAGGACGGGGGAGGTGACTCTCCCTCCTACTCGATTGCTGGGCACGCTGCTTGCAGAGCACCCCGTGGAACGCCCTCAGGGTCCTGCGGGCACCTCCCCGAAGCCGGAGAGGGCCTGGCGACGCTGCTCCCGGAAGTCCTCCAGGAGGCGCACATAGCGCCGCGGCATCTCGCTGCCGGCTCGGGTCACCAGGTGCAGCGTCTCGTGCACCGCCACCGGCAGGTCCAGCGCCTTGACCTGCCGCTGCCAGGGGGAGGTCTCCAGCACCAGACGCGACACCACCGTGAAACCCAGCCCCCGGGCCACGGCGTCCAGCACCAGCCCCACCTCGTTGGTGAAGCCCTGGCGTCGGAAGTGGCTCATGGAGCGGAACTCCTGGGGAAAGTTGCTGCGCAGGAGGGCGCTGGCGTGATTCAGGCCGTCAAAGTAGTTGATAAAGCCGATGCCCATCAGATCGGCCAGCCCGCTGCCGACAAAATCCGCCGGCACCACCAGGCAGAGGGGCTCCCGATGCCAGGGCTCGACGCGCAGGTCGGACTGGCGCAGCGGCTCGGTGACGATACCGAGATCGTGGCGCCCGGCCAGCACGTCCTGGGCAATATCATGGTTGAAGGCGAAGCTGTAGCTGACCGAGAGCCCGGGGTGCATCTGCTGCTGGCCGAGCAGGAAGGGGTAGAGCATCAGGCCCACGCTGCCGGGAGAGGCCAGGCGGCATTCGCCGGAAAAGAGCGAGTCGGCGTCCAGGGAGTGGCGAAACTGCTCGTGGTCGACGAAGAGCTTAAGGGCGTAGTCGTAGGCCCGCCGACCCGCTTCGGTCAGGGTGAAGCGGCGTCCGTGACGCTCCAGCAGCGGCTTGCCCAGGTACTGTTCGAGCTTGCGAACGTGCTGGCTGACGCCGGGCTGGGTCATCTCCAGGCGCCGCGCCGTCTGGGTGAAACTGCCGGTCTCGACCAGGGTAATGAAGGTGCGGAAATAGAGGGCGTTGAACATGACGGGCCAGCTGGCGAAAAGGGCCTTCATTGTAGCACCGGCGCCCGACAGCCGTGATAGCATCGGGGCAGACCAAACCGCGACAAGGACGCCCCATGCCCGACACCATCTCCAGCATCATCTCCCCGGAAGGCAGCCTCGAGATCCTCTCCCAGCACGAGGTGAGCCGGCTGCACGACACCTCCAAGGCCGGCCTGCATGATCTGCTGCGCCGCTGTGCCCTGGCCGTGCTCAACTGCGGCTCACCCACCGACGACAGCGTGGCACTGATGGAGGCCTACCGGGACTTCGATATCGAGGTGATTCCCCAGGACCGCGGCATCCGCCTGAAGCTGACCAACGCCCCGGCCGAGGCCTTCGTGGACGGGCGGATGATTCGAGGCATTCGCGAGCATCTCTCCTCGGTGCTGCGCGACATCGTCTACGTCTACAACGAGATCCAGGGCCACCAGCGCTTCGACCTGACCACCGCCGAGGGCACCACCAATGCGGTGTTCCACATCCTGCGCAAGGCCGGCACCCTCAAGCCGGGCCGCGACCCCAGCCTGGTGGTCTGCTGGGGCGGCCACTCCATCTCCCGGGAGGAGTACGAGTACAGCAAGGACGTGGGCTACCACCTGGGGCTGCGCGAGATGGACATCTGCACCGGCTGCGGCCCCGGCGCCATGAAGGGCCCCATGAAGGGCGCCAACGTGGCCCATGCCAAGCAGCGCCGCCGCCAGGGGCGCTATCTGGGCATCTCGGAGCCCGGCATCATCGCCGCCGAGGCGCCCAACCCCATCGTCAACGAGCTGGTGGTGATGCCCGATATCGAGAAGCGCCTGGAGGCCTTCGTGCGCCTGGGCCACGGCATCATCGTCTTCCCCGGCGGGGTGGGCACCGCCGAGGAGATCCTCTACCTGCTGGGCATCCTGCTGCACCCGGAGAACGCCGACATGGAGCTCCCGGTGATCTTCACCGGCCCGGCGAACAGCGCCGACTACTTCCGGCGCATCGACGAGTTCCTGGTCTACACCTTGGGCGAGGAGGTCCGCGCGCTCTACCGTGTCATCATCGACAACCCCACCGAGGTGGCCCGGGCCATGCGCAAGGGCATCGACGCCGTGACCGACTACCGCCGCACCCGCCAGGACGCCTTCTACTACAACTGGCGGCTGACCATCGACCGCCACTTCCAGGAGACCTTCGAGCCGACCCACCAGGCCATGGCCGGGCTCGCCCTGCGCCGCGACCTGCCGACCCACGAGCTGGCCGCCAACCTGAGACGCGCCTTCTCGGGGATCGTAGCCGGCAACGTCAAGGAGCAGGGCATCCGGGCGATCCGCGCCCACGGCCCCTTCCGGCTGCATGCGGAAGCGGAGCTGATGAGGCGGCTAGACGCGCTGCTCGGTTCCTTCGTGGCTCAGGGCCGCATGAAACTCGAAGGCAAGTATGAGCCCTGCTATACCCTGGGCTGAAAGAGCGCGGGGTGAAGAGTGAAACGCCCCGCCGAGCTCGAGACTCGGCGGGGCGTTTTCTGACGGAGAGCCGGCGCGCTCTCCCCGACTAGTCGCTGGGTGCTCTGAACCATAGCAGCAGCGCGTGAAGCAGCAGCCCCAGGGTGGCGCCGTGGGCGATCAGCAGCTCCCAGCCGATGAAGTCGGTGAAGAGCGCATGGTAGAGCCCCATGCCGGCCAGGCCGACCGCCAGGCAGAGGCCCAGGCGCTTGAGCAGATCGGGCAGACGCGCCCGCGCCTCGGCCTCGAGCATGCGCCACTGGACCACGGCCACGGCGGCCACCACCGCCAGGGCGATCAGGACCAGGTTCAGGCGATTGTCATGGCCGCCCACCAGATAGCGGGGGATGGTGGAGAGCATCAGCAGGATCAGCCCCAGCATCAGGCTGAGCCGCTCGGGAGATGGCTGGGCCCCCATGCTCAGGCGACCTTGAGCTGCTGGGTATCGATCCACGCCTCGACCCAGGGCAGCGCCGCGTCATCGGCCATGAAGGTCTCCATGGCGTCGATCTCCAGCCGCTCACCCAGGCGAGTGGCGCCCTGCCCCTCCAGCAGCTCATCGAGCTGGCGGCCGGCGCCGCAGAAGGTCTCGCCATAGGAGCTGTCGCCCAGGGCGATCAGGCCATAGCGCAGCGAGGAGAGCCCCGGGCTCTGGTCGGCGATGGCCCGGGCAAAGTTGGCAAAGGTGCCGGGGTAGTCGCCGCTGCCGGTGGTGGAGACGCAGAACAGCGCCAGATCGGTATCCGGGGCGGTCAGGTCATCGAGGCTGGGGTTCTCGAGGATGGCGACCTCGTAGCCGGCCCCCTCGAACAGCGGCTTGACCTGCTCGGCGACGTCCAGTGCGCCACCGTACATGGTACCAACGAAGATCTTGAGCATGGGCATGTGACGGTTTTACCTGAGAAATTTCATCGGATATTACCATAGCTCCCGGCCCGCGCGCACCCGGGTGCCCTACCGTCACGGCCAGAATCAAGCCCCCTCCCCCTTCCGGCGGCGAGACACTTCGTCGCACCCTGGCGCCTTTGGCAACGGGGGTACCCGAGTATAATGGTCGGAAAAATATCCCCTCTGACGGAGCCCCCCCATGCAGCAGACCTTCGAGGCCTGGATCACCCCGATCATGATCGGCGGCCTGATCCTCTTCATGGCCTTCATCATCTGGGACCTGGCCAAGAAGTCCAACGCGGGTCGCTTCGGCACCATCATGCTCTTCGTGGTGCTGGGTGCCGGCATGCTCGGCTATGTACTCAAGGTAGTGATCACCTGGATGCTGGAGAACGGCGGCAGCGTTTAACCACCGGCTCATACAGCACGACAGCGCCACCCCAGGGGGTGGCGCTGTCGTCTCTGGTCGCGTGGTCAGGCGTCGATCAGCGCGATTCGCCGCGGTAGCCCTCGACCTGGCTCTTCAGCTTCTGGCCCGGCCGGAAGGTCACCACCCGGCGGGCCGAGATCGGGATCTCCTCTCCCGTCTTCGGGTTGCGCCCCGGCCGTTCGCGCTTGTCGCGCAGGTCGAAGTTGCCGAAGCCGGAGAGCTTGACCTGTTCGTTCTCGCGCAGGCAGGCACGGATCTCCTCGAAGAAGGCCTCCACCATGGCCTTGGCCTCACGCTTGGAAAGGCCCAGCTCAGCGTGCAGATGCTCGGCAAGCTCCGCCTTGGTCAATGCACCCATGTTCACGTCCTCGTGTAGGGTCCGCCTCACGGCCGCTGCCATCCGTGCCCGCCAACCGGCGGGGCTAGCCCCGCAGCTCGGCACCCAGATGCTGACGGGACTCGGTCACGATGGCATCAACCAACTCGTTGATTTCCTCATCATTCAGCGTGCGTGAAGGATGCTGCCAGGTCAAGCCCAGCGCCACGCTCTTGCGCCCTTCCGGCACCCCCTGACCCTGGTAGACGTCGAACAGCCGGCACTCGGTCAGCCACTCGCCGGCCTGCCCCCGCAGGGTATCGAGCAGCGCCTGGACCGGCAGCGTCTCGTCCACCAGGAAGGCCAGATCGCGACGCACCTCCGGGAACCGCGACAGCGGCATGAAGGAGGGCACGCGACCGTGGGTCAGGGCGTCCAGGCGCACCTCGAAGAGCAGCGCCTCCACCTTGAGCCCCAGCTCGGCGCGCACCGCGGGGTGCAGGGCGCCGATCCAGCCGGCCTCCTCGCCCCGGTGCAGGATCCGCGCGCACTGTCCCGGGTGCAGGGCCGGATGCTCGGCGGGCTCGAAGCGCCACGCCTCGGGTTCGCCACCCATGGCCAGCAGGCTCTCCAGGTCCCCCTTGAGGTCGAAGAAGTCGACACGGTCGCGCCCCGCCGCCCAGCCCTCGGGCTCCCGGCTACCGCAGACCAGGGCCCCGAGCATGGGAAGCTGCTGCAGCTCGTCGAGCTCGCCGCGGAATACCAGACCGGTCTCGAAGAGGCGCACCCGCGTCTGCTGGCGGTTCAGGTTGTGGGTCAGCGCCCGCACCAGGCCCGGGAAGAGGCTCGCCCGCATCACCGAGAGGTCCGCGGAGATGGGGTTGGCCAGCACCGGCGAGACCGCTTCGGGCAGCAGCGCCTTCTGCAGCTCGGGGGCGACAAAGCTGTAGGTCACCGCCTCCTGATAGCCCCGGGCCACCATCTGACGGCGCAGGCGCGCCAGGGGCGTGCGCGCCTCGTGGTCGGGGCGCAGGGCCAGCCGGGCCTTGGGGCGGCGCACCGGCAGCCGGTTGTAGCCATGGATGCGCGCCACCTCCTCGATCAGGTCCTCCTCGATGGCGATATCGAAACGCCAGCTCGGGGCCCGCACCGTCCAGCCCTCGGCATCCAGCGAGACGGCCATGCCCAGGCGCTCGAGGATCTCGGTCACCTCGTCGCCCGGCAGGGCCTTGTCGAGCGCCTGCTCGAGGCGCGCGGCGCGCAGGCGCACCTCGCGCTCGCCGGGCAGGTGCGCCTGGCTTGCCACCACCACCAGGGGGCCCGGCTCGCCGCCGACGATCTCCAGCAGCAGCGCCGTGGCGCGTTCGGCCGCCTCTCGGGCCAGTGCCGGGTCCACGCCGCGCTCGAAGCGATGGGAGGCATCGGTATGCAGCCCGTAGTTGCGCGCCTGACCGGCCACCGCCAGGGGCGCGAAGAAGGCCGACTCCAGAAAGATGTCCCGGGTCCCGGCGTTGACGCCGGAGTGCTCCCCGCCCATGACGCCGGCGATGGCCAGGGGCCCGCGCTCGTCGGCGATCACCAGGGTATCCGCCGCCAAGGTCACCTCCTGGCCGTCGAGGAGCACCAGGCGCTCCCCCTCCCGGGCCAGGCGCACGATCACGGCACCCTGCAGGTTGGCGCGATCGAAGGCGTGCAGGGGCTGGCCGAGCTCGAGCATCACATAGTTGGTGACGTCGACCACCGGGTCGATGGCGCGGATGCCGCTGCGACGCAGCCTCTCCACCATCCACAGCGGCGTCTCGGCGCTCACGTCGACGCCCTTGATCAGGCGGCCGATATAGCGCGGGCAGCGCTCGGGGTCCTCGACCCGCACCGGGAAGGTCTCGTCGTGGGTCGCCGATACCACTGCGACCGACGGGCCCTGCACCGGCAGGCGATTGAGCACGCCCACCTCCCGCGCCATGCCCTTGAGGCTGAGGCAGTCGCCGCGGTTGGGGGTCAGGTCCACCTCGATGGTATGGTCATCCAGACCCAGCCAGGCGCGGAAGTCCTCGCCCACCGGGGCGCCGGCCGGAAGCTCCAGGATACCCGGGGAGGTCTCCTCCTCGAGGCCGAGCTCCGAGGCGGAGCAGATCATGCCCTGGGACGCCTGACCGCGCAGCTTGGCCTTCTTGATCTTGAAGTCGCCGGGCAGCACGGCGCCAACCCGGGCGAAGGGCACCTTCTGCCCCACCGCCACGTTGGGGGCGCCACACACCACCTGCACCAACTCGCCGTCACCGTCGCGCACCTGGCAGACGCTGAGCTTGTCGGCATCGGGATGCTGGACCTTCTCCACCACCTCGGCCACCACCACGCCGCTGAAGAGCGCCGCCACGGGCTCCACCGCGTCGACCTCGAGACCGGCCATGGTGATCTGGTCGGCCAGGGCCTGGGTGGCAAGCTGCGGCGACACCCACTCGCGCAGCCACTGTTCGGAAAATTTCATGGCAAATCCTGTGTTCTGCTGATGCGAGGGAGGGTCAGGCGAACTGGCGCAGGAAGCGCAGATCGTTGTCGAAGAACATGCGCAGGTCGTTGACGCCGTAGCGCAGCATGGCCAAGCGCTCGACCCCCATGCCGAAGGCGAAGCCGGTATAGCGCTCGCTGTCGATGCCGGAGTGGCGGAACACCTCGGGATGCACCATGCCGCAGCCCATCACCTCCAGCCAGCCGCTGTGGGAGCAGACCCGGCAGCCGTCGCCGGCGCACATCACGCACTGGATATCCACCTCGGCGGAGGGCTCGGTGAAGGGAAAGTAGGAGGGACGGAAGCGCACCGAGAGGTCGTCGCGCTCGAAGAAGGCGTGTAGGAAGTCCTCGATGGTGCCCTTCAGGTCGGCGAAGCTGACGTCCTGGTCGACCAGCAGTCCCTCCACCTGGTGGAACATCGGCGTATGGGTCAGGTCCGAGTCGCTGCGGTAGACCCGGCCCGGGCAGACGATGCGAATGGGCAGCTGCCCCTGCTTCATGGTGCGCACCTGCACCGGCGAGGTGTGGGTGCGCAGCAGCCGGGTGGCATCGAAGTAGAAGGTGTCCGCCATGCCCCGGGCCGGGTGATGGGCCGGGATATTGAGCGCCTCGAAGTTGTGGTAGTCGTCCTCGATCTCGGGCCCTACCTCCACGTCGTAGCCAATGCGGGTAAAGAGCCCCTCGATGCGCTCCATGGTGCGGGTGACCGGATGCAGCCCACCGCTGGGCTGGCCGCGGCCGGGCAGGGTCACGTCGATGCGCTCGGAGGCGAGTCGCGCCTCCAGCTCCGCCTTCGCCAGAGCGCTGCGCCGCCCCTCCAGCTCCTCGGCCAGCGCCTGCTTGGCCTGGTTGATCCGCTCGCCGGCTGCCGGACGCTCCGCGGCCGGCAGCTTGCCCAGCCCCTTGAGCTGGGCGGTGATCTCGCCCTTCTTGCCGAGGTAGCGTACGCGCAGCTCTTCCAGGGCCGAAATGGTCTCGGCGGCCTGAATTGCCTGGCGAGCCTCGGTGACCAGAGTGGGAAGGTGGTCCATCCGTTGCGCTCCGAATTCGAAAGTCTGTCTTCAAGAAAAAGGGGAAGAGCGGCTGCTCTTCCCCCTGAACGCCAGCGCGCGCCTCGCCTGGGGCGGAACGCGCGCCGATGACGCTATCGCTTACTGGGCAGCCTTGGCCTTCTCGACGATGGCTGCAAAGGCGGCCTTCTCGTTGACGGCCAGGTCAGCCAGGACCTTGCGGTCGATCTCGATACCGGCCTTCTTCAGGCCACCGACGAAGCGGCTGTAGGAGAGACCGTGCTGACGGGCACCGGCATTGATACGCTGGATCCACAGGGCGCGGAACTGGCGCTTGCGCTGGCGGCGGTCACGGTAAGCGTACTGGCCGGCCTTGATGACGGCCTGCTTGGCGACGCGGAACACGCGGCTACGGGCACCGTAGTAACCCTTGGCCTGCTTGAGAATCTTCTTGTGACGACGACGGGCGACAACGCCACGCTTGACACGAGTCATAGCTTACTCCTGACGAAAATGGGATCTACCAAGGGTTACAGGTTGGGCAGCATGCGCTGGATCAGCGCCTTGTCGGCGTCGTGAATCTGCTTCATGCCGCGCAGCTGACGCTTACGCTTGGTGGACTTCTTGGTCAGGATGTGGCTACGGAAAGACTGCTTGTGCTTGAAGCCGTTGGCCGTCTTCTTGAAGCGCTTGGCGGCGCCACTGTTGCTCTTGATCTTCGGCATGGAAGAACACTCCATTGCGAGGTTTTTTCAGAAAACCCGGGGCCAACGGCAGGCTTTTCGCCTGCCGCCCGTTGAACCGGCCGTCGGATCACTTCTTCTCTACTGCTTACTGCTTCTTCTTCGGGGCAACGATCATGATCATCTGGCGCCCTTCCATCTTCGGGAAGGACTCCACGGTCCCGATCTCCTCGAGATCGGCGGCGATCCGTTCCATCAGCTTGCGGCCGAGGTCCTGGTGCGCCATCTCGCGACCGCGGAAGCGGAGCGTGACCTTGCCCTTGTCGCCACCTTCGAGGAAGCGGATCAGGTTCTTCATCTTGACCTGATAGTCGCCCTCGTCGGTGCCAGGCCGGAACTTGACTTCCTTGACCTGAATCTGCTTCGTCTTCTTCTTCTGAGCGGACTTCTGCTTCTTCTGCTCGAAGACGAATTTGCCGTAGTCCATGATCTTGCAGACGATGGGGTCGGCGTTGGAAATCTGCACGAGGTCCAGTCCCGCCGCTTCGGCTCGCTCCAGTGCTTCACTGGTGGGCACGACGCCCAGCTGCTCGCCGTCGCTATCGATCAGGCGAACCTGATCCTCGGTAATGCGCTCGTTCATCGGGGGGCGCTTATCCTGGACGCGCCCTCTTGGGTTGCTTCGCTTGATCGCTCAGTCTCCTTAAGACGATTGACGATGTCGTCAGCCGAGTTCGGCGTTCAGACGCTCAATGAGGTCATCGACCCGCATGGTGCCCAGATCCTCGCCGGTGCGTGTGCGCACGGCCACCGAGTCGGCCTCGACTTCCTTATCCCCCACCACGAGGAGATAGGGAACTTTCTGCAACGTATGCTCCCGGATTTTAAAGCCGATCTTCTCGTTCCTCAAGTCCGCCTTGACGCGCAGACCGATTTTCTGCAAACGCGCCTCGAGATTCTGCACATAATCGCGCTGGGCATCGGTGATATTGAGGATCACCGCCTGCTGGGGCGCCAGCCACAGCGGCATGGCGCCGGCATAGTGCTCGATCAGGATGCCGAGGAAGCGCTCGAAGGAGCCGAGGATCGCCCGGTGGAGCATCACCGGGGTCTTGCGCGCGCCGTCCTCGTCGACGAACTGGGCGCCGAGACGGCCCGGCAGGTTGAAGTCCAGCTGCAGGGTACCGCACTGCCAGACCCGGTTGAGACAGTCGCGCAGGGAGAACTCGATCTTGGGCCCGTAGAAGGCGCCCTCTCCCGGCTGCAGCTCCCACTCCAGGCCGGTGGAGTTGAGTGCCGCCTCGAGGCTTTCTTCAGCGCGGTCCCACATCTCGGGCTCGCCGAGGAAATCCTCGGGGCGGGTAGAGAGCTTGAGCTCGACGTCCTCGAAGCCCAGCTCCTTGTAGACCTTCAGCGTCAGGGCGATGAAGTCCTCGGCCTCGGCCTGGATCTGCTTCTCGGTACAGAAGATGTGGGCGTCGTCCTGGGTGAAGGCGCGCACCCGCATCAGGCCGTGCAGGGAGCCGGAGGGCTCGTTGCGGTGGCAGCTGCCAAACTCCGCCAGGCGCAGCGGCAGGTCCCGGTAGCTCTTGAGGCCCTGATTGAACACCTGCACGTGACAGGGGCAATTCATGGGCTTTACCGCATAGTCACGCTTCTCGGACTCGGTGGTGAACATCAGCTCACTGTAGTGGCCCCAGTGCCCGGACTTCTTCCACAGGGTCAGGTCCACCACCTGGGGGGTCTTGATCTCCTGGTAGCCGTTCTCGATCTGCACCCGGCGCATGTACTGCTCGAGTGCCTGGTACATGGTCCAGCCGTTGGGGTGCCAGAAGACCATGCCCGGCGCCTCCTCCTGGAGGTGGAAGAGGTCCATCTTCCTGGCCAGCTTGCGGTGATCGCGCTTCTCCGCCTCCTCGAGGCGCTTGAGGTAGGCCTTGAGCTGCTTCTTGTCCGGCCAGGCGGTACCGTAGATGCGGGTCAGCATCGGCTTGGTGGCATCGCCGCGCCAGTAGGCGCCGGCCAGCTTGGTCAGCTTGAACGCCTTCAGGTGCCGGGTATTGGGCACATGGGGGCCCCGGCACATGTCGGTGTACTCTTCGTGATGGTAGAGGCGAATGGTCTCGCCTTCCGGAATCTCGCGGACGATCTCCTGCTTGTAGGGCTCGTCGCGGTGCAGGAAGGTCAGCATGGCCTTGTCACGATCGACATACTCGCGGACCACGTCGTAGTCCTGGTCGATCAGCTGCTTCATGCGCTTCTCGATCGCCTCGAGATCCTCGGGGGTCGCCGAACGGCCGAAGTCGATATCGTAGTAGAAGCCGTCGTCGATCACCGGGCCGATGGCCATCTTGGCCTCCGGGAAGAGCTGCTTGACGGCGTGGCCGATCAGGTGAGCGCAGGAGTGGCGGATCACCTCGAGCCCCTCGGGGTCCCGGGCGGTGAGAATGGCCACCTCGGCGTCGCGCTCGATCACGTCGGCGGCATCCACCGCCACACCGTCGATCTTGCCGGCCACGCAGGCCTTGGCCAGGCCGGGGCCGATGCTCTCGGCCAGCTGCATCACGGTGATCGGTTCGTCGAAGGTTCTCTGGCTGCCGTCAGGCAGTGTCACGATGGGCATGAAGAGGTCCTTGTGCGCAGTGGTGGCCCATACGAGAGACCACGTGTCGCGGTGAACGAGGAATGGAAAAAGGTGCCCGTCACGATCGCCGGTCATCACCGCGCGTGGCGCAACGCCACACCAGCGACACCTTGCCAGCGGCGCGAAGGGCGGCGGCTACCTTACCAGAGTCACACCTCGCGGTGCCACCGGACCGGCAAAGACAACAGGGGGCGCCCGCAGGCGCCCCCTTAGCTTGCCGGTCTTGCGTGCCAGGCTTACTGGCGGTCGATCTCGACGCGACGGTTGAGGGCACGGCCCTCGTCGGTCTCGTTGGTGGCGACCGGACGCTCTTCGCCGTAGCCCACGGCGATCATGCGCTCGCCGGCAACGCCCTGGCTCTCCAGGTAGCTGCGCACGGAATTGGCACGACGCTCGGAGAGGCCCTGGTTGTACTGGGCGGAGCCCACGGAGTCGGTGTGGCCTTCGATGCGGATGCGCACATCGGTGTGCTCGCGCAGGCGACGAGCGACTTCGTCCAGAGTGGACTCAGCGGCCGGAGTCAGCGCGTCGGAGTCGAACGCGAAGTTCACCTCACTGGAGAGGGTCACCGGCTCGAACTCGGGAACCGGCTCGGGCTCAGGCTCGGGCATCGGCTCGGGCTCGGCAACCGGCTCCGGGGTGCGGTCGGCGCACAGCAGGGCGCCGAGGGCGGCACCGGCGACGGCACCAGTCGCGGCGCCCTCTTCCTCATCGGAGCTGCCGCTGGTGGCGTAGCCAATGCTGCCGCCGATCAGGCTGCCGGCGATGCCGCAGGTCACCGGCTGCTGGTACCAGGGACGATCGGAGGAGGGAGTGGTGTTCGGGGTAGCACAGCCGGCAAGGCCGACCACCAGAGCAGAACCGAGCAGCAAGCCAGTCGTGGATTTTTTCATAAAAAAACTCCTTCTTTTCTTTTCTTGGCTCCAGGTCAGGCACGGTTGCCGCAGCCTTCCCAGATGATCCCGACGATCGGGCGGAGCGACATCATGTCGCTACACACCCGCACCGGACAGGCCGTGGACCGATAGCGGCCTCAGCGAGCCTCGGCACGCGCCAAGCTTGCAGCAGCTCGGCACATCTTTCAATCGCCTATCGCGAGATTAGCAGAATCGACTCGAAACCGCACAGTGTTCGATAAAGCGAGCGTTCCACTCCCTCGTCAATGGAGGCTTGCCGGCCAATCGCGACGAAAGACCAGGGCGGCGCGCGCCGCCTCCAGCACCGCCTCGCGCAGCTCATCTTCCACGGCCAGGCGCTCGCGATCCTCCTTGAAGCGCGCCTTGGGACTCAGCGCCTGGCGCGCCTCGTGGGTATGCAGGTGGCGGGTGCGGGCATGGACCTCGCCGAAGGGGCGGAAGTCCTCGCGCTCCAGCAGGCGCGGCTCGAGGATCTCCAGCAGCACCTTGCAGCGCCAGGCGCCCTCGGTGATATCGACCTGTTCCTGCAGCAGGGCGGAGGCCACAAGCTCGAGGTTCTCCAGGCAGTTGTCGCGGGCGCGCTGCTCCTCCTCTTCGCGGAACGCCTCTCGGCGGCGAACCTCCTTCCAGAGGGTGAACGCATAGGCCCCCAGGCCGGCGATGATCACCAGTCCCAGGCCAGCCAGTAGAAGCACGGTGGTTGTCGTCATCAGGGGTATCCACGTCATGGGGAAAGGGCAAGGCTCTCCATTCTACCCATGCGGCTCGCTCCTCCCTACCCCCCTCTGCTCGGCCAGCCCGCTCAGCCGCTCCCGCCAGCCGGAGTGGTTTCCAGAGAGCGGACGGGGGAGCCGAGGGGGCGCAGCGCCGCCAGGGCCAAGGAGAGCATTGACCGGCGTCAAGAGATACCCTGATGCCCCCTCTGGACGCGATAGCGTTAGACTAAAGGCGAATAAGGCAGGCCTAGCGCCTCTCTTCCACTTAAGTAGAATGCGCCCTCTTCGATACCCTCCCAATCCACGGAGTCACGCATGCAGACAAGCCCCGACGCTCCCGAAAAGACCACGGGCCCCTCGGGCCCCGGCCGCTTCGGCCTCTGGCTGGGCCCCGCCCTGCTGCTGGCCACCCTGATCCTGCCGCCCCCCTCCGGCATGAGCGAGGCCGCCTGGGCCTGCGTGGGACTGGCCCTGCTGATGGCCACCTGGTGGTCCACCGAGGCGATTCCCATCCCCGTCACCTCGCTGATGCCCATGGTGCTGGTACCGGCCCTGGGGCTTGGCACCATGGGCGAGGCCACCGGCAGCTACGCCAACCCGATCATCTATCTGTTCCTCGGCGGCTTCCTGCTGGGGATCGCCATGCAGCGCTGGAACCTGCATCGGCGCCTGGCGCTGCACGTGCTGAAGCTGGTCGGCCATGAGCCGCGCCGCCAGATCGCCGGCTTCATGATCGCCACCGGTTTTCTCAGCATGTGGGTCTCCAATACCGCCACCGCCATCATGATGCTGCCCATCGGCATGTCGGTGATCAGCCTGCTCGGGGACAGTGACCCCGACGAACTGAAGCGCTACGCCACCGCCCTGCTGCTGGCCATCGCCTACTCCGCCAGCATCGGCGGCGTGGCCACGCTCATCGGCACGCCGCCCAACGCTCTGCTGGCCGGCTACCTGGCCGAGGATCGCGGCATCGATATCGGCTTCGCCCAGTGGATGGTGATCGGCCTGCCGATCAGCATCGCCATGATGGCCGTGGCCTGGTGGTGGCTGACCCGCGGCGGCTTCAGGATTCAAGCCGGCGAAGGCAGCGCCAGCATGGTCTCCGACGAGCTGGCCAAGCTCGGCCCCATGAGCGCCCCCGAGAAGCGCGTGGCCGTGGTCTTCACCCTGGCCGCCGTGGCCTGGGTGGTGCGCCCGCTGCTCAACGACCTGGGGCTCTCCTGGCTCTCCGATACCGGCATCGCCATTGCCGCCGGCGTCACGCTCTTCCTGGTGCCCAGCGGCCGCGGCGACGGCGAGCGACTGATGATCTGGGAAGAGGCCCAGAAACTCCCCTGGGGCATCCTCCTGCTGTTCGGCGGCGGCCTGGCGCTGGCCGGCACCATCACCCGCACCGGCCTTGCCGAGTGGATCGCCGAGCAGCTCTCGATCTTCGGCACCTTCCCGCTGCTGGCGATGATCGCCGTGGTGGTGCTGGTGATCATCTTCCTGACCGAGGTGACCTCCAACACCGCCACCGCCGCGGCCTTCCTGCCGCTGCTCGGCGCCCTGGCGCTCTCCCTGGACATCTCGCCGCTGCTGGTCACCGTGCCGGCCGCCATCGCCGCGAGCTGCGCCTTCATGATGCCGGTGGCCACGCCGCCCAACGCCATCGTCTTCGCCACGGGCCATATGAAGATCCAGTCGATGATTCGCGCCGGCTTCGCCCTCAACCTGGCCAGCACCGTGCTGGTCACCCTGATGGCCTACTTCCTGGTCACGACCCTCTGGTAGGGGGACACGCCCCCTCCACGCAAATGCCCGGCCTTGGCCGGGCATTTGCGTTACTGCCTCCCTCTCGGCTCGCGGCTACCAGGCCAGTCCCATGGCGTAGTGGTCCAGCAGCAGCAGGCCGAAGAGGGCCAGGATATAGCGGATGGAGAACCAGAAGGCGGCGAGCGGTGCTCGGGGGTCACGCCCCCGCCACACCCGGAAGTTCCACCACATGAAGCGCGCATTGAGCACCATGACCCCGACCAGATAGACCGCCCCGCTCATGCCGATGGCAAAGGGCAGCAGGGTCACCGCCACCGTCAGCCAGCCGTAGAGCCACACCTGCAGCCGAGTGAAGGCCTCGCCGTGGGTCACCGGCAGCATGGGCACCCCGGCCCGGGCGTACTCCTCCCGCTTGTGGAGCGCCAGGGCCCAGAAATGCGGCGGGGTCCAGGCGAAGATGATCAGCATCAGCAGCAGCGGCTCGGGCCCCAGCTGGCCGGTGACCGCCGTCCAGCCCAGCAGCGGCGGCGCCGCCCCGGCCACCCCGCCGATCACGATGTTCTGGGGCGTGGCGTGCTTGAGAAAGGCGGTATAGACCAGCGCATAGCCGATCAGCGAGCCCAGGGTCAGCCAAGCGGTCAGCGCATTGACCTGCCAGGCCAGCAGACCGATGCCGGCCACCGAGAGCAGCGTGGCCCAGGCCAGGGCCACCGAACTCGGCATGCGCCGCGACGCCAGGGGGCGCCGCGAGGTGCGCAGCATCATGGCGTCCAGGCGCCGGTCGACCACGTGATTGAAGGCCGCGGCTCCCCCGGCGGCCAGCCCGATACCGACCAGACCGTAGATCACCACGGCCAGTGACGGCAGCACCGGCCGCGCCAGGGCCATGCCCACCAGGGCGCACACCAGCATCACCAGCACCACCCGCGGCTTGCAGAGGGTTATCAGGTCGCGCAGGCCCCAGCCCTGCGTCAGGGCCGAGTCCGCTCCCGTGACCACCGCGGGTGTCATCGTTGCCTCAGACATGGATCCACTCCTTCTGTGCCCGTCGTTGTTGGGCGGGGGCAGTGCCGGCCTCCCGCCATGCCCAGATCGCCATCGCCATCGCCAGCACCAGCGCCACGGCCCCCGCCGTATGCAGCAGGGCAAGCCAGAGCGGCAGCCAGAGCAGCACGTTGGCGATGCCCAGCCCCAGCTGGACCGCATAGGTGGCCAGCAGCGCCCCGAGCCAGGGCCTCAGCGACGCCTGCTGCCAGTGGCGCAGGGCCAGCCCCAGCAGGGCCAGCCCCAGGGCCAGGGCTCCCAGGCGGTGGCCCACCTGGATCGCCGTGCGCGCATCGGCGTGGAGCTGACCATGCAGGTAGTTGGGCCCCACGCTCTGGGTGAGATGGAACCCCTCGCTCCAGTCCATGGCGGGCCACCACTGGCCGTTGCAGGTCGGAAAGCCCTGGCAGGCGATACCGGCGTAGTTGCTCGATACCCAGCCGCCGAGAGCCAGCTGGCCCACCAGCAGCGCCACCGCCAGGCCCCAGAGCGGCGTCAGGCGCCGTCGCGGCGCCACCACCCCACCGGGTGCCAGGCGGCCCCGGTCACAGCGGCGCAGGCGCAGATGCAGCCACAGAAAGAGCAGCATCACCGCGAGCCCCCCCAGCAGATGCAGGGTCACCACCTGGGGCCACAGCTTGAGGGTGACGGTAAAGGCGCCGAAGGCCCCCTGCACCAGGATCACCGCCAGCAGCGCGAGGCTCACCCCCCAGGGGTAGTCGGCATGACGGCGCAGCGGCGCACCCAGCGCGACCAGGGCGATCACCAGCAGCCCCAGGGCCGAGGCCACATAGCGATGCACCATCTCCACCCAGGCCTTGAACGCCTCCAGGGGAGCCTCAGGCGTATGCGCCAGGGCCCGGGACTCGTCGGGCACCACCAGCCGCCCGTAGCAGCCCGGCCAGTCCGGGCAGCCAAGTCCCGCATCCACCAGGCGGGTAAACACCCCCACCAGGATCACCGCCACGGTGAAGAGCACCCCGGCAAGGCTCAGGGCCAGCAGCTGGCGCAGCCGGCGGCGCTGTGCTCCCTCGATCATTGCTGTCATCGCACTCCCTCTCATCGCTCCAGGCTGCCCGCCCATGCCCTATCGCCCCGCCAGCGGCCGACCCTCTCGAGGCACCACCTCGGGATTCATCCGCAGCAGACGATTGACGTCATCCAGCACATCCCGGGGCGAGGCCTCGGGCCCGTAGGCCAGCACCGGCAGCCCCTGAGGGTCCAGCACCCAGAGCCGGTCTGGCCCATGCCAGGCCGGCCTCTCCGTCCAGGCCACCACCCGCTCGCCCGGGAGCGCCGGGGCCTCGCCCCCTACCCGCAGCCGGCTGACCCGTGGCGCCTCCCGGCCCAGGGCCCGATGCAGGCGCCACCACTGGTCGGCCAGCGCCTCGCAGCCCTCGCCGCAGTCGAAGGCCAGCACCCAGTCACCCCTGAGCTCGGCGGCCGGCGCGCCTGCCAGCGGCCAGGCCGGCAGTTCCGGCAGGTCCGGCGCCAGCTCACCGTGGGCGGTACGCTGCTCCGGGATCCCGACACGGAAGGTGATCATGCTCCAGGCCACCAGCAGCGGCAGCGCAAAGAGCGCGATCAGCGCCAGCACCTTGAGGCGTGAAAAGCGGATCCGTTGAACCTCACTCATGGCTCTCTCCCCCGGGCTTCGATAAGGCGTCCTGCACCTCCCTGTGCCGCGCGTCCTGGGCCAGGCGCCGGCCACCGATCAGCATCATGGCGAGTGCCGCCAGCGCGAGCCCCCACCACTGCACCGCATAGCCGAGATGGCGACTCGGCGGCATCACGCTGGGCGACCACCAGGGCGTCAGGTGCCCTGGCCCCGCCTCGAGATGCAGCCAGCCCTGGTGGGCAAAGGCCTCCTCCCAGGCGGTAAGCTCGATGCGTTGCAGCCGCTGCCCTTCGCGGTTGGGACCGAAGAGCGGCGTGCCGCTCCCCGCCGACTGCCAGCGTCCTTCCAGGGTCACGCTGCCCTCTGGAGTGGCCACCTCGGGCGTCTCCCGCCCCGCTCCGCTGGCCAGAAAGCCGCGCTGCACCAGCCAGAGGCGGCCGTCATCGGTGCGCAGCGGCGTCAGCGGCGCCACGCCGTGACGCCCCTCCAGCACGCGATTGTCGAGAAACAGGGTCAGCTCGGGCAGGTATTCACCGCTGAGGGTCAGGCGACTGCCGTCCGGCGGCACCTCCCGGGGGGCCTCCAGGTGCGGCGCCGACTCCAGCGCCGCCAGATAGTCACGCTTCTCGCCGGCCCGCTCCCACTGCCAGGCCCCGAGCCACAGGCCCAGCAGCACCAGCGGCCCCCACAGCGCCCACCACAGGCGTTGCCGCCAGCGCCCGCGGCGGGCATGCTGACGGGACGTATCGCCCACGGAGTCTCCCATGCTGCTCAAGGTCCTCATTGCCCTGGTGTTCCTCTCCATGCTGGTGAGCCTGGCCGCCGGTGCCGGCTTCCTGCTGCGTGACGGCGGCACCTCCCGCCGCCTGCTCGTGTCACTCAAGGTACGCGTCGCCCTCGCCGCCGCCCTGCTCGGCCTGCTCTTCTACGGCTTCTACGCCGGCGGCCTGGCGGGCTAGAAGACATAGACGAACAGGAAGAGCCCGACCCACACCACGTCGACGAAGTGCCAGTACCAGCAGGCCGCCTCGAAGCCGAAGTGGTTGTCGCGGGCGAAGTGCCCCCTGAGCACCCGCACCAGCATCACCGCCAGGATGCTGGCGCCGATGATCACGTGGACCCCATGAAAGCCGGTGAGCAGGAAGAAGGTCGCCCCGTAGATCCCCGCCTCCAGGGTGATGCCATAGTGGGCATAGGCCTCGTAGTACTCCACCCCCTGGATGATGATGAAGCTCACCGCCAGCACCAGGGTGGCGGCGAGCCAGTTACGGGTCGTGGCCCGCTCGCCCTCCTTGAGCCCCTCATGGGCGACGGTCAGGGTGATACTGGACCCCACCAGGATCAGCGTATTGACCAGGGGCAGCTGCCAGGGGCTGAAGGTCTGCTCGGGGCCGACAACGGCCGGGTCTGGCGGGCTCATCAGCGGCCAGCTGGCCACGAAGTCGGGCCACAGCAGCGCCGCCACCCCCTTGGCGCCCTCGCCGTCGAGCCAGGGCAGCGCAAAGGTGCGGATATAGAAGAGCGCGGCGAAGAAAGCGCCGAAGAACATCACCTCGGAGAAGATGAACCAGCCCATCCCCTGGCGGAAGGAGCGGTCCATCTGGGCGTCGTAGAGCCCCTGCCGGGACTCCCTCACCACGTCGCGGAACCATAGCGCCATCACCGCCAGCACCGACAGGATGCCCACCACCATCAGCAGGGTCCCGCGGTCGTAGACCAGCACCATGCCGGTGCCGACCATCATCAGGCCCAGGGCCAGTGAGCCCAGGATCGGCCACTTGCTGGTTGCCGGAACATAGTAGCTGCCACCGCTCATGCCTCACCTCCTTCATTGCTGGCAACGCCACCGGCAACCCGCCCCTGCTGCGCCTTGCCGTCGCGCTCGACCGGGTCGCGCTCGACCGGGTAGAGGGTGTAGACCAGCGTCACGGTATTGACCTCGGGGGGCAGGTCCCGGGCCAGCTGGAAGACCAGCGGCAGCTCCAGGCGCTCACCCGCCTCGAGGTGCTGCTCCTCGAAGCAGAAGCAGCTCACCTTGCGCAGGTGGCGCGAGGCATTGGAGGGAGAGACGCTGGGCACGGCCCGGCCCCAGGTGCCCTCTCCGCTGGCGTTCTGAAAGGCGAACCCCACCTCGGTGGTCTGCCCCGGGTGGACACGCAGCTGCCGCGTTTCCACCTCGAGGTTCCAGGGCAGGCCGGCCCCGTTGCGGGTGATGAACTGAACCGTGACGTAGCGGGAGTCATCCACCCCCTCATGCACGATGGCCTGGGCGGTGGTATCCACCTTGCCGTTGATGCCGGTGACGCGACAGAAGACGTCATAGAGTGGCACCAGGGCAAAGGCGAAGGCGAACATGCCCACCAGGGCGGCCACCGAGCGAATCACCGTACGGCGCACGCCAGGGTTGGGTGGGGGGCGTCTTGCATCGGTCATGGGTCACCTCCTCTGCTGGGCCCGGCGAGGCTCAGTGCGCCTGGGGCCTGAAGGTCGGCGGCGTCTCGAAGGTGTGCAGCGGCGCCGGGCTCGGCACCGTCCACTCCAGGTCGGTGGCGCCCTCCCAGGCCTTGGCCGGCGCCCTCTCGCCGCCGCGCACGCAGAGGATCACCACCGCCACGAACACCAGCTGCGAGGCACCGAACATGAAGGCCCCCAGGCTCGACACCAGGTTGAAGTCGGCGAACTGCAGGGCGTAATCGGGGATACGTCGCGGCATGCCGGCCAGGCCCGCGAAGTGCATGGGGAAGAAGGTCAGGTTGACGCCGATCACCGAGAGCCAGAAGTGCCACTGGGCCAGCTTCACGTTGGGGTAGTGGCCGGTCCACTTGGGCAGCCAGTAGTAGCCCCCCGCCATGATGGCGAACACCGCCCCCGGCACCAGCACATAGTGGAAATGAGCCACCACGAAGTAGGTATCGTGGTACTGGAAGTCCGCCGGGGCGATGGCCAGCATCAGCCCGGAGAAGCCGCCGATGGTGAAGAGCACCACGAAAGCCAGGGCGAAGAGCATGGGGGGTTCGAAGGTGATGGAGCCGCGGAACAGGGTGGTGATCCAGTTGAACACCTTCACCCCGGTAGGCACCGCGATGATCATGGTGGTGTACATGAAGAAGAGCTCGGCGGCCAGCGGCAGCCCCACCACGAACATGTGGTGGGCCCACACCAGGAAGGAGAGAATGGCGATGGCGGCCGTGGCGTAGACCATGGAGGCGTAGCCGAACAGCGGCTTGCGGGCGAAGGTCGGGATGATCGCCGAGACGATGCCGAAGGCCGGCAGGATCATGATGTAGACCTCGGGGTGCCCGAAGAACCAGAAGAGATGCTGGAAGAGCACCGGATCGCCGCCGCCGGCGGCGTTGAAGAAGTGAGTACCGAAGTTGATATCCATCAGCATCATGGTGATCACCCCGGCCAGCACCGGCATCACCGCGATCAGCAGGAAGGCGGTGATCAGCCAGGTCCAGCAGAACAGCGGCATGTCCATCAGGCGCATCCCCGGGGCGCGCATGTTGAGGATGGTGGCGATGATGTTGATGGCACCGAGGATCGAGCTGATGCCCGCGATATGCAGCGAGAGGATAAAGAAGGTGGTGGACGGCGGCGCATAGGTGGTGGAGAGCGGCGCATAGAAGGTCCAGCCGAAGTTGGGCCCGCCCCCCGGCATCAGCAGGGTCGAGAGCAGCAGCGTGAAGGCCACCGGCAGCAGCCAGAAGCTGAAGTTGTTGAGGCGCGGCAGGGCCATGTCCGGCGCCCCGATCTGCAGCGGAATCATCCAGTTGGCGAGCCCGGTAAAGGCCGGCATCACCGCCGCGAAGACCATGATCAGGCCGTGCATGGTGGTCATCTGGTTGAAGAACTCGGGATTGACCAGCTGCAGCCCCGGCTGGAACAGCTCGGCGCGCACCACCAGGGCGAAGATGCCGCCGATGAAGAACATGCTCAGCGAGAAGATCAGGTAGAGGCTGCCGATCTCCTTGTGGTTGGTGGTCAGCAGCCAGCGCATCAGGCCACGGGGCGCGGCATGGGCCGCTGCCTGGCCGGCGCCGCTGACCGTGCTGCTCTGCTGGACGGGGTGATGCGGAGGCAACTTGGGCGCCATCGTGAATCTCCCTGATCTGTCATTGTTATCGTTCGCCAGGTGATCGGGCAGTTACTGGGCAAGCTTCTCGACCACCGCCGAGGGCTGCACGGCGTCACCGGTGTCGTTACCCCAGGCGTTGCGCGTCCAGGTGGTGACGGCGGCAAGCTCGACCGGGTTCAAGGTACTGCGGAAGGCCGGCATCGCCGTACCGGAAACGCCGTTGACGATGACATCCAGATGCCAGGCGAGGTCGTCGAGCAGCCGCTGGTTGCCGGCAAGGGCCGGGAAGGCCGGCGCCGCCCCCTGCCCTTCGGGCTGGTGGCAAGACGCACAGATGCTGGCGTAGACCATCTCACCCCGCTCCATCAGCTCCTCCAGCGCCCACTCGCGATCGGCACCCATGGCCTCCTGCTCCGCCTCCTCCCGGCGCTCGACCAGCCAGGCGTCGAACTCCTCCTCCTCCATGGCATGCACCACGATGGGCATGAAGCCGTGGTCCATGCCACAGAGCTCGGCGCACTGGCCGCGGTAGATACCGGGCTCGTTGATACGCACCCAGTTCTCGTTGATGAAGCCGGGAATGGTGTCCTGCTTCACGGCAAAGTCCGGCACCCACCAGGAGTGGATGACATCGTCGGAGGTCATCAGGAAGCGGACCTTGCGGTTGATCGGCAGCACCAGGGGGTTGTCCACCTCCAGCAGGTAGTGCTCACCGCGGGGCTCTTCGCCGCGAATCTGCGCCCTGGGCGTGCTCATGCTGGAGTTGAAGGCGACATCCTCGCCCAGGTACTCATAGCGCCAGCGCCACTGCTGACCGATGATCATGACATCGAGCTCGGCATCGGAGGTGTCGTACATCTTCTTGAGGGTGGCGGTGGCCGGCACCGCCATGCCGATCAAGATCAGCAGCGGCACGGCGGTCCAGATCACCTCCACGGTGGTGTTCTCGTGGAAGTGGGCCGCCTTGGCGCCCCGGGAACGGCGATACTTGAACAGGGAGTAGAACATCACCCCGAACACCACGAGACCGATGATCACGCAGATCCAGAAGATGGTCATGTGCAGGGAGTGGATCTCGGCGCTGAGGTCCGTCACTCCGACCGGCATGTTCCAGCCACTGGCCAGGGCGGCGGGCGCAGCCGCAGACCCGACCAGACCGCTCGCCATCCACACGAACGACATGCGCATCGGCGTCTCCTCTCGCTTGTTATTGTGATCACGCGCGGACCGGCCAGGGAAGTCGGGGAACGCCGGTGGTGGGGGCCCGAGGAGCGCCTCCCGCACGATTAACGCTGCATTAGCCGCATTCGAAACTGAGTATAGACAACCCCGGTGCGACAAAGCGCCACGGCCCCGCCGCCCACCAACGCCACTTTCAACGGGATCAGCTCAGCGGGCGACGCCGATGGCAACCGCCGCCACCAGCGCCACGAACAGCAGCCCCAGCATCAGGCCGGTGACGATAAAGGTTAGCGGCCGGCCCTTCTCGAAGTCCTCCCTGCGCTGCTCTTCCTTCTGGACGCCCAGAAAGGCGGCCAGTACCGAACGAATCACCTTCCACATAGGCGGCTCCTGCCACTCCGGCCTGGCCTTGCGACCAGCATCATCACTCAGGGCTGCGACCTTGTCTCGAAGGCTGAAACACCCCCCGTCTCCTATACTGTAGGTGCTTAACAACACTTTTCCCGAAACGCGCCCTGCGGGGCCCGATCAGGAGGCGAACATGAAGACCAATCCCTTCGGCATGGACCCTGGCATGATGAATGCCAACCCCATGCTCGCCTGGTGGCAGCAGCAGCTGGCCAGGGGCGGCAACCCTGTGGCGCGCATGCAGCTTGCCTGGATGGAGAGCCTGGCCGATGCCATGCAGTTCGAGGCCCAGTTTCTCAAGGCCATCGCCGAGAGCGGCGAGCAGATCGCCAAGTGCTTCGATGGCGAACAGCCCAAGACCCCCGAAGAGGTCCAGGAGTGCTACCAGAAGATGGTGCAGCAGATCAGCGACGCCCAGATGAAGCGCGTGGAGCACGCCGCCCAGCTCAGCCACGATTTCCGCAAGCGGATCTGGGAAGAGATTTGACCCTCCGGCCCTTCCAACGCAGAACGGCGCCACTCGGCGCCGTTCTGCGTTGACCCCCTGCGGCCATCAACTACCCAGCCCGAACAGCCCCGTCAGCAGCGGCAGCAGGAAGGCGGTGAGCAGGCCGGTCAACCCCATGGCAAGGCCCGAGAAGGCGCCCGCCACCGCACCGATGCGGGCAAAGGCCTGGGCGGTGCCGAAACCGTGGGCCGAAAGCCCCAGGGAGAACCCCTGCACGGCCGGATCCTTGATCCGCAGCAGCCGAAACACCCAGGGCGACAGCGCACAGCCGATGGAACCGGTCAGCAGCACCAGGCCCGCCGCAAGCGACGGGATTCCCCCGATCTGCTCCGCAATCCCCATGGCAATGGGCGAGGTCACCGAGCGCGGCGCCAGGGAGAGCACCGTCTCGGCCCGGGCCCCCAGCGCCATGGCAAGCCCCAGGGTGGAGGCCACGGCGGTGACGATACCCGTCATGCAGGCGATCAGCAGCGGCCCCAGCAGGCGACGCACCCGCTCCCGATGGTCGTAGAGCGGAATGGCCAGCGCCACCGTGGCGGGCCCCAGCAGGAAGTGGATGAACTGCGCCCCCTCGAAGTAGGTGGCGTAGTCCATGTCCACCAGCAGCAGCAGGCCGATCAGCATGGCGATGGAGAGCGTCACGGGGTGGAGTAGCGGCGTTCCGCCCAGCGCCCTGTTGATCCTCACCGCCAGGGCGAAGATCAGCAGGGTCGCCAGCAGCGAGAGCAGCGGGCTGCCGGAGAGGTAGACCCACAGCTGGTCGAGGTCGGCGAAATTCACTGTCGGCTCCTCCGGCGGTTCAGGCGGTCCAGCACCCAGGCCGTCACGCCCAGGGTGAGTGCCGTGGACACCACCAGGGTGATCAGGATCGGCCACAGGTCGCGCCCGATCAGCGCCCCGTGCACCATCAGCCCCACCCCGGCCGGCACGAAGAGCAGCGTCAGATAGCGCAGCAACCCCTCCCCGGTGAGACGCAGGCTGTCGGGCACCTTACCCCGCACCATCAGCCCCACCAGCAGGATCACCATGCCGAAGACGGGCCCCGGCACCGGCAGCATCAGCCCCCGGGCCAGCAGCTCCCCCAGAAACTGGCAGATCAGCAGCACGCTCATCCCCATGATCAGCGGCATGACACCCCTCCTTGTCGCGTGGGGGCGGCACCAGGCAGTGCCGCCCGGGGCTCAGTGGGCCTTGTGGGCCTCGTCATCGGAAACCGGCACCGGCTCTACACCGGCATCGTCCAGATCGGCCCAGGGCTCGCGGGGCGCCTCGGCCCGCTCACCGGTCCGCGCCGCATAGCGCTCGCGATGCAGCGCCTTGAGCAGCCCGGCGATCATCAGCATGATCACCACAGAGAACGGCAGCGCCGCCATGATCACCGCCGCCTGCAGGGTCTCGAGGCCACCGGCCATCAGCAGCACCGCGGTGAGCAGACCCAGCACCGCCCCCCAGAGGATGCGGTGGAAGGTGGGCGGCTCGGGGTCGCCGCCGGAGAGAATGGTGTTGATCACCAGGGTACCGGCGTTGGCGGAAGTGATCAGGTAGGTGGCGATCAGCACCACCAGCGCCAGCGACACCAGCCGGCCCGCCTGACCAAGCTCCATCGCCTCGATGGTGGCGAAGAGCGCCGTGGCCACGTCCTTTTCCACCGCCGCGACGATGCCACCGCCTCCGAACAGCTCGTGGTAGAGCGCCGTACCGCCGAACAGGCCGATCCACACCACCGTGATCACCGTGGGCACCAGCAGCACCCCCATCACGAACTCCCGGAAGGTACGCCCCCGGGAGACCCTGGCGATAAACATTCCCACGAAGGGCGACCAGGCCAGCCACCAGCCCCAGAAGAACACCGTCCACTCCGCCTGCCAGCCATCGTCCCGGGTGGCATTGGTATGGAAGGTCATCCCCATCAGGTTCTGGATGTAATCCCCCGCCGACTCCACGGTGATGGCGACCAGATACTGGGTGGGGCCGAACAGCAGCAGGAACACCACCACCGCGATGCTCAGCCAGAAGTTGGCCTCGGAGAGCAGACGCACCCCCCTCTTGACCCCGGAGACCACCGACAGGGTCGCCACCGTCATGATCGCCGCGGTCACCGTCAGCTGCAGCCAGGTGGAACTGGGCCATCCGAACAGCGCCCCCAGCCCCGCGTTCATCTGCTGTACGCCGAGCCCCAGGGTGGTGGCGATACCGAAGACGGTACCGAACACCGCCAGCACGTCCACCGCATCCCCCAGACGCCCCTCGACCCGCTTGCCCAGCAAAGGCTGCAGCGCCGAGCGAATCGTCAGCGGCAGGTTCCAGCGGTAGGAAAAGTAGGCCAGCACCAGAGCCACAAACGAGAAGATCGCCCAGCCGTTGAGCCCCCAGTGAAAATAGGTCAGGCGCATCGCTACCCGCGCCGCATCCGGCGTCATCCCCTCGGCGATAAAGGGGTTATCCTGAAACTGCAGGATCGGCTGGGCCACCGCCCAGAACAGGATCCCCACCCCGGTGCCGGCGGCAAACAGCATCGACACCCAGGAGAAGAAGGTGAACTCCGGCTGCTCGAAGTCGCCCCCCAGGCGCACGTTCTTGTAGCGCCCCACGCCTAGCCACACCATGAAGAGCAGCAGGAAGGCCACCAGCAGCACGTAGTACCACTCCAGGAAGGGGTCCAGCACCAGGCGTGCCGCCGCCAGGCCGTGGGCCAACCGCTCGGTGTAGAAGGCCCCGTAGATCAGGGATATTGCCACCACCACCACTGTCACCAGGGTGATGCGGGGATTCATGCCCTTGAGCGGCCCGCGCTCCGCCTGTCCGTACATGCCGAGATCCTTGTTGCCTGAGGCTGGATGGGTGTCGCGGACGCGCCGCCACTAGCCCATGATAGAGCAAAGCCCGCAGGACTTCAGAGGCGAGCCGAGCCAACCACCTGAAAAAGAAGTGCAAAAGGGGCTTTTCATTCGCCTGCGAACGCGCTAGTATACGCCTCGTCCTAAGGGGAGAGGCCAAACGGTCAGGAACCCGAAAGACAGAGTCGGAGCGTGGCGCAGCTTGGTAGCGCGTTGCAATGGGGTTGCAAAGGTCGCAGGTTCGAATCCTGTCGCTCCGACCACTTATTCAAGACAAAACAGCCGCTTACGGGTCATGCCGGGCGGCTGTTTTGCTGTGCACTCAATACTTTCCCAAAACGTGCAGGCGTTTTTGGCGCTATCACGCGCAACGAACGGAGGCCGGCGATTGCCGGCCTTTTTAAAGCATCACAAATAGCGGCTTAGGGTCATCACTGAGCGGTCGTTTTTCGTTGTGTGCCAATAGAAAACCACGGTGATCCTTGTGGGTTCCTGCTGTCAGATGACAAGCCTCCGCTCAGCCAACTATCCGGCGGAGGTTTGACTATTCACCCGCATTCCGCCCTTTGATGAAGATCGCTATCGCTCCGTCGGGATTCGATGCCGAGACGGTACCCACATGTTCAGGTAACGTCCCGGGAAGAGGTGTAATTCAGACGGGAGGATGAGGTCACCATGGGCCTTCGATAAAGTTGCAAGTCGCCAAACACGCAACCAACCGAAGGAACCCCACGATGACCAACAAGAGCATGGCACTGACGGAGCTGCTTGAAAAGCGAGCGGTGGCACCGGACTTCCTGCGTGAGACGCTGGCCTTCATGCTCCAGGAGCTGATGGAGCACGAGGTGGCCGAGCTGTGCGGGGCCGATCGCCACGAGCGCTCCGAGGAGCGGGTCAACCGGCGCAATGGCTACCGGGAGCGGCCGTTGGAGACGCGTATGGGCCGAGTGGATCTCAAGGTCCCCAAGCTCCGCCAGGGCAGCTACTTCCCCGGCTTCCTCGAGCCGCGGCGGATGAGCGAGCAAGCGCTCACGGCGGTGGTGCAGGAGGCCTACGTGCAGGGCATCTCCACTCGTAAGGTCGACGAGCTGGTCCAGGCCATGGGGATGACCGGGATCTCCAAGTCGCAGGTCTCCCGACTGTGCGCCTCGATCGATGAGCGCGTCCAAAGCTTCCTGGAGCGGCCGCTGGAGGGGCACTGGCCCTACGTATGGCTCGACGCGACCTATATCAAGAGTCGAGAGCACGGCCCGGTAGCGAGCCAGGCGGTGGTGGTGGCCACGGTGGTGAATCAGGACGGCTACCGTGAGGTGCTGGGCCTCTCCGCAGGTCCGGCTGAGACGGAGGGCTTCTGGACGGCGTTCCTACGCTCGCTGGTGGCCCGGGGGCTGAAGGGCACTCGCCTGGTCATCTCCGACGCTCACGAGGGGCTGAAAAAGGCGATCGCGACGGTACTGACTGGGGCGGGCTGGCAACGCTGTCGAGTGCACTTCATGCGCAACGTGCTCTCGCAGGTCCCTAAGGCCCACCAGCCAGCGATCTCGGCGGCGGTGCGCACGGCCTTTGCCCAGCCGGATCAAGCCGCAGCGACGCGCCAGTGGCGGCAGGTGGCCGACAGCCTGCGTGAGCGTTTCGCCAAGGCGGCGGACTGCATGGATAGCGCCGAGGAGGACGTGCTGGCGTTCATGGCCTTCCCGAAAGATCACTGGCCGAAGTTGGCGTCCACGAACTGCTTGGAGCGGCTGAACAAGGAGATCAAACGGCGCAGCAACGTCGTCGGGATCTTCCCCAACAACGCGTCGGTGACGCGCCTGGTCGGAGCGGTACTGCTGGAGCAGAACGATGAATGGCAAGTCAGCCGCCGGTACCTGAGCCTGGAGAGCCTGGCCCCGGTGCTCAAGGAGCCGACTGAGGCAGGCGCCGAACAATTGATTCACGAGGAGGCGGCGTAACAGTCAGCGAAGGCCGCGGTGGCCTCACCCGCTGTTACACCACTTGACGGGACACTACCCATGTTCATAGCCACGGCTGGAGAGATGCTTCTCACGCCAGCGGTTGCCGTTGATACCGCAGGCAACATAGATCCCCAACGAGATTAGCGTCGCCAGCAGGCCTATAGCGCTTTCTACGGGGAACATAGCCAACACTATCACGGCAACAAGCAGGCCCGCACCCAGGCCCCACATCTTCTTGACCAAGGCCCAGATGGGGCCGAAGAAGAACCCGGGCCATGACCAGCCCTGCTTGACGGCTTCATGTCGACCTTCGGGGTACTGGTAGATCTTAAACTCTTTCATGAGAACCTCCCTGGACGGCAGGACACAGCGCTCCCGCAGTGCCCCCTGCCATATTACAGCTCTCCGCTACGCTTAGCGGTTGAGCCATGTGTCGAGTTTGCTGGCTTTTCACAGGCCCTCTCCGCATCATTCAGTTTCTCTTCTGCTTTTTGGTAGCGTTAATGGAATGTATCGTAAGCCCCTGCCGGCCGGGACCGGGGCGTGGTAGATTCCCCCATCATCGCTCACAGCCGACCCTGATACCCCCATGCCGCCGCCCAAGCCCTCCCGCTACCTCAAGCTGTTCGCCCTCACTTCCCTGGCCCTGCTGCTGGCCGCCGGCCCTGCCAGCGCCTCGCTGATCGACTCGCCGGAGCCGCCGTCGAGCCCCGTGACGAGCTCGCCTGGCCAGCACTTCCTGGAGGATGTAAAGACGGGGATCAGCCTGCTGCCGGTGGAGGACGGGGTGGTCTGGCTGCATATCAGCGTGAAGGATCGCCGCCTCTCCGTGGTGCGCGGCCGGCACGTGATCCACGAGATCCCCCACTTCGCCATCGGCATCAACGGCGCCGAGAATCTGCGTACCCGCGGCAGCGCCATGACGCCGAAGGGAGAGTTCCGCGTCGAGCGGATCAACCCCAGAAGCCAGTATGCTACCTTCATCGGCATCAACTACCCGAACCCGCGGGTAGCGGATCAGGCCCTGGCGGAGGGGCTGATCACTCCGGAGGAGGCGGAGCAGATTCGCCGCCACTACCAGCGCCACCGCCTCTCCTACCCCAACACCTCCCTCGGGGGCCATATCGGCATCCACGGCCTGGGGAACCGCGATCCCTTCCTCAACCAGCGGGTCGACTGGACCGAGGGGTGTCTGGCCGTGGAGAACGATCAGGTCCGCGCCCTCGCCTCCCTGGTGGGGGTCGACACCCCGATACTGATCCAGTAGCGCCTGGGCTCAGCCTGCCGCGGCGTGAGTCACCGCATGCAGGCGCCCGGCACTCTCCTCCAGCTCCTGGACGACGCCCTCCATCACGGCGATTCTCGCGTCCAGGTAGTCCTGGGCCTCATCGTCGCTGGCGTGCCTTCGATCCAGCACGGCCTGGCTTCTGCTGCTTTTCAGCGCAGTGGCCATGGCGCGCAGCACATCGGCAATACGATGCACCTGGGCGGCGTTCTCCAGCTCGGCATCGGCAGCATGGCGGAAGAAGATCGGCACCACGCTGTCGTCGGCATCGAAGGCGATGGCATCGCGCAGTGCGATGATCGGAGAGTCGTAGCCGCAGCCGGCATCGCTGCCGTTGCCGGCGCTGTCGCGCACCACGTGGCCGGCATGGTCGAGGATGCGCCACTCGAAGGGCTCATCGCCGTAGACTTCGATGCAGCCGGCCTCATAGGGGCGGTCGATGCGGTGCTGGATGTTCATCATGGGTTCCCTCCTGGGTAACAACTAAGGCGCCGCTGGCTGTCGCGGCGCCGCTCGATCAGGCTGCCTCCATCATACGCCCTCTGGGGCGCCGGGACCTTGACCTGGGGACTTACACCAGCGTGAACGGCTCGATATCACAGCAAATTCCATCATAGATCGGTATCAAAAGCGGTGGCGTCACCGGCCGAGGCTCCCACCTCCAGCCTGGCACGCTCGACGATCTCGGTCGGCAGCTCTTTCTTTACTGCCACCCCCAGTTCCTTGAACTCGTTGGCCTGCTTGACCAGATTGCCACGGCCGTTCACCAGCTGCCCCAGCGCCCTGTCGTAACTCTCCCGGGCGCCATCGAGCTTCCTGCCCACGTCCTGCATGCTCTCCAGGAAGGTGGCCAGCTTGTGGTAGAAGCGCTCCGCCCGCCTGGCCAGTTCGGCGCTGTGGCGGCTCTGGTTCTCGAAGCGCCACAGCTGGGCGACGATGTTCAAGCTGGTCAGCAGGGTGGTGGGGGTGGCCACCAGGACGCTGCGCTCGATGGCCCGCTGATAGAGGGTGGCGTCGTGGCGCAGCGCCTCGATATAGGCCGACTCCACCGGGATGAACATCACCACCACCTCCGGGGAGTTGAGGCCCGGCAGGTCATAGTAGTGCTTGTCGGCCAGCTCCTCGATGCGCGCGCCCACCGCCCGGGCGTGGTCGGCCAGTGCCCGCTGGCGGGTCAGCTCATCCTCGGCGTTGACGTACTCCAGGTAGGCGGCCAGCGACGTCTTGGCGTCGATCACCAGGTGGCGCCCCTGGGGCAGGTAGACCAGCGCATCCGGGCGCCGCTTGCCCTCCTCCGTGGCGAAGCTCTTTTCGCGCACATAGTCTTCACCGGGGCGCAGGCCGGCGCTGTCGAGGACATTCTCCAGCATCAGCTCGCCCCAGTTGCCCTGCACCTTCTTCTGGCCCTTGAGCGCCTCGGTGAGCCGGGCGGCCTGGTCGGTGATGTCGCGGTTGAGCTGCTGGAGGTGCTTGAGCTCGGTGGTGAGACTCGCCCGCTGGGCGGTCTCCTGGGTGTGAAGAGCCTCGACCTTCTCGCGAAAGCCCTTGATCTCGTTCTGGAAGGGCTGCAGCAGCGTCTGCAGGTTGCGCTCGGAGAGCGACGAGAAGGCCCGGCCCTTCTGCTCCAGCAGCTCGTTGGCCAGGTTCTCGAACTCCACCTTGAGCTGCTGCTTGCTCTCCTCCATCCACGCCAGCTGGCGGCGAAAGCTCGCCTCCTTCTCCTCCAGTCGGGTGGCGAGCTCGCCGTGGCTCTGCCGGAGGGCATAGTAGTCGTCACGCAGCCGCGACAGGGCCTGGGCCTGCTCCCGAACGGCCTCCCGCTGGGTCTCCACCTCGCCCTCCGCCACCTGCAGCGCCACCATCTGCTCCCGGGCCTCCAGCTGATGGGCATGGAGGGCGTCGCGGGTCGCCTCGAGCTCGCGGCGGGCCGTGCCGAGCCGCCGGGACTGCAGCAGGCAGAGCACAAGCACAAGGGCCAGCGAACCGGCAAACAGCGACAGGGCAGTGGCGACAGGCGGCGCGGCGAACATGACGACTCTCCTGGTGGTTGGCGGCCTGCTTGAGGGCGCGCAGCGGGCATGGCAAGCCGTGAGTCACCATACCGAAGCGCCCCGGGATGGTATATAACCTGTTGACATCCTCCCCACCCTTCAGCGCTGGCGCGCTTCAGGATGAGGATTCCCAGGTCGTCACCTTCCTGGTTCCTGCTTCACTGTCCGTTGCCTCAATGCCTTAGCATTGTCGGTCTTACACAAACTCCACAGGCGTCGCTTCCCGAGTGCCCCTCGGTAGTCGCTTCAACTGTCGGCACCGGCCAATAGCGCAGCGCCAGCTTGTAGGATATTGCGGGCGGCGTTGATGTCCCGGTCGATGCCCTGGGTGCCGCATCCCGGACAATCCCAGACGCGCACATCAAGCGGTAGCGCTTCCAGCACATACCCGCAACCATGGCAGCGTTTGCTGCTGGGATACCAGCGGTCGATCTGGATGAATTGACGCCCTGCCCATTCAGCTTTGTAGGCCAATTGCCGGGCAAGCTCGCCCCAGCCAGCATCGCTGATAGCTTTGGAAAGACGCCGGTTCTTGACCATATGTTTCACCGCGAGGCTTTCAAGACAGATCACTTGGTTCTCGTTAACGATCTGCCGGGTGAGTTTATGGAGATGGTCAAGGCGGGTATCGGCGATTTTCGCGTGGCACCGCGCCACTTTCTGTCTGGCCGCGGCGCGATTGGCCGAGCCTTTCTTTTTGCGAGACAGCTTTCGCTGTGCCCGCGCCAGCTTACGCTCGTAGCGTGCCGTATGGCGCGGGTTGTTGACCTTGGTACCATCGCTGGTCACGAACAAGTCTTTCAGCCCGAGGTCAATACCGATCATCTTGGGTGTGACCGTTAAGGTATCCGTTTCCACCTTGCACAGGCAACTGATGAAATAACGACCGGCACAATCTTTAGAAACGGTAACGGTGCTGGGTGCCGAAGGCAGCGATTGACTCCAGCGGATGTTGAGCGGTTCGCGGCACTTGGCCAGCGTGAGCTGGCCATCACGATACGCAAACGCCGAGCTGGCAAAGGTGGCTGACTGGCGGTGCTTTTTGGATTTAAAGCGGGGATACCGCGCGCGCTTGGCAAAGAAGTTCTTGAAGGCGGTCTGCTGGTGACGCAGGCATTGCTGCAACGGCACCGAACTGACCTCCGCCAGAAACGCGGTATCCGGCTGCTTTTTCAGCTGCGTGAGAAACGCGCTGGCGTCGGTGTAGCCAATCTTCTCCTGGCGTTCGTAAAAGGCATCCGTGCGATAGCGAAGCACGGCATTCCACACAAACCGGACGCACCCGAATGTCCGCGCCAGCAGGGCTTCCTGCTCAGGCGTCGGATAGAAACGGTATTTGTAGGCGCGTTGGGTTTGCATAGGTTACAGGATAGGGTGTCTTTTGTAAGACCTCAAGCACCCATAAGGCACCCTGCCGGGTGCCGCGCTTGTATCCCCTCCCTTCGCGCTTCGCGACTCAGGAAGAGGTTTTACGCGCTTTTGGATAACGATTGTGATTTGTCACCTCGCCCCGCCTCTGCCATCATGGCGGGTGCAAACGAGGAACGCTTTTCTCGGCAATCAGAAAAACAGGAGGTTTGATCATGCCGCATACCCTGCCCGATCTTCCGTACGCCTACGATGCCCTCGAGCCGCATATCGATGCGCTCACCATGGAGATTCACCACTCCCGGCACCATCAGACCTACGTCAACAACCTCAACGCCGCCCTCGAGGGTACTGGCCTTGAGGAGGTGCCGGTCGACGAGCTGCTGGCCGACCTGGACAAGGTCCCGGCCGACAAGCGTCAGGCGGTCATCAACAACGGCGGCGGCCACTCCAACCACACCATGTTCTGGCAGATGATGTCACCCAACGGCGGCGGTGCGCCCAAGGGCAAGGTGGCCGAGGCCATCGACAGCGAGCTGGGCGGCTTCGACGCCTTCAAGGACGCCTTCACCAAGGCGGCCCTGGGTCGCTTCGGCAGCGGCTGGGCCTGGCTCTCCGTCACCCCGCAGAAGACGCTGGTGGTGGAGAACTCCCTGAACCAGGACAGCCCGATCTCCAACGGCAACACCCCGGTGCTGGGCCTGGACGTCTGGGAGCACGCCTACTACCTCAAGTTCCAGAACAAGCGCCCGGACTACATCGCCGAGTTCTTCAACGTGATCGACTGGGACGAGGTCGAGCGTCGCTACCAGGCCGCCACTGCCTGATAGCCGCCGGCTTAGAGCCAGCAGGCGGCCCGCCGCCCGCTGGCACTACCCCAACGCCGCACCTCCGGGTGCGGCGTTGTCGTTTCCGGGGCTCCTCTCGGGACAGAGGCACCTCAGGACAGGGGCACCGGCTCCAGCGCCGCCAGGTCGCCGAACCACTGCTGGCGCAGGCCGCGCTGCTCCCCCAGCAGGAGCTCAAGATAACCCGCCAATGGGTGCCCCTCGGCAAGCCCGGCGGCGTGGTCGCGCAGGGCCGGGTGATAGTCCTGCTGCCCCGGCGGCTGGTGCTCGCCGTTGGCGTGGCGACCAAGAAACGCCAGGGGCGGCAGCAGCAGGTGGGTGGCGCCGCTCTCCAGGGCGAGGCCCACGCCCCGGGCGTCGAAGTCGCCGAGATAGAGATGCGGCCGCCCGCTGGCGGCCCAGTCGAGGGCCAGGTCGGCGAAGCCGCCGCCGTAATGCCTGTCGCCCCGATAGAGGAGCAGCGGCCGCGCCCAGCTTGCCAGGGCCGGAAGCTCGCCGGGCAGCGCATAGAAGCTGTCGAGGTTCTCGACCTGCACCAGGGCATCGAAGGCGGCGAGATCAAGCCGGCGCCGGTCCAGGTCGAGCACCTCCCGCGCATCACCGGCAATGCCCGGCCGCGGGGCACCGGCGGGCAGGCTGGCCAGCACCCGATGCGCCCGGGGCTTCGCGCGGCCGCCCTTCTCCTCGCGGTTGCCGTGGCGGGCCTGCTCGAGAGAACTCATGCCGCCGAGGTTCACGGCAAGCGGGGCCTCCCCGGCAAGCATAAGGGCCTCGTCGATCTGCGCCAGCAGCTCGCGGTCGAGGCGCAGCCAGGCGTGGGAGAGGCGCGGGCCGGGGTCGAGATGGTGCTCGTCGAGCCAGGCGACGATCTCGTCGACCGCCCTGCCCCGGCGTTTCTCCACCATGGGCTCGCGGCGGAGCCTTTCGACGGCGCCGCGAAGCAGGCGGCGGGCGCTTGTGGTCAGGTGCATGGGGTCTCCTCGCTATATCGGGCGCCTGCGGCGCCATCGCGCAGGATCTGCGCTCCTGCATTTAATCAGCAGGCCTCCCGCCCGTGGGAGCGCGATCTGTCGGCGATCGAGGCCGTCCGTCAGGCCAGCTGCAGCACCACATCGTGGATCAGGTAGAGCTGGTTGTAGGGGCCGGCCTGGCTCTCCTGCTGGCGCAGGCGGAAGGCGCGCTGCTCGCTCCTGGGCAGGCCCTGGTACTCGGCGATGACCTGGAAGAGCCAGATCTCCGGGCTCCAGTCGTGGCCGGCCGCCTCCAGGTACTCGAGGGCGCTTCGGGGCTCGCCGCCGAGATCCACCACGCCGAGGTAGAAGCGCTCCACGTCCTCCTTGAGGGCCTGCTGGCGGGCGGCCACCAGGGTATCGTCCTGGAGCGCGGCGGCCCCGGCGGCGGTAACGGGCTCCGGGCGATGGGCGGGCCTCGGCAGGCGGTGGAGCAGCTCGGTGAGCGTCCGGGCGTCGGCGTCGCGGTCGAGCGCCAGGGCCCCTGCGGCGTGCAGAGGAGCGGCGCGGTTGACCAGCCCCGGCACCTCGCCGCGCATGGCGTAGTTGCCCGGCACGAAGCCCGGATGCTCGCGCAGGAAGCCAGCCATGCCGGCCACCAGACGGCTGCGCGCCTGCTGTTGGCGAAAGCGCGCCATCAGCTCGACCAGGCGCCGCTGCACCTCGCGCAGGCTGGTGAAGTGCTGGGTGAGCTGCTGCTGCAGGCCGCTGACCAGCAGCTTGCGCAGGGCGCCGTCGCTGCCCACCAGGTCGATCAGCTCATCGAAGTCGATCAGTGAGAGGCCGTCGAGGAGGCGCTCGATCTGCTTCTGGGCGCGCTCGTTCTCGCGGATCTTGTCGCCTAGGCGGCTGACGAAGCCGAAGTCGCTGTTCAGCCGCCGCCACAGGCTGTCGATGGCGTCGGCGAAGCGCCCGTTGAGGTCGTCGACCTCCTGGCGCAGGCGCAAGAGCTGCTGCTCCTGGCGCCAGTACTCCCCGGCGTCTCGCGCCTCCCGGTAGCTCTGCACCAGGCTGCGCAGGAGCTCCAGGGTCTCGGCCACGTCGGCGTTGACGTGGCGACGGGTCTCGTCGGCGAGCATCTCGGCGATCAGCTCGCGCACCTTGGGGGCGAGCTTCACCCCGCCCTGCTCGTCGGGGCGCCACAGGATCCGCGCCGCCAGCAGGCGGTTGAGGGCCGTGGTGCTGAGCCCCTCCAGGGGCACCTCCTCCCGGGCATAGCCCGCCATCAGCGCCTCGGCGTGCTTGCCGAGCAGCGCCAGGCGCTCGACCCCGGTGCTCACCAGGCGACTCTCCAGGGCGTGGGGGTCGGCGCTCACAGCAGGCTCTCCTGGGCGGCCGGCGCCTGGTCGTCCACGGGCAGGTTCTCCTCGTCGCGGATGAAACGCACCAGGTCGATCAGATAGTCGATCTTGCCGGTCACCACGAAGTACTGGCGGTCGGCGTGGGGCTGGACCAGGTAGCCGTGCTCGCGCAGGCGCTTGAAGACCTGCTTGAGCTGGGCATCGAGCTGGTCGCTCTGGGAGCCGAAGAAGGGGTCGGTGGCCAGCCGCTCGAGGCGCTCGCGCAGGCCCTGGTTGTCCTCGCAGCGGGAGCTGAAGTCGGCGGGCTTGAGCACGTCCCCCGGGGCGGCCAGGCCGTCGCGGCCCAGGGCCTCCTGCACCAGCTGCAGCCACTCCAGCAGCGGCAGCAGGCTGCCCACCGTCTCGGCCAGCTGGCGAGAGAGCTGCTCCCGAGCGCCCTCGTCCAGGGCGCGCCAGGCCAGGAAGTGGACGCTGCCGTCGGCGTTGCTGGCGAGCCGCCGGTTGAGGGGCCTCAGGTAGGCGTCGATCCGCTCCCGGGTCGCCTCCTCCTGGAGGTGGCGGAAGGCCGCCTCGTCGCTCACCGCGCAGATGAAGCCGCCGGCCAGCAGCTTCTCCAGCAGAGGCCCCAGCTCCACCAGGGAGCGCTCGGCCTGGATCTCACTCATCGATGCTTCGCTCATGAGGCCACCTCCTCGGCGCGGGCCTGGAGGCGCTGGGCCAGGCGGCTCAGCCGCGGCTCGATGCGCTTGAGACGGCGCTTCTCAGGATGTTGCTCGTCGCGGTCGATCAGGTAGCGGTTGTGGAACAGCAGCAGCACGTCCGACTCCGGGTTGGGGAAGGCGCCGACGATATGGATGCGGTTGTTGTCGCAGGCGTCGAAGAGCTTCTCGACGTTGTGGTAGGCCAGGGTGCCGATCTCGTCGATGGGCCAGTGGATCGCCACCTGCGCCTGGCCGCGCAGCAGCCGGGTGAAGGCGAGCAGGAACTTGCAGAGGATCAGGTAGGCCATGCCGTGGCTGGAGGACTCCAGCAGCTGGCGGTCGTTCTTGATCACCAGGTCCGTGCCCCCCTCGTTGAGGTGCAGCTCCAGGCGCAGCAGGCTCTCGAAGCTGTACTGCTGGTCGCTGCGCAGGAGCTCCACCACGTCGGCCAGGGCGTCGAGGTAGTCGTCGCCGGGCAGCGGCCGGCCGGAGTCGCGCCACTCCCGGTAGCGCTGGGCGAAGCGCTTGAGCGGCTCCCAGAAGCCCAGCTCGTCGATGGTGGACTGGATCCTCACCTCGGCGCGGCCGATCCCCTCGAGCCTCAGGTCGTCGGCCACCTCGTCGGAGAGGCGCCGGCTCTGGGCGTTGATGCGCCGGTTGAGGTCACGGAAGACGGTGAAGAACTTGTCGAGGTCGTCGGAGAGGTTGCGCCCCTCCTGGAGGAGCTGCTGCTGCTGGCCCTCGAGGAGCGTCAGCATGCCGGCCAGCACGCCGAGCAGCCGTCGGGGGCTGGGGTCCTCGAGCCGGCCGCGCTCCGCCTCCAGGGTAGCCTGGAAGTCGGCGCTGGCGCCCTTGATGAGGTCGGACTCCACCTTCTCGCAGCCGCGACGCAGCTCATCGAGGCGCCTGGCGTGGTCGCTCAGGGCCTGGCGCACCCGCTCGATGCGCTCCTCGGCGTCTCCCGGCGCCTCGGCCAGAGGCGCCGGGGCGTCGTCGAGGGGCAACGCCTCCAGCTTGGCGAGCAGCGGGGCCAGGGTCTCGAGGCGCTGCTGCTCGACGCCGCGCTTCGCCTTGAGCTCGCCCACCGCCGCCTGATGCTCACGACGAGCGGCCTGGAACTGCTGCTTCAGGGTCTCGCGCTGGCGCTCGGCGGCCTGGAGCTCCCGGGAGAGCTCGGCCTCCCGGGCCACCAGGCGGGGCTTGCGCTCGCCCCACTCCACCCGCATAAAGCGGCGATACTCATCCAGCTGATCCTGGCGATCGGCCGTCTGGCGAATGCGCTGCTCCAGCGCCTTGAGGCGCCGCCGGGTCTCGCCCAGGCTGACGGTATCCACCCCCTGCTCGGCCAGCTCGCGGTCGTAGGCGGCCTCCAGCTCCTCGCGCTGGCGGCGGTGCTCCTCCTTGAGCTCGGCCAGCTGGCCGCGGTGCCGGGCGATCTGCTGGTCGAAGCCGTCGATACGGCCCTGGAAGTCGGCGGCGAGCTCCAGGCGCTGGGCACGATGGGTATCGGCCAGGGCCTCCAGGGCCTGCTGCTGCTCGTCGCGCAGCGCCTGCTGCAGCGCCTGCTGCTCCTCCAGGGCCTCCCGGGCGGTAGCCTGGCGGGCCTGGCGGGCGGCGTCGTGGCGCTGCTGACACTGGCTGCGGGCCTGGAGGGCGTAGTCCACCTCCTCGGCGGCGCGGCGCCGCGCCGCCCGGGCCCGCTCGAGCCGGGCATCGGCCTCCTGCACCCTGTCGTGGCGCGCCTTGAGGGCCTTCTCGGCGGCCTTCTCGCCCTCCTCCGCCTGGGCCAGCGCCTGGTCGGCGGCCTCGATCTCGGCCAGCAGGCTCGCCTCGTCCTGGGCGTGATCGGGCAGCGCGATGGCGGAAAGGTCCAGCGCCAGGCCGAAGAGGTCCTCGCTGGCGTCGTCGTTGAACTGGGGGGCGAGGTCGCGGCGCTCCAGGAGCTCCGGGGCGAGCACCTTGCCGAGCCCCTGCTCCCAGCCGGGACGGTGGTGGCGCAGGAAGTGGCGCAGGCTGCCCTGGGCGGGGTCGCGCTGGACCCGCAGCTCCTCCAGGCGCCCGCGGACCCGGGAGAGCTGGGTGCGGGCCAGTTCCAGGTCGCGCTCGGCGAGCTCACGGGACTTGCGGCACTCGTCGAGCTCACCGCGCAGGGTCTCCAGCGTGCCGGCGGCCGCGCTCTGCTCGCTCTGGGCCTGGTCGACCCGGGCCTGGGCCTGCTCGGCCTCCCGGGCCTCCTCCGGGGTCGGCCCCGAGTGGGCGAGCCGGGCCTTCAGCTCGGAGAGCCGGGCGGTGCCCTCCTCCAGGCGGCTGCGGTAGCCGTCATCCAGGGCCTGGCGGCGGGCCTGGTAGTCGGCCTCCAGGCGGCGCTCCTCCTCGCTTCTGGCCTCGCGGCAGGCCTCCTTCTCCTCGCCGAGGGCGTCGATCAGCGCCTGGGTCTCCTCGCCCTGGCGCTCCAGCAGGTCGCCAAGCTCCACTAGCCGGGCATCCAGGCGGGCCTTGCTCGCCTGGGCCACCTGCTGCAGCTGCTCGAGGTGCTCGCGCATCTGCTGCTGCTGCTCGCGCCACTGGGGCAGCGCCTTGAGGTCGCGCTCGAGCCCCGGCATGTCGGCCTCCTCGAAGGCCTCGAACTGGCGCTGCAGGTCATCAAGCACCCGGCGAGCCTGGTCGAGCTCGCTGTCGAGCTCGCTGATCCGGGCGTTGAGCTCGCCCCGGGCCTCCTCGTGGGCCTGCTCCCGGGCCTGGAAGTCGCGCTGGCGCTCGCCCAGCCGCGCCTCGAGGTCGGCCGACTCCCGCTCGGCACGGTGGCGGTCGGCCTCGAGCTGGGGCCTGAGCTGCCAGAGCCTGGCCTCCAGGTCGGCGATCTCGCCGTCGAGGCGCTGTAGGGCCTCGACGGCGTGCTGCAGGGGCTCCAGGCGCATGGACTGGCGCATGCGGGCGATCCACTCCCGGGCCTTGGTGTTGCGGATGCGGGTCACCGGCAGCTCGACCCCATCCTCCTCGAAGATCGCCGCCAGCATGGTCTTGAGGGTGTCCATCTTGCCCTCCTTGGCGTGCACCGCCGAGACCAGTTTCTCCATGTGGCGAATGCGCTGTCCAGGGCGCACCAGGCTAAAGCGGGCGGCGACCTGACGCAGGCGCAGGCCGTCGCGACGACCGCCGGGGCCGCTGCCCTGCTGGGTGAAGTCGTTCTGGATCACCGCGCGATACTCGGAGGTGGCGCCGAGCTTGTGGGAGGTGGCGATGCCCTGGCGGCGCAGGCCGCTGAACCACTGGGCATAGTCGAGGGCGGCGACGCCGCCCTCGCTCTGTACCAGATAGTCTTCCGGCCGGTAGGGGGCGGCGACGAAGCGGTACTCCACGCCCCCTTCGCTCTTGCGGGTCAGCACCGCCTGGCAGATGTCGCCCTCCTCCCGGCGGTACTCGTAGACCAGGTAGCTGTTGCGGTGCGGGAGGTAGAAGGCATCGAACTTGAGGCGGGTCTTCGGTACCACCCGGTTGGGCAGCTCACCGTAGAAGACCGGCACCAGTCGCTGCAGGGTGGTCTTGCCCGAGGCGTTGGTGCCGCAGATATTGGTGTGGCCATCCACGCTGAGTTCCACCACGCCTTCGAGGTGGCCGTGGATCATCACGATGCGTAGCAGGTGAGCCATGTCGCGTCCTTGGTCCTTGATCCTTGCCGTTGCGCTCACCGGGCCGCCGTTGGGCGCCGGGCGCTGCCGTGCCTGTCGGTAGATGGCAGAGTATGCTGCAAAGCAGGGAGGGACACAAAAGGGGCGGGGAGAGACGAAACGAGCGGGGAGCGGGCCTTCCCTGGCCTCAGGAGCAATGATGATCGCCTGGGCGATCCGCGTGGCGGTCGGCGGCGGATGGAACCGCGCGGCTGGCTGTCACGCCGATCAGGCGATATAGCGACGCAGCGCCTCGCTGGCGGCCTGCTGGGCCAGGGCATGGCTTGCCCAGTGCTCGAGGACTTCGCTGTCCAGGTTGAGGGTATGGAGGGAAGTGGACATGGCGTGTCTCCTTAGTAGTGGAAGTACTACTAAACCCCAGCCAAAACGAAATTTCAATACATGGGATCAATTTCCATCATAGCTTCCAGCGTGCCGGTTCGCCTTTGCGTTCAGCCATTTACGCTAAATTCTTCGGCATGACAACAAGTTATCTTGCTTATATTGACACTGCTCCGGAGTCAAAATGTCGCACCGATTCGCCGCCCAGCGGCTAAAAAATGCCTTGCAGCACCTGCTGATCCTGGCGGGGCTGGCGCTGCTGCTGGCGGTACCCGGCTACCTGCTGGCGGGGAGCTTCGGGGTGATCTGGGCCTTCGGGCTGGTAGCGCTGACGCTCTACCTGGGCGGACGCCTGCCGCCGCGCCTGGCCCTGGCCCGCACCCGGGCGGGACTTCTGCAGCGCTATCAGGCGCCGGAGCTCTATCGGGTGCTGGATATCCTCTACTACCGGGCCGGCCTCAAGGGCGAACCCCAGCTCTTCCTGGTGCCCACCGCTGATCTCAACGCCTTCGCGGTCGGTGACGCCCGTGAGGGCGGCATCGCCATCACCGCCGGGCTGACCCGCACCCTGGACCTGCGCCAGCTGGCCGGGGTGCTGGCTCACGAGGTCAGCCATCTGCGCCACGGCGATACCCGGGTGATGTCCATGGCGGCCACCATGACGCGGCTGACCATCTGGGGGGCCTTCCTGGTGCAGCTGGGGCTTCTGCTGATGCTGCCGATGGTGCTGGCCGGGGAGCTGCGCATGCCTTGGCTGGAGCTGCTGCTGGTCGCCTTCGCTCCCTCCACCAGCACCCTGCTGCAGCTGGCGCTGTCGCGAAACCGGGAGTTTACCGCCGACCTGGAGGCCGCCGCCCTGACCCGGGACCCGGCCAGCCTGGCGTCGGCCCTACAGGTGCTCGAGCACCATCAGGGGCTGTGGCTCACCTCCCTGCTGCTCGGCCAGAGGCCACCGAGCTGGTTCCGACTGCTGCAGACCCACCCGCCCACCGAGGAGCGCATCCGCCGCCTGCTGGCCCTGGCCGAGCGTCAGCCGCCAAGGCGCCCCTCGCCTCGCCCCTATGTGCCGGACGACCCGCTGAGGCTCCAGCCCCCGGAGCCCCTGAGCCACCGCGACTGGCTCTGGCGACGCCCCAGGCGCTGACGCAAGAGGCGGCCCCGAAGGGCCGCCTCTCGACTGGCTCCGGGGCCGGGCCCCGAAGCTGAGCTGGGAGTCTCCCCCCGGCGATATTACTGCGGCTGTTGCTGCTGCATCTGCTCCTGCATCTGGCGCATCTGCTGCTCCTGCTCCTGGGCCAGGCGCTCGAGCTCGTCGCGCTGCTCCTGGCTCAGGGTGTCCTGGATCCGCGCCTGCATCAGGGCGCTCTCGGCGGTCATGTCGCCGGTTAGCTGGCCGAGACGCTCGGCGTCGCGGCGGATAGCGGACTCGTCATAGCCCGGGCCGATCTGCTCGTGGATCTGCATCTGCACGGTCTGGGCCTCGGCCTGCAGCGACTGCAGCCGCTCCTGGCCATCGGTCAGCAGCGCGACCAGCTCCTGCTCCTGTCCGGCGTCCAGGTCAACCAGCTGGTCGAGCTGGGCCACCTGCTGTTCGGCGCTGGGCGCACCCTGGGGCATCTGCTGGGCAATGGCCGGGGCGGCCAGGGCGAAGGTCAGGGCGAGGGCGCTGCTGCCGATCACGGCGAGGGGCTTGGCAAATGTCATGCAATCTCCTGGAAAATCATGGGTATCCAAGGACCCTAGCACGCCGCCGTCGGGGATGACACCCCGCGCCGAGCGGCGACTTGCGCTAGAATCTCGAGCCTCTAGCGTGACACCACAGGAGCCAGGCCGTTCACCATGAAGTATCTCGGAGCCCACGTCAGCGCCGCGGGCGGCGTCGATCAGGCGGTGCAGCGTGCCGTTGCGATCGGCGCCAACGCCTTCGCCCTCTTCACCAAGAATCAGCGCCAGTGGAAGGCCAAGCCGCTGGATGACGCCACCGTCGAGGCCTTTCGCTCGGCCTGCCGGCGCCACGGTTTCGGTCCGGGGCAGATCCTTCCCCACGACAGCTACCTGATCAATCTCGGCCATCCCGAAGCGGAGGGGCTGGCCAAGTCCCGGGCCGCCTTCCTCGACGAGGTGCAGCGCTGCGAGCAGCTCGGCATCGACCGGCTCAATTTCCACCCGGGCAGCCACCTCAGGAAGATCAGCGAAAGCGACTGCCTGGCCCGCATCGCCGAGTCCCTCAACGAGACCCTGAGTCGCACCCGGGGCGTGATCGCCGTGCTCGAGAACACCGCCGGCCAGGGCAGCAACCTGGGCTGGCGCTTCGAGCACCTGGCCGAGGTGATCGAGCGGGTGGAGGACAAGAGCCGCGTCGGCGTCTGCCTCGACACCTGCCACGCCTTCGCCGCCGGCTACGATCTGCGCACCGCCGAGGCCACCACCGCCATGCTCGACGAATTCGACGCCGTGGTGGGCATCGAGTATCTCAAGGGGATGCACCTGAACGATGCCAAGAGCGAGCTGGGCAGCCGAGTCGACCGCCACCATAGCCTCGGCCAGGGCAATATCGGCCTGGCGTGCTTTACCACCCTGATGCGCGACCCGCGCACCGACGGCATGCCCCTGGTGCTGGAGACCATCGAGCCCGCCATCTGGGCCGAGGAGATCGCCTGGCTGCGCGCCCAGCAGGAGGCCCCATGAGCGGCTCACCCCAGATCGGCGTGCGCGCCTATGACCCCGCCGACTGGCCCGCGGTCTGGGCGATGCTCGAGCCGGTGTTCCGGGCCGGCGAGACCTACGCCATCTCCCGCGACATCACCGAACAGGAGGCCCACAGGATGTGGATCGAGCTGCCCAGGGCGGTGCGGGTGGCGGTGGACGCACAGGGCACCCTACTCGGCACCTACTACCTCAAGGCCAACCAGGCCGGCCCCGGCGACCACGTGGCCAACTGCGGCTATATCGTCGCCGCACAGGCCCGCGGCCTGGGGGTGGCGGGAGAGATGTGCGAGCACTCCCTGGCGCTCGCCCGGGAGCTCGGCTTCAGCGCCATGCAGTACAACCTGGTGGTAGCCACCAACGAGGTGGCGGTGAGGCTGTGGCAGAAGCACGGCTTCGCCATCGCCGGCACCCTGCCCCGGGCCTTTCGCCACCCCGAGCAGGGCCCGGTGGACGCCCACGTGGTCAACGAACAGGACGGCTTCCATATCGCCGCCGTGAAGTTCCAGGAGCTGGTACAGGAGCGCACCGAGGGTGCGGTCTCCGTGGATCTCTACCCCAACGCCAGCCTGGGCGACGAACGCACCCTACTCGAGGGGATGCAGATCGGCACCGTGGACATGGGGGTGATCACCAACGGGCCGGTGGCCAACTTCGTCGAAGAGATGGCGGTCTTCGAGCTGCCCTTCCTCTTCCCGAGCCCCGAGGCCGCCTATGAGGTGCTGGATGGCGAGATCGGCCAGGAGCTCCTCGACAAGCTCGCCGAGGTCAACCTCAAGGGCCTGGCCTACGCCGAGCGTGGCTTTCGCAACCTGACCAACAGCGAGCGCCCGGTATCGAACCCCGATGACCTCGACGGCCTGCGCATCCGCGTGATGGAGAACCCGGTCTACACCGACACCTTCCGCGAGCTCGGCGCCAACGCCATCCCCATGGCCTGGACCGAGGCGCTGACCGCCATGCAGCAGGGCACCATCGATGGCCAGGAGAACCCGGTCAACGTCATCCACTCCTTCAAGCTCAACGAGACCCAGGCGCACATGACGCTGACCCGGCACACCTATGCGCCGGCAATCTTCGTAATGGGCATGCCGAGCTGGAACCAGCTGCCGGAGGCGGCACAGCAGGTGCTAGTCGAGGCCGCCCAGGAGGCCGCTGAACATGAGCGGCGAGTGAACGCAGAGATGGAGGCCGACCAGCTGGCCGAGCTGCGCGCTGCCGGCATGCAGGTCATCGAGGAGCCAGACCTCGAGGCCTTCCAGACCGCCGTGGCGCCGGTCTACGAGAAGTACGGCGAGCAGTTCGGCGACTACCTCGAGCGTATCCAGGAGGCGCTTGACCAGTGAGCCTGACCGCGCGCTTCCTGCTGCGACCCCTGCAGTGGAGTGAGCGCGCCCTCGACGCCGTCATGCAGCCCGTGGTCTTCGCGGGCATGGCGGCGTTGATCGGCGTGATCACCCTGCAGATCGTCTCGCGGGTCTTTTTCACCGCCGTGGGCTGGACCGAGGAGGTCGCCCGCTTCCTGCTGGTGTGGATCACCTTCCTCGCCGCCACCCTGGCCTTCCAGCGCGGGCGCCATATCGCCGTGACCTTCGTGGTGGACGCCCTGCCGCTGCGCCTGCGTCAGCTTGCGCGCATCGCCGCGGTGCTGGTGACGCTGGGCTTCATGGTGGCGCTGGTGGTGATCGGCCATCGCTACATGCAGGTGCAGAGCTTCCAGAAGTCGGCCTCGCTGCGCCTATCCATGACTTATGTCTACGCCGTCATCCCGCTCTCGGCGGCGATCATGACCTGGTACGCCCTGGTCGACCTGCTGGAGCTGCTGATCCAGGGGCCGGATGCCGCCCGGGACGATGACAAGGGTGGCAGCGGCACTGCCGAGGAGCCTCTCCCATGACCGGTGTGCTGTTTCTTCTGTTCCTCGTCTTCATGCTGCTGGGGGTCCCCATCGCCCTGGCCATCGGCGCCAGCACCCTGCTGGCCTTGAATGCCCAGGGCGTGCCCCTGATGGTGGTCACCCAGCAGATGTTCCAGGGCATCAACTCCTTCGCCCTGGTGGCGGTGCCCATGTTCATCCTCGCCGGCGACCTGATGGCCCAGGGCAAGGTGAGCGAAAAGTTGGTCGACTTCGCCGATGCCCTCTTCGGCTTTCTGAAGGGCGGACTCTCCCTAGTCTCGGTGGGCGCCGGCATGTTCTTCGCCGCCATCTCCGGCTCCGGCGCCGCTACCACCGCCGCGGTGGGCTCGAGCCTGGTGCCGGAGCTGCGCAAGAAGGGCTACGACCCGGCCTCGGCGGCCAGCCTGATCGCCGCCAGCGGCACCATCGGCGTGGTGATTCCGCCCTCGGTGCCGATGATCATCTACGCAGTGATCGCCCAGCAGTCGGTCTCCAAGCTGTTCCTGAGCGGCATCGTGCCGGGTATCGCCATGGGGCTGGGGCTCGGCGCCATCGCCATCGTCCAGGCCTACCGGCGCAACTACCCGCGGGGCACCGAGCTCTCGCTGGCCACCATCTGGCGCACCTTCCTGAGCGCCAGCTGGGGGCTGATGACCCCAGTGATCATCCTGGGCGGCATCTTCTCGGGTATCTTCACGCCCAGCGAGGCGGCGGTAGTAGCGGTCAACTACGCCCTGCTGGTGTCGCTGTTCGTCTACCGCGACCTCAGCCTTGCCGACGTCTACCGCATCCTGATCCGCTCGGCGATCACCACCTCGGTGATCATGCTGGTGATCGCCACCTCGGCGGTACTGAGCTGGACCCTCTCCAGCTGGCAGGTGCCCGGCGCCATCGCCAGTGCGGTACTCTCCCTCTCCACCGACCCGCTAGTGATCATGCTGCTGGTGGTGGCGGTGATCCTGCTCACCGGGGTCTTCATCGAGACGGCCAGCGCTCTGATCATCCTCACCCCTGTGCTCCTGCCCCTGGTGACCCAGCTCGGCATCGATCCGATCCACTTCGGCATCATCATCGTGATGGGGCTCGCCATCGGCATGATCACCCCGCCGGTAGCGATCAACCTCTACGTGGCCTCCTCAGTGACCCAGCTTCCGCTGGAGCGTATCACCCGAGCGATCCTCCCCTACTTGGTAGGGCTGATCACGGTGCTGCTGCTGGTGGTCTACGTGCCGATACTCGCGGGCTGGTCCGGCGCCTGAGCGGCGCCTAACCCAGCACCTTGCCGGGATTGAGCAGCCCCTTGGGATCGAGGGCCTGCTTGAGCAGGCGCATGGTAGCGATCTCCTCCTCGCTGCGACTGAAGTGCAGGTAGTCACGCTTCTCCAGGCCGATGCCGTGCTCGGCGGAGACGGAGCCGCCGATCTCGGCCAGGGGCGCATAGACCAGCTGCTCCACCGCCCGCCGGCACTCGGCGGCGGCGTCGCGCACGGTCACCATGATATGCAGGTTGCCGTCCCCCAGGTGGCCGAAGGCGACCAGCCGCGCGACCCCGGGAAAGGCCTCGGCCAGGCGCTGCTCGAGCCCCTCCACATAAGTCTCCATGGCGGGAATCGGCAGACTGATATCGAAGGAGAACATCGGCTTCAGGGTGCGCACCAGCGCCTCGATGTCCTCGCGGATCGCCCAGATCGCCTGGCGCTGGGCCTCGGAGCTTGCCAGCACCGCGTCGGTGATCAGCTCCGCCTCGAAGGCCTCCTCCAGCAGCGCCTGGAACTGCTCGGCGTCGCGCTCGGTATCCATGCCCTGGCTCTCGAGGATGGCGTAGAAGGGCGAATCGGTGGCCAGCGGCGGGGTGTGGGCGCCGCTCTCCTCGGTCATCAGCCGGTAGTGGCTGTTCCAGAGCGCCTCGAAGGCGCTCAGCCCGATGCGCCGGGGCGCCAGGTTGAGCAGCCTGGTCAAGGCCTCGAAGGAGGGCACCGACACCAGGGCGCACTGCTCGCTGGGCAGGGCCGGCTGCAGGCGCAGCACGGCGCGGGTGACGATGCCGAGCGTCCCCTCGCTGCCGATGAAGAGCTGCTTGAGGTCGTAACCGGCGTTGTTCTTGAGCATGGTATTCATGGAGCTGATGACGCGACCGTCGGCCAGCACCGCCTCGAGTCCCAGCACCTGCTGGCGCATCATGCCGTAGCGGATCACCCGGATGCCGCCGGCATTGGTGGCGATATTGCCGCCAATGGTGCAGGAGCCCCGGGCGCCCAGGTCGACGGGGAACTGCATGCCGATCTCGACGGCGGCCTCCTGGACCCGCTGCAGCGGGACCCCGGCCTGAGCGGTGAGGGTGCCGCCCACCGGGTCGACCGCCTCGATCGCCGTCATGCGCTCCAGGGAGACGGCCAGCTCGTTGGGCGCCGCCACGGCCCCGTGGACCACGCCGGTGAGCCCGCCATGGGTCACCACCGGCTGACCGGCCGCGTGGCAGAGCGCCATGACGCGACTGAGCTGCTCGGTATTGGCGGGACGCACGATCGCCGCGGCCTCGCAGGGAGAGTGAGTGAACCAGTCGGCGTTGCGCTGGCGCACGGCTTCACCGGTCAGGAGGTGGTCGCGGCCGACGATCTCGGCGATGTGGTCAAGCAGCTGCTGCATGGTCGGGCTCCCGGGGAGAAGGTAAAGGCACCATTCTCTCCCATTCCCCCTTCCCAGGGCGATAGCGTCTGGGTAAGGTCGACAGGCCCGGGCCCCCGGGCACCCGACTCCACCACAAGATGCCACCAAGGATGCCGCATGCTCGCCAAGCGCTCGACCCTGCTGACCACCCTGCTGTTCGGCCCTCTGCTGCTCACCGGCTGCACCACCTACACCTTTCCCGACGGTAGCCAGGAGACCCTGTGGGGCGTCCCCGCCGAGGACGAGACCCTGACCCGGGAGGAGCGCCAGCAGCAGGCGCCCCGCTATCGGGTGCCCGGGGAGATACCGGAGCGCGAAGCGGCGCCGGCGGAGTGAGTCACGGCCGAACGAAGAGCACGCTGAGGTTGTTGGCGGGCATCTCGGCGACGCGCTGGAGGGCCAGGCCGTGGCGCTCGGCCTCGGCGGCGACCGCCTCCAGGTCGCGCACGCCCCAGCGCGGATCGCGTCGCCTCAGGTCGGCGTCGAAGGCGGCGTTGCTCGCAGAGGTATGCGCGCCGCCCCGTCGATAGGGGCCGTAGAGGTAGAGGACGCCTCCCGGCACCAGGCGCTCCCCGGCGCGGGCCATCAGCGCCTCGGCCACCGCCCAGGGCGAGATATGGATCAGGTTGATGGCGACGACGGCATCGAAGGGGCCCTGCGGCCAGTCGCCGGGAGCGGTGACATCGAGGCGTATCGGCGCGGCCAGGTTGGGCAGCGCCGCCGCTTCCCGCCAGGCGGCGATGGAGGCCAGGGCCGGCTCGGCAGGGTCGCTGGGCTGCCACTGCCAGCCGGGCATGGCGGTGGCGAAGGCCAGGGCGTGCTCCCCGCTACCGCTGGCAAGTTCCAGCACCCGGGCCCGCTCGGGCAGCCGCTGCTTCAGCACCTCGAGAATCGGCCGGCAGTTGCGGGCCACGGCGGGGCTCTGTCGACGAAGATCGTGCATGGGCTCTCCCTATTTCCGATTCTTGCGCCCGCCGGGCTTGCCGGGCGTCGGCTTGCCCCGGGCTCCCGGTGCGCCGGACCTGGCCTGGCGAGTCCCCGGCTTGCCCGAACGGCTCGCCTTGCCGGCAGAGGCCCCTTTGCCCGCCGCGGCCCCTTTTCCCGCCGCCCCCCCTTTACCCGCCGCGGCACTCTTGCCGCCGCGGGCCTTCTCGGCGCCACCCTTGCGCGCCTGGGCCTTGCCGCCGGCCGTCTTGCCACCCGCACTTCTGCCAGCGGCCGCCTTGCCGCCCTCACTTCTGCCGGCGGCAGGCTTGCCCCCGGCCCCCTGGCGTGAGCCACCGCGGGGCTTTGCGGCCGCCTTGCCAGGCCCCGCTCTGCTCCCCTGGCGCCGCGCCTTGCGTCGACCGTCGCCTCCCGCCTCGGAGGAGGAGCCCTCGGTCATGGCGAGGATGGTCGACACCTCGGCGGGCGTCAGGTCCCGCCAGTCGCCCTCGGCGAGCCCCTTGAGGGTGACGTTCATGATCCGCAGCCGCTCCAGCTTGACCACCTCGTAGCCGAACACCTCGCACATGCGGCGAATCTGGCGATTCAGCCCCTGGACCAGGGTGATATTGAAGACGAAGCGGGACTCCTTGACCACCGGGCACTTCTTCGTCACTTCGCCCAGGATCGGCACGCCGCCCCCCATGCCCTGGATGAAGTCGTCGGTGATCGGCTTGTTGACGGTGACCCGGTACTCCTTCTCGTGCTGGTTGCTCGCCCGCAGGATGCGGTTGACCAGGTCGCCGTTGTTGGTCAGGAAGATAAGCCCCTGGGAGTCCTTGTCGAGCCGCCCGATGGGGAAGATCCGCGTACCGTGGCCGACGAAATCGACGATATTGGCCTTCTCGCTCGGCTCGGTGGTGCTGACGATGCCCACCGGCTTGTTGAGGGCGATGAACACCAGGTCCTCGTCCTCCAGGGCCAGGGGCTCGATGACCTGGCCGTTGACCTTGACCACGCTGCCCGGATAGACCTGATCGCCGGGGGTGGCGCGGCGGCCGTCGATCCGGACATTGCCCTGCTCGATATAGCGGTCCGCCTCGCGCCGGGAGCAGATACCGCTCTCGCTGATGTACTTGTTGATGCGCTTGGAGAGGGTCTGGGCCATGGGACGCGTCCGGAACGTGAAATGGGTGGTGCCGAGGGGATACGGCGTGCTGGCGGGCAGTGTAAGGGCTGGTCCGCCCGACGGCCAGCCGGTCCGGGGTCTCAACCCGCGCCGCAGCACTGCTTGAGCTTGCGCCCGCTGCCGCAGGGGCAGGGGTCGTTGCGGCCCGGCTTGAGCCGCGACACCGACGGCGTACCGTCCAGGTAGGCCCAGCGGCCCGCCTCGCGTCGAAAGCGCGACGCCTCCTCCAGCACGCCGAAGCGGCGTCCCTCCCGGAAGACGGCCCGGAAGTGCACCCGCCCCTCGTCACCCTGCTCGCCGCTCTCCAGCACTTCCAGGCGCAGCCAGCGGGTGGCATCGTCCGGCGCCAGCTCGGCGGGGCGGGTCGCGGAGTGCCAGCTGGCCAGCAGGTAATCGGCAAGGCCCAGGGCGAAGGCGCTGTAGCGTGAACGCATCAGGGCCTCCGGGCTGGGGGCAGGCTCGCCGGCGTGGTAGCGGGCACAGCACTGGGCCAGTGGGATGCCGCTGCCGCAGGGGCAGCGATCGGCGCGGTGGGGCATGACAACTCCTGTACAGGTCGCGCTAAGATGAACGCTCATGTCCAACTATTGGAGAGTCCCATGATACCCCTGAACGCCCCCGCCCTGCCCGCCACTCTGACGCTGGAGGACCTGGCCCGCCGCCTGGATCCCGCAGCGCTGCCGCTGGTGGAAGTCCACTCCCTCGACATGGGCTACTATCTGGTGCGCCTTCACCATGCCGGCGGTGATAGCCGCCTGGTGGACGGAAACGGCGAGACCCGCCGCTTCACCGGCACCCAGTGGATCAGCCGCGCCCTGGCGCCGCTGGGCCTGACCCACGGCATCCTGACCTGGGCCGAGGTGACCGACGAGATGGTCGGCCTGCCCCCGTCGGCCCCGATGGATCGCGACGCCCGCCTCGCCCACGGCACCCGTATCGCCTTCAGAACCCAGGGGTAGCGAAGAGTTGGCGGCGGTTCTTGCCCTGGATCACTGCACTACAACATGCTGTATGCTAGTTCTCTGGAAGTACCCGCCCACCAGCGCCGGAGGTAGAGGATGACCGACCCAAAACGCAGCGAGACCACCGCCTGGCACGCCCTGGCCGCCGACGAGGCTCTCGAGCGCCTCGACAGCTCGACCGATGGGCTTGCCGCCAGCGACGCCGAGCGGCGCCTCAAGGAGTATGGCCCCAACGAGCTCAAGCAGGCGGAGGCACGGCCCTGGTGGAAGCGGCTGCTGGAGCAGTTCAACAATATCCTGATGCTGGTGCTGATCGTGGCGGCCATCGCCAGCCTCGCCCTGGGCCACACCCTGGATGCCGGGGCGATCTTCGGGGTGGTGCTGATCATCGCCCTGATCGGCTTCATCCAGGAGGGCAAGGCGGAGCAGGCCCTGGAGAGCATCCGCCAGATGCTCTCCCCCCAGGCCAGCGTGCTGCGTGACGGCAAGCGCCAGACCATTCCCGCCGAGGAACTGGTGCCCGGTGATATCGTGCTGGTGGAGAGCGGCGACCGGGTGCCGGCGGACCTGCGCCTGCTGGAGGCGCGGCGCTTTCGCACCGAGGAGGCGTCGCTGACCGGCGAGTCCACCCCGGTGGACAAGAACACCGAGGCGACCGCGGAGGACGCCGACCTGGGCGACCGCACCAGCATGGCCTTTGCCAGCACCATCGTGGTCCAGGGCAACGCCCGAGGCCTGGTGGTGGAAACCGCCGCCAACACCGAGATCGGCCGCATCTCGGAGATGCTGCGCGGGGTGGAGCAGCTCAAGACCCCGCTGCTGCGCCAGATCGACCGCGCCGGCCAGGTGCTGGCCGTCTGCATCCTGGCCGCCGCGGCGCTGACCGGCGCCTTCGGCATGCTGATCCACGGCCAGCCCCTGGGCGACATGTTCATGGCCGCGGTGGGCCTGGCGGTGGCAGCCATTCCGGAAGGCCTGCCGGCCATCGTCACCATCGGCTTGGCTCTGGGCGTGCAGGTCATGGCGAAGAAGAACGCCATCATCCGCCGCCTGCCGGCGGTGGAGACCCTGGGCTCCATCTCCACCATCTTCTCCGACAAGACCGGCACTCTTACCCGCAACGAGATGACCGCCCAGGCGATCTGGCTGCCCGAGGGAGAAGTGCGCATCGAAGGCATCGGCTTCGCCCCGGAGGGCAGCTTCCACCGGGTGAGTAACGGCGAAGCGGAAAAGGCGGCTCTGGACCTGGACGAGCACCATGCCCTGCGCCACTTCCTCAAGGTGGGGGTGCTCTGCAACGACGCCGAGCTCGCCGATGATAAGGGCCGCTGGAAGATCCAGGGCGACCCCACCGAAGGTGCGCTGGTGGTCGCCGCGGCCAAGGCGGGGCTGACCACCGAGGCGCTGCGCGGCGACCACGGCCGCCAGGACGCCATTCCCTTCGAGTCCGAACGCAAGTACATGGCCACCCTGCATGAGGTGGAGGACGAGCAGCTGCTGCTGGTAAAAGGCGCGCCGGACCGCCTGCTGGAGATGTGCCAACGGGTGCGCGACGGTGACGGGGAGAGCGAGCTCGACGTGGCGCTCTGGGAAGAGCGGATTCACGACCTCTCGTCCCGAGGGCTGCGGGTGCTGGCCCTGGCCGAGAAGCGGGTGAAGGATGTCCACGAGCTGACCGACGACCAAGCCGAGCAGGAGCTGGTGCTGCTGGGCCTGGTGGGGCTGCTCGACCCGCCCCGGGACGAGGCCATCGAAGCGGTCAAGGAGTGCCTGGCCGCGGGTATCCGCCCGGTGATGATCACCGGCGACCACGCGGTCACCGCCCTGGCGATCGCGAAACAGCTCGGCTTTGCCCACACCGAGCGCGCCATCACCGGCCGCGAGGTGGAGGCGATGTCCGATGCCGAGCTGGAGGAGGTGATCCTGGAGGTGGACGTCTTCGCCCGCGCCGCGCCGGAGCACAAGCTGCGCCTGGTGAAGGCGATGCAGGCGCGAGGCGGCATCTGCGCCATGACCGGCGACGGGGTCAATGACGGCCCGGCGCTCAAGCGCGCCGACGTCGGCGTGGCCATGGGGATCCAGGGCACCGAGGCCGCCAAGGAGGCCGCCGAGATGGTGCTCGCCGATGACAACTTCGCCACCATCGTCGGCGCCATCCGCGAGGGCCGCAAGGTCTACGACAATATCCGCAAGACCATCACCTTCATCCTGCCCACCAACGGCGGCCAGGGCATGGCGATCATGCTCGCCGTGCTGGCCGGCTCCACCCTGCCGGTGACCCCGCTCCAGGCGCTGTGGGTCAACATGGTGGTGGCCGTGACCCTGGGCCTGGCGCTCGCCTTCGAGAACGCCGAGCAGGACATCATGACCCGCAGGCCCCGGGACCCCAGCGCCTCGCTGCTCGACCTCTTCCTGCTGTGGCGGGTGGTGTTCGTCTCGCTGCTGCTGCTGGCCGGCGTGTTCGGCATGTTCAGCTGGATCCAGGCCCAGGGAGGCAGCGTGGAGCTTGCCCGCACCGCCGCGGTCAACATGCTGGTGATGGGCTGCGCCGCCTACCTGATCAACAGCCGCTACCTGCTGCGCAGCACGCTGTCTGCCGAGGGCATCTTCGGCAGCCGCCCGGTGTGGGGCTCCATCGGCACCATCGTGGTGCTGCAGCTGGCCTGGACCTACCTGCCCTTCATGCAGCTGATCTTCGCCAGCGAGGGGCTGGCGCTGAGCCACTGGGTCGTGATCCTGGCCGGCAGCCTGGCGATCTATCTGATCGTCGAGGGCGAGAAGCACGTGCTGCGGGCGCGCGGCGTGAGCAGCCAGCCCACCGCCAGCGGCGGCCATAGTGGCCACTCCGAGCCCGAGGCGCCCTGATGCCCGGCCGCCTGGCCCGGCGCTTTCTGCCGCTGGCCCTGCTCTGGTGGGCCATCAGCGGCGGCGGCAGCGCCTGGGCCTGGGGGGTGCCCGCCATTCTGATCGCGGCTCTGGCAATGCCGCAGAGCGGAGCCTCACGGCTGCGCCCCCTGGCGCTGCTGGCCTTCCTGCCGGTCGCCCTCTGGCTCGCCCTGCGCGGTGGCCTGCAGGTGGCGGCCCTGGCCTGCCGGCCGCGGCCGCGCCTGGAGAGCCGCGTCATCGACCACCCCTGGCACTGCCTGCCCGAGGGGCCGGGGCGCCTGCTGATGGCCAGCCTGGTCAATCTGATCCCCGGCACCCTGACGCTGCGCCTGACGCCTGATAGACTCCGGGTGCATGTCCTCAAGCCGAATACCGACACTCCCGCGGAGCTCGTTCGGCTGGAAACCCGCGTGGCTCGCCTCTATCGCCATGGCAACGCCGGTGGCGAAAACGAGAGCCGTGGCGAAAACGAGAACCGTGGCGAAAACGAGGAGAAGGAGCTCCGCTGATGTTTCATGCGGCCATCGCCGCCCTGCTGCTGCTCAACCTCGGCGTGGCCCTGTGGCGGCTGCGACGGGGCCCCACCAGCGCCGACCGCATGCTCGCCGCCGAGCTTGTCAGCGCCTCGGCCATCGCCGTGCTGCTGCTGCTCGCCGCGGGCCTCGCCCAGCCCGCCCTGGTAGATGTGGCGCTGCTCGTCGCCCTGCTGGCCGCCGTGGCCACCGCCAACTTCGTGACCCGTACCTGGACACTGCTCCATGAGGAGAGCGGCAGCCGCGAGGAGGCGGGGCGTGACTGAGTGGCTCCACCCGCTGGGCTACGCTCTGATCGCTGCCGGCACGGGGTTCTTCGTGGCCGGCAACCTCGGCCTGATCCGCTTTCCCGATCTCTATGCCCGTCTGCACGCCCTGACCAAGGCCGACAACCTCGGCCTTGGGCTGATCTGCCTAGGGCTCGCCTGCCAGGCACCGAGCCTGGCCGCCGCTGCCAAGTTCCTGCTGGTCTGGGCCCTGATGCTGGTGGCCTCAAGCATCGGCGCCACCCTGATCGCTTCCACCGCCCTGGCCTGCGGCCTCAGACCCCGGCAGCAGCGCCCCGGAAGCATGGAAGACGACGAGCGGGAGGATACGCCGTGAGCGCCCTGGCGCTGGCCTTCGACCTGCTGCTCGTCGCGGCCCTGCTCTGGCTGGCCTGGCAGGCGCTCTTCGATGCCCATCGTTTCTCCGCGGTCGCCCACTTCATGGTCTTCGGCCTGGTGATGTCGCTCGCCTGGGTGCGACTCGACGCCCTGGATATCGCCCTGGCCGAGGCGGCCATCGGCGCCGGCGTCACCGGGGCTCTGCTGCTCGCCGCCCTGGGCCGTCTGCCCGCCAAGGCGGGCCACGCCCCGGCCTGGCGCCGCGCCCAGCGCCCGCTGGTCTGGGCCGCCGTGGCCACGGTCGTGAGCGCCACGCTGGCACTGGCCTGGGTCGCCTGGCAGCTGCCGCGACCGGGGCTCGCCGGCCCGGTGGCCGAGGTGCTGCCCCACAGCGGCGTGGACCACGCCGTCACCGCCGTGCTGCTCAACCTGCGCGCCTGGGACACCCTGCTCGAGATCACCGTGATGCTGGCCGCCGTCTGCCTGGTCTGGTCCCTCGGGCCGGCGCTCTCCCCCTACGCGCCCGCCACCGCCCTGCCCGGCCTGCCGGCCCTGACCCGGCTGCTGCATCCGCTCTTTGTGCTGGTGCCCGCCTACCTGCTGTGGCGAGGCAGCCACGCTCCGGGGGGCGCCTTCCCTGCCGGCGCGGTGCTGGGCGCCGGCGGCGTACTGATGGTGCTCGCCGGCGCCGTGCACTGGGTGCACGATGCTCGCCGCCAGCCGCTGCTGCGCCTGCTGCTGGCGGCAGGCGTGCTGCTGTTTCTTGCCGTGGGCCTCGCCGGCCTGGGTCTGGCGGGCACTTTCCTGGCCCTGCCGGACGCCCTGGCCGGGCCGCTGATTCTCGCCGTGGAAGTGGCCGCGGCGCTCTCCATCGCCCTGATGCTGATGGCCTTCTACCTCTACGGGGAGCCCGGCCGATGAGCGCGCTCTACCTGCTGCTGGCGGCGGCGCTCGCCGGCATGGCGCTGGTCGGCCTCTTTCGCGCCGCCGACCTGCTGCGCCGGGTGCTGGCGCTCAACGTGCTGGCCAGCGCCATCTTCCTGCTGCTGGTGGCCCTGGCCCGCACCACCGAGGGTATCGATCCCCTGCCCCACGCCATGGTGCTCACCGGCATCGTGGTGGCGGTCAGCACCACCGCCGCCGTGCTGGCGCTGACGGTGCAGGCCCAGGAGCGGCGTCGCCACCGCGAGGAGGAGCCGTGACGCCGGAGGACCTCCTGCTGCCCCTGCTGGTGGTACTGCCGCTGGCACTCGCAATGAGCGCCTTTCTTGGCGCGCTACCGGTGCGATCTCAGGTGGTCATCGCCCTGGGCGGGCTGACCCTGACCGGCGCCGGGCTGGCCGCTACCCTCGAAACGCTCGATAGCGAGCTCTGGCTGGGCGGCTGGGCCCCACCGCTGGGCATCGCCTGGGGGTTCGACGCCCCCGCCGCGGCCCTGATCGCCATGGTCGGTGCGCTGATGGCACTGGCCAGCCTGGCGCTGGCGGCGGAGCCGAGCCATCACGATGACCGCTACCTCTGGAGCCTCTGGTGGCTGCTCTGGGCGGCCCTCAACGCCCTGCTGCTCTCTGGCGATCTCTTCAACCTCTATGTCACCCTGGAGCTGCTGGCGCTCGCCGCGGTGGGGCTGGTCAGCCGCTCCCGGGACGACCCCTTTCACGTGGCCGCCCTGCGCTACCTGATGGCCTCGCTGCTGGCGTCGCTGCTCTATCTGCTCGGGGTGGCGCTGCTCTACGGCCAGACCGGCCGGCTGGATCTGGCGCTGGTGGCCGCCACCCTCGAGGATGGCCCGGCGGCCCGGCTGGCGGCGCTTGCCATCACCCTGGGGCTGATGATCAAGGCGGCCATGGTGCCCCTGCACGGCTGGCTGCCGGCGGCCCACTCCCGGGCCCTGGCTCCGGTCAGCGCCCTGCTCTCCGGCGCCGTGGTGGCAGCGGCCCTGATGGTGCTGTGGCGGCTCTGGCTCGGCCCCTTCGCCGAGCTCGGCAGCCTGATGCGCCAGGCGCTGGCCGGGCTTGGCGCCCTGGCGCTGATGTGGGGTGGCCTCCAGGCCCTGCTGCAGAGCCGCCTCAAGCTGGTGATCGCCTGGTCGACCCTCTCCCAGAGCGGCTATGCCCTGATGCTGCCGGCGCTCGCCGGCAGCGACGCCTGGCAGGGCATCGGTGCCTGGGGCGCGCTCTGGCTGCTGGTGGCCCACGGCCTGGCCAAGGGCGGGCTCTTCCTGGCCGCCGGCGCCCTGAAGCACCGCCATGGCCACGACCGCCTGGCGGGACTGGCCGGCAGCGCTCGCCGCCAGCCGCTCGCCTGGGCGGTGATCGCCATCGGCGGGCTCTCCCTGGTGGGCATTCCGCCAAGCGGCGGCTTCGTCGGCAAGTGGTGGCTGCTGCGCGCCGCCCTGGAGGCGGAGCTCTGGCCCCTGGCCGGGGTGATGCTCACCGGCACTCTGCTCACCGCCGCCTGGCTGTGGCGGATTCTGTCGATTGCCCTGGCGCCGGCCGAGGGGCCGACGGCGCACGGCGCCGGCGGCTCCCGGGAGCCCGACACGCTGCCGGCCCTGGCGCTCGGGGCGCTGGCCTGGCTGACGGGACTGGCGGCTCTGGCAGGCGCCGCCGGCCTGACCCTGGCGGCGCCGAGCCTCGACGCCGCCCGGCTGCCCTGGCTGCTGCCGGCGCTGCTGCTCTGGCCCCTGGTACTGCTCACTTCCCGTTCGACCACGCCAGCCGGCCGGGCCACCGGCTCCCCCCCGGGGCTCACGGCGCTGCTGATCTTCACCGCCGCGGCGCATCTTGTCACTCTCACCGCCGGCGACCTGCTCCTCTTCTACCTGGGCACCGCCTGGCTGGGTCTGGCCGGCTGGGGGCTGGTCTGGCTGGGCGGCAGCCCGGGGGCTCGGAGCGCCGCCGCCGTTTACCTGGCCATGATGCTGATCGCCGAGGTGAGCCTGCTGCTGGGCCTGACCCTGGCCTGGCAGGCCTCGCCGTCGCTGGCCTTTGCCGACCTGGCCGAGGCGGAGCTGCCGGGCGTGGCCCTGGCGGCGCTGGGACTGGGGCTTGCCATCAAGGCGGGGGCCATCGGCGTCCATGGCTGGCTGCCGCTGGCCCATCCGGTAGCGCCGCCGGTGGCCAGCGCCGTGCTCTCGGGACTGATGATCAAGGTGGGGCTGCTGGGGGCTGTACTGCTGCTGGGCGACGGCGCCGCGGGCGCCGGGGGGCTTCTGGTAGCGGCAGGCCTGGCCGGCGCCCTCTATGGCGCCGGCCGCGGCCTGGCTCAGACCGGACCCAAGCCGCTGCTGGCGTGGTCCAGCGTCAGCCAGATGGGCCTAGCCACGGCGCTGCTGGGCCTGCACCTGCTGGGCAGCCCCGCCGCCCTGCCGGCCCTGCTGGGGCTGGTGGCCGCCCACGCCCTGGCCAAGGCGGCGCTCTTTATCGGCGCAGGACTGTTCATGCGCTCAGGGCCGTTCATGCGCTCAGGGCTGTTCATGCGCTCAGGGCTGTTCATGCGCTCAGGGCTGTTCGCCCGCAGCGCAAGCGGGCGCGCCCTGCTGCTGGGCGCCCTGGCGCTGCCCGCCCTGACCCTGGCGGGGCTGCCGCCCTCAAGCGGCCTGGCGGTGAAAGCGGGCATGGAGACGGCGCTGAACGAGGCGTCGCTGGCCGCCTGGCCGGTGACCCTGAGCGGGGTGATGACGAGCCTGGTGATGCTCCGGCTGGGCTGGCTGCTATGGCGACTCGAGCCCCGCGCGGAAGGCAGCGCGATGCCGACCTGGCTGGCGGCATCGCTCTGGGGGCTGGGCGCGCTGGCGGCCCTGCTGCCCTGGGTCTGGTCCGGCGTCCCGCTGGCCTATCTGGCCGCGCCGGAGGCCTGGCTCAAGGCGCTGATGCCAGCCCTGCTGGCCGTGGCGCTGGGTATGGCATTGAGAGTCGCCACTCCGCTGCAGCGGCGACTGACGACACTGGGCTGGCGCCGTGAGGTGCGCGCCAGGGCACGCCGCATGGGTGCAAGGCGCGGGACACGCCGCTGGCGCTGGAGGCTGCGCCGCGCCGACGCCTGGCTGATGCCCTGGCCCGCCTTCGGCGTCTGCCTGGGACTCACCGCCCTGCTGCTGGGGCTGGCCGGGCTGGCGTAGGCGCACGGCCGCCGGCCCGGCTCAGCCGCGCCGCTTGGTGCGCGCGGTGGCCTCGGCGGTGGTAGGGTCTTCCGGCCAGGGGTGCTTGGGGTAGCGGCCGCGCATCTCCTTGCGCACCTCCGCGTAGCCATTGGCCCAGAAGCTCGCCAGGTCGGCGGTGACCTGCAGCGGGCGGCGCGCCGGCGAGAGCAGGTGCAGCAGCACCGCCTCGCGGCCGTCGGCGACGCGCGGCGAGGCCTGCCAGCCGAAGCACTCCTGCAGCTTCACCGCCAGCACCGGCGGCTTGCCCTCGAGGCAGGGCGCATAGTCCACCCGGTGGCTGGCGCCGCTGGGCACCGCCAGGCGCAGCGGCGCCAGCGAATCGAGCCGCGAGCGCAAAGGCCAGTCGAGGGTATCGAGCAGCAGGCGCGCCAGGAGCAGGCGCTCCACGGCGTCGAGGCGAGTGATGCCCTCCAGATGGGGCTCCAGCCAGGTCTCCAGGGTCTCCAGCAGCGCCGCCTCCGAGACATCGGGCCACTCATCGCCCAGCGTGCGGCGCAGCAGCGCCAACCGGCCGCGAAGCTGGGTCAGGGCGTCGTCCCGTGGCAGCCCCCGGCGGCGCAGCGCCTCGAGCAGCGCCGACCTCACCGCCTCGGCCGGCGGCTTGGCCAGGGGCTTTCGCGCCAGCACCACCGCCCCCAGGCCGCGCACCTGCTCGCCGAGCAAACGGCCTTCGGCGTCGGACCACTCGAGGCTCGCCCGCCACTGGCCGCACTCGGGGTAGAGCGCCTCCAGCCGCTCGCGGCCCAGCGCCACGGCGCGAAAAATCCGCGCCCCGCTCGCCTCGCCGTCGAGCTCCACCGCCACCAGCAGCTCGGCATGGGCCAGGGGGTGGGTCTCGGGCAGGGTCGCCAGCCCCCCGCTAGACAGGCGAAAGCGGCCCGGGGCATCCAGGCGCTGGGCGATGCGCTCCGGATAGGCCAGCGCCAGCAGCTCCCCCAGCGGCGAGAGGCTCGTGACCTCCAGCGATGCCCCAGCAATGCGCGCCAACCGTTCGGCGTCCCGCTGCCACTGGCGGTGCTCCCGGGGCGCCTTGAGCCGCGACTGCAGGGCCCGCTCCAAATCCCGCTCGTCGTCCAGGCCGCGCCCTTCGAGCAGCGCCACCAGGACGCAGGCGAGCGGCAGCGCATCGAGCGTTCGGGCGCGCTCCAGCATGGCCGCCAGGCGCGGGTGGGTGGGCCAGCGCCCCGCTCGCCGTCCCAGCTCGGTAAGGTGATGCTCGGTATCCAGCAGCTCCAGGCGCCGAAGCAGCTCGCGCCCGGCACAGAGCGCCCCAGCGGGGGGCGGGGTGACCCAGGCGAGGCGACCCGGGTCGGTGACGCCCCAGCGCGCCAGTTCGAAGGCCAGCGGGGCGAGATCGGCCTGGCGCATCTCCGGCTCGCCATGGGGGATAAGCGGCTGCTCCTCGGCCCACAGCCGCAGGCAGAGGCCGGGACCCTGGCGGCCGGCGCGGCCCCGGCGCTGGTCGGCGCTGGCGCGGTTGACGCGACGCGTCGCCAGCCGGGTCAGGCCGCTTCGCGGCTGGAAGACCGGCACCCGCTCCAGGCCTGCGTCCACCACCAGGCGCACGCCGTCCACGGTGACGCTGGACTCGGCGATGGCGGTGGCGAGCACGACGCGGCGGCGCCCTTCGGGGTCGGGGCGCAGGGCGCGGCGCTGGTCTTCCAGGGGTAGGCGGCCGTGGAGCTCCATGACGGCAAGCTCGGGCGACCGGTGCGAGAGCTCCCGGGCCAGGCGGCGGATCTCCGCCACCCCGGGTAGGATCACCAGGGCATCGCCCGCCTGCTGCCCCATGGCGTCGAGCAGCGCCCGGGCCTGCTGGGGGGCGGCCTCCTCCCGGGCAGTGAGGGCGCGGTAGCGGGTCTCGACCGGAAAGGTGCGCCCCGGGCAGTCGATCACCGGGGTGCCCTCGCCCAGCACGCCGAGCAGGGCCTCGACGTCCAGGGTCGCCGACATCACCAGCAGACGCAGGTCGTCGCGCACCGACTGGGCGTCCAGGGCCAGCGCCAGGCCGAGATCCGCCTCCAGGCTGCGCTCGTGAAACTCGTCGAAGAGGATGCCGGCCACCCCCTCCAGCAGCGGGTCCTCCTGGAGCATGCGGGTGAGCACCCCCTGGGTGACCACCTCGAGGCGGGTGTGCGGGCCAGCACGGCTCTCGCCGCGCATCCGGTAGCCGACGGTTTCCCCCACGCGCTCACCCAAGGTATCTGCCATAAAGCCGGCGGCAAGCCGTGCCGCCACCCGCCGCGGCTCCAGCAGCAGCAGCCGACCCTCGGCGGCCCAGGGGGCCTCGAGCAGCGCCAGGGGCACCCGGGTGGTCTTGCCGGCGCCGGGCTCGGCCACCAGCAGCGCGCGCGAGTGTGCCGCCAGGGCGGCCTGGATGGCGTCGAGCCGCGCCTCGATGGGCAGGCCGGCTGTCATCGAACTGTCACCTGACTTCATATACGATTCGCCATATATGCTCGTTCTCCACTTCCCCTGATACCCAAGGAGCCTTCCCATGGCGATACGCATCGGCATCAATGGCTTCGGCCGCATCGGCCGCCTGGCGCTGCGCGCCGGCTGGACGAACCCGGACCTCGCGTTCGTGCAGATCAACGACCCGGGCGGCGACGCCGCCACCTTCGCCCACCTGCTGCAGTTCGACTCAGTGCACGGCCAGTGGACCGGCGGCGGCGATGATATCACGGCGGACGACTCCTCCCTGACCGTGGCCGGCCGGCGCATCGCGTTCAGTGCCAACCGCGAGATCGAGGCCACCGACTGGTCCCGCTGCGACCTGGTGATCGAGGCCTCCGGCAAGATGAAGACCACCGACAGGCTCCAGGCCTACCTGGACCAGGGGGTCAAGCGCGTAGTGGTGAGCGCCCCGGTGAAGGACGAAGGTGCGCTCAACCTGGTAGTGGGGGTCAACGACCACCTCTTCGACCCGGCCCGGCACCGCATCGTCACGGCGGCCAGCTGCACCACCAACTGCCTGGCGCCGGTGGTCAAGGTGATCCACGAGAACCTCGGCATCCGCCACGGCTCCATGACCACCATCCACGACATTACCAATACGCAGACGATTCTAGATGCCCCCCACAAGGACCTCAGACGCGCCCGGGCCTGCGGCATGAGCCTGATACCGACGACCACCGGCTCGGCGAAGGCGATCACCGCCATCTTCCCGGAGCTCGAAGGCAAGCTCAACGGCCACGCCGTGCGCGTGCCGCTTGCCAACGCCTCGCTCACCGATATGGTCTTCGAGGTCGCCCGCGAGACCACCGAGGAGGAGGTCAACGCCCTGCTGAAGGAGGCCGCCGAGGGCGAGCTCGCCGGCATCCTCGGCTACGAGGAACGCCCGCTGGTCTCCATCGACTATCGCACCGACCCGCGCAGCGCCATCGTCGATGCCCTCTCCACCATGGTGGTGGCCGGCACCCAGGTGAAGCTCTACGCCTGGTACGACAACGAGTATGGCTACGCCTGCCGCACCGCGGAACTGGCCGCCAAGGTGGGGATGGCGGACGCATGATCGCCCGCGTCGCCGCCCTGCCCCGGGAGATCCGCCAGTACCTGCTGGTCACCGGCAACTACTGGGCCTTCACCCTCACCGACGGCGCCCTGCGCATGCTGGTGGTGCTCTACTTCTACGGGCTCGGCTACTCGGCCCTGGAAGTGGCGCTGCTGTTCCTCTTCTACGAGTTCTTCGGGGTGGTGACCAACCTGGTGGGGGGCTGGCTGGGGGCGCGACTGGGACTCAACCGCACCATGAACCTGGGGCTCGGCCTGCAGGTGGTGGCGCTTGCCATGCTGCTGGTGCCGGTGGCCTGGCTCTCGGTGCCCTGGGTGATGGCCGCCCAGGCGCTCTCGGGCATCGCCAAGGACCTCAACAAGATGAGCGCCAAGAGCGCCATCAAGACCCTGGTGCCCCAGGGGACGGAGGGCCATGAGGCGCTCTACCGCTGGGTGGCGCTGCTCACCGGCTCCAAGAACGCGCTCAAGGGCGTGGGCTTCTTCCTGGGGGGCCTGCTGCTGACCCTGATCGGCTTCCAGGGGGCGATACTCGCCATGGCGGTGATGCTCACCGGGGTGCTGGCGCTGTCGCTCATGCGCCTCGACGGCGACCTGGGCCGGGCCAAGGCCAAGCCGAAGTTTCGCGAGATGCTCTCCAAGAGCCGCGCCATCAATATCCTCTCGGCGGCGCGGATGTGCCTCTTCGGCGCCCGGGACGTCTGGTTCGTGGTCGCCCTGCCGGTCTTTCTGGCCACCCAGTTCGGCTGGGACAGCTGGCGGGTGGGGGGCTTCCTGGCCCTCTGGGTGATCGGCTACGGGGCGGTGCAGGCGGTCGCCCCCAGGATCACCGGGCGCACGGCGGGCCGCGGCGCCGCCATCGCCTGGGCCGCGGCGCTTACCGCCCTGCCGGCGCTGATCGCCCTGGGTCTTGAAGGACAGCTACTGGCGGCGCAGCCGCAGATGGTGCTGCTCGGGGGGCTGATGCTGTTCGGCGCGGTCTTCGCGGTGAACTCCAGCCTGCACAGCTTCCTGATCGTGCGCATGGCGCGCTCGGACGGGGTCTCGCTGGACGTGGGCTTCTACTACATGGCCAACGCCATGGGGCGGCTGATCGGCACCCTGCTCTCCGGCTGGCTCTACCTCGCCGGCGGCCTCACCGCCACGCTGTGGGTGTCGAGTGCGATGCTCGCGGCAACGGTGGCGATCAGCCTGGCGCTGCCGAAGGAGGAATGAGCCCAGACAAAACGCCTTGCGTCATATAACGCCTTGCGTTATTTTTCATCAAAAGCTTTGTATGCACCGACCATGATCGCTTCCTTCAAGGACAAGCAGACTGCCCTGGTTGCTCAGGGCCGGGTCGCGAAACGCCTCCCGCATGACATGCAGCGCAATGCATTGAAGAAGCTGCGCCAGCTCGGTGCCGCTGCCACGCTTGACGACCTTCGCATTCCACCCGGCAATCGCCTCGAGGCACTGCAGGGGGACCGAGCCGGCCAGCACAGTATCCGGATCAATGCCCAATGGCGAATCTGCTTTCGTTTCGAAGACGGCAACGCCTGGGATGTGGAGATCGTCGACTATCACTGAATCACTGAGGAGGCCGCCATGACGCAACCCAACGAGCGCCTGCCCAACGTGCATCCTGGTGAGATCCTGCTGGAGGACTTCATCGAGCCACTGGGTCTGACCAAGAACGGGCTAGCCAGCGCCATCGGCGTACCGGCCACGCGAATCGGCGAAATCACACGCGGCAAGCGCGCCATCACGGCCGATACCGACCTGCGCCTCTCCCGCTTTTTCGGCACCAGCGAGGGCTACTGGCTGCGGCTGCAGAACGCCTACGACCTGGAGGAAGCCCGCCGCAAGGGCGACTTCCGCGGTATCAAGCCTCGCGCGGCGTGACCCCGCACCCCTTGAGGATTACCCGGGTGAGGAAGGCGGTGATCTGTTCGACATCGGCGTCGCTGAGCTCCCCCTTGCCGGTGATGCCGAGCACCTGAGCCTCGAAGTCGGCATAGTGCTGGGTGGCGGACCAGATCAGGAAAATCAGCCAGACCGGCTCCACCGGATCCATCAGGCCGCGCTCGGCCCACTGGCGGAAGATCCTCGCCCGCTCCTCCACCCAGCCGCGCAGCTCGCCGCTCAGGTACTCCTGCAGGAAGGGGGCGCCGGCGAGGATCTCGGCGGCGAAGAGCCGCGAGCCCTCCGGATGGCGCCGGGAGAGCGCCATCTTGCTGCGGATGAACGCCTCCAGCACCTCGGCGGGGTCATCGTCCACCGAGATATCGTCCAGGAGCGCATTCCAGCGCGCCATCATCCGCTCCAGCAGGCGCACATAGAGCCCGCGCTTGCTGCCCACGTAGTAGAGCACGTTGGACTTGGGCAGCCCCGCCGCCTCGGCAATGGCCTGAACGCTGGCGCCGCGGTAGCCGTGAGCGGCGAAGATCTTCTCTGCCGCGGCGAGGATCTCACGCTCGTTGCGCTCGCGGGTCGCGCCGCCGGCTTCCCCCCTCTCTCGCGCACGGCGTATCGCCGCCGGACTCGCGACTTCTGTCATCTACCGGTTCCCTGTGCCAGTGGTCTCAGCCGAGAGTGCCGCACTGCGGCGGTGCATGCAACGGCGGCAGGGCTTTCCCAGGGCTATCGCAGTAACCGGTGCCGCGTCAGCGAAAGGCGCCTTGCGCCTCCCACGCTTGCAAAGTCGGCCAGCGTTGGCCATGCTGAAAACAACCTGACCAGATGGTCAACAAGCTCGCTACCCTGACGGGACGCGACACTCGGCGATCAATAATAGAGACAACGCCATGATCGACTTCCTGCTCAACGGGCAGCCCCGCCGGTGCGAGGCCACGCCCGACACCAGCGTGCTCGAGCTGCTGCGCGAGACCCTGGGCCAGACCGGCACCAAGGAGGGCTGCGCCTCCGGCGACTGCGGCGCCTGCACCGTGGCCATCGGCGAGGCCGGCCCCGACGGCCGGGTTCGCTATCACAGCGCTAACGCCTGCATCACCCCCGCCCACCAGCTCCAGGGCCGCTCGCTGGTCACCGTGGAGGGGCTCGCCCAGGGCGAGGCGCTGCATCCCGCCCAGGCGGCCATGGTGGCCTGCCACGCCAGCCAGTGCGGCTTCTGCACCCCGGGCATCGTGATGTCGCTCTTCACCCTGCACGAGGAGCAGCAGCAGAGGCCCGCTCCGCTGACCCCCGAGCGACTCGAAGCGGCGCTGGGCGGCAACCTCTGCCGCTGCACCGGCTATCGCCCGATCCGCGACGCGGCACTCTCCATGGGGGAGCCCCCCTGGCCGCGCCCCGGGTGGCTGGATCGTGCCGTGGATGCCAGCGCACAGCACCAGGAGCCAGGAGCCGATAGCGCCTTTGTGCAGCCCGCGACCCTGGCCGAGCTGGTCGAGGAGCGACGCCGCCACCCCGAGGCGCCCATCGTCGCCGGCGGCACCGACCTCTGGCTGGAGGTGACCCAGCGCCTGCGCCGGTTCGAGCGTCTGGTGGACGTGACCCGGGTGGCCGAGCTCACCACCATCGAGGAGGCCACCCTGGACGACGGCCGCGAAGGCTGGTGGATCGGCGGTGCCGTGACCTACGCGCGCCTCGAACCGCTGCTCGAGGCGCACTACCCCGCCTTCGCCCACCTGCTGCACCGCCTGGGCTCCGCTCAGGTGCGCAACCGCGGCACCCTGGGCGGCAATATCGCCAACGCCTCCCCCATCGGCGACACCCCGCCGGTGCTGCTGGCACTAGGCGGGCGGCTCTGGCTGGCCGGGCCCGGCGATGCTGCTGAAGAGGCAGAGCGGGAGCTGCCACTCGGCGACGTCTTCCTCGACTACAAGAAGACTGCCCTACGCGAGGGCGAGGTGATCCGCGCCATCTTCCTGCCGCGCCCCGAACCGGGGCGACACCTCAAGGTGTGGAAGCTATCCAAGCGTCGTGAGGATGATATCTCGGCGGTGCTGGGCGCCTTCGCCTGGCGCCTGGAGGACGGCGTACTGCGCGACGTGCGCCTCGCCTTCGGCGGCATGGCGGCCATACCGAAGCGGGCAGCCGCCGCCGAGGCGGCCCTGGAGGGTCAGCCGCCCACGGTGGCCTGCTTCCAGGCGGCCCGTGCGGCGCTGCAGAACGATTTTCAGCCGATGAGCGACGTGCGCGGCAGCGCCCATTACCGCGCGCTCTCCGCCGCCAACCTGCTGGAGCGGCTGCGCCTTGTCATTGGGCAGCAACAAGCACCTACACAAGACCGCGACCGGGAGGTGATGCTCCATGCGTACGCTCACTAAGCTTTCCAAGGCGCCCGGTGCCGCGCCGGATCAGACGATCGGTGCCGAAACGTCCCAGTCGCCGGATGCCGATATCGGCGCCGACTCCGTCGAGGCGAGACGCGAGCTCGAGGGGCGCATTCAGGGCGCGAGCCCCTTGGCTCGCAACACCCAGACACCGGGCAGCGCCGGCCACTCCCAGGCCTACGAGAGCGCGGTCAAGCACGTCACCGGCCGCGCCGCCTATATCGACGACCTCAAGGTACCGGCGGACTGCCTGCACGTCGCCCTGGCGCTCTCGCCGGTGGCCCACGGCCGGCTGACCGGCGTGGCCCTCGACCAGGTCCGGGCGCTGCCCGGGGTGGTGGACGCGGTCGGCATCGAGGAGGTGCCCGGCCACACCGATATCGGCCCGGTCTTTCCCGGCGACCCGATCTTCGTCGAAGACGAGATCAGCTACGCAGGCCAGGTGCTCTTCGCCGTGGCCGCCGAGAGCCACCGCGCCGCCCGGGAGGCGGTGAAGGCGGCCTTCGATGCCGGCCTGGTCACGATCGACGAGCGGCCGGCGAGTCTCGATGCGGTGGTCGCCGCCGAGCGCGGCGAGTTCGTGAGGCCCACCCACATCCAGCAGCGCGGCGACTGGGAGGCGGCGCTGGGAGGCGCCAGCCAGGTCGTCGAGGGCGAGCAGTTCGTGGGCGGCCAGGAGCACTTCTATCTCGAGGGCCAGGCCTGCCTGGTCACGCCCACCGAGGACGAGGGGGTGGTGGTCCACACCTCCAACCAGCACCCGAGCGAGACCCAGAAGCTGGTGGCCGAAGTGCTGGGCATACCCTTCCATGCGGTGACCGTGGAGGTACGGCGCATGGGCGGCGGCTTCGGCGGCAAGGAGACCCAGGCCTCACCCTGGGCCTGCATCGCCGCGCTGGTCGCTCGGCGCACCGGCCGCGCGGCCAGGCTGCGCCTGCCCCGGGGCGACGACATGCGGGTCACCGGCAAGCGCCACCCCTTCCACAACCGCTACCGGCTGGGCGTAGATGACAAGGGCGTGATTCAGGGCGGCGAGATCACCGTGATCGGCGACTGCGGCTACTCGCCGGACCTGTCGGATGCCATCGTCGACCGCGCCATGTTCCACGCCGACAACGCCTACTCCCTGGGCGCGGCCCGGGTGACCGGTCATCGCGCCCGCACCCATACCGCCTCCAACACCGCCTTCCGCGGCTTCGGCGGCCCCCAGGGGATGATGGTGATCGAGGCGGCCATGGACGATATCGCCCGCCGGGTGGGAGAGGACCCGCTCACCGTGCGCAAGCGCAATCTCTATCGCCACGAGAGCGACGGCACCCAGGGGGATGCCCTCCCCCGCGACGTGACACATTACGGCCAGACCGTTGACCAGGTCGGCCTGCTGCATGAGCTGATCGAGCGCCTGGAGGCGAGCAGCGACTACTGGGCCCGGCGCGAGGCCATCACCGCCTTCAACGCGGACAGCCCCGTGATCAAGCGCGGCCTGGCACTGACCCCGGTGAAGTTCGGCATCTCCTTTACCGCCAAGCACCTCAACCAGGCCGGCGCCCTGCTCCACGTCTATACCGACGGCAGCGTGCAGATCAACCACGGCGGCACCGAGATGGGCCAGGGGCTGCATACCAAGATCTGCCAGGTGGTGGCCCGGGAGCTAGCACTGGACCTCGCGAGCGTCCGCATCACCGCCACCCGCACCGACAAGGTGCCCAACACCTCCCCCACCGCCGCCTCCAGCGGCGCGGACCTCAACGGCATGGCGGCCCGGGACGCCTGCCTGACCCTCAAGGCGCGGCTCTTCGACTTCGCCGCCGAGCACTATGCCCTCGACCGCGAGGCGATGCGCCTGGAGGCCGGCCATCTGGTGGCAGGCGTTGGTGAGAGCGAGCGGCGCATCCCCTGGGGCGAGCTGGTGCAGACGGCCTATCTGGGCCGCGTCTCGCTCTCCGAGAAGGGCTTCTATGCCACGCCGCTGATCCACTACGACCGCGGCACCGGCCAGGGGCGCCCCTTCTACTACTACGCCTTCGGGGCCGCCGTGGCCGAGGTGGGCGTGGACACCCTGAGCGGCGAGTACCAGGTGAACCGGGTCGACATCCTGCACGACGTGGGCGACTCCCTGAACCCGGCCATCGATATCGGCCAGGTGGAGGGCGGCTTCATCCAGGGCATGGGCTGGCTGACCAGCGAGGAACTCAAGTGGAACGAGGCCGGCCGGCTGATCTCCGACGGGCCGGCCACCTACAAGATCCCCACCTACGGCGACCTGCCCCCGGTATTCAACGTCGCGCTGATGGAGGGACATCCCAACTCCATGGCCAGCATCTACCGCTCCAAGGCGGTGGGCGAGCCGCCCTTCATGCTGGGCATCTCGGCATGGTCGGCGCTGCGTGACGCCCTGGCGAGCCTCGCCGACTACCGCGAGGCCCCGCGGCTCGACACCCCGGCCACGCCGGAACGGGTGCTGCTGGCCGCCGAGGCGCTGCGTTCACGCCACAGCGACTGGCCGCCGGCCTTCGAGGAGGCGACGCCATGATCACCGCAGGCGGCCAACGCCCCGAAAGCTGGCACGCCGCCCTGCATCGCCTGCAGCGCGACGGCCTGCCCCACGCCCTGGCCACCCAGGTGACCAGCGCCGGCTCCACGCCCCGGGAGCCCGGGGCGCGCATGGTGATTACCGCCGATGCCGTCTTCGACACCCTGGGCGGCGGCACCTTCGAATACCAGGTGATCGAGGCCGCCCGGGCGCGGCTCGTAGGCAACGATGGCCGTCCCGAGGGGGGCCTGAGCCTCGAGGCCTTCTCCCTGGGCGGGCGCAGCGGCCAGTGCTGCGGCGGCTTCGTCAACGTGCTGATCGAGGTCTTCCCGGGCAGCGCCACCACCCTGGCGCTGTTCGGCGCCGGCCACGTGGGTACCGAGCTCGTGCGCCTGGCCGCCCCGCTGCCCTGGCAGGTGCGCTGGCACGACAGCCGCCCGGGGGCCTTCCCCGACTGGGCGGCAAAGCAGCCGCGGCTCGCCTGCCGCCACGCCCCCGACCCGGCCGCCGCCGTGGCCGCGCTGCCGCCCGGCGCCCATGCCCTGGTGCTGACCCACGACCACGCCGAGGATCTCACCCTGGTGGATGCCCTGCTCGCCCGTGGCGACGTCGCCTCCCTCGGCCTGATCGGCTCGACCAGCAAGTGGGCCAGCTTTCGCTCGCGGCTGGGCAAGGCCGGTCATGACGAGGCGACGCTTGCCCGGGTGCGCTGCCCCATCGGCATGGCGGCGGGTGGCACCGGGGGTGACAAGACCCCCTACGCCATTGCGCTTGCCACCCTCGCCGAGCTCCTGCCGCTGACGGCAAGCGTCGAACGCCCCGACCAGCGCGGCCTGGATCCCGCCGTGCTCAGAGCCGCCTTCAACACCACCACCGTAACCTAGGGGCGCCGGGGGCAGGCCGAAGAGGGGAAAGGAGGCCTGTCGACGGATCAGCCCCGGTGACACCAAATCGATGAGCTCGACCATAATGACGACGAACGACTCGCGCCTGCTGCGCGCCGAACTGCTGAGCTTCGATGCCGACCCCGGCGACGCCGATACCCCCGCCCCGGGCAGCGTCACCCACCATCGTGATGGTGCCCTCTGGCTCGAGAACGGGCGGATCCGGGCCATCGGCGACTACGCCACCCTGGCCCCCGAGCTGCCCCCGGGCCTCGAGGTGATCGATCACCGCGGCAAGCTGATCACCCCCGGCTTCATCGACAGCCACGTCCACTACGTGCAGCTGGAGATCATGGCCTCCTACGGGCGTCAGCTGCTCGACTGGCTCAACGACTACACCTTCCCGGAGGAGCTAAGGTTCGCCAGCCGCGAGCACGCAGACGCCCTCTCGGAGGCTTTTCTGGATGAGATGCTCAGGGTCGGCACCACCACCGCCCAGGTGTTCTGCTCGAGCCACCCGGTCTCGGTGGACGCCTTCTTCGCGGCGAGCCAGCGGCGTGGGCTCTGCATGCTGGCCGGCAAGGTGCTGATGGACCGCCACGCGCCCGAAGGGCTCACCGACGACACCCTGGGCGGCATCCGCGACAGCGAGCGGCTGATTGGCGACTGGCACGGCAAGGGGCGGCTCGGCTACAGCCTCACCCCGCGCTTCGCGCCCACCTCCACCCGGGCCCAGCTCGACGCCACCGGCGCCATCCTGAGAAACGACCCGAGCCTCTGGCTGCAGACCCACCTGGCCGAGAACACTGGCGAGCTGGACTGGGTGGCGGAGCTCTTCCCCGGCAGCCGCGACTACCTCGCGGTGTATGAAGCGTCTGGCCTGGTGGGGCCGCGCAGCACCTTCGCCCACGGCATCCACCTGGACCAGGAGATGCGCGCACGCCTGGCCGAGCGCGGCGCCAACCTCGCCTTCTGCCCCAGCTCCAATCTCTTCCTGGGCAGCGGCCTCTTCGACCGCCAGGCGGCACGCGAGGTGGGGCTGGGCGTCACCTTCGCCAGCGACGTGGGCGGCGGCACCGACCTCTCGGGGCTTGCCACCCTGAAGGCCGCCTACCAGGTCGGCCAGCTGCGCGGCCAGCCCCTCACCGCCTGGCAGGGCTTCTTTGGGCTGACCCTGGGCAACGCCCGGGCCCTGTCCTTGAGCGATCGCATCGGCCGCCTGGCGCCGGGCATGGACGCCGACTTCGTGGTGCTCGACCCCGCAGCGACCCCGCTGCTGGCCCGGCGCACGGCGCGCTGCCGCACCCTAGGCGAGACCCTCTTCGCGCTCATGATGCTGGGCGACGACCGCGCCGTGGCCGAGACCTGGGCAAATGGACGCCTGCAGCACCGCCGCGAAGGATGATATCGGCTAGCGACGAGAAATGACCGCGTCAATGACCCGGAACAGCGCCAGGGCGGCCACGACGACCGCAAAACCCGTGGCCATCAGGTAGTCGGCGCGGGTGAGCACCCAGAGGTGGACCGCCCCCAGGGCCGCCGACACATAGATCAGCCGGTGCAGCCAGTGCCAGGCAGTGTAGCCCATGGCCTTCTGCGTATGGCGAAAAGAGGTGAGCGCCAGAGGGACCAGCAGCAGCAGCGCGGCCGCCCCGTAGCGGATATAGGGAAGGTCGACCATCTCGCGGCGAATCCAGGGCCAGTCCCAGTACTGGTCGAGGCCCATCCAGGCCAGCATGTGGGCGAGCAGCCAGAAGAAGGCCCACAGGCCGATCTGGCGGCGGGCGATCATGAAGCCGACCCAGCCGGTAAAGCGAAAGGCGGGGCTGAAGGCGATGGTGGCCACCAGCAGGGTGAAGCCGGTGCGGCCGGTGAAGTGCACCACGGCCTCCCCCGGCACCACGCCCAGGGCATCGCTGGCCCAGAGCCAGGCGAGCCACAGGGCGGGCAGCGACCCGGCGGCCAGCACCAGCAGGCGAAAGGCCAGGATCCGTGCGGCAGGCGTCATCAGCATGGAGGGACTCGCTCGCGTCAGAAGTGCTTGTTCAGGTCCATCCCGGCATAGAGCTCGGCGACCTCATCGGCATAGCCGTTGAACATCAGGGTCTCGCGACGCCCGCTCTCGCCGATGCGCCGCTCCCGGGCCTGGGACCAGCGCGGATGGTCCACCTCGGGATTGACGTTGGCATAGAAGCCGTACTCGCTGGGGTTCTGGTCGATCCAGGAGGTGCTGGGCTGCTCCTCCACCAGGCGGATCTTCACTACCGACTTGATGCTCTTGAAGCCATACTTCCAGGGCACCACCAGCCGTATCGGGGCGCCGTTCTGATTGGGCATCACCTCGCCATACATCCCCACGGAGAGCAGGGTCAGGGGGTGCATCGCCTCGTCGATGCGCAACCCCTCACGATAGGGCCACTCGATGATGGAACGCCGCTGGCCGCGCAGGTTATCGGGGTCGAGGATCGACTCGAAGACCACGTACTTCGCCCGGGAGGTGGGCCCATGGCGCTTGAGCAGGTCGGCCAGGGGAAAGCCGATCCAGGGAATCACCATGGACCAGGCCTCGACGCAGCGCATGCGATAGATGCGCTCCTCCAGGGACTGACCGGCGAGGATATCCTCCAGGGCAAAGGTGCCGGGCTTCTCCACCTCACCCTCGATGGTCACCGACCAGGGGTCGGTACGCAGCTGGTGGGCATAGACCTCGGGGTCGCTCTTGCGGGTACCAAGCTCATAGAAGTTGTTGTAGGTAGTGGCATCGCGAAACGCGGTCAGCGACTCATCGCCAGCCAGCGACTGGCTGGGCAGCTCGCCTGCGAGTCGCTCCTCCAGGCCCCCACGCCAGGCGTGAGCCGCCGGCGAGAGCAGCAGACCCGGGGCCAGGGCGGCCGCCCCCAGGGCGGCACCCGCCTTGATAAAGCGGCGCCGCTGGCGGAACAGCTCGCGAGGGGTGACCTCCGACTCGGGAATGGCGGGGTAGCGATAGCGAGACATCTGGACTCTCTCCGGTACAGGGACGGGGCGTCGACAGTTTCAAGGATAATGCCGATACCGTCTAGAAACATTGCATCACTAGATCGAAAAATTGACACAACTCAAGACTGGTCCTTTTCCGACAGTTTTACTAGGTTGATTAGCGACAGGCGACACCGCTACTGTTGAAACAGAAGGTTAAGGACGGGTTAACCGTTACTGACCCATATCAACATCCCGAGGGGGAATCATCATGACCACCAAGCGCCTGCTGGCCTCCGCCATTGCCATGGGCTCCGCGCTCGCCATCGCCGCGCCGGCCATGGCCGACGACGGGCTCGGCAACTACCGCGACCGCTTCGAGCCACTGCCCCACTTCCCGCCGATCCCGGCCCACAACTCCCTGACCCCGGAGAAGGTCGAGCTCGGCAACATGCTCTTCTTCGAGCCGCGCATCTCCTCCAGCGGCGTGATCAGCTGCGCCACCTGCCACAACCCCGCGCTGGGCTGGGCGGACCGTATTCCGCGCGCCACCGGCCACGACGGCCAGATCGGCGAGCGCAACACCCCCACCGTGCTCAACTCCGGCTTCTTGGGCTCCCAGTTCTGGGACGGCCGCGAGCCGGACCTGGAAGGCCAGGCCCTCGGCCCCATCGAGGCCGATGTGGAAATGGCCATGGACCTCGACAGCGCCCTGGAGCGCCTGAACGAGTTCGACCTCTACCAGAAGAAGTTCGCCGAGGCCTTCCCCGGCGACGAGGACCCGATCAACGCCGACAACCTGGCCAAGGCACTCGCCAGCTTCCAGCGCACCCTCAACACGCCGAACTCGCCCTTCGACCGCTACCTGCGCGGCGATATCGACGCCCTGAACCAGCAGGAGAAGGACGGCATGGTGGCCTTCGTGGACACCGGCTGCATCGCCTGCCACCGCGGCCCGGCGCTGACCGACAGCATGTTCCACCGCATCCAGGTGCCGGGCTCCACCGACGTGGGCCGCTTTGAAGTGACCGGTGACGAGGCGGATATGTACCGCTTCCGCACCCCGACTCTGCGCAACGTGGGCGTCACCTACCCCTACATGAACAATGGCGCCACCGAGACCCTGGAGGAGGCCGTTGCCATCATGGGCCAGGAGATGCTGGGTCGCGAGTATGACGATGAGACCATCGCCAACATCACTGCCTTCCTGCACACCCTGACCGGCGAGATGCCCGACTTCGAGGTCCCGGCCCTGCCGTAACCTCGCCAGGGCGGCTCGAGCCTGCCGCCCCTCGTTCTCGCTAACGGCGCCCCCTGACGGGGGCGCCGTTTTCGTGTGCCGTGCCGCCGGACAGCGACGGATGTCAGTAACAGGCCGCCAGCCGGTGACGCAGCTCGGTGCGCCGGGCGTCACTGATGAAGGCCGCCTCGATGGCCGTACCGGCCAGCTGGATGAAGGTGGCCTCGTCCCAGCCGAAGGCACGCTGGCACGCCTCGAAGTTGGCCAGCATGCCGCCGCCGAAATAGGCCGGATCGTCGGAGTTGAGGGTGACCCTCAGGCCCGCCTCCAGCAACTGAGGCAGCGGGTGCGCCTCGATGCGCTCCACCACCTTGAGGCGCACGTTGGAGAGCGGGCAGACCGTGAGCACCACCCCCTCGTCGCGCAGCCGCGCCACCAGGTCGGGATCCTCCAGGCAGCGCACGCCGTGGTCGATGCGGCAGACGTCGAGCCGATCCAGGGCCTGGCGAATATAGTCGGGGGGCCCCTCCTCGCCGGCGTGGGCCACCCGGGGAATGCCCAGCCGGGCGGCGCGCTCGAACACCTCGACGAACTTCTCGGGGGGGTTGCCGCGCTCGGCGCTGTCCAGGCCTACCGCATCCAGCATCTCCCAGTAGGGAGCGGCCTCCTCCAGCACCGCCATGGCCTCCTCGGCATCGCGGTCGCGCAGGAAGGCCATGATCAGCGCCGTGCTGAGCCCCAGCTCTCGCTCGGCCTCGCGCCGAGCGAGCGACAGCCCCTCCATCACCACCGGCAGCTCGATGCCGCGTATCCGATGGGCCTGGGGGTCGAAGTGCATCTCCACGTGCACCACTCCCTCGGCATGGGCGCGGCGGAAGTAGTCCATGGCCAGGTCGTGGAAATCCTCGGCGGTGCGCAGCACGCTCATGCCCTGGTAGTAGAGGTCGAGGAAGGACTGCAGATCGCTGAAGTCATAGGCGGCGCGCGCCTCCTCCACCGAGGCATAGGGCAGCGCGACGCCGTTACGCTCGGCCAGGGCAAACATCAGCTCGGGCTCCAGGGAGCCCTCGATATGCAGGTGAAGCTCGGCCTTGGGCAGGCGCTTAAGGAAATCACGCATGGCGGGTCTCTCTCGTCGAGGGCGCTTTCCCCCATCCTGATCGAAACCCCGCCATCGCGCAAAGCGCGGCGATTAAACCCGCGGGTCACGGCGCCCCTCGACCAGCGTCACGCGCCGGTCGATACCCGGCGGGTCGAAGGCGCCGCCATCCAACTGGTGCACCAGATAGAGCACGCTGCGCCCCTGCAGCCAAACGTCCAGGCGCGCCCCAAGCGCCGCGGCCGTGTCGGCATCGAGCCCGGCGAAGGGCTCGTCCAGGATCACCAGGTCGGGGTCGCGCAGGTAGAGCCTCGCCAGTGCCAGGCGCCGGGCCTGGCCGCCGGAGAGCTGGCCACCGCCCTCGCCCACCCGGGTCTGCAGGCCACGGGGCAGCGACTCCGCCCAGGCGTCGAGCCCGACCCAGGCCAGCGCTGCCCAGAGCTCGGCCTCCCCCGCCTCCGGGCGGGCAATGCGCAGGTTGGCGGCAAGGCTGTCATCGAGCAGGTCGGCGCGCTGGGTCAGGGCCGCCACCCGGCGGCGCAGGTCGTCCCCGGGCCACTGTGCCGGCGCCATGCCGCCCAGGCGCACCGCGCCCCGCTGAGCCTCGAGCTGCCCCAGCAGCAGGCCCGCCACGCTGGACTTCCCCGCCCCGGAGGCCCCGCAGAGGGCCAGGCGCTCGCCGGGGGCGAGACGCAGGGTCAGATCCGTCAGGGCCGGGGTCAGGGCGCCGGCATAGTGCAGGGTCACCGCCTCCAGCTCGGCGCCGAGTGGTCCTGCAGGCGGCGCCGCGACGGGCATCTTCTCCGCGCGGGCACCGGCCCTCGCCTCCAGCTCATTGAGGCGTCCGGCGGCGCCCCGGGTGGCCCCCAGCCAGGTGAAGGCCGCCGGCAGCGCGGCCAGGGCCTCGCTCATGGCCAGCATGGCGATGGGCATCATCACCATGAGGGGACCGGAGAGCCGGCCGGCCTCCCAGGCGCCGGCGGCAAGCCACAGGGCCAGCACCATGGCGAGCCCCACCAGCAGGCCAGCCAGGGCGTTGCCCAGCGCCACCAGGGCCCCCAGGGCAAGCTGACCCCGATAGAGCCGCGCCTCGATCTCGTGCAGTTCGCGACGCTGGCGGGCCAGGCTGCCGTAGGCCTCGAGCTCGGCCATGCCCTGCAGCGCCTCGACCGTTCGCCCGCGCAGGGCCTCGAGCTCACCCACCTGGGCGCGGCTCTCGGCTAGCCCTAGGCGCGCCTGACCCAGGGTCAACCAGAGCCAGCCCAGCAGGAGCAGCGCACCGCCGGCCAGACCCACACGGGGTGAGAAGAGCGCCAGGAAGGCCGAGAGCCCGAGGATCGCCAGCAGGCCCACGCCGGCGGGAGCCAGCAGCCGCAGATAGAGGCTATCCAGGGTGTCGATATCGGCGGTAAGTCGGTTGAGCCAGTCGCTGGCCCGGCGCCGGGCCAGGGCCTGGCCGTCGAGGCTTGCCAGCACGCCGAAGAGCCGCCCGCGCAGGTCGGCCAGCAGGCGCAGCACGGTATCGTGGTTGTAGAGCCGCTCCAGGTAGCGCGCCACGGTGCGACTGACCGCAAAGAAGCGGATGCCGCCGCCCGGCACATAGACATCCAGGCTGGCGGCGATGCCCGCGGCCAGCAGCAGCCCGGTGAGCCCGGTCGCGGTGATGAACCAGCCGGAGAGCGCCAGCAGGCCGATGGCCGACAGCAGCGTCAGGGCGATCAGCGCCGCGCCGGCCAGCAGGCGGCCGCGGCGCCGATCCAGCTGCCGAAGCCAGGGTCGCAGTTCTCTCAACAGGGTGTCAGGGCGATGCGTCATGGTGCACCTCCGTGAGCCGGCCCGCGTCGAGCCGCAGCCGGCGACTTGCCATGGCGATCAGCGCCGGGTGGTGGGTCGCGATCACAAGGGTACGGCCCTGGGCGGCCAGGGCCTCCAGGGCACTGATCACCACCGCCTCGGTATCGGCATCGAGGCTGGCCGTGGGCTCGTCCAGCAGAACCAGGGGCGCCTCGACCAGAAAGATCCTGGCCAGGGCCAGGCGCTGGGCCTGCCCCCCGGAGAGGCCTGCCCCCCGTTCGCCCAGTGGCGTCTCGAGCCCAGCAGGCAGGCGTGCCAGCAGCTCTCCCAGCCCCGCCCGCTCCAGGGCCTGCGCCATGGCCTCGGCCGAAGCATCCGGCGCCGCCAGACGCAGGTTGTCGGCCAGGCTGCCCTGGATCAGCAGCGGGCGCTGGTCCATCCAGGCCAGGGCAAGCCCCGGCGCCAGGCGACGCTCCCCGGCACCGGAGCCGACGAAGCCGGCCAGCAGCTGCAGCAGGGTCGACTTGCCGGACCCCGAGGGGCCGATCAGCGCCACCACCTCGCCCCGCGCCAGGCGCAGGTCACAGGGAGCCAGCACCTGGCCGCGCCCGGGCCGGGTCACTTCCGCCCCGGCCAGCTCGACCAGTACCTCCGGGTCTGCCGGCGCCTCGGGACGGTCATGGCGCACCGGATCGGGACGCTCGGCGAGCAGCGCCATCAGGCCGTCGGCGGCCCCCAGGGCCGCGGCACGGTCGTGGTAGTGCTGGGCCAGGGTGCGCAGCGGCTGGAAGAACTCCGGCGCCAGCAGCAGCACCAGCAGGCCGCTGAACAGGGTGAGCTCGGGAGAGGGGCCGTAGGTGATATAGCCCAGCAGCCCGAAGCCCACATAGATGGCCACCACGGCGATGGCCACCGAGGCGAAGAACTCCAGCACCGCCGAGGAGAGAAAGGCCAGCCGCAGGGTGCGCATGCTGCGACGCCGATAGTCGTCGGCGGCAGCGTGCACCTCCAGGGTGGCGGCCCGGGTATGGCCGAAGAGCTGCAGGGTGGTAATGGCGCGCACCCGATCGATGAAGTGGCCGGAGAGCCGGGCCACCGCTTCGAACTGGTCGCGGTTGAGGCGCTCCGCCCCCATGCCCACCAGGGCCATGAAGAGCGGAATCAGCGGCGCTGCCAGCAGCAGGAATAGCGCGGCCAGCCAGTCCAGCCAGAGCGCCACCCCCAGTATCAGCGCGGGGCCGATCACCGATAGCATGAGCTGGGGGCGAAAGCGGGCGAAGTAGCCGTCCAGCGACTCGACCTGCTCCACCAGCTGGCTGGCCAGGCTCGCCGAATGACGCCCGGAGAGCCAGCCCGGACCGAGCCGCGCCAGCTGATCGAACAGCTCGGACCTCACCGCCGCGCGGATGCGCAGACTGGCCCGCTGGCCGAGCCGCTCCTGGGCGTAGAGGGCCAGGGCCCGCACCGCCAGCAGCAGGGCCATGGCGCCGAGTGCCGGCAGCAGCGCGCCCAGAGCCGCCCCCTCGACCAGCAGGGCGCTGACCACCCAGGCCAGCAGGCCGAGCTGTGCGATGGTGGCCAGGGTGGCCACGACGCCGGCGACCACCGCCAGGCCCAGTGAACGGCGCTCGCGGGCCGCCAGGGTGACAAGCCAGCGGCGGGCATCGCGCCCGCCGCCGGTGGTCTCAGGAGTGGCCATGGCTCAGTGGTAGCCCTCGCCCACCTTGACCTTGCCGCGGAAGACCCAGTAGGTCCAGGCGGTATAGGTCATCACGATGGGGATCACGAACAGCGTACCGATGAGCAGGAAGAGCTGAGCTTCCGGCGCGGAGGCCGCATCCCAGATGGTGTAGTTGGGCGGCACGATCACCGGCCACTTGCTGACGATCAGCCCCAGGTAGGTGAAGATGAAGATCCCCAGGGTCGCCACGAAGGGCAGCCCCTCGCGGCGCTTCTGCACGCTGCGATACACCAGGAAGGCACAGGCCAGGGCCAGGGCCGGGAAGATCCAGATCAGCTGGATATTGGAGAACCAGCGCGCCCAGACGTCGGGATTGACGAAAGGCGTCCAGAGGCTCACGGCCATGAAGACCGCCAGCACCGCCGCCAGCAGGATCGGGGTGATGCGATAGGCCCACTCCTGCACATGGCCTTCCGACTTCATGATCAGCCAGGTGGAGCCGAGCAGCGCATAGCCGCACATCAGGCCGAGGCCGGTCATGACGGTGAACGGCGTCAGCCAGTCCAGGGCGCCACCGACGTAGGTGAAGTCCTCCACGGCGAAGCCCTGAATATAGGCGCCCACCACGGCGCCCTGGGCGAAGGCGGCCACTGCCGAGCCCCAGCAGAAGGCGCGGTTCCACCAGCGGCGATTCTTGCGGGCCTTGAAGCGGAACTCGAAGGCCACGCCCCGGAAGATCAGCCCGGCCAGCATCAGGAAGACCCCGATATAGAGCGCCGGCAGAAACACCGAGTAGACCAGGGGGAAGGCGCCGAGCAGGCCAGCCCCGCCCAGCACCAGCCAGGTCTCGTTGCCGTCCCAGACCGGGGCGACCGAGTTCATCATGACGTCGCGGGACTCCTCGTCCGGGGCGAAGGGGTAGAGGATCCCCAGGCCCAGGTCGAAGCCGTCCATGATCACATACATGATGACGCCAAAGCCGATGATCAGCGCCCAGATCAAGGTGAGATCAAACATTTCCATGGGTCAGCTCCTCGCCGAATCGGCATCATCGAAGGGGGTATGGGCAGCGGACAGAGGGCGTGCAGGCCGCTCGGTTTCACCCTTGATCTCGTCGCGCTGCTCCTCGGGGAGCATGCCGTTACGCACCACCTTGGTGAGGTAGTAGATACCCGCCCAGAACACCGCGGCATAGACCGCCACATAGCCGATCAGCGTGAAGAGCGCCATGCCGCCGGTCAGCGAGGGCGTGACGGACTCCGCCTGGGTCATCAGGCCGTAGACCAGCCAGGGCGCGCGCCCCACCTCGGTGACGATCCAGCCGGCCAGTACCGCCACGAAGGGCGTGACGATCATGCCCACCAGGGTCTTGAGAAACAGCGGGTTGGTATAGAGGGTACCGCGCTTGCGCAGGACGGCACCGGCGATGGCCACGCCGATCATCAGGAAGCCAAGGCCCACCATGATCCGGAAGGACCAGAAAACGATCCATACCGGGGGCTGCTCATCGCGCGGCACCTCGCTGATACCCGGCACGACCCCTGCCGGATCATGCTTGAGAATGATGCTGGCGAGGCTCGGGATACCGATCTCGAAGCGGTTGGTCTGGGCCTCCTGGTCGGGAATCGCGAAGAGCAGCAGCGGCACATGGCTGCGCGTCTCCCAGTTGCCCTCCATGGCCGCCACCTTGGTAGGCTGGTGCTCCAGGGTGTTGAGACCGTGGAAGTCACCCACCACCGCCTGGGCCGGGGCGAGTACCAGCAGCAGCCAGAGACACATGGAGAGCGCCTTGCGGTTGGCCTCCACGTCACGGCCGCGCAGCAGGAACCAGGCGCTGACGCCGGCCACCACGAAGCCACCGGTCAGGAAGGAGGCCATGCCCATATGGGTAAAGCGGTACCAGAAGGAGGGATTGAAGATCGCCTCGAACCAGGAGGTGATCATGAAGCTACCGTTTACCAGCTCCACACCGGCCGGGGTCTGCATCCAGCTGTTGGCCGAGAGGATCCAGAACGACGAGATAAAGGTGCCGGTGGCCACCATGATGGCGGCGAACAGATGCACCCCCTGAGGCACCTTGCCGCGACCGAACAGCAGCACGCCGAGGAAGGCCGCTTCCAGGAAGAAGGCGGTGAGCACTTCGTAGCTGAGCACCGGGCCCAGGAAGTTGGCTGTGGCCTGGGAGAAGTTGCTCCAGTTGGTCCCGAACTGGAAGGACATCACGATGCCCGACACGACCCCCATGCCGAAGACCACGGCGAAGATCTTGGTCCAGAACAGGGCCAGACGGTCCCAGGCGGGATTCTGGGTCTTGTAGAAAAGACCGTTGAGTAGCGCTATGTAGGATGCCAGCCCGATGGTGAACACCGGAAAGATGGCGTGGAAGGAGACCACGAAGGCAAACTGCAATCGTGATAGCAGGAGAGGATCCAGTTCCATGTCGCAAGCCTCATGACAGCGATGGACTCAGAGTCGTCTCAAGGGATGCGAAGGCACCTTGGGGTGCTTGCTTGTACCTCTGGCGCCGCCGAAGCCGCACCGTGACGCATTCCACCTGGACACCAGGGACAAGGTAAGACTAGCAGCCTGGGGGCCCTGCCCTGGGCACCGCGCTTGAAGCGCATATAGAACCAGCACTGCTAAGCTTATTCAACCTTGAGCGTTAGCTTACTATTAAGGACTGCCATGATCTCGAAAAGTTGATCCAAATCAGCGTGTCTCATTGTCGCAGGCCGCCTCAGGCGGCGGCGGTCAGCACCAGACGCACCAGCCAGGCGGTATAGGCCATGAACATCGCCAGCAGCACCGCCCCTTCCAGGCGATTGATGCGTCCCGGCCGGCCCCGCCAACCCATGGCGAAGAGCGCCAGCAGCAGGGTCATGGCGGCCATCAGGCTCCAGTCGCGCAGCAGCACCTCGGCGCCCACCTGGATGGGGTGAATCACCGCAGCGAGCCCCACCACCCCTAGGGTATTGAAGAGGTTGGAGCCCACCACGTTGCCCAGTACCAGGTCGTGCTCGCGACGGCGCAGGGCGCTGATGGAGGAGGCGAGTTCGGGCAGGGAGGTCCCCACTGCCACCACCGTGAGGCCGATCACCAGGTCGCTGACGCCGAGCCCCTGGGCGATGGCGACGGCGCCCCACACCAGGAGTCTCGAGCTCACCACCAGCAGCACCAGCCCCACCGCCGTCCAGGCGAGGCCCGCCCTGAGCGACAGGGGGTGCACCGCCAGACTCTCCTCGGTGTCGGCGCCCAGCGCATCGGCGCCGTCACGGCGGGCACGCCAGACGCTGGTGCCGATGAAGAGCGCCAGCAGCACCAGCAGCAGCGCCCCTTCCAGTCGCCCGATCAGGCCTCCCCACATCAGCAGCGCCGAGAGCAGGGTCGCTCCGCCCAGTATCGGCAACTCCCGACGCACCACCGTGGAGTGCACCGTCAGGGGCGAGATCAGCGCCACCAGGCCAAGGATCAGGCCGATATTGGCGATATTGGAGCCGTAGGCGTTGCCCAGCGCCAGGGCGGGGTTGCCCTGCCCCGCTGCCAGGGCCGACACCACCAGCTCCGGTGCCGAGGTGCCAAAGCCGATCACCAGCATGCCGATCAGCAGGGGCGACAGCCCCAGCCGCGCCGAGGTGGCCGCCGCACCGTCGACGAAGCGCTCGGCGCTCCATACCAGCAGGATCAGACCTGCCACCACCGCTACCGCAGGAAGCATCATGGGGTTGCCTCAGGAACATTCATCTGTGCATGTTTGTCTATGGTGCGCCGGTCGCCGACGTGTCACACTTCCGCCCATGCGCCGACGCACTCGGCCGGGAGTGTAGGCCTCTCGGCTGCCCCGGAAAAGACGGCCCACAGGAATCCACCGCCAGCAGGAGAGAGTGCCCCCTTGGCCCAGCGCCGCTTCCCGTTCATGGAGCACCTTCCTTCGCTCCCCCGCGAGGTACCGCGAGTCGACCTCACGCCCCCGGAATCCCGGGCGCGGCGGCGCCTGCGCGCCTGCCAGGAGTGTGACTGGGTCGTCGCCCTGCCCCCGCTGCGCGGCGGCGAGAAGGCCGACTGCCCCCGCTGCGGACACACCCTGGTCAAGCGCCATCAGCGCCCGGCCCAGCGCAGCATGGCGCTGGCGCTCTCGGCGCTGATTGCCCTGGCCGTGGCGCTCTCCTTTCCCTTTATCAGCTTCAGCGTGGGAGGCGTGGGGAATCGCATCGAGCTCTCCCAGACCGCCACCACCCTGATCGGCTTCCACCAGCCGGTGGTGGCCGGCGCCGTGATTCTCACCATCATCGTACTGCCGGCGGTCTATCTGCTCGGCGTCATCTGGCTGCAGCTGGGCCTGCTGCGCGATGACCCGCTGCCCGCCAGCCGCGCCATTGCCCGCTCCCTGGCCCAGCTCAATCCCTGGATGATGGCCGACGTCTTCATCATTGGCGCCCTGGTCAGCCTGATCAAGATTGCCGGCATGGCGCAGATCGAGCTGGGCGTCTCCTTCTGGGCCTTCTGCGCCTTCGCCCTGCTGCTGCTGTTCACCACCCAGTCCATCGACGCCGACTGGATGTGGTTCTCCCTGGCCGGCGAACCCCGGGCCCCGGAGGGCACCCGTACCGGCGACACCGCCGCCCCTCAGGGGCTCGCCGGCTGCACCACCTGCGGGCTGATCAACCGGCTTGACGGCGCCGGACGGGGCCGCTGCCGGCGCTGCGGCGACCGGCTGCGTTCGCGACTGCCCCACAGCCTGCAGCGTACCTGGGCCCTGCTTGCCGCCGCCGCCATCATGTACATTCCCGCCAACGTCTATCCGATCATGACCACCACCAGCCTGGGCCATACCAGCCCCTCCACCATCATCGGCGGGGTGGTGGAGCTGATCCAGATGGGCTCCTGGCCGGTGGCCGCGGTGATCTTCGTGGCCAGCGTGATCGTGCCGGTGGGCAAGCTGGGCGCCCTGGCCTGGCTCTGCCTGGTGGTCAACCGCAGCAGCGAACTCAATGCCACCAGCCGGACGCGACTCTACCGGGTCACCGAGTTCATCGGCCGCTGGTCGATGATCGATGTCTTCGTGGTGGCGATCCTGGTGGCCCTGATCCGCGCCGGCTCGCTGATGTCGATCACCCCGGGGCCCGCCGCCCTGGCCTTCGGGGCCGTGGTGGTGATCACCATGCTGGCCGCCATGACCTTCGACCCGCGGCTGATCTGGGACACCCCGCTGCCGCGCCGGGACGCCTCCCGAGACACCCCAGGAAACCACCCACAAGGAACTCCAGGATGAGCGATGCTCCCCGCGACGAGGCGCCGCCCGAACGCGACCTGCACCGCGCCAGGCCCTCCCCCCAGGCGCGTTTCTCACCGATCTGGATCGTGCCCATCGTGGCGATCCTGATCGGGGCCTGGCTGGTCTACGACAACTACCGCAGCCGCGGCCCCCAAGTGACCCTGGTGATGGCCAATGCCGAGGGCATCGAGGCCGGCAGCACCCTGATCAAGACCCGCAACGTCCAGGTGGGGCGCGTCGAACGGGTGCAGCTCTCCGACGACCTGGGCACCGCCGTCATCACCGCACGGATGAGCCCGGATACCGAGCCCATGCTGGTGGAGGACAGCCGCTTCTGGGTGGTCAAGCCCAGGGTGGGCCGGGAGGGCATCAGCGGCCTCGGCACCGTGCTCTCCGGTGCCTTCATCCAGCTGGAGCCCGGCAGCAGCGAGGCGGCCAGCCGCGAGTTCCAGGTCAGCGACAACCCCCCGGTGGCCCCGGCGGGCGCCGCCGGCCTGCGCGTCAACCTGGTCAGCCAGCTGGGCAACTCGCTGCGCATCGGCGACCCCGTCACCTACCAGGGCTATACGGTGGGCCGCGTGGAGGATGCTACCTTTGACCCCCAGAGCCGCCGCATGCAGCATCGGGTCTTTATCGAGGCCCCCTACGATATCCTGGTCACCGACAGCACCCGCTTCTGGTCGGCCAGCGGCATCGACCTGCGCCTGGACTCCGAGGGCTTCCGGGTCAACGTGGAGTCCTTCGAGGCGCTGCTGGGCGGCGGCGTCACCTTCGGCGTTCCCGAGGACCTGCCCCTGGGCAGCCGCGTCGAACCTGACGTGACCTTCAACCTCTACCCCGACGAGGACAGCGCCCGCCAGGGCACCTTCAACCGCTACCTGGAATACGTGCTGCTGGTGGACGACTCCGTGCGCGGCCTCTCCCGGGGTGCGCCGGTGGAGTTCCGCGGGGTGCGGGTCGGCACCGTGGCCGCCGTGCCCTGGAACTTCAGCGCGCCCCAGCCCGAGGGGCGCTCGGGCTTCTCGATCCCGGTACTGGTTCGCATCGAGCCCCAGCGCCTGGGGATCGAGAACCAGGACGTGAACCTCGAGGAGTGGCGGGAGCGCTTCGACCGCCTGTTCGGGTTCGGCCTGCGCGCCAGCCTGAAGAGCGGCAACCTGCTGACCGGCGCGCTCTTCGTGGACCTCAACTTCCACCGCGACCTGGCCGACACCTGGACGGCGGAGCGCTTCGCCGACAAGGCGGTCTTCCCGACCACCTCCGGCGGCTTCGCGCTGATCGAGGCCCAGGTCACCGACCTGCTGGCCAAGCTCAACGAGCTCGAGATCGAACCGCTGCTGGCGGGGCTCGATCGCAACCTGGCCGCCTCGGAGGCGATGCTCGGCGAGGTGCGCGAGCTGTCATCCTCGCTCACCACCCTGCTGCAGGACCCCGGCACCCGGGAGGTACCGACCAACCTCAATGCCACTCTGCTGGAGCTGCGCGAGACCCTGCAGGGACTCTCTCCCGGCTCGACCGCCTATCAGGAGCTGACAGGCGCCGTGGAGCGACTGGAGCGGCTGATGCGCGATATCCAGCCGGTGGCACGCACCCTCTCCGACAACCCCCGCGCCCTGCTCTTCGACAGCCTGCAGACCGAAGACCCCGTGCCCCGGGCGCCCCGCCGCAATCAAGGAGACCCACGATGACCAGGCAATGGAGGCTGGCCGCCCTGGCGGCCATGGTGGTGCTGGTGGCCGGCTGCGCCAGCTCGAGCCCGGCGCCGTCCCGCTACACCCTGCCCGAGGTGGCCGGCGCCAGCGCGGCCGGGGCCGAGGCCGAACGGCAGCTGCTGCTGCGCCCGCCCCGCCTGGCCCACTACCTGGACGTGGAGGGGCTGGTGATGCAGGTGGACGACATCACCCTGGTGGAGGCCCGCGGCCACCAGTGGGCCGAGGCCCTGGGGCGTCAGCTGGAGCGCGGCCTGCGGCTTCGCCTCGGCGAGCGCCTGCCCGACACCCGGGTGCTGCTGGACGAGGCCGGCGTGCGCGAGCCGGAGGCGCTGTCGCTGCGCCTGGAGATCGACCGCTTCCAGGGACGCCATGACGGCGTCGCCGTGATCGGCGGCCAGTGGCAGCTGCGCGACGGCACCGGTCGCCTGCTGGCCATGGAACGGCTCGCCATCGAGGCCGAACTGGACGACGACGGCTACCCGGCCCTGGTGCGCGCCCTGGGCCGCGGCTGGGACCGCACCGCCGATGAGCTCGCCGAGGCGATACGCCAGGCGCGCTGAGCGCAACAGGCAGAACGGCCGGGGCTGGACTATGGTCATCTCAGGCCCCCAGGGGCCTCTCCTTACCTACAGGGACGACACCATGCACGACGAACCGACCCGGGAGCTCGCCGAGCGCGAACTTCGCCACGCCATCGCCCTGGAGTATCGTGAGCCGGCCCGGCGCGCCCGCCGGGCCCTGCTGAGGGTGATGGCCACGGATACCCACGACCGGGAGGCCCTCGCCGAGCTCGAGATCGCTGACCAGGCGCTGGCGGAGCTCGCCAGCCTGGCCAGCCGGCATGACCTGGTCGCGCTGCCGATGCTGCCGGCCATTCGCCGCGGCGCCGACCGGCTGGCCTGCCAGCTCTATCAGGATGGCGCCTGCGACGACCTGGACGAAGACGCTCACGAGGCCTTCCTCAACCGCCACGCCCGCTCCCTGACCGAGCTGGACGGCATCGGCCCGGTGACGGCACGGCGCCTGTTCGCCCACGGCATCGCCGACCTCGAGCAGCTCAGGGCGCTGGGCCCCGACGCCCTCGACGAGGTCACCGGCCTCGGCGGCGCCACCCTGGCCCGCCTGCGCGAGAGTCTCGCGGCCGAGGCGAAGGCGAAGTAGCTGCGCCCGGCGCGCCGATCTGGCATAATGCTCCCACGCGGCAACCATCGAGTCCCTCCTGCCGCTCCTTACCCCCGAATTTCCTTCGCCCCGGCCCGGGACTGGCCACGCGCAGAGCGTGGCGTGGCCGCGGCGTTTCTGCGGAGACCGCATGACCTTTTCCGAACTCGGCCTGCGTGCCGAACTGCTGCGTGCCGTTGAGGCCCAGGGCTACACCACCCCGACCCCGATCCAGCGCCAGGCCATTCCCGCCGTGCTCAACGGCGGCGACCTGCTGGCCAGCGCCCAGACCGGCACCGGCAAGACCGCGGGCTTCACCCTGCCGATGCTGCAGCGCCTGGCCGACGGCAAGCGCCCCGGCAAGCGCCAGATCCGCGCCCTGGTGCTGACCCCGACCCGCGAGCTGGCCGCCCAGGTGGGCGAGAGCGTGGCCGACTACGGCCGCCACCTGACCCTGAAGAGCCACGTGATCTTCGGCGGCGTGGGCCAGCAGCCCCAGGTGGACGCCATCCGCCCCGGGCTCGACGTCCTCGTCGCCACCCCGGGTCGCCTGCTGGACCTCCAGCAGCAGAAGCACGTGGACCTCTCCCAGGTGGAGATCCTGGTGCTCGATGAAGCCGACCGCATGCTCGACATGGGCTTCATCCACGACATCAAGAAGATCCTGAAAGTGCTTCCCCCGAAGCGTCAGAACCTGCTCTTCTCGGCGACCTTCTCCGACGAGATCCAGGCCCTGGCCAACAAGCTGCTGGATCGTCCGGCGATGATCGAGGTGGCGCGTCGCAACACCACCGCCGAGCTCGTCGACCAGGCGATCTACCGGGTGGACCGCGAGAAGAAGCGCGAGCTGCTCGCCCACCTGATCACCGAGAACGACTGGCATCAGGTGCTGGTCTTCACCCGCACCAAGCACGGTGCCAACCGCCTGGCCGAGCAGCTCTCCAAGCAGGAGATTCCGGCCATGGCGATCCATGGCAACAAGAGCCAGTCGGCGCGCACCAAGGCGCTGGCCGCCTTCAAGAGCGGCGACCTGCAGGTGCTGGTGGCCACCGATATCGCCGCCCGCGGCCTGGACATCAGCGAGCTGCCCCACGTGGTCAACTTCGAGCTGCCCAACGTGGCCGAGGACTATGTGCACCGCATCGGCCGCACCGGTCGCGCCGGCAGCGAGGGGCAGGCGGTATCGCTGGTCTGCGTGGACGAGCACGGCCTGCTCAAGGGCATCGAGCGACTGATCAAGCGCGACCTGGAGAAGCGCATCGAGCCCGGCTTCGAACCCGACCCCAACGCCAAGCCCGAACCCATCGAGAACGGCCGCAACCGCCGTGGCGGCGGCGGTGGACGTGGCGGTCAAGGCAGAGGCAATGGCGCCCAGACCCGCGGTCAGGGCAGCGGCCAGCGACGCGATGATGAGCGAGGCCAGGCGCGGCGTCGCCGGCGCGGCGGTGGCAACAGTGGCGGCGGACGCCAACAGGCATAACGGACAGCTGAACACAGGGAGGAAACGGCGGTGAACAGGGAAGCAACGGCCGCGACGCACGAGAGGCGCACCCTTGCCATCTTCATCGGCCTGATGGTGCTGGTGGGGCTCAACCTGCGCCCCGCCCTCTCCAGCCTGGCGCCGGTGCTCACCCGCATCCAGCAGGATACCGGCCTCTCGGCGCTCTCAATAGGAGCGCTTACCACCCTTCCCGTGCTCTGCCTCGGGCTCTTCGCCCCCATGGCGCCCTGGCTCGCCAGGCGCCTGGGGCCGGAGCGCGCCCTGGCCGCGGGCCTTGGGCTGCTGGCCGGCGGCCTCGCCCTGCGCGGGCTACCGACGGTGCCGACGCTGTTCCTGGGCACCCTGATGGTGGGTGCCGCCATCGGCGTCGCCGGCACCCTGTTGCCGGCGCTGGTCAAGCGCGAGCTGCCCGCCGGCGCCGACCTGATGACCGGCGTCTACACCATGGCGCTCTGCCTGGGTGGCGCCTTGGGGGCCGGGCTCTCCATTCCGCTGAGCGAGTGGCTGGACGGCTGGCACCTGGGCCTGGCCAGCTGGGCGGCGCTCGCCTTCCTGGCGCTGGCAGCCTGGCTTGCGCTGGCCCCGCGCCGGGACGAGACCATGCTGCCCGGTGGCGGCGGCTCCATGCGTGCCGTGCTGGGCCAGCCCCTGGCCTGGCAGGTGATGCTCTTCATGGGGCTGCAGTCGTCGCTGGCCTATATCGTCTTCGGCTGGCTTCCCACCCTGCTGGTGGCCAGGGGCTACGGCGAGGCGGAGGCGGGCTGGATGATGGGCGCCTCGGTGATGGTGCAGCTGCCGGCGGCCCTGGCCGCTCCCTGGCTGGCGCGCCTGGGGCGTGACCAGCGCCCCGCCCTGCTCACGGTGCTGACGCTGATCGCCGCCGGGTTCTGGCTGCTGCTGGTGGGCCCCGCCTACCTGCGCTGGCTGGGCATCGTGCTGCTGGGCCTCGGCCAGGGGGGCGGCTTCAGCCTGGCGCTGACGCTGATCGTGCTGCGCTCGGGCAACTCGCGGCTGGCCGGCAAGCTCTCGGGGCTCGCCCAGGGGGGTGGCTACACCCTGGCCGCCCTGGGCCCCCTGGGGGTCGGCGTGATGCTGCAGCTGGGCCTGGGGCTCGGCACCATCACCGGCGCGCTGATGACGATCTGCGCCCTGGCCGGCCTCTTCGCCCTCTTCGCCGGACGCAACCGCCGTCTGGAGGTCGACGACGCCGGCCGCCTGATCACTCGCTGACGGGCCTGCTGCCCCGTGCTCCCTGCTCCGCATCCGTGCCGGGGCGGGGCACCGGCGCTAGACTGTGGCCATGAACACCGTCCCTGACGCCCTGGTGGCGCGCGGCCTGACCCGCCGCTACCGCATGGGCGAAGTCACCATCCAGGCGCTGCGCGGGGTCGACCTGACCCTCAAGCGCGGCGAGCTCGTGGTCATGCTGGGCGCCTCCGGCTCCGGCAAGTCCACCCTGCTCAACATTCTCGGCGGCCTCGACAGCCCCTCCGAGGGCGAGCTTCGCTACGTCAACCGCGAGGGCCAGGCCCATACCCTGAGCGGCGCCAGCCAGCGGGCACTGACCCGTTTTCGCCGCCATCACGTCGGCTTCGTCTTCCAGTTCTACAACCTCATCTCGAGCCTCACCGCCCGGGAGAACGTCGCCGTGGTCACCGAGATCGCCCGGACGCCCATGGCCCCCGAGGAGGCCCTGGCCCTGGTGGGCCTAGGGGAGCGCCTCGACCACTTCCCCTCCCAGCTCTCCGGCGGCGAGCAGCAGCGCGTGGCCATCGCCCGTGCGGTGGCCAAGCGCCCGGAGCTGCTGCTCTGCGACGAGCCCACCGGCGCCCTGGACTTTCGCACCGGCATCCGGGTGCTGGAGGTGCTCGAGCAGGTCAACCGCGACACCGGCACCACGGTGGCGATCATCACCCACAACGAGGTGATCGGCGACATGGCCGACCGGGTGATCCGCCTGCGCGACGGCCGGGTGGACGACATCCGGCACAACGCCGAGCGGCGCCCGGCCCGGGAGCTGCGCTGGTGAGTCTCCCATGCTGACCCTCGACCGCAAGTTCCTCCGCGACCTCTGGCGCCTCAAGGGTCAGGCCCTGGCCATCGCCGTGGTGATCGCCGGCGGGGTCATGACCCTGATCCTCTCGGTCACCACCCTGGAGGCACTCTCCGGCGCCCGGGACCGCTTCTACGCCAGCCACCACTTCGCCGAGGTGTTCGCCGACGTCAAGCGCGCGCCTCTCGGGGTCGCAGTCCGCGTGCAGGAGATCGAGGGAGTCAACCTGGTCGCCCCCCAGGTGCAGGCGGCGCTGCGCCTCTCGCTACCCGGCTTCGACGACCCCATCCGCGGGCTGGCCCAGTCGATCCCAGACGGCCGCCAGCCGACTCTCAACCGCCTGCATCTGGTGGCCGGCAGCCTGCCCGAGCCAGGCCGGGACGACCAGGTGGTGGTCTCCGACGCCTTCGCCGAGGCCCACGGCCTGACTCCCGGTGACGGCCTGGAGGCGATCATCGACGGCCGCCGGGTGGCGCTCAGGATCGCCGGCGTGGCGTCGAGCCCCGAGTTCCTCTACCAGGTGGCTCCCACCGACCTGATGCCCGACTACCGCCGCTACGCCGTGCTCTGGATGAACCAGCGCAGCCTGGCCAGCGCCTACGGCATGGAGGGCGCCTTCAACCGGCTCAGCCTCACCCTCCAGGCAGGCGCCAGCGTCGAGGCGGTGATCGACGCCCTGGACCTGGCGCTGGCTCGCTATGGGGGCACCGGTGCCTGGACCCGGGAGGAGCAGACCTCCCACCGCTTCCTGGAGGAGGAGCTCAACCAGCAGCGCATCCAGGCCACGGTGCTGCCGGCGATCTTCCTCTCGGTCTCGGCCTTCCTGCTCAGCGTGGTGATGGGGCGGCTGATCCAGACCCAGCGGGAGCAGGTCGCCGTGCTCAAGGCCTTCGGCTATGGCGATGGGGAGCTGGCCCGCCACTACGGCCTGCTCACCGCCGCCATCGTGCTGCTGGGCTGGGCCCTGGGCGTCGCGCTGGGCGCCTGGGCCGCCAGCGGACTGGCGACCCTCTACCGCGACTATTTTCGTTTCCCCGACATGCCGGTCAGGGTGCCCGCCTCGGCGCTGGCGCTCTCCCTGGCCATCGTGGCTGCTTCGGCCCTGATCGGTACCTGGCGAGCGGTATGGCGCGCCGTGAGCCGCCCGCCCGCCGAGGCGATGCGCCCACCCGCCCCGCAGCGCTTCCGGCGCAGCGCCCTGGAACGGGCGCTGCCCGCCGCCCTGCTCGGTCAGGAGGGACGCATCATCCTGCGCAACCTGGGCCGCCATCCCGCCAAGGCCGGCTTCTCCATCGCCGGCATCGCCCTCTCGGCGGGGCTGCTGATGGTGGGCGCCTACCAGCTCGATGCGGTGGAGACGATGATCGACCAGCAGTATCGCCAGGTGCTGCGCATGGACATGGAGCTCACCTTCGTGGACGCCACCCCGGCCCGGGCCGCCGGCGAGCTGCGCCACCTTCCCGGGGTGCTGGCCGTGGAGACCTGGCGCCGGGTGCCGGTGACCCTGAGCCATGGCCACCGGGAGGCGCGCACCTCCCTGCTGGGCATGGAGGCCGAGCCCCGGCTGCGCCAGGTGCTGGACGGCGACGGGCGCGCCCAGCGGCTCCCCGAGGAGGGCGTGCTGCTGACCCGCTACCTGGCCGACCAGCTGGGGGCGAAGGTCGGCGACGAGCTGCATGTCGCCGTCATGGAGGGGCAGCGGCGGCAGCTGACGCTGCCCCTGGCCGCCCTGGTGGACGAACCCCTGGGGGTCGGCGCCTACCTGACCCGCACCCAGCTCAATCGGGTGATGGGCGAAGGGAGCGCCATCAGCGGCGCCTGGCTGCTGGTCGACCCGGCCCGGAGGGAGGCTCTCAACGCCGCCCTCTGGGAGATGCCGGCGGTGGCCGCCATCGGGAGGCTCGACGAGGCCGAGCGGGGCATCCGCGACTACCTGGACGAGACCCTCCTGATCGCCGCCCTGATCTTCGTGGCCATCGCCACCTCCATCGGCTTCGGCGTGGTCTACAACAATGCCCGCATCGCCTTCGCCGAGCGCGCCCGGGAGCTCGCCACCCTGCAGGTACTGGGCTATACCCGGGCCGAGGTGGCGCGGATACTGCTCGGCGAGATCGCCCTGCTGACCCTGGCGGCCATCCCGCCGGGCTGGGCCATCGGCCTCCTGTTCAGCCGGCTGCTCAACCAGGCCTTCAGCAGCGATCTCTTCCGCATCCCCCTGGTGTTCACGCCCCAGGCCTTCGCCTTCGCCGCCAGCGGCGTCCTGGCCGCCTCGCTCCTAGTGAGCGTGATGGTGGTGATCCGACTGGGGCGCCTGGACAAGATCCGCGTGCTCAAGGCCGTGGAGTGACCAAAGGAGACCGCCCATGACCCTGCGACCCTGGCATCGACGCCTGTTCTGGAGCCTCGCCGGCCTGGCGCTGCTGGCCCTGCTCGCCTGGGCGCTGCGCCCCGCCCCGGTGCCGGTCAGCGTGGCCCGCGTCGCCACCGGGCCCTTCGTCGACTCGGTGATCGAGGAGGGGCGCACCCGGCTGCGCGACACCTGGAACGTCTCGGTCCCCGTGGCCGGCTACCTGCAGCGGGTCGCCCTGGAGGTGGGCGACGAGGTGGAGCAGGGCCAGGCGCTGTTCCGCCTGGAGCCGAGCCCGGCACCGGCCCTGGACCCCCGCGCGCGCCAGCAGGCCGAGGACACCCTGCAGGCCGCCGAGGCGCGCCTCCGGGCCGCCCGGGCCAACCTGGAGACGACACAAGCCGAGCGACGCTTCGCCGAGTCGGAGTACGAGCGCTATCGCCAGCTCCACCAGCGTAACCTGGTCTCCACCACGGAGCTGGAGCAGCATCGCAGCCAGCGCGACCGCCTGCGCGCCCTGGAGAGCGCGGCGGCGGCCGGCGTCGAGGCGGCCCGCTTCGAGGTGGAGAGCGCCCGAGCGGTGCTGGCGGTGGCCAGCGGCCAGCGGGACGCACTGGAGCACCCGGCGCTGACCATCCGCGCCCCCATCGCCGGGACGGTGCTGACCCGCTACCGCTGCTGCGAGGGCAGCGTGGCGGCCGGGGAGCCGATCCTCGAGCTCGGGAGCCTTCAGGCCCTGGAAGTTCAGGTGGATCTGCTCTCCATGGATGCGGTGCGGGTGCGCCCCGGCATGGCGGTGCATCTGACCGGCTGGGGCGGCGATGAGGTGCTGGCGGGGCGGGTTCGACGCATCGAGCCCAGCGGCTTCACCCGGGTCTCGGCGCTGGGGGTCGACGAGCAGCGAGTGCCGGTGATCATCGACTTCGAGGAGGGGCAGGAGCCCGCGGCCCTGGGGCTGGGCAGCGGCTTTCGGGTCGACGCCGAGTTCCTGGTCTGGCAGGCCGATGAGGTGCTGCAGCTGCCCACCAGCGCGCTGTTCCGCGCCGAGGGGGAGTGGGCGGTCTTTCGGGTCGAGGAGGGGCGCGCGGTGCGCGTGCCGGTCACGCCGGGGCGGCGCAGCGGCCTGGTCTCCGAGCTGCTCGACGGCCTCGGGGTGGGCGACGTCGTGATCACTCACCCCGGAGAGCGGGTGGCCGACGGCGTGCGGGTGCGCACCGAGGAGTGAACCTGGCAGACGCCGCCGGCGCCCCTTATCATGCCCTCTTCGACGGCACCCTTGCCGGCACCGCTATCGCCCCTACCGGCCCCTCGATTCCCTCGGAGCCCCCATGACCCAGGATACCGCTCTCTTTCCGTCACGCCCCCTGCTGGTGATCTATGCCGGGGGCACCCTCGGCATGCGGGAGAGCGCCTCCGGGCTGGTGCCGGGGGGCGATATCGAGGCGCGCCTGGCGCGGGCCCTGGCGGCCCTGCCACCGGCACACCACGCCGCGCTGCCCGCGTATGAGGTGCTCTCCCTCGGCGACCCCATCGACTCCAGCGCCGCCACCCCCCGTGAGTGGCAGCGGCTGGCCGGCGAGATCGCCGCACGCTTCCGGGAGCACGCCGGCATCGTGGTACTCCACGGCACCGACACCCTGGCCTGGACGGCAGCGAGCCTCGCCTACCAGCTCCAGGGACTGGACCGCCCGGTGGTCCTCACCGGCGCCATGCAGCCCCTGGAGGCCCCCGGCAGCGACGCCGCCGACAACCTGGCCCTGGCCCTGGCCTTCGCCGCCAACCCCGCCCTGCAGGAGGTGGCGATCGCCTTCGGCGGCAGGCTGCTGCGCGGCGTGCGGGCGCGCAAGTGGCAGACCCGCCGCGCCGACGCCTTCGCCAGCCCCAGCTATCCGCTGCTGGGCGAGCGGGTCGATGGCGACGCCGTGCTCTATCCCGGACGCGGCCTGGCGCAGCAGCAGCGCGGCGCTCCCCGCTTCGAGCTGCCGGACTACGCCCCGCTGGCCGACGGCGGCGTGGCACGCATCGTGCTGTGGCCGGGCATCGCCGCCCGCCAGCTAGCCGCCTGGCTCGACGACCCGCGGCTCAAGGGGGCCCTGCTGGAGGTGTGGGGCGGCGGCAATGTGCCCGCGAACCGGGAGCTGATCGGCGTGCTGGCCCGAGCCAGCGGCGAGGGCAAGCTGCTCGCGGCGCTCAGCCAGTGCCCCCACGGCGGCGTCGAGATCGGCCACTATGCGGCGGGCCAGGGGCTGGCGGCCGCCGGCGTGCTCTCGGCGGATGCCATGACGCCGGAAGCGGCACTGGCCAAGCTGGTGCACCTGCTGGCCCAGCCGCTCCCCGATGAGGAGCGCCGGCGGCGCTTCCTGACACCGCTGGCCGGGGAGCGCTGACGGCTTCCCGGGGAAGCGTTGACGGGGGTCATGCAGCGCCAGGCGCAAGCCGCTATGGTGGGGGTATTCCCACCACGCAAGGAGAGCCGCCATGGAGCATCCCGACCATCCCTTCACCGAACTGTTCGAGCAGCTGGGACTCGCTTCGGACCCCGAGTCGATCAAGCGCTTCATCGAACGCAACGGCCCCATTCCCGAGGAGATCGCCCTGCCCGACGCCTCCTGCTGGAACGAGGGTCAGGCCGACTTCCTGCGCGAAGCCATCGAGGAGGACGCCGACTGGGCCGAGGTGGTCGACCACCTGAACGCCTCGCTGCGCAAGGCATAGCGAGCGAGCGGCCAGGCTAGCCGTTGGCGGCCTGGCCGTTGGCCTCCACCCGGCGCCGTACCCAGGCGCCCACCAGCAGCAGCACGGTGAGCGCCAGCAGCGGCAGCACCACGCCGATGCTCAGCGCCTCCTCCTTCTCCACCGCCTCCAGCGCCCCATAGATGGCGCTGGCATAGACCGCCCACTTCACCCCCAGGCCGATGATCGCCGCCGCCAGGAAGGTCCCGAGCGGCAGGCGCAGCAGCCCCGCGGCGTAGTTCACCACCGAGTGGGGAAAGCCCGGCAGCACCCGTAGGGCGCACTGGGTCAGGAAGTCGCTGCGGGTCTCCAGCCGCCGCATGATCTTGCGGGTCAACCCCTTGGGGGTCCAGCGATCGCCGACCCGGGCCGACAGCCAGTAGGCGCCCAGGGCCCCCAGCACGCTGCCCACGATCAGCATGGGCGTGGCCGCCAGCGGCGTATAGAAGGGGGCGATCAGCCAGAGCCCGATGCTGCCGGGCAGCCCCAGGGCCAGGGTCACGGCCATCACCAGGATCACGGAGACGATCACCACCGGATGGTGGGAGGCCTCGTCCGCCCAGCGCTGCAGCTCGGCCAGGTCGGGGGAGTGCCAGATCCAGAGGTAGAGCGCCATCAGCACGACGCCCCCCACTGCCGCTACCCGCCAGGGCCAGCGCAGTGAACTATCGTTGAACATCGATTCGTTACTCGGGGCCAAATGACGATCATGTTGCCACGGCGGGGCCGGCAGGCGCCAGCAAAGACGACGCCGGCCCGATGGCGGGAGCGGAGCGCGATGCTGCCGGCCCCGGCGGCGGTCATCAGCCCTGGAGGTCGCGCATCAGCAGCGCGAACTCGATGCGCTCCGGTGCGATGGCCTCGCCGGGCACCGGGATCAGTACCACGTGGCCGGACCCCGGCGCCACCCCAACGGACTCCCCGCGCCGGTTCTCGATCTGCTCGAGCACGAAACGGCGGTTACCGCCGGGCAGCATCAGCTCCATGCCGTCCCCCACCTCGAAGCGGTTCTTGACGTCCACCTCCAGCACGCCGCGGTCCGGATCGTAGCCGATCACCTCGCCCACGAACTGCTGATGAACGCCCACCGAGTTGCCGCGCTCGTAGTTCTGGTACTCGTCGTGGACATGGCGCCGGTAGAAGCCCTCCGTGTAGCCGCGGTTGGCCAGATTGTCGAGCTCGTCCATCAGGCGCATGTCGAAGGGGCGACCGGCCACGGCGTCGTCGATGGCGCGGCGGTAGACCTGGGCAGTGCGGGCCACATAGTAGTGGGACTTGGTGCGCCCCTCGATCTTCAGGGAGGTGACGCCCATCTGGGCGAGCCGCGGCACGTGCTGAACGGCGCGCAGGTCCTTGGAGTTCATGATGTAGGTGCCGTGCTCGTCCTCGAAGATCGGCATCAGCTCGCCGGGCCGAGTGGCGTCCTCGATCAGGGCCGAGAGCTCGCCCTGCCCCTCCACCCCGCCGGCGGTGGCGGTGCTCTCAAAGCGGGTGCTGCCGCCGCCGGAGGCGATCAGCCCGCCGCCCTGGCCCGGCGTCCAGACGCCGCTGCCCGCGTGGGCCGCCGCGGAGTTGGCCGGCACCAGGTCGCCGGTCTCGTCATGGGCCGCCGCCACGGCGTTGTACTGCCAGCGGCAGGCGTTGGTGCAGGTGCCCTGGTTGGGGTCCCGGTGGTTGAAGTAGCCGGAGAGCAGGCAGCGCCCGGAGTAGGCGATGCAGAGCGCCCCGTGGACGAAGGTCTCGATCTCGAGGTCCGGGCACTCGGCGCGAATCTCGCCGATCTCCTCCAGCGATAGCTCCCGCGACAGGATGATGCGGCTGATGCCCTGCTGCTGCCAGAACCTGGCCGCCGCCCAGTTGACCACGTTGGACTGCACCGAGAGGTGGATCACCTGGTCGGGCCAGCGCTCGCGGATCATCATGATCAGGCCCGGGTCGGACATGATCAGCGCATCCGGGCCGGCCTCGATCACCGGCGCCATGTCGCGCAAATAGGTCTTCAGCTTGCTGTTATGGGGCGCGATGTTGGAGGCCACGTAGAACTGCTTGCCCCGCTCGCGGGCATAGGCGATGCCCCTGTGCAGGTTGTCGATCTTGAAGTCGTTGTTGCGCACCCGCAGGGAGTAGCGGGGCTGGCCGGCATAGACGGCGTCGGCGCCATAGGCGAAGGCGTAGCGCATGTTCTTGAACGTTCCCGCCGGGGAGAGCAGTTCGGGGGCTTGCATAGGGAGTCACCGTTGTCAGGACGATGGCGCCACGGGGGCGCTGGAAATTGAGGGGCGCATAGTATAGCAGCAACGAGCCCCCTGGCGTCCCGGCAGGTTTCCCGCTTACCCGGTGTCAAGTAGACTATGTCCCCTTCCGGACCGGACCCCGGAACGCCGCGCTGCGGCGCGACAAATTCTCCGACCAGAGCCTGAACATGACCCTTTCTGCTTCTTCCACGGCCGGCGCCCCCGCCACCGTGGTGATCTACTCCGGCGGCATGGACTCCTACACCGTGCTGCACCGCGCCCTGAGCGAGGGCCTCGAGGTCCACGCCCTCTCCTTCGACTATGGCCAGCGCCACGCCCGGGAGCTCGAGGTAGCCGAGCGCGTCTGCCGCGAACTCGGCGTGCCCCACCAGGTGGTGGATATCCGTGCCATCCACGGCCTGATCGACAACTCGGCGCTCACCGACAGCGCCCGCGAACTGCCCGAGGGGGACTACGGCGAGGAGAACCTGACGGCCACGGTGGTGCCCAACCGCAACATGATCCTGCTCTCGCTGGCCATCGCCAAGGCGGTGAATATCGGCGCCGGCCGGGTCGACTACGGCGCCCACGGCGGCGACCACGTGCTCTATCCGGACTGCCGGCCCGCGTTCGTCGAGGCGATGAACGCCGTGGCGGGCATCGCCAACTTCGAGGCGGTGGCGATCCACGCCCCCTACCTTCGCGCCAGCAAGGCGGAGATCCTCGCCGACGGCCTGGCCATGGGGCTCGACTACGGCAAGACCTGGACCTGCTACCGAGGAGGCGAACTGGCCTGCGGGCGCTGCGGCAGCTGTCGCGAGCGGCTGGCGGCCTTTGCCGCCAACGGGGCGACCGACCCCCTCGGCTATTCAGAGCGGCCCGCATCCGCCGCCGACGCGCCTCAGCCCCCGGCCGGAGAATCCTGATGTATCACGTCAAGGAGGCCTTCTACACCCTGCAGGGAGAAGGCGGCCAGGCGGGGCGCGCCAGCGTCTTCTGTCGCTTCTCGGGCTGCAACCTCTGGTCGGGCCGCGAACAGGACCGCGCCTCGGCGGCCTGCACCTTCTGCGATACCGATTTCCTCGGTACCGACGGCCAGAACGGCGGGCGCTTTGCCACCGCGGAGGCGCTGGCCGCGCACCTGACGGCACTCTGGCCGGATCAGGACGGCTCGAGTGTGAAGGGCGCCACGCCCTATGTGGTCTTCACCGGGGGTGAGCCGCTGCTGCAGCTCGATGAGGCCCTGATCCAGGCCATGCAGGCGCGGGGCTTCGAGGTCGCCGTGGAGACCAACGGCACCCTCCCCGCCCCGCCCGGCATCGACTGGCTCTGCGTCAGCCCCAAGGGGGCCAGCGCCCTGACCATCACCGCCGGCAACGAACTGAAGCTGGTCTATCCCCAGCCAGAGGCGCCGCCGGAACGCTTCGCCCGGCTCGACTTCGACCACTTCTTCCTGCAGCCCATGGATACCGGTGCCAGCGGACGCCGCACCAGACCGGCGGACGACGCCATCGCCGCCACCACGACCGACACCATGGCCGCGAGCGTCGCCTACTGCCTGGCCCACCCAGGGTGGCGCCTGTCGCTGCAGACCCACAAGATCACGGGGATCGACTGATGACGCTATTCGTCAACCGCCTTACCCACCTCGACGTCTCCCTCTGGTGTCCGCAACGCGGGCTCACCGGGGCCAGCTGGCAGGTGGACCTGGAGCTCGATGGCGAACTCGGCGAGGACGGCATGCTTTTCGACTTCGGCGAGGTCAAACCCTGGGTCAAGCAGCGCCTGGATGCCGGCGTGGACCACACCCTGCTGGTGCCGACCCGCGCGCCCGGCGTGGAGGTCGCGGAGTGCCAGGAGGGGCTCTCCATCCAGACACGGCTGCCCTGGTCCATGGAGGTCCGCGGCCCCCGCCAGGCCTTCACCCTGCTGCCCTGGGCGGAGATCTCCTCCGAACGGCTGGCCGAGCACCTGGCAGGGGAGCTGTCGCGACGCCTGCCGCCCAGGGTCAGCGCCCTGCGGCTGACCCTGCAGGAGGAGGCCATCGATGGCGCCGCCTATACCTACAGCCACGGCCTCAGGCACCATGCGGGCAACTGCCAGCGCATCGCCCACGGCCACCGTTCCCGCCTGCATATCTGGCAGGGCGGCAGCCGCCAGCCCGGTCTGGAGGCAGAGTGGGCCAGGCGCCTGGCGGACTGCTACCTGATCGACCGCCAGGACCTGGCCGAGGCGCCACCCGCCGGCGCTGCCGGTCCGCTGACGGCTCGCTACCGTGCGCCTCAGGGAAGCTTCGTGATTCGCCTGCCCGCCGAGCGCTGCCGGGTCCTTCCCACTCCCACCACCGTGGAGCATATCGCCGCCTGGCTGGCAGAGCAGATCAGTCGGGAAACCGGCGAGGCCACCCGGGTCCAGGCCTTCGAGGGGGTCGACAAGGGCGCCTTCGCCCGGGGGGAGCCATGAGAGGGGGAGCCATGAGCGCGTCGGGCGCAGCGGGGGAGCCATGAGCGCGTCGGGCGCAGCGGAGCAGCCGGCGGCCCTGGCCGAGGGCTGTCGCCCGGGGTGCGGGGCCTGCTGCATTGCGCCCTCCATCCACTCGCCAATCCCCGGAATGCCGGAAGGCAAGCCTGCCGGGGTGCGCTGCGTCCAGCTGGATGACGGAAACCTGTGTCGGCTGTTCGGCGACCCGTCTCGCCCGGCGCTCTGCGCGCGCTTCGGCTTCGACGAGGCCCTCTGCGGCAGCCACCGGGAGGAGGCCCTGGAGCGCATCGCGGCGCTGGAGCTGGCAACGCGCTGACGGGATCCAGGGAGCGTCGGCGCCGGGGAGAGTCAGGCGATGCGCCCCTGCTGCTGCAGGAGCTGAACCAGGTGGACCACCTGTTCGGCGGGCTGATGGTACTCCTGCATCAGCGCCTGAAGGCGCTCCTCGAAGCGCTGCTGACGCGCCGCTTCGCTCTCCTCATCGGCAGGCGGCGACGCCACCGGTGGGCCAACGGGAATCTTTGCCTGAGTCGCGGGATCATCGAGTCCACGCAGCGCCTCCGCAAAGGCGTCATCGAGTTCGCGGAACTTGCGCAGTTTCTCGCGCTCATCCATCGGCTTGCGGTGAGTCTGTTGTTTCATCAGTTACCGGTCGTTCATGGAAGGGGGCGTAAAAGCAATATCGGGATTATACCGCCATCCCCTTGAACGGCGAAGCTTTAGCCAATTTTTACATCTGCCACTGTGCTCCAGCGCGCAATGTGCGTTTCCAAACTTGCCTTTGCCAACGGTTAGCCTGCATAAAGAGAAGAAGGCTGGCGCCTGCCTGTTCTGGCACTACCCCCAGACGGCAACCCGCGCCGGCCCGGGAACCACCGCGCAAGGAAGGGGCCAGACAATGTTCAACGAGATGATGCGAGCAGAGATCTGGTTGCAGGAGACCCTCGAGAGCGGTCAAAGCATCGAGGAGTTGGCGGAGCGGCTGGGTTACTCCAGCTCCCAGATCAGGCGCCGCTTCCGCCAGTGCTTCGGGTTTTCGCCGAGCGGCTATCGCGAAAACCTGCGACTCGAGAAAGCCGCCAGACTGCTGGCCTACACGCCGCACAGCATTCGCGAGGTAGCAGAGGGCTGCGGCTACACCAACCACTCCGCCTTCAGCCGCGCCTTCCAGCGCCGCTACCGGCAGAGCCCACGGGAATATCGCAACGCCCACCAGGCCAGGGGGAAGCGGCCCAGGGCCGCAGGGCTCGGGGCCGTCCCCGATATCCGCACCCTGGCACCCTGTACGGCCGTGGTGACACGCTGCTATGTGCCGCCGATGCAGCTGGAGCCGCCCGAGGCCTGGCCTCGGGCGCTGTGGGAGGAGGCGCCTCCCCAGGGGGTGCCGGTCGATACCGCTGCCATTGCCCTGCTCCATGACACCGCCAGCGACTGCTGCCTGCCCAAGCTGGACCTGGGCGTGCTGATCGACCCCCTACAGGCCAGCGGCCTGGCCATGCCGCCGTCGCTGCGCCTGCTGACGCTTCCCGGCACCCGCTCCGCCTGCCTGCCACTACCCGAGGTCGATGCGCTGGCAACGACCCTGGAGAGCCTGCTCGCCGCCACCCTGCCCGAACTTGGCGAGCACTACAGCGGCGACGCCATTCGACTGGTCGCCGCGGCAGACGGCCTGCAGCTGCAGCTCCCCCTGGCCGGGTCCTAGGCGCTGCCCGAAAATCGGCTGTAACGACGACGGCGCCCCAAAGGGCGCCGTCATGCGTTCAGCCGAGGCACTGCCCCCGCCCTTACTCCTCGATGCGGACCAGCCAGGACTCCACGGTGTCGGAGCCGAACTCGTCCTTCCACGCCTTCAGGGTCTTCTGGTTGCCACCGCGAGTCTCGACGACTTCGCCAGTATTGGGGTTCTTGTAGATCTTCAGCTTGCGCTTGCGGCGTGTACCGGAGGGCGCGGAAGCCGCCTTGGGCGCCGCTGCGGCCGGCTTGGGGTCCAGCAGCGCCAGCACGTCGGCGGCGCTCTTGTCGAACTCCTTCATCAGCGCCTCAAGACGCTCCTTGAACTCGAGCTCAGCCTGGAGGCGCTGATCATTCTGCAACTTTTCCATATTGGCCTGGAGTTGCTTGAGCTGCTGTTCCATCTGCATGTATTCATTGAGCAGGGACATTGGCGTGATTCCTTCTTTCGGGATAACAAACGGGATGCGAAGAGCATTATCTATCGAAAGAGTTATATCTTGCAATAGTCTGGAGGAGACTTCTATTCACCGCAACTCGCGATCAAACTTGATTTACCCTCTAACCCCGGCGCCTCAACGCAACAAACCAAATAGTAGTGAAGAGATAACCCAACAAAAAACCGCCGCCCCGAAGGGCGGCGGTCTTGACGCTCGGAAAGACGCTTCCGATCAGTCCTGACCCATCTGCTGCTTGATCAGGTCGCCGATGGTGGTCGGACCACCGCTCTCGACGCTCTCTTCGCGCAGCTTCTTCAGGTTCTGGCGGGTCTCGTCCTGGTCCTTGGCCTTGACGGACAGGGCGATCTGGCGGTTCTTGCGGTCGACGCCGATGATCCGGGCCTCGACGCTGTCGCCTTCGTTCAGGACGTTGCGGGCGTCCTCGACGCGGTCGGCGCTGATCTCGGACGCCTTCAGCACGGCGACGACGTCGGTCGCCAGCTCGACCTGGGCCTGCTTGGCATCGACCTCGACCACGCGGCCGGTGACGATGGAGCCCTTGTCGTTGACCGCCAGGAACTCGGCGACCGGATCGGTATCCAGCTGCTTGATGCCCAGGGAGATGCGCTCGCGCTCCGGATCGATGGAGAGGATCACGGCCTCGGCCTCATCGCCCTTCTTGAAGGAGCGCACGGCCTCTTCGCCGGTCTCGGTCCAGGAGATGTCGGAGAGGTGCACCAGACCGTCGATGCCGCCTTCCAGACCGATGAAGATACCGAAGTCGGTGATCGACTTGATGGTACCGGCAACGCGGTCGCCCTTGTTGTACTGGGCGCTGAAGGTCTCCCAGGGGTTGGCGGTGCACTGCTTGATACCCAGGGAGATACGACGACGCTCCTCGTCGATATCCAGGACCATGACGTCCACATCGTCACCGACCTGAACCACCTTGGACGGATGGATGTTCTTGTTGGTCCAGTCCATCTCGGAGACGTGAACCAGACCCTCGACACCCTCTTCCAGCTCGGCGAAGCAGCCGTAGTCGGTGAGGTTGGTGACGCGGGCGTGCACCTTGGTGCCTTCCGGGTAACGATCCTTGATGTTGACCCAGGGATCCTCGCCCAGCTGCTTCAGACCCAGGGAGACGCGGTTGCGCTCGCGGTCGAACTTCAGCACCTTGACGTTGATCTCGTCGCCCACGGCCACGATCTCGCTCGGATGCTTGATGCGCTTCCAGGCCATGTCGGTGATGTGCAGCAGGCCGTCGACGCCGCCGAGGTCGACGAAGGCGCCGTAGTCGGTCAGGTTCTTGACGATACCGGTGATCTGCTGGCCTTCCTGCAGGGTAGCGAGCAGGGCCTCACGCTCGGCGCTGTTCTCGGCCTCGAGAACGGCACGACGAGAAACGACCACGTTGTTGCGCTTCGGGTCGAGCTTGATGACCTTGAAGTCGAGTTCCTTGTTCTCGAGGTGCGTGGTGTCGCGCACCGGACGCACGTCGACCAGGGAACCCGGGAGGAAGGCACGGATGGAGTCGACATCGACGGTGAAACCGCCCTTGACCTTGCCGTTGATCACGCCCTTGACGATCTCGTCCTTCTCGAAGGCGGCTTCCAGGACCTTCCACGCCTCGGCGCGCTTGGCCTTCTCGCGAGACAGGCGGGTCTCGCCGAAACCGTCCTCGACGGCCTCCAGAGCAACGTGAACTTCATCGCCGATGGCAATGTTCAGTTCGCCGTTGTCATCGCGGAACTGGGCCGCGGGGATCTGACCTTCGGACTTCAGGCCGGCATTGACGGTGACCCAGTCACCCTCGATGTCGACGACGGTAGCCGCGACGATGGCGCCCGGCTCCATGTTGATGTCCTGGAGAGATTGTTCAAACAGTTCAGCAAAGCTTTCGCTCATGGTGTTCCTACGTGATCAACGTTAGTGCGGTCATGCCGCTTCCTCCGCACCACCAGCGAGTGCGGGCCTTATTTACCATGCCCCCGGAGATGTTGGCGCTGGTTCGACCTGGCTCGGCTCTCGGCAATCGGTGCCGGGCCACGTCATCACATACTGCCGGGGACGCCGCAAGGGAGTGTCAGGTGGCGGGCGCCAGACCGCGTTCGGTCAGCAGCTCCGTCAGCCGATCCACCACTTCCGGTATCGTCAGGCACGTGGTGTCAAGCGTGATGGCATCATTGGCCGGCTTGAGCGGGGCCACGCTGCGCTGCATATCGCGTGCATCGCGCGCCTGAATCTCCTTGAGAAGACTCGATAGACTAGCATCCACGCCCGCCTCTCGCAACTGACGCTGGCGGCGACGCGCCCGCTCATCGGCACTGGCGGTCAGGAAGATCTTCAACGGCGCGTCGGTGAAAACCACGGTGCCCATGTCGCGGCCGTCGGCGACCAGGCCCGGCGGCTGACGGAAGTCCCGCTGGCGGTCCAGCAGGGCGTTGCGCACCGCCGGCAGCGCCGCTACCCGGGAGGCGGCGTCGCCCACCTGTTCGGTGCGAATCACCGTGGTCGCCTCCTCGCCTTCGAGCAGGATGCGAGTCGCCTCGCGCTCGGCCACGAAGACCACGTCGAGGCGGCGAGCCACCTCGGCCACGCCGGCCTCGTCCTCCAGGGCTACGCCGTGCTTGCCGGCGGCCAGGGCCGTCAGGCGATAGAGGGCGCCCGAGTCGAGCAGCTGCCAGCCCAGGCGCTCGGCGACCAGGCGACTGATGGTGCCCTTGCCTGCCCCGCCGGGGCCGTCGATGGTCAGCACCGGCGCCTCGCGGCCAGTCTGGTGGGTATCGCTCATGCGCCCTCCTCGGCCCGCTCCTCCTCGAGAGCCATCCCGACCCGGCGCGCCAGGTCGATAAAGCCCGGGAAGGAGGTCGCCACGTTGGCGCAGTCATCGATCACGATCTCGTCACCGGCGCGCAGGGCGGCAATGGCAAAGGACATGGCGATGCGATGATCCTCGAGGCTGTCGATGCGCCCGCCGCCGTAGTTTGGCCCCTCGGCATTGCCGCCCCCCACGATATCGATGCCGTCCGGATAGAGCCTGTGCTCGACGCCGATGGCGGCCAGGCCGTCGGCCATGGCCTGCAGGCGGTCGGACTCCTTGACCCGCAGCTCCTCGGCGCCGCGCAGGCGCGTGGTGCCCCGGGCATTGGCCGCGGCGATAAAGAGCGCCGGGAACTCGTCGATCGCCAGGGGCACCTGCTCAACCGGGATGTCGATGCCCTTGAGGGGCGCATAGCGGATATGCAGGTCCGCCACCGGCTCGCCGCCCACCTCGCGCTCGTTCTCGAGGCGCAGATCGGCCCCCATCAGCCTGAGAATATTGATCACCCCGATGCGGGTCGGGTTGATGCCGACATGCTCCAGCACCAGGTCGGCCCCAGGGGTGATCGCCGCCGCCACCAGGAAGAAGGTGGCCGAGGAGATATCCGAGGGCACATCGATGGGCGCGGCGGTGAGCCTGCCGCCGCCGGAGAGCCAGCAGGTATCGCCGTCGCGCTGGACCTCATAGCCGAAGCCGGCCAGCATGCGTTCGGTGTGGTCGCGGGTCGGCGCCGGCTCCCGCACCCGGGTCTCGCCCTCGGCGTAGAGCCCGGCCAGCAGCAGACAGGACTTCACCTGGGCGCTGGCCATGGGCATATCGTAGGTGATGCCCTTGAGCGCACGGCCGCCGTGGATGCGCAGCGGCGGGCGACCGCCCTCGGCGGTGTCGATCACCGCGCCCATCAGGCGCAGGGGGTCGGCCACCCGCCCCATGGGACGCTTGGTCAGGGAGGTGTCGCCGGTGAGCTCGGTATCGAAGGCCTGACCGGCCAGCAGCCCGGCGAAGAGGCGCATGGCGGTGCCGGCGTTACCCACGTAGAGGGGCCCCGAGGGCGCTTTCAGGCCGTGCATGCCCACCCCGTGGATGGTGACCCGGCCCTGGTGGGGGCCCTCGATGGCCACGCCCATCTCGCGGAAGGCCTGCAGGGTGGCCAGGCTGTCCTCCCCCTCCAGGAACCCCTTCACCTCGGTGACCCCTTCGGCCAGGGCCCCGAGCATGATGGAGCGGTGGGAGATCGACTTGTCGCCGGGCACGCGAATGCGCCCGGTCACGCTGCCGCCGGGGCTCACCCGATAGCGCAGCTTGCCTTGCTGTTGCATCTGATATTCCGCCTGATAGCTGGTCTTGTTGAGCAGGGATTCGAAGTAGTGGCGCGCGTGGCTGGCGCGATCGAAGGTGGCAAGCATGGCGTCACCGTCGCCGCCCTCCACGGCCCGGCGCAGCCGCGCCAGGCCCGCCTCGAAGTCATCCAGGGAGGCGAGCACCGCCTCGCGGTTGGCGATGAAGATATCCCGCCACATCACCGGGTCGCTGCCGGCGATGCGCGTGAAGTCGCGAAATCCCCCCGCGGCGTAGCGGAAGATCTCCAGCCGATCGTCCTGGCGCGCCAGGGTATCCACCAGGGAGAAAGCGAGCAGGTGCGGCAGGTGGCTGGTGCGGGCCAGCACCTGATCGTGGCGCTCGACGGCCATCTCCAGCACCTCGGCACCGCTCGCCTCCCAGATCGCACGCACCCGGGCCAGGGCCACGGGGTCGGTATCCGGCTCCGGGGTGAGAATCACCTTGTGGTTGACGTAGAGCTCGGGGTTGGCCGCCGCCACACCGCTCTTCTCGGAGCCGGCGATGGGATGCCCCAGCACCAGACGGGGCGGCACCCGGCCGAAGGCCTCCAGGGCGCAGTCGCGAATGGCGGCCTTGGTGCTGCCCACGTCGGTGATCACGACATCCGGCGCGGCACGGTCCAGGTGGCGGGCCAGCTCGACCATCACGCCGCGCATGGCTAGCACCGGCACCGCCAGCACGACCATCGAGGCTCCCTCGATGACCGAGGAGAGCTCGGTGGCACCGCCATCGATCAGGCCCATCTCCACTCCCCGAGCGATCTCGCCGGGGTACGGGTCGCAGGCGACGATCTCTTGTGCTGCCCCGAAGCCGGCGGAAGGCTCTTTACCCGCCCCGAAGCCGGCGGCGCCCTCTTTAGCCGCCCCGAAGCCGGCGGAAGGCTCTTTACCCGCCCCGAAGCCGGCGGCCCTAAGGGCGGCGGCCAGGGAGCCGCCGATCAGCCCAAGGCCGACGATCAGGATGCGCGGCTCGGAGACCGGCCGCTTTACTGTCGACGCCACGGCCTAGAGCACGCCGATCGGGTAGGAGCCCAGCACCTTCACCTCGGCGGCGCGCAGGCGCACCTCCTCCAGCACTGCGGCGACCCGGGGCTCGTCGCGGTGCCCCTTGAAGTCGATGAAGAAGACGTAGTTCCACACGCCGCTGCGCGACGGGCGCGTCTCCAGGCGGGTCATGTCGATCTGGTGGCGATGGAAGGGCTCCAGCAGGTCGTGCAGGGCGCCGGGCTGGTTGCGCATGGCCACCACGATGGAGGTCTTGTCCTCGCCGGACATGGGCACGTCCTGGTTGCCGATGATCAGGAAGCGCGTGGAGTTGTCCGGGCGATCCTCGATCTTCTCGGCCAGGCGGGTCAGGCCGTAGAGCTTGGCGGCCATGTCGCCGGCGATGGCCGCGCTGTGCCACTCGGTCTTGACCAGGCGCGCCGCCTCGGCGTTGGAGGAGACCGGCACCCGCTCCGCCTGGGGGTAGTGGGCGTCGAGCCACTTGCGGCACTGGGCGAAGGACTGGGGGTGGGAGTAGATCCGCGAGACCTTGTCCTGGCGGGTGGTCTCACTCACCAGCAGGTGGTGGTGGATGCGCAGCACCACCTCGCCGCAGATGCTCAGGCTGGAGTCCATGAAGGAGTCCAGGGTGTGGTTGATCACCCCTTCGGTGGAATTCTCCACCGGGACAACGCCGTAGTTGACGGCGCCGGCCTCCACCTCGCGGAACACCTCGTCGATGGCCGCCATGGGCAGGCTGATGGCGCTCTCGCCGAAGTGCTTGAGGGCCGCCTGCTGGGTGAAGGTGCCCTCGGGGCCCAGGTAGGCCACCTTGATGGGCTGCTCCAGGGCCAGGCAAGCGGACATGATCTCCCGGAAGAGCCGGGCGACCTCCTCGCTGTCCAGGGGACCCTTGTTGAGCGCCATGATACGCCGCAGCACCTGGGCCTCGCGCTCGGGCCGGTAGAAGACCGCATCGGCGTCCTCGGCGGTCTTGACCTGGGCCACCTGCTGGGCGCACTCGGCGCGCTCGCTGATCAGGCGCAGCAGCTCGCTGTCCAGGTTATCGATACGGTTGCGCAGCGCATCGAGATCGATGGGGGAATCGCTCATCCTCAGCCCCTTCTCTTTTCAAAGTCGCTCATGAAGTCCACCAGCGCGTCCACGGCGGCCTCCGGCACCGCATTGTAGAGGCTGGCACGCATGCCTCCCACGCTGCGGTGGCCCTGGAGGTTGAGCAGGCCGGTCTGCTCGGCCTCCGCCAGGAAGGCCTTGTCCAGGCGGTCGTCTGCCAGCACGAAGGGGACATTCATCCGCGAGCGGTTGGCTACCGCGATGGGGTTGGCGTAGAAGTCGCTCTCGTCGATGGCGGCGTAGAGCTTGGCCGCCTTGCGGGCGTTGATCGCTTCCATGGCGGCCAGCCCGCCGACGTCCTCCTTGAGCCACTCGAAGACCAGTCCGGCCAGGTACCAGCTGTAGGTGGCCGGCGTGTTGATCATGGAGCCCGCCTCGGCCAGGGCCTGGTAGCCGAAGAGCGACGGCATGTCGTCCCGGGCGCGGTCGAGCAGGTCGTCGCGGACGATCACCACCACCAGGCCGGCGGGGCCGATGTTCTTCTGGGCGCCGGCGTAGATGACGCCGAACCTGGAGACGTCCAGCGGAGCGGAGAGGATGGTCGAGGAAAGGTCGCAGACCAGCGGCGCCTCGCTGCCATCGGGCCGCACGGCCTCGGGAATATAATCGAAGGCCAGCCCGCCGATGGTCTCGTTGGCGGTGTAGTGCAGGTAGGCCGTGTCCTTGGCGAGCAGGATCTCCTCGGGGCGCGGCACCGCCGTGTGGCCATTGGCCTCGCTGCTGGCCGCCATATGGATATCACCGAAGAGGTGACGCGCCTCGGCAATGGCCTTCTTGCTCCAGATGCCGGTGTTCACGAAGCTGGCGCGTCCGCCGGGGCCGAGCAGGTTAAAGGGCACGGCGGCAAACTGCTGGGTGGCCCCGCCCTGGGTGAAGAGCACCTTGTAATTGGCCGGAATGGCCAGGAGCTCGCGCAGGTCCGCCTCGGCCTTCTCGGCGATGGCGACATACTCCGGCGAGCGGTGGCTCATCTCCATGACCGACAGGCCGCGGCCATGAAAATCGAGCATCTCGCGTTGCGCCCGCTCCAGCACGGCGGTGGGCAGCGCCGCCGGGCCAGCGCAGAAATTATGGTGGCGTGTCATCGGTGTTGTCTTCCTTTTCAATCCTCGGTGTCCGGCGCGGCGGCATCCTCACCGTCGTCGGCATCAAGTTCAGGGGCAGCGTCGCCCGGCGAAGCGTCGCCCGGCTCGTCGATCCGCACGGTCTTGACCAGCTTCTCGTCGTTGCCCAGGCGAATCAGCATCACGCCCTGAGTGTTGCGGGAGGTAATGGAAACCTCATCGACCCGAGTGCGCACCAGGGTGCCGCGGTCGGTGATCAGCATCATCTCGTCGCTGGAGTAGACCTGCATGGCCGCCACCAGGGCGCCGTTGCGCTCGCTGGTCTGCATGGCGATCACGCCCTGGCCGCCGCGGCCGCGCAGCGGGAACTCCTCCAGGCGAGTGCGCTTGCCGTAGCCGTTCTCGGAGGCGGTAAGAATATAGATCTGGCCACCATTGCCGGCCTCGACGGTGGCGCCCGGTGCCGCATCGCTCTCGGCCTCGTTCTCCGTCGCACTCTCCACATCGGCTTCGGCGTCAATCAGCTGGCTCTGCGGGATGATCAGGCTGATCACCTCGGCGCCGTCCAGCAGGCGCATGCCGCGCACACCGCGGGCGGTGCGGCCCATGGCGCGGACATTGCCCTCCTCGAAGCGGATCGCCTTGCCGTTGGAGGAGAGCAGCATGACGTGGTCGGAGCCGGAGGTGATGGCCGCACCGATCAGGCGGTCATCCTCTTCGATATCGATGGCGATCAGACCCACGCTGCGCGGCCGGGAGAACTGCTCCAGGCTGGTGCGCTTCACCGTGCCCTTGGCGGTGGCGAAGAAGATGTAGTGCTCGGGGTCGTAGTCGCGCACCGGCAGGATGGCGTTGATCGCCTCCCCCTCCTCCAGCGGCAGCATGTTGACCAGCGGCTTGCCGCGGGAACCGCGGCTCGCCGCCGGCATCTCGTAGACCTTGAGCCAGTAGACTTTGCCGCGGTTGGAGAAGAGCAGCACGGTGTCGTGGGTCGAGGCGACCAGCAGGTGCTCGATCACGTCCTCGTCCTTCATGGCCGTGGCCGACTTGCCGCGCCCGCCCCGGCGCTGGGCCTGGTAGTCGGAGAGCGGCTGGGTCTTGGCGTAGCCGGAGCGGGACACCGTGACCACCATGTCCTCCTCGGCGATCAGGTCCTCCATGGAGAGGTCGAGGTGGCTCGCCTGGATCTCGGTGCGACGGGGGTCGCCGAACTGGTCGCGCACGGCAACCAGCTCCTCGCGGATCACCTCGAGCAGGCGCTCGCTGGAAGCGAGAATCGCCATCAGCTCAGCGATCTTCTCGAGGATATTGAGATATTCGTCGAGCAGCTTCTCGGTCTCGAGGCCGGTCAGGCGGTGCAGGCGCAGCTCGAGGATGGCCTGAGCCTGGGCCGGCGAGAGGCGATATTCGCTGCCGGTGGTGTTGAGGCCGAAGCCCTCCTCCAGCTCCTCGGGCTTGCAGGAGGTGGCACCGGCGCGCTCGAGCATGGCGGTCACCTGCCCCGGCGGCCAGCTGCGGGCGAGCAGCTTCTGCTTGGCCTCGGCGGCGTTCGGCGAGGCCTTGATCAGCTCGATCACCTCGTCGATGTTGGAGATGGCGACGGTGAGACCCTCGAGGATATGGCCGCGCTCGCGAGCCTTCTTCAGCTCGAAGAGGGTGCGCCGTGTGACCACCTCGCGACGGTGGCGGATGAAGGCCTCGAGGATCTCCTTGAGGTTCATGATCTTCGGCTGGCCGTTCTCGATGGCCACCATGTTGATGCCGAAGACGGTCTGCAGCTGGGTCTGGGCAAAGAGGTTGTTGACCACCACCTCGCCCGACTCGCCGCGCTTGGTCTCGATCACCACACGCAGGCCATCCTTGTCGGACTCGTCGCGCAGCTCGGCGATGCCCTCGATCTTCTTGTCCTTGACCAGCTCGGCGATCTTCTCGATGAGCCGCGCCTTGTTCACCTGGTAGGGCAGCTCATTGATGATGATGTGGTCGCGGCCGCTCTTGTCGTCGTGCTCAATGGTGTGGCAGGCGCGCACATAGATGCGCCCGCGGCCGGTGCGGTAGGCCTCGAGGATGCCGGCACGGCCGTTGATGATGGCTCCGGTGGGGAAGTCCGGGCCCGGCACATGCTCCATCAGATCATCGACGGTCAGGGTGTAGTCGTCGATCAGCGCCAGGCAGGCGTTGATGACCTCGCCCATGTTATGGGGCGGGATATTGGTGGCCATGCCCACGGCGATGCCGGAGGAGCCGTTGATCAGCAGGTTGGGCACCTTGGTGGGCAGCACATCGGGGATGCGCTCGGTGCCGTCGTAGTTGTCGACCCAGTCGACGGTGTCCTTCTCGAGGTCGGCCAGCAGCTCGTGGGCCAGCCGGGCCATACGCACCTCGGTGTAACGCATGGCAGCGGCGCTGTCGCCGTCGATGGAGCCGAAGTTGCCCTGACCGTCCACCAGCACGTGGCGCATGGAGAAGTGCTGGGCCATGCGCACGATGGTGTCGTAGACGGCGCTGTCACCGTGGGGGTGGTACTTACCGATGACATCACCCACGACACGGGCGGACTTCTTGTAGGGCTTGTTCCAGTCGTTGCCGAGTTCGTGCATGGCGAACAGCACGCGGCGGTGAACCGGCTTGAGGCCATCGCGCACGTCGGGCAGCGCACGGCCGATGATCACGCTCATCGCGTAGTCGAGGTAAGACTGCTTCAGCTCGTCCTCGATGTTGACTGGCAGAATCTCTCTGGCGATGTCACCCATGGGTCGTCGAATCCTTTGCACTGCAAGAGGTTGGCCGCCCTCTCCGGCGTTGCCGCGGGCGCCATGATAGCGCACCATCATACCACCCCGGAGAGTGCAAAGGCAGCTGGGCTGCGCCCACCTATGCCATCACCAGGGGCTCCAGCTGCTCGCGAATCTCGCCCTCGATGGACAGCGCCTGATTGGTCGCCACGTCCAGCAGCACGAAGGTGAGGGTCGCTGCGCTCACCAGGGCGTCATCGCGGACCCGGACGATCTCCTGGGACATCTTCGCGCTGCGACCGCCCAGCGCCGAGAGCCGAGTGCGCACCTCGAGGTCATCGCCGGCCACCGCCGCCGCCCGGTAGTCGATATTGAGGTTGACGGCCACGAAGGCCACATCCCCTCGCATCAGGCGCCGTGCCAGGGCCGGGCGATCATCAAAGTAGCCCCAGCGCCCCTCCTCCAGGAACTCCAGGTAGCGGGCGTTGTTGACGTGGCCGTAGCCGTCGAGGTGATAGCCGCGCACCCGCAGGCGAGCGGTGGAGAGTCGGGAATCCATGCGGAAAACTCCTTGGCGAGTCGATGAAAGGCGCAGCCGGCGGCTGCGGCGAGCATCGGGGAATTCTGGCAACCGCAGGCCACAATTTCAAACAGCCGTTTCAACCCCGCAGGGCTATCGCAGTTGAGCGAACTGACGAATGAGGCTCAGCAGGTAGTCGTCATTCCAGCCAGCTTGCTTGCGCTTGCCTTTCATGGACCCTTTGGAAGGCTCCAGCTTGGCCACGTTGAGCGCCAGTCGGCGCAGCAGGGCCAGGTTCTCAGGGCCATGGCCCCGGCGGTTGCGGCTCTGGTCTTCCTGCATGGTGACGTCCAGCACCCAGTGGAGGCGATTCTCGATGCCCCAATGCTGGCGGGTCACTTCCACAAGCCGCTCCGGGGACACTACGTCACTCAGGAGATAGTAAGCGACATCTTCACTGACCTTGTCAGCCAGTTCCCGACGGCGAGTGATGCGCCCCACGGCCTTCAGGCCCGGCCACTGATGGGCGCATTGCAGCCAGTCAATATCGGTGATCACCGTTGCCTGGCGTGACTCGACACGGCCATGGCCGCTGTCAACGTGGGTCTCGCCGGCGCCTGCTGTCTCCATCATGAACTGAACGTCATCGAACAACGCCCTCTGGTTGTCTTTGACCGCCAGGGCATAGTGTCCGCCTTGCTCCGTAATCTGCTGGGACAGGGCCCGCTGGCAGTGCATGGCATCGGCGGTCACTGTGACGCCAGAGAGCGATAACAGCTTGAGCAGTTCTGGTACCGCTGTGATCTCGTTGGATTTTTCATCGACGGCGCGCTGACCCAGCACCAGGCGCTGGTCAGCCGCCCACAGGCTGACCAGGTGGAGAGGTGACTGGGAGGCGGCGCGGTCATAGGAGCGCCGCAGCGTCTTGCCGTCGACGGCCACGACCCCTTCCACCTGCTCGGCAAAACGAGACATGAAGGTAAGGAAATGATCGTGGAAGGCATCAGGGTCTAGGTGGCGGAAGATCCGGCTGAAGGTGTCATGGCTGGGGATGCCATGAGGCAGCGTCAGGAAGCGACGCAGGAAAGGTTCTTTGGACTGCCCGAACAGCGCCATATCTGAGCAGTCCTCAGCCCCACAGAGCACCGCGCATAGGGCGATGAACAGGACTTCATCCAGCTTGTGACGAGCGTTGGAGCCCCTGGGGTCGGGCAGATCAGAAAAGCAGCTGGTGACAGGTGCCATATCACTCCTTGGGCCGGCTCAGCAGAGATACCCGCCAGAATGCCTATGATGCTGGCGGCGTGTCTATGAACGACTGCTCATCTAACTGCGATAGCCCTGTTCAACCCCGCCTTGCGCTGGCACCCCCGCTCCCCTTCGGGGATAATAGTCGTCCTTTTTGCCCCGGGATTTGCTTCATGTGGTTCAAGCACTTGCACCTCTACCGCCTGCACGACGCGCCGACGCTGGACGCCGCCACCCTCGAGGAGGCCCTGGCCGAGCACGCCGCCCGCCCGCTGGGCAGCCAGGATCCGCGGCGCCTGGGCTGGACGGCACCGGCCGGTCGCGCCGGCACCGCCCGGCTCCATGAGCTGCAGGGCCAGCGCCTGCTCAGCGCCCTGCGCCAGGAGCGCCTGCTCCCCGCAGGCGTGGTGCGCGAGGAGACCGAGGAGCGCGTGGCCGAAGTCGAGGCCCGGGAGGGTCGCAAGCTGCGCCGCCAGGAGAAGATCACCCTCAAGGAGCAGGTGGTCGAGGAGCTGCTGCCCCGGGCCTTCGTGCGCAGCCAGAAGGTCGACCTCTGGTGGGACACCCGCCGCAAGCTGATTGGCATCAACGCCAGCTCCCGCACCCGCGCCGAGGAGATCCTCGACCTGCTGCGCGAGACCCTGGGCAGCCTCAAGGTGACGCCCCTGGCCAGCCAGACCCTGCCCATGCGCGCCATGACCCAGTGGCTCGTCGACCCCGCCTCGCGCCCCGCCGACCTGGTGCTGGGCGACCAGGTGGAGCTCAAGGCCAAGGGCGATGACGGCGTGCTGCGCGCCCGCCAGGTGGACCTGGACAGCGACGAGATCCAGCAGCTGCTGGAGAGCGGCCGCCAGGCCAGCAAGTTGGCCCTGGAAATCGAGGGGCGACTAAGCTTCGTGCTGCACGACGACCTGGCCCTGAAGTCGCTGCGCTTCGGCGACGCCCTGATCGACGAGGCCAACGCCGCCGACGACGGCGACGATGCCGTGCTGCGCCTGGAAACCGATTTCGTGCTGATGGCCGACGCCCTGGGCGAGAATATCGAACGCCTGATCGCCTGGCTGGGCGGCGAGGCCGGCACCGCAACCCCTGACCAATGAGCCCCATGACTCACCAGACTACCGACGCCCTGCCCGCCGACCCCTGGGCGGAGATTCGCCCCTACCGGGACGACGAGGTGGCCGAGGTGCTCGCACGCCTGGCCCACGACCCGGAGCTGCTCGACGCCCTCACCCGCTTCCGGCTGCCGCGGCTGTCGCGCTTCATGCCCAGCCTGTCACGGACCCTCGCCAGCCTCGCCATCCGCCGCGAGGTACGCGGCGTGGCCAGCGTCCAGGACTTCCAGATGCGCATCGCCTCCTACATGGCGCGCATGATCCGCACCACCACCGATGACTTCCGGGTCGAGGGGCTCGACGCCCTGGACGGCGACACCGCCTACCTCTTCATCGGCAACCACCGGGATATCTCCCTGGATCCGGCCTTCGTCAACTACGCCCTCTACCAGGCCGGCCGCAACACGGTGCGCATCGCCATCGGCGACAACCTGCTCAAGAAGCCCTATGTCACCGACCTGATGCGGCTCAACAAGAGCTTCATCGTGCCGCGCAGCGCCCGGGGCAAGCGCGCCATGCTGGCCGCCTACCAGCAGCTCTCGGGCTATATCCGCCACTCCATCACCGTGGACAACCACTCGATCTGGATGGCGCAACGGGAGGGGCGCGCCAAGGACGGCATCGACCGCACCGACCCGGCCATCATCAAGATGATGACCATGGCCCGCCGCGCCGAGCAGCGCGACGTCCCCATCGGCGAGGCGATCGCCGAACTGCGCCTGGTGCCGGTCTCGATCAGCTACGAGTACGATCCCTGCGATGTGCAGAAGGCGCGGGAGCTTCATGCCCTGCACACCAGCGGCAACTACGAGAAGAGCCAGTTCGAGGATATCCAGTCCATCGTCGCCGGCATCACCGGACACAAGGGCCGGGTGCGGCTCTGCGTCGGCACGCCGCTCACCGCCGACTTCGACAGTCCCGACGCCGCGGCCGCCGAGATCGACCGCCAGGTGCTGACCGGCTACCACCTCTTCCCGAGCCACTACCTGGCCCTGGAGGCCCTGGGCGATGCCCCGGAGCTGGTGGACCGCGCGGCGATCAGCGACGCCGACCGCGCCCGCTTCCAGGCGCGGCTGCAGCAGGTTCCGGCGGAGCTGCGCGACTGGTGGCTGGCCCAGTACGCCAACCCGGTACGCCACAAGGCCGGCTGCATCCCTTCCTGACAGCGAGGACGCCATGGCACACGCCCACGGCCATCACCACCTGCCTTCCGATCGCGGCGCCCAGACCCGGGAAGCCCACAAGGTCACCCTGATCGGGGCGGTGATCGACTTCGTGGTGGGCGTGGCGAAGATGGTGGCCGGCTTCATGGTCGGCTCCGCCGCCCTGGTGGCCGACGGCATCCACTCCTTCTCGGATATCCTCACCGACCTCTTCGTGCTGGCCGCCACCCACTTCGGCCGCCAGGAGCCCGACAGCAACCATCCCTATGGCCACGGCCGCATCGAGACCCTGGCCACCCTATGGCTCGGCGGCGTGCTGATCTTCGTGGCCGGCGGCATCGCCTGGGCAAGCCTCTGCCGACTCGTCTCCGGCGAGCCGATTCCCGCCCCGGGCCTCTGGGCCATCGGCATCGCCGTGATCGCCCTGGCCGCCAAGGAGTGGATCTTCCGCTACACCATGCGGGTCGCCAGAAGGGTCAACTCCCGCCTGCTGGAGGCCAACGCCTGGCACTCCCGCTCCGATGCCCTCTCCACCGTGGTGGTACTGGTGGGCCTGATCGCCGCCCAGTTCGGCGCCGGCTGGATGGATGCCGTGGCCGCCATTGTGGTGGGGGTGATGGTGGGCCAGGTGGGCGGCCGGCTGCTCTGGGAGTCGAGCCGCGAGCTGATCGACACCGCCCTGCCCGAGCAGGAGCGCCGCGAGATGCAGGCGGTGGCCGAGGAGGTGCCTGGCGTGCGCAGCGTACACGACCTGCGCACCCGCACCCTGGGCAGTCAGGCGGTGCTCGACCTGCATATCGTCGTGCCCCCTCGGGTCACCGTCTCCGAGGCCCATGAGATCGGCAACCAGGCGAGCCGCCGACTACGGGAAGCCTTCCCGACCCTGGCAGATGTGACCTTTCATATCGACCCCGAGGATGACGCCGGCGAGACCGAGCATAGCCTGCGCCCCGGCCTGCCCCTGCGCGGCGAGGTGGAGGACATGCTGGAGCGGACCTGGCAGGAGGTGCCCGCCTGGCAGGCCCGGGTCGCCCTGGACCTGCACTATCTCGACAACCAGGTGGATGTTTCCGTCTTCATCGACCAGCTGCCCGAAGGGCAGAGCCTGAGCCAGGCCGCCGACGAGCTACGCGATGCCTGTCGTGACCTTACCTGGGTTGGCCGCCTGCGTGTCTGGCAGGGTCCCGGCAAGGGGTGATCCCCTCTGCTGCCTGGCCCAAACGTGGTATCGTCACTTCACTGCCGCAGGGCAATCTAGACAAGGAGAAGGCCATGTCCTCATCGGAAATTCAGAAGACCCGGGTCATCAATGAGCTGCGCGGCTTCATCAGGAAGCTGCTGCAGGACCCGAAGATCCTCGAGCAGTCCCTCGATATCACCCGCCGCCACCTCGCCGAGGGCAGTCGGGGTGACCTCATGGCCCGGATTGCCAACGAGATCTCCGAAACCACCAGCGTGCATATCCCGGAGGATCCGGCGGAGCACTCCGAGGCGGACAAGCTCTTCCTGGAGCTGCTGCGCGAGGTGGTCAACGAGGAGCAGGCGCTCTACTGAGCCTGCTCAGCCCCCTGTCACGACGCCCGGCCCCGGCCGGGCGTCGGCGTTTCGGGAAGGCGCGCCCGACTTCTGGTAAACTGTAAGCAATTGTTTCTACAAATGCTTTACAGATTTCTAACGATGTACTACCTGCTCAAGCTGTTTCCCGAGATCACCATCAAGTCCCGCTCGGTGCGGCGCCACATGACCCGCTGCCTGACCGCCAACGTACGCAATACCCTGCGCCCCCTGGATCAGCGCATCCGCGTACGGGAGCACTGGGACTCCCTCCAGGTCGCCACTCCCGAAGGGCTGTCCGACGCGACTCGGACGGAGGTCCAGCAGCGCCTGGCCCGTATCCCGGGAATCCACGAGGTGCAGACGGTCGAGGAGGTCGGCTTTCGGGATCTCGACGATATCGCCAACCGGCTCACGCCGCTGTGGCAGGGCGAGATCGCCGGCCGCCGTTTCCGGGTCTCCGCCAAGAGGCGTGGCCAACACCCCTTCACCTCAGCCGATATGGAGCGCCACCTGGGGGCGCGGCTACTGGCGGCCGCGCCCGGCGCCAACGTCGACCTGCGTCACGCCGAGGTGGACGTACCGGTCCAGGTGATCGACGACCGGCTGCGCCTGATCCGCCGGCGCTGGCCGGGGCTCGGCGGCTATCCGCTGGGTCTGCAGGGCCAGGCCATGGCGCTGATCTCCGGCGGCTACGACTCGCCGGTGGCCGCCTGGCGCATGATTCGCCGCGGCATCAAGACCCACTTCCTTTTCTTCAACCTCGGCGGCCCGGAACATGAGCGCGGGGTGCGCGAGGTCACCCATCACCTCTGGCAGCGCTACAGCCTCTCCCATCGAGTCAGCTTCATCTCGGTGCCCTTCGAGCCGGTGGTCGCCGAGATCCTGCACAAGGTGCCGGATGGCGTCATGGGCGTGGTGCTCAAGCGCATGATGGTACGCGCCGCCTCGCGCATCGCCCGCCGCGCCCGAGTGCCGGCGCTGGTCACCGGCGACGCCATCGCCCAGGTCTCCAGCCAGACCCTCAGCAACCTCGCACTGATCGATGACGCCAGCGAGCTGCCGGTGCTGCGCCCCCTGCTCACCGACGACAAGCAGGAGATCATCCGCCAGGCCCGCGAGATCGACACCGCCCGCTTCGCCGAGACGATGCCCGAGTACTGCGGCGTCATCTCACGCCGCCCCAATACCCGGGCACGCCGCGACCAGATTGCCGAGGCCGAGGCGACCTTCGATTTCTCGGTGCTGGAGGCCGCCATCGAGGACGCCACGCTTACCCGCACCGATGCACTGGCTGACGCCCCGGCGCCCTCGCCCGCCTCCCCCGCCGAACTGCTGACCCTGGATAGCCGGGAGAGCCTCGCCGCCGCCGACCAGATCAGCGTGATCGATATCCGCGCCCCCCACGAGCGTGAGGAGGCCCCGCTCTCGCTGCCCGAGGTGCCACAGCTGGCGATACCCTTCTATGAGCTTCAGCAGCAGGCCGAATCCCTGCCCGATGATCGCCGCTACCTGCTCTACTGCGACCAGGGCGTGATGAGCCGCATGCAGGCGCTCCACCTGCATGATCGCGGCCTCACCCACTTCGGCATCTATCGAAACGCCGCCTCACGATAGTTACACTTCGCTACCCAAATTCCAGAACCCTTCTACGCTCATGGAAGAGGCCTCGCGCTTCACGAGGGCCCTGAGGGAGATGGCGTATGGGCAGTCAGGATTTGCGTTCGCCAGGCAGACGTCCTGACGAGGAGGAACCCCTCCTGGATCCGGGGTGGCCGCGCCCACCCGGAGCAGGCCTGGGCGTGACGCCGCCGAAGAAGCGGCGCCACCCGGGGCTCTGGCTGCTGCTGTTGCTGGCGCTGGTGGCAAGCGTACTGGCCACCCTGCTGGTGGCAGAGGCCCGCACCTCACGCTTCCAGTCCCAGGAGCTCTCGCGCTACGCCGCCCAGCTAGGCTGGAGCGTGATGCCCGGGCGCAGCGAACGGGTCCTCTTTCCCCGCTACGGCCCCTTCGACGAGCGTCTCGGCTACACCCGAATCCCGGCCTTCCAGTCCCGCCTGGTGGAGCGTGACTTTCACATCGAGCGTCAGGCGCGCTTCTCGCCGGCCCTGATGGAGTATGCCGGCCGCGGCTTCTACCCCCCCTACGCCGAGAAGACCCGCGCCGGACTCAGCCTGGAAAGCTGTACCGGCGAGACCCTCTACGCCTTCCGCCACCCCGGGCATCACTACCCCCATTTCGATGCCGTGCCGCCCCTGGTGCTGGAAATGCTGCTGTTTATCGAGAACCGTCAGCTGCTCGACGCCAGCGCACCCAACGCCAACCCCGCGGTGGACTGGCCGCGGTTTGCACGCGCCGCCCTCTCCCAGGTCACCCGCGCCCTGGAAGTCTCGGACCACTCCGCCGGGGGAAGCACCCTGGCCACCCAGATCGAGAAATACCGCCACTCGCCCGGAGGTCGCACCGACACCCCCGTGGAGAAGCTGCGCCAGATGGTCTCCGCCAGCGTGCGCGGCTATCGTCACGGCCCCGAGACCCTCACCGCCCGCCAGGATATCGCCCTGGACTACCTCAACAGCGTGCCCCTCGCCGCCGCCCCCGGCCACGGCGAGGTGCACGGCCTGACCGACGGGCTCTGGGTGTGGTTCGGCGCAGACCCCGACGAAACCAACCGCCTGCTGGTCCCCGGCTTCAGCGGCCCCGACGCACTGCCACGCCGGGGGCTGGCGCTGCGTCAGGTGCTGGCACTGATGATCGCCCAGCGCCGCCCCTCCTGGTACCTGCGGGGCGGCCAAGAGGCGCTGGAGCGCCTGACCGACAGCCACCTGCGGCTGCTCGCCAGCGAAGGGGTGGTTCCCGTCGAGCTCAGCGAGGCGGCCCTGGCCCAGCGCCTCGTTTTCCGCGACTTCCAGGCGGCGCCGGTGGCCCACCGCGTGCCCCGCGACAAGGGGCTGCAGGTGGCCCGCACCCGCCTGGCGGGCATGCTGGGCGTCTCCCTCCATGAACTGGACCGGCTCGATCTGAGAGCCCGCACCACTCTGCATCCCGACCTGCAGCGCGAGGCCACGGACTATCTCCACCGACTCGCCGACCCCGAGTTCGCCGCCGAAATCGGCCTGTTCGGGGAGCGGCTGCTCTCCCCGGAGAAGACCGCAGAGGTGCGTTACAGCTTTACGCTCTTCGAGCGCAGCGAAGAGGGCTTCCGGGTGCGCGTGCAGACCGACAACGGCGGCCAGCCCTTCGATATCAACGAGGGCAGCAAGCTGGAGCTGGGCTCCACCGCCAAGCTGCGCGTGCTGGCCACCTACCTGGAGATCATCGCCGAACTGCACGACCGCCACGCCGGGCTGCCCGCCGAGACCCTGCGGCAGATCCCGGTTGACCGCCAGGATCATCTCAGCCGCTGGGTGCTCGACCGCCTGATCGCCGAGCCCGGGTTGCCCCTGGCGTCCCTGCTCGATCAGGCCATGCAGCGCCGCTACTCGGCCAGCCCCCACGAGGCCTTCTTCACCGGCGGCGGCCGCCACACCTTCAGCAACTTCCGCCGGGAGGATAACGGCCGCCACCCCACCCTCGAAGAGGCGATGCGCGAGTCGCTGAACCTGCCCTTCATTCGCCTGATGCGCGACCTGGTGAACTACAGCATCCACCGAGACGAGAACCGGCGCCAGCTGATCGAGGATGACAGCGACCCCCGCCGCCTGGACTACCTGGCCAGCTTCGCCGACCGGGAGGGCCGCGTCTTCCTGCAGCGCTTCTGGCGCAAGTACCGGGCACTGCCGCCCGAGGAGCGCCTGGAGGCCTTTATCGGCGGGCTACGCCCGGACGCGCGCCGCCTGGCGGCGGTCTACCGCTATCTCTACCCAGAAGCAGACCCCATCGGCTTCACCGCTTTCATGGCCGAGCGGCTGGCCGGACGGGCCAGCTTTCAGCCCAGCGCCCTCTTCGAGCGCAGCGACCCGAGCGCCCTGACCCTCTCCGACCAGGGGCATATCGCCGGGGTCCACCCGCTGGAGCTCTGGCTGGTGGGCTTCCTCCAGGACCGGCCCGACGCCAGCTACGCCGACGCCGAAGCGGCCAGCCGCGAGGCGCGCCAGGAGGTCTACGGCTGGCTGCTGCGCACCCGCCACCGCAATGCCCGGGACGTGCGCATCCGCACCATGCTGGAGGTGGAGGCCTTCCTCGACCTGCATCAGCGCTGGGCCCGCCTGGGGTTTGCCTTCGACCACCTGGTGCCCTCCCTGGCCACGGCGATCGGCAGTTCGGGAGATCGCCCCGCGGCCCTGGCCGAGCTGATGGGCATCATCCTCAACGACGGCGTGCGCCTGCCCACCCTGCGCATCGACGAGGTCCACCTGGCCGAGGGCACTCCCTACGAGACTCGCCTCCTGCCCGATGACGCCGGCACCCACCGGGTGATGGCACCGGAGGTCGCCGCGGTGCTGCGCCACTCCCTGTCCCAGGTGGTAGAGGGCGGCACCGCGCGCCGGCTGCAGGGGAGCTTCCGACTGGACGATGACACCCCGCTGACCCTGGGCGGCAAGACCGGCACCGGCAACAACCGCTTCCAGACAGTGACTCGCTCCGGTCAGGTGGTACGCTCCGAGGCGCGCAACCGCACTGCCACCTTCGTGTTCTACCTGGGCGATGATCACTTCGGCACCCTCACCGCCTACGTGGCCGGCAGCGACGCCGACCGCTTCCGCTTTACCTCGGCCCTGCCGGTCCAGGTGCTCAAGGGCATGGAGCCGATCCTGCGCCCCTACCTCGCCCCCGGCGCCCGCACTCAGTGCCAGCCACCCCGCGACCCCGACATGCTGATGGCCAACTCCCGCAAGGAGAGCGACAGCTCGTGAGCCCCTGCGCGGGTGCAGCGCGAGCTCAAGACGGCTACAATCTGGCGTCTGATTTTCCCTGGGACTCAAGAGCCGATATGTCGACGAACGCCACGCGCAAGATCCTGGTCACCAGCGCCCTGCCCTACGCCAACGGCGCCATCCACCTCGGCCACCTGCTCGAATACATCCAGACCGATATCTGGGTGCGCTTCCAGAAGAGCCGCGGCCACGAGTGCCACTACGTGTGCGCCGACGACGCCCACGGCACCGCCATCATGCTGCGTGCCGAGCAGGAGGGCATCACCTCCGAGGCCCTGATCGACCGGGTCAGTCAGGAGCACCAGGCGGACTTCGCCACCTTCGGCGTGGCCTTCGACAACTACCACTCGACCCACTCCGACGAGAACCGCTACTTCAGCGAGCTGATCTACACCCGCCTGCGCGACAAGGGCCACATCGCCACCCGCGACATCGAGCAGATGTACGACCCGGTCAAGGGGCTCTTCCTGGCCGACCGCTTCATCAAGGGCACCTGCCCCAAGTGCAAGGCGGATGACCAGTACGGCGACAACTGCGAGGCCTGCGGCGCCACCTATACCCCGGCGGAGCTGATCGATCCGGTGTCGGCCATCTCCGGCGCCACCCCCGAGGTGCGAAGCTCCACCCACTACTTCTTCAAGCTGCCGGATTTCGCCGACTTCCTGCACGAGTGGATCAACGACGGTCACGTCCAGTCCCAGATCCGCAACAAGCTGATGGAGTGGTTCGAGGCCGGCTTCAACGAGTGGGATATCTCCCGGGACGCCCCCTACTTCGGCTTCGAGATTCCCGACGCCCCGGGGAAGTATTTCTACGTCTGGCTGGACGCCCCCATCGGCTACCTGGCCAGCTTCAAGAACCTCTGCGACCGCCAGGGCCTGGATTTCGACGCCTACTGGGGCAAGGACAGCGAGGCCGAGGTCTACCATTTCATCGGCAAGGATATCGTCTACTTCCACGCCCTGTTCTGGCCTGCCATGCTCCACGGCGCCGACTTCCGCACCCCCACCGCGGTCAACTGCCACGGCTTCGTGACGGTGAACGGGGCCAAGATGTCCAAGTCCCGCGGCACCTTCATCAAGGCCGCCACCTACGCAGACTTCCTGAACCCGGAGTACCTGCGCTACTACTTCGCCGCCAAGCTCACCTCTCGGGTGGACGACCTGGACCTCAACCTCGAGGACTTCGCCGCCCGGGTCAACAGCGACCTGGTGGGCAAGGTGGTCAATATCGCCAGCCGCTGCGCCGGCTTCGTCAAGAAGCTCTCCGGCGGCAGGCTCTCGGCCCACTGCGCCGAGCCTGAGATGGTGGCCCGCTTCATCGGTGCCGGCGACGAGATCGCCGAGTTCTACGAGGCTCGCGAGTTCGGCCGCGCCATGCGCAAGGTGATGGAGCTGGCGGATGAGGCCAACACCTATATCGCCGACGCCGAGCCCTGGGTGCTGGCCAAGCAGGAGGGCCGCGAGCAGGAGGTGCTCGACATCTGCTCGGTGGGCCTCAACCTCTTCCGTCAGCTGATGGTCTACCTGGCACCGGTGGTGCCGGCCATGGCCGAAGGCGCTCGCGACTTCCTGAAACTCGAGTCGCTGGACTGGGCAAGCCGCCACGCGGCGCTGCTGGATCACGAGATCGCCAAGTTCAAGCCCCTGATGACCCGCGTGGAGCGGGAGAAGATCGACGCCATGACGGCGGCGTCCAAGGAGGATCTGGTGGAAGAACAGAAGCTCAAGGAGACCCCCAAGGGGCCCCTGGCCGAGACGCCCATCGCCCCGGAGATCGCCTTCGATGACTTCATCAAGGTGGACCTGCGCATCGCGCGGATCGCCAAGGCGGAGTACGTCGAGGGCGCCGACAAGCTGCTCAAGCTGACCCTGGACCTGGGCGGCGAGACCCGCACGGTGTTCTCCGGCATTCGCAGCGCCTACGCCCCCGAGGCCCTGGAGGGACGGCTCACCGTGATGGTGGCCAACCTCGCCCCGCGCAAGATGCGCTTCGGCCTCTCCGAGGGGATGGTGCTGGCCTCGGCCAACGACGAGGGCATCTACCTGCTCTCGCCGGATGCCGGCGCCGAGCCCGGCCAGCGGGTGACCTGAGGCGTGAGCCAGCGCGAGCGGATCGCGGCCATCGACGCCCTGCTGCCCCAGACCCAGTGCGGCAAGTGCGGCTTCGATGGCTGCCTCCCCTACGCCGAGGCGATCGCCGCGGGCGAGCCCATCAACCGCTGCCCGCCGGGCGGCGAGGCGACCCTCGAGCGCCTGGCGGCGCTCACCGGCCGGCCGGTGGAGCCCCTGGTGGAGCCCGCCCAGCTGCCGCTGGCCGCAGTGATCCGCGAGGCCGAGTGCATCGGCTGCACCAAGTGCATCCAGGCCTGCCCGGTGGACGCCATCCTCGGCGCGGCCAAGCGCATGCATACGGTGATCACGGACGAGTGCACCGGCTGCGAGCTCTGCGTGGCCCCCTGCCCGGTGGACTGCATCGATCTGGTGCCCCACCCCGCCTGGCAGGCCGCCGAGAGCGAGACCGAGCGCGACGCCTACCTGGCCCAACGCGCAACGCTCGGGCGCAGCCGCCACCGCGCCCGCCAGGCGCGCCTGGCCCGAGAGGCCAAGGAGAAGCGCCTGGAGCGCCAGAAGCGTCTGATGCGCCAGCGCCGCCCCGGCGGTTCTGGCCCTGCCAGCGCAGGCCCGGCGGTGAAGCGACAGCGCCAGATGGCCTTGAAGGCCGCCGAGCAGGCCGTCAAGCGCGTGCAGCAGCAGCTGGAGAGCGCCCGGCGCCGCGGCGACGCCGACGCCGAGGCCACCGCCCAAGCTCAGCTCCCCGAAGCCGAGCGGCTGCTGGCAGAGGCCAGAAGCGCCCTGGAGCAGGCTGGCATAACCGAATGATCCGATGACACCACTCCGACACACCGCTTGGGGCTGATCCGGCGACAGGCCTGCGAGGAGGCGCTGTGAATACATCCCTGTACGCTACCGACGCCATCCCTGGCGTAGGACCTCCTCTTCGGCCTGTCCCCGGCGCCCCTCGCTTCTCATGCCACGGACAGCCATGAACGCCCAGAAACGCTTCGAGATCTTCGCGCGGCTGCGCGAGCACAACCCCGAGCCCACCACCGAGCTCAACTGGGAAACCCCCTTCGAGCTCCTCACCGCGGTGCTGCTCTCCGCCCAGGCCACCGACGTAGGCGTCAACAAGGCCACGGCCCGGCTCTTCCCCGTCGCCAACACCCCCCAGGCGATCATTGCGCTCGGCCTCGACGGGCTCAAGGAGCACATCAAGACCATCGGCCTCTTCAACACCAAGGCCGAGAACCTGATGAAGACCTGCCACCTGCTGATCGACAAGCACGGCGGCGAGGTCCCCGAGACCCGCGCCGCCCTGGAGGCGCTGCCCGGGGTGGGCCGCAAGACCGCCAACGTCATCCTCAACACCGCCTTCGGCCAGCCCACCATCGCCGTGGACACCCATATCTTCCGGGTCTCCAACCGCACCGGTATTGCCAAGGGCAAGGACGTGGTCGAGGTCGAGAAGAAGCTGCTGCGCCACGTGCCGAAGGAGTTTCGACAGGACGCCCACCACTGGCTGATCCTCCACGGCCGCTACACCTGCGTGGCGCGCAAGCCGCGCTGCGGCAGCTGCGTCATCGAGGACCTCTGCGAATTCAAGGAGAAGACAGAGCTGTAACGAGGCTTGCCCTTCAGTCGCAGCCGTATGCACCGAACGGCGGGTTGGCAGCCGCCGACGGCTGGGCGAGGATGGACGGACAACGACAAGAGCCCTTCCGGAGCCCCATGCCCACCCCACTCCACGACCGCCCCATCGCCGAGCGCATCGAGGCGCTGTTGGCCCTCTCCCGCCAGCACGCCGACACCTACTGCAGCCCCTCGGCCAGCCTGGCCCGGGAGCGCTACCTGGCCAGGCACCCCACCCGCCTGCTGGTGCTCAAGTGCATGGACGGACGCATCCATATCCCTCATGCCACCCGCACGCCGCTCGGCATCATCACCCCCTTCCGCAACCTCGGCGGCATCTTCGACCTGGGCTGGCCCTACCTGGGTGAGCTGGTGACCGAGGCGGTGGCGGAAGGGATCCGCGCGGGCCACGGGTCGCTGATGATGATCACCTACCACTTCTCCCGGGGGGAGCGTAGCCGAGGCTGCGCCGGCTTCGGCTGCGACGCCGGCGCCGCCCTGGCCCACGCCCGCGAGATCCGCGCCCAGGCCGAGCGGCTGTTCGGCACCGACCACCAGCACGTCTACCCCCTGGTGTGCGGCTTCGAGACCGACTCAGACGCCCTGATCCTCCACGGCGAGGGCGAGGCGACCCTGGACATCGGCACGCTCGCCCCCGACGACGCCGAGAGCCTCGACCGCCGGGTCGCCGCCCTCTGCCCGGACATGCCGGCCGACATCCGCCGCGACCTGCTGCCGCTACTCGAGGGGAACCTGGCCCATACGGCGAGCCTGCGCGGCGTGGCCCGCAAGCTCGATATCGAGCACCGCGAGTGGGTCATCTGCGTAGGGCGCGGCTTCGACTTCCTGCACCTGCCCAACACCGCGCTGATCATCGGCCCCTATGGCCCGAGCCTGGCCGAGCCCATCGGCACCGCCGCCGACATCATCGACGCCAACATGACCGCCGGGCGCATTCCCGATGACGGCCTCATGCTGCTCGCCTCCACCCCCTATCAGGCGGCCGGAGTGGACCGCGCCCGGGCCGAGCTCAAGTCGCGCTTTCTGGCCGACTTCGCCAGCCGGGTGATCCAGGAGCGCCACCCCTGGCTCGCCGAGCGCATGCATCGCCACACCGCCGTGGTGCACTGGCCCACCCGACGACTGGAGACGCTCGCCGACTAGAAGCCCTGTTCTTCCAGGCGTTCGGCCAGCTCTTCCAGGATCGCGATGCCCTGGACGTCGGTGGGCAGCCAGGGCAGCCGCGGGCGCGGCAGGTGGCCAAGCTCCTGATCGATGCGGGCCAGGTAGGTTGCCTCCTGCTCCCGGCGGGCGCGCAGGAACTCTCCGTCGGCATCCTCGGGAATCACCCGGTTGACCAGGGTGCCGGCCACCGGCACGTGCGCCTCCTCCAGGGTCGCCACGGCCCGCGCCGTCTCGAGGATCGGCAGCCGCTCCGGGGTCATCACGAACAGAAAGCCGGTCTCTTCGGCGTTCTCGATGCGCCGCCGTGCCTGGTGGAAGAGCCGCCGGCGCTCGATCAGGGTCTTCGCCACGTCGCGGGTCTTCTCGTCCAGATCGGCCAGCGGATCCTCCTTGGGGTCGTCGAAGGGGGTGGCAACGTCGCGGCCCCGCTTGGGCGTCAGGTGGGAGAGCACCTTGCCCAGCTCCTCCGACTTGCGATTGTGGGCCAGGAGGCCGTCGGTCCAGGCGGCCATCGCCTCGGGCAGGGTCAGCAGGCGCAGGGTGTGGCCGGTGGGCGCGGTGTCGAAGAGGATCAGGTCCCAGTCGGCCTCGTCATCGGTGATCAGCCGCGAGAGCCGCTCCAGCAGCGCCGCCTCCTGGGTGCCCGGCGACTGCCGAGTCAGTCGCATCTGCCGCTCCAGCTCCTTCATCATCTCCGGGGCGGCATAGCGGCGCATCTGTTCGGTGACCCGCGCCAGATGGGCCTCCACCTCGGCGTCGGGATCGATCTCCATGGCGTCCAGGTTGGGCAGCAGACGCCGGGGCGTGTCGCCAAGCTCGCGGTCGAAGACGTCGCCGAGGCTATGGGCCGGGTCGGTGGAGACCACCAGCACCTTCCTGCCCCGCCGCGCCGCCAGCACCGCCAGGGCCGCGGCCACGGTGGTCTTGCCGACCCCGCCCTTGCCGCCCACCCACAGCAGGCGTTTGTCGAGTAGCTCTTTCATAGTGGCCTCAGCAGCACTTGAAATGGTCCAGCGGCGAGCGCTCCATGCCCATGCGCCGGTGCCAGTCGTGGAAGCGCTCCAGCAGCAGCGGCTGCAGCTCCAGGGTGTAGTAGGCCGCCGGGTTGGGGACTCCCATCATCTCGGAGAATACCAGCAGCATGAAGAGGTCGTCCTCGTCTCGGCGGGCGCGGGCAATGGCGCCCCGATAGCGGGAGGAGTAGACCTCCTCCGCGAAGAAACGGGCCTGGCTCAGCCAGGCCCGCATCCGTTCGAGACGAGGATCATGACCGCGGTCATGATCATCGTTCATGAGTCACTCCTTTCACTTCTGCTCGGCGGCCATCTCGGCGCGGGAGCGCTTCAGCGTAGAGGCGCACTCCATGGCCACCATGATGGCGGCGATCAGCACCACGATATCCAGCACCAGCAGGAAGTAGTTGCCCTGCTCGAAGAAGGTACGCAGCTGGATCAGCAGCGCGGCGATGGTCATCACCAGCAGGAAGCAGAGCGGCACCAGGGTGTACCACATCGGGCGACGCAGGCGCACCAGCATCACGGTGATCACCAGCAGGGTCAGCCCCGCCAGCAGCTGGTTGGTGGTGCCGAACAGCGGCCAGATGATCAGACCGCCGGCCCCGTCGGCGCCGCCGGCGCCGAAGGCCAGCAGCAGGCAGCTGCCCACCGCCAGCAGGGTGGCGATGGCCGGCTTCTTCATCCACTGCTGGTTATAGATCTCGCCCCACTCCTGGAAGATGTAGCGCTGCAGGCGCAGGCCGGTATCCATGGTGGTGCCGGCGAACAGTGCCGCCATCACGGTGAGCAGGGTCGCCGCCGTGGCCTCCGGCAGGCCGACGCCGTTGTGAATGATAAAGGCGCCGCCCTCCACGAAGGCGTTGACGCCGCCCTGACCGAAGGCGGTGTACATCGCCTCCCAGTCGGCCAGGGTCGCAAAGCCGGCGGTGGCGGCGAGGATGGCGGCCAGCGCCAGCATGCCCTCGCCGATGGCGCCGAAGTAGCCGACGAAGCGGGCGTCGGTCTCGCGGTTGAGCTGCTTGGAGGTGGTGCCGGAGGAAACCAGGCCGTGGAAGCCGGAGATCGCCCCGCAGGCAATGGTCACGAAGAGCAGCGGCAAGAGTGACGGCGTACCGGCGGGCACGTTGTCGTTGAAGGCGGGCGCCACCATGCTCGGATTCATCAGCACGATGGCGCCGTAGAGCACGATCAGACCGATGAAGAGCTGCAGGCCGTTGATGTAGTCGCGGGGCTGGAGCAGCACCCAGACCGGCAGCAGCGAGGCGATGGCCGCATAGGCGAACAGGATCAGGATCCAGACCGCATTGCCGGAGAGACCGGCCACCTCGGCGGGCATCTGCAGCGGCACCGAGGGCCCGATCCCGATCAGGGCATAGAGGGCCACCACGCCGATGATGGAGACCATCGGCAGGCTGAGCATGCGGCGGTAGATCAGCTGGCCGATGATCAGCGCCACCAGGATGGCGCCCCACACCGGCACCACGGCACTGGAGAAGTTCATCATCAGGCCGGCGATCACCACGGCGAACACCGCGTTGACCATCAGCAGCACCAGGAAGATGACGATCATGAAGATGCTGCGGGCACGCTTGCCAACCACGTCGCCGGTCAGGGCGCCCACCGACTTGGCCTTGTTGCGCACGCTGGCCCAGATGGCGCCGAAGTCATGCACCCCGGCGAAGAAGATGGTGCCGAACACCACCCACAGGAAGGCGGGGACCCAGCCCCAGATCACGGCAATGGCCGGTCCCACGATGGGCGCGGCCCCGGCTACCGAGGTGAAGTGGTGGCCCCACAACACGAAGCGGTTGGTGGGGACGAAGTCGACGCCGTCTTCATACTCGTGGGCAGGCGTCTTGAAGTCGGGATCCAGCCGGTAGATCTTCTCGGCGATGAACTTCGAGTACAGGAAGTACCCGGCCGCCATCGCGGCAAGACCCAGGACCAGGATAACGATGGCACTCATGGCGCACTCCTAGGGTGGAACAGGGATGTGTGGGAGACGGCACCGCGCTGGCAGGCGGCACCGGGTCCAATGGTCTTACCTTGTATAGGCCAAGTCCATGACAAAGCGCGCCTCACTGTTCAACGCGTGACTAAAGTCGCAGAGCCAGCCGGCGGCGCCCCCCTCTAGGCTGGCAGCCAAACCAGACGCATCCAGCCACCCGCCCTCAGCCATCATACGAGACCACCATGCAGCATCTGCTTATCCCACTGGCCATGACCGCGGCCTTCGGCGCCTTCGTCGGCACCCTCTACCGTCTCTCCCGGCGGCCAGGCTACCAGCGCCCCCTGCTCTTTCCACTGGTGGGCGTGGCCGCCGGCATCATCGGCTTCGTCATCTACCGGCTGCTGGCCGGCACCACCGGCGCCCCGCTCTGGCTGCTGCCGCTGCTGGTGGTGGTCCAGGTCTGGCTCTGGCTGGGCCCCCTGGGCCCCGCTGCCCGGACATCCGGCCAGAATGGCGACACCGGACGCTGAGGCTCAGCCGGCCGAGAGGGAGAACTCGCCGATCCGCACCACGGTGCGCGCATAGGCGGGCCGCTCCCGGCAGGCCTCCAGAAACGCCTGCAGCCGCGGGCGGCCCTCGAGCCCTCCGCGCCCGGCCATGGCCAGCACCGCAAAACTCATCTGGATATCGGCAGCGCTGAAGGCCTCACCGGCAAACCAGGGGCCCGACGCCTCCAGCGACCGCTCCCAGAAGTCACGCAGGCGGCGAATCTCCGGGCCCAGGTACTGCTGCTCCACGCCTCGGGCGAAGAGCCGACCCAGCGGCCTGGCCAGCGCCGGCACCGGCGGCTGGCCGAGGCGCGAGAAGACCAGTCTCATCACCAGGGGCGGCATCCCCGAGCCCTCCGCATGGTGCAGCCAGAAGCGGTAGCGCTCCCACGCCTCGCTGCCGGCCGACGGTGCCAGGCGCCCCTCGGCGTCGTGGTGTTCTATCAGGTAGTCGATGATCGCCCCCGACTCGGCGATCACCCGCCCGCCCCGAGCCAGGTCGCGAATCACCGGCGCCTTGCCCAGGGGGTGCACCTCGCGCAGCGACTCGGGCGCCAGCAGGGTATGCGGATCCCGCTCATGGGTAATCAGCTCATAGGGGAGGCCCAGCTCCTCCAACAGCCAGACCACCCGCTGGGAACGGGAGTTGTCCAGATGATGCACCTCGATCATTTGCCTTCCTCGCAGTGGGTTCCTCCACGCACCCTAGCACGCCACGGGCGGGTCAACTCCTGCCAAGGTCGCCTTTGCGGCGCCTCGGCCGGCCACTAGACTGAGCAGCAACAACATGACAATGACAAATCAATGGAGAACGCCATGGCCAAGGTCCTGGTGGTGGACGATGAACCCAATATCGTCCTGTCCCTGGAGTTTCTGATGCAGCAGGCCGGCTTCGAGGTGGTCACCGCCGAGGATGGCGAGAGCGCCCTGGCGCGCGTCGCCGAGGGGGCACCCGATCTCGTGCTGCTCGACATCAGCCTGCCGGGTATCAGCGGCTTCGACGTGCTGGAGCGTCTGCGCGCCGACCCCGACCACGCCCGCCTGCCCATCATCATGCTGACGGCCCACGGCCGCGAGGTGGAGCGCGAGAAGGGACTGGCGCTGGGCGCCGACGACTACATCACCAAGCCCTTCTCCACCCAGGCGCTGGTTGAGAAGGTCAAGGCGCTGCTCGCCGAGGTCTCCTGATGGCAAAACGACTTCCCGGGCTGCCGCGACGCCAGCGGCTGATCGGCCTGTGGCTGCTGCTCAGCGGCGTCAGCATCTTCGGCGGCGCCACCTTTGCCCTCTGGCTCGACACCCTCTTCAAGCCTGAGGGGCTGGCCCGTCTGGCCCTCTGGCTGGGCTGCTTCTCCGGCGGCGGCACCATCTTTCTGGTGGGCCTGCTGCTGGAGCGCCAGCTGTTCACCCCGCTGCGCCACCTCCAGGTGCAGCTGGCGCGCCTGGTGGCCAACCCCGATGCCCGGGACGACTATCCGCCGGAGGGGTGGCTGCGCAGCCTGGGGCCGGACCTGGTGCGAGTGCGCGACGCCTGGCGGGCCGACCGCGGCCGGCTGGCCACCGCCCACGCCGAGGGGGCGCGCAGCGCGGCGCGCATTCGCCAGGAGCTCGAGACCCTGCTCCAGGTGCTCGACACCCCCCTGCTGCTCTGCGACCAGCACCGGCGGGTGCTGCTCTTCAACCAGGCCGCCGAGACGCTGTTCGAGGGGCACCACGGGCTGGGGCTGGGCAAGCGCCTCGAGGCCCTGCTCCCCGCTGCCAGCCTCCAGGACGCCCTTGGCCAGCTGCCCGGCGACGGCTCCCCCCGGGAGGTCCTGGTACCCTGCGACGAGCGCTGGCTGCGCGCCGTGCTGCGCCGGGTGCCGGGCAGCCACGGAGAGTCCCTGCTCACCCTGACCGACACCACGGCGGCCTGGACCAGCGAGATGGGCGCCCGGGCCGAGCTCCTCGACAGCCTGCCGCGGCTGCGCCGCCACAGCGCCAGCCTGACCAGCGCCGCCGACGCCCTCTCCACCCTGCGCGGCGCCTCCGGCGAGATGCGCGGACGCCTGGAGAAGGTGATCGACGAGGAGAGCCAGTCACTGGGACGCGATATCGAAGAGCTTGCCTCCCTGGTAGAGCGCATGCAGCACGAAGGTGAGCGACTGGTCCCGCTCTGGTCCAACGACCTCTGGGACGCCCTCAACGAACGCCTGGCGGAGCCCGCACCCAAGGTGGTCCCGGTGGGCATGCCCGCCTGGTTCAAGGGCGACGCCACCGCCCTGCTGGTGCTGCTCGGCTCGCTGCTCGAGGTGCTGCGCCCCCACCTGGATGGCAGGGAGCTGGAGGGTGAGGTGTGCCTGGGCAATCGCCGGGTCTACCTGGACCTAGTCTGGCGCGGCCAGCCCCTGGGCGAGCGCCAGCTCAACGAGTGGCAGCAGCAGCGCCTCGACGACCTTCCCCTGAGTCCCCGGGTCTCCGACGTGCTGCGCCAGCACGCCAGCGACGCCTGGAGCCTGGCCGATGCCGACGGCGAGCACGCCCGCCTGCGCCTGCCGCTGCCGGCCACCGAGCGGGTCGGCGCGCCGCGCCCAGCCACCGAGCCTCGCCCGGAGTTCCACGACTTCGGCATCGCCGAGCTGCCGCCGCCCGACGCCGAGCTGGCCGCGCGCCCGCTGCGCGCCCTGGAGGTGGTCGCCTTCGACACCGAAACCACCGGCCTGGAGCTGCGCCGCGGCGATACCGTGATCAGCATCGGCGCCTGCCGCGTGGTCAATGCCCGCCTGCTGGCCAGCGAGGTGTTCGACGTGCGCGTCGACCCCGGCAAGCCGATCCCGCCGGCCAGCACCGCCATCCACGGCATCACCGATGCCGACGTGGCGGGCGCGCCGCCCCTGCCGGTGGTGCTGCCGCGCTTCCGCGACTATGTGGGCGACGCCGTGATCCTGGCCCACAACGCCGCCTTCGACCTGCTCGCCCTGCAGCCGCCGGGGGCCGGCGTGACCCTCGACATGCCGGTGCTCGACACCCTGCTGATCTCACGGGCCCTGGATGCCAGCCTCGACGGCCACGACCTGGACAGCCTGGCCGACCGCTACGACCTCAGCTTCCCGCCGGGCACCCGCCACACCGCCCTGGGCGATGCCCGGGTGACCGCCGAGCTGTGGCTCTCCCTGCTGCCGAGGCTGGAGGCCCGGGGCATCGAGACCCTCGAGCAGGCGCTGGCCCTGCAGAACAGCGCCCTGACCAAGGAGGACGCCTGCGCCTCATGAGCCATGACGCCCCACGCAGCCGGAGGCCGGCATGAACACCCCTCGCCTGGGCGAGCGGCTCACCGCCCTGGTGCTGCTGGCCACCCTGCTCTTCACCCCGCCGCTGGTGCTGGTCTTCGACCGGCCCGAGGGGGGCCCTTCCTGGCTGCCGCTCTATCTGTTCGTGGCCTGGGGGGGGGTGATCGGCCTGGCCGCCTGGCTGCTCGAGCACCGCTCGAACGACTGAGGAGATAGCCACCATGCGCAGGGAGGCGAGATGAGAACCGATGCCGTGGTGTTGAGCGTCGCCTTCGGCTACCTGGCGCTGCTCTTCGTGATCGCCGCCTGGGGCGACCGCCGCGCCGAGCAGGGGCGCTCCCTGATCGGCTCCCCCACGGTCTATGCGCTCTCCATCGCCGTCTACTGCACCGCCTGGACCTTCTACGGCAGCGTGGGGCGGGCCGCCCAGTACGGCCCCAGCTTCCTGCTCATCTATCTGGGGCCGACCCTGGCGATGCTGATGGCTCCCTTCCTGATCCGCAAGATGGTGCGCATCGCCAGCGTGCAGCGGATCACCTCCATCGCCGACTTCATCAGCGCCCGCTACGGCAAGAGCTCGAGCCTCGGCGCCCTGGTGGCGCTGATCGCCCTGATCGGCATCACCCCCTATATCACCCTGCAGCTCAAGGCGATCACGGTGAGCCATGCGGTGCTGGTCAACTACCCCCAGGCGCCGGAGCTGAGCATCGCCGAGGAGGCCTTCTGGGTCGACAAGTCCTTCTGGGTGGCGCTGGTGCTGGCGGTCTTCATCATCCTCTTCGGCACCCGCCACCTGGACGCCAGCGAACGCCACGAGGGCATGGTAGCGGCCATCGCCTTCGAGTCGATGATCAAGCTGGTCGCCTTCCTGGCGGTGGGCCTGTTCGTGGTCTTCGGCCTCTTCCACGGCCCGGGGGACCTCTTCCGCCAGGTGGCGGCGACTCCCGAGCTGGTGGGTGCCATGGGGCTCGACGCCATTCCCGGCGGCGCCAGCGGCTGGATGGGCATGCTGGTGCTCGCCTTCCTGGCCTTCATCACCCTGCCCCGCCAGTTTCAGGTGCTGGTGGTGGAGAACGTCGACGAGCGCCATATCAAGCGCGCCACCTGGCTCTTCCCCCTCTACCTGCTGGCCATCAACCTCTTCGTGATCCCCATCGCCATGGCCGGCCTGCTGCTCTCCGCCGGCGACCCGGACAGCTATGTGCTGACCCTGCCGCTCTCGGCGGGCTTCGAAGGGCTGCCGCTGCTGGTCTTCATCGGCGGGCTCTCCGCCGCCACCAGCATGGTGATCGTGGAGACCATCGCGCTCTCCACCATGGTCAGCAACCAGCTGATCATGCCGCTGCTGCTGCGCTCCCGGCGCCTGCACCTGAGCAGCCGCGGCGAGCTGGCCGGCTGGCTGCTGGGCATACGCCGGGTCGCCATCGTGCTGATCCTGCTGCTGGGCTACCTCTACCACGCCCTGATCGGCGACTCCTACAGCCTGGTCACCATCGGCCTGGTCTCCTTCGCCGCCGCCTGCCAGTTCGCCCCCGCCATGCTGATCGGCATGTACTGGCGGGGGGCCAACGGCCGCGGCGCCGCCCTGGGGCTGATCGCCGGCACCCTGATCTGGGCCTGGACCCTGCTGCTCCCGGGCTTCGCCCAGTCGGGCTGGCTCGACGACGCCTTCCTCACCCAGGGCCCCTTCGGGATCGAATGGCTCAGGCCCTACGCCATGTTCGGCCTGGAGGGCTGGGACATCTACTCCCACTCCCTGCTCTGGAGCCTGACCGCCAACGTCGGCCTGCTGGTGGGCATCTCGCTGTTCAGCCGGCAGACCCCCCTGGAGCAGACTCAGGCGGCGCTGTTCACCGAGGCGATGCACCCGAGCCTGATGGAGACCTCCCTGTGGCACGGCCAGACCACCCGGGGGGAGCTGCGCGCCCTGCTCGACCGCTATCTGGGGGCCAACGCCACCGCCCGGGTCTTCACCGGCTACCCCGGGGAGGAGCCCACCAACGACCAGCCCGCCCCACCGGAGCTGATCGCCCGGGCCGAGCAGGCGCTCTCCGGCGCCCTGGGCAACGCCTCGGCGCGGGTGCTGATCAACTCGGTGGTGCGCGGCGAGGCCCTGGACCTGGAGTCGATCCTCAGCATCCTCGACACCACCTCCGAGACCCTGGAGGTCAACCGCCGCCTGGAGCAGAAGTCCGAGGAGCTGGCCCGGGCCAGCGAGGAGCTGCGCGCCGCCAACGAGCGCCTGCGTGAGCTGGATCGCCTCAAGGATGAGTTCGTGGCCATGGTCAGCCACGAGCTGAGAACGCCGCTGACCTCGATTCGCGCCTTCGCCGAGATCCTGCGCGACAGCGGCGACCTGCCCGAAGAGAAGCGGGTGCACTTCCTCAACGTGGTGGTCAAGGAGAGCCAGCGGCTCTCGCGGCTGATCGAGGAGATCCTCGACCTGGCCCGTCTGGAGAGCGGCCGGCTGACCCTCAACCCCCAGCAGCTGGACCTGGTGGAGCTGACCCGCCACAGCGTGGATGCGGTCCACCATATGCAGGAGGATCGCGGGGTGGCGCTGGAGGTACGGATCGAGGTGGAGACGGCGGCGGTGGTGGGCGACCCGGACCGCCTGGAGCAGGTGATCATCAACCTGCTCGATAACGCCGGCAAGTTCGCCGCCCCGGACGACCCCAGGGTGCTGCTGCGCCTGGCCCGCCACAAGAACCACTACCGCCTGTCGGTGGAGGACAACGGCCAGGGAATCGCCGAAGAGGAGCGCGAGCGGGTCTTCGAGAAGTTTCACCAGATCCAGCGCCTCGGCGAGACACCGGAGCAGACCCGGGGCCGGCCCCGGGGCAGCGGCCTGGGCCTGCCCATCAGCCGCGGCATCGTCGCCCACCTGGGCGGGCGCCTCTGGGTGGAGGACGCCCCCCACCTGGGCGGCGCCTGCCTGACCATGGAGCTTCCGGAGGCGCCTGCGGAAGCGTCGGCTAGGCGCGCTTCGCCCGACGCTTGAAGGCGCGGATCTGCTGCAGGTCGTGGCGCAGCAGCAGGCGCTGATCTTCGCCCAGGCGTGACAGGTCCACCCAGCCATCGGCGGCCCGCCCCGCCTTGAGGCCGTGGCACTGCTCCTCCAGCAGCAGGGCCTGCAGCCGCTCCAGCGCGGCGGTCAGGCCGCGGCAGGTCTCCGCCCCCAGCGCCCCCACGACCACCAGCGCCGCCAGCCGCTCCCGGGTACCGACCTCCCGCACGCCGTGGCGCAGGGAGAGCAGGCGAGTCGCCGCCACCAGCGGCAGCACCGCCTGATGCTTGAGGTTGACCGCCCGCTCGTGGGGCGCCCCCTCCACCGACCCCGACAGCCGCCCGAAGCGGTCCAGGGCCACCGGCTGCTCATCGAGCAGCGCCCCCATCTCATCGAGAAAGAGGCCGGCCCTGGGCATCAGCCGCGCCACCTGGTCGGCCAGCGCCTCGGCCAGATCCGCCTCGCCGTGGACCGTCTGGAAATCGAGCAGGATATTGGCCTGCTGCACGCGCTTCACGCGGCGGTCGGCGGTCCACAGCGCTAGCTGCTCTCCCCACTCAGAGAGGCGCTTGCGCCACATCGGCCAGCGCGCCATCACATGGCCGCTGCAGAGGGGAATCCCGGCCTGGTCGAGCCGCTCGGTAAAGCGCTCCCCCAGCGCCTGGAAATAGCCGTCGATCTCGCCGTGCCGGCTATCCGGATAGTCGGCAATGATCATGCCGTTGTCCTGGTCCGGCCCCAGCAGGCTCTCCTGGCGGGCGCCGGAGCCCATCACGATCACGCAGTAGGCCACCGGCGGCTCCCCCCACCCCTGCCCCTGCATCTCGTTCTGAGCCAGCTGGATGGCTCGCCGATAGAGCCAGGCGTTGTGGTCGCTGATCAGCTGACTGATGCGCCAGGCCGGCAGGTCCAGGCGCATCAGCGCCTCCACCAGCCGCGGTTGCCAGGCGTGAGCATCGGCAAGCCCGGGGGCAGGCCCCAGCTCCTTCAGGGCATCTCGCAGGGGCGCCAGCAGCGGCGGCAGCCGCGCCGGGTCGGGAAGCGGGTCGGCAGCGAAGAGAGTGCGCCAGGGGGAAGCACGGTGCAGCAGGCGCATGGTGACTCCGGTCAGGAAGGACCCGGCCAGTGTAGCGAGGCGCCGCCCGCGACACACTTGGGCGAAAGGGGAATGGCGCGCCAGTGCTGCACGGCGGGTCAGCGCGGCGGAAACATCTCCTCACCCACCTCGTCGATGAAGCGCCGGGCCTTGCTGACCATCAGCTGGTCGCAGGCCTCGCGGCCGGGGACCATGTCGGAGCGTTCGAAGCGATGCTCCTGGGGCTCGCCCTCGGGGCTCACCCGGCGGATCCAGCCGCTGACGCGGTACTGGCCGCCCTGCTCGTCCGGCTCGGAGATGATCTGGTACCCCTGGTACTCCACCGGGTCGGCGGCCCGAGCCCCGGAGGGGCGCTTCTCGCCGCCGCCCAGCAGGCCGGAAAACAGTTTCTTGAACATGGTCGCGTCTCCTCTTCGCTGCGCACGCCCGTGCAGACGACGACGCCGGCACGGGGCCGGCGTCGACGGAAGGCATCAGCGGGGCCGATCAGGCCTGCTGACGGCCCTTGCCGGCGGCGATGCGCAGGCGCAGGGCGTTGAGCTTGATGAAGCCCTCGGCATCCTTCTGGTCGTAGGCGCCGGCGTCATCTTCGAAGGTGGCGATGGACTCGTCGAAGAGGGACTGCTCGGACTTGCGCCCCGCCACGATCACATTGCCCTTGTAGAGCTTGATGCGCACCACGCCCGAGACGTTCTTCTGGGTCTCGTCGATGGCGGCCTGCAGCATGCGCCGCTCCGGGCTCCACCAGTAGCCGTTGTAGATCACCTCGGCGTACTTGGGCATCAGCTGGTCCTTGAGATGGGCCTCCTCGCGGTCCAGGGTCAGGGACTCGATGGCACGATGCGCCTTGAGCATCACGGTGCCGCCGGGGGTCTCGTAGCAGCCGCGGGACTTCATGCCCACGTAGCGGTTCTCGACGATATCCAGGCGGCCGATGCCGTTGGCGCCCGCCACCTTGTTGAGGGTCTCGAGCACCTCGTGGGGCTTCATCGGCTGGCCGTCGAGGGCCACGATGTCGCCCTGCTCATAGGTCAGCTCCACGTAGGTGGGCTCGTCCGGGGCCGCCTCGGGCGACACGCTCCAGCGCCACATCTCCTCCTCGGCCTCGGCCCAGGGGTCCTCCAGGATGCCGCCCTCGTAGGAGATATGCAGCAGGTTGGCGTCCATGGAGTAGGGGGACTTCTTCTTGCTCTTGGAGAAGTCCACCGGGATGCTGTGCTCGTCGCAGTAGGCCATCAGCTTCTCGCGGGAGGTCAGGTCCCACTCGCGCCAGGGGGCGATCACCTTGACGCCGGGCTTGAGCGCGTAGGCGCCCAGCTCGAAGCGCACCTGGTCGTTGCCCTTGCCGGTGGCGCCGTGGGAGATGGCGTCGGCGCCGGTCTCGTTGGCGATCTCGATCAGACGCTTGGCGATCAGCGGGCGCGCGATGGAAGTGCCGAGCAGGTACTCCCCTTCGTAGATGGTGTTGGCGCGGAACATCGGGTAGACGTAGTCGCGCACGAACTCCTCGCGCAGGTCCTCGATGTAGATCTCCTTGACGCCGAGTGCCTGGGCCTTGGCGCGCGCCGGCTCGACTTCCTCGCCCTGGCCGATGTCGGCGGTAAAGGTCACCACCTCGCAGTTGTAGGTCTCCTGCAACCACTTGACGATAACGGAGGTGTCCAGGCCACCGGAGTAGGCGAGCACGACCTTCTTGACATCGGACATTCGGGGCTCCTCGATAAACGGATAGGGATGTTGCGTCAGAACGCCCAGTATAGCGCGCCAGGGTCAAGACGAATACCAGCCCCGGGACGTCCCGGGGGCCGACCTGCTAGACTGCGCAAATTCACCCCGGGGCGGGGTGATCGAGACCGAAAGACGCAAGGAGAGGTGCATGAGCGAGGCGATCGCCCGCGGCCTGCTGGCACAGCGATTCCGCAGTTTTTTGCCGGTGGTGGTGGATATGGAGACCGGCGGCTTCAACGCCGAACGCGATGCGATCCTCGAGATCGCCGCCGTGACCCTGACCATGGACGCCGAGGGCAACCTCCTGCCCGAGTCCACCTATGCCTTTCATGTGACGCCCTTCGAGGGAGCCAACGTGGAGCAGTCGGCGCTGGACTTCACCGGCATCAGGCTCGATGACCCGCTGCGCCAGCGCGTCGCCCTCTCCGAGGCCGAGGCACTCGGCGAGATCTTTCGTCCGGTGCGCAAGGCGATCAAGGCCCACGGCTGCACCCGAGCGGTGCTGGTGGGCCACAACTCCGCCTTCGACCACGGCTTTCTCAACGCCGCGGTAGCCCGCTGCGGCATCAAGCGCAACCCCTTCCACCCCTTCTCGAGCTTCGACACCGCCTCCCTGGCCGGCCTGGTCTATGGCCAGACGGTGCTGGCCCGGGCCTGTCGCGCCGCGGGGATCGAGTTCGACAACAGCGAGGCCCACTCCGCCCGCTACGACACCGAACGCACCGCGGAGCTCTTCTGCGCCATGGTCAACCGCTACAGGGACCTCGGCGGCTGGGCCCAGGCCCAGCGCGAACAGGGGATCGAAGAACAGCCGTAAGCCGTAAGCTGGAAAGCAGCATCGTCTTGCTGTCCGTATAGCAAACACCCCCGCAGCACGGCTACGGGGGTGTTTTTTCTTAAAGCTTCAGGCTTACGGCTTCAAGCTCCAGACGAAGTCTGGTTGTGCTTGGCGGCGGTTTCCTTGATCAGCTTCTCGAGCTCGCCGCTCTGGTGCATCTCCATAACGATATCGCAGCCGCCGACCAGCTCGCCCTCGACCCACAGCTGCGGGAAGGTGGGCCAGTTGGCAAACTTGGGCAGCTCGGCGCGGATATCTGGGTTATCCAGGATATTAACGAAGGCGAAGCGTTCGCCGCAGGACATCAGGGCCTGGACAGTCTGGGCGGAGAAGCCGCACTGGGGCAGCTGCGGGGTGCCCTTCATGTAGATCAGGATCGGGTTCTCGCCGATCTGGCGCTGGATGTTCTCGAGGGTGGTGCTCATGGCATCTCCGTTTCTGGTATGGCTAGGCCGGGAAAATCATCGCTGCCGGCTGTCAGGCCTGGCAAGACAACAATACCCGAGTTCAGCGGTAGGTCTTGGTGCGGACCATTCTACTGGCAGAGGTCGCGTTGCGCATCCCCCGACAGCTGGCTAGGATGAGCGTTTTTTCCCGTGGAGCACGCCCTATGGCCACCCGCCATTTCCTGACCCTGCTGGACCTGAGCCAGGATGAGCTGCACTACCTCATCCAGCGCGCCATCACCATCAAGAACGAGCTGAAGGCCCAGGGCCCGGTCTATGCCCCCTTCCGCAACCGCACCCTGGCGATGATCTTCGAGAAGTCCTCGACCCGCACCCGGGTCTCCTTCGAGACCGCCATGGCGCACTTCGGCGGCCATGCGCTCTTCCTGTCGCCGCGGGATACCCAGCTCGGTCGCGGTGAGCCCATCGGCGATACCGCCCGGGTGCTCTCGGAGATGGTCGACGCGGTGATGATTCGCACCTTCTCCCACGCGGGCCTGGAGGAGTATGCCGCCGCCAGCAGCGTGCCGGTGATCAACGCCCTCACCGACGACTACCACCCCTGCCAGCTGCTCGCCGACGTGATGACCTGGACCGAGCTGCGCGGCAGCGTCAAGGGCAAGACCGCGGTGTGGATCGGCGACGGCAACAACATGTGCCACTCCTGGATCAACGCCGCCCGCCAGTTCGATTTCCAGCTGCGCATCTGCTGCCCGGAGGGCTACGAGCCGCGCCGGGACATCCTCGAGGCCGCCGGCGATCGCATCAGCATCCACCGCGACCCGGCCGAGGCGGTCCTCGATGCCGACCTGGTCACCACCGACGTCTGGGCCTCCATGGGCCAGGAGGAGGAGCAGGCCAAGCGGGAGGCGGACTTCGCCGGCTTCCAGGTCACCGAGGCACTGCTCGACCGCGCCAGGGACGATGCCCTCTTCCTGCACTGCCTGCCCGCCCACCGCGGCGAGGAGATCAGCGAGACCCTGCTCGAGGATCCACGGGCCGTGGTCTGGCAGGAGGCCGGCAACCGCCTGCACGCCCAGAAGGCACTGATCGAGTTTCTGCTGCTGGGCCGCGTCCAGAGCTGACCCCAGGGCAGAGCTCCCAACGAAGCCCCGGCGCGCTCCACCGCCGGGGCTTCGTCATTCCAGCCGGCTAGACCTTTGTATAATGTCGACCTTGGTAGTATAATGCGCCGCAGCACATTCAGCGTGTAAGGAATTGCGGCACATGATGATCGACACTTCCCCCATCGCCTCCATGCAGCGCAGCCTGCGCCAGTGCCTATCCCACATGGCGGCCATGCTCTACCACCACGGGCATGTCCTGGAAACCGTCTCCGTGCCCCACCGCGGCCTGGATCGACGCGAAGCGGAAAGCATCGCCAGCAGCACCAGCGAGTGGCAGACCTGCGAGAAGGTGCTGGTCAACAGCGAAGCAGCCTCCTGGAACGAGCATAACCGCCTGGTGCTGACGCCCCTGGGTCGCGAACTGCTGTTCGACATGTTCGGAGAAGGCGCCGCCGACTGCGCCTGAGCCCCAGACTGACAGCCAAAGCGCGCTCAAGCCCCGCCCGGCCATGCCGAGGCGGGGCTTGCTGCTTTGCGGCCCTCGCCCCCCCGCGCCACCGGGTGCGACCAAGGCCACCGGAAGCGACCAGACCAAACGCCCCGGGCAGCGAATACAAAGCATGTAAAACAGCGCATGCAAAAAAACCCCGGGTAGCGCGCTGCGCTACCCGGGGTTTCGGTATTCGGTTGGTGGAGCCTAGCGGGATCGAACCGCTGACCTCAACACTGCCAGTGTTGCGCTCTCCCAGCTGAGCTAAGGCCCCACGCTGTTCCCGCTCCGCGAGAACGAGGCAAATAGTACGCAAGAGAGCTACCGCCGTCAACCCCCGCGGCGAAAGTGAGAAAAAGCGAACAAGGTATACTTTCCCCCTTCGTCCGAGTTGTGCCACCCTTTCCTCCAGTGGAGTGCATCCCACTGCCGCGCTACCCCTTGACCGCCAACTAGCTCAGGAGCCGCTGCCTTGATCCGGGTACTGATAGCCGATGACCATCACCTGGTAAGGACCAGCATCGCCCACCTTCTCAATGCGGAAAAAGACATCCGCGTGATGGGAGAAGCCTGCAACGGCGAAGAGGCCATCGCCGAGACACGCCGCCTCGCGCCCGACGTGGTCCTGATGGATGTCCGCATGCCGGGCATCGGCGGGTTGGAAGCCACCCGCAAGATTCATCGCACCCAGCCCGACACGCGGGTGCTGATCCTGACCGCCTGGCTGGAGGAAGCCTTCGCCCAGCGGCTGCTGGATGCCGGCGCCTTCGGCATCCTGAGCAAGGACTGCCAGCACGAGGAGATGGTGTCGGCCATCCGCGGCGTGTTCGGCGGCCAGCGCTACGTCAGCCCCGACGTGGCGCAGCGCCTGGTGCTCTCGCGCATCGACGCCTCGGAGAACCCCTTCGATCAGCTCTCCCAGCGCGAAATGCAGGTCGCGATGATGATCGTCAACTGCCAGAAGGTCGCCGACATCTCCGACCGCCTCTTCCTCAGCCCCAAGACGGTGAACACCTACCGCTACCGGATCTTCGACAAGCTGGGGGTGCAGACCGACGTGGAGCTCACCCACCTCGGGCTTCGCCACGGCCTGGTCGAGGGGTTCGCCAGCGTGGAGTGAGCGTGCCGGGGCAAGCCCCCGGGACGATCTGCTAGGATAGCGCTCCCGTCACGTCGCCAGGCGCGCGCCCATGAGCTTCGATCACCGCCGCTTCCTCGCTACCGTCAGCGAGTCCCCGGGCATCTACAGGATGCTCGACGCCCAGGGAGACACCCTCTATGTCGGCAAGGCCCGGCGCCTCAAGGCGCGCCTGGCCAGCTACTTTCGGGGCGCCCTGAACGCCAAGACCCAGGCGCTGGTGAGCCGCATCGCCGACATCCAGGTCACGGTCACCAACAGCGAGACCGAAGCACTGCTCCTGGAGCAGACGCTGATCAAGGAGCTGCGGCCGCCCTATAACATCCTGCTGCGCGACGACAAGTCCTACCCCTTCATCTTCGTCACCGACCGCCACCCCTACCCGGCCCTGGAGTACAAGCGCGCCCGGAGCCGCCGCGACGATGGCCGCTACCTTGGCCCCTACCCCAGCAGCCATGCGGTGCGCGAGAGCCTGTCGCTGATGCAGAAGATCTTCCGCATCCGCAACTGCGAGGATAGCGTCTTCGCCCATCGCACTCGCCCCTGCCTGCAGTACCAGATCGAGCGCTGCAGCGCCCCCTGCGTCGGCCATATCAGCGAGGAGGACTACCGCCGCGACCTGGAGCACGCCGTCCAGTGCCTGGAGGGCAAGAGCGAGCAGGTGACCCGGGAGCTGACCGAGGCCATGGAAGCCGCCAGCCGCGAGCTCGCCTTCGAGGAGGCCGCACGCCTGCGCGACCAGATCCAGCAGCTGCGTCAGCTGCAGCAGCGCCAGTTCGTGGATACCGCCGACGGCGATGCCGACGTCTTCGCCCTGGCCAGCCGCCCCGGTGCGCTCTGCATCTCGGTGCTCAGCGTGCGCCACGGCCGCCTGCTGGGGGCCCGCCACCATGCGCCGACCAACGGCCTGGACCTCTCACCCGACGCCCTGCTGGCCGAGTTCGTGAGCCAGTACTACCTGGGCCAGGCCCGAGAGATTCCCCGCGAGGTGATCACCAGCCACCCCCTGGAAGAGCGGGCGCTGATCGCGGCGGCGCTCGGCGAGAGGGCCGGCCGGCAGGTCCGCATCGTCGACCAGGTGCGCGGCCACCGCGCCCAGTGGAAGTCACTGGCGATCACCAACGCCGAACAGCAGCTGGCCGGCCAGCTGGCCAGCCAGAGCCAGCTGGCCAGGCGCTTTGCCGCGCTCCGCGAGGCCCTGGGGCTGGAGACGACCCCGGCTCGGCTGGAGTGCTTCGATATCAGCCATAGCCACGGCGAGGCCACCGTCGCCTCCTGCGTGGTCTTCGATGAGAACGGCCCGCGCAAGTCCGACTACCGCCGCTTCAATATCGAGGGGGTCGCGGCCGGCGACGACTACGCCGCCATGCGCCAGGCCCTGACCCGACGCTTTCGGCGCCTCCAGGAGGGCGAGGGCCAGCGTCCCGACATCCTGATCGTCGACGGCGGAAAGGGCCAGCTCAACATGGCCCGGGAGGTGCTCGGCGAGCTGGGCGCCAGCGGCGTGATCCTGCTCGGCGTCGCCAAGGGCACCACCCGCAAGGCCGGCCTCGAGACTCTCTTCCTGGAAACCGTGGAGCGCACCCTGGACCTGGACGGCGCCTCCCCGGCCCTGCACCTGATCCAGCACATCCGCGACGAGGCCCACCGCTTCGCCATCACCGGCCACCGCACCCGGCGCGACAAGGTGCGGCGCACCTCCACCCTGGAGGGCATTCCCGGCGTGGGCCCCAAGCGCCGCCGGGAGCTGCTGCGCTTCTTCGGCGGCCTGCAGGGCGTGCGCCAGGCCAGCCGCGAGGAGCTGGCCCGGGTGCCCGGCATCAGCGCCGCCCTGGCCGAGACGATTCATCGCGCCCTGCATGGATGATCCTGCCCAAGGGGGATAGAATGAGCGGGCGCCTCGGCACCACTTCACCGGCAAGGACACGCAGCATCCGATGAACATCCCGAATATCCTCACCCTGGCCCGTATCGCCTTCATTCCGCTGCTGGTGGTGCTCTTCTATCTCCCCTTCGCCTGGAGCATGCCGCTGGCCGCCGCCCTCTTCGCCCTGGCCTCGGCCACCGACTGGCTGGACGGCTACCTGGCGCGGCGCTGGAACCAGTCGACGCCCTTCGGGGCCTTTCTCGACCCGGTGGCCGACAAGCTGATGGTGGCCGTGGCCCTGGCGCTGATGATCGAGCGCTACGAGGCGATCTGGCTCACTCTGCCGGCCCTGGTGATCATCGGCCGCGAGATCGTCATCTCGGCGCTGCGGGAGTGGATGGCCGAGATGGGCAAGCGGGGCCAGGTCGCCGTCTCCTGGGTCGGCAAGGTCAAGACCACCTTGCAGATGGTCGCCATCTTCCTGCTGCTCGCCTTCGCCCCCGGCACCCCGATGGCCCTGCTGGCGCTCGTGACTCTCTACGCGGCCGCGGTGCTGACGCTGTGGTCCATGGTGCTCTACCTGCGCGCCGCCTGGCCCCACCTCAGCCGCTCGATGTAGATAATCGGCCAGCGCAATATAAAAGCGTTTGACAGTCACCAACTTATCCGTATAATTCGCTCTCGAGTCAGGCGGGAATAGCTCAGTGGTAGAGCACAACCTTGCCAAGGTTGGGGTCGCGAGTTCGAATCTCGTTTCCCGCTCCATCTTTCCAACGAAAGATACCCATGACTCCATGAGGCTGGATGGCAGAGTGGTTATGCAGCGGACTGCAACTCCGTGTACGCCGGTTCGATTCCGACTCCAGCCTCCACTCCCCTTTTCAAAGCTCGACACCGTGCCGCCCGGATGGCGAAATTGGTAGACGCAAGGGACTTAAAATCCCTCGGTGGCGACACCGTGCCGGTTCGAGCCCGGCTCCGGGCACCAGTCTCCTAACTCCTCGCCTGGACCGACACCGTCGCGGCGCTTAGCCTGGCACTGCATCATGACACTGCCGCCCCTGCGCGACCCCTTCTTTACCTATCGTTTTCGTCGCCCCCTGCACGTGGTGCGCGTCCTCGTTGCACTGGCCGTCACCTATCTGATCATACGCCTGTTCGAGATTCCCCATTCCAGTTGGGCGCTGGTCAGCACCGTAATGGTGATGGGCAATCTTCCCCATATCGGCGGCGTGCTCGACAAGGGCCGTCAGCGCCTGCTGGGCACCCTGCTCGGCGCCGGCACCGGCCTGGCACTCATCCTGCTGCCGCTGACCGGCAGCACCCTGATCCCCCTCGGCAGCCTGCTGGCCATCGGCGTCGCCACCTGGCTCACCTTCGGCAACCGCCACGGCTACAGCGGCCTGATGTTCGCCATCAGCCTGCTGCTGGTCATCGGCGACGGCAGCCACGATCTCAGCATCGCCCTGTGGCGCGCCTTCGATGTGCTGCTGGGCACCCTGGTCGGCATCCTGGTGACCCTGCTGGTGCTCCCCCAGAAGGCCACCGACATGATGCGCTTCATGCTGGCCGAGAACCTGGAGCGAATGGCCCGCCTCTTCCACGCCCACACCACCGCCTCGACCTCCATGGACCTGGATACCCAGGCCCTGCTCAAGGCGACCAGCTCGGCGCTGGTCAAGCAGCGCGGCCTGGTGGACGCCATCCACCGCGAGGGCCGCCTGCGGCGCAACGAGCTCGACGACATCATCTCCCTGCAGCGCCGCATGCTCTCCACCATCGAGCTGCTGCTGGAGACCCGCTGGACCAACCGGGACGGCCACGACCGCATCCAAGCCATGACGGGCCTCAGCGGGGAGCAGCACCGACTTGCCCGGGAGCTGGACGCCCTCGCCTTTCAGGTCCGCACCGGCCAGGACATCGCCGTCACGGTCAGCCAGTTCGACCTGCAACAGCACGCCGAGCTTGCCACCACGGCCCGCAGCAGCGAAGGCCGCGTGCTGTTCAGCCCCAGCGGCTACCTGTGGCTCAATCGGGAGCTGGCCCGCCTGACCGGCAAGCTGGTGCTGCGCCTGGGCAGCCTGAGCCGCCTCCCCAGCCGGCGGCTGCACCGGGCCTCCGGCCGCAAGTGGGGACAGCGCGCCAGCGCCAGGAACACGACAGGAGCAGAAGATGCATCACGCAAACCCTGAGGTGCTGATCATCGGCGGCGGCGTCGCCGGCCTGGTGCTCGCCCTGGAGATCGCCGACCATCGCCCCGTGACCCTGCTGCGTCCAGCCAGCGACGACCGAGGCGCCAGCCGCTGGGCCCAGGGCGGCATCGCCGCCGTGCTCTCCCCCAGCGACGATTTCGACGCCCACGTGGCCGACACCCTGGTCGCCGGCGATGGCCTCTGCGACGAGGCCGCGGTGCGCTTCACCGTGGAGCAGGGCCCGGCGGCCATCGAATGGCTGCTCTCCCTGGGGGTCCCCTTCACGCGCGACACCAGTCCAGACGCCGGCTACCCCTATCACCTGACCCGTGAAGGGGGCCACGGCGCCCGGCGCATCATTCACGCCGCCGACGCCACCGGCCTGGCGGTGATGGAGACCCTCAAGCGCCACGTGGCTGATCATCCGGCCATCCGCGTGAGGGACGACCTGACCGCCATCGGCCTGATTGCCGACGCCGAGGGCCGCTGCCGGGGGGCGCGCTGTCTGGACGGCGACGGCCGCCTGCACGCGCTGCTGGCGGCCGATACGGTGCTGGCCACGGGCGGCGCCAGCGGCCTCTACCGGCATACCACCAGCCCCCAGCCGGCCCGCGGCGAGGGCATGATGATGGCGGCGGAGCTGGGCGCCGAGCTGAGCAACCTGGAGTTCCAGCAGTTCCACCCCACCTGCCTCTACGACCCGGATGGCGCCCCCTTCCTGATCAGCGAAGCGGTACGCGGCGAGGGCGGCCGGCTGCTCAACGTCCATGGCGAGCGCTTCATGCCGGCCCTGGACCCCCGGTCAGAGCTGGCGCCTCGGGACATCGTGGCCCGGGCCATCGATGCCGAGATGCAGCGCACCGGCAGCGACCACGTGCTGCTGGATATCCGCCATCTGGGCGAGGCGGCCATTCGCCACCACTTCCCCAGCATCCACGCCCACTGCGCCAGCCGCGGCCTGGACATTGCCCGCCACCCCATTCCCGTGGTGCCCGCCGCCCACTACAGCTGCGGCGGACTGACCACCGACCTGAACGGCGCCACCACCGTCGCCAACCTCTACGCCATCGGCGAGGTGGCCTGCACCGGGCTGCACGGCGCCAACCGCATGGCCAGTAACTCCCTGCTGGAGTGCCTGGTCTATGCGCGCAGCTGTGCCGCCGCCCTGAACCGGCAAACCGCACCTAGCGAGGGAACGGCCCCGCTGCTGGAGAACCAGGGAGGAGAGGACGAGGCCGATGAGGGCGTGCTGGCCGAGCTTCGCGAGCGGATGCGGCGCATCATGAGCGCCCGAGTCGCCATCGTGCGCCGCGATGCCGGCCTGGAGGAGGCCACCGCCGAACTGGCCGAGCTGCACGCCGCCCTGGCACCGCTGGTGGCGCGCTGCCGCCCCACCCTGGCGCTCGCCAGCCTCTGGCATGCGCTGCGCCTGGCGCGCCTGACCGTCGCCTGTGCGGCGCGACGCCGGGAGTCCCGGGGCCTGCACTTCAACCCCGACTGCCCGGGGCACGCCCCCGGCACCCCGCAGCCGTCGCGCCTCCACCTGGGCGACCTGGCCCACCCCTGAGCGACCCGGCGCCCGGTGCTCTCAGGGCGTCGACAGGAGGTTCACGCCGACCGCTGCTGCACCAGCAGGCGCCGCAGCTGCCAGAGCGAGGCGGCGCTGCTGCTGTCCGGCCAGAGCCAGAGCCGACGCGCGTCCAGGCGCAGCCCGATCAGCCAGGGTCCCAGGTAGTCGCAGCGCAGGGTGACGGATCGCCAGGCCGTGTCGCCGGGGTCGCACCACTCCCAGCGCAGGCCGTCATCGGCAAGCGGCAGCGCCCGCAGCGCGCCGCTTGGGCGCCCGCGCAGGACGCGCAGGGTCACGGCCAAGATGGCCACAAGAAGAGGTACGCCCAGCCAGAGGGGCGCCAGCAGAAGCGCCATGCCGGCCACCAGGGCAGCCAGCACGACATGCAGCAGAAGAGAGAGTCTAGACGGGACGATGCCCAAGGCTATCGGCGCTTTCGGCATGTTCGATGATCAGCTGCACGATGCGCCGGCGCCGCGGCTCCTCGGGCCACTCGCGGCGCATCAGCCATACGAACAGATCCTGATCCTCCTCGTCGATCAGCTCACGAAATGCCGCCTGATCCTCCTCGCCCAGACCGTCGTAGCACCGCTCGAGGAAGGGCACCAGCAGCAGGTCCAGCTCCCACATGCCGCGACGGGAGTGCCAGTAGAGCCGCTTGCGCAGTGCTGCATCCTGGGATGATTGCTCGTTCAAGATCGACCTCGCCTGTCCGATGAAGTATGACGTCAGTATACCCGACCCCTCCCGTCACGGCAGCCGTTGCTTACCTCCGCGGCCGATAGTCGTAGTGCGTTGTTTTATCGAGACTTGCCGAGTATGCTGTGGAAAATAACAGCGCAGGCATGCCGATTCCGGTTGCGCACCGCACACGGAGAATGTCGATGACCAAGTCCGAGTTGATCGAGCAGATTGCCATGCGACAGCCGGAGCTGTCGATCAAGGAGGTGGAGGCCGCCGTGCGGCTGATTCTTGATGACATTACCGACACCCTGGCCGAAGGGGGGCGCGTCGAGATTCGAGGCTTCGGCAGCTTCTCGCTGCACTATCGGGAGCCGCGCATCGGACGCAACCCGAAGACCGGCGAACCGGTCGCGCTCGACGGCAAGTTCGTGCCACACTTCAAACCCGGCAAGGAGCTTCGCGAGCAGGTGGATGCCAGCCGCGCTCTGGGCTACTGACGCCGCTCCGGCCACTACTCTCTTCCATTCACAGGGGACACAAGCGCATGCGTTGGCTCAAAGGCTTTATCCTGGCCATCATTCTGCTGGTCGTTCTGCTGGTCGGCATCCTCTTTGCCGTCAACAACCAGCAGGCCATTCCGCTCAACCTGATCTGGCTGGAGCTGCCGGCAATATCGCTGTCCGTCTGGCTGCTGGCCTCCCTGGCCGTGGGCGTCCTGCTCGGCATGCTGGCCATGAGCGGCGTCTACCTGCGCCTGCGCACCCTGCTGACCCGTGCCCAGCGCCACAACCAGCAGCAGCGCAAGGAGCTGGACCGCCTGCGCGTGCAGGAGCTGAAGGAACTCCCCTAGAATGCCCGATGCCCTGCTGCTGACCCTGCTGTTGGCAGCGGTCGCCATCGGCTGGTGGCTCGGCCGCCGCGAACGCAGCAAAGGGAGCGATCCCGTGCCATCCACCGAGCTGGCGCGGGATTATTTCGTGGGGCTGAATTACCTGCTCAACGACCAGCAGGACCGCGCCCTCGAGACCTTCGTGGCCGCCCTGGAGGTCAACAGCGAGACCATCGATACCCATATCACCCTGGGTAACCTGTTCCGGGCTCGCGGCGAAGGTGACCGGGCAGTGAAGATTCACCAGAACCTGCTGGCCCGCCCCACCCTGTCGAGCCTCCAGAGCGAGAAGGTCCAGCTTGAGCTGGCCCGGGACTTTCTCGCCCTAGGCCTGCTCGACCGCGCCGAGCGACTGCTCAAGGGGCTGATCCGCGATGCTCACGACGGCGAGAGCCGCCTGGCGGCCAAGCGACTGCTGGTAGACCTGCTGGAGCGCGAGGGAGAGTGGCAGGCGGCGCTGGAGGTCGCCCAGCCCCAGCTGACCCGCGACAGCGAGGAGATGCGTCGCGCCGCTGCCCACTGGCTCTGCCAGCTGGCCGAGCAGGAGCGCTTCGAGGCAAGCCCGGGCCTCGCCCGCAAGCACCTGCGCCGGGCGCTCTCCGTCGACCCGCGCTGCGTGCGCGCCAACCTCTTGCTGGCGGCACTGGAGCACGACACCGGCCACTACCGCCAGGAGATTCGCCTGCTGGAGCGCATTCCCAACCAGGACCCGGCCTTCACGCCTACCCTGCTGCCGCCCCTGGCCGCTGCCTACCGCCTGCTCGACGACGAGGAGGGCCTGGTGCGCCATCTCGAGCAGCTGGTGGAGCGCACCCCCTATACCAGCGTGATCATCCTCCTGGCCGAGACGGTGCGCCACCGGGAAGGCCTGCAGGCTGCCATCGACCTGGTCAGCGAGCAGCTCAACCGCGAATCGAGCCTGGGCGCGCTGGACTACCTGATCGACCTCTATCGGCAGCATAGCGTGGGGGAACCTCTCGAGCAGCTTCAGCTGCTGCAGCGTCACACCTCGACCCTGCTCAAGGCGCTGCCCCGCCACCGCTGCCGGCGCTGCGGCTTTGCCGGTGAAACGCTCCACTGGCAGTGCCCCCGCTGCCGCAGCTGGGGCACCACCAAGCCGATCACCGGCATCGAGGGCGAATAGCCACGCCTCAGCCCGCCGCCAGCTCTGCCTCGATGGAGGCGAGCGCCGCCATGGGGTCCTCGGCCTGGGTCACCGGGCGCCCCACCACCAGGTGGGTGCTGCCCGCGGCCATGGCCTGGGCCGGCGTCATCACACGACGCTGATCGCCGGCCGCCGCGAAGCTCGGGCGGATACCCGGCGTCACCTTGAGGAAGTCGTCACCGCACAGCTCTCGCAGCCGGGTCGACTCCTGGGCCGAGCAGACCACGCCGTCCAGGCCGCTCTCCCGAGCCAGCAGCGCCAGGCGCTCCACCTGCTCGCCCGGCGTCACGCTTACGCCCACCTCTGCCAGGTCGGCGGCCTCCATGCTGGTCAGCACCGTCACCGCGATCAGATGGGTCGAAAGGCCGTGTCGCTGCAGCCGCTCCCGCGCCGCCTCCATCATCCGCCGGCCACCGCCGGCATGCACGTTGACCATCCACACCCCCTGCTCCGCAGCGGCATGAACGGCGCCCGCCACGGTATTGGGAATATCGTGGAACTTGAGGTCCAGGAAGACCTCGAAGCCACGGCCGTGCAGGGCATCCATCACATCGGGCCCGCTGCGGGTAAAGAGCTCCTTGCCGACCTTGAGCCGGCAGCGCGACGGGTCGAGCTGGTCGGCCATGCAGAGGGCGGCGTCCAGGGAGGCATAGTCGAGGGCGATGATCAGGGGGGAATCGGTAGACAAGGGCCACACTCCAGGCAAGGGGAATCTGCGCCACATTATATCAGCCCAGGCCGACACGCCGCGTAAGAGATCAGCGGGGTATACCCGAGGAGAAAACCACGGCCAGCGATGACATCTGCTACACGAGGTGCCCGTCGAGGCTGACGAAATCTGAGGGCACGGACTGACACTGGTCGTCGCCGCTTGCCGCTAGCTTGAAGGAAGCCCCGGTGGGGCTGCATCCATCAGACCAAGAACAAGAGGATCGCCACCATGAAGGGAGTGACGCGCAGCACGCTGGCTGCTGCCCTGCTGGTCCTGGTGCTGGGCATGGCACCCATGGGCGCAGTGGCTCAAGACGTAGCCCCCATCAACGTCAACACCGCCGACGCGGAACTGCTGACCGAACTGCCGGGCATCGGCCCGGCGCGCGCTGAGGCTATCATAGAGGAGCGAGAAACCAACGGTCCCTTCGAAAGCGCAGAGGACCTGACCCGGGTCAGCGGCATCGGCGAGGCCACCGCTGCCAGCCTGGAGGATCAGATCACCTTCTGACCGCCCCGGGTTCCCAGGATCCGGTCGCAGGCCATCGCGGCACCCGTGCCGCGATGGCCATGGCACCCCGCCTAGAGACGCAGGCCACCGTCACACTCGATGACCCGCCCGGTGAAGTAGGCATTCTCGAAGATGAAGGCCACGCTCTGGGCGATATCCTCGGGCTGCCCCAGGCGGCGCAGCGGCACGCCGGCGGTCAGCTTGTCGAGCATGTCCTGACGCATGGAGGCGGTCATGTCGGTCTCGATGAAACCGGGCGCCACCGCGCCGACGCGGATACCGTAGCGGGCCAGCTCCTTGCCCCAGGTGGAGGTCAGGGCCACCACGCCGGCCTTGCAGGCCGCATAGTTGCTCTGCCCCATGTTGCCGGCCCGGGAGATGCTGGAGATATTGACGATCACCCCCTCGTTGCCGGCCTCGATCATCTGGCTGGCCGCCTCCCGCCCGCAGAGGAAGACGCCGGTCAGGTTGACGTCGATGACCGCCTGCCAGTTTTCCAGGGACATCACCTTCTCGACCCGGCCCTCCTTCGCCTTGACCAGCAGGGCATCGCGCAGGATACCGGCATTGTTGACCAGGCCGCTCACCGGCCCCAGGGTAGCGGCGATATCGCCGAAGGCCTGCTTGACCGAGACCTCATCGGCCACGTTGGCCACGAAGCCGCGGGCCTCGATACCGGCCTGATGGAGGGCAGAGACGGCTTCGTCCAGGGTAGCCCCATCGGTGTCGATCAGTGCCAGTCTGGCACCGCGGTTACCCAGCAGCTCGGCCATGGCCAGCCCCAGGCCGCGGGCGCCACCGGTTATGGCAATCACGCTATTATCGAGTTTCATCATCGCTCCTTATGGGAAGGCGGAGCCCCGAGCTGCCGCTAAGGCAAGGTTCTGGACGCCTGGTTTATTGCGTACAGGTATGGTAGCAGAATTTGTGCAACGCACCATACTGCTATGACTGCGCCACTCTACTGGCGGCGCCTGCCGCCTGACGAGATGTCAGCCTCAACGCTTGAGTTTCCCTCCGCCGCCCCCATAACACGGAGAATTGTCATCTGCGGAGTTCCCATGCCCTTTCTGCTTGCCTTTACCCTCTTCGCCCTGCTCGACTTCGTTATCCTCTTCTCGGTGGGCAGCCAGATCGGCCTGCTCACCACCCTGTTGCTGGTGCTGGCCACCGGCTTCATCGGCCTGCACCTGATCCGCCGCGAGGGCGCGGCCACCTTCGCCCGGGCCCGGGAGCGCCTGGAGCGCGGCGAGGTACCCTCCGGAGAGCTGCTCACCGGCGCGGCACTGATCTTCGGCGGCGCCCTGCTGATGGCCCCCGGCTTCGTCTCCGATGCCCTGGGCTTCCTCTGCCTGATTCCCGACGCCCGGCGCCTGCTCGGCAAGCTGCTGGCGGCGCTGGGGCTGCGCATGGGCAGCGTCCACGTTCACACCGGCGGCACCTCCTCGGGACCCCGCCAGAGCCCCGGCACCGACTGGCAACAGGCCTCCGGCGCTCAGCACGCCCAGGGGGCCCGTGACGAGCGCGCGCCTGGCGATGAGCACGAGGGCCCGCTGGAGGGAGACTTCATCTCCCGCAATGAGCGGGGGCGGTGAAAAAATTTTGCGGCGGGGCCTTGAAAGCCTTTCGGGCAGCCCCACTTATCGCTCAGCAACAGGTTTCGGCGCGAAGCTCGCGCCATTGACAAGGAAGGCGTTCAGCGCCTCCCCCTCGCAGGCGGAGCCTGCGAGGCGATGACCAGAACCGCCGGGAGAACCCGGCCATGTGAACCATCAGGAGAACGTGAGCAATGAACATCCGTCCCTTGCACGATCGCGTCATTATCCGTCGCGTTGAAGAAGAACAGAAAACCGCTGGCGGCATCGTGCTTCCGGGCAGTGCCCAGGAAAAGCCGACTCGCGGCGAAGTGCTTGCCGTCGGTAACGGCCGGATTCTCGAGAACGGCGATGTGCGCCCGCTGGACGTGAAGGTCGGCGACACCGTCATCTTCAAGGATGGCTTCGGCGTCGAGAAGCAGAAGATCGACGGCGAGGAAGTCCTGATCATGAGCGAGTCCGACATCCTGGCCGTCGTCGAGGGCTGAGCCCCGGCAACGCACGCATTCCCTCAGACGTTCACGCACTCATAGGAAGACATCGAAAATGGCAGCGAAACAAGTCAAGTTCTCCGACGACGCTCGCAAGCGCATGGCCCGCGGCGTAGACATCCTGGCCAACGCCGTCAAGACCACCCTGGGTCCCAAGGGCCGCAACGTGGTGCTCGAGAAGTCCTTTGGCGCCCCGACCGTCACCAAGGACGGCGTCTCCGTGGCCAAGGAGATCGAGCTGAAGGACAAGTTCGAGAACATGGGCGCCCAGATGGTCAAGGAAGTCGCTTCCAAGACCTCCGACGTCGCCGGTGACGGCACCACCACCGCCACCGTGCTGGCCCAGGCCATCGTCAACGAGGGCCTGAAGGGCGTCATCGCCGGCATGAACCCGATGGACCTCAAGCGCGGCATCGACCAGGCCGTCATCGCCGCGGTCAAGGAAGTCGAGGCCCTGGCCGTGCCCTGCACCGACTCCAAGTCCATCGCCCAGGTCGGCACCATCTCCGCCAACGGCGACGCGCGCATCGGCGAAATCATCGCCGAGGCCATGGAGAAGGTCGGCAAGGAAGGCGTCATCACCGTCGATGAAGGCCGTGGCTTCGAGGACGAACTGGAAGTCGTGGAAGGCATGCAGTTCGACCGCGGCTACCTGTCGCCCTACTTCGTGACCAACCAAGACACCATGCAGGTCGAGCTGGAAGACCCCTACCTCCTGCTGGTCGACAAGAAGATCTCCAACATCCGCGAGCTGCTGCCGGTGCTGGAAGCCGTCGCCAAGGCGGGCAAGCCGCTGGCGATCATCGCCGAGGACATCGAAGGCGAGGCCCTGGCCACCCTGGTGGTCAACACCATGCGCGGCATCGTCAAGGTCGCCGCCGCCAAGGCTCCGGGCTTCGGCGACCGTCGCAAGGCCATGCTGCAGGATATCGCCATCCTGACCAACGGCACCGTGATCTCCGAGGAAGTCGGCCTGACCCTCGAGCAGGCCACCCTGGACCACCTGGGCACCGCCAAGCGCGTGACCATGTCCAAGGAGAACACCACCATCATCGACGGCGCCGGTAACGAGGGCGACATCGAGGCCCGCGTCAACCAGATCCGCGCCCAGATCGAGGAGACCTCCTCCGACTACGACCGCGAGAAGCTCCAGGAGCGCGTGGCCAAGCTGGCCGGCGGCGTGGCCGTCATCCGCGTCGGTGCCGCCACCGAAGTCGAGATGAAGGAGAAGAAGGCCCGCGTCGAGGACGCCCTGCACTCCACCCGCGCCGCGGTCGAGGAAGGCGTGGTGCCTGGCGGCGGTACCGCCCTGGTACGCGTGCTGACCAAGATCAAGGACCTCAAGGGTGACAACGAGGACCAGACCCACGGCATCGCCATCGCCCTGCGCGCCATGGAAGCCCCGCTGCGTCAGATCGTCACCAACGCCGGCCAGGAAGCGTCCGTGATCCTGAACCAGGTGAAGGATGGCGAAGGCAACTACGGCTACAACGCCCAGACCGGCGAGTACGGCGACCTGTTCGAGATGGGCGTGCTGGACCCGGCCAAGGTGACCCGCACCGCGCTGCAGTCTGCCGGCTCCGTGGCTGGCCTGATGATCACCACCGAGTGCATGATCGCCGACGATCCGGACGAGAAGGACGCCGCTCCGGACATGGGCGGCATGGGTGGCATGGGTGGCATGGGCGGCATGATGTGATCACGCTCCCTGCCCCAGGCGCTGCTTGATGCAAGGCCTGAGACAGACCCCGCCGGCGAGAGCCGGCGGGGTTTTTGCTTTAAGATACCCCTCCGCTCATCACCTAGCGCCAGCCGTCTGCCCATGCTCCCCAATATCCGCATCGTCCTCGTCCAGACCTTCCACCCCGGCAATATCGGCGCCGCGGCCCGAGCCATGAAGACCATGGGGCTCACCGACCTGGTGCTGGTCAACCCCCGCCAGTTCCCCGACGCCGAGGCGAGCCGGCTGGCCGCCGGCGCCGAGGACCTACTGGAGAGCGCCCGGGTGGTGGGCTCGCTTGGCGAGGCGGTGACCGACTGCGTCCAGGTGGTGGGCGCCAGCGCCCGGCTGAGGAGCCTGCCGCTGCCCCACTATGATGAACCCGACGCCATGGCCCGCGACCTGGTCGAACACGCCGCCGCCGACCCGGTGGCGCTGGTGTTCGGCCGCGAGCGCTCCGGCCTCACCAACGACGAGATCCGACTCTGCAGCCACCAGGTGAGCATCCCCGCCAACCCCGAGTACGGCATCCTCAATCTCTCCCAGGCGGTGCAGGTGCTGGCCTACGAGGTGTTCAAGGCGTGGCGCCAGCGCCCCGGGAGCGGCTACCTACCCCAGCGCCCCGAGGAAGAGCGCGCCCCCAGCCGCGAGCAGCTCGGCCACTTCCACGACCACCTGACCCGGGTGATGCGAGAGAGCGGCTTTCTCACCCAGCCCCACGCCCGCACCGAGGTCCAGCTGCAGGCGCTTTTCGCCCGCGCCCAGCCCTCGCGAAAGGAGCTCTCGCTGCTGCGGGGGCTGCTGGCCTCTCTGGATCAGCATCTGCCGGGGCACGATGCATAGCAAAACGGCGGCCACAGTGGCCGCCGTTTTGTTGCCAAGACGCCGTCGAGGCTAGAACAGCATCGCCGCCGCCCAGCCGAAGGCGATCAGCGGGATGTTGTAGTGCAGGAAGGTGGGCACCACGCTGTCCCAGATATGGTCGTGCTGGCGATCCACGTTGAGGCCGGAGGTGGGGCCGAGCGTCGAATCCGAGGCCGGGGAGCCGGCGTCACCCAGGGCCGCGGCGGTGCCCACCAGCGCCACGGTGGCCAGGGGCGAGAAGCCGAACTGCACCGCCAGGGGCACGAAGATCGCCGCGATGATCGGGATGGTGGAGAAGGACGAGCCGATCCCCAGGGTGATGAAGAGCCCCACCAGCAGCATGATCAGCGCCGCCAGGCCCCGGTTGTCGCCGATGATGTCGAAGCTCGACTGCACCAGGGTATCGATATGCCCGGTGGCGTTCATCACCGCCGCAAAGCCCGAGGCGGAGATCATGATGAAGCCGATCAGCGCCATCATGCGCATGCCGCTGGTGAAGAGGTCGTCGGCCTCGCGCCACTTGAAGATCCCCCCCACCGAGAGCAGCGCAAAGCCCACCAGGCCGCCCAGCACCATGGAACCGGTCCAGAGCTGGATGCCCAGCGCCGCCACGATGGCCACCCCGGCCATCACCAGCCCCAGGGTATGCGGCTCGGCGTCGGACTCCGGGTGGTGGTGCGGCACATTGGTGGTGGCCAGGTCCAGGGCCTGGTACTCGCGTGGCTTGCGATAGCTGATGAAGAGCGCCACCGCGAGGCCCAGCGCCATGCCACCCACCGGCACCGCCATGGCCATGGGCACCATGCCCCGGGTGATCTCGAGGCCCAGCACATCACCGGCGCGGTTGATGTTGGCCAAGAGAATATCGTTGAGGAAGATCGCCCCGAAGCCCGCCGGCAGCAGCATGTAGGGGGCGGTCAGGCCGAAGGTCAGGGCGCAGGCCACCGCCCGCCGGTCCAGCCGCAGCTGGTTCATCACCTTGAGCAGCGGCGGGATCAGGATCGGGATGAAGGCGATATGCACCGGGATCAGGTTCTGGGAGGAGATCGACACCAGCAGCACGGCGGTCAGCAGCAGCGCCTTCACCGTGGCCTGGCGCGCCTCCGTGGCCTCCTGGCCCAGCATGCCGATCAGCCGCCTGGCCAGCAGGTCCGGCAGTCCGGAGCGCGAGATGGCCACCGCGAAGGCGCCCAGGGTGGCATAGGCCAGCGCCACCTGGGCGCCGCCGCCCACCCCCTCGTTGAAGGCCGAGAGGGTATCCTCGATGGAGAGCCCGCCCACCAGGCCGCCCACCAGGGCCCCCACCACCAGCGCGAAGACGACCGAGACCCGCGCCAGCGACAGCCCCACCATCACCAGCACCGCAATGATTACCGCGTTCATGGAATTTTCCCGAAGAAAGGAGTTGGAGTAAGACGAAACGGCGAAGGATTCTACCAGAGCCGCGGCGGACCTGCCCGCCACCGAACGCTGCTCAAGGTCAATAAAGCGTCACCTCAGCGTCATCGCGCCGTCACCTTCCGCAGCGATGATCAAAGGCGTCCAGCAGGACGGGGCAAGGGACACTGCCACTTCTCGTCACGGATGCGCCAGGGCTGGACGCCCTGCAGGGATCCAGGCAGCAGGATGCTGCCCAGGGAGGCCCTATCGCCACGGCAGCCGCCGTGGCGTTCTTGTTGAAAGCGGCGGCCAATCCTGTTCCCATGCGCGCTCTTCACCTTTCGGGTTCACCCATTGACAAGGAGCGCCGATGAGCACCCTGGCCATCGTCATATCCCTCTTCCTGCTGATGTTTCTTGCCTATCGCGGCATCTCGGTCCTGCTGCTGGCGCCGCTGATGGCGTCGCTCGCCGTGCTGCTCTCCGGCGAGGCGGCCTTCCTGCTGCCCTTCTATACCGACACCTTCATGAAGGCGCTGGGCAACTACGTGATCCAGTTCTTTCCCCTCTTCCTGCTGGGTGCTCTCTTCGGCCAGCTGATGGCGGACTCCGGCGCCGCTCAGGCCATCGCCCAGGGCATCGTCAAGCGGCTGGGCACCCGCCACGTGGTGCTTACCGTGGTGATCGCCTGCGCCGTGCTGACCTACGGCGGCGTCTCGCTATTCGTGGTGGCCTTCGCCATCTACCCCATCAGCCGCGAGCTGTTCCAGCAGGCCGAGGTGCCCAAGCGGCTGATTCCCGCCGCCATCGCCCTGGGCGCCTTCACCTTCACCATGACCGCGCTGCCCGGGACGCCCTCGATCCAGAACGCCATTCCCATCCCCTTCTTCGAGACCAACAGCTTCGCCGCCCCGGGGCTCGGCCTGATCGCCGGGGTGATCATGCTGACCCTGGGGATTCTCTACCTGCAGTCCCGGGTGGCCGCCGCCCGGGCCCGGGGAGAGGGCTACGGAGAGCACACCGAGCGTGAAGGGGAAGGCGAGGAGTCCGCGGCCCAGGCGAGCATGCCCCTGGCCCTGGCGCTGATTCCCCTGGTGATGGTGATCGGTCTCAACGCCCTCTTTACCTACGGCATCTTCCCGAGCATCGAGCTCGACTACATCAGCGAGCGTTTCGAGAACGTCTCCCCCAGCGGCCAGAGCGGCCTCTGGGCGATCCTGATCGCCCTGCTCAGCGCCTGCGCCTGGCTGATCGTCACCCGCTGGCACCGCTGGCGCGACCTGAAGGGCACCGTCAACAAGGGCTGCTTCGGCTCCCTGCTGCCGATCTTCAATACCGCCTCCGAGGTGGGCTATGGCGCAGTGATCGCCAGCCTCGCCGGCTTCGCCATCATCCGCGACGCCGTGCTCAACGTCTCCGACAACCCGCTCATCTCCGAGGCGGTGGCCATGAGCGTGCTCTCGGGGATCACCGGCTCCTCCTCCGGCGGGCTCTCCATCGCGCTGCAGACCCTGGGCAGCGAGTACCTGGCCATGGCCCAGGCCGCCGGCATCAGCCCCGAGCTGATGCACCGGGTGGCAACCCTGGCCTCCGGCGGCATGGACACCCTGCCCCACTCCGGCGCGGTGATCACCCTGCTCACCATCTGCGGCCTGACCCACCGCCAGTCCTACGGCAACCTCGCCATGGTCACCATCGTGCTGCCCCTCTCCGCCCTGGTCACGGTGATCACCCTGGGCACTCTGTTCGGCAGCTTCTAGGCGTTCCGCGACTCAGGGGGCATCGGCCCAGCCCGGCACCCCCTGGCGAATACGCCGTGAGAAATCCGGGTCGTCATGAGCGGCCCGGGCGCGGGCGCTGATGTCCCCCAGGCGCCGGAGTTCACCCAGGCCATAGCCCGGCACCAGGCCGCCGTGGTCGTGCACATAGCCGGGCAGCAGCCCGGTAAGCAGCAGGCGGTGATCCAGCGGCAAACCCTCGATAATGCGCTGCATCAGGGTGAACACCAGGGTCGTGCAGTTGGCGGTCACGGTGTGATAGAAGCGCGGCTCCCGAGCCAGGGCGTTGGCCTCTTCCACCAGGGCGAGCAGCAGCTCCCGGCGCTCCCGTTCGCCCAGCATCACCCGGTAGAGCGTCACCGACTCGCCGCGCACGTTGCTGCGCAGCCGCACCGCGTCGCGCTCGTCGGCGGCGATGATGGCCAGCTCATACTGCTTGAAGAAGCCGCCGATCTCGGAGAACTGCTCGTGGCGCTCCCGACGCACCTCCACCGAGAAGGCCAGGAAGTCGTCGATCGCGGCGGCGCCCGACGCTTCACTCTCACCCCGAAAGCCGAACGAGAGCAGCACGTGAGCGATCCCGGGACGCCCCCAGCGCGAGACGATCAGGTCCAGGGAGGCGAGGCGATCCAGCCGATAGCGTCGCGGCTCCCAGGCCACCCGAGCCGCGTCACGGGCCTGCCACTCGAAGCAGCGCACCCGGTCCACCTCCAGCCACTCCCCCGCCACCCGGCCGCTGGCCAGGTGGGCCACGTCGTCGGCCCAGTCCAGCTCCGCCGACGGCACCAGGCGGCGCCACCAGGCCAGCAGCGCCAGCATCTGCACGGCAAGCCCCGCCACCGGCGCCAGCCGAGCGCCTTGACCGTAGAGCCAGAGCCAGATTCCGCCCAGCAGCAACCAGCCGGCCACTCCCAGCAGTCGTCCGGACCAACCCAGCGGCAGGCGATGACCCAGCGCCAGGGCACCCCACAGGGTGCAGAGCGCCATGGCCAGTCGAACGGCAAGATCCACAAGCAGCATCGTGATGACTCCCTCAGCGATGCCGCGAGGCTAGCACGCCAGACGCCCCCTGGCCTCAACGCTGGGCAGCGGATGTGATTCCGTCAATACCCCAGCATGGAGGGGAGCCAGGTAGCCAGCGGTGGCACTGCCACCAGTACCAGGATAGTGGCTAGAATCGGCAGAAGAAACGGCAGCACGGCCCTCACAACCTGGCCATAGCGCAGCCGGGTAATGCCCACCATCAGGAACAGCACATTGCCGAAAGGGGGTGTGATGACTCCTACCGACAGAGTGATCACCATGACGATGCCGAAGTGGATCGGGTCCAGGCCCGCGGCGAGCGCGGCCGGCACCACGATGGGCGTAAAGATCAGGATGCTCTCCACCACCGACATGAAGCAGCCGATCAACAGGAAGAAGAGCGCAAAGGCCAGAAGCAGAAAGACGGTGGGCATGTCAATGCTGGCCACCTGGCCCGCCAGAGCCTGGGGAATACCGATGCGGACCAGGATCCAGCCGTAGAAGCTTGATACCGCGATGATCAGGAGGATCGCCACGCTGAACATCAGGGTGCGCCGGAAGGCTAGGTAGAGGGCCTTCAGGGTCAAGTCGCGGTAGACCACCGCCCCCAGGATCACCGCATAGAAGGAGGCCACGGCGCCCGCCTCGGTGGGCGTGAAGAAGCCCCCCCAGATGCCCCCCACGATGATCGCCGGCATCATCAGCGGCAGGATCGCCCGGCGCCCGGTACGCAGCACCTCGCGACCGTCAAAGGGGGTCGGCGCCGGCATCACCACCCGCTGGGTCGCGCCCAGGGCCACGGTCATGCCCATCAGCAGCAGCGCCATGAGAATCCCCGGCAGCAGCCCCGCCATAAACAGGGCGCCAATGCTGACGTTGGCCAGCCAGCCGTAGACCACCAGAGCGATGCTGGGAGGCAGAATCGGGCCGATCACGCTTGACGCCGCGGTCACCCCGGTAGAGTAGCCGAGATCATAGCCGCGCTCCTTCATGGCCTTGATCTCGAGACTGCCGAGGCCCGCCGCATCGGCCACCGCGGTGCCGGACATGGTGGCGAAGATGGAGCTTGCCACCACGTTGGCGTGGCCAAGCCCCCCCTTGGTGAAGCCGACCAGGGCCGTCGCAAAATCGAAGATCCGCGTTGTGGTGGAGCCGGTGTTCATGATGTTGGCGGCCAGAATGAACAACGGAATCGCCAATAGAGTGAAGTTGTTGAGGGTCTGCACCATGCGCAGCGACATCAGCTCCACCGGCAAGCCACCGCTGCCGGTGACCGCCAGGGCGATGAATGAGGTGATGCCGATCGCCACCACCACCGGCAGGCCGATGATCATCAGCGCCAGCAGACCGCCCACGAAGATTGCCAGTTCCAACATCAGCGTGGCTCCTCATCGTCGCGACCGCCACCCGGCACCCAGGCCACGCGGCCGCGCAGCGCCTGCCAGGCGGATATCAACGTCATCCCGGCAAAGCCGATGAAGATGCCGTAATAGAGGTAGCTGAAGCTGATCCCCAGCGAGACGGTGCGGTTGTTAGCGCTCATCTCGGACATGATCCAGGCGCCCCAGGCAGCCAGCGCGAAGAAGCCACAGGAGAGCAGCGCATTGAAGCGGTACTGCATGTCCAGCGCCAGCCGCGACATGCGATGGCTGAACAGGTCCACCAGCAGGTGCTCGCCGCGCACCAGGGCAGAGAGCGACCCGATGCCAACGGCGTAGATGGCCAGCAGCGAGGCCACCTCCTCGGTCCAGGGCATGCCCAGCCCGATGAAGTCCCGCGCCACCACGGCGGCAACGATGAGCAGCAGGATGCCCGCCAGCAGCAGCACGCCCAGCACATCGCAGACCAGGGTCAGGCCGCGCAGCAGCCAATAGGCCAGGCGGTCCACGGGGCCCTGGGGTATCCCGGTTTCTTGCACCACGAAAGACTCCTCGATGATTCCCAGTGACAGCACGGCGGCGCCCCAGGGGGCGCCGCCGGCATCGTCATATCAACGGTTAACGCGCGCTCAGTCGTCGCTGCCCAGCGCATCGTCCATCACGCCGTCGGCCATCTCGGCCAGAATGCGCTCGATGGCCGGCCGGGCTGCCTCGCGAAACGCCTCCACGTCGGGCTCGATGATGGTCATGCCGTTGGCCTCGAGCTGCTCCAGGTAGTACTCGTCGAGCTCGAGTTCCACCTCGTTACCATGCTGGCGAGCAACATCGATGGCTTCGGCGATCAAGGCCTGGTCCTCACCATCCAGTCCATCCCACCAGCGCTTGCTGGCTACCCAGTTCCACGGGAACTGCACGTGACTGGTCAGAATGATGTGGTCCTGCACCTCCCACAAGCGACGCGTGTAAGGCGATGAGAGGGAGTTCTCATGACCGTCCACCTGCCGGGTCTGCATGGCCAGGTAGATTTCCGGCGCCGGCACATTGACCACCGTGGCACCGATCTCTTCCCATACTTGCAGCCAGACCGGAAGTGACGGCAGACGCATGCGGAAGCCCTGCAGGTCTTCCGGCGAGTGGATGGCCTTATTGGCCGTCATGTGTCGGGGGCCGCGATGCTGCGTGCCGAAGTACTTGATGCCCCCTTTCTCCTCGGCTATTTCGACCAGCGTCTGACCGGAAGGGCTCTCCATGAAGGCATCCACTTCGTCCCAGGTGGCAAACACGAAGGGTACAGTGATGGCGTCATACTCCGGGGCATATTGCTGGCGCCAGTTGCCGCCGGTGATGGAAAGCTGGGTCTGGCCCGAATGGCACTTACTTAAGCTTTTTCGGATGACCATGCTGGCGGATTTGCTCTCGGGCTATTGGCCGCGGCGTCTTCAACAGCGGGTGGGGTGATGGTCGTCGTTTTAGCGCTCTAGGCTCCACCCGCCCCGGCCGCTGCCCCACACGAAGCGTCGTGATCTGTTTCATGAGGCAAGCGCGCTCATGATCGTGAAGCGGCGAACGTGCCGCGATCTGCCGCACCATCTGCACCGTATGCTTGAAGCTGAGGTGCTGAGGCAAGCAGTCTGCCCAGTCACTGGCTTCCACCATCACACGGCGGATCAGGTTGTAGGCCAACAGATACACCCACACCTCCTTTTCCACCATGGCGGGCGTCTTGCAGCGTAGCCGGTCCATGCCCAGGGTCGTCTTGATGTCCCGCAGGCGCAGCTCCACCTGCCAACGCATCTGATAGAGTTCCTGGATTTGCTGACGGGGCACCGCTCTGTCGGTGCATGTCGTGATCAGAACCATACCGCCAACCGCCAGCTCCCTCATCGACAGCGTCGTCGGCAAGGCGTTGAACGCCGCTTGGCTCATCCAGTCACGGCGATTCTTGGGTTTCTCCCACGTCGCAATGTGATCCTTGTGCCCCAGCGGGTCGCCGGCCTGAAAATCCGTCTCGCGTCGGAAGTGCTGGCGCATCACCACATCGACACCGCGGGCAGCCAGTTCTGCGACCAGGGCATAGGACGGGTAATAGCGATCCGCAATGACGATGTCTCCAGCCTCAAAGGTGTCGAGCATCTCCCGCAGCAGAGCATGCTCGCCCGTCCCCTTGCCCTTCAAGGGACCCATGGCGGCATTGAGTACCGCACCGCTGTTCATGTCCATGATGACCACCAGGCGCGCCATCGGAAAGCCCAGGCCGGGCTTCTGACTACCTGGCTGGGGGAAGCGTTGCTGGTTCTCGGGCGTATCCGGCATCGACACGGTGGTGCCGTCAATCAGCTTGATGGGCCGGCCTTGCCAGGTTCTGGCTGCGGGCATACTTGCTGCCAGGGTATGGCCAAGATGACGTGTCAGGTCGGCGATGACATCGCCTGGCAGTCGCTGCCGGGCCCGGCAGTAGGCGCCCGTACGAGGGCTTGCCGTGGCCTGCTGGTGATGTGTCCAGGTCAGGAGATGGCGGTTGACGGCTTGCTGGCAAGAGCCGTCGGCTCCCAGGACTTGCGCGATGAATGTCTCCAGCGTGACCATGGGCGGAAAGAGCCGATGGCGACAAGCCGGCAGCGCTTGATCCAGGCCGGAAGCTGCGAAAGTCGCGTGGAGTTGAGCGTATAGCTCGGTGTGACCCGGGCGGTTGGCATGATGCGCGACGCGCCGCTGTTGGCATTGGTGAAGCAGATCAGTAGGATAGGTCATGAGAGCAGGCGTTGGATTGGCGGGTTGTGTGTGGTTTCGCGACTTACACAATACCTCATCCGACGCCTGTTTTCATTTATATCAAGGGGTTACGCCTCTTTTAGCCCTTAAGTAAGTGCCATTCGGGTCTGGCCCAGATTGAGTAGCTCGAGCACTGCGTTCTCGCCGCCAAGGGAGCCGGCCAGGAAGGGGCGCACATTGAAGCGGCCCGGCGCCTGCTCCTCGAGGTACTCGGCGAAGCGTTCGACGGCGGCACTTTCCGAGCCCCCTTCGCTCATGGTGTTGTTGACCTGGATCTCGATGGTGCTGGCCATCGCGAAGGGGGCGGCCGCGGCCAGGCCCAGACTGGCGAGGGTAGCAAGTAGCGTCTTGCGCATATGACGTTCTCCCGGCGGTATTGTTGCCATGCGGTATTGTTTCTATGCAGTGCCGCCGCGCGACCGGCGGCTCCGGTATTCTGATCTTGGGACAAGCCATGGCCTGGCTCAAATCGAGGTTGGAGAAGGCAGGCTTCGCGAATGACGATGACAGAAGATAGCGTGATGTCACCTGGCCTGTCGGCCTTCAGCAGGACTGTTACGACCAAAGAAGGATAGGAAGGCTTGCCGACACGCGTTCCCAATGCGCGGTGTCCATCGCCCAATATCAACAGATTGCCTGGAGGGTTCATCATGCACGAAGTCAGTCTCGTCGCCTTCATCACCGGTGCCACCTCGGGCATCGGAGAGGCCTGCGCTCGGCGCTTTGCCGAGGCTGGCTGGTCACTGGTACTGATCAGCCGCCGCCGTGAACGGCTCGAAGCCCTGCAGCAGGAGCTCGGCGAGCAGGTGCCGGTGCATGTCGCTCCTCTCGATGTCACCGACCATGACGCCGTGGCTCGTACCATCGAAGCCCTGCCCGCACCCTTCTCTGCCGTGAGGGTGTTGATCAACAGTGCCGGCCTGGCTCTAGGCAAGGGACCGGCCCAGGAGGCCGAGCTCGCCGACTGGCACCGCATGATAGATACCAACATCACCGGCCTGGCCAACGTTACCCGCCTGCTACTGCCCCGGCTGATCGCCACCGGATCGGGAGCCACCGTGATCAACATCGGCTCCATCGCCGGGCATACTCCCTACCCCGGAGGCCATATCTACGGCGCAACCAAGGCCTTCGTAGAGCAGTTCAGCTACAATCTGCGCTGCGACGTCAGCGCCGAGGGGGTACGAGTCACCGATCTGGCCCCGGGCATGACCGAGAGTGAATTCACCCTTGTCCGAATGAAGGGAGACGCCTCGGTGGTCGACGACTACTATCGTGGCACTCAGGCATTGCAGCCTCATGATGTGGCAGAGCAGGCCCTGCACATCGCGGAATTGCCGCCTCACATCAGCATCACCAGACTCGAGGTTGCCCCCCTCTGTCAGCAATGGTCGCCCTTTACGGTGCTTCGCAACGACGCGTGAGGTGGTCGACCAGGTGGCGAGCCGTCACCGGCAGCGTCTCGTAGCGGCGCATGCCAATCACCAGCTCGCGCTGCGCCCACGCATCGGCCAGCGGGATGCTGTGCAGCGCCAGGTCGCGCAGGTCGCGATAGATGGTGCGCTGGGGGAGCACGCCGACCCCCATGCCGTGGTGGATCATCCGACAGATGGCGTCGAAGCTCCGCACCTGGATACGCATGCGCAGCGTCCTGCCGGCGCGGCTGGCCTGTTCGTGAAGCAGCGATTGGAGCGAGGTATCCTGCTGCAGGCCCACGAAATCATACTCGGTAGCCTCGTGAAGGCAGAGCGATTCATGTCCTGCCAGCGGATGGTCGCGGGGCGTCACCAGGACTAGGCGGTCGCTGCGGTAAGGCATGACTTGGAGGTCCTGCACGGGCACATGGCCGGCAAAGATACCTAGGTCGGCCAGGCCATCGCGCACCGCCGCAATCACCTCGCTACTGACCCGCTCCTGCAGGTCTAGCTTGATCTGCGGGTAGTCCCGAGAAAAGTTGCTAAGATCCCGAGGCAGAAAGGCGATGATCGCCGAGGTATTGGAGTGTACGCGCACGTGCCCTCGGATGCCCTCGCCATACTCGCTGAGCTCGGCATTGAGGCGCTCGATATTTTCCAGAATGCGACGCGCATGGTGCAAAAAGGCCTGGCCCGCAGGCGTGAGCTGAACCCCCCGGGAGCGCCGGTAGAGCAGAGGCGTCCCAACCAGCGCTTCGAGGTCGCTGATACGCTTGCTCACCGCTGCTAGGGCCAGATGTTCACGTTCGGCCGCCGCGGTCAGGCGTCCCTCGTCGGCCACGGTCACAAACAGCTTCAGAGTCAAAAAATCAAAACGGCGCATGGGGCCCCCGCACGCATGGGTCGGATATCAGATATCGTGGCACTATACCCGCTGGTTCGTGATCCACGAAACCACGCTTGTCGATTGCCTAATGGCCAGCTACCGGCCCATGTCACATGATGGGGCGAAGACCGCATAAGGAGCCTCTCTCATGACGACCCCGAAAACACGCCAGCTGCCACTCGCCGGACTCAAAGTGATGGAGCTGGGCCAACTGATCGCAGGCCCCTTTGCCACAAAAATGTTGGGCGAATTCGGCGCCGACGTGATCAAGATCGAGCCGCCGGGCACCGGCGACCCACTTCGCAAATGGCGAATGATCGAGGATGGCACTTCCCTTTGGTGGCATGTCCAGTCTCGCAATAAGCGCTCCGTCTCGCTGGACTTGCGAACCGTGGAGGGCCAGGATCTGGTCCGGCACCTAGCCGCTGATGCCGACGTGCTGGTGGAGAACTTTCGCCCCGGCACCCTAGAGCAGTGGGGGCTGGGCTACGATTCCCTGTCGACTGCCAACCCGGGGCTGATCATGGTGCGCGTCTCCGGCTACGGCCAGACCGGGCCCTATCGGGACAAGCCAGGCTTCGGGGTAATCGGCGAGGCCATGGGCGGACTCCGCTACCTGACAGGCCAGCCAGGCGAGCCTTCCGTTCGCGTCGGCGTCAGCATCGGCGACTCTCTCTCCGCGCTCTACGCGGTGATCGGCACCCTGCTCGCGCTTCAGGAGCGCAGCCGCAGCGGAAAGGGTCAAGAGATCGACGTTGCCCTCTACGAGTCAGTGTTCGCCATGATGGAAAGCCTGCTGCCAGAGTATGACGCCAGCGGACAGGTCCGAGAACCCAGCGGCAGCGCCCTGCCAGGCATCACGCCGTCCAATGCCTACCGCATTCGAGATGGAGACTACGTACTGATCGCCGGTAATGGCGACAGTATCTTCAAGCGGCTGATGACAGTCATCGGCCGCCCAGACCTGGCCGAGGCCCCGGATCTGGCCCACAACGACGGCCGCAGCCGACGTGCCGAGGAGATCGACGCCGCCATCGAGACCTGGAGCCAACAGCACGGCCGCGACGAGATACTCTCTGCTCTCGACGAGGCCCGGGTGCCAGCAGGTTATCCCTACACCGCCGCCGACATCGCCCACGACCCTCACTATCTGGCCCGGGAGATGATTCAGTCGTTCACCCGACCGGATGGCAGGCCACTAAAGGTGCCCGGGGTGCTACCCAAGCTTAGTGCCACACCCGGGCGGCTCGGCCACGGAGGCCCAGCCCTCGGCGCTCACACCGAGGAGGTACTCGACGAGCTGGGAATTGATGAGGCAACCCGCACCAAACTCCGCAATGCCGGCATCATCTGATGCCATCCAGAGCTTCAGGATAACCGCTATGACCCAGCTACAGATCAACGAGGTAGCACCCCGCGACGGCTTCCAGAGCGAGGCGAGCTTCATTCCGACCGCAGACAAGATCCGTCTAATCGATGCCCTCTCCGTCACCGGCCTGGCTCGCATCGAAACCACCTCTTTTGTGTCGCCCAAGGCGATCCCCCATTTGCGCGACGCCGCCGAGGTAGTCACCGGCATTCAGCGCCGTACCGACGTGGGCATTACTGTGCTGGTGCCAAACGTCAAGGGCGCCGAACGCGCGCTCGCGGGCGGCATCGACGAGGTGAACCTGGTGATGTCGGCCAGTGACTCCCACGGCCTGGCCAACCTTCGCATGACCCCGACGCAGTCCCTCGAGCAGTTCGCCGCCATCATCGAGGCGGTGCGCGACCACCCACAAGGTCGGGCAGTCTTCATCAACGCCTCGCTATCCACCAGCTTCGGCTGCCCCTTCGAGGGCGAGGTGCCACAGGCCCGGGTATTTGAGCTGATCGAGCACCAGTTGGCGCTAGGCGTACAGGGGGTGACCCTCTGCGACACTACCGGCATGGCCAACCCAGCCCAGGTGGCCCGCCTCTGCGAGGCAGCGCAATCGCGCTTTCCCGACACCCCCTTCACCCTGCACTTCCACAACACGCGCGGCATGGGGCTAGCCAATGCGCTAGCCGCCTGGCAGACGGGCATCACCCGCTTCGATGCCTCGCTGGGGGGACTAGGCGGCTGCCCCTTCGCCCCCGGCGCCACCGGCAATGTCTGCACCGAAGATCTGGTACACATGTTCGAGCAGATGGGAGTAGCGACCGGCGTCGACCTCGACGCACTGCTGGCCGCCTCGGCCATCCTGCCCGATCTGGTGGGGCACGAGACCCCGGGGCAGGTGGTGAAAGCGGGCAAGGCCGACCGGCAATATCCCATACCGAGCCGCTGACGCCGGGAACGCAAGGCTTCAAAGGAGCCCCTTCGAGCCTGCTTCCGTGTTCTACACCGCCGTCAGCCAGTCGTCGAAGCCGGCCAGCTCGCCGCGTACCGCCCGGCCATAGAGCCGCTGCAGTCTGGCGGTAACGCAGTCGTCGGCAATGGGGGCCGCGACGGCTGGCGCGCCGCTCAGGGCGCCAATATGGCGACCGTCCAGCTCGCGCAGAGGCAGAATCTCGGCGGCGGTACCGGTCAGGAAGGCCTCCTCGGCGGTATAGAGCTCGTCGCGGGTGATGCGTCGCTCCACCACCTCAATACCCAGCGCCTCCCTGGCCAACCGAATCACGCTGTCCCGGGTGATGCCGCGCAGGCAGGAGGTCACCTCGGGCGTGTGCAGCACGCCGTCGCGCAGCAGGAAGACGTTGGCCGCCGAGGCCTCGGCCACATAGCCCTCCGTGTCGAGCATGATGGTCTCGTCGAAGCCCGCCTTCACCGCGGTGTTGAGCGCCAGCATGGAGTTGACGTAGTGGCCGCTGGTCTTGGCGCGACACAGGCTGATGTTGACATGGTGGCGCGCCCAGGAGGAGGTCAGGGCGCGCAGGCCCACCCGCGCCGCCTCGGGCGTCAGATAGGCGCCCAGGTCCCAGGCGGCGATCATCACGTGGGTAGAGAGCCCGCTGGCTCTCAGGCCGAGCCCCTCGGCGCCGAGAAACACCGTGGGCTTGAGGTAGGCGTCGGTCAGGCCGTTGCGGGACAGACAGTCGCGCTGGGCCTGGATCAGCGTTTCAGCGTTGAAAGATAACGGTATATCTAGGGCGTGAGCGCTCTCCCGCAGCCGCCGAGTATGCTCCGCCACCCGAAACAGGTGGGTCCCCTTCGGCCCGGCATAGGCCCGCACTCCCTCGAAGCAGCCCATGCCGTAGTGCAGGGTGTGGCTGAAGACGTGCACCTTCGCCTCCCGCCAGGGCAGCCACTCGCCGTCCATCCAGATCCAGCCGTCTCGGTCGTACAGCGGCGTCATTGTCTTCCCTCCTTACTCGCTAGCCTCGCGACCCGCCGATGGCCGGCCGCGTCGCGCCGACAGCCGCCCGGCCTCGCCCCAGGCCTCTCGCCAGGCGTCGATCAGCTCGCGCTGGTGGGGCTGAAGGGACTGATAGCCCCAGGCGGCGATCTCGTCATTCTGGGGGTCCGGCACCGCGGTCGCACTGCCCGCCAGGGCCTGGATCACCGCGTGGCCGCAGAGCGGCACATACCCCTCGGAGTAGCCGCCTTCGTGGACCATCACCAGGCGCCCCTGACAGCAGCGCTCGGCCAGGGCCTTCACCTGCGCGGTCATCCGGGCAAAGGCGTCACCGTTGAGCAGCATCTTGCCCAGCGGGTCCTTGGCACAGGCATCATAGCCGCAGGCCACCACGATCAGCTCGGGAGCGAAGGCCTCGATAGCCGGCAGCACCAGCGTCTCCATGGCGTAGTCATAGGCGCCAATGCCACACCCCGGCGGCAGGGGCAGATTGAGGTTCGCCCCCAGGCCTTCTCCCTCGCCCTGCTCCTCGAACCCACCGCTCTCAAGCGGGTAGTTGGCGGCCTGATGCAGCGACACCGTGAAGACCTCCGGGTCTTGCCAGAAGGCCGCCTGCTGGCCGTTGCCGTGGTGCACGTCCCAGTCGAGGATCGCCACCCGGCCCACCAGCCCGAGCGCCCGCGCGCGCATCACCGCCACCGGGATATTGCCCAGCAGACAGAAACCGCGGCCGCGGTCAGCCTCGGCGTGATGCCCCGGCGGGCGGCAGAGCGCATAGGCGCGGGAGAGCTCACCGCCGGCGACCGCCTCCACGGCGGCCAGGGCCAGCCCCGCCGACTGACGCGCCGCCGCCAGGCTGCCCGGCATGAAGGGCGCACAGTCGCCACCGTCACCTCCCCGCCCGGCGTCACCCGCTGCGAGGGCATCCAAGTAGCGGGCCGTATGGAAGCGCTCGAGATCCTCCCGGCTTGCCGGCGGCGGCTTGCGCACCGCCAGCTCATCGATCAGACCCGAAACCTCCAGGAGATTCTTGAGCCGGCGCTTGCTCTCGGGGCTCTCCGAGGCGGGCTGCGGCTGCAGGTAGGCCCCGGGCGCCGAGAAGACGCCAATGGCCCCCGGGTCGTGCCAGAAGCAGCGCTCGTGCCAGAAAAACCCGGTGGCGGCGCTCGTCATGCGGGCGGCTCCAGCCGCTCCCAGGCCTCGATGGCGGCAGCGAGATCCTCCAGCGAGGCCCCCACCGACTTGAACAGGGTGATGGCCTCCGGCGAGGAGCGGCCGGATTTCTCTGCGCGCAGCAGCTCGGCGAGTTCGGCGCGAATCGCATCGAAGGAGAAGGCGCCCTCCTCCATGGCCTGGAGGATATCTCCCGCCTCGCCCCGGGCACCGGCATAGGTGTCCACGAAGACCTCGCTGCGTGCCAGGCAGTCGGCATCGGTCTCGCGCATGCTGGGCCGGAAAGCGCCGATCAGGTCGAGATGGGTCCCCGGGGTGAGCCAGGCGCCGCGAATCAGCGGTGCGGTGGAGAGGGTCACGCAGCTGACGATATCCGCCTCCCGGGTCGCCGCCTCCAGGTCACCGACCGCGGACGTCTCGAAGCGCTCGGCATACTCGGCGGCCAGCGCCTCGGCCTTCTCGGCACTGCGCCCCCAGATGCGCACCCGGCGGATGGGGCGCACCGCAGCGTGCGCTTCGATCACCATGGGGGCCAGCTTTCCGGTCCCCACCACCAGCAGGGTCTCGGCATCCTCGCGGGCCAGCTCGCGGGCCGCTAGGGCCGAGGCCGCGGCGGTGCGGCGCCGGGTCAGTTCGCTGCCGTCCAGGCAGGCCAGAGGGCGCCCGTGGGCCCCCTCGCTGAGCAGATAGACGCCGGCGATGGCCGGCAGGCCGTGATCAGCATTCTGGGGAAAGACGTTGACCATCTTCACCCCGATGTAGCCGGCCTTTTCCCAGGCGGGCATCAGCAGCAGGGTGGCCTCGCCGTCGGGGCGGTGCATGGCGTGATGGTGGCGAGGCGGTGACTCCACGCCCTCGCGGAAGGTGTGGGCCAGGCGCTGCACCAGGGGCTCCCAGGGCAGCGCCTCGGCCACCTCCGCGGCCGAGACGACTCGCATATCAGGCCTCCGGAATCGCGGCGGTCACCATGATCTCCACCTTGAACTCGGGCAGCGCCAGCTTGGCCTCGGTGGCAGCCCGCGCCGGCGGGCGGCCGGGCACCACCCAGGCGTCCCAGACGGCGTTCATGTCGGCGAACTCGCCCATGTCGGTGACCCACACCAGGGCGCTGAGAATATGCTCCTTGGAGGTACCGGCAGCGGCCAGCTGGCGGTCAATCTTGGCCAGCACCTGCTCGGTCTGGCCGCGCATGTCGGCGCTGGTGTCGTCGGGCACCTGGCCGGCCAGGTAGACGGTGCCGTTATGCACGGTGGCCTGGCTCATGCGGGTGTTGCTGTCGTGATAGGTAACGGTCATTGCACGTCTCTCATGTGTAGGTGCCGGTCGGCACCGATCAAGGGGCTGCATCAAGCAGCGTTATAACCAGGCATCGGGCTTGCAGGCGAAAAGCGCGGAATGCGCAACCAGCGATGCACGACTCTCCTGATCAGATTGGGCGAAATGCTTCATGACGACATCTCCTAGCGCAGCAGCGAGGGAATCCAAGTGGAAAGCGCCGGGAAGGCCGCCAGCAGCAGAATCACGATGATGAAAGCCACATAGAACGGCAGCGAGGCGATGATCGCACGCTCGTAGGGCACATTGGCGATACGTGCCGCCGTCATCAGCGTCATGCCCACTGGTGGCGTCACGTTGGAGATGTTGAGCACCACGATCATCAGGATCGCGAAATGCAGCGGGTCGAAGCCCAGCTGGATCATCGCCGGTACCAGCACCGGGGCCACCACTACCAGCGCCGGCAGCACGTCCATCACCGTCCCGACGATGATCAGCAGCACGCAAACCGCCATCAGCTGCAGGAAGGCGGAGTCGCTGAAGGTGGTGATCAGGCCCGCGGCATCGCGAGCGATGCCGGAGCGGGTCACGAACCAGCCCAGCACCGCCGAGGTGGCCAGTAGGAAGAACACCACTCCAGAGAAGCGCACCGTGATCACCAGGGCGTTCCAGATCTTCCGCCAGGTCAGGTTGCGGTAGAAGACCACGCCGATGAAGATCGTGTAGATGGCGGCGAAGCCCGACGCCTCGGTAATGGTGGTCAGCCCCGAGAGGATGCCGCCGAGGATGATCAGCGGCACGATCATTGCCGGCAGCGCCATCAGGAAGGAGAGCGCCGCCACCTTCAACGGAGTGGGCGCCTGCTTGGGATAGCCGCGCTTGATGGCCAGGAAGAAGCTCACCCCGAGCAGCGCCAGGGCCATCAGCAGGCCGGGGATGATACCACCGGCGAACAGGTCGATCACCGAGATGTCGCGCAGCAGGGTCGCATAGACCACCATCACCACGCTCGGCGGGATGATCGGGCCGATGATCGACGAGCAGGCGGTGATCGCCGCAGCGTATTCGGCATCGTACCCCTGGCGCTTCATCTCCGGAATCATGATCTTGCCGATGGCCACCGTATCGGTGATCGCCGCCCCGGTAAGCCCGGCGAAGAACACCGACACCGAAACGTTGACGTGGGAGAGCGCGCCGCGCACCCGCCCGAACAGAGCATTGTTGAAGGTGATCAACTTCTGGGTCAGCCCGCCCTGGTTCATCAGTTCGGCGGTGAAGATGAAGTAGGGCACGGCGATCAGCAGGAAGCCGGAGACGCCGGAGAACATGCGGTCGGCGATGATGCCGAGCATGCGCTCGCCCCCCATGGCATAGCCGCCGGCAAGCCCGGAGAGGGCCATCACCACAGCGACGGGGGCGCCGATCAGCAGCAGCAGGATGAAAGCGATGATCGCTGGTGTCATGGGCCTTTCTCCCCGTCGGCGGTCTCGATGAGCTCGTCGATCATTTCGCGCTCGTCGATGAAGTGTTCCAGCAGATCAAAGCCCTGCACCAGGTGTAGCAGGATGATGGCGCCACTGATCGGCACCACGATGGCGGTGAACTTGCCGTGCACACGAATCTGGTCGGAAACCATGTAGACCTGGCGAGTCCCCTGGAAATAGTCCCAGCCATACCAGAGCAACAGCGCGCCGAACAGGCCGATAGCCATCAGGCACAGCACTGCGGCCACCACGGTCAGCACGCGAGGCAGACTTCTGACCAGCAGGGTCATGGCCACGTGCTCGCCATAGCGCAGCGAGATGGTCATGGAAAGGAAACCGATCCAGGGCAGGAAGAGCCGCGCCAGGGAGTAGGTCCAGCTCAGGGTACTGCCGGTGGCCAGCTTGTAGACGAAGGCCGTGAAGGAGATGCCCAGCATGGCCAGCACGCAAGCAATGCAGGTCACAATCGCCACCTGATTGACGATGTCGCTCAGGCGTCGCAGGGGCTGCAGGAGGGTCATGGCGTCACCTCAGTCAAGCGCCCGGCCGATAGGCAGCCGGGCGCAGAGCGATGAAAGCCTCGGGGTCAGCGCCCGTAGGTAGCGACGTCGGACTCGGCCACCTCGATGCGAACGCGCTCCACTTCCTCCAGGAAGGCATCCACACGGTCACCGTCGAGGCCGAAGTCGTTGACGATCCACTCGCGCCAGGCGGGCGTGGCGATCTCGGACATCCGCGCCCGCTCCTCCGGGGGCATGATGTAGCACTCCTGGAAGGTCTCGCAGGACTCCTCCCAGCTGGCGGTGGCCAGGGCCCCGGACATGCCGTGGCCGATGGCGATGGCCTCGCGGGCCGAGGTGACGATGGCCTCCTGCTGGGACTCGGTAAAGCTCTGGAACCACTCCTCGCTGACCAGCCAGGCGGCGCTGTTGTACACGTGACCGGTCAGGGTGGTGTAGTCGGTCACCTCGTGAAAATTGAAGGTGGTGTTGAGCACCGGCGCGTTGAACTGCCCGTCGGCAAGGCCGGTTTCCAGGGCGGTGATCACCTCGCCCCAGGGCAGCGGGGTCGCCGAGGCGCCCAGCGCGCGCATGATGGCCACGTGGCCCGGGTTCTCCTCGGTGCGAATGTTGAGCCCCTCGAGATCTTCGACGGTCTCGATCAGTCGCTTGTTGTTGGTGAAGGCGACAAAGCCGCCACCGTCATCGAAGGTACCCAGATAGCGCATGTCGGTCTGTTCGACGGTGCCGGACATAAAGTCAGCGAACCATTCGCCGTCGAAGAAGGCCCAGGCCTGGCGCCAGTTATCGAAGATGAAGGGGGCCGTCATCATCTGGTAGTCCGGATAGTAGGAGGACATGGCGCCGGTGGTGATGATGGTGGACTGCAGGGTGCGGCCGCCCTGCACCTCCCGTGCCGTCTCTACTTCGGAACCCAGCTGGCTGTTGCCGAAGATCGAGACCGTCACTTCGCCGTCGGTGCGGGTCTCCACCAGGTTCTTGAAGTGCACCAGCGCCGGATACACCTCATTGTTGCTCATGTTCTCGGGAAGGATGGTGGCGATGGCCATCTCCTCGGCCTGGGCCTGGGCGGCCGCCATGGCCAGCGGGAGGGATGCGAGGGCAAACAGCCCGGTAAGCGATCTCATGCGCATGATGCCTGCCTCTTGTACGTTATTCGTTGCATGGCTCGGGAATCGGCAGCACCGCAGGCACTGCCCTGACTCAGAGCCTAGGCCGAACGGCAGAAGGCTGCTTGCCCCCGGCTACGGAGCCTTTGCCCAAGGCTCAGGCAATCGCCTCAACGGTCGGCCGAGGGAGGGATACCGAAATGGCGTCGGTAGCAGCGTGAGAAGCTGCCCTGGTCGCGAAAACCCACCAGCGCGGCCACTTGGCCAAGGCTCAGATCACTGTGGCAGACCAATGTTCGGGCATGGCGCAGCCGGCGCTGCTGCACATAGGCCAGGGGCGTGACCCCGGTCATCTCGCGGAAGCGGGTATGGAAGTGACCCACGCTCAGCGCACAGAGGGCCGCCAGCTGCTCGACGCGAATTTCATCGGCCAGGCGGCGATCCACCCAGGCTTCCAGGCGAGGCAGGTCGAGGCGATCGCAGGCGCGTCCTGCAAGGCCGACTCCGTCAACATCGACCAGCGGTTCGTTCTGCAGATGCAGGTGGATGGCTCGCAGCATCAGCGCGGCGATTTCATTATGCAGCCCGGGGCACTGCTCGAGCTGCAGCATCAGAGTATCGGCCAGCTGGCGCAGCCGAGGTGGCACCCCGAAGAAGCGCGGCCGCTCAAACAGGCGCGAGACGGCGTCGGCGTCGCGAAGCCCCACAAGGCCAGTCACGGGGATGTCCAGCACCAGAGTTCGGTTGCGACCATCGCCGCGGTAGTCGTGATCGCGGGTAGAGGGAATCAGGCAGCCCCGCCCACCGGTGATGCGGTCGCCACGGCCCTCCACGGCCAGCTCTGTCAGGCCACAGGTTGCCAGAATCAGCTGGTGATGGTCATGGGCGTGAGCGACATGCTCACCGCCCAGGGTCGTCGCTCGCAGGGCAAGTTCATTCATGACAAGGCACGCATTGTTATCGTGAGGTTGTGAGGAGAATCAGGCGCCGATCTTTACCACCTTGCGATTGACGAACTCTTCCATGCCGTCGCGGCCCAGCTCACGCCCGAAGCCCGAACGCTTGATGCCGCCAAACGGCAGCTCGGCGGCCGACCCGGGCGCCTCGTTGATACTGACCATGCCGGTCTCAAGGCATCCCGCGACCCGACGGGCGCGCGCCAGGTCGGTGGACTGGATGACGGCGCCCAGGCCATAGGCGGTGTCATTGGCCAGCCTGATGGCCTCCTCCTCGCCGCCGACCCGATACACCACCGCCACGGGGCCGAACAGCTCCTCGCGGAAGATGCGCATCTCCGGGGTCACCCCGCTCAGCAGCGTCGGCGCATACCAGGCGCCGGGACGTTCGAGACGCTGACCGCCCACCAGCACGGCGGCACCCTGCGCCATGGCGTCTTGCACCTGGGCGTCCAGCGTCTGCAGCGCCCTTTCGGAGGACAGGGGGCCCATGAAGGTATCAGCGGCCATGGGATCGCCCACCCTGATGCCCTCGATGGCCGTCTTGAAGGCGGCCAGGAAATCGTCGTGCAGAGCGTCATCGACGATGATCCGCTTGGCCGCGTTGCAGGCCTGGCCGGCATTGCCGAAGCGGCCTACCAGCGCGTGTTGAACCGCCTGGTCCAGGTCCGCATCGTCCAGCACGATAAACGGATCGGAGCCGCCCAGTTCCAGCACCACCTTCTTCAGATGACGGCCGGCGATCTCCGCAACCGCGGCCCCTGCCCTCTCGGAACCCGTCAGGGAGACGCCCAGTACCCGGGAGTCGGCAATGATGTCGGCGGCCTGCTCGTTGGTGGCGTAGAGGTTGAGGTAGACCCCTTCAGGAGCACCGGCATCGCGGAAGATCTGCGCCATTGCCTCTGCCGACTCGGGACACTGGGGCGCATGCTTGAGCAGGATGGTGTTGCCGTTCATCAGGTTGGGGGCGGCCAGCCGCGCCACCTGATAGTAGGGAAAGTTCCACGGCATGATGCCCAGCAGGACCCCCAGGCCCTCCTTGCGGACCACCGCATTGCCGACCGCCGTCTCGATCGGCTCATCCTCCAGGTAACGCGGACCGTTGTCTGCGTAATAGCGGTAGATCGACACCACGATGTCGATCTCGCCCCTAGCCTGGGCCAGGGGCTTGCCCATCTCGCGGCTGATGATGGCCGCCAGGGCCTCGCGACGCTCCGCATAGAGGTCGGCAACGCGGTTCAGCAGCGCCACCCGGGTCGCCACCTCGCTCTTGCGCCAGTCGCCGAATGCCCGGTGGGCGCACTCGATGGCGGCGCGAACCTCTGCGTCGCTGGCAGTCGGGTAGGTCTTCTCCACTTCACCGGTGGCCGGGTTGGTCACGGCATAATGCGTCATCGGATGCTCTCCTTGGAGTGGATGGTGAACCGGCGCCTCAGGGCAGGTCGTGCCGAGGGTCGGTCACGATGTGAATCAGCGCGGGGCGGCGCAGCTCGATCACGGCATGCAGCGCCCTATCGATGGCGCCAGCCGCCTCGTCGTTGGCAGCCACGGTTTCGCCGTGCCCGCCATAGGCTCGACAGAGGGCGGCAAAATCGGGGTTGGCCAGCCGGGTGCCACTTGCCCGCCCCGGGAACTGCGCCTCCTGATGGAGACAGATGGTCCCGTAGCGCCCGTTGTCCACGACCAGTATCAGCATAGCGGCACCGTACTGAACGGCGGTGGCGATCTCCTGGCCGTTCATCATGAATTCGCCATCGCCAGCGACCACCACGCACAGGCGCTCTGGGCTTGCCAGCGAGGCGCTGACGGCCGCCGGGACGCTATAGCCCATGGAGCCGTTGCGCATGCTGAGCTGGCTGGGGAAGGTTCGCGTCGGCAGGTACCTCTGCGCCCAGATGCAGTGGTTGCCAGCCCCGAAGGTGAACACCGCATCGTCGGGGAGGCGCTTCACCAGCTCACCCAGGACCGCCCCCATGTGCGCGGTGCCGGTACGCGTGGCAGACAAGGCCTCCGGCACCGGCAGCGCAGTGAACGACTGCTGAGCCGCCCGACCACCGCTCCGCCAGGCGTCCCACTCCTTCTCGCGCCCCAGCCGCAGACCCGCCACCGCTTCGGCAAAGGCCACCGGACTTGCGATCAGGTGGCGGGTCACGGCACCGCTGCGGCCGCGCAGGCCGGTATCGATATTGACCAGGATGTTGAGGCGGTCGTGCCCCTGCCGAGCCGTGAACCCCTCGCTGGGCACGTCGGTGGGCAGCGCGCCCACGGCGATCAGCACGTCCGCCTCCTCGAACAGCGCAAGCGTGGCATCGCTGCGACCATAGCCCAGCCAGCCGCAGTTGACCGGGGAGTCGAAAGGCACCCGATCGGCCGCGCGCCAATCCTGCACTACCGGGATACCGTTCTGTTCGGCGAAACGCGTCAGGCTGGTCGCGGCCTCCGGCGTCCACCGCTGGCCACCGACGAACAGCAGCGGTCGGCGAGCCTCGCTGAGCGCGGCACACACCGCCTCCAGGTCCTCGGGGGAGAGCGCTCCCTCACCGACGGGAAGGGGCGGATGCAGTACGCCGGATACCGGCCGAGTGATCACGTCCTCAGGCAGGCCCACCACCACCGGTCCCGGCCGACCGGAGCTCGCGGCGAAAAAGGCCTCCGCCACCACCTCGGAGGCGCGCTCCGCCTCGTCGAGCACCATGACCCGCTTGCACTGAGTACCGAACCACGCATGCGGATCGAACTCCTGGAAGGATTCGCGCAGGCGATCCGCTATGGGCACCAGCCCCACGAACAGCACCATGGGCACCGCATCCTGCCAGGCGGCATGCAGCGCCACCAGGGCATTGGCGGCGCCGGGGCCGCGGGTCACCATGGCCACGCCAGGTCTGCCGGTAAACTTGCCGTGTGCCTCGGCCATGTAGGCCGCCCCACCCTCATGACGACACACCACCGTTTCGACAGAGGAGTCGTACAAGCCATCAAGCACCGCCAGGAAGCTCTCGCCTGGCACCACGAAGACACGCTCGACGCCGTGCAGCACTAGAGTGTCGATGATCGCCTGGCCGGCATGCTGGTCATTCATGTGATCGCTCCAGAATAGCTGGCGCAGGTGAGCCCTGCGCCTTGTTTGGCTGTCGGGGTCAGCTGTCGCTATTGGCGGCCTGACAGCCGATATAGCCACGGATGAAAGCGGCCAGGTTGTTACCCAGATGCTCGGTGGGATAGCCCCCTTCCTGCACGATCACCGTGGGCAGCTCGATGGCAGCGAGACGCTGCCCCAGAGCCTGGAAGTCCTCGGTCTCCAGGGCCAGGCCGGCCAGTGGATCATCGCGATGGGCATCCAGACCCAGCGGCACTACCAGGGCCTCGGGCCGAAACGCCGTCATGGCCTCGATGAGTTCCTCGAGCGCCGCCATGAAGGTGAGCCCGTCGCTGCCCAGCGGCAAGGGACGGTTGACGTTGGCGCCCGTACCTTCACCCTCGCCGATCTCGTCGCGCCCGCCCCAGAAGAAAGGGTAGAAGTCGGCCGGGTCCGCGTGAATGGACCCCGTCCAGACATCGCCGCGTTCGTAGTAGATGTCCTGGGTGCCATTACCGTGATGCAGGTCCACATCGAGGATAGCCACGCGTGCGAAGCGCTCGCGTAGGACTTCGGCAGCCAGGGCTGAGTTGTTGAGGAAGCAGAAGCCACCGGCGCGATCGGGCCCCGCATGGTGGCCCGGCGGGCGGCATAGCGCGTAGGCGCTGGCATCGCCAGCCAGCACCGCGTCCGCCGCCGCCTCGGCGCTGGCAGCATTCGCCATGACCCCGCTGAACGTCTCGGCCGTCAGGGGGCAGGCCATATCGTGCATGTGCCAGCCAGCCTGGCCCACCGGGTGGCGGGGATAGAGGTGGCCGCCGCCGCAGGGATGCACGTTGGGTGATACCACCGCGGTCGCCTCGGGAAGCGCCGACCAGCGCGAGTGGATGGTTTCCAGGAAGTCGAGGTAGCGCCTAGTGTGGATCCGCGATAGCCGTTCGCGCAGGCGGGGGGAGTCCAGCGTTTTAGGCGATGTGACCTCGATGCCCAGGCTAGCCAAGCCTTCCAGCAACATCTGAGCCCGCAGGGGCCCCTCTGGCGATGCCACCTGCCGGCCTCTCAACAGGAAGCTCGGCGGTGCATGCCGCTCCTGATCCGGGTGATAGAAAAATTTCACAGCACCAGCTCCTCACTTCCGAAATATTGGTTTACCGAGCCACAAGCTCCCGATAGCTCTCTCGACCCCACCTGCACAGAAACAGTGCATAGGCTTTCAACACATGCCGGATAGATTCGATATCGACCCGCTCATCGACGCCATGAATGTTCTCGGCAACGGGTCCGTAGCAGGTCCCGCTGATGCCACCATGAACATGGAAGGCCCGGAGGTCTGTCGTGCACGTAAGCGCCTGGGAGGTGATCGCATGACCTGTCAGGTCGTGGTGACATTTCCCAAGCAGACGTATGCCTGAACTTTCCATGTCGATCACCACCCCCTCGGAGCGAAATCCGTGAAACTCCACCCTGAGATTGGAGATGCCCTCCCCCAGGCCTTCCCTAGCCTTTTCGACACACTTTTCCACCAGCTTCATGGCGTCATCGACGGCCATATCAGAGGGGAAACCCAGGCGCCCCTCCAGACAGGCATGAGCGGGAACGCTGGAGGCCCAGTCACCCCCTTCGATGCGTCCGATGTTCAGGTTGAACGGCTTTTCCATGTCTTGATAGAGGGAGTGACGAGGCAGCGTATTGATCTCCGCCTCGAGGGCCTTCAAGGCAACAAAGAGTGACGTGATGGCCTCAATGGCGTTGCTTCCGGCACTGGTATCGAGCACATGCGTCGGCACGCCATCCAGGCCGATGCGAAACCACAGCACGCCCACCTGACCGGACACCAGCTTGGCGCCGAAAGGCTCGGGAATCAGCACGAAATCGCCGGCATGGCCAGCCTTGACGCAGGACAGGGCGCCGTGGCCTGAGCACTCCTCCTCGATGACGGTCTGCAGCGTCAGGGGGTGATCGATCGCGATGCCGGCCTGCCGAACTGCCTTGACGGCCATCGCCATGGCGGCGATACCGGCCTTCATGTCACCCGCCCCCCGGCCATAGAGCCAGCCGCCATCTCGCCAGGGCTCCCAGGGCGGGCGTGTCCAGAGGCTCTGGGGCTCGGCCGGCACCACATCGAGGTGGCCATTGTAGACCAGATGTGGGCCTTTCGATTCCGGATTGAGCAGCCCCATCACATTGTATCTAGCCTGACAGTGTGATGAACCAACCTGATCAACTTGAAGGACAGAAGCCTCCATTGGCACTCGTTTTACCGTGAATCCTTCCTGGCGATACCATGCCTCCATCACATCAAGGGCTTCCTGCTCATTGCCCAGTATGCTGTAGGCTCTGACCAGAGATTCTGTCAGGCAAAGCGTCTCCTCGAAGAGCTCATCACAGGTCGACATGACCCGCTTTTCCGACTCGGTAAGCATGAGTTGGCTCCGTTATCGTTGTGGGAACTCGATCACCCTGTTGATTCAGTATCCGGGCGTTGACCCGACATCAACCCCCCGATTGGCTTATTCATGCTTTGCACCTTTACCGCCGGTTTGCAAGCAAAAAAACGCCCCGCTGGTGCATAAGCGAGGCTAATACAAAGAATAAAAAATGAAAAATTGCCTTATGGGACCCGGGCCGGTACCCCTAGAACAAACAACAAGACGGGACCTCCCCGGATGCACCTACCCCAGGCCACCTCATGGCAGTCGCAGCTCCAGACTGACCGACGCCATGGCGCCATGCAGATAGTCGAAGAACAGTCGCTCTGCCTGCGAGAAGCGCGAATCTTCATGCCACACCAGGTGGAGGTCGATATTCGGCACCCCCTCGTAGGGCGGCAGAGGCCAGAGCAGGCCCTTGTCGACATCCGCCTGGACCGTGTGCTCGGGCAAACAGCCGATGCCCCAGCCGGCTCGCACGAAGCGCTGGACCTCCTCCAGGCTGCTGGACGTGACCACCACCTCGCCGGTCATGGCCGCATGCGCCCGGTAGACCGCGATTTCCGCAAGCGCCCCGGACAGCTGGGCGCTGGTGAAGGAGACGAAAGGCTCTCGCGCCAGCGCCTGGAGCGAGAGGTTCTGTTGGCCGAACAGGCGATGGGATCGGCCGCAGTAGAACCGGTAGCGCTGATGGACAAGCAGCTGGCCGTTGAGCCCCTCGACCGGATGAGGCAGCAGGCACACCCCGACGGTGCCCATCTTCTGCAGCATGGCCTGTACGACATCCTGACTCGACAAGACGCTCACCTCACAGGTGATACGCGGATGCTGTTCGTGGAAATCGCGCAGGACGTTGTCGAGAAACGAGCACTGGATGCCACTGACCAGCAGCAGGGTGACCTGACCGGCTACTTCTGGGGAGGTCTCCCGCACCGTGATACCGAGCCTCGCCACGTTGGCGTAGATCTCGAGTGCATCCCGGTACACCAGCTCGCCCGCCTCGGTGACGCGAAATCGGTGGCTGCCCCGCTCGATGAGACTCTGCCCGAGGTGCGACTCCAGCCGCTTCAAGGCCAGGCTGACCGCCGGCTGGGACAGATTGAGGCGCTGGGCCGCGCGACTGATGCTCTTCTCCTGCACGATGCTTACGAAGGTTCGCAGCAGGTTCCAGTCAAGGGTGTCGTGCACGGACCTCATCGGGTACATCTCCTGTGGCAGTCCACTGAAACGGTTCGAGAATACGCCAGCCGCCCGGGGCTGCACATTCAACGCAATCTCATCTCTTCTCCCCCGTCATTCTCTTCTCACCCGTCATGGAGACAAGCGGCATGAGCATCACCCCTGCCCCACACATCGACGGCCAGCGGCTCTGGTCTTCTCTCATGGACATGGCACGGATCGGCCCCTCGCCCAATGGCGGCAGCCGGCGCCTGGCCCTCAGCGATGAGGACATCGCCGGGAGACGGCAGCTTCTCACCTGGACCGATGCGCTGAAGTGCGCATGGCGCACCGACCAGGCCGGCAACCTCTTCATCCGCCGCGCGGGCCGTGATGACTCCCTGCCCCCCATCGGCATCGGCAGCCACCTGGATACCCAGCCGCTGGGCGGGCGATTCGACGGCATCCTGGGGGTGCTGGCGGGGCTCGAGATCTTTCGCACCCTGGATGAGTCGGGCATTACCACGCAGCGCCCCCTGGAGCTCATCGTCTGGACCAACGAGGAAGGCAGCCGGTTCGCACCGGCCATGGGCGGCAGCGGCGTCTACAGTGGCCGTCTCTCTCTGGATGCCTTCCGCGCAGCCCGGGATCGCTGCGGCACGACACTTGGCGAGGCGCTGGACCGCTCGGGATTCAGGGGGACCCTGACGCGCGACGACCTGCCCCTGGGCGCCTACCTAGAGCTACATATCGAACAGGGTCCTGTCCTGGAGCGCAAGGCGCTGCCCATCGGCGTGGTCAGCGGCGTCCAGGGCCTGCGCTGGTATGACATCGAGTTCGCGGGCGATTCCGCCCACGCGGGCCCCACGCCCATGAGCTACCGACACGACCCGCTGCTGGCCGCCACCGCCTTCATCGAGGCCATGCGCGAGACGATCCTCGCAGATGCCGAGGGAATGTCCCGCCTGACGGTGGGGGACTTCCAGGTTGCCGAGCCCTCGCGCAACGTCATCCCCGGCAAGGTGACCCTGCAGGTCGACGTGCGTCACACCGACGAGACCCGCCTGGCGGAGCTCGATCGCCTGCTGCACGGTCATGTGGCTGCCGCAGCCGAGCGTGAGGGGGTCACGGCCAGCGTCGAGGAGCTCTGGCACATGCCGGTGACACGCTTCGACACCACCCTGGTAGATGATCTTTCGGCAGCCGCGCGTGCCCACGGCCTGGCCCCCTTCACCATGATGAGCGGCGCCGGCCATGACGCCGTTCACCTGAGCTATGTGACGCCGACCGCCATGCTGTTCATTCCCTGCCGTGAAGGCATCAGCCACAACGAGCGGGAGTATGCAGAACCCGAACACTGCGCCATCGCCACCCAGGTATTGTGCGATGCAGTGCTGCGGGCGGCGAGCCGGCCATGAGGCGGCGCTGATCGCTCGTTTCCAACCAGGCTCGCAAGAGTCGACCTGTCCCACCAACAAGCCATAACTCAACGGGGAAGACCATGAAGAAGCCTTTGACCATTGCCATCGCGGCCGCCACCCTGGCCTCTACTGCGGCACTGGCCGAGCCACGCTCGGGCGGCGTCATCAACACGGTGCTGCAGCCGGAACCCCCGGGCATCATCGCCGGCGTCCACCAGAATGCGCCGACCCAGACCGTCTCCGGCAACATCTACGAGAGCCTGCTGCGCTACAGCACCGACCTCGAGCCGATGCCTCAGCTCGCCCACAGCTGGGAAGTGAGCGATGACGGTCTCGTCTACACCTTCCACCTGAACGAGGGCGTGACCTGGCACGATGGCGAGCCCTTCACCTCGGCCGATGTGGTCTTCTCCACGGATGTCTATCTGCGCGAGATGAACCCGCGGACCCGCACGATCCTCTCCCACGTGGAAAGCATCGAGGCGCCGGATGACCACACCGTGGTCTTCAGCCTCAAGAACCCCTTCGGGCCTTTCCTGCTCTCCTTCGAGGCGGGCACCATGCCGATGATGCCCAAGCACATCTACGAAGGGACCGACTTCCGCAACAACGACGCCAATAGCCACCCGATCGGTACCGGCCCCTTCAAGTTCGAGCGCTGGGATCGCGGCCGCGTCATCCAGCTGGTGCGCAATGACGACTACTACGAGGAGGGCCTGCCCTACCTCGACGGCATCAACTGGCACATCATCCCCGACGCCTCCTCCCGAGCGGTGGCCTATGAAAACGGTCGCGTCGACGTGCTGCCGGCCAACTCCGTGGAGAACTTCGACATTCCGCGGCTGAGCGCTCTGGACAACACCTGCCGGACCGAAGCCGGGCACGAGTACTTCAGCCCCTTCGCCATGCTGTGGATGAACAACCGCGAGGGCCCCACCGCCGACAAACGCTTCCGCCAGGCGGTGATGTACGCCATGGATCGCGAGTTCGCCCGAGACGTGCTGTGGAACGGCCTCGGCAATGTGCCGCTCTCCGCCTTCGGCTCCAACGCACGCTTCCAGGACGACAGCCTGCCCCCCTACGACCACAATCCCGAGCGCGCCCGGGAGCTGCTCGACGAGATGGGCTATGACGGCGAGGAGGTCCGCCTGCTGCCGATCCCCTACGGCGAGACCTGGGTACGGTGGGCCGAAGCCGTGCAGCAGAATCTGCGCGAGGTGGGCATCAACGTCCGCACCCAGTCCACCGATGTGGGCGGCTGGAACCAGCGCCTGGGCGACTGGGACTATGATCTCGCTTTCACCTACCTCTTCCAGTACGGCGACCCGGCGCTGGGCATCTCGCGCACCTATATCTCCAGCAATATCGCCAAGGGCTCTCCCTGGAACAATGTCCAGGGCTACGAGAATGAGCGCATCGATGAGCTGTTCGACCTGGCCGCCACCGCCTACCCGGATTCGCAGCGCGAGATCTACTACCAGGAGGTCCAGGAGCTGCTCCACGAGGACGTCCCGGTGGGCTGGCTGCTGGAGCTCGGCTTCCCGACCATCTATCGCTGCGATGTCCAGGGCCTGGTGACCACCGGCATCGGCCTCAACGACGGCTTCAAGAACGCCTGGCTTGATCGCTGAGTTCGGCTGACTTGACCGCTGAGCTCGGCTGGGGCGGCCATCGGCCGCCCCACACCTGCACCATGTCGCCACGGGGGTAATGGCATGCTCTATGCCAGATTGATTGTCATGCGGCTTCTGAAAGCCGTCGTCGTCCTGTTTCTCATCGTCATCTTCAACTTCTTCCTAATCCACATGGCACCCGGGGATCCCGCCGCCGTGCTGGCCGGGGAAGCGGGAGCCACCGATGAGCAGTTCCTTCGCCAGCTGCGCGAGCAGTTCGGTCTCGACCAGCCGATGTATGTCCAGCTGTGGCGCTATGTTTCCGGCATCGCCATGCTCGATTTCGGCTACTCCTACCGCCAGCAGATGCCGGTCTTCGACCTAATCATGGCGCGCATGCCCGCCACTCTGCTGCTGACCGGCACCGCCTTCGTGCTGTCGCTGGCTCTGGGCATCCTGGCCGGTTCCCTGGCCGCCGCGCGGGCCAAGAAGCCATCCGGCTCACTGATCATGGCACTCGCTCTGCTGTTCTATGCCACGCCGCTGTTCTGGGTCGCCCTGATGGCAGTGGTGCTGTTCTCGGTCTATCTCGACTGGCTGCCCGCCTACGGGATGGTCACCGTTGGCGCCGGATACACCGGCCTGGCCCTGGCGTTGGATGTCGGCAAGCACCTGATCCTGCCCGCCACTACCCTCGCCCTATTCTTCATGGCCATCTACACCCGCATGACCCGCACCTCGATGCTCGAAGCGAGCCAGCAGGACTACGTCAAGACGGCTCGTGCCAAGGGGCTCTCGCCACGGATCATTCAGCGGCGACATATCCTGCGCAATGCCCTGCTGCCGATCATCACCCTGGCGGGCCTGCAGGCCGGCCAGATGGTGGGGGGCGCGATCCTCACCGAGACGGTGTTTGCCTGGCCCGGCATCGGACGCCTGATGTATGAAGCGCTGATGCAGCGTGACTACAACCTGCTGCTCGGCATCTTCTTCTTTTCGGCCGCCCTGGTGATCGTGTTCAACATCCTCACCGACCTCGTCTATCGCCTGGCCGATCCGCGCATCAAGGAGGCCTCATGAGCTTCTTCGCCCGCTTTGCCCAGAACCGTGGGGCCCTGATCGGGCTGATCATCCTGGTCACGATCATCCTGATGGCCATTACGGCCCCCCTGTTCTTCCCCGAGTCTCCCTGGCGCATGGTCCAGCGGCCCTTCCTGCCGCCCCTCGAGGTCGAAGGTTTTCCTCTGGGCACCGACACCATGGGCCGCAACGTGGCCGCCGGGCTTATGCATGGCGCCTGGGTATCACTGCTGATCGGGCTGGTATCGACCCTGGTCGCACTCGCGATCGGCGTGCCCCTAGGCGCCGTGGCCGGCTACTACGGCGGCCTGATCGATGACGCCCTGATGCGCTTCACCGAGTTCTTCCAGACCATTCCCAACTTCGCCCTGGCCATCGTGCTGGTAGCGATAATGCAACCCAGCGTCACCTCCATCGTGGTGGCCATCGCCCTGGTGAGCTGGCCGCCGGTGGCCCGCCTAGTGCGCGCCGAGTTCATGTCGCTGCGCAACCGGGAGTATGTGGAGGCCGCCCGTCTCGTCGGCCAGTCCAACCGCACCATCATCCTGCGCCAGATCCTGCCCAACACTCTGTCGCCGATCATCGTGCTGGCCTCGCTGATGGTCGCCACGGCCATCCTGCTGGAATCGTCTCTCTCCTTTTTAGGCCTGGGCGACCCCAACGTGATGTCCTGGGGCTACATGATCGGAGCGGCGCGCACGGTGATTCGCCAGGCCTGGTGGCTGAGCTTCTTCCCGGGCCTAGCGATCCTGCTGACCGTGCTGGCCCTGAACCTGGTGGGCGAGGGGCTGGATGACGCCCTGAACCCGAAACTGAGCCGCGAGCGCTCCTGAGCGAGGGGAATCCCATGAACGAGACATCATCCAGTCCCCTGCTGAGCCTGCGCCACCTGACCATTGCCCTGCCCAAAGGCGCCGACCGCGCCTATGCCGTGGAAGACGTCAGCTACGACGTGAAGCGTGGCGAGATCCTCTGCGTGGTCGGTGAGTCAGGTTCCGGCAAGTCGATGGCCGCCAACGCCATCATGGGCCTGCTGCCCAAGGGCGTCCGACCGGTAGGCGGCGAGGCGCTCTTCGATGGCCAGGATCTTCTGACCCTCACCGAGAAGCAGCATCGTCAGCTGCGTGGCCTGCGTATCGGCATGATCTTCCAGGAGCCGATGACCGCGCTGAACCCGCTGATGCGGGTCGGGGCCCAGATCGGCGAGGTCTTCGAGGCCCATGGTCAGCTCAGCAGCCGGGAGCGCCAGGAGAAGGCACTGGCCCTGCTGATCGAGGTCGGCATCCCGCAGCCCGAGAAAGCCATCCGCGCCTATCCCTTCCAGCTCTCCGGTGGACAGCGACAGCGCGTGATGATCGCCATGGCCCTGGCGCTCGAGCCGGAGCTGCTGATCGCCGATGAGCCGACCACAGCCTTGGATGTAACTACCCAGGCCCAGATTCTGGAGCTGATCCTAGACCTCCAGCGCCGCCGCGGCATGGCGGTGATGTTCATCACCCACGACTTCGGGGTGGTGGCCGAGATCGCCAACCGGGTCTGCGTGATGCGCCACGGCAAGATCGTCGAGCTCGGCGATGCCAGGCCGGTGCTCGACAACCCCCAGCACGACTACACCAGGGCGCTGATCGAAGCGATCCCAAGTGACGTGATTCCCGAGGCGCGCGGGGCGGAAACCGACACGCCGCTGCTGGAGGTGGAGAGCCTCAACAAGGTCTTCCGCTCACGCGGTGGGCTCTTCAAGCCAGCCCGGGAGGTGCATGCACTGCGCGATGTCTCCTTCTCGCTGGTGAAGGGCGAGACCATCGGCATCGTCGGTGAATCGGGCTCCGGCAAGTCGACGCTGGGGCGCTGCGTGGTCCGTCTCGAACATCCGGACAGCGGCACCATGAAGCTCTCCGGCACCGACTTCATGAATCTCAAGGGGGAGGCCCTGCGCCGCGAGCGCCACCGGGTGCAGATGATCTTCCAGGATCCCTACGCCTCGCTGAACCCGCGCCATCGGGTAGGCTACGCCATCGCCCAGGGGCCGCTCGCCAATGGCGTGCCCAGGGCCAAGGCGATGGCCCAGGCCGACGCTCTGCTCGAACTAGTCGGGCTGAGCGGCACCGCCGACCGCTTCCCCCACGAGTTCTCTGGCGGCCAGCGCCAGCGCATCGGCATCGCCAGAGCGCTAGCGCTCGAGCCGGAGCTGATCGTGGCCGACGAGGCGGTCTCGGCGCTCGACGTGTCGATCCAGGCTCAGATTCTCGAGCTGCTCGAGGAGCTCAAGCAGAAGCTATCGCTGTCCCTGCTGTTCATCACTCACGACCTGCGCGTGGCCGCACAGATCTGCGATCGCATCATCGTGATGCAGCATGGGCGGATCGTCGAGCAGGGCCCGGCCCGCGACGTCTTCCTGGCGCCGCAGGAGGCCTACACCCGCCAGCTGCTCGAGGCCATTCCCGGCCGCCCGGAAGCTCTCGAGACCGTATGAATTCGGCAAGGCAATCCAACCAACCAGCTAGCAGTCTGTCGGACTTTCCGTCGCACCGTGAGATACTGACCACCGTCATCGCCGAGCTGAGAAGATCGCCATGAGCCGCTTCATCCCTGTGGACCGCCAGACCGATTACCTGCTGCCGCCTTCGGTAGACGAGTGGTTGCCCGATGGTCACCTGGCGCGGTTCGTTGTCGATGTTGTCGAACAACTGGACCTCTCGACGTTGACCCGGCGTTACATGGGGCGGGGTTCCAAGGCACATCACCCGGCGGTGCTGCTGAGCCTGCTGATCTACGGCTACGCCACCGGGGTGGTCTCCAGCCGCAAGATCGAGCGTGCCACCTATGACTCGGTGGCGTTCCGCTACCTGGCCGCCAATACCCATCCCGACCATGACACGCTGGCCACCTTTCGCCGCCGCTTTCTGCCGGAACTGGAACAGTTGTTCGTACAGGTGCTGCTGCTGGCCCGCGAGATGAAGCTGCTCAAGCTTGGCACCATCGCCCTGGACGGCACCAAGCTCAAGGCCAACGCCAGCAAGCACAAGGCGTTGTCGTATGGCCATGCCAAGAAGCTGGAGGCACAGTTCAGGGCAGAGGTGAAAGCGCTGACCGAGCGGGCCGAGTCGGCGGACAAGGAGGACGCGGCCGACGGCATGGACATCCCCGCCGAGATTGCCCGCCGTGAAGCCCGCCTGGCGGCCATCGCCGAGGCGAAGGCCAAGATCGAGGCGCGCGCCGAGGAGCGGGACGCCACCGAGCAAGCCGCCTATCAGGAAAAGGTGGCGCGGCGGGAGGCGCAGCGCAAGGCCGGCAAGAAGCCCCGTGGGCGTGACCCCGAACCGCCCACTGGTGGCCCGCGTGACAAGGATCAGATCAATTTCACCGACCCGCAGTCGCGCATCATGCCGGTCACCGGCAAGGGGTTTGATCAGTGCTACAACGCCCAAGCCGCGGTTGATACCGACAGCCTGTTGGTGACCCATGTCCACGTCACCCAGGCGACCAATGACAAGCAGCAAGTCATGCCGCTACTGACGGCCTGGCAAGGTTACCCGGAAACGCTGGAAAAACCTGACCACCTGCTGGCCGATACCGGCTACTTCAGTGGCGCCAATGTCCAGGCCTGCCATGCCCATGGCATCGAACCGCTGTTGGCGATGCAGCGCGACGTCCACCACCTCCCGGTCTTCGAGCGCTTCGCCGCTGATCCTCCTGCCCCGGCGAGCGAGGATCCCGTCGAGCAAATGGCACACCGCTTGAAGACGCAGGCGGGCCGAGCGCTCTACGCATTGCGCAAACATACCGTGGAACCCGTCTTCGGGATCATCAAGCACGTGATGGGGTTCCGGCAGTTCTCGCTGCGCGGCCTGGAGAACGTCAGTGGTGAGTGGCGATTGGCCACCATGGCGTGGAATATCAAGCGGATGCACCGGTTGACGGCGGGCTGAGGGCCGAGGGCTCGCCGCGCCCAACCGGCCAGCAGGCAAGGCGTCAGAACCGCCTTGCAGAAGCTGAGGGGCAGGTTAAGAGCCACACACCAACACCAACACAGGGGGTTGGTGAAGAACCCACGCCTCAGCTCATCCATTAACCTCAAGTCCGACAGACTGCTAGGAGAGGTGAATGGAATCACTGCTGAGGGCAATCGAGGAGCTCGTGGGGCCCGCAAATGTTCTGCGAGGAGATGACGTGGCCGCAAGGCGGGTGGACTGGATGAGCGGCGCGCCCTGTCGCGCCGGCGCCATCGTGCGCCCTGCCTCCACCGAGGAGCTGGCGGCCGTGATGACGAAGTGCCATGCCGCCGGCCAGCCCGTGGTGACTCATGGCGGGCTGACCGGTCTGGTGCACGGCGCCGAGGCGAATACCGATGAGCTGGTGATCTCGCTGGAGCGCATGACCACCATCGAGGCGCTGGACCCGGTCGGCGGCACCCTGACCGTCCAGGCCGGAGCGCCGCTGCAAACGGTGCAGGAGTGCGCCGCCGAAGCGGGCATGCAGTTTCCCCTCGACCTGGGCGCGCGCGGTTCCTGCACCATCGGCGGCAATATCGCCACCAACGCCGGCGGCGTGCGAGTCATTCGCTACGGCATGATGCGCGAACAGGTGCTCGGACTTGAAGCGGTACTGGCCGATGGCACCGTAGTGAGCTCGATGAACACCATGCTCAAGAATAACGCCGGCTTCGACCTCAAGCAGCTGTTTATCGGCAGCGAGGGAACGCTGGGTATCGTCACCCGCGCGGTGCTCCGGCTGCAGCCGCGCCAGCCGGTATCGCATACCGCCCTGGTGGCCTGCGCCGACTTCGCGGCACTCACCGGACTGCTCCAGCACGTGCGCCGCACCCTCGGCGAGCAGCTCGGTGCCTTCGAGGTGATGTGGCGCAGCCACTATGCGCTGCTCACCGAGGAGAGCGGCCGCCATGCGCCGCCGCTGTCGTCCGACTATCCCTTCTATGCATTGATCGAGAGCCAGGGGAGCGAGGCGGCGGAGAGCGCACAGCGCTTCGAGGCATCCATCGAAGCGGCCTTCGAGGCCGGGCTGCTGAGCGATGCCGCAGTGGCAAGCTCCGAGCAGCAGCGCGAGCGCCTGTGGGCCATCCGTGAGGACATCGAGGGCCTGCTTCACCACATCGCGCCTCGCTTTGCCTTCGATATCAGCCTGCCGCTCGACGAGATAGAGAGCTACGTGCGGGACCTGGAGAAAGCCGTGGCCGAGCGCTGGCCCGACGGGCGCCTCCTGGTCTTCGGCCATCTGGGCGACGGCAACCTCCATGTCACCGTGGGCACGGGCCGGGCTGATGCCCAGACCCGCCGCGCCGTGGAGTCGCTGGTCTACGAACCCCTGGCCGCCCTGGGTGGCTCCGTATCGGCCGAACACGGTATCGGAATCGAGAAGCGCGATTACCTGCACCTCTCACGGTCCCCTGAAGAGATTGCCCTGATGCGCACCCTGAAGCAGGCCCTGGATCCCAAGGGTCTGCTGAACCGGCACAAGGTGCTGCCGGACATCGCCGAATGAGCCTGACCATTGCCCGCCTGCGCCATAGCGAGCGACTGACGGCGCTGCTGCTGATCGCCACCATTGGACTGTTCTGGGGCGGAAACTGGCCAGCGGTACGGTTCATACTGATGGACGTGCCGCCCTTCACCCTACGAACGATCGGCTTCACGACGGGAGCCCTGCTGCTGCTGAGCCGGGCCCGGTGGCGACGGCTGCCGCTCCGGGTTCCGGCCGACGAGTGGCCCTGGCTCATCGCCACGGGGCTCTTCACCATCCTCGGCTTCAACCTGGCCACGGCCTTCGCGCAGCTCAGAATGCCCACCTCCCAGGCCGCGATCATCGCCTTCAGCATGCCCTGCTGGGCCCTGCTGATGGGATGGTGGCTGCTTGGCCAGCGCATCACGCGCCGTCAATGGCTGGGGCTGGCGTGCGGCCAGGCGGGCCTGCTGGTGCTGCTGGGCCCCACCGCACTGGCCGGCGGCACCCGGGGGCTGACGGGGCCCCTGATCATGCTGGGCGCAGCCCTCTCGTGGGCGCTGGGCACGGTGCTGATCAAGAAGCGCGGCGTCTGGCAGAGCCACGCGGTGGTGATCACCGGCTGGCAGTTCGTGATCTGCGCGGTGCCCATGATCGTGATGATGGTGATAACGGAGTCACCGCCGCCTCCGGCGTCCTGGCAGGCCAGCACCTGGCTGGCCCTGGGCTACCACCTGCTGTTCTCGATCACCCTGGCTCAGATGCTGTGGTTCATGAACGTGAATCGGCTGAGCGTGGCACAGGCCACCATCTCGACCCTGATCATTCCGACCGTAGGCGTCTCCAGTGCCATCCTGCTGCTCGGCGAGCCGCTGAGCGCCAAGGTCTTTCTTGCCCTGCTGCTGACGCTGGCCGCCGTGGCAATCGTGATGCTGCAAAAGAGGAAAACCCCATGACACTGACCATCACTGTACCGCAGGACGCCGATCGCGCCGACTGGGAGCGCCTCTATCGCGGCTATGCCGAGTACTACGGCATGCCCATGGACGCCACGATCCTTGATACCGTATGGGGATGGATCCAGTCGTCGGACTCGCCGCTGCAGGGCCTGCTGGCCCGCACCAACGCCGGCGAGGCCATCGGCCTGATGCACTTTCGCGCCATGCCATCGCCCCTGCGCGGCGCCACCGCGGGCTTTCTCGATGACCTCTATGTGGACCCGGCGCACCGCGGCAGCGGCGCGGTGGACGAGATGCTGGCCGCCCTCGGCGAGGAGGCACGCCGCCGGGGCTGGCCCTTCGTGCGCTGGATCACCCGAGAGGAGAACTACCGGGCTCGGAGCGTCTACGACCGCTGCGCCGAGCGCACCGACTGGGTGACCTACCAGCTCGAACCCTGACACCCATACACGACAACTGACTGGGAGTTCTCATGCCCCGCTTTCCCGACCACCTGACCGGAGACGGCCCCCACAACCCCTTTCCCGGCGTACGCGTGCTGGAGCGCCGCCTGGGCCGCGAGATCCCCCACCAGCTCGGTTCCAACGAGGGGCTCGATATGCCCCACCGGGCGCTGCGCGAGCGCTTCGGTGACGCCATGGCCGCGCATGTCTACAGCTACGGCGACGCCGAGGCGCTGGGCATCCGCCGGCGGCTGGCCGCCCAGCAGGGCATTCCCCTGGACGCCATGCTGGTGGACGCCGGGGCCGACAGCCTGATCGCCCTGGCCCTGCGGGCGGTCACCGACCGCGACGAGACGGTGGTCAGCACCACCGGCACCTACCCCACCTTCGCCTACTTCGCCCGGGGCCACGGCTGTCGGGTGGTGGAGGTCCCCTACGCCGAGGGTCCGGGGCGACTGGCGCCGGATCTCGAAGCCCTGGCGGCAGCCGCCCGCGAGCAGGCCGCGCGGCTGGTCTACCTGGCCAACCCCGACAATCCTGGCGGCCACCTGCACGATGACGACGACGTCCTGGCCCTGCGCGAGGCGCTCCCCGACGACTGCTGGCTGCTGCTGGACGAGGCCTACCACGACTTTCGCGAGGATGCCGAGGGCGAGTTCGGCCGCCGGGTGCTGCCCGGCGTGATCCGCCTGCGCACCCTCTCCAAGGCCCACGGCCTGGCCGGACTCAGGGTGGGCTACGCCATCGCCACGCCGCCGACCCTCGAGATGATGATGAAGGTGCGCATCCACTATGCGGTGTCGACCCTGAGCCAGGTCGCCGCCGAGACGGTGCTGGATGCCCCGGAGGAGGTCGCCGCCCACGTGGCCGCGGTGCGCCAGCGCCGCGAGCGGCTGGCGGCCCACCTGCGCAATCTGGGCGCCGACGTGCTGCCCAGCGCCACCAACTTCGTAGGCCTGCGCCTGGCCAGCGCCGAGCTGGCCGGCAGGGTGCACCAGGCGCTGCTCGACGAGGGCAAGCTGGTCGCCCGCCCCGCCGACCCGGCCCTGGGCCATGTGCTGCGCATCACCGCGGTGGAAGACGCCCTGGTACCGGGCCGGCTCGCGACCCTGGAGCAGGCCCTGAAGACGCGCTGACACGCCGGCACCGCCCGAGGGCGGTGCTGAATCCAAGCGTACAGCCCAGCTCCCCTGATACACCTGTCACGTTACAAGCGTTAAATTGCTGGCGCGACCTTGACACCTGTCACCCCCTGGCAATCCGAAAAGGCCGTGACAACACACTCATTACAAAAGCTTTTTTTACCCTCCTCCCTACTGGCATGACCATTGCTCCTGCATTCCGGTGGCATCCGCCGCTGACAACAATGCACAACAAAGGAAATATGTCATGTTTGCTACGCTAAAGCGCGCCCCTGCGGTGGCCCCCCTCTCCCTTGCCCTGCTGATGACCAGCCAACTGGCCCAGGCAGAAATCCCCGGTATGCGAGGCACCCAACACTTTGGCTTCACCGTTCCCGATCGCCAGGCAGCGGTGGATTTCTTCGTCGATGTGATCGGCTGCGAGGCCTTCTTTACTATCGGGCCCTTCGGCCCCTTCGATGACGATTGGATGGACGTGAACCTGGACGTTCATGCAGAAGCCACTATCCCGGCCGCCCACCTGGTGCGCTGTGGCAATGGCACCAACCTGGAGATCTTCGAGTACACAGCCCCGGATCAACGCACCGAGCAGCCACGCAACAGCGACATCGGCGGCCACCATATCGCCTTCTACGTGGACGACATGGCGAGCGCCGTTGCCTACCTCAAGGAGAACGACGTGGAGGTACTGGGCGAACCCAAGACCTTTACCGAAGGGCCCATGGAGGGGCTGAGCTGGGTCTATTTCATGGCGCCATGGGGCATGCAGCTGGAGCTGGTCAGTTCACCCTACGGCATGGGCTACGAGGCCGAAACCGGAAGCCGACTCTGGGACCCGCGCTTCTGAACCTATCCACCTGCGGCGGCATCCCGTGATGCCGCCTCCGCCCCCCAAGAAAAGATACCGACATCACCAAGCGCATGCCGACAGCACGCCCACACGCCGCTACAGGGAAAAGCGGCTCACGGCATGCGCCTGTTGTCATCGGCACAGTGACACGTCGAGGTAATCAGATGACAAACACCATGAAAGCGGCGGTCTGGCACAAGGCCAGAGACCTTCGCGTAGAAGCGGTCGAGATCCCGACCCTCAAGGACCCTCACCAGGTCAAGGTTAAGGTCGCCGCATGCGGCATCTGCGGCAGCGACCTGCACGAGTACAGTGCCGGCCCCATCTTCATTCCGGTCGAGACACCGCACCCCCTCAGTCAGCAGCGTGCGCCCATCATCATGGGCCACGAGTTCGCCGGCGAGGTCGTGGAGGTGGGAGAGTGCGTCACCCGGGTCAGGCCCGGGGACAGGGTTGCCATCGAGCCTATCCTCTCCCCCAACAAGGATGGGCAATACCTCATGGAGCGCTACAACCTGACGCCCCTGCTGGGCTTCCATGGGCTCTCGGGTGGCGGAGGCGGCTTTGCCGAATACACCGTGGTCGGTGAGCACATGGTCCACCCCCTGCCCGACTCCCTCTCCTATGAACAGGGCGCCCTGGTCGAGCCAGCCGCGGTGGGCTTGCACGCGGTGCGCCAGAGCTCTCTGAAGGCCGGCGACAACGCCGTGGTCTTCGGCGCCGGTCCGATCGGGCTGGTGATCATCGAGGCCCTCAAGGCCGCCGGCGCGTCCAGGATCATAGCTGTGGAACCCTCAGCCGTCCGCCGGCACAAGGCCGCCGACCTGGGCGCCTGGGTAGTGGATCCCCGGGAGCAGGACGCAGTGGAACAGGTGCATGCTCTGACCCATGGCGGAGCCGACTTTGCCTTCGAGGTCACCGGCATTCCCGCCGTGCTGAACCAGGCCATCAACGCCACCCACGCTGGCGGCGAGGCGGTGATCGTCAGTATCTGGGAAACGGAAGCGGCCTTCCAGCCCAACGACCTGGTGATCAAGGAGCGCACCATGAAGGGCATCATTGCCTACCGGCATATCTACCCTGCCGTGATCGCCCTCATGGAGCAGGGCTACTTCCGCGCCGACGACCTGATCACCGCACGTATCGCCCTGAAAGACATAGTCGACCAGGGCTTCGAGGCTCTGCTAAACGACAAGTCGCACATCAAGATCATGGTTGAGCCTTGACGACAACGGCTCGGGAAACAAGCCACAACGGGGCCATCATGAGCCCCGTTTTCGTTGGCTGGGATAGTCGAATCAGAAGACGTACTTGACAGCCTTGGCCAGTCGCTCCAGCAGCTCGGGCAGGGCCGCCTCGCCCCTTGCCTCCGGCAGCAACTGGCCGAGAGCCACATGGCTCGCCGGCGAAAAGCGCTGAGGGTCGCCGATGGCGGCCTGGAAAGCATTGACCACCTCCACCAAGACCTCGGGCCTCCCCCCCACCTGCATGGCACCGTGGACCAGCAGCGCCATGTCGCGACAGCCCCGCACCCGCCGCCAGCGCTGGGCGGTTCCCACCAACTTGCGCTCGCCAATGCGCACATTGAAACGCCCGTCGCAGTAAGCGCCCGGCGCCTCGCCGAGGTTGGAGTCCTCGATACCGAGCTCGCGGAGCCAGTCGCACCAGGGCTCTCCGAGGCGGCGATAGCCCCACTCCAGATGAGCAGCAGAGCTGCCTATCCGGCAACGCCGTGCCAGGGCCACGTTGATAACCGCCGTGCTCTGAGGCACCGGGGTGCCACCGGTGGAGCGAAACTGGATCGGCCAGCCCCGCGCCTCGAGTGCCTCCCGGGCCTCGGAAAAGCCCGCCAGGCGCTCATGGCGACGCGGCATCACCAGGGCGCGGTCGCAGGGCGACCAGACCACCAGACCAAGGTCGCTCTCACCGTGGCAGATCGACTCCAGCAGCGCCTCTTCCATGGCCAGCCCCTCCGCCACGCTGGGCCGGCGCAGGGTCATGTCGTCGCTATCCGGGATACAGGCAGGCATCATGGCTCGAGCTCCGCGTCAGAGTTCATGGTCGAAGGCATCGCTGTCCAGCCCCTCGATACGCTCGCAGAGGGCATCGAGGAAGGCGGCCGCCGGCGCCCCGTTGACGGCGCGATGGTCAAAGGTCAGCGACAGACCAATCACCTCCACGGCGCGCCAGCTGCCCGAGTCTGGCACGGCCCGGAGTTCCACACCTCCGATGCCGAGGATCGCCACCTGGGGCAGATTGAGCAGCGGCGTGAAGTGATGCACCCGGGAGCGCCCCAGGTTCGATACCGTAAAGGTCGCGCCGGTCAGCGCCTTGACGCCTAGCTTGCCGCTACGCGCCTGCTCGGTGAGCTCCCGGCGCGCCTCGGGCAGCTCGCCCAGGCGAAGGGCCTGGGCATCGAAGAGTGCCGGGGCCACCAGCAGGTCGTCGGGCAGCGGAATCGCCAGCCCTAGGTGCACCGCGGCATGCCGGGTGATGCAGTTCTCCTCCAGGGTGGCATTGAGGGCCGGAAAATCGCCCAGGGTCTGGACAATCAATCGCAGCAGCAGATCCTGCAGCGAAGGCACCGGCAGCTCGTCATCGCGGCGCCGCTGGCGCAGAGCCTGGAGGGCATCCAGGCGGGCGCTGGCGTGATGGGTCAGCTGTGCCGACTGCTGCAGGCTCTGCAGCATCTTGGCGGCGATCATGCCGCGCATGCCGCGCAGCTTTATCGGCGGCGTGACACCATCCGCCCCCAAGGGGGCGGTGGTCTTCTGGGTGTCGAGTCGCATGACGGGCCTCCTCAAGATTCCAGGGTGGCGATCAGGGTTCCCTTGCTCACCACCTCGTCCTCTTCCTTGGCGATGCTGAGTCGGCCTGTGGCCGGCGCCTCGATCTCGTACTGGGCCTTCTCCACCATCACTTCGGCGACCAGGTCGCCCTGGGCGACCTCGGCCCCGTCATTAACGAGCCAGGCGGTGATCACGCCTTCGGTCTCGCCCTCCCAGAGGTCCGCGGGTACAGTGATTTCGGTCGTCATAGGGTCTCTCCTCAACTCTCACTCAGCATTTGATGGAAGGCGGCGACGATCTTGTCGGCATTGGGCAGGGCCCACTGCTCCATGGTCGGCGCGAAGGGAATGGGAATGTCCGGGTAGGCCACCCGCTTGGGAGCGGCGCGCAGACGACAGCCCGGGTGCTCGGCGACGCTGGCGATGATCTCGCCGCTGACGCCATAGCTGTGGTAGTCCTCGTCCACCACGACCAGGCGTCCGGTCTTGGCGACCGACTCGCGCACCGTCTCGCGATCCAGCGGCACCAGGCTGCGCAGGTCGATTACCTCGGCGGAGAAGCCCTCGGCCTCGAGCGCCTGGGCGGCGCGCAGACAGTGATGCACGCCGGCGCCGAGACTGACCAGGGTCAGATCGCTGCCTTCCCGTGTCACCGCGGCCTTGCCGATCTCCACGGTATAGGCCTCCTCGGGCACCGCCACGGTGGCGCCTTTCTCGGTCCCCAGCCAGCCCATGCCCTGCAGCGCCTTGTGGTACATGAAAACCACCGGGTTATCGTCGCGGATCGCCGCGGTCATCAACCCCTTGGCGTCGTAGGCATTGCTTGGCACCACCACCTTCATGCCCGGCAGGTGGGCGAAGGTGCCGTAGAGGCACTGGGAGTGCTGGCCGGCATCGGAATAGCCGCCGCCGGTGGAGGTCATCAGCACCATGGGCACCGGGATCTTGCCGCCGGAGAAGTAGGTGTTCTTGGCCATCAGGTTGTAGATGGCGTCCATGCAGACGCCGAAGAAGTCAACGAACATCAGCTCGACGATGGGCCGCATGCCGTCGGAGGCGGCGCCTACCGCAGCCCCGATAAAGGCGGTCTCGGAGATCGGCGTATCCCGGACTCTTTCCGGGCCGAACTCATCGAAGAGGCCCCGAGTATTACCGAAGACCCCGCCAAGGGGCCCCACGTCCTCGCCCATCACGAAGACCCGCGGGTCCACGCGCATCTCCTGGGCAGTGGCCTCGGCCATGGCCCGGGCGATGGTCAACTTGCGGCTGGCGCTCTTGGTTACAGTAGTCATGGTCGTGCTCCCGGTTAGACGAAGACGGTTTCCAGCGCCGCCTCGGGCGGCAGGAAGTCGCTCTGCTGGGCGAAGCGGATCGCCGCCTCGACCCGCTCATGGGCCTCGGCCACCAGGGCGTCATCACCCGCCTCGTCGAGCACCCCGGCTTCGAGGAGGGCCGCGCGGTAGCGGGGAATGGGGTCGGCCAGCCCCTCCTTCTCGCCCTTGGGCCGATAGTCCTCGCCGTCCCCCATGAAGTGACCGGCAAGCCGGGATGTCTCGATCTCGATCAGGCTCGGCCCCAGCCCCTCGCGGGCCCGGGCGATGGCCTCGCCCGCCGCGGCATAGACGCCCTCCACGTCGTTGTCGGCCACGTGATGGCCCGGCATGCCGTAGGCAGCGGCACGCACGTCGTTGCGCGGCACGGCGGTGGCGGCCTGCTTGGCCACCGAGATTCCCCAGGCGTTGTCCTCGATGACGAAGACCACCGGCAGCTTCCACACCGCCGCCAGGTTCAGCGCCTCGTGGAAGGCCCCCTGGTTGGCCGCACCTTCGCCGATAAAGGCCACCGCCACCCCGGGCTTGCCCTGCATCTGGCGGGAGAGCGCCGCTCCCACCGCCGGCCCCAGGCCCTCGCCGATGATCCCCGAGCAGGAGAAGTTCACATCGCCATCGAAGAGGTGCATATGGCCGCCGCGTCCGCCGGAAAGGCCGGTGGCCTTGCCGAAGATCTCCGCGACCATGGCATCGAGATCGACCCCCTTGGCCACGGCGATGTGGTGGGGACGGTGGGTAGCGGTGACGATGTCATCCGCCGTCAGATGGGCGCAGACCCCCACGGCACAGGGCTCCTGGCCATTGGAGAGGTGCATCTCTCCGGGGATGGGCCCCTTGGCCATGTTGAAGACCGGGGTCTTTCCCTCCATATAGAGCGCCTCGATGCGCTCCTCGAGGTAGCGGCTAAGGACCATATGGCGGTACATCCAGCGCCGCTGTTCGGCTGTCGGTTGCATGGCAATCACTCCTCTTAAAGCTCGCCGCGTGTCATGCGCTCGGCGATGTATTCAGCTTGACGAATCGTCAAGGCAACGATGGTCAGGGTGGGGTTTTCCGTTCCACTGCTGGTGAATTGGCTGCCGTCGGAGATGAACAAGTTATCGATATCGTGGGACTGGCCCCACTGATTGACGACACCATCCTGGGCCTTGGCATGCATGCGATTGGTGCCCATGTTGTGGCTGGCCGGATAAGGTGGCAGGTCATTGACATGGCGAGCGCCGATGGCCGAAAACAGCTCCCTGGACATCCGGTAGGCGTGGTTGCGCATGCGCGTATCGTTGTCGTGATCCGCCTTGTGCACCACCGGCACCGGCAAGCCGTATTGGTCCTTTTTCGTGGGGTGCAGGGTGATACGATTGCTCTCCAGAGCGAGGTCTTCCCCGCAGATCCAGAACCCCGCCATCCGGCTGTAGTTCTCCATGGAACGGGCAAACTGGCGCCCCCAGCCGTTGGCCGCCCCCGGGTCCAGGAACGCCGCCATGAAGGGCAGCCCCAGATGCAGGGCCTCCAGCTCATAGCCGCCGACATGACCGCGGGAGGGGTCGTTGTCTTCCCACTCTGTGACGATGCCGGGCACCACGGTGCTGCGCTCCATATGCACCGGATGGTCGAACTCCGCATAGGAGCCACCGGTGACATGGGTCATGTAGTTCTTGCCCACCTGGCCCGAGGAGTTGGCCAGCCCATCGGGGAACAGGCTGGAGGCGGAGTTGAGCAGGAGACGCGGCGACTCGATGGAATTGGCCGCCACGGCGACGATGCGCGCCTTCTGGAACTGCACTTCCCCATCGGCGTCGGCATAGAGCACACCGGTCGCCTTGCCGTCCCGGTCATGCTCGATCTTGAGGGCCATGCAGTTGGGCCTGACCTCTACGTTGCCGGTGGCTTCGGCCTTGGGAATCTCCGTATACATGGTCGACCACTTGGCACCGAAGCGGCAGCCCTGCATGCAGAAGCCGGTGACCTGACAGGGCGCCCGCCCGTCGAAGGGCACGGTATTGATGGCCAGGTGCGCCTGCTCGCAGCGGGCGCCGACCCTGTTGGCACCGGCTTCGATGACCTGATAGTGGGTGCTCTTGCCATGAAAGGGCATACCGGTGGCTTCGGTGCCGCATACCCCCATCTTTTTTTCTGCCAAGGCGTAGTAGGGTTCGAGGTCCTCAAGCGATAGCGGCCAGTCCTCCACGTTGGCACCAGCGATTTCGCCGTTGAGCGTTTTCATCTTGAACTCATGCTCCTGAAAACGCATGGCGACACCGGCCCAGTGAATGGTGGAGCCACCGACGCCCTTGACGATCCAGGCGGGCAGATTGGGAAAATCCTCGGCCAGTCGCGACGGCCCCACCAGGTTGCGCTGGTCCAGCCAGCTGATCTTGTTGAACATCCCCCATTCGTCGTTTTCGATATCCTCCATGGTGAAGCGCTTGCCCGCTTCCAGAACCACCGAACGAATGCCCTTTTGCGCCAGCTCATTGGCGAGGGTGCCGCCCCCGGCGCCGGAGCCGATGATCACCACCAGACTGTCGTCATTCAGATCAAATTGCCTGCTCATAGCCTTTGCCCTTCTCTTGTTCGCATCGCACCGTTACCCACGCCCGATCACAGCCAGTCCGGCGTGGCGTCGAAGCCTCGATGGAGGTAGCCACCCTGCTCCCAGGAAGAGCCGCCGTAACCGAATTCGGGCCACAGGGCCGGGTTGTTGTAGATCCCCATCATCAAGTTGCCTTTCACCTTGGCGAAAAACGGGGTGTGCTGAATCTTGCGCAGCAAAGTTTCTCGTTCGGCGCCGCTCTCGATGCCGGCATAGTCGCTGCCATGAGCGGCCCGGGCGCGGCGATCCAGGTCGTTGAGGCCGGCGGCGATCTCGTCGCGCTCCTTCTCCAGCAGTGGCGTTAGGGACTCCAGGTAGTGGCGATCCTCGATCGCCTCATGGGGGTAGATATCGCGGCCCAGGCGCAGCAGGCGGCTTGCCAGGTCGGGCTCGGCCAGGGCCCAGCGCGGCCACAGGCCGGCAGCGCTCATGGCCAGGCTGCCGGCGGTCAGAGCGCCGGTGAGGGTGAGGAAGCGGCGACGGCTCAGCGTCACCCGGGGAGAAGCGGTCATGGCGTGACTCCTCATCTTGTTATTGGCAGGTTCACCGCAGCGGCAAACACACCCATGCCATGGCAGCTTTCGTGCCAACCTGGCCAAGAAGAGGGCTAATTATTTGATAAAAAAGAAAAATACAGGAAGGGTGATGAGCTGAAGGGACGCCCAAGGCGTAACGCCAGGGCGAACGGGTGTGACAGTTGTCCCGGCACCCCCCGTTACAGGTGTAACGACGCTCGACCAAGGTCGTATCTCGACGGTTGCCGCCTCCCCTTACCTTGAAGAGACAACAACGACACCCGTAGGGGCACGTCATGAATGCCAGCCCGAGTCAACGCCAGCATGTCGAGACCATCCTCGAATCCCTGAACCGCCCCGGGGCCCAGGGGGAAGCGGCTATTATCGAGCGCTCCTGGCGGCGCTGCATCGATCGTTACGGCCTCGACCCGGCCCGCCCCACCCCGGCCCGCTACGTGCCTGGCGCCACCCTGCGCGAGCACCAAGACCAGGCCGACGACCTGCTCCAGGTGGCCCGTGCCGGGGTCGAACAGCTCTACCGCCAGGTGGCACCCCTGGGCTATGTGGTGCTGCTCACCGATGCCCGCGGCATCGCCGTGCAGTTCCTCGGCGCCAAGGCCGACCAACGCGAACACCAGCGCACCGGCCTCTTCCTGGGGGCCGACTGGAGCGAGGCCCATGCCGGCACCTGCGCGGTGGGCACCTGCATTCAGGAGCGCACTGCGCTGACCTGCCACCACAGCGATCACTTCAGCGCCCACCATATCCGCCTGACCTGCACGGCGGCACCGATCTTCGATCCTCACGGACGCCTCTTGGCGGTGCTCGATATCTCCGCCTATCAGTCACCGGCTACCAAGGACTCCCAGACCTTTGCCCTGCAGCTGGTGAAATACACCGCCAAGATGATCGAGGACGCCTATTTCCTGCAGCGCTATGGGGACCACGCCATCGTCTGCCTGGATCGCTCCCGGGAGTTCGTGCAGATCAATCGCCGCTATCTGCTGGCCATCGAGGAGAACGGCAGCTTGGTGGCGGCCAATACCGCCGGACGCAAGCTGCTTCGCCACCACGAGTTGCCACTTCCCGAGGGCGGCGAGGCGCGCCCCTTCAAGGCCTGGAACATCCAGGACCTGCTCGACGCTCAGGTCGATCAGGTGCTGGCCATCCCTCAGCACAGCGACGATCGGGTCCAGGCCTTTCATACCCGGCGCCACCGGGAGATCCACTTCGCCACCCTGATCGAGCCGCCGCGCCGCCCCCGCGGGGCCACCACCCAAGCCCGGGACACCAGCCTGGCGCCCCTGGAGGCCCTGGCGGACGATGACCCCAGCATGCGCGACACCCTGACCCGAGCCGCCCGGCTGCGCAACGAGCCGATCAATATCCTGGTAATGGGCGAGACCGGTACCGGCAAGGAGCGCATGGCCCGGGCCCTGCACGAATCGAGCCGCCGCCATGACCATCCCTTCGTGGCCATCAACTGCGCCGCGGTGCCAGAATCGCTGATCGAGAGCGAGCTGTTCGGCCATGAGGCCGGCAGCTTCACCGGTGCCCGCAGCCAGGGCATGAAGGGCCTGATCGCCCAGGCCGACGGCGGCACCCTCTTCCTCGACGAGATCGGCGATATGCCGCTACAGCTGCAGACCCGGCTGCTGCGGGTGCTGGCCGAGCAGGAGGTGCTGCCCATCGGCGCCAGCCGCCCCATCAAGGTCGACCTGCGGGTCGTCGCCGCCACCCATCGGGACCTGCGCGAATTGATCGCCGCCGGACGCTTCCGCGAGGATCTCTACTATCGCCTGAACGGCGCCAGCCTGCGCCTGCCGCCGCTGCGCGATCGCGCCGACAAGAGCTATCTGATCCGCCAGATCTTCGCCGAGCTCAACCGCGAACGCGGCGGCCGGGCAAGGCTGCGCGGCGATGCCATGAGCGCCCTGCTCGCCTACCCCTGGCCGGGGAATATCCGCGAACTGCACAACGCCCTGCGCTATGCCCTGGCCACCGGCGACGGCGAGGAAGTGGTGGTCGGCGACCTGCCGGAGGAGTGCCTGCACGGCCAGCTGGCGCATCCCGGCGCCAGGCGCCCCACCGGCGAGGCCAGCGAAGGCGGTGCCAGCCAGCCGGTGACACCGCGCCCGCTGGAGCAGGACCTGCTCTACCGGGCGCTGTGCCGCCACCAGTGGAACATCAGCGCCGTGGCACGGGAGCTCGGCCTGTCTCGCCCCACCATCTATCGCCGCATGAGACGACTGGGTATTGTGCCTCCCCACCTCAGCACCACGGCTTGACGGTACCAGAAACGCCGGCACCTCCCGAGGGCGGTGCCGTGTCAGTGCAGGTGCGAAAGCGAGGGCCTCTCAGCAGCGCCCCTGCATCCTCAGCCCGGGCGGGCAAAAACCGCGGCCATGGTGCTTGTCGGGGCCGCGCTGGTGGCGCTCCTGATAGCGGCGGTCGCTGCCGCGGTGGTGGCGGTGGCCGCGGTCACCCTCGACCTCGATCAGGGGGCGGGTTTCCACCCGCGCCGGGGTGTAGCTGCAGCCGGCCATGACCAGGCTGGCCGCCAGCAGAAATATCGGAAAGAGCAGGCGTCGTGGCATGGGAACCTCCGTGGCATCGATGAGCAACAACCCCTCACATTCTAGCCACCGGGCCTGTACCGCTCATCTGTGGAGGCGAGCCGACAGCGCCGTCTCCATATAGAGACAGTAGTCAGCGACAGCGGCCCGCCGCATAGTAGAGGTTTATTAGTCTGCAAACGGGACCTCCCATGGAGAGCGTGCGCCGCTATTCACTGCTGCTGATCGTGCTGGGCAGCCTGGTCGTCACCCTGGCCATGGGCCTGCGCCACGGCTTCGGCCTCTTCCTCGAGCCGATGAGCGCCGAGCTGGGCTGGGGCCGCGGCGTCTTCGCCTTCGCCCTGGCGATCCAGAACCTGCTGTGGGGGCTCTCCCAGCCCTTCGCCGGCGCCCTTGCCGACCGTTTCGGCGCCGCCCGGGTGGTGGTGGCAGGCGGCGTCCTCTACGCCCTGGGGCTGCTCTTCATGGGGCTCTCGGAGTCGGCGCTGGGCATGACCCTCTCCGCCGGGGTGCTGATCGGCCTGGGGCTCTCCGGCACCACCTTCTCGGTGATCCTCGGCGCCGTGGGACGCGCCGTGGCCCCGGAGAAACGCAGCATGGCCATGGGCATCGTCAGCGCCGCAGGCTCCTTCGGCCAGTTCGCCATGCTCCCCGGCACCCTGGGGCTGCTGGAGTGGCTGGGCTGGTCGGCGGCGCTGCTGGTGATGGGCGCCATCGCCGCCCTGATGCTGCCCCTAGGCGCCATGCTCAGGGACCGCCCCTCGCCCAAGGCCGCCGGCGACATCTCCCTCGGCGCGGCGCTCAATGAGGCCGCCAATCACCGCGGTTTCTGGCTGCTCTGCCTGGGCTTCTTCGTGTGCGGCTTCCAGGTGGTCTTTATCGGCGTCCACCTGCCCGGCTACCTGTTCGACAACCAGATCGCCGTGCAGGTGGGCAGCACCGTGCTGGCCCTGGTGGGGCTCTTCAACATCTTCGGCACCTACGCCGCCGGCTGGCTCGGCGGACGCTACGCCAAGCCGCGCCTGCTCACCTGGCTCTACCTGATTCGCGGGGTGGTGATCACCCTCTTTCTGGTCGCCCCGCTCAGCCCCGGTAGCGCCTACCTCTTCGGCATCGCCATGGGACTGCTGTGGCTCTCTACGGTGCCGCTGACCAACGGCATCGTCGCCTCGGTGTTCGGCGTGCAGCACCTTTCCATGCTGGGCGGCATCGTCTTCCTCTTCCACCAGCTCGGCTCCTTCATGGGCGTCTGGCTGGGGGGGCTCCTCTACGACCTGCACGGCGACTATGCTGTGGTGTGGAACATCGCCATTCTGCTTTCGGTGGTGGCCGCCGCCCTGCACTGGTTCATCAACGAGGCGCCGGTGGAGCGCACCGCCCCACAGGAGGTGAAGGCATGACCCGACGCGCCCTGATCCCGCTGCTGGCCGCCGCCCTCACCGCCGCCGCTCTGGCCCTGGTCTGGTGGGGCTGGCACAGCCTGGATGCCGCCCAGCTGCTGATGGGCAGCCGGCTGTGCTGAACGCGGCCCCACCCTCTCCTTGAAAGGCCCCTCTTCATGCAGAACGTGCTGCTGCTGGTAGACGTGCAGAACCTCTACTACACCGCCCGCCACGCCTATGGTCGGCATATCGACTACAACGCCCTCTGGGCCCGGGCCACCCGGGGGCGCCGGGTGGTCAAGGCGCTGGCCTACGCCATCGACCGCGGCAACGAGAAGCAGCGCCAGTTCCAGAATATCCTGCGGGGCATCGGCTTCGAGGTGAAGCTCAAGCCCTTTATCCAGCGGGCCGACGGCTCCGCCAAGGGCGACTGGGACGTAGGCATCACCCTGGGTGCGGTGAAGCACGCCCCGGCGGTCGACCTGGTGGTGCTCGCCTCGGGCGACGGCGACTTCGCGCTGCTGGCGGATACCCTGCGCCTCGAGCATGGCGTCGAGGTGGAGATCTACGGCGTGCCGTCGCTCACCGCCGGCGCCCTGATGCAGTCCGCCACCCGCTTCGTCCCCCTGGAGGGCGACCTGCTGCTGTAGCCGTCTCCCTGCCCTCTCCCTGCCGTGGCTCCTCAGGCATTGAAGACCACCCGGCCCAGCTCGCCGATGTCATACCCCCCCAGCGCCTCGGCCCGCTCGGCGAAGCGCGGCTCCCGGGCGAAGGCCAGCAGCCGCTGGATCGGCGGCTCGAAGTAGCTGCGCCGCCTCAGGGCCAGGTCGAAGGACTCTTCCTGGAGCGGCAGGAAGGCCAGCCCCTGGCGGCGCGCGGCCGCCTCCACGCCGAGTCCGACATCGGCCTCGCCCTGGCGGATCGACAGGGCGAGGTCGTCCTCGCTGAGCGAGGGATGGCCGGCCAGGGTCAGGCACTCGCTGTCGATCCCTTCCCGCGCCAGCAGCAGGCCCAGCAGCCGTGCCGCCCCCGCGTCGGGCTGGCGGTGGGCGACCCGCACCTCGGGATGCGCCAGGTCCGCGAGCCCGGCAATTCCCAGGGGGTTATCCGGCGCCAGCAGCAGTCCCTGGCGGCGCCGCGCCCAGCGCACCATCACCAGATCGCGCATGCCGCCGAGGCCCAGCCTCGCCGGCTCGTTGTAGCGACCGCTTTCCGGGTCCAGCAGGTGCAGGCCGGCCAGCATGGCATCACCGCCCAGCAGCCGCCGGACCCCGTCACCGCTGCCGTGGCAGAGCAGTGCCAGCCCCGAGCCGCTCTCGCGCACGGCCCACTCCAGCAGCGGGTCCTGGCTGCCCGCCAGGACGCTCGGCACGGGTCGCCGGCTCGCCTGGTCCCCCTCCAGGTGGCTCATCAGCCACAGGTCGAGGCTCTGGCGAGGAAACAGCAGCTTGCCGGTGACCCGCACGCAGGGGATCTCGCCCTGACGCACCAGGTCGTAGATCTTGCGCTCCTTGAGCCTCAGGTAGTCGGCCACCTCGGCGGTGGTCAGGTAGGCATGGGTTGCCAGGGGCTCGCCTCGCTCCATGGGTCTCTCCCCTCTCGGCAGGCGGACGATCTCGACGCCTGCTCGACGTTAACTTGCATAAAGCTGCATGGATTTCATCGTTGGATGCACCCCCTTCTCTTAACGCACATGATGCAACCAGACAACAGGAGGCTGCGATGTCCAGCGATGCCGGCGCCTTCGCCACGGCCCTCAACCTGATCCTGAGCCTGGACCCAAGGCTCCTCGATATCGTGGCGCTCTCCCTGCAGGTCTCGCTCTCGGCGGTGGCGCTGGCGGCGCTGATCGGGCTGCCCCTGGGCGCGGCGCTAGCGCTGTGGCGCTTTCCCGGCCACTCCTTGGTGGTGGTCATTCTCAATGCCCTGATGGGGCTGCCGCCGGTGGTGGCAGGCCTGAGCGTCTACCTGCTGCTCTCCCGGGCCGGCCCCCTGGGCCAGTTCGGGCTGCTCTTCACTCCCACCGCCATGGTGGTAGCCCAGCTGGTGCTGGTGCTGCCGATCATCGCCGCCCTCACCCGCCAGCAGGTCGAGGCGCTGCATCTGGAGTACCACGAACAGCTCGCTTCCCTGGGCCTCTCCCGGCTGCGCATGATTCCCACCCTGCTCTGGGACGCTCGCCTGGGCCTGATCACGGTGGTGCTGGCCGGCTTCGGTCGCGCCAGCGCCGAGGTGGGGGCGGTGATGATCGTGGGCGGCAATATCGACGGCGTCACCCGGGTGATGACCACCGCCATCGTGCTGGAGACCAGCAAGGGCAACTTGCCCCTGGCCCTGGGGCTGGGCATCGTGCTGCTGGGCCTGGTGGCCCTGATCAACGCCGGCGCCTACCTGATCGGCGAGACCTCGCGCAGGAGGCTCGGGTGAACCAGATCGCCTCACCCCGTCTGGCGGAGCTGCCCGCCCTCGAGCTCAAGGGAGCGGGCTTCACCCACCGCGGCCAGACCCTGCTCGGCCCCCTGGACCTGCGCCTCGCCGGCTGCCGCCGCACCCTGGTGATGGGCCCCAACGGCGCCGGCAAGAGTCTGCTGCTGCGCCTGGCCCACGGCCTGCTGGCGCCGAGCCTGGGCCAGGTGCGCTGGGCGGGCAAGCCACCGCGCCAGGCCATGGTCTTTCAGCGTCCGGTGCTGCTCAAGCGCTCGGCCCTGGCCAACCTCACCTATGCCCTGGCGGTCAACGGCACGCCCCGCCGGCTGCGTCGGCCCCGAGCCCGGGAGGCCCTGGAGCGCTTCGGCCTGGCCGCCCTGGAGAAGCGCCCGGCCCGCGTGCTCTCCGGCGGCGAGCAGCAGCGCCTGGCGCTCGCTCGCGCCTGGCTCCTCGACCCCGAGGTGCTCTTCCTGGACGAGCCCACCTCGGCCCTGGACCCCGCCGCCATCCTCGCGGTGGAGCGTGCGGTGCAGGAGTTCCATGCCCGCGGCACGCGCATCCTGATGAGCAGCCACGACCTGCACCAGGCCCGCCGCCTGGCCGACGATGTGCTCTTCCTGTGCCGTGGGCGGCTGGTCGAACACAGCCCCGCCACCACCTTCTTCACGACGCCGGCCACGGCTCAGGCCGGCGCCTTTATCCGGGGGGAGCTGGTGCTCTAGCCGCCCCCCGCCTACGCCAGTCCGGCCACAACAAGAGCAACAGCAGGAGACACTCCTATGCAGCGCAACGCACGCATCGCCCTCACCGCCATCGGCCTGATGGGGCTCTCCCTGGCCGCCCAGGCCCAGGAGGGAGAGCGCTACATCACCCTCGCCTCCACCACCTCCACCGAGGCCTCGGGACTCTTCGACGCCATCATTCCGCGGTTTACCGAGAAGACCGGCATCAGCGTACGGGTGGTGGCCGTAGGCACCGGCCAGGCCTTCGAGATCGCCCGGCGCGGCGACGCCGACAGCCTGCTGGTCCACGACACCGACGGCGAAGAGGCCTTCGTCGCCGAGGGCTACGGCACCGAGCGCGCCGACGTCATGTACAACGACTTCGTGCTGATCGGCCCCGACGGCGACCCCGCCGGCATCGCAGATGCCGAGAGCGTGGCCGAGGCCATGCGCCTGATCGCCGAAGCCGAGGCCCCCTTCGCCTCCCGGGGCGACGACAGCGGCACCCACCGCGCCGAGCAGCGTCTGTGGGAGGCCGCCGGCGTCGAACCGGGCGGCGCCTGGTACCGCGAACTCGGCAGCGGCATGGGCCCAACGCTGAATACCGCCGCCGGCATGGACGCCTACGTGATGAGCGACCGCGCCACCTGGGTCGCCTTCGAGAACCCCCAGGACCTCACCCTGCTCTTCGCGGGTGACGAGGCGCTGTTCAACCAGTACGGCAGCCTGCTGCTCGACCCCGAACGCCACCCCCACCTGAAGCACGACCTGGCCAACCAGTGGCACCAGTGGCTCCTTTCCGAGGAGGGCCAGCAGGCTATCGCGGCGTTCACCGTCAACGGCAAGCAGCTCTTCTTTCCCAACGCTAACTAACCTTAAGGGCCAGGCCCCAAAGGGGATTTAAGGGTCTGACCCTGAGGCCTCCCCACGAATCATACGGTGACCGCCCGTTCGGCTTCTTGTCGCATCAGCCGGAGGAGCCTGTCCATTCGGCCCGCTGGATAGCGGGCCAGAATGGCTTCGCAGCCAAGCCGCCACAGCGAGAGGCTACGCCGTGATCGGCGCGTGTTGCTCTGATAGGCCGGCGCCTTCCCCGCTTGATCGAGGGATAAGCCGCTAGCCAGGAGTCGAAAGCTAGCCAGCATGGCGATGAGCAGCAGGATCTCGATGCGGCGTGCGCATCGGGTGCCATGCAAGTTGAAGGCAAATCCGAAGCGCTCACTCTTGATATCCCGAAACCCTTCCTCGATTTCCATGCGCCTGCTGTAGAGCTGTACGACCTTGGCGGCGGTATGGTGGCGGGGTGTCAGATTACTGACCAGCACCCAGGGTTCTCGATGCCCCTTGGCCACCTTGCGGCTTCGAGCGGCGCGTGACGCCCTGCCGTTCTTGTTGCGGTCTTTGCGCCCTCGGTAGGGGGCGCGGTACAGGTACAGGTGGGTCGCCAGTGACCGTGTCTTGGCCAGTGTGACGGAACCGCGCGCTGCTGGTTCGCGTGTCGCCAGCGGAAACAGTGATTCCAGGCGGCGCCAGTCGGATTCACCGTCGTGCCTCAGTTGAGTTGCCCCACGCACCCGGCCGACGTAGTACCAACCATACGCCTCGACAGCCCGTAACCAGGGCGTCTTGAAGCCGGCATCGGTGACCAGAATCGGCGTGGTCTGCGGCGGCAACATCCACGCCAGGTCAGCGAGGAGTGCTTTCTGACAACGGGGGCAGGCGTCCTTGTGGTGCACACGTTCATAGATCGGAAACGATCGCTTCCCGAAGGGGATCGCGGCACGCAGCAAAAAATGCTGCCCGCGGTCGTCGATCGGTGACCAATCGACTAGGATCACCGGATATCGCTGAGTGCCTACCAGCTGGCGAGCGACGTCCGCATAGAGCCATCGCCGCTCACGTTGCAAGTGAGGGTTGCCCAACAAACGATCGACACACTTGATCGCGTGCTTGGGCTTCGCCTGGCGCGGGAGCTGACGGCCGATTGCCGTCAGGGACAGCCGTTGCCCCATCAATAATGCCTCGACGCAGGTGGCCAGGGCATTGAAGCGTGTGGCATGCAGCAGGGAGGCTGAAGTCATCAGAATCTTGTGCAAGAATCGGGATGTCTGCATGGGCTCCTCGGCATATTGTTGGTTTGGCGATTAACAACATGCCTGCCCATGCAGACTTTTTTCAACCCTAATATTCTGATTTCCCTATGTTATTCGTGGGGAGGCCTCAGGGTCTGACCCGAATGGCACTTACTTAAGGAATAGAGGAAGCGTAACTCCTTGATATAAATGAAAACAGGCGAGGGATGAGGTATTGTGTAAGTCGCAAAACCACACACAAACCGCCAATCCAACGCCTGCTTTCATGACCTATCCTACTGATCTGCTTCACCAATGCCAACAGCGCCGCGTCTCACAGCGTATCCGCCGCCCGGACCTCACCGAGCTGCGTGCTCAGCTCCATGCGGCCGGTGCCTCGTCAGGGCTCGATGAGGCGCTGGCCACTGACCGGCACCGACTCTTCCCGCCGACGGCCACCCTGGAAACCTTTGTGTCGCAGGTGCTGGATGCTGATGGCTCCTGCCAGCAGGCCGTCAATCGCCTCATGCTGAACCGAGAGCGTCCCGGGAGTGTTCGCACCGGCGCTTACTGCCGCGCTCGCCAGCGCTTGCCGGGGACGGTGGTGGCTGACCTGGCGCGGTACTTGGGTCGTTCGCTGGCCAAGGACGTTCCCTCTCGGTGGACGTGGCAGGGCCGGCCCATCAAGCTGATTGACGGGACGACCGTGTCGATGCCGGATACGCCAGAGAACCAGCAGCAGTTCCCTCAACAAACCAGCCAGACACCTGGCCTCGGGTTCCCGGTCGCCCGGCTGGTAGCCATCATGGACCTGAGCAGTGGCGCGGTGCTCAACGCCGCCATGGGGCCAGTCAAAGGCAAGGGAACCGGCGAACATGCGTTGCTGCGGGGGATGCTCGACACCTTTGAGCCAGGCGACATTGTCATCGCCGACCGCTACTTCCCCGCCTATGCCCTCATCGCGGAACTGGCATCTCGCGGCGTCGATGTCGTGATGCGCCAGCATTTCGCCCGGAAGACCGACTTTCAGGCCGGCACGCCACTGGGGAAGAAGGATCATATAGCGACCTGGCAGAAGCCCAAGGCGCGCCACGCGTGGATGAGCCAGGAGGCTTTTAATGCCTTGCCTGAAAGCCTGCCAGTGCGGGAGCTGGCGGTAGGCGGTACGATCCTCATCACGACGCTATGCTCGGCGAAGCACGCCCCCGACAGCAACTGCAAGCCCTCTACAAGGGTCGCTGGCAGATCGAGCTGAGTTTCCGCGACATCAAGACGACGCTGGGGATGGAGGTGTTGCGCTGCAAGACGCCCGCCATGGTGGAGAAGGAAGTCTGGGTGTATCTGCTGGCGTACAACCTGGTCCGTCGGGTGATGGCCGTCTCCAGCAAGTGGGCGGACTGCTTGCCACACCAGGTCAGTTTCAAGCACAGTGTGCAGCTTTTTAGGCAGATAGCGCCATGTTCGCCTCTAACAGAGGCAGAGTACCAGCGTGTGATGCAGCAGATGACGACGATTCGGGTGGGTCAACGACCGGATCGGTTGGAGCCAAGAGCCATCAAGCGGCGACCTCGACCCCACCGGTTATTGCAAATGCCCCGCCACGAAGCACGTGAACAGATTCGCCAACACGGTCATCCGAAAAAGCTTAAGTAAGTACCATTCGGGTCTGACCCTGAGGCCTCCCCACGAATAACATAGGGAAATCAGAATATTAGGGTTGAAAAAAGTCTGCATGGGCAGGCATGTTGTTAATCGCCAAACCAACAATATGCCGAGGAGCCCATGCAGACATCCCGATTCTTGCACAAGATTCTGATGACTTCAGCCTCCCTGCTGCATGCCACACGCTTCAATGCCCTGGCCACCTGCGTCGAGGCATTATTGATGGGGCAACGGCTGTCCCTGACGGCAATCGGCCGTCAGCTCCCGCGCCAGGCGAAGCCCAAGCACGCGATCAAGTGTGTCGATCGTTTGTTGGGCAACCCTCACTTGCAACGTGAGCGGCGATGGCTCTATGCGGACGTCGCTCGCCAGCTGGTAGGCACTCAGCGATATCCGGTGATCCTAGTCGATTGGTCACCGATCGACGACCGCGGGCAGCATTTTTTGCTGCGTGCCGCGATCCCCTTCGGGAAGCGATCGTTTCCGATCTATGAACGTGTGCACCACAAGGACGCCTGCCCCCGTTGTCAGAAAGCACTCCTCGCTGACCTGGCGTGGATGTTGCCGCCGCAGACCACGCCGATTCTGGTCACCGATGCCGGCTTCAAGACGCCCTGGTTACGGGCTGTCGAGGCGTATGGTTGGTACTACGTCGGCCGGGTGCGTGGGGCAACTCAACTGAGGCACGACGGTGAATCCGACTGGCGCCGCCTGGAATCACTGTTTCCGCTGGCGACACGCGAACCAGCTATGCGACGTCAACTACTTTGGCCGCTTGGCGACAATTAAAATGGCCGGTTGGGTGGGTAGTTGTCGTCAGTCCGACGACCCAGCTTTTCCTCCTTGTAATTGTCGTTGATAAGCACGCTTACGGTAGCTCTCCCCGCTCAGCTCCATCAGCGTGGCGTGGTGCACCAACCGGTCGATGGCGGCCACTGCCATCATGCTGTCGGGGAAGATACTGTCCCAGGCGCTGAACGGCTGGTTGGCGGTGATGATCAGGCTGGCCGACTCGTAGCGATGGGCGATCAGCTCGAACAGCACTGACGTCTCGGCCTCGCTGCGTTGGACGTAGCCGATATCGTCGATCACCAGCACGGCGTACTTGTCGAGCTTGATCAGGGCGTCGCTCAGGCGCAGTGCCTGCTTGGCAGCCTGGAGCTCCTGGACCAGGCTTGAGGCGGTGGCGTAGCGCACCCGGTAACCCTGGTCGACCAGCGTATGCCCGAGCCCGGCCGCCACGTGGCTCTTGCCGACGCCGGAGGGCCCAAACAGCAGCAGGTTGTGAGCCTGGTCGACCCACTGCGTGTCGCCGGCCAAGGCGCTCAGTTGCCGGCGCTGCTCGGCCGCGATGGCGTCGAACTCGAAGGACTCCAGCGTCTTGCCCACCGGCAGCCGGGCCTCCTTGAGGTGCCGGGCCAGCCGGCGTCGCTCACGCTCGGCCAGCTCGTGCTCGCATAGGGCGGCCAGTGTTTGTGGCAGGCTCCAGTTTTCGGCTCGGGCGCGGGTTTCCAGCTGGGGCCAGCAGGCGGCCATGGTGGGCAGGCGGAGCTGTCGCAGTAGCAGCGGCAGCGTCTGGGCATCAGGCATGGCAGCACACCTCTGTGGTCGGCACGCTGGGCACCAGATGGTTGTAGCTGGCGATGTCATGCTGAGTCACCTGGGGGAAAACCAGCGTGGCGCTCGGCGTGGCGGCGAAGCGGGCCTGGAGCTCGGCCAGCGTCGGGCTCTTCCCGCGCGCCAGGGCGCCCAGCCAGTAACTGGCGATCGCCTCGGCCTGGTCCTGCTCGGCGGCCAACGCCAGAGCGCCAACGATGCGCTTGCAGGCCTCGGCGACCGGCAAGGCGGCGGTCAGCCGGGCGTACAGCTCGCGCCACTCCGCACTCGGCAGCAGGTCGTCGCGGAACGTCAGCCCCGCCAGCGCCCGGGGCTTGCGGACCAGCCAGCCGATCACATGGCGGTAATCGATGACCCGCAACCGGCCGCTTTCCGGCGTGGCATGCAGCCGCCTCAGCGTCAGCAATGCTTGCTGTGCGTGATGCAGCACCAAGCGATCATCGTAAAGGTGCACCCGCAGGTTCTCGCCGATCAGCCGGGACGGCACCGAGTAGAGCACCTTGCGCACCTGGATGGTGCTGGAGGTAGTGACGCGCACCGTCACCTCGCTGTAGTCGGTACCGGGCCGGCTGGGCAGTGGCTGCAGCGCGCCACGCTCGACGGTGATCCGGGCCGCGTTGCGGCGGTTGATCGCGGTGGTCACCTCATCGAGGAAGGCCTGGTAGTCATCGAGGCTAGCGAAGTCGTGGGAGCCGCGCAGCGTCAGGCGCTGTTGCAGACGCCGCTTGAAGTGGCCATGCGGCGACTCGATGCTGGCGTTTTCATGGCCGCGCCCTGGGTTATTACGGGTGGCCGTCATGCCGTAGTGAGCGCACAGGGCAGCATAACGCTCGGTGAGGTCGGCTTCCGCCTCCCGGCCGAGGTTGCGGAAGGCCGCCGACAAGCTGTCGGTGCGGTGCTCCGCGGGGACACCGCCAAGCCGCTCCAGCGCACGGGTCAGGCCTTCAGCCAGCGCGGGGTAGCTCTCGCCACCGAGCACCACCCGGACATAACACCAGCCGCTGTAGGCCAGGCGGAAGTGGTAGAGCCGGTGATCAAGCAGCTCCCCTGCCACGGTAATGACAATCCCCTTGAGCTCGGTGAAGTCGGAGAGGCCGCGCAGCCCGGGGCCATGGGTTTGCGGGAACATTACCTCTTTCTCCGGGCCATGCGCGGCCCGCCAGCCCTTGACCCGGCGCTGCAGGGTGCGCAGCAGGCTGTCCGGATACTGGCCGGGGTGCTGCTCCTGCAGCCACTCCAGCAGGGTCAGTGCCTGCAAGCCCGGGGCAGCGGCCAACTGGGGGACGAGCGTGGTCTCCCACACATCGGCGAAGGGGTCGGATCGGGTTCGCCAGTGCCGTGGTGCCGGCAGCTCAGAGGACTCGGCCCGGCGTTCGAGGCGGCGAGCGGTTCTGACGGAGAGGCCGGCCTTGGCGGCGGCGACCTCCTGGGTCTGGCCTTGTTGGCGTTGCGACATATAGAGCGTGACCTGTTGGCTGGTGACCGCCATACCGGCTCCCTGGTGGGTCGGGACAAGCGGTCAAGCTTAGGGCAACCGGCCACAATAGTTGTCGTCGGCCGGCCAGAGTAATTGTCGCCCTATAAACCAGCAGTGCGCGGTTCCGTCACACTGGCCAAGACACGGTCACTGGCGACCCACCTGTACCTGTACCGCGCCCCCTACCGAGGGCGCAAAGACCGCAACAAGAACGGCAGGGCGTCACGCGCCGCTCGAAGCCGCAAGGTGGCCAAGGGGCATCGAGAACCCTGGGTGCTGGTCAGTAATCTGACACCCCGCCACCATACCGCCGCCAAGGTCGTACAGCTCTACAGCAGGCGCATGGAAATCGAGGAAGGGTTTCGGGATATCAAGAGTGAGCGCTTCGGATTTGCCTTCAACTTGCATGGCACCCGATGCGCACGCCGCATCGAGATCCTGCTGCTCATCGCCATGCTGGCTAGCTTTCGACTCCTGGCTAGCGGCTTATCCCTCGATCAAGCGGGGAAGGCGCCGGCCTATCAGAGCAACACGCGCCGATCACGGCGTAGCCTCTCGCTGTGGCGGCTTGGCTGCGAAGCCATTCTGGCCCGCTATCCAGCGGGCCGAATGGACAGGCTCCTCCGGCTGATGCGACAAGAAGCCGAACGGGCGGTCACCGTATGATTCGTGGGGAGGCCTCAGGGTCTGACCCCGGGGGCTAATGCCCAGCAGCTGCAGGTCCAGCCCGCCCAGGGCCCGGATGGCCTCGGAGTAGGCGCGGCAGGCGGCCTCGCTATCCTCGGCCAGGCCGTCGGGCAGGTGCACGTTTTCCCGGGGCAGCCCCAGCCTCGCGTGTCGAGAATCTTGTACATGAGCATGGCTCGTCGGCGCCGGCATAGGGGGTCTAGCGGGCGGAGGATGAGCAGCTAGCAGGATCCGATAACCACAGTTGACACCACACGAGCTGTCAACTAGGGTTGGCATATGATCGAGCTTATCAAAACCGATGTCTTTGATCGGTGGCTGCGCAGCCTTCGTGACACTCGTGCCCGCGCCAAGATCACGGTGCGGCTCAGACGGCTCAGCCTCGGCAACCCCGGCGATGTCAAACCTGTCGGTGAAGGCATCTCGGAACTGCGCATACCCCATGGCCCCGGCTACCGGGTCTATTACCTCACCCGAGGCCCCATCGTAGTGGTCCTACTCTGCGGGGGCGACAAGGGCAGCCAGCCCAGCGACATCGAGCAAGCCAAAGCCATTGCCAAGCAATGGAAGGAGTAACCCATGGCAACCCAACAACAGGTGACATTCAGCCACTACGACACCGCCGAGTACCTCCAGACCGAAGAGGAGATCGCCGCCTACCTGGAAGCCGTGATGGAAGAGAATGATCCCTCACTCCTCGCTGCCGCTCTGGGTGACGTTGCCCGTGCACGCAACATGAGCCAGCTGGCCAAAGAGGTCGGCATGAGCCGTGAGGGGCTTTACAAGGCGCTTTCAGGTGAAGGTAATCCCGCCTTCTCAACCATCAACAAGGTCGCCAATGCCCTGGGGCTACAGCTGACCATCAAGCCGATGTCCCCGCCTCCGGCCCCTTGACCCTCGCAAGCCCGAAGCGCGCTTAAGGGTCTGAGCCAGCCAAACCCCCACCAATGCCGCGCCCCGCCGGGTCAGACTCCCGGCGGCGGCCTCTCCGCAAGCCATCGGCACGACACTCGCCTGCCAAGTTGGCAGGGGCCTAACCACGAAGCCCGGCACATGGCCGGGCTTCGAAGTCGCCTTAAGGGTCCGACCCGAATGGCACTTACTTAAGGTGCGCCAGGGAAAGCCTGGTCATCCGGGAAGCAGTGTCAAACAGCTGAAAGGATGAAATGAAACCCAGTGGGTGCAAGTCCCACCCGGCCAAGGCTAGCCACCAGCCGGTAGCGAGTGTTGCGTGGTGTCGGGCAACCGCCGCTGCGAAGCGTACACAGCGAGTGAGCAGGCCGTGTGATAGAGCCCCGAAATTGTGAAACGTGGCTGCCGACATTGTCTTAAGAATGGAAGGCAAAACGTCTCCGCCTTATGGCTTGGCGGATGCGGGCCGCCGGGGTCGAAGAGCAGGGCATGTTCATATAGGGGTTTCCCAGGAACCTGGGAGGCCCGTCCTTCTCCTCCGAAAACCAGGACGACAGGCATGGGGCTGCCTGCCGAGAAAGCTCCCGGTCCGGTGCTGTCGTGCCTGACGGTACCGGAAGCAAACAGCAGGCACTCAGGGGGTACGGCCAGGCGACGACAAGGAGCCAGCCGGATGGAGGGGCGGGAGTCGGAGTCGCTCATAGTACCCGGGAAGGTGGGGAACCGACTCGACGGGACCCACTGGAGGGAAGGGGCGGCCAATCATCAGAACTGCACGAGGGCAACATGACAGGTGCACAGGAACCTGAGGTCATGTCCACGAAACAAGTGCGGATAGCAGCACTGGCAGAGTGCTTCCCGCAGCGTGCCTTCACGTCACTGGCGCATCATATCGATGCCCAGTGGCTGAAGACGGCCTACCTGATGACGCGCCGTGATGGCGCCGTCGGGATTGATGGCCAGACGGCGGACGACTTCGCGCGCGACTTCGAGGCCAATATCCAGCGGTTGCTGGAAGCGGCCAAGAGTGGTTGCTACCGGGCGCCGCCAGTGCGGCGTGTCCATATCCCCAAGGGAGATGGGCGCACCACACGGCCGATCGGCATCCCCACCTTCGAAGACAAGGTCCTGCAGCGTGCTGTAGTGGCCCTGCTGGAGCCGCTCTACGAGTACGACTTTCTGGACGGCTCGTACGGCTTCCGGCCGGGACGCTCGGCGCACCAGGCGATCGAGACGGTGAGGGAGAGCTTGATGTCGATGGGAGGTGGCTGGGTCATTGACCTGGACATCCAAGCCTTCTTCGACACGATCGACCATCGGCACCTGCGTGAGTTTCTGCAGCAACGAGTGAAGGACGGTGTCGTCCTCCGCCTGATCGGTAAGTGGCTCAAGGCCGGAGTCCTGGAGGCCGGGCAGTGGCAGAAAGGTGAGGTAGGAAGCCCGCAAGGGGGTGATATCCCCCTTACTGGCGAATATCTACCTGCACTATGTGCTGGACGAGTGGTTTGAGAAAGACGTCAAGCCACGCCTGCGTGGACGCGCGTTCGAGGTAAGGTTTGCCGACGACGCCGTGCTCGCCTTCAGCAACGAAGCCGAAGCCCGCAAGGTGCTGGAGGTACTGCCCAGGCGTTTTGCACGCTTCGGCCTTACCCTGCACCCCGCCAAGACCCGACTGGTACGGTTTCAGCCACACGGTGGACAGCGCGCCGAGACCTTCGACTTCCTGGGCTTCACCCACTACTGGGGGAAGTCCCGGCGCGGTTACTGGGTTATCAAGCAGAAGACGGCCAAGGATCGACTCAAGCGAGCCTTGAGGCACCTGTCGGTCTGGTGCCGGGCGAATCGGCACCAGCCCCTTCTGATCCAGCATCGCCACCTATGTCGGAAGGTCAAGGGGCACTTTGCCTACTATGGCATCACAGGCAATTATGAAGCGCTGAAAGCGCTTGTGGATCAGGCCCGACGGATCTGGGTCAAATGGCTGAGACGTCGCTCTCAACGGGGAGGCTTCTCGTGGGATAAAGCCAACCTGCTGCTCAAGCGCCTGCCGTTACCCAAGGCAAGGATTGTGCACCAACGAACCCTTCAGCGAAGCTGGTGATTGAAGAGCCGGATGCGTTAATCGCGCACGTCCGGCTCTGTGGGGGCCGGGTCGAGTAATCGCCCGGTCTACCCGACCTTTTTCGGATGACCATGCTGGCGGATTTGCTCTCGGGCTATTGGCCGCGGCGTCTTCAACAGCGGGTGGGGTGATGGTCGTCGTTTTAGCGCTCTAGGCTCCACCCGCCCCGGCCGCTGCCCCACACGAAGCGTCGTGATCTGTTTCATGAGGCAAGCGCGCTCATGATCGTGAAGCGGCGAACGTGCCGCGATCTGCCGCACCATCTGCACCGTATGCTTGAAGCTGAGGTGCTGAGGCAAGCAGTCTGCCCAGTCACTGGCTTCCACCATCACACGGCGGATCAGGTTGTAGGCCAACAGATACACCCACACCTCCTTTTCCACCATGGCGGGCGTCTTGCAGCGTAGCCGGTCCATGCCCAGGGTCGTCTTGATGTCCCGCAGGCGCAGCTCCACCTGCCAACGCATCTGATAGAGTTCCTGGATTTGCTGACGGGGCACCGCTCTGTCGGTGCATGTCGTGATCAGAACCATACCGCCAACCGCCAGCTCCCTCATCGACAGCGTCGTCGGCAAGGCGTTGAACGCCGCTTGGCTCATCCAGTCACGGCGATTCTTGGGTTTCTCCCACGTCGCAATGTGATCCTTGTGCCCCAGCGGGTCGCCGGCCTGAAAATCCGTCTCGCGTCGGAAGTGCTGGCGCATCACCACATCGACACCGCGGGCAGCCAGTTCTGCGACCAGGGCATAGGACGGGTAATAGCGATCCGCAATGACGATGTCTCCAGCCTCAAAGGTGTCGAGCATCTCCCGCAGCAGAGCATGCTCGCCCGTCCCCTTGCCCTTCAAGGGACCCATGGCGGCATTGAGTACCGCACCGCTGTTCATGTCCATGATGACCACCAGGCGCGCCATCGGAAAGCCCAGGCCGGGCTTCTGACTACCTGGCTGGGGGAAGCGTTGCTGGTTCTCGGGCGTATCCGGCATCGACACGGTGGTGCCGTCAATCAGCTTGATGGGCCGGCCTTGCCAGGTTCTGGCTGCGGGCATACTTGCTGCCAGGGTATGGCCAAGATGACGTGTCAGGTCGGCGATGACATCGCCTGGCAGTCGCTGCCGGGCCCGGCAGTAGGCGCCCGTACGAGGGCTTGCCGTGGCCTGCTGGTGATGTGTCCAGGTCAGGAGATGGCGGTTGACGGCTTGCTGGCAAGAGCCGTCGGCTCCCAGGACTTGCGCGATGAATGTCTCCAGCGTGACCATGGGCGGAAAGAGCCGATGGCGACAAGCCGGCAGCGCTTGATCCAGGCCGGAAGCTGCGAAAGTCGCGTGGAGTTGAGCGTATAGCTCGGTGTGACCCGGGCGGTTGGCATGATGCGCGACGCGCCGCTGTTGGCATTGGTGAAGCAGATCAGTAGGATAGGTCATGAGAGCAGGCGTTGGATTGGCGGGTTGTGTGTGGTTTCGCGACTTACACAATACCTCATCCGACGCCTGTTTTCATTTATATCAAGGGGTTACGCCTCTTTTAGCCCTTAAGTAAGTGCCATTCGGGTCAGACCCGAATGGTACTTACTTAAGCTTTTTCGGATGACCGTGTTGGCGAATCTGTTCACGTGCTTCGTGGCGGGGCATTTGCAATAACCGGTGGGGTCGAGGTCGCCGCTTGATGGCTCTTGGCTCCAACCGATCCGGTCGTTGACCCACCCGAATCGTCGTCATCTGCTGCATCACACGCTGGTACTCTGCCTCTGTTAGAGGCGAACATGGCGCTATCTGCCTAAAAAGCTGCACACTGTGCTTGAAACTGACCTGGTGTGGCAAGCAGTCCGCCCACTTGCTGGAGACGGCCATCACCCGACGGACCAGGTTGTACGCCAGCAGATACACCCAGACTTCCTTCTCCACCATGGCGGGCGTCTTGCAGCGCAACACCTCCATCCCCAGCGTCGTCTTGATGTCGCGGAAACTCAGCTCGATCTGCCAGCGACCCTTGTAGAGGGCTTGCAGTTGCTGTCGGGGGCGTGCTTCGCCGAGCATAGCGTCGTGATGAGGATCGTACCGCCTACCGCCAGCTCCCGCACTGGCAGGCTTTCAGGCAAGGCATTAAAAGCCTCCTGGCTCATCCACGCGTGGCGCGCCTTGGGCTTCTGCCAGGTCGCTATATGATCCTTCTTCCCCAGTGGCGTGCCGGCCTGAAAGTCGGTCTTCCGGGCGAAATGCTGGCGCATCACGACATCGACGCCGCGAGATGCCAGTTCCGCGATGAGGGCATAGGCGGGGAAGTAGCGGTCGGCGATGACAATGTCGCCTGGCTCAAAGGTGTCGAGCATCCCCCGCAGCAACGCATGTTCGCCGGTTCCCTTGCCTTTGACTGGCCCCATGGCGGCGTTGAGCACCGCGCCACTGCTCAGGTCCATGATGGCTACCAGCCGGGCGACCGGGAACCCGAGGCCAGGTGTCTGGCTGGTTTGTTGAGGGAACTGCTGCTGGTTCTCTGGCGTATCCGGCATCGACACGGTCGTCCCGTCAATCAGCTTGATGGGCCGGCCCTGCCACGTCCACCGAGAGGGAACGTCCTTGGCCAGCGAACGACCCAAGTACCGCGCCAGGTCAGCCACCACCGTCCCCGGCAAGCGCTGGCGAGCGCGGCAGTAAGCGCCGGTGCGAACACTCCCGGGACGCTCTCGGTTCAGCATGAGGCGATTGACGGCCTGCTGGCAGGAGCCATCAGCATCCAGCACCTGCGACACAAAGGTTTCCAGGGTGGCCGTCGGCGGGAAGAGTCGGTGCCGGTCAGTGGCCAGCGCCTCATCGAGCCCTGACGAGGCACCGGCCGCATGGAGCTGAGCACGCAGCTCGGTGAGGTCCGGGCGGCGGATACGCTGTGAGACGCGGCGCTGTTGGCATTGGTGAAGCAGATCAGTAGGATAGGTCATGAAAGCAGGCGTTGGATTGGCGGTTTGTGTGTGGTTTTGCGACTTACACAATACCTCATCCCTCGCCTGTTTTCATTTATATCAAGGAGTTACGCTTCCTCTATTCCTTAAGTAAGTGCCATTCGGGTCTGACCCCGGCAGGCGGGCCAGCAGCCCAACGAGCTCGTTGCTGAGAAAGCGCGGCTCCACGCATTCGCCCAGGTGCCCTTCGGCGAAGCGCAGGAAACCCAGCGCCGCATGGGAGAGCCGCCGGTCGCGGCGCACGATGAACTGCCAGTGGCTCTCGATGGGCAGGCCCGCCACCGGCAGGATCACCAGATCCGGATGCTCCGGTGGCAGCACGTGCTCGGAGAGCACGGCGAGGCCCATGCCCGCCGCCACGCCGACCCGGATCGCCTCGTTGCTGGCCATCTGCAGGGTCGCACCCAGGGTCAGCCCCTGCTCCTGCAGCCAGCTCTCGAAGAGCATCCGCGTGGCCGAGCCCGGCTCACGCAGCAGGAAGCGCTCCTCCAGGAGCTCTGACATGGCGATGCGCTCGCGCCCGGCCAGCGGGTGCCCCTTGGGGGCCACCGCCACCAGGGGGTTGCGCAGGAAGCGCCCGGCCAGGGCGTGGGCCAGCGACGGCGGGTGGCTGAAGACGTAGAGGTCATCCTCCTGGCGCTCGAAGCGAGTGAGCATCTGGCGGCGGTTGCCGATATGCACGGTGACGTCCACCTCGGGGAAGGCGCGGCTGTAGGGGCCTAGCAGGCGCGGCAGCACGTACTGGGCGGTATTGACCAAGGCGATGGAGAAGCGGCCCCTTTCGCCACCGCGCAGGGCGGACAGGTAGTCGTCGAAATCCGCGAAGCGCCCCAGCACCTCGCGGCTGGCGCGGTAGAGCTCCAGGCCCGCCTCGGTGGGCGCCAGCCGCCCCTGGCGGTTCTCCAGCAGCGGCTCACCCACCGCCTCGGCCAGCCGCTTGAGCTGCTGGGAGACGGTGGGCTGGGTGAGATGCAGGCGCCGCGCAGCCTCGCTGATGGAACCGGCCCCGACCACCGCCACATGCACCTGCAGCAGCCGGAAGGTGAGATGTCGTATGTTCACGGCCTTCCTCGCACACCTATAGATAATCACCTATAGTGCATTGCCGAGAACTTTATTGGTATCAATAGAACGAATTTCTGACAATGCGCGGCGTCATTCAACCCGCTGACCGAGAGTCCCCTGATGCCTGATATCGTGGTGATGTTCTTCCTGCTCGGCCTGCTCGCCGGGGTGGTGAAGTCCGACCTGACCATCCCCAAGGCCGCCTACGACACCCTGAGCCTGCTGCTGATGCTGACCATCGGCCTCAAGGGGGGCATGGCGCTCTACGGCAACCTCGGCTGGTCGCTGCTGCCGGAACTGGTCGCCGTGGCCGCCCTGGGGGCGCTGATACCGCTGGCCCTGATGCCGATACTGCGCCGCCTGGTGCGTCTCTCACCCGCCGACAGCGCCAGCATCGCCGCCCACTACGGCTCGGTCAGCGCCGGTACCTTCGCGGTGGCGCTGGCCTTCGCCGAGGGGCGCAACCTGCCCATCGGCGCTGAGGTCACCCTCTATCTGGTGATGATGGAGCTGCCAGCGATCATGGTCGCCATCGCCCTCTACCGCCGCCATGCGGGCAAGGCCGCCGGGGAAGCGATGCAGGGGATCTGGCACGAGACGCTGACCAACCGCGGGGTCATCCTGCTGGCCGGCGGCGCGGTGATCGGCGCCATGTACGGGCCTCAGGAGGGCGCCAACGTCACCGAGCTCTTCACCAGCGCCTTCCACGCCGTGCTCGCGCTCTTCCTGCTGCAGATGGGCCTCACCGCCGCCGAGACCCTGCGGCCCATTCCCTGGTTCCACTGGCGCCTGCTCACCTTCGCTCTGGTCGCCCCGCCGCTGCTCTCGCTGGCCGGCCTGGCCGTCGGCCTGGCGCTGGGCCTGCCCGCCGGCTCACTGCTGATCCTCACCGCACTGGCCGCCAGCGCCTCCTATATCGCCGCCCCGGCCGCCATGCGCACCGCTATTCCCGAGGCCAATATTGGGCTGGCCATGCTCGCCGCCCTGGGCTTCACCTTCCCGCTCAACGTGATCGTGGGCATCCCGCTCTACCACCAGCTGATCCAGTGGCTGGCCGGCTGAACGAGCCGAACCACAGAAAACAACAAGGGCAGCCCACCGGGCTGCCCTTGTCGTTTCAATGCGGTCGTTTCAATGCGGTCGCCTCCAGGCGGTCGTCCGACATTCGTCTAAGGCGTGAAAAGCTGCACTTTACGTTAACGTCAACCTGACCTAGTCTTGTGCCATCACGGTTTTACCACCCGACGCGACCCGTCGTGCCCACCCGGATGACCACCCTATCACCGGGCGCCACGACCACCGACAAGAATGGAGCCACGCTCATGCATACGCCCTTCAAGCCCCTCGACTTCGGCCTCGACGACGAACTGAACATGCTGCGCGACCAGGTGAACGCCTTCGCCCGCGACGAGATCGCCCCGCGCGCCGCCGAGATCGACGAGAAGAACGAGTTCCCCAACGACCTCTGGCAGAAGTTCGGCGACATGGGCCTGCTCGGCATCACCGTCTCCGAGGAAGATGGCGGCACCGGCATGGGCTACCTGGCACACTGCATCGCCATGGAGGAGATCTCCCGGGCCAGCGCCTCCGTGGGCCTCTCCTACGGCGCCCACTCCAACCTCTGCGTCAACCAGCTCAAGATCAACGCCAACGCCGAGCAGAAGGCCAAGTATCTGCCCAAGCTGATGACCGGCGAGCACGTCGGCGCGCTGGCCATGTCCGAGCCGGGCGCCGGTTCCGACGTGGTCTCCATGAAGCTGCGTGCCCGCAAGGAGGGTGACAAGTACGTCCTCAACGGCAACAAGATGTGGATCACCAACGGCCCCGACGCCGACGTGCTGGTGGTCTACGCCAAGACCGACCCGGACGCCGGTTCCAAGGGCATCACCGCCTTCATCATCGAGAAGGGCATGCCCGGCTTCTCCACCGCCCAGAAGCTCGACAAGCTCGGCATGCGCGGCTCCAACACCTGCGAGCTGGTGTTCCAGGACTGCGCGGTGCCGGAAGAGAACGTGCTGGGCGAAGTGGGCAAGGGCGTGCGCGTGCTGATGAGCGGCCTCGACTACGAGCGCACCGTGCTGGCCGCCGGCCCCATCGGCATCATGCAGGCCGCCATGGACATCGTGGTGCCCTACGTCCACGAGCGTCAGCAGTTCGGCCAGTCCATCGGCGAGTTCCAGCTGGTCCAGGGCAAGATCGCCGACATGTACACCACCCTGAACGCCTGCCGCGCCTACCTCTACGCCGTGGCCGCCGGCTGCGACCGCGGCCAGGCCTCCCGCAAGGACGCCGCCGGCGTCATCCTCTACTGCGCGGAGAAGGCCACCCAGGTCGCCCTGGACGCCATCCAGCTGCTGGGCGGCAACGGCTACATCAACGAGTACCCCACCGGCCGCCTGCTGCGCGACGCCAAGCTCTACGAGATCGGCGCCGGCACCAGCGAGATCCGCCGCATGCTGATCGGCCGCGAACTCTTCAACGAGTCCAAGTAAGGGGTTACCGATGGCCATTCTGACTACCCAGATCAACCCGCGCAGCGACGGCTTCCAGGCCAACGAGGCGTCGATGCGCCACGAGGTGATGAAGCTGCGTGAGCTCACCGCCGCCATCGCCCAGGGCGGCGGCGAGAAGGCCCGCGCGCGCCACGAGTCCCGCGGCAAGCTCTTCGTGCGCGACCGCATCGACCACCTGATCGACGAGGGCTCCCCCTTCCTGGAGTTCTCGGCGCTGGCCGCCCACGAGGTCTACGACTCCTCGATCCCCGCCGCCGGCGTGGTGACGGGCATCGGCCGCGTCAGTGGCGTCGAGTGCGTGATCGTCGCCAACGACGCCACCGTCAAGGGCGGCACCTACTTCCCGCTCACCGTGCGCAAGCACATCCGCGCCCAGGAGATCGCCCGCAAGCACCGCCTGCCCTGCATCTACCTGGTCGACTCCGGTGGCGCCTTCCTGCCCCGCCAGGATGAGGTCTTCCCGGACCGCGAGCACTTCGGCCGCATCTTCTATAACCAGGCCACCCTCTCCGCCGAGGGCATCCCGCAGATCGCCGTGGTGATGGGCTCCTGCACCGCCGGCGGCGCCTACGTGCCGGCCATGGCCGACGAGTCGATCATCGTCCGCGAGCAGGGCACCATCTTCCTGGGCGGCCCGCCCCTGGTGAAGGCCGCCACCGGCGAGACCATCAGCGCCGAGGATCTGGGCGGCGCCGACGTGCACGCCAAGAAGAGCGGCGTGGCCGACCACTACGCCGAGAACGACGCTCACGCCCTGCAGCTCTGCCGGGCCTGCGTGTCGCGGCTCAACTGGCAGAAGCGCGGCCAGCTCAAGATGCAGGAACCCAAGCCCCCGCGCCTGGATCCGGCCGAGCTCTACGGCATCGTCGGCACCGATCTCAAGAAGCCCTACGACGTGCTCGAGGTGATCGCCCGCATCGTCGACGACTCCGACTTCGACGAGTTCAAGCGCTACTACGGCGATACCCTGGTCACCGGCTTCGCCCATATCCACGGCTACCCGGTGGGCATCGTCGCCAACAACGGCGTGCTCTTCTCCGAATCCGCCGTGAAGGGCGCGCACTTCATCGAGCTCTGCGCCCAGCGAAAGATCCCGCTGATCTTCCTGCAGAACATCACCGGCTTCATGGTGGGCTCCAAGTACGAGCACGAGGGCATCGCCAAGCACGGCGCCAAACTCGTCACCGCGGTGGCCTGCGCCAAGGTGCCCAAGTTCACCGTGCTGATCGGCGGCAGCTTCGGCGCCGGCAACTACGGCATGTGCGGGCGCGCCTACGACCCCAACCTGCTGTTCATGTGGCCCAACGCCCGCATCTCGGTGATGGGCGGCGAGCAGGCGGCGGGCGTGCTGGCCCAGGTCAAGCGCGAACAGATCGAGCGCGAGGGCCGCGAGTGGAGCCAGGAGGAGGAAGAGGCCTTCAAGCAGCCCACCCGCGAGCAGTACGAGCACCAGGGCCACCCCTACTACGCCAGTGCGCGGCTGTGGGACGACGGCGTGATCGACCCGGCCCAGACCCGCGACGTGCTGGGGCTGTCGCTGGCCGCGGCCATGAATGCCGAGGTCGAAGAGACCAAGTTCGGCGTGTTCCGGATGTGACCGCAGGGGATCCCGTTATGTCTGAGACAACCTTTTCACGGCTGGAGCTCGACGACCGCGGCATCGCCTGGCTGACGCTGGAGCGCCCCGAGGTCCACAACGCCTTCGACGACAGCCTGATCGCCGAGCTCAACGCCCACCTGGAGCGTCTGCGCGACGCCGCCCACCACGGCGAGGTGCGCGCCGTGGTGCTGGGCTCCGAGGGCAAGAGCTTCTCCGCCGGGGCCGACCTCGGCTGGATGAAGCGCATGGTGGAGTACGACTTCGAGGGCAACCTGGCGGATTCGCGCAAGCTTTCCGCCCTGATGCACGGGCTCGACACCCTGCCCTGCCCCACCCTCTGCCGCGTGCAGGGGGCCGCCTTCGGCGGCGCCGTGGGCCTGGCCGCCTGCTGCGATATCGTCGTCGCCTCCGAGAAGGCCAAGTTCTGCCTCTCCGAGGTGAAGATCGGCCTGTCGCCCGCGGTGATCAGCCCCTATGTGCAGCGCGCCCTGGGCGAGCGCCAGATGCGCCGCTACGCGCTCACCGCCGAGGTGATGGACGCCACCACCGCCCTGGCGCTCGGCCTGGTGCATCGCCTCGCCCCCCACGACGAACTCGACGCCGCCGTGGAGGCCATGCTCGACATCCTGCTCGCCGGCTCGCCCCAGGCCCAGCGCGCCACCAAGGCGCTGCTGGCCGAGGTGGCCCGGGAGCCCGACAGCAAGGCCACCCGCGAGCACACCTGCCGGGTGATCTCCGAGCTGCGCGTCAGCGCCGAGGGCCAGGAGGGCCTGGCCAGCTTCTTCGAGAAGCGCCGCCCCGCCTGGACAAACGACAGCGACAACAGTGCCGCCGAAAACAATGCCGCGGAGCCCCGCTCATGACCTCTGAAGTGAAGAAATTCGATACCCTGCTGGTCGCTAACCGCGGCGAGATCGCCTGCCGGGTGATGCGCACCGCGCGCGCCATGGGCCTGCGCACCGTGGCCGTCTACTCCGACGCCGACGCCAATGCCCGCCACGTGCGTGAGGCCGACGAGGCCGTGCGCCTGGGTCCCGCCGCCGCCCGCGAGAGCTATCTCAAGGTCGAGGCGGTGATCGAGGCCGCACGCCGCACCGGCGCCGGCGCCATCCACCCCGGCTACGGCTTCCTCTCCGAGAACGGCCCCTTCGTGGAGGCCCTGGAGAAGGCCGGCATCACCTTCGTCGGCCCGCCCGCCTCGGCCATCGCCGCCATGGGCGACAAGTCCGCCGCCAAGGAGCGCATGTCCCACGCCGGCGTGCCCCTGGTGCCGGGCTACCACGGCGACGACCAGGATGACGCCCTGCTCAAGAGCGAGGCGGACAAGATCGGCTACCCGGTGCTGCTCAAGGCCAGCGCCGGCGGCGGCGGCAAGGGCATGCGCGTGGTGGAATCCGCCGCGGGCTTCCAGGCCGCCCTGGACGGCTGCCGCCGCGAGTCCCAGGCCGCCTTCGGCGACCAGCGCATGCTGATCGAGAAGTACCTGACCCAGCCGCGCCACGTGGAGGTACAGGTGTTCTGCGACAGCCACGGCAACGGCGTCTACCTCTTCGAGCGCGACTGCTCCGTGCAGCGCCGCCACCAGAAGGTGCTCGAGGAAGCCCCGGCCCCGGGCATGAGCGCCGAACTCCGCCGCGAGATGGGCGAGGCCGCCGTGCGCGCCGCCCGCGAGATCGGCTACGTGGGCGCCGGCACCGTGGAGTTCCTGCTGGATGCGGACGGCTCCTTCTTCTTCATGGAGATGAACACCCGCCTGCAGGTGGAGCACCCGGTCACCGAGATGATCACCGGCCAGGACCTGGTCGAGTGGCAGCTACGCGTGGCCATGGGCGAGCGGCTCCCGCTCGCGCAGGATGAGCTGACCATCACCGGCCACAGCTTCGAGGCGCGCCTCTACGCCGAGGACCCGGAGCAGGACTTCCTGCCCGCCACCGGCCGTCTGGACCGCTTCGCCCTGGATCTGGTGGGCGCCGGCCTGGACCCCGCCAAGGTGCGCCTGGACAGCGGCGTGGAGAGCGGCGACGTCGTCTCCATGCACTACGACCCGATGCTCGCCAAGCTGATCGTCCACGGTGACGACCGCGACCAGGCGCTGGCCACCCTCAACCGGGCCCTGGCGGCGCTGGACGTGCAGGGCGTGGTCACCAACCGCGCCTTCCTGCAGCGCCTGGCCACCCACCCCGCCTTCAAGGGCTGCGAGCTCGACACCCGCTTCATCGAGAAGAACGAAGCCACCCTGTTCGCCACCCAGGAGATCACCACCGAGGCCTACGCCGCCGCGGCGCTGATCGGCCTCAAGCAGCTGGCCCGCGAGTGCGAGAGCGACTCCCCCTGGGATCGCCATGACGGCTTCCGCCTCAACGCGCCGCACACCATCCGCCTGGCCCTTTGCGCCACCGGCCAGAACCTGACCAATGCCCAGGCGCCGGACGCCGAAGGCGTGGTGATCGTGGAAGGCACCCGAGAGACCGACGCCGACCCCTGGCACCTGACCATCGGCGACACCACCCTCACCGCCCGCCTGCAGCACCTGGAAGGCGACGCCGTGGCGGTGACCCTCGACGGCCACCGCCGCCGCCTGCAGGCCCGCCTGGGCCAAAACGGCGTGGTGGTGATGGCCGACCCGAGCGGAGAGACCCGCCTGTTCTGGCGCCGCATCGACGCCATCGACCACGGCCAGCACGAGGCGGAATCCACCCTCACCGCGCCCATGCACGGCACCGTGGTGGCGCTGCTGGTGGAGCCGGGCCAGAAGGTGGAGAAAGGCATGCCGCTGATGGTCATGGAAGCCATGAAGATGGAGCACACCATGTCCGCCCCCGCCGATGGCCACGTGGCGAGCTTCCACTTCGCCGCCGGCGACACCGTGGGCCAGGGCGACGTGCTGCTCGAATTCGCCCCGGAGGAGTAACATCAAGGCTCCTGCAGGGCCTACCCCGGCCCTTGTAGGAGCCCGATTTATCGGCGAATGGGCGAATCACGCCTCAGGCGCCCTGCAGAACCATCGGAGAACTCCCAATGGCATTCCCCCAACACGTCCGCCTGGTCGAGGTCGGCCCCCGCGACGGCCTGCAGAACGAGCCCGAGCCGATCAGCACCGCCACCAAGCTGGAGCTGATCGACCGCCTGGGCGCGGCCGGCCTCAGCTACATCGAGGCCGCCAGCTTCGTCTCGCCCAAGTGGGTGCCGCAGATGGCCGACCACCGCGAGGTGATGCAGAACCTCGCCCGGCTCGAGGGCGTCACCTACGCGGCGCTGACCCCCAACCTCAAGGGGCTGGAAGCGGCACTCGAGTGCGGCGTCGAGGAGGTGGCGGTGTTCGGCGCGGCCTCCGAGGCCTTCTCCCAGAAGAACATCAACTGCTCCGTGGCCGAGTCCCTGGCGCGCTTCGAACCGGTGCTGGAGCGCGCCCAGGCCGCCGGCGTGCGGGTGCGCGGCTACGTCTCCACCGTGCTGGGCTGCCCCTACGAGGGTGAGATCGCCCCCGCCAAGGTGGCCGAAGTGTCCAAGGCGCTCTATGAAATGGGCTGCTACGAGGTGTCGCTAGGCGACACCATCGGCGTGGGCACCCCGCTCAAGGCCAAGCGCATGCTCGAGGCGGTAAGCCGCGAGGTGCCCATGGACAAGCTCGCCGCCCACTTCCACGACACCTACGGCCAGGCGCTGGCCAACCTCTACGCGGTGCTGGAGGAAGGCATCGCCGTGGTGGACAGCTCCGTCGCCGGCCTCGGCGGCTGCCCCTACGCCAAGGGCGCCTCCGGCAACGTGGCAAGCGAGGACGTGGTCTACCTGCTCAACGGCCTCGGCATCGAGACCGGCATCGACCTCGACGCCCTTGCCGCCACCGGCACCTGGATCACCCAGACCATCGGCCGACCCAACCGCTCCAAGGTGGGGGTGGCACTCGCCGCCAGGTAATCGCAACGGCAACACGCAAAAGCCCCGAGCCAGGTGACTGACTCGGGGCTTTTTTTTGGACAGTTTAACGCTGCCAACACGCGCAGCTTTGTAGTGGAGGCGAAGCCGCAACGAAAAAGCTGTCGCCATGATTGGCCTGGTTAGCTCTGCTATCGAGCAGCATCATGAATGAATTGATCCATTGCTCGCTTGTACGCTGTCAACCTACTTCCACTCAGAATGCTATGTTTCGACATGAAGCGAAAGTGAGCTCTCGATGCCACTTGATTCAGGCGAACGGCTTCGTTCCTAACACTTCTAGCCCACTCTGGCTCATCGACCGTTCTCGATATTAAATCCTCTCCCAGAAAGAGCGAAACAGACTCTGACTGAAAACGAAGAAGCCAGACCTCATAGGAATACCTAGACCCTACTCCCAGAAGTCTTAAATCCGAGAACACTGATTCGGACTTCTTAGGAATTTTTAACCTTCTGAAAGCCCGAGCCGTTACCTCATCAAAAAGGGCATCTAGTTTGTGGCCTTTCTTTCTCGCTTTGTAACTATTCAGGTGGTTGCGGATAGCCTGTCGCCAACCACCTGATTTTTCTGGCATAGTGTGCCTAATCCTTCGGCATATCTATGCGGTGACATGACCATCAGCGATATCAACGTCGACGAGGCTCTGGAGCGGGTCCGACAGCAGCTCAAGGAAGACCAGACGGTCTCTCCGTCGCTGCGTGCGGCCATCGATGTGCTGATGTTGCTGGTCAAGCTCATGGCCGATCGCCTGGCCACCAGTAGCCGCAACAGCAGCAAGCCACCGTCCCAGGATCCCAATCGCCAGCGCCGCTCGCGCGCCAAAGGCGAGCGGCGCCCCGGCGGACAGCCAGGGCATGAGGGTAAGACGTTGGCGCCGGTGACGGACCCCGACGAGGTGGTCAAGCTCCGTGTCGATCGTCGGCAACTCCCCAAGGGGCGTTCTTACCGCCCGGTCGGCGTCGAAACGCGCCAAGTGCAGGACATCGTAATCCAGGCCGTGGTCACCGAATATCAGGCTGAGGTCCTCGAAGATGATCAGGGGCAACGCTACGTGGCGCCATTCCCCGAGGGCGTGACTCGCCCCATCCAGTATGGCCCTCGCCTCAAGGCGCATGTCGTCTATCTCTCCCAGTATCAGCTGTTGCCCTATGCGCGTATCCGCGAGTTGCTCACCTCGCAGTGCGGCCTGTCGCTGAGCACCGGCACCCTGTTCGCCTTCAACCAGGAGGCCTACCAGCGGGCCGAGGCGTTCGCCGAGTGGGTGATCCCGGCGCTACGTGAAGCAGCCACCGTCCATGCCGATGAAACCGGAATGCAGGTCGGTGGCAAACGCTACTGGCTACACAGCGCCTCCAACGAGGCCCTGACCTGGTTGGCCCCGCACCCCAAGCGCGGCCAGGAAGCGATGGACGCCATCGGCGTATTGCCCTTCGTGCGTGGCGTGCTGGTGCATGATCACTGGAAGCCCTACTACCGCTATCCGGATTGCCGGCACGCGCTCTGTAATGCGCACCACCTTCGGGAGCTGACAGCGGCCTGGGAGAACGATGGCCAGGCATGGGCCAAGGCCTTGCATGACCTGTTGTTGGAGATGCATCGCGCCGTGGAGGTGGCCGACGGCTGCCTCTCGGCCGATGAGACCCGAGCCTGGCGGCAGCGCTATCGAGATTGCCTGGCGAAAGGGGACGCCGAGTGCCCCCCGCCGGTGAAACCGCCACCTGGAACGCGAGGCCGGGCCAAGCGCACCAAGTCGCGCAACCTCCTGGAACGCCTCCAGGCGTACGAGGACGACGTGTTGCGCTTCCTCGACGACCCTGCCGCTCCCTTCACCAACAACCAGGGGGAACGCGATCTGCGAATGACCAAGGTCCAGCAGAAAATCTCGGGCTGCTTCCGCTCCTGGGAGGGGGCGGAGATCTTCTGCCGGATGCGCAGCTTCCTCTCGACCGCCGTCAAGCAAGGGGTGGCGGCGCATACCGCACTGGAGCAACTGTTTGCGGGTGATGTGCCATCCTTCATGCAGCCTACAGCCACGGATCAGGCGGCGTGAGCTAAACAGTTACCTCGCTTTTTTATAAGCTCCTGATGGAGTCTCGTCGTCTTTGCTAAGCGATATAATTAGCGACTTCAGTGAACACTCTATGGACATTGCTAGATCAACGATCGCCTTAGCTCTAAAATTCCTGTTACCCATCGATTCGCAATTACGTACCTGATCAAATCTATCGATGAAAAGATTCCCATCGGTCCAAAAATTCCGAGCTAAGTGTGACTTGACCGCACGCTGAGGGATATGTCGCTTTGGTACGCCAAGCGCTTTGTTCATTCTCTCTTGCAGAGTCATTACTACCTGATCCTTTGAGCTAACGCCGCCAGCACGCGCGGCTTCGTAGTGAAGGCGAAGCCGCAACGAAAAAGCCGTCGCTGTGCCTGGCCTGGTTATAAGGCATGTAGCTCCCAGTGATCTCTGCTTATCTTGTACAAAACATGCTCACAAAGAGGGTCAGAAGGTTCTAAGTCCGGATGCTCAAAATTGCTGGCATAGGACATCCCAATTTTTTCCATGACGGCTTGGGAACGCATGTTGCCAACTGTCGTAAAAGAGACCACCTCTTCTAAATCCAAGTGAGTAAAAGCATACCGCAATGACTCATTGGCGGCCTCTGTCGCGTAACCCATGCCCCAATATCGTTTAGCAAGACGCCAGCCGATCTCAACACATGGTGAGAACGGCATGCTTTCTTTGGGGATATGAAGTCCAACAAATCCAGCAAACTTGCTTTGACCAGGGATCTCTAAAGCCCAGAACCCCCACCCACGCTCAGCAATGAGAGACTTGATTTTTTTCCCCATGCTGTAGCTTTCTTCCTCCGTCAGAAGTTTCGGGAAGAACTCCATTACGTCTTTATCCCGGCACATCTTCGAAAAGGGATAGAGGTCTTCGTCATCCCACTGCCGAAGTATCAATCTTTCCGTTCTAATCATGCGTCAGATGATGCCTTACGCCGCCAACACGCGCGGCTTTGGAGTGAAGGCGAAGCCGCAACGGAAAAGCCGTCGCCGTGCTTGGCCTTGTTAGGTTTTTCATTGTCGCCGCAAGACATTGCTCTATACCTTTTTAATTTGCTCTCGGCTCATTTCCAGCGCGATGACCCGATACAAGTTTCCTGATCCAACAGACTTCACGTAGTATTCTTGAAGTTGGTCAAACCAGAACACATCTATTTGCCAACTTCCATTTTTGCGTGATTGGCAGTAGCTTCTTTCCAATAGCTGATGAGCTAGAAACGGGTATTTTTCCCCATTCCTCTTATATAGCGAAATCTCTCCCTTATCACCTCCCTCATAACAATAACCTGGAGAGCTGACTTCTGGCTCACCCGTGGCCCGCTCATACTCATCGTGAAAGCAATAGCAGAATCTAGTTTGCAAAGGCCCCATACACTCGCTTATGAGGTCAGACATACGCAGCTTACGGAAACTTCCACCGTCAATGTCATTCACACCAATAATGGTTTCGGTGAAACCCAGGAATTTTCTCTTGGATAAAACAACACCAATAGAGAAAACCTCATGGAGCTTAACTAGGCACAACAAGCAGGACTCTGCCGAAGTCAAAATCAAGTAGTGCTTCTTGCTCGATAAATCCAAGTAGCCGGCGAATGGCTCAAATATTTCAGGCTGCAAGCCTGATCCAATCTTTACATACTCCTTCACGCCTTCGTAGTCAGCATTCTCGAGGATTTTTGAGATCTTTATAGCGTCAGCATCCAAGAAATAATCCGGGATAGAGTCAACTGCAAATTCATAGGCGATCTTTAGCAAGCCTATCTTGAATTTCAGAATATCTATCTCCCACCTTCCACCAACCCCGCCAGTCCTAATCTCGCACCGCCGTTCTCCTTTGACAATTGCAGACTCAGAAATACCCTTTCGCTTAATGATTTTATTGAGAATACCATCAATCTTCCCCTCATCTTTTGAGTCCACGGCAATTTCAATAGACTGAACCACTCCAGCATCCTCCTTCAGCTTAATGACTGGGTGGTACAGAACTTCCAACTTCCCTTCTTTATTGACTTCTACTCTGGCTTTAACTTCAGGATTCCCTTCTTCCACAAAAGTGCCAGCGAAAGGATTAGGAAGGCTGCCACTTTTACCTTCTAGCTCTTGAGCGAATCTGTACAAATCTGTCAATTTATGATTAACCAGATGCGAATCGACTTTCTCGCCCATCTTTGAATTGCAGGTCTTGCAAACATTGAATATGTGATAGAAGCCACCGAGAGAGTCGGGTATCACATGCTCGTCGCTCATGTCTTCTTTATCTTCTCGACAGATAATGCACAGCATAGATTAATCACTCCGCTCTATTTTATGAGACTTCCTCGCCACAATCACTCACATTGGGCCCCTGGCGAAAACCTAACGCCGAGCTTTGCGGCAATTTTGGAGCCGCAAAGCGGTGGGAAAATTGTCCGGCAACAGCGGCTGGTTATACATGAGTCTCCTCCGGGATCTGAGCCAATAGGTCAGTAACCCCGATATCCACGCCCACCTGTGATAGCAAAGTAGAAACTTGTCCTCGATGATGAGTCTGATGGTTAAAGAAATGAAGCACCAGGCTCGAATATCGTTTATTGGCAGAAATCCCTTTGGTGTTGTGGTAGCTGAGGACGAAATCCAGATCACCTTCGGATAGCTCGGCTGTCCAGTTGATAATCTGGCGATCCAGCCAGATTCGCCGCTCAGATAAGCCACCAAGACCTTCAAATAGAATCTGATTCAGGCCCGTAGGACTTTGAAGGTCCGCGACCTCTCGCAATGAGTTCAGGCAGGACGGATGGGTAGCAAAACGTTTGAGCCAAATGGTATCGCCAACGAGGATGTGGTTCAGAGTTCCCAGGATGGAGCCAAAAAAGGCTCCACGGTCTTTCGCCAAATCTGTCGTAGAAAGCTGTCCCGCAGCCGCATAAACCTTCGAGTTCATCCACTGATTGTAAGTGGCTAGCAATTCAAAGTGATTTTTCAGGCTCATAAGAGTTCCGCCTCATGTATAACGCCGCCAGCACGTGCGGCTTTGTAGTGAAGGCGAAGCCGCAACGAAAAAGACGTCACGGTGACTGGCCTTGTTAGGCAAAGCAATCTGGAACCTGAACAACCTGCTGATCCTTAGTAAGTGGGGATAGCATCCACTCAAGACTCCGAAGTGGATAGGTCCGCGCCCAAATTGTACAGGCTAGAAAATGGTGCGCTGCAGGCTCCGACAGGACGGATTTAACATTCTGCAAAGCAGCTTGCTTATCTTCTGCTTGGTGGATGATAGACCCATAGAATATTGCACGGATCATCTCTTCAGTATCCAAACCATGCCACTTTTTTCCGGCCCCAGCTCGCTGCCACTGCCGTTTGTTGTGCTTGAGGGCCGCCTTGACCATATTCGAATCACGACAGTGCTTTCCAATGAGCCCCTGAACCGTGAAGAAATGCGAGGGTTCTTCATTACCCCAAAAGAAGCGAAAATCAATATACAGCCCTTTCAGGCGGTGAACACTTACTGGAATCCCAGTAGTGTTGAATTTCCCGTCGGAATCATGACCCACCCATCCTGAAACAGTGAATCCTTTGCTTTCAAGCTCTATCCAGTTCCGCTCAAGCTCCGCGAGGCGGTCTCGGAAAAATTGGACAGTTCTTAACGCCTCGTCATCCATTGGTTCAGTCAGCTCGATTACACTCAAAGCTTTCCCTCTTTTGCCTAACTGTTCAGCATTTATACGCCGTGCGGAGCATGGCGTATAAATGCCTGTTGGACTAAGCCGCCCATCAGGCTGCTCTGCAGCTTCTATAGGGTATTGTATTCCACGGAGTGCGGCCTGGGGCATCCGGTCGCGCAGATACAGACCTGTGGTGACGCGTTCGAGCCGTGATGTTGACCATGATCACCGTTCCCTCAGGGAAAACGCATGAAAAACCCTACACCGCGAGAATGTCTGCGAGGTAAGTCTCATCCAGTGCCGCTTTCTTCTGCTTTCGCCGGATGCCGCCTTTGAAACGGCTCTCCCCTTTCAGGTAATTCAAGGCGATATGGCGCATCCTGGCGAGGTTTTCCGCCGCCTGACCGCGGTGGATTTTGCAAGCATCCTCGCGGAGCGCGACGTCCAAGGACCAGTGGAGCTTATTCTCGACAAACCAATGCTGGCGAGCCGCTTCGGCGAGCTTCTTGGCGCTCAGCTCGGCAGAGCTGATGTAGTAGCGGATCATCGGGGCTTCTGGCACCTCATCGCCTTCCTGGCGGAAACTCATCACCACGCCCACCGTTTTCAGGCCTGGCCATTCATAGCTAAGCTCCTGAAATTCTTCAGTAACCTCGCTGACAATATGGTATCGAGTCTCTTGCCGGCCCCGATTCTTCTCGTCCGTGACATACGCATCCCCTTCAAAGTTGACCACCTTGGGCATGGGAAACGCTGCCTCGAAGGCATCCGCCAGGGCTGGCTGATTTTCCTTCACCGACAACAGGTAATCGGCGCCCTTCCGCAGCACCTGAGTGGCGATCTTCTTTTGGCAACCCATGGCATCGATCGTCACCAAGCAACCTTGCAGATTGAGAAGCTTGAGTAGCTCGGGAATCGCCGTGATCTCGTTGGATTTCTCCGCCGTCTTGACCTGGCCCAGCACCACGCCATTCGCCGCACTGAAGGCACTGACCATGTGTATCGCCCCTTTGCCCTTCCCTCGGCAGTACGACCCTCGCAGCGTCTTGCCATCGATGGCCACCACCGCGCCCTCCGTCACATCGTGACAGGCCTTCATCCACTCGGCGAATGCGCTTTGCAACTGCTCGGCATTCACCAGGGCCATGACCCTGGCCAAGGTGTCATGGCTGGGCACGCCAGCCTCAAAATCGCCGTACTGACGGAGAAAATCGAGCTTCGCGTGGCCAAAGTCCTCGATTTCGTCCCAACCCTCGGCACCACAGATCACTGCACAGACCGTCAGGAACAGGATATCCGACAGCTGATGCTGCACTTTCCAGGCCTGGCGGAAGTCGGGAACGATCGATAAATGGTGCATAAGCGATGGTGTCAGCATGAGGTCATCCATGAGCAAAAGTCGTTAGATGACCACATTAGCTCCTACTGGTAAAGCGCCACGAAGCCCGTCATAGAGCGGTTTTTCATGCGTTTTCCCTGACCGTTCCCTCTGGGGCCAATTTGCCCCAATGTAGCGCGCCTGCTCGCCAACATCCATCACCGAGACGAGCGCCGCCGCAACCCGCGAGCGGGCCGGATAGTCGAGTCCGTTGTGGGTTATCCCGCCTTATTCATGAGAGCGCTGGCTGAGTGGGTTTTCAGCCCGCGCTGCCAACACCGGCCTACCGGCACCGCGTTGGCAGCATGAGAATCCGCTGCCATATGCAAAAACAGCGCATCTTTCCGTTATGTTTATAGCCTACAGGAATGGACTACCGTCATTCGTGCAGCCGTCATCATCAGCCGAGGTGGGGCTGCTGTACGCATGGATCGGTGGTGGTATCGCCGACGAGTCAGTCCAGCGCGGTCAGCTTTGGCAGCCCCTTCAGCAAGGCAGGCCACCATTTGTCAGCCGCATCACCGAGGTGAATGGTGATGCGCCGAGCGTGAAGCGAGAGCGTCGCCGCTACCTTGAGCACCTGCTCGCGCATCCGGCTCAGACTCCAGCCCTGCCGGGTCTGACGCACCAGCAAGCAGCGCAGGCCATGCAGGACCTGATAGGCGTAGAGGCTCAGTAGCAGGCTCACCTCGTTGCGGGCCATGACGTCCTGGACCGTGGAGGCACCGCGATCCGTCGACGACAGGTGCACGTCCAGCGCCGATTTCACCTCGCCCATGTGGGCCTCGGCGCTGCCGCGCTTGCGATAGAGCGCCAAGACCTTTTCCGGCGGCCAGTCGAACTTGCCGAGGTTGGTGACCAGGAAGAAGGCATGCAGCAGCAAGTCATCGGGGCGCTCCTGCACCACCAACACCACGCGTCGTGGCGCTGGCCAGGAACCGGCTTGGTATTCAAGGTCATAGCACCATTCGCGAGGCTGTTCGGGCGGTCGGCCGCGGGGCCGCTTCAGGTAGGGCGCCGCCAGTGTCTGCAGGCCCTTGTGGCTGCGCAACCGGCCCAGATACTCGATGTCGCGCGTTTCCAGGGCCTCCAAGGTGTCATTGTCGGTAAATCCGGCATCGATGCGCACCCGAACCTGGGCGCCGGTGCTCTCGTTGAGCCGCTTCACCAGATGGGGGATCCAGGTGTCGGCGTTCTCGGCCGGACCGGCGTTGCCCTCTCGCAGCAGGCCGCCCACCATGTCACCGGTCTCGGCCAGCGAGGCCACCAGCGGCGAATAGATCCGGGTGCCGTACAGGCCATGATAGGCCGAACCGCCCTGGTGGCCGTGAACCTCGATCGGCAGGCCGTCGATGTCCAGCGTTAGCTGCTTAGGCCGCTCGCCGTTCTTCAGCGCGGTCAGGCGCCAGACCACCAGCCGCAGCAGGCCCTCGTGCACGGCATCGATGTTGTCGTTGCGGCCCAGGCAGGTGAGCAGCCTGGACAGCGTGGCTTGAGAGGGCCGGTCTTGGGCCAGGGGCGTCAGCCCACGCGCATCACTGCAGGCCAGCTGCCAGAGCGGATCACGTCGCAGCGTGTCGGTATCGCTGAGATCGATCCAGCCCATCGCCCGCTGTAGCACCAAGGTGCGTATCTGGCTGGCCAGCGAGTGGCGAATGCGCAGCGGATGGCGCGGATCGACTAGGTTGTCGTCGAGCGCCTCGATCACGCCGCTGCTGTCGAGGGCTTCCCGCAGCAGCAGCGCGCCGCTGTCGCTGGTGGTGCGTTGGCCGTCGAGCTCAACGCGGATGGACCCGTTGCAGGACGGAATCCAGGGAGATACGCTTTCACCCATAGCGGATGGCTCTCTTGGATCAGGTTCTTGGCGGAACACACTGATTTTACAAGAGAATGCCATCCGCTATCTTCGTTTTCAGGCCGGCCTCATGAATAAGGCGGGGTTATGGCGTTACTTCATGCTCGATAACGTTGCTCCCTGTGGTTCGGTGGTCGGCCACATGTGGGTCTGCGCGGGGCGAGGGTCCCGATCACCCGCAGTGTCGGTTGCCGGCAGTGCGGGCAGGTGTAGGTCGGCTCCGGGTCGCTGGCGGCAGAATCGGCATCCGGCGTCACCTCAGCGACTGCCAGCGCTTGGCGGATCTGTGCCAGGCGTCGTCGCCGGCAACGATTGGCCAGAAAGCCGTAGTGACGGACCCGCATCAGCCCCTTGGGTAGGACGTGGAGCAGGAAGCGGCGCACGAACTCCTCCCCATCGAGGACGAGCTGTTTCCGCCGATCACAGTCGCGGTAGTCCTTGTAGCGCAGGGTCACCTGGCGGTCGTCCACCGCGAGGATGCGGGCGTTGCTGATAGCGATCCGTCGCGTGTAGCGCGCCAGGTAGCGCACCACCGTGTCGGTGTGTTCGAGACAGTCCTTGCTGTAAACCACCCACTCGGTGGCCATCAAGGCGTTGAGCTGGTCATCCACGTCACCGGGCCGGGTGACTCGGTGGAGTTCGCCAGCCGTGGCGGCCTGACGCAACCCACTGACCAAGTGCCCGCGAAAGTGGCGCGACAGGGCTCGGACCGGGAACAGATAATGGCTGCGAGCCCCATGCCAGCCGCCATCGTCGCCCAGCGCACCGCCCGGGACCAGGCAATGCAGGTGCACGTGCTGGCTCAGGTTCTGGCCCCAGGTGTGAAGCACGGCGCTCATGCCCATCTCGCCGCCGAGACGCTTGGGATCGCGACCGAAGGATCTGAGGGTGTGCCAGGCACTCTGGAACAGCAGCCGGTAAATCACCTCGGGGTGAAGCTGGACCCAGCCGTTGAGGCTGTGCGGCAGGGTGAACACGACGTGGTAGTAGCGCACCGGCAGGATGTTCGCCTGCTGACGCTCGGCCCACTGATGCATGGCGCGGCCTTGGCACTGCGGGCAGTGGCGATCGCGACAGCCAAAGTAGTGCGGCTGGGTGTGGTCGCAGTCCGTACACTGCAAGACCGTCCCGCCCATCGCCTCGGTGCGACAGGCGAGTAGATAGCGGCATACGCGTTGGCGCTGACGATCCAGGCCGGCCGGATTGAAAAAGCGAGCCAGGGCCTGTTGGAGGGTGGCTGTCTCAGTCATGGGCCACCTCCAGGCCGGCCACCAGGTCGATGGGGCCCTGACTCATCCCCTGCTGGCCCGGCAGCCAGTGCAGGTAGCGCATCGTCGACTGGACGCTTCGGTGGCCCAGCAACCGTTGAAGCTGATGGACGGGCATACCCTGCTCCAGGACATGCGTGGCGTAGGCATGGCGCAGGCTGTGAATGCCACCGACCCGTTCTATACCAGCCTGGCGCTTGGCCTGGGTAAAGGCCTTCTGCGGCGCGCTCGGATGCAGCGCGCGATCCGGGAACAGCGCGCTCGGAAACAGCCAAGTCGGCGGCCGGTAGGCACGCCAGTAATCACGCAAGCGATCTAGCAGGGTCACCGAGAGCAAGACCATGCGATCCTTCGCGCCCTTGCCCTGGGCGACACGTAGCTGGCCACGCTGGCTGTCGATGTCCCGAACCCGCAGGTGGCAGACCTCACTCACGCGCAACCCGCAGCCGTAGCACAGTTCGAGCATCATGCGATGCTTGGGGTTTTGGCACGCGGCCAAGATCCGCCGGACGTCGTCGCGAGTCAGCAATTCCGGAATCCGTTGCGGTGTCTTCGGCACCACGGGCGATACCTCAACCGACGGCCAGTGCAACACGTGGAGGTACAGGAATCGCACGCCGTGCAGATAGACGCGGCAGCTGGCGGCTGACAAACCGCGCTCCTGAACCAGGTGGTTGAAGAAGCGTTGCAGGTCGTCAGGGCTCAATGTGTCTGGCGGTAGGTGGAAATAGCGCGCCAGGTCAGTGATCACCATCAGGTAGGTATGCTGGGTGCGTTGCGCGAAGCCATGCTGACGCATGGCCTCAATCATCGCCTGTCGTAAGGCAGTCATCGTCGTCACTCCTGTTCAGTGACCCTCGTGGGTCAATGAACAGTGTGGTTCGGTAAAGCGAGAGACAGGATTCGACGACAGCTACCGCGAAGCGGTTTAGTTCAACAGGTATTAGACAGCGTGCTCGTTTATTGACTTGAACGAGCATGCGCGTTCAACAATCTTATCATCGCAAGCTTTTGCCAGCTAACCCTTTGATTTCATGAAACCCAAAGGAAACCTTGGCCACCTATACAGAATTCGCACGCTTGCGCGTTTTGCCAGTGCCAATAATACTGTATGTACATGGCTATGTTGGTATCTGCTGTTGGTTCGCACCTATCGCTGCCCGAAACCACGCCTCCTCAGATGGAGGCACGGTTTCAAACAATCGCCGCCACGCCAGATAATTATGTAAGTACGCGGTCCCCACCCCATGAAAGCGCGCCATCCAACCCTTCAATCGGCTCATATAGCTGTTGACGTTCTGGATGTGGTACTCCTTCCCGATCACCCGCTGATTATCGAATACGATCAGCCGATGATGGGCAACGCCATAATCGCGAGAAAAAGTTTTATACCAGCGGTGTCCGTCAGAACATAAAATAGAGTCGCGATCGATGATTGGTGCCAGAAACTCATGGACAGTGGACTTTTTGAGCGCCGGATCCATCAGCTCACTGATCTTTCCATTACGGTCACGCGCAATAAGCACAGGAATTCTATCCACTTTTTTCTTCTTGTTGCCTTGCCCACCCCGCTTTCGAGGTTTGCGGTGCGTGATATTGCGCTTTCCTTTGCATGACTCCAGGAAGAAAGTTTCGTCTACCTCAATGATGCCGGATAGTGGGTTGGCGTTGCCTTGAGCGCTCGTTTTCAGGAAGCGATGTCGCCAACGAAAGGCCGTCTTCAAGTCGATGCCCAATCGGGCCGCCGAGACGCGTAACGTCAGGCTGTCTCGCATGCAGCGCAGGTAGTCGAACCATTTGTCGCGGTGCTGCAGCTTGGCCAGGGGCGTACCTGTGAGGGCATTGAACGTCTTGTGACACACGGGATTCCGACACCGATACCGCTGCAGGCCGCCGCTGCGCCCCCACTTGACTGGGTGTTCACCGCCACAGTGCGGGCATAGAAGGTGGGATTTCGCAGTTTCAAGCAGGGTATCTGCTTGGGAGCTAATTTGCCCAATAAGCTGATCTGCAAGATATTTCTTGAGATCTACAGGGAGGCTAGCCAGTGTCTGCTCGAGGGCTTCGAGGTCGGCTTGTTTCATGGCGTGCTCCAGAGGCAAACTGGATATACAGTAGTTTATACAGTATTTTTGAAGCACGCCAACAGCAGATACCAACATAGCCATGTACATCCATGCATCGAGAGGATAGGAGTATGGATACGCACAGCAAACCGCCGAAGCTGATGGACCGGGTCAAAGCCACCCTGCGGGTGAAACGATAGAGCCTTCGCAACGAAAAAAATTGCGGTTAAGTACATAAGTAACGAAGTGAGAGCTGCGGTGGTGAAATCGCCCGATAAATCGGGCTCCTACCAGAGTGAAAATGCCTCAGTGTTATCTTCAGGCAAAATGGCACGAGCAATTGCGGCAACAAGAGTGGCCATCGGGCACGCTACCGCCCCTACCCGGCAAGCTGTGATGGCTCCCTGCCATCCCTGCGGTAGTCCCTGCGGTAGTCCCTGCGTGCTGCGTTGTTGTCGTATTGCCTGGCCGCCTAAGCGGCCTTGGCCATTCAGCGTATGCGACAGAACCGATGGTTGCCACACCGCGATTGGTCGCAGTGGTGGCAAGGCCCCCGAGTCACTCACCTGGCTCGGGGGCCTTGCCTGGAGGTCAACGCTGATCGGCGGCACGCAGCGCCATCTGCCCATGCTGCTGTCAGACCGTCGGCTTCTCGCCACGAACCGCCGCTTCGATCACGGCGATGTCGATCTTCTTCATCGTCATCATCGCATCGAACGCCCGCTTGGCGGCGGCGCGGTCGGGGCTGGTGTAGGCCCTGGTCAACGCAATGGGGGTAATCTGCCAGGAGATGCCCCACTTGTCCTTGCACCAGCCGCACTCGATTTCCTGGCCGCCGTTGCCGACGATCGCCTTCCAGTAGCGGTCGGTCTCAGCCTGGTCCTCGGTGGCCACCTGGAATGAGAACGCCTCGTTGTGCTGGATGCCAGGCCCTCCGTTAAGCCCCAGGCAGGGAATGCCCATCACGGTGAACTCAACGGTCAAGACGTCATCCTGCTTGCCCGCCGGGTAGTCTCCCGGGGCGCGATGGACCGCGCCGATGGAGGAATCGGGAAAGGTCCTGGCGTAGAACCTCGCCGCCTCCTCGGCATCGCGCTCGTACCACAGGCAAATCGTGTTCTTGGCAATCGTCGTCATAGGCGCCTCCATCATGGTTGCAGGTCGAGTACCGCCCCGGTCGCTTCCCTCCAGGGACAAGGCCACGGCCACGTGGCCGTGGCCGATTCATCCTTGCGCTCTACCGGGACCTCTCACCCTCATAGTCGCGTGAGGAAAGGCCAGATCGACAACCGGCGAGGATTTTTCCATGGTGGCCGACCCGACAGCGCTTCGCCGGCAGGCGCTACGACTCCGGGGTCCCGAGTGCGGCCTCCACCGCCTGTTCGGCGTGGATGGCGGTGGTGTCGAAGAGGGGCACGTCCGTATCGTCGGCCTGGATCAGCAGCCCGATCTCCGTGCAGCCGAGGATGACGCCCTGGGCGCCCTGCCCGGCCAGCGAGGCCACGATCTCAAGGTACTCAGCTTTGGAATCCGCGCGGATCTCGCCGCGGCAGAGCTCGTCGTAGATGACGGCGTGTACACGCTCGCGCTGTTTGGCATCGGGAACCAGCACCCGGATGCCCTGCGCCTCCAGGCGCTCGCGGTAGAAGGCCTGCTCCATGGTGAAGCGGGTGCCGAGCAGCCCCACCCGGGTCACGCCCCGCCGGTGCAGCGCCTTGGCGGTGGCATCGGCGATGTGCAGCAGGGGAATATCGACGGCCTGCTCGAGCTGCGGGGCGACCTTGTGCATGGTGTTGGTGCACAGCACCAGGAAGTCCGCGCCGGCCGCCGCCAGGGAGCGCGCCGCTGCGCCGAGAATCTGCGCGGTGGCCGCCCAATCGCCGCGGCGCTGCAGCGCCTCGATCTCGGCGAAGTCCACGCTGTAGAGCACAAGCCGGGCGGAGTGCAGTCCGCCCAGCCGCGCCTTTACCCCCTGGTTGATGAGCCGGTAGTAGGTCTGGGTCGATTCCCAGCTCATGCCGCCGATCAGCCCTATCGTCTTCATCTCCCCTCCTCTTACCCCAGGATAAACACCACGCAGGCGGCGGTGAGCGCCCCCATCACGCCGTTGAAGATCCGCCAGGCGCGCGGCGTGTCGAGCCAGCGGCCGATGGCCATGCCGAAGCCCGCCCACAGTGCGATGCAGGGCAGCGCCACCAGCTCGGCGAAGCCGGCCAGCAGCAGGGCGTTGACCAGGGTATTGCCATCGCCGGGCAGGAAGCCCGCCATCAGCGCCAACCCCATGACCCAGGCCTTGGGGTTGGCGAATTGGAAGGCCGCCGCCTGCCAGAAGCTTAGCGGGCGCCCCTCGCCGCGCCGACGCAGGTCCGGCGGCGGCGCCGTGGCGATACGCCAAGCCAGGTAGAGCAGGTAGCCGCTGCCCACCACCCGTAGGATCGTCTGCACCAGCGGGTAGCGCTCGAAGAGCAGCCCCAGCCCCAGGGCAATGCCGGCGAAGAGCAGGAAGCAGCCCCCCAGGATGCCCAGCATGTGGGGCAGGGTCCGCAGGAAGCCAAAGTTGGCCCCGGAGGCGGTGAGCATCACGTTGTTGGGGCCCGGGGTGATGGTCATGGAGATCATGTAAAGGGCCGCCGGCCCCAGGAACGCCACCGCTTCCAGCATATTGCACCCATACAATTTAGGGATTATTGTCGATACAGCCCGTGAATTTTCAGCTTAATGGGCGCAATCCTGGCGTCAAAGGTTTTATTGTCACCATGACAATCTGGACACCCCGGCTCGCCGAGTCGGGCCCCCGCTACCGCGCCATAGCCGAGGCGATCGCCCGGGCCATCCAGGCCGGCGAGCTGCCTCCGGGCCGCAAACTGCCGCCTCAGCGCCACCTGGCGGATGCACTGGGCGTCACCGTGGGCACGGTGTCGCGCGCCTATGCCGAGGCCGAGCGTCAGGGCTGGGTCTCCGCCCGGGTGGGCAGCGGCACCTATGTGCGCGGCGCCGAGCAGACGAACGCCTCCCCCTTCCTGGCCTCCGCCTCGGAGGAGGACGAGGGCCTGGTCGACCTCAGCCTGAGCCTGCCGCCGCCCCATGCGCTGCGCGCCTCGCTGCTGGGCCAGGCGCTGGCCGGGATCGCCGAGGATCGCACAGCGCTTGAGCGCGCCGTGGCCTATCAGCCGGAGCGCGGCCTGGCGGGGCACCGCGAGCGCCTCGCCGCCTGGATGACCCGCCTGGGCATGCCGGTCTCGCCGGAGGCGCTGGTGATCACCCAGGGGGGCCAGCACGGCATCGACCTGACGCTGCGGGCGCTGACGCGCCCCGGCGAGCGCATCGCCGCCGATGCCCTCACCTACCCCGGGCTGATCGGCGCCGCCCGCCAGGCGCACCTCAAGACGCTGGCCGTGCCCCTGGACGACGCGGGCATGGACATGGAGGCCCTGGCGCGGCTGTGCGCCCAGCAGCCGCCGCGGCTGGTCTACGTCACGCCGGACCAGAACAACCCCACCGGCGCGGTGCTGAGCGAGGACCGGCGCGAGCGTCTGGCGGCGCTGGCCCGGCAGCACGAGTTCTGGATCCTGGAGGATGGGGTGCAGTACCTGCCGGAGGCCGAGCGCGGCACCCCGCTCTACCGGCTGGCCCCTGAGCGCACCCTGTTCGCCTTCAGCTCCGCCAAGGTGCTGGCGGGCGGGCTGCGCATCGGCGCCCTGCGGGCGCCCGAGGCGCTGCAGGAGCCGCTAGGCGCGGCGGTGCGCGCCCAGAGCTGGATGGTCCCGCCGCTGATGGCAGAGGCCGTCTGCCGCTGCGTGGAGAGCGCCGATGCCGAACGCCTGCTGGCCTGGCAGATCGAGGAGCAGGCCGAGCGCCAGCGCCTGGCCCGCCGGTGGCTTGCGGAGTACGCCCCGACCGGGCGGCCCCACGGCAACAACCTCTGGCTGACGCTGCCGGAGGGACTGCGTGCCGCCGAGCTGCTCGCCGCCCTGGAGGAGCGCGGCGTGCGCCTGACCGGCCCGGAGCCCTTCTGCGTGGGCAGCGAGCCGGCGCCCCAGGCGGTGAGGCTCTGCCTGGGCGGGGCGCGCTCGCGGGAGGCGCTGACCCAGGCCCTGCAGGCGGTGAAGGAGACCCTGCAGGCGCCCCCGCCGCTCCCGTGGCGCACGCTCTGACCGCCGCCGGATCCCCCGGCGCGAGCCCGCTCATGGCAGCACCCAAACGCCAGACCCCCGAGCCGGGTGAGTGACTCGGGGGCCTGGTGGGGTTAGGTTCATAGGGAGTGCCCGCCAGGGGCCGCGTCGGTATCGCCGCCTTCGCGCGACCTGGCGCAATGTGCGTTCGTTCATCAGGAGCCGCCATGATCGCCGTCATCTTCGGTGTGGGGGACTAGCGCGACGAGGAGGCCATCGCCGAATGGCGCCGGGTGGAGCGCCACCGTGCCGCCCAGGCCAAGGGCCGCGAGACGGTCTTCGCCGACTACCGCCTGCGCGTGGCCGGGGTGCTCCGCGACTACGGCATGCACGACCGCGAGCAGGCCCCCGCCGACAGCCGCGAGCGACACGACGACAGCACGGGAAACTGATCGGGTGGCAACCCCCTATAGCTCGGGGGCCGGCCTGGCCATGCCACGGCCGGCGGCTACACCATGCCTCTCAGCCTGGCGGCAAGTCGCGGGGCCAAGGCCGTCACCGCGAGGACGACGCCCCAGAGATTGCCCCCTTCGAAGGTGTGGGCATTGAGCAGCTCGGGCCAGGACTTCCCCTGCCAGAGCCCGAAGGAGAATTCGAAGACGAGGGTGAGGGCCAGCCACCCGAGCCCGACGAGCCAAAGCTCTAGGGGCCGACGGATCTTCAGCCAGGGAAGTGACAAGTACGCCACGCCGAGGATCAGCGCCGAGAGCAATACCCCGCTCAGCACCAGGGCGGCCGTCACTCCGAGCAGCGGGACGAGCACGGACTCACGCAGCACCCCATTGGCAATGGCCAGCACCAGAATGCCGCACCAGATCATCAGCGACTTTACCGCGATCATCAATCCCCCCTGTGGTTCACTGAACCGGGTTCCCGTCGCCCGCCGCGGCGGCCTCCTCCACATCCACCCCGATGAATCCGCCGGACTGGCACCGCCACAGGGCGGCGTAGAGGCCGTCTCGCGCCAGCAGCTCGCCGTGGGTGCCGCTCTCGACGATCTGCCCCTCGTCGATCACCACCAGGCGGTCGAGCATGGCGATGGTGGAGAGCCGGTGGGCGTTGACCTCCTCCCCTCCCTTCGCGCTGTCGCGACGCAGGAAGAGGATTCCCTATCGGGTGCCAGCCCGATCGCTCGGGTGGCCGGTTCCTGCTGCTGACGGCCTTACTGCACCGTTCACTTCACAGGCGCGACGGGCAGGTCCTGCCCTGACAGGTGCTCATGCGCTTTCGCCAGGATGTTCCGGGCGCCGACGACATCGGCGTGGTCGGCATGCCCACAGGCCTGGCAGCAAAAGGACGCTCGACTCAGGCGGTTGGCCGCCTCAACATGCCCGCACTCGGGGCACGTCTGGCTGGTGTGGTGAGGCGGCACGGCGACCAGCAGGCCGCCCCGCCACGCCTGCTTGTAGGTGAGCTGGCGCCGGAACTCGAACCAGCCCTGGTCGAGAATGGCCTTGTTCAATCCAGACTTCTGTTTCACCCGCTTGCCCGGTGCCGCCAGGGACCCCTTGGCAGAGGTCGTCATATTGCGCACCCGCAGATCCTCGATGGCCACCATGGCGTGGTTTTGGCAAAGGGTGGTCGAGAGCTTGTGGAGGGTGTCGCGACGGACGTTGGCGGCTTTCTGGTGTAGTCGGGCGATGCGCGCTTTCTGCTTCTTCCAGTTCCGGGAGAACCGGGTCTTGTGCGTGAGTCGGCGCTGCGCCGTGGCGATACGCTGTTCCAGTTGCCGGAAGCTGTTGCGCCCGGCATGGGGCGTGCCGTGGGAATCCACGGCGAAGTGCGCCACGCCCATGTCCAGGCCCACCGCGGCGGTGGCCGGATGGCGGGGCGGCGTCGCCAGTTCCACCTCGACCTGGAAGCTGATGTGCCAGTGGCCACCATCGAGGCCCACGGTGCAGCTGGTGATCCTACCTTCCACCGGACGCGACTGGCGAAAACGCACCCAGCCCAGGCCAGCGGGCAGCTTCACGCGGCGATGATCGAGCCGGCAGTATTTGGGGAAATTGACGAAGCGGATGGCGTCCCGCGACTTGCCTTTCTTCTTGAAACGGGGCGCGTCGGCGGCCAAGCCCGGCGTGAAATGCCGCTGCCAAGCCGTGTCGAGGTCGCGGAGCTTCTGCTGGAGGTTGTCGGTATAGGCCTCGGTGAGAAAGACCGTGGCCTCCTGGCGTTTCCAGTTGGTGATCCAACCGGCCATGGTGCCATAGCGCGGCACCCGTTCGCCCCGCTCCCGGGCGGCGAGGCATTCGGCCAAGGCGTGATTCCAGACGAAGCGTGCATGTCCGGCCAGTACGCGCAACCGCGCCGCCTGCTGGGGCGTCGGGTCAAGGCGATACTTCAAACCGAGCTGGCGCTTCATCAAGACCGCTCCATGACTGTATATATCCACATACTAGCAGTGGCAAAGAGGCTTGCAAGCGGCTCACACCGCATTCCCCCGCACACCTTGATCGGTGTGGGTACCCTGCGGATTCTGGATGGCGATATAGCCGGCCAGCCACGCCACCAGCGGCAGCATCAGCCAGGGCTCGGCGCTGCCCAGCAGCACCATGGCACCGACGAAATAGACGACCACGTAGACCATCAGGTCCATCAGCTTGGTCACCGTCTCGCGGATCGCCAGGGCCGTCTGCATCACCTTCTGGGAGACCCGGCCGGCGAACTCGTCCTGATAGAAGGCGAGGCTCTGGCCCAGCATGTGGCGGTGGGCCAGCCAGCGCCCGATCATCGGGTAGTTGCCGAAGATGCTCTGGTGGGTCACCAGCGCCTGCAGCAGGGTCAGCAGCGGCAGCACCGGCCGCGTGAAATGCAGGATGAAGGCGAAGAGCCCCCGTGGCGGCGTGCCGCCGAGGTCCTGCGGGTAGGGGTTCACCAGGTTCTCGAAGTAGCGGAAGACGTGGTGGGAAACCAAACGCAAACGGGAGCGAAGCATGGCGGCAGTCCATTGACACGGGGTGGCTCGGGCACGCCAGGGTAACCCCCATCACGCCATTGGCGGTACCTCAGACTCGACCCTCCCCCGGCCCTGTGCGCGATACTGGCCAGGACCCGGCGAGCGGGCCACCCTGATCTAAACACCAGGGGGAGCGACTCGCCAATGGAAGACGTGACTCGCGAATTCCTCGATACCAACCAGCCGTTGATCCGACTGGCGGTCGCCCTGCTACTGGGCGCCCTGATCGGCATCGAACGCGGCTGGGTGGCACGCGAGCAGCGCGCCGGCCTGCGCATCGCGGGCGTGCGTACCCACGCCCTGGTAGGGCTTCTGGGCGGCATCGCCGCCCTGCTCTCGGCGTCGGTCAGCGCCTGGGCCTTCCCGCTGATCTTCGTGGCGGTGGCGGTTACCGCCCTGGTGGCCTGGCGGGCTCGGCTAGGCGATCCGCCTGACTTCAGCATCACCGGCCTGATCGGCCTGCTGCTCACCTTCTGCTTCGGCGCCGTGGCGGTGGGCGTGGACCTGGCCGTGGCTACCGCCTGCGCCGTAGCCACCGCGCTGATCCTGGACAACAAGCGCGAGATCCACGGCCTGCTCAACCGGCTCCAGGCCCACGAGCTGGACGCAGGCCTCAAGCTGCTGCTGATCAGCGTGGTGATGCTGCCGCTGCTGCCCAACCAGGCCCTGGGCCCGGGAGGCGTGATCAACCCCTACCAGCTGTGGTGGATGGTGGTGCTGGTCGCCTCCGTCTCCTTCGTCGGCTACTTCGCGATCCGCGTGGGCGGCACCGAGAAGGGCATCCTCTTCACCAGCCTGTTCGCCGGGCTCAGCTCCTCCACGGCCCTGACCCTGCACTTCGCCCGTCAGTCACGCCTGGCGCCGGCCCATGCGCCCCTGCTGGCGGCAGGCATCCTGCTCGCCTGCGGCACCATGTTCCCGAGGATCCTGCTCTACACCGCGGTGATCAGCCCCGGGCTGCTGTCGTCGCTGTGGCTGCCGATCAGCCTGATGGCCCTGACCCTCTATCTCCCCTCGCTGCTGATCTGGCGCCGCCACCACCGCCAGGGCCTGGTGGAGAGCCCCGCCCTGATCAAGAACCCGCTGGAGCTGCGCCTGGCGCTGCTCTTCGGCGCCCTGCTGGCGCTGATCATGCTGCTCGGCGAATGGCTGCGCAGCGCCCTGGGCGATGCCGGCATCTACCTGCTGGCCACCACCTCGGGCCTCGCCGACGTAGATGCCATCACCCTTTCCCTGACCCGCATGTCGCTGGAGACCATCGCCGGCCAGACGGCCGTGCTGGGGATCATCCTGGCCGCGGCCACCAACAACCTGGTCAAGGCGGGCCTTGCCGGCCTGCTCGGCACCCGAGACATCGGTTGGCGGGTCGCCGGGCCGATGCTGGCGTCGCTGCTGATCGGCCTGGCCGCCGCCCTGGCGATGCGCCTGGCGGGGTAGGCAGCGCCTGACTGCGTCCCGACTCTTGCCATCCGCAGTTGCGACCCCGCTTGCCACCGGACATGATGTCTGAAACCACAGTTTCAGGAGCCGGCATGGCCAGATCCTCGCAGGCGCGTTCCTTCCTCGCCCGGGTGCGCAGCGCCCTGCCCTCCCTGCACCCGGCCGAGCGCCGGCTCGGCGAGTTCGTGTGCGATTTCCCCGGTGAAATCGCCAGCTACGACGCCCAGGAGCTGGCGAAGTTCGCCGGGGTCTCCAAGGCGACGGTGTCGCGCTTCGTGCGCCGGCTGGGCTACGAGAGCTACGAGGCGGCGCGCAAGCACGCCCGAGAGGAGCAGGCCACCGGCTCGCGCCTCTTCCTGCAGAGCTCTTCCCTGGCGCCGGATGAGCGCTCCCTGGCGCTCAACCTGGAGCAGGGCAAGGACAACCTGGACCGCACCTTCTCGGCGATCCCCCAGGCGCAGGTGGATGAGGTGGCCCGGGCCATCCTCGAGGCCCGCAAGACCTGGGTCATCGGCTTTCGCGCCAGCCACCCCTTCGCCGACTACCTGCGCTGGCAGCTCACCCAGGTGGTGGAGCAGGTGGTCAGCCTGCCCGGCGGCGGCGAGACCCTGGGCGAGCACCTGGTCAGCGTGCGCCCGGAAGACTGCGTGGTCGTCATCGGCCTGCGCCGCCGGGTGGCGATCACCGAGCAAGTGCTGGCCGAGGCCCGCGAGAGCGGCGCCCGGGTGCTCTACATCACCGACGAGGGGCTCGCCCCGGACCCGAGCGTCACCTGGCACTTCCGCTGCTGCACCCTGGCCGCGGGGCCGCTGTTCAACCACACCGCCGTGATGGCGCTCTGCCACCTGCTGGCCATGCGCACCATCGAACTTGCCGGCGACGACTCGCGCCGCCGCCTGCGCCGTATCGAGACGCTGAACGACAGGCTCGAAGAGCTGTAGGAAAACGGCACCCTCCCGGTGCATGGCGCTACCAATCTGCACACTTTCCGGGCAAGAAACGACACAGCCGCGAGAGCGACGAACAGGCGATTCCGGGGTAATGGGCTGTTTTTGATATGAAACTACAATTTCTTTAAACCAATGGCATGAAACTTGGATCACTCAAGGCGACTGCCGCCGCCGCTAACGCGGCGGGCCGATACCGCCACCTGGCACCCAGCGGAGCCGCACGCCCGCCCGAGGTGCCGCCGATGACAGGACCAAGACCATGCTGACACGTACCGCTCTGGTAACCGCCGTCTCCGCCGCACTGATGGCCTCCGCCGCCCAAGCCAGCTCGCTGTCGCTCCAGGTGCTGGGCCAGCCCGCCGGCTCGGGCCTGATCGCCCAGCAGAAGGAGCAGCCCTTCTTCAACAACCTGGCCGAGCACACCGGCCTGGACATCAACGTCCAGTACCTGCCGGTGGACGTGGCCGGCGTGCCCGACACCGACGGCCTGCGCGTGCTGCGCTCGGGGCTCTTCGACATCGTCTCCCTGCGCGGTCCCCAGGTGAGCCGCGACGAGCCCTCCATCCTCGGGCTCGACCTGATCGGGCTCAACACCAGCTTCGAGGCCGGCCGCGAGCACGTCGATGCCTTCTACGACTACGTGGACAGCCGCCTGCAGGAGCGCTTCAACGCCAAGCTGCTGGGCACCTGGCCGGCCGGCCCCCAGGTGATCTTCTGCCGCGGCGAGATCGGCGGGCTGGATGACCTGCGCGGCAAGCGCGTGCGCGTGGGCGACCAGAGCGCGGCCAACTTCGTCGGCCAACTCGGCGCCACCGGCATCTCGATGCCCTTCGGCGACGTCCAGCAGTCGCTCTCCCGCGGGGTGATCGACTGCGCCATCACCGGCCCCGCCTCGGCCAACTCCGGCGGCTGGCCGGAAGCCACCACCACGGTGCTGCCCATCGCCCTGCAGCTGGCCATCAACGGCTACGCCATCAACCTCGATACCTGGAACAGCATGACCGAGGAGCAGCAGGGCAAGCTCGAAACCGCCATCGCCGGACTGAGCGACGAGATCTGGGCCTACTCCGAGGAGCTCTACGAGGACGCCATGCGCTGCAACGCCGGCGAGACCCCCTGCGAGTACGGCAAGCCCTACTCCCTCACCGAGGTGCCGGTCACCGACGAGGACCTGGCCAAGGTGGCCGCCGCGGTGGAAGAGGTCTCCCTGCCGATCTGGGCGCGCCAGTGCAACGCCGCCGCCGCGGACTGCGAAGCCGTGTGGCGCGACACCGTCGGCCAGAAGCTCGGCCTCTGAGCCGCGGAGGCGACGATGAACATCTACGCTCGCATTCTCGGCATGCTGTTCGGCGCCATGATGCTGCTGCTCGCCCTGCTGATCACGGTGGAGACCGTGATCCGCAAGGTCTTCTCGATGTCGCTTGGCGGGGTCGACGAGCTGGGGGGCTATGCCATCGCCATCGCCGCCCCCCTGGCATTCTGCGTGGCCATGGTCGAGCAGTCCCATATCCGCATCAACCTGGTGCACATGCGCCTGCCCTTCCGGGTGCAGGCGGTGCTCAACGCCCTGGCCGCCCTCACCCTCGGGCTGCTGGCGGCCTTCCTGCTCTACTTCACCCTCCAGACCGTCCAGGACACCCGCCTCTACGGCTCCATCGCCCAGACGCCCCGGGCCACGCCGCTGATCTACCCGCAGACCGTGTGGCTGATCGCCATGCTCGCCTTCACCCTGGCGGCCGGGGTGCTCACCGCCCAGGCCCTGGGGCTGCTGGTGAAGGGCGACTGGAAGGGGCTCAACCGCCGCTTCGGACCGAGCTCCACCCAGGATGAGCTGGAGGCGGAACTCGAGGACCTGAAGCAGCGCGAAGGAGGCCAGTCATGAGCATTCCCCTGATCGCCACGGCGTTCATCATCATGCTCGGCCTGATGCTGCTGAGCATCCCGGTGGCCGTGGCCATCCTCTTCGTCGGCGTGATCGGCGGCTACCTGATGCACGGCTTCCCGCAGGTGGACATGATGGGCGGCGTGGTCTGGAGCAGCCTGAACAGCCCCTCCATGCTGGCGATCCCGCTGTTCATGCTGCTCGGCGAGCTGCTGCTGCGCGGCGGCATCGCCGACCGCATGTACGCCGCGCTCTCGGTGTGGTTCAACCGACTGCCGGGCGGGCTGCTGCACACCAACATCGCCACCTGCACGCTCTTCTCGGCGACCTCGGGCTCGTCGGTGGCCACCGCCGCCACCGTGGGCACCATCTCGCTGCCGGCGCTGCAGAAGTACCGCTACCCGGTGCGCCCGTCGCTGGGCTCCCTAGCCGCCGGCGGCACCCTGGGCATCCTGATTCCCCCCAGCATCAACCTGCTGGTCTACGGCCAGCTGGCCAACACCTCGGTCAGCCAGCTGTTCGCCGCCGGCCTGATCCCGGGCCTCACCCTGGCCCTGCTCTTCTCTGTCTATCTGTTCATCTTCCACGGCAAGGCGGGCAATGCCTCCCTGGTGGAGGTCAACCTGCCACTGCGCGAGAAGCTCGCCCTCTCGCGCCACCTGGTGCCGCCCTTCGTGATCTTCGGGGTGGTGATGGGGAGCATCTACGGCGGGATCGCTACGCCCACCGAGTCCGCCGCCATCGGGGTGATGATCGCCCTGGCCTTCATCGTCGGCGGCGGCAAGCTGAGCCTCGACCTGTTGGTCCACTGCTCGCTGCACGCCGCCAAGACCACCGGCATGGTGATCATCGTGCTGATGTGCGCCCTGCTGCTCAACGTGACCCTCTCGATGCTGGGTGTCACCCAGGCGCTGACCCAGTGGGTGGCGAGCTTCGGCCTGACCCAGGTGGGCCTGCTGCTGGTACTGCTGCTCTTCTACGTGGTGCTCGGCACCTTCATGGATGCCATGTCGATGCTGGTGCTGACGGTACCGATCACGGTGCCGATGGTGATGGCCGTGGGCGTGGACCCGATCTGGTTCGGCATCTTCATCGTGCTGATGTGCGAGATCGCCCTGATCACCCCGCCGGTGGGCATGAACCTCTTCGTGGTGCAGGGGGTGCGCAAGGATGGCGGCAGCTTCAACGATGTGATCTGGGGCTCGCTGCCCTTCGTGGTGATCATGGCGCTGTTCACGCTGGCCATCATGATCTGGCCACAGATCGTGATGTGGCTCCCCGACCTGCTGGCGGGGCGATGACCCATGACCCATACCCCTGGAGACGCCACTCCGCCGGCCAGCGTGCGCGTGCTGGCCATCAATCCCAACACCAACCCGACCGTCACCCAGCGGGTGCAGGCGGTGCTGCAGGCCCAGGCGCCGCCCGGGGTGCTGATCGAGGCGGTCAGCCCGCCCCAGGGGCCCCGGGCGGTAGAGAGCGGGCAGGACAAGACCCGCGCCGCTGGCCACGTGATGGCGCTGATCGAGCGCCGCCTGGCGCAGGGCTACGCCGGCTATATCCTCGCCTGTTTCGATGACATCGCCGTGGTCGAGGCCCGCGCCCTGACCGGCGCCCCGGTGGTCAGCCTGGCGGAGGCCGGCATTCGCCGCGCCGACGCCACCGGCGGCCCCTTCACGGTGATCACCACCTTCGCGGGGGCCGTGGCCACCATCGAGTCGCTCTGCGAGGCCTACGGCGTGCGGGAGCGCTGCCGCGTGGTGGCCACCGGCATCGGCGTCAGCGGCACCGCGGCGCGCACCCCGGAGGCCGAGGCGCGGCTGGCGAGGCTCTGCGAGCAGGCCCGTGCCGAGGGCGCACGCGCCATCGTGCTGGGCTCCGGCGCCTTCGCCGGGCGCGGTAAGGAGCTGGCCGCCCGCCACGGCCTTCCGGTGATGGACGGCTTCGCCGAGGCGCTGGCCTTCGTGCTGCACGAGGCGCAGAGCGCCGGCTGAGCAGCATCGCATCCACGACTGCACGACTAACGACCCGCGCTTGCCGCCTCGGTGCCCATCAGCCCTGGCGCCGAGGTTCGAGTCAGCCCTGGCGCCGGGGTTCGAGTCAGCCCTGGAGCCGGGGTTCTAGATAGTCCAGCAGTGCCTGGAGGCTATGCAGCCCCGCGTAGTCGCTCTCGGGGATGCTCACCCCCAGGCGCTGGTGCAGGGCGGTGAGCAGGTTGAGGGCGTCCATGGAGTCGAGGTCGTACTCGTCGCGCAGGCGGGCCCGGTCATCGAGGGTCGCGGTATCGATGTCCGGGGCGATGGCCGAGAGCTCATCGAGCACGATGTCACGCAGTTGGTCTCTGTTCACAGCGCCTCCGGCTGCTGCAGCTGGGCGTCGATCTCGTTGAGGAAGCGAGCGCCCAGGTGGCCGTCGCAGACGCGGTGGTCGGCGGCCAGGCTGACCTCCACCACCGGGCGAATCGCCAGCATCTCGTCCACGGCCACGGGGCGCCGGCGCGGGGAGCCGAAGCCGATCATCGCCACCTGGGGCGGATGGATGACTCCGTAGACGGTATCCACGCCCTGCTCGCCCAGCGCGGTCACGGTGGCCGTGGGGCTGCCGAGCTCGGAGGCGCGCAGGCCGCCGCGGCGGGCGCGCCGGACCAGGTCCTGCAGGCGCTCCATCAGCGCCGGCAGGGCCAGCGCCGCGGCATCGGTAAGCGCCGGGGCGATCAGGCCGCCCCCGCGCAGGTGAATGGCCATGCCCAGGTCGACCCGCTCGGCCGGCTGGAAGCCCGCCTCGCCGTAGTGGCCGTTGAGCTGCGGGTAGCGCGCCAGGGCCCGGGCGGTCGCCTTCATGAACAGCGCGGCCATCAGCAGGCGCGCCTCGGGCGGCCTCTCGCGGTTGTAGTCGGCAAGCCAGGCGTCGGCGGCGTACAGGTCCACGCTGGTGGCCAGGTAGAAGTGGGGGATCTCGCGCTTGGCACGGCTCATGGTGGCGGCGATGGCGCGGCGCATCTCGTCAGGGTCGAAGCCACCCCGGGGCGCGGGACGGGTCGCCCTACCGGCGGCCCCGTCGAGGTCGCGCAGCACGATGGCGCCTTCGGGCCCGCTGCCGCTCAGCGCGCCCAGCGCCACGCCGAGCTCCCGCGCCCGGCGCCTGGCGGCCGGCGAGGCCGCACTCCGCAGCCCTTCGGGTGTGGCCGCGGCGACAGGCGCTGCGCTGTCGGGTTCGGCGACAGGTGCCGGGCTCGAGGGCTCCGCCGCAGGGGCCGGGCTCGAGGGCTCCGCCGCAGGGGCCGGCGCCACGCCGGGCGCGGAAGCCATGGTATCGGCCTCAGGCGCCGGCATGGCGGCGGGCGACTCGCTGGCGGGAATCTCGCTCACCACCCGCTCGCCGCTGCCGATGCGGGCCAGGGGCGTGCCCACCGGCACCTTGGTGTGCGGCGCCACATAGCAGGCCTCCACCACGCCGCTCTCGAACACCTCGACGTCGATGGCGCCCTTGGCGGTCTCCACCACCGCGATGACCTGCCCCTTCGTCACCCGCTCGCCGGGCGCCACCAGCCACTCCACCAGGGTGCCCGCCTCCATGTCGGCGCCCAGCGAAGGCATCAGGAAATCGCTCATGGAGCGGCCCCCATGGCCCGGCGGGCCGCGGCCAGGATGTCCGCCACCTGGGGCAGCGCGGCGTTCTCCAGGTGCTGCGGGTAGGGAATGGGGATCTCGTCGCTGCAGACCCGCTCGATGGGGGCATCCAGCGCCCAGAAGGCCTGCTCGGCGATGATGGCGGCGAGCTCGCCGGCCAGGCTGCCGGTCTTCCACCCCTCGTCGACGATCACCGCGCGGTGGGTGCGGCCCACCGAGTCGAGCAGCGTCGCGGTGTCCAGCGGGCGCAGCACGCGCAGGTCCACCACCTCGGCGTCGATCCCCTCCTCGGCCAGCGCCTCGGCCGCCTCCAGGGTCTTGGGCAGGCTGCCGCCGTAGGTGATCAGGCTGAGGTCGCGCCCCGGGCGGCGGATGGCGGCCCGCGCGATGTCCACGCCCTCCGGGCAGGGGGCGAGCTCGCCCTCGCGGTTGTAGAGCATCACGTGCTCGAAGATCAGCACCGGGTTGGGGTCCTGCAGCGCCGCCCAGAGCATGTAGCGGGCATCCTCCAGGGTGCCGGGGGCCAGCACCTTGAGCCCCGGCACGTGGGCGTACCAGTTCTCCAGGCTGTGGGAGTGCTGGGCGGCCACCTGGCGGCCGGCGCCGGTGGCCATGCGGATCACCAGGGGCACGGCGAACTCGCCGCCGGACATGTGCAGCAGGGTCGCCGCGGTGTTCACGATCTGGTCCATGGCCAGGAGGCTGAAGTTGACCGTCATGATCTCGACGATGGGCCGCGCTCCACCCAGCGCCGCGCCGATGCCGGCGCCGGTAAAGCCGTTCTCTGAGAGCGGCGTGTCGCGGATGCGCTCGGGGCCGAAGCGTTCCAGCAGCCCGCGGCTGACCGCATAGCAGCCGCCGTAGTGGCCGATGTCCTCGCCCATCAGGAAGGTGCGCGGATCGTGCTCCAGGGCCTCGATCAGGCCGAGCCGGAAGGCCTCGCGAAAGCTCAGCACCACCGGCTCGGGCTCGGCGGCGGGCGGCGGCGAAGGCGCCTCGCTCGCCTCGCGCAGCACATGCTCGAAGCGGCCGGCCTCGGGCTCCCACTCGGCGGCCTCGGCGAAGGCCACGGCCCCTTCCACCTCCGCGGCGATCTCGGCCTCCAGCGCGGCGAGCTCCTGTTCGGGCAGGAGCCCCGACTGCTGCATCCACTGCGACAGGCGCTGGATGGGGTCGCGGGTCTTCCACTCCTCCACCTCGGCCTTGTCGCGGTAGAGCTCGGGGTCGAACATCGAGTGGGCGCGGAAGCGGTAGGTGCGGCACTCCAGGAAGCGCGGCCCCTCGCCCGAGCGCAGCGCCGCCAGCAGCCGTGCGCTGGCCGCCTCGACCCGGGCGATGTCCATGCCGTCGACGCTCTCCGCGGGCACCCCCAGCGCCTCGGCCTTGCGATGGAGCTCGGTCTGGGCGTGGGCGTAGCGCAGCGCCGTGCCCATGGCATAGAGGTTGTTCTCGCAGACGAAGAGCACCGGCAGCTGCCACAGGGCCGCCAGGTTGAGGCTCTCGTGGAAGCTGCCCTCGGCGGCGGCGCCGTCGCCGAAGAAGCAGACGGTGACACGCTTTCGCCCGGCGAGCCTGTCCGCCAGCGCCAGGCCCACGGCCAGCGGCAGGCCGCCGCCGACGATGGCGTTGCCGCCGACGAAGCGCGCGCTGGCGTCGAAGAGATGCATGGAACCACCCCGGCCCATGCTGCAGCCGGCCTGCTTGCCGTACATCTCGGCCATCACCCGCTCCATGGAGATGCGGTTGAGCAGCGCGTGACCGTGCTCGCGGTAGGTGGAGACCACGGCGTCGTCGGGGGCGAGCCCGTGCATCACCCCGGTGCCCACCGCCTCCTCGCCGATATAGACGTGCAGGAAGCCGCGGATCTTCTCCTGGGTGTAGAGCTCCACGCAGCGCTCCTCGAAGCGGCGGATGCGCAGCATCTGGCGCAGCAGGTCGAGCAGGTGCGCCCGGGAGAGGCGCGGCTTGTCGGTCGATGGCGTGCTCATTCGAAGCCTCCTTCCAGCGTCGAGGTATCGCCTTCCGGCAGGCCCAGCTCCCGGGCGCGCAGCAGGCGGCGCATGATCTTGCCGCTGCGGGTGCTGGGCAGGCGCTCGCGGAACTCCACCTGGCGGGGTGCCACTGCGGGCCCGAGGCGCTGGCGCGCGAGCCCGAGGATCTCCCGGCGCAGCGCCTCGTCGGGCGCATGGCCGGGCTTGAGCGACACGAAGGCCTTGACGGTCTCGCCGGCGATCTCGTCGGGGATGCCGATCACCCCGGCCTCGGCCACCGCCGGATGCTCCATCAGCACGCTCTCCACCTCGAAGGGGCCGATCAGGTGCCCGGCGGACTTGATCACGTCGTCGGCGCGGCCGATGAACCAGAAGTAGCCCTCGGCGTCGCGGCGGGCCAGGTCGCCGGTGAGGTACCAGGCCCCGGCGAAGCACTGGCGGTAGCGCGCCTCCTCGTGGAGGTAGCCGCGAAACATCGAGGGCCAGGGGGCCTTGAGCACCAGCTCGCCGGTCTCGTCCGGGTCATCGATCAGTTCGATGCCGCTGTCGGTGCGCCGCGCCACGCCCGCCTCGATGCCCGGCACGGGGCGCCCCATGGAGCCGGGCTTGATGGGCATGCTGGCGAAGTTGGCGATCATGATCCCGCCGGTCTCGGTCTGCCACCAGTTGTCGTGGAACGGCAGCCCCAGGGTCGCCCGCCCCCAGTGGACGGCCTCCGGGTTGAGCGGCTCGCCCACGCTGGCCAGGAAGCGCAGGCTCGAGAGGTCGTGCCGGCGAGCCAGCTCCGGCCCCACCTTCATCAGCATGCGGATGGCGGTGGGCGCGGTGTACCACACCGCCACCCGCTGCTCCTCGAGGATGCGGTACCAGCGCTCGGCGTCGAACTCCTCCTCGTCCACCAACAGGGTCACGCCGTTGGTGAACGGCGCGATGATGCCGTAGGAGGTGCCGGTGACCCAGCCGGGGTCGGCGGTGCACCAGTAGATGTCCCCCGGGTGCAGGTCCAGGGCGTAGTGGCCGGTGATGTGATGGGCCACCACCGCCTCATGGACGTGGAGCGCGCCCTTGGGGCGCCCCGTGGTGCCGCTGGTGAAGTGCAGGAGCGCCGGGGCCTCTGGTTCCATGGATCGGGTCGAATAGTCCGGCGACTGCGCCGCGAGGGCTGGCTCCACCGCCAGGGTGCCCGGCGGGGCCTCCGCCACCTCGCCGATCAGCAGCACCTGCTTCACCGAGGGCATCCGATGGAGCCAGCCGGCCAGCTTGCGGCGATAGAGCCGCTCGGTGGTGACGATGACCACGGGGGTGCCGATCTCCACCCGGGAGCGGATCGGCTCCGGCCCGAAGGCGGAGAAGAGCGGCGTGAAGACGCCGCCGAGCTTCAGCGTGCCCAGGGCGGCGGCGTAGAGGTCGGGGGTGCGATGGGCCAGGCAGTAGACGCCGTCGCCGGGCTCGAGCCCCAGCGACGCCAGCAGGTTGGCAAAGCGGTTGGCGCGCTCGGCGAGTTCGCGGTAGCTGATGTCGACGGCAGCGCCCTCGCGGGGCAGGAAGCGGATCGCCGTCTGCTCGGCGGTGGGGGTGTCGAGATGGCGGTCCAGGGCCGCGTGGGCAATGTTGATGCCGCCGCCGGGCATGACGGGAAGCCGGCTCCGGGCATCGCGCCAGCTGAACGACGCGCAGGCGGCGGCGTAATCGGGCAGGGTCGGGCTCGGGCGCATCGGCCACCTCCTTGGATCGCCGCCACGGAAACAGCGCGGCGCTTCTCAGGAAAGCGTAGTGCGCTTTTCCGGGGCGTCACCATGATGAGGGTCATGTCGGGCGATGCCCCGGGTGTTGGCCCAAGGTGGCGGCGCGACGCCGCCCTCGCTCAGGCCGGGGCGCGCATCCCCGCCCGGCGGGCCCGGGCGGCATGGAGCTTCCTGTAGCTCTCGATCAGGCGCTGGTGCTTCTCCAGCCCCTCCAGCGCCATGCTGGTGGGCGTCAGGCCGTGGAAGCGCACCCTGCCCAGCACCGAGCCGATCACCGCCTCGATGGTCGCCTCGCCGAACATGCGGCCGAGGTTGTGGCGGAAGTCGTCGAGTTCGAGCTCGTCATCCAGCACGATCTCCAGCACCGCCTGCACCGCGCGGTAGAAGAGGTTGCGCTCGACGGTGTTGTCGTTGAACTGCAGGAACATCTCGACCCGCTCCAGGGCCTCCTCCTGCTGGCCCAGCGCCAGATTGATCAGCAGCTTCAGCTCGAGGATGGTCAGCTGGCCCCAGTCGGTGTTCTCGTCGAACTCGATGCCGATCAGGGTGATGATATCCATGTGCTCGTCGAGCTGGCTCTCCTCCAGGCGCTCGAGCAGGTCGGCAAGCCGGTCATCCTCCAGGCGGTGAAGATTGAGGATCTCCTCGCGGTACTGCAGCGCCACGTTGGTGTTGTCCCACACCAGATCCTCCACCGGATAGACCTCGGAGAAGCCGGGCACCAGGATGCGGCAGGTCGGCGCGCCGAGCTCGTCGCGCACGGCCACATACGCCTCGAGCTCCAGCGTCTCGAGGATGCCGAACAGGGTCGCCGCCTCCTCCTCGTTGCTGTTGGCGCCGCTGCCGGAGAAGTCCCAGTCGCAGAAGTCGATGTCCGAGCGGGCGCTGAAGAAGCGCCAGGAGATCACCCCGGAGGAGTCGATGAAGTGCTCGACGTAGTTGTTGGGCTCGGTCACCGCCATGGAGTTGAAGGTGGGCGGCAGGAAGTCGTTGAAGCCCTCGATACTGCGCCCCTGCAGCAGCTCGGTGAAGGTGCGCTCCAGGGCCACGTGGAAGCTCGGGTGGGCGCCGAAGGAGGCGAAGACGCCACCGGTCTTGGGGTTCATCAGGGTGACGCACATCACCGGAAACTGGCCGCCGAGCGACGCATCCTTGACCAGCACCGGGTAGCCCTGGGCCTCCAGCGCCTCGATGCCCTCGACGATCTCGGGGTAGCGCGCCAGCACCTCGGCCGGCACGTCGGGCAGCGCCAGCTCCTCCTCGATGATCTTGCGCTTCACCGCCCGCTCAAAGATCTCGGAAAGGCACTGCACCTGGGCCTCGGCCAGGGTGTTCCCCGCGCTCATGCCGTTGCTGAGGTAGAGGTTCTCGATCAGGTTCGAGGGGAAGTAGACCGTCTCGCCGTCGGAGTGGCGCACGAAGGGCAGCGAGACGATGCCGCGATCCGCCCGGCCGGAGTTGGTATCGATCAGGTGGGAGCCGCGAAGCTCCCCCTCCGGGTCGTAGATCTCCCGGGTGGTGTCGTCGAGGATCTCCGCCGGCAGCGCGTCGCCCGGCCCGGGCTGGAACCACTTCTCGTCGGGGTAGTGGACGAACTCGGCGTCGGCGATCTCCTCGCCGAAGAACTGGTCGTTGTAGAAGAAGTTGAAGTTGGTGCGCTCGATGAACTCGCCCAGCGCCGAGCAGAGCGCGCTCTCCTTGGTGGCCCCCTTGCCGTTGGTGAAGCACATCGGCGAGGCGGCGTCGCGGATATGCAGCGACCACACATGAGGCACGATGTTGCGCCAGGAGGCGATCTCGATCTTCATGCCGAGCTCGGCCAGGATGCCGGTCATGTTGGCGATGGTCTGCTCCAGCGGCAGGTCCTTGCCCTCGATCCAGGTGTAGTCGTCGCCGTCCGGCTGGCCCATCAGCAGCGCCTGGGCGTCCTCGTCGATGTTCTCGACCACCTCGATCTGGAACTCGGGGCCCTCCTGCACCACCTTCTTGACGGTGCAGCGGTCGATGGAGCGCAAAATGCCCTGGCGGTCCTTGTCGGAGATGTCCTCGGGCAGCTCGATCTGGATGCGGAAGATCTGCTTGTAGCGGTTCTCCGGGTCGACGATGTTGTTCTGCGACAGCCGGATGTTCTCGGTGGGGATGTCCCGGGCGTTGCAGTAGACCTTGACGAAGTAGGCCGCACACATCGCCGAGGAGGCCAGGAAGTAGTCGAAGGGCCCCGGCGCCGAGCCGTCGCCCTTGTAACGAATGGGCTGGTCGGAGATGACCGTGAAGTCGTCGAACTTGGCCTCCAGGCGGAGGTTGTCGAGATAGTTGACCTTGATTTCCATGGGGCACCGGGGGAGTTGGCGTGGGCAGCGGGGGCGGAAAACCCGCCATTATCCAGCTTTTCGCGCCGGGCGTCATGGCAGGTAACAAAATTGCACCGCACACGCCAGGAAACATCATAATGATGTGCACCAGGCATCAAATCGCAGTACGCTTGGGGGTAGCCCCCTTCAGGAGACGCCGCCATGGCTACTGCCGAACTTCACGAGGTCGTCAGCGAGAGCCTGGATCCGGCCATCTTCGACGACAGCGCCGCTTTCATCCGTGCCGTGCGCCGCGGCGTGCCCGGCAGCGTGGTGCGCGAGGCCATTACCGCCCTGGGCAACACTCCCGAAGCACGCGAGCTCTTCGTGACCCTGCTGGAGACCACCTCCGGCAACCTGCACCGCTACTACAAGCGCGCGGCGCTGGGCCGCACCGAGAGCGAGAAGGTGCTCGATACCCTGCGTCTGGTGCACTACGCCCAGGCGGTGTTCGATGATGCCGAGCTGGCCGCCGACTGGCTCGCGACCCCGGTCGCCGCCCTGGCGGGCGAGACGCCGCTATCGCTGTGCGACACCTTCCAGGGCCGCCGGCTGGTGCGTGACGCCCTGGGCAAGATCGAGTACGGCGAGTTCAGCTGATGGCCAACCGGCTCTATCGCATCGCCCCGGCACGCTTTCTCGAGGCCTATGCCGGTACCGGCGCCAGCTACCGGGACGGGGCGCGCTGGAACCGCCCGGGCGACCCGGTGCTCTACTTCGCCACCTCGCCCAGCCTGGCCATGCTGGAGATGAGCCACTACCTGCCATCGCCACGCCACGTGCCGGCAAGCTACCGGCTCGGGGTCTACGAAGTGGAAGCGGAGGAGGACGCGGCCGAGACCCTGGCCCCCAGCGCGCTGCCCGACGACTGGGCCGGCTTCCCCTACCCTGCCGCCACCCAGGCGCTCGGCTCGGCGTGGCTGCGCTCGCGCAAGGGGCTGATCCTCAGAGTACCGAGCTGTGCGGTGCCCGGCGGGCTGGAGAGCATCGCCGTGGTCAACCCGCTGCATGAAGCCATTGCGGGGCTGCGGCTGGTGGACACCCTGGCGGCGCGCTACAACCCGCGGGCCTTTCGGCGGGGTTGAGGGCACGCCGGGCGGGGCCGTGCGCCCCCGCGCCTCGGCCTACTGGGCGCAGTAGCCGCCGTCCACCACGTAGGTGTTGCCGGTACAGCCCGAGGCCAGGTCGGAAAACAGATAGACCGCCATCCCCGCACACTCCTCGTTGCTGACGTAGCGGCCCAGGGGAATGCGCGCCGTGAAGGCCTGCTGCACCTCGGCACCGTGGCCCGGATTGGCCTGGTCCTCGATGGAACGCATCATGCGATTGTCCACCGGGCCGGGGTTGAGGGTATTGACCCGGATGCCCTCCGGGCCGAGCTCCGCCGCGAGACAGCGCATCATGCCCACCACGGCATGCTTGCTGCTGACATAGGGCGTGAGCCCGGACGCGCCGCGCAGGCCTGCCACGCTGGAGGTGATCACGATACTGCCGCCGCCCGTCTGGCGCAGCGCCGGCAGCGCCGCCTCCACCCCGAAGCGCACGCCGTGCACGTTCACCGCGAAGACCGTTTCCCAGGCCGTATCGGAGCGGCTGTCGAAGGGGCCCACCTCGCCCTCGATGCCGGCGTTGAGAAACACCCCGTCCAGCCGGCCGAAGTGCTTGAGCGCCGCCGCGACCATGCGCTCGTTGTCCTCCCGCCGGCTAACGTCCACGGCGAGCCCCACTGCGCGCTCGCCCAGCGACTGGGCGATTGCCTCGACGGGCCCGGCCTCGCGGTCAGTGATCACCACGCTTGCCCCCTGGGCGTGCGCCATCCGCGCTGTGGTCTCGCCGATGCCGCCCGCACCGCCGGTTATCGCGATCACTTTTCCCTTCAAGCTGCTCATGACATGCTCCCTGAGGTGACGAGGATTCTCGAGCCGCCATCGGGCTCGGGCTAGGAAAGTCTAGCCGTTCTTAGACAACTTGATACCTGGCGCACCCCGGCCTGCGACAACCTGTCAACGAGAAGGCCCTTTCGCCACGCATCCAGGGGAATCGCGATGATGACATGGCGCCATACCGCCCGAAGGCTGGCCACTGCCGGCATGGCGATGGTCTCGATGATGGGCCTGGCCGCCGCCAATGACCCAGGCCAGGCGTCTCAGGGCATCTCGGGAGTGCCAGTGCCCTCGGCGATATCCGAGCGAACGACAAGCGACACGGGACGGAGTGAGCCCATGACCTACCTGATCGACTTCCAGGACCCGGGCGAGGCCAACCGCTGGCGCGCCATCAACGACGCCGTGATGGGCGGCGTCTCTCGCGGCGGCCTGACCGTTGAGGACGGCACTGGCGTCTTCAGCGGCGAGACCTCGCTTGAGAACAACGGCGGCTTCGCCTCGGTGCGCCGCGACCCCGAGGCCTTCGATCTCGCCCGCCAGGCGGGCATAGCGCTGCGGGTGCGAGGCGATGGGCGCACCTACCAGCTGCGCCTCTATACCGACCAGCTGCCACGGGGTGCCGCCTATCGGGCCGAGTTCCAGCCCACCGCCGACCAGTGGCAGCGCATCACCCTGCCCTGGCACGCCTTCGAGCCGATGTTCAGGGGCCGGCGACTCGGCGAGGTTGCGCCCCTCGACCCGGCGCGAATCGACCAGGTCGGGCTGATGATCGTCGACCGCCAGGCCGGCCCCTTCCGCCTGGAGCTGGCGTGGCTCGATGCGCCCTGAGGGGTGCCTTGCCGGGCAGCAGGCACCGCCCGACTTCAGACTTAAGTGGAATATTGTTAGCATACTGTCGCTCTAGTCCGCGCCGTGGCTGTCTCGGCGCGCTCCTCCTCCGCCACTAGAGCATCCGGATGTCATCCCAGAACACCCCCGCCCCCACCGGGGCTTCGCTACTCTCACGCCTCGGCGACCCCATCGTGCTGCTGCTCACGGTCGGCTTTATCGTGGCCTTCGTCGGCCTGTCGCTCTTCGACATCGACCGGGTCGCCGACACCATCGGCGCCGGCTTCGCCTGGACGGCGGCCACGTTAGGCACCTACTTCCAGCTCCTGCTGCTGCTGACCTTCCTGGTCGCCATCGGCGTGGCCATCTCGCCGGCGGCGAGCGCACGGGTCGGCAACCTGGAGAGCCCGCAGATCGGCACCTTCAAGTGGCTGTCGATGATCATGTGCACCCTGCTGGCCGGGGGCGGCGTCTTCTTCGCCGCGGGCGAGCCGGTCTACCACTTCGTGGTGACCCCGCCGGCCTTCGACACCGAGGCGGGCACCGCCGAGGCCGTGGCCGGGGCCCTGGCCCAGTCGTTCATGCACTGGGGCTTTCTGGCCTGGGCGGTGCTGGGCTCGCTCTCCGCCATCGTGTTGGCCCACGCCCACTACGTGAAGGGCCAGCCGCTGCAGCCCCGCACCCTGCTCTATCCGGTATTCGGCGAGCGCGTCATGAAGGGCGCTCTGGGCAGCATCGTGGACGCCTGCTGCGTGATCGCGGTGGTCGCGGGCACCGTCGGCCCCATCGGCTTCCTCGCCACCCAGGTGAGCTTCGGCCTGCATGAGCTGTTCGGGGTCAGCCAGGGCTACGGCACCCAGCTCGGTATCCTGGCACTGCTGGCGGTGGTCTACGTCACCTCGGCCATGACCGGCATTCACAAGGGCATCCAGACGCTGTCGCGCTTCAACGTCTTCCTGGCACTGGCCATCGCCGCGGTGATCCTGGTGGCGGGCCCGACCCTGTTTCTGGTCAACGCCTTCGCCCAGGGCTTCGGCGAGTACCTGTCGTCGTTCTTCGCCATGGCGACCATGACCGCCGAGACCGCCCCGGCCTGGTGGATGCAGTGGTGGACGGTGTTCTTCTTCGCCTGGTTCATCGGCTATGCGCCGCTGATGGCGATCTTCGTGGCGCGCATCTCGCGGGGCCGCACCATCCGCGAGATGATCCTCGCCGTGGCCGTGATGGCCCCGGTGGCCACCGCCATCTGGTTCACGCTGCTCGGCGGCTCAGGCATCTACTACCAGCTGACCGGCGCCATCGACCTCAGTGATGCGCTGAACAACTTCCAGTTCGACGTGGCGACCCTGACCGTGGCCCAGGCCCTGCCTGGCGGGACCCTGATGGCGCTGGCCATCCTGCTGCTGACCAGCATCTTCGTGGCCACCACCGGCGACTCCATGAGCTACGCCATCGCCGTGGTCTGCGCCGGCCACGATGCCCCCCACCGCCTGGTGCGCGCCTTCTGGGGCATCGCCATGGCGCTGATGGCGGGCATCCTGCTCTACATGGGGGCGGGGCAGATCAGTGCCCTGCAGCAGTTCATCGTGATCACCGCGATTCCGGTCTCGCTGATCCTGCTGCCCACGCTCTGGACCGGCCCCCGCGCCGCCTACGCCCTGGCCCGGGAGCAGGACATCCTGCCGCCGGCGGAGCACCTGACCGGCCAGGCCCGTTAAGCGACAGAAGCTATTCACCTTGGCAACCGGTTCAGGCACCATGAGGTTTCGAACAGCCGTCAAGAACGGATCGGCAACGGCCCACCGCTGGAGGAGCCCCATGCAACCGCTGAGCTACTACTACTACAACGTGCTCGAAGGTCTCGAGAAACCGCACGACGTGCCCACCGACCGGCTGCAGGAGGGCTACGACATCCTCTACCGGCACGGCGGGCGCATCGAAATGGACCTGATGCACAAGGCTCGGGAAGGTGACGCCAGGGGCCAGCCCTACCGCTGGTATGAAGCGCTGGACGAGGAGCAGCGGGCGAAGCTGCACAAGGCGCTGGACGACGATGACCCCGCCAAGATCCTCAAGATCATTCAGCGCAACGGCTATGCCGGCGTGCTCTACCACCACGCCTGGGAGCACTTCCGCGACGCCTCCTGAGCCGGCCAGCGTCTCCCTCTATTGCCTACGCCAGGGCCCGCGCAGTCGCGCGGGCCCTTCTCGTACCAGGGAAGAGCGCCGCGGGACCGAACGCTGCGCTTACCTCACGGAATCGACCACGCCGGCAAAGCGCACGCCGCTGAGCAGGGCCATCTCGCGCTTCCAGGTGGCCAGATCATCGGCGTTGAGGCCGGACAGGCTGTCGTGGCCGCAGGCCCGCGCCATCACCTGCATCAGCGCCGTGGAGGCGCGCAGGAAGCGCTCGAGCTGGGCGGCGGACTTCTCGACGTCGAGGCGCTGGCGCAGATCGCCGCGCTGGGTGGCGATCCCCGCCGGGCAGTTGTTGGTGTGGCAGATGCGCGCCGCCACGCAGCCGATGGACTGCATGGCGCTGTTGGCGATGGCCACGCCGTCGGCGCCCAGCGCCAGGGCCTTGACGAAGTCGATGGGCAGGCGCAGGCCACCGGTGACGATCAGGGTCACCCGGCCACTGGCCCCCTCGGCGTCCAGGTAGCGGCGCGCCCGGGCCAGCGCCGGAATGGTCGGCACGCTGATATGGTCGCGAAACATGGTGGGGGCCGCCCCGGTGCCGCCCCCGCGGCCGTCGAGGATCAGGTAGTCGGCCCCGGCGTCCAGGGCGAACTGGATGTCGCGCTCGATATGGTTGGCGCTGAGCTTGAAGCCCACGGGAACGCCGCCGGTGATCTCGCGCACGCGGTCGGCGAAGCGGCGGAAGTCCGCCACGTCGTGCAGGTCCTCGAAGGTGGCCGGCGAGACGGCGGGCTGGCCCTCCTCGAGGCCGCGCACCTCGGCGATCTTGCCGGTCACCTTGTTGCCCGGCAGGTGGCCGCCGGTGCCGGTCTTGGCCCCCTGGCCGCCCTTGAAGTGGAAGGCCTGTACCTTCTCGAGCAGGCGCTCCTCATAGCCGAACCTGGCGCTGGCCAGCTCGTAAAAGTAGCGGGAGTTCTCGGCCTGCTCTTCGGGCAGCATGCCCCCCTCCCCGGAGCAGATCCCGGTGCCGGCCCGCTCAGCGCCGCGGGCGAGCGCTATCTTGGCCTCTTCGGAGAGGGCACCGAAGCTCATGTCGGAGACCAGCAGCGGCATCTCCAGGGTCAGCGGCTTTCTCGCCTCGGGGCCCACCACCAGGCGGGTGGACACCTCGGCGTCGTCAAGCAGCGGCTGGGTCGCCAGCTGCGCCACCATCAGCTGCAGGTCATCCCACTGAGGCAGGCGATGGCGCGGCACGCCCATGGCGGCGACCGGCCCATGGCGCCCCACCCCGTCCAGCCCCTCCCGGGCCAGCTGGTGGATGAACTCGACGGTGGGCTCCTCCTCGGTGGCCTCGGCCTTGGGGGCCCGCTCCTCGCCGCCCTCGTCATCGGGTTCCGGCGCCTCCTGGCCCACCTGGTCGCTGGCGAACTGCTTGTGGGTACCGTCGCAGTAGGGGGCGTCACCGGTCTGCTTGCACTGGCAGAGGTACGCCTCGCCGTCCTTCTCGGCGGTGAACATCTGCGGCGTGAAGCCGGTGCCCTTGTGGGAGCCGTCGCAGAAGGGCTGGTCGCCGGAGCGGCCGCAGCGGCAGAAGGCGTACTCCTTGCCCTTCTCCAGGGTGACCTTTGTCGGCTTGTTGTCGGCGATAATCGGCTGGCTCATGGCTGGCTCCTGATTCGAATCGAGGCGCCATCAGTCTGGAAGAGCCACGCCGGACCCGCCAGTGGCCGGGGAAGCCACCAATAAACGCAAGCCGGAACGGCCCTCGCTCGGCGTTTTGCGCTCGGCTAGAATGGAAGGTTTTCCCTCTCGGATCGTCACAGAGCCAACATGCAAGCCACCCTCGAACAGCGCGCCCTCAAGGTCTCCATCATCGTCACCCTCGTCGTCTCGAGCCTGGGGGTCACCTTCGGCCTGCTGGCCGGGTCCCAGTCGATCCTCTTCGACGGCGTCTTCTCCACCATCGACGCGGCCATGTCGGCCCTCTCCCTGGTGGTGGCGCGGCTCGCCATCCGCGAGGCCAGCCAGCGCTTCCAGCACGGCTACTGGCACCTGGAGCCGCTGGTGGCAGCGCTCAACGGCGCCATTCTGATGCTGCTCTGCTTCTACGCCTTCCTTAACGCCGTTCAGGGGCTGATGGAGGGCGGCCGCGAGCTCGACTTCGCCATCGCCTATGCGGTGGTGGTGGCCATCGCCTGCTTCAGCATGGTGATCTACCAGAAGCGCTTGAACCGCCACGCCGACTCCGAGTTCGTGCGCATCGACATCCAGGGCTGGCTGATGGCCGCGCTGATCACCACCGCCCTGCTGGTGGCCTTTGCCATCGCCCTGCTGCTGCAGGACACCGCCTGGGCCCACCTGACCCGCTACGTCGACTCCGCGCTGCTGATGGTGCTCACCGCCTGCTTCATGCCGGTGCCGCTGGGCATCGTGCGCCGGGCGGTGCGCGAGATCTTTCTGATCGCCCCGAGCGCGGTCGACCGCGAGGTGCACGCCGCCATGGTGCCGGTGATGGCCCGGGAGGGGCTGCTCAACTACCACAGCCACGTGGCCAAGGCCGGTCGCGGCCACTTCATCGAGATCCATATCGTCACCGCGCCCGAGTTCGGCGCCGGCCAGGGGGTGGCGGTGATGGACGAGATCCGCGAGCAGATCAGCGCCGGGCTCTCCATCCCGCCGGAGCGGCGCTGGTTTACCGTGGCCTTTACCGCCGACGAGCGCTGGGCCTAGGCACGGTTCACCCCTCCCGAGAGATCCACTCGCCGTCGCGCTGCTCGGCGCGCCCCTCCCCCTCCAGCTTGAGCAGGTGGGCCAGCGCCGAGCGCGCCGCCACCCCGAGCCGCGCCTCGGGCACGTCGTCATAGGCGTGGCGGGTCAGCGCCTCGAGGCTCGCCGGACCAAAGCACGCCAGGGCCCGGGCCACCTTGTGCTCCCGGGCCAGGCGGTGGGTGATCAGGAAGTCCAGGGCCGAATGGGCCTCGCCGATGAGGAAGCCGTGGCCGGGGGCGATGGTGTCGAAGGCCTCCTGCCCCAGGGCGTGCAGGGCCGCGATATAGGCCGCCATGTCACCATCCGGCGGGTTGATCACCACCGTGGAGCCCTGCATCACCTGATCGCCGGCAAACAGCAGCCGCTGGGATTCGAGCAGGAAGCAGAGGTGGTTGGAGGCGTGCCCCGGGGTGTGCAGCACCTTGAGGGGCCCCGCCGGCGTATCGATTCGCTCGCCATGGCCCGGCCGGTGGTCCGGCGCGAAGGTGGCGTCCTGGCTGGCGCCGGGCGGCGGCGGCAGGCCCACCAGCCGGGCGCCGGTTCGCGCCTTGAGCCAGGCGGCCCCCGGCGAGTGGTCGATATGGGTGTGGGTCACCAGCACCCGGGAGATTCGCCCGCCCGCCAGCGCCAGCAGCCGCTCCAGGTGCTCGGGATCTGCCGGGCCGGGGTCGATCACCACATGATCCCGGCCATCGCCCAGCAGGTAGCTGTTGGTGCCGGGGCCAGTCATCACCCCCGGGTTGGGCGCGGTCACTCGGGTCACCCCGGGGGCCAGGGCCAGGGCCACCGCCCGGCCCGGCACGATCTCGGCGAGGGCCGTGCCGTGGCGGTGCGGGTCCAGGCGGCGCACCTCCGCGTAGGCCGGGGCATCCGGTTCTACCTGGCAGCCCCGGCCGTCGCGGCGCGCCGGCCAGGGCCCGCCGGGCCGCAGCGTGGGCGGGTTGGCGTGGGCGTGGCGCAGCAGCGCCTCGGCATCGCGAAACTCGCCGATCAGGCGCAGGGTGCGCAGGGTGGGATAGCTCAGCGCCAGCCGGCCATGGCGGTGCGCCGCCAGCGCCTCGGCGGGCATCATCCAGGCGTGGTCGACGGTCTCGCTGCCGTCATGGCTCGCTTGCTGCCCCGGTGGCGCCAGGGCCACGAAGAAACGCGTATCGAAGCGCCGCGGCGCCCCCGGAGGCGTCACCCAGTGGCCCACGTAGGCCAGCCGGTCCAGCGGCAGCGCGAGGCCGTGGCCCTCGCACAGCTCGCGGAAGCCGACCTCCTCGCGCCGCAGCGCCTCGCGCCCCTCGGTCAGGATCGGATGATCCCCCGGCACCGGCTGCCCCTGCCCGTCCAGAGCCAGCAGCAGGCCCGCCTCCTCCAGGCACTCGCGCAGGGCAGCGATCATGTAGTCGGCCCCGCCCTCATCGAGGCTCAGGATCTGGCTGACGGCGGCATCATTGCGGCCAGAGGCGCAGGCCCGCACATCCGGGTCACAGGGGTCCACGGCGCCGCCGGGAAAGACGAAGTAGCCGGGCAGGAAGGCGGCCTGCCAGGTGCGTTGCAGCAGCAGCACCTCAAGCCCCCGGTCGCTGTCGCGCACCAGGGCCAGGGTCGCGGCGGGACGTATCGCGGTCATGGGCGGCCCGGGGCCGGGTTGGCCGGCGGGAGGTCATCAAGCTGGGGCATCACGGGGGTCCTTGTGGTGATGAGGGCATCCCCAGCAATACCATGCCAGCCGCCCCCGGCCAATCGGCCCATGGCAGGGGGCAGCGCCGCTCCCTACTCGTCCACCACCACCTCGAAGCCGCCGTAAATCAGCCGCTTGCCATCGAAGGGCATGGGGTGGGGTTATCGTTCATGGGATCTCTCCTCCGGTCGGGGGACGCGACGGGGCGGTCTCGGGTGCCGGGTCACGGGGCGGCAGCTCGCGGATCGGCCGCACCTCGACGGTGCCGAAGCGCGCCGGCGGAATGCGCCCGGCGAGGCGCAGCGCCTCGTTGAGGTCGCGGGCCTCGAGCAGATAGAAGCCCGCCAGCTGCTCCTTGGTCTCGGCGAAGGGGCCATCGGAGACCAGCGGCTCGCCGTCGCGCAGCCTCACGCTGACCGCGCTCTCCACCGGCTGCAGGGCCTGGCCGCCGAGGAAGTGGCCCTGCTCGGTCAGCCGCTCCACCCCGGCCACGCACTCCTGATTGAGATCGTGCCACTCCTGGTCGGTCATGGCGGCGATCAGGCTCTCCTGGTAGTAGACCAGGGCGGCATACTTCATGACGCACCTCCCGTTTCCTGATCCAGGCAGCGGCCGGTCTGGCAGGCGATCATCCAGGGCACCCCGAAGCGGTCGGTGAGCATGCCGAAGCGCCGCGCCCAGAAGGTCTCGGCGAAGGGCATGGTGACTTCCCCGTCCTCGGCGAGCCGCCGGAACACCTCGTCGGCCTGGGCCTCGTCGTCATACTCCAGGTGCACCCGGACGCCCTGGGGAACCTGGTAGCACTCCCCCGGCATGTCCGCCCCCATCAGCCGACGACCGCGCAGGTTGAGCGAGGCGTGGATGATGCGATCGTGCCAGTCCGCCGGGACCTCAGCGGCGGTCGGGGTCTCGCCGTAGGGAATCAGCGCCTCCAGATGGCCGCCGGTGACCTCGGCGTAGTAGGTCATCGCCTCCCGGCAGGTGCCGGGGAAGGTCAGGTGCAGGTTGAGCTCGTCGGGCAGCCGCGCCTGGACGCGATGCTGCTCGAGGCCGGCGCTCGGCGCGAAGTCCTCGAGGGTGTAGTAGCGGCGCAGCTCCAGGGTGACGTTGCCGTTGCTGTCCTCGGGGGGCCACTGACTGGCCCAGCGGATCGCCTCCTCCAGGGAGTCGACCTCGAGCACGCTGTAGCCGGCCAGCAGCTCCTCGCTGGGCGCGAAGGGGCCGGCGACCACCCTGGGCTCGCCGTCGCGAAAGACCAGACGGCAGCCCTCGCGACTCGGCCTCAGGCCATCCCCGGAGACCATCACCCCGGCCCTGAGCATCCGCTGGTTGTAATCGGCCATGGCGGCGAGCACCTCCACGTCCGGCTGAGGATCCGACTCCGTCCGGGTATCGGCCTTGCGCATCATCATATAACGCATTCCATCTTCCTCCGTTGTGGCTTACCCCCTGGAGTCGCGCCGGCTCGACGCAGATCGACAGCCACGAGGCTTTTTTGTGCTCCGTGGCCGACTCAGCGCTCGAGCTCGGCCAGCCGGCGTTCGAGGTAGCGCCGCTCGGCTCCCTGGCCGCACAGCGCGAGAGCCTGCCGATAGGCGAGGCGCGCCTCGTCGGACCGGCCGGCGCGGCGCAGCAGGTCGGCCCGGGCGGCATGGAAGAGGTGATAGTCGGCCAGGGCAGCCTCATCCCCCAGCGTCGCCAGCTGGTGCAGGCCCGCCTCCGGGGTATCGCGCATGGCCACCGCCACGGCCTGGTTGAGGGCCACCACCGGCGAGGGCTGGCGGCGCTGGAGCGCCGCATAGAGCCGCACGATGCGCCCCCAGTCGGTGGCCTCGGCCCGGGGCGCCTCGGCGTGCACCGCAGCGATGGAGGCCTGCAGGGTGTAGGGGCCGGTGGGAGTGAGTTCCAGCGCCCGGGCCAGCCAGGCCCGGCCCTCCTCGATGCGCTCCCGGTCCCAGCGCCCTCGATCCTGCTCCTCCAGGGGGATCAGCTCGCCGTCGGCGCCCTGGCGGGCGGCGCGGCGGGCATCATGCAGCAGCATCAGCGCCAGCAGGCCGAAGGCCTCGCCCCGAGGCAGCAGTTCGACCAGAGCGCGGGCGGTGCGTATCGCCTCCTCGGCCAGGCTGACGTCGAGCAGCGCCTCGCCGTCGCTGCGCGAATAGCCCTCGTTGAACACCAGGTAGAGCACCCGCAGCACGCCGGTCAGGCGCTCCGGCAGGGCCGCGGCCTCAGGCACCTCGTAGGGCAGGCCCAGCTCGCGCAGGCGCCGCTTGGCTCGCACGATGCGCTGGGCCAGGGTAGCGGGCCTGGCCAGCAGGGCCGCGGCCACCTGCTCGGTGGTCAGGCCGCACATCTCGCGCAGGGTGAGCGCCACCCGGTCCGCCATGGCCAGCGCCGGGTGGCAGCAGGTGAAGAGCAGGCGCAGCATGTCGTCCTGGATCGTCACGGCATCGAGCCCGGCCCGCGGGGGCTCCTCCTCCAGAGGGGGCTGCTCCCGGGCATGGCGGCGAATCACCTGGCGCCGCCGGATCTGGTCGACGCCGCGGCGCTGGCCGACGCGAATCAGCCAGGCGACGGGATGCTCGGGCACGCCCTCCCCCGGCCACTGCTGCACCGCACTGGCGAAGGCCTCCTGCATCGCCTCCTCGGCGAGGTCGAAATCACCGGTCAGCCGGATCAGGGTAGCCAGCACCCTGGCAGAGTGCTGCCGGTAGAGCCGCTCGATCTGCTGCTCCATGCTCATGGGGAATCACCGCTGCCTGGACATCCCTTCAGCATAGACGGCAAGCCGCATCACCCTGGCCGTTGACCAGCAGGGGGCGAGGCGACGCCCATGCCGGGCCCCGCCTCGCCTGTCGTCGAGTCGAGAAGCGCCGCAATGGGCGCCATGGATCAGTGGGCGCCATGGAGAGGGCTGCCGTGCCCCCCATGATCAGGCACGAGGCCCGGCAGCCAGGCCGGATCCACCATCATCAGCAGCCCGAGCAGGATCAGCAGGCCTCCGACGGGGCGCGCCAGGCGCGCCCCGTGGCGCCCCACCTTCTCGTAGAGCATCAGGGCGGCGAGCGGTGCCATCCAGGTCAGGTTGGCGATCCCGACCACGAACATCACCAGCATCAGCGCCCAGCAGCAGCCGAGACAGAAGGCCCCGTGGCGCAGCCCCAGGGCGAAGCCGCCGGCCACGCCGCGCCGGTAGTGGTTGAGCAGGAAGGCGCGAGGGGCTCGGCACTTGTCCAGGCAGGCCTCCTTGAGGGCGGAGAACTGGAAGGCCCCAGCGAGCACCAGCACGCCACCGGCCAACCATTCGGGCCGCTGGTGCAGCCAGTGCCAGCGGGCACCGAGCCCCTCCAGCAGGGCCATGCCGACCAGCGCCGCCACGCCGAAGGCGGTCCAGACCACCAGGTAGCCGGAGAGGAAGCTGACCCGCGCCAGGCGGGGGTGAGGCTGCCCCGCCGCCACCTGGCGATAGAGCCCGACCATGGGCAGGGTCGTGGGCAGCATCATCGCCGCAATATGCACCTGCCAGGCCACCAGGAAGAGCGCCAGGCTGGCCCAGAGGGCCAGTCCGTCGACCACCAGCCGGTGATGGTGCACCCACTGCACCTCGCCGGTCACTTCGGCGGTGATGGCCAGCAGCCAGGCCAGCAGAATGGCCCCCATCAGCAGTGGCGCGCCCGCCCAGGCAGGGCGCGCTTGGGTAACGGCACTCATGGCCGATGCTCCATCATCCAGGGGGTCTGGATGGCGTTGTGGCCGTCGAAGGACCACGCCATGCCGTGCTGGGGCAGGGTCACCCGGTAGCGTACCGACTTGCCGAGATAGGCCGGCGCCCCCTTCACCGTGGTGAAGGCGCTGCCGTAAAGCGTCGCGGTGCTGCCATCCGGCGAGGACTGGATGGGCGCGAACTCCGCCTCCACCATCCCCTCGGCCTCCAGGCGCCCGCTGGCCTCAGAGGCCTCATGGGTAATCGGCACCCGCTCGACGGCGACCACCTCCCCGACCAGGCTCGCCAGGTCGGCCAGCGGCCCGCCCAGCTTGCCGCCGAAGGCGTCCAGCAGGGCCTCGGCCTGTGCATCGTCGGCGCGGCTGTCGACCAGCAGCACCGAGCGCCAGCCGCCGGCCAGGGCATTACCCGGGATATGGGCCACATTGATCAGGTTCAGCCCCGAGACGTCGACCCCACGGGCCTCGCCCTTCTCCAGATGAAAGGTAATCACGCCGAAGCATTCGCCCCGATCCGGGTCCTCGCCGATGAAGCAGGGGCAGGACACCGCGCAGGAGCAGAGCTCCAGCATGGTGCCTTCCAGACGGTAGCTCGCATCGGCCGTTGCGGTGTCTGTTGCTGCGGTATTTGTCGTGGTGATGTTCATGGCGCACCTCCACCAGCGTCAGGGTTGGATTTCCCCGGGTGGTGAGATGTCGTGAGCGGTCACGGCACCGGCCACGCCGGGGCAGTCGCGCTCCACAGGCCGCCTGGTGCGGCCGGGTCCCTGGCAACCTCCTGGCGCTTCGTCATGACGCCCGGGTCGCCGCCGAGAAGGTGAAATCCAGCATCCGATCGAGGGGGGCCGGATCTCGCAGCAGGCGGCTGCGCAGGGCAGCGCCTTCCCAGCAGTTGAGCAGCAGATTGGCCAGTTCTCGCGGGTCGGCATCCTGGGGGAGTTCACCCTGCTGGCGCGCCTCCTCCAGACAGCTGGCGATACGGCCGCTGATCTCGCCGAAACAGGCTTCGATCCTGGCCGCAAAGGTGGCATTCACGCCGGAGAGCTCCTGTCCCAGGCCGCCCAGCATGCAGCCCATATAGCCATCCCGACGGTACTTGTCCCGCGACAGCTCGAAGAAGCGCCGGGCTCGCGCAAGCGGGGCGAGCCGGGTGTCGCCCAGGGAAAGGTCCAGGCCCTGGTGCACCTCCTCCATGTAGCGATCGACGACCTGCATGGCAAAGTCCTCTTTGCTGCGAAAGTGATGATAGAAGGAGCCCTTGGGAATGCCGGTCTCCTTCAGCAGCACCTGGATCCCCAGGTCGTTGTAGCCGTGCTCCAGCAGCAGACGAAGCCCCGCCTCGAGCAGCCGTTCGCGGGTTGTCGCCATCTCACCTCCACTAGACTGACCGGTCTACTCACAATCTAGACCCGCCAGCCGAGCTGTCAAGGCAACCCGGCACGGCTCCGTCGCATGACGGCCGGCGCGGGCGCTATAGTGTCGACACCACCCGCCGTGACGCCGGAGGCTCCATGCCCGAATTTCGCAACGATCCCACCCTGCCGGTTCCGCTCTTTCCGGGCAGCCATATGGTGCTGGACGACCGCTACGTGTTTCTGTCGGGGCTGACCGCCGTGGATATCCAGGGCGGCGAGACGGTGCTGGGAGATATCGAGGGCGAGACTCATCTGGTGCTGCGGCGGATCCGTCGCATGCTGGCATCGGTCGGCTGCGGCATGGAGCAGGTGGTGCGGGTGGACGTGCATATCACCAACCTGGAGGATATCCGCCGCATGGACGCCGTCTACGCCGAGTTTTTCGAGACGCCACGCTATCCGGCCCGCACCTGCACCCAGTCGCCGCGGCTCTTCGGCGGCGCCCGGGTGGAGATCACGGTGATGGCCCGGCGCCCGGCCGATGACGAGAGAGGTGATTAGGGCCCCAGCCACCCCGACTCACGAATCGCCCGCCCCACTTCGCGCAGCGTCGCCTCCGAGCGCTCGATATCCCGCTCTCCCCGGGTGCAGGCGACCACCACCCAGCGCCGCTCGGTGGCCCCCGCCCCGCGAAAGGCGATGCCGGCGTCGCAGCTGCGCAGGTGCTGAGTGCCGGTCTTGTGGGCGAAGCGGATATCGGGACCCAGGCCCGCCTTGAGCCGCGCCTCGCCGCTGGTGGTGCGCGCCATGATGGCCAGCAGCTCGGCGGTGGCCGCGGGGCCCAGCGCCCGCCCCTCGCCGATGGCGGCGAGCAGCGCGCCGAAGGCGTCCAGGCGCCCGGCGTTGAGCCCGCTCGCGTAGTAGGCCGCGAAGGCGGCATCCAGGCTGGGCAGCGCCAGGGCCGCAGGCGTCACGCCGAGTCGCTCGGCCAGGGCATCGAGGCGCTGCTCGTCATCCTCGACCTGGCGCAGCAGGATGAAGTCCATCCCGGTGAGTTCTCGCGCCCCCGGATGCAGTTGCCCATAGGCCTCGCGGCGCACCGCCAGCAGCGTGGTGATGGGACCGAGCCCGCCCCCGGAGAGCGCCTGGGCGCGGGCGTTCACGGCGCCAAGCCCCAGCCGGCCGATCAGCAGGTCGGTGGCGGTGTTGTCGCTCTCGGTGAGCATCGGCTCGAGCAGCTCGCCCAGGGTCAGGGTCGTGCCCGGCTCCGCCCAGTTGGTGGGCCCGGCGCCGTCCACATAGTCGCGCTCCTCGAGCACCAGGGGCTCGTCGAGGGAGAGCTCGCCCGTCTCCCGGCGCGCCAGCAGCGCCACGGCCACCGGCACCTTGATCAGCGAGGCCAGGTACCAGGTTTCATCGTCGCGCCAGCCGAACGGCTGTCCCCCCTGCGTCAGGCCGCCCGCCCCCAGCTCCTGAACGTAAAGGCCGATCTCGTCATCGCCCTCGGCCTCCAGGGCGGCCAGCCGGGCCTCGAGCTCGGACTCCCAAGCGCCGCCGGCCAGGGCCGGGGCGGCCATGACCAGGCTCGAGAGCACAATCGCGGCGAGCCACCTCATCCCCGCTTCTCCCGGAACCAGCCGGTCAGGGCGATCCAGCCAGCGGTGGCCAGCACCAGGGCCACCCCGATGCCCAGCACCTGGGGGTAGTCGTAGACCCGCCAGGCGTCGAGCAGGAACCGAAAGACGCCGAAGATCACCACGATATGGAAGATGAAGGCCTTGAGGGCGTCGCTACCGATCAGGGTGAGCGGGCGCAGCCAGCGCGCCGCCGCCGCGCCGCCCTGCAGGCAGAGCGCCAGGATCACCAGGGCCCCGCCCAGGCTGAAGAGCATGAAGGCGAGCTCCGGCGGGTGCTTGCCCGCATTGCGCGCCACCGCCATCAGGGCGTCGTGGACCGAGGCCTCCGGGGCGGCGACGGCCAGGGAGAAGAAGGCGAGCAGCATCAGCGCCCCGCCACCGGCGATGGCGAGCAGCAGCCGGGCGCGCCAGGCGCTCCAGTAGCCGCGCAGCAGCGCCTCACCGACCAGCAGGCCCAGCAGCACCAGCGGCAACCGCGAGAGCTGGCCCCAGGTGTAGTGGTCGGCATCCTCCACCAGCAGCGCCTTGAGCGGCTCGATGCCCCAGAAGGTGGCGTGGCGCTCCAGCCAGCCGGCGGCCAGGGCGATGGCCACCGGCAGCAGCAGCCGCGACCAGAGCGGCAGCCGGCACCAGAGCGGCAGCACCCAGGGCAGCCAGAGCAGGGCGATGGCGTAGAAGCCGAGGATCTCGACCCAGATCGGGAAGCGCTGATAGAGCAGGGCGTCGAGGATGTCCTCCCGGGGGAAGATGGCCATCATCTCCACCACGGTGAGCAACTTGTACCAGAAGAGCACCTCCAGGCCGCGCAGCATCAGGCGCAGGCGGCGCCTGGGCCAGTCCGCCTCCCCTACCCGGGGCAGGAAGGCCACGGCGAGCGCGATGCCGAACACCACGATGAACAGCGAGGAGGAGAACTTGGTGACGAGATGCACCGGCACCAGGCCCCAGTCGGGCAGCTGGCGGATGCCATAGAGCCCGCTGACCGTGTGGCTGAGGATCATCAGCGCGATGGCGACGCCCCGGGCCAGGTCAATGGCCTCGATACGCCCCTCCGCCCGGGGCAGCTGGGCGCGTTCGGCGAGCCGGTCGCGGATTGCCTTCCCTTGCATCTATCGATCTCCTGAAGGCCGTCTCCCGGCGCTAGTCGTCCAGCACTTCGATGCTCTCGATGGTGAGGCGTCGCCCCTCCTCCCGGGAAAAGGCGAACTCACCCTCCACCCGCACCCGCTCCCCAAGCAGGGAGGCAACCTTGTCATGGGGGAAGAGCTCTACCCGGTTGAGGCCCTCATCCTCGACCCAGTAGTGCAGCGGCTCCTCGAAGTGGCGCACCACCCCTTCGGTGATTACCCGACTGCCGTCGAGGGCCTCACCGTCGGTGGCCAGCACCGCCAGGGGCGCCTCCCGGGGGCCCGGGTCGCCACCGCAGCCGCCGAGCCACAGCAGAAGGATCAGGAGAGGCATCAGCAGGCGAGACATCATCGGGAACCTCGTGGGCAGGGGGATTGAGTAGTGACCGTGCAGAGCCGGCTCGAAGGCCAGGCCCATGCTACACCGTCAGGGCCTTATCGACCCCGTCTCGATACATGCCGGTGCTCCGATACTTTTGAGTCTAGGGCCCCAGCCAACCGGCTGCATAGCGGCAAGCGGACTATCCTCAAGGGAGGGACAACACGTTCAACCTGAAGGGAGGCAACCACCGCCAGTTCACGGCCCAACCGGCCGAAGGAGAGAGTGCCATGACCATCCCGATGACCCTGCAGGAGTACCTGAGGTCCTGCGATATCGACTTCGAGGAGCTACCCCACCCCCGCGAAACGACCGCCAGCCGTATCGCCGAGAAGTCTCATATCTCCGGCGACCGCATGGCCAAGGCGGTGATGCTCCAGAGCGACTCCGGCTATCGCCTCGCCGTGGTGCCCAGCAGCTGCGATGCCGATCTCGAGCAGCTCTCCCAGCTGCTCCACGAGAAGGTGGCGCTGGCCTCCGAGCAGCAGATCCAGGAGCACTTTCGCGACTGCGACCCCGGCGCCACCTCCCCGGTCGGCCAGGCCTGGGGCCTGCAGGTCTACGTGGACGACATGCTCCGCCACCAGCCCGACGTCTACTTCGATGCCGGCGACCACGAGACCCTGATCCATATGAGCGGGCGGGAGTTCGACCGCCTGATGCACGATAGCCCCCACGGGCGCTTCAGCCGCCACTACTGACCCGGGCACATGAGGTGGTGCCCGCCGGGCCGCGATCCGCGTTGATCGCGGCCCTTTCCTGCCGGGGCGCCGACTGCGCTATGGTAGCGGCCTGAGTCCCGCCGACCTGCCCCCAGGAGCTCCCATGCCGCGCCTTGCTTTCCGCTCGTCTCCCCCATGCCTTGCCGCTCCCCTCCTTGCCCTGCTCCTCACCGGACTGCCCGCCGCCGCCCTGGCCGATGAGTGCCCTGCCCCCGGCCAGTGGCAGCACCATGGCCAGGCAGCAGACGCCGCCGCGCTGCTGGCCGATCTGGCCGAGCGCCGCGTGGTGCTGCTCGGCGAACAGCATGAGCGCCTGGCCCACCACCGCTGGCAGCTGCACACCCTGGCCGGCCTGCACGCCCATGAGCCGCGAATGGCCATCGGCCTGGAGATGCTGCCCCGGGAGGCGCAGCCGGTGCTGGACGCCTGGGTGGCCGGCGAGCTCGACGAGGCCGGCTTCCTGGCCGAGAGCGACTGGCTGGGCAGCTGGGGCTATGACCCAGACGCCTACCTGCCGATCCTGCACTTTGCGCGCATGCAGCGCATCCCGCTGCTGGCCCTCAACGTCACCCCGGCCCTGCGCCAGCGCATCGCGGAAGAGGGGTGGGAGGCGATCCCCCCGGAGGAGCGCCACGCCATCACCCCGCCCACCTCCGCCTCCGAGGGGTACCGGGAGGCGCTGGCCGAGGTCTATGCCAACCACCCCAGCGCCGAGGACCCCGAGGCGGGGCTCGAGCGCTTCGTGGCCGCCCAGCTGGTCTGGGACCGCGCCATGGCCCAGGGGCTGGCCGATGCCAGCGCCGACACGCCCCTGGTGGTGGGCCTGATGGGGCGCGGCCATGTGACCTACGGCCACGGCGTCCCCCATCAGCTGGCCGATCTGGGCATCGAACAGACGGCGACGCTGCTGCCCTGGAGCGCGGAGGAGAGCTGCACGCCCCCAGCGGGCATCGCCGACGCCCTCTTTATCCTGGGCGACGAGACGCCTTTCGAGCCCGCCGAGCCCCAGCGCCTCGGCGTGCTGATCGGCACCGCCGAGGGGGGCGTGCGGGTGATGAGCGTCATGGAGGAGAGCCTGGCGGAATCCCTGGGCCTCAGGCGCGACGACCTGATCACCGAGGCCGCCGGCCGCCCCCTGCGCCGCCCCGGCGAGCTCACCGACCTGGTGCGCCGCCAGACCCCGGGCACGGTGCTGCCACTCACCGTCAGCCGGGATGGCGAGCGCGAGGAGCTGCTGGCCCGCTTCCCGCTGCGTAACGGGACGCCCTGAGCCATGCCGTACCGCCTGAAGCCCCTGAGCACCGGCCGAGCCATGGCGCGGCTGGCGCCTGCCCTGCTGGCCGCCTCCGCCTGGGCGGGGCCGGCCGCGGCGTCCAGCGCCCCGGAAGGCGCCGACGCGCCTCTCCAGGAACCTGCCCAGCGACACCTGAGCCTGCGCCTGGATCCCGCGGGGCGCACCCTCGCCGGCGAGCTGGTCCAGGCGCTGCCCCGGGGCGGCCAGTTCCGGCTGCTGCCCGGCCTTGAGGTCGAGACGGCGCGCTGCGACGACGCGCCGCTGGCGGTGGCCCACGAGGGCGAGGGGCTGTGGCGGGTCGCCCCCTGCCCGGGCCAAATCTCACTGAGCTGGTCGGGCCGCCTCGGCGAAGGCAGCGGCGAACGGGGCCTCAGGCTCTCGGAGGCGGGCAGTCTGCTGCCCACCCGGGCCGGCTGGTATCCCCATCTGGCCGAACGCGCCGGCCCGCTGGTGGTCGAGGTCGAGACGCCCTCCACCCAGCGCGCGGTGGCCAGCGGCTCCCTGGTGGAGGAGCGCACCACGGCCGAGGGTCGGCTCGCCCGCTTCCAGCACCCCCACACCCTGGCGCTGGAGGTGGCAACCGGCCCCTGGCAGCGGCGCGAACGCGAGGTCAACGGCGTGACCCTGCGGGTGCTCTTTCCCGAGGCCCTGGACGCCGCCTTCGGCGCCACCTACCTGGACAGGGCCGCCGCGCACCTTCAGGCCTTCGAGCAGCGCCTGGGGGACTTTCCATTCACGAGCTTCAGCATCGCCGCCTCGCCGGCGCCGGTAGGCGTGGCCTTTCCCGGCTTCACCCTGCTCGGCGAGCGAGTGATCCCGCTGCCCTTCATTCCCGAGACCTCACTACCCCACGAGATCATGCACGCCTGGTGGGGCGCCGGCGTGCTGGTGGAGTACGCCGACGGCAACTGGGCCGAGGCGCTGACCACCTACCTGGCGGATCACGCCGTTGCCGAGGCGGCCGGCGAGGACGCCGAGCTGCGCCGGGGCTGGCTGCGCGACCTGGCCGCCCTGCCCTCCGGGCAGACCGGCAGGCTGCGCGACTTTCGCGGCGGACCGGACCCCGCCGGGCGCCTGATCGGCTACCAGCACGGCGCCCTGCTCTTCCATATGCTGCGAAAGCGCCTGGGGGACGACGCCTTCGACGCGGCCCTGGGCGAGCTGGCCGACGCCTGGATGCATCGCCGCGCCGACTGGCAGGCCCTGGAGGCCGCCTTCAGTGCCGCCGCCGAAAAGGACCTGGCGCCCTTCTTCAGCGCCTGGCGCGACCGCTCCGGCCGCCCCGACCTGGCCCTGGAGGGGGTGCGCCTCGAGGACGAAAGCGGCACCTTCTGGCTGCGCGGCGAGCTGGTGCAGCGCGGCGACAATGCCCCCTGGCCGCTGACCGTGCCGCTGGTGGTGGAGACGGCGTCGGGGCCGGTGACCCTGAATCAGGACATGGAGAGCGAGCGCCAGCCCTTCGGAATCCCCCTGGGCGAGCGCCCCCTGGCGCTGGAGGTGGACCCCGACGCCGACCTGGCCCGCCACCCGGGCGCCCTGCCCAGCCTGCTGCGCCGCCTGCTGCTGGACGCCGACACCAGGCTCGTCGCCCTGACACCGGCGCTGGAACCCCTGGCCGAGCGCGCCCTGGCCCGTCGGCTCGAGACGTGGCCCGCCGAGGCCGGGCTGGATGACGCCCCACCGCTGCTGGTGGTGGGCACCACCGAGCAGGTTGCCGAATGGCGCCGGTCGCAGGGCCTCAGCGCCCCGCCGCGGGACGCCCTGAAACAGGAAACGCTGGAAACGGCGGGTCGCGCGCGCTTCTGGATGCACCCGGACCACCCCATCGGCCTGCTCAGCGGCGACGATGCCGAAAGCCTCGCCCTGCTGGCCGCCCGACTGCGCCACCACGGCCAGCGCAGCCACCTGGTACTGGATGAAGACGGCGAGACCCGCCGCGCCGGCACCTGGCCGGCAGGCGAGAATCCGCTAAGGGTGGCGTTCCCCCCGGAGTGACCAGAGAGGGCCAGGGGATGGCCAGCGCGCGCCCGGCCAGGCATCATGGGCGCCGCTTTTCCTGATCCCAGCCCGACTCAAAAGAGGTCCATTTCACCGATGCGAATCATCATCCGCACCTTCTTTCGCGGCCTGCGCCTGGTGCTGGCGCCGGTCGTGCTGATCGCCGAGAAACTCTCCACGCCCCAGTCCGTGGAGCGCACCCCGGAAGAGCAGGCCGAGGTCGACCGCGCCTGCGAGAATCTCGCCCTCTACCAGTTCCGCACCTGCCCCTTCTGCGTCAAGGTGCGCAAGGAGATCGCCCGCCTGGGCCTGAAGAAGATCGAGGTGCGCGACGCCCAGCTCGACCCCGAGCACCGCAAGGCCCTGGCCGAGGGCGGCGGGCGCATCAAGGTGCCCTGCCTAAAGATCACCCACGAGGACGGCAGCGACGAGTGGCTCTACGAGTCCGACGCCATCAACGCCTGGCTGCACAAGCGCTTCGGCAAGGCCGCGTGACACTCTCCGTTTGACACCCCCCGCCTGCCGCGGGACCGATTCGGCGCCGCCGCGGGTCACCGCAACGAGGGCGCCGGCGCCGAGCCTTCGGCCTCCACGCCCGCCAGCAGCCGATTGGCCAGGGCATCGGCCCGCTCGGCGCGCAGATAGGGCAGCGTGACCGGCCCGTTGGCCAGATGGAGATGCAGCGTCGCCACGCCGCGGCGGCGCTGCAGCCAGCTCTGCTGCACCTCTACCGCCACCAGGCTGCCCGTGGGAAACAGCCGGGTGCGCTGCCCCAGAAGCCCCTGGCGCACGATCAGGTACTCCCCCTCCCGGGCCCAGCCCAGGGCGCACCAGCGCAGCTGGGCCAGCAGCGCCGCCAGGGCGGTCAGACCCCCAAGACCCACCAGGAAGACCGCCGAAAGCACTCCGGGCCCTGCCCCCGGGGCCAGCGAGCGCAGCGCCAGGCCGCCGGATGCGGCGTCGCCGGCGGATTCGCCGTTCAGCACGGCGCCAACCAGCAGCCAGGCGCCGACCAGCGCGGCGGCCAGGAGCGCCAGCAGCATCCGCAGAAAAAGCACCCGCCGATAGAGCGGCTCGACCCGCGCCAGGGGCGTGGCCATCGCAAGCCCGGGCCAGAACACGCCGGCTAGCCGGCGCCCGTCGGCCAGGCCGAGCCCCGGCACCACAAAGCGCCGCGCCTCGGCCTCCGCGCCCCCCGCCGCGCCAAACTGGTGACAGACCAGATAGCCGCGCCGCAGCAGGCGGCCGAGGCCGGTCTGCACCCACTCCACCACCTGCAGCCGCGACAGCATCAGCACCTGCTCCCGACGGTTGAAGAGCCCGCTCACCTGGCGCTGGCGCTCGCCGTCGTCGTCGTGGAGCCGGTAGCCGTGAAAGCGCCACCAGGCCGCCAGCACCGAGAGCAGCGCCAGCCCCAGCAGCAGCGCCGCCATGCCCAGCGCCACCGCCGCCGGGGCGGAGGTCGGCAGCCAGGCCGGCGGTGTCGTCTGCGGCAGCGTCTCGTGCAGCCAGCGCTCCAGGGGACGCACCAGCGGCGAGAGCATGGCGGCGATCACGTAGACCGAGCGGCTGGCCAGGCCATGCAGCACCAGGGCGCCGGGGGTGATGCGATAGCGCAGGCGCGGAGCCGGCCGGGCCGGCTCCGCGGCGGCCTCGTCGGGCTCCGACGCTGCCTTGGCTACACCCCCGGCGGGGCGCAGACGGCGGTCCAGGGCCTCGGCCACGTCGCGCCGAATACCCGGCAGGGCGATCCGCGAGGCCTCGCCGGCCCGGGTCTCCACCTGCCACTTCACCAGGCCGAAGGGGCGCATGTAGAACGGCTGATGGATCTCCACCTGCTGAACGTGCTCCGCCGCCACCTTGAACTCGCGGCGCTCGAGCAGTCCCCGGCAGATGATCAGCAGATCGCCGTCGAGGCGAAAGCGGAAGCGCCGGTAGTAGGCCAGGCTGAGCAGCAGCGCCGCGCCCAGCAGCAGCGCGCCCCCCAGGGCCATTTCGCGCAGGCCGATGCGCTCGACCATGGCCAGGCCCGCGCCGGCACCGGCTACCAGCGGCAGATGCTGGCGCAGCAGGGAGGCGCCGCCGCTGATCAGCAGGAGCCCCATGGCCCAGGGCGAGAGGCGCTGCCAGCCCTCAAGCGCCGGGGCGTCAGGGTCAGGCTGGGTCATCGCCGTCCTCCCTCGGCGCCGGCGTGCCGCTCACCCTGGCCAGCAGATGCTGCTTGACCGCCTCGGCGCGCTCGGCGGGAAGCCCTTCCAGCACCAGGTCGGCGCCGCGCCCGCCCGCCGTGAAGCAGACCAGCCGGACCAGCCCGAAGCCGCGCTCCAGGGGGTTGCTGAGGGTCTCCACGTGCTGCAGGCGGGCGACGGGCAGCACTCGGCTACGCTGCACCAGCAGGCCGCGGCGGTAGATCAGGTCGTGCTCGCGCAGGGCATAGCCGCGCCGGCGCGCCTCGACCCAGCCCAGGCTGGCCAGGAATAGCCCCAGCAGCAGCACCCCACCCGCGGCGGCAGGCTGCCAGCGCACCAGCTCCTCGGCCGGGGCGGGAAAGAGCCATACCAGCCCGGCCACCAGGATCCAGCGGCCCATGACCGACAGCGCATGGCAGGGGGCCAGGCGCCGGGAGACCGGCGTCAGCGCGACCCGCTCCCAGCGCGGCAGCGCCGCCGGGTCGAGCGCCTCGTTGTGAAAGGACATGGCAGGCGTCTCCTGTTATCCGGTGCGTGTTTCATGCGATCGAGCGACGCGCGGCCGGCTCAGGGCGCGGGCGGGGCCGGCTCGTCGAAGAGCCAGCACGCCACCCGGCGCGCCGGGGCGGTGGCGATCTCCGGCGGCGCCTCCACCTCGCAGCGCCCGGCGATGGCCCGGGCACAGCGCGGATGGAAGCGGCAGCCGGACGGCGGGGTGATCAGGCTCGGCGGCTCGCCGGGGGGAACCTCCCGCTGGCGGGTGGCGTTGGCCGCGTCGGGGTCGGAGAGCACGCCCAGCAGCGCCCGGGTATAGGGGTGCTCGGGGGCATCCAGCAGCGCCTCCACCGGGGCGCTCTCCACCACCTTGCCGGCGTAGAGCACCAGGATGCGCTCGGCATAGTGGCGCACCGTGGCCAGGTCGTGGGTCACGAAGGCGAGCGTCAGGCCCCGCTGGCGCTGGATGCCCCGCAAGAGCTCCAGGATCTCCACCCGCACCGAGGCGTCGAGCATCGACACCGGCTCATCGGCGATCACCAGGGCCGGCTCGAGGATCAGCGCCCGGGCGATCACCACCCGCTGCTGCTGGCCGCCGCTGAGCATATGCGGAAACTTGCCCAGAAACTCCTCCACCGGGGTGAGGCGCACCTCCTCCAAGGCCGCGCGGATGCGCCGCTCGCGCTCGGCGCGATCGCCCACGCCATGCACCTTGAGCGGCTCGGCCAGGATGCGGCGCACGTCCAGGAAGGGCGGCAGCGCCCCGAAGGGGTCCTGCTGCACATAGCCCACCCGGGCGCGCCACGCCTTGAGCTCGGCGCCCCCGAGCGAGGCCAGATCGCGCCCCTCGCAGCGCACTTCCCCCGCCGTGGGGCGATGCAGCCCCAGCAGGGTGCGCACCAGGGAGCTCTTGCCGCAGCCCGACTCGCCCACGAAGGCCACCGCCTCGCCCCGGGCCAGGGTAAAGCTGACGTCGTCCACGGCGCGCACCGCTCCCACCCGCAGAAAGCCCCACTGGCGCAGCTCGAACCAGGTGTGCAGGCCCCGGGCCTCCACCAGAGGGGCTTCCATCAGAGGGGCTTCGGCGGTCATGGCGTCTCCTCCCGACCGGTCGCATGGAGCCAGCAGCGCACCCGGTGGCGGCTCTCTCTCACCTCGCTACTCACCTCGCCCCCCACGCCTGGCTCTCCCCCTGGCTCCACGCCTGCTCCCGCCCCGTCGGCGGTCTCCGGCACGAAGGCCGGCGGCGACTCGGCGCAGCGGGCGAAGCGCGCCGGGCAGCGCGCGGCGAAGCGGCAGCCGCCGGGCGGGTCGAGCAGGCTCGGCGGCTGACCGGCGATGGCCCGGGGCCGGCGGCGCTCATGGAGCCGGGGCACGCTTTCCATCAGCATACGCGAATAGGGATGGGCCGGGGCGGTGAAGAAGCGCTCGGCGCTGCAGGTCTCCACCAGCTCGCCGGCGTACATCAGCGCCACCCGGTCGGCCAGCTCGCTGGAGGTGGCCACGTCGTGAGTGATCAGGATAAAGCTGGTGCCCTGGTCGCGCTTGATCTCCTTCAAGACATTCATGATCGCCGCCTGGGTCAGCACGTCCAGGGCCGAGGTGGGCTCGTCGAGGATCACCAGCTCCGGCTCCGCCACCAGCGCCATGGCCAGCACCGCCCGCTGGCGCATGCCGCCGGAAAGCTCGAAGGGGTAGCGGGCCATGAAGTCCAGCGGCAGCCCCACCCGCTGGAACACCTCGGCGGCGCGCTCGAGGGCCCGGCGCCTCGGCCAGCGCTTCAGTTCGCGCAGCGGCTCGGCCACCTGCTCCCCCACCTTGACCACCGGGTTGAGGGCGTTCATGGAGGCCTGCATCACCAGCGCCAGCCGCGACCACTGCACCTCGCGGCGAAAGCGCTCGTCGGAAAGCTCGCTGATCAGGGTCTCCCCCAGCCACACGCGGCCGCCGTGGTGGGCCAGGTTGCGAGGGTGCAGGCGCATCAGCGCCCGGGCGAGCGAGCTCTTGCCGCAGCCCGACTCGCCGAGCACCACCAGCGCCTCGCCGCGCTTCACATCGAAGGTGAGCCCGTCCACGGCGCGCACCGCTCCCTGGCGGGTTCGGTAGTGCAGGGCCAGCGCCTCGACCCGCAGCAGGGCTTCCCCCGCCGCGACGCCTGTCGTCGTTGTCGCCATCACAGGCTCCTCAGTCGCGGATTGAACACCCGATCCAGGGCGAAGCCGAGCATGGCGAAGCCCAGGCCGGTCAGCATCAGCAGCAGCGCCGGCGACACCACCCAGTAGACGTAGCCGTTGTAGAGCGCGCTCTGGGACTGAGCGTCGTTGAGCACCTTGCCCCAGGTGGGCAGCTCCGGGTCGCCGAGCCCCAGCACCGCCAGGGACGCCTCCAGGAAGACGAAGGTGGGGATCAGGGTGACGAAGCTCGGCACCAGCACCGGCAGGATCCGCGGCAGCATGTAGCGCATCACGATGCGCAGGTTGGAGGCGCCATAGGCCCGGGCCGCCTCGATATAGGGCGCCTCGCGGATCGGCAGCAGCATGGCGCGGTAGGTCTTGATGCCGGCGCTGAAGATGCCGAGCAGCACCACCACCCCGAGCATCAGCCAGATGCTCGTGGAGTAGAGGGTGCCCACCATCACGAGTATCGGCAGCACCGGCAGGATCATGTTGACCTCGGTGAGCCGCTGGATGACGGCGTCCACCCAGCCCCGGTACCAGACCCCCACGGCGGCGATTACCAGGGTGGTCAGGGTGGTGCCCACCGCGGCGATCAGCCCGAAGGCGAGCGCCACCGGCGTGCCCCAGAGCAGCGCCAGGCTCAGGGCGCGCCGCTGATGGTCGGTGCCGGCGATGCCGTGAACCCGCCCGTAGACCACCAGCTCCGCCTCGAGGGGCGCCTCGGCGTCGAAGAGCACCGCCTCCAGCACCAGGCCGTAGCGCCCCGTCTGCAGCGACGGCGCGCCCGCCTCCCCCTCGGCCTTCTCGGCGGCGAAGAGCCCGATATGGGGAGCCAGGCCGCCCAGGCGCTGCGCCAGGGCGCGATCCTGGGAGATGGAGATACGCTCGCGCTCGCCGAGCCGATGGCCCCCCAGAGGGATCTCGCGGCCGTCGGGGGTCTGCCACAGCAGGCGCACGAAGGGCGGCCGGGCGTGCCCCTCGGCGGTCAGGAAGAGATTGAGCTCGCTCGGGAAGTCGTCGAAGGCGTAGTCGAAGGTGAGCGGCAGGGTCAGCCGCCGCCCCCCGGGGAAGGGGTGCACCTCCGCCTCGACGTCGCGACTGGCGATCACCCGAGTGGTGGGCGCCCTGCCGCCGCGCAGGCGGTCGACCCACACCGGGGCGGCATTGACCGGGTGGTACTGCCAGCGCTCGCCGCCGCGCCAGCGCTCCAGGGCCTCGCCGTAGGGCACCGCCAGGGGGGCCGCCAGGGCCACTCCGACCAGCACCAAGATGATGGCCACCCCGGCGATGGCCGAGGGGTAGCGGGCCAGCTCCCGCCAGCGACCGCTGCGCCAGGCGATCATGAGCGCCCTCCCCTGACCCGCACCCTGGGGTCGAGCAGCGCATAGAGGAAGTCGAGCAGAAAGACCGTGGCCGCCAGCAGATAGGCGAAGATCACCACGCCGCCGATGATCACCGGGGTATCCCGGTGGCCGATGGCCTGGAAGAGCAGCGAGCCGAGCCCCGGCCAGTTGAACACCTGCTCGAGGATGATGGCGCCGCTCCACAGGCCGATCAGCATCAGCAGAAAGCTGGTGATGATGGGCGCCAGGGTCGGGCGCAGGATATAGCGCCGCTCGATGCGCCGGGCGCTGAGCCCCTTGGCGCGGGCCATCTCCACGTGGTCCTCGCTCGAGTGGATCAGAAAGAAGGTGCGCCAGGAGTAGATGGAGACGAAGATCGAGGAGAGAAACATCGCCGCCACCGGCAGCAGCATGTGGCGCGCCAGGCTCGCCGCGTACTCGAGCCGGCTCTCGGGGGGCGGCGCGGTGACCATGCCGCCGGCGGGCAGCAGCGGGAAGAGAAAGGCGAAGAACAGGATCAGGAAGATGCCGTAGAACCAGCCGGGAGCCGCCGAGCTCGGCGCCAGGGCGATGACGGTGCGATCCAGGGCGCTGCCGTAGCGCCGCGAGAGATGCAGGGCGGCAAACACCGCAGTGAAGAAGACCAGCAGGTTGGCGCTGCCGAAGAGCAGCAGGGTCGCCGGCAGGCGCTCGACGATGATGTCGCGCACCTCCCTGGAGCCGCGGTCGCTGTGCATCTGCTCGGCGCGGCCCAGGTCGAGGCTCAGGGCCCGCCTGAGGTAGTCGAGGCTGCGCACGATGAAGGGCTGGTCGAGGCGCAGCCGCTCCACCTCCAGGGCCACCTGGCGCTCCACCAGGGCGCTGCGCTCCTCGCCGGGCATGTCGAAGAAGGCGGGATCGGCGCGCACCGCCTCCACCGCTTCGCTGCGGATCTGCACCAGGCGCAGTTCATCCACCTGGCCGCCCATGTTGGCCACCAGGATGGTCAGGTAGACGCCCACCACCACCGTGGCCAGCAGCGCCAGCAGGCGGGCGGCGGCATAGAGCAGCAGATGGCGCAGGTCGCGCAGCCGGGAGCGTCGCAGGTCGGGGCGGACGGGCCTCCCCGCGGAGGCGGGCTTCATCGGGGCACCTCCTCGCCGGGTGGCAGGGTGGCAAAGACGTGGGAGGCGAAGGCCGGCAGCGCCACCCGGCGGCTGATCACGGCGAGCTCCAGGCTATTGGCGCCGCTGCCCAGCCCCGCCAGGGTCTCGGCATCCAGGCGCACCCGCCACTGGCCCTGCCCCAGGGGCTCGGCCTCGCCGCGGCCTGCCAGGGCGCCGTCGCCGTCGAAGAGCAGGTAGCTCACCTCGCGGAGTTCCTCCTCGGGATAGGGCGCCCCCTCCACGGTCACCGCCAGGCGAAACTCGGCGCCCTCCCGCCCCTCGCGCCCACCGACGGCCAGGCCGTTGGCGCCGGGGGCCCGGCCCGCCGCCACCACCAGGGGGCCGTCGAGCAGCAGCTCGGGGATGGGGGCGCGGCTCAGCCCCAGCCAGCGGTCGGCGGGGCCTCGAAAGCCCTCGAAGCGGCGCAGCACCACGCTGCCCTCCACCGGATGCACCGAGTGCAGGCGGTAGGGGCCACTGCCCACCCAGAAGTGGCCGAAGGCGCGCTGCCAGGCGTCCAGGGCGGCGAAGCGCCTCTCCGGCTCCCCGGGCGCCAGCCAGTCCCCCAGGGCGTCGCCATAGGGAAGCGGCAGCTGTTCCTGCAGCTGTTCCTGCACCCCGGCCAGCAGCCGCTCGAGCACCGGCAGGCTGGGCCCGGCCACCAGGCTCAGCCAGTCCACCCGCTGGCGGTCCGCCTTGTTGGAGGAGAAGGCCAGCTCGCCGCGGCGCTCGCCGAGGATCCCCAGCATCAGCACGTGCCAGGGCAGCGGGCTCGGCGCCCGGGCAGCGACGATGCTCTCGGCGTCGGGGAAGATCTGGTCGCTGTAGACCTCGATGACCAGGGGCTCGGTGGAGAGGATCCGCCAGCCGCGGAAGTGGCGCCGGAAGGCCTCGAAGGTGGCGAGGTGGGCGGGGTCGAAGAGCGGGCTTGCCTCGCTTGCCCGCTCGAAGTCGAGGATCCAGGGCAGAACGAAATCCGCGGGGGTCAGCCAGGAGCCATCGTGCCAGCGCCGGGCGAAGAGCTCGGGGTCGTAGCGGACCCGCACCCGGGTGCGGGCGGTAAGCCCCTCCGGATGGGCCTCATCGGCGGGGATGAAGCGCCCGTGCAGGGCGTCCCAGTCGACCCAGGCGTCGCCGGGCACGGCGATCTGCGCCTCCCGGGTCAGCGTCAGCCAGTCGAGGGTATGCTCCACCGGGATGCCCGCTTCTACCGCCAGCTCGGCGCGGGCGATGCGCTGGGGGTGGTAGAGCCCGGTATAGGGGTCGGGCAGCACCACGGGGTCCTGGGTGGCCCGGGTGATCATGCGATCGAAGGCCCAATTGCTGCCCGCCACCGGGTTCCAGGGCTCCCCGAGCAGCCCCGGCAGGCCCACCACCATGCGTCCGCCGAGCCGGTCGGTATAGCGCAGGGTGTAGGGCCAGAGCGCCGAGCCGGAGACGCCGCCGGCCAGGTCCGCCGCCACCTCCACGTTGGCGGCTCGGGCCGAGGCGTTGAGCTGGTCCACCAGCCAGACCCGGGAGGAGTCCACCAGGGCCAGCTCAAGGGCGCGAGCCATCATCCCCTGGCGCTCCTCCCGGCTGGCATAGTCCCGCCGGGAGAGCCGGTCGGCGAGGGCATCGAACTCGGGCGCGGGGCGATAGGCCTGCCACAGCGGCTCGGCGCGGCCGCGGGGCGTGTAGTAGAAGCTGAAGTTGTCGGCCTGGTCGCGCTGGATGACGATGGAGATCCAGGCCCCGGTGTAGAGGTGCCACTCGCCGGCGGCGGGGTCGGTGGCGATCCAGAGCCTGGAGGCCTCCTCGGCGGTGCGGTAGCGCCGCTCCACCTCGAAGCCGAGCCCCTGGAGCAGGTTGGCCAGGTAGTCCCCCACCCGGCGGCGCTCGTCCTCGGTACGGATCAGCAGGCGCAGTCGCACCGGCTCCCCCGCGAAGACCCAGCGCCCCTCCCGGCGCTCGGCGCCGAGCTCGCCCATGCCGGCCTCGATGGCCTCCCGGGCGCGGTCCGGGTCATGGGCGTAGCGCAGCTCCAGGGCGCGGGCCTCTTCGGCCAGCCTGGCGTAGTCGGGAAAGGCGGTGGAGAGCGGCAGGGTGCGCGGCACCGCCAGGCCGCCGTAGAGCTCCTCGGCCACGTGGCGGCGGTCGACCAGCCAGTTGAGGGCCTCGCGGATCTCGGGCAGGGCGAAGGGGTTGAGGCTGCCATCGGCCAGGATCGGCCCCGTCGGATTGAGGGTCAGCTCGCTTGAGGTGCCGAAGGCCAGGTCCATGTCGGCGTGAATGGAGTCGCGCAGGCGATTGACCACGGTGGGGCTGGAGATGCCCTGGCTGAAGAGCTGGTGGCTGCCCGCCTCGATCAGCCCGGTGACCCGGCCGAGGTCGGTCTCGCGCAGGAAGACGATCTCGTCGAGCAGCCCGCCCTGGCGCTCGGCCAGGGCCGCGGCGTCCACCGCGCCCGCCACCGTTCCCGCCCGCTGCCCCGCCTCCCGCTCCGTGCGCTCACGGTCGGGAGACAGCGCCACCAGGAGTACCGCCGCCAGCAGCAGCGCGCTGATGCCCAGACCCACTCCCTTCATGCCCCGCTCCTGATGAAATTTCCTGTCTTCTCTTGTATCGCCTGCAGGCACTCAGAGCACCCGGAGCGCCACAAGTTTTTTCAACGCTTGCGAGCCCGCAGCAGCAGGTTGCGCGGCGTCAGCGAGCGCGCGCAGAAGGTGCCGAGCTCCACCGCGTAGCCGGCCTCCTCGAGAAAGGCCAGGCGGTCCAGGGCCAGCCACACCTCCAGGGGCCGGCGGTAGAGGTGGCGGACCAGCTCCAGGCGCGCCACCTCCCTATGGCGCCGCCACCCCTCGGCCTCGAGGGCGGCCCAGTCGACCTCCTCGGGCAGCGCGAGGCCCTTCTGCGCCGCCGCCCAGCGGCAGAACTCGGAAAAGCGCGACGGCATCCTGCCGTAGGCGAGGCTCGGCACCGGCAGGTAGGCATCGACGCCGCGCACCCGGCGCTGCAGCCGGTCGAAGCCGAGCCGCCAGGCCGAGGCGCGCTCCCGGTGGCGCTGCACGCCCCGAGGGGCGGTCACCGTCTCCTGCACGGCCAGGGTCAGGGCGTCGCGGTCGAGCGTAAGACCGGCAGCCGCGGCGAGGGCGCGCCCCCGGGCCGAGAGCGGACGATAGCGCTCGTCGGCGGTGCGCTGATAGCAGCAGGGCGCCAGCACCACCTCGCTGCCCGCCTCCGCGGCCAGCGTCAGCAGGCGCCGGTGCAGATCGCCGCAGGCGTGCAGCGCCACGGCCCGGCTGCCGGCGTGGAGCCAGCGCCCGGCCTCTTCGGCCATCACGTCCTGGACCCGAAAGCGCACCGCGGCGCTTTGCCCCTGGGCCAGGACGCTACCCGCCGCGCAGAGCGCCGGGTCCCACTCCAGTGCCGTGACCTCGACGCCGTGGCGCTGGGCCAGGGCCCGGGCCAGGTGCCCCTTGCCGGCACACCACTCCACCAGGTCCACCGGCGCCTCGTCAGGGCTCGCCGGCACCTGAGGCACGAAGGCCTCGAGCTGGCGCCGCTTGCGCTCGGCGATGCCTTCGGCCCAGGCCTCCGGCAGGGTGACGTGACGCGACAGGTCCGGCAGCGCCACCAGCTCGGCCAGCGCTGCCACGGGCAGCCAGGCGGCCAGGGGGGAGTCGGCCAACGCAGCGCTGGCAAAGGGGTCCGCCTGCAGGCGGGCGAGCGTATCATCGTCCAGGGCCAGCAGCGCCTCGGCGAGCCCGGGCCAGCGCGAACGCCAGGCGGGCTCCGGCTCCTGGAAAGGCAGGCAGCGCCACAGCGGCGCGCCCTCGGCCAGCCGCTCGGTGAGCCGCTGGAAACGTGTGTCATGCATCACGGCGTCGACTCAGATAGCGTTGCGCAGCCCCAGCTCGTAGGGGTGAGGGTCCAGATAGGTCTGGCGGCGAATATACTCGGAGCCGTGGCGCTTGAGGTAGTGGCTGAGCAGGCGGATCGGCACCGCCAGATGCACGTGGCCCTGGCGGTACTCCTCGATGGCGGCGAGCAGGTCCTGGCGGGTCTCGGCGTCCAGGGCCTCCTTGAGGTAGCCGAAGACGTGCATCAGGGCGTTGGTGTGGGTCTTGCGGGTGGCCGGCCGCGCCAGGGCCGTCATGAAGCGCTGCAGGTAGTGGGCCATGGCCTCCTCCAGGGGCAGCCCGCTGGACTCCGCCAGGTAGCGCCCCAGCTCGCGGTAGGCCTCCACATGGTGGGCCATCAGCAGGTACTTCTGGCGGCTGTGGAACTGCAGCAGCTCGTGGTAGCTGGGGTGGGCTTCCACCTGGCGCTTCCAGTCGTCGAGGGCATAGACCCGGGTGATGAAGTTCTCGCGCAGCACCGCATCGTTCATGCGCGCCTCCTCCTCCAGGGGCAGGGTCGGGAAGTGGCGCTTCAGGGCCCGCACGAAGGCGCCGGCATCCGAGTGGCTGGGCATGCCGTTCTCACCGTAGACCTTGACCCGCTCCAGGCCGCAGCTGGGCGAGCCCTTCATCAGGATGAAGCCGCGCAGGTGGCGATGCGCCTCGATAAAGGCCCGGCTCACCTCCTCGAGCCCCTCGGTGACGTCGAGGGTCGCGTCCACGGTGCCCACCACCCTGGGCTCCTCCCCCGGGGCGCCCACCAGGCGGATCGGTTCCCTGGGCACGCCGAGGCCGGCCTCAAGCTCGGGGCAGAAGGGCTCGAAGGCGAAGCGCTCAGCGAGTACCTCCAGGCAGTAGCGCGACCGCTTGTGGCCGCCGTTGTAGCGCACCTGCTCCCCCATCAGACAGGCGCTGATGCCCACCGGAATCCCCGCCCGGCTTGCCACCGTCTCACTCATTCCTTTCTTCTCCTGTGTTATAACCCCCTCGACGTCACCATCAACAGCTATAGGGAGGGGGCCATGGGCCGCTTCGTCGTAACTCTCGCACTGCTCGCCGCCCTCGTCTACGGCGGGCTCCACTGGTACTACGGCCACGCCGCCGAACGGGCCATCGAGGAACAGCTGGAGGCCCGGGGCCTCGACGCCGTGGAGCTGGAGGGGGTCGACTACGGCTGGCTGGCACCGGTCAGCCGGGAGGCGCGGATCACCGCCCGGGTACGCTACCGCGGCGCCTCGGCCAGCCTGGATATCCGGGTGGTGGGTCACCCGCTGTTCGACGACGAGGTGCGCCTGGAGCTCGACGGCCTGCAGGCCCTCAGGCTCAGCATCGGCCTGGGTGGCTGAGGCCGGCCAGCGAGCATGCTATGCTCGCTTCTTCACTCTTCACTCACTCATTCAGGGGCCGGCAGAGTCGCCGGCCTTCACTGCAACACTCTCGGGAGAGATCCATGGCCAGGGCAACCGCGCGTCATATTCTGGTAAGCAGCAAGGAAAAGTGTGAGGCCTTGAAGGCCGAGATCGAGGGCGGCCGCGACTTCGCCGAGGTGGCCCGCGAACACTCTAGCTGCCCCTCCGGCCGCCAGGGTGGCGATCTGGGCAGCTTCGGCCCGGGCCAGATGGTCCGCGAGTTCGACGAGGTGGTCTTCTCCGGCGAGCTCAACAAGGTGCACGGGCCGGTGAAGACCCAGTTCGGCTTCCACCTGCTCGAGATCACCAGTCGCAGCTGATCCCGTCTCGAGGCCGAACCCGAAAGCCGCGCATGGCCGTCATGCGCGGCTTTCTTGTACCATACCTGTATCAAGACCAGCCCTGTATCAAGACCATCCCCGTATCAGGCGGCCCACCTCTCGGGGGCAGGCCCGCCGCTTCGCGACCAGGAGGCCCACTTGCACCATGATCCGGTGATCAGCGTCGAGCGACTCTCGAAGACCTATGCCGGCGGCTTCCAGGCGCTGAAGGAGGTCTCCCTGGAGATTCGGCGTGGCGAGATCTTCGCCCTGCTGGGGCCCAACGGGGCTGGCAAGACCACCCTGATCAGCGTGATCTGCGGCCTGGTCAACGCCACCTCGGGCCGGGTGCTGGTGGATGGCCACGACAACGTGCGGGAGTTCCGCGCCGCCCGGGAGCGCATCGGCCTGGTGCCCCAGGAGCTGACCAACGACGCCTTCATCCGGGTCTGGGACACGGTCGCCTTCAGCCGCGGCCTGTTCGGCAAGCCGAAGGACCCCGACCATCTGGAGAAGGTGCTGCGCTCGCTGTCGCTGTGGGAGAAGCGCCACAACCGCATGATCACTCTCTCCGGGGGCATGAAGCGCCGGGTGCTGATCGCCAAGGCGCTGGCCCACGAGCCGGAGATCCTGTTTCTCGACGAGCCCACCGCCGGCGTCGACGTGGAGCTGCGTCGGGACATGTGGGAGGTGGTGCGCCAGCTGCGCGACAGCGGGGTGACCATCATTCTCACCACCCACTATATCGAGGAGGCCGAGGAGATGGCCGACCGCATCGGCGTCATCCGCGGCGGCGAGCTGGTGCTGGTGGAAGAGAAGCGCACCCTGATGCGCCAGCTCGGCAGCAAGGAGCTGACGCTGCATCTGCGCGAGCCGCTCGAGGCGATTCCTGCCGCCCTCGGCCGCCATGCCCTGGCCCTGGCCGAGGAGGGCCATGCTCTGGTCTACAGCTATGACGCCAGCGAGGAGGACGAAGAGTCGAGCGGCATCGCCGAGCTGCTGGCCGATCTCGAGGCCGAGGGGATCGGCTTCAAGGACCTGAACACCCGCCAGAGCTCCCTGGAGGAGATCTTCGTCAGCCTGGTCAAGGAGAAGGCGCAATGAACCTGAACGCCGTCAAGACCCTCTACCAGGCCGAGATGGCTCGCAGCCTGCGCACCGTGCTGCAGAGCGTCGTCTCGCCGGTGATCTCCACCTCGCTCTACTTCGTGGTGTTTGGCGCGGCCATTGGCACCCGCATCAGCGAGGTGAACGGCGTGAGCTACGGTGCCTTTATCGTACCGGGGCTGATCATGCTGCTGCTGCTCACCCAGAGCGTCTCCAACGCCTCCTTCGGTATCTTCTTCCCGCGCTTCTCGGGCACTATCTACGAGGTGCTCTCGGCGCCGATGTCCTACCGGGAGATCGTCATGGGCTATGTGGGGGCGGCGGCCACCAAGTCCATCATTCTCGGGCTGATCGTGCTGGCCACCGCCCGGCTCTTCGTGCCCTACAGCATCGAGCACCCGCTGATGATGGTGCTCTTCCTGGTGCTTACCGCCCTCACCTTCAGCCTGCTGGGTTTCATCATCGGCATCTGGGCCGACGGCTTCGAGAAGCTGCAGCTGGTGCCGCTGCTGGTGATCACTCCCCTCACCTTCCTCGGCGGCACCTTCTACTCCATCGACATGCTGCCCCCCTTCTGGCAGGCGGTGACTCTGGCCAATCCGGTGGTCTACCTGGTCAGCGGTTTCCGCTGGAGCTTCTACGGCATCGGCGACGTCAGCCCGGTGGTGAGCCTCGTCGTGATCACCCTCTTCCTGGCCGCGGCGCTGGCAGTGGTAGAACGCATCTTCCGCACCGGGTACCGGCTCAAGCCGTGAACCCTCGGCACTTCGCCGTCAGCGCGCCGCCTGGGCGCGCACGGCGTCGAGGTCCCAGGCCCTGAGCAGCGCCACGGCCGGATCCGACGTTTCCAGCCCCTGGCCATTGACCTGCATCAGGATGCGACCGTCCATCAGGAAGGAGACCTCGGCGTTGCCGCGCTCCGGCTCCCACTTGACCAGCGCCGACTCCCGCCCGATGCGAATGCGCTCCATGTTGGGCTGGGCGGCCACCATGGCAGGGTTGTTGAACAGGGCCGACATGGCCTGAATCATGGGGTTGTCGATCATCAGCTGGGCCTTGAGCCGGCCGCTCCCCTCCTCCTGACGATACTCACGCTCCAGGGTGGTACCGCCGGCGCCGAACATCGCCGCCGCACCGCCGCCTCCGCCACTTGAGGCCACCTCGCCGGCGCTCCAGCCTTCGGGGGGCTCGGGGAAGGTGTCGGCGATGCGCCCGGACATCAGCTTGCGAATATCGTTGATGGCGAACTCCAGCTCGGTGATCGCCGCGCCGTACTCCTGCTCCTGATAGAGCTCCAGGCCCAGCTCGATCTGCTCGGTGACATCATCCGCCTGAGCGCTCAAGGCCCCCATGGAAAGAAATAGTGCTCCCACCGTGCATACTCCAATGCCGCGCTTCATGACCGCGCCCTCCTCGTGATGGAACCTTCTTGGCTCCGGCTCCTGCAGCATAGCAGCGCCCCGACCCTCGGTGGCGCTGCCTCCCCCTCTGACGTCCTGTTCTGCTCTCGCGATCTGCACGGCTCAGCTCCGCGACTCGGCCGCAGGAGTCGGAGCCTCTTCCTGGCTGCCGGTGGCTTTCTCCTTGAGGGTGCGGAACTTCTTCGACATGCCGTCCAGCTTCGCCTCCCATTCGGGGTCAGGGGTCTGGCCTTCGATGGTCTTGAAGTAGGCCTGCATCATGCAGGTGATGGCGAAGGGCTCGAGCACCGCCACCTTGACGCTCCAGGCGAACAGCAGCGCCACCACCACGCCGGTAGCCGACCAGCCACCGGGGATCAGGTAGGCCACCAGGGCCGCCGGCGCCAGCATCACCAGAAAGATCACGAAGGAGAGCCCGTAGACGATCAGCGCCAGCCAGGCGGCGTTCTTGAACATCGGCTTGAGGTTCTGGCCGTAGAGCACCAGGCCGTCGCGGGAGGCGCCCCAGGGGTTGTCGGCCCGGGTGCGGAAGCTGTAGGCGAGAATCACCTCGTCGATAAAGCCCACGGCAATACGCAGGAACATCTGCACTACGCGCAGGAACTGCTGCGCCCCGGGAAACGGCAGCAGGCGAAAGACGCTGCGCACCAGTCCGGTCAGGGCCTTCAGCACGCCCTTGATCAGCTGGTCCACAGCGAACAGGGCGCTGGCCTGACCGAAGCGCTCCTTGACCGAGGCGGTGGCGTGCTGGATCTGGCTGCGCCCGTGGGGCAGCGACTGCCCCTCGAGCAGCTCCACCAGCACGGCGATGTGTCCCGCCTTGACCATATAGAGCAGATACTCGCGCAGCACGTACATGATCACGCCGACGATGCCGAAGCCGATGGCACCGCCCCAGAAGGTGGTAGCCGCCCGGAAGCCTTCATCGCCGAAGCCGCCGATGCCCCAGCCGACGCCGGCGCCTACGCCGGTCATTAGCACATAGGCCAGCGCGACGCCGAAGTAGACCGCCAGCCGGAAGAGCAGAAAGGGCATTGTCTTGACCATCAGCCCCACCGACTGACCGATACGAAAGTCCCACATGGGTCCCCCTATGGCATGACCAGGTAATCCGATAGGCACAGGCTAGACGCAGATCGGTCCGGCGGCCCCCTTCATCCAAACGGGGCCACGACCACGCGAAACCACTAGATGCAAAGCTGAGTGGTCCACTCCTCCGGCTCGGTGGGGCCACGCCAGCACTGGTGCTTGCGCTCCACCCGCACCAGCTCCCAGAGGCTTTCCTCCCGCGGCTCGAAGGTGAGCCGGTAGCGCCAGGCCCGCAGGGCATCGTCCTTCAGGTTGCTCAGGGTCAACATGACGCGCACCTCCCCCGACTCCAGCATCCGCTGCTCGATCTGCTCCACGGTCACGGGGTTGGGCAGCTCCCGGCTGTAGTGCTCACGCGCCAGGGTCACGGGATCTCGCGCGACGGTCTCGCCGGGAAGATCAAGCTCCAGGTATTCCGTCGCGGTCTCGCCGGCCGGTTCAGCCGAGGCATCCTGCTCGTCGGTCTCCCGCCGCCAGACGCGCACAATGGGGGCGGGATAGGTGGCCGGCCGGCCCGCCCAGGCAAGATGTTCGCCCGCCTCACTCAGGGCGAGCGCATGGGCAGGCCCCTGCCGCGGCATGGGCAGCTCGTCGGCCGCCGCTTCGGCGGCGCTCGCGGTCAGGAGCCCCTCGGGGATCTGCTCGGCACGTTCGACCGCCTCGCCGGTCGCCAGGGAGTAGCGCTGGGCATCCCGGCCGCAGGCCGCCCAGACGCTCTCGCCATCGGCCGTGAAAGCGACCTCCCGGCATCCCAGGCTGCCCGCCAGGGAGTGCAGCAGCTTTCCCGTTGCCGGGTCCCAGAGCTTGAGCGACGCCTTCGGCACCACGCCGGGATTCCAGCTGGTGCTTGCCAGAACGCTGCCATCGGGGCTGAAGGCCAGGCCGGTGACGGGAAGCGTCCACTCCACCTCCGGGGAGCGGTGGCCGTCCAGCTGCCGTATCAGCCTGCCGGAGGCCACCTCCCACACCTTCAGGGTCGACTCCTCGGCGCTGGCCAGTCGCGTACCGTCGGGAGAGAGCGCCAGCTGTGTCGCGCTCTCCTCAAGCTCCAGCTCATGCTGGATGTCGGCGGCCTGCCAGCCCGCCGCCGTGGCGCCCTGGGCCAGGGCCGGCAGGATACCTGCCACCAAGCCCAGGGCGATGGCGTGTCGCCCCGCTCCCTGCCGAGCCCAAGCGTCAAGTCGCTCTCGAAACACCATTTTCTTCAGCTCCCGTGGCGCTCACTGCGCCATCTGCACCAGTTCCACCCGGCGATTACGACTGCGACCCTCTTCGGTCAGGTTGGTGGTGATTGGGGCCATCATGCCGGCCCCTGCCGCCTGCAGCCTGTCGCCTGAAATGCCGTGCTGATTCGTCAGGTGGTCCATTACCGAGGTGGCACGCGCCATCGACAGCTGGACGTTGTAGTCGTAGCTGCCGGTATTGTCGGTGTGGCCGACCACCAGCAGATGCAGGTCGGCGCGCTCCTGCATCAAGTCTGAAATGGTGGCAAGCGCATCGGCAGAGTCGGGCAGGATCTCGGCGCTGTCATGCTCGAACAGAATGTCCTGCACCGCCACTCGGCCATCTTCCATCAGGCCGGACGCCATCTCGTCTGCGGTGAGGGGCCGATGGTCCATGGCGGTCTCCATCTCTTCGGCTGTGACCACCGTCATGGAGACGGCCGCGCCGTCCACCCGGCGGGCGTTGAAGGCGGCGATACCCGCGAGCACCGTGCCGTCGGCCGAACGCACCGCGAGATAGCGGATGTCGCGATTCCCGGACGCAAAGTGACAGCAGCTGCGCGCACCACGTTCAAAGAGGCCGGCATTGTTGAAAAAGAGCCTTCCCGTCCCCCCGGAGAGCTCATCGTTGGAAGCCGCATAGAGCACCTCAAAGCCCCGCTCCTCCAGCGCTTGCCGATAGTTGCGCTTGACCTGGAGCGGGGTGATATTGGGATTATCAAAGGTATAGCTCAGCGACAGCACTTCGCCTTCCAGGCTCTCCATGCTCTCGATCCCGTCACCGTCGTAAGGGCCGGTGGGGATGCTGACCCGATCATATTCGCTTCGGTCGAAGTGGACGATGCTGGAGCCGGCAACGCGGGGAATCTCCGCGTGATCATAGGCGCCGTCGATATCTGCCTGGGCGACAACGAGAAACGATGTCGTCAATAGCGCGGTGGATGCCAGGGTCAAACGCTTTTTACGCATGGCAGGGCCTCTATATCAACGACTCATCGGCGGGCATATCGCCTTCAAGGCTAGTTCACTCTCGTGAGCCCGACCCCGTTCGTTTGCAGGGGGACAGAAAAAGCCTGCCAGACCAAGATGAAAGGTGAAGAGTACGCAGCATGGACTATGGTGAGACTGGCCAATACGACGATGAGGAGGCTTAGATGCCGAGACGCCAACTGCTATGGCTCGCTCTCCTGCTGCTGCCCATCGCCCAGGCAGCGGCCTCCCCTCTTGCGGCCCCTGAAGGCCCCCCTTTGCTCAAGGTGAGCGGTAACATCAGCCACACCAACAAGGCCAACGCGGCCCACCTCGACCGCGCCATGCTGGCGGCGCTGCCCCGCCATGAGCTCGAGACCTCCACTTCGGTGACCGACGGCGTCAACCGCTTCGAGGGCTTTCTGATGCGCGATCTGCTGGAGAAGCTCGGCGCCGAGGGAGAGACCGCCGCCGCGATCGCCCTCAACGACTATCTGATCGAGATTCCCATAGCGGACTTTCACGACTACGACGTGCTGGTGGCCGACACCATGGACGGCGAGGCGCTGACGCCTCGGGACAAGGGCCCGCTGTGGATCGTCTACCCCCGGGACGACCACCGTGAGCTGCAGGACATCCGCTATGACTATCGCTGGGTCTGGCAGCTGTATCGTCTCGAGATTCAGTGATGTCCTCGGGCCGTCCCGCCTATGTGCTCCCGGGAGTGGCGATCCTGGCCTTCGTCGCCTTCCTGAGCTTCGCCCTGTTTCGTCTCTTCCTGATCGAAGAGGACATGCGCGACAACGTCGACGAGAACATGCTGTGGGTGACGACCCAGGCCCAGGTGGCCAGCCATCGCTTCGAGCAGGCCGTCAGCCGCCAGGCGCTCGGCCACCCCCACGACTCGCCCTCGCTGCGGCTCGACGTCCTGTTCAGCCGCCTGATGCTGATGGATGAGGGGCCCCAGCGCCGCTACCTGCGCCGGGTCGACCTCGAGGCGCCCCTGGACGATGTCCTGGCACGCCTCGAGGCCATCGACGCCCTGATGCAGCCGCCGGCAGAAGGTGTTGCCGAGCGCGCCCGGGCCATTCAGCGCGAGCTCGACCCGCTGATGACGGGACTCAACCGTATCGCCACCGGTGTGATGAAGGAGGAGTGGGAGGCCACCGGCGCCCGCCTCGACCGCTATCACGCCAGCCTCCTGCAGGTAATTGCCGCGGCGGTAGGCATCCTGATCTGTGGCCTGCTGCTGACCAGCCTGCTGATCCACGCCCTGCGCCAGCGGCGCACGGCTCAGCGGGATCTGATGGCCCACCGCGACCACCTGGAAGAGGAGGTCGAGCGTCATATCGGTCGCTACCGGCAGACCGCCGAGGCGCTGGCCCGCTCGCTGAAGCGCGAAAAGGGGGTCAGCGAGTTCTACCGCAGCTTCGCCGGCATGGTCTCCCACCAGTTTCGCACGCCCCTGGCGGTGATCGATTCGGGGCTGCAGCGGCTGATTCGCCGTCACGACGACATGCCGCCGGCACAGCGCCTGGAGCGCTATCACCGGCTCCGCGAAGCGGTGGCACAGATGACGCGCCTGGTGGAGAGCTCCCTGACCGCGGCACGCCTCGACGGCGACCAGGTGGAGTCGCGCCCCGCCGCCTGCAGCCTCACCGACCTGGTGGCGCAGGCGTGCCGCCTCCAGCGGGAAGCCCACGGCGAAGCGCGTCTCCAGGTGTCGGAACCGCAGGCGCCGCTGGAGGCCTGGTGCGATCGCAGCCTGGTGGAGCAGATCCTGGCCAACCTGCTCTCCAATGCGCTCAAGTATTCCCCCGCGGCTGAACCGGTCAGGGTGCAGCTGGGCGCCGAGGGTGCCAGGGTCTATTGCCGCATCGAGGACCACGGCATCGGCATCCCCGACGAGGAGCTGCCGCGCCTTTTCGAACGCTTCTTTCGCTCGAGCAACGCCCGGGGGATCTCGGGCCTCGGCCTGGGCCTGAACATCGCACGCCACCTGGCCCGGCTCCAGGGCGGCGACGTCACGGTGTCTTCCGTGGAAGGCGAAGGCACCACCTTCACCCTCTGGCTGCCCGCCGCGACCGGGAGGAATCAGGATGTGGAACCCAGCTGATCACGACACCCAGCTCGGTGTGATCCTCTGCGCCGAGGACCAGGACTCCCTGCGCACCGATATCTGTGACGAGCTCAGGGAGGCCGGCTACGGCGTGCTGGAGGCGACCAACGGCGACGAGACCCTGCGCCAGATTCATGCCGCCACCCCCGACCTGATCCTCTGCGACATCAATATGCCGGGGCCCAACGGCTACGAGGTGCTGGCCGAGATACGCCGCCAGCGCCCCGACCTCGCCGACACCCCCTTCGTCTTTCTTACCGCCCTGAGCGACGCCCGTGAGGTCGTGGAAGGCAAGCGGCTGGGCGCCGACGACTACCTGGTCAAGCCCGTCGACTTCGACCTGCTGCTGGCCACCGTGGAGGCGCGCCTGCGCCAGGTGCGCCGCATGCGCGACAAGGCCGCTCGGGAGGTCAACGAGCTGCGCTGCGCCATGGCCAGGCTGCGCCAGCAAACATCCTCCCGAGCCTTCGACAGCGCGACTCGCGCGCTGGACCTGGTCGCTCCGGGCATGCTGCTGCTGGATGTTCGCGGCCGGGTACTGTTCGCCAACCGCGCCGCCCGGGCGCTGGCCTGCGCCGATAACGGCCTGCAGCTGAGCGATACCCTCGTCTCCACTCACCCCGCCCGGGCGCAGCAGCTGCGTCACACCATTCGCCTGGCGCTGGCCGCCGATTCGGAGCAGGAGGTGCACTGCCTGCGCCTGCCGCGCCAGGGCGAGCGGCGCGACCTGCTGCTCATCGCCTGCTCGCTGGGCGCCGAGTCCGACGACCTCCCGATGCCACAGCCGACCGCCGTGGTGGTACTCGCGGATCCCGAGCAGCGCACGCATATGCCCCAGGAGGTGATCGCTCATCTTTTCGGGCTCACGCCCACCGAAGCCAGAATTGCCCTGGCGCTCGCCGACGGGCTGCGCACCGAGCAGATCGCCACGCGCATGGGCATCACCTCCACTACGGTGGCTTTTCATCTGCGCAACCTCTTCCAGAAGACCAGCACCCACCGCCAGGCCGAGCTGATTGCCGTCATCCTGACCGGCGCCATGACGGCAGCCCTGGAGCAGAAAGCAGTCGGCCACCGGTAGCGACATCCTTCCGCACAGCGGGAAGCGCATGCCGGTGGTATCATCCGGCCCCCGCTGTCCGACGCTGCAGGAGCCCCCATGCCGATTCTCAACGCCATCGTCCACCGCATCGAGAAACCCGATGGCGCCGCGGCCAGACTGCTGGCGGCCGAGCAGCCGCTGCCGCCGAGCGACGCCCTGGATGCGCTGCTGGAAGGGCTCAACAAGGCCTACCACGCCAAGAGCAAGGCGTGGGGGCACTTTCGCGATGCCGACGATGCCGAGGGTGCGGCCCCCTCCTCCCTGGCCGGGGAGCTGGCCGACTATCTCGCCGAGCGGCGGGACTTCGTTGCCCTGACCCGCGCCATCGCCGAACGCCTGGCCCCCCTGGTGGAAGCCCACCTGCCTCTGGGCGGCGACCTGCTCTGCCTGGACACGCGCTTCAGCGACGCCCGTTTCCTGACCCTGGCCCTGCTCCATCACCGGGAGGGCTTTGCCGTGGACGACACGCTCCGCGTGACCCCGGCGCGCCAGCTCAACCTGGCCCAGATGAGCCTGGCGGCGCGCCTCGACCTGGCTCAGTGGCAAGCCGGCGACTCCCGCCAGTATCTCTCCTGGACCCGCGACCGGGGCGGCAAGGCGCTGGCCGAGGGCTTCGCCGACCTGCTGGGCGCCGCGGAAGGGGTGGACGCCTCCGGCGAGACCCGCACCCTGCTCAAGGCCTTCAGCGACTACGTGGAGCGCGAAGACCTGCCCGAAGAGGCGAGCCGCGAGAAAACCGAAGCGCTGATCGAATACGCCAGCGACCAGGCCAGCCGCGGCGAACCCATCACCCTGGAGGAGCTCTCGGAGGTCCTCGACGAGCAGCAACCCAAGGCCTTCTATGACCATATTCGCAACGCCGACTATGGCCTCTCGCCGGCGATCCCGCCGGATCGGAAGACCCTCAACCAGTTCAAGCGCTTCGCCGGGCGCGCCGGCGGCGTCTCGATCAGCTTCGACTCTCACCTGCTCGGCTCGAGCGTGGAGTATGACGAGGAGCACGACCGGCTGATCATCAAGCAGGTACCCAAGCAGCTGAAAGCACAGCTGAAAGGGGAAGGTTAAGGCGGCCCGGGATGAGCCGGGCCATCCTCGGAACATGGCGAAATCGCTGTGTCTGCCCGGCAGCCCCTGATCTAGAGTGGACCCAGACGACGTGAATCACGCCAGCGGACCGCCATGGGGCATCGCCGATGCGCATCATTCCCGGGGTTCATGCCACCCTTCACCACTTCCGGCCGCACCGCCTGCCCTGGCTGCTGGCCGGCAACGGCTATCTGCTCTGCGCGGCTCTGATCGTGATCGCCGTTCACGATACCCTGCCCCCCGGGCTGCTGCTGGCCGGCCTGCTTCTGCTGCTGCTCAACGGCCTGCTGGGCTGGCTGGCGATCACCTACCTCAACCGGCTGCGCCGCCAGCAGCTCGCGCTGCTGCTGGAGGAGCGGGCGACCAACCGGCGCCTCACCGAGGAGATCAAGGAACGCCGGGCCCTAGAGGCCCGCCTGCGCCAGATGGCCTGCACCGACGCCCTGACCGGCATTGCCAACCGCCGGCATTTCTTCGAGCTGGCCGAACAGGAGCTGCGCCGAGCGCGACGCGACGGCACGCCGCTGGCGATCTGCATGGTGGACGTGGACCACTTCAAGCGGCTCAACGACCGCTACGGCCATGCCGTCGGCGATGAGGTGCTCAGGCAGGTAGCCGCCGGCTGCCGCAGCGTGCTGCGGGAGTGCGACGTGCTCGGCCGCTACGGCGGCGAGGAGTTCGTGATCGCACTGCCCCTTACCGATCTCGCTACCGCGGCGTGCGTTGCCGAGCGGCTGCGCCAGCGAATCAGCACCCTGGCGCTTCCCCAGCTGGGTCCGGAAACGCCGCTGAGCGTGACGGTCGGCGTCGGCGAGCTGGCGAAGAGCGAGACGCGCCTCGACGACGCCCTGCTGCGCGCCGACCGCGCCCTCTACGCCGGCAAGGCGGCGGGACGCAACCGCGTAGTGGTCGCCGGCCTGCCACCGGCGGGCCAGCCGCCGCGCCTCGCTGCCACCCTCTGGCGGCCGGAGCTCACTACCCTGCTAGATGGGGTGCCAGCCACTGCCGCAGCTGTGCAGGCTGCAGCAGTCCCGGCTGCCGAGCCACCTCCTGACCGTTTCTGAATACGATCAGGGTAGGAATGCTGCGGATGCCGAAGCGCCCAGCCAGGGGCTGCTCTGCCTCGGTGTCGAGCTTGGCGAAGCGCATGCGCGGCTCCAGCTCACGAGCCGCCTCGGCGAAGATCGGCGCCATCATCTTGCAGGGCCCGCACCAGGCGGCCCAGAAGTCCACCACCACCGGCAGCTCGCTGCGCTCCACCAGGGCACGGAAGTTAGTCTCGGTCAGCTCGACCGGCTCACCAGTGAAGAAGGGGGACTTGCACTTGCCGCACCTGGGGCCATCTGCAAGGCGCGCCTGGCTAACGCGGTTGATAGCGTGGCAGTGCGGGCAGCCCAGGGTCAAGGTGTCGGACATGGGAATCTCCGGATCAAAGGGGGACGAAGGGAATATGGTGCTCGGCACCGGCGCCTTCAAGCGGCATCGCGTCGCGCCCAAGCCGCCCCTCATGCAGCCGGGCCAGTAGCCTGCTATGGTCGCAGCACGCTCCGCGACTTCCCACGAGGCATGGAATGGACTCACGCCCGCACCCCAGGGTGCTGCTGCGCCTGCTCGGCCTGCTGGCCCCCTATCGCTACCGCCTGGCCCTGGCCGGCCTGGCCCTGCTCGCGGCCTCGGGCAGCGTCCTGCTGCTCGGCCAGGGGCTGCGCCTGGTGATCGACCGCGGCTTCATAGCCGCCGACGGCGACGCCCTGGGCCGCACCCTGGGGCTGATGCTTGCCGTGGTGTCGGTGCTCGCTCTGGCCTCGGCGCTGCGCTACTACCTGGTGACCTGGATCGGCGAGCGGCTGGCCGCGGACCTGCGCCGCCGGGTCTTCGACCACCTGCTGACCCTGGAGCCGGGCTTCTTCGAGAGCGCGCGGGCCCCCGGCCAGGCTGCCGGCGAGATCACCTCCCGGCTCACCGCCGATACCAGCGTGCTGCAGAGCCTCTTCGGCTCCTCGGTGTCGCTTGCCCTGCGCAACCTGCTGATGCTGGTCGGCGCGGTGGCGCTGATGGTCGCGACACAGCCCTGGCTCTCGGCCATCGTCCTGCTCGGCATTCCCGCCACCGTGCTGCCGATCCTGTGGTTCGGACGGCGGGTGCGCCGCCTCTCCCGCACCAGCCAGGACCGGGTGGCCGAGCTCGGCCGCTATGCCGACGAGGCGCTCTCCGGCATCCGCACCGTCCAGGCCTTCACCCACGAGGCGCGCGACCGGCGCGACTATGCCATGCGGGTCGAAGAGGCCTTCGCCAGCGCCGTGACTCGCACCCGCCAGCGGGCCTGGCTGACCGGGCTTGCCATGCTGGCAGTCTTCACGGCGGTGGGCATCATGCTCTGGCAGGGCGGCCAGGCGGTGCTGGCCGGCACCATGACCGCCGGCGAGCTCTCGGCCTTCGTCTTCTATGCGGTGCTGGCGGCCGGCGCCGTGGCGACCCTGGCCGAAGTGGCCGGCGACGTGCAGCGGGCCGCCGGCGCGGCAGAGCGCCTGCTGGAGCTGCTGGATACCCGGCCACACATCGCACCCCCGCTCCACCCGGTAGCGTTGCCTGCGCCACTCGCCGGCGAGCTGCGCTTCGAGGGTGTGCATTTCACCTACCCGGGGCGAGAGACCCCGGCGCTGGCCGGCCTCGACCTGACCATCCGACCGGGCGAGCGAGTCGCTCTGGTGGGGCCCTCCGGGGCCGGCAAGAGCACCCTGCTCGCCCTGCTGCTGCGCTTCCACGACCCCGACGCCGGCACCCTGCGCCTGGACGGCATCGACCTGCGCGACCTGGACCCCGGCGCGCTGCGCTCGGCCCTGGGCCTGGTGGCCCAGGAACCGGTGCTCTTCTCAGGCACGGTGGCCGACAATCTGCGCTACGGCGACCCCGATGCCGATGCCGAGGCCCTGCGCCGTGCGGCCCGGGACGCCAACGCCCTGGCCTTTATCGAGGCGCTGCCACAGGGTTTCGACACCCCCCTCGGCCCCGGCGGGGTGCAGCTCTCGGGCGGCCAGCGCCAGCGCCTGGCCATCGCCCGGGCGCTGCTCAAGGATCCGCGGGTGCTGCTGCTCGACGAGGCCACCAGCGCCCTGGACGCCGAGAGCGAGCGGCTGGTGCAGCAGGCCCTGGACCGGCTGATGGCGGGGCGCACGAGCCTGGTGATCGCCCACCGGCTGGCCACGGTGGTGGCGGCGGACCGGCTGCTGGTGCTGGATGAGGGCCGCCTGGTGGCCGCCGGCCGCCACGCCGAGCTGATGGCGTCGAGCCCGCTCTACCGCCACCTGGCCGAGCTGCAGTTCGGACGGTATGCCGGCCCGGCAGTCGCGAGCACCCCCATGTGAACGCCGTGGAGAGTCGGCAAGCCGACTACCCGAGGCCCACCAGCCGGCTCAGCCCCGCGGCGGCCTCTGCCGTGGCCAGCCACGCCACCAGGCCGACATTGAGCAGCACGCAGCCCCAGAGGATGGCGCCGAAGGGCTGCTTGCGGGTCTTGTGACGGAAGGCGCGCCGCGCCAGCAGCGCCCCAGGCCAGCCCCCCGCCAGGGCCACCAGGTGCAGGGTCGACTCGCGGATGCGGCGGCGATCGCGCCGCGCCGCCGCCTTGTCGATGCCATAGAGGAGCAGGGCCGCCAGGCTCGCCGGCAGGTAGAGGCCGATCAGCCAGGTCATATAGCCGGCACCTCGATGATCAGATCCGCTGTGAACAGCGGCGGGTCGAACTCGTCGGGATAGCCGCCAGGGTTGGCGACCACGCGAGTGCCCTCGATCTCCAGATCCACCGGCTCATGCACATGGCCGTGGACCCAGAGGTCCATGCGGCCCATCAGCCGCGGCAGATGGGAGGCGAAGGCCGGCGAAAGGGCATCACCGCGGTAGCGCGGCGGAATACCCTCGGCCAGGGGGGCATGGTGGCTGATCACCACCCGGGGACCGCTGAACGGCTCCGCAAGCTCCGCCGCAAGCCAGGCCAGCGCCTCGGCATGCAGGCGGCGGCTCTCGGCCGGGGTGAAGACCTCCCCTTCCGGCTGCTCGATGATGCGGAAATCCGGCATCAGGGCCAGCGCCCTGGCCTCGGTCAGCGCCGGGTCGTGATCGGGCTGGTCGGCATGGAGGGCGAAATCGGTCCATAAGGTCGTGCCGTGGAAACGTACACCGCCGAGGGTCAGGGTGTGATTGTCCAGCAGGTGGATGCCCAGCCGGGCGGCCTCGCCGGCCAGTTCACGGCGCAGGGCCGGCATGCAGGTGCCGTAGAACTCGTGGTTGCCGGGTACATAGAGGACCGGCGTGCCCGCGAAGCGCTCCGCCGCCCAGCCGAGGCCTCGCGTACCGGCATGGATATCACCGGCCAGGATTACCGCATCGGCGCTGACCTCCGGCAGCTCCCTCGCAGTGTCGAAGTGTTCCAGATGAAGATCCGAAAGTACCCTCAGGCGCATCGTCGGTCCCTTGCAGCGAGCCATTTCGGCCAGTGTGATACACCCGCCGGAGGAACTCTACTGCCCGGTCAGCACCTCGAGGACTCGCCGGGTCCCCTCCCGGTTACGCCGCTGCTGGTCGCGATACGCCTCGGTGTCGATCTCGGGCCAGCGCTCGCCGCGGCGCTTCACCACCGGCAGGCCCGGCTCACCGTGGTGCCAGAGCCGGTGGGGCACCTCCACCTCCCGGACCCCGCCGCCGTCCAGGTCGACATGCCAGACATGGTGGTAGTCCCTGGGGCGGCGGTGGGTCCCCGGCGCGTCGAGGCGCAGCAGCCTGGGGCTGCGGGTCGTCTCGACCAGGGTGCCGCTCCAGGCCTGGCGCGCCTCCCGGGCCGGCGCCAGCCACAGCTGCCAGGCCGCCACCGGCAGGGCCAGGACCACCAGCAGCAGGATGCGGCGAAGCGTGCGTGGGACCTTCTCCATGTGTGCCTCCCTGGTGCCGCGCTACTCGTAGTGCACCGCCAGCCAGACGGTCGCCTCGTCCGGCTCGGTCCAGGCGACCCGGTGCCGTCGGTGGGCGAGGATCAGCAGATGGTCCCCCGGGCCGAGCGTCACCTCCTCGCCCTCCTCGAAGGCGACCACGCCGCGCCCCTGGAGCACCAGCACCCACTCGTGGCGCGGCTGGTCGTACCAGCCGCTCTCCGGCGAGGCATGCCCCCGGGAGACGATGCGCTCCACCGTGACCGAGTTCCCTTTGACGAGCTCCTCGAAGCGCTCCTCGGGGAGAGTGTCGGGAATCCCCTCGAACAGGTTGGCTACCATCGTCAGCTCCTCTTCAGCCCTTGATGACACCTTAGCAGCCACCGCAGGTCCTGCGCCCCGAGCCACGGACGCGATGCGGCGATTTGACCCGCGACAATACGGGAGATGCCGTGGCATGGTAGTTTCAATCTATCAATCGACCGTTTAGTTATATCCCGCCACTCATCGAGGAGAATCGCCATGCACAAGGATTGGAAAAAGACGACCCAGGATCTCTCGGCCCTGATGCAGGAGGTCGGCAAGGGCAACCCCGACGTCGTCAAGGGCTTTACCCAGATGGCCAAGGGCGCCAACAAGGACGCGGCCCTCTCCCACAAGCACAAGGAGCTGATGGCCCTGGCCATCGGGATCAGCGTGCGCTGCGAAGGGTGCATCGCCTTTCACGCCAAGGCGGCAGCCGAGCTGGGGGCGACCCGCGAGGAAGTGATGGAGATGATCGGCGTGTGCATCTACATGGGCGGAGGCCCCTCCTTTACCACCGCCGCCCAGGCGCTGGAAGCCTTCGACGCCTTCGTCGCCGAGCGCGATTGACGCTGTCGGCGCCGGTGCCTGCCGGCGCCAAGCGCTTCCTTTTCGGCGACGTCCGCTGTAGTCAAACCCACACAGCGCCGACCAAAGTGCAAGGCCCCGCGGGGCGGGGCTTGCTTAACATTGTCGACAGCTTACCGTAGAATCGCGGCCAACTGGACGGGGGGTGCCGTACCCCTGACTCCCGCGCCAGAGGAGCCGTATCGGCAGGTTACGTGCCGGGTCGGGTCACTCTGGCTTCACTAGCAATGAGGGCCCCAACGTGCTTGAAGCCTATCGCCAACATGTCGAGGAGCGCGCCGCCGAAGGCGTGCCGCCGAAGCCGCTGAACGCTGAACAGGTCGCCGCACTGGTCGAGCTGCTGAAGAACCCGCCGGCAGGTGAAGAGGAGTTTGTCCTCGACCTGATCACCAACCGCGTTCCGCCGGGTGTTGACGAGGCCGCCTACGTGAAGGCCGGTTTCCTCACCGCCATCGCCAAGGGCGAGGCCGAGTCGCCGCTGATCGACAAGGTCCACGCGGTCAAGCTGCTCGGCACCATGCAGGGCGGCTACAACATCGTCTCCATGGTCGAGCTGCTGGACGACGCCGAGCTGGCCAAGGAAGTGGGCGAGCAGCTCAAGCACACCCTGCTGATGTTCGACGCCTTCCACGACGTGGAAGAGCGTGCCAAGGCCGGCAACGCCGTGGCCAAGGACGTCATCCAGTCCTGGGCCGACGCCGAGTGGTTCCTCTCCAAGCCCGCCCTGGAAGAGAAGATCACCCTCACCGTCTTCAAGGTGCCCGGCGAGACCAACACCGACGACCTCTCCCCCGCTCCCGATGCCTGGTCGCGCCCGGACATCCCGGTGCACGCCAACGCCATGCTCAAGAACGAGCGTGAGGGCATCAAGCCCGAGGTGCCCGGCACCACCGGTCCGCTCAAGCAGATCGAGGAAGTGAAGGCCAAGGGCTTCCCGGTCGCCTACGTGGGCGACGTGGTCGGCACCGGCTCCTCGCGCAAGTCCGCCACCAACTCCGTGCTGTGGTTCTTCGGTGACGACATCCCGAACGTGCCCAACAAGCGCGCCGGCGGCTTCTGCTTCGGCGGCAAGATCGCCCCGATCTTCTTCAACACCATGGAAGATTCCGGCGCCCTGCCCGTGGAGATGGACGTCTCCAAGCTCGAGATGGGCGACGTCATCGACGTCTACCCCTACGAGGGCAAGGTGTGCAAGCACGGCACCGACGAAGTGCTCAGCACCTTCGAGCTCAAGACCCAGGTGATCCTGGATGAAGTCCGCGCCGGCGGCCGTATCCCGCTGATCATCGGCCGCGGCCTGACCACCAAGGCGCGCGAGTCCCTGGGCCTGCCCGCCTCCGACGTCTTCCGCCTGCCCGAGCAGCCGGTCGACACCGGCAAGGGCTACACCCTGGCTCAGAAGATGGTCGGCAAGGCCTGCGGCATGGAGGGCGTGCGCCCGGGCATGTACTGCGAGCCGAAGATGACCACCGTGGGCTCCCAGGACACCACCGGGCCGATGACCCGCGATGAGCTCAAGGACCTCGCCTGCCTCGGCTTCCAGGCCGACCTGGTGATGCAGTCCTTCTGCCACACCGCCGCCTACCCGAAACCGGTGGACGTCAACACCCACCACACCCTGCCCGACTTCATCATGAACCGCGGCGGCGTTTCCCTGCGCCCGGGCGACGGCATCATCCACAGCTGGCTGAACCGCATGCTGCTGCCCGACACCGTGGGCACCGGCGGCGACTCTCATACCCGCTTCCCGCTGGGCATCTCCTTCCCGGCAGGCTCCGGCCTGGTGGCCTTCGCCGCCGCCACCGGCGTCATGCCGCTGGACATGCCGGAGTCCGTGCTGGTGCGCTTCAAGGGCAAGCGTCAGCCTGGCGTCACCCTGCGTGACCTGGTCCACGCCATCCCCTACTACGCCATCCAGAAGGGGCTCTTGACCGTCGAGAAGTCCGGCAAGAAGAACGCCTTCTCCGGTCGCGTGCTGGAGATCGAGGGCCTCGAGGACCTCACCGTCGAGCAGGCCTTCGAGCTCTCCGACGCCTCCGCCGAGCGCTCCGCCGCGGGCTGTACCATCACGCTGTCCGAAGAGAGCGTGAGCGAGTACCTGAAGTCCAACATCACCCTGCTCAAGTGGATGATCGCCAACGGCTACGGTGACGAGCGCACCATCAGCCGCCGCATCCAGGGCATGGAAGAGTGGCTGGCCAACCCGAGCCTGATGCGCGCCGACAAGGACGCCGAGTACGCCGAGGTCATCGAAATCGATCTGGACGAGATCGACCAGCCGATCCTCTGCGCCCCGAACGATCCGGACGACGCCCGCCTGCTCTCCGACGTGGCCGGCGAGAAGATCGACGAGGTCTTCATCGGCTCGTGCATGACCAACATCGGTCACTTCCGCGCCGCGGGCAAGCTGCTCGAGAAGCAGCCGGCCGGCAGCCTGAAGACCCGTCTGTGGTTGGCCCCGCCCACCAAGATGGACCAGCACCAGCTGACCGAGGAAGGCTACTACGGCATCTACGGCCGCGCCGGCGCACGCATGGAGATGCCGGGCTGCTCGCTGTGCATGGGTAACCAGGCTCGCGTTGCCGCCAAGAGCACCGTGGTCTCCACCTCCACCCGGAACTTCCCGAACCGCCTGGGCGACGGTGCCAACGTCTACCTCGCCTCCGCGGAACTGGCGGCCGTGGCCGCCGTGGAAGGCCGCCTGCCGAGCGTCGATGAATACCGCCGCTACATGGGCGAATTCGACGCCATGGCCGGCGAGATCTATCGTTACATGAACTTCCACGAGATCGAGGAGTATCAGAAGATCGCGTCCAACGTGATTCCGGTCGCTCAGGAAGCCTGATCGCCGCTATTCTGATATCCTCAGCTTCGACTCCGATGCTCGCAACATCGAATGGCCGCCTCCGCGGCGGCCTGAGCCGATGACAGAAGCGCCCCTCCGGGGGCGCTTTTTTCGTCTGGTCTCCCACCAAAGCCGTCCTGCGGCGCCCCTGCGGGCTGTGGCATCATCGGGCCTGACGCCTTTCCGCAACCCGAGCCCAAGCAAGGAGCCCGACGTGAGCCATATCATTACTCCCGATATCTGCGACGCCCACCCCGAAGTGCGCGTTCTGGACCCGCTGTTCGTGAACTTCGGCGGCCGCGAGTCCTTCTGCGGGCCGATCCGCACCGTGAAGTGCTTCGAGGACAACTCCCTTGTCAAGGAGGCGGTAGCCGAGCCCGGCGAGGGGGCGGTGCTGGTGGTGGACGCCGGAGGCTCGACGCGCTGCGCCATGCTGGGCGACATGCTGGCCGAGCAGGCCGCCGACAACGGCTGGAGCGGCGTCATCATGTACGGCTGCGTGCGCGACGTGGACGTGCTGGCCGAGACCGAGCTGGGCGTCCAGGCGCTGGGCGCCCACCCCCGCAAGAGCGAGAAGCGCGGCGAAGGCCAGCGGGATATCCCGGTGACCTTCGCCGGCGTGACACTCTCCCCGGGCGAGTGGCTCTACGCCGACAACAACGGCATCGTGGTGGCCAGCGAGCGCCTGCCGCTGGAGGGCTGACTGCCCGCTGAGGCGCCGGGCCCTTGCGGTCCGGCGCCCCCGGGTGTCACCCTTGACCCCATACTCCTGACACTGACGATGCCATGCTGGCTCTCGCACAGCTGAACCGGGACCTGCTGCGCACCCTGCGCGAGCACCTGCGCCCGCTGATCGCCTATCATCTCTTCTTCACCCTGCTGGCCTCGCTGCTGCTGCTGCCGGCGGTGGCCTGGACCCTGACCCACCTGCTGGCCCGCTTCGGCCGCACCGTCATCACCAACGCCGAGCTCATCGATATCCTGATGAGCGCGGGCGGGGCGCTGTGGCTGCTTGCCGCCGTGGGCCTCACCTTCCTGGTGCTCTACCTGCAGCAGGCCGGGATGATCCTGGTGGCGGCCCGCCCCCGGGACAACCATCTGCGCCTGGCCTTCGAGGCGCTCTGGTGGACCCTGCGCCGACTGCCCCAGCTCGCGGCCCTGGTCGTGGTTCAGGTGGGGGCGCACCTGCTGCTGCTGATTCCGGTGGCGCTCGCCATCGCCTGGCTCTACGGCACCTTCCTGGGTGGGCTCGACCCCTACTATGTGCAGCGGGTGCGCCCTCCCGCACTCTGGCAGTTCCTGGCCATCAGCCTGCCACTGGTGCTGGCCTGGGCGGCGATCGCCGCCACTCTCTACTTTCGCTGGATCCTGGCCCTGCCGCTGGTGGCCATGGAGGGCATCTGGCCCCACCAGGCGCTGGCGCGCAGCCACCGACTCACCCACGGTCGCAAGGGCCCCATCGCCCTGGCGGTGGTCGGCCTGCTGCTGCTGATCATCGCCCTGCCCTTCCTGACCACCCTGCTCTTCGACCGCCTCTTCACCCCGCTGCTCTGGTGGCTGCCCGAACGCAATGCCGTCCTGATACCGGCGACCCTGGCCTATCTCACCGCCTATGTGCTGATCACCCTGGCCATCACCTTCGTCGGTATTGCCGCCAACGCCCTGCTCTCGGTCTGCCTCCTCCTGCGCCTGGCCCACCGCGAGCCGCGCCCGGCGCCGCCTCCCAAGGGGGCGCATCCGGGGCGCCTGGCCTGGGCCCTGGAGCTCGGGGTGATCGCCTTCGCCCTCTCCCAGGCGTGGCTGATCGTCAACAGCTTCGAGCTGCGCGACGAGGTCGCCATCATCGCCCACCGCGGCAGCTCCATGGCCGCCCCGGAGAACACCCTGGCCGCCGTGGAGCAGGCCATCCTGGATGGCAGCGACTACGTGGAGCTGGATGTGCGCCTCACCGCCGACGACGAGATCGTGCTGTTCCACGACCGCAGCCTCACCCGGCTGACCGGCGATCCGCGCGACCTCGGCGAGCTGACCCGGGAGGAGCTCGACGGCTTCGACGTGGGGAGCTGGTTCGGCGACGCCTTCCAGGGGGAGCGGATACCGGGCCTCGACGAGGCCCTGGCGGCGGTGCGCGGCAGGAGCGCCCTGATGATCGACCTGAAGCCCGACCCCGGCCGGGAGCTGGCCCTGGCCGAAGGCGTGTTGGCAAGGCTGCACCGGGAAGCGCAGCTGAGGCGAGCCTGCCATGAAGAGGCCCCGGACCCCCAGGCGGCGGCGGCCTGCGGCGACCCCGACGTGATCGGCGAGACCCGACTGGCCACCATGTCACCGGCCCTGGCCCGAGAGATCAAGGCCCGGGAACCCGCGCTCAGAGTCACCCTGCTGGCCCAGCTGATCCTGCCCGGCACCCTGGACCGGCGCGGCTTCGATGCCCTGGGGCTGCGCCACAACCGCATCACCGAGAACGAGATCCGCCTGGCCCGGCGCTATGGCTACGAGGTCCATGCCTGGACCATCAACGACCGGGCGCGGATGTCTCAGCTGATCGACCTCGGCGTCGACGCCATCATCACCGACCGCCCCGCGCTGCTCGCTGAGCTGCTGGACGACCGCCGCGAACTCGGCGACGGCGCCCTGCTGCTGGTGAAGCTCAGGAACTGGCTGCGCTCCTGATGGCCAGAGGGGCTAGTCGCCCATTACCACCCCTTCCCGGCGCGGGTCGGCGCCGCCGAAGAAGCCCGTCTCGGTGCGCTGGATCGCCTGCAGGCCGCTGACCAGCTCGCGCTCGCTGGCGTCGTGGCCACGGGCGTTGAGCGCCTCCAGGGTGTCGGTAGGGAAGCGCCCCTCCTCCAGGAACACCGGCCCGCCCAGGGTGATGGCGTGGGGCAGGTCCAGCGCCTCCTGGGCATCCAGCCCCCAGTCGAGCATCGCCACCAGCGCCTTGGCAGTGTAGTGGATGATCGCCGCCCCGCCGGGCGAGCCCAGGCTCGCCACCAGCTCCCCGCTCTCGCGGTCGAACACCAGGGTCGGGCTCATGCTGGAGCGGGGCCGCTTGTTGGGCTCCACCCGGTTGGCGATGGGCCGGCCATCCTCATCCTCCGGGGCGAAGGAGAAGTCGGTCAGCTCGTTGTTGAGCAGGTAGCCGCCGGCCAGGCCGGTGCCGCCGTCGGCGAGGATCCGCGAGCCGAAGGCAGCCTCGATGGTGGTGGTCATGGCGATGGCGTTGCCATGCTCGTCGACGATGCTGATATGGCTGGTGCCGTACTCCGGCTGCTCGGGCTGGCTGGCCCAGGTCACGGCGAGCTCCCCGGGATTGCCGGGCGCTGCCCCGCCGCTGCCCAGGCTCTCCTCGCCGATCAGCGCGGCGCGCAGCGCCAGGTAGTCGGGCGCAAGCATCACCGACCAGTCTCCGCCCGGAGCCTCCACGAAGTCCGGATCGCCGATGTAGCGGCCGCGGTCGGCGAAGGCCAGCCGCGAGGCCTCGAGGAACTGGTGCAGCCAGGGCTCGCTGGGCACGCCCTCCGCCACGGGCGTCTCCACCTCGAGCAGGTGCTCCAGGATGCCGAGGATCTGCATCACGGTGAGATGCCCCGATGAGGGCGGCGGGAAGCCGCAGACCTCGTATGCCTGCCAGGCGGTGCAGATCGGGTCGCGCCGCTTCGCCGCGTAGCCGGCCAGATCCTCGGCGGTGATGGCGCCAGCGCGGCTGTGGTGGCCCTGCACCCGGGCCACCAGGTCCTCGGCGATGGGCCCCTCGTGGAGAGCCCGGCTTCCCTGCTCGGCGATCTCGCGCAGGATGGCGGCCAGGGCCGGGTTCTTCAGCCGGGTACCGGCCTCGAGGGGCTCGCCGTCCGGGTAGTAGAAGGCGCCGCCCAGGGGGTCGTCGCGCAGCGGCTGCTCGCTTGCGAGGCTGGTGGCCAGGCGCGGGCTCACCGCGAACCCCTCTTCCGCCAGCCGGATCGCCGGGCCGAAGAGCTCCGCCCAGGGCAGCCGGCCGTGCTCGGCGTGGGCCAGCTCCAGCATGCGCACGGTGCCGGGCACCCCCACCGAGAGCCCGCTGGCGGCGGCCTCCATGAAGGGCAGCGGCTCGCCCTCCTCGTCGAGGAAGAGCTCACCGCTCACGGCGGCCGGCGCGGTCTCGCGGCCGTCATAGGCGGCCACCTCGTCACCGTCGTGGTGCATCAAAAAGGCGCCGCCGCCGATCCCGCTGGACTGGGGCTCCACCAGGGTCAGCACCATCTGCACCGCCACGGCGGCATCGATGGCACTCCCCCCCGCTTTCAGGACCTGGTAGCCGGCGTCGGTGGCCAGGGGGTTGGCGGCGGCCACGGCGAAGCGCTCCGTGGCCCAGCCGGGCTTCTCCTGGGTCTCGGAGGCGACCTCGGGGGCGATGGCCGGCAGGTCGTACTGGAAGGCCACCTCGGCTTGGGCGGCGAGCGGCAGGCCGAGCATCAGGGCGGCGGTCACCGGCACCAGCAGGCGGCGGCGGAAGGGAACGGCGGGCAGGGTCATGGACAGGCTCCTTGTCACATCGAATCAGCGGGAGTCTGTCAGCATAGACGAAAGACGCCCGGCCGACTGGAGGTCGACCGGGCGCCATGGCCCTCTGGCGTTGCGAGGGGCTTAGCCCAGGGTTTCACCGGCCAGCATGAACCAGGTCTCGAGCACCGCATCCGGGTTGAGGGAGACAGAGTCGATTCCCTGTTCCATCAGCCACTTGGCGAGGTCCGGGTGATCCGACGGGCCCTGGCCGCAGATGCCCACGTACTTGCCCTGGGCCCTGCAGGCCTGGATGGCCATGGCCAGCAGCTTCTTGACCGCCGGGTTACGCTCGTCGAAGAGATGGGCGACGATGCCCGAGTCGCGATCCAGCCCCAGGGTGAGCTGGGTCAGGTCGTTGGAGCCGATGGAGAAGCCGTCGAAGTGCTCGAGGAACTCGTCGGCCAGCAGGGCGTTGGCCGGCAGCTCGCACATCATGATCACCTTGAGGCCGTGCTCGCCGCGCTTGAGGCCGTTGGCGCCGAGCAGCTCGACCACCTGGCCCGCCTCCTCCGGGGTGCGCACGAAGGGCACCATGATCTCGACGTTGGTCAGGCCCATCTCCTCGCGAACCCGCTTCAGCGCCCGGCACTCCAGCTCGAAGCAGGGGCGGAAGGCGTCGGAGATGTAGCGGGCGGCGCCGCGGAAGCCGAGCATGGGGTTCTCCTCGCCGGGCTCGTAGAGCTTGCCGCCGATGAGGTTCTCGTACTCGTTGGACTTGAAGTCCGACAGGCGCACGATGACCCGCTCCGGATAGAAGGCCGCCGCCAGGGTGCTGATGCCCTCCACCAGCTTGTCGACGTAGAAATCCACCGGGCTCGCGTAGCCGGCGGTGCGCAGGTCGATGGTCTGCTGCAGGTCGGCGGGCAGGCGGTCATAGTCGAGCAGCGCCTTGGGGTGCACGCCGATCATGCGGTTGATGATGAACTCCAGGCGCGCCAGGCCGACGCCGGCGCTGGGCAGGCTGGCGAAGCCGAAGGCGCGGTCGGGATTGCCGACGTTCATCATGATCTTGAAGGGGATCTCGGGCATGGCGTTGACGCTGGTCACGCTGCGATCGAAGGCCAGCAGCCCCTCGTAGACATGGCCGGTATCCCCTTCGGCGCAGGAGACGGTCACGTCGCGGCCGTCGGCCAGCACCTCGGTGGCGTCGCCGCAGCCCACCACCGCCGGAATGCCGAGCTCACGGGCGATGATCGCCGCGTGGCAGGTACGCCCGCCGCGGTTGGTGACGATCGCCGAGGCGCGCTTCATGATCGGCTCCCAGTCGGGGTCGGTCATGTCGGTGACCAGGACATCGCCCTGCTTCACCTTGTCCATGTCCTCCGGCGAGAAGACCACCTTGACGGTGCCCTGGCCGATGCGCTGGCCGATGGCACGACCGGCGATCAGGTTGCGGCCCTTCTCCTTGAGCTGGAAGCGCTCCAGGGTGCCGCCCTCCTGCTGGGAGACCACGGTCTCGGGGCGGGCCTGGACGATGTAGAGCTTGCCGTCGTCGCCATCCAGGGCCCACTCGATGTCCATGGGGCGCCGGTAGTGCTCCTCGATGGTGACCGCCTGGCGGGCCAGGGCCATCACCTGCTCATCGTTGATGCAGAAGCGGCCGCGCTCCTTGAGGGGTACATCCACGGTCTGCACCGACTTGCCGGCGCTGGCCTCCTTGCCGTAGACCATCTTGATCAGCTTGGAGCCCAGATTGCGGCGCAGCACCGCGGGGCGACCGGCGGCCAGGGTCGGCTTGTGGACATAGAACTCGTCGGGGTTCACCGCCCCCTGTACCACGGTCTCGCCCAGGCCCCAGGAGGCGGTGACGAAGACGGCATCGCGGTAGCCGGACTCGGTGTCCAGGGTGAACATCACGCCGGAGGCGCCGGTCTCGGAGCGCACCATCTTCTGCACGCCGGCGGAGAGCGCCACGTTCTCGTGGGCGTAGCCGCGGTGCACCCGGTAGGAGATGGCGCGGTCGTTGAACAGCGAGGCGAACACCTCGTGCACGGCGCGCTTGATGTTGTCGAAGCCCTCGATGTTGAGGAAGGTCTCCTGCTGGCCGGCGAAGGAGGCATCCGGCAGGTCCTCGGCGGTGGCCGAGGAGCGCACCGCCACCTTGAGGTTGGGGTGCTGGGCGAGGAGCTGGTCGTAGGCGGTGCGCAGGTGCTGCTCGAAGGTGGGCGGCAGCGGGGTGTCGATGATCCACTGGCGGATCTCGGCGCCGGTGCGGGCCAGGGCGGTGACATCGTCCACGTCCAGAGTGGCGAGTGCGGCGTTGATGCGCTCGTTGAGCCCTTCGTGGGAGAGGAATTCGCGGTAGGCGTGGGCGGTGGTCGCGAAACCACCGGGCACGGTCACCCCGGCACCCGCCAGGTTGGAGATCATCTCGCCGAGGGAGGCGTTCTTGCCCCCCACGCGCTCCACATCGTCCATGCCCAGCTCATCGAACCACAGAATATAATCGTCCACGGAACCCCCTTGGCTTTCGACGACAGGTGATCATGCCAGCGAGGCATGATGGGATGGTCGGCACTCTACCAAGAGCTGGCCATATTCGCCATTGGTCTAACAGCGAAGGCAATGGAGGATTTTTACAACAATGGGCTCTTTTCGGGCTTTTATGTAGTCGCCTAACAATATGTCCGATAAATGAGGCTTGTTAGCCGTCGTCGCGGCACCGACAATGGCCAGACTTTCACCACGAGACGTTGGCTACCACATGACCCGTACCGCCTTCTTCATCTCCGACGGCACCGGCATCACCGCCGAGAGCCTTGGGCGCAGCCTGCTGGCCCAGTTCGAGAACGTCGAGATCCGCATGGTCACCAAGCCCTATATCGACTCTGTCGAGAAGGCCGAGAACCTGGTGGAGGTGATCAACGGCACCGCGGTGCACGATGGCGAGAAGCCGATCATCATCGACACCATCGTCGATACCCGCATCCGCGACGTGATCCGCCAGGCGGAAGGCTTCAAGGTCGACATCTTCTCCACCTTCCTGGAGCCCCTGGAGCAGGAGCTGAGCACCCGCTCCAGCTACAGCGTCGGCCGCACCCACGCCATCGGCACCGATGAAGTCTACATGGACCGCATCCACTCGGTGCACTTCGCCCTGGACAACGACGACGGCGCCCGTACTCATCAGTACGACAAGGCCGATGTGATCCTGGTCGGGGTATCGCGCTGCGGCAAGACCCCCACCTCGCTCTACCTGGCGCTGCAGTTTGGCATACGCGCCGCCAACTACCCCCTAACCGAGGACGACCTCGACGAGGACGGCACCCTCAAGCTGCCGAAGGCCCTGGCGCCCCACCGCCACAAGCTGTTCGGGCTGACCATCGACCCGCGCCGGCTGGCGGCGATCCGCCACGAGCGCCGGCCCAACAGCCGCTACAGCTCCATGGACCAGTGCATGCAGGAGGTCGAGCAGGCCGAGAGCCTCTATCGTCAGCTCCACGTCCCCTGCATCGATACCACCCGCTTCTCGGTGGAGGAGATCTCCACCCGGATGATCGCCGAGATGGGGCTGACCCGCCGCTTCTCGCCCCGCTAACGCACCACCCCGGCCCTTCTCAGCCGGGCGATATCGTCCGGCGACAGGCCCACCTCGGCCAGGATGGCATCGCTGTCCTGGCCGAGGCGCGGTGGCGCCACCGCGCTGGTGGCGGACTCGCCGTCGAAGCGCAGGGGACTGGCCACCTGGGGCACCTCAAGCTCGCCGCGCCGGAGGGTGCAGCGCATCCCGCGGTGCAGCACCTGGGGATCGTCGAAGACCTCGGTCAGCGTGTTGATGGGCCCGGCGGGGATACCCCTGGCCTCCAGCTCGGCGAGCCACTCATCGCGGCAACGCGTCATCAGGATCGCCTGGATCAGCGGCACCAGCACCTCGCGGTTGCCGACCCTCGCCGCATTGGTGGCATAGGCCGGGTCCTCGGCCCACTCGGGGTGGCCGAGCAGCCGAGCGAAGCGGGCAAACTGGGCGTCGTTGCCCACGGTAAGCACCAGGTGGCCATCGGCGCAGGCGAAGGCCTGGTAGGGGACGATATTGGGGTGGGCGTTGCCGTGGCGCTCGGGATTCTCCCCGCTGACCAGGGCGTTGAGGGCCTGGTTGGCCAGCGTCGCCACCTGGACATCGAGCAGGGCCACATCCACATGGCGACCGACCCCGGTGCGGCTGCGCTCCTGGAGCGCCGCCAGCACCCCCACGCTGGCGTAGAGCCCAGTCATCACGTCGGTGATCGCCACCCCGGTCTTCATCGGCATGCCGTCAGGCTCGCCGCCCAGGCTCATCAGCCCGCCCATGGCCTGGATCATGAAGTCGTAGCCGGCGCGATGGGCGTAGGGGCCATCCTGGCCGAAGCCGGTGATGGAGCAGCCGATCAGGCGCGGATTAAGCGCCTGGAGGCTGGCGTAGTCGAGGCCGTACTTGGCAAGCCCGCCCACCTTGAAGTTCTCCAGCAGGATATCGGCGCCCTCGGCCAGCCGGCGCACCAGCGCCTGCCCCTCCTCGCTGGCGATATCCACGGCCAGCGACTGCTTGCCGCGGTTGGCGCAGAGGTAGTAGGCGGCCACCTGCTCCAGGGAGTCCCCCTCGGCCAGCCAGGGCGGCCCCCAGCCCCGGGTGTCGTCGCCCCGCTCGGGGTGTTCGACCTTGATCACCCGGGCGCCAAGGTCGGCGAGCAGCTGGCCGGCCCAGGGACCGGCCAGCACCCGCGACATGTCGAGCACCGTGATGCCTTCCAGCGGTCCGCTCATCTTGGGCTCCCTGTTACCCGGTAAAGGCCTGGAGGCCGGTCTGGGCGCGACCGAGAATCAGGGCGTGGACGTCATGGGTGCCCTCGTAGGTGTTGACGGCCTCGAGGTTCATCACGTGGCGGATCACGTGGTACTCGTCGCTGATGCCGTTGCCGCCGTGCATGTCCCGGGCCACCCGGGCGATGTCCAGCGCCTTCCCGCAGTTGTTGCGCTTGATCAGCGAGATCGCCTCGGGCACGAGCTGGCCATCGTCGATCATGCGACCCACGCGAAGCGCCGCCTGCAGGCCCAGGGCGATCTCGGTCTGCATGTCGGCCAGCTTCTTCTGGATCAGCTGATTGGCGGCCAGCGGGCGGCCGAACTGCTTGCGCTCCAGGGTGTAGTTGCGTGCCGCATGCCAGCACGCCTCGGCCGCGCCCATAGCGCCCCAAGCGATCCCGAAGCGGGCGCGGTTGAGACAGGAGAACGGGCCCTTGAGGCCGGTGACGTTGGGCAGGCGCGCCTCGTCGGAGACCTCCACGTCCTGCATGGCGATCTGGCCGGTGATGGAGGCGCGCAGGCTGAACTTGCCCTCGATCTTGGGCGCGGAGAGGCCCTTCATGCCCTTCTCGAGGATGAAGCCGTTGATCACCCCTTCGTCATCCTTGGCCCAGACCACGAAGACGTCGGCGATGGGCGAGTTGGTGATCCAGGTCTTGGTGCCGTTAAGGCGCCAGCCGCCGTCGGTGCGGGTGGCACGGGTCGCCATGCCGCCCGGGTCGGAGCCGTGGTCAGGCTCAGTGAGGCCGAAGCAGCCGACCCATTCGCCGGTGGCCAGCCTGGGCAGGTACTTCTCGCGCTGGGCCTCGCTGCCGAAGGCGTGGATGGGGTACATCACCAGGCTCGACTGCACGCTCATGGCGCTGCGATAGCCGGAGTCGACCCGCTCCACCTGCCGGGCGACCAGGCCGTAGCTGACGTAGTTGAGCCCGGCGCAGCCGTAGCCTTCGATGGTGGAGCCCAGCAGGCCGAGCTCGCCCATCTCGTTCATGATCTCGCGGTGGAAGATCTCGTGGCGGTTGGCCTCCAGCACCCGCGGCAGGAGCTTCTCCTGGCAGTAGTCGTGGGCGGTCTGGTGGACCATGCGCTCGTCTTCGCTGAGCTGGTCGACGAGGCGGAAGGGGTCTTCCCAGGTGACGGGGGTGATCTGGCTCATGGCGTAGGTTCCGTGGCGGCTCAAGGATTAATTTCTACATTTTTGATTAATGTAGACCAAGCAGGGCGATCTGCCAAGCATAAACCCAGGCTGCCAGGCATAAAAAAGGTCCCCCGAAGGGGACCAGGTGGAGCACGCCAGCTCACTCGTGGATCGCCGGGTGATTCAGCGATCATGCCTTTGCTATTGCGAAGAGCGGGCCAGAAATCAGAAGACAGCTTTACTTACAAAAGGATAGGAGAACCCGCGGCCTCAGACAGGCATTCCAGCGAAGCCGCGGTGTGCCGCACTGCACCGTCCGGGCGCCCCGCAGGCGCGAAATGCGCCATGGCGAGGCAAGGGCCAGGGTCAGAAGCGCCAGGTGGCCCCCAGCAGCGGGCCGCTCATCGACACATCGAGGCGAGTGTCTACCTCGTCACGCTTCACCACCAGGTGGCGATAGCCGGCGGAAAGATGCAGGGTGTCGCTTACCGCCAGATTGGCAGTGGCCACCAGCTGCCAGGTGCTGTCGGACCCGACCCCGAAGCCGCCGACATCTCCCTTCAGCAGCGTCGACCAGGCCGGGCTCCAGGCCGAACGCAGCCGCACGGCGAGGAGCGGGTCGACCCAGCGCTCGGTGTCGCTGGCCGAAAGCCCCAAGGCCGGCACGCCTACCTCGGCCTCGATCCGCCAGGCCCGCGCCCCCGCCAGCAGATCCAGGCGATGCGCCCCCTCGCTCACCACCTGGTAGCCTGCCAGCGCCGTCACCGAGCCCTGACGCAGCCGGCCCTCGGCCACGATGCCGGGGGCCAGCGTTGCCTCGTGACCCAGCGAGGCCCAGCTGAGGTCTCCCAGCAGCACCCAGCGATCGCGCCGGGCGCTGCCAGTCATGAAGAAGGCACTCTCCAGGTCCTCGAGCACCTCGCCACCCCCCCGAGAGGTGCTGACGGTGGGGGCGCCCGCCAGGGGGCGGACGTCGCCCGACAGGCCGGCCATCCACACATAGGGGGTCAGCTGAAAACGCCAGCCCTCCTCGTCAGCATGGACCAGAGACGTCAGGCCGGGGGGCGTGAGCCCCACCGCGGCAAGCCCGAGGGCCAGGTGCAGTGGAAGCCGCCGGGCCTTCATGAACCCTCTCCCAGGCGCTCCTTGTGGATACGACCACCCTTCATGATCAGCCGCAGGTTGCGCTCCGGGTCGTTAAGGAAATCGAGGTCGCGGCTCGGGTCGCCGTCCACCACCAGCAGGTCCGCCAGGGCGCCAAGCTCGATGCGCCCGAGAGTGCCGGGATAGGGGTTGCGTGGGCCCGATAGCGCGAGCAGCTCGCCGTTGCGCCCGGTGGCCATGGCCAGGGCCGTCAGGGGGTCGTAGAAGCGGGTGAGCTTGGCCAGGTGGCGCAGCTGGTTCGGCGTGTTCTGGGGGCTGAAGAGGATATCGGTGCCCCAGGCCGTCTTGACGTCGAAGCGCTGGGCCATCTCATAGGCGCGCACCGTGCCCTCGGCGACCCGGCGCTGGGACTCGCGGCGCGCGGCGTCGGGATAGACGTTGGCGTCCTCGTCCTGCAGGAAGGGCTGCAGGCTCCACCAGGCGCCCTCCCCGGCCATCATGCGCACGCTCTCCTCGTCGGCCAGCTGGCCATGCTCGATGGAGCGCACCCCCGCCCGCAGGGCGCGCTGGATTCCCCGCGGCGTGTAGACGTGCACCATCACATAGGTGCCCCAGTCTTCGGCGGCCTCCACCGCGGCGCGCAGCTCGCGCTCGGTAAACTGGGTGCTGTCCAGGGGATCGTAGGTGGAGGCTACGCCACCGCCGGCCATCAGCTTGATCTGGGAAGCGCCCAGCATCAGCTGCTCCCGGGTGCGGCGCAGCACCTCGGCCTCGCCGTCGGCGATCGCCGCCACCCCCTGGCGCTCCTGTTCGCTGAGCGGCGTGGCGCTGCCGCGGGGCACCTCGTGGCGCAGGCGGAAATCGCCGTGGCCCGACGTCTGGGAGATCATGGCGCCGGCGGGGAAGATCCTGGGACCGGCCACGATGCCCTCGTCGATGGCGCGCTTGAGCGCGAAGGAGGGCCCGCCCACGTCGCGCACGCTGGTCACCCCGCGCATCAGGGTGCGCTCCGCCTCCCGGGCCGCCACCAGATGCACGTAACCCACGTCGGCGGTCATCGCCGCCACCTGAGTGATGCCCGCCAGGGTGGTGTGCCAGTGGGCGTCGATCAGCCCCGGCATCAGCACCCGCCCGCCGCAGTCGATCACCTCGGCCCCTTCGGGGTCGGCGTCACCGGGCAGCAGCGCCGCGATGCGCCCCGCCTCCACCCGCACCGCCACATCGTCGCGCAGCGGCGCCCCGCTGCCGTCGAACAGACGCAGGCGGGTCAGCAGCAGCGGACCCTCGCGCTCCTTCGGCGCCTCCCCCACCGCGGAGGGGGCGTGCAGGCCGGCAAACAGCGCCATGACGGCGGCGGTTCCGCCCAGGAAGTGGCGGCGGCTGATCTCCGCCATCATGCGCTCGTGGAAGCGCTGCAGCAGCGGCGAGCCGCAGCAGCAGGCCCCGTGGGCGTGAAGCCCTGCGAGGTGGGTGGGTTGAAGCGGCTGAGGCATGGCGGTTTCCTTCGTCATGGCGTGGCGCGGCCGGTTGGCGTCCGCGCGGTCAGCGTTTGACACTAGCGCGCTCTTCTGGCGGCGGCCAGCCCCGTTCGCGGCCGATGCGCTTGATGCCGAAAGCTCGGTCGCGCATTCTGACGCTTTCCCGGATGGAGAGCAGCTCGTGACGCAACCCCGACTCGGCTTCATCGGCATCGGCCTGATGGGCGACCCCATGACCCGCCGGCTGCTGGAAGCCGGCTTCGATGTGACCGTCTGGAACCGAACCCCCGCCAAGGCCGAGGCGCTGGGCCAGGCCGGCGCCCGGGTGGCCGCCAGCGTCGGCGAGCTGGTGGCGAGCGTGGAGGTGGTGATGCTTTGCCTGGCCAATACCGCCGTGGTGGAGCAGGTGGTGTTCGGCGAGGGCGGCGTGGCGGAGCACGGACGCCCGGGCCAGACCCTGATCGACCTCTCCAGCAGCGACCCGGCGGCCACCCGCGACTTCGCCGCACGGCTCGAGGCGCAGTGCGGGATGGGCTGGATCGACTGCCCGGTCTCCGGCGGGGTGGCCGGCGCCGAGGCCGGCAGCCTGGTGATGATGGCCGGCGGCGAGGCGGACGCCATCGATGCCATCCGCCCGGCCCTCGCCCCCATGGCGGCTCGGGTCACCCACATGGGCCCGGTGGGCGCCGGCCAGGTCACCAAGGTGTGCAACCAGATGGTGGTGGGCTGCCAGGCCGCGGTGCTCGCCGAGATGGTGGCGCTGGCCGAGGCCAGCGGCGTGGCGGCCAGCCGGCTCGTCGAGGCGCTCTCCGGGGGCTTCGCGGACTCCAGGCCCTTCCAGATCCTCACCCCGCGCATGGCGGCGAGCGCCTTCGCCGACCCGCCCTGGCACCTGCGCACCTTGCTCAAGGACCTCGACCTGGCGGTGGCCCAGAGCCAGCGCAGCGGCAGCGCCACCCCCATGAGCGCCCTCGCCGCCCAGCTGATGCGCGCCCATGCCACCCGCGGCCACGCCGAGCACGACCCGGCGATCCTGGTGGAGGCGTACCGGCCACTGCAGGAGCATTGAAGAGGCGTGATTTGTCGCCATCGCCGCCCTTCCGTACACTTGTTCGAATATCCCCATTCGTGACGATCTGTCGAGGCACACACTCCATGGCGTTTGATTCCACTTCCACTTACGTGGCCACCGAGGCCCTCAAGCAGGCGGTCAACGCTGCCGTGACCCTTCAGCGACCGCTGCTGATCAAGGGCGAGCCGGGTACCGGCAAGACCCTGCTGGCCGAGGAGCTGGCAGCCTCTCTGGGCACGCGGCTGATCACCTGGCATATCAAGTCCTCCACCAAAGCCGCCCAGGGGCTCTACGAGTACGACGCGGTGAGCCGCCTGCGCGACTCCCAGCTGGGCGTCGAGGGCGTGGAGAACGTCGCCAACTACATCAAGCCCGGCAAGCTGTGGGAGGCCTTCACCGCCGACGAGCGCGTGGTGCTGCTGATCGACGAGATCGACAAGGCAGACATCGAGTTTCCCAACGACCTGCTCCACGAGCTGGATCGCATGGCGTTCCACGTCTACGAGACCGGCGAGACCGTGACCGCGCGCCACCGCCCGATCATCGTCATCACCTCCAACAACGAGAAGGAGCTGCCCGACGCCTTCCTGCGCCGCTGCTTCTTCCACTACATCGAGTTCCCCGACCGGGCGACCATGCAGGCCATCGTCGACGTGCACTTCCCCGACATCGCCCCGAAGCTGGTGGGCGAGGCGCTGGAGGTGTTCTTCGAGCTCAGGGAGGCGCCGGGCCTCAAGAAGAAGCCCTCCACCTCGGAGCTGGTGGACTGGCTGAAGCTTCTGATGGCAGACGAACTGGCCCGAGAGGCGCTCTACCAGCGCGACCCGGTGAAGGCGATACCGCCGCTGGCCGGGGCACTCGTCAAGAACGAGCAGGACACCCAGCTGCTGGAGCGGCTGGCCTTCATGCTGCGTCGCCAGGGCAACCAGAGGCGCTAATCCATGTTTATCGGCCTGTTCGAGACCCTGAAGCGTGCCGGGGTGCCGGTGTCGCTGCGCGAGCTGCTCGATCTCCACGCCGCGGTGGAGCGCGGCGTGGTATTCGCCGACATGGAGGCCTTCTACCAGCTGGCGCGAACCGTGATGGTCAAGGACGAGCGCCACTTCGACCGCTTCGATCGCGCCTTCGCCGCCTGGTTCGAGGGGCTCGAGAACCTCGACGCCGCCATCGAGGCGCTGATCCCGGACGACTGGCTGCGCCGGGAGTTCGAGAAACAGCTCTCCGCGGAGGAGAAAGCACAGATCGAGTCCCTGGGCGGCCTCGAGAAGCTGATCGAGACCTTCAAGAAGCGCCTCGAGGAGCAGAAGGAGCGCCACGCCGGCGGCAACAAGTGGATCGGCACCGGCGGCACCAGCCCCTTTGGCGCCTACGGCTACAACCCCGAAGGCATCCGCATCGGCCAGGAGGGCTCCCGCCACCGCCGGGCGGTGAAGGTGTGGGACGAGCGGCGCTTCCGCGACTACGACGACTCCCTGGAGCTTGGCACGCGTAACATCAAGATGGCGCTGCGCAGGCTCAGGAAGTTCGCCCGTCAGGGGGCGGCGGAGGAGTTCGACATCGACGCCACCATCCGCGAGACCGCGCGGGACGCCGGCCTGCTCAACGTGCAGATGCGCCCGGAGCGCCACAACGCGGTAAAGGTGCTGCTGCTGCTCGACGTGGGCGGCTCCATGGACGACCACATCCGCACCTGCGAGGAGCTCTTCTCCGCGGCGCGTTCGGAGTTCAAGCACCTGGAGGCCTACTACTTCCACAACTGCCTCTACGAGGGGGTGTGGCGCAGCAACGCACAGAGCCAGTCGCGGCGCCACACCGAGCGCATCCCGACCATGGACGTGCTGCACACCTACGGCGAGGACTACCAGGTGGTGATCGTCGGCGATGCCGCCATGTCGCCCTACGAGATCACCCACCCCGGCGGCAGCGTCGAGCACTTCAACGACGAGGCCGGCGCGGTGTGGCTCAGGCGCCTGGTCGACACCTTCCCCCGCCTGGCCTGGCTCAACCCCATGCCGCGGCGCGCCTGGGAGTATACCCACTCCACCCAGCTGATCCGCCAGCTGATCGACGACCGCATGTACCCCATGACCCTCGAGGGGCTGGAGAGCGCCATGCGGGACTTGGCGAAGTAGCCGGACCGGCGGCTGCCGCCGAGGGGCGCTGGGCGGCAGCCGGACGGGTGCCCGGCGCCTTCAAGCGTCGTCGGTGCTCCTGCCAAGCCGGGCCTCGTCGTCGATGCCGGCCATGCGCACCAGGGCCAGCGCCTCGTCCAGGCTCGCGACCTCCTCGACCCTCATCAGCTCGCTGTCCAGGCTCACCGCCTTGCCGGTCTTCTCGGAGAGCAGCCGCTCCAGGGAGGCGACGTCCATGCTGGCATCCAGCATCATGGCATCCACGCCGGCCGAGGTGTGCCCGCTGGGCAGGTAGATGGTGCCGTTGGAGAAATCGACCGCGTAGGCGACCACGCCGGGGACGATGAAGAAGAGCAGGCCGACGCCGTTGGCGATCGCCACCACCGGGTCGATGCGCCCGCTCTGCTGGCCCTTGCGCTCGGGATGGAAGACGGTACCGCAGCCCACCAGGGCGGTAAGACTGAAGACCAAGGTGAGACCGGCGAAAAAACGACGTAGCCGTGAGGGCATAGACAATGCTCCTGAAACAAGGCTCCTTGAACCGTAGAGAACCGCCGCCTTGAAAGGCGACGGCCCGGCAAATTGTCGCGAGTCTAGCACACCCTCAGGGAGTGTCAGGCAGGCATTTCAGCCTGCCGCTCCTCTTGCAGGCGGCGCATATGGCCATCACGCTCGGCCACGACATGCCAGGACAGGGCCTGTTCAAGACAATGCGGCGTATGGCCTCCACGCCGACAGGCCTCATCGAAGTAGCGCCGCAGCTCCCTACGGTACAGCGGATCGGCACACGCCTCGATGACGCGCACGGCCCTCTCACGGGGTGCCAGGCCACGCAGATCGGCCAGACCATGCTCGGTTACCAGGATATCAACGTCGTGCTCGGTATGGTCCACATGGCTGACGAAGGGCACCACGCTGGAGAGATCTCCCCCTTTGGCCACCGACTTGGTCACGAAGATCGAGAGCTGAGCGTTGCGGGCGAAGTCACCGGACCCCCCGATCCCGTTCATCATCTTCGTCCCACCCACGTGGGTAGAATTGACGTTGCCGTAGATGTCCACCTCGAGCGCGGTATTGATGGCGATGATACCCAGGCGGCGCACGATGCCGGGGTGGTTGGACAGCTCCTGAGGGCGCAGGACCAGACGGTCACGGTAGGCATCGAGGCGAGGCCAGACCCGCTTTCCACAGGCCTCAGAGAGGGTTATGGAACAGCCCGAGGCAAAGTCCAGCTTGCCGGCGTCGAGCAGATCAAAGGTGGAGTCCTGAAGGACCTCGGAATACATGGTGAGGTGCTCGAAGGGCCCTTCCGCGAGGCCGCTCATCACCGCATTGGCCATGGTACCGATGCCGGCCTGCAGTGGCAGCAGCGAAGGAGCCAGACGACCAGTACTCACCTCGTCGCTGAAGAAACGGATCAGGTGGTCAGCAATCCGCTGGGTATCGGCATCCGGCGGCAGTACCGTAGAGGGGCTCTCCCTGCCCCGGGTGAGCACGATGGCGACGATCTTCGCTGGATCGATGGGTATCCAGGGAGTGCCAATGCGCGAATCCGGTGCCACCACCGGAATAGGCGGACGAGTGGGGCGCATCTGCGGGATATAGATATCGTGCAGCCCCTCCAGCTCGGTGGGTGAGTCGAGGTTGAGTTCGATGATCACCTTGTCAGCGAGGATGGCATAGCTGGCCGAGTTGCCCACCGAGGTGGTAGGCACGATCCCCCCCTCTTCGGTGATGGCACAGGCCTCCACCACGGCCACGTCGATCTCGGCCAGCTGGCGATTACGCAGCAATTCCACAGTCTCGGAGAGATGCTGGTCGATGAACATCACCTCGCCGGCATTGATGGCCCGCCGCAGGGTGGCATCCACCTGGAAGGGCATACGCCGTGACAGCACCTTGGCATCGGTCAGCAGACGGTCCAGATCGTTGCCCAGAGAGGCACCCGTCATCAGAGTGATCGAGAGTGGATCTCGGACGGCCCGCTTGGCCAGGGCCTTCGGTACCTCCTTGGCTTCACCGGCACGAGTAAACCCGCTCATGCCGACCGTCATGCCATCCTGAATCAGCGATGCCGCTTCCTCAGCGGTGCACAGCTTCTCTTTCCAGCCGCTCCAGCGGCAGCGCGCTTCGACGCACGCCATGTCGAGTTTGTCCAAGATTCGCTCCTTATATTGCACCGAGCCGCGACACGCGCTTCGCGAAAGCCTAGCATGATAATTTCATGCTTATTATTAGCAAGCTAGAAATAAGCGCGATTGACTTGCCTTCCATCAAGCAAGATGACATTTGGACATCCTGGCTCCGAGCTTTTGCCGCCCTTCCCGCTTGGCCGTACAATGCGCCTATCATGCCGCCCTTGTGGCGGCCCCAGCTTGACCATCGAGGACACCCCGGACCCATGCGCGCCACCCAGATGCTGATCGCCACCCTCAAGGAAACCCCCGCCGACGCCGAGGTCATCAGCCACCAGCTGATGCTGCGTTCGGGCATGATCCGTCGCCTTACCTCCGGCCTCTATACCTGGCTGCCGGTGGGCCTGCGCACCCTGCGCAAGGTCGAACGGATCGTGCGCGAGGAGATGGACCGTGCCGGCGCCCAGGAGGTGCTGATGCCGGCGGTACAGCCGGCCGAGCTGTGGCAGGAGTCCGGCCGCTGGGAGCAGTACGGCCCGGAGCTGCTGCGCCTCAAGGATCGCCACCAGCGCGACTACTGCGTCGGCCCGACCCATGAAGAGGTGATCACCGACCTGGTGCGCCGCGAGATCGCCAGCTACAAGCAGCTGCCGGTCAACTTCTACCAGATCCAGACCAAGTTCCGCGACGAGATCCGCCCGCGCTTCGGGGTGATGCGCTCCCGCGAATTCATCATGAAGGACGCCTACTCCTTCCACGTCGACGAGGCCTCCCTGAAGGAGACCTACCAGGCGATGTACGATGCCTACACCCGCATTTTCACCCGCCTGGGCCTGGACTTCCGCCCGGTGCTGGCGGACACCGGCGCCATCGGCGGCGACAACTCCCACGAGTTCCACGTGCTGGCCGACTCCGGCGAGGATGCCATCGTCTTCTCCAGCGACTCCGACTACGCCGCCAACATCGAGAAGGCCGAGGCGCTGCCGGCACCGTTGGGCACCACCCCCGAGCGCGCCGCCCCCGCCGAGGAGCTGCGCCTGGTCGACACCCCCGATGCCAGGACCATCGCCGCCCTGGTGGAGCAGCACGGCCTGCCCATCGAGAAGACCATCAAGACCCTGATGGTCCACGCCGCCGAGGGCGGCCTGATCGCCCTGCTGGTACGCGGCGACCACGAGCTCAACGCCATCAAGGCCGAGAACCTCCCGGAGGTGGCGGAGCCGCTGACCATGGCAAGCGAAGAGGAGATCCGCGCCGCGGTGGGCGCCGGTCCCGGCTCGCTCGGCCCGGTAGGCCTGGAGCTGCCGATCGTCGTGGATCGCAGCGTGGCGCTGATGAGCGACTTCGGCGCCGGCGCCAACGTCGACGGCAAGCACTACTTCGGCATCAACTGGGAGCGCGACGTCGCCCTGCCCAGGGTCGCCGACCTGCGCAACGTGGTGGAGGGCGACCCCTCCCCGGACGGCCACGGCACCCTCTCCATCAAGCGCGGAATCGAGGTGGGCCACGTCTTCCAGCTGGGGCGCAAGTACAGCGAGGCGATGGACGCCACCGTGCTCGGCGACGAAGGTCGCGCCCTGCATCCCTGGATGGGCTGCTATGGTATCGGTGTGACCCGCGTGGTCGCGGCTGCCATCGAGCAGAACCACGATGCCAGCGGCATCATCTGGCCCGACGCCATCGCCCCCTTCCAGATCGCCCTGGTGCCGATGAACGCCCATAAGTCCCAGCGGGTGCGCGAGGAGTCAGAGAAGCTCTACGCCGAGCTGACCGCCGCCGGCTTCGAGGTGCTGCTGGATGACCGCGACCTGCGCCCTGGCGCCAAGTTCGCCGACCATGAGCTGATGGGCCTGCCCCACCGCCTGGTGATTGGCGACCGCGGCCTGGACAAGGGTGAGCTGGAGTACAAGGGACGCCGTGACAGTGACGCCACCATGGTACCGGCAGGTGAGATCCTCGACTTCCTGCGCGGCAGGGTCCAGCGCTGAGCGCAGCGCCGTGAGCCGGGCCCTGCCCCTGCTCGCGGCGCTCTGGCTGCTGCCCCCCGCCGCAAACGCCGAGGAAGCGGGCTTCATCGGCTCGCTGGAGGCCCAGCAGCGCCCGCTGCTGGTGCAGCCGCTTCCCCCCCCACCGGCGTCGCTGCGCACCACCCTGGACGAGTCGCTGAGCACTCCCCGCCACCCCGCCGAGATCTGGGCCGCTCGCCAGTGGCAGAGCGCCATGGAGCCCTCCCTGGCACGCTTCGTCAAGGATGAGGCCCTGCGCGGAGAACTCCTGCAGCGGATCTACCTGGAGGCCCGCCTGGCCAACCTGCCACCGGAAATGGTCCTGGCGGTGATCCAGGTGGAGAGCGCCTTCCGGGCCGATGCGGTCTCCTCCGCCGGCGCCGTGGGGCTGATGCAGATCATGCCCTTCTGGATCCGCGAACTGGGCCTGCCCGCCGATGACCTCATGGACCCCTGGCGCAACCTGCGCTATGGCACCACGATACTGGCCCACTACCTGGCCGTGGAGCGCGGCGACTTCACCCGGGCGCTGGCCCGCTACAACGGCAGCCTGGGCCAGACCTGGTACCCGGAGCGGGTGATGCGCGCCTGGCAGCGACACTGGCGTCCTCCCACCGGCGGGGACAGGGTCACCGTGCAGCGCTGACCCGCGGCAAGGAACCGGGGCAGGCATCATCATGGAGCCGCTGACAGCGGATGGGGATGCCCCGTGGCCCGGGGGCGGGAGAGCGGCTAGCCCCGCTCCCCCTGGTCGACGGGCCTCGCCAGCCCGGCCCCAGCCAGGTCGGCCAGCAGCTCCCGGAGATCCTCGAGCACCCTGGGCAGAGGTTGCCCGAAGTGCTCCGCCAGCAGCTCGGCCAGCTCCAGCGGGGCCAGGGGCTCATGCGCCAGCAGCTGCCAGACCAGCCGCCCGGTGGGGTTGAGCCGGTGGATCGCACCGCCGGCCACCTCCACCAGAAAGAGCTCCTCGCCCAGCGGATAGTCCAGCACCCCCTCCGCGGGCACCCAGGGGCCCTCCACCGAGGGCAGCGCCCGGGCCGGGGAGGGCCGGCTCGCCGGCGCCTCGGGGCGTGTCAGCGCCGGCGGGTCGGCCAGGGCCTCTCCCAGTGCCCGGGCGGCGGCCAGGGGCTCCGCATAGCGCAGCAGCAGGCAGGGCACCCGCTCCATCAGCGGCAGGAAGCGCTCCAGCAGCGCCTCGCTGGGCGTCGCGTGGGCGAAGTTCTGGCAGAGCAGGCGCAGCAGGCCCTCCCCCGGCGCCAGCCGGCTTAGCCGCGGTACCCTGGCCCCCTCCTCCCGGGCCAGCAGCACCACCGCCCCGAGCGGCCGGGACTCCCCGTGGGGAGCCAGGCCCCCCTCGGGGGGCGCCAGGTAGAGATAGCGCTCATCGGCAGGGCCGGCATGGTCGCTGACGAACTCGACCAGCTCTGCGTCGAGGCTCTCCGGCAGCGGCAGGCGCAGGCGCGGCGCGATACCCAGCGCCATGCCCTCTCCCTCCGCGGTAAGGGCCAGTACGTCGTCGCCGAATACCCGATAGCCGGCAGCGGCGAAGGCGGCCGCGAGGGTGCTCTTGCCGGCCCGATGGGAGGCCGGGAAGAGCAGCAGCTGCCCGTCGACCTCCACCGAACCGCCGTGCAGCCCGATCGCCTCGGGGTGCCGGGCGAAGAACTCGCCGACCAGGTCGGCGATCAGGCTGCAGGCGGCCTCGGCGGGCGTGGAGAGAAACAGGCCGTCGGGCAGCTCCGGCGAGTGCTGGCGATAGCCGTCGCCCTCGCGGCAGAGCCGCACCGGCGGCGCGGGGCCCTCTGCCGCGACGAGCTCTCCGGGCCACCCCGGCATCGCCGCACGCAGCGCCCCGAGCACCTCGGGGCAGCCGCCGAGGCGAAGCACCCGGCCGAGGCCGGGAAGGCGCAGGTCCCGGAAGGCGACGGGGCTCACCAGCGGCTGGGCGCCACGGAAATGACCAGGCGAACGCCCGGGCGGTCATCCTGGCGGCGGTAGTGGACATCGCGGCGGTCGCGGCGATACCCCCCGCTGGGGCGGGAGTAGCTCGGCCGGCTGTAGCTGGGGCGGGAATAGCTGGGTCGAGAGTAGCTGGGTCGAGAGTAGCTGGGCCGCGAGTAGCTCGGGCGAGAGCGACGCGAAAAAGCGTGTGCGTGTGCGTGTGCCTGGGCCTGGCCCAGGCTGAAGAGGGTCGGGGCCACATAGGCGCCGGCGATCCCCATTCCCAGGGTGGCCAGCAGGCGGCGACGGCTCCGGCGCTTCTGTTCCTCGGGGCTCTCGAGATCAGGGTGGCTCATGGTACGTCTCCGGGGTTATCGAACAGCGTTTAGTCTAGCGCTGCTCTCCCCGGGATCACCAGCCGACAGGGCCAAACCGCCGATATCCGACGGCGGGTTTCGCGATGCCTGCACATTCCCCCGTCGCTGTCGACAAATGCCGACAGCCGAACGCCCGCCTGCGAAGAAATCGAGTAGGAGGGGGAGTCGCCTCCCCCGTCCTCTCACACCACCGGGCATACGGTTCCGTACCACGGCGGTTCACGAAGAACGACTAAGCCCTCTTGACCGTATCGAGTACCGAGATCAGGCCCTGCTGCTCGAACCATTTCCGTGGCAAGGCCTGATTCATGTGCGAGGCACCGGCATTCCACCAGGGACCTCGCCCATTCCCCGCTGATTTCCAGGCACGCTTGTCGCCCAGGCCCAGCGCCAGTAGCTTGCGCCGCCGGGTCCATGGGCGCTTCCACTGCCGCCAGATCACGCAGCGCAGTCGACGGCGTATCCATTGATCCAGCACTTCCAGGGGGTGCCTTACATCGACAAGGCGGAAGTAATTGGCCCAGCCCCGCAGGACGGGGGCCAGCTCCTCAATGACTCGCCGTATGTTGCGCCCCCTGCCGCGCTTGAGGATCTCGCGGACACGCTGCATCAGGCGCTGCAGGCTGGCCTTGGCCAGCGTCAGCTTCGGCAACTTGTGCCGGGTCAGCGTGTAACCCAGGTACCCCCGGTTCCAGGGTCGGTCCACCGCACTCTTGTCGCCATTGACCGTCAGCCTGAGCGAGCTCTCGAGAAAATCACTCAGACTGGCCATGACGCGCTCGCCCGCTCGCCGACTCCTGACATACACCTGCATGTCATCGGCGTAGCGGCAGAAGCGGTGACCGCGGCGTTCCAGTTCCTTATCCACATCATCCAGCAGGATATTGGCCAGCAGCGGGCTGAGTGGCCCGCCCTGAGGCGTGCCCTGCCGGCGTGGCGCGGCCAGGCCGTCCTGGAACATCCCGGCTTCCAGATAGCGTCGGATCAGGCGCAATGCTCGCTTGTCGCGGATGCGGCGCGCGACCCGCGCCATCAGCAGGTCGTGGTTTACCCGGTCGAAGAAGGCTTCCAGGTCGAGGTCGACCACCCAGCGGTGGCCGGCAGTGACATGGGACTTCATCGCCGAGACGGCCTGCTGGGCACTGCGCCCTGGCCGATAGCCGTAACTCGATGCGGAGAATTCCGGATCGAAGATCGGCGTCAGCACCTGAAGCAGAGCCTGCTGAATCAGCCGGTCGGTAACCGTGGGGATGCCGAGCTGTCGCGTTCCGCCCTTGGGCTTGGGGATCTCGACGGCTCGGATCGGGCTGGGGTGGTACTCACCGGCCAGTAGCCGTTCGCACAGCGTTGGCCAGCATTCCTTCAGGTGATCGGCCAACTGGTGGACCGTCATGCCATCGGCACCCGGCGCCCCCTTGTTGGCGACCACCCGACGGTAGGCTCGCTCCATGTTGACCTTCTCTACCACGGCCTCCATAAGCGGGGCGGACTCCACTTTCGTCCACGATGACGACGCCGGGACCGTCTCGACGCCCACCGGCCGGGACCCGGGGTACTGCCCCTGCCCCTCTGGGTGGGTGGCGGTATCAGCGCCACTTTCTGTCTTCATGATCGATCCTCGAGACGTCATCGCCTACTCGCGGTTCTTCATGTTCGGCCCTTGGTGCCGCGGTGAACCGGCACTTACTATGGCCTCGGCTGACGTCTGGTGGCCCATCCCGTCGCCTCTCGACGCCGGTAGCACGTGGCAGACCACCAGACCTCCCAGGGTAAGACGCGCGACCTTCCCGCTTATGCCTGTCGGATCTACGCCATGGCGTTCCGTGCAAGTACCGGGCTTTGATGATTTCGGCCATCTCACCCCGCCATAACGCCTCGTATCCGCTTCCTGTTCGTCAGGCCAGCGTTTTGCCTCGGGCTTCCTTCAGATTCCCCCTCGCGGGAGACACCCTTGCCGTCGGCTAGCACTTCCCCTTGCCGGGCGTGCAGGGGACTTTCACCCCCAAGTCATTCCAAGGCACCAACCTCGGAAACAGCGCCAGTCAGGCGCTGCGCGCCATGCCTGGCGCACCGAAAAAAAGCCGACCCAAGCGGGTCGGCTACTGGGGGGATGACTCCCCCCTCCCCTGACGACTTTTTGCGATGAATGGCTCAGTGCTTCTTCTTGCGGTGGTCGCGAATGATGAAGCCGATCCATCCACCCATGAAGGCGATCATCATCGCGACGGTGACCAGGCCAAATACTACGGCGTCATCCCAATACATGGTGGTGTCCTCCCGTCTCGATCTGTTGGATGGACTTTAGCCCGGGAAGGGGGGGAGAAACCTGACCTGCATCAATTTCGCTCCCGCCCCCGGTTCCGGGCGCGGCGAATCTTGATGCAGGTCAGTTTTCAGAGGACCTTCTTGTCCTCTACCTGGGTGTGATCGGTATCCGGCGGCAGCGGGTGCCCCTTGGCCAGCTCGGCGCGGGTGGCGTCGCGCACCTCGAGGACCTCGAGCCGGTAGCGCAGGGTGCGGCCCGCCAGGGGGTGGTTGGTATCGATCAGTACGCTGTCGTCGCGCACCTCCAGCACGGTGACGACCTGAGGGCCGTCATCGCCGGGGGTCTGGAAGCGCATGCCCGGCGCCAGGTCCGGCACCGGGAAGGCAGCGCGGCCCACTTCCCGAACCAGCGCCTCATTGCGCAGCCCATAGGCCTCCGCCGGCATCAGGGTCACGGTAAGCTCGGCGCCCGGGGCCTGACCGCCCAGGGCGCGCTCCAGCCCCGGAACGATATTGTGGTGGCCGTGGAGGTACTCCAGCGGCTGCTGGCGGGCACGGGAGTCGTCCAGCACTTCGCCATCGGCATCGCTGAGCACGTAGTGAAGGGTCACGACCCGCTGGGGGGCGATCGTCATGGCATTCTCCTGCGGGTGAATGAAGGGGGGAGAGAAGAAAGAACCGCCGTCAGCTTCGCTTCAGTTGAGCGATCGGCATCTCCAGGCGCTGCTGGCGATGCAGCAGGTTGAGCAGCACGATAGCGCGCTCCTCCCCCTTGTGGCTGGCGAAAACGGCCTGGAGCTCCTTGAAGGGGCCCTCGGTGATGGTGACCGCCTCGCCGGCGCGGAAGTAGAGGTTGCGGTCGGTGGTGCTGCGTTCGCTGCCGTGCTCGCGCAGGGTGGCCACCAGGCCATCCTCCACCGCCACCGGCATGTCGCCGAAGCCCACCAGCTTGAGCACGCCGCGGGTCGAGCGGATCGGGCGCCAGTTGCTGACCAGCCGGTCGAGGCGAATGAAGAGGTAGTAGGGGAAGAGCGGCTCGCAGACCCACTCGAGCTTGCCGCGGCGCTTCTTCTGCACCTCGAGCACCGGGTGGAACACCTCGTAGCCCTGGTTGGCCAGGTGCTCGGCGGCGCGGAAGGACTCGCCGCCCTTGCACTGGATCACGTACCAGCGGGGGACGGCATCATCGCCGGACTCGAGGGTCGCATCGTTGTCGTTCATGAGACTCCTGTCGGAAAAGGCCGGGAGGCTGGTATCGGTGCGGGCCCTCTGCAACAATCGGCCCGAGAGACAGATTCTACCATCGATGGTGACCGCCTGTGATGGCTCGCCGCCACCCCGGGCGGCTCGCAAGGAGTGCCCTTCCCGATGCCAAGCCCCCTGCCCAGCCCGACGCCGCACCGCAGCTGGCGCGACGCCCTGGCGATCTACCTGCGCGCGCCGGTGATCACCATGCTCTTCCTCGGCTTCTCCGCCGGCCTCCCCTTCCTGCTGGTGTTCTCGACGCTCTCCGCCTGGCTGCGCAGCGACGGCGTGGAGGTGGCGGCCATCGGCTTCTTCTCCTGGGTCGGCATCCTCTACTCGATCAAGTTCTTCTGGGCCCCCGTGGTGGATCGCCTGGCCCTGCCGCTGCTGACCCGCACCTTCGGCCAGCGCCGCGGCTGGATGCTGCTCGCCCAGGCCATGATCGCCGCCGGCCTGGTGGGGCTGGCCAGCCTTGACCCGCAGAACAACCTGGCCCTGGTGGCGGGCTTCGCGCTGCTGGTGGCCTTCGGCTCGGCCACCCAGGACATCGCCATCGACGCCTTTCGCATCGAATCGGCGCCGGACGATATCCAGGCGGCCATGGCCTCCACCTACATCATCGGCTACCGCGGCGGGCTGCTGGCCGCCGGCGCCGGCGCCATGTACGTGGCCTCCTGGCTCTCCTGGGAGGCGGCCTACCTGACCATGGCGGCCCTGGTGGGCATCGGGGTGGTCACCGTGCTGCTGCGCCCGGAGCCCGAGCGCCTCTCGCTCACCACCCAGCTGATCCACGAACCGCGGGTGCGCGCCTTCCTGCGCGCCAGCCGCGGCAAGCCGCGCCAGCTGCGCCGCCTGGGGGCCTGGGTCATCGGCGCCATCGTCTGCCCCTTCACCGACTTCTTCAGCCGCCACCGCCTCAAGGCGCTGTGGCTGCTGGTCTTTATCGCGGTGTTCCGGATCAGCGACCTGGCCATGGCCTCCATGGCCAATCCGCTCTATATCGACATGGGCTTCTCGCTTGCCACCATCGCCAACGTGACCAATGTCTTCGGCATCGCCATGAGCGTGACCGGGGGAATCCTGGGGGGGCTTTTGGTGGCGCGCTACGGCATCGGGCCGATCCTGGTACTGGGGGCGGCCGCCGCCACCCTGACCAACCTGCTCTTCGCGGCCCTGGCCCTGGCCGGCCAGAGCCTGCCCATGCTGGTGATGGCGATCGTCGGCGACAACCTGGCCAACGGCCTGGCCAGCGCGGTCTTTATCGCCTTCCTCTCCAGCCTCACCTCGCGGGCCTATACGGCCACCCAATACGCGCTCTTCTCATCGCTGATGACCCTGCCGGGCAAGTTCCTCAGCGGCTTCGGGGGGGTGGTGGTGGCCGCCGAGGGCTACGCCACCTTCTTCGTGATCGCCACGGCCCTGGGCCTGCCGGCCATCGCGCTGGCGATCTGGATCAGCCGCGACCGCGACCTGGTGCCGGCCCCGCTGCCCCGCGGGGCCTGATCGCCACCGTCACTCAGCGAGCGGCGCGCTCCGGGTTCGCCTCGAGCCATGCCTGGAGCCAGGCCAGGGCTCCCGGCGTCGTGCGCCACTGATCGCGCATCAGGGTGCGGTACTGCCACGCCTCGGCCCGGGAGCCCGGCTCAACGTCGCCCTCCCCGGCACCGCTGGGAAACCCGGGCCGGGGGGTCTCGGCGCACAGCAGCGCCAGGGCATGGCCGTTGTGCTGCCGTGCCTCGGCCAGCGCCTCGACGCCCTCCTCCTGGCGCCCCAGGCGGTAGAGCGCCAGCGCCCGGCCCAGCAGCAGCCCGAGGGCCCCTTCCCCCAGCGGCTCGCCCGCCGGCGGATGGCTGACCGCCAGCGCCTCGGCGTCGCGCCCGTCGCGGAGCAGCTGGTCGAGCACCAGCTCCCGCAGGCCTAGGCTGTCGTGGTCGTCGAGCGCCAGCAGGCGCTCGGCCAGCTGCCGGGAGCGCTGACGCGCGCCGCGCTCCATGCCCACCACCAGGGCCAGGCCCGTGCGCAGCAGCAAGGCATTGTCGGCATCTTCCCAGACCAGGGCACCGGGCCCCTCCGCGGCCACCTGCTCCAGCCAGCGCTCCAGCCGTTCGGCCAGGGGCACGAAGAGGCTGGGGGCCATCCAGGGGAGGCTGCCGAAACGGGTCGTCAGGGCCAGGACCAGCCCCTCCACCACCGCCGGGGCGTCGAGCCACTCGGGGTGGGCGCAGAGTTCGGGCAGCCACTCGCCGGCGACCGGCCAGGGGTCGCCCTCGAGCCCCAGGGAGGCATCACCGGCCGCCTCCACCGGGAAGTGGTCACGCCAGGCCGCCAGCAGCGAGGCCTCCCGCTCGCTCTGCCGGTACTCGAGGCGCCCCTCGGCGCCCCCGGAGACCCGCAGCTTCGGGGCGGTGGGCAGCACCTCCAGCAGGGCCTGCAGCGACGCCAGGGGGCCGGCCAGGTCCTCCTCGGCGTTGAGCAGCTGCTCGGCCAGGGTGGCGCCGGGATTGTCGGCCAGGTCGGCCAGGAACTGCAGCTGGTCGGGGTCAAGCTCGCCCTGGCGGGCCAGCCGCCGGAACCAGAAGCGCGCCCGCTCGGCGGCCTCCTGCTCGTGCCCCTCGTGGAGCAGCAGCATCGCCTCGATATAGGCCAGGGTGGGGGAGTCGGGCAGCGCCTGCTGGGCGCGCACGAAGGCGGCACGGGCGCTGTCCAGGTCGTCGGCGTCCAGATGCATCAGGCAGAGCCGCTCCAGGGCCACGCCGCGCAGGAAGAGCGGCCCCTGGTCGAGCACGGCGTCGAGCAGGGCCTCGCGCTTGCGGGTGAAGCCGCGCTCCTGGTAGAGGTCGAGGAGGATCTCGAAGGCGGGCTCGGCCTGCTCCGGCAGCCGGGACCAGTCGCCGCGCTCGAAGAGCGACTCGAGGATCTGCTGGGCGCGGCCGCGCTGGCCGGTCTCGGCGGCGATCAGCCCCGCCTCCAGCAGCGCCTGGGCCGGGGCACGCCCGCTGGCCAGGGCCGCCTTGAGAGTGTCGCCCTTCCACTCGCGCAGGGAGAGCATCCACATCAGGTGGCCAGGCACCGGACCGGGCAGGCGCACCGCGCCGCAGCACTGCTTGGTCTTGCGACCGGAGTCGCACCAGCAGGGCTCATTGCGCCCCGGACGGGCCAGGGGCTCAGCGGCAAAGTCGAGCCGCTCCAGGGGGGTCTGGGACCAGAGCTCAGGCGCCAGGGCCTGGGCCATGGGCAGTTTGCCCCCCACCAGCGACGGCCCCTCCTCCCGGGCCCAGGCCACCAGCGTCGGATAGCGCTCGTCGCGCCGAATCACCTTGAGGGCTCCCGAGGCATACCCCAGCAGCTGTTCGACCCATACCGCCAGCATCGCTCTCTCCACCGTCCGAAAAACGGCCCAGTCTACCAGCCCGCCCGGGCGCTGGGCAGCCGCCTACGCCTAGCCTTTCGCCCAGGCCAGCAGGGGGTGGGTGCGTCGCTGCATGTCGAGCCGGGCGCCCAAACGCACCAGGTTCCAGTAGTGGCCGTTGAGGGTCCGCGACAGCAGCAGGGTATCCGCCGGCGGCTGCAGGCGGTCCATGGCGGCCCACACCTTGGGCGTCAGGTCACGCAGGCGGCGGTGGACCCGCACGTCGCCGAAGTCCTGCTCGCCGGGCGCGAAGAGCGGCGCCACCGCCTCGGCGGACTCCCGGTAGAGCGCCAGCGGTGCCCCCTGCCCCTGGCGCCCGCCCAGCTGCAGCAGCGCCTCATCCATGGCCATGGGATCCTGGGCCAGGGTAGCGTCGAGCAGGCGCATCATGGCGCGCAGTCGCGGCTCCGGCACCGGGATCACCGCCCCCAGGTCGTAGATCACCAGCCGCCCCTGGTCGTCGGCGGCGAAGTTGCCCGCATGGGGGTCGGCATGGAGCTCGCCGTGGGTAAAGAGCTCCTCGGTGATCCAGTCGGCCAGGACGGTGGCCACGCCCTGGCGCAAGGCATCGTCCGCGCCTTCCAGCTCCCGCAGCGGGGTGCCCGGCACATAGCGCATGGCCAGCACCCGCTCGCCGGAGAGCGCAGGCAGCGGCTCCGGGATCACCAGGCGCTCGAGGTGGGCATACCGGGCCCGGTAGCGGGCCAGCGCCTCGGCCTCGGCGCGGTAGTCAAGCTCGCCGCGCAGGCTCGAGGCCAGCTCCTCGAAGAGCGCGTCCAGGCGCGCCTGGGGGACCTTGAACCAGCGCCCCAGACGCATCAGCCGCCGCACCTGGGCGAGATCGCTCTCCAGCACCTCGGCAAGCCCCGGATACTGCACCTTGAGCACCAGGCTCTCGCCGTCGAGGGTCACGGCGCGATGCACCTGTCCCATGGAAGCGCTGGCGAAGGGGCGCTCCTCGATCTCCCGGAAGGTCGCCTCCAGGTCGCCGTAGTGGGCCTCCAGGGTGCGGCGGATCGACGCCCAGGGCATCGGCTCGGCCTGGCGCTGCAGGCGCGCCAGCTCCTCGGCCAGGTCCGGGGGCAGCAGGTCATCCCACTGGGACATGATCTGAGCCAGCTTCATGGCCGGCCCCTTGAGCTCCGAGAGCCCCTCGAAGAGCGCCTCCCCCAGCCCCCGCCAGTCGGCCTGGCCGCCCAGCCGGGTGCGCAGCAGCGCTCCGCCGGTCCTGGCGCCCAGCCCCAGCAGCCGCCTCGTCCTGCCGCGTTCTCGCATGTCAGACTCCCGATGGGTGATGGTCAGCGGTCAATAGTGATACAGGAATTGTACATCATAAGAGCGAAATGACACCTGGCCAATCGGGATCGACACTGGAAGAATCTCTATATCGATGCCGACGAGTCCGCCATGCGCCTGATCATCGCCGAGAAACCCAGTATGGCCCGGGCCATTGCCGCCGCCCTGCCCGGCGCTCCCCGCAAGCAGGAGGGCGCCATCGCGGCGGGGGATACCCTGGTCACCTGGTGCCTGGGCCACCTGCTGGAGCAGGCCCCGCCCGACGCCTACGACCCGGCCCTCAAGCAGTGGCGCCTGGACACCCTGCCGATCCTCCCCGACCGCTGGAAGCTGACCCCTCGCCCCAAGGCGCGCGGCCAGCTGGCGGTGATCCGCCGGCTGCTCAAGCAGGCCCGGGAGGTGGTCCACGCCGGGGACCCGGACCGGGAGGGGCAGCTGCTGGTCCAGGAGGTGATCGAGCACCTGGGCTGGAAGGGGCCCGTCCTGCGGCTGCTGGTCAGCGACCTCAACCGCCCGGCGGTGCAGCGCGCCCTGGCGCGGCTGGAGGATAACGCCCACTACCGCCCCCTCTACCGGGCCGCCGAGTGCCGCGCCCGGGCCGACTGGCTCTACGGCATCAACCTGACCCGGGCCTGGACCCTCACCGGGCGCCAGGCGGGCCACGACGGCGTGCTCTCGGTGGGCCGGGTGCAGACCCCGGTGCTGGGCCTGGTGGTGCGCCGCGACGCCGAGATTCGCGACTTCACGCCGCGGCCCTTCTTCGTGCTCTGGGCGGACCTCGCCGTGGCCCGGGGCCGCCTGCGCGCCTGGTGGGCTCCCGGCGAGGGCCACCCCCAGGACGACCAGGGCCGACTGCTCGAACGCGAGCCTGCCGCGGCCCTCGCCGAGCGCCTGCCCGGCGCCGAGGGGCGACTCACCGCCCTCGCAACCCAGGAGAAGCGCCAGCCCGCCCCCCTGCCCTATTCGCTCTCGGCGCTGCAGGTGGACGCCGCGCGGCGCTACGGGCTCTCCGCCAAGGCGGTGCTGGATACCTGCCAGGCCCTCTACGAGCGCCACCAGCTGATCACCTACCCCCGTTCCGACTGCCGCTACCTGCCCCAGGAGCACTTCGCCGCCGCCCGGGCCACCCTGGAGGGCGCCTGCCGGGCGGACGACACCCTGAGCCGCTGGCTGGCCGGGGCCGACTTCTCGCGGCGCTCTCGCGCCTGGAACGACAAGCAGGTGGGCGCCCACCATGCCCTCGCCCCCACCGGCCGCCCCATGGAGCCGGCGCGCCTCTCGGCCACCGAGGCCAATGTCTACCGGCTGATCGCCCGCAACGTCCTGGCCCAGTTCTATCCTGCGCTTTCCACCCGGGAGGTGAAGGCGGAGTTCACGATTCTGGACGAGCGCTTCCGCGCCCGAGGGCAGGAGATCCTCGAGGCGGGCTGGAAGCCGCTCTTCACCACCCGGGACGAGGCACCGCCGCTGCCGCCGCTGACCGAGGGCGAGGCGTGCCGGGTCGACGAGACCGGCGTGGAGGACCGCGAGACCCGCCCCCCGGAGCCCTTTACCGACGCCAGCCTGATCAAGGCGATGATGAATATCGCCCGCTACGTGGAGGACCCGGCGGTGCGGCGCACCCTGCGCGAGCACGACGGCCTGGGTACCGAGGCCACCCGGGCCGGCATCATCGAGACCCTGGTGGAGCGTGGCTACCTGGTTCGCCGCGCCAAGGCGCTGCGCGCCACCCGCCTGGGCAGCGCCCTGATCGCCTCGCTGCCCGAGGCCGCCGGACGGCCGGAGCGCACCGCCCTCTGGGAGCAGCGCCTCTCGGCCATCGCCGAGGCGACGGCCGAACCGGCCCCCTTTCTTGCCGAGCTGGTGGAGGACCTGCGCCGGCTGCTGGCCCACGCCGACGCCGCCGGGCTGCGCCGGTCCCTGGCCGAGGCCAGGGGCGAAGAAGCGGCCGCGGCCTCGACGGCTCGCAGCGCCAGCCGTTCGGGGCGCACTCGCTCCGGCAGCGCCCGCAGCGGGCGAACCGCAGGCCAGAACCCCAGGGGCAAGCGTCGCCCCGCTCGCCGCCGGAGCCCCTCATGACCCCTCTGCCCCACCACTGGATCATCGGGCCTGGCGCCCTGGGCCGCCTGATCGGCCTGCGCCTGGCCACGTCGGGCAGCCGCGTCACTCTGGCCGGCCGCCGCCCCCTGCCCGAGCGGCAGACGCTGATCACCCCCGAAGGGACGCGTCTCGACGCCACCCTCTTCACGACCACTCTGGCCAACCTGGCAGGCACCCCCGACGTCGTGCACCTGACCACCAAGGCCTACGGCGCCGAGGGCGCCCATGCCGCCCTGGCTCCCCGTCTCCCGGCGGGCACCCCCCTGGTGCTGTGGCAGAACGGCTTCGGCTGCCAGCCCCGACTCACGGCGCGCCACGACGGACCCGTGCTGTGCGCCACCACCACCGAGGGGGCCTTCGTGGAGGGCGACGACCGAGTGGTCCACGCCGGCCACGGCGAGACCCTGATCGGGGATCTCTCCCCCTCGTCGAACGCTGCCCATGGTGAGCTGGCCCGCACGCTGGCGTCCGCGCTGACCCAGGCCGGCCTGCCGGCGCGGACGGTGGACGATATCCGCCGGCGACTCTGGCAGAAGCTCGCCGTCAACGCCGCCATCAACCCCCTGGTCGCCCGCTTTCGCATCCTCAACGGGGAGCTGCGTGCCCCCCGCTACCGCCCCCTGGTGGAGTCGCTGATCGCGGAGGTGGCCGCCATCCTCGCCGCCGAGGGCATAGACCCGCCCGAGGGCCAGGGAGCGCCGGGCTGGCAGGCCCTGGTGTGGCGGGTCATCGAGGGCACCGCCGGTAACCGCGCCTCCATGCTGCAGGACGTGCTGGCCGCTCGCCCCACCGAGCACGAGGCAATCCTCGGCCCCCTGCTGGACGCCGCCGACGCCCACGGGCTCCAGGCCCCGGGACTGGCCGAGCTGGCCGCCTGGCTGCGCCAACGGGAGCTGGCGGGCATCGGAAACTGTTGCTAGGCTACAGGCTTATCCATCACTCGCCCTGCGGCCCCGCCATCGCCGGCCCGGCCGCAGCGCAAGGAAAGGAATCATGAAAACGGGTTCCGCCTTCGCTCTCCTGCTGGCCCTGGCCGTGATGGCCGCAGCCCCCCCGGCCAGCGCCGACGACACGCCCTCCTTTGCCGGCCAGGACGCCGAGCTGATGCGCCTCGACAACGGCGTGGTGATCGAGGGGCGCGATATCGATACGCCGGATGGCTACACCTCCGGCTTTCGTCTGATCGCGGGCTACTCCCCCTTCCAGCTGCCGAGGCTCGACCTCGCCGCGGAGTTCAGCTATCGCCAGAGCGATGAGGTGCCGACCCGCCTGGGCGAGCAGCAGCTCCTGATCAACTCGGTAAGCGTGGGCGGCAGCCTGATGGCCGGGGTGCGCATCGGCCGGCTGGGCCTCTACGCCAAGTCGGGCGTGGCGGGCTGGGAGGGCGACGCCGTGATGCCCCGCGATGCCCTCAATACCGCCGGCACCACCCGCGTCACCGGCCTCGGCGCCCGCCTCCAGTTCGAGCGGGTGGTAAGCCGGCTGGAGCTGGAGGAGTTCGACGCCCCGGACATGGCCCACCTCAACCTGCTGACCGCCTCGCTGCATATTCCCTTCTAAAGCCGTAAGCTGGAAGCTGGAAGCTGGAAGCTGGAAGCTGGAAGCTGGAAGCTGGAAGCTGGAAGGCAGCGTGAAACCTCAGCCGCTCGGGTCAAGGTTTTTTCTTCCAGCTTCAAGCTTATGACTTCAAGCTCTAGTGCCTACCCCGTATTGCGCAGCCCCGCGGCGATGCCCGCCATGGTCACCATCAGCGCCCGAGAGAGATCGGCGCTGATCGCCCCGTCGGCGTCCCGGTTACGCTGCAGCAGCTCCGCCTGGAGGCCGTGGAGCGGGTCGATATAGGGGTTGCGCACCGCGATGGCCTGGCGAATCAGCGGCGTCTTCTCCAGCAGCTCCTCCTGCTCCAGGATCTCCAGCAGCACCTCGTGGAGCTTGCCGAAGCGCTCGCGCAGCCGCTCCCCCAGGGCCTTGAGCGCCGGCTCGTCCACCAGGCGGTGCTCATAGTAGGCGGCGATGCCCACGTCGGCCTTGGCCAGCAGCATCTCCAGCATGTCCAGATAGGTGCCGAAGAAGGGCCAGCGGTCACGCATCTCCTGCAGGACCTCGCGGCCGCCCTCCTGCTCCAGGCGCCGAGCGAAGGCCTCGCCGCTGCCCAGCCAGGCCGGCAGCATCAGGCGGATCTGGGTCCAGGCGAAGATCCAGGGAATGGCGCGCAGGGTCTCGACGCCGCCGTCCTGGCGCCGCTTGGTGGGCCTCGAGCCCAGAGGCAGCCGCCCGAGGGAGCCTTCCGGCGTCACCGCTCGGAAGTAGGGCACGAAGTCGGGATCCTCGCGCACCACGCCCACGTAGGCGCGGTGGGCCACCTCGGCCAGGCGGTCCATCTCCTCGCGCCAGTGGGGCTCCGGGTCCGGCGGCGGCAAGAGGGTCGCCTCCAGCACCGCACAGGCGTAGATCTCCATGGAGCGCAGGGCGATCTCCGGCTGGCCGAACTTGAAGCGGATCATCTCGCCCTGCTCGGTGACCCGCAGGCTGCCGTTCACCGAGCCCGGGGGCTGGGAGAGAATCGCCGCGTGGGCGGGGCCGCCGCCGCGACCCACGGTGCCGCCGCGGCCGTGGAAGAGGGTCAGGTCGACTCCCTGGCGCCGGCACACCTGCACCAGGGTCTCCTGGGCGCGATACTGAGCCCAGGCGGCGGCCAGCTGGCCGGCATCCTTGGCGGAGTCCGAGTAGCCGATCATCACCTCCTGGCGGTCGCCGGTCAGCGTCCGGTACCCGGGCAGGGAGAGCAGGCGGTCGATGACGTCACCGGCATGGTTGAGGTCATCCAGGGTCTCGAACAGCGGCGCGATGGGCAGCTTGACGTCGCCCCCCACCTCCTTCATCAGCAGCGCCACGGTCAGCACGTCGGAGGGCTGGCCCGCCATGGAGATGATATAGGTGCCGAGCGCCTCGGCCTGTTCGCTGGCGATCACGCGGAAGGTGTCGATCACCTCCCGGGACTCCGTGGAGCACTCCCAGCGCCGCGGAATCAGCGGCCGCCGGGAGGCGAGCTCCTCGAGCAGGAAGGCCTGGCGCTGCTCCTCGCTCCAGTCGCGATAGTGGCCGAGCCCCAGGCCGTCGGTGAGCTCCTCCATCACCTGGGCGTGGCGGCTCGCCTCCTGGCGGATATCGAGCTTGGTCAGGGTCACGCCGAACACCGCCACCCGGCGCAGGGTATCGAGCAGGGCGCCGTTGGCGATGGTGTCGAGGCCCACGTCGCACAGCGAGCGGTAGCAGGTGAGCAGCGGCGCGAAGAGCTGGTCGCGGCTCTCGATGATGGGGCCGCCGTCGAAGGGCTTGCCCTCCAGGCACGCCTTGGCCCAGTCCCGAGTCGCCTCGACCCGGGCCAGCAGGCGGCGCAGCAGCTCCCGATAGGGCTCGGCGACCTCCCCGACCTCGGCCTTCAGGGCGCTGTTGGCCTTCCACATGGAGAGCTCGGCCTTGAGCTGCTCGAGGTCGCGCAGGTAGAGATCCGCGGCCATCCAGCGCCCCAGCAGCAGCACCTCCCGGGTGACCCGGGAGGTGACGTTGGGGTTGCCGTCCCGGTCGCCGCCCATCCAGGAGGCGAAGCGGATCGGCGCGGCGTCCAGGGGCAGGCGCTCGCCGGCGCTCTCCAGCAGCAGGTTGTCCAGGTCGCGGTGGAAGTCGGGCACCGCCTGCCACAGGGAGTTCTCGATCACCGCGAAGCCCCACTTGGCCTCGTCCACCGGGGTCGGGCGCTCGTGGCGGATCTCGTCGGTGTGCCAGGCCTGGCTGATCAGCTCCTCCAGGCGCCCCTTGGCCCGGGCGCCCCGCTCCGGGTAGTCCGGGGAGGACTCGATGGCGCTCAGGCAGTCGTCGATGGCGTCGTACTTCTGAATCAGGGTACGGCGGATGACCTCGGTGGGGTGGGCGGTCAGTACCAGCTCCACGCGCATGCCGGCCAGGGTCTCCACCAGCTTGCGCGGCGTGTTGCCGGCCTGGCGGGCACGGGCCAGCAGCTCGCTGAGCACCGGCTGGCTGCCGGGCCGGTAGTCCTCCACCCGGCGAAAGCGGGCCCGATAGTGCTGCTCGGCAATATTGGCCAGGTTGAGAAACTGATTGAAGGCCCGGGTCACCGGCAGCAGGTCCTGATCGGGCAGCCGACGCAGGTAGTCGATCAGCTCCCGTTGGCTGCTGCCGTCGCCCTGACGCCCGCGCTTGGCAAAGCCGCGGATGGTCTCGATCTTGTCGACGAAGCCACCCCCCAGGTCGTCGGCGATGGTGCGCCCCAGGCTGTCGCCCAGGATGCGAACGTTGTCGCGCAGGGATTCGTGCAGATCATGGCTCATGGCCGAGAGTCTCCCGGAGTCTTGCCCGCCGCGGCGGGGCATGCAGATGATGGGAATTCCAGACGTTTGGCGGCCTGCCAGTGGCGCTCCATGGCGGCGAGATCGGCCTCGCCCGGGGCCAGCCCGTCGGCCGCCAGCGCCGCCTCCAGGTGGCGGAAGCGGCGCTCGAACTTGGCGTTGGTGGCGCGCAGGCACCGCTCGGGGTCGGCCTTGAGAGTGCGCGCCAGGTTGGTCACCGCAAAGAGCAGGTCGCCCACCTCCTCGACGGCGTGGTCATGGTCGCCGGCGGCCAGCGCCTCCTCGACCTCGTCGAGCTCCTCGCGGATCTTGGCGACCACCCCGCGGGCATCGGGCCAGTCGAAGCCGACCCGGGCGGCGCGCTTGGAGAGCTTGGCGGCCCGGCTGAGGGCCGGCAGGGTGCGGGGCACGTCATCGAGCACCGAGGACAACGCCTCGCCGGACGCCCGGGCGGCGCGCTCCTCGGCCTTGAGACTCTCCCACCGCGAGTGCACCTGGCGGCTCTCGATCTCCTCGGCGCTTACCCCGGGCGGGCGCCGGGAGGCCAGGGTGCCGTCCGGGAACACATGGGGGTGGCGGCGCAGCATCTTGTCGGTCAGCACCTGCACCACGTCGTGGAAGTCGAAGCGCCCCTCCTCCTCGCCAAACCGGGCGTAGTAGACCACCTGGAAGAGCAGGTCGCCGAGCTCGCCGGGCAGCTCCTCCCAGGCGCGGCGCTCGATGGCGTCGGCCACCTCGTAGGCCTCCTCCAGGGTATGGGGCACGATGGAGTCCCACCCCTGCTTGAGGTCCCAGGGGCAGCCCTGCTCGGGGTCGCGCAGCACCGCCATCAGGGTCAGCAGGTCGTCGAGGTCATGGCGATGGCTCATGTGCCCTTCCCCTTGCGCTTGCCCGCCTTGGCGCCGCTGCGCAGCCGGCGCACCTCGATGACGTTGGAGAGCTGCTGGATGCGGGAGAAGAGCCGGCCCAGGGTCTCCAGGCCGTCCACCTCGACCGTGATGCGCATGCGGGCGATGCCGTCGTCGGTATCGGTCAGGGTGTTGACCGCCAGCACATTGACCTTCTCGTTGCCGAGCACCCCGGTGACGTCGCGCAGCAGGCCGGAGCGGTCCCAGGCCTGGACCTCGATATTGACCGGATACTGGGTGCGGGCCCGCTCGCCCCACTCCACCTCGATGATGCGCTGGGGCTCCTCCAGGCGCAGCTGCAGGATATTGGGGCACTCCTGGCGATGCACGGTGACGCCGCGCCCCTGGGTGATAAAGCCGACGATGGGCTCGCCGGGCACCGGATGGCAGCAGTTGGCCATGCTGGTCTTGAGGTTGCCCACCCCGAGCACGGTGATATCGCTCTGCCCGCCCTTGCCCGGCGCACGCCTGGGCTTGGCCAGCAGGCGGTCGAGCTGCTCCTGGTCGTCGTTCTCGCCGAACAGCTGCTGGGCCTGGTGCAGCACCTGGCCGATGCGCAGGTCGCCGGCCCCCAGCGCCGCATACATGTCGTCGGGGCTCTGGTAGTTGACCTTGCGCGCCAGGGTCTCGAGGTCCATGTCCTCCAGATCGAGGCGCTTCATCTCGCGCTCGAAGAGCGCGCGCCCCTCCTCGAGGTTCTGGTCCCGGGCCTGGTGCTTGAACCAGGCCTGGATCTTGGCCCGGGCCCGGCTGGTGCGCACATAGCCGAGGCTCGGGTTGAGCCAGTCGCGGCTGGGCCCCCCCTTGCTGGCGGTGAGGATCTCCACCTGCTGGCCGGTCTTGAGCCGGTAGGTGAGCGGCACGATGCGGCCGTTGACCTTGGCGCCCCGGCAGCGGTGCCCCACCTCGGTGTGCACCCGATAGGCGAAGTCGATGGGGGTCGCGATGCGCGGCAGGTCGATGACGTGACCGTCAGGGGTAAAGACGTAGATGCGGTCCGGCGCGACATCGCTGTTGAGCCCCTCGCTCAGGTCGCCGAGTTCGCCGACCTCCTCCTGCCACTCGAGCACCTGGCGCAGCCAGGCGATCTTCTCCTCGTAGCTGGAGCTCTTGGCCTTGGTGTCGTGGCCCTTGTAGCGCCAGTGGGCGCAGACCCCGAGCTCGGCCTCCTCGTGCATGGCAAAGGTACGGATCTGGATCTCCAGCACCTTGTTCTCGGGGCCGAGCACCGCGGTATGCAGCGACTGGTAGCCGTTCTTCTTGGGGTTGGCGATGTAGTCGTCGAACTCGTTGGGCACGTGGTGCCAGCGGGAGTGCACCAGCCCCAGCACGGTGTAGCAGTCGGCTACCTCGGGCACCAGGATGCGCACCGCCCGAATGTCGTTGACCTGGGAGAAGTCGATGCGCTTGCGCTTCATCTTGCGCCAGATCGAATAGATATGCTTGGCGCGGCCGTCGACGTCATAGCGGGGTATCCCCTGGGCCTCGAGCATGCCCTTGAGGGCATCCACCACCTCGACGATATAGCGGTCGCGGTCGAGGCGCTTCTCGGCCAGCTGGCGGGCGATCGCCTTGTAGTCGTCCTCGTGGAGGTAGCGGAAGGAGAGATCCTCCAGCTCCCACTTGAGATGGCCGATCCCCAGCCGGTGGGCCAGGGGCGCATAGATGTCGAACACCTCCCGTGACACCCTAAGCTGCTTCTCCCGGGGGGCGTCCTTGACCTGACGCAGGGCGCAGGTACGCTCGGCGATCTTGATCAGCGCCACGCGCACGTCGTCGATCATGGTCACCAGCATCTTGCGCAGGTTGTCCTGCTGGTCGTGCTGGCTCATCTCGTGACTGGGCAGCTGGGTAGTGCTGATCGCCGCCATCTGCAGCACCCCGTCGATCAGCCGGGCCACCTCCTGGCCGAACTGCTTGCCGACCGCCTCGATGCCGACCAGCCCCTCCCGCACGGCCCGGTAGAGCACCGCGGCCTCCAGGGTCGCCTGGTCGAGCTTGAGCTCGCCGAGGATATCGGCCATCTCAAGCCCCATGCGAAAGCTGGAGCCGTCCTGGAGCCAGGCACGATGGGAGCGCCCGGACTCACCCTCCAGCCGCTCGGCCAGCCGGCAGGCCTCGCGCATCTCGTCGGGGTCGCGCAGCTTGACGTCCTCCTGCAGCCGCTCGATCCAACGTTCGATGTCGACCTGCCCCGTCGCGGTCAGGGGCTGGTCCTCTCGGACTTTAACCATCGGGTGACGCTCCTTGCCGCCGCTGTCCCTCCCCGGGGAGCTCGAACAGCAGCATCGATTCCAGATGTGAGGTGTGCACGAACATGTCGGCCACAGCAGCGCGCGTGACCCGATATCCCCCATGCACAAGGCGTGCCGCATCCCGCGCCAGGGTGGCCGGATCGCAGGCGACATAGAGCACTCTGGGAACCCGCGCGGCCGCCAGGGCCAGGACCGCCGGCTCGGCGCCCTCTCGAGGCGGGTCCAGCACCACCACCTCGGGCCCCACCTCGTCGAGCAAACGGGCCACCGCTCCCGCCTGCGCCAGGTCGGCCTGACGGGACTCGACCCTCGGGACGCGCGCACCGGCATCGAGCCGCGCACCATGGCGGGCCGCGTTGTCGGCCAGCCGCTCGACCATGGCCGGGCTGCCCTCCACGGCGGTGACCGAGGCGCCGGCCGAGGCCAGCGGCAGGCTGAAGTTGCCCACCCCGGCGAAGAGGTCGAGCAGCGGCGTCCCCTCCAGGCCCGTCAGCCACTGCAGCGCCGTGGTCACCATCTGCCGATTGACCTCGGCGTTGGCCTGCAGGAAATCTCCGGGGGCGAAGCCCAGGGTCAGCTCACCAGTGGCGGAGGCGTCGGCAGCCGAGGGGACACGACAGCTCAGCGCCGGCGCCGGGGTAAGCCACTCGAGCCTGGGCGACTCGCGACCGACCAGCCAGGCCAGGTGCAGGGCGTGGCCGGCGGCGAAGGCCTCCCAGCGGCCGCGATCCTCACCATGGGGCTTGAGCTGGCGCACCACCAGCACCGGCCCCTGGTCGCTGTCGAGCAGCTCCAGGTGGCCGACCTGACGCGGCGCCGAGAGCGACGCCACCTGCTGGTGCAGCGGCGCCAGCAGCGCTCCCAGCTCGGGCACCAGTATGGTGCACTGCTCGATATCCACCAGCCGGTGGCTGTGGCGAGCCCTGAAGCCGAGGTGAACGCCGCCCTCGGCGTCCACCTTGACGCCCAGGCGAGCGCGGCGGCGATAGCCGTCGCTGGCGCCGGCCAGCAGCGCCATATCGTCCGGCACCTCGACGCCCTGGCGGGCCAGCAGGTCCCGCAGCACCGCCTGCTTGTGGCGGCGCTGGGCTGCGACCTCCAGGTGCTGGAGGTCGCAGCCGCCGCAGCGGGCATAGTGGGGACAGGGGGGCTCGGCGCGCTCCGGCGATGCCTCCAGCACCTCGCGCAGGTGGGCCTCGTCGAAGCGCTTGCGGGTGCGGTGCACTGCGACCTCGACCCGCTCGCCGGGCAGAGCCCCCTCCACAAAGAGCGCCTTGCCGGCGGCATCGTGGGCCAGGCCGCGCCCGTCGTGGGCCAGCCGTTCGATGATCACGCCAGCGGTGCCGTCAGCGCCCCCCTGGCGCCCGGGAGCGGACTGCGGCGCCTGACGCCCCTGGAGGCCCGAGACTCCCGACCGTTCACGGCGCGGCCGCCGCTTGCCCAGCATGGCCATCTCAAGCCTCCGGGGCGAACAGGCCGGTGGAAAGGTAGCGGTCGCCACGGTCGCAGACGATGAAGACGATCACCGCATTCTCGACCTCCTCGGCGATGCGCAGGGCGCCCGCCAGGGCGCCGCCGGAGCTGACCCCGGCCAGGATGCCCTCCTCCCGGGCCAGGCGGCGCATATGCTCCTCCGCCTCTCGCTGGCCGATATCCAGGACGCGATCCACGCAGCTGGCATCGAAGATGCTGGGCAGGTACTCCTGCGGCCAGCGGCGAATGCCGGCGATGCTGGCGCCGTCCTCGGGCTGCAGACCGATGATCTGCACCTCGGGGTTGCGCTCCTTGAGGGCCCGAGAGACGCCCATGATGGTGCCGGTGGTGCCCATGGAGCTGACGAAATGGGTCACGCGGCCCTGGGTCTGCTCCCAGATCTCCGGGCCGGTACCGCGATAGTGGGCCAGGGGATTGTCGGGATTGGCGAACTGGTCCAGGCGCTTGCCCTCGCCCCGGGCCAGCATCGCCTCGGCGACGTCCCGGGCCTCTTCCATGCCCCCCGTCTTGCTCACCGTGATCAGCTCGGCGCCGTAGGCGGCCATGGCCTGCTTGCGCTCCTCGGAGGCGTTCTCGGGCATGATCAGCACCATGCGATAGCCCTTGATGGCCGCCGCCATGGCCAGGGCGATGCCGGTATTGCCGGAGGTTGCCTCCACCAGGGTGTCACCGGGGGAGATCTCCCCGCGCGCCTCGGCCTGCTCCAGCATGGAGAGCGCCGGGCGATCCTTCACCGAACCCGCCGGGTTGTTGCCCTCCAGCTTGGCCAGCAGCACGTTGTTGCGGCCGGCGGTGATGCGCTTGAGGCGAACCAGCGGCGTATGGCCGACGACCTCCTCGATGGTGGGAAAATGCATGCAACCTTCCTTGTGGAAACGGGTTTTCAATCATTATATCCGTGCCACCGCGGGGTGGACAGGCGCGCCCCCCCGGCTGTGTCATACTGAACGCCATCTTCTCCAGAGAGCCCGTCGATGTCACTGAAGTTGCGCCTGCTGCTGACGACCCTGGTCGTTCCCTGGCTGCTGATGGCGCTGTTTGCCGCCGTCACCCTGAGCCTGCACCGCGCCGAGCACGTCACCCGGCTCGAGGAGCGGCTGACCCGCGCCGTCGAACTACTGCTGCCGAGCCTGGGGGAGGCGGTCGCCTTCGACGACCCCCAGCGCCTCGAGGCCGCCGCGGCTCCGCTGCTCAGCCTCGAGGTGGTGCGCGCCCTGGGGGTGGCGGGGCCGGACGGGGCGCTGGAGGTGGAGCTGGGCAGGCTCAGGCCCCTTCCCGAGGCCCAGGGCGCGGGCCCGCTCTGGATCGAGAAGCGCGACACCCGCTGGCAGCTGTCGGCGGCGCTTCCCGGCGCCGAAGGCGATCGGCTGATACTGGATATCGACGCCAGTCCCGTGATACTGGGCCACTACCGCCAGGTGGGGATCACCGGCCTGCTGCTGGGCGCGGCGCTGCTGCTGCTGGGAGGGCTCTTCTCGGTCACCTATCGGCGCCTGCAGCGCCCCCTCGCTAGCGCCGACGAGGCCCTGGCTCGGCTGGCCCTGGGCGAGAGCATTCCCCAGCAGCCCCTCCGCCCCGGCGAGCTCGCCGGCCTGACCGGGCGCATCAACGCCCTGGCCGACTTCCTGGACCAGGCTCGGCTGGAGACCCAGCGCCAGATCGAGCAGGCCACCGCGGAGCTCGAGGAGTCCATGGAAACCATCGAGGTGCAGAATATCGAGCTCGACATCGCCCATCGACGGGCCGTGGAGGCCAACCGGATCAAGTCGGAGTTCCTGGCCAACATCAGCCATGAAATCCGCACCCCGCTCAACGGTATCATCGGCTTCTGTCACCTGCTCGAGCGCTCCCCCCTCGAGCCACGCCAGCGAGAGTGGCTCGACCACGTGCAGCGCGCCTCGGGCAACCTGATGCTGCTGGTCAACGATGTCCTCGACTTCTCGCGGCTGGAGGCCGGCCGCCTGGAGCTCGAACGGCTGCCCGTCGACATGGTGGCGCTGGTGGACGAAGTGCTGGCCCTGCAGGCGCCGCTGGCCCATCAGAAGGGACTCGACCTGGTGGGCCTGGTCTATGACGACGTGCCCGCCTCCCTGACCGGCGATCCGATGCGCATCCAGCAGGTGCTCACCAACCTGGTCCATAACGCCGTCAAGTTTACCGAGCAGGGTGAGGTGGTGGTGCGGGTCATGGTGGAGCAGTCCGACCCCGGCCGGGTGACCCTGCGCATTACCGTGGTCGACACCGGCATCGGCCTCTCCATGGAGCAACAGCGGCGACTCTTCCAGGCCTTCCGGCAGGCGGAACCCAGCCACTCCCGGGAGTTCGGCGGCAGCGGCCTGGGACTGACCATCTGTCGCCAGCTGGTGGAGCAGATGGGCGGTGAGATCGGGACTCAGAGCAAGCCGGGTCAGGGGGCCACCTTCTTCTTCACCCTGGTCCTGGAGGGCAGCGAGACCCTGCTGCGCGAGCCGGAGCTGCAGCTCGATGGCCAGCGGGTACTGATCGAGGAGCCCCATGCCGCCACCCGACGCGCCCTGCACCACCTGTTCACTCGCTGGGGGGCCCAGCCCATGGACGCCCTCCCGCCAGGAGAGTCCCCTGCCCTGCTGGTCGCCAGCCTGCCCAGCCCCTCGATGACCTCCACCGACGCTGCCGCCTGGCACCATAGGCTCGTCGAGCTAGAGTGCCCGGCCCTGCTGCTGGCCAGCGCCAGTCCCATGGACCTGCCCGATCTGGTGCTGCCCCATGGTGGCGAGGTCCTGGCCAAGCCCGTCTCCCGAGCCACCCTGGCCAGTGTCACTGGTGCACTGATGGGCGGACCGTCGGCCAGCAGCGGCGAGCCGGACGGCGCCACCCCGGAGTCGTCCCCCCTGCGCCTGCTGGCTGTGGACGACAGCGACTCGAACCGCCTGCTGCTGCGTGAGCTGCTGGCGGGACCGGACCTCGAGATGACCCTGGCCGCCAGCGGCGAGGAAGCGCTGACGCTGGCGCGGCAGCAGACCTTCGACCTGGTGCTGATGGATATCCGCATGCCCGGAATGGACGGGGTCGAGACCACCCGAGCCCTGCGCCGCCTGGGGCCGACCTGGCGGCGCACCCCGGTGGTGGCGGTGACGGCCCATGTGCTGGAGAAGGAGCGGCAGCGCCTGCTGGCCAGCGGCCTTGACGACGTCCTGGTCAAGCCGGTGGACACCGCCCAGCTGGGCGAAGTGCTCTATCGCCACCTCGGCATCCACTCCTCGGACAACCGCAAACCGGCCCTGCCGGTCCTCGCCGAGGAGCCCAGCGAGCCGGCACGCCGTGATGATGGCGAGCTGCCCACCGTGGACCTGGAGCTGGGTACCCGCCTGGCGGCGGGGCGAGGGGACCTGGCGCGCCAGCTGCTGGTGCAGCTGGCGGAGAACCTGCCGGAGAGCGAAGCGGCCATCGAGCGGGCCCTGAACAACGGCGACAATGAGGCGCTGCTGGACGCCATCCATGGCCTGAACGGCGCCTGCCGCTACTGCGGGGCCCCGCGACTGGGGCTGATCGCCGAATCCCTGGAGACCCGGCTGCGCACGGGGGGCCGTGAGGGGCTGGAGCCGCTGCTGCAGGACCTGTTCTGCGCCATGTCCGACCTGCGCGAGTGGGCTCGCCGCGAGGCCCCCGCCTCCCGGGCCTGAGCCCTAGCCTTCGAGAATCACGAAGGCGACCGCCAGAAGGTCCTCGTCGCTGATCGAGAGGTGGGTGGCCCGCACGCCGGCCGCCTCGGCCAGGTCCTGGGCCTTGCCCGAGAGGCGCAACGCCGGGCGCCCCAGGGCATCGTTGGTGACCTGGATCTCCGTCCAGCGCATGCCCAGCCTCAGGCCGGTACCCAGCGCCTTGACGAAGGCCTCCTTGGCGGCGAAGCGCTTGGCCAGGTAGGCCGCCGGCGCGGGATGGCCAGCCAGCCGCTCCCGCTCCAGCTCGCCCAGCAGGCGCAGCGCCAGGCGCTCGCCGTGGCGCTCCAGGGCCTGCTCGAAGCGCGCGACGCGGGCGATATCGGTACCGATGCCGAGGATCATGGCGCCGATCTCAGCCGTCAGTGGTGGTGATCATCATGGTCATGCTCCTCCAGCGAGGCCAGGAAGCCCGCCTCCTGGCCGGCAATGGCCAGCCGCTTCATCTCGGCCACCGCCTCCTTGAGGCCGACGAAGAGCGAGCGTGCGATGATCGCGTGGCCGATATTGAGCTCGTGAATGCCCGGAATCGCGGCGATGGCCTCCACGTTATGATAGTTCAGCCCGTGGCCGGCATTGACGGTCAGGCCGAGCTCCAGGGCCATCTCCGTCGCCGCGGCCAGCCGCGCATGCTCCCTGGCCGCCGCCTCGCCGGTCACCTCGGCATAGGCGCCGGTATGCAGCTCGATCACCGGCGCGCCGGCGCGGAGTGCCGCCTCGATCTGGGCGGGGTCGGGGTCGACAAACAGCGATACCTCGCAGCCCACCGCTGCCAGGCGCGCGCAGGCCGCGGCGATGGCCTCGAAGCCGCCGACCACGTCCAGTCCACCCTCGGTGGTCAGCTCCTCGCGCTTCTCGGGCACCAGGCAGACATGGGCCGGACGCACCTCCTCGGCCAGGCGGATCATCTCCTCGGTGACCGCCATCTCGAGGTTCATGCGGGTGTTGAGCACCTCGGCCAGCAGGCGTACATCGCGCTCCTGGATATGGCGACGATCCTCGCGCAGGTGCACGGTGATGCCGTCGGCGCCGGCCTCCTCGGCTAGCAGCGCTGCCTGGACCGGGTCCGGATAGCGGGTACCGCGGGCCTGGCGCAGGGTGGCGATATGGTCAATATTGACGCCGAGCAGGATGCGCGGAGGATGCATGATGTTCTCCTAAAGGCGGGAAGGTATGCTGCAAGGGTAAAGCGAGAAGCTGGAAGCTGGAAGCTTGTGATGTCCGGAACCCACATCAAGAGTTTTCTTCTAGCTTCCAGCCGCGAAGCGGCGCTCTTCAAGCTTACAGCTCCGGGCGCAGCCCGGTCCGGCGGCGCTCGGCAAGCTGGCGCATCAGCTCCCGAGAGCGCAGGGGGCGTGCGCCCAAAAGCGGCGCCAGGGCCGCCCGGGCCACCGCCTTGGCGGGGCCGGCAAGGCCCGGGGCATCCCAGTCACCGGCCGCCAGCAGGCGCAGGGTGCGGCCGTCCAGCCCCGGCTGCCCGGGACGGAAGGCGCGGCTGGCAGCGTCGAAGACATAGCGCGCCTGGGGATCCAGCTCGCCGCCCTCCGCCGTGGCGAAGCGCGGCATGGCGTCCAGCGACTCCAGCAGCGCCGCCTCCAGGCGGCGCAGCCCGCCGGCCCGGGCGTCGGGACGCGGCAGCGCCTCGAGCAGCGCCGTGTAGAAGGCGAAGACCTCGGCCACCGGCAGCTCCACCGGCAGGGTGCGGGTCAGGAGCTCATTGGCATAGAGGCCGCACAGCAGCCCCTCTCCGGCCAGCAGCGCCACCGACCCGCGACTCTCCATCAGCCGCAGGCGCTTGAGCTCCCCCTCCCCCGACCAGGTCACATGCAGCGGTGCGAAGGGCTGCAGGCGGCCCCGGGAGCGCGAGCCGGGGCGCTGCACCCCCTGGGCCACCGCCCGCACTCGCCCGTGGTGCAGCGTCAGCAGCTCCACCAGGGCGCTGGTCTCGCGATAGGGGCGCTTGTGCAGCAGGAAGGCGGGTTCGGGGGTCATTCAGTCGAGGTTGTAACCCAGGCTCTTCAGCGCCCGCTCGTCATCGGACCAGCCGCGCTTCACCTTGACCCAGAGGTTGAGCATCACCTTGGCGCCCAGGGCGCGCTCCATGTCCAGGCGCGCCTCGCGACCGATGCTCTTGATGCGCTCGCCGTTCTCGCCGATCAGGATCTTCTTCTGCCCCTGGCGCTCCACCAGGATCAGGGCGCTGATATGCACCACCCGCCCCTCGTCGCGGAACTCCTCGATCTCCACGGTCATCTGGTAGGGCAGCTCGTCGCCGAGCTGGCGCATCACCTTCTCGCGCACCAGCTCCGCGGCCAGGAAGCGCTGGCTCTTGTCGGTGACCTGATCCTCGGGGAAGAAGTGCACGCTCTCGGGCAGGTGCTTGGCCACCTCGGCCTCAAGCTCCGGCACGTTGGTGCCGTGCTTGGCGGAGATCGGTACGACCGCCGCGAAGTCGCGCTTGGCGCCGATCTCTTCGAGCCAGGGCAGCAGGCTCGTCTTGTCCTGGAGACGGTCCACCTTGTTGACGGCGAGGATCACCGGCGCCTTCACGTGCTCCAGGCGCTTGAGGACGATCTGGTCCTCCTCGCTCCAGCGGGTGCGGTCGATGATGAAGACCACGCAGTCCACGTCGCGCAGGGCCTGGGTGGCGGCCTGGTTCATGAAGCGGTTGATCGCCTTGTTGCGATCCTTAGCCATGATATGGATGCCGGGGGTGTCCACATAGATGAACTGCGCCTCCCCCTCGGTCTTGATGCCCATCACCTGGTGGCGGGTGGTCTGGGGCCGCCTCGAGGTGATGGAGATCTTCTGGCCTAGGATGCGATTCATCAGCGTGGACTTGCCAACGTTGGGGCGACCGACGATGGCCACGAAACCACAGGTCTGGGTCATGAGCGGACTCCCTGAGCGTTTGTTCTGGCGGGTTCGAGCAGCGCCAGCGCCTTCTCGGCGGCCTGCTGCTCGGCGTGGCGCCGGCTGGCGCCCACGCCGACGGTGTGCTGGGGCAGCACCTCCACATGGCACTCCACGGTGAAGGTCTGGGCGTGGGCCTCGCCCTCCACGTTGACCACCTCATAGCGAGGCAGCGGCGACTGGCGCGACTGCAGGAACTCCTGCAGGCGGGTCTTGGGATCCTTCTGGGTGTCCTGCAGGCTGGTGCTCTCGAGCCGCGCCGCGTACCAGGCCAGCACTCGCACCCGCACCGCCTCCATCCCCGCATCCAGGTAGATGGCGCCAATGACCGCCTCGACGGCGTCGGCGAGGATCGACTCGCGGCGGTGGCCGCCGCTCTTCATCTCGCCGGAGCCCAGCCGCAGGTGCTCGCCGAAGCCCATCTCCCGGGCCAGCTCGGCCAGGGTCTGGCCCTTGACCAGCCGCGCACGCAGCCGGGAAAGCTGCCCTTCCCGGGCATCGGGGAAGCGCCGAAACAGCGCCTCGGCAATCACGAAGTTGACGATGGAGTCGCCAAGAAACTCGAGGCGTTCATTGTTCTGGCCACCGGCGCTGCGATGGGTCATGGCCAGCTCCAGCAGGGCGGGATCCCTGAAGGTATGGCCGAGGCGCCGACTGAAGGCGTTGAGGGAGTTGCTCACGTAGGTCCTGTTGTCTGATGGCTTGTCCGCCCGGCCTAGGTGACCGGCTCGGGCGCAGCGGCAGCACCCGAGGGTGCCGCCCGCTTACTGGATGCGCCGCACGCTGGAGAAGCTGGGCAGCCCGCCGTCCCAGTGCATCCAGACCGCGAAGGCGCGACCGACGATGTTCTCTTCCGGCACGAAGCCCCAGTAGCGGCTGTCGTTGGAGTGGTCGCGGTTGTCGCCCATGGTGAAGTAGTGCCCGTCCGGCACCACCACCTCACGGACCTGGGGGCCGGGGTCACGGGGATTATTGTAGATCTTGTACTCGGCGCCGCCCAACCGCTCGGCCAGCAGCAGCTCGCCGGGGGCCCCGGCGGGACTCTCCTCGAGCAGCGCCTTGGGCACGGCCTCGCCGTTGACGTAGAGCTGCTTGCCCTCGTAGCGCACGGTGTCACCGGGCAGCGCCACCACCCGCTTGATGAAGTTCACCGCGGGCTCGTTGGGAAAGCGGAACACCATGACATCGCCGCGCTGGGGGTCGTTCATCTCGATGAAGCGGGTGTGCACCACCGGCAGGCGCAGGCCGTAGGTGAACTTGTTGACGAGGATGAAATCCCCCACCTCGAGCGTCGGGCGCATAGAACCGGAGGGGATCTGGAAGGGCTCCACCACGAAGCTGCGCAGCACCAGCACCACCAGCAGCACCGGAAAGAAGGAGCGCGAGTAGTCCACCGGCCAGGGCTCCTTGAGCACCTTCTCGCGGGCGGCAGGGTCGAGCCCCTCCGTGGTGCCGGCCTCGGCGTTGGCCACGGCGCGACGCCGAGCGGGACGCAGCCAGAGAATATCCACCAGCCAGATCAGGCCGGTGAGGGCCACGGCCACCACCAGCAGGAGAGAGAAGTCCATTGCGGTTATCCGTTCCTAGCGTATCGAATCAGTCATTGACCTTGAGCACGGCCAGGAAGGCGTCCTGGGGAATCTCCACCCGGCCCACCTGCTTCATGCGCTTCTTGCCCGCCTTCTGCTTCTCGAGCAGCTTCTTCTTGCGGCTGACGTCGCCGCCATAACACTTGGCGGTGACGTTCTTGCGCAGCGCCTTGACCGTGGAGCGCGCCACCACCTGGCCACCGATGGCCGCCTGGATGGCCACGTCGAACATCTGACGCGGAATCAGCTCCTTCATCTTCTCCACCAGCAGACGGCCGCGGCCGTGGGCGTGGTCGCGGTGGATGATCACGGCCAGGGCATCGACCTTGTCGCCGTTGATCAGCACGTCCAGGCGCACCAGCTTGGCCGTCTGGAAGCGCTCGAAGCCGTAGTCGAGGGAGGCGTAGCCCTTGGAGATCGACTTCAGGCGATCGAAGAAGTCCATCACCACTTCGGCCATGGGCAGCTCGTAGGCGAGCTGGATCTGGCTGCCGAGGAACTGCATGTCCTTCTGGGTGCCACGGCGGTTCTCGCACTCGGCGATGACGTTGCCGACGAACTCCTGGGGCACCAGGATGCTGGCGCGCACGATGGGCTCACGCATCTCCTCCACGTCAGCCATGTCGGGCAGCTTGGAGGGGTTGGAGACATAGCGGGTCTCGCCGTTCTTGAGCGCCAGCTCGTAGACCACCGTCGGCGCCGTGGTCAGCAGGTCCAGGTTGTACTCGCGCTCGAGACGCTCCTGGATGATCTCCATGTGCAGGGTGCCGAGGAAGCCGACCCGGAAGCCGAAGCCCAGGGCATCGGAGTTCTCGGGCTCGTACTCCAGGGAGGCGTCGTTGAGGGCCAGCTTCTCCAGGGCGTCGCGGAAGTCCTCGTAGTCGTCGGCGCTGACCGGGAACATGCCGGCGTAGACCTGGGGCTTGACCTTCTGGAAGCCGGGCAGGCGTTCGACGTCGGGGGTCTTGGCATGGGTGATGGTGTCGCCCACCGGCGCGCCCTGGATCTCCTTGATGCCAGCCACGATGAAGCCCACCTCGCCGGCGCGAAGCACGTCGGTCGACTTGCGCAGCGGCGTGAAGATACCCACCTCGTTGGCCTGCCAGTCGCGGCCGGTGGACTTGATGCGGATCTTCTCACCCTTCTTGAGGGTGCCGTCGAAGATCCGCACCAGGGAGACCACGCCCAGGTAGTTGTCGAACCAGGAGTCGATGATCAACGCCTGCAGCGGGGCGTCGGGGTCCCCCTTGGGGGGCGGGATGTCGCGCACCAGGCGCTCCAGCAGCCCATCGATGCCCAGGCCGCTCTTGGCCGAGACCTGGCAGGCGTCGGTGGCGTCCAGCCCGATGATCTCCTCGATCTCGTGGGCGACCTTGTCCGGGTCGGCCTGGGGCAGGTCCATCTTGTTGAGCACCGGCAGCACCTCGAGACCCTGCTCGATGGCGGTGTAGCAGTTGGCCACCGACTGAGCCTCGACGCCCTGGGCGGCATCCACCACCAAAAGCGCCCCTTCGCAGGCGTAGAGCGAGCGCGAGACCTCGTAGGAGAAATCCACGTGGCCGGGGGTATCGATGAAGTTGAGCTGGTAGGTGCTGCCGTCCTGGGCGTGATAGTCCAGGGTCACCGACTGGGCCTTGATGGTGATGCCCCGCTCCCGCTCCAGGTCCATGGAGTCGAGCACCTGCTCCTTGAGCTCGCGCTCGGTCAGCCCGCCGCAGCTCTGGATCAGGCGGTCGGCCAGGGTCGACTTGCCGTGGTCGATGTGGGCGATGATCGAGAAATTCCGTATATGCTTGAGCTTGTCGGATGCGGTGTCTTGGGCCATCGAGAGTGTTCTGCCTGAATAGGGTTCTAGCCGGGCCAGGCGGCACACAGGCCGCCGGCAAAAGGCCGGGATTGGTCGACATTGTACCGGCATGCGCCGGCCAGATACAGCGAACCCGGAGGCCGAGGCCTCCGGGTTCGCTCGTGACGGGCTGGAGGCTACTCCGCGCGCAGCCTCAGGGCGACGAACAGCGAGCGGCCGTCGCGGTAGAGGCGCACCGGCACGGCGCGGTCGACGGGCAGCTCGCTGACCAGCTCCATCAGCTGGTCGGGGCTGGATACCGCCCGATGGTCGATGCTGACCAGGATATCGCCGGGGCGGATTCCGGCCGCGGCGGCGGCGCCGTCGGGGTCGAGCTCACGCACCCGCACGCCGCCCTCGATGCCGATGGCCTCGCGCTCGGCGCGCTCCAGTTCGCCCACCGAGACCCCCAGGCGCGCCTGGCGGCTCTCCTGAGGACGGCTGGCAGTGGCACGCTCGGCGTCGGGCCAGTCACCCACGGTCACCTGCAGCTGGCGACGCTCGCCGTCGCGCATCAGCGCGAGTTCCACCTCGCTGCCCGGCGCCACGCGACCGATCAGCCGCGGCAGAGTGCTGGAGTCGTGGACGCGGCTGCCATCCACCTCGAGGATGACGTCCCCGGCCTGCAGGCCGTCACGGGCCGCCGGCCCCTCGGGGTCGAGGTCAGCGATCAGGGCACCGCTCGGGCTCTCCATGCCGAAGGATTCGGCCAGGTCCCGGGAGACGGGCTGGATCATGACGCCAAGCCAGCCGCGGCGCACCTGACCCTCGTCACGCAGCTGATCGGCCACGTCCATGGCGACGTTGATGGGAATGGCAAAGGAGAGCCCCATGAAGCCGCCGCTGCGGGTGAAGATCTGGGAGTTGATCCCCACGACTTCGCCATCAAGGTTGAACAGGGGGCCGCCGGAGTTACCCGGGTTGATCGCCACGTCGGTCTGGATGAAGGGCACGTAGGCGTCTCGCGGCAGGGTGCGGTCGATGGCGCTGACGATGCCCGCGGTCACCGAGTAGTCGAAGCCGAAGGGCGAGCCGATGGCGGCCACCCACTCCCCTACCCGGAGGGCATCGGAGTCGCCAAGCTTGAGCGTCGGCAGATCGCTGGCATCCACCTTGAGCAGGGCCACGTCGGTGCGCTCATCGCTGCCCACCAGCTCGGCGGTCAGTTCACGCCGGTCGTTGAGGCGCACCAGAATCTCGTCGGCGCCGTCGACCACGTGGGCATTGGTGAGGATGTAGCCCTCCTCGCTGATGATGAAGCCTGATCCCAGGGACTGGCGCTCCTGGGGTCGCCCGGGCGCCTGGCCCCCCGGCGGCGAGGGAAAGCGGTCACCGAAGAAGTGGCGGAAGATCTCGGGCAGCTCCTGGCCGCCGAAGCCGTGGAAGGGGTTGTCGCGACTCTGCACCGTTCGCGTGGTGGAGATATTGACGACCCCGGGGGCGGCCTCCTCCACCAGCACGGTGAAATCGGGCAGGCCCCGGGCCGCGGCGGACTGCCAGGCCAGCAGGGCGGCGACCAGCAGCACCCACAGGGTAAGAGGACGAATCATGCGCATCATGAAGACTCCTGCAGTACTTGGGGACAAGGGTGAGCCCGGGTCAGCTTGCGACGGCTCGAACACGGGTTTCCAGATAGGGTTGGGCGGACCGTTTCACAAGGGGTCAGGGCCCTTCCGGCCACTCCAGGGCCTCGGCCACCCTCAGCAGCACCCTGGCGGGCAGCTCCCCCATCACCACCAGCTGGCGAGGCTCCCCCCCGAGGTCGCGGTGGCGCACAGCGGCATTGGAGACGCCCAGGCGATGCAGCCCCGGGGCCAGCAGCTCCACCTCCTCCATGGGCGCCACGAAGACGCTGAGGGTGGAGAGGCCATCGCTGTAGAGGCGGTGGACCACGCCCTCGCCGTGTCGGGCGCTGCGGGTATCCACCGGCTGCGGCGTGAAGCCGTCGGGCAGCCAGCCGAGGCGCCAGGGGTCAGTGGGCGGCTCGCGCCTGGCGTCCAGGGTCACCGCCCCCTGATAGAGACGCGGGCGCTCCAGGGCGGTCAGCTGGAAGGTCTCCAGCGGCCGGCCGGTCTCGTCGAGCAGGGTCTGCTTGAGGGTCAGCCCGGTGGCCTGATCGAGCCACAGGCGATGACCGAAGCGGAAGCTGTCCAGCGGGGCGATATCGAGGCGGCGGGCGCGGCGATTGGCGATACGCTCCTCACCACCGAGGCTGAGGCGGTAGTGGGCATCGACTCGCTCGGCGATGCCGGCCGGGGAAGGCGGCGCCTCGCCCCCCTCCCCGGCCCAGCCCAGCCGACCGATGCGGCCGCGCCGCTCGAAGACCATGGGGGGGCCATCGAGGAAACTGGCCACGCCGCGCTCGATGCCGTCGCGCACCTCGTGGGCGAGCGCCAGGGTACGCACGCCGTCATGGCCGATGCGCACGGCGTGAGCCTCATAGAGGTAGCAGTGACCCGCCCAGAGGCTGCGCTCCAGCCACTGCTGAGCGGTGGCAGGTGCGGGCTCAGCCTCCAGGGTGCGGCAGTCGAATCGCTCGTCATTGGCCTGGGCAGCGGTGCCGATCAGCAGCCCCCCCAGGCAGGCGGCCAGCCACAGGCGCCGACGTGGTGCGCGCATCGCCAGCCTCCGCGTCAGCGCTGGCCGAGGCCGTCGGCGCCGGTGGCGCGCAGCAGCGGCATCCAGGTATCCCCACTGCGATAGGCGGCCCCTTCGGCGTGACGATCCAGGTAGGACTGCAGCAGGCGAGCCTGCTCCTCGTCGCCCATCAGCGACTGCCGCTGAGCCGGGGCCATGAACATGGGCGGCGCCTCGGCGCCGGCGCCGACGGTCATCAGCCCCTGGCCGCCGCCCTGGGGCAGCTGGAAGAGCGGCAGGTCCACCAGGGAGGGTCGCTGGGCGCTGCCGCCGTCGCCGGAGGCGAGGCTGGCCGGCGCCGGCTGGGCAGCGCCGCCGGCCGCCATGCCGGGCTCGCCGCCGTCCGGCGCACCGCCGGAGTAGAACTGCACCCCGGTGATCACCATCAGGGAGACCGCCGCGGCGATGCCGGCGCTGCGCGCAAAGGGCAGCGTGCGCCGTGGCGCAGCCGCCGGGGCGACAGGCTCGGCGACGGGCGCATCTTCTTCCTGAAGGCGCGCCATGATGCCGGCGGAGAGATCGGTGGAGACGTCGAGGTCGGGCTCGCGGCGCATCAGGCTGCGCATCAGGTGGTAGCGGCGCCACGCCTCGGCGGCATCGGGCGCGCTATCCAGCGTCTTGAGCAGGCGGCGCAGCTCGAGCTCGTCCCCCTCGTTGTCCATCAGGGCAGAAAGCGACTCCCGTGCGTTCTGACTCATTCTCTACACCCTCACAGTGGCAGGACGCTCCGCCCTGCTCCCTCGATTTCAGCCTGGAATCGGCATTCCCGGAATGGGCCGGGAATGCCGACGCGATCTCCGCCTGGCAGCGGATCGAACACTGCTTCTGACGTCAAAGGCGGCGGACAGTTCAGCCAATCGGCAAAAAGTGTGCACTCGCCCCTACTCCTCCACTGCCTCGCGGTTGCGCGAGGTGGTGACCAGCGGCTGGATATGCTGATCTACCGCCTCCCGGGCACGAAAGATCCGCGAGCGCACCGTGCCCACCGGGCACTGCATGATGTTGGCGATATCCTCGTAGGAGAGCCCCTCCAGCTCGCGCAGGGTGATCGCCGTGCGCAGGTCGTCGGGCAGGTTGTCGATCGCCTCGAAGACCGCCGCCTCGAGCTGGTCCCGGGCCATGGAGGCCTCCGGCGATTCGCTGTCGGCCAGCCGCCCGCTGTGGTCGACGATCTCGGCATCGACGATATCCAGGTCGCTGCCCGGCGGGCGGCGCCCCCGGGAAACCAGGTGGTTCTTGGCGGTATTGATGGCGATGCGGTACATCCAGGTGTAGAAGGCGCTCTCGGCCCGGAACTTGCCCAGGGCCCGGTAGGCCTTGATGAAGGCCTCCTGGGCCACGTCCTGCACCTCGGCGTGGTCGTGCACGTAGCGCCCGATCAGGCCGATGATCTTGTGCTGGTACTTCTTGACCAGCAGGTCAAAGGCGCGGGTATCGCCCTTCTGGGCGCGCTCGACGAGCTGCTGATCGGTCTCCCTGGCGCCCATTCACACCCTCCCCGACGAAGGCCGAGGAGCGCGCGGCGGCAGCGCAGGAGAATCAGCGGTCAAACAAGAGTGTGCATGCATGGCGTCAACCTGGAGCCCTCGAGGGCGGCAAAATATCAGGGGCCTTGGCCCAGTGTCGCACAAGTGTTCCCGTTTCCTGTTCATCCATCAAGTCATTGTACGGTAAGCAGCGTGCTGTATTGGTTTGCCCGGCCTGGGACTCCCGGGATGCATCAGGGTTCCCCGATTGATTACAGGCGCCCCCGCCGGTGTATAGTAGGGGGACTAGAATAGAGCGCCCCCGAGCCATCGCGCCCCAGGGCCATCAGCGCAGACACGACACAAGGTAGCCGCATGACAGATCAGCAGGTCAGCAACCTCAACGTCCTCGCCCAGGACGTCCTCATCACCCCCGAAGCCCTGAAGCGCGAGATCCCGCTCACCGAGGCCGCCGAGCGCACCGTCATCGAGGGGCGCGAGACCATCCAGCGCATCCTCGACGGCGAGGACCCTCGCTTGCTGGTGGTGGTGGGCCCCTGCTCCATCCACGACGTGGATGCCGCCCTGGACTACGCGCGCCGCCTGCGCCGCCTGGCCGACGAGGTCAAGGAGAGCCTCTACATCGTGATGCGCGTCTACTTCGAGAAGCCGCGCACCACCGTGGGCTGGAAGGGACTGATCAACGACCCCCACCTCAACGGCTCCTTCGAGATCGAGGAGGGCCTGCATATCGCCCGCCGCCTGCTGGTAGAGCTGGCCGAGATGGGCCTGCCGCTGGCCACCGAGGCACTGGACCCGATCTCGCCCCAGTACCTCCAGGACTGCATCAGCTGGTCAGCGATCGGCGCCCGCACCACCGAGTCCCAGACCCACCGCGAGATGTCCTCCGGCCTCTCCTGCCCGGTGGGCTTCAAGAACGGCACCGACGGCAGCCTCGAGGTGGCGGTCAACGCCCTGCAGTCCGTCGCCCACCCGCACAACTTCCTGGGCATCGACTACGCCGGCCGGGTGGCGATCATCCGCACCCGCGGCAACGCCTACGGCCACGTGGTGCTGCGCGGCGGCAACGGCAAGCCCAACTATGACAGCGTCAGCGTGGCCCTTGCGGAACAGGAACTGAAGAAGGCAGGCGTCAAGCCGAACATCATGATCGACTGCTCCCACGCCAACTCCAACAAGGACCCGGCGCTGCAGCCCCTGGTGCTGGAGAACGTCACCAACCAGATCCTGGAGGGCAACCGCTCGATCATCGGCCTGATGGTGGAATCCAACATCGGCTGGGGCAACCAGAAGGTCCCCGAGGACCACAGCCAGCTCAAGTATGGCGTCTCCATCACCGATGCCTGCATCGACTGGGACACCACCGAGCACGCCCTGAAGACCATGAACGAGAAGCTCGCCCCGACCCTGGCCAAGCGGATTAAGGACGCCTGAGCCACCCTCGATCGGCGATAGCGCCACACCCAGCGGGTCCGCCATCTCGGCGGACCCGCTGTCGTTCCGGGGTGGGTCAGGCCTGGCGGACGCCGTCGATCTCGCGCACGAAGGGCGGCAGAGCATCGAGCAGGGCCCGGCCGTAGCGGCGGGTCAGCACCCGCCGGTCGAGCAGGGTGATGCGGCCGGTGTCGGCCTCCTTGCGGATCAGCCGCCCGCAGGCCTGCACCAGCTTGATGGAGGCATCCGGGACGCTGATGCGCATGAAGGGGTTGCCGCCCTGGCGCTCGATCCACTCGGCCAGCGTCGCGCCCACCGGATCGTCGGGCACCGCGAAGGGCAGCCGGGTGATCACCACGTGGGTGAGGTAGTCCCCGGGCAGGTCGATCCCCTCGGCGAAGCTCGCCAGGCCGAAGATGATGCTGCCCTCCCCCGCGTCGACCCGCGCCCGGTGCCGGGTGATCAGCTCGCGCTTGGGCAGCCGGTCCTGGGCCAGCACCCGCTCACTCAGGGCCTTCGGCAGCGCCTTCTCCACCGCGCGAAGCTGCGCCCGGGACGAGAACAGCATCAGTACCGCCTCCTTCTCCCCCAGCGCCTGGACGAAGTCGACGATGGCCCGTTCGTGGCCTTCGCGATCGGCGGGGTCAACGGCCTCCCGGGGCACGCTGAGCACCGCCCGGGAGTAGTCGAAGGGGCTGGGCAGGCGCTGGTAGCGATAGCGGTTGGCGAGTCCGGCGCGCTCCTGCAGGCGCTCGAAGCGCCCCAGCGCCGTCAGCGTCGCCGAGGTGACCACGGCACCGAAGGTGGTCCCCCACAGGGTCTTGGCCAGGGTGTGGGCCGCCGAGACGGGGCTCGCCGAGAAGGTCAGCTCCGGGTCGGCACCGAAGCGCTCCAGGGTCAGCCAGCGCGCCCGGGGCGGCTCGCCCTCGGGGTCCGCCTCGCTGAAGGCCTGCCAGAGGGCATGGGCCTCAAGCGCCCGCCCATGCAGCAGCGCCACCAGCGGCAGCCACGCCTCGGCCTGCTCCTTCGGCAACCCGGTGTGCTTGTCGGGGTCAAGGCTCTCGCGCAGGATATCGGCCATGCTCTCCAGGCTGCGGGAGAGCTCGGCGAAGATCACCAGCAGGGCCCCGGCCAGCTCGCGCAGGGGCTCCGGCGCCCGGCCCATCTCGAAGCGGTGCTGCCGGGCCTCCTCACCCTCGGCGAGACCCTCCGGGCGCCCGGCCAGCTGGTGGCCCAGCGCGAACGCCTCGCCGAGCCTGGGCTCCAGCGCACCGATCGCCTCGGGCAGCGTGGCCAGCAGCCGCGCCAGGGTGGGCTGCACCGCCAGGGCCTGGTTGAGCTCGGTGAGCGATTTCTTCAGGGTGCGCAGCCAGCCCAGCGCGCCGCCCACGGCGAAGCGGTGGGTGAAGTGGTTGAGCGCCTTGTCGGGCAGGTGGTGCCCCTCGTCGAAGACATGGATGCAGTCGCCGGGGTCGGGCAGCACCACCCCGCCGCCCAGAGAGAGGTCGGCCAGCACCAGATCGTGGTTGGCGACGATGATATCGGCCTGCTCCAGGTCGCGCCGGGCGCGGAAGAAGGCGCAGGCACCGAAGTGGCCACAGCGGCGGTTGGTGCACTGGCGGTGGTCCACGGTGAGCCGCCGCCAGTGGGCATCCTCGATGGCCTCGGGCCAGCTGTCGCGGTCGCCGGCCCAGCGGCCGTTGCCGTAGGCCTCCCCCAAGGAGGTGGCCAGGGCCTGGAAGTCGTCACCACCGCTGGCGAGTTCACGCTCGAAGAGCGACAGGGTGGGATTCTCCTCGACGCCCTCGAGGGTCTGGTCCAGGCGCGCCACGCAGACGTAGCGACCACGCCCCTTGGCCAGGGCGTAGCCGAAGTCGATGCCGCTGTGGGCCTTGAGGGCGGGCAGGTCCTGATGCAGCACCTGCTCCTGGAGGGCCACGGTGGCGGTGGCGATGACCAGCCGCTTGCCGCGGGCCTTGGCCACCGGCAGGGCGGCGAGCAGGTAGGCCAGGGTCTTGCCGGTGCCGGTGCCGGCCTCGAGCACGCAGACGTGCTCGTTGCCGACGCGCTTGCCGGCATCGTCGACCTCGATCCCCCCCAGGGTGCGGGCGATCTCGGCGATCATCAGCCGCTGCCCGTAGCGGGGGGTGAGCTCCAGGCCCTCGAGCACGCGGCGGTAGGCGGCCTGGATCTCCCCCTTCAGGGCCTCGTCGAGCATGGCCTCAGATCAGGCCTTCCGGCGGGTGCTCGCAGGGCAGCTTGTCGCCGATGAAGCGCTCGATCTCGGGCAGCGAGAAGGCATCCTCCTCGCCCACGAAGCTGATCGACACGCCCTTGGCGCCGGCGCGGCCGGTGCGGCCGATGCGGTGGACATAGTCCTCCGGGTCTTCCGGCAGGGTGTAGTTGATCACGTGGCTGACATCCTCGATATGGATGCCGCGGCCGGCCACATCGGTGGCCACCAGCACCTGGATCTCGCCCTCGCGAAACTTCTCGAGGGTGGAGATGCGCTGATTCTGGGGCACATCGCCGGAGAGCATGGCGGCGTTGATGCCGGCCTTGCGCAGCAGGTCGTCGAGCTTGCGCACCAGGTCGCGGCGGTTGCCGAACACCATGACGCGGTCGAAGCTCTCCTGCTGGAGCAGGTTGACCAGCAGTTTCTGCTTGTCGGCGTCGCCGACCAGGTAGACCCGCTGGTCGATGTCGGCGGCATTCTCCACCGTGACCGCGATCTCCACGTGGGCCGGCTCATGGGTCCACTGGCTGGCCAGGTTGAGGATGTCCTCGGTGAAGGTGGCCGAGAAGAGGAAGGTCTGGCGCTCCTCCTTCTTCGGCGTATGGCGGATGATCCGCTTCACGTCGGGAATGAAGCCCATGGAGAGCATGCGGTCGGCTTCGTCGAGCACCAGCACCTCGACCTGGGTCAGGTCGACGTCGCGCTTCTGGTGGAAGTCGAGCAGGCGGCCGGGGGTGGCCACCAGCAGGTCGAGCCGGCCGCCCAGGGCTTCCCGCTGCTTCTGGTAGTCCATGCCGCCGACAACGCTGGCCACCTTGAGGTCGGTGAAGCGCGCCAGCGCCCTGGCATCCTTCTCGATCTGCAGCGCCAGCTCCCGGGTGGGGGCCACGATCAGCGCCCGCGGGGCGCCGGGCTTCTGGGCGTTGGGGGCCTCCTCCTCGAGGAAGTAGGCCAGGATCGAGATCAGGAAGGCGGCGGTCTTGCCGGTGCCGGTCTGGGCCTTGCCGACCACGTCGCCCCCCAGCAGGGTGTGGGTCAGCGCCTCGGCCTGGATCGGGGTGCAGTACTCGAAGCCCTGGGCATGGATGGCTCGCATCAGCGGCAACGGCAGGTCGAAGTCATGAAAGCGCCACTTGCCTGCCACGGCAGGCACCTGGAACTGGCGCAGGTCCCAGCCGGAGGCGTTGCGGCGGCGCGGCTTGCGACGACGACGCTTGGGCTTGCGATCCTGGGCCGGTGCGTTGATCTGATCCGACTCGCTCATAGGCTGCTGTCTGTCCGTGTGGATGGTTGGGTGCATGACACAAACGGGCATTGTACCAGCCTATACGACGAAGGGCGCGCCTCGTGGCATCCCGCGTCTGTGGTGGCGGCGACGAGGCTGGTAGAATGGGCGCCAACCAGAGGAGCCTTTCCATGACACGTCGCAAGAAGACCCGTTCGCTGGCCGACAAGGTGCAGATCCGCACCGGCCGGCGCAAGGACTACAAGAAGTGGCGCCACGAGAACCCCGACCAGGTCACCTCGTCGACGCGCTACACCCAGAAGAAGCGCCAGCAGCGCAAGCTACAGGCTGCCCGCAAGCTGGCCCGCCAGCAGGAGGGGCAGGGCATCGCCATCCACCCCGAGCAGGGCAGCGACCCGGGGAGCCCGGAGCCGTGATGCGGCTGGTCTCGTTCAACATCAACGGCATCCGCGCCCGGCTCCACCAGCTCGAGGCACTGGTGACCACTCAGCGTCCGGCGGTGATCGGCCTGCAGGAGACCAAGGTCCAGGACAGCGAGTTTCCCCGCGAGGCGGTGGAGGCGCTGGGCTACCGAGTGTTCTTTCACGGCCAGAAGGGGCACTACGGGGTGGCACTGATGATCGACGCCGGCCAGTGCGGCGAGCCCGAGACGGTCCACTACGGCTTTCCCGACGACGGCGAGGAGGCCCAGCGGCGCATGATCGGCGCGCGCCTGGTGCTGGCCGACGGCGAGGCGCTGACGGTGTGGAACGGCTACTTCCCCCAGGGGGAGAACCTCGACCATCCGGTGAAGTTTCCCCACAAGCGCGAGTTCTACGCCCAGCTCAAGCGGCTGCTGGAAACGCACCACCGCCCCGACGAGCGCCTCGCGGTGATGGGCGACTTCAACATCTCCCCCGAGGATAGCGATATCGGGATCGGCGAGGCCAACCGCAAGCGCTGGCTGCGCGAGGGCAAGACCAGCTTCCAGCCGGTGGAGCGGGAGTGGCTCGACGGCATCAAGGCCTGGGGGCTCGTCGACAGCTACCGGGTGCGCTACCCGGCAGTGGACGACCGCTACAGCTGGTTCGACTACCGCTCCAAGGGCTTCGACCGCGAGCCCAGGCGCGGGCTGCGCATCGATCATATCCTGGTCACCGCACCGCTGGCCGAGCACGTGCGCGACGCCGGCATCGATTACGACCTGCGCGGCATAGAGCGACCCTCGGATCACGCACCGGTCTGGACCGACCTCGACCTCTGAGCGCTCAGCGCAACTGAAACTCCAGCCGCTGGCGGGCCCGGCGCGTGCGCCCGTCGGCCTCGAAGCGCCACTGCCCCACCGCCTGCTCCGCGGCCTCCTCGAAGACCTGGCGGGGCCGCGCCTCGATCACGCGGATGCTGCCGCCCTCCACGCGCCCGTCCGGGCGGATCAGGAACTCCAGCTCCACATACCCCTCCAGGCCACGACGCTGGGCGCGCCGCGGGTAGCTCGGCGGCACCCGGCTGAGAGGCTCGGCGGCGCCGATATCCACCGGGCCACTGTCGGCCACCGGCGGCGCCTCCTGCTCCACGCCCTGTGTCGGGGGAGCCGGGGCGTCGGAAGCGGGCTGGGCAGGCGCAGCCTCGGCAGGAGCAGGCTGAGGCGCCGGCCGCGGTTCGGGCTGAGGCCTGGGCTCGGGCTCGGGCTCGGGCTCGGGCTCGGGCTCGGGCTCGGGCTCGGGCTCGGGCTCGGGCAGGCTGATGCCATCGGAGCTCTCGGGCAAGGGCTCCAGCGCCACCTCCGGCTCCGGCTGGGCCTCCAGGGGGTCGGCCGGGGGTTCCGGCGCCACCTCCTCCGGCGCCTCGGCGACGTCGCTCTCCTCCACCGCTTCCGCCATCGAGGCCAGGCGCAGGGGCACGGCCACCTCCAGCGGCTCGACCTCCTGCTCGGGTGGCGTCACCAGCAGGGCCAGCAGCCAAAACAGCGCTACCGCCAGGGCGGTGCCGCCAAGCCCCGAGAGGACCAGGCGCATCATTCGCCGCTCCGCGTGGCCGCCACCGCCACCTCCTCGACCCCGGCCTCCCGCAGGCGATCCATCACCTCCACCAGCAGGCCGGTGGTGGCCTGGCGATCGGCCTGGATCACCACGCTGCCGCTGCCGCTGATCAGCGCGGCCACCTCCGGCCCCACCCGGTGCAGGTCGACCGGCTGACCATCCACCCAGACGGCACCCTCCCCGGTCAGCGCCACCATCACCTGGGCATCGGGCCGCGGCGTGGCGGCGCTGGACTCGGGGCGCTCGATCTCGATGCCGCTCTCCTTGATGAAGCTGGTGGTGACGATGAAGAAGATCAGCATGATGAACACCACGTCCAGCATCGGCGTGAGGTTCACCTCGCCGGTCTCGGCGTCGGCACTCAGGCGACGTCTACGCATGGCGGGTCTCTCCCTGCTGCTCCGCGGCGCGAGCCAGGCGGTCGTGCAGCCGCTGCTCCTCGCGCCGGATGATGAATTCGAGGCGAGTGGTGGCCAGCAGGCCCACCACGGCCACCGCCATGCCGGTCAGGGTCGGCAGGGTCGCCCGGGCCACGCCGTCGGCCATGGCCCGGGCCTGGTGGGTGTCGCTCAGCGCCAGGCCGTCGAAGACCACGATCATGCCAGTCACGGTGCCCAGAAGCCCCAGCAGCGGGCAGATGGCCACCAGCAGCCTCATCCACGGCAGCGGCCGGCGCAGCCGGGCGACCAGCGCCTGGCTCCACACCTCGCGCAGGGTGCGCGCACTCCAGCTGCCGTGGTCGGGGTGAGCCACCCAGCGCCTCACCAGGGCACGCCGCTCGGCCCGCCAGGTCACCCGGAAGTACCACCAGCGCTCCAGGGTCAGGGCGAACAGCACCGCGGCCACTACCATGATCAGCACCAGGACGGCGCCGCCCGCCTCCATCAGCCGCTGGAGCGGCGCCAGCAGGGCGACCGACAGCTCAGGCATGGGCAAGGCGGGCCCCCTCGTGGCTGCGGCCGGCGGCGGGCTGCGGGGGCTGAGCCTCCAGGTGCTCGGCCAGCGCCGCGCTGGCATTGCCCTCCAGCAGCCCCACCAGGCCCCGGCTGCGGCTGGTCAGCGCCGTATGCGCAAAGAGCAGCGGCACCGCGGTGACCAGCCCCAGCACGGTGGTGACCAGCGCCTGACTGATGCCCCCGGCCATCAGCTGCGGGTCACCGGTACCGTAGACCGTGATGGCCTGGAAGGTGACGATCATGCCGGTCACGGTGCCGAGCAGCCCCAGCAGCGGGGCCACGGCGGCCAGCAGCTTGACCAGCCCCTGCCCCCGCTCCAGTCGCGGCAGCTCCGCCAGCAGCGCCTCGTCCAGGCGCGCCTCCAGGGCCTCCGGGGGGAGGCCCTGGCGCAGGGTGCGAAAGCGGCCCAGCACCCGGCCCAGGGGGTTGTCGTCACGAAGGCGGTCGAGGTCGCGCAGCTGGCGGCGCAGCCGCCAGCGCACCACGACCAGGTAGAGGAACTGCAGCAGCGCCACCAGCAGGCCCAGCGCCCCCAGGGCGACGACCACGTAGCCGACGACGCCCCCCTGATGGAAGCGCTCCTGCAGGCTGGGCTGACGCGCCAGCGCCTCGAGCAGCCGGCCTCCGGTGGGGTCGATGAGCAGGGGCGCCCCCCCTTCCCAGCCGGCGGCGAGCCGGGCCTGCTGCTCACGGTCCAGGCCCTCGACCACCGCCAGCCGCCGGGCCGAGGCGTCGCCGCCGGGGCGCAGCAGGACGCCGCCGCCGAACAGCAGCTGGTCGCCCACCCGGGCCACCTCGCGGGAGGCGATCCGGCCATCGACGCCGGCCACCGGGGCCTCGAAGCGGCGCCAGTGGCCGCTCTCCCGCACCAGGGCCTCGAGATGACGCAGCAGCCCGGTGACGGCAGCGCCGCCCGCGGCGCCCTCTTCCGGCCGCTCGGGTAGCGACAGCTCGCTGCCCAGCAGCAGCCGGCTGTCGTTCAGCCCGTCCCGCAGCTCCCCCACCTGCCGGGAGACCAGGGCGAGCAGCGCCTCGCTCTCGACGTCCCCGGCCGCCTCGGGCCAGGCGGGAAGCGCCCCCTCCCGGGTCCTCCAGGGCGCGTCCGGCCGAATGGAGACAGGCAGCGCCAGCAGCTCCGGGGCGCGACGCTCCCGGGCGATGGCCACCCCCTTGCGCAGTTCGGCGAGCACCGACCCCTCGAGGGACCGCCAGCGCGCCTCGTCCCGGGACCAGACCCCGCCCTCCCGGCCGTCCGGGGTCAGGAAGTAGAGGCCCACACGACCCAGGCGCAGATAGTCCACCTCGCGGCCATCATCGCCCACCAGCAGCCCGCGCCAGCTGTCGATCTCGCGGCCATAGGCGAGCTCCTGCCGCCAGGCGGCCACCAGCCGCTCGGCCTGGTCGGCGACCTCCAGTGGCCGGTCGTTCAGCGCCTCGCGGAGCTCACTGGCCCGGGCCAGGCGCTGGTCGACCAGAAACGGCAGGTCGGCCTCGACCAGGGCCTCCAGCGCCTTCGCGCTGCGCGAGAGCTCCGCCGCCAGCGGCAGGGCCAGCCCCAGCGCCTCCGCCCGGATCCCGGCACCCCCGGACGCGTCACGCCCCTCGTCGGCCACGGCCGGCATGGCCAGGGCCATCAGGCCCAGGCAGATGGCCACCATGACCCCCTGCAGCCCGACACTCCTTCTGCGATTGCTCACCCTCATCCACCCCCGACTCCTGTTCGGCGGCCATCTTCCCCCATGGCGGCCGGCGCCGCCATGGCCTGGGTCAAGCCGCTCACAACTGATAATGATTATCCATTCTATCCAAGGTCCGGGCCATAAAAAACCGGCCCTCGTTCGAGGGCCGGCAACGGCATGTTCGATCCGTCGATCGCTCTTACAGCTTGCTCTCGAGCTCCGGCAGCGCCGCGACGAGTCCGCTGACAGTCGAGAGCGCTACCTGGAAGATTCCGATCTTCCTTACAGCTTGCTTTCCAACTCGGGCAGCGCCTCGAAGAGATCGGCAACGAGTCCATAGTCGGCCACCTGGAAGATCGGCGCCTCCTCGTCCTTGTTGATGGCGACGATCACCTTGGAGTCCTTCATGCCGGCCAGGTGCTGGATGGCCCCCGAGATGCCCACGGCGATGTAGAGCTCGGGCGCGACGATCTTGCCGGTCTGGCCCACCTGCATGTCGTTGGGCACGAAGCCGGCGTCCACCGCGGCGCGCGAGGCACCGATGGCCGCGCCCAGCTTGTCGGCGATGCCGTCGAGCAGCTTGAAGTTCTCGCCGTTGCCCATCCCGCGGCCGCCGGAGATCACCACCTTGGCGGCACCCAGCTCGGGGCGGTCGGACTGGGCCAGCTCCTCCTTGACGAAGGTGGACTGGGCGTTGTCGGCCACAAAATCCACCGCCTCGATGGCGGCGCTGCCGCCCTCGGCCACCGCATCGAAGCCGGTGGAGCGCACGGTGATCACCTTGAGGGCGTCCTCGCTCTGCACCGTGGCGATGGCGTTGCCGGCATAGATCGGGCGCTTGAAGGTATCCGGAGACTCCACCGCGATGATCTCGGAGATCTGCGCCACGTCCTTGAGGGCGGCGACCCGGGGCAGCACGTTCTTGCCGGTGGTGGAGGCCGCGGCCAGCACGTGGCTGTAGTCGCCGGCAAGCTCCGCCACCAGCGCCGCGGTGGGCTCGGCCAGCAGGTGGGCGTAGGCGGCGCTGTCGGCCACGCGGACCTTGCTGACGCCGTCGAACTTGGCCGCGGCCTCGGCAACGGCACCCACGCCTTCACCGGCCACCAGCACGTCGATATCGCCGCCGATGGCCTGGGCGGCGGCAACCACATGGGCGGTAGCGCCGGCCAGGGCGCCATCGTGATGTTCGGCGAGTACCAGGATGCTCATGAGATCACCTTCGCTTCGTTCTTCAGTTTGTCGACCAGCTCGTCCACGGAGCCCACCTTGACGCCGCCCTGACGCTCCGCCGGCGGCTCGACCTTGAGCAGCTTGACTCGACTGCCTACCGAAATGCCGAGATCCGCCGGGGACTTGACGTCCAGCGGCTTCTTCTTGGCCTTCATGATATCGGGCAGCTTGGCGTAGCGCGGCTCGTTGAGGCGCAGGTCGGTGGTGACGATGGCAGGCAGGGTCAGCTCGACGGTCTGCAGGCCGCCGTCGACCTCGCGGGTCACCTGCACCTTGTCTCCCTCGACGTTGACCGCCGAGGCGAAGGTGCCCTGGGGCAGGCCGGTCAGGGCGGCGAGCATCTGGCCGGTCTGGTTGTTGTCGCTGTCGATGGCCTGCTTGCCGAGGATCACCAGGCCCGGCTGCTCCTCCTCGACCAGCTTGGCCAGCGCCTTGGCGGCGCCCAGGGACTCGACGCGCTCGTCGGTCTCGACGTGGATGGCGCGATCGGCACCCAGCGCCAGGGCGGTACGCAGCTGCTCCTGGGCGGCCTTGGGGCCGATGGTGACGGCGACGATCTCGGTGGCCACGCCCTTCTCCTTCAGGCGCACCGCCTCTTCCACGGCGATCTCGCAGAAGGGGTTCATGGCCATCTTGACGTTGGTGAGATCGACGTCGGAGTGATCCGGCTTGACCCGGATCTTGACGTTGTAGTCGATGACGCGTTTGACCGCGACGAGTACTTTCATGGTGTCCTCGCTAGGCTCTTCGAGTATGGAACCATCCTGGTGACTGGGCGCGACGCTGACCGCCGGCCTTCGCCTGTTGGGGCCGCTTATAACGGGCCGGCATGCCCTTAGTCGAAATTCATGCGAGCGTTTGATAGGCACCGCACGGATAAACATTCCCAATGTGCCATAGCCGGCGGCCTGGCAACAATCCTATCTTTTCCCACCCCCTCGCGGCCTAATCCACATCGAGGGGGTGACCTGAGTCGTCTATTATGCCTATCATGGAGCCAGGCAAGAAGCAAACGACCGTTTTAATTACTATCGACGTTGGTGGCAGGCCGTCAACGGCGGAGTGAGGGAGGAGCAGCAGGTGGAACAGGTAGAACGCGATTCGATGGAATTCGATGTGGTGATCGTCGGCGCCGGCCCCTCTGGCCTGGCCGCCGCGTGCCGACTGATGCAGCAGGCCAATGCCGCCGAACAGGAGCTGACCGTGTGCGTGGTGGAGAAGGGCTCCGAGGTGGGCGCCCATATCCTCTCCGGCGCCGTCTTCGAGCCCCGCGCCCTGGCCGAGCTCTTCCCCGACTGGGAGGAGCGCGGCGCGCCCCTGACCACCCCGGCCAGCCGCGACGAGGTCTACCTGCTCAAGGACGCCGAGAAGGCTCAGAAGCTGCCCAACGCCCTGGTGCCGAAGAGCATGCATAACACCGGTGGCGACATGCCCCGCTACGTGATCAGCGCCGGCAACCTCTGCCGCTGGCTGGCCGAGCAGGCCGAGGGGCTCGGGGTGGAGATCTTCCCCGGCTTCGCCGCCCAGGAGGCGATCGTCGAGGAGGGCGTGGTCAAGGGCATCCTGATCGGCGACATGGGCGTGGGCGCCGACGGCGAGCCCAAGGACAGCTACATGCCGGGCATGGAGCTGCGCGCCAGGTACACCCTCTTCGCCGAGGGAGCCCGGGGCCATATCGGCAAGCGCCTGATCCAGGAGTATGACCTGGCGGCCGGCAAGGACCCCCAGCACTACGGCATCGGCTTGAAGGAGCTGTGGGACATCCCCGCCGAGCAGCATGAGCCCGGCCTGGTGCTGCACGGCTCCGGCTGGCCGCTGGACAAGAACACCCACGGCGGCTGGTTCCTCTACCACGCCGAGAACCAGCAGGTGGTGGTGGGCCTGATCATGGACCTCTCCTATCGCAACCCCTGGCTGTCGCCCTTCGACGAGTTCCAGCGCATGAAGCACCATCCGGTGCTGGCCAAGCACCTCGCGGGCGGCAAGCGCATCGCCTACGGCGCCCGCGCCATCACCAAGGGCGGCCTCAACGGCCTGCCCAAGATGACCTTCCCGGGTGGCCTCTTGATTGGCTGCGACGCCGGCACCCTGAACTTCGCCAAGATCAAGGGCCTGCACACCGCCATGAAGTCGGGCCTGGTGGCCGCCGAGGCGGTATTCGAAGCCATCAAGGGGGGTGACGACGGGGGCGCCGAGCTGACCGCCTTCACCGAGAAGTGGGAGGCGAGCTGGGCCTGGGCCGAGCTCAAGGAGAGCGCGAGCTTCGGTCCGGCGATCCACAAGTACGGCACCGTGGGCGGCGGCGCCTACAACTTCGTCAACCAGCTGCTCGGCGGCAAGCTGCCCAACGTCCACGACACCACGCCGGATCACGCGGCGCTCAAGCCGGCCGCCGAGTTCGAGAAGATCGACTACCCCAAGCCCGACGGCAAGCTCTCCTTCGACAAGCTCTCCTCGGTGTTCCTGTCGAACACCAACCACGAGGAGGATCAGCCCTGCCACCTGCGCCTGGCCGACCCGGAGCTGCCGATCCGCGACAACCTGCCGACCTACGCCGAGCCGGCAAGCCGCTACTGCCCGGCCGGGGTCTACGAGGTCGTGGAGGACGACGACGGCAAGCCGCGGTTCCAGATCAACTTCCAGAACTGCGTGCACTGCAAGACCTGCGACATCAAGGACCCGGCCCAGAACATCACCTGGGTGGCGCCGGAGGGTGGCGGCGGGCCTAACTACCCCAACATGTAAGCCAGCCAGCCGTTTGGATGAAGCCGCCCCCGCCGCCTTGCTGCGGGGGCGGTTTTTTCTTCCAGCTTCAGGCTTATGGCTTCAAGCTACCGGCGGTAGCCGGGCTCAGTCGCCGGTCGCCACCGGCCGCACGGGGTCGCGGATCCATTCGCTCCAGGAGCCGGGATAGAGGCGCGGCAGCGGTCGGCCGGCCACGGCGTAGGCCAGGATGGTATGGCAGGCGGTGACCCCGGAGCCGCAGTAGGCGATCACCTCACCGGCCTCGGGAAGCTCGCCGGCCAGCTGGCCCGGCGGCTTGAAACGCCCCCAGGGGGTCAGGTTGTCGGCACTGGGGCGACACACCGCGCCGGGGATATGCCCCGCCACCGAGTCGATGGACTCGACCTCGCCGCGGAATCGCTCGCGGCTGCGAGCATCCACCAGCAGCACGCCCTCCTCCTGCAGCCGGGTGGCATCGCACCACGGGTCGTCACGGTAGGCAGGCACCCAGTCGCTGGACGGGGGCGCGGAGCGGTCCCCATCGGAGAGCTCCTCGCCCGCCCCCAGCCAGGCCTTGATGCCGCCGTCGAAGAGGCGCACGTCCGGATGACCCGCCCAGCAGGCGAGCATCCACCAGGCCCTGGCCGCGGCCAGCTGGCCCCCCATGTCGTCATAGACCACCACCGGCAGCTCCGGGGTGATGCCGAGGCGCTGCAGGGTGGCGGTAAAGGCCTCCCGGGACGGCAGGGGGTGGCGCCCGCCCTGCCCCGGCGGCCCCGACAGGTCGCGTTCCAGGTCGATATGGTAGCTGCCGGGCAGGTGCGCCTCCCACCACAGGGTATGGCCGGCGTCGGGATCACCCAGGCGTGCCCGACAGTCGAGGAGCCGTGGCGGGCGATGGCCGTCGAGGGCCTCGGCCAGCTCCGGCGCAGTCATCAGGGGACGGCTCATGAGCGTTCTCCTTCCAGCAGTTCGATGGGGGCCCGGCGGGCGATCAGGCGGCGGCGCCCGGCATGGCGAAAGCGCACCTCGATCACCGGGTTGTCGGGGTCGCCCTCCACCAGGTCGATCTCGCCCTCGCCAAAGACAGCATGGCGCAGCCGCTGCCCCACGTCGAAGGCCCGGTAGTCGGGGCCGCCCTCGGCGACGCCCGGAGGCCCCGCCGCCGCCAGGGGCAGGGAGGCTCCCAGCCTGGCCAGATAGTGCTCGACCAGGGCAGGCCGGCTGACGCCCAGGGGCTCCCGGGCCGCACCGCCCGCCGCCTCCAGGGCCTGGGCCACCCGCTGGCACTCCTCCCAGGCGCTCTCGGCCAGGAAGCGGCTGGGCCGGTGCTCGCCCCCGTCGTGGAGCAGCAGCAGCCGCTCCCGGGCCCGGGTGATGGCCACGTAGAAGAGGCGCCGCTCCTCCTCCAGGCGCTGGGCGGTCAGGGGGTTGTCCCGGGTGTAGTGGGGAAAGTCCTGCTCGTTGACCCCGGCCAGCGCCACCAGGGGCCACTCCAGCCCCTTGGCGCCGTGCACCGTGGTGATCAACACACCCTCCCGGGCATTCTCCACCGGGCGCCCCAGCAACTCGATGAAGGCCTCGGGATCGTTGCCGAGCTCGCCGGCCTGCTCGAGCAGCACATCGAGCAGGCGCACGTCCTCCTCCCCCTTGTCCCGGCGAGCCGCGGCGCGCTTGAGCACCTTCTCCGCCTCCACCGCCTCCACCACATGCTCGAGGAGCCGGGCGGGAGGCCAGGCCCTCAGGCGCGGCAGCTCGCAGAGCAGCGCCCAGCGCTTCTTGAGGGTGCGCCGCTGGTGCGGCCTGAGGCCGGCCAGCAGCGGGTCATGGCGCTCCGGCCAGCGCTGGCTCTCGGCCAGCTGGCGGGCCAACGCCACCAGGCGCTCCCGGGCCACGAAGGGGGTGGGCTGGCCGAGCAGCAGCGTCAGGTGGGCGGGATCGGCGAGCAGCGAAGGCTCCCGGGCCAAGCGCAGGTAGCCGGCCAGGGCCTGCACCAGGGGCAGGCGGAAGACGAAGCGGTCCTCCCGGGAGAGCCGGAAGGGAATGCCTTCCCGCAGCAGCGCCAGCTGCAGCGGCACGGAGAGCGACCAGCTGCGCACCAGCAGGCAGGCCTCGCCCAGCGCCCGGCCCTCGGCCTGCCAGGCCGCCAGCGCCTCGAGCAGCGGGCGGCTGCCGCAGGCCTGGGCGAGACGGGTCCGGGGGTTGCCGGCCGCCGCCAGGCAGAGCTGCTCGGGCCGCCGGCGGTTGGCCTCGATGGCGTGGTTGGCCGCCAGGGCCAGGGCGTGGCCGTGGCGGAAGGTGGTGGAGAGCGGATAGTCCACCGCCTCCCCGAAGGTCTCGGTGAAGCGCTCCAGCATGGTATCGGGATGGGCCCCGCGCCACTCGTAGATGCACTGGTTGGCATCCCCCACCGCCATCACCTCGGCGCGGTCGCCGGCCAGTACCGCCAGCAGCCGCTGCTGGGCCACGTTGATGTCCTGATACTCATCGATGATCACATGGTCGAGAAAGCCCTGGACGCGGCCGCGCAGGCCGGCATCGGCCTCCAGGGCCCTGAGCGGGCGATAGAGCAGGTCCGCGTAGCCCATCAGGCCGTGGTCGGCGAGCAGCGTCTCGGCGTGCTCGAAGGCCGCCACGAAGTGCTCGGTGGCCTCACCGAAGTCGAGCCGGGCGTAGAGCTCCGCCGGCGGCACCATCTCGGCCTTCACCAGGGCACAGAAGTGGGCCAGGGCCTCGAGGCGCTCGGCATCCAGCGCCGCCTCCCCCGAGGCCAGGGTCTCGGCCAGGGCATGCTGGGTGGCCTGGCGCAGCAGGCGCTCCACCTGCCAGTCGGCGGTCAGCAGGGTGCGCGGCGAGAGGGCCCCCCAGCGGGTCAGGCTACCGGTGAGACGGTGGCCCAGGGAGTGGAAGGTGCGCACATCCGGCAGCGGCTGGCCCTTCGGGGCCATGGCGGCGAGCCGCGCCTGGAAGTCCTCCCGGGCCGAGCGGTTGAACATCAGCACCAGGATCCGCTCCGGTGCCACGCCCCGGGCCAGCAGGTGCAGCACCCGAGCCACCATGGTGGTGGTCTTGCCGGAACCGGCCACCGCCGCTACCCGGGCATGGCCGGCGCCGTGCTCGACCACGGCACGCTGCTCCGCGGTGAGCCTCACGCCGCCCCGCTTTCGTCCAGGCGACCCAGGGGCTGCCAGACGCCGCCGCTGTCAAGGCCGAGCTCCTCGCCGCCGCCGGGGAGCGCGCGGCACTCGGCGGCCTCCACCAGGCGGTAGTAGAGGTTACGGCCCAGCCGCGCGGCCAGGCCGAAGCGCACCGCCACCTCGGGCACCGGCTCGCCGGCGGGGGTCTCGCTCGGGCTCAGGCGGTGGGTCTCGTCGAGCATCAGGCGGTCTCCCACGTTGGTGGTCAGCCACCAGCGCCCCTCGGCATCGCGTTCGGCGTCCACCGCCAGGAAGGGGCGATCCTCCACCCGAATCAGCTGCTTCTCGGCGGGGGTGACCAGGGCGTAGCGACCGTCCGGCTCGCGGCGCAGTATCGTCGAGAGCAGGCGCACCAGCCGTGGCCGCGCAATGGGGGCTCCCTCGTGGAGCCAGCGGCCGTCGGCGGCGATCACCAGGTCCATCTCGCCCACCCGCTCGGGATGCCAGCGATCCACCGGCGGAATCTCGCCGACCGGATCGATATGGGCCAGCAGCGGCTCGAGGTTCATCAGGCCCCCTGCAGGAAGCCGGCGTCGCGGAGGATCTCGCGCATCTCTGCGGAAGCCTCCGGCGCGGCGGCGCGGAACAGGCGGTAGAAGTTGGCGGTGGTCTGCATGGCGACCTCCTCCACGCTGATGCCGCGCTCGGCGGCGATGCACTCGGCGACCTCCACCACCCAGGCCGGCTCGTTGGGCTTGCCGCGATGGGGCACCGGCGCCAGATAGGGGCTGTCGGTCTCGATCAGCAGCCGGTCCAGGGGCACCCGGCGGGCCACCTCGCGCAGCGCCTCGGCGTTGCGGAAGGTAACGATGCCGGAGAGCGAGATGTAGAAGCCGTGGCGCACCGCCTCCCGGGCCATGTCGAGATCCTCGGTAAAGCAGTGCAGCACCCCGCCGATGGCCGGGTCTGTGTGCTCGCGAATCAGCGCCAGGGTCTCCTCGCGGGCCTCCCGGGTGTGGATGATCACCGGCAGCGCCAGCTCGGTGGCGGCGATCAGCTGGCGACGAAAGCGCTCGCGCTGGACCTCCCGAGAGGGCACCGTCTCCGGCGACTTTTCCAGGTAATGGTAGTCCAGGCCGCACTCGCCGATGGCCACGGCGCCGAAGCGCTCGGCGACCTCCTTGATCGCCTCGATCTCAGGCTCCTGGTCGACGCTGTGCAGCGGGTGGACCCCGGCGGAGATCACCACGTCGTCATGCTCACGGGCGATGGCCGCCACGCCGGGCACCTCGTCGAGGGTGACGCCGATGGCCAGGAACTGCTTCACCCCCCGGGCCCGGGCGGCATCCAGGGCGGCGGCGAGATCACCGCCGTGGGTACGTGGGTCGAGGCGGTCGAGATGGCAGTGGGAGTCGACAAACATGGAGATACCGCTAGCAGAGTTGTGAATATGAAACGCAGGAGCGACCTTCGGTTCGCGAATGGCAGTGCCATTTCAGGGCGGTTCAGCCACCGCCTACGCGCAGCGAGTTGCGCCCCCCGCGGGTGCGATCAGAGCGTATAGGTCAGCGCGCCCTTGTCGAGGTGTCCGGCCAGCAGGTTCTCGATGCGGTCGCGCACCGCCTGGTCGCCGGCACTTAAGTGGATGCCGATGCCGGGCATCCGGCGCCCGCTGACCCCCTCGGGGGAGACCCAGGCCACCTGGCCGGTGACCGGCACCCGGTCATTCTCGCCGGGCAGCGTCAGCAGCAGGTAGATCTCCTGGCCGAGCTCGTAGCGCTCCCGGGTGGGCACGAAGATGCCGCCCCGCTCCAGCATCGGCATATAGGCCGAGAGCAGGGTCTGGACGTCCTGGATATTCAGCGACAGCGCCTTCTGGGCAGCCATGGGATCTCCTCGTTCACGAGCGCAGCAGCGCGGACCAGCGCACCAGCCAGGCTTCCAGCACCAGCTGGGGGTTGGGATTGCCGCCGGCGGCCAGCAGGCGGCGCTGTTCACGGGCATAGTCGAGCAGGCGGAACCAGTCCCGCACCCGGCCATTCTTGACCGCCTGGCGGTAGAGCGGCAGCAGATCGGGGTTGCGCACGCCCTCGGGCTCTCCCGACAGCCCCAGCCGAATCAGGTCCTCCAGCCAGGCGATACCGTACCACAGGGTCGCCTCCACCGACTGGCGCTCCAGGCGGGCCGCCTCGGCCACCGGCTCGGCGCCGCGCACCAGGGCCTCGAAGGTCTCCAGCAGCTGCTGGCGAAGGGCCCGGGACGCCGGCTCGGCCTGGGCAAGAGCCGCCAGGGGCAGCCCGCCGGCCAGGCCCAGCCAGAACCGCGCCTCCTCCTCGTCACCCAGCCGCTGGGCGAGCCAGGGCAGGCAGGCCGCCTCTTCCGGCGGGGCCAGACTCCAGTGCTGGCAGCGCGAGCGAATGGTGGGCAGCAGCCGTGAGGGGATATCCGCCAGCAGCACGAAGAGGGTGCGACCGCCGGGCTCCTCCAGGCTCTTGAGCAGGGCGTTGGCGGCGGCCACGTTCATGGTTTCCGCCGGCGAGATCAGGATCACCCGGTAGCCGCCCTGCTGGGCGGTCTGGGCCACGAAGGCGTTGACCTCACGGATGGCGTCGATGCGAATCTGGCGCTTGCCCTCCTCCAGCTCCACCCGCAGCAGGTCCGGGTGGTAGCCGGAGGCGAGCATGGCGCAGCCGTGGCAGGTGCCGCAGGCGGTCTGCCCGGGGGCGGCACAGAGGGTGCGGGCGATCAGCGCGTCGGCCAGGGAACGCTTGCCCACACCCCGCGGCCCGGAGAGCAGCAGCGCATGGGGGAGCCGGCCGGCGTCGGCCAGCCGCGCAAGCTCCGCGAAGCGCGGCACCAGCCAGGGCAGCGGCGCCGGGTCGAGGGGAGGTGTGGCGCTCAGCTCTGCCATGCGGCCACCCGTGCCTCGAGAAGCACCTCGATCTGCTCCCCCACCGCCGAAAGCGTCCGGGAGGCATCCACCACCGCGAAGCGCTCGGGGTCGGCAGCCGCCCGAGCCAGGTAGGCCTGGCGAACCGCGCTGAAGAAGTCGCCCCGCTCGCGCTCGAAACGATCCGGGGCCTCGCCGCGGCGAGCCACCCGTTCGCGCGCCGCCTCGATGGGCATATCCAGCAGCAGGGTCAGGTCGGGGGAGAGGCCCTGCTGTACGAAGCGCTCCAGCTCAGCGATGCGCGCTGCGGGAATGCCGCGCCCGCCCCCCTGATAGGCGAAGGTGGCGTCGGTAAAACGGTCGCAGACCACCCAGGCACCGCGGGCCAGCGCCGGGCGGATCACCCGGGCCAGGTGCTGGGCCCGGGCGGCAAAGACCAGCAGCAGCTCGGCGTCCTGGTCCAGGGGCTCCTGTTCGGCGGGGTCGAGCAGCAGGCGGCGAATCGCCTCCGCCCGGGGGGTGCCGCCGGGCTCCCGGGTCTGCACCACCTCGAGGCCCCGGGCCTCGAGGAAGGCGACCACCCGCGCCAGGTTGGTCGACTTGCCGACCCCCTCGCTGCCCTCCAGGGTGATAAAGCGTCCGCGCGCGGCCATCCGTGCCTCCTTACTGGCGGTTGCGGATATACCGGTTCACCGCATTGTTGTGCTCGCGCAGGGTGCGCGAGAAGTGATGGGTGCCGTCGCCCCGGGAGACGAAGTAGAGCGTCTCGCCGGGCAGCGGGTCCACCGCGGCCTCCAGCGACGCCCGGCCGGGCATGGCGATGGGCGTCGGCGGCAGCCCGTCGATCACATAGGTATTGTAGGGGGTCGCCTCGCGCAGGTCGGCCCGGGTGATGCGGCCGTCGTAGCGCTCGCCCATGCCGTAGATCACCGTGGGGTCGGTCTGCAGGCGCATCCCGGTCTCCATGCGCCGCTTGAAGACGCCGGCGATCTCGCGGCGCTCCTCCGGCGCCCCGGTCTCCCGCTCGATCAGCGAGGCCATGATCAGCGCCTCATAGGGCGACTCGATGGTCAGGTCGTCGGCGCGCCCTTCCCATACCTCCTCGAGGATGCGCTCCATGCGGGCCAGCGCCTGGCCCAGGATCTCCAGGTCGCTGACTCCCTTGTGGTAGCGGTAGGTATCGGGGAAGAACCACCCCTCGGGGTGGACGCCCTCACGGTCGAGCAGGGCCATTACCTCCTCGTCGGAGAGACCCGCGGTGCGGCTCTCCAGCTTGGGAGCGCTATCCAGCAGCTCACGCATCTGGCGGAAGGTCCAGCCCTCGGGAATGGTCAGCGGATAGGTCACGACGCGGTCGCTGCCGAGCAGCGCGATCAGCTCACGGCCGCTCATGCCCGGCTCCAGCATGTACTCGCCGGCGCGCAGCCGCGGCACGCTGTCGGGCTCCAGGCGGGTCAGCAACCGAAAGGCCCAGTCGTCCTGGATGATCCCGCGCTGGGCCAGGTCGGCCACCGCACGGTTGTAGCCGGCGCCCCGGGGTACCTCGTAGAGAGTCGGCTCGTCCACGGCGATGGGGGCCTCGAGGCGAGACTCCCAGTAGCGATAGCCGCCGAACAGGGCCGCGCCGGCCAGAAGGGCCAGCACCAGCAGGATCTTTACCACGCGCATCGGCGTCCTCGTCGTGTCGTCGTTCGTTGAGAGCGGGTCAGGTTGAAGCGGGCGGCGGATAACCCAGCAGCCGGTGGGCCTCGGCCTGAAAGTCCCGGTGTGCAGGGCCGAGGCTCCAGCGCCCGACCGGCTGACCGTCGGCGGCGTCGAGCCGTACCACGGGCCAGGCGCCCTGCACGGAATTGGCCACCCACACCGCCTCGGCCGCCAGGAGCGCCTCGGGCCCGACATCGACCTCCGCGATCGCCAGGCGTTCCATCAGCGCCTCGCGCAGGGTACCGGCCACACCGCAGCGCGCGAGCCGCGGCGTCTCCAGCTGCCCATCACGCTGCCAGAAGAGATTCATGGCGGTGGCCTCCACCAGGCGACCCTCGCTGTCGCAGAGCAGCCCCTCGGCGATGGCATCGTCGCTCCACTCCGCCCGAGCCAGGACATTTTCCAGCCGGTTGAGATGCTTGAGCCCGGCCAGCAGCGGCTGGATGCCGAGGCGCAGCCGGCAGTGGCGTATGCGGACACCCTCCTCCCAGCGGCTTTCCTGGGGCGCGAAGGGCGACAGCTGCCAGCGCAGCCGCGGGGCGGGGTCCGCCGGCGGCCGGTAACCGCGTCCGCCGCTGCCCCGGGTCAGGGTCAGCTTGAGCACCGCCAGCCCCTCCCCCGCCTCGGCCAGGGGAGCCGCCAGCTCGTGCTCGGCGGGCATCGGAATGCCCAGCACGTGGCAGCCCCGGGCCAGCCGGGCCAGGTGCTCGTCCCACAGCCGCGGGCGGCCGTCACGCACCAGGATGGTCTCGAAGAGACCATCGCCATAGGCGGCCCCCCGGTCATCCAGGGGCCAGCCAGCGGCCGCTCCGATCACGCCCTTACCCCGCTCAGACCCGAGAGAAGATCAGGGTGCCATTGGTGCCGCCGAAACCGAAGGAGTTCGACAGCGCCACGTCGATCTTCATCTCCCGGGCGGTGTGCGGTACATAGTCGAGGACGCAACCCTCCTGGGGGTTGTCCAGGTTGATGGTGGGCGGCGCCACCTGATCGCGAATGGCCAGGATCGAGAACACCGCTTCCACGGCCCCGGCGGCGCCCAGCAGGTGGCCGATCATCGACTTGGTGGAGCTGACCGCCACGGACTTGGCCGCCGCGCCCATCACCTTCTCCACGGCGCGGCTCTCGGCCAGGTCGCCGGCCGGCGTCGAGGTGCCGTGGGCGTTGATGTAGTGGATCGCCGAGGGGTCCAGGTTGGCATCGCGAATGGCGTTGGCCATGGAGAGCGCCGCGCCGCTGCCGTCCTCGGGCGGGGCGGTCATGTGGTAGGCGTCATCGCTCATGCCGAAGCCGGTCAGCTCGGCATAGATGGTCGCACCGCGGGCACGGGCGTGCTCGTACTCCTCCAGCACCAGCACCCCGGCACCGTCGGAGAGCACGAAGCCGTCGCGGTCGCGATCCCAGGGGCGGCTGGCCGCCACCGGGTCATCGTTGCGGGTCGAGAGCGCCCGGGCCGCGGAGAAGCCGCCGAGGCCCAGCGGCGTGGTGGCCATCTCGGCCCCGCCGCAGACCATGACGTCGGCGTCACCGTAGGCGATGGTGCGCGCGCTATAGCCGATATTGTGGGTGCCGGTGGTGCAGGCGGTGGTGATGGCGATGTTGGGGCCGCGGAAGCCGTGCTGGATCGCCAGGTTGCCGGAGATCATGTTGATGATCGAGCCGGGCACGAAGAAGGGCGAGATACGCCGAGGGCCGCTCTTCAGCATGGCGCTGTGGTTGTGCTCGATCATCGGCAGGCCGCCGATGCCGGAACCGATGGCCACGCCGATGCGGGAGGCATTCTCCTCGGTGCACTCGATCCCCGAGTCCTGGATCGCCTGGGCCCCGGCCGCCACGCCATACTGGATGAAGAGGTCCATCTTGCGGGCCTCCTTGGGGTTCAGGTAGGGACTGATATCGAAGTCCTTCACCGAACCGCCGAAGCGGGTATTGAAGGCGCTGGCATCGAAGTGCTCGATGGGGGCAATGCCGCTCTTGCCGGCCTTGATGTTGGACCAGCTCTCCTCGACGGTATTGCCCACCGGCGTGACCAGTCCAAGCCCGGTCACCACTACCCTTCTACGTGCCATCAGCATTCCTCCAGACATCCAGTACGACAGGGCTCCCCTGCGGGGAGCCGTCCATTGTGCGCATTATAACGACTCTCTTCGCCGGATGCCGCCCCGACAGGCACCGCGGTGACGACAATCTCGGGGAGCCGCGAGACCCCGCCAGGCGCCCACAGCCACAAAAAAGCCGCCTCGAGGGGGCGGCTTTTTTACAGGGAGAGCAACCTCTCCCTCGTCCGGCGGCATCGACCGCCACCAGGCTTACTGGTGGGCGTTGACGTAGTCGATGGCTTCCTGGACGGTAGTGATCTTCTCGGCTTCCTCGTCCGGAATCTCGGTGTCGAACTCCTCCTCGAGCGCCATGACCAGCTCGACGGTATCCAGGGAGTCGGCGCCCAGGTCCTCGGTGAAGGAGGAGCTGTTCTGGATGTCCTCTTCCTTGACGTTCAGGCGCTCGGCCACAACCTTCTTCACGCGCTCTTCGATGGTGCTCATTATGACGTACTCCAGTCGTTCAAATTGGCCGTCCAGATGACCAGCCGTTGGGGTTCCAGATCCGCAGGCGGAAGCTGCGGGGTAGTTTATAGAGGCCCCGGGGTCGGCGCAACCGCCGACCCGCCAGGCCTCAACGCATGTTCATCCCGCCGTTGACGTGCAGCGTCTCGCCGGTGATGTAGCTCGCCGTCTCGCCGGTGAGGAAGCCAACCGCGGCGGCGATCTCCTCGGGCTGCCCCAGCCGGGACAGGGGAATCTGGCCGAGCAGCATCTTGTGCTGCTCTTCGGGCAGCGCCTCGGTCATGTCGGTGGCGATGAAGCCCGGCGCCACCGCATTGACGGTGATGGCGCGGGACGCGACCTCGCGGGCCAGCGCCCGGGTGAAGCCCTCCATGCCCGCCTTGGCGGCAGCATAGTTGGTCTGCCCCAGGTTGCCCATGGTGGCCACCACCGAGCTGATATTGACGATGCGCCCGAAGCGCGCCCTGGTCATGCCGCGCAGGCACGCCTTGCTGACGCGATAGACGGACTTGAGGTTGGTATCGACGACGTCGTCCCACTCCTCTTCCTTCATGCGCATCAGCAGGTTGTCGCGGGTGATCCCGGCGTTGTTGACCAGGATGGTCGGCGCCCCGAACTCCTCGCCGATCGCCTTGACCAGGGCATCGACGCTGGCCTGATCGTTGACATCGAGGCGGCGCCCGCCGCCCTGGATACCCTGGGCCTTGAGGTCGGCGTCGATCTTCTCGGCGCCGGCATCGCTGGTCGCGGTGCCGATGACGATCCGGCCCTGACGCCCCAGTTCGTGGGCGATGGCGCGGCCGATACCGCGGCTGGCGCCGGTGATCAGGGCAACGCGGGTTTCAGTGGTCATGGTGGTCTCGCCTCGTGCTAGAGAATGGGATCAGCCGTTGTCCGAGCTGCCGTTGGCCACGCTGCGGGCCAGCTCCAGGGCCGCATCCAGGCTGTCGGGGTCGTTGACCGCCAGCCCCTTGCTGCCCCGGGCGATGCGCTTGCCCAGGCCGGTGAGCACCTTGCCGGGACCGCACTCGATAAACACCTCGGCACCGCGGCTCGACATGGCCTCGACGCAGGAGGTCCAGCGCACCGGACGATAGAGCTGCTCGATCAGGCGAGTGCGCAGGGTCTCGACGTCGGCATGGGCCTCGGCGTCAACGTTCTGGATAACGGTGTAACGTGGCGCCCGCAGCTCCATCTCGGCCATGACGGCGGCCAGGCGCTCGGCGGCGGGCTCCATCAGGGCGCAGTGGGAGGGCACCGAGACCGGCAGCGGCATGGCCCGCTTGGCGCCGGCGGCCTGGCAGGCGGCGATGGCGCGCTCCACCGCCGCCTTGGCGCCGGCGATCACCACCTGGCCCGGCGCATTGTAGTTCACCGCGGCGACCACCTCACCCTGGGCCGCCTCGGCGCAGGCCTGCTCGACGGCGGCATCCTCGAGGCCGAGGATCGCCGCCATGGCGCCCTGACCCACCGGCACCGCCGCCTGCATGGCCTCGCCGCGCAGGCGTACCAGCTTGACGCCCTCGGCAAAGGACATCACCCCGGCGCAGACCATGGCGCTGTACTCGCCCAGGCTGTGACCGGCCATGGCGCCCGGGCGCGGCCCCTCGAGCTCCTGCCAGACCCGCCAGATGGCAACGCTGGCGGTCAGCAGCGCGGGCTGGGTGCAGGCAGTGGCGTTAAGGGCCTCCTCGGGCCCCTCCTGCACCACCTGCCAGAGGTCGTAGCCCAGGGCGTCGGAGGCCTCCTCGAAGGAGGTGCGCACCACGCTGTAGCGTTCCGCCAGCTCACGCAGCATGCCGATCTGCTGGGAGCCCTGCCCGGGGAACACGAGGGCGAGGGATTGAGTCATCTTGGTCACCTTTGCTCTTGTTGGCTGTCATCGTCGCCGGGACGGCCCGGCGCGAGGATTCTTGAGTCGCTGACGTGCCGCTCCACCGCCTCGGAGCGCCCCTTCGCGCTCCGCCGCGGGACCAGGCCCGCCGCCAGACAGCGCGGCAGGTCGTGACGCACCTCCTGCACTGCCCGCTGAACCGCATAGTGGAAGCCGATGGCATCGGCACTGCCGTGGCTCTTGACCACGATGCCGGCCAGCCCCAGCAGGCTGGCGCCATTGTAGCGCACCGGGTCGAGCTCGCCGCGCAGGCGGCGCAGCGCCGGGCGCGCCAGCAGCCCCACCAGGCGACTACTCCAGTGCGCCTCGAAGGTCGCCTGGACCCGCGCCACCAGCATCCGCGCGACCCCTTCACTGGCCTTGAGCACGGCATTGCCGACGAAGCCATCGCACACCACGACATCCACGTCGCCGCTAAAGATGCCATCGCCTTCCACATAGCCGCGATAGTCGAGGCCGGCCAGCGCGCGCAGGCGTGCATCCGCCTCGCGGACGCTGGCGGTGCCCTTGGTCCCCTCCACGCCGACATTGAGCAGCGCCACCCGAGGCGCGGCCAGACCGTCGACGTGGCGCGCCATCAGCTCGCCCATCAGGGCGAAGTCCACCAGCCGCTCGGCGGAGGCCTCGACGTTGGCCCCCAGGTCGAGCAGGTAGCAGCGCCCCTGGTCGCGGGTCGGAATGGCGGTACTGATCGCCGGACGGGGAATATCGGCCACGGTCCCCAGGGCCCGGCGCCCCAGGGCCATCAGCGCCCCGGTATTGCCGGCGCTGACGCCGGCCGCCGCCTCCCCCGCCGCCACTGCCTCCAGCATGGCAGCCATGCTGGAGTGACCGCCGTGACGCAGGGCATCGGAGGGGCGCTGGCCGGGCGCGATGATGCCGGCGGCATCCACGACCTCCAGACGTGAACCAGCCGCGGCGAGACGCCGCGGCAGGCAGGAGATCTCTTGCTCCAGCTGACGGCGGGGACCGTACAGCCGAAGCGCGAGACGAGAGTCCTGGAGGGCCGCACTGGCCGCTCCCCGTACGGTGGCGCGGGGACCGAGGTCACCGCCCATCGCGTCGATGGCGATCCGCACGAGAGCTCAGCGGCCAGGCGTTACCGAAGGGAGCGCCGTCGCCTCAGGCGTCGACGACCTTGCGGCCACGGTAGAAGCCGTCCGGAGAGACGTGGTGGCGCAGGTGAGTAGTGCCGGTTTCCTTGTCCTGGGACAGGGCCGGAGCGCTCAGGGCGTCGTGGCTGCGACGCATGCCGCGCTTGGAACGGGTCTTGCGGTTCTGTTGAACTGCCATGGGATGTCACTCCAGAGTGAATCGATGATGAATCAGGATTTTCCCTTGAGCTGCTTGAGCACCTCGAAGGGGTTAGCTGCGGGACCGCGGGATGCCGCGGCATCCTCCCCGCTGGTCAGCTGGTCGCGAGAGACCTCACAGTCGGCCTCATCGTGGTAAACCACCTGGGGCAGGCTGAGGATCAGTTCATCCTCGACCACCGTCAGCAGGTTCAGCTGTTCGTTTTCCACCAGCACCGGTTCGTGGGTGCTCGGCAGCTCGGCCGCCAGGGCATCGCTGGTGACCATGCCCAGCAGGAACTCGCTCTCCACCTGCTGCGCCAGCGGCGACAGACAGCGGCGACAGGGCAGCTGCAGCTCCGCCCCGAGGTGGCCGCGGATGACGCGCCGCCCCTGGGCGTCGATGGAGAAGTCGAGGGTCACCCGCACGTCGCCGGCCTGGGCGCCGACCTCATCGGTCAGGCGCGCAAAATCGGCGAGGGCCATCAGGCCCTCGAGGCGTTCGGCGCGGGCGGCGAGCTTGTAGGGCTCGACCCTGCTGGGAAGTCGTGTGGTCAACATAGGCGCGCAATGATAGGCACTCCCCTCGCCCCTGTCAAAAGGCCTTTGCGCCCGGTGCCCTACCGCGCTGCCACGCTCTCGCCACGCCCGGCTCATGCTACCCTGCTGCCCTGTCACTCAAGCGGAGATTCCCATGACTCGCCTCGTCCTCGCCTCAGGCTCCCGCTGGCGCCGCCAGCTGCTCGACCGGCTGGAGATCCCCTATGCCTGGCAGAGCCCCGATATCGACGAGACCCCGCACCCGGACGAGACGCCCACCGCTCTGGTGCACCGCCTGGCGCTGACCAAGGCGCAGACCCTGGCGGAGGCGTGGCCCGACCACCTGATCATCGGCTCGGACCAGGTGGCGCTCTTCGAGGGGGAGATTCTCGGCAAGCCCGCCGACGAGGCCGCCGCCCGCCGCCAGCTGGCGCGCTTCTCCGGACATCGGGTGCGTTTTCTCACCGGCCTGGCGCTGGTGGACACCCGGCGCGGCCAGCACCGAGTCACCCACGAGCGCTATGACGTGGTGTTCCGCGACCTGGATGAGGGGGAGATCGCCCGCTATGTGGAGAGAGAGAAGCCGCTGGAGTGCGCCGGCAGCTTCCGCATGGAGGGGCTGGGCATCGCCCTGTTCGAGAAGCTCGAGGGCGACGACCCCAACACCCTGATCGGCCTGCCGCTGATCCGCCTCTGCGCCCTGCTGCGCGAGGCGGGCCTGGACCCGCTAGGGTAGCTGATAGCGCAGCGGCGAATCGGCGCGGGGCACCCCCAGCAGCTCCATGGCGACGCGGCCGAACTGGCGCGAGAAGCGCTCGAAGGGGTCCAGGCGCGGGGTGTAGTCGCGCAGCTTCGGCTCCGGGAGCCTCTCCCGAGCCAGGGCATCCAGGCTGCCAATGCTGTCGATCAGGCCGAGCGCCAGGGCCTGCTCGCCGCTCCACACCAGGCCGCTGAAGAGCCGCTCGTCGTCGAGCAGGCGCTCACCGCGCCCCTCGCGCACGGCCTCGATGAACTGGCGGTGGGTGGTGGCCAGCACCGACTGCCAGAACTCGCGCTGCTCGGGCGCCAGCTCCGAGAAGGGGTCCAGGAAGGCCTTGTTGTCGCCGGCGGAGAAGACGCGGCGCTCCACGCCCAGGCGCTCGATCGCCTCCTCGAAGCCGAAGCTGGCCGAGATCACCCCGATGGAGCCCACCAGGCTGGCCGGCGCGGCGATGATCTCGTCGGCGGCCGCGGCAATATAGTAGGCGCCGCTGGCCCCCACGTCCTCGATCACCGCGATGATCGGCTTGTCGCCCTCGGCCCGCAGCCGCATGACCTCATCGAAGATGCGCTGGGACTGCACCGGGCTGCCTCCGGGGCTGTTGATATGCAGCACCACCGCCGCGCTATGCTCCGCCTCCCAGGCGCGATTGAGCCCGCTGATGACCCGCTCGGCGCTGGCCGGCGACTCCGCATCGATCACCCCGCGCACCTTGACCACCCCCAGGTGCGGCTCGGCGGCCGCGCCGCCGCCGGGCGGCCCGGCCAGCAGGCTGTAGAGGGTGGCCGACAGCGATGCCAGGATCAGGGCCGCAAACAGGAAGCGGAAGAAGAGCTTCCAGCGCCGGGAGCGGCGCTGCTCGGCCAGCACCCCGCCGATCCAGCGATCCATCATCTCCATCTGCTGAAGCCGCTGGTGCTCACGCAGGGCCTCGGCGCTCTCTGCCTGCGCCGCGACCGGCTCCTCCGGGGTGCGGCGCGCCGCGCGGGCCTGCTCGGGGGTGCGCTCCGGCCCCTCGGTCCAGGGGTCCCCGCCCTCGCCTGGAGCCTCGTCACGTTTCCGATCGTCGTCACTCATGCCTTATCTACCCTGCAGCCAGTTGAAGAGTTCGGGCACCGCCTCGGCGGTAAAGGCCGGCTGGCTGGCGGCCAGCCGCTCCGGGGCGTGTACCCCCCAGGTCACCGCCACCCGGTCCATGCCGATGGCCCGGGCCATCTCCAGGTCATACTCGGTATCCCCCACCATCACCGCTTCCTCCACCGCCACCTCGAGCTCCTCCAGCAGCTCCTCGAGCATCAGCGGATGGGGCTTGGAGCGGGTCTCGTCGGCGGTTCGGCTGGCGTGAAACCAGCTCCCGCTGTCGCTGTCGCGGAAGACCCGGTCGAGGCCGCGGCGACTCTTGCCGGTGGCCACCGCCAGGCGCTGACCGTCACGGCCGCGCAGGCCGGTCACGCCGGCCTCCACCCCCGCAAAGAAGCGCATGGGGGTGTCGTTACCCTCCACGAAATGCCAGGCGTAGCGGCTGCGCAGCAGCTCGGCGCGATCCGGGTCGATGCCCGGGCAGAGGGTGGCAATGGCCTCGGGCAGGCCCAGGCCGATGATATTGCGGACGGCGTCGGCGGAGAGCTCTCCCCAGCCGGCGTCCCGGGAGGCGGCCTGCATGCAGTCGACGATGCGAGCCGCCGAGTCCATCAGGGTGCCGTCCCAGTCGAAGATCACCAGTCGATAGCGCATTCTCTCTTCCTGATTGAACTCTCTTGCCGTTGGGACAAGGGGGTGTGGACTAAGGGTGTCACGTCTCGCGGCGGGCGCGGGCCAGTACCGCCTCGAGCTCCTCGGGCAGCGGCGCTCGGATCCGCACCGGGCGGCCGCTGGTGGGCTCGGGGAAGCTCAGCGACTCGGCGTGCAGGAAGAGCCGCGTGACGCCCAGCACCTGGCTCAGGCGCTCGCTGTCGCGCGTGGCATACTTGTCGTCGCCGAGCAGCGGGTGGCCGGCGTGGGCGGCGTGGACCCGAATCTGATGGGTGCGCCCGGTGACCGGTTCCGCCTCCATCAGGGTGGCCCGGGGAAAAGTCTCACGCACCGCGAAGCGGGTACGGGCCACCTTGCCCTGGGCATCGACCCGCACCCGGCGCTCGCCGTTGGCCAGGGTGTAGCGGTCCAGCCGGGCGGCGACGTAGTCTCGCCGGGCCGGCCAGCGCCCCGCCACCAGGGCCAGGTAGCGCTTGTCCATCTGCTGCTGCTTGAGGGCATCGTTGAGCGCCAGCAGGGCCGGGCGCGACTTGGCCAGCAGCAGGCAGCCCGAGGTGTCGCGATCCAGCCGGTGCACCAGCTCCAGGAAGTCGAGCTCCTCGCGCACCTGGCGCAGCGCCTCGATCAGACCGATCTTGACCCCGCTGCCGCCGTGAACGGCGAGCCCAGCCGGCTTGTTGATCACCAGCCAGTCACGCCCCTCCACCAGCACGCTGCCGGCCAGCAGGTTACGCAGATTGTCGCTCACCTCCCGCACCGCCTCCCGGGGCGAGAGCTTGAGTGGAGGTATGCGCACCAGGTCCCCGGTCGCCAGGCGGGTGTCGGGCTTGACGCGCTTCTTGTTGACCCGCACCTCCCCCTTGCGCACGATCCGATAGATCAGCGCCCGGGGCGCCCCCTTGATGCGCGTCATCAGGAAGTTATCGACCCGCTGGCCATCCTGCCCTTCCGTGACCTCCACCCACTGCACATCGCGCCCTTCGGCCATGCCGAGACTCCACTGCTGGAAACTGCCAAAAGCCGCATTCTATCGCAGTGCGGCGCCCGGCGCGCCAATTGCTGGCCCTACCCTTTACTGTTATATTGCCAGCGCGCTCCCATGGCCCGACACCAGGCCCGCCAAGCGCCTGCCCGACAGACACGCAGGCCGGAGCCGAAAGATCAGGCCGCGACGACGCTTGAGCGTCCCGCCGCCCAGCGACAAACGAAATAGAGCGATACAGCGCCACGCCCGGATCCCCCCGTCGTTACCCCCCGTCATGGAACGTCGGCTGGACACGGGACACGTTAAACAGCGTGCCGGAGACCGGCGTCGGCGAATCGATGAATGCCAGGTGTTGGCGGTGACCGCAGGGCCGGATGGGTGACCCCCACCGAGACATGTCCTGCCTCCGCCCCGTACTCAACAGGCTCATGCCGTGATGCTGCCCCGCAGGGAGCCTCACGGTCGGACGCTACTGCGCATGGAAGACATGCGCTGAGCACAGGCACGCAGCACACAGAGGTTCGCCACGTCGAACTCGCCGGCGCCCCATAGTGCGAGTCAACATGAAACGGATGCTCATCAATGCGACCCAGCCCGAAGAGCTGCGCGTCGCCCTGGTCGATGGACAACGCCTCTACGACCTGGACATCGAATCCGGTGCCCGGGAGCAGAAGAAAGCCAATATCTACCGCGGCAAGATCACCCGCATCGAACCCTCCCTGGAAGCCGCCTTCGTCGACTTCGGCGCCGACCGCCACGGTTTCCTGCCGCTGAAGGAAATCTCCCGCGACTACTTCATCAAGGAACCCTCCTCCGGCCGCCCCAGCATCAAGGAGGTGCTGAAGGAAGGCCAGGAGCTGATCGTCCAGGTGGACAAGGAGGAGCGCGGCAACAAGGGTGCAGCGCTGACCACCTTCATCTCCCTGGCCGGCCGCTTCCTGGTGCTGATGCCCAACAACCCCAAGGCCGGCGGCATCTCCCGGCGCATCGAGGGGGAGGAGCGCAGCCAGCTCAAGGAGGCCATGAACCACCTCACGGTGCCCGACCGCATGGGCCTGATCGTGCGCACCGCCGGCATCGGCCGCAGCGCCGAGGAGCTGCAGTGGGACCTCGACTACCTGGTGCAGGTGTGGGAATCGATCACCAGCGAAGCCGGCAAGCGTTCGGCCCCCTTCCTGATCTACCGCGAGTCCAACGTCATCATCCGCGCCATGCGCGACTACCTGCGCCAGGATATCGGCGAGGTGCTGATCGACAGCGAGGCGGTTCACCAGGAGGCCCTGGCCTTTATCCGCCAGGTGATGCCCTCCTACCAGCAGAAGATCAAGCTCTACGTTGACGAAGTGCCACTCTTCTCGCGCTTTCAGATCGAGTCCCAGATCGAGACCGCCTACGAGCGCGAGGTGAAGCTTCCCTCCGGCGGCTCCATCGTCATCGACCACACCGAGGCCCTGGTCTCCATCGATATCAACTCCGCCCGGGCCACCCGCGGCAGCGATATCGAGGAGACGGCGCTGCAGACCAACCTGGAGGCGGCCGACGAGATCGCCCGCCAGCTGCGCCTGCGCGACATCGGCGGCCTGGTGGTGATCGACTTCATCGACATGAGCCCGGCGCGCAACCAGCGCGAGGTCGAGAACCGCATGCGCGACGCCCTCAAGCTGGATCGCGCCAGGGTTCAGATCGGTCGCATCTCCCGCTTCGGCCTGATGGAGATGTCCCGGCAGCGCCTGCGTCCCTCCCTGGGCGAGACTAGCGGCGTGGTCTGCCCCCGCTGCGACGGTCAGGGCACCATTCGCGACGTGCGCTCCATCTCGCTGTCGATCATGCGCCTGATCGAAGAGGAGGCGATGAAGGAGCGCAGCGCCCAGATCCGCGCCATCCTGCCGGTGCCGGTCGCCACCTACCTGCTCAACGAGAAGCGCGCCGTGCTGGCCGAGATAGAGCGTCGCCAGGACGTCAGGGTCGTGCTGCTGCCGAGCCCCGACATGGACACCCCCCACTACGATGTCCAGCGCCTCCGCGACGACCACGTAGAGGAGGAAGGCACCCAGAAGTCCAGCTTCGAGCTCTCGACCGAGACCGAGGTAGGCCGCGAGCCTGAACCCAGCTTCGGCAAGCCGGTGGCCCGCGCCGAGGCCGCGGTGAAGACCGTCATCCACCACGAGCCGGCCCCCGCCTCCCTGCAGCAGGAGGAGGCCCCGGCAAAGGCTCCGGCACCGACCCCGGCCCGGGCCGCTACCCCGCCCAGGCCCGCCGCGCCGGCCAGGTCGACCCCGCCGGTGGCCGTGGAGCCCCAGGGCGGCGTACTGGGCCGCCTGGTCAAGGGCATCGCCAAGCTGCTGGGCAGCGACGAGGAGAAGCCCGCCGAGCGCCGCGAGACGCCCGCCGGTACCGGCCAGCCCCAGCGCAAGCCGGCCCGGGATGGCGACCAGGGCGAGCGAGGCGGGCGTAGCGGCAACCAGCGCCAGCGCCGCCAGCGCAGTGACGACACGCGCCGCAGCGGCGCCCCGCAGGCCCGCCAGCAGGAGAGCGGCGGCCGCGGCGAACCGCGCCAGGAGAGCAGCGGCGGCAACGCAGATGGGCGCACCGGCAACCGCGGCAGCCGCGGACGCGGGCGCCAGGAGGCTGGCCGCCAGGAAGAGAGCCGTCAGCAGACCCGCGAGCCCCAGAAGGGGCGCGACGACAGCCGCCGCCAGCGCCCTGCCGAGAAGCCCTCTCCCTCCCAGGAGAAGGCAAGCCCGGCGGCCGAGGCCCGCAGCGAGGCCCCGGTGGATGATGGCAAGCCCAAGCGCAGCCGCAACAATCCGCGCAACCGCAGCCGCCAGCACGCCATCCACCCCAAGGCGGTAGAGGAGCAGCAGCGCCTGCAGGCGGAGGCCGCCAAGGCCGACGCCGCGGATAGCGCCCAGCAGGCGGAGCCTAAGCCCGAGCCCCAGGCAGCAGCCCCCAAGGCCGAGCCCAAGCCTGAAACCAAGGCGGACGCCAAGCCCGCAGCCCAGGCAGACGCCCCCAAGGTCGAGCCCAAGCCTGAAACCAAGCCGGACGCCAAGCCCGAGCCCAAGGCAGACGCCCCCAAGGCCGAGCCCAAGCCGACAGCCAAGCCCGAGCCCAAGGCAGAAGCCCCCAAGGCCGAGCCCAAGCCTGAAACCAAGGCGGACGCCAAGCCCGAGCCCAAGGCAGACGCCCCCAAGGCCGAGCCCAAGCCTGAAACCAAGCCGGACGCCAAGCCCGAGGCCCAGGCAGAAGCCCCCAAGGCCGAGCCCAAGCCTGAAACCAAGGCGGACGCCAAGCCCGAGGCCCAGGCAGACGCCCCCAAGGCCGAGCCCAAGCCTGAAACCAAGGCGGACGCCAAGCCCGAGCCCAAGGCAGAAGCCCCCAAGGCCGATCCGAAGCCGGAAGCCAAGCCCGAGACCCAGGCAGACGCCCCCAAGGCCGAGCCCAAGCCTGAAACCAAGGCGGACGCCAAGCCCGAGCCCAAGGCAGAAGCCCCCAAGGCCGAGCCCAAGCCTGAAACCAAGGCGGACGCCAAGCCCGAGGCCCAGGCAGACGCCCCCAAGGCCGAGCCCAAGCCTGAAACCAAGCCGGACGCCAAGCCCGAGGCCCAGGCAGACGCCCCCAAGGTGGAGCCGAAGCCGGAAGCCAAGCCCGAGCCCAAGGCAGACGCCCCCAAGGCCGAGCCGAAGCCGGACGCCAAGGCTGAGACGCCGGCCGAGAGCCGTGCCAGCCGTCGTCGCCGCCGCGCCCATAACGATCCGCGAGAGATCCGGCGGCGCGAGCAGGAGGCCAAGGCCCAGGAGGGCAAGAAGAGCTGAGGCTCCGCCCTCCCGCTGAAAACGACCGCGCCCGCAGCCATGGCTGCGGGCGCGGTCGTTTCGGGCTATCGCTCAGGGAGGTCTCGGCGGCTCAGGACCTCTCCCCGGCCAGCCGCGGCTCGCGCTCGAGCTCGACGCCGAAGCGCTCGGCAACGCGGCCGGCCACCCGCTCGGCGAAGGTCAGGAGCTCAGCGGCGCTGCCGCCACCGAAGTGGACCAGCACCAGCGCCTGGCGCTCGTGAACGCCGAAGCGCCCATCCCGCCAACCCTTGAGCCCGCACTGGTCGATCAGCCAGCCGGCGGCGAGCTTGACCCGCCCGTCGGGCTGGGGAAAGTGCGGCATCTCGGGGTGCAGGGCCAGCAGGCGCTCGGCCTGAACCGCGGCCACCACGGGGTTCTTGAAGAAGCTGCCGGCGTTGCCCAGCACCGCCGGGTCGGGCAGCTTCTCGCGGCGAATGGCGCAGACCGCCTCGGCCACCCGGAGCGGCGTCGGCTGCTCCCCCGCCCGCTCGGCCAGGTCCCCGTAGCCCAGGCGCGGCCGAGGTGTGCGCGAGAGCCGCAGCACCAGGCGAGTGATCACCACCTGACCGCCCAGCGCCCCCTTGAAGATGCTGTCGCGGTAGGCGAAGGCACAGGCCTCCGCCGTCATCCAGCGCTCGCCACCATCGGCCAGAGAGACCACCTCCACCGCCTCCAGCACCTCGCAGAGCTCGACCCCATAGGCGCCGATATTCTGGATCGGCGCCGCGCCGCAGCTGCCGGGAATCAGCGCCAGGTTCTCGGTGCCCCAGAGGCCACGTCCGGCCAGGGCCATTACCAGGTCGTGCCAGACGACGCCGGCCTCGGCGTGGACCCGCACCGCCTCGCCCTCACCCTCCTCCAGCCACCAGCGAGCCATGGCCGGGCGAATCACCAGCCCAGGCAGGCGCTCGGGCAGGATCAGGTTGCTGCCGCCGCCGAGCAGGGTCAGCGGCCACCCCTGCCGACGCGCCTCGACCAGGGCGGCCTGCAGCGCGGCCAGGCTCTCGGGCGCGGCAAAATGCTCGGCAACGCAGGGCAGCCCCAGGGTATTGGCACTCGACAGGTCACGCGGGGGATAAGGCAGCGAACTCAAGGACGGCGCTCCAGCGTCGCCTCGATCTCGGCCAGCAGGCCGCGAGCCCCCTGCTCCACCAGGTCGAGCACCGCTTCGAAGCCCTCCTCGCCGCCGAAGTAGGGGTCAGGCACGGCGGCGTCGGGCCGGCCGGCGAATTCGAGGAAGAGCCCCAGGTGGGCGTCCAGCGCCTGGGGCGCCCGAGCGCGCATGGCCGCCAGGTTGTCGTGGTCCATGGCCAGCAGGTAGTCGAAGGTGGCGAAGTCCTCATCGTGCAGCTGGCGGGCGCGCAGCGTCGAGAGATCGATGCCGCGGCGGGCGGCCGCCTCGCGGGTGCGAGGGTCCGGCGCCTTGCCGACGTGCCAGTCGCCGATGCCGCAGGAGTCCACCTCGACCCGGTGAGCCAGGCCCCGCTCCTCGAGCAGCCGACGGAAGATGCCCTCGGCGGTCGGCGAGCGGCAGATATTGCCCAGGCAGACAAAGAGCACGCGCATCACTCACCTCCCCGGCCGTCGGCGGCGTCCAGCAGGCCCCGCACTCGGGCGAGATCCTCGGCGGTATCGACCCCGGCGGGATGCGGCTCCTTGGCCAGGGCCAACTGAATCGCGTGGCCGTGATGGAGCGCGCGCAGCTGCTCCAGGTGCTCGAGCCGCTCCAGGGGCGACGGCACCCAGTCGCGATACTCGGCCAGGAATCCGGCGCGATAGGCGTAGAGACCGATATGGCGCAGCCAGGCGTCGGTCTCGAGCAGCTCGGGGCGGGCGGCGAAGGCGTCACGGTCCCAGGGGATGGGGGCCCGCGAGAAGTAGAGCGCCCGCCCGGAGAGGGCGCGCACCACCTTCACCACGTTGGGATTGAAGAGGCTCTCCACGTCGCTGATCGGCTCGGCGAGGGTGGCGATGGAGGCCTCCGGGTCGTCGAAGAGCCGGTCGGCCACCTGGTCGATCAGCGTCGCCGGGATCAGCGGCTCGTCGCCCTGGACATTGACCAGCACGGCGTCAGCGGCCAGCCCCAGGCGCTCGGCCACCTCGGCCAGGCGGTCGGTGCCGGAGGGGTGGTCGGCGCGTGTCATCACTACCTCGGCCCCCTCGGCCACCATGGCCGCTTCGATGCGAGCATCGTCGGTAGCTACCACCACCCGGGCGGCGCGGCTCTCGCAGGCACGCTGCCAGACATGGGCCACCATGGGACGCCCGGCGATCTCGGCCAGGGGCTTGCCGGGCAGCCGCGAGGAGGCGAAGCGCGCCGGAATGACGGCGATGAAGTCGCGCTCGGCCATCACGCCTCCCCCGTGCGTCCGGGTGAGGCGTGGAGCTTCTCCTCGGCGGAGAGCTGCCGCGCCTCCTCGGGGAGCATCACCGGGATGCCGTCGCGGATCGGGTAGGCCAGACCATCGAAGAGGCAGATCAGCTCCTCGGCCTCGCGGTCGTACTTGAGCTTGCCCTTGCACAGCGGGCAGACCAGCATGGCCAGCAGTTCCTTGTCCATCGTGTTCACCTCACTCCTGATGGCGAACCGGCGGCGTGCCGGCTCGCGGATTCGTGTCGGTCGCTGCCGCCCCCAGGGCGGCCAGCCGCGCCTCGAGCCACACAGCGAAGGCCTTCTCGGGCTGCGCCTCCACCTCCAGCACCCAGCTGTCGGGAGGCGCCAGGCCCCGGCACTTCGCGGCATCCTTGGCGGTCATCACCAGGGGTCGGCCATCGGCGAAGGCGAGCTCCTCGGCGCGGTAGGCGTGGTGGTCGGCGAAGGGGTGGGGGATCACCTCGACGCCGAGGGTGGCCAGGGTCTCGAAGAAGCGCGCCGGCCGGCCGATGCCGGCCACGGCGTGGACCGGCCCCGCGAAGGGCGGCGGCGACAGGGCACGCCGCGCGCCGTCCCCCAGCCGCCGCCAGGCCACGGGGGCCAGGGTCATCCCGAAGGCGCCCGCCGGGGCCGCGAAGCGCGCCTCGCCGTTGACCACCACCCCATCGACGCTGGCCAGTCGCGACAGGGGCTCGCGCAGCGGCCCTGCCGGCAGACAGCGGCCGTTGCCGAAGCCCCGCGCCCCGTCCACCACCACCAGCTCCAGGTCGCGGGCCAGCGCCAGGTGCTGAAGGCCGTCGTCGCTGATCAGGATATCGCAGCCCGCCGCCAGCAGCGCTCGCGCCCCACGGGGACGGTCCGGGTCGACCACCACCGGCACCCCGGTCTGGTCGGCCAGCATGCGCGGCTCGTCGCCGCACTGCGCCGCCGGCGTCTGCTCATCGACGCGCAGCGGGTAGGCATCACTCTTCCCGCCATAGCCCCGGGAGAGGATGCCCGGACGATAGCCGCGCTCGGCCAGCCAGGCCGCCAGCCAGGCCACCAGGGGCGACTTGCCGGTGCCACCCAGGGTCAGGTTGCCCACCACGATCACCGGTACCGGGGCCTGCCACGCCGTACGACGCCCCTCGGCGTAGGCAGCGGCGCGACGCGCCACCGCGGCGCGGTAGAGCCGCTCCAGGGGCCGCAGCAGGGTCAGCCAGGAGGCTCCCGCATAGGCCGCCGCCAGCCAGCGCTCGCCCAGCCCGCTCATGCCGGGTCTGCGTCCTGGAACTGCAGGCGGTGCAGGGCGGCGTAGGCACCATCGCGGGCCAGCAGCTCGGCGTGGGAGCCCTGCTCGATGATCTCGCCCTGCTCCATCACCAGGATGCGGTCGGCACGCTCGATGGTGGAGAGGCGGTGGGCGATCACCAGGGTGGTACGCCCGCGGCAGACCTCTTCCAGCGCCGCCTGGATATGGCGCTCGGACTCCGTATCCAGGGCCGAGGTGGCCTCGTCGAGGATCAGCAGCGGCGCGTCCTTGAAGATCGCCCGGGCGATGGCCAGGCGCTGGCGCTGGCCGCCGGAGAGCATGACGCCGTTGTCCCCCACCACGGTGGCATAGCCGCCGGGAAGGCGTTCGATGAACTCGTGGGCATGAGCGGCCCGGGCGGCGGCCTCGATGGCCGCGGGGTCGGCGTCGGGCACGCCATAGGCGATGTTGTCGGCGATGCTGGCGTTGAACAGGGTCACCTGCTGGGAGACCAGGGCGATCTGGCGGCGCAGCGGCCCCAGGCGGTAGTCGTCAAGGGGCACGTCATCGACCAGCACCCGCCCTTCGATGGGCCGATAAAAGCGCGGCAAGAGCCCCACCAGGGTGGACTTGCCGCTGCCCGAGCGGCCGACGATGGCCACCATCTCACCCGGCGCCACCTCCAGGTCGATCCCCTTGAGCACCTCGGGCTGCCCCTCGGCATAGCGAAAGCGCACCCCCTCGAAGCTGACCTTGCCGGCCAGGCGGCCGGGCTCGTGATGGCCCTCGTCGCGTTCGGCGGGCTCCTCCAGCAGGCCGAAGAGCTCCGCGGCGGCGGCCAGCCCCTTCTGGATCTCGCTGTTGATCTCGGTGAGCTGGCGCACCGGCTTGGCCATCAGCGAGGCCGCGGTGATAAAGGCCACGAACTCGCCGGCGGTCATGTTGTCCATCAGCGCCGGCGACATCGCCAGCCACACCAGCACCGCCAGGGCCAGGGCCACCAGCAGCTGGATCACCGGCGTGCTGATCGCCTTGGTCAGCGCCTCCTTCATGCTCTGCTGGCGGTTGTACTCGCTGGCCGCGGCGAAGCGGGACTTCTCGAAGCCCTCAGCGCCGTGGGTGCGCACCACCCGGTAGCCGGAGAGCGCCTCGGAGGCCACGTGGGTGACGTCCCCCATGGAGGCCTGGATGCGGGCCGAGATGCGCCGGAAACGCTTGCTGGCGTAGCTGACCACCCCACCGATCAGCGGCGTGACGGTCAGGAAGAGCAGCGTCAGCATCCAGTTGGTCCACAGCAGGTAGCTGATCAGGCCGATCACGAAGAGCCCCTCGCGCAGCAGGATGGTCAGCGCCTTGGTGGCCGCCCCGGTGACCTGCTCCACGTGGTAGGTGACCCGGGAGATCAGGTGGCCGCTGGAGTGGCTGTCGAAGAAGCGCCCCGGCAGATGGAGCATATGGTTGAAGACGTTGCAGCGCAGGGCGTGGACCACGTTGCGCGCCACGTTGCTCATGAAGTAGGTGCCGAGGAAGGTGCCGAGGCCCCGGGCGGCGAACATGCCGACCACGAAGAGCGGCAGGAAGAGGCGAAAGGCGGCATCGGGGTCCTGGATGCCGTCGATCAGGCGCTTCATCATCTCGGCAAGCGCCGTGCTGGAGGCGGCATAGATGACGTAGCCCACGATGGCCAGGCCGAAGGAGCGCCAGTGGGGGCGCACATAGCTCAGCAGGCGCTTGTAGAGCGTCCAGCCGGAGTGTTGGGGGGTCCCGTCCTGATTCACGGCGTCTCCGCTTGTGGGGAAATGGTCTCGCCGGTGCGGCTTTCGGTGGTGGCGATGCGCACCCGCTGGATGCCCTGCAGGCCGGCCTGGTCGAGCACCCGTACCACGTCGGCGTGGCTGGCGCGGCCATCGGCCTCCACCACCAGCCCGTGCTCGCGAGCCTGCTCGGCCTCGGCGGCCAGGGCCGCAGGCAGCTCGGCCGGGGCGAGCTCGCGCTCGCCGAGCCGGTAGGCGCCGGCCGCGGTGACCACCAGGGTGACCGGCGAGACCTCGGCGGCGGCCCCGCTGGTCGTCTCGGGGAGTTCGAGCTCCAGGGCCTGGCGAGTCTCGAAGGTGGTCGAGACCATGAAGAAGATCAGCAGCAGGAACACCACGTCGATGAGCGGCGTGAGATTGACCTCCACCGGGTCGCGGCGGGTGCGCGCAAACCTCACGGGCGCCTCACCTCCGGCGCCAGGCGGCCATCGGCCTCCAGGCGCTCGTCGTCACCGCCGCCCTCGTGACGCTCGGCCAGGGTCAGGTCGCCGCCGAAGTGGGCCAGGAATTCCACCACCTGGCTCGACTGCTCCTCCATGCGCACGGTGATGTCCTCGACCCGGCGCAGGAAGTAGCGGTGGAACATCAGAGCGGGAATCGCCACGGTCAGGCCCGCCGCGGTGGTCACCAGGGCGCGGGAGATGCCGCCGGCGAGATCGGCGGTGCGACCGGCCCCGTCGCCGGCGACGATCACCGCAAACACCTCGATCATGCCCACCACGGTACCCAGCAGGCCGATCAGCGGGGCAATGGCGGCGATGGTACCGAGCGGGCTCAGGAAGCGTTCCATGTCGTGGACCACCGCGGTGCCGGCCTCCTGCAGCCGAGCCCGCACCTGATCGTGGCCGAGCCGGGCATTGCGCAGCCCGGCGGCCAGCACTCCGCCCAGGGGCGAGTGGCTCTCCAGCCAGTAGAGGTTGACCTGCCCCCGGGCCACCAGGGTGCACACCTCCTGGCCAAGGCCACGGGGGGCGATGCGTCCGGCGCGAAGCGTCCACAGCCGCTCGATGATGATGACCGTGGCCAGCAGCGAGCAGCCCAGCAGTGGCAGCATCAGCCAGCCCCCGGCGATCAGGGCCTCCATCATGTCCATGCGCACTCCCTCGAAGGTGCCCCGTGATCCAGCGTTGAGTCTCAGGGCGATTCTAACGCAAGGCAGTCGCCTCCGACACCGCCGCGCCGCCAGGGCAGCCGGCGCCGGTGCTCCACGGGGACCGCTCCCTCGTCCCCCAGCCGGAAGGCCAGCGCGCCGTCCAGGGCGGTGCTCCACTGGCAGCTGTCGGCGGCCCGAAAGCGGCGCACCACCTCAGCATGGGGATGCCCGAAGGCGTTGTGGCGCCCGGCACTGTAGACCACGTGGCGCGGGGTCAGCCACTGCACCAGCTGGGGGCCCGAGCTGGTGTGACTGCCGTGGTGGCCGGCCACCAGCAGGGTGACCGGCGCCTCGGCCTCGAGCAGAACCGAACGCTCCACCCGGCGACCCACGTCACCGGTGATCAGCAGCCGCTCACCGCCGGCGTTGACCTCCAGCACGCAGGAGCGGTCGTTGCTGGAGAGCGCCGCCGTATCGGCCGGCGGCCACAGGAAGCGGAAGCGCACGCCGTCACGCTCCCAGGCCTGGCCCTGCAGGCAGTACTCGAAGGACACCCCGATCTCCTCGCCGGGAGGCGCAAGGAAGCGCCCCACGCGATGCGCCTCGGCCAGGAGCGGCACTCCGCCGGCGTGATCGATGTCGTCATGGCTGACGATCACCTCGTCGAAGCGCTGGCCCGGCGGCCAGAGGGTGCTCACCGGCGCAAAGCCCGAGATAAAACGAGGCCCCGTATCATAGAGGGCCCGATAGCCGGCGGTGCGCAGCTCCACCAGCTGCCCCTGCCCCACGTCCAGCACGCGCACCTCCAGCTGCCCGTGGGGGATACCCGAGGGCGAAAGGCTCAGCGCTACCGCGATCAGCGCCAGGCTGCCCGCGGCGCGCAGTGACCCCGCCAGCCCCGGCAGCACCCAGAGCAGTGCCATCACCCCCAGGCAGAACGCCAGGGGCGTGACCAGATGTGGCTCGGGCAGCCACAGCGGCAGCAGCGCCACCGCCCGCTCCAGGCTCCAGGCCAGGGCCTCGGCGAGCCGGGCAAACAGCCACCAGCAGAGCGCTGAGAGCGGCGGCAGCGGGACCAGCAGCCAGCCCAGAAGCCCAAGAGGCACCAGCAGGCTACTCACCAGGGGAACCGCCACCAGGTTGACCAGGGGCGCGGCCGGGGCCAGCCGGGCGAAGGCCAGCAGCACCGCCGCGGCCATCAGCGGCGCCAGCAGCAGCTGGGTCCTGACCAGCGCCCAGGCCCAGCCGTGCAGGCCGCGTGGTCGCGGGCGCCCCTGCCAGGCCAGGATCAGCAGCGCCACCGCCAGGAAGGAGAGCCAGAGCCCTGGCCGCCAGGCGTGGCGCGGGTCGAGGAGCAGCACCACGGCCAGGGCCAGCCACCACCCCTGCCAGGGACCCGGCGCATGCCGGCCGCTGGCCACCCAGAGCCCCACCAGGGTCATCACCAGGGCACGCAGCGCCGGCGGTTCGAGACCGGAAAGGCCGGCATAGGCGGCGGCGGCAGCCCCGGCCAGCCACCAGGGCCATACCGCCAGCCGCCAACCGCTCGGGGTGATCAGGCGCGCCGCCCCTCTCCCCAGCAGCAGGGTAAACCCCGCCACCAGCCCCACGTGGAGACCCGAGATCACCATCAGATGGGTGGTACCGCTGGCGTTGAGCAGGCCCCAGTCGTCGGCGGTCAGCCGCTCACCGGCGCCCAGGGTCAGCGCCGCCAACCAGCGCTCGGCCCGGGGCGGAAGCCCACGGGTCTCCAGATGAGAGAGCGCGTGCTCGCGCAGCCCGGGCCTCGCCTCGGCCAGGCGCCGGGGCGGCGGCTCCCGCCGCATATAGCCGGTGGCCTGGATGCCCTCCCGCCACAGCCAGGCCTCATAGTCGAAGGTGTGGGGGTTGGCGAAGCCCGCCGGCGGGCGCAGGCGCACGGTAAGCGCCCAGCGTTCGCCGGGGTGCATCGCCGGCGCCTCGAAGGCACTCAGCCGCACGCGCTGCAGGCGTTCGCAGCCAGGGCGCCCCGCGGCCAGCGGGTGGCAGTCGCTCACCTCCAGGGTGAGGCGGGTCAGGCGCTCCTCCCGAGAGACGCTGATCAGCTGCCCCTCGATGGCGAGATCCTCGCGCAGGAGGCCATCGGGAAGGATGGCACCGCGAGCCAGCAGCAGCCCCGCCGCCACCCAGGCCAGGGCCGCCAGGGGCAGCCACACCAGCGGACGCCGCCAGGCCAGCGCCAGCAGCAGCAAGGCGCCAAGCCCCTCGAGCAGCCCCGGGGGCGGGCGCGTTCCCAGCCACAGGCCACCCGCCACGGCCAGCGCCAGGAGGGTGGCCATGCCATAGCGCATGCCCCTGCTCCAGGTCCGTGCATCGCCGCCCGCTCGCCGCCGATGGAAGTGTCGCGACCATGGCGGAAGCGGGCCCATCCATGGATAATAGCCTGCGTCCCGATGCTGCGAGCCCGACGACATGCCGCGCCGCTTTCTCCAGCGCTACATGCCCCACCCCGAGACGCTCAGGCGCCAGAGCTCGCTGCGTTTCATGAGTCACCTCATCGGCAACCCCGCCCTGTGGGTGCTGAGTCGGCGCAGTGTGGCCAACGCCTTCTCCGTGGGGCTGTTCAGCGCCATGCTGCCGATCCCTTTCCAGATGGTGGTCGCGGCCCTCGGCGCCTGGGTGGCACGGGCCAACCTGCCCCTCTCCGTGGGCCTGGTCTGGATCACCAATCCGCTGACCATGCCGCTGATCTTCTACGGCAACTACCGCATCGGCGCCTGGCTGATGAACACCCCTGCCCGGGAGGTGCCCGAGCGGCTCTCCACCCGCTGGATCGCCGAGCAGATGGCCGACATCCTCCCCGCCTTGGCGGTGGGCTCGGTGGTCACCGCCATCGTGCTGGCACTGCTCGGCAACCTGGCCATCCGACTGATCTGGCGCTGGCAGGTCTCGCGCAGCTGGAAGGCGCGGCGACGCAGGCGGCGTCGGCGCCCACCGCCGGACGATGACCCGCGCTGACTCCCCCGACGCAAAGGGCCCTCAACGCAAACGGCCGGCTCCATGCGGGGCCGGCCGTTTGCTCATCGCACTGCGAGGGGAGCGGCCTCGGTCAGGCGCCCTCCGCCGCCGGCAGCTGCTCGGTCAGCCGCCCCTCATCCAGGCGCATGACGCGATCCTGATGGGCCGCCAGGGCGGGGTCGTGGGTCACGATCACGAAGGCGCAGGCGGTGGTGCGGGCCAGCTCGTCCATCAGCGCCAGTATGTGCGCCGCGGTGTGCTGATCCAGGTTGCCGGTGGGCTCATCCATCAGCACCAGGCTCGGGTCGGTGACCAGGGCCCGAGCGATGGCCACCCGCTGACGCTCGCCGCCGGAGAGCTCACCGGGCTTATGATCGGCCCGTGCCGCCATGCCTACCTTCTCCAGCAGCCCCCGGGCGCGCACCTCGGCCTGCTTCTTGGACTGCCCGCGCACGATCAGCGGCAGCGCCGCATTCTCGAGGGCCGTGAACTCCGCCAGCAGGTGGTGGAACTGATAGACGAAGCCGATATGGCGGTTGCGGAAGCGCCCCAGCGCCGCATCGCCCAGGTCCAGCAGCGATTCGCCGGCGATGCGCACCTCGCCCCGGGTGGGCTGGTCCAGCCCGCCCAGCAGGTTGAGCAGGGTAGTCTTGCCGGAGCCTGAGCTGCCGACGATGGCCACCCGCTCGCCGGCGTGCACGGTCAGCGCCAGACCGTCCAGCACGGTAACGTCCTGGGGGCCCTCATGGTAGATGCGGGTCAGGTCGAGGCACTCCAGCATCGGCGCCCCCGGCGCCGGGGAGGCACCCTGCTCGGCTGTGGCTTGCATGGTCGTCTCACTCATAGCGCAGCACCTCCGCCGGCTGGACCTTGGCCGCCCGCCAGGCCGGATAGAGGGTGGAAAGGAAGGTCAGGCCCAGGGCCGCGGCGACGATGTCGCGCACGTCGGCCCAGTCGAGGCGCGATGGCAGATTGCTGATGAAGTAGACCCCGGCATCCAGAAACTGGATGCCGAACAGGCTCTCGACGCCGTCGATGATGTCGGAAATGGTCAGCGCCAGCAGCACCCCGAGCGCTACCCCGACCAGGATGCCGATCACCCCGATAGCCAGCCCCTGGACGATGAAGATGCCCATGATGGAGCGCGGCGTGGCGCCGATGGTGCGCAGGATGGCGATATCGGCGTGCTTGTCAGTGACCACCATCACCAGGGTGGAGACGATGTTGAAGGCCGCCACGGCGATGATCACGGTGAGCAGCAGCGCGATCATGCGCTTCTCCATCTGGATCGCCTGGAAGAGGTTGCCGTGGGAGAAGGTCCAGTCGATGCCGCGGTAGCCGGGGCCGAGCTCGTTGATGATGGCCCGGGTCTCCGCGGAGGCTGCAAAGAGGTCATCGAGCTCCAGGCGCAGCCCCCCCACGGCGTCACCCAGCCGCGCCAGCGTCTGCATGTCCTCGATATTGGCGTAGGCCAGGGCGGCGTCCAGGTCGGCGCCGACGCTGAAGATGCCGCTCACCGTGAAGCGCTTGAGGCGGGGAAAGACCCCGGCCGGGGTGATCGAGGCCTCCGGGACCAGCAGGGTCACGCTGTCGCCCACCCCGACCCCGAGCCGCCGAGCCAGGATGGAGCCCAGCACGATGTTCCACTCCCCGGGCTGCAGATCATCCAGCCCGCCCCGCTGCATATGCTGGCCGATGATCGAGACGCGGTCCTCCCACTCGGGGTGGATGCCATTGACCATGGCGCCCTCGTTGCGGCCACCCACCGAGAACATGCCCTGCTGCTCGACGTAGGGGGCGGCACCGATCACCCGCTCGCGCTCCATCAGCCGCTCGGCCAGCGCTTCCCACTCCACCATGCCGGTGCGCGACTCGATCTTGGTGTGGGGCACCATGCCGAGGATGCGGGTGCGCAGCTCGTGGTCGAAGCCGTTCATCACCGAGAGCACCAGGATCAGCACCGCCACGCCCAGCATCAGGCCCAGCATGGAGGTCAGGGAGATGAAGGAGATAAAGTGGTTGCGGCGCTTGGCGCGCACATAGCGCAACCCGATCAGGAATGGCAGACGGTCAAGCATGGAGGCGTTCCTTGTCAGCGGGCGCCCATGGTAAGACTTTTTGGGCAGCGCTGCACCGGGGCAGCCGGCACTTGCCTTCTATTTGCACGGAGCTCCCGGCGCTGCCAAGCAAGAGGCTATTGCATCCCCGGCCGTTGATGCCTACATTCGCCGGCTGACACTGCGCACCTGGCAACTCATCTACCGCGGGGCTTCACGACCATGGCCAAACGCCTGCTTCCCGAATGGCATCCACAGGATGCGGTCCAGCTCACCTGGCCCGGCCCCGAGAGCGACTGGGCCCCGCTGCTCGAGCGCATCGAGGCCACCCTGGAGGCCATGGTGGTGGCCATTGCCCGCTACCAGCGGGTGCTGGTCAGCGTGCCCGACACCGCCACTCGCACTCACCTGGCCGGCCGCTTCTCGAACCTCGGCGTGCCCGCCGAACGGCTCACCCTGGTAGTGGCCGAGAGCGACGACACCTGGACCCGGGACCACGGCCCCCTGGCGGTGGAGGAGCGGGGCGAGCTGCGCCTGCACGACTATGTCTTCACCGGCTGGGGCGGCAAGTTTCCCGCGGCCCGGGACAACACCCTGACGCGGCGCCTGGCGGATGCCGGCGTCTACGCCCGCCCGGTGAGCGAGCGCGGCCTGGTGCTGGAGGGAGGCGCCATCGAGAGCGACGGCGCCGGCACCCTGCTCACCACCGAGGCCTGCCTGCTCAACCCCAACCGCAACCCCGGCCTCGACCGGGAGGCGGTGGAGGACTGGCTCCACGAGGACTTCGGGGTGACCCGGGTGCTCTGGCTGGCCAACGGCCACCTGGAGGGGGACGACACCGACAGCCACGTGGACACCCTGGCGCGCTTCTGCGACCCGGCCACCATCGCCTACGTGCGCTGCGACGACGAGGACGACCCCCACTACCCGGCGCTGGCCGCCATGGAGGCGGAGCTCAAGGCGCTGCGCCGCCGGGACGGCGAACCCTACCGCCTGGTGCCGCTGCCCTGGCCGCGCCCCTGCTTCGACCCGGTCGACGGCCACCGCCTGCCGGCCACCTACGCCAACTTCCTGATCATCAACGGCGCCGTGCTGGTGCCCACCTACGGCGACGCCGCCGACACCCGGGCGCTGACCGCCCTGGCCGGCGCCTTCCCGGGTCGCGACATCATCCCCATCGACTGCCTGAGCGTGATCCGCCAGCACGGCAGCCTGCACTGCCTGACCATGCAGCTGCCCCAGGGCAGCCTGGCAACACTCACCTGAATCAAGAGGCGTCGGGGAAAGTCCGCAGAGGGGGTCCTACGCCAGGGGTGAGGAGCATTGCTCCGAACGGGCGGGCCATGGATGGCCCGCACCGGCCCTGCAAGCGGCGCAGGATGCGAGAGCGCCGCAGGGCGTCGGTAGCGTACAGGGAGGTATTCACAGCGCCCCCTCGGAGGACTGTCGCCGAATAGCCTCGGATAATTTGCAACCGAGGAGGCTTTAACATGCCCCGCCATCTGAAGGTCGGCCTGGTCCAGCAGCCCGCCTGGCCCGACAAGGCCAGGAGCCTCGCCGAGAGCGAGGCCGGCATCCGCGAGCTGGCCGGCGCCGGCGCCGAGCTGGTGATGCTCCAGGAGCTGCACGCCACCCACTACTTCTGCCAGTACGAGGACACCGAGCTCTTCGACCTGGCCGAGCCCCTGGACGGCCCCACCGGCACCCGCCTGGCGGCGCTGGCCGCCGAGCTCGACATCGTGCTGGTGGGCTCGCTCTTCGAGCGCCGCGCCCCGGGGCTCTACCACAACACCGCCGTGGTCTACGACCGCAAGCGCGGTGCCGTGGGCCACTACCGCAAGATGCATATTCCCGACGACCCGGGCTTCTACGAGAAGTTCTACTTCACCCCGGGAGACGCCGACGACGCTCGCGGCCAGGGCTTTCACCCCATCGACACCTCGGTGGGCCGGCTCGGCCTGCTGGTGTGCTGGGACCAGTGGTACCCGGAGGCGGCGCGGCTGATGGCGCTCGCCGGGGCGGAGCTTCTGCTCTACCCCACCGCCATCGGCTGGGACCCCGCCGACGACGACGCCGAGAAGAGCCGCCAGAAGGACGCCTGGACCCTGATCCAGCGCAGCCACGCGGTGGCCAACGGCGTGCCGGTGATCGTGGCCAACCGGGTCGGCCACGAGCCGGACCACTCCGGCGTCGGCCGCGGCATCGACTTCTGGGGCGGCAGCTTCATCGCCGGGCCCCAGGGGGAGCTGCTGGCCCACGGCGGCGTCAACGCCGAGCGCCTGCTGGTGACCCTGGACATGGCGCGCGGCGAGGATGTGCGCCGGATCTGGCCGTATCTGAGAGACCGCCGCATCGACGCCTATGGAGATCTGACCCGGCGCTATCGGGATTGAGCCGCCTACGGCGGATCTGGCCGCTCTGCATCTGCCGAGATCGCCGCATCGACGCCTACGGCGACCTCACCCGCCGCTATCGGGATTGATCGAGTAGGAGGGGGAGTCGCCTCCCCCGTCCTCTCACACCACCGGGCATACGGTTCCGTACCACGGCGGTTCACGAAGAACGACTAAGCCCTCTTGACCGTATCGAGTACCGAGATCAGGCCCTGCTGCTCGAACCATTTCCGTGGCAAGGCCTGATTCATGTGCGAGGCGCCGGCGTTCCACCAAGGGCCTCGCCCGTTTCCCGCTGACTTCCACGCCCGATGGTCGTCCAGACCCAGCGCCCGTAGCTTGCGGCGCCGTGTCCGCGGGCGCTTCCACTGCCGCCAGATCACGCAACGCAGTCGGCGACGTATCCAACCCTCCAGCGCTTCCAGCGGCCGCTCTACGTCGACGAGGGAGAAGTAGTTGGCCCAGCCCCGCAGGACCGGGGTCAACTCTTCGATAACGCGCCGTATGTTGCGCCCCCTGCCACGCTTGAGGATCTCGCGGACACGCTGCATCAGGCGCTGCAGGCTGGCCTTGGCCAGCGTCAGCTTCGGCCGCTTGTGCCGGGTCAGCGTGTAGCCCAGATACCCCCGGTGCCAGGGTCGGTCCACCGCGCTCTTGTCGCGATTGACCGTCAGCCTGAGTGAGTTCTCGAGAAAATCACTCAGACTGGCCATGACGCGCTCGCCCGCCCGCCGACTCTTGACGTACACCTGTACGTCGTCGGCGTAGCGGCAGAAGCGGTGGCCCCGGCGTTCCAGTTCCTTGTCCACGTCATCCAGCAGGATATTGGCCAGCAGCGGGCTGAGTGGCCCGCCCTGGGGTGTGCCCTGCCGGCGTGGTGCGACCAGGCCGTCCTGGAACATCCCGGCTTCCAGATAGCGGCGGATCAGGCGTAACGCTCGCTTGTCGCGGATGCGGCGCGCGACCCGCGCCATCAGCAGGTCGTGGTTCACCCGGTCGAAGAAGGCTTCCAGGTCGAGGTCGACCACCCAGCGGTGGCCGACAGTGACATGGGACTTCATCGCCGAGACGGCCTGCTGGGCACTGCGCCCAGGGCGATAGCCGTAACTCGATGCGGAGAATCCCGGATCGAAGATCGGCGTCAGCACCTGAAGCAGCGCCTGCTGAATCAGCCGGTCGGTAACCGTGGGGATGCCGAGCTGTCGCGTTCCGCCCTTGGGCTTGGGGATCTCGACGGCTCGGATCGGGCTGGGGTGGTACTCACCGGCCAGTAGCCGTTCGCACAGCGTTGGCCAGCATTCCTTCAGGTGGTCGGCCAACTGGTGGACCGTCATGCCATCGGCACCCGGCGCCCCCTGGTTGGCGACCACCCGACGGTAAGCCCGCTCCATGTTGGCCTTCTCTACCACGGCCTCCATAAGCGGGGCGGACTCCGCTTTCGTCCACGATGACGACGCCGGGACCGTCTCGACGCCCACCGGCTGGGACCCGGGGTACTGCCCCTGCCCCTCTGGGTGGGTGGCGGTATCAGCGCCACTTTCTGCCTTCATGATCGATCCTCGAGACATCATCGCCTACTCGCGGTTCTTCATGTTCGGCCCTTGGTGCCGCGGTGAACCAGCACTTACTATGGCCTCTGCTGACGTCTGGTGGCCCATCCCGTCGCCTCTCGGCGCCGGTAGCACCGTGGCAGACCACCAGACCTCCCAGGGTAAGACGCGCGACCTTCCTCCCATCTACCCGCCGCATTTACCTCCACATCTTCCGGATAGCTATTGGGCTTCGAGTGTCATTGCCCTCTCGCCCAGATGTGGCTGCCTCATATGCGATTCCTGTTCGTCAGGCCGGGAGTTTGCCTTCAGCTTCCTTCAGATTCCGCCTCGCGGCGGACACCCTTGCTGTTCGGCTAGCGGTTCCCGCTATCAGGGTCCGCAGGGGACTTTCACCCCCAAGTCATCCCGAGGCACCACCCTCGGGAACAGCACCTATCGGTGCTACGCGCCATGCCTGGCGCACAATGAAAAGCGGGGCGCTTCCACTGGAAGCGCCCCGCCTGCGTCAGAGGGGGATCGAGGCGACGCCCTACTCGTCTTCCTCGGCGCGGGGCAGCACCCAGTTGAGCAGGATGCCCACCAGGGCGGCGAGGCTCACCCCCTGCAGGGTGAACTGGCCGCCGCCGAACTGCATGCCGCCGATGCCGAAGACAAGGATCAGCGAGATCACCACCAGGTTGCGCGGCGCGGTCAGCGAGTGGCCGGCGCGCACCAGGGTGTTCATGCCCACCACGGCGATGGAGCCGAACAGCAGGGTCATGATGCCGCCCATCACCGGGCCCGGGATGGTCTGCAGCAGGGCGCCGAGCTTGGCCACGAAGGCCAGTGCGATGGCGAGGCAGGCCGCCACCACCATGTACTTCGGATTGAAGGCCCGGGTCAGGGTCACCGCGCCGGTCACCTCGGAATAGGTGGTGTTGGGCGGGCCGCCGAACAGCGCCGCGGTGGAGGTGGCCAGGCCGTCGCCCAGCAGGGTGCGATGCAGGCCGGGCTTCTCCAGGTAGTTCTTCCGCGTGACCGAGCCGATCGCCACCATGTCGCCGATATGCTCCACCGCCGGCGCGATGGCCACCGGGATCATGAAGAGGATCGCCGCCCAGTGGAAGCTCGGCGCGGTGAACGCCGGGATCGACAGCCAGGACGCCTCGCGCACCGGCGAGAAGTCCACCAGACCCATCGCAAGCGCCAGCACGTAGCCGGTGACGATACCGCCCATGATCGGGATCAGGCGCACGATGCCGCGGCCGAACACCGCCAGGGTCAGGGTCACCAGCAGGCTGATCATGGAGAGGAAGATCGCCGGGGCGTAGCCGATATGGTCGCTGGTCTCGCCGGTGGCCATGCTGACCGCCACCGGCGCCAGGGCCAGGCCGATCACCATGATCACCGGCCCCACCACCACCGGGGGCAGCAGGCGATGCAGCCAGGCGGTGCCCTTGAGGCGCACCGCCTGGGAGATCGCCACGTAGACCAGGCCCGCTGCCATCAACCCGCCCATAGTGGCCGGAATGCCGAAGTTGGCCACCGAGCCCTGGATGGGCGCGATGAAGGCGAACGACGAGGCCAGGAACACCGGCACGGTGACCCGGGTCACCCCGTGGAATACCAGGGTCCCCACCCCGGCGGTGAAGAGCGCCACGCTGGGGTCCAGCCCGGTCAGCAGCGGCACCAGCACCAGGGCGCCGAAGGCCACGAAGAGCATCTGGGCGCCGGTGAGCAGGGTACGGGGCAGCGATTCGACGGGGACGGCAGCGGCTGACGTCGAGGGGTCGGGCATGGTGATTCTCCGAAAAAACGCCCCTGGAGCGAGGTCTCAGGGGCGCGATGTCGATGGATGGCGGCTCAACGGGTACCGAAGATCTTGTCCCCGGCATCGCCGAGGCCGGGCACGATATAGCCGTGCTCGTCCAGGCGCTCATCGACGCCGGCGGTGTAGATCTCGATGTCCGGATAGGCCTCCTGCACCCGCTTGATCCCCTCGGGGGCCGCCACCAGCACGATCACCTTCATCTGCTTGCAGCCCCGCTCCCGCAGCATGTCCAGGGTCGCCACCATGGTGCCCCCGGTGGCCAGCATGGGGTCGATCACGATGGCCATGCGCTCCTCGAGGTCGTTCGCGAACTTGGCGAAGTAGGGCACCGGCTCCAGGGTCTCCTCGTCGCGGTAGAGCCCCACCACGCTGATCCGTGCGCTGGGGATCAGGTCGGTGACGCCGTCGAGCATGCCGAGGCCGGCGCGCAGGATGGGGACGATGGTGACCTTCTTGCCCTTGAGCAGCTGGACCGGAATCTTGTTGCCGCTCCAGCCGTCGATCTCCTGGGTCTGCAGCTCCAGATCCTGGGTCGCCTCGTAGGTCAGCAGCTTGGCCAGCTCACCGGCCAGCTCACGGAAACTCTTGGTGCTGATACCGGCTTCGCGCATCAGACCCAGCTTGTGCTGGACCAGGGGATGCTGGATGGCGTGGACGCTCATGGGCAGGACCTCTTCACTCTTCGGGCGGCAGGAGACGGCGCCGACCTTGGTCGCATGGACCCGGCCGACAAATTGCGGGCCATTCTACCCGCATCCTCCGTTGAGGTTAAAGCGTGCCCTCGCCGGGAGGGTCGGGCAGCTGCCAGTCGATGGGGGTGCGGCCCTGCGCCATCAGGAAGGCGTTGGCCCGGGAGAAGTGGTGGTTGCCGAAGAAGCCGCGGTGGGCCGAGAGCGGCGAGGGGTGCGGCGACTCCAGCACCAGGTGCCGGGAGGTGTCGATCAGCGCCCGCTTCTGGCGGGCCTGGCTGCCCCACAGCAGGAAGACCGAGGGCCGGCCGTGCTCGCTGACCGCGGCGATGGCGCGGTCGGTGAAGGTCTCCCAGCCCCGCCCGCGGTGGGAGCCGGCATTGCCCTGCTCCACCGTCAGCGAGGCGTTGAGCAGCAGCACCCCCTGGCGCGCCCAGTGCGCCAGGTTGCCGTGGGCCACCGGGCGGAAGCCCACGTCCGCCTGCAATTCCTTGTAGATATTGACCAGCGACGGCGGGAGGCGCACCCCGGGCTTCACCGAGAAACAGAGCCCGTGGGCCTGGCCGGGCCCGTGGTAGGGATCCTGGCCCAGGATCACCACCCTCACCTCCTCGAAGGGGGTCAGCTCGAAGGCGCGAAACCACTCGCTGGAGTGGGGGTAGACCACCTTCCTGGCCGCCTTCTCGGCGGCCAGGAAGTCGCGCAGCGCCTGCATGTAGGGCGCCTGGAGCTCGTCGCCCAGCCACTGCTGCCAGCTCTCGGGAAGCGGTGTCGCCATCCTGCCCTCTCGCCTCAGCGCCTGACCTGGTCGGCCAGGGGCTCAACGTAGGCGATGCCCATGTCCCAGGGGAACTGGATCCAGCAGTCCTGGGCCACCTCGGTGAGGTACTGGTCCACCAGGGGCTTGCCCTCGGGCTTGGCGTAGACGGTGACGAAGTGCGCCTTCGGCAGCATCTCGCGGACCTTGCGGGCGGTCTTGCCGGTATCCACCAGGTCATCCACCAGCAGCCAGCCGTCGCCGTCGTGGTCGACGCCCTTCATGACGTCGAGGCCGCCCTGGTCCATATGGTCGTAGCTCTTGATGCAGACGGTATCGATCAGCCGCACGTTGAGCTCCCGGGCGATCAGGGCCGCCGGGATCAGCCCGCCCCGGGTGATGGCCACGATGCCCTTGAAGTCGCGCTCCACCAGCTGGTGGCAGAGCTCGCGCACATCGCGGTGGAGCTGGTCCCAGGAGACGGTGAAGTGCTTGTGGTAGCGATTGCTGCTCATGGGATCATTCGTCCTCGGTGAAGGAACAGACGGCAAAGACGCCATAGCCCGCCTCGCGGATGCGCGCGGAGCCGCCCAGGTCCGGCAGGTCAACGATGGTGGCGGTCTCCACCACCTGGCCGCCGCTGCGGCTGATCAGCTTGGCGGCGGCCAGCATGGTACCGCCGGTGGCGATCAGGTCGTCGACGATCAGAATGCGGTCGCCCTCGCGGAAGGCGTCGGAGTGCAGCTCCACCTCCGCCTCGCCGTACTCCAGGGTGTAGGTCTCGCTGATGGTGCGGAACGGCAGCTTGCCCTTCTTGCGCACCGGCACGAAGCTGCAGCCCAGCTCGTAGGCCAGCGGCGCCCCGACGATGAAGCCCCGGGCGTCGATGGCGGCGATGGCATCGAGGTTCATCTCCTGGTAGCGGTGCACGAAGCTGTCGATCAACTTGCGGAAGGCGGCGCTGTTCTGCAGCAGCGGGGTGATGTCGCGGAAGTTGACCCCCGGCTGCGGCCAGTCGGGGACGGTGCGGATCACGGACTTGATATAGTCGCCGTAGATGCTCATGGCGGGTCTCGGTAGTGGATGATCAGTCGAGGAAGAGGAACTTGGCCGCGAACAGCAGGGCCAGGATGATCACCGCCGGGTTGAGGTCCCGGAAGCGACCGGAGAGGGCCTTGATGGCGACGAAGCTGATGAAGCCCAGCGCGATGCCCTCGGCAATGGAGAAGGTCAGCGGCATGCCGAGGGCGGCGATCAGCACCGGCGCGGCATCGGTGGGGTCCTCCCAGTTGGCGTGGGCCAGGCTGCCGGCCATCAGCACCGCCACGTAGAGCAGCGCCCCCGCGGTGGCGTAGGCCGGAATGGAGCCCGCCAGCGGCGCGAAGAAGAGGCTGATCAGGAAGAGCCCCCCCACCACCACGGCGGTGAGGCCGGTGCGGCCGCCCGCGGCGATGCCGGCGGTGGACTCCACGTAGCTGGTGGTGGTGGAGGTGCCCAGCACCGCGCCGGCCATGGAAGCGCCGCTGTCGGCCATCATGGCGCGGCCGATGCGCGGCAGCTTGCCGTCCTTGTCGAGCAGGCCGCCCTTGTGCGCCACCCCGACCAGGGTGCCCGAGGTATCGAAGAGGTCGACGAAGAGGAAGGCGAAGATCACGCTGAGCATGGCGATATCCAGCGCGCCCCACAGGTCCAGCGCCAGGAAGGTGGGCGCGATGGAGGGCGGCATGGACATCAGGCCGCCATACTCGTTGTGGCCCAGCACCATGGCCAGCACGGTGACCCCCAGGATGCCGATCATCACCGCACCGGTCACCTTCAGGTAGGCCAGGGCCGTGATCGCGAAGAAACCCAGCAGCGCATAGAGGGCCGCGGGCTCGGAAAGGTCCCCCAGCGCCACGTAGGTGGCCGGGTTGGCCACCACGATGCCCGCGTTCTTCATGGCGATCATCGCCAGGAAGAGGCCGATGCCGGCGGCGATCCCCAGGCGCAGGGAGAGCGGGATCGAGTTGATGATCCACTCGCGCACCTTGAAGATGCTGAGCATGAAGAAACAAAAACCGGAGAAGAAGACCGCGCCGAGCGCCGCCTCCCAGGTGTAGCCCATGCCCAGCACCACCCCGTAGGTGAAGAAGGCGTTGAGCCCCATGCCCGGCGCCTGGGCAATCGGGTAGTTGGCCCAGAGCCCCATGATCAGACAGCCGATGGCGGCGGCCAGGCAGGTGGCGACGAAGACCGCGCCATAGTCCATGCCGGCCTCGGAGAGGATGCTGGGGTTGACGAAGATGATGTAGGCCATGGTCAGGAAGGTGGTGATCCCGGCGATGACCTCGGTCTTGATGCTGGTGTTGTGCTCGGACAGCTTGAACTGCTTGTCGATCAGGCTCTTCATGGGGCTCATTCCTGCGCGCGTGGGCTATGGTGGTCCCTGGGGGGGCGAGAAAGGTCGCGAGAAAAGCGGCTTATGGTACCCGCATCCCCGGCGGGATGCGAGAGACCGGAAGGCCGCCGACTCGCACTGTCCACACTGTATAAGCAAGGGGCGAGCCAACCGCCAGCCGCGCCACCAACGCAGGCCTGACGAAGTGGTCAACCCCGCCCCGGCTCAGATGCCCCGCGCCGCCAGCACCCGCTCCACAGTCTCGACGATGGCCTGGGTCTGGGGGTCGATCTCGATGTTGACGCGATCGCCCGGCACCCGATCGATCAGGGTGGTGCGGGCCAGGGTCTCGGGGATGAGATTGACGCAGAAGCGCGGGCCGTGGGCGGCGGTGGCCGGACGCACCTCGCCGATGGTCAGGCTGGCCCCGTCGACGCCGATGTAGCCCTTGTCGAACAGGAAGCGCCCCAGGGCGTGGGGCAGCTCGAACCAGAGGCGGCGATTGTTGGGCGCCTCGTCGAGCTCCACCAGCTCGGCCACGGCCATCACATGGCCGGACATGGCGTGCCCGCCGATCTCGTCACCGAAGCGGGCGGCGCGCTCGATATTGACGCGATCGCCCACCCCCAGCGCCCCCAGGTTGGTCACGGCCAGGGTCTCGCGCATCAGGTCGAAGCTGACCCGCTCGCCCTCGATGGCGGTCACCGTCAGGCAGACCCCGTTGTGGGCCACCGAGGCGCCGATCTCGAGCCCCGGGCGCAGGGCCTCGGGCAGGACCACGACGTGGGTGCGAAACTGCTCGGCCTCGTGGATGGCGACCACCTCGGCGGTGCCCTGGACGATACCCGTGAACATGGCGTCTCCTCGACTGCAGATAGGCCCCGGCGGGGCAAGGGGGCAGAGTGTAGAGAACTCCCGCCCGCCTCGTCCACGCCGCCCCCGGGGGAACCAGAGGTTTCACCTGATCATCCCGGAAATAGAGAACAATCACCCGGCCGTATTGCCCATCCACCGAAACAACCTCCGCGGCGATTGACAGCCTACCGACACCGCCCTAAGCTTCCCGGCTACATTGAACGGCGCCGATTTGTACCCGGCTTGCGGGCGCCAGCGTGGCGGCACGCCCTCCGGGGCACTGACGCCACGTGAAGTGCAGCTAAAAGGGTGTGTCCAGCGTTGATGGCCACCCGCAAGGGTGGCCTTTTTTTGCCCTGGCTGCACCGCCCGCCCCGGCGCCCCGCTTGCGGTGCATCCGATGATCCGACTCCATAACGTATCCAAGACCTTTGTGCTGAAAGGTCGACGCGGCAGCCCGACGCGTACCGTCCAGGCGCTGAAGAGTGTCGACCTGCACGTGCCCGCCGGCCAGATTCACGGCGTGATCGGCCTCTCCGGCGCCGGCAAGTCGACCCTGATTCGCTGCGTCAACCTGCTCGAGCGCCCCACCACCGGCACCGTCACCGTGGACGGCCAGGAGCTCACCGGCCTCTCCCGCCAGGCGCTCAACCAGGCGCGCCACGGCATGGGCATGATCTTCCAGCACTTCAACCTGCTCACCAACCGCACGGTATTCGCCAACGTGGCCCTGCCCCTGGAGCTGATGGGCATGAGGCGCGCCGAGATCCGCGAGCGGATCACGCCGCTGCTGGAGCTGGTGGGGCTGGCCGACAAGGCGAGCCAGTACCCGGCCCAGCTCTCCGGCGGCCAGAAGCAGCGGGTGGCCATCGCCCGGGCGCTGGCCAGCCGCCCCAAGGTGCTGCTCTGCGACGAGGCCACCTCGGCCCTCGACCCCCAGACCACCGCCTCGATCCTGGCGCTGCTGCGGGACATCAACCAGAAGCTCGGCCTGACCATCCTGCTGATCACCCACGAGATGGAGGTGGTCAAATCGATCTGCCACAGGGTCAGCCTGATCTCCGGCGGCGAGCTGGTGGAGGAGGCCGAGGTGGGCGACTTCTTCACCGCCCCGCGCACCCGGCTGGGCCGCGAGTTCCTCAACGACTTCCTCAAGCTGGAGCCGCCCCGGGCGCTGATCGAACGCCTCGAGGAGAGCCCCGGCGAGCACACCCATCCGGTGGTGCGCCTGGCCTTCTCCGGCGACGCCGTCTCCACGCCGCTGATCTCGCGGCTTGCCCGGGAGTGCGGCGTCGACGTCAGCATCCTGCAGGCCAAGGTGGAGTCGATCCAGGAGCGCACCCTCGGCCTGATGATCGCCGAGCTGATGGGCCCAGCGGAGCAGACCCGCACGGCCATCGACTATCTCGAATCCCATGATCTGCACGTGGAGGTGCTTGGCCATGTCCAGCGCGATGATTGACCTGATCCTCCGGGCTACCCTGGACACCCTCTATATGGTGGCCGTCTCCGGGGTGATCTCGGCCCTGGTGGGCATCCCGCTCGGGGTGCTGCTCTATGTGACGCGTCCCGGCCAGGTGCTGGCCCAGCCGGCGGTCAACGGCGTGCTCGGCATCGTCACCAATATCGGCCGCTCGATCCCCTTCATTATCCTGATGGTGGCGATCATCCCCTTCACCCGCATGCTGGTGGGCACCTCCATCGGCACCAACGCCGCCGCCGTGCCGCTGACCATCGCCGCCATTCCCTTTATCGCCCGCCTGGTGGAGGGCGCGCTGAACGAGATCAACCCGGGCCTGGTGGAGGCCGCCCAGTCCATGGGCGCCACCCCCTGGCAGATCATCACCCGGGTGCTGCTGCCCGAGGCCCGCGGCGGCATCTTCACGGCGCTGACCGTCACCGTGGTGACCCTGGTCAGCTATTCGGCCATGGCCGGCGCCGTGGGCGGCGGGGGCCTTGGCGACCTGGGCATCCGCTACGGCTACAACCGCTTCAACCCCACCGTCATGCTGATCACCGTGGCGATCCTGGTGGTGATGGTGCAGGGCTTCCAGAGCCTGGGGGATTATCTGGTCCGCAAGAGCGATCACAAATAGCGAAAAGCTATTTAAATTATTTTTTTTATTCCGCTATTATCTACTCATCATCACAGGAGACCCGACATGCGCAAGACACTGCTCAGCACCCTGCTCGCCTCCAGCCTGGCCCTCGGCGCCGGCAGCGCCCTGGCCGACGAGCACCGCATCAAGGTCGGCACCGTGGCCGGCCCCGAGACCGACGTGATGCAGGTCGCCGCCGAGATCGCCCTGCGCGAATACGGCCTGACCGTGGAGATCATCGAGTTCACCGACTATGTGACCCCCAACGCCGCCCTGGCCGACGGCAGCCTGGACGCCAACGCCTACCAGCACGAGCCCTACATGCTGGCCATGGTCAACGACCGCGGCTACGACTTCGCCGTGGCCGGACGCACCTTCGTCTATCCCATCGGCGCCTACTCCGAGAAGTACGCCAGCATCGACGAGCTGCCCGAGCGGGCCCAGATCGCCCTGCCCAATGACCCCTCCAACGAGGGTCGCTCGCTGATCCTGATGCACAACGAGGGGCTGATCCAGCTGGACGATCCGGAAAACCTCGAGGCCACCCCCCTCAACGTGGTGGAGAACCCCAAGCGCTTCCGCTTCCGGGAGATCGAGGCCGCCCAGCTGCCCCGCGTGCTGCCCGACGTGGACATGGCCTTCATCAACAACACCTTCGCCCAGCCCGCCGGCCTGAGCCTGGACGACGCCCTGATCAAGGAGGGTCCGGAGTCCCCCTACGTCAACCTGATCGTGGTGCGCGGCGGCGACGAGGAGCGCGAGGCGATCCAGCAGCTGGTGCGCAGCTACCAGACCGAGGAAGTGAAGGCCAAGGCGGCCGAGCTGTTTGGGCCGGCAGCGGTGCCCGGCTGGGAGTAAGAAAAACGGAGAAGGACAGAGGCCGGCCCCGGGCTCTTGGAAAAGGAGGGGCCGGCCTCTGCCATTTCAGGAGCCATGATGACCGTCGACTATCCCCTGCTCGCCCGCCAGCTCGCCGCACTCCTCGATACCCGCGACTGGCTGACCAACAGCGCCCAGACCGCCGCCTTCCTGATGCAGGAGCTCCCCGAGCTCAACTGGGCGGGCTTCTACCTGCAGCGCGAGCCGGAGACGCTCTGCCTCGGCCCCTTCCAGGGCAAGCCCGCCTGCCACCCCATCCCCTTCAGCAAGGGGGTCTGCGGCGCCGCGGCGCGCACCCGCACCACCCAGCGCATCGACGATGTCCACGCCGTGGCCGACCATATCGCCTGCGACGCCGCCTCCCGGGCCGAGCTGGTGGTGCCCATCCTGGCAGGCGATCGGCTGTGGGGCGTGCTGGACCTGGACAGCCCCAGGCGCGGCCGCTTCAGCGTCGACGACCAGGCCGGCATCGAGGCGCTGGTGGCAGTCTTTGTCGAGCGCACGGAGCTGGCGCTGGCCTGACGACAGGCAGGTGCAGCAGAAAGCAGAACGCCCCCGCAGCAGGGCTGCGGGGGCGTTCCGGAATCTGGTAGGACCAGGCGGATTCGAACCGCCGACCTCTACCATGTCAAGGTAGCGCTCTAACCAACTGAGCTATGGTCCTGTTGTCGATGCATGCTGGTAGGACCAGGCGGATTCGAACCGCCGACCTCTACCATGTCAAGGTAGCGCTCTAACCAACTGAGCTATGGTCCTGTTTCAGCAGCATATTGCCGGAGCTCTCTTGCCCCGGCAACGGATGCATATATTACCGATCCTCAGAGATTTTGCAAGCACTCAGCGCTCGCTTTTGACCCGCTCCACCGCCTCCTGCCAGCCGCGATAGAGCCGCTCCCGCTCCTCCTCCGGCATCCGGGGCGTGAAACGACGCTCGCACTGCCAGAGCTCGGCGATCTCGTCGAGGTCACGGTACCAGCCCAGGCGCAGCCCGGCCAGGTAGGCGGCCCCCAGCGCCGTGGTCTCAAGCACCGTGGGGCGGTCCACCGCCACGCCCAGCATGTCGGCCAGGAACTGCATCACCCAGCCATTGGCCACCATGCCGCCATCCACCCGCAGGGTGTCCGGCGCAGCGTCCATGTCGTCGCTCATGCAGGCCTGCAGGTCCCGAGTCTGGTAGCAGACCGCCTGGAGGCCGGCGGCGACGATCTCGGCGATGCCGGTATCCCGGGTCAGGCCGAAGATGGCACCGCGGGCCTTGGGGTCCCAGTGGGGCGCCCCGAGCCCCGTGAAGGCCGGCACCAGGTAGACGCTGTGGCCGGCCCGGGTCTGGCGCGCCAGGGCCTCGGTCTCGGCGGCGCTCTCGAAGAGCCGCAGGCCGTCGCGCAGCCACTGCACGGTGGCGCCGGCCACGAAGATGCTCCCCTCCATGGCATAGGTCGGCTTCCCCCCCAGGCGGTAAGCCACGGTGGTCAGCAGGCGGTTGCGCGACAGCGCCGGCGTATCGCCGGTATTGACGATCATGAAGCAGCCGGTGCCGTAGGTGCTCTTGCCCATGCCCGGCCGGAAGCAGGCCTGCCCCACCAGCGCCGCCTGCTGATCGCCAGCCACCCCGGCGATGGGCGGCTCTGCCCCCAGCCACTTTCGCTCGAGAGTGCCGAAGTCATCGCTGGAGTCCTTCACCTCCGGGAGCAGCGCCTCGGGAATCTCGAACAGCTCGAGCAGCGCCGGGTCCCAGCGCTGCTCGTGGATATTGAACAGGGCGGTGCGCGAGGCGTTGGTGGCATCGGTGGCGTGGACGCGACCGCCGGTCAGCCGCCAGATCAGGAAGCTGTCCACGGTGCCGAAGGCGAGTTCGCCGCGCTCGGCCCGCTCCCGGGCCCCCTCCACGTGATCGAGGAGCCAGGCGAGCTTGGTGGCCGAGAAGTAGGGGTCGATCAAGAGGCCGGTGCGCGCCTGGACCGTCTCGAGGTGGCCGGCATCCCGCAGCGCCTGGCAGGCGTCGGCGGTGCGCCGGTCCTGCCAGACGATGGCGCGATGGAGCACCTCTCCGCTCTGCCGATCCCAGAGCAGGGCGGTCTCGCGCTGGTTGGTGATGCCCACCCCGGCCAGCCGCTCGGGGCCGACGCCGGCCCGGTCGATGACCTCCCGGCAGGTGGCGAGCACGCTCTCCCAGATCTCCTCCGGGTCGTGCTCCACCCAGCCATCCCGGGGGAAGTGCTGGGTGAACTCCCGCTGGGCCATGGCCACCCGCCGCCCCTGGCGGTCGAAGAGGATGGCCCGGGAGCTGGTGGTGCCCTGGTCGATGGCCAGGATCAGGTCATCCCCACGGCTCGCGTCACGGCTCATTGGGGGATCCCCCCGCGGGTCAGCGCCGCCGGGTCGAGGAGACGCTCGAGCTCCTCGCGAGAGAGGTCGGTCTGCTCCTCGGCCACGTCGATGATGGGGCGCCCCGCCTGATAGGCCGCCTTGGCGATGGCCGCCGCGGCGTTGTAGCCGATCACCGAGTTGAGCGCCGTGACCAGGATGGGGTTACGCGCCAGAGGCCCGGCCAGGTTCTCCTCGCGCACCTTGAAGGTGGCGATGGCGCGATCGGCCAGCAGCCGCGCGGTGTTGCTCATCAGGGTGATGGCGGTCAGCAGGTTGTGGGCCACCAGCGGCAGCATGACGTTGAGCTGGAAGTTGCCGCTCTGGCCGGCCACCGTCACCGCCGCATCCAGGCCGATCACCTGGGCCGCCGCCTGGGCGGCGGACTCCGGGATCACCGGGTTGACCTTGCCCGGCATGATGGAGCTGCCCGGCTGCAGCGCCTCCAGCTCGATCTCGCCGAGACCCGCCAGGGGGCCAGAGTTCATCCAGCGCAGGTCGTTGGCGATCTTCATGATCACGCAGGCGAGCCCCCTGAGCTGGCCGGAGAGCTCCACCGCGGCATCCTGGGAGGCGAGGCTGGCGAAGAAGCTGTCGTTGGGCGAGAAGGTCAGGCCGGTCTGGGCCGAGAGGTGCGCCGCCACCCGCTCGGCGAACTCCGGATGGGCGTTGATGCCGGTGCCCACCGCCGTGCCCCCCTGGGCCAGTCGGCAGAGCCTGACCTGGGCCGCATCGAAGCGCTCGATGGCCTGGCCGACCTGGCTCGACCAGGCGCCCAGCTCCTGGCTCATGCGCAGCGGCATGGCATCCATCAGGTGGGTGCGCCCGGTCTTGACCACCCCGTCGAGCTCGGCGGCACGGGCATCGATGGTCTCGCGCAGGTGCACCAGCGCCGGTCGCAGCCGGCCGGTCAACTCCAGTGCCGCCGCAACGTGAATGGCGGTGGGGATCACGTCGTTGCTGGACTGCCCCATGTTGACGTGGTCGTTGGGGCCCACCTCGAGCCCCTCCCGGCTGGCCAGGGTGGCGATCACCTCGTTGACGTTCATGTTGCTGGAGGTGCCGGAGCCGGTCTGGAACACCTCCACGGGAAAGTGCTCGTCGTGCTCGCCGCGAATCACCGCCTCAGCGGCGGTGGAGATCGCCTCGGCGCGCGCCGGATCCAGCAGGCCAAGCTCCGCATTGACCTGGGCCGCCGCCAGCTTGATACGGGCGATGGCGTGAATGAAGGCGGCGGGCATCGGCTGCCCCGACACCTGGAAGTTGTTCACGGCGCGCTGGGTCTGGGCGCCATAGAGGGCATCGGCCGGCACCTCCAGCTCTCCCATGCTGTCGTGTTCCTTGCGCATCTTGCTCATGGCGGGCTCCTCGAAGGGGGATGGAACCAGGCTGGCTGGGGTTTGGGTTCACCATGGCGCCGCCGACGGCGTCCTGCAAGTCCGAGGAGGGAGAACGAAATCGCTCGACAATGTTGCAGTGCACAAACCGCTCTGCTATTGTGCAATGCAACAGGGCAGGTAACCTGCTCATTCACACCAGATGAACCAGGAGGTTCGCCATGATGAACGCCTTCAACTTCGACTCCAAGCAGTTCGACACCCAGCAGTTCGACGCCCTCTTCTTCGGCCCGGCTCGCGCCTACGCCTCCCTGGCCGTCGACTACACCGAGAAGCTGGCCCACGCCCAGCTGGACGCCACCAAAGCCTACACCGACACCGGCCTGGCCCAGCTGCGCACCCTGATGTCCGTCAAGGATGCCGAGGGCCTCAAGAGCTACATGGAAGGCCAGCAGAAGGTCGCCAAGGACCTGGCCGAGCGCCTGAAGGGCGATGCCGAGAAGGTCGTGGCCCTGCAGCAGGACTTCGTCCAGCAGAGCCAGAAGCTGACCGAAGAGAACGTCAAGCAGGCCCAGGCGACCGCCACCAAGGCGACTGCCCAGAAGTAAGCCGCCGGGCCGGCCATCGGCCGGCGCCTGCTGCGCCCAAGAAGACCGCCGCCCCTCGGGGCGGCGGTCTTCGTTTGTCCCTTCGCGGGTTCCATCGGCCTCGAGCTGCGCTATGCTGGGCGCTGGCACAGGGCGCCGATGAATGATTCAGGGAGTGACACCATGAAACGCTGGATACCCATGCTGCTGCCGGCCGTGCTGCTGGCGGGCTGCGAGATCATGCCCCCTGCACCGACCCCGACCGAGCGCATCGAAGTGGTCGACCGCGAGGTCGAGCCCCGGGAGGCTCCCGAGCGCGTCGAGGCCCCTCGCGAGGTGCCGCCGGGCCGCGTGGCGCGGGAGGTGGCCTTCCCCGCCGAGGAGTATGCCGCCCTCGAGAAGCAGGGCAGTGCGGTTATCAGCGGGCAGCTGACCATCGGCGGGCGCCCGGTGCCCAATGCCGGCGTCTCGGCCGCGCCGGTGACCACCTACTCCGCCGAGGCGGCCGAAATGGCACTGGCCGGCATCGCCGTGGAGCCCGCCGACCCCCGCGCCCGGGCCTACACCCACACGACGCGAACCGACGGCAGCGGCCGCTTCCGCCTCGCCGGGCTGCCCGCCGGGGATTTCTACCTCTCGGGCGCAGGCCCGGACCCCGCCAGCGGCGAGCCTCGGGTGGTGATTCGCCAGGTCCAGCTGCGCAATGGCCAGCACCTGGAGAGCAACCTCAGCCGCTGAGCCCTACCAGCCCAGCGCCTGCTTGACGAAGGGAATGGTCAGCTTGCGCTGGGCGGAGAGCGAGGCCCGATCCAGGGTGGCCAGGATCTCGAACAGCTCGCCCAGCCGCCGCGGCCCCCGGTGGAGGATATAGCGCGCCACCTCGTCGGGCAGCGCCATGCCGCGCACCCGGGCGCGCAGCTGCAGCGCCGCCAGGCGGCCAGCGTCATCCAGCCCCTGGACGTGGAAGGTAACGCCCCAGGTCAGCCGCGAGGCCAGGTCAGGCAGCCGGGTCGGCAGCTGCCGAGGAGGCGCATCGGCGGCGACCACCAGGCGCTTGCCGGCATCCCTCAGGCGATTGAAGGCGTGAAAGAGCGCCTCCTCCCAGCGCTTGCGCCCGAGCACCTGCTCCAGGTCGTCGATGGCCACCAGGTCGAGGCGCTCGATCTCCTCGAGCATCAGCGGCGGAAAGTGGCCGAGCTCCGCCAGGGGCAGGTAGAGGGCGCGCAGCTCGCGGTCAGAGGCGGCATGACAGGCGGCCTGCAGCAGGTGGCTGCGGCCCACGCCCTCCCCGCCCCAGAGGTAGAGGAAGGGTTCGCCGCCCTCGTCAAGCTGGTGAACCAGCCGATCCACCAGGCTGGCATTGGGGCCCGGGTAGTAGTTGACGAAGGTGGCATCGTCGCGAAGACCGACGCCCAGCGGCAGCTGGGCAGGCGCTCGGCTCATGGCGCCTCCTCGTCGTGGGGGCGGTCGAGGTCGCGACGTGCAAGGGTGGCGTCGTACAAGGTGCTGCTCTTGTAGCGGTCATTGAGTTCACGCAAGAGTACCATGATCACCGCCGCCGCCGGCAGCGCCAGCAGCACCCCGGTGAAGCCGAACAGATTGCCGCCGGCCAGCACGGCGAAGATCACCGCCACCGGGTGCAGGCCGATGCGATCCCCCAGCAGCTTGGGCTGCAGCACGGTGCTCTCGATGATCTGGCCGACGCTGAACACCGCGACCACGCCCAGCAGGGCCAGCCAGGTACCGAACTGAAAGAAGGCCACGATCAGCGCGATGCTGATGCCGACGATAAAGCCCAGGAAGGGCACAATGCTGGCCAGCCCCGAGATCAGGCCGATCAGCACCCCGAAGCGCACGCCCATCAGGGTCAGGCCCAGGCCATAGATCACCCCGAGGCTCAGCATCACCAGCAGCTGGCCGCGCAGGAAGGCGGAGAGCACCTCGTCACAGCGCCCCGCCAGGCGGACCACATCGGCCTCCCAGCCCCGCGGCAGCAGGTCGCGGAGGCTGCCCATCAGCCGCTTCCAGTCGAGCAGCAGGTAGAAGGTCACCACCGGGATCAGCGACACATAGGTCACCCAGGTGACGAAGGCCATGCCCGAGCGCCCCACCTGCCCCAGCACCTGGGCCAGGTAGCCGCCGGCATCCTGCCAGTGCTCGGCCAGGGTCTCCTGGACATTGTCCAGCTCTGCCGCCACGTCGAAACCGGTCCAGGCCTGGATCTGCGGCGCCAGCACCGTCTCCAGCCACTCGAAGATGCCGGGCGTCACTTCACCGAACTGGCGCAGCTGCTGCACCAGCAGTGGAATCAGCACCAGCAGCCCCACCGCCAGCAGCGCCAGCAGCACCAGGAATACCGCACTGACCGCCAGCGGCCGCGACAACCCCCAGCGCTCCAGGCGGTTGGCCAGGGGGTCGGCCAGATAGGCCAGGATCATGCCGGCGAAGAACGGCATCAGCATCGCCTCGAGGCGTAGCAGCAGCCACACCAGGGCGACCGCCGCCGCCAGCACCCACCACTCTCTGCGCATCCTACCCTCCCTGTGGCGCCGTCATCGGCACGCCTCACGGCTGCCTGAACGGCGTCTTGATGCTACAATCTTGCACCCGATCTTGATCCAGTGCCCGAACTTCCCAGGCGGCCTTGCCACTCCCGTGCGGCCGACCCGGGCCGACGACCTACCGACAGGACCCGAGATGACCGACTCCTCCTCTTCCCGCCCCTCGCTCAGCTACAAGGATGCCGGCGTCGACATCGATGCCGGCAACGCCCTGGTCGACCGCATCAAGGGCGTCGCCAAGCGTACCACTCGACCCGAGGTGATGGGCGGGCTGGGTGGCTTCGGCGCCCTGTGCCAGCTGCCGAGCGGCTACCGCGAGCCGGTACTGGTCTCCGGCACCGACGGCGTGGGCACCAAGCTGCGCCTGGCCATGGACCTTGGCCGCCACGACACCATCGGCATCGACCTGGTGGCCATGTGCGTCAATGACCTGATCGTGGCCGGCGCCGAACCGCTGCTCTTCCTCGACTACTATGCCACGGGCAAGCTGGATGTGGACATCGCCGCGGACGTGGTCTCCGGCATCGGCGAGGGCTGCGAGCAGGCCGGCTGTGCCCTGGTGGGCGGCGAGACCGCCGAGATGCCCGGCATGTACGAGGGCAGCGACTATGACCTGGCCGGCTTCTGCGTCGGCGTCGTCGAGAAGTCCGAGATCCTCGACGGCAGCAAGGTGGCCGAGGGCGACGTGCTGCTGGGCATCGCCTCCTCGGGCCCCCACTCCAACGGCTACTCGCTGATTCGCAAGATCCTCGAGGTGTCCGGTGCCAGCCTCGACGCCGACATCGGCGGCATGGCACTGGGCGACGCCCTGATGGCGCCCACCCGCATCTACGTCAAGCCGCTGCTGTCGCTGATCCGCGAGAGCGGCGTGCCGGTGCATGCCCTCTCCCATATCACCGGCGGCGGCCTTACCGAGAACCTGCCCCGGGTGCTGCCCGACAGCCTCGCGGCCAAGGTCGATGTGACCAGCTGGGCCCGTCCGGCGGTCTTCGACTGGCTCCAGGAGCAGGGCAACGTGGCCGAGGAGGAGATGTACCGGGTGCTCAACTGCGGCATCGGCATGGTGGTGGTGGTACCGGCCGAGAAGGCCGACCAGGCCCGGGCCCACCTGCAGGCCCTGGGCGAGACGGTCTACCGGCTGGGCGAGATCGTCGCCCGCAGCGGCGAAGAGGCCCAGGTGCGTCTGGAGAACCTCGAGGCATGAGCGACGCCAGCGACACCCTGAACGACTTCACCTCGGAGCCGGTAGGCGCGCGCCGGGTGGTGGTGCTGATCTCCGGTAGCGGCAGCAACCTGCAGGCGCTGATCGACGAGCAGACCCACGACCGCCTGGGCGGCGAAATCGTGGCGGTGATCTCCAACGAGCCGGACGCCTATGGCCTGGTACGCGCCCGGGAGGCCGGCATCGACGCCGTGGTGCTGCCCCACCGGGAGTACGAGAACCGCGACGCCTACGACGGCGCCCTGATCAAGGTGATCGAGCGCCACGAGCCCGATCTGATCGTGCTGGCCGGCTTCATGCGCATCCTCACCCCGCGCTTCGTGCAGCGCTTCCTGGGGCGGATGCTCAATATCCACCCCTCCCTGCTGCCCGCCTACCAGGGGCTCGACACCCACGCCCGGGCCCTGGCCGACGGCGTCGCCGAGCACGGCTGCAGCGTGCACTTCGTGACCGAGGAGCTGGACGGCGGCCCGGTGGTGATCCAGGCCGCGGTGGACGTGGCCGAGGGCGAGACCGAGGCGAGCCTCAAGGAGAAGGTGCACGCCCGGGAGCACCTGATCTATCCCATCGCGGTGAAGTGGTTCCTGGAGGGGCGCCTGCAGTTCGCGCCCGGCGGCGCCACCCTGGATGGCACCCCGCTGCCGGCACAGGGCGTGCGGCTCTCCCACGCCGACGCGGCCGAGGAGCTGGACGAGGAGTAGCGGCCAACAAAGCAAGTCAAGGTTGGATGAGCACCGGCTCATCCAACCTCGTTTCCTATCAATCCCTCGCTCGGAAAGCTGGCGATTTAAGTCGCGAGCGATGACAGGCTGGTCGTCGCCGGAGCGCAGGAACCGGAGTGTAGCCTGCTACATGAGGATTCCGATCGGACCGGCGCACCGGCACCGCCGGCGATCAGGATGTCGAGCGCAGCAATAAATCGACGCTTTCTCAGGTGCGGGGGAGAGTGACGCCCCGCTGCCCCATATACTTGCCGCCGCGGTCCTTGTAGGAGGTCTCGCACACCTCGTCGGACTCCAGGAACAGCATCTGGGCCACGCCCTCGTTGGCGTAGATCTTGGCCGGCAGGTTGGTGGTATTGGAGAACTCCAGGGTCACATGCCCTTCCCACTCCGGCTCCAGCGGCGTCACGTTGACGATGATGCCGCAGCGGGCATAGGTGGACTTGCCCAGGCAGATGGTCAGCACGCTGCGCGGGATGCGGAAGTACTCCACGGTGCGGGCCAGGGCGAAGGAGTTGGGCGGGATCACGCAGACATCGCCCTGCACATCCACAAAGCTCTTCTCGTCGAAGGCCTTGGGGTCCACCACCGCGGAGTGGATATTGGTGAAGACCTTGAACTCGTCGGCGCAGCGCACGTCGTAGCCGTAGCTGGAGGTTCCGTAGGAGATCACCCGACGGTCATTCACGTAGCGAACCTGATCGGCCTCGAAGGGCTCGATCATCCCCTCCTGTGCGGCCATGCGGCGAATCCACTTGTCGGACTTGATGCTCATCGAAACCTTTCCTGCTGGGGTGGGAACGGAGGCGTCGGGCCGGCAGCCAGCGCCCGGGGCCGCCATGATAGCGGCCCCGGCCCCGGGCGTCACGCCGGCCCGGCCATTCGGGGCTCAGTCGCTGAAGGAGATGCTCGGGCCGGCATCCTCCTGACCGGCCACCTGCTCCGCCACCTGGCGGGCCATGTCGCGGAAGGTGGCCGTCACCTCCCCATCCGGCTCGGCGACCACCGTGGGGCGCCCACCGTCGACCTGCTCGCGGATGGAGAGCGCCAGGGGGAGGCGACCCAGCACCCGGGTCTCGTACTCGGAGGCGATGCGCTCCCCACCCCCTGCGCCGAAGATCGGCTCGGCGTGGCCGCAGCTGGAGCAGACGTGAAGGCTCATGTTCTCCACCACGCCCAGCACCGGCACCTTCACCTTGCGGAACATCTCGATGCCCTTGCGCGCGTCGAGCAGGGCGATGTCCTGGGGCGTGGTGACGATGACGGCGCCATCCACCGGGACCTTCTGGGCCAGGGTCAGCTGGATGTCGCCGGTACCCGGCGGCATGTCGATGAACAGGAAGTCCAGCTCATCCCACAGGGTCTGGGTCAGCAGCTGCTGGAAGGCACCGGCCACCATGGGCCCGCGCCACACCATGGGCTCCCGGGTATCGACCATGAAGGCCATGGACATGGCCTGCAGGCCGTGGGCCTCGAGCGGGTGCATGCGGTTCTCGCCGGCCGCCACGGGGCGCACCCCCTCCCCTACGCCCAGCATCTGGGCCTGGCTGGGGCCGTGGATGTCCGCATCCAGGATGCCGACCCGGTACCCCTCGGCCGCCATGGCCAGCGCCAGATTGACGGTGACGGTGGACTTGCCCACGCCCCCCTTGCCGGACGCCACGGCAACGATGTGCTTGACCCCTTCGATCACGGGCTGCTCCTTGCTGGTTCTTTGTGCATGTCAGGACGGTCAGGGGCCGCCCCGCACTGGGTGCAGTATACGACGAACGGCGGACCCGAGGGTCCGCCGTTCACTGCCGGCTTATGGCAGGAAAACGAAGCGCCGTTCACGCCGCCTCGGCGTCCTCGCTCTCGTCACTCTCTTCGCTCTCCTCGGGCTGCGGTTCTTCGGCGCCCGACTCGACCTCCTCGGCAGGCTCGGCGTCGGGAGCCCCCAGACGGGTCTCCAGGTCGGCGAGCTCGCTGCGCCAGCTGGCCAGCTGAGCCTCGAGGCGCTCGAGCTGCTCCTCGCGCCGCTCCGCCTCGGCATCGATGGCGGCCACCTCGTCGCGACCCACCTCGATCGCCACCAGCAGATCGTCCCGCTCGGCGCGAGCCTCCTCGAGCGCTTCACGAGCGGCATCGCGCTCATCGCGGACCGCGCCGACCTCCTCGGCCACCTCGTCGCGCCAGATCTCCAGCGCCTCGATCTCCTCTTCGAGGGCCTCGAGATGGGCCTGGCGCTCCTCGAGCTCAGCCTCGACCCCTGAGAGCCGGCCCTCGGTCTCCTCGATCCGCTCGCCCAGGGAGGCCAGCTCACCCTCGGCCTCGTCACGAGCCGCTTCGGCCTCTTCGCGGGCCTCGAAGGCCGCCTGACGCTCCTCCTCGGCCTCCTGACGGGCACCCTCTGCCTCCTGGCGCGCCTGCTCGGCGTCCTGACGGGCAGCCTCGGCGGCGTCGCGGGCCTCCTCGACGGCGGCCTGCTCCTCGCGCAGGGAGGCGAGGGCCTCCTGCAGTTCGGCCTGCTCGGCCTCCAGGGCCTCGAGCTCCGCCTCAAGCGCATCACGCTGTTCGGTCAGGGCCTCGAGGCGCGCCTCGGCGTCGGCGATCTCCGCATTGAGACGCTCGAGTTCGGCACGGGCCTCGGCCTGCTCCTCGGCCATGGCGGCCTCGGCGGCATCGCGCTCGTCCTGCAGCTCAGCCAGGCGCGCCTGCAGCGCCTCGATCTCCTCGCCGGCGGCGTCACGCTCCTCGAGCTGGCTGGTCAGCGCCTGGTTACGCGACTCCATGGCGGAGAGCTCGGCCTCGAGGGCCTCGCGAGCGTCGCGGTGGGAGCCCGAGTTGGACTGGGCGATGAGGGCCCAGATGACGGCGACGGCCGCTACACCCGCCAGTCCCTTGACGCGGTTATCCTTGAACGGTGATGGCTGGGAGGTTTCCGACATAGGTAGTTCCTCGCTGCGTTCCAGTAATCATCGCCGCCCGGCACGGCCGAGCGACATGCACACACCGTCCCAGCATACCTAGGGCCGCCAGCCGGGGAAAGGGAGGCGACGGGGGGCTCAGAACCTCTCGGTGGGTTTGAGGTAGCGCCACTCTCCAGGCGGCACCGCCCCAAGCGATACCCCGCCGAGGCGCAGCCGGCGGGTCGCCACTACCGTCAGCCCGACCGCCCGACACAGGGGCTCCAGCAGGCCCGACGCCCTGCCCTTGATGGCAAAGCGCAGGCGGGTTTCGCTCTGCCAGCTGACCCTGGCGGGCCCCGGGAGCTGGCCGGGCAGCGCAGTGCCGCTGCGCAGCGCCTCGAGTCCCGCCTCATCGAGACTGCCGATCACCTCCACCTGCCACTCCTCCTCCAGCCGTGAGCCCCGCTCGCCCAGCCGCCGGGCCACGCCGCGATCCTGGGTGAAGACCAGCAGCCCCTCCTCGCCGGGGGCCAGCGGCAGCAGGGGCACCAGGCCGCGAAAGTGCGCCTTGAGCGGGGCCTGGCCGACGGGGTCCTCGCCCCAGTGCGTCGCCTTGCGAATCAGCCGCCGGGCCAGCTCCTCCTCCTCGGCGGCCTGGAGCTGCGCCGGGCAGTTGAGCAGCAGGGTCGTCGGCGGGATCTCCCGGGGCATCGCACCGGGAAGCAGCTCGATGCGCTGTTCGCTCACCTTGAACTGGGGCTCCTCAACCACCCGGCCGTCGACGCTGACCCAACCGCCGGCAATATAGAGCTCCGCCTCCCGACGCGAGCAGGGCAGCTGGCGCGCCAGCCGCTTGGAGAGCCGCTCTCCCGGCGCCTTGTCACTCATGATCTTTCTCTCCGTGATGATAGAGGCTCGCAGAAGGCGCCTCGAAACGCCAGCGCGACAGCCAGGGGATGCCCCGCACCTCCACGCCCAGGCTACGCAGCCAGCGGGCGGTGACCAGGTTGGACTGGTGGGTCCACCAATAGGCGCGAGGATAGGGAACGAAGAGGAGGTCAAACTCCTCACTGTAGGCAGGCGATGCTAGCGGCGCCTCGAAATGGGCATCCAGACGCCGCTTGAGGGCAATCACCCGGGCCTCTTCGGCCACCAGGGGGTAGACGGCGACCAGCCCCTCCGGGGCCAGGCCCGACAGCGCCTCCGGGCCGGTTATCGCCTCGTGCACGCCGCGCCCCAGGCCGCTCCGGGTGGGCCAGAGCAGGGCCGCGGCACCGGAAAGCAGGTGACGCTCGGCCTCCACGTACCAGCGCCACTCGCCGTAGCTGTAGCGCACCATGCCGCCCTCCCGGCGCGGCAGCACCAGGCTCGCGTGGCGTCCGTGGTCGAGCAGGTAGACCGTCACGGGCGAGACGGGTGCCTCCGGTGGCGTCAGCCGTCCCGCGCAGCCGGCCAGAAGGAGCAGCACCAGGAGCAGCGGGGCCCGGCGCAGGGCGTAAGAGCCACGCATCTCAGCTGGCCAGCCAGATGCAGTGCTTGGCCCCCTTGCCGGGGCGATGGGCGCGCACCGTGACCGTCTCGACCAGAAAGCCGATCCGGCGCAGGCGCTCGGTAAAGGCGGGATCCTGGCCCGCCGACCATACCGCCAGCACCCCGTCGGGGCGCAGGGCCGCCTGGGCGGCGGCCAGCCCCTTGGGAGAGTAGAGCCAGTCGTTCTCGCGCCGGGTCAGCCCCTCGGGACCGTTGTCCACGTCGAGCATGATGGCATCGAAACCGCCGGGCTCGCGGCGCAGCAGCTCGCCCACGTCGCCCAGGCTGACCCGGGTGCGCGGGTCGTCGAGCGGATGGCCCGAGGCGGCGCCCAGGGGCCCGCGGTTCCACTCCACCACCCCCGGGACCAGCTCGGCCACCACCACCTCGGCGTCCTCGCCCAGGACGGCCAGGGCCGCGGCCAGGGTAAAGCCCATGCCCAGGCCGCCCACCAGCACCCGGGCGCCGGGGCGGTCGGCGATACGCTCACAGGCCAGCTCGGCCAGGGCATCCTCAGAGCCGTGCAGGCGGGTGTTCATGAGCTCGCCGGGGGCCCCGGCGATGCGGATGGAGAATTCGTCATTGCGCTGCAGCAGCCGAAGCTCGCTGCCCTTGCCGGGAATGCTGGCGGTACCGATCAGTTCGAACTTGGCCATGGTGTCTCGCTGCCGTGGGAATGGGGTGAAGCCGAGGCGTGACATTATGCTGACTGTCGTCCCGCCGTACCATTATTTGGCCGTTGCCCCCCGGCAGGCAGCGGCATTGGCAACGAGTGCTGGGCGGGGCGTATGATGCAGGTACGCCCATGGATGGCCTCCGCCATGACTGCATCGCCGCCCAGGCGCCCCTCGCGCCCCCTGCCCCTCCTCACGCTGCTGCCGCGGGTGGCTCGCTTCCTGTGGCGGGTGCTCACCGCCTTCCTGCGCAACCGCGGCATCCTGCTGGCCGGCGGCGTCGGCTACAATATCCTGCTCTCCATCGTGCCGCTCTTCGCCCTGCTGGTGGTGCTGCTGGCCCGGGTGGTGGACGAGGCGCACCTGCTCGACGTCCTCAGCATCCAGGTACAGCACCTGGCTCCGGCCCACGCCGAGGTGCTGCTGGAGGCGGTGCGCGCCCTGCTCGACACCCGCGAGGTGATCGGCATCCTCGGCTTCCCGATCCTGCTGCTCTTCAGCTCCTTCGCCTTCCGCATGCTGGAGGACGCCCTGGCGATCATCTTCCACGCCCCGGACACCCATCACCAGGGACGCAGCGCCTGGGTCTCGGTGCTGCTGCCCTACGCCTTCATGGTGGTGCTGGGCGCCGGGCTGATGGCACTCACCCTGCTGGTCAGCCTGCTCAGCTCCCTCAATACGCTCTGGCTGGCGCTCTTCGATCGGGAGCTGCCGCTGTCGGGCGCCTCGGAGCCGGTGCTCAACCTGGCCAGCTTTATCGGGGTCTTCCTGCTGTTCAGCGCCATCTACAAGGTGCTGCCGGTGGTGCGGGTGGCGCTGCGCCGGGCGGTGATCGGTGGGCTGGTGGCCGCCCTGCTGTGGGAGGGAGTGCGGCTGCTGCTGGTCTACTACTTCGCCAATATCTCCTTCGTCAACGCCGTCTACGGCTCCCTGGCGACCCTGATCGTGGTCCTGCTGAGCCTGGAGGTGGGCGCCATCATCCTGCTGCTGGGGGCCCAGGTGATCGCCGAGCTGGAGCACAACGCCCGCCAGGGGCTGCCCTGGCATATCGACCCGCGACGCCAGGCGATCACCCACATCGATTGAGCGCCGTCGCCCTCCGCGAAAGGGCTCGCCCCTCCCGGGCGGCTGGCCCTCAGAAGGTGGAGAGCCCGGTGGCCTCCATGATGCGGTAGCGCAGGCCCTGCCAGACGCTGGCGTCATCAAAGGCCGCAAAGGGCTCACTGGTGGTGCGCTCGGGAGAGCTCGCCCAGCGCCGCTCGAAGAAGGCAGTGGCCTGCTCGAGGGCCGGGGTGTCGGGAGGGCCCAGGAGCCGGACGCTGCTTTCCAGGTTGAGGTCATCCAGGTTGCGCCGGGTAAAGTTGGCCGAGCCGAGGATCAGCTCAGTCTCGCCGCCGTCTGCCGGACGGCGCAGCAGCAGCTTGCTGTGGCACTGCTCCCCCCGGGTGGCGCACCAGCGCACCGCGATGCCAGCGGCGACGAGTTCGCGTCCCACCGGCCGGTTGGGAATGCCGCCCTTCTCCAGGCCGAAGGCATCCCGGTTGGGGTCGAGCAGGGCGCGAACCCGTACGCCGCGCCGGCTGGCCGCCTGAAGCGCCTCGATCACGCCACGATGGGCGAGGTAGAAGACCACCAGGTCCAGGCGATCCCCCTCCTGGCAGGCCTCGATCGCCGCCAGCAGCACCTTGCGAATCGCCGCCTCGGTCAAGAGCTGCAGGCGCAGGTTGCCTGCTACCGGGGCCGGGTCGGGCGGCATCGGCCCGGGCAAGTTGATGCCCGACCAGCTCGCCACCGCCCGCTCCGAGGCCAGCAGGTCGAGGGCCGCCTCTCCGCCGAAGCGCAGCGCCACGTTGCCGTGCAGGCTGCTGGCGTCATGGGGGTTCGCCGAGGTCACCAGGCCGGCCCACCCCTCGCCCTCGTCCACCACCAGGGTCTTGCGATGGTTGGCATTGAAGTTGAGCATCGCCAGATAGCTGCGCAGCGTCACCCGGCCCGGTCCCAGGGCGTTGGGTAGCCAGCCCCGCTCGGGGCGATTGCCCAACCAGCGCGGGCCCAGGTGCCAGAGCCCCGACCAGAGCGGGTTGGAGGCGCGCAGGCGGTTGAGGTCGGTCAGCACCACGACGATCCCCGCCCGTCGCAGGGCCTCCAGATGGTCGAGCTCGAGCCCGCCGTAGAGGGTATTGAGGGGGTCGGTGATCACCACCGCCTCCAGTTCGGGGTAGCGGCGCTTCTGTGCCACCAGGGCGGCACTCAGCTCCGCCGATAGCGGACGCAGGCCGTCACCCCCGACGCCGGCGGTGAAGTCGTTGAAGAGAAACACGTCGAGTACCACCAGGCGCCGGGCCTGGTCGATCATCGCCAGCATCTCGTCGAAGATGGCCTGATCGAGATGGCGCCTCCCCCGTGCATCGAACCAGGTTTCGTCGCTCAGGAAGCGAACCTCGTCGACGGCTCTCACCGGCCAGGCCGCGCCCACGCGCCTCGGCAGCGGCTTGCAGCGCTGCCAGGCCCCCATGGCAACCCAGCCCGTCAGCAGCAGTGCCATCAGCCAAGGCCACATGCGTCGCCCCTCCCCCTGTCCCTTGCCGGCACTCCGCTGCCCTCATGGTGCGGCGCCGACACCCGGCGCCTGACGGCATCCACCAGGTATCGGCACGCCATTGGACCAAAGTTTACGTTTACGTAAAGACCGGCCGGCGACACCTCAGTGTCAACAACCTTGGCGTCATATCCCGCCCATTTCGCGACTCTTTGGCCTCTTTTCGCCACAAGAGCAAAATATTGTCGACAGTCACGCGATCGCCAGCCGGCCCGGGCTCGTTACAAGGTCGAATGTTCCTGGCCCGCTACGCCAAGTAAAAACGCCACAGCCAATAACAACAATAGATAAGCGAGGAATGTCCATGAACAACCAGAACCGCTAGAGGTTATCGACGTGCTACTGAAACGTAAGTATGGTGAGGAACAACCCTACTGGCCGGTGGGACCCTTCAAGGTTCGCCTCCCCTTCATCCACTTCCCCTGGGCCATCCCGGAAACCATCCAGGCCCTGGTGATGTTCGTCATCTCCCTGGGCATGATTCCGCTGCTGGAGCAGTATCTCGGCATACCCTACGAGGTAGCGCTGGCCTTTGTCGTGGTCTGTGGCATCGGCTTCATCCTACCGCCGCTGCTCGGCATTCCCTTCATCGCCGGCTGGATCACGCCCGCGATCCCGGTGGTGCTGCTGTTTATCGGCGACTTCGAACCTGGCCCCGAGGCGCTCAAGGCGATGGTCGCCCTGCAGCTCATGGTCACCGCCATCTTCTTGTTCATGGCCGTCACTCGCCTCGGCACCAAGCTGGTCAACAACGTTCCCGACTCCATCAAGGCAGGGATCCTGCTGGGCGCCGGCATCGCCGCCATCAGCGGCGAGATCAGCGCCGGCGGCCGGCTCTACAACACCCCCATCTCGCTCGGCATCGGCGGCCTGATCACTCTCTACGTGCTCTTCTCGCTCTCCTTCCGGGACCTGGCCGAGAAGTATCGCTGGGCGCGTAACATCGTTGCCTACGGCATGGTGCCGGGCATGCTGATCACCATGGCCATCGGCTGGAGCGTGGGCGAGTACCCGCTGCCCGAGGTCGAGTGGGGCATCGCCATTCCCGACTTCGCCGGCATCTGGGCCTACCTGCCCTTCTCCATCGGCGCCCCGGGCATCGAGCTGATGATCGCCGCCATCCCCACCGCGATCATCGCCTACATCATCGCCTTCGGCGATATCATCGTGGGTCAGACCCTGCTCAAGCGCGTCGACCACCTGCGTCCCGACGAGAAGATCGAGGTCAACGTCGACCGCGTGCACCTGATCACCGGCCTGCGCAACCTGATGCACTCCCTGCTGGCGCCCTATCCGGGCCTGGCTGGCCCGCTCTTCACCGGCGCCATGGCCACCGTCACCGAGCGCTACCGCTATGGCCGCAAGGCCATGGAGAGCATCTACTCCGGCACCTCGGTGTTCTGGATCGTCGGCTTCTTCGCCCTCTTCCTGCTGCCGCTGGTCACCGCCTTCCGCCCGGTGCTGCCCATCGCCCTCTCCATCACCCTGCTGATCACCGGCTACCTCTGCATCGCGGTGGCCGTGGAGCAGATCCACAACGCCACCGCCATGGGCGTGGCGGGGATCATGGGTGTGGTACTCGCCACCCACGGCGCCGCCTGGGGCCTGGGCATCGGCCTGATCCTCTACTTCCTGATCGAGCATCGCGCCCGCAGCGTGCGCGACGCCGAGCATGAAGAGCCGATTCATGTGGAGGATGACATGGTGGTGGAGCAGGACGACGGCCGCGACGCCGAGCCCGCCACCCGCTGAGCCAGCGCCCCACGGGGCGGCACAAGGCCAAGGTCAGAAGGGCCGCCCGGTGGGCGGCCCTTCTGCGTGGGCGGCTGCTCACGCCTCGGGAGGCAGGTGGCCCAGGAAACGAGTGGGATCATCGCTGATCGCGCTGTTCACTCCCCAGCCCCACTGGTGGGCGAAGGCCGCCGGGTCGTTGGCCGTGTAGCAGAGCAGCGGGTAGCCGGCCGCCCGCACGGCACGCGCAGTGCGCTCGGTGAGGCGCGTCCAGTCGGCGTGGACGCTGAACGCCTCGAGGGCCTCGCAGCGGTGCTGCCAATCGCTGGTCACCCCCTCGAACAGCACGCCCAGGGCCAGCCGCTTCGCCGGCGCCATATCACGGGCGGCGTCCAGCGCCCCGGCGTGGAAGGAGGAGACGATCAGCCGCTCCGGTGGCAGCGCCTCCATGGCAGCAGGGACCGCCTCCTCCACCAGCGCGGCGGCGCTGCGGCCGCGGTTGACCTTGAGCTCCAGGTTGAGCCCGAGCCCCAGGCCATCGACCAGCGCCAGCATCTCCGAGAGGGTCGCCATGCGCTCGCCTCGGTACTCGTCGCCGAACCAGGCGCCCACGTCAAGTCGACGGGCACCGGGCAGGTCCAGATCGGCGAGCCTCGCCCGCCCGTCGGAGCAGCGCTTGACCGTGGCGTCGTGCCAGATCACCGGCGTGCCGTCTCCCAGCAGCTGGACATCCAGCTCGACCCAGGTACAGCCCGCCGCCTGGGCGGCGCGCACCGCGGCCAGGGTGTTCTCGGGGGCCCTGGCGGAGAGGCCGCGATGGGCAAGCAGGCGTGGCAGGGTAATCTCCGGATGGCGCATGGCGTCTCGACTCCTTGAGGATCATGGCCGCCAGCATAGCGGGATGCGGGGGACCGTGACAGGGCCCCGAGGCGCTGGAGTATGCTAGGCTTCGCGCCAGCCAATCTAGAGAGTGGAGAGCACGATGAAGGTGGTGAGTCTCGAGCCCGGCGCCCGGCAAGATGCCTGGCTGGCGCGGCTATGTGCGGCGGTCCATGGCACCCAGGCAGGGCTGGCTCCGCTGGTGGCCTTCAGCGGTATCCGCCACCTGCTGTTTCCCGTCGAGGCGGCGCGCCTCTGGGCACTGGAGGATGACCGGGGCCGCCCCCTGGCGCTGGCGCTGCTGGTCATGGACGAGAGCGGCGAGGGCATGGCCGTGACCCTCGCCGCTACCTTCGGCGAGAGTCGCGAGCCCCTGCGCCGGCTGCTCCACGACCTGGCCCTGAAGGCGCCGCTCTGCATCACCCCAAACGAGACCCTGGATGAGGCCTTCCTGCGGGAGTGCGGCATCACTCGCTGGGTGGAGAACGACCGGGGGGAGCGGGTCGGCCTCGCCTTCCAGCACCCCGCCGCGCTCTCCGGCCGGCTGACGCCACCGCTCGCCTTCGATGAGCAGGCGGTGCTGCGCCGCTTCAAGCAGGAGCGGGCCTTCTTCGAGGCGGAGCGGCAGGCCTTCGTCGACGGGCTCGGGACCGGCTGAACCCGCCGAGGGAGCCAGCGACTTGACCGGCCGGACGTTCGGCGTTTGGATGGCTCTCTGTCCCCACGGCTTTCCACTCCCATTACAAGGACCTGACACCATGGCCAAGCGTATCCAGTTTGCCCGCACCGGCGGCTCCGAGGTGCTTGAGCTCGTCGATGTCTCCCCCGCCGAGCCCGGCCCCGGCGAGGTGCGAATCGCCAACCGCGCCATCGGCCTCAACTTCATCGACATCTACTTCCGCACCGGCCTCTACCCCGCCCCGTCGCTGCCCTCCGGTCTCGGCACCGAGGGCGCCGGCGTGGTCGAGGCGGTGGGTGAAGGGGTCAGCCACCTCGCGCCCGGCGACCGCGTCGCCTACGCCCAGGGGCCGCTGGGCGCCTATGCCGAGCAGCACACCCTGCCCGCCGACAAGGTAGTCAAGCTGCCCGAATCCATCGACTTCGAGACCGCCGCGGCCAGCATGCTCAAGGGGCTGACGGTGCAGTACCTGATGCGCCAGACCTTTGCGCTCAAGGGCGGCGAGACCATCCTGTGGCACGCCGCCGCCGGCGGCGTGGGCTCCATCGCCTGCCAGTGGGCGCGGGCGCTCGGCGTCAGGCTGATCGGCACCGTCAGCTCCCCGGAGAAGGCGGCCCTTGCCGAGAAGAACGGCGCCTGGGCCACCATCGACTACACCAGGGAGAACGTGGTCGAGCGGGTGCGCGAACTCACCGACGGCGCCATGTGCGACGTGGTCTACGACTCGGTGGGCAAGGACACCTGGGAGACCTCCCTCGACTGCCTCAAGCCGCGCTCGCTGATGGTCAGCTTCGGCAACGCCTCCGGCGCGGTCGACGGGGTCAACCTGGGCATCCTCAACCAGAAGGGGTCGCAGTTCGTCACCCGTCCCAGCCTCAACGGCTATGCCGACACCCCCGAGCGGCTGCAGATGATGGCCGACGAGCTCTTTGCCATGCTCGAAAGCGGCAAGCTCAAGGTCGATATCTCCCACCGCTACCCGCTGGCGGAAGCCGGACAGGCTCAGGACGCCCTGCAGGGCCGCCAGACCACCGGCTCCACCATCCTGCTGCCCTGATCTCCCCTGCCCCCCAAGCAGAACGCCCGGCCACTGGCCGGGCGTTCTGCTTGGGGCGACGCCGACATTCAGCGCTGACGCTGCAGCCGTCGCTGGCGAAGGACACGCCGCAGCAGCAGGGCCAGCCCGGTCACGCCCAGCACGGCGAAGGCGCCCGCCAGCAGCAGCAGCGGGCTGCCGGTATGGGCATGGACATCGGGGGCGCCGTGGCCCGGGTGAGCCAGTGCCGAGCCGGCCCCAAGCATCAGGCCGGTGGCCGCGGCAGCCGCAGCGGCGCGTTTCGAGAGAGACATCGAGAGTAAGGTCATGGTGGCGATCTCCTTGCCGGTGTGTCGAGTCGGTATGGGGGAGTGAATCAGGCGGTAGCGCCGGCCGGTGGCCGGCGCTCCGGCAGCATGCCGCGCTCGAGGATGAACTGGATGATGGTCTCGAGGCCCACGCCGTCATAGAGGTTGGTGAAGACGAAGGGGCGCTCGCCGCGCATCGTCTTCGAGTCGCGCTCCATCACCTCGAGGGACGCATGCACCTGCTCGGCGATATCGATCTTGTTGATGATCAACAGATCCGACTTGGTGATGCCGGGGCCGCCCTTGCGGGGGATCTTGTCGCCGGCGGAGACGTCGATCACGTAGAGGGTGAGGTCGGAGAGCTCGGGGCTGAAGGTGGCCGAGAGGTTGTCGCCGCCGGACTCCACTAGCACCAGCTCGAGGCCCGGGTGGCGCCCCTGGAGCTCGTCGATGGCGGCGAGGTTCATGGAGGCGTCCTCGCGGATGGCGGTGTGGGGGCAGCCGCCGGTCTCCACGCCGAGGATGCGATCGGCGTCGAGCGCCTCGTGCTTAAGCAGGAAGTCGGCGTCCTCCCGGGTGTAGATGTCGTTGGTGACCACGGCGATATCGTAGTGGTCGCGCAGGGCCAGGCAGAGCTGCTTGAGCAGCGCCGTCTTGCCGGAGCCCACCGGGCCGCCGACGCCAACGCGTAAACAATGGGTCATGTCGTGTCTCCTCTCGTACTCTTTCGTCGTCATCCTGTCGGCACGGGCGACTCACTGGACTCACCACGCCACGCGACCGAAACCCTGGCACCCCGGCCGGACTCCCGCGGTCGGAAAGACGGCACATCCCTGTACCGACTTTCCTAAATCTTCATCCCTGAAGATTTCCCGCGTCGCTTCGTCCGGTGTACCAGCGGCCGCGCGAGGTGGCTTCGCCAGTAATCGCCCTGCCGTCCTGTCTTGGCGCTAACTTCTGAAAAGTCGCGAATACTGGGTCTCGTGCAGGGCGCTGGCCAGGGCCAGGCCGGGCAGCGCCGGGCCGAGGGCGTCGTCGGGGAGCGCCAGGGCCTCGTCCACCGCGGCGACCAGCGCCGGGCGCAGCCGCTCGACGAGGCGCTGGGCGGCGGTGTGGCCCAGGGGCAGCGCCTTGCAGGCCACCGCCAGCTGGTTCTCCAGCCAGGCCCAGGCGAAGCCGAGCAGCGCCGGGCGCACCGCAATGCCGCGCCTCCCGGCCGCCCAGGCAAACAGCGTCACATAGCCCGCCCCTTCCGGGAGCTCCGGCCCATGACGTGAAACATCAGGGGGCAGCAGCGCCAGGCTGCCCAGCAGGCGCTTGAGCGAGGCCCCGAGCCGCGCATCCTCGGCGGCGAGCTCCGCGGTCTCGCGGTTGGCGGCAAGCCAGGCGTCCCACTCGGCCACCGCCTCGCCGTCACCCTCTGACCAGGCGGCGTGCAGGCGCGCCAGCGCCGGCAGCTCGCAGCGGGTCAGGCCATCCTCGAGCACCCCTTCGAGCCAGTCGCCGAGGCTCGCCTCGTCGCTCACCCAGCCCAGCTCGAAGGCGCTCTCGAGCCCCTGGGAGAAGGCGAAGGCGCCGATGGGCAGCGCCGGGCTGACCAGCTGGAGTAGCCCGAGCAGGGCCAGGTCATCGCCTGGCGCCCTCTCCACCGGGGCCTCCGGCTCAGTGGGCATGAGAGTGGCCATGTTCGTGCCCATGGTCGTGGTCATGCCCGTTTGACTGGCTGTGGGAATGGCCGTGCGAGTGGCTGTGAGAGTGACTGTGTGAATGGCCATGCCCGCCCAGCTGCTGGTAGGCGCCGGGCTCCGGGTCGAAGGGGGCCCGGTGGTGCTCGAGCGTGGCGCCGAGCAGCGTCGCCAGCTCCTCCAGCACATGGTCCGGTGGAAAGCGCACGTATCCCCCCTTCTCGTCCTCGCCCAGGGCCAGCTGCACATGGCGGTTGCCCAGGTGGTAGGCGAGCCGTGCCAGGGGCAGGCCGGAGGCGATGCGGGCGGTGACCACCGGCTCGTCGGCGGCGCGGATGCGCACCACCTCGCCGCCCTCGGCGCGCAGCCCTTCGCCGTCGCGCAGCACCGGCCCGCGGTCGAGGAAGAGCCCGAGGTCGCGGCCGGCGTCGCTTTCCGCCTTGAGGCGGCCGCGAATACGCAGCTCATAGGGCAGCGTCAGGGTATCGCTGGCCTGGTCCGCCGCGATGGGGCCCAGGCGTTCGGTCAGTTTCAGCATTGAACAACCGCTCCTCTGGTGTCTCGAGACGAGCCAGCCCTGGCATCGTCTCGTTAAATTCTGGCTCGGAGCCTATTAGCCGCGGCTAACCCGGCGACACGTCTAGGCGGGGGCGCTGTAAATACGTCCCTGTACGCTACTTTTGCCATCCCTGGCAAAAGACCCCCGCTGCGACCTGTCCCCGGCGCCGCTCACCTTGGTATCTACCGCTCGGCGCTAGGCGCTCAGAACAGGTGGTAGCGCTGGGCCAGCGGCAGCTCGGTGGCGGGCTCGCAGGTCAGAAGCTCCCCATCGCAGCGCACCTCGTAGGTCTGGGGGTCGACGCTGAGATCGGGGCAGGCGTCGTTGAGCTTCATGTCCCCCTTGCGCACGCCGCGCACGTTCTTGCACGCCACCAGCCGGCTGGCGAGGCCCAGCCGCTCCCGGATACCCGCGTCCAGGGCCGCCTGGCTGACGAAGCTGACCCGGGTCAGGCTTACCGCCCGCCCCAGGGCGCCGAACATCGGCCGGTAGTGGACCGGCTGAGGCGTGGGGATCGAGGCGTTGGGGTCGCCCATGGGCGCCATGGCGATCATGCCCCCCTTGAGGATCAGCGCCGGCTTGACGCCGAAGAAGGCCGGGCTCCAGAGCACCAGGTCGGCGAGCTTGCCCACCTCGATGGAGCCCACCTCGTGGCCGATGCCGTGGGTGATCGCCGGGTTGATGGTGTACTTGGCGATGTAGCGCCGGGCGCGGAAGTTGTCGGCGCCGAGCGCCTCGTCCTCGGGCAACAGGCCCCGCTGCACCTTCATCTTGTGGGCGGTCTGCCAGGTGCGGCACACCACCTCCCCCACCCGGCCCATGGCCTGGGAGTCGGAGGAGATCATCGAGATCACGCCGAGATCCTGGAGGATATCCTCGGCGGCGATGGTCTCGCGGCGGATGCGCGAGTCGGCGAAGGCCACGTCCTCGGGGATGTTGGGGTCCAGGTGGTGGCACACCATCAGCATGTCGAGATGCTCGTCGATGGTGTTGACCGTATAGGGCCGCGTCGGGTTGGTGGAGGACGGCAGCACGTAGGGCTTGGCGCAGGCGGTGAGGATGTCCGGCGCGTGGCCGCCCCCGGCCCCCTCGGTGTGGTAGGTGTGGATGCCGCGCTCCTTGAACGCCGCCAGGGTGTCCTCCACGAAGCCCGACTCGTTGAGGGTGTCGGTGTGGATGGCGATCTGGACGTCGTACCGCTCGGCCACCGAGAGGCAGGTATCGATCGACGCCGGGGTGGTGCCCCAGTCCTCGTGGAGCTTGAGACCCATGGCCCCGGCCTCGAGCTGCGCCGCCAGCCCCTCCGGCAGGCTGGCATTTCCCTTGCCCAACAGGCCGATGTTCATGGGCAATCCATCCACCGCCTGGAGCATGCGGCCGATATGCCATTCCCCCGGGGTGCAGGTGGTGGCCTTGGAGCCGGTGGCAGGCCCGGTGCCGCCGCCGAGCATGGTGGTGATGCCGCTGGCCAGCGCCTCCTCCACCTGCTGGGGGCAGATGAAGTGGATGTGGGCATCGATGCCGCCGGCGGTGAGGATCATGCCTTCGCCGGCAATCACCTCGGTGCCGGGGCCGATCACGATTTCCACGCCCGGCTGGGTATCGGGATTGCCCGCCTTGCCGATGGCGGCGATGCGGCCATTTTGCAGCCCCACATCCGCCTTGACGATGCCCCACCAGTCGAGGATCAGGGCGTTGGTGATCACGGTGTCCATCACGCTGTCGTCGGCGCGCTGGCTCTGGCCCATGCCGTCGCGGATCACCTTGCCGCCGCCGAACTTCACCTCCTCGCCGTAGTGGGTGGCGTCGCGCTCCACCTCGATCCACAGCTCGGTGTCGCCAAGGCGCACCCGGTCGCCCACCGTGGGGCCGTACATATCGGCGTAGGCCTGTCTCGAGATCTTCATGATTTGCCTCCTTCCAGCGCACCCATGACCTCGCCGAGGAAGCCGTAGATATGGCGCGTGCCGGCAAAGGGAATAAGGGTCACCTCCCGGGTCTGCCCCGGCTCGAAGCGGATCGCCGTGCCGGCGGCCACGTCGAGGCGATAGCCACGGGTCGTGTCGCGATCGAAGACCAGCGCCGGGTTGGCCTCGGCGAAGTGGTAGTGGGAGCCGATCTGGATCGGCCGGTCGCCGGTATTGGCCACCTCGACGGTGATCCGCTCGCGCCCCTCGCAGAGCGCGATCTCGCCGTCCTTCAGCTGATATTCGCCAGGAATCATAAGCGCCTTACCTTTCGTTAATGGCTGCTGCTGCACAGCTAAAACTGAGCGAACGAAGGCCAGGCAAGGCGGCGAGCGGCAAAAAAGCGGAGTTTACTTTAGTAAATGAGCAATTTTTGTCGCGAAGCCAACACAGCATGGCCAAGTGCAGCCAGTTTTAGACGATTGGGGTGTGGACGGTGACCAGCTTGGTGCCATCGGGGAAGGTGGCCTCCACCTGCACCTCGTGGACCATCTCAGCCACCCCCTCCATGACGTCGTCGCGGCCGAGAATCTCGCGGCCGGCGCTCATCAGGTCGGCCACGCTGCGGCCATCCCGGGCGCCCTCCATGATCTCGAAGCTGATCAGCGCCACCGCCTCGGGATAGTTGAGCTTCAGGCCGCGGGCGCGGCGGCGCTCGGCCAGCTGAGCGGCCAGAAAGAGCATCAGCTTGTCCTTGTCGCGGGGTGTCAGTTCCATGGCGTCGTCTCGTCGGTGAAGGTGGGGAATCAGGTCAGCCAGATGCGCGGGATCTGGGCCTCGAGGCCCAGCAGCCGTGGGCGCAGTACTCGCCAGGCGGCCTCGCAGAGCGCCCAGGCCTCGCGGCGCTCATCGCCCAGGTAGCGCAGCAGCAGCACGCCGTGGCGCAGGGTCACCGCCCAGCGGGGCGAGGCGGGAAGCGCGTCGCGCAGCGCCTCGATGGCCTCGGGCGCCTCAACCAGGCCCACCGCCCAGAGGGTCGCCTGGACGCTGGCGCCCCCCTGCCCCCAGCGCCCCGTGAAGCGCGGGTGGGCGGGGTCCAGCGGCTGGCGCTCCAGCCACAGGGGCCTGCCGTCACGGGTGAGGCGAAAGCGCTGTTCGAGGCGCCCCGAGCGATAGGGCAGCGCACTTGCCGGGCGCCCCAGGGCCAGCACCTCCCAGCCCAGGCAGCGGGCGGTGCCCGAAAGGTCGATCCGGGTGCTCTGCTCCCCCCGGGAGCCGTCGAAGGCGATGGTCTCCTGGGGCAGCCACTCCAGGGTGCCGCCATCGTCGACCTCCAGGTGGGTGGCCTGACACCAGGCCACCCCGTGGCTGTCGGCGCGATAGAGCTTGTTGGCCGCCGGGGTGGTGAGCAGCGCCTGGGCGCCCGCCTCGACCCGCGCCGAGATGGTCAGCGCATCGCCGCTGACCAGCCCCCCCGGCGGGTGCAGCAGGTAGAGGTGGCAGACGCCCGCAGGCCCCTCCGGATAGAAGGGGCGCTGCACCCGCAGCGGCCCGCAATGGCGCGCCCGGGTCAGCCGCGTCGCCCCGCCCCGCGCAGCGAAACTCAACTCAAGCGTCGCCTCCCAGCGCCGCTCGGCATCGAAGCGGTGGCCGGATGCCGGCGGCGGGGGGGCAAGGGTAGGCTCGAAGGCGGTCATGGGCGACTCGTGCGGTGGCGTCTCTGACCAGTCTTCAGCAAGGGGCGTACCAGAATGGGGAGAGGGATATATTTCCCTTATCATTCATAAAGTTGAAATGAATGCCGGTACCAGGCTGACGGCATGCACGCCCCCTCGCGGTGCATCAACGGAGGCCGCCGCGCACCTTGCAGGTGCAGGCGCACGGGCGGGCAGGCCAGAAAGGTGCAAGACGCCCCCATGAACCACAGGAGGCGCCTCGATGCTCGGCGTTTCACGCCTAGACCGTCAGGTGCTCCCTGATCAGCGCATCGGAGAGCTCGTCGATGGGCCCCTTGGCCACCGGCCGGCCGCGGTCCATGATCACGAAGCGGTCGGCGTACTTGCGGGCGAAGGGCAGCTTCTGCTCCACCAGCAGCACGGTGAGGCCGTCCTCCGCGATCAGCCGGCGGATCACCTCGCCGATCAGGGTGACGATATTGGGCTGGATGCCCTCCCCCGGCTCGTCGAGGATCAGCAGCCGCGGCTCGAGCACCAGCGCCCGGCCGATGGCCAGCTGCTGCTGCTGGCCCCCGGAGAGATCGCCGCCGCGGCGGTGCCTCATCTCCTGAAGCACCGGGAAGAGCTCATAGATGCGCTCGGGAATCGTCCTGCGGCCGTCGCCCCGGGCGGCGAGCCCGGTGCGCAGGTTCTCCTCCACGCTGAGCAGCGGGAAGATCTGGCGGCCTTGGGGCACATAGCCGATGCCGAGCCGCGAACGCTCCTCGACGCGCCGCCGGGTCAGCTCCACGTCGTCAGCGTAGCGGAGGCTGCCGGAGGCCACTGTTACCTCGCCCATGATCGCCTTCATCAGGGTGGTCTTGCCCACCCCGTTGCGGCCCATCACGCAGGTGCACTCCCCTGCGGGCACCTCGAGGTCGAGATCCCAGAGGGTATGGCTCTCGCCGTAGTACTGGTTGAGCTTGTCGATCCTGAGCATCACGCCATCTCCTCGTCGGCCTCGGCCCCCAGGTAGACCTCGATCACCCTGGGGTCGCTGGCCACCTGGTCCATGGTCCCCTCGGCCAGCACGCTGCCCTGGTGAAGCACCGTCACCTGGCGGGCGATGGAGCGCACGAAGCCCATGTCGTGCTCCACCACCACCACCGACTGCTTGCCGGCAAGGCCGGTCAAGAGCTCCGCGGTGCGCTCCATCTCCTGCTCGGTCATGCCGGCCACCGGCTCGTCCACCAGCAGCAGGCGCGGGCGCTGCATCAGCAGCATGCCGATCTCCAGCCACTGCTTCTGGCCGTGGGAGAGGATGCCCGCCGGCCGGTCGCGCAGCGCGGTGAGGCCGATGGTGGCCAGCCCCTCCTCGATGCGGTCGCGCACCTCGCCACTCATGCGGGCGGTGAGGGTCGGCAGGATGCGCTTATCGGCGGCCATGGCCAGCTCCAGGTTCTCGAACACGCTGAGCGCCTCGAAGACCGTGGGCTTCTGGAACTTGCGGCCGATGCCGAGACTGGCGATCTCCGGCTCGTTCATCGTCAGCAGGTCGTGGCGGCTGCCGAACCACACCGAGCCGGTGTCGGGGCGGGTCTTGCCGGTGATGATATCCATCATGGTGGTCTTGCCGGCGCCGTTGGGGCCAATGATGCAGCGCAGCTCGCCGTCGTCGATGGTCAGGTTGAGGTTGTCGATGGCCTTGAAGCCGTCGAAGCTCACCGTGACGTCCTCCAGGTAGAGGATCGGGCCGTGGCGCACGTCCACCGGCGAGGCGGTCGGCACCAGGAAGTCGAAGACGCGATCGCGGTCGGCCAGGGATCTCAGGAAGCTCATGGGGTCACCTCCGAGCCGGTGGCGCTGTTTTCATTGCCGGACGCGCCGGCGTCATCGCCCGTTCGGCGACGCTTCAGGCGATAGGCGAGGATCCCCGCCACGCCCCTGGGCAGGAAGACCGTGACCAGCACGAAGAGCCCGCCGAGGGCGAAGAGCCAGGCGTCGGGCATAGCGCCGGTGAAATAGGTCTTGGCGTAGTTGACCAGTATCGCCCCGATCACCGCCCCGTAGAGGGTCGCCCGGCCGCCCAGCGCCACCCAGAGCACGATCTCGATGGAGAAGAGCGGCGAGAACTCGCTGGGGTTGATGATCCCCACCTGGGGCACGTAGAGGGCGCCGGCGAGCCCCGCCAGCATGGCCGAGACCACGAAGACGAAGAGCTGGAAGCGCTCCACCCGGTAGCCGAGAAAGCGCGTGCGCGCCTCGGCGTCACGGGTGGCCACGCAGACCCGGCCGAGCTTGCTTCCCACGATGGCTCGGCACACGACATAGCCCAGGGCCAGCGCCACGCCGCTGGCCAGGAAGAGCCCGAGGCGCGTCTCGTTGCTTCTCAGGTTGAAGCCCAGGATCTCGCGGAAGTCGGTCAGGCCGTCGCTGCCGCCGAAGCCCATCTCGTTGCGGAAGAAGGCCAGCATCAGGGCGAAGGTGAGCGCCTGGGTGATGATGGAGAGATAGACCCCGGTGACCCGGGAGCGGAAGGCCAGGAAGCCGAACACCAGCGCCAGGGCGCCGGGCACCAGCAGCACCATCAGGAAGGCGAACCAGGCCATGTCGAAGCCGAGCCAGTACCAGGGCAGGTTCTCCCAGCTCAGGAACACCATGAAGTCCGGCAGCACGGGATCACCATAGACCCCGCGGTCGCCGATCTGGCGCATCAGGTACATGCCCATGGCGTAGCCGCCCAGCGCAAAGAAGGCGCCGTGACCCAGGCTCAGGATGCCCAGATAGCCCCACACCAGGTCCACGGCGACGGCCAGCAGCGCATAGCTCAGGTACTTGCCGAAGAGGTTGACGGTATAGGCGTTGACATAGAGCGGGTGGCCCTGGGGCACGGCCAGGTGCAGCAGCGTCACCAGGGTCATGGCCGCCAGCAGCACGGCCAGGAAGAGCTGCGTCGAGCGCTCGGCGAAGGGGCGCGTCAGCCAGAAGTGTGTGGAATGCATCGGTTAGCCCTCCGCCGCCCGGCCCTTCTGCGGGAAGAGTCCGCGGGGGCGCTTCTGAATGAACAGGATGATGAAGACGAGCACGATGATCTTGGCCAGCACGGCGCCCGCCCAGGGTTCCAGCACCTGGTTGATCACCCCCAGCGACAGGCCCGCCACCAGGGTGCCCCAGAGGTTTCCGACGCCGCCGAACACCACCACCATGAAGGAGTCGATGATGTAGCTCTGGCCCAGGTTGGGCCCCACGTTGGTGAGCTGGGAGAGCGCCACCCCGGCGAGCCCCGCCACCCCGGAGCCCAGGGCGAAGGTGAGGATATCGACCCGGGTGGCGCGGATGCCCATGGAGCGCGCCATGGCGCGGTTCTGGGTCACCGCCCGCACCTCGAGCCCGAGCCGGGTCCGGCGCATGATCAGCACCAGAGCGGCGAACACCGCCAGGGCGAAGGCGATCACCACCAGGCGGTTGAGGGTCAGCGAGAGGGCGTCGTTGACGGCGATGGAGCCGCTCATCCACTCCGGGGAGACCACGGTGCGGTTCTGGGGCGAGATCAGGGTACGCACCAGCTGCTGCAGGATCAGGCTGATGCCGAAGGTGGCCAGCAGGGTCTCCAGCGGCCGCCCCTTGAGGAACTGGATCACCCCGCGCTCGATGGCGATGCCGGCCAGCGCCGCTACCAGGAAGCCGGCGGGCACCGACAGCACCAGGGCCAGGCCCGGCTGGCCGGGCAGCAGCTGCTGCATCATCCAGGTGGTGTAGGCGCCGAGCATGATCAGCTCGCCGTGGGCCATGTTGATCACCCCCATCACCCCGAAGGTGATGGCCAGGCCAATGGCCGCCAGCACCAGTACCGAGCCGAGCGAGAGCCCGAAGTAGAGGGTCTCGGCGGCGCGGTTGACCTTGAGCATCTGCTCGATCTGGTTCAAGGCGTTGCGGGCGGCGTCGGCCAGCATCGGGTCGTCGCCGTTGGCCGCCTGATTGAGAGCGACGCGGACCCGGGAGTGCAGGCTGCCCTCGAGGTCGGCCACGGCGGCCACCTCGCCCTGCTCCAGGCGATGGATGGCGAGCGCCTGGAGCAGGCGGCGGCGCACCCGGGCGTCCTCCTCGCCCTCGATCACCTCCGCCAGGGGGCCGGCCAGGTCGACGTCCACCTCGCCCAGCAGCCGCTCGGCGGAGGCGCGGCGCAGCGCGAGGTCCGCCGAGTAGAGATCTACCACGGCGATGGCGCTGCGCAGCTGGTTGCGCAGGGCGTTGTTGATGCCGATGCGGTCGAGATCGCGGCGGGACATCTCGCCCAGCGCCTCGCCGGTCAGGGCATCTTCCACCGGCCAGTCGCGGCCGCGGTTGTCCAGCACCACCACGAAGCGGCCGTCGTCGGCGCGCTGCAGGCGGCCGTCGAGCAGGGCCTGGAGCCAGCCTCGGGCGCGCTCGTCGTCGCTGGCCACGATGACCTCGATGGCGCGGCCCTTGGCGGGGAAGCTGTCGACGTCCAGGGCCTCGAGCAGCTCGATGGCGGCGGCATCGTCGGCCGCGGGCTGGGCCTGGGCGCCCAGCGGCAGAGCCAGCAGCACCAGCAGCCAGAGTAAAAGGAGACGCCTCATGGGTTCGTCCTTTGCATTAGGGAGTCACTAAGTGGGTAAAGCGGGCGTGCGCCCCGCACAGGGCCATCGCAGCTGGCAGGCTGTTCCGGCGACAGGCCTGCGAGGGGGCGCTGTAAACCCATCCCTGGGCGCTACCGATGCCATCCCTGGCATAGGACCCCCTCTTCGACCTGTCCCCGGCGCCTTGCGCTTGGTGCGACGCCGGGAGCGGGCGTTACTCGGCGAGGGCGGCCTCGGCCTCCTCGGCGGCGGTGCTGCCGCCGCAGCGGCCGGTGGCCACGTTGAAGTTGCCGCAGCGCATGGGCGCCTGCCAGTCGGCCATCAGGTCGCGGGAGCCGGGCAGGAAGTCGGACCAGGCGTCGCCGACCACGGTGGAGGGGGTCTGCCAGACGATGTCGAACTGGCCATTGTCCTGGACCTCGCCGATCAGCACCGGCTTGGTGATGTGGTGGTTGGGCATCATCGCCGCGTAGCTGCCGGAGAGGTTCGGCACCACTACGCCGATGATGGCGTCCTTGATGGCGTCGGGGTCGGTGGTGCCGGCCTTGCGCACCGCCTCGGCCCACATGTTGAAGCCGATGTAGTGGGCTTCCATGGGGTCGTTGGTGACCGCCTCCTCGTCGCCGGTCCACTCGATCCAGGCGTCGATGAAGTCGTAGTTGGCGTCGGTGTCGACGCTCATGAAGTAGTTCCAGGCGGCCAGGTGGCCCACCAGGGGGGCGGTGTCGATGCCGGTGAGCTCCTGCTCGCCCACCGAGAAGGCGATGACCGGGATGTCGCCGGCGTCCACCCCCTGGTTGCCCAGCTCCCGGTAGAAGGGCACGTTGGCATCGCCGTTGATGGTGGAGACCACCGCGGTGGGCTTGCCCTCGCTGCCGAAACGGCGCACCTCGGCGACGATGTTCTGCCAGTCGCTGTGCCCGAAGGGGGTGTAGTTGACCATGATGTCCTCGTCGGCGATGCCGTGTTCCTCCTTGAGGAAGGCTTCGAGGATGCGGTTGGTGGTGCGCGGATAGACGTAGTCGGTGCCGAGCAGCGCGAAGCGCTCGATGCCCATCTCGTTGATCAGGTACTCCACCGCGGGGATGGCCTGCTGGTTGGGCGCGGCGCCGGTGTAGAAGACGTTCTCGGAGGACTCCTCCCCCTCGTACTGCACCGGATAGAAGAGCAGGCCGTTGAGCTCCTCGAACACCGGCAGCACCGCCTTGCGCGACACCGAGGTCCAGTTGCCGAAGACCACGTCCACCTCATGCTGGGCGAGCAGCTCCCGGGCACGCTCGGCAAACAGCGGCCAGTTGGAGGCGGGGTCCACCACCACCGCCTCGAGCTGGCGGCCAAGCAGGCCGCCCTGCGCGTTCTGCTGATCGATCAGCATCTCCACGGTATCCTTGAGCACCGTCTCGCTGATCGCCATGGTGCCGGAGAGCGAGTGCAGGATGCCCACCTTGATGGGGTCGTCGTCGGCCAGGGCCTGGCCGCCGGCGCCCAGCAGGGAGGCGGTCAGCAGCGCGGCGGTCAGGGGACGAAGCGGCAGCGACTTGCGATGGGAAGGGGTCACGAGAATCTCCTTGCTCCCCGAAGGGGGTCGTTGTGGTGGGACAAGGAGACATTGCAAGGGGTGCGCCACAGCGGGCCATTCGCGATAAAGACGTTCCAAGACAATCAGTTGGCACCAGTTGGTGCGGCGCAGCAGCGTGCTTGACGCACCGCCTCGGTGCAACCGAGGGCGCCGCCATGCACCGTTCGGTGCGTCGTGCCCGCCCCCTTGCGCCAGGTCAGTGCGCGGCGGACGTGCCGCGCGCCGAGAGCCCAGGTACAACGACGCGGGGGCGCCGGCATGGCCGGCGCCCCCGCGAACGGCGGCCAGGCGGAGGGGTCAGCGGGCCCTGAACTTGCGCAGCAGCGGCAGGGTCAGAGAGAGCGCGGCCACCACCAGCAGCGCCAGGGAGATCGGCTTGTCGATGAAGATCGACCAGTCGCCTCCGGAGATCTGCAGCGCCCGGCGCATGGACTCCTCCATGATGCTGCCGAGGATCAACGCCAGGATCAGCGGTGCGGCCGGGAAGCCGAACAGGCGCATGCCGAGCCCCAGCAGGCCGAAGCCGAGCAGCAGCAGCAGGTCGAAGACGCTGAAGCTCATGCCGTAGACCCCGACCATGCAGAAGATCAGGATCAGCGCCAATAGCAGCGGCCGCGGCAGGTCAAGGATCTTGGCGATCAGCGGGATCAGCGGCAGGTTGAGCACCAGCAGGAAGATATTGCCCAGGTACATGCTGGCCACCACGCCCCAGAAGACGTCGGGGCGGTCCACCAGCATCGCAGGCCCGGGGGAGACCCCCATCACCAGCAGGGCGCCGAGCAGCACCGCGGTGGAGCCGGAACCGGGCACGCCGAGGGTCAAGAGCGGCACGAAGGAGCCGGTGCAGGCGGCATTGTTGGCCGACTCCGGCGCCGCCACCCCCTTGATGTTGCCCTTGCCGAAGGTGTCGCCGTCCTTGGCCAGACGCTTCTCCATGCTGTAGCCGAGGAAGGAGCCGATGGTGGCGCCGGCCCCGGGCAGCACCCCGGTGAAGAAGCCGAGTATGGAGCTGCGCCCGATGGGCGGCGCGATCTGCCTGACCTCCTGCTTCGTGAGCCTGAGCGAGCCGATGGCGTTGCGCGGCTGCTCCTTGCCGCCGCCGCCCCTGAGCAGCATGTAGAAGACCTCGGCCAGGGCGAAGATCCCCAGCGCCACTACCAGGAAGTCGATACCGTCGAGCAGATGAACGGTGCCGAAGGTGAAGCGCTCGGTGCCGGTCTGCAGGTCGATGCCCATGATGGAGATCATCACCCCCACCACGGCGGCGATAAGCCCCTTGACCAGCGACTTGTCGGAGAGCGAGACCACTGCGGTAAGCCCCAGCACCATCAGCGAGAAGTACTCGGCGGGACCGAAGCTGACCGCCACCCGGCCGAGAAGCGGTGCCACCAGCATCAGGAAGATGATGGAGATGGTGCCGCCGATGAAGGAGGCGTAGGCAGCGATGGCCAGGGCCTTGCCGGCCTGGCCCTGCTTGGCGAGCGGGTAGCCGTCGAAGGAGGTGGCCACGGTGCCCGCCACGCCGGGCGCGTTGAGCAGGATCGAGGAGGTGGAGCCGCCGAAGATGGCGCCGTAATAGACCCCGGCCATCAGGATCAGCCCCGAGGAGGGCTCCATGCCGAAGGTGAGCGGGATCATCAGCGCCAGGGCGCTGATCGGCCCGAGCCCCGGCAGCATGCCGATCACCGTGCCGGCGAAGACCCCGGCGAAGACGTAGAAGATGTTGATCGGGTCCAGCGCGATGCTGAAGCCATAGATCAGGTTATTAAAGGCATCCATGGAATCACTCTCTCGCCGGTCAGAACGGCAGCAGGCCGGTGGGCAGGTAGACGCCCATCACCCGGGTCAGGGTCAGGTAGAGGGTCAGCACCACGCCCAGCGAGGTCGCCAGGTTGACGGCGTGGCGACGATAGCCGTAGTAGCAGCCGAGGCCGAAGCAGAGTGCCGTGGAGGCCAGCACAAAGCCCACCGGCACCAGCAGCAGCGCATAGGCGGCAAGGGCGATGGCGGTCACCACCACCCGCGACCAGGGGCGCAGCAGCAGCGTCTCACTGGACTCGGCCGAGTCGCCGTCGGGCTGGGGCTCGCCGGCGGCGGGCGCCTCGAAGAAGAGCAGCACTGCCAGGCCCAGCAGGGTGAATCCGAGCACCTTGGGAAAGAGGTCGGAGTCGATGGGGCGCGGCAGGGGGAACTGGGGGATCTGCCAGGCCATGGCCAGGTAGCCCACCGAGAACAGCGCCAGCAGCAGCGCGATGATCTGGTTGGAGTTGAGTCGCGTCATAGGAACCTGCCCGACGGCACCGCAGTGCCGACACATGGGGACGGGCCCGCCCGGGAGCCAGGCTCCCGGGCAAGCGGTGAGACAGAGGGGTGGAGGGGTCAGCCGCCGAGCAGGCCGAGGTCACCGAGGATGGTACTGAACTGCTCCTTCTGCTCGTCCAGGAAGGCGCCGAACGCCTCACTGTCCTGGTAGGCATCGATCCAGCCCAGCTGGTCGCGAGCTGCTTCCCAGCCATCGGTCTCGAGCATCTCGGCGAACAGCGCCTCGTAGTAGGCCACCGCCTCCTCGGGCATGTCCGGAGTGCCCATCACGCCGCGCCAGATGTCGAAGGTGTAATCGATTCCCTGCTCCTGATAGGTGGGGATATCCGCCAGCACGCCGCCCAGCCGCTCGGGAGAGGAGACACCGAGAGGGCGCAGGCCACTGCCCTCGCCCAGCTGGCCGGAGGCCTCGCCCGCACCGGTGATCACCGCTGCCACGTGACCGCCCATCAGGTTGGTCATGGCCTCACCGCCACCGGAGAAGGGGATGTAGTTGACGCTGGCGGCATCGAGGCCGGCCGCGGCGGCCACCCCGGCCATGGAGATATGGTCCATGGAGCCCGGCGCGCTGCCGCCGCCGATGCTCAGGCTGGGGTTCTCGGCAATCGCCTCGAAGAGCTCGTTGAGGTCCTCGTAGGGTGCGTCGGCCTTGACCAGGATGATGGAGTAGTCGGTGATCAGCCGCGCGACGGGAGTGAAGTCGGTGTGGTCAAAGCGCGAGGTGCCGGCCAGGGGCACCAGGATGATCGGCGGACTGGTGGCAAACAGCTTATGGGGGTTGCCGGTGTCGCGGGCGATCTGCGCCCAGGCCACGGCCCCGCCGCCCCCCGGCACGTTGATGGCACCGAAGCTGCGCTCGGCCAGCCCCTCCTCCTGGATCACCCGCGAGACGGTGCGCACCAGGGTGTCCCAGCCGCCGCCGGGGTTGGCCGGGGCGATGAACTCGATGTTGCGGGTCGGTGTCCAGTCGTCGGCCTGGGCGGCGGCACTGAAGCCGGTCAGGGCGGCCAGCGGCAGGACGATGGCGGTGAGGCTCTTGGCGGTAAACCTGGCAGTCATGGCGATTTCCTCTAGGCGGGTTCGTTGTTATGGCACTACGGGGCGAACGTTAGAGGAGCGGCGCCAGGGATCACAACCTTGTGAACATAATGAAGAAAAAGTGCGTTGTGGGCATTGTGTCCATTCTGCTCACGGCCGGGCGACTACCCCTCCTGGCACCAGGCGGCAGCGTCGCCGACCCGCCGATAGCGGCGCTCCGGCCTGCCCACATCACCATAGCCCAGCTCCGCCTCCACCACCTGCACCGAGACCAGAAACTCCAGATAGCGCCGCGCTGTGGAGCGGCTCGCGCCCATGGCCCGCGCCACCTGCATGGCGGCCATGGGCGTCGGTGAGGCGTCCAGCGCCTCCACCACCGCCCGCAGGGTCAGGCGGTCGATGCCCTTGGGCAGCTGGCGCCGGCCCCTGTCCGGCATCTCCGGTCCGCGGCCGAGCACCCGGTCGAGCTCCTCCTGGCTCATCTCCTCCCGGGCGGCCAGGGCCTCGCGCTCGCGGCGAAAGCGCGCCAGCATCTGGGCCATGCGCGAGGCCTCGGCGGGCTTGATCAGGTAGTCGAAGACGCCGCCGCGCAGCGCCTCGCCGATGGTCTCCACCTCGCGGGCGGCGGTGACCATGACCACGTCGACATGGCGGTAGTCGCGGCGCAGCAGCCACAGCAGCTCGAGCCCCTCGACATCGGGCAGGTAGGCGTCGAGCAGCACCAGATCGACCGCCTCCCCACCATCGGTGAGCAGGGTGCGGGCCTCCGCCCCGGAGCGCGCCATGCCCACCACTCGGAAGCCCTCGCTCTGCTCGATGAAGGCGCGGTGGATCTCGGCGATGCGAAAGTCGTCCTCGATGATCAGGACGCTATAGCCCTGATGATCGAGGTCCTGGCCCTGGACCGACTGGGGGTCGTTCGACATCTCTCCTCCTCTGACGGTAGTTGCGGTTGGGGAGACGGGGCTCGCTCAGGCCGTGGCCGGGTCGCGGCACAGCGAACGGTCCAGCACCACCGTGAAGCAGGCCCCGCCCAGTTCGCTCTCCTCCAGGGTGATGGCACCGCCGTGCTCGGCACACAGGCGAGCGACCAGGGCCAGGCCGATGCCGCGGTGGCGGCCTGGCTTGGTGGAGTAGCCCTCCTCGAAGATATGCGCCACCTGCTCCGACGGCACACCGGGGCCGTTGTCCTCCACCTCGATCAGCAGCTGCTCGCCCAGGTCGGTAAAGAAGAGCCTGACCCGCGGCAGCTCGCCACGGGCTCCATTGCCATCCGGACCGGCGCCCTGCCGGGCGGCATCGCAGGCGTTGTCGATGAGATTTCCGAGCACCGTCATCAGCACCTCCTGGCCGGCGGCGGTCATCGGCAGCGAGAAGGAGCTCTGGTCGTCGATCTCCAGCACCACGCCGATCTCGCGGGCCCGGGTCAGCTTGCCGAGCAGGGTGCCGCTGATCACCGGGTCGGCCACGTGGCCCATCAGGAAGCTCATCTGCGCCTGGGCCCGCTCGCTCTCCTGGTGGATCAGCGCCAGGGCCTCCTGGATGCGATCGAGCTGCAGCAGCCCGGAGAGGGTGTAGAGCTTGTTGGAGAACTCGTGGGCCTGGGCACGCAGCATGTCCACGTCGCGGCTGGCGGCGGTCAGGGCATCGGAGAGCTCGACGATCTCGCGGCGGCTGCGGAAGGTGGCCACGGCCCCCTCGATCTCGCCGGCGTGGCGCACCGGCACCCGATTGACCACCACCGGGTGGTCGCCGAGCCACATCTGCTGGTCGAACTGCCGCTCGCCGCGCTCGAGCACCTCCAGCAGCCGCGAGTTGGGCACCAGCTCCTGGATCGGCCGCCCCAGCACCTCCCGGGCCTCGGGCAGCCCCAGGAAGCGCCGCGCCTGCTGGTTGACCAGGGTGATCTCGCCCTCGCGGTTGACGGCCAGGATCCCCTCGTGGATCGACTGCAGGATCGCCTCCTTCTCCATGGCGAGCCGGGCGATCTCGTGGGGCTCGAGGCCCAGGATCACCCGCTTGAGGTGGTGGGAGAGCCCGTAGGCGCCGGCGAAGCCCAGGGCGATCATGGCCGCCACCAGCCACCAGCCGAGGCTGGTGTGTCGCCCCACGTCCAGGGCCACCCGGTCGAGCATGAATCCCACCGAGACGATGCCGATGATGTTGCCTTCGGCGTCGAACACAGGGGTCTTGCCGCGCATCGCCTCGCCGAGCGAGCCCTCGGCCTCGGAGACGTAGGACTCGCCGCCAATCAGCGCCCGGTCGTTGTCGCCCCCGACCATGGGCAGGCCGATGCGGTCCGGCAGCGGGTGGGAGTAGCGGATGCCCTCGGCGTTGCCCACCACCACATAGCGGGCCCCGGTGTCGCGGCGGATGCGCTCGGCGATGGGCTGGATGGTGACACTGGGGTCGGGCTCGTCGAAGGCCGCGACCAGCTCGGGAATGGCGGCCACGCTCTGGGCCACCGCCAGGGCACGCTGGCCCATCTGGTCGCTGATGATCTCGGCCTTGCGGTGATTGAGGTAGGCGCCCTGGGCCAGCAGCATGGCGGCGAGCAGCACCCCCACCAGCAGCATTACCTGCAGGCGGAAGCTGCGCATCAGGCGGTGGCGCCGCGGGCGCTGGTGGCGCAGTCGCCTCACCTCGGCGAGGGCATCATTGGGACGAGCCGTCATGATGGGCTCCCGACGATCGTGGAGCCCTCATTGTCGCACGCGACGACCACGCCGTCTTCGCCAGCGGCCCGCCTCAGCCGCGGCTGCCGGTCTCCCAGCCGCCGGCCCCGGCATGGGCGGGGTCGAACCAGGCCAGCGTGCCGTGCAGCCCGACCACCCCACCGACGATGATCAGGGTGGGCGGCCGGGGCGACACCTGGGCCAGTCGCGCCGGCAGGTCGGTGAGGGTCGCGCGATACACCCGCTGGCGGGCCGTGGTGCCCTGCTCGATCAACGCCACCGGCGTCGTCGGCGCCAGGCCGTGGGCCACCAGCTGACGGCAGATCTCGGGCAGGCCGTGCAGCCCCATATAGAAGACCAGGGTCTGGCCGGGGCGGGCCAGGCAGGGCCAGTCGAGATCGGCGCTATCATCCTTGAGATGCCCGGTCACGAAGCGCACCGACTGGGCGTGGTCTCGATGGGTCAGCGGGATGCCGGCATAAGCGGCACAGCCCGAGGCCGCAGTGATGCCGGGAATGACCTCGAAGTGGACCCCGGCCTCCGCCAGGACCTCCAGCTCCTCGCCCCCCCGGCCGAAGATGAAGGGATCTCCCCCCTTCAGTCGCACGACCCGCTTCCCGGCCCGAGCCCAGTCGACCAGGGCCTGATTGATGGCCTCCTGGGGCAGGCTGTGGTCGGAGCGCGCCTTGCCCACGTAGAGGCGGCGGGCATCGGGATTGGCCAGGGCGAGGATCTCGCGACTGACCAGGCGGTCGTGCAGCAGCACCTCGGCCTCCCCCAGGCGCCTGAGTGCCCTGAGGGTCAGCAGCTCCGGGTCACCGGGGCCCGCCCCCACCAGGCTGACGCTGCCGGGCGGAAACTCGCTGGGGGCGATGGCGGATAAGAGAGGATCCTGCCGCATATTCCAATACCATTAAAATAAAGACGTTTTATATGCCTAAAGGTAATGAAATTGCCACCCGGATGCTACGACCGATCCGCTCCGAGCTTATAACGGGACGCCCCAACGCAGCGCGGCCCCGCCCCCTCGGGGCGAGGCCGCCTCTGACATGGGCGCTCGCTTCGTTCAGCCCATCAGGGCACGGCGCAGCCGGGGGCTTGCCAGCTCGCCCACCAGGGTAATCAGCACCAGGGCGCCCAGCAGCCACGGCCAGTGGAGGCCGAACTCGATCCGTGCGATGCCCAGGGCATCGGCGAAGATCACCAGGATCCCCAGGGGCGCCAGGTAGCGGACGGCGAAGAGCCAGAGGGCATACCAGCCCGGAGGCACCCCCAGCTCCTCCCTCATCGGCTCATTCTTGAGTACGAAGCCCGCCAGCAGCGCCACGCCCAGGCCGCCCAGGGGCATCATCCAGCGTGCGGTCAGGTAGTCGAGCCAGTCGAAGACGGTGCGCCCCACCAGGGTCCAGTCGGCCCCGACGTTGAAGGAGAGCATGGCCAGGGTGCTGATCAGCCACAGCACGATGCCGGTGCCCCAGGCCGCCGTGCGCCGCGAGACTCCCTTGCTGTCGGAAAGCCAGGAGACGGTGGCCTCCACCATGGAGATGGAGGAGGTAAGCGCCGCCATGGAGAGCATCATGAAGAAGAGGATGCCGAACAGGGTGCCCAGGGGCATGGCCTGGAAGGCCAGAGGCAGGCTCATGAAGATCAGCCCCGGCCCCTCCCCCGGACTCATGCCGTTGGCGAAAATGATCGGGAAGATGGCCAGTCCCGCCATCAGCGCCACCACGGTATCCGCCGCCGCCACGCTCAGGGTCGTGCGGGCGATGGAGGCTCGGGCCGGCAGGTAGCTGCCATAGGTGAGGATGGCACCGGAGGCGAGCGACAGGGTAAAGAAGGCGTGGCCCAGGGCCGCCAACATGCCCTCGCTGGAGAGGCTCCCGGCATTGAAGGAGAAGAGGAAGCGCCACGCCTCGCCGAAGCCCCCCGAGAAGGCGCCGTAGGCGATCAGGATCGCCAGCATCACCACCATGCCGGGCATCATCCAGGTGACGCAGCGCTCGATGCCCGCCTGCACTCCCTTGCCGACGATCAGCATGGTGGCGACCACCACCAGGGTACTCCAGAACCCCAGGTTCAGCGGATTCTCGTTGTTGGCCACGAAGATGCCGACCATGTCATCACCGGTGGCGCCGGCAAAGGCGCCGGTGAGCATCTTCCAGAGATAGGAGAAGGACCAGCCAGCCACCACCGCATAGAAGCAGAGGATCATGAAGCCGCAGAGCATCGCCAGCCAGCCCAGCAGCGACCAGGCCGAGCCGCTCCCCGACTCCTTCACCACCCGGCGCAGGGCGTCCACGGGGCTGCCGCGACCGCGACGCCCGAAGGCGATCTCGGTCATCATCACCGGGATGCCGACCGCCAGGATGCAGGCCAGGTAGACCAGCACGAAGGCGCCGCCGCCATACTCGCCGGTGATATAGGGAAACTTCCAGATATTGCCGAGGCCCACCGCGGATCCGGTAGCCGCCAGCACAAAGCCCCAGCGGCCTAGCCACTGGGCACGAGGTTGGGTATCGGTCGTCATTTCAGCGCCCATTGCAGTATCAGCCGAGCCGCCCGCCGAGGTGGCGGCGACAAAATGCGCTATTCTGCCGGATTTTTCCCTGTCTGGCAGGTTTGGCTATGCTCAGGAGTGTTAACGCGCTCCCCGGCCCGGACGGACAGCATGAACAGTAACGCGCCCACACACCTCACAGCCCTTCCCGACTCTCGCGCCAGGCGAGCTATCGAGCGCCTGCTGGAGGGCTCCGGCATCACCCTCAACGGTCCGGCACCCCGAGACCTCAGGGTCTACCACCCCGACCTCTTCGAGCGCGTGCTCCGCCAGGGCACCCTGGGCCTGGGGGAGGCCTATATGGATGGCTGGTGGGAGTGCGAGAGGCTCGACCAGCTGGCCTGTCGGCTCCTGCAGCACGGCCTGGGGGAGCGCGTACACCCTCCCTCCGAGCGGCTGATGTACCGTCTCCAGGCAGGCTTCTTCAACCTGCAGAGCCGGGCTCGCGCCTACCGGGTCGGCGAGGTCCACTATGACCTGGGCAACGACCTCTTCCAGCGTATGCTCGACCCCACCCTGTGCTACTCCTGCGGCTACTGGAAGGAGGCCGATACCCTGCATGAGGCCCAGCTCGCCAAGCTGGAGCTGGCCTGCCGCAAGCTCGAGCTCGAGCCCGGCATGCGCGTGCTGGATATCGGCTGCGGCTGGGGGAGCTTCGCCGAGCATGCCGCTCGCCACCACGGCGTCGAAGTCACCGGCATCACCATCTCGAAGGAGCAGGCCGAGCTGGCGCGGCAGCGCTGCGCGGGGCTGCCGGTCGCCATCGAGCTGATGGACTATCGCGACCTGGAGGGGTGCTTCGACCGCATCGTTTCCATCGGCATGTTCGAGCACGTGGGGCATCGCAACTATCCCGTCTACTTCCGGACGGTCGAACGGCTGCTGGACGCCGAGGGGCTGTTCCTGCTGCATACCATCGGCTCCAACAGCTCGGAGATCACCGCCGACCCCTGGATCAACCGCTACATCTTTCCCAACGGCGTGCTGCCCTCGGCGATGCATATCGCCCGGGCCAGCGAACCCTACTTGCTGCTGGAGGACTGGCAGAACTTTGGCCCCGACTATGACCGCACCCTGATGGCCTGGCTCGGGAACTTCGATGCCCGCTGGGGCGAGATTGCCGACCGCTACAACGAACGCACCCGCCGCATGTTCCGCTACTACCTGTCGGTCTGTGCCGGGGCCTTTCGCGCTCGCCACCTGCAGCTCTGGCAGGTGCTCTTCTCTCGGGGCCGCGAGCAGCGCTATGACGCGCCGCGCTGAGCGCGAGACCTCCAGTGGAGCAGCGACAGGCTCGGTCGGCTACACTGGACGGCCAGCCAGTCCTGACTCCGGAGCCCCCGATGATCCAGCAGACCCTTCAAGAGGTCTTCGGCTACGCCGACTTTCGCCCCGGCCAGCGCCCGGTGATCGAAGCGGTGACGGCCGGCCGCTCGGCGGCGGCCATCTTCCCCACCGGCTCGGGGAAGTCGCTCTGCTACCAGCTGCCCGCCCTGCACCTGCCCCACCTCACCCTGGTGATCTCGCCGCTGCTGGCGCTGATGCAGGACCAGCTCGCCTTCCTCGAGCGCCACGGCATCCGAGCCGCCAGCATCGACTCCGCCCAGAGCCGGGAGGAGGCCGCCGCGGTGATGGCCGGGGTCGAACGCGGCGAGATCCGCATCCTGATGATCTCGGTGGAGCGCCTCAAGAACGAGCGCTTCCGGGCCTTCATTCGCCGGGTGCCGATCTCCCTGATGGTGGTGGACGAGGCCCACTGCATCTCCGAGTGGGGGCACAACTTCCGCCCCGACTACCTCAAGCTTCCCGACTACCAGCGTGAATTCGGTATTCCCCAGGCGCTGCTGCTGACCGCCACGGCCACCCCCAGGGTCATCGACGATATGCGCAGCCGCTTCGGGATCGCCGCCGATGACATCACCGCCACCGGCTTCTATCGCGAGAACCTCGACCTCAGCGTGGCCCCGGTGGCCGCCGACGCCCGCCCCCGGGCCCTGGCCGCCTGGCTGAAGCAGCGCCAGGCCCAGGCGCCCTCTCCCACCATCGTCTACGTCACCCTCCAGCAGACCGCCGAGCGTCTGGCCGCCTACCTGAGCAAGGCCGGGCTCTCCGCCACCGCCTACCATGCCGGGCTCGAGGCCGAGAAACGCGAGGCGATCCAACGAGCCTTCATGACCGGACAGAGCGACTGCATCGTCGCGACCATCGCCTTCGGCATGGGCATCGACAAGGCCGATATCCGCGCCGTGGTGCACTTCGACCTGCCCAAGTCCATCGAGAACTACAGCCAGGAGATCGGCCGGGCGGGGCGCGACGGCAGGCCTTCCGAGTGCCTGATGCTGGCCGGGCGCGATACCCTGGGGGTGCTGGAGACCTTCGTCTACGGCGACACCCCGGAGCGCCACGGCATCCGCCGGGTGATCGACGAGCTGCGCGCCGCCGGGGCGCACTGGGAGCTGACCCTCAACGCTCTCTCCCAGCATGCCAACATCCGCCCGCTACCGCTCAAGACCCTGCTGGTCCAGCTGGAACTGCGTGGCATCCTCAAGCCCCGCCACGCCTATTTCGCCGACTACCGCTTCAAGCTGCTCCTCGACCCCGAGGCCCTGGTGGCCCGCTTCCAGGGCGAGCGCCAGGCCTTCGTCCAGGCCATTCTCGACGCCGCCAGGAAGGCGCGCACCTGGCACGAACTGGACTTCGCCACCCTGGAGGCGCTGGGTCGGGAGCGCGGCCTCGACACCTCCCGCCGCCGCGTGATCACCGCCCTGGACTACTTCGTCGACAAGGGCTGGATCGAGCTTCAGAGCCGCCAGCTCACCGAGGTCTACGAGGTCATGGCGACCGACATCGACCCAGAGGCGCTGACCGGCGAGCTCCACGACTACTTTCGCGACAAGGAGGCCGCCGAGATCGCCCGGCTGCACGCCATGCTCGAGCTCTTCGAGAGCGAGCGCTGCCTGAGCCGGCGCCTGGCCGAGTGGTTCGGCGACGACCGCGCGCCCGAACGCTGCGGCCACTGCTCCGCCTGCCGGGGCCAGCCCGCCCGGCTGCCCCGGGGACCCGAGCCCGCCCCGCTGGGGGAGCGCGCCCCTGGCGAGCTGCTCGGCGAGCTCCTTGGCCGCCTGAGCGACCAGGGCGAGGGCCACCCCCCCACGCCGGACCTGCTGGCCCGGTTCCTGTGCGGGATCACCACCCCGCTCCTCACCCGGCTCAAGGCCAGACAGCTGCCGGGCTTCGGTGCCCTGGAGGGCTACTCCTATGCCGAGGTGCGCGACTGGCTGATCCGGAGCGGCGCCGGGGCCTGAACCGGGGTCACCCAAGCCGGCCGCGGCGCTGCAGCCGGCGCGTCAGAAAATGAACGGGGAGGTAGATCAGCAGGGGCCAGAGGCCCATCAGGGCGACCAGGTAGAGCAGCGGATCCATCAGCGTCTGAGGCTCGCTGCCGAAGGGCCCATGCACCCAGTTGATGTTGCGCTCGGGGTCGGTGAGCAGGTAGCTGGCCGGTATCACCAGCCAGGTCAGGCCGGTCTGCCAGGAGAGGGCCCGTCGATCATAGCCCAGCCGCCACACCGCCAGCCCCGCCACCGGTGGCAGGATCAGGTGATAGAGCGAGAGCAGCCGGGTCAGCAGCGGCTGGCCGCCATCGAACATGTACTCGGTGCCGCCGATGGGATGCAGCCCGATGAGCCAGGCCGTTCCGACATCCAGGGCCCAGAGCGTCCCGACCAGGGCCACCGCCAGCCACTGCATGGAGAGCAGCAGGCGGCTCTCCCGCCACAGCCCGACCAGCAGCAGGAAGTTGGCCAGGTTGCAGAGCCAGAAGTAGTTCTGGGGACCCAGCAGCACCCAGAAGGTGGGCGCCCAGCCCAGGATCCAGAGCGTGAAGGCCAGCTTGAGCCAGAGAGGCACTCCCCTGCCGGGATGCCGGGCCGAAGGTGGCGTGGCGTCTGTCATGGCGGTCCCCTGTCTCTATCGACTCCCCTGTGTCTTCCTGCCCCCCAGTCTAGCCAGCCGAACGACGGGGTGCCTCCGCATGCCGCACAGGCTGGGATACCCCTTGACGTCGAGGCCCAACTGCACAACCTTTCGGGGTGAACTCCCTGCCGAGGTGACTCCATGGAAAAGCTTTCCCGTCAGCCCTGCGAGGCGTGCCGCAAGGGCGCCCCCACCGTCAGCGACGCCGAGATCGCACTGTTCAAGCCCGAGGTTCCCGAGTGGAAGATCATCGAGCGCGATGGCATCATGCAGCTGGAGCGGGCCTTCACCTTCCCCGACTTCCAGCAGGCCCTGGCCTTCACCAACCGCGTCGGCGAACTCGCCGAAACGGCCGGTCACCACCCGGCCCTGCTGACCGAATGGGGGAAGGTCACCGTGACCTGGTGGTCGCACAAGATCAAGGGCCTGCACAGGAACGATTTCATTCTTGCCGCCAGAACCGACGAGGTAGCGAAATAAATGTTCGAACATATTGAGCGGGTCCCCGGGGATGCCATCCTCGGCCTGATCGAGGCCTTCAAGAAGGACACCAACCCCCAGAAGGTCGACCTCGGCGTCGGCGTCTACAAGGATGCCCAGGGCAACACGCCGGTGATGCGCGCGGTCAAGGAGGCCGAGGCCCTGCTGCTCAAGAACGAGACCACCAAGACCTACATCGGCTCCCACGGGGCGCCGGCGTATGGCGAGGTGGTGCTGCCCATGGTGCTGGGCGAAGGCTCCCCGGTGCTGGAAGCCGGCCGCGCCAGCGCCACCCAGTCCCCCGGCGGCACCGGCGCCCTGCGCCTGGCGGCGGACTTCATTGCCAAGCAGCTGCCGGGCAAGGGCATCTGGGTCTCCGATCCCACCTGGCCCAACCACCACGGCATCTTCACCGCCGCGGGCATCGCGCTGCACAAGTACCCCTACGTGGACGCCGAGAACCGCCTCGACTTCGACGGCATGCTCGCCGCCCTGAAGCAGATCCCCGAGGGCGATGTGGTGGTGCTGCACGCCTGCTGCCACAACCCCACCGGCTTCGACCTCTCCCGTGAGCAGTGGCAGAGCGTGCTCGAGGTGCTGCGCGAGCGCAACCTGCTGCCGCTGGTGGACTTCGCCTACCAGGGCTTCGGCGAGGGCCTGGAGGAGGACGCCTATGCGGTGCGCCTGCTGGCCGAGAGTCTCGACGAGGTGATCATCACCAGCTCCTGCTCCAAGAACTTCGGCATCTACTGCGAGCGTACCGGCTGTTTGATCATGGTGGCAAAGAGCGCCGAGCAGATGGAGAACGTTCGCTCCCAGATCGCCATCGTGGCCCGGGAGAACTACTCCAACCCGCCGGCCCACGGCGGCGCCATCGTCAGCGAGATCCTGCACTCCGCCGAGCTCGCCGCCATCTGGCGCGAGGAGCTCACCGAGATGCGCGACCGCATCAACACCCTGCGTCGCGACTTCGTCGAGGCCTTGAAGCCCTACGGCCTGGACCAGAAGTATGCGCATATCGCCGAACAGCGCGGCATGTTCAGCTACACCGGCCTGACGCCGGAGCAGGTCGACCGCCTGCGCGACGAGTTCGGCATCTATATGGTGCGCTCCGGCCGCGCCAACGTGGCGGGCTTCTCCCACGAGAACCTGCCCTACCTGGCCAAGGCCGTCGCCGCGGTCAACTGAGCGAGGCGCCAGCCTTGTTCCCAGACGCCCGGGCCCTGCCCGGGCGTCGCCGTTTGGGGTAGAGTTCGCTCCTCCATCCCGCGCCCCAACAGCAAGAGGCTCCCCATGGCGACACCCCTCGGCAGCTCCCCCGTGCACTATCCCTGGTACAAGAAGGAGGACACCGACGCCTTCTTCGCGCTGTTCCAGAACAACATCGCCAACTTCGTCATCATCGCCATCACCATGCTCGGCATGGGCTTCCCGGCCTCCATCGTCTTCGGCCAGGTACTGCCCGGCGCGGCCGTGGCCGTGATGGTGGGCAACTTCTACTACGCCTGGAGCGCGGCGCGCCTGGCCAGGAAGGAGAACCGCACCGACGTCACCGCCCTCTCCTACGGCATCTCCACCCCGGTGATGTTCGTCTTCCTGTTCGGGGTGCTGCTGCCCGCCAAGCAGCTCACCGGCGACGCCGAACTGGCCTGGAAGGTCGCGGTGGCCGCCTGCTTCATCAGCGGCGCCATCGAGGCGGCCATCAGCCTGATCGGCCGCTGGGTCCAGTACCATCTGCCGCGGGCGGCGATGCTCGGCGCGGTGGCCGGGGTGGCGCTGACCTTCATCGCCGGCGAAATGCTGTTCAAGACCCTGGAGATGCCGGTGATCGGCCTGCTGGTGCTGGCGATCATCATCGTCGGTCTGGTGGCCCGGGTGGCCATGCCCTTCCGCCTGCCCACCTCGCTGTTCGCCATCGTGGTGGGGACCGCCATGGCCTACCTGATCGGCGATGCCGGGGGCGAGCGCTTCAGCGACGCCTTCACCCACCTGGGCTTCTACCCGCTGCTGCCCAACCTGGCCTGGTTCGAGGGCCTGGGGCTGCTCTTTACCGGCATGCTGGCCGTGCTCACCGTGGTGCTGCCGATCACCCTCTACAACGCCATCGAGACCATGAACAACGTGGAGGCCATGGAGGCCGCCGGCGACAGGTATGACGTGCGCGAGTGCCAGGCCGTGGACGGCGCCGGCACCATGATCGGCGCCCTGTTCGGCGGGGTCTTCCCCACCACCGTCTACATCGCCACCGTGGGCGCCAAGTGGATGGGCGCCGGGCGCGGCTACAGCCTGCTCAACGGTGCGGTCTACGGCCTGGCCACCATGTTCGGCCTGATCGCGGCACTCGCCGCCATCATCCCGGTCTCGGTGGTGGCACCGATCCTGGTCTTCGTGGGCATGTCGATGATCGCCACGGCCTTCCAGAGCAACGACACCCGCTACTATCCGGCGGTGGCACTGGCCATGCTGCCCTACTTCGCCAACTACGTGATGACCCGCTTCGGCCGCGCCGCCGAGGAGACGGTTACCGGCATCTCTACCGGCATCGTGCCCCTGGGCCAGGGCGCCATGTTCATGGCGATCCTGATCGGCGCCATGACGGTCTCGGTGATCGACCACCAGTTCCGCCGTGCCGCGGCCTTCGCCGCGATCGCCGCCGGCTTCTCCTTCGTGGGGCTGATGCATGCCCCGGCCCTCGCCCTCAACGCCGCCCCGGACTATGTGGTGGGCTACCTGGTGATGGGGGCGCTGTTCCTCTACTTCGCCTGGCAGCAGCAGCGCCTGGCCGCGGGGCCCTCGGGGCGCTCCTGAGCCCTGACCCCGAACGCAGCGCGCCCCGCCGAATGGCGGGGCGCGCTGCGTTTATCGGGCGTTCGCCGTGCCGCTATTTCCAGAAGTCGCGGATCGAGGCGATCCCCTGGGCGCCCACGGCCCGGGCGTGGTTGGCGTCATGACGCGTCATGCCCCCCAGGGCAAAGACCGGCATGGCGGCGCGCTCCACCAGCTCCTGGAAGTCGTGCCAGCCCATGGGCGCCACCTCGGGGTGGGAGGGCGTGGTACGCAGCGGCGAGAGGGTCACGAAGTCACAGCCCAGCTTGCCGGCCTGAACCAGCTGCTCGCGGTCATGGGTCGAGGCGGAGAGCCACTTGCCCTCGGCGATGGGGCGCCGCTCGAGGCGCATCAGGCGTTCGCTGGTCAGGTGGATACCGTCGGCATCGACGCGCTCCAGCAGTTCGGGCTCGGCGTTGAGCAGCAGGCGGGCGCCGTGCTGACGACACAGGCCCAGGGAAGCCTCGGCCCGGGCCAGGAAGGCCGCCTCGTCGAGCTCCTTGGCGCGCAGCTGCACCAGGCGCACGCCGTCCTCTACCAGGGCACGCTCGAGACGCTGCTGGAAGCGGCCTTCGTCCTCCTCCTCACCGGTGATCAGGTACTCGGTGGGCAGCGCCACGGCCCGCAGGATCGGCAGGTTGGCCGCCGGGAAGGGATAGTTGACCAGTTCCGCCATGGGCACCCAGCGCACCGCCTGCCCTTCGCGACCGAAGGGCTCGCCGGAGAAGTCGTGGACCTGCCAGACGTCGAGCAGGATATGCTTGTCGGGGTACTCGTGGTGGATGCGGATCAGCGGCTGGGCCCGCTGTATCTCCACCCCCAGCTCCTCGAGCAGCTCGCGCTTGAGCCCCCCGAGGCCCGTCTCGTAGGGCGCCAGCTTGCCGCCGGGAAACTCCCAGAGGCCACCGTGGTCGACATTGCTCGGCCGGCGGGCGATCAGCACCTCCCCGCCGTCGGCGCTGATGATGGCGGCGGCCGCCACGTGCACCCTTCTCTTCACCATTGCGTTCATTTACCTTTCCAACTGGTCCGCGCCGGGGGCGCGAAATTCTGTGTCTGGCGGTTGCCCCACCGCAGCGGCTCAGCTGCGATAGTCGGCGTTGATGCTCACATACTCATGGGAGAGGTCGGTGGTCCATACCGTCGCGCTCTCCTCGCCGCGCCCCAGCTCGATGCGGATGGGGATCTCCTCCCGGGCCATCACCGCGCTGCCGGCCTCCTCGGTATAGCCGGAGGCACGGCCTCCGGCCTCCACCAGGCGCACCTCGCCGAGATCGATGGCGACCCTCGAGACATCGAAGTCCGCCACCGGCGCACGGCCCACGGCGGCCAGGATGCGCCCCCAGTTGGCATCGGAGGCGTAGAGCGCGGTCTTGACCAGCGGCGAGTGGGCCACGGTAAAGGCCACGTCCAGGGCCTCCCGCCGGGTCCGGGCACCGCCCACCTGGAGGGTGACGAACTTGGTCGCCCCCTCGCCGTCGCGGATGATCGCCTGGGCCAGCTCGGTCATCACCCGCTGCAGGCCGTTGCGAAACACCGCAACGGCCTCGTCGCTCTCGATCCGGGCGCCGCGCTGGGTGCTGATCAGCGCGCAGGCGTCGTTGGTGGAGGTGTCACCGTCCACGGTGATGCAGTTGAAGGAGCGCTCCACCGTCTCGCGCAGCAGCTCGTCGAGCAGTGCCTGGTCGAGGGAGGCGTCGGTGGCCACGAAGGCCAGCATGGTCGCCATATTGGGCTGCACCATGCCCGACCCCTTGGCGATGCCGTTGATGGTCACCGTCTCCTCTCCCAGCGCCAGGGTCACGCTAGCCCCCTTGGGGCGGGTGTCGGTGGTGAGTATGCCCTCGGCGGCCTGATGCCAGGCCTGCGGGCCCTCGTCCAGGGCGGCCAGCGCCGCCGGCAGCCCCGCCAGCAGCGTCTCCATGGGCAGCGTCTCGCCGATCACCCCGGTGGAGAAGGGCAGCACGGCCTCGCCGGCCACGCCGGCCAGCCGAGCCAGCTCGGCGCAGGTGGCCCGCGCATCGCGCAGGCCCACCTCGCCGGTGCCGGCATTGGCGTTGCCGGTATTGATCACCAGATAGCGCGCGGCCTCGCCGCTGGCCAGGTGCTCCCGGGCCACGGTGACCGGGGCGGCACAGAAGGCGTTGCGGGTGAAGGCGCCCGCGACGCGGGCGCCTTCCGGCGCTTCGATCACCACCAGGTCGCGGCGGTTGGCCTTCTTGATACCCGCCATGGCGCTGCCCAGGCGCACGCCGGGAATGGCCGGCATCTCGGGAAAGCTTGCTTCACCCACTGCCATCGTCTTCTCTCCTGTCAGGTTGGCGGCGGCGCCGATCAGCTCAGCTTGCCACAGCACTGCTTGTACTTCTTGCCGGAGCCGCAGGTACAGGGGTCGTTGCGCCCTACCTTGGGGCCCTCGCGGCGCAGCGGGCGGCCGTCGGCACCGGGCGGCAGCGGCGCCTCGGCGTCCGCGGTGCCGGCGGCGGGCGCCTCCGGCGCATCGTGGCGGCTGGCCGCCGACGCCTTCTCGCGCTCCAGGGCCGCGCGGCGCTGCTGCTCCAGCTCCTCGACCTCCTCGGGGCGGCGTACCTGCACGTGGCTCAGGATGCGGGTCACGTCGCTCTTGATATTGGCCAGCAGGGTCTGGAACAGCTCGAAGGATTCGCGCTTGTACTCCTGCTTGGGATTCTTCTGGGCGTAGCCGCGCAGATGGATCCCGCGACGCAGGTGGTCCATGGACTGCAGGTGCTCCTTCCAGCGGGTGTCGAGCACCTGGAGCATCACCTGCTTCTCGAAGCGACGCATCAGCGCCTCGCCGGCCTGCTCCACCTTGGCCTCGTAGGCCTCGCGGTGCAGGGCGTGCAGGCGCTCGCGCAGCTGCTCTTCGTGGAAGCGCTCGTCCTCCTCGGCCCACTGCACCACCGGGACCTCAAGATTGAACTCGGTCCTGAGGTGGTCCTGGAGCCCGGCGAGGTCCCACTGCTCGGGCAGGCTCTGGGGGGGCACGAAGTCGCTGATGGCGAGTTCCAGGACCTCTTCCCGGATGCCGGCCACCGCCTGGGCCACCTCCTCGGCGGCGAGGATCTCGTTGCGCTGCTCGTAGATCACCCGACGCTGGTCGTTGGCCACGTCGTCGTATTCGAGGAGCTGCTTGCGGATATCGAAGTTGCGGCTCTCCACCTTCTTCTGGGCGCGCTCCACGGCGTTGGAGACCATCTTATGCTCGATCGCCTCGCCGCTCTCCAGGCCCAGGGCCTTCATCATGCGCTGCACCCGGTCGGAGCCGAACAGGCGCATCAGGCTGTCCTCCAGGGAGAGGAAGAAGCGCGTGGAGCCCGGATCGCCCTGACGGCCGGCACGGCCGCGCAGCTGGTTGTCGATGCGCCGCGACTCGTGACGCTCGGAGCCGATCACGTGCAGACCGCCAGCGGCCAGCACGGCGTCGTGGCGCGCCTGCCACTCAGCCTTGAGCGCCTCGAGCTGCTCGGGGCTCGGGTCCTGCAGCTTGGCCGCCTCGGCCTCCCAGTTGCCGCCGAGCATGATGTCGGTACCGCGACCGGCCATGTTGGTGGCGATGGTCACGGCGCCGGGGCGACCCGCCTGGGCGATGATCTCCGCCTCGCTCTGGTGCTGCTTGGCGTTGAGCACATTGAAGGCGATTCCCGCCTGCTTCATCAGCCCGGCCAGGTACTCGGAGGTCTCGATGGAGGCGGTACCCACCAGCACCGGACGGCCGGCCTCGGTCTCCGCCTGCACGTCCTTGATGATCGCCTCGAACTTCTCCTCGGCGGTCAGATAGACCAGGTCGTTGAGGTCGCGGCGAATCAGCGGCTTGTTGGTGGGAATCACCACCACATCGAGGCCGTAGATCTGGCGGAACTCGAAGGCCTCGGTGTCGGCGGTCCCGGTCATGCCGGCCAGCTTGTCGTAGAGGCGGAAGTAGTTCTGGAAGGTAGTGGAGGCCAGCGTCTGGCTCTCCCGCTGCACGGGCACCCCCTCCTTGGCCTCCACCGCCTGGTGCAGCCCCTCGGACCAGCGCCGGCCGGGCATGGTGCGCCCGGTGTGCTCGTCGACGATCACCACCTGGCCCTCGGCGACGATATAGTCCACGTCGCGATGATAGAGGTGGCGGGCGCGCAGCGCCGAATGCATATGCTGCAGCAGGTTGAGGTTCTGGGCGGCGTAGAGGGAGTCCTCCTCCCCCAGCAGGCCCTCGCTGCGCATCAGCTCCTCGACCTTGTGGTGGCCGGTCTCGGTGACCTCCACCTGCTTGTGCTTCTCGTCGAGCAGGAAGTCGCCGCTGGCCGGGTCCTCGGGGTCCTCGCAGGCCGTAAGCTCCTTGGCCAGGCGGTCGACCACCTGGTAGAGCTCGGTGTTCTCGTCCACGGCGCCGGAGATGATCAGCGGCGTTCTCGCCTCGTCGATCAGGATGGAGTCCACCTCGTCGACGATGGCGAAATGGAGCCCGCGCTGCACCTTGTCCTCCAGCGAGAAGGCCATGTTGTCGCGCAGGTAGTCGAAGCCGAACTCGTTGTTGGTGCCGTAGGTGATATCGCACTCATAGGCCGCCCGCTTCTCCTCGCTGCTCTGGCCGGCGCGGATCACGCCGACGGAGAGACCGAGGAATTCGTAGAGGGGGCGCATCCATTCGGCGTCGCGGCTGGCCAGGTAGTCGTTCACCGTGACCACGTGCACGCCCTTGCCGGGGAGGGCGTTGAGATAGACGGCCAGGGTCGCCACCAGGGTCTTGCCCTCGCCGGTCTTCATCTCGGCGATGCGGCCGCTGTTGAGGGTCATGCCGCCGATCATCTGCACGTCGAAGTGGCGCATGCCCATGACCCGCTTGCCGGCCTCGCGCACGGTGGCGAAGGCCTCGCCCAGCAGGTCGTCGAGGCGCTCACCGGCCTCCAGGCGCCCACGGAGCTCCTCGGTGCGGGCCCTGAGGGCGGCATCGTCCAGGGCTTCCAGCGCAGGTTCCAAGGCGGTGATGCGCTCGACGAGGCGACTCATGCGCTTGACTTCACGGTCGTTCTTGGAGCCGACGACCTTGCGTAACAGGGAATTGATCATGAAAGGGGTCCAGTCTCTGCGTGTGACAAGTTACCGGCCGCCGCTGGCGGTCGGAGAAACGTTCAGATTGCCCACGCAGCGGGCGGACCTCGGCGGGTCAGGACGTCATGGGCGGCGGTCAGACGACGCGCGCGCGGCGACGGCCAGCGCAGCCCGCAGGGCCGCGGCATCGCGATAAGACACGGCAACAGCGGCCAGGCGCGGCGCGCCCGGCGGCGGGCCTGCAGGCGCGAACTGGCCCGAATCAGCGCCGGCGCCAGGATACACACCTGCACCAGACGCTCGGCCTGGCGCAGCGGCTCCCCCTGCACCAGACCCGCCGGCAGCAGGCACCCCACCAGCAGGCCGGCCAGCCACCAGCGCGGCGTTCGCCGCCGGCTCATGGCGGCGGACGCCTTCGCATCATCATGCTGGGTGCGGGGGGGCATGCTGTCGATGGACTCCCGAGCGTGCTAGGCTTCCGAGCATCAGCGCCCGGCGCAGAGACATGTGAATGAGGTTCCCCGGCGTAACGCCACAAGGCCCCGAGAAACAAGCCCATGAGTATAAAGGCTAAGCGCTTCCGCGCCCAGCCCATGACCCGCCTGCTGGACGGCCGCGGCGAGCTCGGCTCGCTGATGCGCACCGCGCGGCTGATCGAGCGGGCCCAGCAGCACCTGCGCGACCAGCTGCCCGGCGAGGTCGCCGAGCATCTCTTCGTGGGCGGCTTTCGTGATGGACGCCTGACGCTGATCACCGACCGCGCCATCTGGCTGACCCGGCTGCGCTACGAGCAGCCTCGCCTGCTCGAGCTGCTGCACCAGCTCCCCGGCTTCGAGGCGGTAACCGGATTCACCCTCAAGGTACGCCCGGTGCGGCCGGTCAAGGCGCCGCTGCGCCAGGTGCGCCACCTGCCCGCCCAGGCGGCCGACGAGCTGACCAGCTGCGCCGAGGATACCCGGGACCCCCGCCTCAAGGCGGCACTGCAGCGCCTGGCCGCTCATGCAGAGCGCGAGCCGTAGGCCGTAGGCCGTAGGCCGTAGGCCGTAGGCCGTAGAGCAGCTTGAACCCTTCCGGACAACGAAGACAAACACCCCCACAGCACTGCTGCGGGGGTGTTTGTCTTAAAGCTTATGGCTTACCGCTTAGAGCTCCCGGCGCAGCCGGGTTCAGGCCATGGCCGGGGCCGCGTAGGAGATAGGCGCCGCGGCGGCCTCCTCCTCGAAGGTGACAATCTCGTAGGCGTCGGGCTGGGCCATCAGGGCGCGACAGAGCTGGTTGTTGAGGGCATGGCCCGACTTCACCCCGTGGAACTCACCGATCAGGCTGTGGCCAAGCTGGTAGAGGTCGCCGATGGCATCGAGCACCTTGTGCTTGACGAACTCGTCGTCGTAGCGCAGGCCGCCCTCGTTGACGATGCGGTAGTCGTCCACCACGATGGCGTTGTCGAGGCTGCCGCCCAGGGCCAGGTTGTTGGAGCGCAGATACTCCAGGTCGCGCATGAAGCCGAAGGTGCGCGCCCGGGAGACCTCCTTGACGAAGGAGGTGGTGGAGAAATCCACCATAGCGGTCTGGGTCTGTCCTTCGAAGACCGGATGGTCGAAGTCGATGGCGAAGGCGACCTTGAAGCCCTGATGGGGGCGGAAGGTGGCTTCCTTGTCGCCGTCCCGCACCGTGATCTCCCGCTTGATGCGGATGAACTTCTTGGGCGCATTCTGCTCGCTGATGCCGGCGGACTGGATCAGGAAGACGAAGGGGCCCGCGCTGCCGTCCATGATCGGCACCTCGGCGGCGCTGAGGTCGACATAGGCGTTATCGATACCGAGGCCGGCCAGGGCCGACATCAGATGCTCGACCGTGGCCACCTTGGCGCCGCCGGCGGAGAGCGCCGTGCAGAGGGTAGTGTCGGTGACGTTATCGGCCTGGGCGGGGATCTGCACCTCGGGATCCAGATCGGTGCGCACGAAGACGATACCGGTATCCACGGGCGCCGGACGCAGGGTCATGTAGACCTTCTTGCCGGAGTGCAGGCCGACGCCGGTGGCGCGGATGACGTTCTTCAGGGTGCGTTGTCTGATCATGGGCTGTGGCCAGGCTGTTATCGGGTTATCAAACACTGTTCACTATAACACCGAACGGGCGTTTCAACAAAGAAACCTCGCCCGGCACGGCCAATGGGCTCGATAGTGCGTCTCAATCGGCCTGGCGGCGCAGGAAGGCCGGAATATCCAGGTAGTCGTCGAGCTCCTGGGAGCGACGCTTCTCGCTGCGCGGCCTGGCGGCCTCCTCCGGCTCGGCGGCGGCACGGGTGGCCTGCTGACGCGCCACGGCCGGCTGCTGCGACATGCGACGGTAGTCGGAGGCGCTCTCGGCACGCTTGGCCGGCTCTCGCGTCGCGGCCTTGGTCTGCTGACGACCGTCGAGGCCTGCCGCCACCACGGTGACGCGCAGCTCGTCGCTCATCTCCATGTCGATGGAGGTACCCACCACGATGGTGGCGTCCTGGGAGGCGAACTCCTGGACGGTGGCACCCACATCGTTGAACTCGCCGATGGAGAGGTCCGGACCGGCAGTGATGTTGACCAGGATGCCCCGGGCGCCGTGGAGATCCACGTCCTCGAGCAGCGGGCTGCGGATGGCCTTCTCGGCGGCTTCCCGGGCGCGATTCTCGCCCACGGCACTGCCGGAGCCCATCATCGCCATGCCCATCTCGGACATCACGGTTCGCACGTCGGCGAAGTCGACGTTGATGATGCCGGGGCTGGTGATCAGCTCGGCAATGCCCTGGACGGCGCCCAGCAGCACGTCATTGGCGGCGCTGAAGGCGGTCAGCAGGCTGGCACTCTTGCCCAGCACCGAGAGCAGCTTCTCGTTGGGGATGGTGATCAGGGAGTCGACGTGCTCGGAGAGCTCACGCATGCCCTCCTCGGCGGCACGCATGCGCTTGGGGCCCTCGAAGGGGAAGGGACGGGTCACCACCGCCACGGTGAGGATGCCGAGCTCCTTGGCCACCTGGGCCACCACCGGAGCGCCGCCGGTGCCGGTGCCACCGCCCATGCCGGCGGTGATGAACACCATGTCGGCACCGTTGAGCAGCTCGGCAATGCGCTCGCGGTCCTCCATGGCGGCCTGACGCCCCACCTCGGGGTTGGCGCCGGCGCCGAGCCCCTTGGTGATCTCGTTGCCGAGCTGGAGCACGGTCTTGGCCGAGACTCGCTTGAGCGCCTGGGCATCGGTGTTGGCGCAGATGAACTCCACGCCCTCGATGTTGCTCTCGACCATGTGGTTGACGGCGTTGCCGCCGCCGCCGCCGACGCCGATCACCTTGATGACCGCGCTGCTTGAGGGTGCGCTATCTACCAGTTCAAACATTTGCCCCGTCTCCTGGATCGCCGCGGCGACCCTGTCAGAAATTTCCTTTCAACCAGCCCTTGAGCCTTGCCAGCGCCGGTATGCCTTCCCTGAAGCCGCGCCGGCCGGCGTCTTCGCGCCGCGCCTGGACCGGCATCACGCTGCCCTGTGCCTGTCGACCGTGACCCTGCCGGGTCTCCTGCAGAGCGTAATGTAGCAAACCGACCCCGGTCGAATAAATCGGGTTGCGCACCACATCGGCCAGGCCGCGCACGTTCTGCGGGCAAGCGATGCGCACCGGCATGTGGAAGATCTCCTCGGCCAGCTCCACGACCCCTTCCATCCGGGCGGTGCCGCCGGTCAAGACCACGCCAGCCGCCACCAGGTCCTCGTAGCCGCTGCGGCGCAGCTCGTCACGCACCAGGGTGAAGAGCTCCTCGTAGCGGGGCTCCACCACCTCGGCCAGCGCCTGGCGAGAGAGGTCCCGGGCCGGCCGGTCGCCGACGCTGGGTACCTTGATCAGCTCGTCGCTGGCGGCCAGCTGGGTCAGGGCGCAGGCGTACTTGACCTTGATCTCCTCGGCGTGCTGGGTCGGCGTGCGCAGGGCCATGGCGATATCGTTGGTGACCTGGTCGCCGGCGATGGGGATCACGGAGGTATGGCGAATCGCCCCCTCGGTGAAGACGGCGATATCGGTGGTGCCGCCGCCGATGTCCACCATGCAGACCCCCAGCTCGCGTTCGTCCTCGGTGAGCACCGCCATGCTGGAGGCGAGCTGCTCGAGGATGATGGCGTCGACCTCGAGGCCGCAGCGGCGCACGCACTTCTCGATGTTCTGCACGGCGTTGAGCGCCGCCGTCACCAGGTGCACCCGGGCCTCCAGGCGCACCCCGGACATGCCCAGCGGCTCGCGAATACCGCCCTGGGTATCGATGGCGAACTCCTGGGGCAGCACATGGAGCACACGCTGCCCCTCGGAGATCGCCCGGGCGCGGGCCGAATCGATGACCCGGTCGATATCGGAGGGGGTCACTTCCCGCTCCTTGATCGCCACCACGCCATCGGAGTTCATGGAGCTGATGTGGCTGCCGGCCACGCCGACATAGACGGAGTGAATATCGCAGCCGGCCATCAGCTCGGCCTCCTCCACGGCGCGCTGGATCGACTGCACCGTGGATTCGATATTGATCACCACGCCCTTCTTCATGCCGCGGGAGGGGTGCGAGCCGATACCGGCGATCTCGATGCCGCCATCGTCGGTGGGCTGCCCCACGATCGCCACGACCTTGGACGTTCCGATATCCAGCCCGACTACCATATTGGACGCGTTGGAAGGACCTGCCATGAGTCGGGAACTCTCCTCGAACCTGGCCCGCCAGGGGCCATGCATCATGAAAAATGAACCTGGGGTCAATTATAGGGACAACTCGAGTTGATCCTCCACCCCGGAGCGAAAATCACCTTTCACGATACGGCGATTTTGCCGCAAAAGAAACAGGCGCATGCCCTTGGGCATGCGCCTTTGCTCGGAAAAAGGTCTCAGCCCTCCTCCGCTGGATCCTCCTCTCCCGGCTCGGTCTCGCCATGCCAGGCAACGGCTACCCCGTTGGGGTATCGCAGATCGATGTAGCGGATGTGCGACGCCTGGGAGCCGAGCTGACGCTGCCAGGCCGCCGCCAGCCGTGCCAGCCTCGCCTCGCGATCGCTGCGCCCCAGCATCACCCAGACGCCGTCGTCGAGCTGGAAGCGCCAGGCGCCGCGGGGCTCGAGCCGAAGCTGGGAGAGCTCCAGGCCCATGGCCCCGAAGCGCGTGGCCAGTCGCTCGTGGTAGGCCAGCACCTCGGCACCGCTGCCGAGGGGACCGGCGAGGTCCGGCAGGTCGCCGGGCGGCGACACCGCTCCGAAGGCGAAGGGCTCCCCTTGGGGATTGAGCAGATAGTCGTCGTTCCAGCGCGCCACCGGCACCTGCTCCGTCAGCTCGAAGGTCAGCGCATTGGGCCACTCCCGGGTGACCCGTGCCTCGGCGATCCACTCGATCGCCAGCGCCTCCTCGCGCAGCTCGGCCACGTTGACCGAGAGCCAGGAACGACCGCGGATCAGCGGCGCCAGCTCGTCGCGCAAGTAGTCGGCATTGACGTGGGTGAACTCGCCGCCGATGGAGACCCGCTCGATGGGGCGGTCGAGCCACAGCCACAGGGCTCGACCGCCGGCGCCGAACAGCACCAGCAGCAGCAGGACACCCAGCCAGCCCCCCCGTCGCGTCATGCCGGGCGCGCCTCCAGGGTGGCCGCCAGGATGCGCAGCACCAGGGCCTCGAAGTCGATACCGGCGTGGGCCGCGGCCTGGGGCACCAGGCTGTGGTCGGTCATGCCCGGCGAGGTGTTGATCTCGATCAGCCAGAAACGCCCCTCGCGATCACGCATCACATCGACCCGGCCCCACCCCTCGGCGCCCACCGCCTCGAAGGCGCGGTGACAGAGCTCGCCCAGCTCGGCCTCCTCGGCGTCGCCGAGCCCGCAGGGCAGGTGATAGCGGGTAGTATCGGAGAGGTACTTGGCCTCGTAGTCGTAGAAGCCCCCGGGCACCTCGACGCGGATCGCCGGCAGCACCGCGTCGCCGAGCAGCGACACGGTATATTCCTCACCTTCGACGAAGCGTTCGGCCATCACCCTGGCATCGAAACGAGCCGCCTCATGGTAGGCCGCCGCCAGCGCCTCGGCGCTGTGGACGATGCTGATCCCCAGGGTCGACCCCTCGTGGACCGGCTTGACGATCAGCGGCAGGCCGAGGCGCGCCACCACCGCCGCCCAGTCGGCGCCGGCCTCGAGCATCACCGATTCCGGCGTGGGCAGGCCGAGTGCCTGCCACACCAGCTTGGTCCGCTGCTTGTCCATGCCCAGGGCCGAGGCGAGCACGCCGCTGCCGGTGTAGGGGATGCCGAGCAGCTCCAGGGCCCCCTGAAGGGTGCCATCCTCGCCGCCGCGGCCATGCAGGGCGATGAAGACGCGGTCCGGCGCCAGGGCCTCGAGCCCCACCAGCCCCCCCTCGGCGGGGTCATAGCCGATGGCATCCACGCCTGCCTGCTGGAGGGCGGCCAGCACCGCCGCCCCGCTCTTCAGGGAGACCTCGCGCTCGGCGGAGCTGCCGCCGTAGATCACGGCCACGCGGCCCAGATCGTTCACCAGGCTCATAGGGTCACCTCGTCGAGCATCAGGGCCGCATCGGCCAGCGCCTGGGAGATCCCGCCAACGTCGCCGGCGCCCTGGGTGATCAGGATATCGCCCGGGCGCAGCACCCGGGCCAGCAGGCCGGCAAGCTCACTCTTCTCCTGCACGAAGATAGGGTCCACCTCGCCGCGCTGGCGGATGGAGCCGGCCAGGGTGCGCCCCTCGGCGCCGGGGATCGTCGCCTCCCCGGCGCTGTAGACGTCCAGCAGCAGCAGGGTATCGACGCCGGAGAGCACCCGCACGAAGTCCTCATAGAGATCCCGGGTGCGCGAATAGCGATGGGGCTGGTAGAGCATCACCAGGCGCCGCTCCGGCCAGCCGGCGCGCACCGCCCGGATCACCATCTCCACTTCGCGGGGATGGTGGCCGTAGTCGTCCACTAGCATCACCTCGCCCTCGCCGCTCGGCGCCGGGAAGTGGCCCTGGACCTGGAAGCGTCGCCCCACTCCCTGGAAGCCGGCCAGGCCACGCAGGATGGCGTCATCGTCGACGCCGGCATCGCTGGCCACGGCGATGGCCGCCAGGGCGTTCAGGGCGTTGTGGCGACCGGGCATGGCCAGGCGCACCGGCAGCGGCGCCAGGCCGCCCGGACGGTGGGCAGTGAAGCGGATCTCGCCGCCCTCCTGGGCGAAATCGGTGATGCGGTAGTCGGCGTCCTCGCTGAAGCCGTAGGTGATGAACTGGCGGTGCACTCGGTCGAGCAGGCCACGCACATTGTCATCGTCGATACAGAGGATCGCCAGCCCATAGAACGGCAGGTTGTGCAGGAACTCGAGGAAGGTGGTCTTGAGTTTCTCGAAGTCGCCGCCGTAGGTGGCCATATGGTCGGCATCGATATTGGTGACGATGGAGACCATGGGCTGCAGGTGCAGGAAGGAGGCGTCCGACTCATCGGCCTCGGCCACCAGGTAGTCGCCCTCCCCCAGCCGGGCGTTGGTGCCGGCGCTGGTCAGTCGCCCGCCGATCACGAAGGTGGGGTCGAGCCCCCCCTCGCCGAGCAGGGTCGCGGTCAGGCTGGTGGTGGTGGTCTTGCCGTGGGTGCCGGCCACGGCGATGCCGTGGCGGAAGCGCATCAGCTCGGCGAGCATCTCGGCGCGGCGCACCACCGGCACGCGGTGTTCCCTCGCCCAGGCGATCTCCGGATTGGACTCATCCACCGCGGTGGAGACCACCACCACGTCGGCGCCGGCCACATGCTCGGCGGCGTGACCGATGGCCACCGTGATACCGCACTGGCGCAGCCGCGCCACCACCGCCGATGCCTTCAGGTCGCTGCCGCTGACGGCATAGCCCTGGTTGGACAGGACCTCGGCGATGCCGCACATGCCGGCGCCGCCGATGCCCACGAAGTGAATCTGCCGAATCCGGCGCATGCCCAGCCCCCGCTCGGGAGGGGTGGACTGGCCGGGAACCGGCCGTGAGGTGCTATCGCTCAAAACCTGTCTCCATGCAGCCGGCCACCAGGCGCTCGACGGCGTCGAGGTGCGCACAGGCACGCGCCCGCGCGGCCATGGTGGCGAGAGTGTCGGGGTCCAGCAGCGCCGCCAGCCGCTCGGCCAGCGTCGCCGCATCGAGTTCTGTCTGGGGCAGCAGCTCGGCAGCGCCCTCCTCCACCAGCGCCCGAGCGTTGGCAGTCTGGTGGTCGTCCACCGCAAAGGGAAAGGGCACGAAGAGCGCCGGCCTCGCCGCGGCGGCGAGTTCCGCCACGGTCAGGGCGCCGGCCCGGCAGACCACCAGGTCGGCCCAGCCGTAGGCCTCTGCCATGTCATCGATAAAGGGGGTCACCTCGGCTGGCACGCCCTGGTCGGCATAGGCCTGGCGGGTGGCAGCGTCCTTGTCGCGCCCGGCCTGGTGGCGCACCTCGGGACGCGCCTCGGGGGACAGCAGCGCGAGCGCCTCGGGCAGGCGCTCGTTGAGCGCCTGGGCGCCCAGGGAGCCCCCCACCACCAGCAGCCGCAGGCGCCGGCCACGCATCGCCGCGGCCGTGTGCGGCGCCTCGCCAAGCGCGGCGATCTCGGCGCGCACCGGGTTGCCGATCACCTCGCCGCGGCTGCCGAAGGCCTGGGGAAAGGCCGCGTAGACGCGGCGCGCCAGCCGTGACAGCGCCCGGTTGGTGAGCCCCGCCACGGCGTTCTGCTCGTGGATCACCAGCGGGCGGCGCCCCAGCCAGGCGGCCAGGCCGCCGGGGCCGCTGGCGAAGCCGCCGAGCCCCACCACCAGCTGGGGGTCGAACTCGCGGATCACCCGCCGCGCCTGCCAGACCGCCCGGGTCAGGTTGAGCGGCGCCAGCAGCCAGCCGGCGGCACCGTTACCGCGCAGGCCGGACACCGCGATGCGATGGAGGGGAAGGCCCGCCTCGGGCACCAGGCGGTTCTCGATGCCGCGAGGGCTGCCCAGCCAGGCCACCTCCACCCCCTCGGCGGCGAGGCCGCGGGCCAGGGAGAGGGCCGGAATGACGTGGCCGCCGGTGCCTCCGGCCATGATCAGGACGCGGCGTCCCGGTCGCTTGCTCACTTGGCGACTCCTTCGGGTTGAGGGTTTGGCCGCCCCGGTGCGCCACTGGAGCGCGGCGCCGCGGGGCTTGCCCGGCGCACCGCCTGACGGGTCTCGATATCGGCACGCAGCAGCAGCGCCATCATCACGGCGCTGACCAGCAGGCTCGAGCCGCCATAGCTGAGCAGCGGCAGGGTCAGCCCCTTGGTGGGCAGCATGCCGCTGCTCACCGCAATATTGATGAAGGCCTGGGCGCCGATCACCAGGGCGATCCCGTAGCTGAGATAGGCGGCAAAGGGGAGCCGGGCCAGCTCGGCCCGGCGCCCCACCGCCATGGCCCGCCACACCAGCAGGGCGAAGAGCCCGATGACGCCCACCGCCCCGAACAGACCCAGCTCCTCGGCAAGCACCGCAAAGACGAAGTCGGTGTGGGCCTCGGGCAGGTAGAAGAGCTTCTGCACGCTGTTGCCGAGCCCCATGCCCAGCCAGCTGCCCCGGCCGAAGGCGATCAGCGCCTGGGTCAGCTGGTAGCCGCTGGCAAACTGGTCCGCCCAGGGATCGGCGAAGCTGGTGATGCGCGCCAGGCGGTAGGGCTCGGCAATGGCCACATAGAAGCCCAGCAGCCCCACAGCCCCCAGGAGCACCACGAAGCGGCCCCAGGGAGCACCGGCCATCAGCAGCATGCCCATGACGCAGGCGATCATCACCACCGCCGCGCCGTAGTCGGGGGCGCGAATCAGCAGCAGCGCCATGATGCCCACCACCAGCAGCGGACGCAGGAAGGCGCCCAGCTCGCGGCGCACCTGGGGCAGGAAGCGCTCCAGGTAGCCGGCCACGTAGACGATCAGGCAGAACTTGGCCACCTCGGAGGCCTGGAGGTTGAAGGGCACCCCCGGGATCGAGATCCAGCGCTTGCTGCCGTTGATCTCGCGCCCCACCAGCAGCACCAGGATCAGCAGGCCGATGCCCAGCAGCAGCAGCAGGGGACCGTTGACCTTCCACCAGGCCAGGGGCACGCGCAGGGCGAAGGCGGCCGCCCCCAGCGCCACCACCAGGAAGATGGCGTGGCGGATGCTGAAGTACCAGGGGTTACCGGTAAGGCTCGCGGCCACTTCCGACGACGCCGAGGTCACCATCACCCAGCCGATCAGCATCAGCGACAGGGCGGCTACCACCAGCCAGCCGTCGAAGGGCTGGTCCCGGGTGGAGAGCCGCTCGCGGAGCCGGGAGAGCCGAGAGGAGCGCTTCATGTCGCCTCCTGCCCCAGATGGCGGCGCACCCAGCGCCGAAACACCTCGCCGCGCTCTTGGTAGTTGGCGAACTGGTCCAGGCTGGCGCAGGCCGGGGAGAGCAGCACGCAGTCGCCGGGCTCGGCGATCTCGGCGGCCCGGGCCATGGCCTGGGAGAGCTCCTCCACCTCGGTGATCGGCAGCCGCCCGCGCAGAGTCCGCGCCAGGCGCTCGGCGTCGAGGCCGAATAGGATCGCCTCACGACCATAGCGGGCCAGGGGCTCGGCCAGGGGAGTGAAGTCGGCGCCCTTGCCGACGCCGCCGGCCAGCAGGATCAGGCGGCCCGCCAGGGTCGGGCCGAGGCCGGCGATGGCGGCCAGGGTGGCCCCCACGTTGGTGCCCTTGGAGTCGTTAATCCAGCGCACCCCGCCCACCTCGGCCACCAGCTCACCGCGGTGGGGGAGCCCCGGGAAGCGACGCAGCACCCGGCACATCGATTCCATGGGCAGGCCCAGCCGACGCCCCATGGCCAGCGCCGCCAGGGCATTGGCCTGGTTGTGACGGCCGGCCAGGCGCACCTCGGCGGCGGGCATCAGCGGGGTGTCGCCGTGCATCAGCCAGTCGGCGTCCCGGTGGCGGCCGATGCCCCACTCCCCCGCTTCGGGGGCCCGGGTGGTGAAGCTGTCCTGGAAGGGCAGTCGCGCTTCCGGCCAGGTGTTGGGATCCTCGGCGTTGACCACGGCGTGGCGGGCGCCGCGGAAGATGGCCCCCTTGGCCTCCCGATAGCCGGCCATGTTGCCATGGCGGTCCAGGTGGTCCTCGGAGAGGTTGAGGAAGGCCACGCTCTCGGCACCCAGACGCGGCGTGGTCTCGAGCTGGAAGCTGGAGAGCTCCAGCACGTAGAAGTCGGCGTCGGGCTCGTCGGCGAGCAGGTCCAGGGCCGGGGTCCCCAGGTTGCCGCCCACCGCCACGCGACGACCGGCCTCGACGGCCATATCGCCCACCAGGGTGGTCACGGTAGACTTGGCATTGGAGCCGGTAATCGCCGCGATGGGCGCCCGGGCGGCGCGAACGAACAGTGCGATCTCGCCGATCACCAGCGGCTCGCCGGTCGCCTCGCGAAGGCGCCCGGCCAGGGCGTCCAGGCCCGGGGTGCGCGGGTCGACGCCCGGACTCACCACCACCTCCTCCACCTCGGAGAGGTCGAGGGCGGTCAGCGGACCGCAGTGGATCGCCACCCCCGGATGGGCGGCGTGGAAATCATCCATGCCGGGCGGTACGGCGCGGGTATCGGCCACCATGTAGGCCACCCTCTGCCGCTCGAGGTGTCGGCAGATGGCGCGCCCGGAAATGCCGAGCCCGACCACCAGGGTGACGCCTTTCGGCACCTTGACCATATCCTGCTCCTTGCTCGCGTGGAGGCCCTCGCTCAGCGCACCTTGAGGGTCGCCAGGCCGATCAGTACCAGGACCACGGTGATGATCCAGAAACGCACGATGACCCGCGGCTCCGGCCAGCCCTTGAGCTCGTAGTGGTGGTGCAGCGGTGCCATGCGGAAGATACGGCGCCCGGTGAGCTTGTAGGAGCCCACCTGGAGGATCACCGAGACGGTCTCCATGACGAAGATACCGCCCATGATGAAGAGCACGATCTCCTGGCGCACGATCACCGCCACCACGCCCAGGGCCGCCCCCAGGGCCAGGGCCCCCACGTCGCCCATGAAGACCTGGGCCGGGTAGGTGTTGAACCACAGAAAGCCCAGGCCCGCACCGGCGATGGTGGCGCAGAAGACCGCCAGCTCGCCGGAACCGGGGATGAAGGGGATCTGCAGGTAGTTGGCGAAGACGGCGTTGCCGCTGGCGTAGGCGAAGACCGCCAGGCCCATGGCCACCAGGACGGTCGGCATGATGGCGAGGCCGTCCAGGCCATCGGTGAGGTTCACCGCGTTGGAGCTGCCCACGATCACGAAGTAGGTCAGCACGATAAAGAAGACCCCCATGGGCAGCACCACGTCCTTGAACAGCGGCACGATCAGGCTGGTCTCCACCGGCGAAGCGGCGGTGGCATAGAGCAGCACGGCGGCGGCCAGGCCGATCACCGACTGCCAGAGGTACTTCCAGCGCGCCGGCAGGCCCCGGGGATTCTTCTCCACCACCTTGCGGTAGTCGTCCACCCAGCCGATGGCACCGAAGCCCAGGGTGACCCCCAGCACGATCCAGACGTAGTGGTTGCCGAGATCCCCCCACAGCAGGGTGCTGACGGCGATGGCCATCAGGATCATGGCCCCGCCCATGGTGGGCGTGCCCGCCTTGGAGAGATGGGTCTGGGGTCCGTCATCGCGCACCGCCTGGCCGATCTGGCGCTCGACCAGCCGGCGGATCATCACCGGCCCCAGCCACAGGCAAAGCACCAGGGCCGTGAGCGTCCCCAGGATCATGCGCAGGGTCAGGTAGTTGAAGACATTGAAGGCGCTGAAGCGTTGCGCCAGTAACTCAGCCAGATAGAGCAGCATGTATTGCGTTCACCTTGATCGATCCCGACGCAGCACCGCCACCACCTGCTCCATGGCGGCACTGCGCGACCCCTTGACCAGCACGCTGGCCCCGGGCGGAAGATGGTTGAGGGCGTGGCGCGACAGCGCCTCGCGCTCGTCGAAGTGGCACCCGCCTGCCCCGAAGGCGCGGGAAGCGGCCCGGGCCGCCTCACCGCAGGTGCCGAGGAAGTCGATCCCCAGTTCCCGTGCGTAGTCTCCGATCTCGGCATGCAGCCGCTCGGACGCCTCCCCCAGTTCACCCATGGCACCCAGCAGGCACCAGCGCGGGCCGGGCAGCGTGGCGAGCAGTTCGAGGGCCGCCCTCACCGCACCGGGGTTGGCATTATAGGTATCATCCAGCAGCCGCGAGCCGTTGACGCCGGCCACGATGGCGAGCCGGCCCGGCATGGGCGCGACGCCGGAGAGGCCCGCCACGATCCGCTCGGGGGCGAGCCCCATGGCCAGGGCGGCCGCCGCGGCCGCCAGGGCATTGGCCACGTTATGGCGCCCCAGCAGGTCGAGCCGCACCCGCCCGAGCTCGACGCCGTCCGCGACAAGCGTGAAAGCATAGCGCCCCAGGTCATCGCAGGCCAGCGCCCGGGCGGTGACCCTAGCCCGGGGGTCGAGGCCGAAGTCGCGTACCTCCCGGGGCGCGGCGAGCCGTGCCCAGATGGCAAAGTAGGCGTCATCGCGGTTGAGCACCGCGACGCCGTCGGCCGGCAGACCGGCCAGTATCTCGCCCTTGGCCTGGGCAATCTGCCCCATGCCGCCGAACTCTCCCACGTGGGCGCCGGTGACGTTGGTGATCACCGCCACCCCGGGCTCGGCCAGCACGCTGGTCCAGGCGATCTCGCCCAGGTGGTTGGCACCCAGCTCCACCACCGCCTGGCGGTGCTCGGGGGAGAGCTCGAGCAGCGTCAGCGGGGCGCCGAAGTCGTTGTTGAGGTTGCCCCGGGTGGCCAGGGTTGGCCCCATCTGCCCCAGCAGCGCGGCCAGCAGCTCCTTGACCGTGGTCTTGCCGCTGTTGCCGGTGACCGCCGCCAGGGGGCCACCCCAGGCGCGGCGCCGGGCCCGGCCCAGCAGCCCCAGCGCCAGGCGGGTGTCGGCCACCTCGAGCAGCGCCAGGCCCTCCGGGCGAGCCCTGCCGGCCATGGCGCCGGCCTCGACCAGCGCCGCCACGGCGCCGCCCTCCCGGGCCTTGCCGAGGAAGTCGTGGGCGTCGAAGCGTTCGCCGCGCAGAGCCACGAAGAGGCTGCCCGGCGCCAGCTGCCGGGTATCGGTGACGATCGCTCCCACCTGCAGGTCGTGGGTCGGCGCCGCCAGGCCAAGGGCCTCGGCCACCTCGGCCAGACGGGTCAATCCACAGCGGCTCATGCGCCCTCCTCCCCGTCTCGGCCTTCCCGGGCGGCCAGGGCGCGCTCGGCCTCGGCCAGGTCGGAGAAGGGGTGGCGAACCCCGGCCACCTCCTGGTAGGCCTCGTGGCCCTTGCCGGCGATCAGCACCACATCCTCGGCGTCGGCATCAGCCAGCACCCGGGCGATCGCCGCTCCGCGCCCGGCGATCTCCAGCGCCTGGCGGCGCGCACCGCCGGAGAGCCCGGCGAGCACCGCCGCGCGAATCGCCGCCGGCTCCTCGCCGCGTGGATTGTCGTCGGTGACCACCAGGCGGTCGGCGTGGCGCTCGGCGGCGGCGGCCATCAGGGCACGCTTGCCGGGGTCGCGGTCGCCGCCGCAGCCGAACAGGCACCAGAGGCGGCCATCCATCGGGCGGTGGTCGCGCAGGGCGGCCAGGGCATTGTCCAGGGCGTCAGGGGTGTGGGCATAGTCGATGACCACGGTGGGCGCGCCGGGACGCACCAGCGCCTCCATGCGCCCGGGCACCGGGGCAAGCCCGGCGGCCGCCTCGAAGAGCTCGCCGATGCCGTGGCCCAGGCCATGGAGGGTGGCGATGGCCAGCAGCAGGTTGTCCAGATTGAAGCGACCGAGCAGCGAGGTCTCCAGCACCCGCTCTCCCTCGGGAGTGGCCACCAGGGCGCGCTGCCCCGCGGCGTGGGGGTGCCAGTCGACGACCCGGAAGGTCACCGCCTCGCCCTGCCCGGTGGCCAGCACCCGCACCCGTCCCTCTTGACCACCGGGGAGGCCAGCCAGCATCAGCCGGGCCAGGGAGTCATCGGCGTTGACCACGGCAAGCCGAAGCTCCTCACGGCGAAAGAGCCTGGCCTTGGCCGCCGCGTAGGCCGCCATGCTGCCGTGGTAGTCGAGATGGTCCCGGGTCAGGTTGGTGAAGACCGCCGCGGCGAGCCGGCAGCCATCCAGGCGCCCCTGCTCCAGGGCGTGGGAGGAGACCTCCATGGCCACCCGCTGCACGCCCTCGCCGGCCAGCTCGGCCAGCGCCGCCTGCAGCGCCAGGGGTCCCGGCGTGGTCAGCCCAGCGTCGTGCAGGGCGCCAAGCCGCCCGTGGCCCAGGGTCCCCACCAGCCCCGCCGGCACCCCCAGCGCCTCGCTCAGCTCGGCAACGTAGTGGGTCACCGAGCTCTTGCCGTTGGTGCCGGTGACCCCGATCAGCGCAAGGGACTCGGGCACGGCGAAGAGCTCCCGGCCCAGCTCGCCGAGGCGCTGGCGCAGGCCGGGCAGCATGACGACCCGCGGATCCTCGGGGGCGGCGTGCCCGTCGCCGGCGTGGCAGAGCACGGCGCAGGCTCCCGCCGCCAGCGCCGCCGCAATGAAGTCGCGACCGTCGGCAGAAACGCCAGGCACCGCCACGAAGACCGAATCCGGGCCCGTCTGGCGACTGTCGGTACAGAGCCGCAGGGCAGCGTCACCCAGGGCGGGCAGCGGACCGGCGTCGGGCCAGAGTCGCGCCAGGACGTCACGGAGGTGGCGACCGGTCAGCTCCATAAGGCACCTCGGGCGGGGCAGGGGCGGGATGGGGCGGTAGCGAACATGGCGGTACCTCAGCGGCTGCGCTGGTCGGGCGGCACGTCGAGCAGGCGCAGGGCGCTGCCCACGACGCGGGAGAAGACGGGGGCGGCCACGGCGCCGCCGAAATAGCTGTCGCCGCGGGGGTGGTCGATCATCACCACGGTGACGATGCGCGGGTCGGAGACCGGGGCAATGCCGGCGAAGAGGCTGCGATAGGCATCGCGCACATACCCCCCGGCCCCGGTCTTGCGCACCGTGCCGGACTTGCCGGCCACCCGGTAGCCCGGCACCATGGCGCGCCGCGCCCCGGTGGTCGGCTGCACCGACTCCTCCATGATGCGCAGCAGGTCATGGGCCACCCCCCGGTCGATCACCGGCTCCCCCGGCGGCGGCTCGGGAAGCTTGAGCAGCGATGGCGGCAGGCGCTCGCCGCCGTTGGCGATGGCGGTGTAGGCGCTGGCCAGCTGCAGGGCGGACGTGGAGAGGCCGTAGCCGTAGGAGAGCGCGGCCCACTGGCTGCGCGACCAGCGTACCGGCGCCGGCAGGGTACCGGTGGACTCGCCGGGAAAGCCGGTCTCGGGGCTCTGGCCGAGGCCCAGGCGCCGATAGAGATCCGGCACCAGAGGGTCGTCGAGCTCCAGCACCAGCCGGGACATGCCGATATTGGAGGACTTCTCGAGAATGCCGGCGAGATCCAGCTTGCCGTAGTTGCGGATGTCGCGAATGGTGAAGCGGTCGATGCGCATCCAGCCCGGCGAGGTGTCCACCACCACATCCCGGGGAAATTCCCCGCTCTCCATGATCGCCGCCATGGCCAGCGGCTTCATCACCGAGCCGGGCTCGAAGACGTCGACGATGGCCTGGTTGCGCAGACCGCGGGGGTCGAGGCCCGCGCGATTGTTGGGGTTGTAGGAGGGCTGGTTGGCCATGGCCAGCACCTCGCCGGTACGGGCGTCCATCATCACCACCACGCCGCCGTCGGCGTTGTGCTCGGCCACCGCCGCCTTGAGCTCGCGATAGGCCATGTACTGCAGGCGCTGGTCGATGGAAAGCGTCAGCTCGCCGCCGGGGCGCGCCTCGCGCAGCACCTCGAGGTCGCGCACCAGGCGTCCGCGACGGTCCTTGAGCACGCGCCGCTGCCCCGGCTCGCCGGCCAGGTAGAACTGGTAGGCGAGCTCGAGGCCCTCCTGGCCCACGTCGTCGACGTTGGTGACGCCGAGCAGCTGGGCGGTCACCTCGCCCGCCGGGTAGTAGCGCTTGTACTCATCCTGGCGGTAGACCCCCGGGATGCGCAGATCGAGCACCCGCTGGGCGGCCTGTGGCGTCAGCTGGCGGCGCAGGAACATGAACTCCCGGGAGGCGAAACGCGCCAGGCGCGCGTCGAGGTCGTCGGGCTCCATGCCCAGGGCGCGGGCCAGCTGCAGGCGCTGGATGGGGTCCTCCGGCACGTCCTGGGGATTGGCCCAGAGGGTGACCACCGGGGTGGAGATGGCCAGGGGTTCGCCGTTGCGGTCGCTGATCATGCCGCGGTGGGCGGGAATCGGGTCGGTGCGCAGCGTCCGGGCGTCCCCCTGCCCCTGCAGGAAGGGACGGTCCACCACGTGCAGGATCACCACGCGCCCGACCAGCAGGCCGAGGCCGACCAGCACGATGGCCAGCATGAGGCCGTAGCGAAGCCCTCCCATGGGCGCCATGGGCGGTGGACGGCGCGGCGAGACGCCGCTACGCGCTCGGCTGCTCATGGGCGAATCACCTCCACCTCATCGACATCGGGCAGGCGCATCTCGAGGCGCTCCATGGCCAGGCGCTCGATGCGCGCCGGCGAGGACCAGGCACTCTCCTCCAGCAGCAGCTGCCCCCACTCGGTCTGCAGCTGCTGCTGCTCGCGCTCGAGCTGCTGCAGGCGGCCGTACTGGTCGCGGGTCATATGGCTGGCAGTGATCACCGCCAGGGCGCTGCCCAGCGAGAGCAGGGTCAGCGCCAGCACCACCAGCAGCAGCAGGCTGGGCCTCAGGGCCAGCGGCCAGCCAAATCCGGATGTCGATGTTCGTCCCTGGGTCATCGGGCTTCCCTCAGTACCGCTTGCGTGCCACTCGCATCACCGCGCTGCGCGCCCGGGGGTTCTCCTCCACCTCCTCGGCGCCCGGGCGCTGCGCCTTGCCCAGCGCCTCCAGCCGACGCTCGAGTTCGGCATCCGGCACCGGAATGCCCCTGGGCAGATGGGTGTCGCCGCGCACGTGGTGACGAATGAAGCGCTTGACCCGGCGATCCTCCAGGGAGTGGAAGCTGATCACCACCAGGTGCCCGCCGGGGGCCAACGCCTCCAGGGCCGCCTCGAGGGCGGCATCGAGCTGTTCCAGCTCGCCATTGACCTGGATGCGCAGGGCCTGGAAGACCCGGGTCGCGGGGTGCTTGTGCTTCTCCCAGGCCGGGTGGGCGGTCTTGACCACCTCGGCGAGGTCGCCGGTACGCTCGAAGGGCTGCTCGCCGCGCCGGGCCACGATGGCTCGCGCCAGGCGTCGGGCGTAGCGCTCCTCGCCGTACTCCTTGAAGACCCGGGCAAGCTCGCCTTCGGGCGCCCGGGCGATAAAGGCCGCCGCGCTCTCGCCCTGGGTGGGGTCCATACGCATGTCCAGGGGGCCGTCGCGCAGGAAGCTGAAGCCTCGCTCAGGGTCATCCAGCTGGGGGGAGGAGACGCCGATATCGAGCAGCACGCCGGAGAGCCGCCCGTGCAGATCATGGGCGCGGGCGATCTCGCCCAGCCGGGCGAACTCGGCGCGCTCTATGGTGAAGCGCGGATCCTCGAAGGTCGCGGCTTCCGCGATGGCCTGGGGGTCGCGATCGATGGCGATCAGGCGCCCGGCCGGGGAGAGGCGCTCGAGGATGGCGCGGGAGTGGCCGCCGCGGCCGAAGGTACCATCCAGGTAGACGCCGTCGGGATCGTGGACCAGCGCCTCCACGGCGCCGTCCAGCAGCACGCTGGCATGGCGATAACCGCGCGGCTTGGGTTCGTGAGCGGATGACGACATGCGGTTCTCGTAGGCGGCTGGCAGGCTGCCGGGCGCAGGCCCGGCAGGTGTAAGAATCAGGGGGGAGCCGGCCGATAAGCCGGGTTCTGTCGTGGACAGCCATTCCTCTAGGGGACGCGTCACCGCGGCCCTCAAGCAACCTACCCGAACCCAGCGCGGGCCACGCCATGGGGTTCCTATTTGGTCTTGCTCCGAGTGGGGTTTACCGTGCCACGCACTGTTACCAGGCGCGCGGTGCGCTCTTACCGCACCCTTTCACCCTTGCCGGCCTCCCGAGGGAGACGTAGGCGGTCTACTCTCTGCTGCACTTTCCGTCGGCTCGCGCCGCCCAGGCGTTACCTGGCACTCTGCCCTGTGGAGCCCGGACTTTCCTCCCCCGGATCACTCCGGCGGCGACTGTCTGGCCGACTCCCGCGGCAAGCATACCAGCGCCCCGACAGCCCCTCAACAAGGAGTGTCCTTGAGCGCCTGGGCGCGGGCATACCAGGCCTTCTTGGCGCCCCCCAGCACCCGCGCTGCCACCGAGGCGGCCTGCTTGACGCCGACGCCCTCGGCCAGCAGTGCGGCCAGCAGCGCCTCGCCCTCCACCACCGAGGCCTCCTCCTCTTCGCGCGGCGCGGCACCGGCCACCATCACCACGAACTCCCCGCGGGCCTGATCCGGGTCGACCTCCATGCGCGCCAGCAGCTCGCCCGCCGAGCCGTCCAGGAAGGTCTCGAAGGTCTTGGTCAGCTCCCGAGCCAGCACCAGGCGCCGCTCGCCAACCACCGTCGCCAGGTCGGCCAGGGTGTCGCGGATGCGGTGGGGCGACTCGTAGAAGACCAGGGTCTCCTCCCGGGTCGCCAGGGCCTCCAGGCGAGCGCGCCGCCCCGCCCCCTTGGCCGGCAGGAAACCCTGAAAGGTGAAGCGATCGGTGGGCAGGCCCGCCGCCGAGAGCGCGGCCACCAGGGCGCAGGCCCCCGGCACCGGCACGATGCGCCGCCCCCGGGCGCGCAGCTCGCGCACCAGTACGAAGCCGGGATCGCTGATCAGGGGCGTGCCGGCATCGGAGACCAGGGCGATGGACTCGCCGGCGGCCAGGCGCGCATCGAGCTGTTCGACCCGCGCCGCCTCGTTGTGCTCGTGCAGGGAGAGCATCGGCACCGAGAGCCCCAGGTGGCGCAGCAGGCGCCCGGTATGGCGGGTATCCTCGGCGGCAATCACCGCGACCTCCCCCAGCAGCCGCGCGGCGCGCGGACTCAGGTCCTCCAGATTCCCAATCGGCGTGGCGACCACGTACAATGAAGCAGTGTTAGCGTCTGACACTGGCGGCTCCTCGGCTAGCTGCCGACCCAACGGACTAAGGATGGATTCATGCGGATACCCACTCGCGGCCTGCTGGCCACGGCGCTCTGTGCGATGCTGCTGGCGGGCTGTGCCGCGCCAACCGGCATCGTCGATCGCGTCACCGACGACGACCCGAGCCGCCTGCTCGAACAGGCCGGCCAGCAGGAGCCGGCCCAGGCGGCCAGAACCCGGCTGGAAGCGGCGAACATCCTAGCACGCCAGGGAGAGCACACCCAGGCGCTGGAGATCGCGGCGGACATCGATGACAGCCTGCTCCCCCCGGAGACCCGAGCCCGCTGGGCCCTGCTGCTGGCCGAGCTGGGCGAGACGCTGGGCGAACCCTGGGCGGTCATCCAGGCGGCCCAGGAGCTCGACGCCCTGCCCCTCGCGCCCGACCGCGCCTTGGCGCTGCGCGAACAGCTGGGCATGGCACTGCTCGAAGTCGACGAGCCGGCGGCGGCGGCCGAAGCGCTGCTGCGGGTCCAGGCCAGCCGCAACGACGAGGCGCTCAACGACCCGATCTGGACGGCCATGAGCCGCCTCGACGGCCAGGCGCTGGCCGATCTGGGCCGGGACGCCGACGCCCTGACTCGGGGCTGGGTGGAGCTCGCCGAGCTCTACCACACCAGCGGCGGCGATATCGAGCGGCTGTTCGAGCGCCTCGACGCCTGGCGCGAGCGCAACAGCCGCCACCCCGCCGCTCGCCGGCTGCCCGCCGACCTGGTGGCGCTGGGCGAGCTGCGCGGCCTGGAGGTGCGTCATATCGCCGTGATGCTGCCGGAGTCAGGCCCCCTGGCCAGGCCCGCCGATGCCATCATCGAGGGCATGCGCATCCAGCACCGCGCCGCCGGCGGCAGTGTCCAGCTCAGCTTCCTCGACGCCAGCCATGGCGACCTGGAGGCCCTCTACCGGGAGGCCCAGAGCCGCGGCGCCCAGGTCATGGTGGGGCCGCTGGACAAGGACCAGGTCACCCGGCTCGAGCAGCAGGAGCGCGTGCCCCTGCCCACCCTGGCCCTCAACTACGGCCACGGCGAGCGCAACGGCGCCCGGGGACTCTTCCAGTACGGCCTCTCCGCCGAGAATGAGGCTCGCCAGGCCGCCGTTCGCGCCTGGCGCGACGGCCATCGCAGCGCCGGCGTGCTGGTACCCGACAACGACTGGGGCCGCCGAGTCGGCGAAGCCTTCTGGGACGAGTGGCAGGCCCGCGGCGGCGAAGTGACCAATGCAGTGCGCTACAACCCGAACGCCCCGGCCACCGAGAGCACCCGCCGGGCGGTCAGCAACCCGCGCCCGGATGCCCTCTTCCTGCTGGCGCTGCCCGACTATGCCCGCCAGGTGCCGCCGACCCTGGACTACTTCGGCGCCAGCCGCCTGCCGGTCTACGCCACCTCGCACCTCTTCGAGGGCCAGATCAACCCCCAGCTCGACCATGACCTGAACGACGTCCAGTTCCTGGATATCCCCTGGCAGATTCCCGACGCTGCCGTGGGCGGCGTCGAGGTGCTGCCCTTCCTCGACAGCTACCGGGCCTTGCGCGAGGAGTCGGACCCGACCCTCTTCCGCCTGCATGCCATGGGCGTGGATGCCTTTGAACTGGCTCGCCGCCTGCCCCAGTTCGAGGCGGTGCCCGGCATGGAGCTGCGCGGCGCTACCGGGACCCTGCGTCCCGGAAGCGATGGCCGCATCGAGCGCGAGCTGCCCTGGGCACGCTTCGTCAACGGCGTGCCCCAGCCGGTGCTGATTCCGGGGATCTTCGGCGATGAGCGGGCCCGCTGACGCCCGCGCCCGGGGCGAGGCCGTCGAACGCCTCGCCGCGGCCTGGCTCACCGAGCGCGGCTTGACGCTGGTCGCCAGCAACCAGCATGCCAAGGGCGGTGAGCTGGACCTGGTGATGCGTGACGGCGATACCCTGGTGTTCGTCGAGGTGCGCCACCGGGCCGACACCCGCCACGGCCACCCCCTGGAGACCATCACGCCTCTCAAGCAGCGCCGGCTGATCAGGGCGGCGCGTTTTTATCTCCACCGCAACGGGCTATCATGTCCCTGCCGCTTCGATGTGCTGGCCGCTACCGGCCTGCCGCCCCATCTCGAGTTTGACTGGGTCGCCAACGCCTTCGAGGCCTACTGACCGGTCACGCCCCACTGCCAAAGGACCCGGACGTCACATGGATTTCCAGCAGCGCATTCTCGGCCACTTCAACGCCAGCATCGACACCAAGACCTATGCCAGCGAGGTGCTGCCACCCTTTATCGAGGTGGCCAGCCAGATGATGGTCCAGTGCCTGGTCAACGAGGGCAAGATACTGGCCTGCGGCAACGGCGGCAGCGCCGGCGACAGCCAGCACTTCTCCTCGGAGCTGCTCAACCGCTTCGAGCGCGAACGCCCCAGCCTGCCCGCCCTGGCCCTGACCACCGACACCTCGACGCTGACCTCCATCGCCAACGACTACAGCTACAACGAGGTGTTCTCCAAGCAGATCCGCGCCCTTGGTCAGCCCGGCGACATCCTGCTGGCGATCTCCACCAGCGGCAACTCCGCCAACGTCATCCAGGCCATCCAGGCCGCCCACGACCGCGACATGACGGTGGTGGCCCTGACCGGCCGGGACGGCGGCAACATGGCCTCCCTGCTCGGCCAAGACGACTGCGAGATCCGGGTCCCGGCCACCTCCACGGCGCGCATTCAGGAGGTTCACCTGCTGGTGATCCACTGTCTCTGCGACCTGATCGACGAACAACTCTTCGGCACAAGCGAGTGACCCACATGAACCGCAAGCCCCTGCTCAGCTCCCTGCTGCTGGTCGCCGCCCTGGGCGTGGCCGGCTGCACCACCGTCACCGGCGTCACCCATCAGGGCACCATCGACGAGAACTACGGCAAGCGCACCGTCGGCACCCAGGTGGAAGACCAGAACATCGAGACCAAGGTCAGCCACAACCTGCGCCGCACCGATGCCCGCCTGGGCGACGCCCGCATCAACGTCGACACCTACAACGGTGTGGTGCTGCTCACCGGCCAGGTGCCCAGCCAGGAGCTCAAGGAGAAGGCCAGCGGGGTCGCCGGCGAGGTGCGCAACGTCCGCGAAGTGCATAACGAGCTCTCCATCGCCGCCAACCTGCCGGCCAGCCAGCGCCTCTCGGACTCCTGGCTCAATACGCGCATCCGCACCAGCCTGGCCGCCAATGACCGCATCGACTCCGGCCGCATCCGCGTGGTCACCGAGAACAACACCGTCTACCTGATGGGCATCGTCAGCCGCGCCGAGGCGGACCGCATCGTCCAGGCGGTCTCCAACGTCGGCGGCATGCAGCGCATCGTCAAGGTATTCGACTACATGGATTGAGGACGGCGCCCTGCCCGACCCCATAACGCAGAGCGGCAGGCCACTGGCCTGCCGCTCTGCGTTCTCCCCTGAGGCACGACTACTTGATGACTCTCAGCGAAGGCTTGCCCTTGCGGGGCGGCGCCTCGGCCTGGGGGGCTTCGCCATCCTCCTCACCGGCATCGACCTCACCGTCCACGCTGGTCAGGCCGGGCCCGCTCTCCGGCGTCTCGGCCGGGGCCAGCACCGGCTCATGGCCGAAGACCATGCCGACGCCGTTCTCACGGGCGTAGATGGCGACCAGCGCCGAGGTCGGCACCATCACCTGCATGGGCACGCCGCCGAAGCGGGCCGAGAAGCCCAGGGCCTCGCTCTCGATAAAGAGATCGCGCACGGCGCCGGGCGAGAGGTTGAGCACGATCTGTCCATTCTGGACGAACTGCCTGGGCACCTCCACGCCGGGCTGTTCGGCATCCACCACGATGTAGGGGGTCAGGTCGTTGTCCAGCAGCCACTGGTACAGGGCTCTGGCCAGATAGGGGCGACTCGAATAGGGGCGACTGGATGACATCGTCAGGCCCTCCGATTGCAGCCCCCGGAAACCGGGGGCGGTGTATTCATCAGCTACGAATCTCGCGCTCGGCTTCGCTCAGTGAGGCCTTGAAGCCCTCCCGACCGAAGATACGCTCCATGTAGCCGAGCAGCGGCTTGACCTGCTTCTCGGGCAGGTCGATGCCGAGCGCAGGCAGGCGCCACAGGATGGGCGCCAGGCAGCAGTCCACCAGGGTGAACTCCTCGCTCATGAAGTAGGGCATGTCCTCGAAGATCGGCGAGATGCCGATCAGGCTCTCGCGCAGCTCCTTGCGCGCCTTGTCGGCCTCCTTCTTGCTCCCCTTCTCGACCTGCTCCACCAGCGGGCACCACTCGCGCTCGATGCGGTGCATCCACAGCCGGCTCTGGGCGCGGGCCACGGGGTAGACCGGCAGGAGGGGCGGATGGGGAAAGCGCTCATCCAGGTACTCCATCATCACCTTGGACTCGTAGAGCACCAGTTCGCGATCCAGCAGCGTGGGCACGCTGTTGTAGGGGTTGAGGTCGGCGAGCTCCTCGGGCTGCTGCTCGTCGGTGACCTCGACGATGTCCACCGCCACCCCCTTCTCGGCGAGCACGATCCGTACGCGATGACTGAAGTGATCTGCACCACCCGAGTAGAAGGTCATCGACGACCGCTTGGCCACTACACCCATGAAAGAATCCTCGCATCAAATCGAACGGCAATGATAACACGACGGCAAGCACCACAAGATGGCAGCGCTTCCCGGACCGCTTCTCCGGACCACTGTCTTCAAACCACTGTCGTCTTCAAACACTGAGGGCGCATGGCCCATTGGCCATGCGCCCCCACACCTTTCCACTCAGGCGTGGATCAGTGGATGTCGCGCCAGTACTCGCGCTTCAGCAGGTAGCCGATGACACCGAAGATGAAGATGAAGAGCAGCACCTTCGGGGCCAGGGCCTGGGCCTGGAGCTTGGAGGGCTCGCCGACGTAGACCAGGAAGTTGGTCAGGTCGTACATGGCCTCCTCGAACTCGGCCGGCTCCATGCTGCCCGGGCTCGTGATCTGCAGCACCTCACAGGACTGATACTTGCCGGTGAGCGGGTCCAGCTCGGCGCCCGGCAGGGGCCGGTCGCTCTCGCTGCACACCATCTCCTGCACGCCCTGCAGCGGCTCGAGCACGTTGGGCATGGCCGACGCCTCGAGCACGATGTTGTTGACGCCGAGGGGCTGGCTGGGATCACGATAGAAGCCCAGCAGGTAGGAGTAGATGTAGTCCGCCCCCTTGATCCGGTTGAACAGCGTCAGATCGGGAGGCGTCACACCGAACCAGCTCTCGGAGTCGCCCGACTGCATGGCGATATGCATCTGGTCGTTGAAGGCCAGCTCGCTGGAGAAGATCAGGTTCTCCTCCACCAGGTCCTGGGGCATGCCCAGGTCGGTCGCGGCCCGGGCGAAGCGCTGGTGCTCCAGGGAGTGGCAGCCCATGCAGTAGTTGACATAGAGCTGCATGCCCCGCTGCAGGGACGCCTCGTCGTTGATATCCGGCGTCATCGAGAAGGGCTGTGGCGGCAGCGGCGCCGCCATGGCCGTCAAGGGCAGCAGCGCGAAGAGCAGTGCGAAGAGTTGCTTTTTCATTAGCCAGTCACCCTCTCCGGAACGGGTTTGGTCTTCTCCAGCTTGGTGTAGATCGGCATCAGCAGGAAGAAGGCGAAGTAGAGCACGGTGCACAGCTGCGCCACCGCGGTGCGAAGCCCAGTGGCCGGAATGGCCCCCAGGATACCCAGGATCACGAAGCTGATGGCGAACAGCGTCAGCATCACCTTGGACATCCAGCCCTTGTAGCGCATGGAGCGCACCGGGCTGCGGTCGAGCCAGGGCAGCACGAAGAGCACCGCAATGGCACCGCCCATGAAGACCACGCCCAGGAACTCGGCCTGAAGCGGGCCAATGTCGAAGGTGATCGCACGAAGGATCGCGTAGAAGGGGGTGAAGTACCATACCGGCGCGATATGGTCCGGCGTCACCATGGGGTTGGCAGGCTCGAAGTTGGGACGCTCGAGGAAGTAGCCGCCGCCCTCGGGGAAGTAGAAGATCACCGCCGCGAAGACGAACAGGAAGACCGCCACGCCGACGATATCCTTCACCGTGTAGTAGGGGTGGAAGGGGATGCCGTCCAGGGGCTTGCCGGTCTCGTCCTTCTTGGCCTTGATATCGATGCCGTCCGGGTTGTTGGAGCCGACCTCGTGCAGGGCGATGATGTGCAGCACCACCAGGGCCAGGATCACGATGGGCAGCGCCACCACGTGCAGTGCGAAGAAGCGGTTCAGGGTGATACCGGAAATCAGGAAATCACCGCGAACCCACTGGGCCAGGTCGGGGCCTATGGCCGGAATCGCCGAGAACAGTGAGATGATCACCTGGGCACCCCAGTAGGACATCTGGCCCCAGGGCAGCAGGTAGCCCATGAAGGCCTCTGCCATCAGCAGCAGATAGATGGTCATGCCGAAGATCCACACCAGCTCGCGGGGCGCCTTGTAGGAGCCGTAGAGCAGGCCGCGGAACATGTGCAGGTAGATCACCACGAAGAAGGCCGAGGCACCCGTAGAGTGCATATAGCGAATCAGCCATCCCCACTCCACGTCGCGCATGATGTACTCGACGGAAGCGAAGGCGCCCTCGGCGGAGGGGTTGTAGCTCATGGTCAGCCAGACGCCGGTCAGGATCTGATTGACCAGCACCAGCAGGGCCAGCGAGCCGAAGAAGTACCAGAAGTTGAAGTTCTTGGGGGCGTAGTACTTTGACAGGTGATCCTGCCACATCTGGGTGGCGGGGAAGCGCTCATCCACCCAGCGCATCAGCCCCTTTTCCGCCATCGCCTTGTTCGGGTTAGCCATCAGGCAGTCTCCTCGTCTTCACCGACAATGATGATGTCGTCGGTCTCGAAGCGGTACGGCGGAACCTCCAGGTTGGAGGGGGCCGGCACGTTGCGGAACACGCGGCCCGCCAGATCGAAGTAGGAGCCGTGGCAGGGGCAGAAGAAACCGCCCGGCCAGCCGCTCATGTCCACCGCATCGGGCTCGGGACGATAGAGCGGCGAGCAGCCCAGGTGGGTGCAGATGCCGATCAGCACGCCGATCTCGGGGCGGATGGAGCGCAGCGGGCCGGTGACGTAGCCCGGCTGCTGCGGAACGTTGGAGTCCGGGTCGACCAGCCGCGAACCGTCGAAGCCCTCGGTGCGCTCGATCATCTCCGGCGTACGGTTGATGATCCACACCGGGCGTCCGCGCCACTCGACGGTCATCCGCTGCCCTGGCTCGAGCTTGGAGATGTCTGCCTGCACGGGCGCACCCGCCGCTCTCGCCCTGGCACTAGGCTGCCAGGAAGCCACAAAGGGGACCGCTACCCCGACGGCACCCACCGCACCCACGACGGTGGTGGCACCTACGAGGAAACGGCGCCGACCCTTGTTTACGCCGTTATCTGCCATTTCAAGGTTTCTCCCATCAGCTTACCCGTTGATCCATCACGAGCGGCCCAGCCCCCCGCGACCACGGATACCAAATGCGCTCTATAGTAAAAAAATGCGCCCCACCATACAAGGACGACGGTCCATGACAAAGGTGGAAGGCACGCAGCAACCTATTGATTCCAGAAACAAAAACGCCCGAGCCAGAGACTCGGGCGAGGCGTTTGCGGCGCAGTAGGCGACGCTTAACGCTTGGAGAACTGCGGGCGACGACGCGCCTTGCGCAGGCCGACCTTCTTACGCTCGACCTTACGGGCGTCGCGGGTCACGTAGCCGGCTTCGCGCAGCTGGCTGCGGAACTCCTCGTTGTACTCCATCAGGGCACGAGTGATGCCGTGACGGATAGCGCCGGCCTGGGCCGAGCCGCCGCCGCCCTTGACGGTAACGAAGACGTCGAACTGGCTCAGGGTGTCGGTCAGCTCGAGGGGCTGACGGACCACCATGCGACCGGTGACGCGACCGAAGTACTGGTCCAGCTCACGGCTGTTGACGGTGATCTTGCCGGAGCCCGGCTTCAGGAAAACGCGGGCGGTAGAGGTCTTGCGGCGCCCGGTACCGTAATACTGCTGTGTCATGGCGAAGACTCCCTCAGATGTTCAGTTCTTGCGGCTGCTGGGCGGCGTGCGGATGCTCGGCACCGGCATAGACCTTGAGCTTGGAATACATGGTGCGGCCCATCGGACCCTTGGGCAGCATGCCCTTGACGGCGCCCTCGATGATGCGCTCGGGCGCATGGTCGAGCAGCTTGTCGAAGGTCATGGAGCGCAGGCCACCGGGATAGCCGGTGTGACGGTAGTAGGTCTTGGCCTTGGCCTTGTTGCCGGTGACCTTCACCTTCTCGGCATTGATCACGACGATGTAGTCGCCGGTATCAACGTGCGGGGTGAACTCCGGCTTGTGCTTGCCGCGCAGGCGACGAGCGATTTCGGTGGCCAGGCGGCCGAGCGTCTTGTCCGTAGCGTCGACGACGTACCAGTCGCGCTGGACGGTCTGCGGTTTGGCAGTGAACGTCTTCATGGAATCTCACCAATCAAGTGTATTGGGTTCTGCCGCCGGCGCTGCCGGCATGGAACCATCCCTATTCTTCTTGGTTGTCGGCGGCACCAAGGCCGACGACAACGAGTAGAGCGCGCGAATTCTACACGAGAAGGCGCCCGACGCGCAATGCCGCTCAGGGCTTGTGGGCCAGCGCCAGATAGTCGTGGGACTGCATCTCCTGCAGCCGCGACAGGGTGCGCTGGAACTCGAACTCGAGCCGGCCATCGGCATAGAGCGCCTCGGCGGGCACCTCGGCGGACATCAGCAGCTTGACCCCGCGGTCGTAGAACTCGTCGACCATGTTGATGAAGCGCCGCGCCTGGTCATCCGTGGCCCCATTCATGCGGGTGACATTGGAGACCAGCACGCTGTGGAACTCCCGGGCCAGCTCGATATAGTCATTCTGGCTGCGCGGCCCGTCGCAGAGCTCCCGGAACTCGAACCAGACCACGTCGTCGTGGAGGCGCCGCGCCCGCAGCACGCGGTGGTTGACCTCGATGGTGGCATCCGCCTCGCCCTCGTGGCCGGCGATCTCCCGGAAGCTGCGGGCCAGCTCCACCTCGGCGGCCTCGTCCAGGGGAGCATGGAAGATCTCCGCCCGCTCCAGGGCGCGCAGCCGGTAGTCGATGCCCGAATCGACATTGACCACCTCGCAGTGGCGGTTGAGCAGGTCGATGGCGGGCAGGAAGCGCGCCCGCTGCAGGCCATCCTTGTAGAGCTCGTCGGGCACGATATTGGAGGTCGCCACCAGCACCACGCCATGCTCGAAGAGCGCCTCGAGCAGGTTGGCCAGGATCATGGCATCGGTGATGTCCTTGACGAAGAACTCGTCGAAGCAGATCACCCGCGCCTCGTCGGCAAACTTGGCGGCAATCAGCTTCAGGGGGTTCTTCTCCCCCTTGTAGTGGGTCAGCTCGTTGTGCACCCGCTGCATGAAGCGGTGGAAGTGGGTACGCATCTTCTCCGGAAAGGGCAGCGACTCGTAGAAGGCGTCCACCAGGTAGGTCTTGCCACGCCCTACCCCGCCCCAGAAGTAGAGCCCCCGCACCTCGGGCAGCACCGGCTCGCCGGCAGGCTCGTCGCGCCTGCGCTTGCCGAACAGCCCGGCCATGCGGGCACCCAGCTTGCCCTGGGGCGGGACCGCCCGGGGACGCGCCCGGGGGGTCGCCATCAGGTCATCATGGAGCCGCTGAAGATGGGCGACGGCCTGCTCCTGGGCGGGGTCGTACTGGAAGTCGTCTCGCTCGAGGTCGGCGCGGTAACGCTCCGTGGGCGTCAGGCGAGAGTCTCCGGACTCGGTCGATGTCGGCGTGGCACTCATGCAATAGCGAACCGTCTCGGCTGAAGGTGGCTGCGCATTATACGCCCAAGCGCCGCCGGACGCATCGCCACCCCCGCGTTGACCCACCGCCGCGGCTCGGCCCTATAATGGGGCGCCCGGGGAGCTCCCCGGAACGGGTCCGCACCGGTGCGGACCGATCCACCGCCGCAGGGAGACCGACGTGGACGCAAGCAAGATCAACTGGATTCTGGCCATCGCCTGCCTGCTCGCAGGCATCGGGCTCGGCGCCCTGGGCTACCACCTGCTCAACGCCAGCGCGGCGAGCCTGCAGAAGCTGCGCCAGCGCCTGGCCGAACGGGATCGCGAGCTGGAGGCCCTGCGCAGCGGGGTGAACGACCACCTCGGCGAGGTCTCCCGGCTCGTCGCCGCCCTGCAGCGCGACGGCGAGGCCCTGGCCAGCCGGCTGGAACAGGATGCCCGCCGCCTGGGCGGCAAGGGCGCCCCGCGCGCCGGACTAGAGGCCGCCGCGGCGCCGGAGACCCTGGCCGACGCCGACCCCGATGCGCCCGCCATGCCCCGGGACTACGCCGATGGCACGGGAGGCACCCTGTCAGAGGACTTCGGCCTCAAGGACGACGAGGACGCCAAGGCGCCCCAGCCGCCCCGCTACTGACCTCCTTCCCCACCGCCCCGGCCTCAGGCCGGGTTGTCGATATCCACGAAGCGGTGCTCGATATCGAACCGCCCGGCCAGCCACTCCCCCAGCGCCTGGACGCCGTAGCGCTCGGTGGCATGGTGCCCCGCCGCCAGGTAGTGAATGCCGAGCTCCCGGGCCAGGTGAGTGGTACGCTCGGAGATCTCCCCGGAGATGAAGGCGTCGGCGCCGGCCTCCCAGGCCGCGGTGATCATGTCCTGGGCGCCCCCGGTACACCAGGCCACCCGCCGAATCTCGCCGCCGCCGGGCGCCTCCACCAGCAGAGGCTCCCGTGACAGCCGCTCGCCGACGCGCTCGGCCAGCTGCGCCGGCGTCAGCCCCTCGGAGGGCGCCCCCAGCCACAGCAGCCCCTGGCCGAGCTCGCCGTCGGCACAGCCTTCCACCGTCAGGCCCAGGCGCCGCCCCAGCTCGGCGTTGTTGCCGAGGGTGGCGTGGGCATCCAGGGGCAGGTGGTAGGCCAGCAGGTTGATCTCTCGCGCCAGCAGGGTCTGGATCCGCCGGCGCTTCATGCCGGTGATGGCGACCGGCTCGTTCTTCCAGAAGTAGCCGTGGTGCACCAGCACCAGGTCGGCCTCCCAGGCCACGGCCTCGTCGAGCAGCGCCTGGCAGGCGGTCACCCCGCTCAGCACCCGGCGCACCCGATCGCGCCCCTCCACCTGCAGGCCGTTGATCGTGTAGTCCCGGAAGCCCTCGGCGACGAGCTCGCGGTCACAGGCCTCTACCAGCGCATCGCGATGGATCATGGGCATCTCCCTCCGTGAAGCGGTTGAGAATGTTACAATCGGGCCATTGTACTGGCGGCCCCCCCTTTCCCGCGACCGCCCCCACAAGGACGCCTACCCGCATGTTTCGCCACCTGCGCTCGCTGACGCCCTACCTGCTGCCCACTATCATCGGCGTGCTGCTGGCCGTTGTGCTGCTCAACACCTTCCCTCAGCTCACCGGACGCCAGGCCGACCCGGCGCCGCCTCCCCCGCCCGCCGGCCCGACCGTCGGCGGCCAGCCCGCCCTGCCGATCTCTCCCCAGGTGGAGGCACCCAAGGAAGCTGGCCCGCGCCCCGCTCCCGAGGTGCGCCAGGCCGCCCCCCTCAGCCGCGAGCAGGGGCCGGTGAGCTACGCCGAGGCGGTGGAGAAGGCCGCCCCGGCCGTGGTCAACATCTACTCCTCCCGGGTCGTCGAGCGCGACCAGCACCCGCTGATGTCGGATCCCTTCTTCCGCCAGTTCTTCGGCGACGAGGTCCCGGCCCGGCAGCGCATGCTGTCGAGCCTGGGGTCGGGGGTCATCGTCAGCGAGGATGGCTATGTGCTGACCAACCACCACGTGATCGGCGGCGCCGACCAGATCCAGGTGGCCCTGCGCGATGGTCGCGAGACCCTCGCCGAGGTGATCGGCACCGACCCGGAGAGCGACCTCGCCGTGCTGCGCATCGACCTCGAGGCGCTGCCGGTGATCGAGCTGGCGGACTCCACCGAGGTGGCCATCGGCGACGTCTCCCTGGCCATCGGCAACCCCTTCGGCGTCGGCCAGACCGTCACCATGGGCATCATCAGCGCCACCGGCCGCAGCCACCTGGGCCTCAACGCCTACGAGGACTTCATTCAGACCGACGCGGCCATCAACCCCGGCAACTCCGGCGGCGCCCTGGTCAATGCCGAAGGGGCCCTGGTGGGCATCAACACCGCCATCTTCTCCCGCTCGGGGGGCTCCCAGGGCATCGGCTTCGCCATTCCCGCCAACCTGGCGCGCAATATCCTCGAGGAGCTGGTGACCCAGGGCCGGGTGATCCGCGGCTGGCTCGGCGTGGAGGCCCAGGAGCTCAACCCGGAGCTGGCCGCTTCCTTCGGCCTGCAGGCCCCCCGCGGCGTGATCATCGCCGGCGTGGTCCCCGGCGGCCCCGCCGACCAGGCCGGCCTCCAGCCCGGCGACGTCCTGCTGGCCGTGGGTCAGCGCCCGGTACTCGACGCGCGCATGACCATGGCCGATATCGCGGCGGTGGCGCCCGGCGAGTCGCTGCGCCTGACCCTGGTTCGCGGCGGCGAGACCCTCGAGATCACCCTGGAAGTGGGCGAGCGCCCGGCCCCGGAGCTGCGTCGGCCGGAGTAGCCTGCCCCCTCCCCACCTGCCAACGCAATGGCCCCGCCGGTCGGCGGGGCCATTGCGTTGTGGGCATCACGCTGGGAGCCTCGCGTCCGCTCGTCCCGGACCTACTCCTTCCGGGCCTACTCCTTGATGCGGTACTCGGCGCTGCGGGCGTGGGCGGTGAGCGACTCGCCGCGGGCCAGCGTTGATGCCACCTTGCCGAGCTCGGAGGCCCCCTCGGGCGAGCAGTGGATGATCGAGGAGCGCTTCTGGAAGTCGTAGACCCCGAGCGGCGAGGAGAAGCGCGCCGTGCCGGAGGTGGGCAGCACGTGGTTGGGGCCGGCGCAGTAGTCGCCCAGGGCCTCGGCGGTGTAGCGGCCCATGAAGATGGCCCCGGCGTGGCGGATCTCGGGCAGCCACCCCTCGGGGTTGGCCACCGAGAGCTCCAGGTGCTCCGGGGCGATGCGGTTGATCAGCGCCGCCGCCTCCTCGCGGCCGGCGCACTGGATCAGGGCGCCGCGCCGGGCCAGGGACTCGCGCACGATGCCTTCCCGCTCCAGCGTCGGCAGCAGGCGGTCGATGGCGGCCTCGACGGCGTCGAGATGCTCGGCGTCCCAGCTCACCAGGATCGCCTGGGCGTCCTCGTCGTGCTCGGCCTGGGAGAAGAGGTCCATGGCCAGCCACTCCGGGTCGGTACCGCCGTCGGAGACCACCAGGATCTCCGAGGGACCGGCGATCATGTCGATGCCGACCTGGCCGAACACCGCCCGCTTGGCCGTCGCCACATAGATATTGCCGGGGCCGACGATCTTGTCGACCCTGGGCACCGTCTCGGTACCATAGGCCAGGGCCGCCACCGCCTGGGCGCCGCCCACGGTAAAGACCCGGTCCACGCCGGCCAGGTGGGCCGCGGCCAGCACCAGCTCGTTGAGCACCCCGTCCGGGGTCGGCACCACCATGATGATCTCCCGCACCCCGGCCACGTGGGCGGGAATGGCGTTCATCAGCACCGAGGAGGGATAGGCGGCCTTGCCCCCGGGAACGTAGATGCCGGCGCGATCCAGCGCCGTGACCTGCTGACCCAGCACGGTGCCGTCGGCCTCGGCGTAGTGCCAGGACTCCGGCCGCTGGCGCTCGTGGTAGAGGCGAATGCGCTCGGCGGCGCTGGCCAGCGCCTCGCGCTGCTCGGCGGGCAGGCCATCAAAGGCCTGGCGCAGCCGCGGCGCGGTCACCGTCAGCTCCTCCATGCCGGTCGCCGAGAGGCGGTCGAAGCGGTTGCTGGCCTCGACCAGGGCAGCGTCGCCCCGGGTGCGCACGGCCTGGAGGATCTCGTCCACGCGCTGCTGCACCTGGGCGTCGGAGACGCCCTCCCAGGCCAGCAGGGTCGAGAGGCGCGTGTCGAAGTCGGCATCGCGGGTGGTGAGTCGAGCAATGCCGGAGGAAACGGGGGAATCGGTCATGAGGGCATCCATCACAGAAGATCCGTAAGACTGTGCCGCGCCATGGGGCCGCGAACAAGCCGCGGGCCCCTATGGCACCAAGAGCGAGCCGCTATCGGCGAGCCCGCCTCAGGCCGAGGCGGGCTCGCGCCGCGCCGCTACCGCCGCCTCGAGGCGCTCGAGCAGCGGCTTGATACGGGCATGCTTCATGGTCATGGCGGCCTTGTTGACCACCAGCCGGGTGGAGACCTCCGCGATCAGCTCTCGGGGCTCCATGCCGTTGGCACGCAGGGTATTGCCGGTGTCGACGATGTCGACGATCTCGTCGGCCAGGTTCATCAGCGGGGCCAGCTCCATGGCGCCGTAGAGCTTGATCACCTCGGCCTGGATGCCCTGCTCGGCATACCAGCGCCGCGCCACCCCGACAAACTTGGTGGCGACCCGGCGTCGCGCTCGGGCCGGCTCGGCGCCGGTGATCCCCGCGGTCATCAGCTTGCAGCGGGCGATCTCCAGGTCCAGGGGCTCATAGAGCCCCTCGGCGCCGTGCTCCAGCAGCACATCCTTGCCGGCCACGCCGAGATCCGCCGCACCCAGCTGCACATAGGTGGGCACGTCGGTGGCGCGAATCACCACCAGCTTGACGTCCGGCAGGTTGGTGTCGAACAAGAGCTTGCGGCTCTTGCCGAGATCCTCCGCCGGGGTGATGCCGGCATCGGCCAGCAGCGGCAGCGTCTCGTCGAGTATGCGGCCCTTGGAGAGGGCCAGGATCAGTTGTTTGCTCATGCTCTCGCCTTGGTCAGGGGGTGCCGGTTCAGCCCGGCACGCGACGGATCTGCGCGCCCAGCAGCTGCAGCTTCTCCTCGATGCACTCGTAGCCGCGATCGATATGGTAGATGCGATCGACCCGGGTCTCGCCCTCCGCCATCATCGCCGCGATGACCAGCGACGCCGAGGCCCGCAGGTCGGTGGCCATCACCGGCGCTCCGGAGAGGCGCTCGACCCCCTCGATCACCGCGGTATTGCCCTCCAGGGCGATCCTGGCGCCCATGCGATTGAGCTCCTGGACGTGCATGAAGCGGTTCTCGAAGATGGTCTCCACCACCCTGGAGGTGCCATCGGCCACGGCGTTCATGGCCACGAACTGCGCCTGCATGTCGGTGGGAAAGGCCGGATAGGGAGCGGTGCGGATATTCACCGGCCGCGGGCGCCTGCCGTGCATGTCGAGCTCGATCCAGTCCTCGCCGGTGGTGATCTCGGCGCCGGCCTCTTCCAGCTTGGCCAGCACCGCCTCGAGGATATCGGCGCGGGTGCGGCGCACCTTGACCCGCCCTCGGGAGAGCGCCGCCGCCACCAGGAAGGTGCCGGTCTCGATGCGGTCGGGCATGACGTCGTGGTAGGCGCCATGGAGGCGCTCGACGCCCTCGATGACGATGGTGTCGCTGCCGTGGCCGCGGATCTTCGCCCCCATCTTGATCAGACACTCGGCCAGGTCGACCACCTCCGGCTCCCGGGCGGCATTCTCCAGCACCGTGGTGCCCTCCGCCAGGGTGGCCGCCATCAGCAGGTTCTCGGTGCCGGTGACGGTGACGGTGTCGAAGAAGATGGTGGCGCCCTTGAGGCGACCCTCGACCCGGGCCCGGATATAGCCGCCCTCGACGCGAATCTCCGCCCCCATGGCCTCCAGCCCGCGCAGGTGCAGGTCCACCGGGCGCGAGCCGATGGCGCAGCCGCCGGGCAGGGAGACATCGGCATGGCCGAAGTGGGCCAGCAGCGGCCCCAGCACCAGGATGGAGGCACGCATCTTCTTGACCAGCTCGTAGGGAGCGTCGCAGTGCGTCACCTGGGCGCCATCGAGCTGGATGGACATCTTCTCGCCCATCACCGGCTCGACGCCGAGATGGCCGAGCAGCTCCAGGGTGGTGGTGATGTCCTGAAGGTGCGGCAGGTTGCCGATGGTCACCGGCTCGTCGCCCAGCAGGGTGGCACAGAGGATCGGCAGGGCAGCGTTCTTGGCACCGCTGGCCCACACCTCACCGTCAACCGGCCCGTTGCCGGTGATGATCAACTTGTCCATGGGGGCTCGTTATCAGGCGCCGGCGTTCTCCGGCGCGCTTTCCCACTGCGCCGGGGTGTAGGTCTTGATGCTCACCGCATGCAGGGCGCCGCTGGCGATCTCCTCGGAGAGGGCGCCGTAGATCAGCTGCTGGCGCTTGACCGGGGAGAGCCCCTCGAAGGTCTCGCCCACGGCTACCACCTGGAAGTTGCAGCCTTCGCCCTGGATATGGAACTCGCAGCCCTCGATGCGGGACTCGAGCAGCGCCTTGACGTCGCTGGGGTGCATGATGCGGCACTCCTATGATGCTGAAAACGGTGAGGCCACCGGGCGCGGCGCGGCCGATGGCACGAAACGGGGATGTCCCATGGTAATGAAAAGCGCCGCGCTTGGCGATGCCGACGGCGGCCGGCTCAGGCGGCGGCGCCCGCCAGGGGCAGCAGCCGCTCCAGGCCGGCCAGGTCGGTGAGCCGACGCAACGCCGGCGAGAGGCGCACGGCCTCGAGCGTCAGGCCGGCGGCCCGGACCGCCCGGGCCCACTCCAGCAGCACGCTGAGCGCCGCGCTGCTGACGTCGGCCACCCCGGTGAGGTCGAAGCTGACGGCGGTCTCCGCGGGCTGACCGGCAAGCCAGCCGCGGCCCGCCTCGGCCAGGGCGGTGGCCACCTCGAAGCCCACCTGCCCCTCGACTCTCAGGACGCTGCCGCTGGCCTCCAGGCTGACCCCGCCGCGCTCGAGCAGCCGCGTCATGCGCTGCCGCCCTCCTCCAGCTCCTCGACGGCCAGCTCCGGCGCCCAGTTGTTGATCACGGCGTCATAGTCGCGCCCCTGGTCGCGCATGGCCTGGTCGAACTGGTTGCGGAAGGTCAGGCCAAGGTTGATGCCGTTGACAATGACGTTGACCACCCGCCACTCGTTGCCGGAGAGGCGCAGGGAGTAGCTGACCGGATAGACCTGGCCATTGGTGGCGACCACCTCCATGTCGACGCTGGCCTGGTCCTCGTGGCGCTGGGGGCGCTGATTGTCCAGGACGCGCAGCTCTCGGTAGTCGAAGGTGACCAGCCCCCTGGTGTAGGTGTCGATCAGGGTCTGACGGAAGGTGTCGGCGAAGCGCGAGCGCTGCTGGGGCGTGGCGTTCTGGAAGTAGCGCCCCATGACGCTGGCGCCGATGTAGCGGAAGTCGGCGATATCGTCGAGGCTGTCGTCCACCAGCGCCTTGAGCTCGTCGAGGTTCTCGGCGAAGTAGTCGCGACGCCCCTCGATCTCGCCGGTCAGGGTCTCGACGCTGTGGCGGATCACCTGCTCCGGGGTGCGCTCGGGCGCAGCACTGGCCGGCAGGGCCAGCAGCGCCAGCAGCAGGCCGAGCAGCAGCGAGCGGAGCGGATGGGTCGGGGTGTTCATGGAAGGCGCCTCCTTGAAAGGGCGTGACGGAAAGCGATGCCGCGTCGGCATCAGTCGCTGATCATGTTGGACAGGAACTGCTGGATGAGTTCTTCCAGCACCACCGCCGACTGGGTATCGCGGATGGTATCGCCGCCGGCGAGGGTCTCGGGGTCGCCCCCCACGGTGAGGCCGATATACTGCTCGCCGAGCAGCCCCGCGGTGAGGATCGCCGCGGTGGTGTCCCGGGAGAGCTTGCCCTCCAGGTCGCCGTCGAGCTCCAGGATCACCCGGGCATCGTACCAGTCGGTATCCAGCTCGATGGCCGAGACCCGCCCCACGGTGACGCCGGCCATGGTGACCCGGGCCCGGGGCTTGAGGCCGCCGATATTGGCAAAGTTGGCCTCCAGGCGGAAGGTATCCCCCGGCGCCTGGAAGGTCAGACCGCTGACCCTCAGGCCGAGGAACACCAGGCCGAGGATGCCGGCGAGCATGAACAGCCCCACCCCCAGCTCCATCATCTTGCTGCGCTTCATCGTTTATCTCCGAACATCAAGGCTTGCGGGGCGTCTCGTCCTGTCGGGGACCCGGTCAGGAGAGGCCACCGAACATCATCGCGGTCAGCACGAAATCGAGGCCGAGCACCGCCAGGGAGGAGTAGACCACGGTGCGCGTGGTGGCCCGGGAGATCCCCTCCGAGGTGGGCACCAGGTCGTAGCCCTGGAACACCGCGATCCAGGTCACCACCACCGCAAACACCAGGCTCTTGAGCATGCCGTTGCCGATATCGCCGATGAAATCGACGCTGGCCTGCATGTTGCCCCAGTAGGAGCCCTCGAAGACGCCGAGCCACTCCACTCCCACCAGGTAGCCGCCGTAGACCCCCACCACGCTGAAGCCGATGGTCAAGAGCGGCAGGGCCACGAAGCCGGCCCAGAGCCGCGGCGCCACCACCCGCCGCAGCGGGTCGACGCCGATCATCTCCATGCTGGTGAGCTGCTCGGTGGCCTTCATCAGGCCGATCTCGGCGGTCAGCGCCGAGCCCGCGCGGCCGGCGAAGAGCAGCGCCGCCACCACCGGCGCCAGCTCGCGCAGCAGCGACAGCGCCACCATCTGGCCCAGCGCCTGTTCGGCGCCGAAGTCCACCAGGATGGTGTAGCCCTGCAGCGCCAGCACCATGCCGATGAAGAGGCCCGAGACCAGCACGATGGCCAGCGACAGCACGCCCACGAAGTGCATCTGGCGCAGCCACAGGTGCCAGCCCTCGCGGCTCGGCACCCCGACCGCCGACTGGGCCATGAAGATGCCGGCCCGCCCCAGGGCCTCGAGCAGCTCGCAGCCACGGCGCCCCAGGTGCGTGATGCGTGAGATCATCGTCCGCCTCCCGCATTGAGGATATCGGTGGTGAAGTCCACCGCCGGATAGTGGAAGGGCACCGGGCCGTCGGGCTCGCCGTGGACGAACTGGCTCACCCGGGGGTCCTGGTCCAGGTCGAGGCTCTGCGGCGTGCCGTGGGCCATCACCTCGCCGTCGGCGATCACGTAGACGTAGTCGGCGATGGTCAGGGTCTCCTTGATATCGTGGGAGACCACGATGGAGGTGAGCCCCAGCGCCTCGTTGAGCCGCTTGATCAGCTGCACCAGCACCCCCATGGAGATGGGGTCCTGGCCGACGAAGGGCTCGTCATAGAGGATCAGTTCCGGGTCCAGGGCCATGGCACGGGCCAGGGCGACCCGACGGGCCATGCCGCCGGAGAGCTCCGAGGGCATCAGGTCGCGAGCCCCGCGCAGCCCCACCGCCTCGAGTTTCATCAGTACCAGGTCGCGAATCATCGCCTCGGGCAGGTCGGTGTGCACGCGCAGCGGGAAGGCGACGTTCTCGAAGACGCTGAGATCCGAGAAGAGCGCGCCGCTCTGGAACAGCATGCCCATGCGCCGGCGCATGGTAAACAGCGCCCGGCGCGACTGGCGATGCACGTCCTCGCCGTCGATCAGCACCCGGCCGGCGTCGGGCACGAGCTGCCCGCCGATCAGCTTGAGCAGCGTGGTCTTGCCGGTGCCGCTGGGCCCCATGATGGCGGTGATCCTGCCTCGCTGGATGGTGAGATCGACGCCGCGGAAGATCTCCTTGTCGCCCCTCGAGAAATGCAGGCCCTCCACCACCACGAAGGGAGTGTCACTCATCGGCTTGTCAACCCTCTTCAGCGTGGAGAGAAAAATTATCGAACATCGTATCCTAACTGCCCCGGGACACGCCACTCGCCTTGCACTGGACGGGGCCAGCGCGTTTAATGCGCCTCCTCGCCCCACGACCAAGGACACCCCATGCTGCTACCGCTGATCGCCGTGCTGCTGGGACTGGCGGCGCTGCTGTGGAGCGCCGAGCGCTTCGTGGGCGCCGCCGCGGCCACCGCCCACCGGGCCGGCATGAGCACCCTGCTGGTGGGCATGACGGTGGTGGCGCTGGGCACCTCGGCGCCGGAGATGGTGGTCTCCACGGTGGCCGCCCTGGACGGCATTCCCGACCTGGCCACCGGCAACGCCCTGGGCTCCAATATCGCCAATATCGGCCTGGTGCTGGGCGTCACCGCCCTGGTGGTACCGATCCCCGTCCGCTTTTCCCTGGTGCGCCGGGAGCTGCCGCTGCTGCTGGGCGCCACGGGCCTGGCCGGCTATGCCCTGGCCAACGGCATTCTCGGCCGCTTCGACGCCCTCTTCCTGCTGCTGCTGCTGGTCTTCAGCCTCTGGTGGCTGTTTCGCGCCGACACTCCGGACGCGCCGGACGCCAGCGCCGGCGAGATCCCCGACATGGCGCTGCCCCGGGCGCTGGCCTGGCTCGCCGCCACTCTGCTGGTGCTGGCCGTGGGCTCCCGCAGCGTGGTGTGGGGCGCCAGCGAGCTGGCCCGGGGCCTGGGCGTCAGCGAGCTGGTGATCGGGCTGACCGTGGTGGCCATCGGCACCAGCCTGCCGGAGCTCGCCGCCTGCGTGGCCAGCGCCCTCAAGCGCCACCACGACATCGCCATCGGCAACGTGATCGGCTCCAACCTCTTCAACCTGCTCGCCGTGCTGCCGATCCCCGGCCTGCTGGCCCCCGGCCCCAGCGACCCCGCCGCCGCCGCCCGCGATTACCCGGTCATGCTGCTGCTGACCCTGGCCCTGGGGATGCTGCTGCTCTGGCAGCGCCGCGGCCGCATCGGCCGCCTTCACGGCGCCCTGCTGGCGGCCAGCTATCTGGGCTACCTGGCCTGGGTCGGCCTGGCCAGCCTCGGCGCCGCCCCTTGAGTGAACCCGCACAACAGGCAACAATCACCGCCATGACTCAGGATACCTCTGCGGCCACCGAGCCCTCCCCGCTGCGCGACAGCGCCCGGCGCACCCTGCAGATCGAACAGCAGGCCGTCGCCGCCTTGATCACCCGACTCGACGCCGGCTTCGACCGCGCCTGCCAGCTGATCCTCGCCTGCCGCGGCCGGGTGGTGGTCACCGGCATGGGCAAGTCCGGCCATATCGGCGGCAAGATCGCCGCCACCCTGGCCAGCACCGGCACCCCGGCCTTCTTCGTGCATCCCGGCGAGGCCAGCCATGGCGACCTGGGGATGATCACCCCGGGGGACGTGGTGCTGGCGCTCTCCAACTCCGGCGAGACCGCCGAGGTGACCGCCCTGCTGCCGCTGATCAAGCGCATGGGCGTGCCCCTGATCAGCATGACCGGCCGCCCCGCCTCGACCCTGGCCCGACACGCCGAGGCCCACCTCGACGCCGGCGTGGAACGCGAGGCCTGCCCCCTGGACCTGGCGCCCACCGCCTCCACCACCGCCGCCCTGGCTCTGGGCGACGCCCTGTCGGTGGCGCTGCTGGAGTCGCGCGGCTTTACCGCCGAGGAGTTCGCCCTCTCCCACCCCGGCGGCAGCCTCGGCAAGCGCCTGCTGCTGCGCGTCCGGGACCTGATGCACGAGGGCGCACGGCTGCCCACCGTCCCCCTGGGCAGCCCGCTGCGGGATGCCCTGCTGGAGATCACCCGCCAGGGACTCGGCTTCACCTGCGTGGTGGCGCCGGACGGCCGCCTCGCCGGTGTCTACACCGACGGCGACCTGCGCCGCACCCTGGACCAGCACAGCGACCTCTCCGGCCTCGTCGTCGACGAGGTCATGACCGCTCCCGGCCGGCGGGTTCCCCCCGATATGCTCGCCGCCCAGGCGGTCAAGCTGATGGAGGAGCACCGTATCTCCGCCCTGGCGGTGGTCGACGACGAGGGACGTCCGGTGGGCGCCCTGCACATGCACGACCTGCTCTCGAGCGGCGTGGTCTGATTCACCCCTACCCAACCGGAGTTCCCATGCCCCACACCCTACCGCTGAAAGACACCCACCTCGTCGACCGCCTGCGCCGCATCCGCCTGCTGGCCCTGGACGTGGACGGCGTGCTGACCGACGGCCAGCTCTACTTCCAGGCCGACGGCATCGAGATCAAGGCCTTCAACGTCCAGGACGGCCACGGCCTCAAGCTGCTCAAGCGCGCCGGCATCCAGGTGGCGCTGATCACCGGCCGCGACTCTCCCACGGTCAGCCGCCGCGCGGCGGCACTGGGCATCCAGCACGTCTTCCAGGGGGTGGAGCGCAAGCTGCCGGTGCTCCGCGACCTCTGCGCCCGCCTGGGCCTGGAGTTCGACCAGGTGGCCTACTGCGGCGACGACATGCCCGACGTGGGCGCCATCCGCCGCGCCGGCGTCGGCATCAGCGTGCCCAACGCCCCGGAGTACATCCAGAAGCACGCCGACTGGGTCACCGTGAAGGGCGGCGGCCAGGGCGCCGCCCGCGAGATCGCCGACACCCTGCTCAAGGCCCAGGGCCACTGGGACGCGGTGATCGACACCTACCTGCACGGAGCCGGCTGAGCCCATGGCGCTGCCGCGGCCGTCGTTCCGAGTCTGGCTCTTCCTGCTGCTGCTGGCCCTGGGCGGCGTGCTGGTACTGCTCGATTCGCGCAGCGCCCGGGAGCCCGGCACCGTGCCCCGGGACGCCGCCGGCGAGCCCGACTTCTACCTGGAGGGGGCGCGGCTGACCCGCTTCGACGGCGAGGGGCGCGCCCACCAGCGCCTCGACACCCCGCGCCTGGTGCATACGCCCCACGACGACGTCACCCGTCTCGAGACGCCGGATGCCCGCCTCTACGACCGTGCCGGGCGGGTCTGGCTCGCCGAGGCTGAGAGCGGCGTACTCGGCCCTGGCGGCAACCTCCTGACCCTCAGCGGCAGCGCTCGTCTTTACGCCCCCGAGGAGCGCTGGCAGCTCGACACCGAGGTGCTTCACTACGATGCCGAGCGCGGCCACGCCTGGAGCGACACCGCGGCCCTGCTCCGGCAGCCGCCCCAGCGCATGAGCGGGGAGCGCTTCGACGCCTGGCTCCATGACAATCAGGCCCGCCTGACCGACAATGTGCGCGGCCACCATCCGCCCGAGACCCGAGAGGACTCCCCGCCATGAAGCGAACCTCCGCCCTGCTGCTCTGCCTGCTGCTGCCCCTGGTCAGCGCCCCGACCCTGGCCCAGGGCCGCGACGCCGAGGCCCCCATCGAGGTGGAGGCCGACCAGCTCGACCTGGACGACCGCGCCGGCACCGCCGTCTATACCGGCGACGTGGACATCCGCCAGGGCAGCATGCGCCTGACCGGCGACCGGGTGGAGATCCAGCGCAACGCCCAGGGCCAGCTCTCCCGCGCCATCGCTACCGGCGAGCGCGCCTACCTCGAGCAGCAGCCCGATCCCGCAGAGCCCGTGGTGCGAGGCTGGGGCCGCACCATCATCTACCACGTGGCCGAGCGGCGCATGGAGCTGATCGACCGCGCCGAGCTGCACCAGGGCGGCGACACCTTCGACGGCGGCTACCTGGAGTACTTCCTCGACCGCCGCGTGGTCCAGGCCCGCAGCGAAGGCGAGGGCGTCGAAGGGCGCCAGCGCATCCGCATGACCCTCCAGCCCGAGCAGTAAGGCCCGCCCATGAAGACGCTTCACGCCCGTCACCTGGCCAAGAGCTACAAGCGGCGCCGAGTCGTGCAGGACATCAGCCTGTCGATCAGGCAGGGCAGCATCGTCGGGCTGCTCGGCCCCAACGGCGCCGGCAAGACCACCTCCTTCTACATGATCGTGGGGCTGGTGCGCGCCGACGCCGGCGAGGTGGCCATCGGCGAGCTGGACCTGTCCCGTGCCGCCATGCACGAGCGCGCCCGAGCCGGGATCGGCTATCTGCCCCAGGAGGCGTCGATCTTTCGCAAGCTTTCCGTGGCCGACAACATCATGGCGATCCTCGAGACCCGCAAGGATCTCGACCGCGAGGGGCGCCGCGCCCGCCTTGAGGAGCTCCTCGAGGAGTTCCACGTGACCCATATCCGCGACAACCTCGGCATGAGCCTCTCCGGCGGCGAGCGCCGCCGGGTGGAGATCGCCCGCGCCCTGGCCACGGAGCCCGCCTTCATCCTGCTCGATGAGCCCTTCGCCGGGGTCGACCCGATCTCGGTGGGGGAGATCAAGAGCGTCATCCGCCAGCTCAAGGCCCGCGACATCGGCGTGCTGATCACCGACCACAACGTCCGCGAGACCCTCGACATCTGCGACACCGCCTATATCGTCGGCGACGGCCAGATCATCGCCGAGGGCAACGCCGAGGCGATCCTGGCCAACCAGCGGGTACGCGATGTCTACCTGGGCCAGGACTTCCGGCTCTAGCCACTCGCCGCTTACCTACACAGCCTGCTGATATACCAGACGTTCTTGCCTGGCGGCATGACAATTGCGCCTGGCACGAAAGTTGCAGACGCCGACAAGGAAAGGCGCTTGCATCACCCATCGCCGCCGGCTAGGGTGAAGGCTTTCCACACCCGAGGGACTCGTTAGACCATGGCCATGAAAGCCTCCCTCCAGCTGCGCGTCGGCACCCAGCTGACCATGACGCCTCAGCTGCAGCAGGCCATCGCCCTGCTGCAGCTCTCCACCCTGGACCTGCGCCAGGAGATCCAGCAGGCGCTGGAAGCCAACCCCATGCTGGAGCTCGACGAGGGCTTCGGCGAACAGGCGGTCAGCGAGGCCCCCGAAGCGGAGTGGGCCAGCGAGATCCCCGACCAGCTGGCCACCGACAGCGACTGGTCGGACACCTACCAGGACTTCAGCGCCCCCGCCTCCGGCGGCGAAGGGCCAGATTTCGAACGCGAGGCCGCCGGCCAGAGCCTGCAGGGCCACCTCAGCTGGCAGCTGGCCATGACCGACCTCACGCCTCGGGAGCAGCAGATCGCCGAGAGCCTGATCGACGCGGTGGATGACGCCGGCTACCTGGCCCAGTCCCTGGAGGAGATCCGCGACGGCCTGCGGGACCAGGGTCTCGAGGGACTGCGCAGCGCCGAGGTGGAGCAGGTACTGCTGCGCCTGCAGCAGTTCGAGCCTACCGGGGTCTTTGCCCGGGAGCTGCGCGAGTGCCTGCTGCTGCAGCTGGCCGCGCTGCCCGACGACACCCCCCTGCTACCCCAGGCACGCCGGCTGGTGCGCCAGTTCCTCGAGGCGCTGGCCGGCGGCGACCGCCGCCTGCTCAAGCGACGCCTCGGCCTCGACGACGACACCCTGGACGCGGCCATCGCCCTGGTCCGCTCCCTGGACCCCCGCCCCGGCAGCGCCTTCGCCGGCACCACCAGCGACTACGTCACTCCCGACCTGGTGGCGCGCCACGACAGCCACGGCTGGCACGTGGAGCTCAACCCCGAGGCACTGCCCCGACTGCGCATTCAGCCCGACTACGCCGCCCTGGTCCGCCGCGCGGACAAGAGCCAGGACAACCAGTTCCTCAAGGACCATCTCCAGGAGGCGCGCTGGCTGATGAAGAGCCTCTCAAGCCGCAACGACACTCTGCTCAGGGTGGGGCGCGAGATCATGGCCCGCCAGCTGGACTTTCTCGAGCAGGGCGAGGAGGCGATGAAGCCGCTGATCCTGGCCGATATCGCCCAGGCCGTGGAGATGCACGAGTCCACCATCTCCCGGGTCACCACCCAGAAGTACATCCATACCCCCAGGGGCGTCTTCGAGCTCAAGTACTTCTTCTCCAGCCAGGTGGGCGGCGGCGAGGGAGACGCCCACTCCAGCACCGCCATCCGCGCCCGCATCCGCAAGCTGATCCAGGAAGAGACGCCGCGCAAGCCGCTCTCCGACAGCAAGCTGGTGGCCCTGCTCGACGAGGCCGGCATCCAGGTGGCCAGAAGGACGGTGGCCAAGTACCGCGAAGCCATGGGCATTCCGGCCTCCAGCGAGCGCAAGCGGCTCAGGTAATGCAGGACCGTGGCGCTCTCAAGGGTCAGCCGCGACGCCATGGGCATTCCGGCCTCCAGCGAGCGCAAGCGGCTCAGGTAATGCAGGACCGTGGCGCTCTCAAGGGTCGGCCGCGACGCCATGGGCATTCCGGCCTCCAGCGAGCGCAAGCGACTGCTCTGAGCCCCATTTCCCAGCATGCCCCATCCGCACGATCCGGGCATCGTCTCCCGGGCACGAGCGAAGGTCGCGATGACCTGCATCACGCCAGCGCGCGGCGTCTCCGCCACAGGGGGTATGCAAGGCAGGAAAAAGGGTTACAATCGAACCACAACCAACGAGCAAGGAGCGTGTCATGCAAGTCAATATCACCGGCCATCATGTGGAACTGACCGACGCCCTGCGTGGCTATGTGAACGAGAAACTGGCACGCGTGGAGCGCCACTACGACAACATCACCAACGTGCAGGTGACCCTGTCCGTGGAGAAGGAGCGCCAGCTCGCCGCCTGCACCCTGCACGCCGCCGGTGCCGACCTGCACGCCGAGGCCCAGGACGGCGACATGTACGCCGCCATCGACGCCCTGGCCGACAAGCTGGACCGTCAGCTGGTCAAGCACAAGGAGAAGGCACAGGCCCGCGCCCAGGGCGCCGGCGCTCGCTGATCCGACCATGTCACTGGAAGCCATCCTGCCCCCGGAGCGCACCCTGTTCGGCGTGCCCGGGGGCAGCAAGAAAAGGGTGCTGGAGTTCTTCAGCACCTTCATCGCCCAGAACACCCCGAGCCTCGACAGCCAGGAGGTCTTCAGCCGGCTGATCGGGCGCGAGCGTCTGGGCAGTACCGGCATCGGCAACGGGGTAGCCATCCCCCACGCCAGAAGCCCCCACTGCAAGGGCCCCATCGCCGGTTTCCTGAAGCTGGCCGAGCCCGTGGACTTCGACGCCATCGACGGCGAACCGGTGGACCTGGTGTTCGTGCTGCTGGTGCCCGAAGAGGCCGATGACGCCCACCTGGCGCTGCTGGCCCAGGTGGCCGGCGTGATGAACGACGCCGAGACACGCACCGCCCTGCGCCGCAGTGAAAGCCAGCGTGAACTGCACGAACGGCTGCTCGAAGCGATCCGACGACAGGCGTGACCACATTCCGGGCCACCCGGCCAGTTTGACGACCAGGAGACCCCCATGCAGCTCGTGATCATCAGCGGCCGCTCCGGTTCAGGCAAGTCGATCGCGCTGCAGGCCCTGGAGGACCTGGGCTACTACGCCATCGACAACCTTCCGGCCATGCTGCTCGGCTCCCTGGTCGATGAGCTGGGCAGCTCGGAATCCCCGCGCTCCTCCATCGCCGTCAGCATCGATGCCCGCAACCTGCCCCAGGCCCTGGAGAGCTTCCCGGCCCAGCTGCAGGCGCTGCTGGCCCGCGGCATCGCCTGCCAGGTGATCTACCTCACCGCCGATGCCCGCATCCTGATCGAACGCTACTCCGCCACCCGACGCCGCCACCCGCTGACCCGGGAGAGCGACATGACCCTGGCCGAGGCCATCGACAGCGAGGAGCTGGCGCTCGCGGAGATCCGCGACCTGGCCGACCTGGTGATCGACACCTCGCGCCTCTCGGTGCACGAGCTGCGTCGGCGCATCGGCGATCAGGTAGCGCGCCACCAGCCCGACCAGCTCACCCTCACCATCGAGTCCTTCGGCTTCAAGCGCGGCGTGCCCCTGGATGCCGACCTGGTGTTCGACGCCCGCTGCCTGCCCAACCCCTACTGGGACCCGCAGCTGCGTGCCGCCACCGGCCGCGACGCCGAGGTGGTCGAGTTCCTCGAGGCCTACCCCTTGGTGGAGGCGATGCATGCCGATATCCAGGCCTGGGTGGAGCGCTGGCTGCCCGCCTACAAGGCCAGCCACCGCAGCTACCTGACGGTGGCCGTCGGCTGCACGGGGGGCCAGCACCGCTCGGTCTACCTGGCCGAGCGGCTCGCCGCCGGCCTGGCCGCCACCCACCCCCTGGTGCGCCTGCGCCACCGCGAGCTGGGCATCCATGACGCCCTGCCCCCTCCCGACGACACCTCTCATCAAGGAAGTTGAGCGTGCCGCAACGCAAGCTGACCCTCACCAACAAGCGCGGCCTGCACGCCCGCGCCGCCACCAAGCTAGTCCAGTGCTGCCAACCCTTCCAGGCCCGCGTCAGCGTGGCCAACGGCGCCCTCCAGGGGGACGCCGCCAACATCATGTCGCTGCTGATGCTCGCCGCCCCCTGCGGCACCGAGCTGACGGTGAGCGCCGAGGGCGAGGACGCCGAAGCGGCCCTCGCTGCCATAGAGGCGCTGTTCGAGGCCCGCTTCGACGAGGATGAATGAAAGCCGTAAGCCGTAAGCCGTAAGCCGTAAGCCGTAAGCCGTAAGCCGTAAGCCGTAAGCCGTAAGCCGTAAGCCGTAAGCCGTAAGCCGTAAGCCAGGATCTTCCCCGCCGGCTCACGGCACGCGGTTTTTCTTACAGCTTAACGCTGATGGCTTACAGCTCCGGGCGCAGCCCGGCCTAGCCGCCGGCCACGGTCATCTCGCCGATCAGCCAGCTGCCGGTGTGGATGCTGCCCCGGGTGTCGGTATCGCTGCCGATGCCGGAAAGCCCCTTGAACATCGCCTCCAGGTTGCCAGCAATGGTGAACTCCTCCACCGGGTGCCGGATCTCGCCGTTCTCCACCCAGAAGCCCGCCGCCCCCCGGGAGTAGTCCCCGGTCACGGCGTTGACCCCCTGGCCCATCAGCTCGGTAACCAGCACCCCGCGCCCCATACGAGCGAGCAGCTCCTCCCGGCTGGCCAGCGGCGCCTCGATGCGCAGGTTGCGGGCACCGCCGGCGTTGCCGGTGGTCTGCATCCCCAGGCGCCGCGCGCTGTAGGCGGAGAGCATATAGCTGGCCAGGCGGCCATTCTCGATGAAGACGTTGTCCCGGGTCTGGACGCCGTCGCCGTCGAAGGGAGAGCTCGCCATGGCACCCACCTCCATGGGTCGCTCCTGGAGGCTGAACCACTCGGGGAAGAGCGGCTCGCCCAGGCGGTCGCAGAGAAAGGAGGCCTGGCGATAGAGGGCCCCCCCGGCGATGGCCCCCATCAGCGAGCCGACCAGCCCCGACGCCAGGGTTGGGTCGAAGAGCACCGGCATCCGCCCCGTGGCCGGACGGCGGGCGCCCAGACGGCGCAGGGTGCGCTCGGCGGCGCTCTCGCCGACCTTCTCGGGGGCCAGCAGGTCCCGCGGGTTGCGCGCGGAGGTGTAGTCGTAATCCCGCTGCATGCCGCCCTCGTCGCCGGCGATCAGCATGCAGGAGAGCGAATGACGGCTGCCGCGCTGGCTGCCCAGGAAGCCGTGGCTGTTGGCGTAGACCCGCACCCCCTCGCCGCTGGAGAGAGAGGCGCCGTCGGAGCTACGGATGCCGGGGCGCTGGCGGCCGGCGGACTCGCAGGCCAGCGCCAGCTCGATGGCCTCCTCGGTGGAGAGCGGCCAGGGGTGGTGAACATCGAGGTCGGGCAGCTCGGTGGCCATCAGCTCGGCATCGGCGAGCCCCGCGGCCGGATCCTCACCGGTGTGGCGGGCGATGGCGATGGCCTTCTCCACCACGGCGCGGATCGACGCCTCGCCGGCGTCGGTGGAGGAGGCGCTGCCCTTGCGGCTGCCCAGGTAGACGGTCACGGCGATGCCCTGATCCCGGGATAGCTCCACCGTCTCCACCTCCCCCTCGCGGACGCTGACGCCGACGCCCTGGTCGACGCTGGCGCCCACCTCGCAGGCGTCGGCGCCGAGCCGGCGAGCCAGCTCCAGGGCCATCTGGGCACGGGTCTCCAGCAGGGCCTGCTGGGCGGCGGCATCGAATGCCTGTGTCATGGGTCTCTCCTCGTCATCCGGCGCGCGGCCGGCCGTTCGTGATATCGCACTCAAGCCCGCCGCGGCGGGCTGGTATACTGTTCGAATTATTCGCCTTCAATCATGGATGCAGCATGTCCCAGGACTCCCCCCGCGAGCTGCTCGACCAGCTCATTGCCCAGACCGGCGACGACGACGAACGGCCCAGCAAGTCGCAGCTCAAGCGCGAGATGCACGCCCTCCAGACCCTCGGCGAGGCGATCATCGCCATGACCCCGGCCGAACGCGCCCGCTTCCCCCTCTCCGACGACATGCTGGCCGCCGTGGAGGAGACCGCCCGGGTCCGCTCCCACGAGGGGCGCCGGCGCCATATGCAGTACGTGGGCAAGGTGATGCGCCGAGAGAACCTGGAGGCGATCAAGGCCGTCTACGACGAGATCGAGCAGGAGAAGCTGCGCCGCGACCACGCCTTTCATCGCCTGGAGGCCTGGCGCGACCGCCTGCTCGACGAGGGCGACAGCGCCGTGGAGGCCTTTATCGCCGACTACCCCGACGTCGACCGCCAGGCGCTGCGCCAGCTGATCCGCAACGCCCAGCGCGAGCGCGACAAGGGCAAGCCCCCGGCCAGCGCCCGCAAGCTCTTCAAGCTGATCCGCGATACTGCCGGCATGTAGGAGCCCGACTTGTCGGGCGATTGGCACCGTCAGGTGCCCCTGCGGCAGCCGCCAGCCGGGCCGATGACCGCCATCGCCCAGCAGAGCTGGGCTCCTACAGGCCAGTCGCCTACGACTGGGTGCCACCCACCGTCAGCTCATCCAGCTTCAGGGTGGGCTGGCCCACCCCCACCGGCACGCCCTGTCCCTCCTTGCCACAGACGCCGATGCCGGCGTCCAGCTCCAGGTCGTGGCCGATCATCGACACCCGCCCCATGGCCTCGGGGCCGTTGCCGATCAGGGTCGCGCCCTTCACCGGCGCGGTGATCCTGCCATCCTCCACCAGATAGGCTTCGCTGGCCGAGAAGACGAACTTGCCCGAGGTGATATCCACCTGACCGCCGCCGAAGCTCACCGCATAGAGACCGCGCTTGACGCTCTTCAGGATATCCGCGGGGTCGTCCTGGCCGGCCAGCATGATGGTGTTGGTCATGCGCGGCATCGGCAGGTGGGCGAAGGACTCGCGCCGGGCGTTGCCGGTGGGCGCCATGCCCATCAGCCGGGCATTGAGCTTGTCCTGCATATAGCCGGTGAGGATGCCGTCCTCGATCAGCGTGGTGCACTGCCCCGGGGTGCCCTCATCGTCGACGCTCATGGAGCCGCGACGATCGGCCAGGGTGGCGTCGTCCACCACGGTGACGCCCTTTGCCGCCACCCGCTGGCCCATGCGGCCGGCGAAGGCGGAGCTGCCCTTGCGGTTGAAGTCCCCCTCCAGGCCGTGCCCCACCGCCTCGTGGAGCAGGATGCCGGGCCAGCCCGGCGCCAGCACCACCGGCAGCTGGCCAGCCGGGGCATCGATGGCCTCCAAATTGACCAGCGCCTGGCGCACCGCCTCCTTGGCGAAGCGTTCGGCCACGCCCTCGTCACGCAGCCGCGACATGGGGTAGCGGCCGCCGCCGCCGGCGCTGCCGCGCTCCCGGCGGCCGTTCCTCACGGCGATGACGCTGACGTTGAAGCGCACCAGGGGGCGGATATCCGCCGCCAGGGTGCCGTCGCTGGCGCGTACCAGCACCACCTCGTGCACGCCGGTGAGCGAGGCGCTGACCTGGCTCACCGAGGGGTCGGCGGCGCGCGCCACCCGGTCCGCCTCCTTGAGCAGGGCGATCTTCTCCTCGGCGGAAAGGCCGGTGAGCGGATCCACGCCGCCATAGCGAGCGTCCCCCTGCACCACCACCCTGGGGGCGACCGCTAGCCGGCTGCCGCTGCGCACAATGCCGGAGGCCGTGCGACCGGTCTCGGCCAGGGCGTCGGCGGTGATCTGGTTGGAGTAGGCGAAGCCGGTCTTCTCGCCGGCGAGCGAGCGCACGCCGACGCCGCCGTCGATGTTGTAGCTCGCCTCCTTGACCTCGCCATCCTCCAGCACCCAGCCCTCGTGCCAGCTGCGCTGGAAGTAGAGATCGGCATAGTCGATGCCCGGCCCCAGGGCGTGGCCCAGGCCGAGGTCCAGGTCGTCGAGGGTCAGTCCCCCGGGGGTCAGCAGGCAGTCGGCGGCTTCGTCGATCAGGGAACGTCGGGATGCAGTCATTCGGCACTTTCCACGGAAATCTGCGGCGCGGTCCAGGGACCCCGCACGCGATAGTGAATTCGGGTCACGCGGTCGAGAGCGTCACCGAAGAGGCGGTCGGCGATAAAGAGGGCTCCCCCCACCACCGGCGCCCCGGCGAGCACCGCCGCCAGCGGCAGGTTGCGGCTGATGGGTACCGTGACCCCCAGCCGCTGGTCGAGTTCCCGGCGGGCGAGGTCCACGCGCCCCTCCAGGGTAAAGCGGGTGGCCGGGCCATCGACCGTTACCGGCCCTCGGGTTTCCAGTATGCCACCATACAGGGTCGCCGCGCCGCTGACACGGTCGAAGGCGGTGCCCTGGCCGGTCACGTCGGAGAAGTCCAGGCGCAGGCGGCGCACCAGGTTGTCCAGGTTGAGCAGCCCCACCAGCCGCGCCGGCGTCGAGGCCAGGTTGACGAAACGCCCGTCGCGCAGCTCCGCCTCGACGCTGCCCCGGGAGCGCTCCAGGGCGAACTGCCAGGGGGCCCCCGGCCAGGCGAGCTGGCTCTTCACCCGAGTCTCGGCGCTGCGAATGGCGGCGGCCTGCCCCAGTGCTTCCAGGGCGGTGCCCAGGTCGCGGCCGTCCAGGTCAAGGCGCGCCCGGGTCAGGCTGTCGGCGTCGCCGGCGGCCTCCCAGACCAGCTCGCCCCGGGCAGTGATCTGCCCCAGGGTCAGCCCCAGAGGCGCGACGGTGAGGCGCTCCGGGGTGGCGCGCCAGCGCGCGGTCAGGGGCCCCAGGCGCTGACCGCCGCGCTCGATCTCGGCGATGCGCAGACGGCCATCGGGGAGCTCGGCCACCCAGCCGGGCAGCGGCGTAGGCTCTGGGGGCGTGGCGATCTCGTCGAAGAGCGAGCCCACCCCCGCCGGCTCGGGGGTCAAGCTATCCAGGGAGAGCCGGGTCAGGCCAATGTCCAGGGCATCGGCCAGGGCCGGGCGGTAGTCGAGCTGCCCGGCAAGCAGGCTGCCGTCCAGTGCCGCGCGCCAGCCACCCCCCGCCTGGGGCCTCGCCTCGGCAGCAAAGGAGCCGATGCAGTGGCCGTCGCTCTCCAGGCAGTCGGTGGCCAGGCGGACCTCGCGAAGCCCGGCGGCGCCGCCCCCGCCCGAGGCCTGACCGCCAAGCCCGCCCAGCGCCTCGGCCCAGGCCGCCGGGTCCAGGCGCGGCTGGTAGGCGTCGACCCACCACCCCTCCCCGGCGGGCCAGCCGGCGGCGGGAGCTCGCCCCAGCCACACCTGTCCCTGGCCGGGCCCCTCGCCCGGCAGGTCCCGCCAGCGCAGCCTCAGGTCATCGCCCAGGCGCCCGTCGAGGCGCCCCTCGGTCAGATCCATATCGAGCCGCAGCGGGCGCCGCTCGGCGGCAGCCTTGCCCAGCGGCGACGGCAGGTCGATGACGAGGCCCTCCAGATTGCTATCGAGCCCGAGGTCCACGCCCTCCTCACCGACCGCCAGCCGGCCCTGCCAGGGGAAGCGACCGCTTGCCGACTCGCGCAGCCCGGCCACCCCGCCCCAGTCGAGCAGCGACCCGGCCTCTGCCGAGCCGGCCAGGTCCAGGCCGCCGGCCAGGGTGTCGATCTCGGCGCGTACCGGGCCACCCAGCAGCCGGCCCTCGATGCGCCCCTCGAGCCCCCCCTCCTCGCCCCGCTGGCGCCAGGCCAGGGGACCTGCGAGGTCGCTGAACGCAAGCTCGAGGGGGCGATACACCAGCCGCGACAGGCGCGCCTGGGTCTCGATATCGAGCTCGAGTCCGCCGGGCTCGCCCAGGGGCAGCGCCAGCCTGAGCTGCCCCTCGGCGCGCCCCTCTCCCTGCCACGCCTCCACCGCCTCGATCCCCTCCACCGGCATGGCGAGCAGATAGCGACGCAGCGCCTCGGCGGAGGCCTCGAGCTCCCCCTCCACCTCGAGGCGCTCATCGACGAGGCGCACCTCGCCCCGACGGGCCGTCACCCCCAGGCTCTCGGCGTGCTCCACCCTGGCCTGCAGGTGGGTGTCCTGAAGCGACAGCTGCCCTCTCACCTCGCTCAGCGCCGGCCAGGCGGGGTCGAAGGCCAGTCGCCCCTGCTCGATGGCGAGTTCCAGGCCGAAGCTCGGGAGCATCGCCTCGGCGCCGCCCAGGGGAGCGTGCAGGCGCAGCGCGCCCTCGCTCACCCGGCCGGCCACGCCGCCGAGCCAGTCGCGCAGCTCGTCGCCGAGGATCCCCACCGGCAGCCAGCCGCTCAGCGGGGCGTCGAGGGCATCCACCTCACGAAAATCCAGGGAGAGGCCGAAGCCGCCGCGCTGCCCGCCGCCCACGGCAAGGCCGAAGCCGCCCTCCACCTCGGCGCCGTTCCAGCCAACCCGCAGGTCGCGTCCCGTAACCAGGGTCCGGGGGCCATCGTAGGCCCACACCACCTCGCCGGCGGCGTGCTCCAGGGTCATGGGGGCCTCGAAGAGTTCGGGAAAGTGGAGGCTGGCGCCCCCTCCCCCCACGAAATGGACCCGCCCGGTGAGGTCCCGGGCCTCCACCCAGATGTCCAGGGGGCCACCGCCGGGGGCCTGCTCCCAGGGCGAAACCTCCACCCCGCTGAGCGCCGCCCGGGCCAGCCACTCGCCGTGGCGATGGCCGAGGCGAAAGCCGGTCACCTGGCCCCGGGGATCCAGGGTGTCCACCACCCGCCCCAGGGCCTCCGGCAGCGGCACCCGATGGCGCCAGGCGGCCAGGGAGCCGACGTCAAAACCGCTGGTGTTCAGCCACCAGCCATCGGCGTCGCCGGCCAGCTGCCAGCGATGAGGCAGCGCCGGGCCCCAGGGCGTCTCCAGAGCATCGGGCTCGGTGGCCTCGGGGCTCTCCGCATCCCCCTCGAACCACGCCTCCCAGCCCTCGTCCCGGCGCAGCCACTGGCCGCGCCCCATCACCTCGGAGAGCTCGATGGCGTGGCGTTCGCCGTTCTCATCGGCGTGGCTCACCGCCAGCCGGGCGATGCCCAGCTCCAGCCGCGCATCGGCCAGCGAGCCGCGGTGCCAGCGCCCCCAGAGCCGTGCCCGGCCGCTGGATTCATCGAGGCGCAGGGGCTCGTTGCGGCCCAGCACCTCCATCAGGCTGATCAGGCTGTCGAGGCGCATCTCCGCCTGCAGGGCGGCACTGAAGTCGCGAAAGCCCCCGGGGCCGGGCAGCACCTCCAGGGCGGCCTGCATGGCGGCCTCCGGGTCCCCCTCCAGGCGAATCTCCCCCTCCAGGTGGGCATGGCGCTCATCACCGGTCATCAGCAGCCGCGGTGATTCCAGGGTCACGCGGCGCTCGCGGCCGTGCAGCACCACCCGCACCTCGTCGGCCCAGGCGCGCTGGCGCAGCAGCACCCCGACCCAGAAATCGAGACGCTCCAGGTCGAACTCGCCGCTGGGCTGCAGCTCGGGAGGCAGCTCGGCGGGATCGGGCCAGTGCCAGCCCCCCTCCGGAGTCTGGTAGAGGTGCAGGGTGACCCCGGAGAGCCTGGCGTCCTCCACCACCGGCACCCCGGCACGCAGGGTGGCCAGGGTGTCGAGACGCAGCCGGCCGCTTTCCACCTCCAGCAGCGTCAGGCGCCGGTCCCGAGACGCTATGGTCAGGGTGTCCAGGGAGAGCGCCGGGTCGAAGCCCGCCAGGCGGGTATCCAGCTCGGCGATGCTCACCTCGGCGCCGAAGCGTGCCGAGAGCAGCGCCTCCAGGCGCGGGGTGAGGCCATCCGCGAGCCCCAGGGCGAGGCGCAGGGCGAGCAGCAGCAGCGCCAGCGACGCCAGCACCAGCGCGACCAGGGTCAGGCTCCAGCGCACCACCAGGCGGGTCGGGGACATGGGCTTACATCAGTACGATGTCGTACTGCTCCTGGGAGTAGTGGGCCTCGACCTGGAAGCGGATCGGCTTGCCGATGAACTCCTCGAGGTCGGCCACCGCCGCCGACTCTTCGTCGAGCAGGCGGTCCACCACCGCCTGGGCCGCCAGCACCATATAGGTCTCGGCGCTGTAGGCGCGCTCCTCGCGGAGGATCTCGCGGAAGATCTCGTAGCAGACCGTCTCCGGGGTCTTGAGGGTGCCGCGCCCTCCACAGGTGGGACAGGCCTCGCAGAGGGTCTGTTCCAGACTTTCGCGAGTGCGCTTGCGGGTCAGCTGGACGAGGCCCAGCTCGGTGACGCCGGTGCATTTGGTCTTGGCGTGGTCCCGCTCCAGGGACTTCTCGAGCATGCGCAGCACCTGGCGCTGATGCTCGGTGTCCTCCATGTCGATGAAGTCGATGATGATGATGCCACCCAAGTTGCGCAGCCGGAGCTGCCGGGCGATGGCGGTAGCCGCCTCGAGGTTGGTCTTGAAGATGGTCTCCTCGAGGTTGCGGTGCCCCACATAGCCGCCGGTGTTGACGTCGATGGTGGTCATCGCCTCGGTGGGGTCGATGACCAGATACCCCCCGGACTTGAGCTGCACCTTACGCCCCAGGGCCTTCTGGATCTCGTCCTCGACGCTGAACAGATCGAAGATCGGCCGCTCGCCGGCGTAGTGCTCGATACGCTCCACCGCCGTGGGCATGAACTCCTCGGCAAACTCGATCAGCTTGACGTGGTTCTCCCGGGAGTCGATGCGCACCTTCTCGATATCGTCGCGCATGACATCGCGCAGGATGCGCATGAAGAGCGGCAGGTCGTCGTAGATGACGCTGGGGGCCCCGGCGGTCACCTTGCGCTCGCTCACCTTGCGCCACAGCCGCAGCAGGAAGTGCATGTCGGCGGCGAGCTCCTCGAGCCCCACCCCCTCGGCGGCGGTGCGCACGATGAAGCCCCCCACCACCTCCAGGCTCTGCTGGCCCTGGGCCTCCTCGATCAGCCCGCGCAGGCGCTCTCGCTCGCGCTCGTCCTCGATGCGCTGGGAGACCCCATGATGGGGAGCGTCCGGCATGTAGACCAGGTAGCGCGACGGCACGGAGAGGTGGGTGGTGAGCCTTGCCCCCTTGGAGCCGATGGGGTCCTTGGTGACCTGCACCACCAGCGCCTGCCCCTCGTGGAGCAGGTGGCCGATGGAGAGCTGCTCGTCGGCAGGGGTGCCGGGGGGCATCACCTCGTGGGCGTGGATGAAGGCGGCGCGGTCCAGGCCGATATCGACGAAGGCCGCCTGCATGCCGGGCAGCACCCGCACCACCTTGCCCTTGTAGATATTGCCGACGATACCGCGCCGGCGGCTGCGCTCGACGAAGGCCTCCTGCAGCACGCCGTTCTCCACCACGGCGACGCGGGTCTCCATCGGGGTCAGGTTGATGAGTACTTCACCGCTCATGCGGAAATCCTTGTCCAGAATGCTTTGCGGTCATTATGACATAGTGGCATAGGCCCAAGGCGTTTAAGCGCTCGCCGCTGGACCCAGGGCACCGCTCCACAGCGCTACACCCTGGCGGCGCAGCAGCTCGGCGGTCTCGTAAAGCGGCAGCCCCACCACCGCCGAGTGGCTGCCCTCGATGCGCTCGACGAACACCGCCGCCAGCCCCTGGATGGCGTAGCCGCCCGCCTTGTCGGCGGGCTCGCCGCTGGCCCAGTAGGCGACGATCTCGTCGTCGGCGATCTCGCGCATGGTCACGCGGGTGGCGACACAGGCGTCGAGCACCCCGGCCGGGCCGCTCACCGCCACCGCGGTGAGCACTTCGTGGGAGCGACCGGCGAGGCGGCGCAGCATGGCGGCGGCGTGCTCGGGCCCCGCCGGCTTGCCGAGGATCTCGCCGTCGCAGACCACGGCGGTATCGGAGCCCAGGGTCGGCAGCGGCGTGAGCCGGGCGCCGGCCAGCGCCTTCTCCCGTGCCAGGCGGGTCACATAGGCCACCGCTCCCTCCCCGGGGCGCGGCGTCTCGTCGATATCCACCGGGCACACCGATACCGCCACGCCGATATCGGCGAGCAGGTCGCGGCGACGAGGGGAGGCGCTGGCCAGGCAGAGCACGGGCGAAGGGGGAACAGTGGTCATGGCGGCTCCGGGTCAGTCGCGGGCCAGGCGCCGCCCCAGAGCCTCGAAGAGGGTGGCAAGCCAGGGCCAGAGCACGGCGCCGATCAGCGACGGCAAGAGAAAGGAGAGGTGGATCGAGAAGGGCCCTACCAGGGTGCGCAGCCACTGCTCGGCCAGCTGGACGGTGCCCAGCAGGACCAGGATCAGCAGCGCCTGCTGGACCAGGGAGTAGGCCCGGAAACGGGGATAGACCAGAGCGCAGAGGAAGGCCAGCAACGACAGGATCAGGGCGTTCTGACCCAGGGTGGCCCCCTCGATCAGGTCGACCAGCAGCCCCAGTGCAAAGCCGTGGAAGACTCCCACCTTGTGGGGCGCCTTCATGCACCAGTAGATCAGCAGCAGCCCCAGCCAGTCGGGGCGCCAGATCTGCCAGCCGTCGGCCAGGGGCATCACCTGCAGGCAGAGCGCCAGCAGCAGGGTCAGCCAGATCCAGGGCAGGGCGAGATTGGCGGGGGACGGCGCACCCATCAGGGAGCCTCCTGGTCGGCATCGAGACCAATCACGGCACGCGCAGCCTCCATGGCGTCGGCGGAGAGCTCCAGCTCCCAGGCCTCGTCGTCGGCGCCGGGAGGCGGCGTCGGGAAGAGCAGCAGGAAGTGGCGCGAGCGCTGCAGCTGGGCCACCGGGGTGGCGGTGACCCGCGCAAAGGGCTGCCCCGGGTCATGAACCACCTCGGCGACCCGGGCCACCGGGTAGCCTGCCGGAAAGCGCCCGGCCAGCCCCGAGGTGATCAGCAGGTCGCCCTCGCGAATGTCGGCGGTGTCCGGCACGTGCAGCACCTTGAGAGCGTCGTAGCGGCCGCTGCCCCGAACGATGAAGCGCAGGCCGTTGCGATTGACCTGCACCGGCAGCGCATGGCTGGCATCGGCCACGGTGAGCACCCGGCTGGAGTAGCCGGAGACCGCGGTCACCTGGCCCACCAGGCCCGAGGCGTCCATCACCGGCTGTCCCACGTAGACGCCGTGACGCCGACCGCGATCCACCACCATCTGGTGGGTGAAGGGGTCCGGGTCCAGGGAGAGCAGCTCGGCGGTGATAAAGGGCATATCGTCCTGGCGGGAGGCGGAGAGCAGCTCGCGCAGGCGCACGTTCTCGGCGGTGAGGCTCGCCATGTGCTGCACCCGGTGCGAAAGGGTCAGGATCTGCTCGCGAAGCCGACGGTTCTCCTCCAGCAGGGCGCGCTGATCGGAGAGCGCCAGCGACCCCCAGGTGAGAATATCGCTGGGCAGGCTCACCGCCCACTGGATGGGCGCCACCAGGGTGGAGAGCTGGGCGCGCACCTCCTCCATGCGCGTGAACCGCGTATCGGCGAACATCAGCGCCGAGGCGGTCAGCACGCACAGGAAGAGACGATAGCCGGGCAGCGGGCCGTGGGAGAACAGCGGCTTGATAGGGCGGCCCCCCGAGTCAGTCGCTGGAGAGCAGCTCGAAGGTGTGCTGGTCGATCATCTCCAAAGCCTTGCCGCCACCGCGAGCCACACAGGTCAGCGGATCCTCGGCGACGATCACCGGCAGGCCGGTCTCCTCGGCGATCAGCTTGTCCAGGTCGCGCAGCAGCGCCCCGCCGCCGGTCAGCACCAGGCCGCGTTCGGCGATATCCGAGGCGAGCTCCGGGGGCGACTGCTCCAGGGCGTTCTTCACCGCGGCCACGATGGAGGCCAGGGTCTCCTGCAGGGCGTCGAGGATCTCGTGGGAGTTGAGCGTGAAACTGCGCGGGATGCCCTCGGCCAGGTTGCGCCCGCGCACGTCGATCTCGCGCAGCTCGCCGCCGGGATAGGCGCAGCCGATCTCCTCCTTGATGCGCTCGGCGGTGGCCTCGCCGATCAGGCTGCCGTAGTGGCGGCGCACATAGCCGATGATCGCCTCGTCGAAGCGGTCGCCGCCGACGCGGATCGACTCGGAGTAGACGATGCCGTTGAGGGAGATGATGGCGATCTCGCTGGTCCCGCCGCCGATATCCACCACCATGGAGCCCTGGGCCTCTTCCACCGGCAGGCCGGCACCGATGGCCGCCGCCATGGGCTCCTCGATCAGGAACACCTCGCGGGCGCCGGCGCCCTCGGCGGACTCCTTGATGGCGCGACGCTCCACCTGGGTCGACATGCAGGGCACGCAGACCAGCACCCGCGGACTCGGGGTGAGGAAGGTACTCTGATGGACCTTGCGGATGAAGTGCTGCAGCATCTGCTCGGTAACGGTGAAGTCGGCGATCACGCCGTCCTTCATCGGACGAATGGCGGTGATATTGCCGGGGGTGCGGCCCAGCATGCGCTTGGCGTCGGAGCCCACGGCGGCCACGCTGCGCATGTTGCCGGACTGGCGGATGGCCACGACCGACGGCTCGTCGAGCACGATGCCACGACCGCGCACGTATATCAGCGTATTGGCGGTTCCCAGGTCGATCGACAGATCGCTGGAGAACAGCCCCCTCAAGCGTTTGAACATGGAAGTCGTTACCTAGTGCAGTCCGGGAACCCTGTGCGGAGGCAAACGGTATCACCGCGGCCCCCGCGCAGCAAGCGCGGAACCCGCGGGGGACGCCTCTTCCGCAGCTGCCCGCAGGCGTCCGGATGTGGTACCTTTTGCGCCTTGTTTTCCCTTCGAGGACATCCGAATCATGGCGCTTGAACACGCTGACGTGCTCAGGGCCGCGCACCTTGCCCGGCTCGGCCTGAGCGACGAGGAGGCCGCCCACTACCAGGACGACCTCGGCCGCATCCTTGAGATGGTGGACCAACTGCAGGCTCTCGACACCCAGGGCGTCGCCCCCCTGGCCCACCCGCTGGACGCCACCCAGCGGCTGCGCGCCGACGAGGTGACCGAGAGCGACCAGCGCGACCGCTTCCAGCGCTGCGCACCGGCAGTGGAACAGGGCCTCTACCTGGTCCCCCGCGTGGTCGAATAAGCATTCCGACGGAGCCCCCGGCCCATGCATGACAAGACACTGACCGAACTGGCCGCCGCCCTCACGGCCGGCGAGTTCACCAGCCGCGAGCTGACCGAGCATCTGCTGGCGCGCATCGAGCGCCTCGATGGCGAGCTCAACAGCTTTATCACCGTGACCCCCGAGGCGGCCCTGGCCGCCGCCGATGCCGCCGACGCCGCCCGCGCCCGGGGCGAGGCGGGCCCGCTCACCGGCCTGCCCGTGGCGATCAAGGACCTCTTCTGCACCCAGGGGGTGCTGACCACCGCCGGCTCGAAGATGCTGGCCAACTTCGTCTCCCCCTACGACGCCACCGTGGTGGAGCGGCTCAAGGCCGCCGGCACCGTGAGCCTGGGCAAGGTCAACCTGGACGAGTTCGCCATGGGCTCCTCCAACGAGAACAGCGCCTTCGGCGCGGTGAAGAATCCCTGGGACGCCACCGCCGTGCCCGGCGGCTCCTCCGGGGGCAGCGCCGCCGCCGTGGCCGCGGGCCTGGCGCCCGCCGCCATGGGCACCGACACCGGCGGCTCCATTCGCCAGCCGGCGGCCTTCTGCGGCATCACCGGCTTGAAGCCCACCTACGGCCGCGTCTCCCGCTGGGGCATCATCGCCTACGCTTCGAGCCTCGACCAGGCCGGCCCCATGGCGCGCTCGGCCTCCGACTGCGCGCTGCTGCTGAACGCCATCGCCGGCCACGACCCGAAGGACTCCACCAGCGTGGCCAGGGGCGTCCCGGACTACACCGAGGAGCTCGGCGCCCCGCTGACGGGCCTCAAGATCGGCCTGCCGGTCGAGTATTTCGGCGACGGCCTCGACCCCGAGGTGGAGACCGCGGTGCGCGAGGCGGTCAGGGTCTACGAGTCCCTAGGCGCCACGGTGCGCGAGGTGAGCCTGCCCCACACCCACTACGCCATCCCGGCCTACTACGTCATCGCCCCGGCGGAGGCCTCCTCGAACCTGTCACGCTACGACGGCGTACGCTTCGGCCACCGCTGCCAGGCCCCCAGCGACCTGATCGACCTCTACAAGCGCTCCCGGGCCGAAGGCTTCGGGGAGGAGGTCAAGCGGCGCATCCTGATCGGCACCCACACCCTCTCCGAGGGCTTCTTCGACGCCTACTACAAGAAGGCCCAGCAGGTGCGCCGGCTGATCCGCCAGGACTTCCTCGACGCCTTCGAGGAGGTCGACGTCCTGATGGGGCCGGCCTCCCCCACCCCGGCCTTCGACCTGGGCGCCAAGAAGGACCCGGTCTCCATGTACCTGCAGGATATCTACACCATCGCGGTGAACCTGGCCGGCATCCCCGGCATCAGCGTGCCGGCGGGCTTCGTCAAGGGCCGCCCGGTGGGCCTGCAGATACTGGGTACCCACTTCGCCGAGGCGCGCCTGCTCAACGTCGCCCACCGCTTCCAGCAGGCCACCGACTGGCACCTGCGCCGCCCCGAGCTTGCCGAGGAGACCACCTGATGCAATGGGAAACCGTGATCGGGCTGGAGGTGCACGTCCAGCTCGCCACCAAGTCGAAGATCTTCTCCGGGGCCTCCACCGCCTTTGGGGCCGAGCCCAACAGCCAGGCCTGCGCCGTGGACCTGGGCCTGCCCGGGGTACTGCCGGTGCTCAACGAGCAGGCGGTGGCCATGGCGGTGCAGTTCGGCCTGGCGATCCACGCCGAGATCCCCGAGGTCTCGATCTTCGATCGCAAGAACTACTTCTATCCGGACCTCCCCAAGGGCTACCAGACTAGCCAGATGTACCACCCCATCGTGGGGGCCGGCGAGGTGGAGATCACCCTGGAGGACGGCAGCAGCAAGCGCATTCGGGTCCATCACGCCCACCTGGAGGAGGACGCCGGCAAGTCGCTCCACGAGGATTTCCACGGCATGACCGGTATCGACCTCAACCGTGCCGGTACCCCGCTGCTGGAGATCGTCTCCGAGCCGGACATGCGCTCGGCCAAGGAGGCCGCGGCCTACCTCAAGGCGATCCACTCCATCGTGACCTATCTCGGCATCAGTGACGGCAATATGGCCGAGGGCTCCATGCGCTGCGACGTCAACGTCTCGGTGCGCCCGGTGGGCCAGGCCGAGTTCGGCACCCGGGCCGAGATCAAGAACGTCAACTCCTTCCGCTTCGTGGAGCGCGCCATCGAGTTCGAGGTGGAGCGCCAGATCGAGCTGCTGGAGGATGGCGGCAAGGTGGTCCAGGAGACGCGTCTCTATGACCCCGAGCGCGACGAGACCCGCAGCATGCGCACCAAGGAGGAGGCCAACGACTACCGCTACTTCCCCTGCCCCGACCTGCTGCCGGTGGTGCTCGACCAGGCCTATGTGGATCACCTGCGCGAGGCCCTGCCGGAGCTCCCCGACGAGAAGCGCGCCCGCTTCCAGGCCGAGCTCGGCCTCTCCGCCTATGACGCCGGGGTGCTCTCGGCCACCCGCGAGATGGCCGAGTACTTCGAGGAGGTGAAGGACGTCTGCGGCGACGCCAAGTCCGCCGCCAACTGGGTGATGGGCGAGCTCGCCGGGGCGCTCAACCGCGAGGGGCTGCCGATCACCGACAGCCCGGTCTCGGCCCGCCAGCTCGGCGAGCTGATCGGCAGGGTGCTGGATGACACCATCAACGGCAAGGCCGCCAAGCAGGTGTTCCAGGCGCTCTGGAACGGCCAGGGGCAGTCCGCCGACGAGGTGATCGAGACCAAGGGGCTCAAGCAGGTCACCGACAGCGGCGCCATCGAGGCGATGATCGACCAGGTGATCGCGGAGAGCCCGGCCCAGGTGGCTCAGTACCGCGACGCCGAGCCCGACAAGCGCGGCAAGATGATCGGCTACTTCGTCGGCCAGGTGATGAAGGCCTCCCGGGGGACCGCCAACCCCCAGCAGGTCAATGCGCTGCTGAAAGAGAAGCTCGACGCCCTGTGCTGAGGAGCCACCATGGCCGATGACGTGGGCGAGCGGCTGCGCGCCCTGCGCAGCCTGCGCGGCATCTCCCAGCGGGAGCTGGCCAAGCGCTGCGGGGTGACCCACTCTAGCCTGTCGCTGATCGAGCAGGGCAAGGTGAGCCCCTCGGTCAGCTCCCTGAAGAAGATCCTCGACGCCATCCCCATGAGCGTCGGGGACTTCTTCACCCTGGACCTGGAGAGCGGCCGGCGGGTCTTCTACTCGGCAGAGGAGCTCGCCGACGTGGGCTCGGGGGACGTCATCTACAAGCTGGTGGGCGCCGATCGCCGCGACCGGGCGCTGGCCTTCATGGTGGAGACCTACCCCCCCGGCGCCGACACCGGCCGGGAGATGATCACCCACCAGGGCGAGGAGGCCGGGGTGGTGCTGGAGGGGGAGATCGAGATCACCATCGGCGCCGAAAGCCGGGTGCTCGGGCCCGGCGAGGCCTACTACTTCGACACCAAGGTCCCCCACCGCTTCCGCAACCCGGGCAGCGAGCCATGCCGCCTGGTGAGCTGCGCGACCCCCGCCCGGGCCTTCTGAGCCCACTAGCTGCAATAAAAGCGGTATCGTTTATCGCTACCCCTCGGTGCAGGTTATGGAAAATTAACAGCCTAACACAGCTATGTAGCATGCCCGGCGTAAGGATCGAGGCTACAGCACCTGACAGTTGCACTTACAAAACAAGCACTGAATTCGATGCCCTTAGGCTGATGGGGCCAAAACTCTAGTCTTCCCCCCTGATCTTAACCCGCCTTCAGTGGAACAAAGATGTAGCACGCGCCACTCATCAGCCTAAAGTCTTACATCAGTATACTAACCCCCAACCTAGACTAGAAAAGTGCAAATCCACGATGGATAGCCATGCTTATCCCGATGAAAACAATGGGAAACACAAAACCAACAGCCCAAAACCCAAAATCACTTAGTGCAACTTAACACCCCACCCTCCAAGAAAAAAATATTGGCAAAAAGGAGGATACAAGAATAATGAGCAAGCTAATAACACCTGAAGAGCTACCTATGTGGGTCCCGGGAGAGGTCATTACAGCCAGCGATGGTCTAGGGTGGAAAGATGTAGGGCAGCGCTCTTACCGTTATACCGGATTAGATGTGCCGATACCACCGATGAAGCACTATATGATAGTCCGATACTTTGAGGGCCAGACTCCGATGGACCGGCGCGTGGAAAGTCGCTGGAAGCGAACTACCTGTGTGCCTGGCCACATCTCCCTGCTGAGCCGGGCCAGGCCATCACATTGGCACTGGACGCAAGATATTGACGTCTCCCACGTTTACCTATCCAATGACTTAATGTCTCGAGTAGCCCAGGATGTTTTAGGACGACCTATTTCCGAGGTCTGCCTACATGATGTTCTGAATGCAGAGGACCCGGTTATCACCACCATCTCTGACGCCATTGTGGGGGAAACCAAGAGCTCTTCGATTGGCGGTCAAATCTACGCTGAAGCCCTAGGAATTCAGCTTAGCGTCCACCTATTACGCAACTACGCAAATATAAAATATCGGGAAAGCACTAATCAAGCCCGCCTATCAAAACGACAACATGGAAAACTGATCGAATTCATGAAGGAAAATCTGCAACACCAGGTGAGCATTGAAAATCTCGCAGAGGTGACGGGCGTCGGAGTATGGACCTTTTGCCGTCGATTCAAGGAAACCTACGGCACCACTCCAAGTGCCTATCTGATGGAAAAACGCATTGAGCGGGCGAAAGAGATGCTAAGAAAAAGTGAATTGCCCATTAAGGCAGTTGCCGCTGAATGTGGGTTCTCTGATCAGTCCCACATGACGCGGGTATTCCGCCGAAAATTAGGCCTTACACCGGGGCAGATCAGGCAGTCCAGAGACTAGTCCACCCCCTAGCCTCGTCAAGATAAGCAAAAGAGAGCGCCGACTTTCCAGCCGGCACTCTTATAAGCGGACCGAATCAGCCTAGGTTGTTATAGACCGTGGCCTCGAACTCATAGAAGCCCGGGTACGAAGCACTGTCGTAGAACGGCAGAACTTGGCTAGCCCAATACCCTCCAATCCCCCTGGATTTATCGATCCAGAAGTAACAGTTGGCCAAACCGGCCCACGCCAGAGCACCAGGAGAGCGCCCGGTAGGTGCCTGCCCCCGGTTGATCATGAAAGCATGCGACCACCCCTTATCGACCCCCGGCAGGAACTCACCGCTATTGCTGAGGCTGGGGTCGGCGGTTTCCCAGAACCCAACCGGGATGCCTGTTCCCGCGTAACCATCTTTAGCCAGCAACTGCACAGTATCTGGGTTCAAAACCCTACTATTCTCACCTTTGCCATCGTTCAGCACCATCCGAATAAACTTCATGTAGTCCCTGATCGTGCCGTGGAGTCCATGCCCCCCCATGTCCATATCAGGTTGTCGCGGCAGAGCCAGTTCTGGCTCGGGGGTGAGCTGACCGTCTTCGAATCGCGTGTGGATCGTAGCCCGGCGGGCATGCATGTTATCATCCACGGCGAACGAGGTATCGTTCATCCCCAAGGGCTGAAAGACATGCTCACGCATGACATCACCGAGGCGCTCACCACGCAACTCCTCGACAATTAGACCGAGCCAATCGGTGTTCACGCCGTAGGTCCACGCCACGCCCGGGTCATGGAGCAAGACTGATCGGATCGAGTCCTTCGTGCAGGTGATGATGGATGGGATATCCTTCAGCTCCCTGTACTGCTTATCCTCCGGGCTGAAAAAATCGTAGCTGAGACCAGAGGTGTGCAGGAGGAGGTCACTTACCGTCACCCTCCGTTTCGGGGGACGCAACCGGGGCTGGCCATCCCCCCCGAATCCCTCGAGCACCTGCAGGTTATCCAGCTCAGGGAGATATGCACCCGCCGGATCGTCCAGCTTTAGTCGCCCTTCTTCGACGAGCTGCAGTGCACAGACACTGGTGATCGCCTTGGTCGTGGAGAAGATCGCAAACACGGTGTCGATATCCATGGGGGCATCCTTGCCCAGCTCCCGTACACCCGCCGCACCCTCAAAGATATTTCGGTTGTGATCGGTGACCATGGCCACGACGCCGGGGACCCCTCCGTGCCGCTCGGTCGCTTGCGCCAACACGCTGTCCAGGGCGACCGTCATTTTCTCGCTCTTCATTAGCAACTACCCCTTTCTGAAATCGGAAATAGTCCGGACCGGTTTGGTTTACGCAAAGGCAAACCCAGGGTATTTTTTCTCGGCGAGCTCAGCACAGCGCCGGTTGTAGTCGTTCACCCCGCCGCAGTAGGAGAGGAGCCGTCGGGGTTTACCCGGTACGTTTGTGCCCATATACCAGCCATCCACGCGAGGAAACAGCGTCTGATTCGTCACTTGGTCATGATGTTCCACCCAAGCATCCTGAAACTCCTTCGTCGGCTCCACCACGCTCTTGTGTTGATCCCGTGCAAACTGAATGATGTCAGCAATCCACCCAACCTGCTGCTGCAGGCAGGTGGTCATATTGCACAGAGCCGCCGACGGGGCAAGCGGGGCGCCAGTAGTAAACAGGTTGGGGTAGCCGTGGACCTGCAGCCCCATCGCGGTGCGAATCTCCTGGCTCCACTCCTCCTTAAGCGCCCGCCCTTCCTTACCGCGGATATCGATCCGCGTCAGGGCACCAGAGCCCGCGTCGAAACCGGTCGCCAGGATGATGACATCCACCTCGTGGACCTTGCCATCCTCGGTCTGCACGCCTTCCGGGACAATGCGAGAGATTGGCGTCTTCTGGCAGTTTATGGTCTGAACGTTAGGTCTCAGGTAGGTCTCCAGGTAGCCAGTGTCCAGCGGTACCCGACGAATACCAAAACCGTAGTCCGCCGGAATCAGCAGATCGCAGAGGTCAGGGTCATGGTTCAGTCGCTCGCGCATCTTGCCACGGACGAATTCAGACACCTCCTCGCTGACCAACTCGTCGGTGAACATCTCGGGATAGGAAGAGAGCCAAAGGGCCAGCGAGCCATCGTTATACAATGCCTCCAAAGTGCGCTGGCGTTGCTCTGGGGTATCCTTGTACCAGGAGCGACCCTCGAAATCATAGTCAAACCCTGCGAAGGTGTTACGGACCCGCTCTTTGAGATAGTCAAACTGCTTGGTCCAGGCCCCCCACTCCTCTTCGCTATATTTCGGGTTGCGCATCGGCAGGGTGTACTGTGGTGTCCGCACAAACACTTTTAGGGCGCCCACCTCCGGCGCAATGGTCTGGATGACCTGTATCCCAGTAGCACCAGTACCGATCACAGCGACACGCTTACCCTTGATACCGACATCCTCTTTCGGCCAACGGGACGTGTGGCAAATCTTCCCCTTAAAGCTAGACTGCCCCTCAAAGACCTCTTCAAGCGGCGCAGATAACATGCCAGTGCAGGCAATTAGGAACTGCGCGTCGATTTGATCATTTTGGCTGGTCCTGATCTTCCACCGTCCGGTGGCCTCATCCCAATGCGCCGCATCGATCCGGGTGTTGAACTGGATGTCCTTACGTAGATCCAACTTGTCGGCCACGTAGTTCAACCACCGCTCGCTCTCCGGCTGGCTGGGGAAACGCTCCGACGGCTTCCACTCCTCGTAAAGTTCCTTGGAGAACCAATACTGGTAAATCTCAGCCTGGGAGTCATACCGGGCCCCCGGGTAGCGATTCCAGTACCAAGTGCCACCGACACCTGATGCGGCTTCTATACCCCGCACGTTCAAACCAAGCTCTCTTAGTCTGTGCAACTGGTATAATCCTGCCACACCTGCGCCTATCACAACTGCATCACAAAAATCGGCTGAATTATTGTTAACTTTCATTTTTTATTTCTCCATCCAGAAGATTACGAGCATCACACCCAGATATCACTTGGGCGCTCATTTCCTAACCTAAGAAAAATCTCACAGGAGGTATTGTAAAATGCTGGCAAATGGTTGTATGTTTTTGGCAAACAGCCCGTGTGCAGCGAATACTTGTAGGGTACCGGATGGGAATTATCGTCAAATATGGTGGATGGCGGTCAGGCCGCATTCCTGTCTGACTGGCCGATTACCTGCTCTCCATCCTGGAACTTGACGTTGTTGACGACCAGCTCCAGCTTCTGGAAGTGCTTGATGCGCCTCCAGCGCTTCTGAGCGCTCTGGAGCAGCTTGAAGACTATCGCCAGGGTCGTCGCCCGGGAGCCGCAGTTCCGGCTCCGCTTGGTCCTCAGCCGGACCGTGGCAAAGGTCAACTCGATCGGGTTAGTGGTGCGGATATGCACCCAGTGCTCTCCTGGGTAGTCGTAAAACGCCAGCAGCTCGTCCCGATCCTTGGCCAGGCACCCCATCGCCTTGGGGTACTTGGCCTCGAAACGCTTCACCATACGATCGAAGGCCCTGTGTGGCTCCTCGCGGGTCTCGGCCATCCAGATGTCATGGAGGTCCGCCTTGACCTTGGGCTGCACCGATTTTGGCAGCTTGTTCAGCACGTTGGCCGTCTTGTGGACCCAGCAGCGCTGATGGCCGGTTTCCAGGTAAATCTTGCTCAGCGCCGCCCAGAACCCCATGGCATCGTCACCCACTGCCAGCTTGGGAGCCTGGGCCAGGCCACGCTCTCGTAGCCCTGTCAGCAAGGTCTCGCAACTGGCCGCCGACTCGCAAAAGCCGTCCTCGACGGCCACCAGCTCCTTGCGGCCCTGCTCGGTGACGCCGATGATCACCAGCAGGCACAGGCGGTCACCCATCCGGACGTTGCTATACACACCGTCGGCCCACCAGTAGACGTAGTGACGGTCGGCGAGGTCCCGCTTCCGCCACTCGGTATGCTCGTCTTCCCACTGCTTCTTGAGCCGTGACACTGTGTTGGCCAACAGACCCTTGGCCTGGTCACCGAGCAGCGCCGCCAAAGCTTCCTGGTAGTCGCCGGTGGAGCCCCCTTCAGGTAGAGCCAGGGCATCAGCTCCTCGATGCTGCGGGCCCGCTTCAGGTAGAGCGGCAGCAGGCTGCTGTTGAAGCGAGCGCCACCACCGCTACGGTCGCGCACCTTGGGCACCTGCACGCTGACATCTCCGACCCCGGTCTGGATGGTGCGCTCGGGCAGGTAGCCGTTGCAGACCACGGCTTGGCGCCCATCATCGAGCCGCTGGCCTGCGTACTGTGCCAGGTAAAGTGGCCAGTTCAGCCTCGACGGCCTTGGCGATCAGGTCACGGGCACCTTGACGCAGCAACTCGTGCAGCGGGCCAGTGACCTGGGGGTCTGGTTGTGAAAGAGCCCGGAGGGTAAAATCGGTCATGGCGTATCCACTCGTGTTGATTGAGATCTTGGTCGTGATCAATCAACAGGATACGCCACCCTTCCTACCTCCTCCCGTATACCAGAAATCACCATAGCTCTTGAGCAGGTCAATGTTGCCTTCTAGGGCAGCAAGACTGTCAGCGGTCACATAAGCCATAATGTCGATGCTCTATCACACGGCCTATTCTCTCGATGTCTACGCTTCGCAGCGGCGGCTGCCCGACGCCACGCAGGGCTCGCTACCTGCTGGTGGCTAGCCTTGGACGGGAGAGACTCCCATCTACTGGGTTTCAATTCACCCTTTCCACCACGCCGGAGCAGTAGTTTCCCGGGTAACCAGGCTTCGCTTGTCGCACTACTGCGGTTATTTTATGAATCCAAGAAACGAATAGGCTGGACGATATAATCCAATAAGATCAATTCGCTACACCAACAAACTGATCAAAGAGAGCCGCTACTAGATTCATAGGCGGCCCCCCTCCGTGTTGAGCTCGATGTCCAACGCAACACCAGCGCAAACGGCATGCTGCTGTCGCTGGGCAAGATCAATATTCAGCAACACCAGGGCGAGGAGGCCGGGGTGGTGCTGGAGGGGGAGATCGAGATCACCATCGGCGCCGAAAGCCGGGTGCTCGGGCCCGGCGAGGCCTACTACTTCGACACCAAGGTCCCCCACCGCTTCCGCAACCCGGGCAGCGAGCCATGCCGCCTGGTGAGCTGCGCGACCCCCGCCCGGGCCTTCTGAGCCCGGGACCTACCCCTTCTTCAGCGCCTCGATCTCGGCGCGGATCGCCTCCGCCTCCTCGGTGAGCGAGGCGTTGGCGCGCATGTCGCCGTTGCGGGCGGCGTGCATCGCCTGCTCCAGCTTGCGCTCGTATTCCTTCTGCAGCTTCTTCGCCGGGTCTGACTTGAAGAGTCCGAACATGAGAGTACCTCTGGCCGGGGAGTGTCCCCACAGGCTACTCCCCTCGCCCAAAAAAAGCGATACAAGAGCTGTACATTAAGCACTTCTTGTACGCAAAAGCCCGCGGCCGGCCCCGGCGAAAGGGCTCAGGGCGCCAGCGACATCCAGACGCTCTTGAGGGTCGAGTACTCCTCCAGGGAGTGATGGGACTTGTCGCGGCCGTTGCCCGACTGCTTCACCCCGCCGAAGGGCATGGTCTGGTCGCCGCCGGCCCAGTTGTTGACGAACACCTGGCCGGAGTGGAGCCGCCGGGTGACACGCATGATGCGGTCGATGTCCTGGCTCCAGAGCCCCGCGGCCAGGCCATAGACGCTGTCGTTGGCCATGGCCACCGCCTGCTCCTCGCTGTCGAAGCCGAACACCGAGAGCACCGGGCCGAAGATCTCCTCGCGGCCGATGGCCATCTCGGGGGTCACGCCATCGAACACCGTGGGCGGAATGAAGAGCCCCTTGCCATCGACCCGGGTGGCCTCACCGCCCACACGCAGCCGGGCGCCCTCCTCGCGGCCCTTCTCGATATAGCCCAGGATGCGCCGGTACTGCGCCTCGTCGACGATGGCCCCCATGAAGCTCTCCGGGTCCAGGGGGTCGCCGGGCTGCATCCCCTTGGCCGCCTCGAGCACCTGGTCGATAAAGGCCTCGCGGATCGAGTTCTCCACCAGCAGCCGGGAGCCGGCGATGCACACCTCCCCCTGGTTGTGGAAGATCGCCGCGGCGGCGTGTTTCGCCACGCGACCCAGATTCTTGCAGTCGGCGAAGACGATATTGGGGGACTTGCCGCCGCACTCCAGATAGACCCGCTTGAGGTTGGACTGACCGGCATACTGCATCAGCTGCTTGCCGGTGGCGGTGGAGCCGGTAAAGGCGAGGCAGTCCACCCCCATGGAGAGCGCCAGTGCCTTGCCCACGGTGTGGCCGAAGCCCGGCAGCACCTGGAAGACGCCAGGCGGCAGTCCCGCCTCCCGGGCCAGCGCCGCCAGGCGCAGCGCCGAGAGCGGCGACTTCTCCGAAGGCTTGAGGATCACGCTGTTGCCGGCAGCCAGCGCCGGGGCCACCTTCCAGGCGGTCATCATCAGTGGGAAGTTCCAGGGCACGATGGAGGCCACCACGCCGAGGGGCTCGCGCAGCACCAGCGCCAGGGCCTCCTCGCCGGTGGGCGCCACCTCGCCGTAGAGCTTGTCGATGCACTCCGCCTGATAGCGAAAGCAGGCGATAGCGCCAGCCATATCACCGAGCGAGCTTGTCACCGGCTTGCCCATGTCCAGGGTGTCGAGCAGCGCCAGCTCATGCTTGTGGGCCTCCAGCAGCTCGGCCAGGCGCAGCAGCACCTTCTTGCGCCGGCCCGGGGCCAGGCGCGACCACTCGCCGGCCTCGAAGGCGGCCCGGGCGTGGCCCACGGCGAGCTCGGCGTCGGCGGCATCGCAGCTGGCCACCTCGGCCAGGGCCTCGCCGGTAGCCGGGTTCGTCGTGGTGAAGGTCTCGCCGCTCACCGCAGCGACGAAGGCGTCGTCGATGAAGGCGAGAGTCTCGAGCCCCGTCTCGGACGTCAGGGAGGCGGCCAAGGCCTGCCAGTCGGCCAGGGTCTTCGGGGATTCAGAGCGGCTCATGCGAGGCTCTCCTTCTGAGGGTCGGTTAGGGGGTCGGCCAGCCGGGCCAGGGTCGCGTCAAGCGCCCGACGAGCCTTCTCGACCAGCTCGTCGATCTCGTCACGGGAGATCACCAGCGGCGGCGAGATGATCATGGTATCACCCACCGAGCGCATCACCAGGCCGCCGGCGAAGCAGAGGTCGCGGCAGAGGGTACCGACGCCCAGGGATTCGTCGAAGCGCTCGCCGGTGGCGGGGTCGACCAGCTCAAGGGCGCCGATCAGCCCCAGCGAGCGCGCCTCGCCCACCAGCGGGTGCGCCTCGAGGGCCTTCCAGCGGCCGGCCAGGTAGGGGCCGATCTCGTCGCGGACCCGGTCCACCAGCCCCTCGGCCTCCAGCAGCTCGAGGTTCCTCTGCGCCACCGCGGCGCACACCGGATGGCCCGAATAGGTGAAGCCGTGGAAGAACTCGCCGCCCTCCTCGATCAGGGTCTCGGCGACCCGGTCCCCTACCAGGACCCCGCCGATGGGCAGGTAGCCCGAGGAGAGCCCCTTGGCGATGGGCATCAGGTCCGGCTCCAGGCCGTAGTGGACGCTGCCGAACCACTCGCCCAGACGCCCGAAGCCGCAAATCACCTCATCTACCACCAGCAGGATGTCGTACTTGGCCAGCACCGCCTTGACCGCCGGCCAGTAGCTTTCCGGGGGGATGATGGCGCCCCCGGCGCCCTGCACCGGTTCGGCGATGAAGGCGGCGACCTGCTCCTCGCCGAGCTCCTGGATCTTCGCCTCCAGGGCCGCGGCGCACTCCCGGCCGAAGGCCTCGGGGTCCTGGCCGGCCGTGCGCCCTTCTCCAGACCGCCCCTCTCCAAACCAGTAGGGCTGGCGCACATGGGCGATCTTCGGCACCAGAGGACCGCCCTGGGCGTGCATGGGGGCCATGCCGCCGAGGCTCACCCCCGCCACGGTGGAGCCGTGGTAGGCGTTGTTGCGGCCGATCACCCACTGCTTGTCGGGCTGGCCCTTCAGCGCCCAGTAGCGGCGCACCATGCGCAGCACGGTGTCGTTGGCCTCGGAGCCGGAGCCGGTGAAGAAGACGTGGTTGATATGGGCGGGCGCCAGGCGGCAGAGCGTCTCGGCCAGACGGATCGCCGGCGGATGGGCGGTCTTGAAGAAGCTGTTGTAATAGGGGAGCTGGCGCATCTGCTCGGTGGCGGCCGCCACCAGCTCCTCGCGGCCGTAGCCCAGGTTGACGCACCAGAGCCCGGCCATGCCGTCGAGGATACGGTTGCCCTCGGCGTCGTGGATATAGACTCCCTCGGCGCGCTCGATGATGCGGCTGCCCTCCTCCCCCAGCGCCTTGAAGTCGGTAAAGGGGTGCAGGTAGTGGGCGCGATCCAGGGCCTGGTAGTCGCGGGTAGACATGAAGTTCTCCGTAAGAGGGGCCCAGGCTCCGCCAGGCAGAGGCGGACGGGAACCCGGCGGCAGCATGTTATGCTTTATTCACCATAGCGACTCGGCAATCCCTTTCCAAGCGGCAGAAACCCGGCTTTTCGTAAACTATTTGACAACATAGGTCACCCCAACAAGGATAGGAACCACAAGGATCACAACGCCAGAGGTGCGCCCATGCCGGCTCCCGACGAGGCCCAGGCCTTCCTCGACGCCCACCCCGAGATCAACAGCATCGACCTGCTGATCGGCGATCTCAACGGCGTGATGCGGGGCAAGCGCATCCCCCGGGACAGCCTCGCCAAGGCCTATACCCGCGGCATCGCCCTGCCCGCCTCGGTCTTCGCCCTGGACATCAACGGCCACACCATCGAGGCAACCGGCCTCGGCCTCGACAGCGGCGACGGCGACCGCCTCTGCCGCCCCATTACCGGCAGTCTCAAGCCGGTGCCCTGGGTCGCCCGGGGCCACCAGGCCCAGCTGCTGATGAGCATGGAGGAGTTCGACGGCACGCCCTTCTTCGCGGATCCCCGCCAGCTGCTGAAGCGGGTGCTGGGCCGCCTGACCGCTCTGGGGCTGACGCCGGTGGTGGCGGTGGAACTGGAGTTCTACCTGGTGGATCGCCAGCGCACCGCCGACGGGCTGATCCAGCCGCCCTGCTCGCCGGCCAGCGGCGAGCGCGCCACCCAGAGCCAGCTCTACTCCATGCTGGAGCTCGACGAGTACGCCGACTTCCTCGAGGAGGTCCAGGCCGCCGCCCAGATCCAGGGCCTGCCCCTGGACACCGCCCTCAAGGAGTGCGCCCCGGGACAGTTCGAGATCAACCTGATCCACTGCGACGATGCGCTGGCGGCCTGCGACCACGCCGTGCAGCTCAAGCGCCTGATCAAGGGGGTCGCCCTGCTCCACGGCTTCGAGGCGACCTTCATGGCCAAGCCCTACGGCCAGGAGGCGGGCAACGGCATGCACGTGCATATCAGCCTGCTGGACAAGGGCGGACGCAACGTCTTCGGCGAAGCGGGAGACGACCCCCTGGGGAGCCCGCGGCTGCGCCAGGCGGTGGCCGGCCTGCTGGCGCTGATGCCCGCCGCCATGGCGATCTGCGCGCCCAACCTCAACGCCTTCCGCCGCTTCCAGCCGGGCCTCTATGTGCCCATGGCCCCCACCTGGGGCTTCGACAACCGCTCGGTGGCGCTGCGAATTCCCGCCGGGGCCCGGGCCGCCCGGCGCATCGAGCACCGGGTGGCGGGCGCCGACGCCAACCCCTACCTGCTGCTGGCCGCCCTGCTGGCCGCCATCCACCATGGTCTCGCCGAGGGGCTCGAGCCGCCGCCGCCCAGCGTCGGCAACGCCTACGAGACGACGCCCCCCAGCCTGACCAACAGCTGGCAGCAGGCCCTCGACCTGCTGGAGGCCGACGAGATCCTCGGCGAGGCCCTGGGACATGACTTCCTGCACGTCTACCTGGCCAACCGTCGCGCCGAGCGTGCCCAGGCCCTGCAGGCGGTGAGCCGGCTCGAGTACGACTGGTACCTGCGCCACGTCTGAGCCCCCTGGCGCGGTCCCCCGAAACGCATACGCCCCCGGATCCGCGGATCCGGGGGCGTGCATGAGCCAGGCCGGTGGGGCGCAGAGCGCTCTTGCTCAACCCTCTTGCTCAGCCCTCTCGCTCAGCCCTCGCGCTGGGGCTCGGCCTCCTGCAGGGCGGCCTGCCACTGCACCTCGCCCTCGACGACCGGGAGACGCTCGGCCTGGGGGGCGCTCTCCATGCGCCGGGTCAGCTCCTCGCCGTTGAGGCGATAGGTGACGTCGTAGCCGAGGTGCTCCTCGTGGCTCTCCATCACCGTCTGGCACTGCCGCTCAGTCACGGTCTGGTTCTGGGTCTCGTAACGGGTCTCGTACTGGACCTGGCTACCCGCCTGGGCGTGCTGGCGGGCCTCGACGCGATTCTGCACCTCTCGCCCGGCCAGGCCGCCGCCGATGGCACCGGCCACGGTGGCCAGCTTCTTGCCGCTGCCGCCGCCCACCTGGTTGCCCAGCAGGCCGCCGACGATGGCCCCGGCCGCGGTGCCGACGACGCGATGGGGGTCCTGGCTCGCCCCGGGGCCTGAGGGCGCGGCCTGGGTGACGGGCACCTGGACGGGCACCTCCACCGGCACCTCGACGCTGACCACCTTCTCCACGTCCTCGCACACCTCGCGGGGGCGCTCCACGCTGCGGGTGGCCGCCGCGACGTCGATGATCTCGGCAAACTGAGGCGCGGGGGCCCGGTTGTCCTGGACCTGCCAGGCGCCGAAGGCCAGCCCACCCAGCCCCAGCACGGCCAGGCTGGATCCCACGATGATCGACTTGCTCATGACTCTCCTCCTCGCGGGCGCACGGGCGCCCATCGCTGAAACTCGCAGGGCTCCAGGCGAGGGAGACTCGGTTCGGTGATAACGACGATGAGAGGCGCGGCGGGGCCTCCTGCGCCACCGCGATGCCGCCAGTATAGGTGCCTGCACCGCCCTGAGGGACTCAGCAGCGCCGCTTCCCCATTTTCTGACCCGCTGTCGTCATCGGGCGACAGGCAGCAGCGCCTCCAGGCTGGCCCGAGAGGGCTCGGTCTGGTTGAAGGTGTAGACGTGCAGGCCGACGAAGCCCTCGCGCTCCACCTCCAGCGCCGGCCAGAGATCGCGCAGCAGGGCGTCGGGGCGATAGAGGGAGGCCCCGAACAGCCGGCTGAGCCAGCCGTCCTGGCGGCGCAGGGCGCGCAGCGAGGGACCCAGCCCCAGCCGCAGGGCGATGGTGAGCAGGCGTCGACGATCCATCACGCCCGGGATCCCGGCGTAGACCGGCAGGGGCAGGCCGAGGCGCCGCTGCCGTTCGCGCCAGGCGAGCAGGGGCGCCGCCTCGAAGCAGAGCTGGGTGACGGCATAGTCAGCCAGCGCCGCCTTGGCCTCGAGGTCGCGCTGCAGGGGGGCCGCCGCGATCCGGTGGTGGCCTTCCGGATAGGCGGGCACCCCGACCCGCTCGGGCCGCATCGACAGCGAGGCCATGGCCTCGAGCAGCGCCAGGCCGTGGGGAAAGTCCCCCACCGGGCGCTCGGCATCGCCGCCCACCACGAAGACGTCCTCGATCCCCAGCGCCGCCAGCTGCGCCAGCAGCCGCTCCAGGTGGAGGCGATCACGCACCAGGCGTGCGGCGAGGTGGGGCACCACCTGGAAGCCCGCCCCCACCAGCCACTCGCTGGCCTCCAGGGTGCGCTCGAGGCCGTGACGCGGCGAGCAGGTCATGGTGACCAGGGCGCCTGCCGGCAGCGCCGCGGCGGCCTCACGCATGCCGCGGATCGGCAGCAGTTCAAAGCGGGTGGCCAGCCAGGGCGGGCGGGCAAGGGCCGCCAGGGCGGCCCGATTGGCATCGTTCATGGCACCTCCATCACCCCTTGGGAATCGCCTTGGCCGGGTCGTGGAAGGGCTTCTCCACCACCACGGCGTCCTGCATGCCGGTATTGGCCTCGATGCGCAGGGGCGTGCCCAGCTCGGCATGGGCGACGGGCACCATGGCGTAGCCGATGTTGCGCTCCTGACGCGGCGAGTGGGTGGCCGAGGTCACCTTGCCGATGCGCTCGCCGTCCGGGGCGAACACCGGAAAGACGTCGATCATCGAGCCGTCGGTGAAGTAGCCCACGCCGGGGCCGTCGATCTCCACCCCCACCAGCTTGCGCGACACCCCCTCCGCCTTGATCCGCTCCAGGGCGGCGCGGCCGATGAAGTCGTCGTCGCCGCGCAGGTCGACCATCCAGTCGTAGCCCATGCCCACCTCGAAGGGGTTGGTGCCGAAGTCGATATCGCAGCCGAAGGCGAGGATGCCGCCCTCGATGCGGCGGATATGGCAGGGGCCTATCACCTGCATGCCGTGGGGCCGGCCGGCCTCGAAGACCCGCTGCCAGAGCGCCTCCCCGAAGCGGGTGGCATCGCGCAGGTAGATCTCGTAGCCGATCTCGCCGGAGTAGCCGGTGCGCGAGATCACCACCGACATGCCGTCGAGCTCGGCCTCCATCAGGTGGTAGTAGGGAATCCCCAGCACGGCGTCGCCGAACAGGTCCACCATCACCGCCTTGGCCCTGGGGCCCTGGACCTGTACCGGGGCCACGTCCACCTCGCCAAGGGTCACGTCCAGCCCGGCATTGACGGCCAGCCCCCGGCACCAGAGCAGGATGTCGCTGTCGGCCAGGGAGAGCCAGAAGCGGTCCTCCTCGATGCGCAGCAGCACCGGGTCATTGAGGATGCCGCCATCCGGGGCGGTGACGAAGACATACTTGCACTGCCCCACCTGGCACTGGCGCATGTCGCGAGGCACCAGGCGCTGGACGAAGGTGAAGGCGTCCGGGCCGCTGATCTCGATCTGGCGCTCGACCCCCACGTCCCAGAGGGTGACGCCCTGCACCAGGGCCCAGTACTCCTCCACCGGGTCGGTGTAGAGCCGGGGGTGATAGTGGTGGTTGTAGACGCTGTACTTGCGCACCCCGTGACGCCGCGAGGCGTAGAAGAAGGGCGACTTGCGAATACGCGGATAGAGCAGGATCTCGGGCGCCTGCTGACCCTGGGCGATGTTCTGGATGACCTGGGACATGACCTGCCTCCTCGACGCGGTGGACGGCACCCGCTGCCGCCCCTGTCTGGAAGCTAGTGCCCGCCGGCGGGGGGCATCTCGCTGTGGGCGTCGGCCACTTTGGCAGCGGCGACACGCCGCCCATCATGCTGTCGTTCCGACGACAGGGAGCGTCGCCGGGGGACAGAGAGCCGCCCGGCAGCTACCTATGCTGTACCCAGAGGCCCACCCGCAGTGACCCCAGGAGGCAGCATGGCGACCCTTCCCACTCAGGCAGCGGCGGTGATCATCGGCCAGGGCGGCATCGTGGGCGCCTCGGTGGCACACCATCTGATCGAGCAGGGCTGGAGCGACCTGGTCGGCCTCGACGGCGCCGCCATCCCCACGGATGTCGGCTCCACCGCCCACGCCTCCGACTTCTGCTACATGACGTCCCACGACCGCCTGACGTGCTATACCACCACCTACAGCCGCCGCTTCTACGAGGCCCTGGGCCACTACCACCGGGTGGGCGGCCTGGAGATCGCCCGGGTCGGCGACGAGGCGCGCCTCGCGGAGCTTCAGCGCAAGGTGGCCTCGGGCAAGGCCTTCGGCACCCGCGCCCGCATGATCGACGCCGACGAGGCGGTAGCGCGCTTCCCGCTGCTGGACCCGGCGCTGATTCTCGGCGGCCTGTGGGACCCCGACGCCGGCCTGGTGGTGCCACGCTCCCAGCGGGTCGCCGGGGTCCTGGTCGAGCGCGCCGTGGCGAGCGGCCACCTGAGCGTCTTCCCGGATACGCCGGCCGTGAATATCGACGTCCAGGCCGGCCGGGTATGCGGCGTCGAGACCCCCAGGGGCTATATCGCCACCCCGCTGGTGATCCTCACCGCCGGCATCTGGGGACCGCTGCCCGCGGCCACGGCGGGGGTGGCGCTGCCGCTGATGCCGGTGGAACATCCGCTGATGTTCTTCGGCCCCTTCGAGGCCTTCGCCGGCAGCGGCAAGGAGATCGGCTACCCGCTGCTGCGCGACCAGGGCAACTCCGCCTACATGCGCGACACCGGCGATCCGCGCTCCACCGAGGGGGGGCTGCTGGAGTGGGGCTACTACGAGCCCGTCGAGCCTCGCCTGGTCCATCCCGGGGATATCCTCTCCCGGGAGCGGGCCCGCCTCTCCCCCTCCATGCGCGACCTGGAGGCCGACCAGGTGGCCGAGGCCTTCGAGCGCGCCGTCGAGCTCACCCCCCTGCTGGGCGAGCTGGGCTGGGACGAGAAGCACTCCTTCAACGGTCTGCTCTCCGTCACCCCGGACGGCGGCTCCCTGGTGGGCGAGGCGCCGGAGGTCCGCGGCCTCTGGCTGTGCGAGGCGGTGTGGGTCAAGGACGGCCCGGGCATGGGCAAGGTGCTGGCGGACTGGCTCACCCACGGCCGCCCCGAGCTCGACCCCTGCGGCATCGACATCGCCCGCTTCTACCCGGTGCAGAAGACGCCCCACCACGCCCTCGGCCGCTGTCGGGAGATCGCCCAGAAGATCTATGATCCGCCGGTGCACCCCCGCGAGCCCTTCGAGAGCGGCCGTGACCTGCGCCGCGGCCCCTTCTGGCCCCGCGAAATGGAGCTGGGGGGCTACTTCATGGAGGCGGCGGGCTGGGAGCGCGCCCACGGCTACGGCGCCAACGAGGCACGGCTGAGCGACTATCTCGAGCGGGTGCCCGAGCGCCCCGCGGAGTGGGACGCCCGCCACTTCTGGCGGGTCGCCAACGCCGAGCAGCTGGCCATGAGCGACGACGTGGGCATGATCAACCTCTCCCACTTCGCCATCTACGACATCTCGGGGCGCGACGCCGAGGCTCTGCTGGAGCGGCTCTCGGTGGCCAAGGTGGGCGGCGACACCCCCCTCGGCAAGGGGGTCTACACCCACTTCCTGGACGCCTTCGGCGGGGTCCACTCGGATCTGACCATCGTGCGCCTGGCCGTGGATGCCTGGCGGGTGATCTGCGGCGGCGACACCGGCCATCGCGACCTGATGTGGATCAGGCGTCGCGGCGAGGACCTTGGCCTGACCCGCTGGCACCTGGAGGACCGCACCGACAGCCTGGCCACCCTGGGGGTATGGGGGCCCAACGCCAGGCGCCTGCTGCAGGGCCTGGCCGACGAGCCGGCGGGGCTCGACGATGCCCGCTTCCCCTTCGCCACTGCCCGGGAGCTGCGCCTCCAGGGCCTGCCGGTCTGGGCCTTCCGCATCTCCTACGTGGGCGAGCAGGGGTGGGAGCTCTACGTGCCCTTCAGCTACGGCCTGGCGCTCTGGGACCGACTCTTCGAGGCCGGCGTGCTCCCGGTGGGCATCGAAACCTACGCCAACAGCCGCCGCCTGGAGAAGAGCCTGCGATTGCAGAACGTCGACCTGCTCACCGACTACAACCTCGTTGAGGCCGGCCTGGCCCGGCCCAGGGTCAAGGCCGCGGACTTCCACGGCAAGGCCGCCTACCTGGAACAGCGCCAGCGGCCGCAGCAGCCGGCCAGCCTCTGCACCCTGGTGATGGAGGAGAACCACGACGCGGCGGGCACTCCGCGCTTCCCGGTGGGGCAGTCCCCGCTGCTCGACCCGGCGAGCGGCGAGGTGCCGATCGATGATCTCGGACGACGCTCCTACGTCACCAGCATCGCCTACGGGCCGAGCCTCGAGCGCAATATCGCCCTGGCCTACCTGCCCGCGGCCTGCGCCGAGGCGGGACGCACCCTGCTGCTGGAGTACTTCGGCGAGCACTATCCGATGCGGGTCGCGGCGGTGGGCTATCGGGCGCTCTACGATCCGGAGAACCTCCGACCGCGCAGCTGACTCACGCCGGCCCCATGGACCCGCTCAGGTCGCCTCGCCGCCCTGAGCCGCGGTGTCCGGCACCTCGGCGGCAGCCACGCCGACCTGGCGCTCGCGGCGACCCTTGCGCTCGCCGCTCGGCGAGTGGCCGAAGTGGTCGTGGTAGCACTTGGTGAAGTGGGGCGGCGAGATGAAGCCGCAGGCCAGCGCCACCTCGGTGATCGGCAGCTGGGTCTGGCGCAGCAGCAGCCGGGCCCGGGCCAGGCGCAGCTCCAGGTAGTACTTGAGCGGCGGCGTGCCCACGTAGCGCTGGAAGAGCCGCTCCAGCTGGCGGCGAGAGAGGCCCGCATAGCGGGCCAGTTCGTCCAGGGCCAGGGGCTCCTGGAGGTTGGCCTCCATCAGGGTGGCCACCTCCTCCAGCTTGGGATGACTGTGTCCCAGGCGCACCCGCAGCGGGTTGCGCTGTCGGTCCCCCACGCCACGAATCCGCTCGTGGATGAACTCCTCGGCGATCGCCTCGGCCAGCGCCGGCCCCTGCTCGCGGTCGATCAGGTGGAGCATCATGTCCAGGGGGGCAATACCGCCGGAGCAGGTATAGCGGTCGCGATCCATGACGAAGAGCCGGGAGGTGAAGGTGACCGCCGGGAAGCGCCGCGCCTCGTGCAGGCTCGAGATATGCTCCCAGTGCAGGGTGCAGCGATAGCCGTCGAGCAGGCCCGCCTGGGCGAGCACATAGCCACCGGTACAGACCGCGCCCAGAGGGGTATGTCGCTCGGCCAGGCGGCGCAGCCAGGCGAGCAGGGGGCGGCCGCAGTGGCGGTGAACCTCCACCCCGGCGCAGACGAGCAGCAGGTCAAGGGCCGGCAGCGGCTCCAGCGCCTGATCCACCGCGGTAGCCAGGCCATTGCTGGCCGCCACCGGGACGCCGTCTACGCCGATCAGGTGCCAGGTGTAGAGGCGACGGCCGGCCAGATAGTTGGCCATGCGCATCGGCTCCAGGGCCGAGGAGAGGGCGAGATGGGAGAAGCCGGGCAGCAGCAGGAAGCCGATATCCCGGTGATCCGAGGCCGCTGGGGCGTGAATCGTCATGGGGTATCTCCCGAGCGGGGTGGCCTTGACGGGCAGAGTTGCCTGGCAGCCTAGTCGAACCCAGGCGGTCTGGCGACGGCTCTTCCTTTGACAGCGCCATGCGCCGATCCGTGTCATGCTGAGGGCCATCGGCATGTCGCTGCGGCCAAGCCGCCCGACGCCGGCGCGCAAGCTACTTCCGATCATGGCGCGATACTGAGCCTGACAGCCGATGCAGCCCCGGCCCCGAGGAGGTAGACCATGGCCCCCCACTCCCCCGCCACTGACCAGGCCAGCCCGGCCCCGCTCGACAACCTGGGCATCGCCCGCGCCGCGCGGCTGTGGCCCATCGAGGAGATCGCCCACCGCCTGGGCCTGCCCGGCGAGGCCGTGGAGCCCTACGGGCGAGGCATCGCCAAGCTCGACCCGACGGCCCTCTCGGCGCTGGCCGAATGCCCCCGGGGGCGCTACGTGGTGGTGACGGCGATCACCCCCACGCCTCCCGGGGAGGGCAAGACCACCACCGCCATCGGCCTGGTCCAGGGTCTGCAGCGCCTGGGCCATACCGCCAGCGTGGCCCTGCGCCAACCCTCCATGGGCCCCACCCTGGGGCTCAAGGGCGGCGCCACCGGTGCCGGCTACAGCCAGGTGCTGCCCATGGAGCGCATCAATCTACACCTCACCGGCGATATCCACGCGGTGGGCGCCGCCCACAACCTGCTGGCGGCCCTGATCGACAACCACCTCCATCACGGCCTCGAGCCGGCGCTGGACCCCCGCGAGATCCGCTGGCAGCGGGTCATCGACCTCAACGACCGCGCCCTGCGCCACCTGGTGCTGGGCCTGGGCGGCCCGGGTGGCGGCTATCCTCGAGAGAGCGGCTTCGAGATCACCGCCGCCTCGGAGGTGATGGCGGTACTGGCCCTGGCCGACTCCCTGGCCGACCTGCGCCGGCGCCTGGGCCGGCTGATCGTGGGCCTGGATCGCGACGGCGAGCCGGTCACCGCCGAACAGATCGGTGCCGCCGGGGCCATGACGGTGCTGCTGCGCGAGGCCTTCAAGCCCAACCTGCTGCAGACCCTGGAGCACGCGCCGGCGCTGATCCACGCCGGCCCCTTCGGCAACATCGCCCACGGCAACTCCTCCATCGTCGCCGATCGCATCGGACTCCACGCCGGCGACTACCTGGTCACCGAGGCGGGCTTCGGCGCCGACATGGGCGCCGAGCGCTTCTTCAACATCAAGTGCCGCGCCTCGGGCCTGGTCCCGGATGCCGCGGTGCTGGTGGTGACGGCGCGCGCCCTGAAGTATCACAGCGGCCGCCACCCCATGACGCCCGGCCAGCCGCTGCCCGCCGCCCTGCTCGCCGAGCGACCCGAGGCGGTCCGGGAGGGCGGCGCCAACCTGCTCAAGCAGATCGACAATATTCGCGCCCACGGCGTCACCCCGGTGGTGGCGATCAACGCCTTTCCGGATGACCACCCAAGCGAGCACGACGCCATCCGTGAGCTGTGCCAGTCCGTCGGCGTCAAGGCGGTGGTCGCCACCCATGTGCGGGACGGCGGTCAGGGTGCCCAGGCGCTGGCCGAGGCGCTGATCGAGGCGATCGACGAGAGCCGAGACGCCGGCAATGGTTTCCACTTCCTCTACCCCGACGACATGCCGCTGACCGAGAAGATCGAGCGCATCGCCACCCGCCTCTACGGCGCCGACGGCGTCGACTTCGCCCCCGCGGCCCGGATGCGCCTGGAGGCCTGGCAGGGCCAGGGATACGGCGAGCTGCCGGTCTGTATCGCCAAGACCCACCTCTCGCTCTCCCACGAGGCTGGCCGTCTCGGCGCTCCCCGGGGCTGGCGGCTGCCGGTGCGCGAGGTGCGCCTCTCCGCCGGCGCCGGCTTCGTCTACGCCCTGTGCGGCGATATCCTCACCCTGCCAGGGCTGGGGCCCTCGCCGGCCGCCACCCGTATCGACATCGACGAGAACGGCAATACGGTGGGGCTGTATTAGATGCCGAGCCTGTCGCGGGCCTGGTAGTACCAGGCGCCGAGCGCCGAGAGCGGTACCCGCAAGAGGCGCCCGCCGGGGAACGGCAGGTGAGGGATGCCGGCGAAGGCGTCGAAGCGCTCGCCCTGGCCGTGCATCACCTCGGCGATCAGCTTGCCGGCCAGGTGGGTGCAGGTGACCCCGTGGCCGGAGTAGCCCTGGGCATAGTAGACGTTGCCGTTGACCACCCCGAACTGGGGCAGGCGGTTGAGGGTCATTAGGAAGGTGCCGCTCCAGGCGTGGTCCACCTTGACGTCGGCGAGCTGCGGGAAGGTGGCCAGCATCTTGGGGCGGATCAGCGCGGTGATGTCCGCCGGATCCTCGCCGCCGTAGTTGACCCCGCCGCCATAGAGCAGGCGGTTGTCCCGGGTCAGCCGGTAGTAGTCGAGCAGGTAGTTGCAGTCCTCCACCGCCTTGCCCAGGGGAATCAGCGCCCGGGCGCGGGCCTCGCCGAGGGGCTCGGTGGCGATGATCTGGGTGCCGCAGGGCATCGAGCGGCCCTCGATCTCCGGCAGCACGCCGCGCAGGTAGGCGTTGCCGGCCATCACCACCCGCTCGGCCCGGACCCGCCCGCCGGCGGTGCGCAGGGTGAGCGGCTCGCCGTGGATGACCTCCTCCACCGCCGACTGCTCGTAGATGCGCCCGCCGAGCGACTCCAGCGCCGCGGCCTGGCCCAGCACCAGGTTCAGGGGATGCAGGTGGCCGCCGCCGTGGTCCACCAGGGCACCCAGGTAGCGGTCGGAGTTGACCTCGCGCTTCACCGCCTCCCCCTCCAGCAGCTCCAGCTCCCGGTAGCCGTAGCGCTCCCAGAGCGCCTGGTGCTCGCGCAGCCCGGCCAGCTGCTTGCGGTTGCAGGCGGCGAAGAGGTTGCCGTCGGCGAGGTCGCAGTCGATGGCGTACTGCTCGATGCGCTCACGAATGATGCGGTTGCCCTCGAAGGCCATGTCGCCTAGGGCGCGGGCGGTCTCGGCGCCATACTTTGCCTCGATCACGTCCATGTCGCGGCTGTAGCTGTTGACGATCTGGCCGCCGTTGCGCCCGCTGGCGCCGAAGCCCACCCGGGCCGCCTCCAGCACCACCACCGAGAGGCCGCGCTCGGCCAGGTGCAGCGCCGCGGAGAGGCCGGTGAAGCCGGCCCCCACCACGCAGACGTCGCAGTCGAGCTCCCCGACGAGCGCCGGACGCTCGGGGGCGGGGTGGGCAGTGGCGGCGTACCAGGAGGCGACGTGCTCGCCGGCGGGCTGTTCAGGCATGGCGGGGCTCCGGACGGTTGACGGTAGAGGTGAAGGGGGGCATCAGGGCGTCTCCTGCTGGCGCAGGGCGGCCAGCCGGCGCGCCTCGCTGCGGCGCATCAGGTACCAGGCGATGAAGGTGGCCAGCGACACCGCCAGGATGATCAGGGTGGCCAGGGCATTGATCTTGGGCGAGACCCCCATGCGCACCGAGGAGAAGACCACCATGGGCAGGGTGGTGGCCCCGGGGCCGGAGACGAAGCTGGCGATCACCAGGTCATCCAGCGACAGGGTGAAGGCGAGCAGCCAGCCCGCCGCCAGCGCCGGGGCGATCACCGGCAGGGTGATCTGGAAGAAGGTCTTCACCGGCGGCGCGCCGAGGTCCATGGCCGCCTCCTCGATGGAGCGGTCCACCTCCCTGAGCCGCGACGAGACCACCACCGCCACGTAGGCGCTGCAGAAGGTGGTGTGGGCGATCCAGATGGTGGCCATGCCGCGATCCGCCGGCCAGCCGACGATCTGGGCCATCTGCACGAAGAGCAGCAGCAGCGAGAGGCCGGTGATCACCTCCGGCATCACCAGCGGCGCGGTGATCATGCTGGAGAGCGCGGTCTTGCCGCGAAAGCGCCCGAAGCGGGTCATCACGAAGGCGGCCAGGGTGCCCAGGCAGACCGCCATGGTGGCCGAGAAGAAGGCGATGCGCAGGCTGGTCCAGACGGCGGCCAGTATCTGCCGGTCGCGCAGCAGCTCCAGGTACCAGCGCCCGGAGAAGCCCGCCCACACCGTCACCAGCCGCGACGAATTGAAGGAGTAGACCACCAGCACCACCATGGGCAGGTAGAGAAACAGCAGCCCCAGGATCAGCATCAGGGTGGTGAAGGATGGCGGCGTGAAGGGTCGGCGCATGGTCACTCCTCCAGCTCGCGGGACTGGTAGCGATGAAACAGCCCGATGGGGATCAAGAGCAGCAGCAGCATCACCATGGCCAGCGCCGAGGCCACCGGCCAGTCGCGGTTGAGGAAGAACTCCTCCCAGAGCACCTTGCCGATCATCACCGTGTTGGGACCGCCGAGAAGCTCAGGGATCACGTACTCCCCCACCGCGGGAATGAAGACCAGCATGGAGCCGGCGATGATCCCCCCCTTGGAGAGCGGCAGGGTCACCTTCAGGAAGGTGTTGAACTTCCGGGAGCCAAGGTCTGCGGCGGCCTCCAGGAGAGAGTCGTCGAGCCGGGTCAGGTTGGCGTAGAGCGGCAGAATCATGAACGGCAGGTAGGCATAGACGATGCCCAGCATCACCGCGAAGTTGGTGTTCATCATGCGCAGCGGCGAGTCGATGAGGCCGATCCACAGCAGCAGGTTGTTGAGCAGGCCGTTGGTGCTGAGAATGCCCATCCAGGCGTAGACCCGGATCAGGAAGGAGGTCCAGGAGGGCAGCATCACCAGCAGCAGCAGCACCAGCTGCCAGCGCGCCGGGGCCCGCGCCATGGCATAGGCCATGGGGTAGCCGATCAGCAGGCAGAAGAGCGTCGAGAAGAAGGCGATCTTCACCGAGCCCCAGTAGGCCGCCACGTAGAGCGAATCGCTGGCCAGGAACAGGTAGTTGCCCAGGTTCAGGGCGACGTTGAGGGTCTCGGCGGTGAAGTCGAGGATCGGCTGGTAGGGGGGTACCGCAATGGCCGCCTCGGAGAGGCTGATCTTGAGCACGATGGCGAAGGGCGCCAGGAAGAAGAGGCTCAGCCAGATCAGCGGCACGGCGATGACCCAGCCGCGCCCCGGGCGCAGGCGGCGCGAGAGGCGCTCGAGGGCAGTCGGTTTCATGGGGCTCCTCGCTTTTTCGGGCTCACTCATGCAACACTACGGCGCTCATCGCGTCCCAGCCGACGTAGACCGGCTCGTCCCAGTCGGGGCGGTCGCCGCGCCGCTCCACGTTGGCCAGGCTCGCCTTGACCAGGGTGCCGGTCTCGGTACGCACGTAGTAGACCGAGTGCCCGCCCAGATAGGCGATATCCTCTACCTTGCCGGCGGCCCAGTTCCTCTCCCCCTCCGGCCGCTCCCGGGAGAGCAGGGTCTTCTCCGGGCGCACCGCCACCCACACCCGGCGCTCGTCCGCCTGGGTGGTGATGCCGTGCCCGATATAGATATCGCGCCCGAGGGCGGGGCTTGCAATGATGCAGTGGTCGGCCTCGTCCACGCGAATCTCCCCCTCGAAGAGGTTCACGCTGCCCACGAACTCGGCCACCATGCGGCTCGCCGGGCTCTCGTAGATATCCACCGGGGTCCCCACCTGGGCAATCCAGCCATCCGACATGATCGCCACCCGGTCGGCCATGGTCATCGCCTCCTCCTGGTCGTGGGTGACCATGATGCAGGTCACGCCGACACGCTCGAGGATCGCCACCACCTCGAGCTGCATCTCGGTGCGCAGCTTCTTGTCCAGCGCCCCCATGGGCTCGTCGAGCAGCAGCAGCTTGGGCCGCTTGGCCAGCGAGCGGGCCAGGGCCACCCGCTGGCGCTGGCCCCCGGAGAGCTGATGGGGGCGGCGCCTGGCGAACCCCTCCATATGGACGAGCCTGAGCATCTCGGCCACTCGCTGCTCGATCTCGGCCCGGGGCAGGCGATCCTGCTTGAGCCCGAAGGCGATGTTCTGGGCCACCGTCATATGCGGGAAGAGCGCATAGGACTGGAACATCATGTTGATGGGCCGCTCATGGGGCGGCATGGCGGTGATCTCCTGACCGTCGAGCAGGATCTGGCCGTCGCTTGGCGTCTCGAACCCTGCCAGCATGCGCAGCAGGGTCGACTTGCCGGAGCCCGAGCCGCCCAGCAGGGCGAAGATCTCGCCCTGGCGGATGGTCAGGTTGACGTCGTCCACCGCCAGGGCGCCGTCGAAGCGCTTGCTGATGCGGCGGATCTCGACCAGCGCCTCGCCGGTGCGTCGCCCGGGCGGACGCGCCGCGGTCTGGTTCTGGGGCATCGGCATCTCCTCTCTCGAACTGCCCGCGGCGTCCCTCGCCGCGGGCATCACGGGCTCAGCGCCCCGACTTGACGCGGTTCCAGACCCGGGTCCGCACGCGCTGCACGGCCAGCGGCTTCTCCTCGGCCACGTAGAGGTTGTCCATCACCTCCTGGTCGGGATAGATCGCCGGATCGTCGCGGATGGCCGGGTCGAGGAAGGCGTTGGCCGCCAGGTTGGGGTTGGCGTAGACCACGTACTCGGTGATCGCGGCGGCGATCTCCGGCTCGAGGATGAAGTTGATGAAGGCGTGGGCGTTGTCGGGGTTCGGCGCATCGGCGGGAATCGCCATCATGTCGAACCAGAGCGCGGCGCCCTCCTTGGGGATGCTGTAGGCGATGGTGAAGTCGCGGCCCGCCTCCTCGGCCCGGTCGGCGGCCTGGAAGATGTCGCCGGAGTAGCCCGCCGCCACGCAGATGTCGCCATTGGCGAGATCGGTGATATAGCGCGAGGAGTGGAAGTAGGTGACGTTGTTGCGCACCGCGGCGATGAGGTCCCCCGCCGCCTCCAGGTCGGCACTCTCCTCGGAGAGCGGCGAGAGCCCCAGGTAGGCCATGGCCGGGGAGAGCATCTCGTCACCGGAGTCGAGCATGGAGATGCCGCAGCCCCCCTCGCGCAGGGCGGTGGTGATCTCGGGGTCGAAGATCAGCGCCCAGGAGTCGGTCGGGGCATCCTCGCCGAGGATCTCGGTCACCCGTTCGACGTTGTAGCCGATGCCGTTGGTGCCCCACATGTAGGGGATCGAGTAGCGGCTGCCCGGGTCGACGAACTCCAGGTCGTCCATGAGATCGGGGTTGAGGTTGGCCATGTTGGGCAGCTTGTCGTGGTCCAGCTCCTGGTAGACCCCGGCGCTGATGTGGCGGGTCAGGTAGTGGTTGGAGGGTACCACCACGTCATAGCCGGAGCGGCCCGCCAGCAGGGCGGCATCGAGCACCTCGTTGCTGTCGTAGACGTCGTAGATCACCTCGATGCCGGTGGCCGCGGTGAACTTCTCCAGGGTGTCCGGGGCGATATAGTCCGACCAGTTGTAGATTCGCACCTCACCCGCGGCCTGGGCGGCGGCAGCGCCCAGCGCCAGGCTGGCGGCGGCTACGGCCAGTGAGAGTCGCTTGGTTTGCATCATCGATCACCTCTTCGGTCGCTTGTTGTTATCGGTCGCCCGGAGCCGGGGCCGATGAAGCCAGCGTAGCGGTCCGCGTCGGGGGCGGCCTCAACGCTGACGGGACACGTCAGACGCTGAGCAGCAGGAACTCCCGCTCCCAGGAGCTGATCACGCGCTTGAAGTTCTCGTTCTCCACCCGCTTGACCGCCACGAAACCGGTCACGAACTTGCTGCCCATGTAGGTCTCGAGCTCGGCGCAGTGCTCCATGCGCTCCAGGGCCTGCTCCAGGGTGAAGGGCAGGCGCAGGTTGCGTCGCTCGAAGGCGCGCCCCTGCACCGGCGCCGAGGGATTGACCTTCTGGATCATCCCCAGGTAGCCGCACAGCAGGCTCGCCGCGATGGCCAGGTAGGCGTTGGCATCGGCCCCCGGCAGGCGGTTCTCGACGCGGCGGTTCTGGGGGGTGGAGTCCGGCACCCGCAGGCCGCAGGTGCGGTTCTCCTCGCCCCACTCCACGTTCACCGGTGCCGAGGTATCGGGCAGGAAGCGGCGGAAGGAGTTGACGTTGGGGGCCATCAGCGGCAGCGCCTCGGGGATGAACTTCTGCAGCCCGCCGATATGGTGCAGGAAGAGCTGGCTCATGGTGCCGTCGGGGTTGGAGAAGACGCTCCTGCCGCTCTTCGCGTCCACCACGCTCTGATGGATATGCATGGCGCTGCCGGGCTCGTTGGTGACCGGCTTGGCCATGAAGGTGGCCGCCACGTCGTGCTTGAGCGCCGCCTCGCGCATGGTGCGCTTGAACAGGAAGACCTGGTCTGCCAGGGCCAGGGCATCGCCGTGACGGAAGTTGATCTCCATCTGGGCGGTGCCCTCCTCGTGGATCAGGGTGTCGATATCGATGCCCTGGGTCTCGCACCAGTCGTACATGTCCTCGAAGAGGGGGTCGAACTCGTTGGCGGCGTCGATGGAGAAGGACTGGCGGCCGGTCTCCTGGCGGCCGCTGCGGCCGATGGGCGGCTGCAGCGGCAGGTCCGGATCTTCGCAGCGCTTGGTGAGGTAGAACTCCATCTCGGGAGCGACGATGGGGCGCCAGCCCCGCTCGGCGTAGAGCGCCAGCACCTTCTTGAGCTGGTTGCGCGCCGAGAGCTCGATGGGGTTGCCCATCTTGTCGTAGCAGTCATGGATCACCTGGGCGGTGGGCTCCAGGGCCCAGGGGACCGGATAGGCGGCACTCGGGTCAGGCTTGCAGACCATGTCGATATCGGCCGGGTCGAGCAGCGAGTAGTAGAGGTCGTCCTCGACGTAGTCGCCGGTCACCGACTGCAGCAGCACGCTCTCGGGCAGGCGCATGCCCTTCTCGGCCACGAACTTGGAGACCGGGGCGATCTTGCCACGGGCGATGCCGGTGATGTCCGCAACCAGGCACTCCACCTCGGTGATGCGTCGCTCCTTCAGCCAGCTTTCCAGGTCTTTCATGGGAACCTCGTCTGGCGCCCGAGGGCGGGCGCTCGTCATAGTCGGTCGCGCAGCTTGTAGAAGCTGGTGGCCAGCACCAGCAGCGGCGTGCGCAGCCGCTCGCCGCCGGGAAAGCGCCGGTGGGGCATGGCGGCAAAGGCATCGAAGCGCTCGCTCTGGCCGGCGATGGCCTCCGCCATCAGCCGGCCGGCCAGCCCCGCCAGGGCCATGCCGTGCCCCGAGTAGCCCTGGGCATAGTAGAGCGTCTGGCCAACACGGCCGAAGTCCGGCGCCCGGTTGAGGGTGATGGCCACCTCGCCGCCCCAGCGATAGTCGATGGCGACGCCGCGCAGGATCGGGAAGAGCCGGGCGATCTTGGCGTCCATACGCGCCTGAAGCCCCCTGGGCTCGCGGCCGGTGTAGCTCACCTCGCCGCCGTAGACCAGCCGCCGGTCACCGGAGAGCCGATAGTAGTCGAGCACGAAGTTGGCATCCGACAGGGCGTCGTTTCTCGGCAGCACCCGGGCGGCGCGCTCGGCGGAGAGCGGCTCGGTGGCGACGATATAGTTGGCCGCCCGCATCACCCGCCCCTCGAGTTCCGGCACCAGGCGGTGCTGGAAGGCGTTGGTGCCCAGCACCACGAAGTCGGCGGTCACGCTCCCCTCGGGGGTCATCACCCGGTGGGGAGCGCCGCGCTGGATGTCCAGCGCCGGGCTGCCCTCGTGGAGCCGGGCGCCGGCATCGCGGGCGGCCCGGGCCAGCCCCAGGGTGTAGTTGAGCGGGTGCAGGTGCCCCGCCTCGCTCTCGTGCAGCGCCCCGGGGTAGGCGTCGGTCACCACCCGTTCGCGCAGGGCGTCCCCCTCGAGCCAGGTCAGCGCCTCATAGCCGTAGTCTCGGGCCAGGCGGTCGCGGAAGGCCTTGAGCTCGCTGACGTGGCGCGGCTTGACCGCGGCGTGCAGGTAGCCCCAGGCCAGGTCGCAGGGGATGGCGTGGCGCCCGATAAGCTCGGCGGTAAGCGCCACCGCCTCGCGACTCATGGCCCAGATATCCTGGGCGGCCGACAGGCCCAGGGCGCGCTCCACGGTAGCGATATCGGTGCCGAGCCCCGGCAGGATCTGGCCGCCGCTGCGCCCGGAGGCGCCATGGCCGATCTCGCTGGCCTCCAGCAGCACCACCGAATAGCCCCGCTCGGCCAGGTGCAGCGCCGCCGAACAGCCGGTCACCCCGCCACCGATCACGCAGACGTCGGCACGCACCTCCCCCGCCAGGGGCGGGCAGGGGCCGAGCGCCACGGCGATGGAGTCGCGGTACCAGGAGGCGGGGCGGCGTTCGAGGCTACCGGAAGAGGGGGGAGATACGCTCATGCGCAGGGCGCTCGCTGTTGTTCTTGAGATTGTTGATGCGATTCAGTTTGACATCAGCCGCGGCGAAACTGTCAAGTATTCGATACCAACGCCGCGGGGCGCCCGCTCCTGCGCCAACCGCCGCCGGTGGCCCGCTAAACGGGCTGGCATCCTGGCTTTCCGGCGCCCTCGAGGCGCTACCCCGGCCCCGGGCGGCCGCCCGGAGCGTCAAGAAATTACCATCACCCGCCGCAGGTCGCACAGGCCGGATCCCGGGGCACCCGGAAGTGGCGCCACTGGCCGGTGAGGCCGTCGAAGGTGGAGAGCCCCCGATGGGGGGTGCCCGCGCCGCTGAGCAGCTTGATCGCCTCCAGGGCCTGAAAGCTGCCGATCAGCCCCACCAGGGGAGCCACCACGCCGCTCTCGGCGCAGGAGAGCGCCTCGTCGCCGCTGCCATCCGGCGGATAGAGGCAGGCGTAGCAGGGGCACTCGGGGTCCCGGGGATCGAACACCGCCAGCTGCCCGGAGAAGCGGATCGCCGCCCCGGAGACCAGCGGCACGCCCGCCGCCCGGCAGGCGGCGTTGATGGCGTAGCGGCTGGAGAAGCGATCGGTGCAGTCAAGCACCACGTCGGCGTCGGCCACCGCCGCGGCCATGCGCTCCCCCTCCAGGTGGGCGGTCAATGTCTCGATGCGGCAGCCGGGGTTCAACGCCTGGGCCGACTCCCGGGCGGACTCTGCCTTGTTGCGGCCCAGGTCCGCTTCGCCGTGGGCGATCTGGCGCTGCAGGTTGGAGAGCTCCACCGCATCGGCATCGGCCAGGGTCAGCCGGCCGACCCCGGCGGCGGCCAGGTAGAGGGCCACCGGGGAGCCGAGCCCACCGGCGCCCACCACCAGGGCGCGGCCGGCGAGCAGCCGCTCCTGCCCCTCGATGTCGATCTGGGCCAGCATGATCTGGCGGCTGTAGCGCAGCAGGTCGGCGTCGTTCATGGTCGCGGTCACTTGCCTTCGAACTCCTCGATATCGGGCACGTGGAGGGAGAACTCCTCCTTCACCTCCTCCATCACCACATAGCTCTTGGACTCCTTGACCCCGGGCAGGGTCAGCACCACGTCGCCGAGCAGCTGTCGGTAGGCGGACATCTCGGGGATGCGGCACTTGAGGATGTAGTCGAACTGGCCGGAGACCAGGTGGCACTCCTGGATCTGGGGCAGCTTGGCCACGGCGCGACGGAATTCGTCGAACACCGCCGGCGACTGGGTCTCCAGGCTGATCTCGACGAAGACCAGCAGGTTGGCCTTGAGCGCCCGGGGGTCGAGTACCGCCTTGTAGCCGCGGATGACCCCGGCGCGCTCCAGGCGCTTGACCCGCTCCAGGCAGGGGGTGGTGGAGAGCCCCACCTGGGAGGCGAGGTCGACGTAGGAGATGCGGGCGTTCTCCTGCAGGCAGCGCAGGATCTTGAGGTCGATACGGTCGAGAGTGCGAGTCTTGGCTTTCATGGGGAGGTGGCTGGCCGGTCGGGAGTGGCAGACTGAGCCGTCCAAACAGGTGATTGAACTGGAAACAACCGCGGCAACGGCCGCTGTCTGGTGTTCAGTCACGCATTCAGGGCGGCTTTCGGTATTATTTTCTGATCAACATCTACCATAACATCCCGCGGCACCGCCAGCCGCCCTCTCAACGTCCAACGTCAGGCCAGGCGGCCGAGGGAGACCCGCTCGTGGCCGGCCAGGTCGCGCCGGGTCGCCACCTCCCGGTAATCGGCCGCCTGCAGGGCGTCGCGCACCGCCCTCCCCTGCTCGGCGCCGTGTTCCAGCAGCAGCCAGCCGCCCGGTGCAAGGTAGCCGCGGGCGACCGCCACCAGGTGGCGCAGATCGGCCAGGCCGGCCTCGCCGGCCACCAGAGCGCTCACCGGCTCGAAGCGCAGGTCGCCCCGGGCCAGGTGGGGGTCGTCATCGGCGAGATAGGGCGGGTTGGAGACGATCAGGTCGAAGCGTTCGGCGGCCTCGCCCTCCGCGGGGGCCAGCGCGGAGAGCCAGTCGCTCTGGCGGAACTCGGCGTTGACGATGGCGAGCCGCGCGGCGTTGCGGCGAGCCAGCGCCACCGCCTCGGGGCGGATATCCACCCCCAGCACCCGCCACGCCGGCCGCTCGCTGGCGAAGGCGAGCGCGATGGCGCCGGTGCCGGTGCCGAGATCCAGCAGGCGCCCGCTGGCCGCCTTCGCCCGCTCCAAGGCGGCTTCCACCAGGGTCTCGGTATCGGGGCGGGGGATCAGGGTGCTCGGCTCGGTGGCCAGGCGCAGGCCCCAGAACTCCCGCTCGCCGGTGAGGTAGGCCACCGGCTCGCCGGCCTCGCGGCGCGCCACCAGGGCGGCGAAGCGTTCCGCCATGGCGGGGTCCGCCTCGCGATCCCCCCAGGTGTAGAGCCAGGTGCGGTCGACCTCGAGCAGGTGGCAGAGCAGCACCTCGGCGTCGAGGCGCGGCGTGGGCGAGCCGGCCTCGGCCAGGCGCGCCGCCGCCGCCACCAGCAGGGCATCGAGACGCTGGCTTGCACCCAGCACCTCAGGCCTCCTGCTGCAGGGCGGCGAGCTGCTCCGCCTGGTACTCGTGGATCAGCGGCTCGATCACCTCGTCGAGCTGCTCGCCGCCGATCACCTCGGACAGCTTGTAGAGGGTCAGGTTGATGCGGTGGTCGGTGACCCGCCCCTGGGGGAAGTTGTAGGTGCGGATGCGCTCGCTGCGGTCGCCGGAGCCCACCAGGCTCTTGCGCTCGTCGGCCTGGGCCTGGCGCCGCGATGACTCGGCGCTCTGCTTGAGCCGGGCGGCGAGCAGCGACATCGCCTTGGCGCGGTTCTTGTGCTGGCTGCGCTCCTCCTGGCACTCCACCACCACGCCGCTGGGCAGGTGGGTGATGCGGATGGCGGAGTCGGTGGTGTTGACATGCTGGCCGCCGGCGCCGCTGGAGCGGAAGGTATCCACCCGCAGGTCGGCGGGGTTGATCTCGATGTCGCCCACCTCGTCCGCCTCGGGCATCACCGCCACGGTGCAGGCGGAAGTATGGATGCGCCCCTGGGACTCGGTGGCCGGCACCCGCTGCACGCGATGGGCGCCGGACTCGAACTTGAGCCGAGCGTAGACCCCCTCGCCCTTGATGCGCGAGATGATCTCCTTGTAGCCGCCCTGCTCGCCATGGCTGGCGCTGACCACTTCCACCCGCCAGCCGTGCTGCTCGGCGTAGCGAGAATACATGCGGAACAGGTCGCCGGCGAACAGCGCCGCCTCGTCGCCGCCGGTGCCGGCGCGCACCTCGAGGAAGACGCTGCGGCCGTCGTCGGGGTCCTTGGGCACCAGCAGCTGCTTGAGCTCCCCTTCCAGGGTCTCCAGGCGCTCGCGCCCCTCGGCCAGCTCCAGCTCGGCCAGCTCGCGCATCTCGGGGTCGCTGTCACAGGCGAGCTGCTCGGCGGCCTCGATATCGTCCTCGACCCCGCGATAGACCCGCCAGGCCTCCACCAGCGGCTCCAGCTCGGCATACTCGCGGGAGTAGTCTCGGAAGCGGCGCTGGTCGCCGATCACGTCGGGCTCCGCCAACAGGGCGGCGAGCTCCTCGAAGCGCTCGCCGAAGGCGTCGAGGCGCTGGCGCAGGGATGCTTTCATGGGTCGTCCTATCGGGTCTTGTCGGGGGAGTCGGCGAGGAGCAGCGCGCCGGCGGCTTCGAGCAGATCGTGGCGCTCGGCGGAGGCGGCCTCGCGCAGCGCCACGGTGGGGCGGTGCAGCAGCCGGTTGGTGAGCTGGTGAGCCAGGCGGCGCACCACCGCCTCGGGGTCCTCGCCTCGGCCGAGGCGCATCAGCGCCTGCTCCAGGGAGAGGTCGCGCTGGGCCTCGCCCAGGGAACGAAAGTCGTGGATCAGCTCGCCGCCGCCGCGGATGCGCCGCTCGTGCAGCCAGGCGCCCACGCCGTGCTCGATCAGCGACTCGGCCTGGTCGGCGGCCACCTGGCGGTGGCGGCGATTCTCCTCGATCACCTCCTGAAGGTCATCGACGGAGTAGAGAAAGATATCGGAGAGCTTGCCCACCTCGGGCTCGATATCCCGGGGCACGGCGATGTCCACCATGAAGATGGGGCGGTGGCGCCGCTTCTTCAGCGCCCGCTCCACCATGCCCTTGCCGATGATCGGCAAGGGCGCGGCGGTGGAGGAGATGACGATATCGGCCTCCGCCAGCGCCTCGGGAATGGCGTCCAGGGCAATGGCGCGTCCGCCCAGGCTGCCGGCCAGCAGCTCGGCGCGCTCCCGGGTCCGGTTGGCCACGGTGAGCTGGCGCACGCCGGCCTCGTGGAGGTGGCGGGCCACCAGCTCGATGGTCTCGCCGGCGCCGATCAGCAGGGCCCGGGCACGACCGAAGTCGTCGAAGATCCGGCTGGCCATGCTGACCGCCGCGTAGGCCACGGAGACGGGGTTCTTGCCGATGCCGGTCTCGGTACGCACCTGCTTGGCCACCGAGAAGGTGTGCTGAAAGAGGCACTCGAGCTCCTTGCCCAGCCCCCGCGCCAGCCGGCTGGCCTGGTAGGCGTCCTTGAGCTGGCCGAGGATCTGCGGCTCTCCCAGCACCATGGAGTCGAGCCCCACCGCTACCCGCATCAGGTGGCGGGCGGCCTCGTTGTCCAGGTAGTGGTAGGCACACCGGGACAGATCCTCCACCGGGAGGCCGTGGAAGCGGCCCAGCCAGTCGAGGATCGCACGCTCCCCCTCCGTCTCGGTGACGCAGTAGAGCTCGGTGCGATTGCAGGTGGAGAGAACCGCCGCTTCCTTGACCTGCGGCAAACCACGCAGCTCACCGAGCGCCGTCTCCAGCTGGGCTGGCGTGAAGGCCACCTGTTCGCGCACCTCGACGGTGGCGGTTCGATGATTGATTCCTAGGGCAAGCAGCGTCATGCGTAGGGCGTCTTTGCTGGTGGTGGCCGGCCTTGGCGGCATCATGAATAATGCGCAGCGATTCTATCACAGGGTCACCGCCTTGGGCGCCCCTGCCGAGGCGACCTTTGCCCGCGCCGGCCGAGCCGTTATGCTGGCGGTTCGGCCCTGCCAACGAGATGCTCATGCCTGCCGTCCGCTCCTCGTCACTTCGCTCGCTTTCCGCCCGCCTGGCGCCCCTGGCGCTGGCCGTCACGCTCGGCGGCTGCCAGGCGCTGCCTTCGGCCGGGGAACATGAACTGCCCCTGGACGACCCCCTGATCGGAGCGCCCCCCATCGAGCGCGGCCTGGACGCCCAGGGGCTGGCGGGGCTCCTGACCGCGGAGCTCGCCGGGCAGCGGGGCGACTACCGCCGGGCCGCCCTGGGCTACCTGGAGGCCAGCGAGCGCTACGCCACCCCGGCGCTGGCCGAGCGCGCCGCCCTGGCGGCCAGCTTCAGCAGCGACCGCGAACTGCTGGCCCGAGCCGCCGACCGCTGGCAGGCGCTAGCCCCGGGTGCCGAAGCCCCCTCCCGCCTGCTGGCCGGCCTGGCCGTCCAGCGCGGCGACTGGCCAGAGGCGCTGCGTCAGCGCCTGGCGCTGGTCGAGCGCGGCGGCGAGAGCGACCTCACCGCCTTCGTCGAGGCGGCGCTGGCCGAGAACGCCGACCCGCGCCCGCTGCTCCCCCTGCTGCGCGACTGGCTGCCCCGCGCCCCCCAAGGGCCCGCCCGCCAGGACGCGGAGCTCGCCACCGCCCTGCTGGAGGTCTCCGCCGGCGATATCGTCGCCGCCGAACGGCGCCTCGCCCGGCTCGGCGAGAGCGCCCCGGCGCTGCCGGCGCTGTGGCTGACCCGGGCCCGCCTGGCCCAGGAGCGTGGCGACCACCGCGGCGCTCGGGACGCGGCCCGCCGCGGGCTGGCCCTCTCCCCGGATGACCCCCGCTTTATTCTGCTGCTGGCCCAGAGCGAGCTGCGCCTGGGCAATGTCGCCGCCGCCGAGGCCCGCACCGATGCCCTGCTCGAGGAGCATGTCGGCAACGCCTCGCTGCGCCTGGCCCTGGCCCAGCTCTATCTGGAAGAGGACGCCGCCGAGGCCGCCCGGCGCCTGCTGCTGCCCCTGGTGGATGCCCCCGACACGCCCCCCATGGCCTTCTACCTGCTCGGCACCGCCGCCGAGGCGGAGGGCGAGGTGGACAATGCCCTGCTCTACTATCGCCAGGTCGCCCCGGGTGGCGAGTTCCTCGCCGCCCGGCTGCGCGCCGCCGAGATGCTGATCGCCGACGACCGTCTGCTCGACGCTCGGGCCTTCCTGCGCATCGAGCGGCTGCGTCACGATGCCCACTTCGCCGACCTGATCACCCTGGAGGTGGAGCTGCTGGAGCGGGAGGGGCTCGGCGAAGAGGCGGACGCCCTGCTGGACCGTGAGCTCAGCCGCACCCCCAACGATGAGCAGCTGCTCTACCTGCGCGCCATGCGCGCCTGGGCGGCCGGCGACCTCGACGGCATGGAGCGGGACCTGGGGCGCATCATCGAGCGCAACCCCGACAGCGCCATGGCCCTCAATGCCCTGGGCTACACCCTGGCCGACATGAACGTGACCGAACGCCTGGACGAGGCGCGCGAGATGATCGAGCGCGCCCACGAGCTCGACCCCGGCAACCCCGCCATTCATGACAGCCTGGGCTGGGTCTACTTCCGCCTGGGGGACCCGGAGCGTGCCCTGCCCTGGCTGGAGCGCGCCTATGCGGCCATGCCCGACCAGGAGATCGCCGCCCACCTGATCGAGGTGCTCTGGGCCCTGGAGCGCCGCACCGAGGCTCGCGAGCGCCTGGCCGAGGCGCTGGAACGCTTCGATGAGCGTCCGCTGATCGACGACCTGCTCCGGCGCCTGCCCGAACTGCGGCCCTGACGCCGCGATTCCCCCGACCACCGCCACGAGAGACCCCATGACACCACGCTCCCTGACGACGCTGCTGATTCCCCTGTTCGCCCTGCTGCTGCTGGCCGGCTGCGCCGGCCGCACTCCCGCACCGGATGGCGAACGCGCCGCCGGCCAGTGGCAGGCCCAGGCCGAGCGCACCGAGGCCCTCGACACCTGGATCCTGGCCGCCCGGGTCGGGTTGCGCACCTCCCAGGACGCGACCAGCGCCAATCTCGACTGGAGCCAGCACTCCCACTACTATCGGATGCTGCTCAGCGGCCCCTTCGGCAGCGGCCGCAGCACCCTGGAGGGTCGCGAGGGGCGCTTCTCCCTGACCACCAGCGAAGGGCGCTTCGAGGCCGAGACCCCGGAAGCCTTGATGGAGGAGCAGCTGGGCTGGTCCCTGCCGGTGGGGGCCCTGCAGGACTGGGTTCGCGGCCTGCCCGGCGCCAACAGCGACTACCGCCTCGAGGAGGATGAGCTGGGCTTTCCCCTGCACCTGATGCAGGACGGCTGGACCATCGACTACCGCGACTGGACCCAGACCGAGTCGCTCTGGCTGCCGCGGCGCCTGGTGATGACCTACGGCGACCTGCGGGTGACCCTGGTGGTCACCGACTGGCGCCCCGTCGTCGATGAGTGAGCCGATGAGAGAGCCCCTTGTCCTGCCCGCCCCGGCCAAGCTCAACCGCATGCTGCATATCATCGGTCGCCGGCCCGACGGCTACCACGAGCTGCAGACGCTCTTCCAGTTCCTCGACCACGGCGACACCCTGCGCCTCTCCTCCCGCAGCGACGGCGAGCTGCGCCTGACCCCCGAGCTGCCCGGCGTCGCCGCCGAGGAGAACCTGGTGCTGCGCGCCGCCCGGGCGCTGCAGCAGGAGAGCGGCCGCCGCCTGGGCGCCGATATCCACCTTGAGAAGCGCCTGCCCATGGGCGGCGGCCTGGGGGGCGGCAGCTCGGATGCCGCCACCGCCCTGGTCGGGCTCAACCGGCTCTGGGCGCTGGGACTCCCCCTGGAGCGGCTGGCCGAGCTGGGGCTCGCCCTGGGCGCCGACGTGCCGGTCTTCGTGCGCGGCCACGCCGCTTGGGGGGAGGGGGTCGGCGAACGCCTCACCCCGGTGGAACTGGACACCCCCTGGTTCGTGGTGGTGCATCCGGGCGTGGCGGTCTCCACCCCCGCGGTGTTCGGGGCAGCCGAATTGACACGCCACACACCCCCGATTACCATGGCGCGCGCCCTGCAGGGGGGAGCGTCTAGCTGGCGCAACGACTGCGAGGCCACGGTGCGTCGTCTCTACCCGCCGGTGGCAGAAGCGATCGACTGGCTGTCGGAGCGGGCACCCAGCCTGCTGACCGGCACCGGCGCCTGTGTCTTTTCCCGCCTGCCGCGGGAGGTCGATGCGGACCGGCTGCTGGCCGAGATCGACGGACGCTGGCCAGCCTTCAAGGCCCGCGGCCTGAACCGCTCTCCCCTCCACGAAGTTCTGGGATTCAACTCCTGATGACCCAACACTGCATAGGTGGCTGCGCGTGTCAAAATTGATGGTTTTCGCCGGGAACGCCAATCCCGAACTCGCCCGTAAGATCGCCGAGAGTCTGGATACTCGCCTTGGCAACGCCACGGTCGGCCAGTTCAGCGACGGCGAAATCGCGGTCGAGATCAACGAGAACGTGCGCGGCAAGGATGTCTTCATCCTTCAGTCCACCTGTGCGCCGACCAACGACAACCTGATGGAGCTGGTGCTGATGGTCGACGCCCTGCGTCGCGCCTCGGCCCACCGCATCACCGCCGTGGTGCCCTACTTCGGCTATGCCCGTCAGGATCGTCGCGTGCGCTCGGCCCGGGTGCCGATCTCCGCCAAGATCGTCGCCGACATGCTGGTCAAGGCCGGCGTCGACCGCGTCATGACCATGGACCTCCATGCCGACCAGATTCAGGGCTTCTTCGACGTGCCGGTGGACAACGTCTACGGCTCGCCGATCCTGCTCGACGACATCGAGCGTCAGAACTACGAGAACCTGGTGGTGGTCTCCCCCGACGTGGGCGGCGTGGTGCGCGCCCGGGCCATCGCCAAGCAGCTCAACGCCGACCTCGCCATCATCGACAAGCGTCGTCCCCAGGCCAACCAGGCCCAGGTGATGCACATCATCGGCGAGATCGAAGGCCGCAACTGCGTGGTGGTAGACGACATGATCGACACCGCCGGCACCCTCTGCAAGGCCGGCGAAGCGCTCAAGGAGCACGGTGCCGAGCGCGTTGTCGCCTACGCCACCCACCCGATTCTCTCGGGCCCGGCGGTGGACAACATCGTCGGCTCGGTGCTCGACGAGGTGGTGGTCACCGATACCATTCCGCTCTCCGACAACGCCCGCCGCTGTGGCCGCATCCGCCAGCTGAGCGTGGCCGGCCTGATCGCCGAGGCGATCCGTCGGGTGAGCAACGAAGAATCCGTCAGCGCCATGTTCCACTGAGGTCTGCCTCGGGAACCGGCGCCGGACAGCACCCTGCGGGACCCTCCGTCCCGGCAGGCTATCGGAAGTGCCGTTGGTCAGGTCGCGGGCCACGGCGCTTTCCTACTTCACTGAAGAGGCAATTCCATGTCTGATTTTACCCTTAACGCCAGCGTTCGTAACGACCTGGGGAAAGGTGCGAGCCGCCGCCTGCGTCGTGCGAACCTCCAGGTGCCGGCCATCATCTACGGTGGCGAAAAGGCCCCCCAGCCGATCTCCGTCGAGAAGTCCGCCTTCTACAAGGCGATCGAGCAGGAGTCCTTCTTCTCCTCCGTGATCAACCTGGTCATCGACGGCCAGAGCGAGCAGGTCGTGGTGCGTGACCTCCAGCGCCACCCCTTCAAGCCGCTGGTCACCCACGCCGACTTCCTGCGCGTTGACGCCACCCATGAGATCACCATCAACGTGCCGCTGCACGTGGTGGGCGAGGAGAAGTCCAAGGCGATCAAGGACAACGGCGGCGAGCTGCACGTGCTGGCCAACGAAGTCCAGATCAGCTGCCTGCCCAAGGACCTGCCCGACTTCCTGGAAGTGGACATCACCGACGTCGAGCTGGGCACCACCCTGCACCTGACCGATCTGACCCTGCCGGCCGGCGTGAGCCTGGTCGAGCTGACCCACGGCGAAGACCACAACCAGGCGATCCTGAGCATCACCAAGGCCAAGGTCCGCGGTGGCGATGCCGACGAAGCGGCCGAAGGCGAGGAAGGCGAGCAGGGCGAGTAATCTCCCGCGCCACGCTCGGGGGGCCGTGCCAGCCGCGGCCCCCTTCGGTTATGATCAAGCGCCCCGGCGCTTGATTTTTTTTGTGGCCGCCCGTCCCTGGCGGCCATCCTGCGGACCGCCGCTAACGCGACGTCAAAAATCATTCCGGATGATTTTTTGGAGACAACCGCCATGAGTCAGGTCAGAGCCATCATCGGACTGGGCAACCCGGGCGCCGACTACGAGGCCACCCGCCACAACGCCGGCGCCTGGCTGGTGGAGGCCGTGGCCCGCCGCGCCGGCGCCGAGCTGCGCCCGGACCGCAAGTTCCTGGGGCTCCACGCCAGGGTTCAGTTCGAAGGACACGACCTTCACCTGCTCAACCCGACCACCTTCATGAACCGCAGCGGCGGCGCCGTGGCGGCGCTCTGCCAGTTCTACAAGATCGCCCCGGACGAGCTGCTGGTCGCCCATGACGAGCTGGATATCGCCCCCGGCACCGCCCGCTACAAGACCGGCGGCGGCCACGGCGGCCATAACGGGCTGCGCGACATCGTCAGCGCCCTGGGCAACGAGCGCGGCTTCCACCGCCTGCGCATCGGCATCGGCCACCCGGGCGATGCTAAGCAGGTGACCCACTTCGTGCTGGGGCGCCCCGGCAAGGCCGAACATGCCGCCATCGAGGCCGCCATCGACGAGTGCCTGGCCACCCTGCCCCTGGCGCTCGCCGGCGACTGGGTCAAGGCCATGAACCGGCTGCACAGTTTCAAGAGCGCTTGATGTTCCAAACGCGCTTCGCCCGCGTAGAATAGACGCCACTTTCCAATCGCGAACACGCTTTCCAGGACGATCCCATGGGTTTCAACTGCGGTATCGTCGGCCTGCCCAACGTCGGCAAGTCGACCCTCTTCAACGCCCTCACCAAGTCCGGCATCGACGCCGAGAACTTCCCCTTCTGCACCATCGAGCCCAACGTCGGCATCGTGCCGATGCCCGACCCGCGCCTCGACAAGCTGGCGGAGATCGTCAAGCCCCAGAAGGTACTGCCCACCACCATGGAGTTCGTGGATATCGCCGGCCTGGTGGAAGGCGCCTCCAAGGGCGAGGGGCTCGGCAACAAGTTCCTGGCCAATATCCGCGAGACCCAGGCCATCGCCCACGTGGTGCGCTGCTTCGACAACGACAACGTCATCCACGTGGCCAACCAGGTGGATCCCCGGGCCGATATCGAGATCATCAACATGGAGCTGGCGCTGGCCGACCTCGACACCGTGGAGCGCGCCATCCAGCGCCTGGTGCGGGTGGCCAAGGGCGGCGACAAGGAGGCCATCGCCACCAAGGCGATCCTCGAGCGCATCCAGCCCCATCTGGCCGAGGGCCTGCCGCTGCGCAGCTTCGGCCTCGATGACGACGAGCAGAAGCAGCTCAAGGGCTTCGGCTTTTTGACCCTCAAGCCCACCATGTACATCGCCAACGTCAACGAGGATGGCTTCGAGGCCAACCCCTACCTGGATGTGGTGCGCGAGATCGCCGAGGCCGAGGGGGCAGTGGTGGTGCCGGTGTGCAACCAGCTCGAGGCGGAGATCGCCGAGCTCGACGACGAGGAACGCGCCATGTTCCTCGACGAGATGGGCATGGAGGAGCCGGGGCTCGACCGCGTGATCCGCGCCGGCTACGCCCTGCTCGGCCTGCAGACCTACTTCACCGCCGGGGTGAAGGAGGTGCGCGCCTGGACCGTGAAGGTGGGTGCCACCGCCCCCGAGGCCGCCGGCGTCATCCACACCGACTTCCAGAAGGGCTTCATCCGCGCCGAGGTCATCGCCTATGATGACTTTGTCACCCTGGGCGGCGAACAGGGCGCCAAGGACGCCGGCAAGTGGCGCCTGGAGGGCAAGGAGTACATCGTCCAGGATGGTGACGTGATCCACTTCCGCTTCAATGTCTGAAGCCGGTCGACGAGGAGAGACGGCATGCGCAACAAGATCGCCAAGAGCGAAGCCGAGTGGCGTGAGCAGCTGACTGAGGAGCAGTACCGGGTGACCCGGGAGCAGGGCACCGAGCCGCCCTTCAGCGGCGACTACCGGGTCAGCGACGAGCACGGCATCTACCACTGCGTGTGCTGCCAGGCCCCGCTGTTCGAGAACGAGCACAAGTTCGACGCCGGCTGCGGCTGGCCGAGCTTCGACAGGCCCCTGGGCAAGCATAGCGTCGAGGAGCGGCCGGACAGCTCCCACGGCATGCTGCGTACCGAGGTGGTCTGCGCCCACTGCGACGCCCACCTGGGCCATGTCTTTCCCGACGGCCCGCCGGAGACCACCGGTCTGCGCTACTGCATCAACTCGGTGGCCATCGACTTCCACGGCGGGGAATAACCGCCCGGCGAGGAATCGTCTTCCGTCGCATCCAGCCGCGGCCGCCCATCTGCTATGATGGGCGGCCTTTTTTTCATTGGTTGGCAGGAGAGACTCGATGCTCGGCTGGTACCCGGGACACATGCACAAGGCGCGACGCCAGATCACCGAGGCGCTGCCGGAGATCGACGTGGTGATCGAGGTTCTCGACGCCCGCCTCCCCTACTCCAGCGCCAACCCCATGCTCGCCGAGCTGACCCGCCACAAGCCGGTGCTCAAGATCCTGTCGCGAGCCGATCTCGCCGACCCGGAACGGACTCGGGAGTGGGTGGCCTTCTTCGACGCCCAGCCCGACACCCGCGCGCTCGCCATCACCACCACCAACGCCCGGGAGCTCAAGCGCATCCCGGCGCTCTGCCATGAGCTGGCGGGCCAGGTGCGCGCCGACCGCGACGTGCGGGTGATGGTGATGGGCATCCCCAACGTCGGCAAGTCGACCCTGATCAACGGCCTGGCCGGCAAGGCGATCGCCAGGACCGGCAACGAGCCGGCGGTGACCAAGCGCCAGCAGAAGGTGCGCATCGGCGGACGGGTCGCGCTGACCGATACCCCGGGCGTGCTCTGGCCCAAGATCGAGGACCAGGCCAGCGCCTACCGCCTGGCCGCCAGCGGCGCCATCCGCGACACCGCCATCGACTACGTGGACGTGGCGGTGGTGGCCGCCGCCGAGCTGGCCCGTCGCTATCCCGAGGCGCTCAAGGCCCGCTACAAGCTCAAGGCCCTGTCCCCCTATGCCCCCCACCCCGAGGCGGAGCGGGTCGAGGCCGACGGCCCGGCACGGGTGGACCTGCTGGCCGTGGCCGGCTTCGACGGCCACGCCATCCTGGCCGAGATCGCCGGCAGGCGAGGCGGCCTGCGCCCGGGCGGCGAGGTGGACCTGCACCGCGGCGCCGAGGTGCTGCTCCATGAGCTGCGCGACGGCAAGCTCGGCCGCCTGACCCTGGAGACGCCCGCGGACATTCCCGCCGCACCCGCCGCCGAGCCGGACGGCGGCGAGGATGACGGCGACGCCGCCCCCGACGCATAATCCCCTTTCGCCCGCCGCCCTGGATACTGGACACCGAACGATATGGACACCACCCCGATCCGCAAATCCCACAAGCTGCACAACGTCTGCTACGACATCCGCGGACCGGTGCTCGACCACGCCAAGCGTCTGGAGGAAGAGGGCCAGCGCATCCTCAAGCTCAATATCGGCAACCCCGCCCCCTTCGGCTTCGAGGCGCCGGAGGAGATCCTCCAGGACGTGATGCGCAACCTGCCCACCGCCCAGGGCTACTGCGACTCCAAGGGGCTCTACTCGGCGCGCAAGGCGATCATGCAGGAGTGCCAGCGCAAGGAGATCCCGGGCGTGGGCATCGAGGATATCTATATCGGCAACGGCGTCTCCGAGCTGATCGTGATGGCCATGCAGGCGCTGCTCAACGACGGCGACGAGGTGCTGATCCCGGCGCCGGACTATCCGCTGTGGACCGCCGCCGCCAACCTCTCCGGCGGGCGCGCCGTGCACTACCTGTGCGACGAGCAGGCCGACTGGGCGCCGGATCTCGACGACATCCGCGCCAAGGTGACCAGCCACACCCGGGCCATCGTGATCATCAACCCCAACAACCCCACCGGCGCCGTCTATCCGCCGGAGGTGGTGCGCGAGCTCCTGGAGATCGCCCGCCAGCACGACCTGGTGGTCTTCTCCGACGAGATCTACGACAAGATCCTCTACGACGACGTCGAGCACGTCTCCACCGGCGCCCTGGCCGAAGAGGACCAGCTGGTGGTGACCATGAACGGCCTCTCCAAGAGCTATCGCTGCGCCGGCTTCCGCTCCGGCTGGATGATCCTCTCCGGCAGCATCGCCAAGCAGCGCGCTGCGGACTTCATCCAGGGGCTGACCATGCTCGCCTCCATGCGCCTGTGTGCCAACGTGCCGGCCCAGCACGCCATCCAGACTGCGCTGGGCGGCTACCAGTCGATCAACGACCTGATCCTGCCGGGTGGGCGCCTGCTGGCCCAGCGCGACATCACCTTCGAGAAGCTCAACGCCATCCCCGGGGTGAGCTGCGTCAAGCCGAAGGGGGCCCTCTACGCCTTCCCGAAGCTCGACCCCAAGGTGTTCAATATCCAGGACGACCAGCAGATGGTGCTCGACCTGCTGCTCCAGGAGAAGATCCTGCTGGTCCAGGGCACCGCCTTCAACTGGCCGGACCCGGACCACGTGCGCATCGTCACCCTGCCCTGGGCCGACCAGCTCGGCGACGCCCTGGACCGCTTCGCCCGCTTCCTGTCCCGCTACCGCCAGTAGCCGGCGGCGCAGGGATATGTCCGCCGCTTGAAACCCCGGCGCGCCGACCGTATCTAAGCAACGACTTCTGAATGCCGCGCCCCCGGTGCGGCCATATTCTCCCGAGCTCCCGCTATTCCCCTAACCACCGGAGACAACGCAACATGATGAGAATCCTGCTCTTCCTGGGCACCAACCTGGCGGTGATCCTGGTTGCCAGCATTACCCTGCGCCTGCTGGGCGTGGAGGGCTACCTGCGCGGCCAGGGCATCAACTTCAACAGCCTGCTGATCTTCTGCTTTATCGTCGGCATGGCCGGCTCGATGATCTCGCTGTTCATCTCCAAGTGGATGGCCAAGCGCAGCACCGGCACCGTGATCATCGAGACGCCCAGCAACGCCACCGAGAAGTGGCTGCTCGACACCGTGGAGGAGCTCTCCCGGGAGGCCGGCATCAAGACGCCGGAGGTGGGCATCTTCCCCGCCCAGCAGTCCAACGCCTTCGCCACCGGCTGGAACCGCAACGACGCCCTGGTGGCGGTCTCCGCCGGCCTGCTCAACCGCATGCGCCCGGAGGAGGTGCGCGCGGTGCTGGCCCACGAGATCGGCCACGTGGCCAACGGCGACATGGTGACCCTGGCGCTGGTGCAGGGGGTGGTAAACACCTTCGTGATGTTCTTCGCCCGGGCGGTCGCCCACCTGGTGGATCAGTTCCTCAAGAGCCGCAGCGACGGCGAGGGGGGACTCGGCTTCATGGGCTACTTCGCGGTGGTGATCGTCGCCGAGATCGTCTTCGGCATCGTCGCCTCGGCCATCGTCGCCTGGTTCTCGCGCTTCCGTGAATACCGCGCCGACGCCGCCGGCGCCAGGCTTGCCGGCTCCGGCGCCATGATCAACGCCCTGGCCCGCCTCAAGGCGGAGACCGAGATGCCCGACCAGATGCCGGACACCCTGCGCGCCATGGCCATCACCAAGGGCCAGACCCGCTCGCTGATGGAGCGGATGTTTGCCAGCCACCCCCCACTGGATGACCGCATCCGCGCGCTGAAGGAATCCGCCTACCGTCAGTAACGGCGATCAGCCATTCCGACGGCCAGAATGCAGAGGGCCCGCCATTGGCGGGCCCTCTTGCGTTGCAGCGTCTGTCATCACCGGTGGCAAATCCGCAGCGAAGCGTAAGTTTTGGCATCCGGCGCATGCCCTGGTTATGCTTGAAACTCGATATTCACAGCCGACTCGTCTCCACAATGAATGAATATCTTGCCTTTAGCTGAGCCTGCAGATTGAAACTGGAACCAACCACGGCCAGAGTTCTCGCGGCCATCGTCATTGCCGGACCACGAGAATTCGACGCGCGCTCCATCATCAGTAACGCGATAATCGATTTGCCCCTCGACTGCGCCGAACATGAAGAAACCAAGGCCGTCTTTATCGAACTGAAAATACCCGGGCTCGATAAGATCAACAAAATCTTGATCCCACATCTCCATCCACTTGATTCGCCATTTTCCCACAATATTAATCAATTTACCTCCTGAAGAACGCCGCGCTCTGCGGCAAATTTGGAGCGCAGCGGAAAATTTGTCCGACAGCAGCGCTTGGTTAGATTTACCTTCTCTTACGCTCAGTCCGCTTTGCAATTTCAGGTACGCTTTCGGCGGGGCTTGCAATTGTTGACATCGAAACACCTTCTTCGTCTCCCAAAACCACCCTAAAACAATGAGCAAGAGTTTTTCCAGTTTCTCTGGCCATTTTCATAGCTGCATCAATTTTTTCTCCGGGTATTCCATCTTCAGGGCCTCTGATTATCGATTGCATATGCACAGAACCTTCCTCTGGGTTAGAAGTAGATAGTGCATTTTCAATGAACTCATCAGGGCTTTCTGCAAAGCGATCCATATGCTCTTGCATTCCCTGACCGCCAGGCCCGAATGAGTGTATGAATCCCGAATCTGGGTCATTTTCTAAAACGATTTTCAACTGATCATCTTTGGAAAGAGGAATGTGGTAGTCATTAAAGTTTATAAACTGATTACCATCGATCCTCATCTGAAAATGCCAGTGAGGAAAATCAGTTTTTGTCCCAGCATGACCTTCAAAGTCATTTTTTGAGCAATCGAAAGTCCATTCAACATTCTTCCACTTAATTGTTACCTCGAATATTTTTCTATCGCTGCTTTCTTCCTTGAGATTATTGATGTTTCTTACTCTTGACTCTGCATTAGCAACCCACCTTAAAAATGCCGAAATTTGATAGAAGTCATAATTTTCTACAATTTTTGGAAAATCTTTCTTTTTAAATTTACATCTACGCAGTAACCAGTGCGCGCAAGGGGTGGCCATGCTTATTGTTTTAAACGGCTTCCCGCAAAGATAGCAAATATCTTGCTCATAGCTATCGATAAAAGCCGTGTACTCTTTTTTGTACTTTTCCTTTTGCATCTCAAAATGCTGAATAGATTCTTCTTGTGCAAGCACGTTCGCCTGTTTTTTGAACGACTCAGCAACTCTACGAATATCGTCTTGCACAATCTCTCCTTGGAAATCTAACTGTTCAGCATTTCTTCGCCGTGCGGAGCATGGCGTATAAATGCCTGTTGGACTAAGCCGCCCATCAGGCTGCTCTGCAGCTTCTATAGGGTATTGTATTCTTCGGAGTGCGGCCTGGGGCATCCGGTGGGGCATCCGGTCGCGCAGATACAGACCTGTGGTGACGCGTTCGAGCCGTGATGTTGACCATGATCACCGTTCCCTCTGGGGCCAATTTGCCCCAATGTAGCGCGCCTGCTCGCCAACATCCATCACCGAGACGAGCGCCGCCGCAACCCGCGAGCGGGCCGGATAGTCGAGTCCGTTGTGGGTTATGGCGTTACTTCATGCTCGATAACGTTGCTCCCTGTGGTTCGGTGGTCGGCCACATGTGGGTCTGCGCGGGGCGAGGGTCCCGATCACCCGCAGTGTCGGTTGCTGGCAGTGCGGGCAGGTGTAGGTCGGCTCCGGGTCGCTGGCGGCAGAATCGGCATCCGGCGTCACCTCAGCGACTGCCAGCGCTTGGCGGATCTGTGCCAGGCGTCGTCGCCGGCAACGATTGGCCAGAAAGCCGTAGTGACGTACCCGCATCAGCCCCTTGGGTAGGACGTGGAGCAGGAAGCGGCGCACGAACTCCTCGCCATCGAGGACGAGCTGTTTCCGCCGATCACGGTCGCGGTAGTCCTTGTAGCGCAGGGTCACCTGGCGGTCGTCCACCGCGAGGATGCGGGCGTTGCTGATAGCGATCCGTCGCGTGTAGCGCGCCAGGTAGCGCACCACCGTGTCGGTGTGTTCGAGACAGTCCTTGCTGTAAACCACCCACTCGGTGACCATCAGGGCGTTGAGCTGGTCATCGACGTCACCGGGCCGGGTGACTCGGTGGAGTTCGCCAGCCGTGGCGGCCTGACGCAGCCCACTGACCAGGTGCCCGCGAAAGTGGCGCGACAGGGCTCGGACCGGGAACAGATAATGGCTGCGAGCCCCATGCCAGCCGCCATCGTCGCCCAGCGCACCGCCCGGGACCAGGCAATGCAGGTGCACGTGCTGGCTCAGGTTCTGGCCCCAGGTGTGAAGCACGGCGCTCATGCCCATCTCGCCGCCGAGACGCTTGGGATCGCGACCGAAGGATCGGAGGGTGTGCCAGGCACTCTGGAACAGCAGTCGGTAAATCACCTCGGGGTGCAGGGAAAACGCATGAAAAACCCTACACCGCGAGAATGTCTGCGAGGTAAGTCTCATCCAGTGCCGCTTTCTTCTGCTTTCGCCGGATGCCGCCTTTGAAACGGCTCTCCCCTTTCAGGTAATTCAAGGCGATATGGCGCATCCTGGCGAGGTTTTCCGCCGCCTGACCGCGGTGGATTTTGCAAGCATCCTCGCGGAGCGCGACGTCCAAGGACCAGTGGAGCTTATTCTCGACAAACCAATGCTGGCGAGCCGCTTCGGCGAGCTTCTTGGCGCTCAGCTCGGCAGAGCTGATGTAGTAGCGGATCATCGGGGCTTCTGGCACCTCATCGCCTTCCTGGCGGAAACTCATCACCACGCCCACCGTTTTCAGGCCTGGCCATTCATAGCTAAGCTCCTGAAATTCTTCAGTAACCTCGCTGACAATATGGTATCGAGTCTCTTGCCGGCCCCGATTCTTCTCGTCCGTGACATACGCATCCCCTTCAAAGTTGACCACCTTGGGCATGGGAAACGCTGCCTCGAAGGCATCCGCCAGGGCTGGCTGATTTTCCTTCACCGACAACAGGTAATCGGCGCCCTTCCGCAGCACCTGAGTGGCGATCTTCTTTTGGCAACCCATGGCATCGATCGTCACCAAGCAACCTTGCAGATTGAGAAGCTTGAGTAGCTCGGGAATCGCCGTGATCTCGTTGGATTTCTCCGCCGTCTTGACCTGGCCCAGCACCACGCCATTCGCCGCACTGAAGGCACTGACCATGTGTATCGCCCCTTTGCCCTTCCCTCGGCAGTACGACCCTCGCAGCGTCTTGCCATCGATGGCCACCACCGCGCCCTCCGTCACATCGTGACAGGCCTTCATCCACTCGGCGAATGCGCTTTGCAACTGCTCGGCATTCACCAGGGCCATGACCCTGGCCAAGGTGTCATGGCTGGGCACGCCAGCCTCAAAATCGCCGTACTGACGGAGAAAATCGAGCTTCGCGTGGCCAAAGTCCTCGATTTCGTCCCAACCCTCGGCACCACAGATCACTGCACAGACCGTCAGGAACAGGATATCCGACAGCTGATGCTGCACTTTCCAGGCCTGGCGGAAGTCGGGAACGATCGATAAATGGTGCATAAGCGATGGTGTCAGCATGAGGTCATCCATGAGCAAAAGTCGTTAGATGACCACATTAGCTCCTACTGGTAAAGCGCCACGAAGCCCGTCATAGAGCGGTTTTTCATGCGTTTTCCCTGGCCTCGGGGTGAAGCTGGACCCAGCCGTTGAGGCTGTGCGGCAGGGTGAACACGACGTGGTAGTAGCGCACCGGCAGGATGTTCGCCTGCTGACGCTCGGCCCACTGATGCATGGCGCGGCCTTGACACTGCGGGCAGTGGCGATCGCGACAGCCAAAGTAGTGCGGCTGGGTGTGGTCGCAGTCCGTACACTGCAAGACCGTCCCGCCCATCGCCTCGGTGCGACAGGCGAGTAGATAGCGGCATACGCGTTGGCGCTGACGATCCAGGCCGGCCGGATTGAAAAAGCGAGCCAGGGCCTGTTGGAGGGTGGCTGTCTCAGTCATGGGCCACCTCCAGGCCGGCCACCAGGTCGATGGGGCCCTGACTCATCCCCTGCTGGCCCGGCAGCCAGTGCAGGTAGCGCATCGTCGACTGGACGCTTCGGTGGCCCAGCAACCGTTGAAGCTGATGGACGGGCATACCCTGCTCCAGGACATGCGTGGCGTAGGCATGGCGCAGGCTGTGAATGCCACCGACCCGTTCTATACCAGCCTGGCGCTTGGCCTGGGTAAAGGCCTTCTGCGGCGCGCTCGGATGCAGCGCGCGATCCGGGAACAGCGCGCTCGGAAACAGCCAAGTCGGCGGCCGGTAGGCACGCCAGTAATCACGCAGGCGATCGAGCAGGGTCACCGATAGCAAGACCATGCGATCCTTCGCGCCCTTGCCCTGGGTGACACGTAGCTGGCCACGCTGGCTGTCGATGTCCCGGACCCGCAGGTGGCAGACCTCACTCACGCGCAACCCGCAGCCATAGCACAGTTCGAGCATCATGCGATGCTTGGGGTTTTGGCACGCGGCCAGGATCCGCCGGACGTCGTCGCGAGTCAGCAATTCCGGAATCCGTTGCGGTGTCTTCGGCACCACGGGCGATACCTCAACCGACGGCCAGTGCAACACGTGGAGGTACAGGAATCGCACGCCGTGCAGATAGACGCGGCAGCTGGCGGCTGACAAACCGCGCTCCTGAACCAGGTGGTTGAAGAAGCGCTGCAGGTCGTCAGGGCTCAACGTGTCTGGCGGTCGGTGGAAATAGCGCGCCAGGTCAGTGATCACCATCAGGTAGGTATGCTGGGTGCGTTGTGCGAAGCCATGCTGACGCATGGCCTCAATCATCGCCTGTCGTAAGGCAGTCATCGTCGTCACTCCTGTTCAGTGACCCTCGGGGGTCAATGAACAGTGTGGTTCGGTAAAGCGAGAGACAGGATTCGACGACAGCTACCGCGAAGCGGTTTAGTTCAACAGGTATTAGACAGCACGCTCGTTTATTGACTTGAACGCGCGCGCTCGTTCAAGTCAATAAACGAGCGTGCAACTTTTCCACTAACCAACTGATTTCCTTTGAAATTAAGAATAGCTTGGCTACATAAGAAGGATTCGCGTGCCTGCTCGCTCGGTCATTCAGGCACGCTACCGCCCCACTGCATGCTGGCTTGGCACCTGCCATCCATGCGGTGTGATGCGCCTCTTTGAGCTCGCTGGCCAGCCGCCTCGGCTGGCTTGCTGTATTTCAGCGTATGCCGGGGCCGCCAGGGATGCAAAGGGCAGTTCGGATGATCCTATCGACTCTTGCCATCATCGCCGTGTAGCAGCCGAAAGCCCGCTCCCGTCAGTAGCGCCGCCAGGGCGGCGTCGGGCTCGGTCAGCTCCACCTCAAGGGTGGAAAACTCCCGGCGCAGGGGGTAGTTCGCCCGGCAGGCATCGAAGCCTTGCGCCATGCCCTGACGGCGGCTTTCCCGGCGCAGGCTGTCGTGGTCCCGGCGCACGTCGTGAACGGCGCGCAGGCAGAGCCGCAGCGCTTCTTCGGGGTCGAGGCCCGGGCCCAGCGCCAGGCGGCGCAGGGGCGGGGAAGGCAGCAGCGCATCGAGGGTGACCCGAGCGGGGAGCCCGAGCTCACGGCAGAGCGCCCGGTAGATCATATGGGTGCCGCGGCGCTTGCCGTCCAGGCTGTGGCCGGCCACGTGGGGCGTGGCGATCTCGGCGAGGTCGCACAGGGCGGCGTCGATGGCGGGCTCGTCCTCCCAGACGTCGAGCACCGCGCTGATATCGCCCTCCCCCGCCAGCCGCTGGCGCAGCGCCGCGCCGTCCAGGCAGTCGCCGCGGCCGGCGTTGAGCAGCACGGTACCGGGCGCCAGCTCGGCGATCGCTTCGGCGTCGAGCAGGTGATGGGTGGCATGGGGCCCCTCGCGCACCAGCGGGGTATGCAGGCAGAGCACGTCGCACTCGTCGATCAGCGTCTCGAGGTCGACGAAGCCGGACAGAGATTGCCCCGCGGCACTCTCTGCCGTGACCCTGGGCGGGTCGCAGGCCAGGCAGTCGATGCCCATGGCGGCGAGGCGGCCCAGCAGGCGCCCGCCCACGTTGCCGGCGCCCACAACGCCCACCCGCCGCTCGGTGAGCCGCCACCCCTGGCGCTCGGCCAGGGTGGCGAGGCTGCCGAGCACATGGTCCACCACCGCCTCGGCGTTGCAGCCCGGGGCGCTGGCGAAGGCGATGCCTCGCTCGGCAAGCAGCGCGGTCTCGATATGGTCGGTGCCGATGGTGCAGGTACCGACGAAGCGCAGCCGGTTCGCCTGGGCCAGCAGCGCTTCATCCACCCGGGTGATGGAGCGCACCACCAGGGCATCGACATCACGCAGGTCATGGGCCGTGATCTCACGCCCCGGCCGGCGGATCAGCTCACCCAGCGCGCCTAAGCAGGCCTCGGCGGCCGGGACATCGGCATCGACAAGGATTCGCATGGTCTCTTGTTCCCATTTCTCAGGCGACTACAATACGCACCAACCTACCATCCCCCCGCCACCATGGGGAGCCTCGATCCGCCAGGAGCCCTGATGATCATCCGCTGGGAAACCGACCATGACTATGTGCTGGTGCATATCCATCAGGACATGTTCGGCGACTGGATCTTCAGCCGCGCCTGGGGACAGATCGGCACTCAGTTCGGCGGGCTCAAGCACCAGCTGGCCGATGATCATGACCAGGCGATGATGTGGCTGGCCGATGAGGCCACCATCCAGGCCTCCCGGGGCTTTCGCAAGGTGCTGGAGGTGGAGGACGAAAGCCCCGAGGGGCGCGAGGCGGTCAGCCAGCTCTCGCTCCTCGACGCCCTCTAGGCGCTAACCCAGGTAGCGCCGCCCGTCACGCATCTCGGCCCCGCGCACCTCGCGGGGCGGCGCCTCGCCTTCCAGCTGGCGGCGCAGCGCCTCCCAGGCGGACGTATCCAGCCAGCCCCGCTCTGCCAGCCAGGCCGCCAGGCGCGGCGCGTCGAAGCCGCGGTTCAGCTCCCGGCCCTCGGCGTCCGCCAGCACCGGAATCCGCACCCCGTAGCGCTCCATCAGGGCGTCGTCCTCGCTGATCTCGACCCGCTCCAGGCAGTAGTCGCCGGCGCAGAGGGTGGCCAGTAGCGCCTCGAGCTGATGGCAGAGGTGGCAGCCCAGGGTGGTGTAGAGCGTCAGGCGGATCATGCGCGCACCTCCCGATGGCGAATCACGAAGACGTGGTGCAGGTCGGGGTTGCGATTGCAAAGTAAAAAGCGGGTCGAAGGTCTCATGCCGCTTCCTCCCGGTGGCGAATCACGAAGACGTGGTGCAGGTCGGGGTTGCGATTGCAAAGTAAAAAGCGGGTCGAAGGTCTCATGCCGCTTCCTCCCGGTGGCGAATCACGAAGACGTGGTGCAGGTCGGGGTTGCGATTGCAAAGTAAAAAGCGGGTCGAAGGTCTCATGCCGCTTCCTCCCGGTGGCGAATCACGAAGACGTGGTGCAGGTCGGGGTTGCGATTGAAATCCGGGTCGAAGGTCTTCGCCGAGATATCTTCCACCGCGTAGTGCTCCGCCAGGTCGGCATCCAGCTTGAAGCGGCGCTGGTTGTTGGAAAATACCAGGGTGCCCCCCGGCGCTAGCCGCGCCATGGCCAGGCGCACCAGGCGGCCGTGGTCGCGCTGCACGTCCAGGGTGTCCGCCATCTTCTTGGAGTTGGAGAAGGTGGGCGGGTCCATGAAGATCAGGTCGAACTGCGCCCCGGCGGTCTGCAGCCAGCGCAGGCAGTCGTCGCGCACCACCCGATGGCGGCCGGGGTCGAGGCGGTTGAGGGCGAAATTGTCCCGGGCCCACTCCAGGTAGGTGTTGGAGAGGTCCACGCTGACGCTCTCGCTGGCCCCGCCCAGGGCCGCCTGCACCGTGGCGGTGGCGGTATAGCAGAAGAGATTGAGAAAGCGCTTGCCGGCCGCCATCTCGCGCAGCATCCGCCGCACCGGCCGGTGGTCCAGGAAGAGACCGGTATCCAGGTAGTCGCGCAGGTTGACCCACAGCCGCGCCGGCCCTTCGCGCACCTCGAAGCGCTCGCCGGTGGCGGCCTGCTTCTGGTACTGGGCTCGGCCGCTCTGGCGCTCACGACGCTTGACCACCACCCGGGCCGGGTCGACCTCGAGCACCTCGGGGATCACCGCCAGCGCCTCGAAGAGCCGCTTCTGAGCCTGGGCGGCCTCCACCGACTTGGGGGCCGCATACTCCTGCACATGGACCCGGTCGCCGTAGACGTCGATAGCCAGGGCGTACTCCGGCATGTCGGCATCGTAGAGCCGATAGCAGGTCTCGCCGCTCTTCTTGAGCCACTTCTTGAGCCGCCGGCGATTCTTCTCCAGGCGGTTGGCCAGCATCTGGGCCCCTTCCGAGCGCCGCGGCGCCTCCTGCGACTCGCCGGCCCTCTCGCCCTCCTCGGGCACCGCCATCAGCAGCAGCTTCGCCTCCAGGGGGCCGTTGCGCAGGGCGTACTGCTTGTGGGCCCGCAGGCCGATGCGGTGGCCGAGATCCGGATTGGCGGTAAAGACCGCCAGCTGCCAGCCGGGAAAGGCCGCCCGGACACGCTCGCCCAGCCGCGCATAAAGGGTCACCAGCTCAGGGAGTTCGCCAAGGCGCTCCCCGTAGGGAGGGTTGGTGACCACAAGGCCCGGCAGGTCGGGGAGCCCCGACGGTCGCGCCAGCTCGCCTAGCCCCGCCCCCTCGAGGGTGATGAGCGCCGGAATGCCGGCGCGCATGGCGTTGGCCTTGGCCGCGGCGAGCGCCGCCGGGCTCTGGTCGAAGCCGTAAAAGTGCGACCGGCAGCGCCTGCGGCCGATGCCGGCCCGGGCTTCGGCCTCGCGCTTCAGCTCGCGCCAGGCCGCCTCGTCGTGGCCCATCCAGCCGTGAAAGCCGAAGCGCTCGCGCATGAGGTTGGGGGCCATGTCGGCGGCCATCATGGCCGCCTCGATCAGCAGGGTACCGGCGCCGCACAGGGGGTCCACCAGGGGAACTCCCTGGCGCGCCAGGGCCGGCCAGCCTGCGCGCACCAGCAGCGCCGCCGCCAGGTTCTCCTTGAGCGGGGCGTGGCCCACGTCGCGGCGGTAGCCGCGACGATGCAGGCTCTCGCCGGAGAGGTCGATGCCCAGCGTCAGCCTGCCGCGATGCAGGTGGGCATAGAGTCGCAGGTCGGGCTGCTTGAGCTCCACGGAGGGGCGCGGCAGCCCCGCCGCCTGGAGGCGGTCGACCACCCCATCCTTGACGGTCTGGGCCCCGAAGCGGGTGTGGCGAATGGCGTCGCTGCGCCCGTGGAAGTCCACCGCCAGGGTGCTGCCCGGGGCAAGGTGGCGCGTCCAGTCGATGCCCGTGACGGCAGCGCGCAGCTGCTCGGGGGTCTCGATGCCCTCTTCCCGAGCCAGGCAGAGCACCACCCGGTTAGCCAGCCGGGACCAGAGGCAGAGGCGATAGGCGGAGACCAGGTCGGCGCTCAGGTTGACCCCGCCCACCGTGGTCTTGCCGGGCTCGCCGCCAAGCTCGGCGATCTCCTCTGCCAGCAGCAGCTCCAGCCCCTGGGGACAGGTGGCAAGAAGGTCCAGCGGGGCGTCGTGTCGTGGGGCGTTCATGATGTGATACCGGCTAACAGATGGATGGGTCTCCGCCATGACAGGCGGGTGAACATGCAGTTACAAATCGGGGGTCGACAAGCCTGTTCGAAGTGGGCTATCAATAGCTCAGTAGCTACTGAAACACGCATGCGTTTCCTGTCAACGGGCTTGCCGCTTTACCCAGCGAGTCCCTTGCACGTTACGGTGCCCCCTGCGCCAGCGGAGGGCACCAGTCAGATACCTTATCAAGAGGTAGTCCGAATGAAACGACAGAAACGTGATCGCTTCCAGCGTGCCTACATTCATGGCTACAAGGCAGGTGTCTCAGGTCGCTCCCGCGATGATTGTCCCAGTCAGGACGTCAATCTACGCGAATACTGGATGAGCGGTTGGCGTGAAGGTCGTGGGGATCAATGGGCCGGCATGACTGGCGTCTCCGGCATCCACAAGAACCCCATGGTGATGTGAACCCACTACTCCTATCCTCTTTCATCGACTCTTGCAGAGGTTCACTCCCCATCGAGCCCGTGGCAAACGCCACGGGCTTTTTTGGGTCCTCAGTCAGCGCCCTTCCCCCGCAGCGCCCGGGCACACTCGCCTACCAGGGCGGGGCCCCGATAGATGAAGCCCGAATAGAGCTGCACCAGGTCGGCGCCGGCCTCGCGCTTGGCCAGCGCCGCCGCGCCGCTGTCGATGCCGCCAACGCCGATGATCGGCATCTCCGGAAGCCGCCGACGCAACTCGCGGATCACCGCATTGGAGGCCTCGAACACCGGCCGACCGGAGAGCCCTCCGGCCTCCTCGGCGTGGGGCAGCCCCGCCACCGCCTCCCGGGCGATGGTGGTATTGGTGGCGATCACCGCATCGATGGCGTTGTTGGCCAGGCACTGAGCCACCAGGCCGACCTCCTCGGCGTCCATGTCCGGGGCGATCTTCACCGCCAGGGGGACCCGCCGGCCGCTCTCGCGGTCCAGGCGGCTCCCCTCCTCGCGCAGCGCTGAGAGCAGGCCATCGAGCTGCTCGCCGAACTGCAGGTTACGCAGCCCCGGGGTATTGGGCGAGGAGATGTTCACGGTGATGTAGTGGGCGTGGGCGTGCACCTTGCCGAGGCAGGCCAGGTAGTCGTCCACCGCCCGCTCCACCGGCGTGGTGAGGTTCTTGCCGATATTGATGCCGATCACGCCGTCATAGCGGCTCGCCTTGACCCGCTCGACCAGATGGTCGACCCCGGCGTTGTTGAACCCCATGCGGTTGATGATGGCGCCGGCCTCGGGCAGGCGGAAGAGCCGCGGCCGCGGGTTGCCCGCCTGAGCCTTGGGGGTCACGGTGCCCACCTCGACGAAGCCGAAGCCCAGCGCTCCCAGGGCATCCAGGTGGTCGGCGTTCTTGTCGAGACCGGCGGCCAGGCCCACTCGGTTGGGGAAACGCAGCCCCATCAGCTCCACCGGGTCCTCGACCCGCTCTCCTCCCAGGCGTCCCGCCAACCCCAGACGCGCGGCGGCATCGAGGCCCCTGAGGGCGACCCCGTGGGCGGTCTCGGCATCGAGGCGAAAGAGGAGCGAGCGGGCGAGGGAATACATGGCATCTCCGAGGTGACGATGGCAGACAGGCAGGAAAGCGAGCGGGCGAGAGTATAGCAGCGCCCCCGGCCCATGACGACGAACCCCGCCGATGGGCGGGGTTCGCGTTTCACGGGCCGGCCACGGGGCCAGTCCACCAGGGCCTCACTCCTGCCGGCTGCTCTCGGCGAGATCCACCAGCTCACGCACGGCCACGGCAAACAGCGGGAAGCCGCCCTGGGTGCCGCTGCCCACCTGCTCCAGCAGGCGACACCAGCGGCTGTGCATGTCGGCATTCTGCTCCAGCCACCGATCGACCCGCTCGGCGCCGGCCTGGGCACCCCCTTCCATTTCCAGCACGCTGACGGTGAGCGCCAGCTGCTGACGGTCGACGTCGTCGCGGAAGGTATCCCGAGCCTGGGCCTGCCAGCTGTCGCGGACCTTGAGCGCGGTGATCTGGCCGATCAGCCACGGCAGCTCCAGGCGAGAGCCGATCTCGTAGAAGACCTCGGCCACCTTCTGCGGCTTCTCGTTGGTCTGGCGGGCCGCCTGGATGATGCCGAGGCCGGCATAGAGGCTCCCCGCCGCGGCCACACTGGCGGCCAGCGCCTCGGGCACCCCGGCCTCGATGAGTTCCGCACGCCGCGCCTCCCAGGCCTCGAGCTCCTCGCCGCGCAGCCGCTTGCCGACCCCCTCCCGGAGCTGGGCCAGGCGCGGGGCAAAGTAGTCGATAAGGTCGAGGGTATCCGGCCCCAGCCGCGCCCGCACGAACCAGCGGGTCGCCCGGCGAATCAGCCGCATCAGGTCCAGCATCATGCCGTACTGCACCTGGCTCGCCACCTGGTTATCCAGCGCCTCGATCTGCTCCCAGAGCTGGTCGAGCTGGAACACCTCCCGGGCGATGACATAGGCGCGGGCGATCTCGGCGCGGCTGGCGCCGGTGGCATCGATCAGCCGGCGCACGAAGACGATGCCCATATGGTCGACCAGGTCACAGGCCACCTGGGTGGCGACGATCTCCCGCTTCAGGCGGTGCTCATACAGTTCGTCGCGGTAGTGCTTGACCAGCACGGCGGGAAAGAGACGCTCCACGTGGCGCTCCATGACGGCATCATCGGGCACGTCGGAGGTGATGAGGTCGCCCTTGAGCACGCTCTTGGCGTAGGAGATCAGCACCGCCAGCTCCGGCAGCAGCATGCCCTGCTGGGCGGCCGCGCGCTCTTCCAGCACCTCGTCGGCGGGCAGGAACTCCAGCTCCCTATCCAGCAGGCCCTGGGCCTCCAGCTCGCTGATGAAGCGGCGGAAGGGGCCGATCCCCTCCCGGGAGAGCCGCTCGGCCAGGTCCAGCGCCTGGGTCTGGCGATAGTTGTCCCGCAGCACCAGCTCGGAGACCTCGCCGGTCATGTCGGCCAGCAGCTGGTTGCGCTGCTTGTCGGTCATATCCCCGCGCTTGACCACCTCATCGATCAGGATCTTGATATTGACCTCGTGGTCGGAGCAGTTCACCCCGCCGGCGTTATCGATGAAGTCGGTATTGAGTCGCACGCCCCGGGCCGCTGCCTCCATCCGACCACGCTGGGTGAAGCCGAGGTTGCCCCCTTCGCCCACCACCCGGCAGTTGAGCTCGCCACCGTTGATGCGCAGGGCGTCATTGGCCTTGTCACCCACGTCGGCGTCGCTCTCGGCGCTGCCCTTGACGTAGGTGCCGATCCCGCCGTTCCAGACCAGATCGACCTCGGACCTGAGCATGGCGCGAATCAGCTCGCTGGGCGAGAGCCGCTCCTCCCGGATCCCGAAGCGCTGCTTCATCTGCTTGGAGATCGGGACCGACTTGGCGCTGCGCTTGAAGACCCCGCCCCCCTCGGAGATCAGGCTGGCATCGAAGTCCTCCCAGCTCGACCTCGGCATCTCGAAGAGCCGCTGGCGCTCGGCGAAGGTGGCCGAGGCATCGGGGTCGGGGTCGACGAAGATATGCAGGTGGTTGAAGGCGCCCACCAGGCGAATCCGATCGGAGAGCAGCATGCCGTTGCCGAAGACATCGCCGCCCATGTCGCCGATGCCCACCACGGTGAACTCGTCCTGCTGGGTGTTGACGCCGAGGTTGCGGAAGTGGCGCTTGACCGACTCCCAGGCCCCCTTGGCGGTGATCCCCATCTTCTTGTGGTCGTAGCCGTTGGCCCCCCCGGAGGCGAAGGCGTCGCCCAGCCAGTGGCCATACTCGGCGGAGATCGCGTTGGCGATATCGGAGAAGGTGGCGGTGCCCTTGTCCGCCGCCACCACCAGGTAGGGGTCATCCTCGTCGTGGCGCACCACCGCCCTGGGCGGCACCACCTCCCCCCCCTTGAGGTTGTCGGTGACATCCAGCAGGGCGCGGATGAAGGTTTTGTAGCACTCTACCCCCTCGCGCTGAAAGGCCTCGCGGTCGCCCTCGGGCAGGCGCTTGCAGACGAAGCCCCCCTTGGCGCCCACCGGCACGATTACCGAGTTCTTCACCTGCTGGGCCTTGACCAGGCCGAGCACCTCGGTGCGGAAATCCTCCAGGCGATCGGACCAGCGCAGCCCGCCCCGAGCCACCTTGCCGCCGCGCAGGTGTACCCCCTCCAGACGCGGCGAGCAGACGAAGATCTCGAAGGCCGGCCTGGGTTTTGGCATGCCGGTCACCCGGCCGGGCTCCAGCTTGAAGGCGATGTAGTCCTTGGGCCCGCCATCCTCGCGGGTCTGGTAGTAGTTGGTGCGCAGGGTGGCCTGGATCAGCTCCAGGTAGCGGCGCAGCAGCTGATCATCGTTGAGGCTCGCCACATCCTCGAGCAGGCGATGGATACGCTCGATGCAGGCCTCCACCTCACCCTCGGCGGGGCGCTCCTCGGGGTCGAAGCGCAGCTCGAAAAGGGTCACCAGCTCCCGGGTGATCTCGGGATGGCTGGCCAGGGTGGCCGCCATGTACTCCTGGGAGACACCGAAGCGAATCTGCTTCAGGTAGCGGGCGTAGGCGCGCAGCATGGCGACTTCCCGCCAGTCGAGGTTGGCGCCGATGATCAGGCGGTTGAAGGCGTCGTTATCCGCCTCGCCGACCCAGATACGCTGGAAGGCCTCGATGAAGGGCTTGCGCATCTCCTGGAGGTTCACCTCGGCGCTGGTGTGGTGTTCCAGGTCGAAGTCATGGATCCAGTAGTCGGCATCGGTCGCCTTGATCTCGTAGGGACGCTCACCGATCACCCGCAGCCCCAGGTTCTCCATCATCGGCAGCACGTCGGAGAGCGGGATCGGTACCTCGCGGTGGAACAGCTTGAGGTTGACTCCGCTGCCCTCCTCTTCCACCAGCCGGTAGAGCGACAGCGAGAGCGGCGCGCCCTCGTCCAGCTCGCCGATATGCTGGAGGTCATAGACCGCGGTGCGGGCGCTGAAGTCATCCCGGTAGCTGGCCGGGAAACCGTTGCGGAAGCGGTCCATCAGCCGGTTGGCACTCTCCTCGCCGAAGCCCTCCACGCAGGCGGCCTGGAGATCATCGCGCCAGTTGCGGGCCAGCTTGGCCAGCTTGGCCTCCAGGCGCTTGAGGTCGTAGGCCACCGGGCGGTCGCCCTTGAAGCGCAGAATGAACTGGATGCGCGCCAGCACCGACTCGGAGAGGTAGGTATTGAAGTCGCCGAAGGTGGCGTCGAGCTCCTCGCAGAGCATCTCCTGAATGCGCACGCGCAGCTCGGTGGAGAAGACGTCTCGGGGCACGAAGGCCAGGCAAGAGTAGAAGCGCCCGGGACGGTCCTCGCGGATAAAGAGCCTGACCCGGCGCCGCTCGCGGATGCTGAGGATGCCCAGGGCCGTCTGGGCCAGCTCCTCGGTGTCGATCTGAAAGAGGTCATCGCGGGGATAGACCTCGAGGATGTGCAGCAGATGCTTGCCGTTGTGCCCCTTGGGATTGAAGCCGGCGATCTCCATCACCGCCTTGAGCTTGCGGCGCAGGATCGGCACGTTGCGCGGCGACTCGTTGTAGACGGTGGCGGTGAAGAGCCCCAGGAAGCGGTGCTCGCCGACCAGGTTACCCTGCTCATCGTAGCGGTCGATGGAGATATAGTCGGGATAGGTGGGGCGGTGCACCCGGGCATGGTGGGCGCTCTTGGAGAAGGTCAGCAGCTCCGGGACCAGCACGAAGCGGCCATCCTCGACCCCGAGCTCGGTGCGGATGCGCTCCCGGTAGCGGGGCTGGTCGAGGCGGAACACCCCGAGCTCGCTGCCGTCGGCCTTGGCCAGCTGCTGCTTGCCTCCCTTGTCGACGGTCTCGTAGGCGTCATAGCCGAGGAAGGTGAAGTTGTCGCGCAGCAGCCACTCGAGAAAGGCCACCGCCTCCGCATGGGCCTCCGGGTCGGTCTGAGCCGGGCAGCCGGCGCGCAGCTCCTCCAGAGCCACCTTGACCCGCTCGCGCATCGGCTCGAAGTCGGCCACCGCGGTGCGCACGTCCACCAGCACTTCGTGGATGCTCGCCTGCAGCTCCGCCAGCACCGCCGGGTCGGAGTGGCGATCGACCTCGATGACGATCAGCGACTCCCGACCCTCGGGGGCGTCGGCCGCCCGGGGGCTGGCCACCCGGACGAGATGGTGGTCGGCGCCCCGCTCGGTGGCCAGCACGGCGTTGTGGATGGCATGCACGGTGATGCCGCGGCGGTTGAGCTCGATGCGCACCGAGTCCACCAGGAAGGGCATGTCGTCATGCAGCACCGCCACGAAGGTATGGGAGGACTGCCAGCCGTGCTCCTCGAAGTCCGGGTTGAAGACCCGCACCTTGGGTTCGGCCACGTCGAAATTCTGAAGAAAGTGCCACACCGAGAGGGTGGCACCGTAGAGGTCATCCAGGCGTCGGCTCTCGAGGTCGTCGAAGGGCACGGAGGCGTAGAAGTAGCGGGCAAAGGCCTCCACCTCCGCCGCCTTGCCCGCTTCCAGGCGGGCGGTCAGCCGCTCGGCGAGCTGCTTGAGAAAATCCTGTCTGGCGTCGTCGTTCGCAACGTGCTGCATCCTTCACCTCGTGCCTGGGGCCGCCGCGGCGACCGGAAGTGTTCGACACGGCGCCCGAAGGGGCGCCCTGGCGTCAGCTTACGCCACTCTCCGGCCCGGCCCCAGCGGCATACCGCCATGCTCATGGAGCATGACGGTTGGGCATCGAGGCTTGACAGATGCGACCAAGGTCGACGTCAGCCCTTTCGCTCCAGCAGCACGCCACACTCGCAGTGGTGGGTCCAGGGAAACTGGTCGAACAGCGCCAGGCGCGTGATGCGGTGGGTCTCGGTCAGCAGCGCCAGGTTGTCCTCCAGCGTATCCGGATTACATGAAATATAGACGATGCGGGCGTAGCCGCTGAGCTGGCGGCAGCTCGCCTCGTCCAGACCGGCCCGGGGCGGGTCCACCAGCACGGTGGTGAAGTCGTAGTCGTCCAGGGCCCACTCCGCCACCCGGCGGCCGCCCTTCTCGCCCTGGAGCGCCTGGGCAAACTCCTCGGCGGACATCCGCCCCACGGTGACATTCTCGAGGCCGTTGGCGGCCAGGTTCTCCCGGGCGCTGGCCACCGAGGTGCGCGAGATCTCGGTGGCAAGCACCCGGCGGAAGTTCTCGGCCAGGGCCACGGTAAAGTTGCCGTTGCCGCAGTAGAGCTCCACCAGGTCGCCGTCCCGGCTGTCCCGGGTGACCTCCCGGGCCCAGGTCAGCATCGAGCGGCAGATCTCGGCATTGGGCTGGGTGAAGCTGTTCTCCACCTGCTGGTAGACGAACTCACGCCCCTCCACCTCGAGCCGCTCCCAGACGTGGTCACGCTCGAGCACCAGGCGCTGCTTGCGGGAGCGGCCGATGATCATCACGCCCAGGGTCTCCTGCAGGCGGCGCGCCTCGGCCTCCCAGGCCTCGTCCAGGGGTCGGTGGTAGATCAGGGTCACCAGGGCCTCGCCGGCGAGGGTGGTCAGGAACTCCACCTGGAAGAGCCGGCGACGCAGCAGCGGCACGTCACGGATGGCGTCGAGCAGCGCCGGCATCAGCGCATTGATGCGCCGGCTGGCCACCGGGTAGTCATCCAGGCGCACCACGGTCTTCTTTTTGGGATCCGCCGAGTCCACCTCGAACATCGCATAGAAGAGATCCTCCCCCTCGTGCCAGATCCGGAACTCGCAGCGCTGGCGATAGTGGCTGGGCGGCGAGGGGTAGACCTCCAGCGCCGGCGGCGAGAAGCGGGCGAACTGCTCGGTGATGCGCTGGCGCTTCGCCTCGAGCTGCTGGTCATAGCGGGCAGGGTCGACAACGGGAATGGCCAAGAAGCCTCCTTCGGAAAATGGAGAAAAAAGAAGATCGGTCGCGTCAGGGGACCCGCAGCAGCTGCGGGGGAGCGAAGCCGAAGTGCGCCAGGCCGTCGGCCAGCCGCGGATCCCTGGCGGTGGCGAAGCTCTCGCCCGGGCCCCGGTGCGACGCCACGCCGGCCGCCACCTGGGCGGTGCGCCGGGCGATGGCCTCGCTGGAGTCGACCCAGGCGATCTCACGGGGCGCCGCGGCGGCCAGGACGTCGCGCAGCAGGGGAAAATGGGTACAACCCAGCACCACGGTATCCAGCGCCGGGTCCTCCCACAGCGGCGCCAGGGCCTGGCGAACCACCTCGGCGTCGGGCGTCTCTCCGGCCAGCCAGCGCTCGGCCTCCCGCACCAGGGCGTCGGCGGCCACCCGGGTCACCCGGCAGTGGGCCGCAAAGGTCTCGATCAGGCGCAGGGTGTAGGGGCGGGCCACGGTGGCACTGGTCGCCAGCAGGCCGATATGGCCACTGCGCGACAGCGCAGCGGCGGGCTTGATGGCCGGAACGGTACCCACCACCGGTACCGAGAGCCGGCTGCGCAGGGCATCCAGCGCCAGGGTGCTGGCGGTATTGCAGGCCACCACCAGGGTGACGCAGCCGCTGGCGGCCACCGCCGCCTCACAGACCGCCAGGATGCGCCGGACCAGCCAGCTATCCTCGCGCACCCCGTAGGGGAGCATGGCGTTGTCGCAGGCGTAGGCCAGGGCGGCCTCGGGCAACCGATGGCGCAGGGCCGCCACCACGGAGAGACCGCCAACGCCGGAGTCGAAGACCAGGATGGGCCCCAGGCTCACGCTTCACCCCCTGCTTGACCCTGTGGCAGCGGAGAGCGAGGGCGGCAGTGGCTGAGGGGAGAGAGGCGTGGGGAAGACATGACGAGGCACCGGCTGGAGTTGGCACCATTCTACCCCAGCCGGTCCTCTCTGGCAGCCCGAGTCAGGCGGGCTCGGGGGCCTCGCGAAGCTCCGCGTAGAGTTCGGGATAGACCTCCTGGAGGCGCTCGAGCTCGGCCGCCGCCCCCTCGGGCAGGGCTTCGGCAAGGCGGTCCATGTCCGCTTCGTTGAAGTGCTGGCGGATCAGCGGGAAGAGCAGCGCCTGCTCGTTGCGCAGGTAGGCACGATGGGCATCCAGGTAGGCCTTGAGGTCATCGGCGAAGCGATCCATGGGAATCACCGCATCCATCAGGATCATGTCGATATCGTTGGAGAGACGGCCCAGTTGGGCCTTCAGCGCCTGGTAGTCCGCCGCCAGGCGCTCGGTGACCTTGCGGCTGTCGGGGTCCACTTCCGCCAGGCGTTCGCTGAACAGCCGCTCGAGAGGCAGCGTAAAGCCCTCCATGTAGTCGAGGATGTAGTCGACCACCTCGCGCACCAGCTGAAAGTTGGGCCGCTCGCCGCCGGCGAGGGTCTTATGCTTCAGCTGCAGAACGTGCAACATGCGCGCCATGTTGGCATGATCCAGACGCAGTTGGGTCAGCACGGGCATGTCGGGCCCTCCTGTGTAGTGACATCTGTGGATGTGAGACAGAGCAAAGGCACACTCACCATTGGATGCGCCATCCGGGATGGGGTTCATCGACTGCCTGGCCAGCGATGAGTCACCCCCACTCTAGCAGCCGGGCCGAGAACCTGCCGCTGCCATAGGTCAACGAAAGGAGCTTGCCATGGACCTCTTTGCCGATGAGCACGAGCCCGGCGCACCCCTGGCCTGGCGCATGCGGCCGCGGCGACTGGCCGACTACGTGGGACAGCGGGCGCTGGTGGGGCCCGGCAAACCCCTGGCGCGCATGGTGGAGACCGGCGTGGTGCGCTCCATGATCCTGTGGGGACCACCCGGCACCGGCAAGACCACTCTGGCCGAGATCCTGGCCGCCGAGTCCGGCGCCGAGCTGGAGCAGCTCTCCGCGGTGATGGCCGGCGTCAAGGAGATCCGCGCCGCGGTGGAGCGGGCCAGGGCCCGCCAGGCCCACGGCCAGGCGACGCTGCTCTTCCTCGACGAGATCCATCGCCTCAACAAGAGCCAGCAGGACGCCCTGCTGCCTCACGTGGAGTCGGGCCTGCTGACCCTGATCGGCGCCACCACCGAGAACCCCTCCTTCGAGGTCAACTCGGCGCTGCTCTCCCGGGCCCGGGTCCACGTGCTCAAGTCGCTGGAGGAGGCGGAGCTGATGGAAGTGCTCAGGCGTGCCCTGAGCGATGACGCCCGGGGCCTCGGGACGCGCCGCCTGCGAGTCGATGACGAGGTGCTCGCCCTGCTGGCCCGGGCCGCCGCCGGCGACGCCCGCCGCGCCCTGGGGCTCCTGGAGAGCGCCTGCGACTTTGCCGAACCCGACGCCAAGGGCGGCGAGGTACTGCATCGGGAAGCGCTGGCAGACGTGCTGGGCCACCAGGCCAGCGCCTTCGACAAGCAGGGCGACCACTACTACGACCTGCTCTCGGCGATCCACAAGTCGGTGCGCTCCTCGCGCCCCGACGCGGCCCTGCTCTACATCGCCCGTTTCGTGCAGGGCGGTGGCGACCCCCTGGACGTGGTCCGACGCCTGGCCGCCATCGCCTCCGAGGACGTGGGCAATGCCGACCCCCGCGCCCTGCCCCTGGTAATGGCCGCCTGGGACGCCTTCCTGCGTCTGGGTGACTACGAGGGGCAGCGCGCCATCGCCCATGCCGCCATCCACCTGGCGGTGGCCCCCAAGAGCAACGCCATCGACCAGGCCTGGAAGCGAGCCCAGGCCCTGGCGGCCGGCCAGCCCCGGCTCGAGGTGCCCGGCTACCTGCGCAACGCCCCGACGAAACTGATGGAGAGCCTGGGCCACGGCCGGGGCTACCGCTACGCCCACAGCGAACCCCACGGCTACCCCGCCGGCAGCGCCCACGACTGCTGGCCCGAGGACGTGCCCCGAGAGCGCCTCTACCGGCCGACGGAGCAGGGCCAGGAGAGGCGCTACGGCCAGCTGATGGCCTGGCGGGAGCAGCTCGATGCCGAGGCGGACGGCGGCAGCGAGCCGTAAGCCGTAAGCCGTAAGCCGTAAGCCGTAAGCCGTAAGCCGTAAGCCGTCAACAGCCGGACACGAATCGCCCCCGTGGCAAGACCGTAGGGGGCGGTTTTTCTTTCAGCTTAAAGCTTATGGCTTACAGCTCCGGACGTAGCCCGGTCACTGGGTATCGCGAATCACATCGGTCCCTTCGGGGATCTCGAAGACGAAGCGGCTCTCGTCGATGGCGTGGTTCATCTGCACGTCGCGAAACTCGATGGCGGTACGCTGGCCGGTGCTGTCGGTCATCTGCAGGGTGCTCAGCGCGCCGCTGCGGAAGGTCATCTTCAGCTCCTCGAAGAGCGTATCCGGGTCCCTGGGCAGCAGGGTGAAGGTCTCGGCGCTGCCCTGCTGCTGACGGGAGACCTCGTAGCTGTCGGTCAGGTCGCTGGCGCTGCCGGAGAGCAGCAGGGCCGGGGTGTGGGTCACCCGCTGGTCGAGCACCTGGATGGTCGCCTGCTCGAGGTCCGGGTCATGGAGCATCACCTCCTCGCCGTCGGAGATCACCTCCTGCAGGTAGGGGGCCTCCACCTCCCAGCGGAACTTGCCGGGACGCGAGAGCCACATCTGGCCGCGGGCCTCCTGAAGGCGCTCGCCGCTGGCGTCGAGGATCTGCTGATCGAAGCGCGCCTCGTAGGTCTGAAGCGGCTCCAGCAGGCGGTTGAGGCGCTCTGCCCCGTCGCTGGCCAGCGCTGCCAGCGGCATGGCGATGGGCGCTACAACAAGCAAGGCGATGGCGGCAAGGCTCTTCTTCACTGTCATGTCTCTCTCTCCCTGGACGGTTCCCTGTGGAATCCTGTCCTTCGGACTGCGAAAGCGCCGGCGGGTTGCGGGCTCGCCGGCGCTTTCATGCTGGTTGCATGGTTGAATGCAGGCGTCTCCCCCTGGAGACGCCTGGGCGGGCCTCCCCGCTAGTCGCCCCCCGCCCGCGGCGCCAGCACCTCACGGGAGCCGTTGGTGCCCATGGTGGAGACGACCCCGGCCATCTCCATGGCTTCCACCAGGCGCGCCGCCCGGTTGTAGCCGATCTTGAAGCGACGCTGCACCGCCGAGATCGAGGCCCGGCGAGAGTCGATGACGAACTGCACCGCCTCGTCGTAGAGGGCGTCCTGCTCGGCATCGTCGCCGTCGCCTGCGCCCTCGGCCTCGAGGCCCGCCAGCGCCTCGGCGGAGACCCCGCCGGAGAGAATCTCCTCGATATACTCGGGTTCGCCGCGACGCTTCCAGTCCTCCACCACCCGGTGGACCTCATCATCGTCGACGAAGGCGCCGTGTACCCGGGTCGGCAGGCCGGAGCCCGCCGGCAGATAGAGCATGTCGCCGTGGCCCAGCAGGTTCTCGGCACCGCCCTGGTCGAGGATGGTGCGCGAGTCGATCCGCGAGGAGACCTGAAAGGCCATGCGCGTGGGGATATTGGCCTTGATCAGGCCGGTGACCACGTCCACCGAGGGGCGCTGGGTGGCGAGTATCAGGTGGATGCCGGCGGCCCGGGCCTTCTGGGCCAGACGGGCGATCAGCTCCTCCACCTTCTTGCCGACGATCATGAACATGTCGGCGAACTCGTCGACCACCACCACGATATAGGGCAGCTTCTCCAGCACCGGCGGCGCCTGGTGCATCTCCCAGGGCTGCGGCTCCCAGAGGGGGTCGGCCACCTGGGCGCCGGCCTCCTCCGCCTCGTCGAGCTTGGCGTTGAAGCCGGCGATATTGCGCACCCCCATGGCGGCCATCAGCTTGTAGCGCCGCTCCATCTCGGCCACGCACCAGCGCAGGGCGTTGGCGGCCTCCTTCATGTCGGTGACCACCGGCGCCAGCAGGTGCGGGATGCCGTCATAAACCGAGAGCTCCAGCATCTTGGGGTCGACCATGATCAGGCGCAGCTCCCGGGGGGTCGCCTTGAGCAGCATGGAGATCAACATGGCGTTGACGCCCACCGACTTGCCCGAGCCGGTGGTGCCGGCCACCAGCAGGTGGGGCATCTTGCCCAGGTTGGCCACCACCGGGCCGCCGCCGATGTCCTGGCCCAGGGCCAGGGTCAGGGCGGAGTCGGGCTGCTGGTAGCGGTCGGAGTCAATCACCTCGCGCAGCCGGATCATGGCCCGGTGCGGGTTGGGGATCTCGATGCCCACCGTGGGACGGCCGGGGATCACCTCCACCACCCGCACGCTCTTGACCATCAGCGAGCGCGCCAGATCCTTGGCCAGGTTGCTGATCTTGGAGACCTTTACCCCGGCGGCCGGCTTGATCTCGAAGCGGGTGATCACCGGTCCCGGCCAGGTATCGACCACCTCCGCCTTGACGCCGTATTCGCGCAGGCGCACCTCGAGAAGCTCGGCCATCTCGGCCAGCTGCTCGGCGCTGTAGTTCTGCTGCTGGGGCTCCGGCGGCGTCAGCAGGCGCAGGCTGGGCAGGTCGCCCTCGGGCTCCGGCATGTCGTCCAGCACCGGCCGCTGGTTCTGCAGATGCTCCACGGTCCAGAGACGCATGCCCGGCTCGTCGGCGGCCTCCCGCCCCTGCTCGGCGGTGGCCAGCCGCGCAGCGGCGGGCTCCTCGGCGGAGTCCTCCCGCTCATCCTGTGACGGCCCGGCGTCCTCCGGGGCCTCCTCGGGCTCCGGCGGCTGCAGCACCGCCGTACGAGGCTCGGGCGGACGGGAGGGCGGCATGGCGGGAGTACGGCGCTCACCATCGGACTCCTCGGCCACCGCCGGCTCATCCCAGGAGAGGCGTGGCTCCTCATCGCCGGTGCCGTCCCATTCGTCCTCCGGGGCGGCGCCCAGCCCGGGCTCCCGGCGCTCGACGGGCCGCGGGGGGGGCTCGGTCGCGGAACGACGGCCGCTGTCGGCGGCCTCGGGCATCGCCGCAGGCTCGGGCGCCGCCGCGGGCGCAGCGGGCTCCTCCACCTCCACCTCCACCGGCGCCGGCGCGGCCTCGTCACGGCTGGCCCGCAGCGCCTCGCCGCTCCAGGCGGTCAGGGGCTCATCATCATCCGGCAGCACGGGGTCGGGCACGCGCTCCGCCACCCGCGGCTCTGCGGCCGGCTCGGGAACCGGCGGCTTGGAAGCGGTCGGCTCGGCAGCAGGCGCCCCGGCATCCGGTGACTCGGCGGCGACCCGAGCAGAGGCGGCCGCCAACCCACCGGCTACCGCCATGGCGGCACCGGTACGCTCCGCCGTCGTGGCCGACTGCTCCACGTAGGAGGCCCCGGACTGCTTGGCAGAGGGCGTGGTCTCGGGCAGGTCCCAGGGAATCTCGGTATCGCCGTCACCGCCGAGGCCTGGCTCGCGCCGTGCAACGGCGGCGGCATCCGACTGCGAGGCACGTGGCCGGCGGCCGGGCAGCAGGCGCTGCCACCAGCGCGCCGACGCGCCGACGCCCTCCTCGTTCGGGGCCACCCCCGAGTCCTCGGGCGCCGCCTCGCCCCGCTCCTCCTCGGCCTCCACGCCGGAGAGCTCGGGCTCGGCGGGCGGCGAGCGGGTAAAGGCGAAACGCTCGGCGAGCCAGCCCCACAGCCGCACGGCGCGAAGGCCGATCTCGTCCATCACCGATAGCCAGGAGAGGCCGGTAAAGAGGGGCAGACCGCAGAGCAGCGCCACCGTGGCCAGCAGGCCGGTGCCCCCGGTGCCCACCAGGGGCACCAGGGCGCCCACCAGGCCTTCACCCAGGATGCCTCCCGACGAGTAGGGCAGCACCGTCTCCGCTGGCGGCTGATAGAAGTGCAGTGCCCCCAGGGTGGTGGTGCCCAGCAGCAGCAGCATCAGGCCACCACCGCGCACCGCCAGGGCGGTGGCATCCCACTCCAGGTGCACCCCTTGCCTGGCCCGCAGCAGCCGCCAGGCGGCGAAGCCCAGCATACCCGGCCACCAGAGGGCGCTGGCGCCAAACAGGGAATAGAGCACGTCGGAGAGCCAGGCGCCCACCGGCCCCATCCAGTTGTCGATGCGGGTCTCGGGGCCGCTGCGCGACCAGCCGGGGTCCCCGGGCTCGAAGCTGAACAGGGCCAAGAGCAGGAACACGCAGGCGGCCAGCAGCACGATGGCCACCCCTTCCCGCGCGGAGCCCTGCAGCCTGAGGCCGAAGCGCCTGGCCTTCTCCCTGGCCTGGGCCGCGTTCACCCGACGCGGCGAGGACTTCTTGTCGACACTCAAGTGCTCATCCCCCTTGCGCCACCGCTGGCGTCTTCCGGTTGATTGGCGCCAATCATACCGAGCCCGGCTCCCCCATCACAGTAGGGGCGTTGCTCTCTTGAGCCGGGGCGCAGCGGGCGGCACACTGGGCCCACGATTCCAAGGACGCCCGCCGATGCTGCCCTGGCTCCCCGAGCACCCGATTCGCTTTCCTCACGTGGCCGCGGCCCTGCGCGACCCGGATGGCCTGCTAGCCGCCGGCGGCGCCCTGAGCCCGGGCTGGCTGCTTGCCGCCTATCGCCGCGGCATCTTCCCCTGGTACAGCGACGATCAGCCGATCCTCTGGTGGAGCCCGGACCCGCGCATGGTGCTCTTCCCCGGGGCGCTCAAGGTGCGCCGCAGCCTCGCCAAGCGGCTGCGCCATGGCGGCTTCACGGTGACCGCCGACCGTGCCTTCGACGCCGTGATGAGCGCCTGCGCCGCACCCCGCCAGGGGCAGCCCGGCACCTGGATCACCGATGAGATGCGTGAAGCCTACGGACGCCTGCACGCCCTGGGCGCGGCCCACTCGGTGGAGGTGTGGCACGAAGACCGGCTGGCCGGCGGCCTCTACGGCGTGGCCCTGGGCCCGGTCTTCTTCGGCGAGTCGATGTTTACCCGAGTGCCCGACGCCTCCAAGGTGGCGCTGGTGCACCTGGCCCGGGCTATGGCGGCGGCAGGCGGCCGGCTGATCGACTGCCAGATGCATACGCCGCACCTGGCAAGCCTCGGCGCTCGGGATATCGCCCGCGCCGAGTTCATCGGCTATCTTGAGGAGTGGCTGGGCAAGCCGCCGCCGGTGGAGCCGGACGACGTATGCTTCACCCCTGCCTGCTGGTCCTTCACCGCCCTGGGCGAGCTTGGCGAAGGGCCCCAGTGACCGGAGCCGGAGAGACATGCCGTGAGCAGCAACGCCCCGCGCCAGCCCGTCAGGGACCTGCGCTTCTTTCTCACCGTCCCCCACGCCTGCAGCTACCTGCCGGGGCGCGAGGCCACGACGCTCTTCCTCGACCCCCAGGAGTCGCCCGGCCAGGGGGTCTATGACACCCTGGCGCTGCTCGGCTTCCGGCGCAGCGGCCGCCACCTCTACCGCCCCCACTGCGAGGGGTGCAGCGCCTGCATCTCGGTGCGCATTCCGGTAGCGGACTTCACGCCAAGCAGGAGCCAGCGGCGCCTGGCGAAACGCAACGCCGACCTCAGCCTGCACCTGAGGCCGGCCATCTACGACCCCGAGCACTATGCGCTCTATGCCCACTATATCCGCACGCGCCACGCCGACGGCGACATGTATCCGCCGAGCCATGAGCAGTACCGCACCTTCCTGACCCTCGACCAGGAGTATGCACGGCTGCTGGAGTTCCGCCTCGACGGCCGCCTGGTGGCCGTGACCGCCTTCGACCAGCTAGAGCACGGCCTCTCGGCGATATACACCTTCTTCGATCCGGCCCCGGCGCTCGAGCGACGCTCGCTCGGCACCTTCGCGGTCCTCACTCTGGTGGCCCAGGCACATCGCCGAGGCCTGCCCCACCTCTATCTGGGCTACTGGATCCGCGAATGCCGCAAGATGGCCTACAAACAGGCCTTCCAGCCCCTGGAGATGCTCGACGGCCGCCACTGGCGGCGCCTGATCGCACCCTGAACGACGCCGTTCGTCGCCTTTCTTTGCCTTGCCGCCCGGCATGCGGCACAATATCGCGCTATTCTTCAAGGGCGACCATACTGTCCCTGTCTCATCCATCAGCGAGGAACCGCCTATATGGCACGTGAAGACCATATCGAAATGGAAGGCGTCATCGTCGATACCCTTCCCAACACCACCTTCCGCGTCGAACTGGAAAACGGCCACGTGGTGACCGCCCACATCTCCGGAAAGATGCGCAAGAACTACATCCGCATCCTCACCGGCGACAAGGTCAAGGTCGAACTGACCCCCTACGACCTGACCAAGGGTCGTATCGTCTACCGCTCCCGCTGAGCCGCGGTCGAGCCCGGCAAGCTCAGCCTTGCCATGACGCCATGAAATGACAACAACGCCCCGTCCGTAGACAGGGCGCTGTGTCGTGCCTGGGTATCAGCCCGGTTCAGGGCGCATCGGCCAGCTCCGCCTCCGTGGAGAGGTGCAGCTCGCCCTCCTCCACGCTGACATGAACCACGCCGCCGTGCTCCGACAGCTCGCCGAAGAGGATCATCTCGGCCAGCGGCTTCTTGAGCTTCTCCTGAATCAGGCGCGCCATGGGGCGGGCCCCCATATCCGGGTCGTAACCCTTCTCGGCGAGCCAGTCCCGCGCGGCCAGGTCCACATCCAGCTGCACCCGCTTCTCGTCCAGCTGCGCCTGCAGCTCCACCAGGAACTTGTCCACCACGCTGCGCACCACCGCGACGGGCAGGGCGTGGAACTGAATGATGCCATCCAGGCGGTTGCGGAACTCCGGCGAGAAGGTCTTGCGGATCACCTCCATGGCATCGGTGGAGTGGTCCTGGGTCTGGAAGCCGATGGAGCGACGCGTGGCCTGCTCGACCCCGGCGTTGGAGGTCATGATCAGGATCACGTGACGGAAGTCCGCCTCCCGGCCGTTGTTGTCGGTCAGGCGGCCGTGGTCCATCACCTGCAGCAGCAGGTTGAAGACCTCGGGGTGGGCCTTCTCGATCTCGTCGAGCAGCAGCACGCAGTGCGGATGCTTGGTGATCGCCTCGGTGAGCAGGCCGCCCTGGTCGTAGCCCACGTAGCCAGGCGGCGCGCCGATCAGCCGCGACACCGTGTGGCGCTCCATGTACTCGGACATGTCGAAGCGCACCAGCTCGATGCCCATGATCTTCGAGAGCTGGCGGGCCACCTCGGTCTTGCCCACCCCGGTGGGGCCGGCAAACAGGAAGCTGCCCACCGGCTTGTCCGGCGACTTGAGGCCGGCCCGGGAGAGCTTGATCGCCGCGGAGAGGCTGTCGATCGCCTCGTCCTGGCCGAACACCAGCATCTTGAGGTCGCGATCGAGGTTCTCGAGCAGCTTGCGGTCGGAGCTGGAGACGCTCTTCGGCGGGATCCGCGCGATGGAGGCCACCACCGCCTCGACCTGGGCGGTATCGATGGTGTCGATTCGCACCTCGGGCGGCAGCAGCCGCTGGTGGGCACCGGCCTCGTCGATCACGTCGATGGCCTTGTCGGGCAGGTGGCGATCGCTGATGTAGCGGTCCGCCAGCCGTGCCGCGCTCTCGAGTGCCGCATCGGTGTACTTGAGCCGATGGTGCTCCTCGAAGCGCGAGCGCAGCCCCTTGAGGATGCGAATGGTGTCCTCCACCGAGGGAGCCGGCACATCCACCTTCTGGAAGCGACGGGCCAGAGCGCGGTCCTTCTCGAAGATGCCGCGATACTCCTGGAAGGTGGTGGAGCCGATGCAGCGCAGCTCGCCGGAGGAGAGCAGCGGCTTGAGCAGGTTGGAGGCATCCATCACCCCGCCCGAGGCGGCGCCGGCGCCGATCACGGTGTGGATCTCGTCGATGAAGAGGATGGCGTTGGGCTGCTTGCGCAGCTCCGCCAGGAGCCCCTTGAGGCGCTTCTCGAAGTCACCACGGTACTTGGTGCCGGCCAGCAGGGCGCCCATGTCCAGGGAGTAGACCACCGCATCGGCAATCACCTCGGGCACATCCTCCTCGACGATGCGCTTGGCCAGACCCTCGGCGATGGCGGTCTTGCCCACGCCGGCCTCGCCCACCAGCAGCGGGTTGTTCTTGCGACGCCGGGCCAGGATCTGCACCACCCGCTCGAGCTCGTGCTCGCGGCCGATCAGCGGATCGATCTTGCCGATGCGGGCCTGCTCGTTGAGGTTGGTGGCATAGCCGGTAAGTGGATTGGTGCCGTTCTCGCTGCCGGCTTCCTCACCCTCTTCGGCATCCGATGGGGACGCCGAGGGGTTCTGGCCGTGCCCGGCCACCTTGGAAATGCCGTGGGCAATGTAGTTGACGGCGTCGACTCGCGCTACGTTCTGCTGTTTCAGGAAGTAGACCGCCTGGCTCTCCTGCTCGGAGAAGATCGCCACCAGCACGTTGGCGCCGGTCACCTCGCTCTTGCCGGAGGATTGCACGTGGAAGACCGCACGCTGCAGCACGCGCTGGAAGCCCAGGGTCGGCTGGGTCTCGCGGTCGGCCTGATCCTCGGGAATCAGCGGGGTGGTGGAATTGATGAAATCCTGCAGGTCGGAGCGCAGCTTGTCGAGGTTGGCCCCGCAGGCGCGCAACACATCCGCCGCCGAGGCGTTATCAAGCAGAGCCAGCAGCAGGTGCTCCACGGTCATGAACTCGTGCCGCTTGGAGCGCGCCACGGTGAACGCCGTGTTCAGGGTCAGTTCAAGTTCTTTGCTCAGCATGGCAGTCCCCTTCTTGCCGCCCAGGGCTTTGCGTCGGATCTTTCGTCATCCGGCATCATCAACATCGGGCACAAACGTCGCCGTTGCAAGCCTTGTTGCCAACGGCAGGCGGTGCTCGCCCGTCGCGACCATGTCCGGGGGAGTCAGTCCGCCGCCTCGATGTCCGAGAGCAGCGGATGCTGACACTCTCTAGCGTATTGATTGACCTGATGGCTTTTGGTTTCCGCAATATCGCGGGTAAAGATGCCGCAGGTCGCCTTGCCCTGCGTATGCACCGTCAGCATTACCTGCACCGCGGTCTCGCTGTCCAGGTGGAAGAAGGTCTGGAGCACCTCCACCACGAACTCCATGGGGGTGAAGTCATCATTGTGCAACACCACCTTGTACATCGGCGGGCGCGCGAGCTCAGGCTCGACGCTCTGCACCGCCAGGTCCCCCTCCTCTTCGGTGCCGGGGGGGCGAGTCATGCCGCACCACTCGTCTCGTTGCCACATAGCAGATTACTACTCGTTTGACGGGCCGGCCCATCAGGCGAATCCGTTCGATTGGACGCCAGCGGGCCGGCAGGGTTCATCATGAATCTCAACGCCGGGCGACCATCAACGCAAAGGCCCCCGCCCGTCTCCGGGCAGGGGCCGCGGCACTGGCGTGCCGGCAGGGTCTACTCAGCTCTCAGCCCTTGGCAGCTCAGCCCTTGGAAACCAGAGCCAGGGCGGCGTTGAGGGTGGCGCTCGGACGCATCACCGACTCGGTCAGCTCGCGATCCGGGTTGTAGTAGCCCTTGATATCGACGGCCTGCCCCTGCACCGCGTTGAGCTCCTCGACGATCACCCCCTCCTTGGCCTGGAACTCCGCGGCCAGCTTGGTGAAGAGCGTCTTGAGTTCGGCATCCTCGTCCTGGGCGGCCAGGGCCTCGGCCCAGTACATGGCCAGGTAGAAGTGGCTGCCGCGGTTGTCCAGCTCGCCCACCTTGCGGGACGGCGACTTGTTGCTGTCCAGAAACTTGCCGTTGGCCTCGTCCAGTGCCTTGGCCAGCACCAAGGCACGGCCGTTGTCGAAGGTCTTGCCCAGATGCTCCAGGGAGGCCGCCAGGGCCAGGAACTCGCCCAGGGAGTCCCAGCGCAGGTGGTTCTCCTCCAGCAGCTGCTGGACGTGCTTGGGCGCGGAGCCGCCGGCCCCGGTCTCGAAGAGGCCACCGCCGTTCATCAGCGGCACGATGGAGAGCATCTTGGCGCTGGTGCCGAGCTCCATGATCGGGAAGAGGTCGGTGAGGTAGTCGCGCAGCACGTTGCCGGTGACGGAGATGGTATCCTCGCCGCGGCGGATGCGCTCCAGGGAGAACTTCATGGCGTCAACCGGGGCCATGATGCGGATATCCAGGCCGCTGGTATCGTGCTCGGCGAGGTAGGCCTCGACCTTCTTGATCAGCTGGGCGTCATGGGCGCGCTCGGCGTCGAGCCAGAAGATCGCCGGCGTCTCGCTGTCCCTGGCGCGGGCTACGGCGAGCTTGACCCAGTCCTTGATCGGCGCGTCCTTGGTCTGGCACATGCGCCAGATGTCGCCCTTCTCTACGGCGTGCTCGAAGAGCACCTCGCCGGCGTCGTTGGTGACGCGCACGGTGCCGTCGGCCGGGATCTGGAAGGTCTTGTCGTGGGAGCCGTACTCCTCGGCCTTCTGGGCCATCAGGCCGACATTGGGCACGCTGCCCATGGTGGTCGGATCGAAGGCACCGTTGGCCTTGCAGTCCTCGATCACCGCCTGATAGATGGTGGCGTAGCAGCGGTCCGGGATCACCGCCTTGGTGTCGTGCAGGGCATCGTCGGCCCCCCACATCTTGCCGGAGTCACGGATCATCGCCGGCATGGAGGCGTCGATGATGACGTCGCTGGGCACGTGCAGGTTGGTGATGCCCTTGTGGGAGTTGACCATGGCCAGGCGCGGACGCTCGGCGTAGAGCGCCTCGATATCGGCCTTGATCGCCTCCTGCTTCTCGGCCGGAAGCTGGGTGATGGTGGCGTAGAGGTCGCCGATACCGTTGCTGGAGTCGAAGCCGACCCTGGCCAGGTCGTCGGCGTGCTTCTCGAGCACGTCACGGTAGAACTCCTCCACCACGATGCCGAACATGATGGGGTCGGAGACCTTCATCATGGTGGCCTTGAGGTGCAGGGAGAAGAGGACGTCCTTCTCCTTGGCGTCGGCCACCTGCTCGGCGATGAAGGCGGAGAGCGCCTTGTGGCTCATCACGGCGCCGTCGATCACCTCGCCGGCCAGCACCGAGGTCTTCTCCTTGAGCACGGTGGCGGTGCCGTCCTTGCCCACCAGCTCGATCTTCACCGCCCCCTCAGCGGGCAGGGTCGCAGACTTCTCGCTGCCGTAGAAGTCACCCTCGCTCATGCAGGCCACGTGGGACTGGGAGTCGGCGCTCCACTCACCCATGCGGTGCGGGTACTTGCGGGCGTAGTTCTTGACCGACTTGGGGGCACGGCGATCGCTGTTGCCCTCGCGCAGCACCGGGTTCACGGCGCTGCCCTTGACGCGGTCGTAGCGCGCCTTGGCCTCGCGCTCCATGGCGGTAGTGGGCTCGTCGGGGTAGTTGGGCAGCTTGTAGCCCTGGGCCTGGAGCTCGCGAATGGCCGCCTTGAGCTGGGGCACGGAGGCGCTGATGTTGGGCAGCTTGATGATATTGGCTTCGGGGGTCTTGGCCAGCTCACCCAGCTCGGCCAGGTGGTCGCCGAGCTGCTGCTCGTCGCTCAGGTACTCGGGAAACTGGGAGAGGATGCGCCCTGCCAGGGAGATATCGCGGGTTTCAACGATGACCCCGGCGGAGTCGGTATAGGCATCGATGATGGGCAGCAGGGAGTAGGTGGCCAGGGCCGGCGCTTCGTCGGTGAGCGTGTAGATAATCTTCGGCGTTTTTGACATGTTGGCGTTGATCTCTCTGGTCACTGCGGTGGCATGAAACTGGATCGGTAGCGCGCGCTCACGATGTCTGCAACGGGGGGTCCCGGCGTGCTCCACCCACTGTTGTGATCTGACGGGGATGCGCTGGGCATCGACCCGCTGGCGGAGTCTCGGCAGGCCCCGGAACGACGAGGGCGCTCCCGGCGAGCGGGCGCATTATATCAGCCACCCCGCCTCGGCGCATGAGCAATAAGGCTGACACGCCGCTCCCTCCCCCTGCCATCCCGGGCCGCTTGCCGGTAAGCTTGCCGCCATGAGCACACTCTATTTGCTGCACAAGCCCTACCGCATGCTATCCCAGTTCACCGACCGGGCAGGCGATGACGGCGAGCGTCGCGCCACCCTGGCCGACGTCATCGACGTGCCCGGCATCTACCCCGCCGGCCGCCTCGACCACGACTCCGAAGGGCTGCTGCTGCTCTGTGACGACGGCGAGCTGATCCACCGCATCAGCCACCCCCGCCACAAGCAGCCCAAGGTCTACCGGGTCCAGGTGGAGGGGGTCCCCGGCGACGGCGCCCTGCAGGCGCTGCGCGAGGGGGTCGAACTCGGGGACGGCATGACGAAGCCGGCCCGGGTGCGGCGCCTCGCCGAGAGCGGCCTGCCCGAGCGCGACCCACCCCTGGACCCGAAACGCCACCCGATCACCAGCTGGCTGGAGCTGACCATCAGCGAGGGGCGCAACCGCCAGGTCAGGCGCATGACCGCCCACGTCGGCCACCCCACCCTGCGCCTGGTGCGCGTGGCCATCGGCCCCTGGCGGCTCGACGGCCTGGCCCCGGGGGAGTGGCGCCGCGAGACCCTCCACGCCCCCCAGCGGCACGCCGCCCCTCAGCGGGCCAAGGGTCGCGGCAGGACCTCCGGGAAACGACCGACGACCCAGCGAGGAGGCAAGCCATGAGCCGCTGGCACCCCTATGCCACCGTGGCCAGCGTGATCGAGCGCGCCGGGGCCTTCCTGATGGTGGAGGAGGACCACGGCGGCCCCTGCACCCTCTTCAACCAGCCCGCCGGCCACCTGGAACCCGGCGAACGGATCGTGGATGGCGCCCGCCGCGAGGTGGCCGAGGAGACCGCCTGGCAGGTCGGCCTCACCGACTACCTGGGCATCTATGTGCTCGAGACCCCCGACGGCTTCACCTTCCACAGCCACGCCTTCTTCGGCATGGCGCTGGCCCACCGGGGTGGCGAGCTCGACCCGGCGATCCGCGCCGTGCACTGGCTGACCCTGGAGGAGATCGAGGCCCTGGAACGCGCCGGTCGCCTGAGAAGCCCCCTGGTGCTGCGCCGCGTCCGCGACGCCCTGGCGGGGCGCTTCTACCCCATGGACGTCATCCACGAGCGCTGAGGCATGGCACGGCAATACCCGTGCGGTCCACCTCCCGTTAGGTGGTCGATATCGGGATACCCGTAACGAGCCGAACATTACGCCGAGGAGTCGAACGGCTTCGTGCGCGCTTTTACCCAGTCGATCACCTGACTGATCATCCGGCTATCGCCGAGAATGCGGTTGTGACCGCCTGAGTCCAGCCAGATGGCCTGGGCCGAGGAGGCACGCTGGTTGGCCCGGGCATCTGTCACCGGCACGATGGCATCATCCTCGGCGTGTACCAGCAGGGTCGGGGGCGCCAGGCTCGCCAGGGCCTTGTCGACCCGATAGCGATCTAGGGGCTCGCCCAGGCTCGTGTTGATACGCGCGACCATGACCTCTTGGGCTCGGCGGCTCAGGCCCTGCTGGCTGGCTTGAGCCATGGCGTAATCCTTGGCAGTACGCGGTGAGGCAATCAGTACGACGCTGCCTGGCAGCATGCCATGGTCCTCCATGGCCAGTACGGTCATGGCAGCTCCCACCGAATGGGCAATGACCGCCCGAGGCTGGCCCGTCAGCAACGCAGCCTCGGCAATGGCCTGGGCCAGCAAGGGTAGCGGCGCCTTGCGTCCCTCGGCCTCGCCGTGGGCCGGCAAATCGAGAGCAGCAACTGCATAGCCCGCCTCCAGCAGCGGCTGCACAAACCCGCCCATGGCGAAGTGATCCCGCTCCCAACCATGCACCAGCAATACCAGCGGTCCCGTGCCGGAAGTCCATACGGGAACGCGGTATCCTTGAACTTCGGTATGCCGGCACTCGAACCCGGAAAAAGCGCTGGCCCAGTGTCGCCTGCTGCCGTTCGGGCACGGACACAGGAACGCCCGCGCCCCAATCTTGCCGAAGTATGCCGGCATCAATGCAGATAGGGCGCCAACAACCCCCCGTTGCAGGCGTGTCGTCAAGACTCTGCTCATTACTATGCCCCTTTGCTTGCTCTGCTTCGTGTCCTTTCCCCGGCAGCAGGCCCAAAACGAACCCTTCCTTCGACGTTGGGTGCCACCTACTTCTATTGCTTGATCAGCAGCCGATACAGCGCCGGGATCACCAGCAGCGTCAGCAGCGTGGAGGCGATCAACCCGGAGATGATCGCCCAGGCCATCGGCGGCCACAGCGTCGACTGGGTCAACGTCAGCGGTATAAGGCCGGCCACAGTGGTGGCGGTTGTGAGCAGTACCGGCCGCGTGCGGCGGGCAACCGCCGAGACCACGGCCTCGCCGACCGACTCGCCCTGGCGCCGATTGGCATTCATCAGGTCGATCAGCACGATGGCGTTGTTGACCACGATCCCGACCAGCGCCACCACGCCGAGCATGGCGGTGAACCCAAAGGGCTGACCGGTCAACCACAGCCCCGGCACCACGCCGATGATCGCCAGCGGCACCGTGACCAGCACGATGAGCAGCTGGCGGAAAGAGTTGAACTGGGCAAGCAGAAAGACCACCAGCAGCAGGCCGCCAAACGGCAGGGTCTGGAACAGCGCGGTGTTGGCATCGCCGGCGGATTCCGCCGCGCCACCGACGCTGTAGCGGACCCCGGGCGGCAGCTCGAGCGCCTCCAGGCGCGGCAGGATCTCGCCCAGCACACCATCGTAAGTCCAGCCATCCGCCACCTCCGCCAGCACCGCCGTCATGCGCTGCAGGCCGCGATGCTGGATCACCGCCGGCCGCCAGGCAGGCGTCAGGGTGGCGATCTCGCCCAGCGGCAGCGAACGTCCGTCGGCAGCTGTCAGGCGCAGCCCTTCGAGCCCCTCGAGTGGGAAACGCTCGCCCTCCCGCGCACGCACCAGCAGCGGGGCCGGGTCGCGCCCGGCACGCCAGGCGCTGACCTCGATGCCGCGGCTGGCACCGGCCAGGGCCATGGCCACGTCGTGTCGCGAGAGGCCGTATTCAGCGGCGCGGGCATCGTCGGTCTCGACCTGCAGAGTGGCCAGCCCCTCGCCCAGACGATGGCGCGCATCCCGGGCACCCTCGGCCTGCCGCACCACGCTGAGAATCACACCAGCAGCGTCAGCCAGCGCAGCGCGGTCCTCCGCGAACACGCGAATCTCCACCGGCGCTTCCAGCGGCGGCCCCTGCCCCAGCCGGCGCGCCACCACCTCGGCCTCCGGCAGCCACTCCGGCGCCACGGCTCCCACCCAGCTCATCAGCGCAGGCAGGTCATCGGCACTTTCGGCCTCCACCACCAGCCGGGCAAGGTGCGACTGGCGCGGCTGCTCGACCAGGTTGTAGTAGAAGCGCGGACCGCTGAAGCCGGCGAAACGATGCACCGCTTGCACCGCCGGACGCGCAGCCAGCTCAGCGGCCAGCACCTCGGCCTGATAGGCGGTGTAGTCGAGATGGGTGCCCTCGGGGAAATTCAGGTCGACAACGAGCTGGTTGCGGTCGGTGTCGGGGAAGAAGTCGTGATCAAGCAACGGCAGCATGGCGATAGCCGCCGCCAGCAGAACGCCCGCCCCCGCCAGCACCGCCAGTGGCCAGCCCACGGCGAACCGGCCGATACGCTGGCCAATGGCGGCCAGCCGCTCGCGACGTGCCGCCAGCCGTGGCTTGAGAATGCTGGCGGCGAACACCGGGGTGACGAACACGGCATAGACGTAGCTCACCGCCAGGGTCAGCATCACCATGATGGGTATGGCACGGGTGAAGTCGGCGGTGTTGCCGCCAGAAAGCAGCAGCGGCACGAAAGCCGCCAGTGTGGTGCCGGTGGCCGCTAGAAGGGGCGTCGCCAGCTCCCTCACCGAACGGGTCACGGCCTGCATGGCCGAACGCCCCTGGTCGCGGTGGTACTGGATGTTCTCGACCATCACGATGGCGTTGTCCACCAGCATGCCCAATGCGATCACCATGCCGGCCACGGCGATCTGGTGCAGCACGCCGCCGCCCATGGCGTACAGGGCCAGGGCGGAAAAGGTCACCAGCGGCACGATCACCATCACCGCGAGCCCCAGCCGCAGCCCCATAGCCAGGAACAGCAGCAGGCCGAGAATGGCGACCCCCAGCAGCAGCGAGAAGCCCAGCTCCGCCAGACGTCGCTCGACCCAGTGCGGCTGATAGAAGGTCTCCTCGATGGCGAGCGGGGCGTAGGCGGGACGCAGCTCATCCACCAGCGCACGCAGCTGTTTGCCGAAGCGAACGGCGTTGCCCCAGTCGTTGGCGAGCACCACTCCCAGCGCCACCGCCGGGCGTCCGTCGTGCCACATGCGAGCGGTGGCGGGCTCCTGGGGTGCCAGGCTAACATCGGTGAGTTCGCCGAGTGGTACCAGGTCGCCCTGTCGGGTATGAATCGGGGTGCCCGCGAGTTCCTCCAGCGAACCGAACTCGGTGAGCGGGTCGAGCACCAGAGAGCGCCCCGCCATCGCCAGCGTGCCACCGGGAGAGGTCAGGTTGCGTACGGCGAGCTGATCCCCGAGCGCCCGAGCGTCGAGACCGATCATCTCGGCCAGCGTATCGTCCCAGGCCACCACCACCTGCTGGCCAGGGTCGGCAAGCAGGTCGATGCGAGAAGCCCCCTTGAGCCGGAACAGGTCGCGGCGCAGGCGCTTGGCCGCCTCGCGCAGCTCTAGTAGATCGTCCGAGCCGGTCACCGCCAGCACGATGCCGTGGGTATCGGAATCGCGGTCGCTGATCTCCGCCTCGCCCACGCCGTCGGGGAACTGCCGCATGGCCCGGTTCACGGCAATGCGCACCTGCTCCCAGGCGGCATCGGTGTCGTAAACGTGCTCGTGCATCTCGATGGTGACGTGGGCCACGCCGAGACGCGCAATGCCGATGATGTCGTTGACCTGCTCGACCTGGGCCAGCTCCTCCTCCAGCGGGTTGAGCACCAGCCGCTCGACCTGCTCCGGCTCCGCCCCGGGGTAGGGCACCAGCACCTGGCCGAAACGATACGGGAAGAACGGATCCTCCTGACGGTCCATGGCCACCCAGGCCGCTATCCCGAGCAGTGCCAGCAGCAGCGTGACGGTCAGTATCAGGCGCTTGTAGCGCAGCGAGGCGAGCATCCAGCTCATGGCAATATCCTCACCCGTATGCCCTCTTCAAGGCGCCCCTGCCCTGCCGTCACCACTCGTTCGCCCGGCACCAGTCCCTCGCCGCTCACCGACACCCAGCCGCCGGCCAGGCGCCCCGGCATCACCGGAGCGCGCCTAACCGTGTCGTCAGCGTTCAATACCAGCACGTAGGGCGCGCTGGCGGCGGGGTCGACCACCGCCGCCAGCGGTACCCGCATGACCGGTTGCGCGGCGATTTCCAATTGGACCCGAACCGGCTCGCCCAGCGCCGGGGCGCTATCGGTGGGAATGACGATGATGACCGGCGCCATGCTGTCTCCCGCGCGCCCGATATGCACAACCTCCCCGCTGATGTGCTGGGTGCCGAACGTCGGCGCAACGCTCGCTGCCTGCCCGCGCTCCAGTCGTGCGGCAAGATGGGCCGGCACCCGGATCTCCACCTCACGTGCAGACAGCCCGGCCAGGCGCAGGACCGGTTGACCGGCCGGAACGAAGTCGCCGGGTTCGACATCGAGGTCGGAGACTTCGGCGGCAAAAGGTGCGCGCAGCGTCAACTCCTCAAGCTGCGCCTGGGTCTCGTCGCGCTGTGCCAGCGCCTGCTCGCGAGCCTGGACAAGGGCTTCACGCTCCGAGCGCAACCGGTCCAGCTCCTCTTCTGCACTCAGGTTACGCTCGCGCAGGGTGCGGGCACGCTCCACGTCGCGCCCCAGCCGGCTCAGGCTGGCATCCAGCTCACGCACACGCGCCTCGGCCGCGGCAAACGCCGGTGCCATGGCCGGGTTGTGCAGCGCGGCCAGCGCCTCGCCCTGCTCGACCCGCTGGCCGCGCACCACGTGGCGCTCGCGCAGCACGCCGCCATGCAGAAAGGCCGGGGCGGCACGCTCACTGGCTCGCACCACGCCGGGAAAGCGGTATCTCGCCTCATCCGGCTCCATCCGTACGACGTCGCTGCGCACGCTGGGCAGCGGTTCCTCGATACGCTCGACCTGGGCCGGTGCCGCATCGCAGCCCGCCAGCAGCACCGCCGTCAGCATCAGCGCAGCCGCAAGGCCTGCTCGTCCCCCCCACCCCATTGTCCTCCCTCCCTTCGACTGTATTGAATAAACCCCATGAACTGGCCGGCCGGTCAGTAATTTACGTAAAAAAACGCTCACTTCCGCGGCGTTACGCCCTCCATGAAAATCTTCATGAAATCCTCCAGGAACGCCTCGTCGGAGCCCATGTCCGGCCAGTGCTGATGGTGGCACTTGGCTTCGAACCACTGGGTGCAGGTCATCACGAAGACGGCGATGACATGAGTGGGGTTGACATCGGATCGCAGCAGGCCACGCCGCTGGGTCTGGCGTATCCACTCGGCCCCCGCCCCGACCAGTTGGTTGTCGAGGTCGCTGCAATGGTTGTCCCCTTCCAGATGGGTCCAGGCAAACAGCCTCACCACGCCGGGGTTGTCGCGCAGGAAGTGGAAGTAGGCCTCGACCGAGCGTCGCAGCAGCAGTGCGTCCGGCTCACCGGCCTCCTCGAACATTGCCATCTGGGCCTGGAAGTAGCGCTCGAAGGCACGGTTCTTGACCGCCTCCCATAGCTGCTCCTTGCTGCCGAAATGGTGATGGATGAGGCTCTTGGTGACTTCGGCCGCACGCGCCAGCTCGCTGAGCTTGACGGCGGAGAAGCCCTGTTCGACGAACAGCTCTTCCGCAGCGTCGAGAATGCGGGCGCGGGTCAGTTCGGGATCGCGGGTCTGGGTTTTTCGATTCATGCGTCGAAGATAGCGCTAACTGGCCGACCGGTCAATTGCCTTGGGGTGAGCCGCTCATGTCCTTATCAGGGTGAAGCGGTACCTCGACATGGGGTATAATCCACGCCCATTTGCGACCCACTCAACCCGAGAGCGCCCATGACCGCCACCTCAGGCAAGGTGATCGTCGGCATGTCCGGCGGCGTCGACTCCTCCGTCTCCGCCCTGCTGCTGCTCGAGCAGGGCTACCAGGTCGAAGGCCTGTTCATGAAGAACTGGGACGAGGACGACGGCACCGAGTACTGCACCGCCAAGGCCGACCTGGCGGACGCCCAGGCCGTGTGCGAGAAACTCGGCATCAAGCTGCATACGGCCAATTTTGCCGCCGAGTACTGGGACAACGTGTTCGAACACTTCCTCGCCGAGTACAAGGCCGGACGCACGCCCAACCCCGACATCCTGTGCAACCGCGAGATCAAGTTCAAGGTGTTCCTCGAATACGCCGAGATGCTCGGCGCCGAGAAGATCGCGACCGGCCACTATGTTCGTCAAGGACTGGTGCGTGGCAGCACTGACGGCCAGTTGCGGCCGCGCCTGCTCAAGGGCATCGACCCCAACAAGGACCAGAGCTACTTCCTCCACGCCGTGCCCGAGGCCGCCATCGCCCGCACCCTCTTCCCGGTGGGCGAGCTGGAAAAACCCGAGGTACGCGCCATCGCCGAGCGCCACGACCTGGTGACCGCCCGCAAGAAGGACTCCACGGGGATCTGCTTCATCGGCGAGCGGCGCTTCCGCGACTTCCTGCAGCAGTACCTGCCGGCCCAGCCCGGCGTGATCGAGACCCCGGAGGGCGAGGCGATCGGCGAGCACATGGGCCTGATGTACTACACCCTCGGCCAGCGCCAGGGGCTCGGCATCGGCGGGCTGGCCAACCACCCCGAGGCCCCCTGGTACGTGGCCGGCAAGGATCTCGAGCGCAACGTGCTGATCGCCGTCCAGGGCAAGCACCATCCGCTGCTCTATACCGACAGCCTGGCCACCGAGCCGATGGAGTGGGTCGCCGGGGAGGCACCCGCCGCCGAGGGGCGCCTCACCGCCAAGACCCGCTACCGCCAGAGCGATGTGCCCTGCCGCATGAGCACCCGCCCCGACGGCGGCGTCGAGGTCGTCTTCGATGATCCCCAGCGCGCCGTGACGCCCGGCCAGTCCCTGGTGCTCTACGACGGCGATATCTGCCTGGGTGGCGGCGTGATCCGCGACACCTGGAACCGCGAGGAGCGCACCTCATGACCGCCTCGACACCGATCCATCGCGTGCCCGACGACCCCACTACCCGCCAGGCCCTGGCCCTGGCCGGCGTCTTCCAGGCCGCCAGCCTGGTCGACGAGCTGGCCCGCACCGGCCAGGTGGACCCACGCGCCTGGGATACCCTGATCCGCGCCACCCTGGACACCAACCCCGAGAGCTTCGAGGCGATCTACGGTGGCCACCCCAACAACCTGCGCCGGGGACTGGAGGTGCTCGAGGCCGTGGTGGGGCGCAAGCAGGCCAACCCCGTGGTGCTGCGCTACGGCTTCACCCTGCTGCTGCTGATGAACCAGGTGCGCAAGAATGACGCCATGCTGGGCGACCTCGGCGGCCGGCTGGTGCGCATCCAGGGCCAGGCCGAGCACTTCGGCGAGACCCACGAGAACGTCATCGCCAGCCTCGGCGAGGCCTACCAGGAGACGCTCTCCACCCTCAAGACCCGCATCATCGTGCAGGGCGACCCCTCGCTGCTGCAGAGCCGCATGATGCCGGAGCGGGTGCGCGCCTGCCTGCTCGGCGGCATCCGCTTCGCCCTGCTCTGGCATCAGCAGGGCGGCCGGCGCTGGAAGCTGATCTTCCAGCGCGGCGCCCTCAAGAAGGCCCTGGATCAGCTGGCCTGATCCGCGCCCTGCCCTTTTCTTCACCGCTCTTATCGACCCGGAAACCGACCATGCAAGCCCTGCCTCTCTCCGCCCTGACCGCCCTTTCCCCCGTCGACGGCCGCTACGGCGACAAGGCCGCCGCCCTGCGCGAGCACTTCAGCGAGTTCGGCCTGATACGCGCCCGCGTCATCGTCGAGATCCGCTGGCTGCAGCGCCTGGCCGAGCTGACCGGCGTCACCGAGGTGCCGCCGCTCTCCGCCGAGGCCACCGCCTTCCTGGAGGCGATGATCCGCAACTTCTCCCTGGAAGACGCCCAGCGCATCAAGGAGATCGAGCGCACCACCAACCACGACGTCAAGGCGGTGGAGTACTTCATCAAGGAGCAGATCGAAGGCCAGCCCGAGCTCCACGCCATCACCGAGTTCGTGCACTTCGCCTGCACCAGCGAGGACATCAACAACCTCTCTCACGGGGTGATGCTCAGCGACGGCCTCAAGGCGCTGCTGCCCAGCATGCAGAAGGTCGCCGACGAGATCGCTCGCCTGGCTCAGGAGCACGCCGAGCTGCCGATGCTGTCGCGCACCCACGGTCAGACGGCGAGCCCCACGACCCTCGGCAAGGAGATGGCCAACGTCGCCTACCGTCTGCGCCGTCAGCTCAGGCAGATCGAGAACGTCGAGATCCTGGGCAAGATCAACGGCGCCGTGGGCAACTACAATGCCCACCTGGCCACCTACCCCGAGGTGGACTGGGAAGCCAACGCCCGCACCTTCGTCGAGGGCCTGGGCCTGACGTTCAACCCCTACACCACCCAGATCGAGCCCCATGACTACATCGCCGAGCTCTTCGATGCGGTCTGCCGCTTCAACACCATCCTGATCGACTTTGATCGCGACGTCTGGGGCTATATCTCGCTGGGCTACTTCAAGCAGAAGACCGTGGCCGGCGAGATCGGCTCCTCGACCATGCCCCACAAGGTCAACCCCATCGACTTCGAGAACTCCGAAGGCAACCTGGGGCTCGCCAACGCGGTACTCGGCCACCTGGCCCAGAAGCTGCCGATCTCCCGCTGGCAGCGCGACCTCACCGACTCCACGGTGCTGCGCAACCTGGGCGTGGGCATGGCCTACGGCCTGATCGCCTACCAGGCCTCCCTCAAGGGGATCGCCAAGCTCGAGGCCAATCCGACGCGCCTGGCCGAGGACCTGGACGCCAGCTGGGAGGTGCTCGCCGAGCCGATCCAGACCGTGATGCGCCGCTACGGCATCGAGAAGCCCTACGAGAAGCTCAAGGAGCTGACCCGCGGCAAGCGCATCGACCAGGCCGGCTTCGCCGCCTTCATCGACACCCTGGCGCTGCCCGAGGCGGTCAAGGCCGAGCTCAAGGCGCTGACGCCGGGCACCTATATCGGCAACGCCGTCGAGCAGGCGAAGAGGCTCTGATCATGTCATCCGATGCCCCGCTGCCCATGCTGGGAGGCCTGAGCGCCGCCGACTTCCTGCGCGACCACTGGCAGCGCCGGCCGCTGCTGATCCGCGGCGCCTTCTCCGGCTTCGAGTGCCCGCTGACCCCCGACGAGCTGGCGGGCCTGGCCTGCGAGGAGGGGGTCGAGGCGCGCCTGGTGGAGGAGCATGGCGAGGGCGGCCCCTGGCAGGTACGCCATGGTCCCTTCGACGAGACGGTGTTCGGCACCCTGCCCGAGCGCGACTGGACCCTGCTGGTACAGGCGGTGGACCACTACGTGCCCGAGGTGGCCGAACTGCTCGAGGCCTTCGACTTCCTGCCCCGCTGGCGGCTCGACGACATCATGATCAGCTACGCCCCCCCGGGCGGCAGCGTCGGCCCCCACGTCGACCAGTACGATGTCTTCCTGCTCCAGGGCATGGGCCGGCGCCGCTGGCAGCTGGGCGGCCTGGTGCCCGACGACGCCCCCATCATCGCCGGCATCGACCTGCGCATCCTCGAGCGCTTCGAGGTGGAGGCCGGCAATGACTGGGTGCTGGAACCGGGCGACATGCTCTACCTGCCACCGGGTTGGGCCCACCACGGCGTCAGCCAGTCCGACGACTGCCTGACCCTCTCGGTGGGCTTCCGCGCCCCCTCCGCCGACGAGGCGATCACCTCCTTCGCCGACTACCTGGGCGAGCAGCTGCCGGCATCGCTGCGCTACTCCGACGCCGGCATGGCGGCTCCCGGCGACCCCGCCGAGCTCGATGACGAGGCCGTGGCGCGCATGCGCCGCTTCATCCTCGGGACCCTGGACGACCCGGCCCGCCTCGCCCAGTGGTTCGGCCGGGTGATGACACAGCCCAAGTACGTGGACCAGCTGGTGCCCAACGAGACGCCCACCGCGCCGGAGGCGCTTGTTGCCAGACTACAGGAGGACGCCGAGCTGATCCGAAGCCCCGGCTCCCGCTTCGCCTGGCGGGCCCTGGATGAGCAAGACGCCACCCTCTTCGCCGACGGCGACGGCGCCGAGTGCGCCCTGCCGCTGGCGCGGCTACTGGCCTCCGAGGCCCCGCTGGACGCCGAAGCGCTCGCCCTGCCCGGCGCTCCCGAGCTGCTGGCCGCTCTTCTGGATGCCGGCAGCCTGGCCTGGGCGGATGAGTTCGAGGGGTAGGAGCGCCGCTCTGCTGCGCGATACCCTCAACCAGGAGGCCGAGATGCCTGGAAAATCACTGGACGCCAACCTCGAGATTCGCGAGGGGAGCTGGGCAGAGCTGGGACCCGAGGCCTCCGAGATTCGCCGTGTCGTCTTCCTCGAGGAGCAGCGCGTCCCCCTCGAGGAGGAGTGGGACGGCCGCGACCCCGAGTGCCGCCACTTTCTGGCCCTGCTCGACGGGCGGGCGGTGGGCACCGCCCGCCTGCTCCCCGACGCCCATATCGGCCGGGTGGCGGTACTCGCCGAGGCCAGGGGCACCGGAGTCGGCGCGGCCCTGATGCGTGCCAGCATCGAAACCGCACGCCGCCTCGGCCACCCGGCCGTGGAACTGGCCGCCCAGACCCACGCCCTCGACTTCTATGCCCGCCTGGGCTTCGAGGCCTACGGCCCCGAGTTTCTCGACGCCGGTATTCTGCACCGCAATATGCGCCTCACCCTGCCTCGCCGCTGACCCCTTCCCTGCCCTTTTCAAACGAAAAACGACTACAGACCCCGGCCACTTCCGGCCTTCATGTAGTCGAGCTACAACGCCTTCTTCTCCAAAGAGCCCATTGTTGATGCCCATCATCATGGGGGATAGTGGTTGCCATGGTGAGGGAGCAAACGGCGGTTTCAGCGCCTCTCACGCTGGCCTCATACGTTTGTTTCAAAACCAACAGGGTTCGACCAAGGCAGCAGAGACAAGCCGACGGCGATCAACGAACCTGACCTCACTTCGCAGGTGCAGCATAAGCGACACCGGCAAGACAACGACCAGACCCAGGAGAGGATGACACCATGTCATACCAGGACGATATCAAGGCACTGACCCAGCTGCGTGAAGCCATGCAGGGCAAGTGGGCCGACATCAGCCCCGAGAACGCCGCCCGCATGCGTGCCCAGAACCGTTTCAAGACCGGCCTGGACATCGCCAAGTACACCGCCAAGATCATGCGTGAGGACATGGCCGCCTACGACGCCGACAGCGCTAAGTACACCCAGTCCCTGGGCTGCTGGCACGGCTTCATCGGTCAGCAGAAGCTGATCTCCATCAAGAAGCACTTCGGCACCACCAAGCGCCGCTACCTCTACCTCTCCGGCTGGATGGTCGCCGCCCTGCGCTCCGAGTTCGGTCCGCTGCCCGACCAGTCCATGCACGAGAAGACCGCCGTCTCCGGTCTGATCGGTGAGCTCTACACCTTCCTGCGTCAGGCCGACGCCTGGGAACTCAACCACCTGTTCCGCGCCCTGGAAGAGGCCAAGCAGGCCGGCGACAGTGCCAAGGCCGCCGAGCTCGAGAAGCAGATCGACAATCACGAGACCCATATCGTGCCGATCATCGCCGACATCGATGCCGGTTTCGGCAACGCCGAGGCCACCTACCTGCTGGCCAAGCAGATGATCGAGGCGGGCGCCTGCTGTATCCAGATCGAGAACCAGGTCTCCGACGAGAAACAGTGCGGCCACCAGGACGGCAAGGTCACCGTGCCCCACGAGGACTTCCTGGCCAAGATCAACGCCGTGCGCTACGCCTTCCTGGAGCTGGGCGTTGACGATGGCGTCATCGTCGCCCGTACCGACTCCCTGGGCGCCGGCCTGACCCAGAAGATCGCCGTGACCAACGAGCCGGGCGACCTGGGCGACCAGTACAACAGCTTCCTGGATGGCGACGTCATCGAGAAGGCGGAAGACATCAACAACGGCGACGTGGTCATCAAGCAGAACGGCAAGCTGGTCAAGGTCAAGCGCCTGGCCTCCGGCCTCTTCCAGTTCAAGCCGGGCACCGGTGAGGACCGCGTGGTGCTGGACTGCATCACCAGCCTGCAGAACGGCGCCGACCTGATCTGGATCGAGACCGAGAAGCCCCACGTCGGCCAGATCGCCGGCATGGTCAACCGTATCCGCGAGTCGGTGCCGGACGCCAAGCTGGTCTACAACAACTCGCCCTCCTTCAACTGGACCCTCAACTTCCGTCAGCAGGTGTTCGACGCCTGGGAGAAGGAAGGCAAGGACGTCTCCGCCTACGACCGCGCCAAGCTGATGAGCCCGGAGTACGACGACACCGAGCTGGCCCAGCTGGCCGACGAGTGGACCCGCAACTTCCAGCGCGACTCCTCTCGCGAGGCGGGCATCTTCCACCACCTGATCACCCTGCCGACCTACCACACGGCGGCCCTCTCCACCGACAACCTGGCCAAGGGCTACTTCGGCGACGAAGGCATGCTGGCCTACGTGGAGGGCGTACAGCGCCGCGAGATCCGTCAGGGCATCGCCACCGTCAAGCACCAGGACATGGCCGGCTCCAACATCGGGGACGACCACAAGGAGTTCTTCCACGGCGACGCGGCACTCAAGGCCGGCGGCAAGGACAACACCATGAACCAGTTCTGATCATGGTGCTGCGGTAAAACTGGAACTTGGGGAGGCCTCTGGCCTCCCTTTTTTATGCGGGCCGGATACCTGGCAACAAAAAGGGAGGGGCAGCCAATGGCTGCCCCTCCCCCCTGTCAGGCGTCACACACGAATCAGTGCTGGTGACCGCCCTCGCCGTGCACGTGGCCGTGCTCGACCTCTTCCTGGCTGGCTTCGCGCACCGAGGCAATCTCGACGGCAAAGTTCAGGGTCTGGCCGGCCAGCGGGTGGTTGCCGTCGACGGTAACGGTGTCGCCTTCGACGCTGGTCACGGTGACCATCAGCGGGCCGCCCTGGGTCTGGGCCTGGAACTGCATGCCGGGCTCGACGCTCTCGACGCCCTGGAAGGCATCCCGGGGGACTTCCTGCACCAGCTGCTCCTGCTTCTCGCCATAGCCCTCGGCGGGCGAAACCACGGCGCTGAGCTTGTCGCCCGCCTGACGACCTTCCAGCTCCTTCTCGAGGCCCGGAATGATGTTGCCGGCGCCGTGGAGATAGGTCAGCGGCTCGCGGCCTTCCGAGCTGTCCAGCACCTCACCCGCATCGTTGGTCAGGGTATAGTGGAACGCGACAACGGAGTTCTGCGCAATCTGCATTGATGAACCTTTCGGTGAGTGCATGTCCCGGCATGGTAACGTGTCGGGCGGGGGGCTGTCAGGGGCATGGGGGATTTTCAGGATGTCTGGCAGGATCCTGAGAGCGCTTCACGCACGCTTCGCTACTGTCCGAGAGTTGACCTATGGACGGTTGCGCCGGGTTGCGGGCGCGGCTAACCTACCGGCACTTTTGCCAAACCCCCTTACCCTTCCCCACCTGGAGACATGCCCATGACCCAAGTTGTGATCTGGCTGATCGCTTTTGCGCTGATTCTGGCCCTCACCTTCAAGCGCTGGGAGAGCGTCAGCCCGGCGCTGGATCGCGTCCTGCCCGACGTGCTCAAGAGCCGCGGCGAGAACCGTACCGTCTGGGGGCTCGCGCTGGCCATTCTGGGGGCGACCGTGCTGGTGCGTCCGGTGGATATCCTGCTCACCGTGGTGCTCGCCGTGATCATCGCCCTGGTCGGTATCAAGCTGGCCGGCTGGGTCATGAACAAGGTCGACCTTCACTGAGTCGTCCTGTGCAGGGCCCCAGCGCCCTGACATGACATAACGCAGAAGGCTCGCGGCATCCGCCGCGGGCCTTCTGCTTTCTATGCTATGGCGGCCCCGGGGCGGGGCCGGTGGCTCAGTAGGGCGCCACGGTCATATTGGCACCGCTGCCGATCAGGCGCACGCGCTGGCCTGCCTGGAAGGGCTGGTCGGCCTTCTGGACGATGACCACGCGCTGGCCGTCATCCCGACGAATCTCCATCTCCAGGGCCGTGACCCGGTTGGAAGCTTCCTCGATGCTGGTGCCGGCCACGGCACCGCCGATGGCCCCCGCCGCCGTGGCCAGCTGGCGACCGGAGCCCCCGCCCACCTGGCGGCCCAGCAGGCCACCGATGACGGCGCCGCCGCCGGTGCCGATGATACCCCCGGCGCGGCTGTCGGCCTGGATCTGCACCTGGCGCACGGCCTCGATGGTGCCGAAGGTGACGGTCTGGGCAGCACCCGCCTGGCTGCCGCGGTAGACGTTGCCGCCCATGGTCGAGGTATTGGCGCAGCCGGCCAGGGTCAGGGCGCCGATAGCGAGAATGGGAAGAAGACGCTTCATGAAAAACCTCCTGAAAAGATACTGCTGGCCTCGAGGTGCCAGAATCGACCCGGGCAAGGCCTGCGGAAAGATGACTCGGTTAGCAAACACCGTTTTCTAACCGAATTCTATGCCAACCTTGAACGCTTTGACCAGCGCAGCTTGGCCTTGTGCGGCTCATTCTAGCCTGAAATTACCCAAAGCGTGTGAAAGTCCCGGCCAGGCGGGCCGGAGCCCGGCCGCGGTGTAGTCGAGCTACAACCAGGGCTTCACCCAATGATGCATTGCAGCAGAGGCGGGGCTGGACCATAGTGAAAACATGGGTCAGGAGGGTGTGCCGCCATCCCGACTCCCGCAGATGGCATTTGCCAGCGCCGTGATGACCTGACATGAGGAACACACCATGAACGCCACCGAACTGAGCGAACAGGCCGACCGTATCGCCGAGAGCTTCAGCAAGCAGGATTTGGCCAAGCTGGTGATTGCCCTGAAAGGCGATCGGCAGTCCCTGCAGCACGCCCTGGAAGTGGTCGACGTGCTTGACGCGCGTCTGGGCTGCACCCTGGAAGAGGCCTGGGCCGAGGTCCGCGCCGGCGAGCACCGCGACGAGGAAGCCACCCACGAGTAGTGAGCGCCCGAACCGGCAAGACCCGACGCCCCTGCCCGACGGCAGGGGCGTTGTCATCTGGGCTGTCGCCGCCGGAGCCAGAGGGCGATGCCCAGCGTCACCCCCAGCAGCAGCCAGGAACCCAGCGCCACCCCGAACCAGGCGCCCGCCTGCCAGAAGGGCTCCAGCCAGAAGGTCCCGAGGCTCGCCCCGCTGTAGTAGAACACCAGATAAAGCGCCGAGGCGCTGCCCCGGGCCCGCCCGGCATGACGCCCCACCCAGCTCGAGGCCATGGCATGGGCCAGAAAGAAGCCGAAGGCATTGATGGTCAGTCCCAGCACGATCAGCGCCAGGGAGCCGGCCAGGGTGATCAGGGTCCCGCCCATCAGGATCAGGATGCCAAGCACCATGCAGGCCGGCGGTGACAGATGACCGGAGAGCCGTCCGGAGAGCGAGGAGCCCAGGGTCCCGCCCAGGTAGGTCAGGAAGACCATGCCCAGGACGCTGGGCCCGAGCTCGAAGGGCGCCTCTGCCAGCCGGAAGGTGAGATAGCTGTACTGGTTGATGAAGATGAGGAAGTTGATGCCCCCCAGCAGGTAGGCGGCCAGCAGCAGCGGGTTGCGCAGATGCCCGGCGAGATCGGCCAGGGCGCCGCGCAGCTCGAAGGGACGCGCCGAGAAGCCGCGCGCCGGTGGCAGGAGCTTCCAGAACAGGGCGACCCCCGCCAGGGTAATCGCTCCTACCGCCAGGAAGCTGGCCGAGCTCCCAGCCAGTTCGCCCACCCAGCCCCCCACCAGGCGCCCGCTGATGCCGCCCAGGGAGTTGGCGCCGATATAGAGCCCCACCGCCGAGAGCATGCCGCGCGGCTCGAACTCGTCCCCCATCCAGGCAATGGCCACCGCCGGCAGCCCCCCCAGCACGAACCCCTGAAGCGCACGCAGTATCAGCAGCGTCTCGAAGTTGGGCGCCAGGGCCAGGGCCAGCGACAGCCCACCGGCACCCAGCAGGGTCAGTCGCATGATCCCGCCGCGCCCGATGGCGTCCGAGAGCGGGCCGAAGACCAGCAGCGATGCCGCCAGGGACAGGGTCGCCACCGACATCACCAGCCCCACCGCCAGGGTAGAGATGCCGTAGAGCTGACGCAGCTCAGGGAGCAGCGGCTGGGGCGCATAGAGGTTGATGAAGACCAGGAAGGAGCCCAGGCAGAGGGCCAGGGTAGCGCGCCACCAGGCGCGTGTCTGAGGCTGGATCATGGGGAAACCAGGCAGGCCTCAGCCCTCCCCGGCGCCCGTCACCCGCTGAGCCAGGGTGGTGGGCTCCAGGGTACGCCGCGCCTGCCAGTAGTAGCGCTGCCAGTACTGGTTGTCCAGACGGGAGATCATCACCCCCCGGGAGGTAGAGGCGTGCAGGAAGCGCCCCTCCCCCAGATAGATGCCCACGTGGTCGTAGGGACCCGGCGGGCGGAAGAAGACCAGGTCACCCGGCGCCAGGGCGTCGCGGGCCACCGGCTGACCCTGATTCACCTGCTCCCCGGTGGTGCGCGGCAGGGAGAGGCGGAAGGTCTCCTCGAAGACGCTCTGCACCAGCGCCGAGCAGTCCACTCCCTGGAAGGAGCTGCCGCCGATCCGGTAGGGCGTGCCCACCCAGCGCTCGTGCTGGGCCAGCAGCGCCTGCTGCACCAGTGCCGGCGGCGGGTTGTCGAGGCTGCGGGCCTGGCGGATAGGGTTATCCACCGGGGACATCATAGGGTCCCAGCCGCCGGGGAGGCCGGGCAGCTGACGAGCAAAATAGGGCTCCTCCGCGTCGCGGGAAGCAATATCGCGAGGAGCGGAGGCACAGCCGGCCAGCAGGGCCAGCGAAAGAGCAACACCCAGGGCGCGGCACGACGACGTGACGTCCATTCCAGCGGTGACCTCGAACCGGAGCCGCGCCCCGGCGGCGCCGGCGGGCGCCAGCCTTCGGGGGTGTCATCGCTGTGGCAGTGGTGCCGGCAACCGGTATCACTGCCAGAGCGGCCTGTCGGCGGCTCTCTGTGGCACACGACTCCCGACAGGTGGAGCCTTGTTTTAGACACGACGACTATAAACCAGCCCCAGGCGGGTGGCGAGCCCCCGATGTTGCCAGACAGGCCTCCCGGCCGGCCTCAATGCAGGGTGCGTGAATCGCCCGGCAGGGTGTCGATATGCATCGGCGCCCAGTGGCTGGGGCGCGCCCCGGGAAACTCCAGGCTCGCCCAGGGGCCCGCCAGGGGAGGCGCCGCGGCCAGCCAGGCCACCAGGGCCTGGCGAAAACCGGCCAGGAAGCTCTCCCGCTCCGGGGTCTCCCCCATGAAGAACGAGAAACCGGCATGCAGCCCCCGCGCATAGCTGTCCCACCCCGAGTAGTGGGCGGCCGCCAGGCCATGGGCGCGCTCCAGCACCGCCACGAAGGCGGGCTCCTCCAGCCAGCCCAGCTGACGGGCGGCAATGGCCAGATCCACCGCCTGGGCCACATCCCAGGCAGCCAGGTCGGTGTCGTTGCAGCCATCCTCGTTGTCGCGCACCCGCTGCAGGCGCAGCAGGTGGGTGCGCTCCTCGTCGCTGCATTCCCCCGACTCCAGGGTGGCGATCTCCGAGGCCAGCCGGGCGGCGTTCAGGGTATAGGGGGCATAGTTGATCTGGTACTCCTGCCGGTCGCCGGTCTCGAGCAGGAAGTTGAGAAACTCCCCCAGCTCCTCGGCGCCGTGCAGCCCGTAGTGACCATCGATCCACTCGCGGATCGAGACCCGTTCCCGTTCGCTCTCCGGGTGCGGCAGGCTCCAGGCCGGGCTGTTGAGCGGCCCGACCAGGGCCATGGCCGTGAACAGGAAGAGGCTCGGCCGCGGCCCCGGCTCCTGCCACTCCCCGCCGCGCCAGTCGATCCAGTGGAACAGGCTGCCCGGATCCTCCTCATGCCAGCGGATCTCCGCGACCAGCGACGGTTGCCCCTCCTCCGGGAGCAGCGCCTCCCAGCTCGCCCAGGCCTCCAGCAGGCGTCGGGCATCGGGGTAGAAGCGGCAGAGGGAGGCGCGCAGCGCCTCGGCCAGCCGCGCCAGCCCCTCGGTGTCGAAGCCCTCGCTGTCCATGGCCATCTGCAGGTAGAAGGCATACTTCTCGGCCATGTGCACGGTGGCCGCATGGCGGCTGCCGTGCCGCAGGGCGTCACGGCTTGCCAGCCCCGCCGGGTCGGCGGGGCCAAAGGAGGTCTCCGCCCGCGGCAGGGCACCGTGGGCGGCATCCGCGGCCAGCTGGTTGAGGTGGTGGGCCTGGGCCGGCAGCCAGTAGCGCGACAGCGCCTCGACGCCCTCGTCGGGGTGCAGGTCCAGGGTCTCGGCCAGATACTGGCGGGCATCCTCTCGGCGCGCCGTCGGCACCGCCGACGCCGGCCCCTGCCGAGCCGCCAGCTCCGGCTCGCGCACCGCGGCCAGGGCCAGCACCCAGTGACGGGCGTCGGCGCGCCAGTCGCGCATGGCCTGGCGGGAGCGCTCCAGCAGCGACGGCTCAAGCAGGCCCTGCAGGGCCGGGCGCCAGGGGCTGACCGGGGACTGCAGCAGCAGCCGCCAGTCGGCCTCGAAGGTGGGCAGCAGATTGCGCCCCTCGAAGAGGCTGCGGCCCCGCTGGTAGGCCCGGGCCAGGGCCGACCAGTCGCTATAGCGGTGCATCACCAGGTCGGCGCCGTGCAGGGCGAAGTCGATCGCCTCCCGATCACTCAGCCAGCCCAGGCAGGCCCCGGCCCAGGCCAGGTCGACCAGGCGCAGCCAGTCCCAGGCGCCCCACTCCAGCGGCTCGCCGTGCTCGACGAACTCGAGCAGCACCCGGCCGTAGCGCTGGTCCGGCTCCTCGAGCTTGTGGAGCCAGGCATAGCGGCTGGCCGGGTCGCTCTCCAGCAGCCGCACCGCGTCCAGGTCCCAGCCCTGACGATCCCCCTGGGCCCCCAGCCACAGCAGGGCCCGCACCAGGTCATCGCGATCGTGGATCTGCCAGGCATCGCCCAGCCAGCCGGCCAGGCCCGCCCAGTCCTGCTCGCCGGCGGGCAGCGCAACCACGGGAGCGAAACCGGCGCGCAGCCGCCACACCTGGGCCTCCTCGCCGGAGGGCCACAGGGACGGCAGGGCGTCGTGGATCGCCAGCCACTCCCCCAGGCGCTCCCAGGTGATGCCGTCCCCGTCATGTTCCAGGGCCGACAGCGCCTCGCAGGCCTCGGCGAAGCCGTCGTCGCCGCGCACCCACCCCTCGGCGCTGCGCGCCCGGCGCAGCGCCGACAGCCAGGCATCCAGGTCGCCATGGTGGGCGCTGATCTCGGCGGCCAGGCGATGGGCCCAGGCCCGGGCCCCTGACTCCTCCAGCCAGCCGGCACTGCCCGCCAGGGCGACCACCTCCAGCGCCGACAGCAGCCTCGCCGGGTCGGCCAGGCTGCCGCCGACGCCCAGCGACTCCACCAGTCGCCAGCCCAGCTCACCGCGGTCCGCCACGCCCAACCCCTGCAGTCGCGCCAGCGCCGCCTCGGAGTCCACGCTCAGCGGGTCGGGGTCGAAGGCCCAGTCACACAGCACCAGCTGCTGGGCCCACCAGGCATTCAGCGGATCGATCAAGGCACACCTCGGTATCAGGTCAGAAAGGAGCCACGGCGCCTGCCGGAAATGTTCGGCGCCACGATTTAGGCGCCACAGTGTAGCCGAAAGCGACGCCTTCGCCGATGGGTCGCCGCTTGCCTTTTGGTATCCGACGCAAAGCGCTTGCTCCCACCGTTTAACCTGGCAGAGTGAACTAGACTGTGGGGGCGCGGGTCGCTCGAGTACCCCCTTTTTTCCTTTTTCGGAGGCAACATGACCAACGCTGAACTGAACGAACTCAAGAAGCGCTATGTGGCCAACGGCGCGGCCAGCCCCGCGACCCAGTTCGCCGACCGCGCCGAGAACGCCCTGATCTGGGATGCCGACGGCAACCGCATCATCGACTTCGCCGGCGGTATCGGCGTGCTCAATATCGGTCATCGCCATCCGAAGGTGGTCGAGGCCGTCAAGGCGCAGCTCGACCGCGTGATGCACACCTGCCAGACCGTCATGCCCTATGAGGGCTACGTGAAGGTGGCCGAGAAGCTGAGCCAGATCACCCCGGTACGGGGCCACGCCAAGGTGATGCTGGCCAACTCCGGCGCCGAGGCGCTGGAGAATGCCGTCAAGATCGCTCGGGCCGCCACCGGCAAGAGCAACGTCATCTGCTTCGACGGCGGCTACCACGGCCGTACCTTCATGACCATGGCCATGAACGGCAAGGTCGCCCCCTACGCCACCGACTTCGGCCCCATGCCGGGCAACGTCTTCCGCGCCCCCTATCCCGTGCCCTACCACGGGGTCAGCGAGGACGAGGCGCTGCGCGGCCTCAGGATGGCACTCAAGACCGACGCCAACCCCCGCGACACCGCCGCCATCGTCCTCGAGCCGGTGCTTGGCGAGGGCGGCTTCTACCCCGCCCCGGCCAGCTTCCTCAAGGCGGTCCGCGAGATCTGCGACGAGCACGGCATGCTGATGATCGTCGATGAGGTGCAGTCCGGTTTCGGCCGCACCGGCAAGATGTTCGCCATCGAGCACAGCGGCGTGGAGCCCGACCTGATCACCATGGCCAAGAGCATGGCGGCCGGCATGCCGATCTCCGCGGTGGTGGGCACCGACACCCATATGGATGCCTCCGGCGGCAACTCCCTGGGCGGCACCTACACCGGCAGCCCGGTCTCCTGTGCCGCCGTGCTGGCGGTGCTCGAGGTCTTCGAGGAGGAGAACATCCTGGCGAAGAGCCAGGCCCTGGGCGAGAAGCTGGGCAAGCGCTTCGAGAAGTGGCAGAAGGCGTTCGACTGCGTCGACAACGGGCGCCACCTGGGGGCCATGGCGGCCATCGACCTGGTCTCCGACAAGGCCAAGCACACGCCGGATGCCGACCTCGCCGCGGCGCTGTGCAAGCGCGCCAGGGAGAAGGGCCTGGTACTGCTCTCCTGCGGCCTGTGGGGCAACACCATCCGCTTCCTGATGCCCGTCACCATCGAGGACGAGGTGCTCGAGGAGGGCCTGGACATCGTCGAGGCCTCCCTCAAGGAGCTGGTGGGCCAGACCGCCACCGCCTGATCGGCCTCATCGTTTCCTCCCATACCGCCCGGCCTTGCGCCGGGCGGCCTGTGTTGGGCGGCTGGCGCTGGGGGCCTTGTCATCGCCGGGCACAGCCGGGAAGATGACGGCGTCCACCGCGAGGCCATACCGTGATACTGCGAACCCTTTCCCTGCTGCGCTCCCTGCAGGGCGCCAGCCACACCGCCCAGGAAGCCCGGGCCACCGTCCAGCAGGCCTGCGACTACCGCTGGCTGTGCCGCCAGCTGCCCGGCGGCGTCATCACCGATGCCGATACCCGGCTCAATGACGGCACCCCTGCGGTGGCCATTACCCTGGCCTACCCCGCCACTCCAGAGCGGCTGGCCGGCGGCCGCTGGCCCGAGGCCCCCGAGGAGCGCGAAGGGTGCTTCGTCGAGGGGGACCACGCCTGCCGTGCCGCTGGCGCGCCCGCCTACCGCACCCTGGAGAGCCTCTCCCGGGGAGTGGCCGAGGGGGCCGCCGCGGTGCTCACCGACGCCGCCCGCCTGGCGTACCTGATCGAGCGCGGTGCCCTGCGGCTCACCTGGCGGCGGCCGGAGGCGCTACCGTACCGGCGGCTGCCTGCCCCCGCCACCGCCGGCCAGGGGCTCTTCCTGCTGACCCTGAAGGTGCCCGCCCGCTCCGACGAGGTCGAGCTAGACGGGGCCTGGCTCGACCGCACCCTGGACCGCTACCGGCGCATCCTGCCGCGCCCGGCGAGTCGCTGAGCCCCGGCTGCCGGGTCGCCGGGCCGCAGAAACGACGACGCCCGGCCGAGGCCGGGCGTCGAGCGTGCCGCGGGGAAGGCGCTCAGGCCTTGTGCACCTTCGAGATCACCCAGAGCAGAATGACGGCCCCGATGATGGCACTCACCAGAGAGCCAAGGAAACCACCGGTACCCACGCCCAAGACCTGATCGAAGATAAACCCGCCGATCACCGCTCCCACCACCCCGACGCCGATATTGCCGAGGATACCGAAGCCGCCCCCGCGCATGATATGGCCGGCGATCCATCCCGCCAGCCCGCCGATGATCAGCCAGGCAATCAGTCCCATATGGCTCTCCTTGCAGTGTGTCGCGTCAATCCAGGCAACAGCCCGAGCGGCGCTCAGAACGACGAGCCCGGCTGTTCGAGAAAGGCCAGTTCCTCCGGCGTGGAGGGGCGGCCGAGAATGGCGTTGCGGTGGGGGTAGCGGCCGAAGCGCAGCAGGATGTCGCGGTGGCGGTGCTCATAGCGCAGCTGCTCCTCCAGGCCCGGCTGGTCGAAGAGCTCGAGGGCCACCTCGTGGATGGCAAGGGACTCGCTGTGCATCCAGGGCATATAGAGAAAGGCCCGCTGCATCACCTCGAGGGCGCGGTCGCCCCCGCTGGCTACCGCCTCCTGGGCCAGCACCAGGGCCAGCGGATCCCGGGCGAAGGCCAGGGGCGAGTCCCGGTGGATATTGCGCGAGAACTGGTCGAGGACGATCACCTCGGCCAGCCGCCCGCGGGGCGTCTCCCGCCAGGCCCACAGCTCGCCGCACCCGGCGGCCTCGAGCAGCGCCCCGAAGCGCTCGCCGATCGCCGCATCCAGCGCCGGGTCCTTGCGAAACCACTGGGCAGGCTCGAGCTCGTCGAACCAGAAGCGGAGCACCGTCTCGGCATCGGGCAGCCTGGCCATCTACGTCCTCCCTGTCGGCGCTTCGGGGAACCCCCGACTCCTGATACCATTCCCCGCAGTACACGGCAACCCGAGGAGCGCAGATGTCGCCCCAGCACTTCATGGAGATGGCCTCCTTTACCCTCAACCTGGTGGGCATGGTGGTCTGCATCGGCGGTTTGACCCTGGCCCACCGCACCCGCCACCGCCTGCCCGGCTACCTGCTGGCCGGCGCAGGCTTCGTGATCGCGGCGAGCCCCCTGCTCTACACCATGTTCGCCGGCCCCCGCTGAGCCACAGGAGCCTCCGCCCATGCGCCAGCCCCTGGCTCGCGAAATCACCGACCTGATCGAGCGCGGCCGCGACCGCCAGCTGCGCCTGGCGGTCACGGGCCTGTCGCGCTCGGGAAAGACCGCCTTCCTCACCTCCCTGGTCAACCAGCTGCGCCATGCCGGGCTCGAGGCCCGGCTCGACCTGCTGCCCGCGGCCCGCCAGGGGCGCCTGCTGGGAGCCCGGCGGGTCAACCAGCAGGACCTGGGCGTGCCCCGCTTCCCCTACGACCAGGCCATGGCGGCGCTGGCCGAGACGCCGCCACGCTGGCCGGCGCCGACCCGGGGCATCAGCGAACTGCGCCTGGAGCTGCGCTATCGCCCGGAAAGGCGCGGCTGGCTGGGCAGCGAGACCCGCCGGCTCACTCTGGACCTCTTCGACTACCCCGGCGAGTGGCTGCTGGACCTGCCCCTGCTGGCCCACGACTACCCCAGCTGGTGCCGGAGCCAACAGGCCCTGGCCGGCGAGCAGCGCCGCGTCCACTTCGCCGCCTGGCACGCCGCCGTCGAGGACCTCGACCCCGCTGCAGAGGCCGACGAGGCGCAGCTGGCCGAGATCGCCGAGCGCTATGCCCAGGGGCTGCGCGGCGCCCGGGAGGCGGGCTTCGCCGACCTGCAGCCGGGGCGCTTCCTGCTGCCGGGCGACCTCTCCGGCGCCCCGGTGCTGCAGTTCTTCCCGCTGCCCGGCATCGCCGAGGCGGAACCGACGGAGCTGGCGGCCCTGCCCCCCGAGAGCAACTACGCCACCCTGGCACGGCGCTTCCAGTACTATCAGCAGCACATCGTGCGCCCCTTCTACCGCGACCATTTCCGCCGCTTCGACCGCCAGATCGTGCTGGTGGATCTGCTCGGCGCCCTCAACGCCGGCCCGGAGCGCTTCGAGGATCTCTCCCGAGCGCTCGCCAACCTGATGCAGAGCTTCGACTACGGCAGGCGCAGCCTGCTCTCGCGGCTCTTCGCACCGCGCATCGACCGCCTGGCCATCGCCGCCACCAAGGCCGACCACGTGACCCCGGAGCAGCACCCGCGCCTGGTGGCGCTGCTCGAGGCGCTGCTCGCCGAGCCCCTCCAGGACCTGCGCTTCGCCAGCGTGCCGGTGCGGGCCATCTCCCTGGCCGCCATCCGCGCCAGCGAGGCTCGGGAGGTAGAGCACCGCGGCCAGCGCACGCCGGCCCTGCGCGGCACCGCCCTGGACGGCGAGCCGCTGCTGCTCTATCCCGGCGAAGTGCCCGGCCGCCTGCCCGATGCCGGTTTCTGGGCTCGCCAGGGCTTCGCCTTTCCCCACTTCCGCCCGCTGCCCCTGGAGGGCGGCGCCCTGCCCCATATCCGCATGGATGCCGCCCTGGACTGGCTGATCGGAGACAAGCTAGCATGAGCGAGCCCATATGAACGAACCCCGCGACCCGCGCCCGGGCCAGCGCTTCACCCCGGAGCCGCCCCCCGACGCAGCACCCGACGCGGCCGAGCCTTCGGGACCCCGAGACCCTCGCCCCGCCGAGCCCTTCGCCACGGAGCAGGCCAGCCGCCCGCTGGCGGAAACGCCTCCCGACGCCGGCGAACGCGCCCTGGAGGCGAGCCTCGCCCGCCCGCGGCGGCGGCGCTGGGGCCTGCTCGCCCTGCTCGGCGGCACCCTGGGCCTCGGCGCCGTGGAGGCCGGCGGGACCCTCTATGCCGCCAGCCTCGGCGGCGACTGGATGGCCGGTGCCTGGAGCCTGCTGCTGCTGCTGGCTCTGGGCCTGAGCGGCTCGGCCCTGGGGCGCGAGCTGTGGCGGCTGCGCCGCCTGCGCCGCCACGAACACCTGCGCCAGCGGCTCACCGCCCTGCCGGAGGCCAGCGCAGGCGAGGCGCGAGACACCGCCGAGGCGCTGCGCCGCGCCCTGGCTCTGGATGACGACCACCCCCACTGGCAGGGATTCGTGGCCGCCCGCCAGGCCCACCACGAGGGGCGCGATATCGCCCTGCTGCTCGACCACCACCTGCTCGCGCCTCGGGATCGCGAGGCCCGACGGCTGATCTCTCGGATGTCCGGCGAGACGGCCGTCATGGTCGCGGTGTCACCCCTGACCCTGGTGGACATGGCCCTGGTGGCCTGGCGCAGCCTGGCGATGATCGACCGCCTCTGTCGGCTCTACGGCCTGGAGCTCGGCTACGCGGGACGCCTGCGCCTGCTGCGGGCGGTGCTCCATCAGATGGCCTTCGCCGGGGCCACCGAGATGGCCAGCGATGCCGGCATGGAGATGCTCTCCATGAACCTGGCCGGGCGGCTCTCCACCCGGGCCGCCCAGGGGCTGGGCGTCGGCCTCCTCAGCGCCCGGCTCGGCCTGCGCACCCAGCGCCTGACCCGCCCCCTGCCCTTCCCCGACCAGCAGGCGCCGCGCCTGGCCGATCTGCGCCGGGAGCTGTGGCAGCAGCTGCGCCGTCTGGAGCAGCCTGACGCCGCCGCATCCCCTCATGACAGCGCGGCCACAAGGCGCTAGGATCAAGCCATCCACTCTGACCCTCACAAGATCAAGGAAGCACCGCCATGTTCAAGTCCATCCTGGTTCCCATCGACGGCTCCGAGCACGCCCAGAAGGCGCTGGCCGTCGCCTGTCAGCTGGCCCGTCAGGAAGATGGCTGCACCCTGCACCTGGTGCATATCCCCGAAGAGCTCTCCCACGAGACCACCCTGGTGTGGGGCATCGGCGCCATCGCCATCGAGGCGAGCCGCGAGGAGCGCGAGGAGGCCGGCAAGCAGGTGATGAACCGCGCCGCCGAGGCCGCCCGGGAGCAGGGTGCCAGCAATATCGAGACCGTGATCGGCCAGGGCGACCCGGCGCGCACCATCCTCAGCGAGGCGCGCAGGCGCGGCGTCGACGCCATCGTCATGGGCAGCCGCGGCCTGAGCGACCTGCAGGGCTTCGTGGTGGGCAGCGTCTCCCACAAGGTGGCCCATGCCGCCGAGTGCAGCGTGATCACGGTACGCTGACCTCCCCCCGACGGCGCCGGCCGGCGCCGTCGCACCCAACCCCCTGATTCCTCTGAGCCAGCCTCCCGCGGGTTTGGCGCGGGCCCTGCTAACCCGTATAGTGGCCCACCTACCCCGCCACACGTTCGTGATCATGCTGCAGAACAACGCCCTGCTTGCTCAGCTCAAGCAACAGATTCGCTCAAGCACTCCCCGCGTCGAGGGGGTGATCAAGGCCACCCAGAAGGGCTTCGGCTTCCTCGAGACCGACGAGGGCGAGTCCTACTTCGTGCCGCCCCCCGCCATGAAGCAGGTACTGCACGGCGATCGCGTCGGGGCCATCCTCCACGAGGAGGGCGACAAGAAGCGCGTCGAGCCCGACACCCTGATCGAACAGGGACTGGACCGCTTCATTGCCCGGGTACAGCTGCGCGAAGGCCGCCTGGCCGTGGTCCCGGACCACCCCTCCATCGGCAACGTCCTCAAGGCGCGCATCAAGCGCAGCCTCGACGAGGCCACCATCGGCGACGCCGACTGGGTCGTCGCTCGCCTGGTGCGCCATCCGCTCAAGGCCGACGATCGCGGCTTCTTCACCCAGATCGACGAGCTGGTCGCCAAGGCCGACGACCCCGCGGTGCCCTGGCGCGTCACCCTGGCCCGCCACGCCCTGGAGCAGGAGTGCCCCGACGCCGGTGACGACTGGCCGCTGCGCGACGAGGGCCTCGAGCGCGAGGACCTCACCGCCGCACCCTTCTTCACCATCGACGGCGAGAAGACCCGCGACATGGACGACGCCCTGCGCGTGGTGCCCCGGGAGGGCGGCGGCTGGGAGATGACCGTGGCCATCGCCGACCCCACCGCCTACGTGGAGGAAGGCCACGCGGCGGACCTGGAGGCGCGCACCCGTGCCTTCACCGTCTACCTGCCGGGCCAGAACGTCACCATGCTGCCCGAGCAGCTGGCCGACGACCTCTGCTCCCTGGTCGAGGGCCAGGCGCGCCCGGTGCTGGCCTGCACCCTGGTGGTGGAGGCCGACGGCAGCCTGGGCGACTATCGCTTCTTCGCCGCTACCGCCACCTCCCACGCCCGGCTCGTCTACGACAACGTCTCCGACTGGCTGGAGGGCCAGGGCGACTGGGCCCCGGCCGACGAGATCGCCGAGCAGCTCAGGGCCCTGCGCGACCTTACCGAGGCGCGCAGCGCCTGGCGCGCCGCCCATGCCCTGGTATTCAAGGACCGCCCCGACTACGTCTTCGACCTGGACGAGGCCGGCAACGTCCTGGACGTGCGCACCGAGGAGCGCCGCATCGCCAACCGCATGATCGAGGAGTCGATGATCGCGGCCAACGCCTGCTGCGCCCATCTGCTGTCGGAACATGTGGGCCACGGCATCTTCAACGTGCACCGCGCCTTCGAGGACGATAAGGCCGAGGCCGCCCGAGACTTCCTGGCCAGCCAGGAGATCGAGGTGGCCGTGGAGGCGCTCACCGAGCTGCCTCGCTACCGCGAGCTCAAGCGCGAGCTCGAGGGGCGCGACGACGCCTGGCTGGATGCCCGCCTGCGGCGCTTCCAGGGCTTCACCAGCATGTCGGCCAAGCCCGGTCCGCACTTCGGCCTGGGACTCGCCGCCTACGCCACCTGGACCTCGCCGATCCGCAAGTATGGCGACATGGTCAACCACCGCCTGATCAAGCGGGTGCTCAAGGGCGAGCAGGCGCCGGCCGAGGCGAGCCTGGCGCTCACCGAGCAGCTCACCGAGCGCCGCCGCCTCAACCGCATGGCCGAGCGGGACGTCAAGGACTGGCTCTATGTGCGCTACCTGAGCCCCGCCGCCGAGGCCCAGGAGAGCTTTGACGCCGAGATCATTGCCATCAACCGCGGCGGCATGCGCGTGCGCCTCACCGCCAACGGCGCCACCGCCTTCGTGCCGGCGCCGATGATGCACAGCGACCGCGACAAGGTGGCCATCGACGACAAGGAGGGTCGCATACAGGTGGAGAGCGAGGAGCGCTTCAAGCTGGGCGACCATATCCGCGTGGCGCTGGTCGAGGCCCGGGAGGAGACCCGCTCGCTGGTGGCGCGCCCCAGCGAGTAGCCCCCAAGGCCAGAAGCCTGTCGGGCTCGACGCCAATCGACTGCGAAATGAGGCCCTGGCGGAAGACGCCAGGGCCTTCTTTGTGAAATCCCGTTAATGCCGGTGACTCGCTCGTACCGTTGCTTTATGGCAGAGTAAGCTCCATAACGATGACAACCGGGCCGGCGAACCGCCCGACCCGAGCACAGGGAACCTCTTCATGGCAGCACTCCTCGGCCTGCGCGGCAAGTCCGTGGTGACTCTGCTGCTGGCCTGCCTGCTGGCGCTGATTCCCGCCGGGCTGATCGGCTGGAAGGCCGTGGACGATATTCACCGCCACTTCGCCCAGGCCTACGCCGAGAACTACACCCTGCTGCAGATGCAGCGCATCGTCTCCCCCGTCTCCCGGGAGCTGGCCCTGTCGCGGCGCTTCGCCGACTCGCTGATTACCCGGGAGTGGCTAACCCACCTCGAGGATGAAACCTACCGGACCCGCTTTCACGAGGAGTCCGAGAGCTTCCGCCGCCAGCTCGAAAGCCAGGCCTACTTTATTATCGACCACGCCAGCAGCGCCTACTTTTTCAACGACGGGGGAAAAGCGCAGGACGCCGGCCCGACCTACCACCTCGACCCCGACGAGCCCGGCGACGCCTGGTACTTCGACCTGATGGCCAGCAGCGCCAGCTACAACATCAACGTCAACATCGACCGAACGCTGCAGCAGGCGATGATCTGGATCAACGTCAAGGTGATGGAAAACGGCGAAGCCCTAGGGCTTGCCGGCGGCAGTATCGATCTCAGCGACTTCCTCGACCGCTTCATGCGCCAGGCACCGGCAGGCCTGCTGCCCATGGTGGTGGACCGCCAGGGCGCCATCCAGGTCCACCCGGACACCGCTCAGATCGCCTGGAGTTCCTTCAACACCCCGCTCGAGGCCGAGGAGAGCCAGCGCCTTCAGCACCTGGTGGGCGACGCCGACCGCACCGAGGTAACCCGCGCCCTCCAGGAGGCCGTGCGCCGCCCCGGCACCATTCATCACCTGGAGGTAGACTTCGAGGGGCGCCCCAAGCTGCTGACCCTGGGCTATATTCCCGAGCTGCAGTGGCTGCTGGTCAGCGCCCTGGATACCGGCACGGCACAGCTGCTGGAGAGCCGCTGGCTCTGGACCCTGGCCGTCGCCCTGACGCTGATCCTTGGCACCCTGCTGCTCGCCTTCGCCTACGCCACGGACCGCCTGATCCTGGCGCCTCTCAACCGCCTCAAGGCCTCGGCCCAGGCCATTGCCGGGGGCGACTACCGCTCCCGGCTGCCCACCGAGCGCGGCGACGAGATCGGCGCTCTCTCCCAGGCCTTCTCGCGGATGGCCAGCCAGGTGGAGCGCTACACCCGCGACCTCGAAGGCCAGGTCCGCGAACGTACCCAGGCCCTGGAGGCGGCCCATGCGAAGGTGGCCGCCGCCCACCAGCAGCTGGGCGACTCCATCCAGTACGCCAGCATCATTCAACGTGCCATCCTGCCGGACCGTCCGCTCGAGCGGCACCTCAGCCACCGCTACGGTGTACTCTGGAAGCCCCGGGATACCGTGGGCGGTGATTTCTACGTGTTTCACGCCAGCGGGCGAGGCTATCTGCTGGGGGTGGTGGACTGCGCGGGCCACGGGGTTCCCGGCGCCATGATGACCATGCTGGCCCGGGCCCTGATCGACCAGGCCATTGCCCGGCACGGTGCCGAGGACCCGGCGGCCCTGCTCACCGACATCGACCGGCACGGCCGCGAGCTGCTGCCCGCCGACCACCTGCCCTCCTCCATCGCCACCAACATGGACCTGGGCCTGGTCTGGATCGAGCCGGACCGGAAACGACTCACCTTCGCCGGGGCCAAGATCGATCTCTACGCCAGCGATGGCGACACGCTGACGCGCCTCAAGGCCAACAAGCGCGCCATCGGGCATCGGCGCCCGGGGGAGTACGTCAACCAGACGCTCGCCATGACCCCGGGAGCCAGCTACTACCTGTGCAGCGACGGCTTCCTCGACCAGGCCGGCGGCAGCCACGGCTTCGGCTTCGGCAACCCGCGCTTCGAGGCGCTGATCAAGGCTCAGGCGAGCCATCCCCTGGCCAAGCAGATGCGCGCCTTCGAGGCGGCACTGCAGGCCTATCGGGGAGCACTGCCCCAGCGCGACGACATCACGCTGCTGGCCTTTCGCGCCGAGCCCGACGAAGGCCTGTCACCCCAATCGCCGACCGGCCCCCCGGCGGGGCCTCGCTAGTCAAGGAGCCATCATGGACCTATTGAAGATGCGGGAGAGCTATCAGCGCGAGCGGGTCATGCTGTGCTTCAATGGCCCCATCTCGCGCAGCCTGATCGAGGAGATCGGCAAGGCCCTGCGCAACTATCTGGATACCCAGCAGGCTGCCCCCGCTGCGGCCATGGATGTCTTCGCCGCCTACATCGAGATGACCCAGAATATCCGCCACTATGCGCGTCGTCAGGGCTACGACGACGAACAGGCCTCGGCCACCGTGGTGGTCTCCCAGGACGATCAGGGGCACTACCGGGTCTCGGCGGGCAACCTGGTGCAGACCCCGGACGGCGAGCGCCTGGCAGCCACCATCGACGACCTGGCCCGGCTTGACCGCGCCGAGCTCAAGGCGGCCTACAAGCGCCAGCTCCGCCAGCCCCGGGTCGACGCCTCCAGCGGCGCCGGCCTGGGGCTGCTGGATATCGCCCGCAAGTCGAGCCGGCCGATGCGCGCCTCCCTGCAGCCGCTGTCAGACCAGCAAAGCTTCTTCAGCCTGACCGCCACCCTATGACGAACGCCATGACCATGATTCCCGACCTCGACATCCCCGGCAGCCAGTCCACGCCGGCGATACGCAGCGACTGGGCCGCCGGACGCCTGACCCTGCAGGGCGACTCCTACCCGGAAAACTCCTATGAGCTCTTCGACCAGGTCATCGCCTGGGTCGAGCGCTTCCTGAGCGACGAGAGCCGTCCCCTGGCCCTGGAGCTGACGCTGGTCTACCTCAACACCTCGTCGGTGAAGGCGATGATGGATATCTTCGACCTCCTGGAAGAGGCCCACGAGGGGGGACGCCCGGTCAGCGTGACCTGGCACTACGACCCGCGCAACGAGCGCATCGCCGAGCTGGCAGAGGAGTTCAAGGAGGACTGCAGCTACCCCTTCGCCATCACCCCGACGCCGGTGACCCCGTGAAGAGCCGGGGCGAGGAGGGGCTGCTGCAGCGGGTCGCCGCGCTGCTCGCCGAGCCCCGTCACGCCGACAACCCCCTGCGCGAGGCCCTGGAGGCCCTCTACCTGCAGCACCGCGACCAGCGGGAGCAGCTGGAGCGGCTGATGAACATCTCGGACCGCTACCAGGCCCTGGCCCGGGAGGCCCAGCAGGTGACCCAGAAGCGCTACGAGCGGTCCCTTAGGCGCCAGCAGAAGCTGTCGCGCATCTCCGACGGCTATCAGGCGCTGATCTGCGAGCGCAACCAGACGCTGCACGAGGAGGCCCACCATGACGCCCTCACCGCCCTACCCAACCGGCGGCTGATCGACGAGCATCTCGCCCGCCTGGATCGGGACGAACGCAGCTATACGCTGGCCCTGCTGGATATCGACCACTTCAAGCAGATCAACGATGCCCACGGCCACGACGTGGGCGATGCGCTGCTGGTGGCGATCACCCGAACCATGCGCGAGAGCCTGCGCGACTATGACCTCTGCGGCCGCTGGGGGGGCGAAGAGTTCCTGCTGCTGCTAGGGGAGACGAGCCTTGAGGAGGCATCGCGCATCGTCGAGCGGATGCGTGCACGCCTGGCGCGCGTTCAGGTCTTCATTGCTGGCCAGCCGCTCTCGGTGACCCTGAGCGCCGGACTCAGCGAGCACCGCGCGGGCGAGCCCTATGCCGATACCCTGCATCGAGCCGATCAGGCCCTGCTGCGCGCCAAGCGCGACGGCCGCGACCGCAGCCAGCTCGCCGCCGGCTGATCCGTTTCCGAAAAATGGCACGCACGAGAAAGGGCGCCCGAAGGCGCCCTTTTGGCATTCCCGAGAGGGGGTCGCCGGCTTACCAGCCGGTCACTTCCTTCAGGGCGTCGCCGATCTGCGCCAGGGAGCGCACGGTCTTGACGCCGGCGTCCTCGAGGGCGGCGAACTTCTCGTCCGCGGTGCCCTTGCCGCCGGAGATGATCGCACCGGCGTGGCCCATGCGCTTGCCCGGAGGGGCAGTCACACCGGCGATGTAGGAGACCACCGGCTTGGTGACGTTGGCCTTGATGTAGGCCGCCGCCTCTTCCTCGGCGGTGCCGCCGATCTCGCCGATCATCACGATCGCCTCAGTGGCCGGATCCTTCTCGAACATCTCGAGGATGTCGATGAAGTTGGAGCCCGGAATCGGGTCGCCGCCGATGCCCACGCAGGTGGACTGGCCGAAGCCGTAGTCGGTGGTCTGCTTGACGGCTTCATAGGTCAGGGTGCCGGAGCGCGACACGATACCGACCTTGCCCGGCTTGTGGATGTGACCCGGCATGATGCCGATCTTGGACTCGCCGGGGGTGATCACGCCCGGGCAGTTCGGGCCGATCAGGCGCACGCCCAGCTCGTCGCACTTCACCTTGACGTCGAGCATGTCGAGGGTGGGGATGCCCTCGGTGATGCAGACGATCAGCTTGATGCCGGCGTTGGCCGCCTCGAGGATGGAGTCCTTGCAGAAGGGGGCCGGCACGTAGATCACGCTGGCCTCGGCGCCGGTCTGCTCAACGGCTTCCTTGACGGTGTTGAACACCGGCAGGCCCAGGTGCTCCTGGCCGCCCTTGCCCGGGGTCACGCCGCCGACCATCTGGGTACCGTAGGCGATCGCCTGCTCGGAGTGGAAGGTCCCCTGGCCGCCGGTGAAGCCCTGGCAGATGACCTTGGTGTTCTTGTCGATCAGGATACTCATTACTTGCCCTCCGCTGCCTTAACGACCTGCTCTGCCGCATCGGTCAGGCTGGTAGCAGCGATGATGTTCAGACCACTGGAAGCCAGCTTCTCGGCACCCAGCTCGGCGTTGGTGCCTTCCAGGCGCACCACGACCGGCACGTTGACGCCGACCTGCTCGACGGCACCGATGATGCCCTCGGCGATCATGTCGCAGCGCACGATACCGCCGAAGATGTTGACCAGCACGGCCTTCACATTATCGTCGGAGAGGATCAGCTTGAACGCCTCGGCCACGCGCTCCTTGGTGGCGCCGCCGCCCACGTCCAGGAAGTTGGCCGGAGAGCCGCCGTGCAGGTTGACGATGTCCATGGTGCCCATGGCCAGGCCGGCGCCGTTGACCATGCAGCCGATGTTGCCATCGAGGGCCACATAGTTCAGTTCCCACGCCGCCGCCTCGGCCTCGCGCTCATCCTCCTGGGAGGGGTCGCGCATCGCCTGCAGGTCCGGGTGACGGTAGAGGGCGTTGCTGTCCAGGTTGATCTTGGCGTCGAGGCAGTGGAGGTTGCCTTCGTCGGTGATCACCAGGGGGTTGATCTCCAGCAGGGCCAGATCCTTGTCGTGGAACAGCTTGGAGAGACCCAGGAAGATCTTGGTGAACTGCTTGACCTGGTCGCCCTTCAGGCCCAGGGCGAAGGCGAGCTCGCGCGCCTGGTAGGGCTGAGCGCCTACCAGCGGATCGATCTCGGCCTTGAGGATCTTCTCGGGAGTCTCCTCGGCGACCTTCTCGATCTCGACGCCGCCCTCGGTGGAGGCCATGAAGACCACGCGACGGGTGGCACGGTCAACCACGGCGCCCAGGTAGAGCTCCTCGGCGATGTCGGTGCAGTTCTCGACCAGGATCTTGGCGACCGGCTGACCGTTGGCGTCGGTCTGGTAGGTCACCAGGTTCTTGCCCAGCCACTGCTCGGCGAAGGCCTGGGCCTCCTCCGGGCTCTTGATCAGCTTGACGCCGCCGGCCTTGCCGCGGCCACCGGCGTGGACCTGGGCCTTGACGACCCACATGTCACCGCCGATCTTCTTGCAGGCTTCGGCAGCTTCCTCGGGGGTGTCGACGGCAAAGCCCTTGGACACCGGCAGACCGTAGTCGGCAAACAGCTGTTTGCCCTGATACTCGTGAAGGTTCATCGATTCATGCCATTGGTTGCATGTGACTCGAACGGTGGTCCTGTCTCGCCGACTGGCGGACGCCTCGAACCACCACCGTCCCTTCCGATACATGGCCGGAAGGGGCGCGCCGCCCGAGGGGCGGCGCTTGTTGTGCGACTTACTTGCGCTTCTTGCGGTTGGCCATATGGATGGCGTGGCCATCCACGGCAAGCGCCGCCTCGTGCACCGCTTCCGACATGGTCGGGTGCGCGTAGCAGGTCAGCGCCAGATCCTCGGCGCTGGAGCCGAACTCAAGGGCGATGACGCCCTGGGCGATCATCTCGCCGGCGTGCTGACCGACGATATGCATGCCCAGCACGCGGTCGGTCTCGGCATCGGCGACAATCTTCGCCTGGCCCTCGGTGGCGTTGTTGGCCATGGCGCGGCCGCTGGCGGCGAAGGGGAAGGAGCCGGTCTTGACCTCGATGCCCTTGGCCTTGGCGTCCTGCTCGGTCAGGCCGACCCAGGCCACCTCCGGGAAGGTGTAGATGACGTTGGGGATGGCGTCGTAGTTCATCTCGGCCTTATGGCCGGCGATGATGTCGGCGACCATCACGCCCTCTTCGGAGGCCTTGTGGGCCAGCATCGGGCCGCGCACGCAGTCGCCGATGGCGTAGACGCCCGGCACGCTGGTGCGGCACTGGTCGTCGACGTGGATGAAGCCGCGCTCGTCCAGGTCGATGCCCAGGCCGTCGGCCACCACGCCCTGGGTGTAGGGCTTGCGGCCGACGCAGACGATCAGCTTGTCGAAGGTCATCTCCTGGTCGCCGTCACCGTCGGTGTACTTGACGACCACTTCCTTGCCCTTGACCTCGGAGCCGGTGACCCGCGCGCCCAGCTTGATGTCCAGGCCCTGCTTCTTGAGCAGCTTCTGGGTCTCCTTGGCGATGGCGGTGTCCACCATCGGCAGGAAGCTCTCCATGGCCTCGAGCACGGTGACCTCGGAGCCCAAGCGGTTCCAGACGCTGCCCAGCTCCAGGCCGATGACGCCGGCGCCGATCACGCCGAGGCGCTTGGGGGCCTCGGTGAACTCGAGCGCGCCGGTGGAGTCGACGATCAGGCCCTCGGTCAGCGGGGTCGGCGGAATCTCCACCGGCACGGAGCCGGCGGCGATGATGATGCTGTCGGCGTCATAGGTGGTCGCCTTGCCATCGAGGTCGGTGACCTCGACCTGCTTGGCGCCGACTACCTTGCCGGTGCCCTCGATACCGGTCACGCCGTTGGCCTTGAACAGGCCGGCGATGCCACCGGTGAGGTTCTTCACGATGGTGTCCTTGCGGGCGATCATCTTCTTGACGTCCATCTGGACGTCGCCGGCCTGGATCCCCATGTCGGCGAAGTCGTGCTTGGCCTCGACGAACTTGTGGGAGGCCTCAAGCAGCGCCTTGGAGGGGATGCAGCCCACGTTGAGGCAGGTACCGCCGAACACCACCTTGCCTTCCTTGCCGATCCACTTCTCGACGCAGGCGGTCTTCAGGCCCATCTGGGCGGCGCGGATGGCGGCGACGTAGCCGCCGGGGCCCGCACCGATCACGATCACATCAAACTTGTCAGCCATGTTGGCTCCCCTTGCGTGTCTTGGGATGGAGTACCGCCGGGGATCGCCCGGCGGCACATTCCGCTCAGATGTCCAGCAGCAGGCGGGCCGGATCTTCCAGCAGTTCCTTGATGGTGACCAGGAAGCGCACCGCGTCCTTGCCGTCGATCATGCGGTGATCGTAGGAGAGCGCCAGGTACATCATCGGACGAATCTCGACCTTGCCGTCCACCGCCATGGGGCGGTCCTGGATCTTGTGCATGCCAAGGATGGCGGTCTGCGGCGGGTTGAGGATCGGCGTGGACATCAGCGAGCCGAAGGTACCGCCGTTGGTGATGGTGAAGGTACCGCCCTGCATCTCGTCGATGCCGAGCTTGCCGTCACGGGCACGCTTGCCGAAGTCGCCGATGCCCTTCTCGACGTCGGCGATCTTCATGCTGTCGGTGTCGCGCAGCACCGGAACCACCAGGCCGCGGTCGGTGGAGACCGCCACGCCGATATCCTGATAGCCGTGATAGACGATATCGGTACCGTCGATGGAGGCATTGACGTCGGGGAAGCGCTTGAGCGCCTCGGAGGCGGCCTTGACGAAGAAGCCCATGAAGCCGAGCTTGACGTCGTGGGTCTTGGCGAAGGTGTCCTTGTACTGGGCACGCAGCGCCATCACCTCGCTCATGTCCACCTCGTTGTAGGTGGTCAGCATGGCGGCGGTCTGCTGGGCCTGGACCAGGCGCTTGGCGATGGTCTGGCGCAGACGGCTCATCGGCACGCGCTTCTCGGGACGCTCGCCCTCGACGGCCGGTGCTGCGGCGGCGGCCTTGGCAGCGCCGCCGGATGCCGGCTTGGCGGCCTTCTTGGCGGAGCCCTCCTTCACGGCCTTCTGCACGTCCTCCTTGAGGATGCGGCCACCCTTGCCGGTGCCCTCGATGCGGCTGACGTCGAGGTCATGCTCGGCAACCAGCTTGCGCGCGGCGGGGGCCAGGATCTTGTCGCCCACCTGCTCGTCGCTGGCGCCGTCGTCGGCGGAAGCGGCCGGGGGCTCGTCGGCGGCGGTCGCGGCACCGCCGGCACCCTCGGCGAAGATCGCCAGCACGGCCTCGGACTCGACCTGGCTGCCCTCCTCGGCCTTGATCTCGACCAGGGCACCGTCGGCGGGGGCCACGACCTCGAGCACCACCTTGTCGGTCTCGATCTCGGCCAGCACCTCGTCGCGCTTGACCGCCTCGCCCACCTGCTTGTTCCAGCTGGCCACGGTGCCTTCCTGGATGGACTCGGGGAAGGTCGGTGCCTTCACCTCGTGCTGCTTGCCGCCGGCTGCCGGCTTGTCGGCCTTGGCAGCGCCTTTTTCGGCCTTGGCGTCGGCCTTATCGGCCTTGCCGCCCGCGGCCTTGCCTTCGCCAATGCGGCCCAGCACCTGCTCGGACTCCACGGTGTCGCCCTCCTCGGCGAGCACCTCGGCGAGGGTGCCGGCCTCGGGAGCCAGCACCTCGAGCACCACCTTGTCGGTCTCGATCTCGACGATCAGCTCGTCGCGCTCCACGCTGTCACCGGCCTTCTTGTGCCAGGCAGCCACGCTGCCCTCGGCAACGGATTCCGGAAAGGTAGGGGCCTTGATCTCGGTAGCCATGTCGTTTCCCTTGTCTGTTCTTTCTCGTCCCGGTGGCGTGCCTTACAGATTGAAGGCGTCTTCCACCAGCTGGCGCTGCTGTTCGATATGCACGGACATGTAGCCCGCGGCGGGTGCGGCGGAGGCCGGGCGGCCGGCAAACTTGAGCGCCCCGCCCAGGTTGCTCTTGAGCATGTCGGCCACGGCACGCATATGGTGCTGGCTCGGGTACCAGGCCCCCTGGTTGAGAGGCTCCTCCTGGCACCACACCACGTCGCGGACATTGACATAGGCCTTGAGCGCCTCGAAGAGCTCCTCCTTGGGGAAGGGGTAGAGCTGCTCGACGCGCACGATGGCCACGTCGTCACGCTTGTTCTCGGTCCGCCAGGCGGCCAGGTCGTAGTAGACCTTGCCGGCACAGAGGATGATGCGCTCGACCTTCTTGGGGTCGAGGTTGCCCTGGTCGGGCAGCACCATCTGGAACTGACCGGTCGCCAGCTCGTCCAGGCTGGAGATCGCCTCCTTGTGGCGCAGCAGGCTCTTGGGCGACATGACCACCAACGGCTTGCGCAGCTGACGGATCACCTGGCGGCGCAGCAGGTGGAAGATCTGCGCCGGCGTGGTGGGCACGCAGACCTGCATGTTGTACTCGGCACACAGCTGCAGGAAACGCTCCAGGCGCGCCGAGGAGTGCTCGGGACCCTGGCCCTCGTAGCCGTGGGGCAGCAGCATGGTCAGGCCACACAGACGCCCCCACTTGGTCTCGCCGGAGGAGATGAACTGGTCAACCACCACCTGGGCACCGTTGAAGAAGTCGCCGAACTGCGCTTCCCAGATCACCAGGTCGTTGGGAGCAGTGGTGGCATAGCCGTACTCGAAGGCCAGCACCGCCTCCTCGGAGAGGAAGGAGTCATGGATGGTGAAGGCCGGCTGACCGTCCGCCATATGCTGGAGCGGCACATAGCTGGTGCCATCCTTCTGGTTGTGCACCACGGCGTGACGGTGGGAGAAGGTGCCGCGGCCCACGTCCTGGCCGGTGATGCGCACCGGATGCCCCTCGTCGAGCAGGGTAGCGTAGGCCAGGGTCTCGGCGAAGCCCCAGTTCAGGGCCATGCCGCCGGCCTGCATCTTGCGGCGATCCTCATAGATCTTGGCGACCTGACGCTGCACCTCGACCCCGTCGGGGATCTCGCACATGCGGGCGGCCAGGCGCTGCAGGCGCTTCATCTCCACCGCGGTGTCGGCATAGCCGGTCCACTCGTGGCCGAGGTAGGGCTTCCAGTCGACGAACAGCGAGGTGTTGGGCTCCTGCACCAGGGCGTTGGCCACATGGTTGCCGGCCAGCAGGTCCTCGCGGTAGGTCTCGATCATCGCCTTGGCCTCCTCTTCGGAGAGCACGCCCTGCTCGACCAGGCGCTTGGCGTAGATCTCGCGGGAAGAGGGATGATCCTTGATCTTGCGGTACATCAGCGGCTGGGTACCGCTCGGCTCGTCGGCCTCGTTGTGGCCGCGACGACGGTAGCAGACCAGGTCGATCACCACGTCCTTCTTGAACTGCTGACGGAAGTCGATCGCCACCTGGGTCGCGTGCAGCACCGCGTCCGGGTCGTCCCCGTTGACGTGGAAGATCGGCGCCTGGACCATCTTGGCGATGTCGGTGCAGTACTCGGTGGAGCGGGTGTCCAGGGGGTTCGAGGTGGTGAAGCCGACCTGGTTGTTGATCACGATATGGATGGTGCCGCCGGTCTTGTAGGCGCGGGTCTGGGACATCTGGAATGTCTCCATGACCACGCCCTGGCCGGCGAAGGCGGCGTCGCCGTGGATGCTGATCGGCAGGACCTTGGTGCCGTCGCTGTCGTCGCGGCGATCCTGGCGGGCGCGCACCGAGCCCTCGACCACCGGGGAGACGATCTCCAGGTGGGAGGGGTTGAAGGCCAGCGCCAGGTGCACCTCGCCTCCCGGGCTCATGACGTTGGAGCTGAAGCCCTGGTGGTACTTGACGTCGCCGGAGCCGCGCTCGATGACCTTCTTGCCATCGAACTCGTCGATCAGGTCGCCGGGGTTCTTGCCGAGGATGTTGACCAGGAGGTTGAGGCGGCCGCGGTGGGCCATGCCGATCACGATCTCCTTGATGCCGTAGCCGCCGCCGCGCTGGATCAGCTCGTCCATCATCGGAATGAAGGACTCGCCGCCCTCGAGGCCGAAGCGCTTGGTGCCCGGGTACTTGGAGGCCAGGTAGTTCTCCAGGCCCTCGGCGGCGGTCAGCCGCTCCAGCACGTGCTTGCGCACCTCGTTGCTGAACTTCGGCGCGCTGCGCACCGACTCGAAGCGCTGCTGCAGCCAGCGCTTCTCCTCGGTATCGACGATATGCATGATCTCGCAGCCGATGGAGCGGCAGTAGGTCTGCTCCAGCGCCTCGACGATATCGCGCAGCGGCGCCTTGTCCAGCCCCAGGAAGAAGGAGCCGGTCTGGAACTCGGTATCGAGATCTTGCTTGGCGAGCTGGTGGAAGGAGAGGTCGAGGTCGGGAACGGGAAGCTGGCTGCGCAGGCCCAGCGGATCGATGTTGGCCTTCTGGTGACCGCGGAAGCGGTAGGCGTTGATCAGCTGGAGGACCTTGACCTGCTTGCGGCTCTCCTCGCCGCCGGCGGCGGCGGCCGCCACGCTGGTGCGGCGGGCGCGGCCCAGCTGATAGAACTGGTCGCGAACCGGAGTCAGGGGAACATCGTGGGAGGCGCCGCCTTCGGGGACAGGCAGCTGGTCGAAGTAGTTACGCCACTCATCGGGAACAGCGGCGGGATCATCGAGGTACTGCTCGTAGAGCGCTTCCACGTAGTGAGCATTGCCGCCACTGACGTGAGAGGAGCGCCACATCAACTCCATTATGCCTTGTTGCATCTCTCGGTCACCCTGCACTGATGGGGTGGTATCGGCGCCGCGGCACTCGGGTGCTGCGACATCGGTGATGCCCTGCCGGTAGGGCCTGTGTTGTTCCGGCGTGCCGGCGGCGAACCGTCAGCCTGTTATCCATGCTCGGCTTTCGATGCTCAGGAGCCGGTGCACAAGGCACCGGCTCCTGATGCTGCTGACCCGCCGGCCACTGGCTGCGACACCTGGTCGCAGCCAATGGATGGGGGCCATGATAGCAAGCTCGCGGCCACGATTTAAGTGGCGTTGGCCAGCAGCATGTCGCGGATCTTGCCGATCGCGCGAGTGGGGTTGAGACCCTTGGGGCAGACCGCCACGCAGTTCATGATGCCGCGGCAGCGGAACACGGAGAACGGGTCCTCCAGTTCGGCCAGGCGATCACGGGTTGCGGTGTCGCGGGAGTCGGCCAGGAAGCGATAGGACTGCAGCAGGCCGGCCGGACCGACGAACTTGTCCGGGTTCCACCAGAACGACGGGCAGGAGGTGGAGCAGCAGGCACACAGGATGCACTCGTAGAGGCCGTCCAGCTTGTCGCGATCCTCCGGCGACTGCAGGCGCTCGATGGCCGGCGCCGGCGTGTCGTTCTGCAGGTACGGCTGGATGCGCTCGTACTGCTTGTAGAACAGCCCCATGTCGACCACCAGGTCACGGATGACCGGCAGGCCGGGCAGCGGGCGCAGCGTCAGCTTGCCGTCCTTCACCACCTCGGAGAGCGGCGTGATACAGGCCAGGCCGTTCTTGCCGTTCATGTTCATGCCGTCGGAGCCGCACACGCCTTCGCGGCAGCTGCGGCGGTAGGCCATGCCGTTGTCCTGCTCCTTCACCATGTGCAGAACGTCCAGCACCATGACATCGCGGCCCTGGGTGTCGACCTGGAACTCCTGCATGTAAGGCGCGGAGTCGGTTTCCGGGTTGTAGCGGTAGATGGATACCTGAAGCATCGTGACTCACCCTCGCAGTGGCTGAATTAGTAGGTGCGGACCTTCGGCTCGAAGGTGTCGACGGTCTTCGGTGCGAAGTTGACGTCGCGCTTGCCGAGCTTCTTGTCGGCCGGGAAGTAGAGCGAGTGCTTCAGCCAGTTGACGTCGTCACGGTCCGGGTAGTCGTAGCGGCTGTGGGCACCACGGCTCTCCTTGCGCTCCAGGGCCGAGATGGCGGTGGCTTCGGCCACTTCCATCAGGTTGTCCAGCTCCAGCGCCTCGACGCGGGCGGTGTTGAAGGCGTTGGACTTGTCCGGCAGGTGAGCGTTGGCGATGCGCTCGCGCAGCTCTGCCAGCTTCTTGACGCCCTCGACCATGTTCTTCTCTTCGCGGAACACGCCGAAGGAGTTCTGCATGATGCTCTGCAGCTCGCGCTTGAGCTCCGGCACCGTCTCGCCACCGGTGGACTCGTTCCAGCGGTTCATGCGCTTCATGGCCGACTCGATATCGGACTCGGAAGCGTCGAGGTACTCGATGCCCTCGTTGAGCGCGCCCTCGATGTACATGCCGGCCGCACGGCCGAAGACCACCAGGTCGAGCAGGGAGTTGCCGCCCAGGCGGTTGGCGCCGTGCACCGACACGCAGGCCGCTTCGCCACAGGCGAACAGGCCGTTGATGATCTTGTCGTTGCCGTCGGCGTCCTGCATGATCGCCTGGCCATGGATGTTGGTCGGCACGCCGCCCATCATGTAGTGGCAGGTCGGCACCACCGGGATCGGCTCCTTGGCCGGGTCCACGTGGGCGAAGGTCTTGGAGAGCTCGACGATGCCGGGCAGACGCTTGCCGAGAACCTCTTCACCCAGGTGGTCGAGCTTCAGGAAGACGTGGTCGCCGTTCTCGCCGCAGCCGCGGCCCTCGAGGATCTCCATGACCATGGAGCGTGCCACTACGTCACGGCCGGCGAGGTCCTTGGCGTTGGGCGCATAGCGCTCCATGAAACGCTCGCCGTCCTTGTTGACCAGATAGCCACCCTCGCCGCGGCAACCTTCGGTCACCAGGGTGCCGGCGCCGTAGATGCCGGTCGGGTGGAACTGCCACATCTCCATGTCCTGCATCGGGAAGCCGGCGCGCAGCGCCATGCCGATGCCGTCACCGGTGTTGATCAGGGCATTGGTGGTGGAGGCGTAGATACGGCCAGCACCGCCGGTGGCCAGCACGGTCGCCTTGGACTTGACGTGCACCACTTCACCGGTCTCGATGTCCATGGCGATACAGCCCACCACGTCATCGTTGGCGTTCTTGACCAGATCAACCGCATACCACTCGTTGAGGAAGGTGGTGTTGTTCTTCAGGTTGTTCTGATACAGGGTATGCAGCAGGGCGTGGCCGGTACGGTCAGCGGCCGCACAGGTACGCGCCGCCTGGCCGCCGGCACCGAACTCCTTGGACTGACCGCCGAAGGGACGCTGATAGATGCGGCCGTTGTCGAAGCGGGAGAACGGCAGACCCATGTGCTCGAGCTCGAAGACCGCCTTGGGGCCCTCGGAGCACATGTACTCGGCCGCGTCCTGGTCGGCGATATAGTCGCCGCCCTTGACGGTATCGTACATGTGCCAGCGCCAGTCATCGTTGGGGTCGGCGGAGGCGATGGCGCAGGTGATGCCGCCCTGAGCGGAGACGGTGTGGGAGCGGGTCGGGAAGACCTTGGACAGCACGGCGGTCTTCTTGCCGGACTTGGCCAGCTCCAGGGCGGCCCGCAGGCCGGCACCGCCACCGCCAATGATGATGGCGTCGAAAGACAGGCTACGCATGTTGGACATGAATCAGGCTCCCCACAGAATCTGAATGCCCCAGACCAGGAACACGAAGATGGCCAGGATGATGGCGGTCTGGGCGCCGACGCGAAGTCCGGTCGGCTTGAGATAGTCGGTGGTCACGGTCCACAGCCCGACCCAGGCGTGGGCCGCCAGCGACACGAAGGCCAGCAGCGAGAAGATGCGCATCCAGGTCTGGGCGAACAGACCACTCCAGGTGGCGTAGTCGAGACCCGGATTGAGCAGCAGGTAGAGAACGATAAAAACGGTGTAGAGGGCCAGGATGACCGCCGATACGCGCTGGACCAGCCAGTCGGAGAGGCCGCTGCGACCGAAATTGGTGATATTGGTTACCATACCCAGACTCCCGCCAGAATGATCAGGACCGCACTCACCACCACGGTGATCTGCGCCTTCTTGATGCCACCCTCGAGGGTCACGCCGATATCGGCGTCCATCACCAGGTGCTTGATGCCGGCGACGAAGTGGTACGCCAGCGCCGAGAGCAGGCCCCAGGCGATCAGCTTGGCCAGGAAGTTGTTGGCCAGGGCGTTGCTCACGGCGTCGAAGCCGGCCGGGGAGGAGAGCGATTTGCTCAGGGCCCAGAAGGCGAAGATCAGGCCGACGAAGAGGATCACGCCGGTGATGCGGTGGGCGATGGAGGTCAGGGCGGGCAATGGAAACTGTATCGTGGACAGATCCAGGTTTACGGGTCGTTTGCTATTCACGGCTCTCTACACACTCTCTATGGCCCACTCTACGACAGGACGGGCAAGGCCCGAGCGGGCGGTGGTTTCGGGAAGGCGCGGTACCTGTCTCCAGAGGAAGACGAGACCGCTTCTCCTGCCAGTCGCGCGGGGTGGATTATAGGGACATGGCCCCTTCATGACAAACGCAGCGGCGGCCTACTAGACCATGGTGCAAAGGTTGTCGACACCCCTGCTGCGGCCTGTCGTTCCTCGGTGGCGCCCCCGCCCGCACGAGCGTGATGCATGGCACCAATTATTCAACAACACTTATACCAGACACACAAGCATGCACAAGGTGCCAGTCGCTATGGGCTAATTGACAATCGCTGGAACGCTTCTATAGTGGGCGAACCTTTTCGCCGGCATTCGCTGCGAACTCGCTAGTGAAATAACGACTTATCGCCCTATCACGAACTCGAGAGGAGGCCTTCCATGGCTGACAGGAAAGCGACGCTGACGGTAGACGGTCTGGACAAGACGATCGAACTGCCTGTCTATTCGGGCACCCTGGGCCCCGACGTGATCGACGTCCGCGGGCTGGGCGCCGAAGGCCTGTTCACCTACGACCCCGGCTTCATGGCCACCTCTTCCTGCCAGTCGGCCATCACCTATATCGACGGCGGCAAGGGCACCCTGCTGCACCGCGGCTTTCCCATCGACCAGCTCGCCAAGGACTCCAACTTCGTCGAGCTGTGCTACCTGCTGCTGTTCGGCGAGCTGCCCAACGCCGAGCAGTATGCGGAGTTCGAGTCGCGGGTCCGCAACCACACCATGGTCCATGATCAGATCAACAACTTCTTCAAGGGCTTCCGTCGTGACGCCCACCCGATGTCGATCATGTGCGGCGTGGTCGGCGGCCTGGCCGCCTTCTATCACGACCATATGGACATCAACGTGGAAGAGGACCGCATCATCAGCGCGATCCGCCTGATCGCCAAGATGCCGACCATCGCCGCGATGTCCTACAAGTACAACGTGGGCCAGCCGTTCAACTACCCGCGCAACGACCTGAGCTATGCAGAGAACTTCCTCTACATGATGTTCAGCACGCCCTGCGACGAGTACAAGATCAATCCGGTCTACGCCAAGGCGATGGACCGCATCTTCATGCTGCACGCCGACCACGAGCAGAACGCCTCCACCTCCACGGTGCGCCTGGCGGGCTCCACCGGCGCCAACCCCTTCGCCTGCATCAGCGCCGGCATCGCCGCGCTCTGGGGCCCGGCCCACGGCGGCGCCAACGAAGCGGTGCTGAAGATGCTCGACGAGATCGGCGACGACTCCGAAGAGAACATCCAGCGCTTTATCGACAAGGCCAAGGACAAGGATGACCCCTTCAAGCTGATGGGCTTCGGCCACCGGGTCTATCGCAACTTCGATCCGCGCGCCAAGGTCATGAAGGAGACCTGCGACGAGGTGCTGGCCGAGCTCGGCATCGACGACCCGCAGCTGAAGATCGCCAAGCGCCTGGAGGAGATCGCCCTGGAGGACGAGTACTTCGTCGAGCGCAAGCTCTACCCGAACGTGGACTTCTACTCCGGCATCATCCTCAAGGCCATGGGCATCCCGACCAACATGTTCACCGTGATCTTCGCGGTGTCCCGCACCATCGGCTGGATCTCCCACTGGCACGAGATGCTCAGCGACAGCTACAAGATCGGCCGTCCGCGTCAGCTCTATACCGGTCACGACCAGCGCGACTATCCTGCCAAATAAGCCGGCAGAAGCGGCCAGGGCCGCATGCGCTACGCTTCAGAAAGCCGCCTTCGGGCGGCTTTCTGCTGCATGGAACACTCACCTCGCGACTCACCACTCACCCGCCATACCAGGAGCAACAAAATGAGCCAGAGCATCTCCACCGTCGCCTTTATCGGCCTGGGCGTGATGGGCTACCCCATGGCCGGCCACCTGGCTCGCGCCGGGCTCAGCGTACGCGTCTACAACCGCACGGCGGCCAAGGCCGAAGCCTGGGCCGCCGAACACGGCGGCAGCCACCACCCCACTCCCGAGGAGGCCGCCCGGGGCGCCGAGCTAGTGCTGGTCTGCGTGGGCAACGACGACGACGTGCGCCAGGTCACCACCGGCGAACAGGGCGCCCTCTCCGGCATGGCCGAGGGCAGCCTGCTGGTGGACCACACCACCGCCTCGGCGGAGCTCGCCCTGGAGCTCGACGCCGCCTGCCGCGAGCGCGGCATCGGCTTTCTGGATGCGCCGGTCTCCGGCGGCCAGCAGGGCGCCGAGAATGGCGCCCTGACCATCATGTGCGGCGGCGATGAGGCGACATTCGCCCGGGCCGAGCCGGTGCTCGCCCACTACGGCCGCGCCGTGACCCTGATGGGCGCCGCCGGCAGCGGCCAGCTCACCAAGATGGTCAACCAGATCTGCATCGCCGGCCTGGTCCAGGGCCTGGCCGAGGGGCTGCACTTCGCCGAGCAGGCGGGACTGGACCAGCAACGGGTGGTGGATGTCATCTCCAAGGGGGCGGCCGGCTCCTGGCAGATGGAGAACCGCCACGCCACCATGATCGCGGACGAGTACGACCACGGCTTCGCCGTGGACTGGATGCGCAAGGATCTCGGCATCTGCCTGGAGCAGGCCCGCCACCTCCAGGCGCGCCTCCCGGTCACCGCCCTGGTCGATCAGTTCTACGCCGACGTCCAGGTGATGGGCGGCGGCCGCTGGGACACCTCCTCCCTGCTGCGTCGCCTGCGCGCCCTCCAGCAGCGCTGACCCCTGCCGGCGGCGACCTCGCGGCGTCGCCGCCGGCCATTTATCCACCACCCCAACGTTTTCCACACATTCTGTGGATAACCCTGTTCAAAACCGCTCGAAAAGGTCTTCTGACCGCCACGGGAAGCGGCTTGAGCTTAGATTGATCAATTTTTGACCTCACCTAAAGCATTGTTTTATATGAGATTTATAAAAAGGCTCGGCGACACGGGCAGTTGCCCGCCCACCCTGCACAGGAGGGAAGTCGGAACCGTGCCTGGTGGACAAGTCAAGCGGAAATCGCCCTGAAAACGACGCGACAGGGAAGAAACGCGAGGCATTCCGATAGCGGAAGGAGACAGACGAAGAGAAAGAAAAAGGGCACCCGGTGAGGTGCCCTTTTCAGGAAGATGGCGTCCCATAGGGGGTTCGAACCCCTGTTCCCGCCGTGAAAGGGCGGTGTCCTAGGCCACTAGACGAATGGGACGCAGATGTCATTCAGGAAATTGGTGGAGCCTAGCGGGATCGAACCGCTGACCTCAACACTGCCAGTGTTGCGCTCTCCCAGCTGAGCTAAGGCCCCGTTGCCCTGAAGACGAGACGTATAGTACTGATTCGCCCCGCCTTCGTCAACACTTTTTCAGAGATCCCGGTACTCCTTCTCGAAGCGCTTGGCCTGCTTCTTGGAGACGCCGCCCAGCACCTCGATGGCGTGGCGAAGGCGCGCGCGGGTCATATCGGAGCCGAGGATCGCCATGGCATCCATCACCGAGGTGCTGGCGGCAGAGCCGGTCACGGCGATGAAGACCGGGGCCAGAAACTCCTTCATCTTGAGGTCGAAGTGGGCCGAGAGCGCCTTCACCTCGGCCAGCAGCGCCTCCTTCTGCCAGGCGGGCAGCGTTTCCAGGCGCCATACCAGGAACTGCAGCAGCCTGAGCAGGTCCTCGCGCCCCAGCTTGACGCCGTCGAAGCTCTCTTCATTGATGCGCGGCAGGCCGGAGAAGAAGTGGCCGGCCAGGGGGGCCACCTCGGAGAGGGTCTCCACCCGCGGGCGCACCTGGGGCAGAATCTCCTTCACGTAGGACTCGTTGAAGGCCCACTCCATCAGCACCCTGAGGAAGGCGCCGTCGTCGAGATCCTCGCGAATATAGAGGCCGTTGAGCCAGGTCAGCTTCTCCAGGTCGAAGACCGGACCGCCCAGGGAGACCCGCTGGATATCGAAGTGGGCCATCATCTCGTCGAGGCTGAACTTCTCGCGCTCGTCGGGCATCGACCAGCCCATGCGACCCAGATAGTTGATCACCGCCTGGGGCAGGTAGCCCATGCGGCGATAGTAGTTGATGGAGGTCGGGTTCTTGCGCTTGGAGAGCTTCGACTTGTCGGGGTTGCGCAGCAGCGGCATATGACAGAGCTCGGGCATCTCCCAGCCGAAGTACTCGTAGAGCAGCTGATGCTTGGGTGCGGAATTGATCCACTCCTCACCGCGCAGCACATGGGTAATGCCCATCAGGTGGTCATCCACCACGTTGGCCAGGTGGTAGGTGGGCATACCGTCGGACTTGAGCAGCACCTGAGCGTCTACTTGGGCCCAGTCCACCTCGATGGTGCCGCGCAGCATGTCACGGATCACGCAGGTGCCGCTGGCCGGCACCTGCATGCGCACCACGTAGGGCCATCCCTCCTGCTCGCGGCGGGCCTGCTCCTCTTCGGGCAGCGCCAGGTCGGCAGGCTTGAGGGCCAGGTGCATGCCGGCGGCCTTGCGCGCCTCGCGGAGCTCGTCGAGCTCCTCGCTGGTGCGGTAGCACTTGAAGGCGTGACCGGACGCGATCAGCTGGCGGGCGTACTCGCCGTAGATGTCGCCGCGCTCGCTTTGGCGGTAGGGGCCATGAGGGCCGCCCACGTCGGGACCCTCGTCCCACTCCAGCCCCAGCCAGCGCAGGGAGTCGAGGATCATCTGCTCCGACTCCTGGGTGGAGCGCACCCGGTCGGTATCCTCGATGCGCAGGATGAACTGGCCGCCGTGCTGTCGCGCAAAGCAGAGATTGAACAGGGCGATGTAGGCGGTGCCGACGTGGGGATCGCCGGTGGGTGACGGCGCGATACGCGTGCGTACGGTCATGGCGTTACGGTGTCCCGGATCCGTTGGTGGATGAGCTAGCGGATGAATGACGGCATTATACGCACCTGCCGACGGCTCGGCAGCCATGGCGGGGAATCATCCCGCCTGATTGGGGTCAACGTCTGGTCCAATAGACCATGGAGGGGACATGCTTTCTCAGCTACCCGAGGGGTTTACCGCCGTCGTGACCGGCGCCGGCGGCGGCATCGGGGCCGCCGTGGTCCAGGCCCTGCTGGCCAGCTCGCGTCCGGGGCGGGTGATCGCCGTCAGCCGCCGACCCCAGGCCCTGGAGGATCCTCGCGCCGCCTCCCTCACTGCCGACCTCACTCAGGAAGACGGCCGCGACCGCCTGGTCGCTGCGCTGGAGGGAGCACCGCTGCACCTGCTCTTCAACACCATCGGTACGCTGCACGACGCGGAGCTGGGCATCCACCCGGAGAAGAAGCTGGACGACCTCGACGCGGCGGCCCTGACGCACCTCTTTCAGGTCAACGCCGTCACCCCTGCCCTGCTGCTCCAGGCCCTGCAGCCCGGCCTCAAGGGCAGGCACCCGGCGCTGGTGGCCAGCCTGTCGGCCCGGGTCGGTTCCATCGAGGACAATCGGCTGGGCGGCTGGTACGCCTACCGCGCCAGCAAGGCGGCTCACAACATGCTGATGAAGACCGCCGCCGTGGAGCTGCGCCGACTCAACCCCAGCCTGACGGTGGCCTGTCTGCACCCCGGCACCACCGATACCGAGCTTTCTCGCCCTTTCCAGGCCAGGGTGCCCCAGGGCAAGCTGTTCTCGGCTGCTTTCGTGGCCGAGCGCCTGCTCGAGGTACTGGGCCAGCGCCCCTTGGGCGATGGCCCGAGTTTCCATGACTGGGCGGGAGAGCCGGTGCCCTGGTAGCGACACCAGCGAAAACACAGCGTTGATGCGCGATCTTGCACAAACTTGCCGGATACCGGATCATTCCGACCGGCTTTTCCTAACCCTCACGTAATGACCCCATGCATCGACAGGACGGAGAGATGGATTCACTAGGCCCGCGTATCAAGGAACTCCGCCTGGAGGCCAACCTCAACAAGGCCGCCCTGGCCCGTAAGGTCGGCGTCTCCGACGTGACCATCTCCTACTGGGAGTCAGGCGCCATCCGACAGATCGGCCACGAGAGGCTGGTCGCCCTGGCTCAGGCCCTGGGCTGTTCGCTTTCGCGGCTGCTGGAGGGCGACGGCGTCAGTCGAGCCGCTCCGCTCTACCTGCACAGTCAGCCCCCTGCCCCCTGGCAGGACCCCACCGCCGGGCGCATCGAACTGCCCTTCGAGCTGGTTCCCGCCCAGCAGTGGGAGGGAGAGTGCTACCTGCTGACCCCCGCTCCCGGTGAGCGCTTCGACTTCCTGACCGAGGGCGATCTGATCGCCGTGGCGCCGACCGAGCTCTTCCAGCAGACCGGCCTCTATCTGGTGGAGCGGGAGGGCCAGCACTGCATCCGCCGCGTTACCCAGGCAGAGGATGGCAAGCTGTGGTTCAGCGCTGAGCAGGAGGCCACAGCGGAGGAGCACAGGCCCGCCATTCGCCTGCTTGGCAAGCTGGTGGGGCGCTGGCAGCCAGCGCCCTTCTGAGCCTCCTACTCGACGCCCAGCACCTCGACGCGATCATCGGTGCGGCGAGGCTCGCTGCCGACCAGGAAGCGCCGCGAGGTGCTGGCGACCTGTCCCAGACCATGGCGTGAAGTGCCCACCAGCGGCCCACTGAGGTGCTCGCCCTGCTCCCCGATGCGGCGCCGGACCTCCAGCGGCTGGACGCTGGCCTCCGGCAGATTGACGGTGATGGTGTAGCCGCCATCCGGCATGCCGCTGCCCGGGCCGAGGGGACCTGCCTCGAAGCGGCCGTTGGCCAGGACCGTGCGCTGCTGCCAGCGAACGCCGCTCAGCTCACGCTCGACCACGATCTGCAGCCTGGCCCCCTCGGGCAGGTTACTCTCTCCCGCCACCATCAGGCGTCGGTCACCGGTCAGGGTGGCAGCAAAGTCGATCGCCACCGGTTCGGCGAAGGGCTCGACCGCAGGCTCCTCCGGCTCCGGAGCCGATGCCTGTTCGACACTCTCGGCCTCTTCCAGCCCGGCCGTAGGCTCGGCACCGGTGTCGTCCCCGCTGCATCCGGCCAGCAGCACCAGCACCGCCGCCAGGCCGCACCATCGATAGCACGCCTTCATGCATGACCTCCCAAGCGATAAGTCCTGCCCCCAGGCTACCACCGGGCCGGGTCACGCGTCCCGGCAAAGTCACCTCGGGTCGGCGCACTCGCGGCAGAGAGTGGTGAACGGCACCGCCGCCAGCCGCTCGGGGCCAATCGGCTCCTCGCAGACCTGGCAGATATCGCCCTCGCCGGCCTCGACCCTTGCCAGGGCCTGCATGACCTGGCGGAGCTCCTCCTCGGCCTCGCGCTCCAGGGCATCGACCACCTCATCGTTCTGGAGCTCGATGGCCTGCTCCTCCATGTTCTTGTCCAGCGGGCCTGCGCGCTGCTCCTTGTGCCCCCGATAGCGTTCGATTCGCTCGACCAGCTCGTCCCTGAGGGTCTCGAGTCGCTGCTTGCGCTCCATCATGGTGCTGCCTCCCGTCTCCAGGCGTACCGGTGTGGCATCGCCCTGCCCTTCTTCATAGCACATGCCGGCCGTACCACGACCCGGCAGCGAGGCTTTTCCGCTTGAATCCCCCTTGATGCCGGTCCAGGCGGATCGAAGAGACGCTCGGGGCTGGCCGTCAGGTCATGTCGAGAGCCGCATAGCCCTCCTCGGTCAGCGTCAGGGTTTCCCCTTCTGCCCGGCCGGCATGGGGCGTCACCGTGATCAGTCCCATCTCCTCCAGGGCCGCGATGTCGTCGTGAAGCGCCGGCAGCAGGGTGTCCTCCTCGGAATGGCCGAAGGGAGAGGAGAGCACCCCACCGTGCTGCAGCACGCGAGCCAGTAGTTCCAGCTGATGGTCGGTCAGGTCATATGACATGGCGATCTCCCTGTAGCGAACATTGCATGAGGATTGCTGAGGGGACTTGCCGCGATGCCGGCAAGAGTCGCGTGGAAACCCTCACCATCACCCACAAGGTACATGACCTCCTCCGCCCTTGCCGCCAAGTGCGGCAACCCGCGATCTGGACTGGTAGAATGACTGCCTCCACGAACAACCCCGTGATGCCTGATGCCCCAGCTCGACCGCACCTTCTCCGTCGCGCCGATGATGGATTGGAGTTCACGACAGCAATGACGGGCATTTCAGCGACTCAGTAGCAAATTCGCAGCAACATGAAGCCGAAATTGCCGCCGACGGCATGGCGTATCAGAGCATAACCGAGCCCGATCCCTGGTTCTTAGGTGGCGCTGCCCCGCCTTGACTATAGGGCACCGCCTATATAGGATTTACCCTATAGCCGAAGGATGACCCTATGTGGCAAATCGAGCAGACCAGCACCTTTGAAGAGTGGTACTTCTCGCTCGACGATACCGACCGGGAGAACGTGCTGGCCGCGCTCTTGATGCTGAGGGAGCGAGGACCGATGTTGCCCCGGCCGCACGCCGACACGGTGAACGGCTCGCAGTATCGCAACATGAAAGAGCTGAGGATTCAGAGCCAGGGCCGGCCGCTCCGGGCCTTCTTCGCCTTCGACCCGCGGCGAACCGGCATCGTGCTATGCGCCGGGGACAAGACCGGCAACAAGCGTTTCTATGATGACTTGATCCCAGTGGCCGACCGGGAATACGCCGCCCACCTGGAATCCCTGAAGTGAGGTGACCGCCATGACCCGCACCCTAGACCAACTGCTCGCCAGCGAGCGCCCCGAGGTCGTCAGCCGGGCCAAGGAGAAGGCCGACGAGATGCTGCTCGAGCTGCGCCTGGCGGAGGTTCGCCGCCTGGTGGAGATGACGCAGGCTGAGATGGCCGAGGCCCTCGGCGTCAAGCAACCGACTATCGCCGGCATGGAGAAGGGGGGCCAGGATCTCCGCCTGAGCTCCCTCAAGCGCTACGTCGAGGCCATCGGCGGTAAGGTGCGTCTCGACATCGAGCTGCCCGACGGCACCCATCACGGGTTCTCGGTGTGACTCGCGTCCTCGAATGCCAGGGCTATGCCGCCCGCATCGAGTTCGACGCCGAAGACGAGGTGTTCGTCGGCCACGTCCTCGGGATCGCCGACCGCATCAGCTTCCACAGCGCGCGCGCCGCCGAGTTGCAGGCCGCCTTCCGCGCCGCTGTCGACCACTACCTGGAAGACTGCCGGGCCATCGCCCGGGCCGCCGCCGAGAGCGGCTTACAGCCCGGGCACTGACCGGCGGCCAAGGCCGACGCGGTGCAACAGGTGAAGCAGCAGGCCGAATCGTGACGACAATCCCCCAAAGGAGGGAGGCTAGAAGCCTGATATGGTAGGAACAACCCCAGCAGACGCGGCCCGCCGATTTTCTGTGGCCCCCATGATGGATTGGACGACCCGCGACTACCGCGCCTTCGCCAGGACCCTGACCCGCCACGCCCTGCTCTACACCGAGATGGTCACCACCGGCGCCATCCTTCACGGCAGCCCCCGGGAGCGCTTTCTCGGCTTCGATGCGGTGGAGCATCCGCTGGCCCTGCAGCTTGGCGGCAGCGACGCCGGCGAGCTCGCCGAGTGCGCCGCCATCGCCGAGGCCTGGGGCTATGACGAGGTCAACCTCAACGTGGGCTGCCCCAGTGACAGGGTGCAGAACAACCTGATCGGCGCCTGCCTGATGGGCCATCCGGAGAAGGTGGCCGCGGCGGTGCGCGCCATGCGCGAGGCGGTGTCGATCCCGGTCACGGTCAAGTGCCGCATCGGCATCGACGACCAGGATGAGGACGCGGATCTCGAGCGCTTCATCGCCACGGTGGCCGACGCCGGCTGCGACACCTTCATCGTGCACGCCCGCAAGGCCTGGCTGCAGGGCCTCTCGCCGAAGGAGAACCGCGATATCCCGCCGCTCAACTACCCCCGGGTGCACCGCCTCAAGGCGAGCCGCCCGGCGCTGCATATCGGCATCAATGGCGGCATCAGGACCCTCGAGGAGTGCCGGGAGCAGCTGGCGCAGGTGGACAGCGTGATGGTGGGGCGCGAGGCCTACCAGAACCCCTGGCTGTTGGCCGGGGTCGATGCCGCCTTCTACGGCGAGCCGGGCCCGGCACTGAGCCGACACGACGCGGCCAGGGCCTTTCGCCCCTATATCGCCCGGCGCCTCGAGGAGGGCGCCAAGCTCAACCACATCACCCGCCACCTGCTGGGCCTCTTCCAGGGCCAGCCCGGGGGCCGGCGCTTCCGCCGCCACCTCTCCGAGAACGGCCACCTCGACGGGGCCTGCCTGCGGGTCTTCGACGACGCCCTGAGCCTGGTCCCCGAACGCGACGCCGTCGCGGAGAGCTGAGCCGCCGCCTTCAGTAGAGCGGGTCGGGCGGGGGCGAGAGGCTGGAGTGGAAGTCCTCGATGGCGTTCTCCGCCTCCTCGATGGCGTCGAAGCGGGCGATATGGAAGAGCGCCTCCCCCTCGTTGGCCAGGGGCAGTCGACTCATCCCGATGACGATGCCGTCGGCCATGGAGCGCACCTCCCCTTCCGCGTTGCCGAAGGGGTCGGCGACACGCCCCAGCAGCTCCCCCTTCGCCACCCGGGCGCCGAGGCGCACCTGGGGGCGCAGGATGCCGTCGATGGGCGCCCGGGCCCAGCTGGAGCCGTTGGCGATCTCTGCCGCCGGCGGCGCGCGGCGGCGATGCTCGCCGGTGAGCATACCGAGCCGACGCATCACCCTGAGCACGCCACGCACCCCGGGGGTGATCGCCCACTCATCGAAGCGTAGCGCCTCGCCGGCCTCATAGGTCAATACCGGGATGCCGCGGTTCTGGGCGTAGTGGCGCAGGCTCCCCTCGCGCAGCTCGGCGTTGAGGATCACCGGCGCGCCGAAGGCGTTGGCCATGCGTTCGGTCTCGCTGCCGCTCTCCAGCTGGGCGCGGATCTGGGGCAGGTTGGTGCGGTGGATCGCCCCGGTGTGCAGGTCGATGATATGGCTGGCGTGATCGACGATCTGCTCGCGAAACAGCGCCGCTACGCGCCCGCCCAGGGAGCCGGACTCGCTGCCCGGGAAGCAGCGGTTGAGGTCGCGACGATCGGGAAGGTAGCGGCTGTGCTGCACGAAGCCGAAGACGTTGACGATGGGCACGGCAACGAGCGTGCCACGCAGGCCCTGGAGCTGCTTCGAGCGCAGCAGGCGGCGCACGATCTCCACGCTGTTGATCTCGTCGCCGTGGATGCCGCCGCACACCAGCAGGGTCGGCCCCGCCTGCCGGCCGTGCACCACCTCCACGGGGATATAGAGCGGCGCATGGGTGTAGAGACGAGCCACCGGCACGTCGATCTGGGTACGGGTGCCAGGGGCGATCGAAATACCGGCGAGGTCGAAGGCGGCACGGGCCATGGCGTCATCCTGTGACAGGGCGTGAAGCCCCTTTATACCCCGCCCCGCCGACGCCGGGCGAGTCGCCTGCCCTCCCCCGCATTAATCATACATTCACGAATGTAAAAGCCGGAGGAATGGGGTAAAATGCGACGACTGTCGATTTCTGGAGTTCGCCCCATGGCGCGAAAGACCAAGGCCGAAGCCGCTGCCACCCGCGAGGCGCTGCTCGATGCCGCCGAGGAGGTGTTTCTCGAGAAGGGCGTGGCTCGCACTTCCCTGGAGCAGATCGCCCGTCACGCGGGCATGACCCGGGGCGCCGTCTACTGGCACTTCAGGAACAAGGCCGACCTCTTCCAGGCCATGCTCAACCGGGTGCGCATGCCCTTCCAGGAGCTGGTCGAGGAGATCGGCGACCCGGGCCTGGCCGATGCCCCCCTGGAGGCGATCCGCCTGGCCTGCGTCAGCGGCTTCGAGCGCCTGGAGCGCCCTCGCTACCGCCGGGTGCACGCCATCCTGATCCATCACTGCGAGGTGTTCGGCGACATCGACCCCCTGGCCATGCAGAACGAGATGGCCGAGGAGTCCTGCGGCGCCCTGCGCGACTACCTGCAGTGCGCCGCCCGGCTGGGCCAGCTGCGCGACGACCTCTCCCCGGAGGTCGCCGCCCAGCTGCTGCAGTCGATGCTCGGTGGACTCTTCCACGACTGGCTGCGCAATCACGAGCAGTTCTCCATCGTCGAGCAGGGCAACCTGCTGGTGAAGACCCAGCTCGACCTCTTCCGCCGCCGGACCTGACGTCCGGCGGCCTCTCTCCCCTGGCGCCCCTAAGGGTGGCGCCGGCTGGCGAAGAAGGCGTCGATGGCGCTCTGGGCCTCCGGCGAGCGGCAGCGCTCGAGCAGCGCCTGCTCCTCGCGGTCCAGGGCCGCTTCGATCGCCTCGGCCTGTGCGTCGCGCATCAGCGCCTTGGTGGCCAGCAGTGCCTCATAGGGCCTGGCCAGCAGGCGGGCGGCGCAGTCGAAGGCCTGCTCCAGCGCCCGGCCATCCGGCGCCGTATCGGTCACCAGGCCGATCTCCCGAGCCTCACGGGCCGAGAAGGTGTTGCTCAGCAGCAGCATCTCGCTGGCCGCCTTGGGCCCGGCCAGGCGCGGCAGCAGCAGGGTCGTCGCCCCGATCGGGCTCAGCGCAAAACGGCTGAAGGGCAGCTGCAGGCGGATCGAGTGGCCCGCATAGGCGAAGTCGCAGTGCAGCAGCATCGACACCCCCAGGCCCATGGCGATCCCCTCGGCGGCGGCGATGGCAGGCTTCCTGAAGGCGTGCAGGCGACGCAGGAAGCTGACCGCGGACACGCTGTCGGCCTGGGCCAGGGCCCGGTAGTTGTCCAGGTCGTTGCCCGCCGTAAAGCAGTTCTCGGTGCCGGTGAGAATCAGCACCTTGACTCCGTCGTCCGCCTCCGCGCTGTCGAGCGCCTCGATCAGCGTCGCATAGCTGGCCTCGTCGAGGATATTGCGCCGCTCGGGACAGCTGATCTGCAGCACCAGAATGCCGTCGTCGCGCCGTGTCGCGGTGATGCGGGTTGCCATGAGATCTCTCCCTTCCAGTGATTGGGCCGCCCGGCACCCCGGGCGGCCCTGGTTCCATGGGTCGCGCCTGTGTCAGCCCTCGACCTGCCAGCCGCCGCCCAGCGCCTTGAACAGGGTAGCGGTGGCGGTCAGGCGATCGCGCATCGCCTCGGAGAGCGCCAGCTCCGCGGCGAGCAGCGCCCGCTGGGCATCGAGGAGCTCGATGAAGCCCACGAAGCCCTCCCGGTAGCGCACCTCGGCCAGCTCCAGGGTGCGCTCGAAGGCTTCCACCTGGCGACCGATCGCTTCCACCCGCTCCCCGCTCGCCTCGTAGCTGACCAGGGCGTTGCGCACCTCGTTGAAGGCCTGGGCCACGGTGGCGCGGTACTGCACCTCCGCCTGCTCGGCCAGGGCCTCGGCGGTCTCGGTCCGCGACGCGCTGCGCCCGAAATCGAACAGCGGGCCCATCACCGTGGCGGAGAGCCCCCAGGTGCCCGCCGCCGAGGTAAAGAGATCACCGGCATCGCCGGCGGCGCTGCCCAGCAGCCCGCCCAGGTTGAAGCGCGGCAGCCGGCTCGCCTCGGCCACGCCGATGCCGGCGTTGGCGGCGACCAGCCCCGCCTCGGCGGAGCGGATGTCGGGACGGCGCAAGAGCAGCGCCGAGGGCAGCACCGCCGGCACGCCGTCGGGCAGGGCGATCGCCTCCAGCTCGGTGTCGCCGTAGTCCAGCTCTGCCATGAGCTCGGCGGGGGTCATGCCCACCAGCAGCGCCAGGGCGCCCTCCAGCATGCGCACCCGCTCCCGCTGGCCCGGCAGCTGGGCCAGGGTCGACTCCAGCTCCGACTGGGCCTGACGCAGGGCCAGCTCGTCGCTCTCCCCCACGTCGAAGCGCAGCTGCTCCAGGCGGAAGGTCTCCTCCCGGGACGCCACGGTCGCCTCGGTGATGCGCAGCTGGCGCTCGGCGCTACGCAGGTCGAAGTAGGTGGCCACCACATCGGCGATCACGTTGAGCCGCACCGCATCGTGGGCGAAGAGGCTCTGTTCGAGCAGCGCCTCGGAGGCCTCCCGCTCCCGGGCCAGGCGGCCCCAGAGGTCCAGCTCGTAGTCCAGCACGCCGGCCAGGGAGAAGAGGTTGTCGGTGCTGCTCTGCCCCAGGGGCGAGGCGGCCCCCGGGGTGCGCTCCCGGGCCGCCTCGGCCTGGGCATTCACCGACGGCAGCTGCTCGGCCCGGGCCAGACCCAGGCGCGCCCGCGCCTCATGGATCCGCGCCAGCTGCAGGCGAAGTTCCAGGTTGTCATCCACGGCCCTGGCCACCAGGGCATCCAGGTGCGGGTCCTCGAACTGGCGCCACCACTGCTGCCAGTCGGCGCGGGCCTCGTCGGAGAGCAGCACATGTTCGGGCCACTCGTCGGGCAGGTCCAGCGCGGGGGCCCGATAGTCGGGCCCCACGGCACAGCCGGCGATCAGCGCGGTGGAGAGCAGCAGGACAGGGAGTACCTTACGCATGGGTTGACTCCTTCTGTTGCCGAGCCGCCTTGCGCTCGCGCAGCCAGGTGGTGAGATCGTCAAGCAGCTTGTAGGCCAGGGGCACGAAGATCAGCGCCAGGGAGCTGGCCAGGAGCATGCCGCCCACCACCACGGTACCGATCTCCTGCCGACTGTTGGCGCCGGCGCCGGTGGCAAAGACCAGCGGCAGGGTGCCGATGATGAAGGTCAGCGCCGTCATCAGGATGGCCCGGAAGCGCTGCTGGGCCGCGGCCAGGGCCGCCTCGGCGGAACTCTTGCCCTCGCGCCGGTTCTGGGCGGCGAACTCCACGATCAGGATGGCGTTCTTGGCCGCCAGGCCGATCAGCACCAGCAGGCCTACCTGGAAGTAGATGTCGTTGGGGAAGCCCCGCAGCATGGCGGCGAGCGACGCCCCCAGCACCCCGAAGGGCACCGCCGTGGCCACTGCCAGGGGCAGCGACCAGCGCTCGTACTGGGCGGCCAGGATCAGGAATACCATCAGCAGGCCCAGGCCGAAGGCCAGGCCGCCGGCGCCGGCCGCGGCGTCGAGCTGGTAGGCCTCGCCGGTCCAGCCCAGGGAGGCATCGCCACCCTGCAGCACCTCAGCGGCCACCGCCTCCATGGCCTCCTTGGCCTGGCCGGTGGTGTAGCCCGGCGCCGCGTCGGCCAGGAACTTGGCGGCCGAGTAGACATTGTAGCGGTTGAGGATATCCGCCCCGGCCTCCCGGGTCAGGGTCACCAGGGAGCTGAGCGGGATCATCTCGCCGCTCTGGGAGCGCACGAAGACCTTGTTGAGATCCTCGGGCTGGCTGCGGAACTCGCCTTCGGACTGCAGATTCACCTGCCAGTTGCGCCCCGCCAGGGTGAAGTCGTTCACGTACATGGAGCCGAAGGTGCTCTGCATGGTGGCAAAGACCTCGTTGACGGGCACCCCCATGGCGCGGGCCTTCTCCCGATCCAGCTCCGCCCGATAGCGCGGAATGGAGGTATCCAGGGTGGTCCGCGCATTGGTCAGCTCCGGACGCTCGTTGGCCGCGGCGGCGAGCCGGCCGGCCAGCTCGGCGATCTCCTCGGTGGTGGCGTCGCCGCGCACCTGCAGGTAGCCCTCCACGCCGCCGGTCAGGGAGAGCCCCATGATGGGCGGCGGGGTGAAGGAGATCACGAAGGCCTCGGGAATGCCGCCCCCCATGCCCATGATTCGACCGGCCAGGGACTGGGCATCCTGGCCGGGGCCCTCACGCTCGCTCCAGTCGGCCAGGTTGGCGAAGCCCACCCCGGCACTGGTGCGCAGGGCGCCGGCGATGATGTCGAAACCGGCGAAGGTGGTGAACTCGTCGATCTCGTCCATCTCCAGCAGCATGCCGGAGAGCTGGTCGCGCACCGCCTCGGTGCGGGGCAGCGCCGACACCGCGGGCAGCTGGTAGACCACCAGGGCTACCCCCTGGTCCTCCTGGGGCACCAGCCCCGGCGGCAGGCGCGACATGGAGAAGAGCGTTGCCGCCATCACGCCGGCGAAGAGCAGCACGCCGACCACCCCATGGCGCAGCAGCCTGGCCACCAGCCAGGTGAAGCCGCGGGTCAACCGCTCGAAACCGGCATTGAACCACTGGAAGGGCTTGGCCACGGTGTGGGACTGCTTGTCGAGCAGCAGGGCGCACATGGCGGGCGTCAGGGTCAGGGCCACCACGCCGGAGACCACCACGGAGACGGCGATGGTCACTGCAAACTGACGGTAGAGCTCGCCGGTCAGGCCACCCAGGAAGGTCACCGGGGCAAATACCGCCACCAGCACCAGGGTGGAAGAGACCACGGCGCCGGCCACCTGCTTCATGGTCTCGATGGCCGCCTCGCGGGCCTTCATGCCCTGCTCCCGGATCAGCCGGTCGACGTTCTCCAGCACGATGATGGCGTTATCCACCACGATACCGATGGCCAGCACCAGACCGAAGAGCGTCAGCAGGTTGACCGAGAAGCCGAAGGCCAGCATGCCGGCGAAGGTGCCGATCAGCGATACCGGAATCGCCGCCACCGGAATCAGGGTGGCGCGCCAGTGCTGCAGGAAGGCGAAGGTTACCGCCACTACCAGCGCCACGGCGATCAGCAGGGTGATGAACACCTCGCGGATGGAGATCTCCACGAACTCGGTGGTGTCGTAGGGCACCGTATAGGCGAGCCCCTCCGGGAAGCGGGAGGAGAGATCCTCCAGCGCCTCGCGAACCGCGGTGGCGGTCTCCAGGGCGTTGGCCCCGGGCTGCAGGTAGACCCCCATGGGCACGGCGCTCTGGCCGTTGTAGGTGGCCGAGAAGGCGTAGTTCTGAGCCCCCAGCTCGGCGCGAGCCACGTCGCCCAGGCGCAGGGTGCTGCCATCCTCTTCTGCGCGCAGGATGATGGCTTCGAACTCCTCGGGGTCGGAGAGCTGGCCCTGGGTGGTGACCGAGAAGGTGAAGGCTTGCCCCTCCGGCGCGGGCTCGGCCCCCAGGCTGCCGGCGGCAAACTGGGCGTTCTGCTCGCGGATCGCCGCGGCCACATCGTTGGGGGTCAGGTCGTACTGGGCCATCTTGTCGGGGCTGAGCCAGACCCGCATGGAGTAGTCCTGGGCCCCGAACAGGGAGGCGTCGCCCACGCCCGGAATACGCACCAGCTCATCGAGGACGTTGAGCAGGCCATAGTTGGACATGAAGAGCACGTCGCGGCTGCCGTCCGGGGAGAAGAGCACCGGCACCATCAGGATGTTGTTGGAGCGCGCCTCGACCCGTACGCCCTGATCACGCACCTGCTGCGGCAGGCGAGCGGTGGCGGCCTGGACGCGGTTGTTGACGTTGATGGCGGCCTGGTCGGGGTCGGTGCCCATCGCGAAGGAGATGGTGATCTGCAGGCTGCCGGCGTCGGTGGACGTCGACTCCATGTAGAGCATGTTGTCGACGCCGTTGATCTCCTGCTCCAGGGGGCGGCCACCGCCTCGGCGATCACCGAGGAACTGGCGCCGGGATAGGCGGCCTGCACCACCACCTGGGGCGGCACCACGTCGGGATACTGCTCCACCGGCAGGGCACGCAGCGCCGCCATGCCGACCAGGATAATGATGATGGAGATGACCGAGGCGAAGATCGGCCGATCGATGAAGAACCTGAGCATCACGCCTCCTCGTCAGCGGCGTCCGCGGCATCAAGGGTCGCTTCGCCGGCCGTCTCGTCGATGTCGGCGTCGTCGACGGAATCCACCTCGCTCGGCTGAACCGGCATGCCGTCCTGCAGCATCATGAGGCCGCTGACGATGATGCGATCGCCCGCCTCGAGGCCGTCCAGCACCACCTGGCGGTTGTCGACGATGGGGCCCAGCTCCACGTCCCTGGCGTGAGCCTGGTCATCGGCCACCACGAAGATGCGCGGACCGCGGGGACCCTGCCCCACCGCCTCCTGAGGCACCAGGAAGACATCGTCGAGCTCCTGCACCAGCACCCGCACCCGCACGAACTGGCCCGGGACCACCAGGCCCTCCGGGTTGGGGAAGACGGCACGGGCCGAGACGCTTCCGGTGCGCGGGTCGATGGTGCTGTCGGTGAAGTCGATCTGGCCGCGCTCCTCGTATTCGCTGCCGTCGGGCAGGGTCAGCCACGCCTCCCGGGGCGCCTCCGCCTGGGCGTCACTCATGGCCCGCCGCGCGGCGCGCTGCAGGGCCGCATCGCGCTCGGGCAGCGAGAAGCGCACATGGATCGGGTCCTGCTGGGTCACCGTGGTCAGCAGGGTACCGCGCTCGATCAGGCTGCCCTCGGGGAAGCTCTCAAGCCCCGTCAGGCCGTCCAGGGGCGCCTCTACCTGGGTGTAGCTGAGGTTGAGCTCGGCGCTGGCCACCCCGGCCTCTGTCAGCGCATAGCGCGCCTCGGCCAGCTCCCGGGCGGACAGCGCGCTGTCCCGCTCGCGCTCGCTGACCGCGTTCTGGTTGAACAGGGTCGAGATGCGCCGCCACTCGCGATTGGCCTGGTTCAGCTCGGCCTGGGCGTTGGCCCGTTCCGCCTCGGCGCGCTGGAGCGCGATCGCGTAGGGCTCGCGATCGATGCGGAACAGGGGGTCGCCTGCGCTGACCACCTGGCCCTCGGTGTAGAGGCGCTCCTCGAGGATGCCGTCGACCCGTGCGCGGACCTCCACTTCCCGGGAACCCCGTGCACGTGCCGCATACTCCTCGATCACCTCGACGCTGCGCGGCTCGACGCCGAGCACCACCACCGGGGGAGGCGGACGCTCGCCGCCACCGCCCATGGGGCCGCCGGCCTGGTCGTTATCCTGACCGCAGGCGGCCAGCCCGACGGCCATCAGCCCGACAAGGGCCAGTTTTTTCAGGGGCTTGTGCCCCCTCAGGGGTGCCAATCGCATGGAAGTCTCCAGTCAGGGGGGTGTCGCAGGGAAAGAGCGCAGGCGCTACGGCACGGCGGGCGCTACCGCGCAGGATTATAGCTACATTCATGTATGTATACTAGCCAGAGGGAGCGACTTGTTCGGCGATAAAGAATCGGGTAGGGGCCGGGGTTGCCCCCGGCGCCCTCCCACACCACCGTACGTACGGTTCCGTATACGGCGGTTCACGAAGAACGATTAAGCCCTCTTGACCGTACCAAGTACCGAGATCAAGCCCAGCCGGTCGAACCACTTCCGCGGCAGGGCTTGATTCATGTGCGAGGCGCCGGCATTCCACCAGGGACCTCGCCCATTCCCCGCTGATTTCCAGGCACGCTTGTCGCCCAGGCCCAGCGCCAGTAGCTTGCGCCGCCGGGTCCATGGGCGCTTCCACTGCCGCCAGATCACGCAGCGCAGTCGACGGCGTATCCATTGATCCAGCACTTCCAGGGGGTGCCTTACATCGACAAGGCGGAAGTAATTGGCCCAGCCCCGCAGGACGGGGGCCAGCTCCTCAATGACTCGCCGTATGTTGCGCCCCCTGCCGCGCTTGAGGATCTCGCGGACACGCTGCATCAGGCGCTGCAGGCTGGCCTTGGCCAGCGTCAGCTTCGGCAACTTGTGCCGGGTCAGCGTGTAACCCAGGTACCCCCGGTTCCAGGGTCGGTCCACCGCACTCTTGTCGCCATTGACCGTCAGCCTGAGCGAGCTCTCGAGAAAATCACTCAGACTGGCCATGACGCGCTCGCCCGCTCGCCGACTCCTGACATACACCTGCATGTCATCGGCGTAGCGGCAGAAGCGGTGACCGCGGCGTTCCAGCTCCTTATCCACGTCATCCAGCAGGATATTGGCCAGCAGCGGGCTGAGTGGCCCGCCCTGGGGCGTGCCCTGCCGGCGTGGCGCGGCCAGGCCGTCCTGGAACATCCCGGCTTCCAGATAGCGTCGGATCAGGCGCAATGCTCGCTTGTCGCGGATGCGGCGCGCGACCCGCGCCATCAGCAGGTCGTGGTTCACCCGGTCGAAGAAGGCTTCCAGGTCGAGGTCGACCACCCAGCGGTGGCCGGCAGTGACATGGGACTTCATCGCCGAGACGGCCTGCTGGGCACTGCGCCCAGGGCGATAGCCGTAACTCGATGCGGAGAATTCCGGATCGAAGATCGGCGTCAGCACCTGAAGCAGAGCCTGCTGAATCAGCCGGTCGGTAACCGTGGGGATGCCGAGCTGTCGCGTTCCGCCCTTGGGCTTGGGGATCTCGACGGCTCGGATCGGGCTGGGGTGGTACTCACCGGCCAGTAGCCGTTCGCACAGCGTTGGCCAGCATTCCTTCAGGTGGTCGGCCAACTGGTGGACCGTCATGCCATCGGCACCCGGCGCCCCCTTGTTGGCGACCACCCTTCGGTAAGCCCGCGCCATGTTGGCCTTCTCTACCACGGCTTCCATGAGCGGGGCGGGCTCCGCTTTCGTCCACGATGACGACGCCGGGACCGTCTCGACGCCCACCGGCCGGGACCCGGGGTACTGCCCCTGCCCCTCTGGGTGGGTGGCGGTATCAGCGCCACTTTCTGCCTTCATGATCGATCCTCGAGACATCATCGCCTACTCGCGGTTCTTCATGTTCGGCCCTTGGTGTCGGGGTGAGTCGACACTTACTATGGCCTCTGCTGACGTCTGGTGGCCCATCCCGCCGCCTCTCGACGCCGGTAGCACGTGGCAGACCACCAGACCTCCCAGGGTAAGACGCGCGACTTTCCTGCTTATGCCTGTCGGATCTACGCCATGGCGTTCCGTGCAAGTACCGGGCTTTGATGATTTCGGCCATCTCACCCCGCCATAACGCCTCGTATCCGCTTCCTGTTCGTCAGGCCAGCGTTTTGCCTCGGGCTTCCTTCAGATTCCCCCTCGCGGGAGACACCCTTGCCGTCGGCTAGCACTTCCCCTTGCCGGGCGTGCAGGGGACTTTCACCCCCAAGTCATTCCAAGGCACCAACCTCGGAAACAGCGCCAGTCAGGCGCTGCGCGCCATGCCTGGCGCACTGAAAAAAAACCGCCCCTGAGGGGGGCGGCAAGGCAGGGTTGGTACAGACGGGACTTGAAACGAGGAAGAGGTCATTTCAAGCAGAGGGTAGAGGCACCCTCACGACAAATATTGGACCATAGCTATCCATAAATCAACAAATGTATAGGTATTTTTCTCCTCGACCCCTCGAGAAGCTCTCGCTATGCTCCCGAACAGGCTCAGCACTGCCCCGGGAGCGGCCATGGATGCACTGGAACTGATTCGCCTGGATGACCTGGAGCTTGCCGTCCGGGTCTGGCACCCCGAGGCCCCCCGCACCCTGGTGGCCTGGCACGGGCTGGCCCGTCACGGAGGGGACTTCGCCACCCTGGCCCGCCGCCTCGGCCCCGAGTGGCGGCTGATCGCCCCGGACACCCCCGGTCGCGGCCTCTCCAGCTGGTCACCTCGGCCTCCCCACGACTATCGCTATGCGCGCTATGCCGAACTGGCCGTCGCCTTGCTCGACCACTTCGACCTGGAGTGCGTGCCCTGGGTGGGCACCTCCATGGGCGGGCTGCTGGGCATGCGCCTGGCCGCCGAGCCCGCCACAGCGGCGCGCATCGAGCGGCTGGTACTCAACGACATCGGCCCGGAGCTCGAGCCTGCCGGCCTTGCCGAGATCGCCACCTATTTCGGTCGTCCCCACCGCTTTGCCCACTTCTCGGCGCTGGAGGCGGAGCTGCGCGACCACTACGCCGGCTTCGGCCTGGAGAGCGATGCGGCCTGGCGGGAAATGGCGCTGGGCAGCGCCCGGCGCCTTCCCGACGGCAGCTGGAGCTTTCACTTCGACCCGCGCATCGCCGAGCAGTTTGCCCACGACCCGCCCCGAGACCTGTGGGCCGACTGGCGCGCCCTCTCCTGCCCGCTGATGGTGATTCGCGGCGCCGACTCGCCGCTGCTGAGCCGCCACGCCGTGGCGCGAATGGCCGACGCCCAGCCGAGTCTCGTCACGCTCGAGGCGCCCGGCTGCGGCCACGCCCCCATGCTCGACCGGGGCAGCCAGACGGCGCCCCTTGCCGATTTTCTCGCCTCCCCCGCAGGCGACCCCGGCGCCGGCAGCACCGCCTGACAGGTCCGGGGCCGGCCGTCGGCCGGGGCGCCCCGCTGAACTCCGGCGAGCTGCCGGTGTCGTCAGCACAGGCCCGACAGATGCCGGGGAACAGGCTGGCCAGCCGCGAGGTACCCCATGGTCCGACCCGACGAGCCCCCTCACACCGGCAACGCCGATGCGACCCAACAGCGCCTGCTGGAGGTGATCGACACCCTGGTTCAGGAGACGCGGCCCCGGCGGCATGACCACCGCCGTGCGACCCTCGACGCCCGCCTGGACCGCGACCTGGGCCTCGACAGCATGGCGCGCTCCGAACTGCTGCTGCGCCTCGAGGACGCCTTCGACACCCGGCTGCCCGAGAGCGGGCTGATGGCCGACACCCCGGGCGAGCTGCTGACGCTTCTGATGGAGGCCCGCGGCGGCGCGCCGCCGACGCCCTCGGCCTCGCCCGAGCCCGCAGCGGACCTCGCCGCGGTAGCGGGCACGCCGGATACCGCCGACACCCTCAATGCGGCGCTGGACTGGCACCTGGCTCGCCACCCGGAGCGCCCCCATCTGCATATCTACACCGGCGACGACGAGGCGCAGACCCTGAGCTATGCCGAGCTCGATGACGGCGCCCGGGCCATCGCCGCGGCGCTGCGCCGCCGCGGGGTCTCCCCCGGCGAGCGGGTCGCCCTGATGCTGCCCACCGAGCCCGACTACTTCACCGCTTTCATCGGCATCCTGCGCGCCGCCGCGGTACCGGTTCCCATCTATCCGCCGGCGCGGCCGGCCCAGCTGGCGGAGCACCTGCGGCGCCACGGCGGCATCCTGAGCAACGCCGGCGCCAGGGTGCTGATCACCCTGCCCGAGGCCCGCCGGGTAGCGAGCCTGCTGCGGGCCGAGGCACCGCGGCTGGCCAGCATCGTCACGGTGGCAGAGCTCGGCGAGGAGCTCGGCGAGGAGCTCGGCAGCGACGATGAGGCCGACAGCGGAGACGCCGAGCCCCTCGACGCCGATAGCCTGGGGCTGCTGCAGTACACCTCGGGCAGCACCGGGGACCCCAAGGGGGTCACGTTGACCCATGGCCAGCTGCTGGCCAACATCCGCGCCATGGGCGAACGGCTGGAGGTGACCTCCCGGGACGTCTTCGTCAGCTGGCTGCCGCTCTACCACGACATGGGCCTGATCGGCGCCTGGCTGGGCAGCCTCTACCACGCCGTTCCGCTGGTGGTGATGTCGCCCCTCGCCTTCCTCTCCCGCCCCCAGCGCTGGCTCGAGCTGATCCACCGCCACCGGGCCACCCTCTCCGGCGCCCCCAACTTCGGCTATGAGCTCTGCCTGCGCACCCTGGATGCCCGCCGTCTGGAAGGACTCGACCTGAGCAGCTGGCGGGTCGCCTTCAACGGCGCCGAGCCGGTCAGCCCAGGCACCATGCAGCGCTTCGCCGAGAACCTCGCCGACTTCGGGCTGCGGCCGGACGCCCTGATGCCGGTGTACGGCCTCGCCGAATCCGCGGTGGGCCTGTGCCTCGCCTCGCCGGGCCGCGGCCTGGTGCTCGACCGGGTCGATCGCGAGACCTTCATGACGCGGCAGGAGGCGCGGCCGGTCGCGGCGAGTCAGGAGAGCGACACGGCCCAGACCTTCGTCAACTGCGGACCGCCGCTGCCGGGCTACGCGGTACGCATCCTCGACCCCGACGGCAGGGAGCTGCCGGAGCGACACGAGGGCGACATCGAGTTTCGCGGCCCCTCCGCCACGGCGGGCTATTTCGACAACCCGGCGGCCACCGGCAAGCTCTTCCATGGCGCCTGGCTGCGCACCGGCGACCGCGGCTATCTGGTCGACGGCGACCTGCATATCAGCGGCCGGGTCAAGGACGTGCTGGTGCGAGGCGGGCGCAACCTCTACCCCTACGACCTGGAGGAAGCCATCGGCCGCCTGGAAGGGGTGCGGCAGGGCTGCGTGGCGGTTTTCGGCCATCTCGACCCCGCAAGCGGCGTCGAGGAGCTGGTGGTAGCGGCGGAGACCCGCCTGACGGACCCGGCACAGCGCGAGGCGCTGGCCCAGGCGATCCGCGAAGTCACCGTCGATATCGCCAATGTCCCGGCCGATACCGTTCGGCTGGTGCCCCCCACAGCGTGCTGAAGACCTCCAGCGGCAAGATTCGCCGGGCGGCCACCGCCGAACGCTTCCGCAGCGGTCGTCTCGGCCAGGAGGGCGCCCCCGTCTGGCGTCAGGCGCTCCGCCTGGCCGCGAAGGCGGGCGTGCAGCGGATGCGACACCGCCTCATCTGGCTCGGCGAGCGCCTCTACGCCGGCTACGCCTGGGGGATCTTCGGCCTCGGCGGCGTCCTGCTGTGCCTGCTGGCGCTGCCCCTGCCGCGGCTCGGCTGGCGCTGGGCGGTGGCCCATCACCTGGCCCGCCTGGCCGCCGGGCTTGCCGGTATCCGCCTCGCACGACAGGGCCTCCAGCACCTGCCCCGCCGGGCGCCCTGCGTGCTGGTGGCCAACCACGCCAGCTACCTGGATGCCCTCGCCCTCACCGCCGCGCTGCCCCGGGGGTTTCGCTACCTGGCCAAGGCCGAGCTCCGGCAGCGCCTGCTGCCCCGCCTGGTGCTGACGCGCCTGGGCGTGCTGTTCGTGGAGCGCTTCGATCCTCGCCAGGCCAACCGGGACTCGCAGCGGGTCATGGCCGCCCTGGAGGGCGGTGACTCCCTGGCCTTCTTTCCCGAGGGCACCTTCCATGCGCAAGCCGGCCTCGGTGACTTTCATATGGGGGCCTTCGTCATCGCGGCTCACGCCGGGGTGCCGGTGGTCCCGGTGGCCCTGACGGGTACCCGGGCGGTGCTGCGCGGCAGGGAGTGGCTGCCCCGACCCGGCCGGGTTCGGGTCTGCCTCGGCGAGGCGCTCCGCCCGACCGGCGACGACTGGCGCGAGGCGGTCAGGCTGCGCGACGCCGCCCACGCCTTCATCCGCAACCGCGACGAGAGCGGCGCCCCCCAGCGGCCCGGGCCCTCCACAAAAAAGCCGCCCGGGGCGGGGCGGCAAGAGCAAGGGACTGGTACAGCAGGGAGGAAGCGTCGGGTGATCACTCCGGCAGCAGGACGCCGTCGATCACATGGATCACGCCGTTGCTGGCCTCGATATCGGCCTGGATGACGGTCGCGTCGTTGATCATCACGCTGCCATCCTGGGTGGTGATGGTGATCTCCTGGCCCTGCACCGTCTCGGCGCTCTCCAGACCCATGGCGTCCGCGGCCATCACCTTGCCCGCCACCACGTGATAGGTGAGGATCGCCTGCAGGGTCTCCAGGTTCTCGGGCATCAGCAGCTCGTCCAGGGTACCTTCCGGCAGGGCGGCAAAGGCCTCGTCGGTAGGAGCGAAGACGGTGAAGGGGCCCTCCCCTTCAGGGTATCGACCAGGCCTGCGGCCTCGACGGCGGCCACCAGGGTCTCGAACTGCCCCGCCGCCACGGCGGTGTCGACGATATCCGGATGGTCGTGATCATGGCTGCCGGCCTGCACCGCACCGGCCATCATCAGGCCGGCCACGCCGACTCCCATCCAGCGGGTTGCTGCCTTGAAGCTAGTCATGGGTCTTGCTCCTCGAATAAATGCCCAGGGGGCGGGTCGTCAGGGGGGTCGCCCTTGTACGCGACAACTTATTTGTACACGTGCTGAACAAGAAGTTCACCGCCGACAGAATTTTTTACAGGAGCCTGAATCATGTACAAGCTGGCTTTCTTCGTGCCCGTGGAGAGCGCCGAAGCGGTCAAGGAGGCGGTCTTCGCCACCGGCGCCGGCCGCATCGGCGACTACGAGGCGTGCTGCTTCCAGACCCGGGGCACCGGGCAGTTCCGCCCCCTGGCCGGCGCCAATCCGCATATCGGCCGCGTGGGCGATCTGGAGCGGGTCGAGGAGCTCAAGGTGGAACTGGTCTGCGAGGATCACCTGATCCGCCAGGCGGTGGCGGCACTCAGGGCCGCCCACCCCTACGAGGAGCCGGCCTTCGACGTCTGGCGGCTGGAGAGCGTCGAGTAGCACTCGACGGTCACCCAATCAGGCCGAACCGAAGTAGCGCTCGCGATCCTCGGGGGTGATATCGCTGACATGCAGCGGGTAGTGGCCGCCGTCACGATCCTTGAAGAAGTGGCGCAGGGTGCGCTCGATGGTGGGGAAGGCGAGCTCCTCCCAGGGGATCTCGTGCTCCTCGAACAGCGCCACCTCCAGGCTCTCCGGGCCGGCGGCGAAGCCGCCCACCAGGTCGGCACGGAACATCATGTAGACCTGGTTGATGTGCGGCAGGTTGATCATGGCGTAGAGCCCCTGCAGCGCCACCTCGGCACAGGCCTCCTCCCGGGTCTCCCGGGCGGCGGCCTCGCCGGTCGTCTCGGCGTTCTCCATGAAGCCCGCCGGCAGGGTCCAGTAGCCCCGGCGCGGTGCGATGGCGCGGCGGCAGAGCAGCACCCGGGTGCCGCTGACCGGCAGGGTGCCGGCCACGATGCGCGGGTTCTGGTAGTGGATGGTGCCGCACTCGTCGCACAGGAAGCGCGGACGGTCGTCACCCTCGGGGATGGCGAAACGGACGGTGTGGCCGCAGTGGCTGCAGAAGTTCATGGGGCTCCCAGGCAGGCTGACGGGCTTGACGCCGCGGAAGGCGGCCGGGTAGAAGGAACCAAACCCGGTGGAAACTCCATGTTAGAGAAACTTCGCGAACGCCTGCAAGCGCACCGCCCCCGCCGCACCGCGCTGCGCCTCCCCGAGGCGGCGGTGCTGCTGCCCATCGTCGACCGCCCCGAGCCGACCCTGCTGTTCACCCGGCGCGCCGATCACCTCAACACCCACGGCGGACAGGTCGCCTTTCCCGGCGGCAAGCGCGAGCCCCAGGACCCGGATCTGCTGACCACTGCCCTGCGCGAGTCCGAGGAGGAGATCGCCCTGCCCCGTGACAGGGTAGAGCTCCTCGGCCGGCTCTCCGACGTGATCTCCCTGCACGGCCTGCGCGTGACGCCCTGGGTCGGCGTGATTCCACCGGACCTGCCCCTGGCACCCGATCCCACCGAGCTTGACCTGCTCTTCGAGGTGCCGCTTGCGCTGTTCCTGGAGGATCGCCGCCACCATACCGACGTCATTCCCCACGACGGGGTGCTGCACTATGTGCCCAACTACCACGTCGACGGCCAGGTGATCTGGGGGCTCTCGGCCATGATGCTGGTGGAGCTGCTGGCCGAGGGGTTCGGCCGCCCGATCAGCCTGACCCGGGAGCCGCCGGGGCGACTCTGCTACTTTCCCGAACGCCTGCTGCGCATCCAGCAGCAGGCGAGCCCCTGAGCCTATTCGCCCACTCGGAGATAACGACGCTGAACACCCTCCCCCCCGCCCTGGCCCCCGGCGCCCTGCCGGAGCTGATCGACGCCCTGGTAGAGCAGGGCTGGTACCTGGGCCTGGGCGTGCTCGATGCCGAGCTCTGCGCCCAGCTCCACGCGGAGCTTGCGACCCTCGCCGGCCAGGACGCCCTGGAGGCCGCCGGTATCGGCCGCGGCCAGGAGCACCGGCTGCGCCGCGATATCCGCGGGGACGCCATCCACTGGCTCGACCGCGAGAGCCTCGCCCAGCGCCGCTACCTGGAGGCCATGGGCGAGCTCCAGCGGGCGCTCAACCAGGCGCTCTTCCTGGGGCTCTTCGAGTACGAGGCGCACTTCGCCCACTATCCCCCCGGCGCCTTCTACCGCAAGCACCTGGACAGCTTCCGCGGCCGCGCCAACCGGGTGGTCTCCACCGTGGGCTATCTCAACCCGGACTGGCCCGCCGACGGCGGCGGCGAGATGGCGCTCTTCGCCCCGGACGCCCCCGAACGCGAGGTCGCCCGGGTGCGGCCGGAGGCGGGCAACTTCGCCTGCTTTCTCTCCGATAGCGTCCCCCACGAGGTGCTGCCCACCCGGCGGCCTCGGGCCAGCATCGCCGGCTGGTTCCGGCGCAACGCCTCCCTGGGCGGCCTGGTGGATCCGGCGCGCTGATGAAAAGCGACGATATGCAGCGGCGCCTGGCGGCCCTGGAGGCGAAGAACCGCGAGCTCAGGCGGGAGCGGGACCACTACCGCTGGCTGGCCGAGAGCTCCACCGATCTGATCAGCCGCCACGCCCGGGACGGCACCTTCCTCTACGCCTCCGAGGCCGCCCGGGACCTGCTCGGCTACGCCCCCGAGGAGCTGATCGGGGTCTCCGCCTACGATCTCTTCCACCCGGCGGACCTGGCCGACCTGCTCAACAAGTCGCCGCGGGTCTACTACCACGACGGCTTCTACCAGCAGACCTACCGCTTCCGGGCCAGGGGCGGCCACTACGTCTGGTTCGAGACCACCAGCCGCACCCGCCGCGACCCCGCCACCGGCGAGCTTCTGGACATCCTCTGCGTCTCCCGGGACGTGGGCCGACGCATCCAGGCCGAGGCCAACCGCGAGCGCCTGGCCCGGGTGGTGGAGTCCACCACCGACTATGTGCTCTTCATGGATGACGACGAGCGCCTCTTCGACGCCAACGAGGCCGCCCGCCGCCTGCTGGGGCTGCCACGCAGTGAGGCCAGCGCCCGCCTGGCCGACGCCTATACCGCCGGCTCCCTGGGCGAGCTGCGCGACCTGGTGCTGCCCGCGGTGGCCCGCTACGGCTCCTGGAGCGGTGAGCTGGAGATGCGCGGCCAGGAGGGGCCGGTGCCGGTGCTCAGCGTGGTCACCGCCCACCGGGAGCCCGGCAGCGAGCCGGGCCATGTCTCGCTGCTCAACCGCGACATCCGCCTGCGCAAGGCCGCCGAGGCCCAGGCCCGCCGTCACCAGGAGCAGATCGCCCACGCCAACCGTCTGGCCACCACCGGCGAGCTGGCCTCCAATATCGCCCACGAGCTCAACCAGCCCCTGGGCGCCATCGCCAACTACGCCAGCGGCGCCCTGTTCAAGCTCGACGCCGCCCCCGACCAGCCCGCCGAGGCCCTGCGCCTGCCCCTTGAGCGGATTCGCGACCAGGTAGACCGCCTGGCCGAGCGCCTGCGCCATATCCGCACCTTCGTGCGCAAGGGCCAGACCCGCCCCCGCCCCCAGGAGCTGCTCGCCGTGGTGGATGCGGCCTGCCGGCTCTGCGAATGGCAGTTCCAGCAGGCCGGCATCGCCCTGGAGCACGACCTGCCTGAGGCGCTGCCCCGGGTGGTGGTGGACCCGGTGGCCCTGGAGCAGGTGCTGGTCAACCTGCTGCTCAACGCCCTGGAGGCGAGCCGGGAGCATCCCGGCGCCGAGCGGGTCCGCCTGCGCGCTCGCCAGAGCGGCCGACGCGAGGTCACCCTGACCGTCAGCGACCAGGGGCCCGGTGTGCCCGCCGAGGAGGCCGAGCGCATCTTCGCCCCCTTCCACTCCGGGCGCCCGGAGGCCTCGGCATGGGGCTCGCCATCAGCCACTCGCTGATGGAGGCCATGGGCGGCAGCCTGCGCCTGCTCCCGGCCGACGGTTCCGGTGGCGCCACCTTTGCCGCTACACTGCTGGCCGAACCCTCTGCCATGGTTTCCACGAGGCATCCGTGACCGACCACCCCAACGCCTGCATCGCCATCGTCGACGACGACGACGCCCTGCGCGAATCGCTCGCCTGGCTGCTCGACTCCGTGGGGCTCGCCAGCCGCCCCTTCGCCGACGGCGAGGCCTTCCTGCTCGCCGAGCCCTCCGCCTTCGATACGGTACTGCTCGACGTTCGCATGCCGGGATTCTCCGGCCTGCAGGTTCAGCAGCGCCTGAACGAACGCAGCGACGCCCCCCCCGTGATCTTCATGACCGGCCACGGCGACGTGCCCATGGCCGTGGCGGCGCTCAAGGCCGGGGCCCTGGACTTCATCGAGAAGCCCTTCAACCACCAGCAGCTGATCGACACCGTCCAGCGGGCCCTGCTGGCCCACCAGCGAAGGCGCCAGCAGCGCGCCCGACTCGACGATCTCCAGGCGCGCTATGCGGGACTACGCCCCAAGGAGCGGCAGATCCTGGTCCACGTCGCCGAGGGGATGACCAGTCGCGAAGTCGCCGAACACCTCGCCATTAGCGCCAAGACCGTGGAGGTCTATCGACTGCGCGCCATGAAGGCGCTGGGAGCGTCGAGCCTCGCCGAGCTGGTCCGGCTCTGCGTCGCCCTGGAGCTGGTGGAGACGCTGCCTGACCGGGGTCAAGTCGACGCCGATTGATACCCGCCGAGGCGTCCCGACGCCTTGCCGCGGCCACCGCCCCGAGAGATGATCCCGGCATCACCCTGGCTCACGGTCTTCCCATGCGACGTCTCGCCCTGCTGCTCGGCTTCTGCCTGCTGCTTGCCTTCTCGGCAAGCGGGCAGCTGCTGGCCGGGCCGCCGGGGACGACCGCCCAGGCCCCGCCCGACCCGTCGGCCGTCGCGACCCCGAGTCATGCGCACGCGGTCCATGCCCCCTCGGCCAGCGCACCGGCGGAACGGCTTGCCGACTGTCCGGACGAGGCTCACGGCACCGAGTGCCTGGCCGCCGGCCACTGCCTGAGCGGCACCGCCGGCCGCTTCAGCCTGGCGAACTCCCCCGCCGGGGCCACCTGCCCGCCGCCGCCCGAGCTGCGGCACCTCCCGGCTCCCTGCGACCGCCTCGAACGTCCTCCCAGAACCACCTGATTCCGCTGCCTTGCTCGAGCCGCCATGACGGCTCATCCCTCACGGATATCAGGAGATTCTCCATGTCAGCCTTCGTCTCGCCCAAGCGCCCCCTGCGCCCCCTGCGCCACCTGCCCCTCATCCTGCTTGCCGCCTTGGCCCTCGCCGGCCCCCTTCATGCCCATGACGACAGCAAAGAGAGCCAGGCATCCGCCCCGCATCACGGCGCACACGCCCATGCGCCGGCCCCTGCCAGCGACCACGGCGACCACGGCGACCACGCCCACGCACCGGCCCCTGCCAACGACCATGGCGACCATGCCCATGGCCACGGCGACCATGCCCATGGCGATCATGGCCGCCAGGCCCCGCAGGAGTGGCTCGATAGGGAAAGCCCCCTGGTGCCCAGCGCCGACAACCTGGCTTTCGGGCAGCAGGTCTATCAGCGCTACTGCGCCGCCTGTCATGGCGAGAGGGGACGCGGGGACGGTGTCGCCGCCGGCGTGGCCGGCTTCGTGCCAGTACCCACCGACCTCGCCCAGCATGGGGCCGGTCACGCGGCCGGGGAATACGCCTGGCTGGTGAAGGCGGGCAACCCCGAGAGCGCCATGCCACGCTTTGCCGGCAAGCTCGGAGAGGAGGAGACCTGGGCCGTGGTGCTCTACATCCGCCACGTCCTGGCCGCCGGCGAAGCGGATGACGAGGCCGGCGGCCACCGCCACTGACGAGAACGGGCGCCCGAGGGCGCCCGTTCCGTGAACCTGGCTCGCGTCAGTCGTCGCTGAGCGCCAGCTCCTCGAAGAGGCCGTTGAGCGCCGGCGCTTCCTCGGGCTCCGGCGCGGGCGGCGGCTCGAGGGCCACCACCTGCCCACTGGGCTCGTCGAGCAGACGACGCAGCTGCTCGTAGTCGAAGGCCACGCCGTTGGCGTTGCCCGCGTTGAGGCGGGAGATGGTGTCGATGAGCGCCGACATGCCGTGCTCCTGCTCCTCCAGGGGCTCGAAGACCTGCACCAGCGGCTGGCCCTCCTGCCAGCCCACCTTGATGGGCTGGTCGATGATATTCACCCGGGTGCCCACCGGCACGTTATGGAAGACCGACTCGACGTCCTCGGGGAACATACGGATACAGCCGCGGCTGGCGCGCATGCCGATACCGTCGGGATCATTGGTGCCATGAATCAGATAGCCCGGGATATCGAGCAGGATGGCGTGACGCCCCAGGGGATTATCCGGACCCGGCGGCACCACGGCCGGCGGCGGGTCGCCGCGCTCGGCGGCCTCCTCACGGATGGAGCGCGGCGGATACCAGGCCGGGTCTTCCAGCCGCATGGTGGTCTTGGTGACCCCCAGTGGGGTGTCGTACCCTTCGCGACCGATGCCGATCGGGTAGGTCTCGACCCGCGGCGTCTCGCCATTGCGCGCCTCGGGGAAATAGTAGAGACGCAGCTCGGCGATATTGATCACCACCCCGGTACGCTCCGCCTCGGGCAGGATGAACTGCCCCGGAATCTTCACCTCGGTCCCCTCGCCGGGAATCCAGATACTGACGTCCGGATTGGCACGCACGATCTCCTCGTAGCCCAGGTTATGGCGGCGCGCGATGTCGATCAGGGTGTCCTCGTGATCGTCCACGGTCACGGTGTAGGACTCGCCGATCACGTTGCCCTCCTCGGGCAGCGGGTAGTGGCCGCGAGGCCACTCGCGTTCTTCCTCGGCCTGAACGGCACCGCTCAACGCCAGCATGCCGGCAAGCAGCCCGCTCATAGCAAGGGCCGACCACGTTCGGGGCTCGCCCCGCCGGCCCGGCTGGTATCTCGATATTGCCATCTATATCACCTCGTCAAGGCATCCGCGGCTGCAAGGCCTCGGGATCATTATCGTGTCCGTAGTGTAATGGGGAGCACCCCGGTCATAAGCAGCAAGAGTGTTGAGATTTGTCACTGGAGTGCCTGATGTCTCTCATCGGGAAGCGGCTTCCACCGCCGGCTGACGCCGCGACCAGCCGATCAGCGCCGCGCCTGCCACCATCATCGGCAGGGTCAGCGCCATGCCCATGGTCACCCAGCCGAAGGCGATGAAACCGATATGCGGATCGGGCAGGCGCACGAACTCAACGGCGAAGCGGAAGACACCATAGAGCAGCAGGAAGAGCCCGGAGATCAGCCCGGTGCGGCGCGGCTCGCGGGAGAGCCACCAGAGCACCGCGAACATCACCACCCCCTCCAGGGCGAACTCGTAGAGCGCCGTGGGGTGGCGCGGCTCAGGCCCCATATGCGGGAAGGGCATCGCCCAGGGCAGCTCACTGACCCGGCCCGGAAGCTCGTGATTGATGAAGTTGCCGATCCGCCCCGCCCCCAGGCCGATCGGCACCAGCGGCGCGATGAAGTCGGTCAGCGACAGGAAGCCGATCCGCTTCTTGCGCGCGAACAGCCAGGCCGCCACCAGCACCCCGATCAGGCCGCCGTGGAAGCTCATGCCCCCCTCCCAGAGTCGCAGCAGCCACAGCGGGTCGGCGAGCCACTGCTCGCTGCCGTAGAAGAGCGCATAGCCCAGGCGGCCGCCGAGCACCACGCCAACGGCGCTGTAGAAGATCAGGTCGCCGATGTCGTCGTGGGTCAGGCCCAGGCGATGCGCGCGCAGACGCCCCAGCCACCAGGCGGCGACGAAGCCGACCACGTACATCAGGCCGTACCAGTGAATCGCGAACGGCCCGAGGCTGATGGCCACCGGATCGATATTGGGATATTGCAGCATCTCGTTCTCCTCTCTGGCGACCCCGGGGTGGCAAGGCCCCCCGGGGCGCCTCGGCAACAGGGGCGGCCTCAGCTCACGCGGATCGTCGCCATCATCCCCAGCTCCTCGTGCTCGATGATGTGGCAGTGGAACAGCCAGTCGCCGGGCTCGCGGAACACCATGCGAAGCTTCAGCCGCTGGTAGGGCGCCAGGTTGACGGTGTCCTTCCAGGCCAGCCAGGGCGCCTCGCGCCACTCGCCGTCGCCATCGCGGGTGGCGACCACCTGGAAGTGGGTGCCATGCACATGGAAGGGGTGGTCCATATGGGAGTTGTTGAAGACCTCCCACTCCTCCACCTCGCCGGCCCTGCCCTCGAAGAGGACCTCGTCCATGGCGAAGGCGCGGCCGTTGATCAGGAAATCTACCTCCGGGCGGGCGTCGCCAGCCTGGCCGGCCCCGTGACCGGCGCCAGGACCATGGGTGCCATGATGGCTGCCGCTGCCGCTGCCGCCGCCGTGGGCGGCATGGGGGTCACCGTGGCCTGCACCGTGACCTGCTCCATGGCCGGCATGGGGGTCACCGTGGCCCGCGCCGTGGTCGTCATGGCCCGGCATCACCTCGGTCAGCTCCACCCGACGCTGCACCGCCGGCTCGCCCAGGGGCTCGACGCGCCCCAGCCGCTCGGGCAGTGCGACGGCGGGGTGTACGCCCGAATTGAGAGTATGGATCGCCAGCAGCGGCGCGACCTGTTCCAGGTGGGGTGGCCTCTCGCCCATCCAGCCGCGCTCGTAGGGATGGCTGGCCAGCTGGAAGCGCCCCTCGGCCTGCTCGCTCACCCGCACCAGCAGGTCGGCGCGCTCGCCCGGGGTGAGCAGCAGCTCCTCCAGCGGCTGCGGCCGCTCGATCAGGCCGCCATCGGTACCGATCAGGGTGAGTTCGTGCTGGTCCAGGCGCAGACGCAGGTAGCGCCCGGCGCAGGCATTGATCAGCCGCAGGCGCAGGGTGGTGCCCGGCGCCACGTCCAGGCGCGGCTCGCGCTGGCCGTTGACCAGCAGCAGCTCCCCCTCGCGGCCGTTCATCCAGTCCTCGGCGGTATGCGGCGCCACCTCACCGTTCGCCATCAGGCGCAGGTCGCTGACCACCAGCAGGTGCTCCTCCACCTCCAGGGGCAGCAGATCCTGGGGCGGGCGCACCAGCAGCGCCCCCGCCAGGCCGTGGGCCACCTGACGGGCGGTGCCCTCGTGGGGATGGGGATGGAACCAGTGCAGGCCCGCGCTGCCGGCGGGGAAGGTATAGCGGTACTGGCGGGACTCGCCCGGCGCCACCGCGTCCCAGGGGGCACCATCCTGGGCCTGGGGCACCGGCACGCCGTGCCAGTGCAGGGTGGTCTCCTGCTCCAGCTCGTTGATCAGGGTGATGTCCAGCTCATCCCCCTCGCGCACCTCGATCAGCGGCGCCACCTTGCCGTTGTAGAGCCACAGCCGGGCCTCGAACTCGTCGCCGAGCGACACCGCATGGGGGGCCGGCGTCAGCGCGCTGCGAAAGCGACCGGCCGTCTCGCTCAGGTTGGCAATGCGCGGCAGGGGCTGGAGGGGCTGCCCGCCCGGCGGCGTCGGAGCGAGCCCGGAGGGCGGCGCGGAGTGGGGATGTTGGCGAGAGAAGGCATAGCCCATGGTGCCGGCCGTGGACAGCAGCAGGGCGCCCAGCGCCGAGTAGCCCAGAAATTCGCGACGTTTCATCAAGTGATCCTCGTGACATGAACACGCTCACCGCGGGGCAGTCGCCCACGGTGCATCAGGGAAGCGGAGGTTCAATGACGAGGAGGACGCTCGAAGGGGTCGGGAGGGCCCGCAGGATGGCCCAGGCCGGGCCCGGACAGGGGATGCGGGGATGCCACCGCCTCGATGATCAGCCGGGCCATGCTGGCACCGCACTGGGCACAGGGGATGCAGCAGGGAGAGGCCAGGGAGGCATCCGGCTCGCTGGGGTCGGCGGTTGCCGAGAGGTCCCAGGCCGCCGCCCCCTGCATGGCCGAATGCTCCATGAGCTGACTCTCCAGGCAGGCGGCATCCCCATGGTGACCGCCCGCGGCAACGGGCGGCGCCATGGCCAGCACCAGGGCCATCAGCAGGCTGAGAAGCCAGTGGGAGGAGAGTCGACGCATGTAGGGATAAACGGCCTTGTGAGCCAATGGAGGCGCGAGTATTTCACGGCCTCGAGGCCCCCGCAACCTGGGCCCTGCCCACAGGTTTACCATCGGAGATTCTTTGACGTGAATCAATGGACAGCTGGCGCTGCTGGACTAGGGTAAGGGCTACACGACACCGACAAGCGAGACACCGTCATGCAGCCTCAGGCGCCCGGGCAGAGCGCAGCATCCCGCCAGGGAGGACTCCCCCTCTGGCTCGGTGCCGTGCTCATCCTGGCGCTGGTGCTGGTCGCCCTGATGGCCAGGGCCCAGACGGCGGAGCCTGCCCATCAGGGCGACCCACCGGTGCCGGGCCTCGAGCTCGCCTTCGGCGAGGCCGCGTCGGAGGCCTGGCTCAGCACAGCGCCCGACTTGCCCCACTGCCACCATGACCACGCCTGGCGCCCCGCCTCGGGCGTGCTGCCCCGCAGCGAGTCGCCGGATGCCACTCCCGACCCGTCGGCCCTGATCGCCTCCGTCGCCGGGCCATCCGTGCACCTCACCTCGGCACTTGGCCACCCCCTTCCTGGGCCCGCCTCTCCCCACACCGTTCCCCTCTACCTGCTGACACAGCGCTTCCGGTCCTGAGTCCTGGCTGGTTTCCCTGACACCCAGTCGTAGTCGCACGGCATTGACCTCTGTGCCGCACATAGCCGGAATACTGTGAGCATTGGCCCTCGACGGGACCAATCAGCAGCAAGGAGAACGATCATGAAACTTCGCAAGCAGACTCTCGCCCTCGGGCTCGCGCTGGCCATCGGTGCCAGTGGTTCTGGGATCGCCCTCGCCCAGGGCATGCCGGACTCTCGACCCGGTCAGGGAAGCGGCATGATGGGAGGAATGATGGGCGGTGGCGGCCAGGGCGGCATGGGCCCCGGCATGATGGGGGGCATGATGGGCGGCGGCGGCCAGGGCGGCATGGGCCCCGGCATGATGGGAGGCATGATGGGCGGCGGCATGATGCCCTGCCCGATGATGGGCGAGGGCATGGGCATGATGTCGATGCTCGACTCCGATCAGCGCAGCCAGATGCGCGAACTGATGCAGGAGCACCGCCCGGCCCAGTTCGAGCGCAAGGGGCGCCTGATGAACCTGCGCGACGACCTGATGGCCGAGATGCACGGCGAACGTCCGGACCCTGAGCAGGTGCAAGAACTCCACGGCCGCATGGCCGAGTTGCACGGCGAGATGATGGCCGAGATGGTGCGCATGCGTAACGCCATGCACGACCTCATGACCGATGAGCAGCGCGAGCAGCTCCGCCAGGCGGCGCCCGCCGACGTGGATCCCGAGGACCACGATGCCCATCACTGATCGGCGGAGTCACTGAGTACGCAACATCAAGGACGGCCAACCCTGGCCGTCCACTAGGCGACAGCTGCAGGAGGCACGTGATGAGTGACACCAGGTCCAGAACGATCACCCTGACGGTACCCGGCATGGGCAGCGATCACTGCGCCGGCATCGTGCGCAAGACCCTCGAGCGCCTCGATGGCGTGAGCGAGATCCAGACCAATATCGCCAACCATCATGTCAGCGTGACGGTCGAGGAAGGCGGACCCGACGGCAACACCCTGAAGGGAGCCGTCGAGGGTGCCGGCTATGACGTGGCCGCCGTCAGCGGTGGTGGCCAGCAGCAGATTCGCCTGACGGTGCCCGGCATGGGCTCGGACCACTGCGCCGGCATCGTGCGCAAGACGCTCGAACGCCTCGATGGCGTGGGCGAGATCCAGACCAATATCGCCAACCACCATGTCAGCGTGACCATCGAAGCAGGCGGGCCCGACGGCGACACCTTGAAGGAAGCCGTCGAAGGCGCCGGCTATGACGTGGCCGCCGTCAGTGGTGGTACCGGCATGCAACAGGTCCGCCTGACCGTTCCCGGCATGGGCTCGGACCACTGCGCCGGCATCATCCGCAGTACCCTGGAGCGGCTCGAGGGTATCGAATCAATCGACACCAATATCGCCAGCCATCGCGTCTCTGTGAGTATTGCCGCCGATGGCCCCGATGGCGATGCGCTCAAGCGCGCCGTGGAAGGGGCCGGCTATGAGGTGGCCGCCGTGCAGGCCGACGAGGCGGAGGATGCCGACAGCGACGCCGAGATCGAGGAGGCCTACCTCGCCCAGGCGCGCAAGCGCCTGATCATCGCCGGCATACCCGCCACCCTGATCATGCTGTTGATGATGCCGCACATGTTCTGGCAGCCGATCCCGGGCTACCTGGCCATCGTCGCCCTGCTGGCCTTCCCGGTGATCTTTCTCTACGGCGGCGCCGCCACGCACCGCTCGAGCTGGCGCTCGCTGAAGAACGGCACCTTCAACATGGACGTGCTGATCTCCATGGGCAGCCTGCCGCCCTACCTGATCGGCCTGGTCGGCTTCATTACCCCCATGACCTCGTTCATCGAGATGGGCGCCACCATCATGACCTTCCACCTGCTGGGGCGTTACCTGGAGGCCCTGGCCAAGGGGCGCGCCTCCCAGGCCATTCGCCGCCTGCTGACCCTGGGCGCCAAGACGGCCCGGGTGGAGCGCAACGGTGAGGAGGTCGAGGTGCCGGTCAAGGAGCTGGCGCCCGGCGACATCATGATCGTGCGCCCCGGCGACAAGGTCCCCACCGACGGCGAGGTGGTCGAGGGCGAGAGCCACCTCGACGAGTCCATCGCCACCGGCGAATCGATCCCGGTCTACAAGAGCCCCGGCGACAGCGTGATCGGCGCCACCATCAACAAGGAGGGGCGCCTGCGGGTCAAGGCGACCCGGGTCGGCGGCGACACCTTCCTCGCCCAGGTGGTGCGCCTGATCGACCAGGCCCAGGGCTCCCGGGTGCCGATCCAGGAGTTCGCCGACCGCATGACCGGCCGCTTCGTGCCGGCGGTGATCCTGATCGCCCTGGCCAGCCTGGTGGTGTGGCTGCTCATTCCGGACGCCCTGCGCCCGATCCTCGACTGGGGCGCGACCTTCCTGCCCTGGGTCAACCCCGAGGCCGCCACCCCGGTGCTGGCGATCCTGGCCGCCGTGGCGGTGCTGGTCATCGCCTGCCCCTGCGCGCTGGGCCTGGCAACGCCCACGGCGCTGATGGTGGGCTCCGGCATCGGTGCCGAGCGCGGCATCCTGATCCGCTCCGGCGAGGCGATCCAGACCTTCAAGGACGTCAAGGTGATGGTGCTGGACAAGACCGGCACCATCACCCGCGGCGAACCGACGCTGACCGAGGTGGTGGCCGCCGAGGGCGTCGAGGAGTCGCGCCTGCTGACCCTGGCGGCGAGCGTGGAGAACGCCTCGGAGCACCCCATCGCCCGGGCCATTGTCGAGGGCGCCCGGACCCGCGGCGTCGAGCCCGGCGAGGTCAGCGAGTTCCGCTCCACCGGTGCCCGCGGCGTCGCGGGCCGGGTGGGCGACGCGAGCGTGCTGATCGGCAATCGCCGGCTGCTCGAGGAGGAAGGCGTGGCCGGCCTCGAGGCCCTGGATGACGCCATGGGCAAGCTCGAAGCGAAGGGGCGCACCGTGGTGATCGTGGCCGCCGACGGCCAGGCCCTGGGCCTGGTGGCCGTGGCCGATACCCTCAAGGAGGAGTCGGTCGAGGCCATCCGCGGCATGCATGCGCTGGGCCTGCACGTGGTGATGATCACCGGCGACAACGAGCGTGCCGCCCGGGCCGTGGCCGAGGAGGTCGGCATCGATGAGGTCCAGGCCGGGGTGCTGCCGGAGGGCAAGGTCGACGCCATTCGCGCCCTGCAGGCGAAGCACGGCAACCACGTGGCCATGGTGGGGGACGGCATCAACGACGCCGCGGCGCTGAAGCAGGCCAACGTGGGCATCGCCATCGGCGCCGGGGCGGACGTGGCCATCGAGGCCGCCGACGTGACCCTGGTGCGCGGCGAGCTGACCGGGGTGGTGGAGGCCATGCACCTCTCGCGCGCCACCTTCGGCAAGATCGTTCAAAACCTGATCTGGGCCAGTGCCTACAACGTGGCCGCCATTCCCATCGCCGCCGTGGGCCTGCTGCACCCGATGATCGGCGTGATCGCCATGACCGCCAGCTCGCTCTCGGTGATCGGCAACTCGCTGCTGCTCAAGCGGGGCTTCACCCGCGCCAACCCGCAAGGAGAGAAGACATGAACCGCCTGCACCACGCAATGATGACCGCCTGCCTGGTGCTGATGGGGGTGGCCATGCTGATCGTGCTGTGGCGCGGCAACCCCTTCGGCACCGGCACCTGGCTGCTGCTGCCGATGGGGCTCTGTCTCGGCCTGCACCTGTTCATGCACCGCCACAGCCACCGAAACGATGAATGACCCGCGTCCTCGTTCCCGCTTCGCGATTCGCCCGGGAAGTTGCCTTGGATCAATGCAGCTCGAGCCACCAAGAGGCAAGCTGAAGGCCTGACTCAAGGGAGTTCCTCATGCACCGGCTCATTCGGACATCAGCAACACAGCGCACAGGAGGCCGCCTGCTGGCACTGCTCCTCGCGCTGCTGCTGGCGGTGACCGCGCTGTCGAGCCATGGCGCCATGGAGAGCCACCAGGCCGATTGCGGCCTCGTCGCGCAGGTACAGCTGCTCGACGCTGATACCCCGGACGAGCACCGCTGCGCCAGCTGCGCCGCGCTGCCGCCCTCCATCGACCTGGCCACGGCTGCCCCTCACTTCCCGGCCCTCGCCCCGGCGCTGGCCGTGATCACCCACCGCCCCCTGCCCCCGCGGCGCCCTCCCAGAGCCTGATCGAACGAAGACGGCCCGGCCGTCGGACCGCGACACCGTTCGCTGCGACACCGCTCGCATTATGGTTACGTTCCTCAGGAGTACATCATGTCTATCCGTTTTTCATCGGCCGCAACGGCGCGCCAGGCATTCCTGCCTTCCTCATTGACGCTCACCGGCAACCACCGGCTCCTCGGCTGGCTCATGGCCGCCGGGCTAGCCCTCTCCACTATGCCGACACTCGCCGACGCGGTACCGGCGGGCACGGTGGTTACCGCCAACGAGCGTGGTGCCTCTCTCACCCACATCAACCTATCGAGCGGCGGGACCAGCACCCACGCCATGGCCATCGCGCCCCACAACGTTCAGATCAGCGATTCCGGCCGCTACCTGATGGCCGTGGGGGAGCCGGCAGCCGACGACCACGGCCATGGCCATGACGGCGGCCATGCCCACGGTGATGCCCCCGGCAAGCTCAAGCTCTACCCCTCCCATGACCCGAGCGGCGCTCCCCTGGCCAGCATCGACGTGGGCAGCCACCCGGCCCATGTGGTCAGTGACCGGGAAGGCCGATTCGCCTTCGTCACCAATGCGGGGGACAACAGCGTCTCGGTCGTGGACCTGGAGGCAAAGGAGAGCGTGGCGACCATCGCCACCGGTGAGTATCCCCACGGACTGCGTCTGAGTCCCGATGGCCAGGAGCTCTATGTGGCCAACGTCCTGGATGGCAGCGTATCAATCATCGATGTCGAAGCGCGGGAAGAGGTCGCTCGCCTGCCGGTCGGCCAGGCTCCCGTGCAAGTGGGCTTCACCCCGGATGGCACCCGGGTCTTCGTCTCATTACGGGACGAGAACCGCGTGGCCGTCATCGACACCAACCGCCGCGAGGTCGTCGAGCGCATCGAGGTGGGCCGGCTGCCGATCCAGGTACACGCCACCCCGGATGGACGCTACATGCTGGTGGCCAATGAGGGCACTGAGGACGAGCCCGATAACCGGGTCTCGGTCATCGCTCTCGACAGCCTGGCGGTGGTGGCCACCCATGAGGTCGGTGCCGGTGCCCACGGTGTTAGCGTCGATGATTCCGGGCGCTTCGCCTTCGTGACCAGCCTCTATGACGACAGCCTGTCGGTCATCGACCTGGAGGCCGGGACCGTGATCAGCCGCTATGACACCGGCCAGGGTCCCAACGGCGTGACCTGGGTAAACCACTGAGAGGAGACAGGACCATGATGACGCAATGTGCCGCTCTGATGGGCCCCCTGGGCTGGGTCATGCCCCTCGCCATGATGCTGCTGCTCGGCCTCGGCATCGCCGCCCTCGCCAAGTACCTGTTCACCTCCCGCCCCACGTCCCGCGACCTTCCGGAGGCCCGCCCATGAATCGCTTCGGCTCCACTCTGCTGCTCTCCGCCGCCCTGCTGCTGGGCGCCGGCACCGCCCACGCCGCCCTGCCCGACAAGGCGACCATGTTCAAGAACCCGGAATGCGGCTGCTGCGACGAGTACGCCCGCCAGCTCGAGGCCCGCGGGGTCGAGGTGAAGATCGTCGACGATATCGAGGTGGGCAAGATCAAGCAGCGCGTCGGCTTGCCCTATGGCCTCGGGTCCTGCCACACCATTCAGATGGGGGGTTACGCCATCGAGGGTCACGTGCCCTTCGAGGCGGTGGAGAAACTCTTCGAGGAACGCCCGGACACCCGCGGCATCGGCCTGGCCGGCATGCCCATCGGCACCCCCGGCATGCCCGGCCCCAGGCAGGGTGACTGGGACGTCTACCAGTTCCGCGACGGCGAGGCCTCGCCCTTCATGACCCTCTGACCCGGGGACACACCCGCGACATGACGCCGCCCCGGGCCTTGGCCCGGGGCGGCGTTGTCTTCGTGCGCTTCGCGGAGGAGCGCCTGCGATCAGGCCTTGAGCACGTAGCGCAGGATCTCCACCACCTGGTCGGTGGTGGTGCACCAGGCCTGGGCCTCGGCGTCGACCTCCTTGAGGGGGTGGACGATCTCCGCGGCGTGGAGCGTCACGTAGGGCTTGCCCAGAGCCGCGCAGTAGCCGGCATCGAAGGCCGCGTTCCACTGCTTGTACTGGTCGCCGAAGCGCACCACCACGAGGTCGCTCTGCTCGATCAGGGTGCGGGTGCGGATGGCGTTGACCTTGGAGGACTGGTGGTCGCGCCAGAACTGGCTGGGCGTCTCGCCCAGGTGGTCGCCGGCGGCATCGCTGGCGGCGTGGTCGGTCACCGGGGCGGTGAAGACCACATCCAGCCCGGCGGCCTCGGCGCCGCGCTGGATCTCCTCGCGCCAGTTGGTGTGGATCTCGCCGGACAGATAGACATGAAAGCTCATGGCAGGCTCCTGGTGGGGGATGGACGAATCGGACCCGCCATCATAGCCCAGGGCGATTTTAATGAAAAATCGTTCCAGGAATGCAGGGGCCGGTCAGGCGGGGCTCGCCGCCACCACATCGCCCACGCTGAGCGTCTCGCCCTCTCCCGCCAGCAGGATGGCGTTCTGGCCGAAGTAGCCGCCGGGGGCGAGGCGTGGGTTCATCTCCACCAGGGTACGCAGCGGCTCGCCGGGCACCGGTATCTCGCCGCTCTGCTGATCCACGGTGGTGATCTTGCAGCGCTGGCAGGGCTTGCGCAGCCCCAGCCGCCAGCGGCCGTCGGTGGGGCCGAGCGCTTGCCAGCCATCCTCGGCGAAGGGCTCGACACCCTCGATCACGATATTGGGGCGAAAGCGGCTCATGGGCACGGGCGCCACCCCCTTGGCGGCGAGCCGACGGTTGAGCTCGGCGAGCGATTCCGTGGAGGTCACCAGCAGCGGGTAGCCGTCGGCGAAGCCGGTGTGGGCCTGCTCGCCCGGGGCCAGGTAGTGCGGCTCCACCCGGCGACGGTGGTCGGGGGCGAATCGCACCAGGCGCAGGCGGCTGCCGCGCAGCTCCCCCAGCACCACCCCCAGCCAGTCGCGGGCCTCACCCCCTTCGTCCAGGGCGTCACAGCGATCCTCCCAGACGTAAACCGAAAGCCGCTCCTGCTGCCGGGCGGCAAGCGCCACGCGCAGCGGCTCGACCCCGGGGTGGGCAAGCACCAGGGCGTCGTGATCCAGGGAGACGCGAATGCACGCCATGGCCGGCAGCTGACGCTGGGTGACGAAGCGGCCGACATCGTCGACCACCATCCAGCGGCGATCCCAGGCCAGGCCCTCGGCGGTCAGGCGCGCGTCATCGAGGGCGATGCCGCCCAGCGACTTGACCGGATAGATGGCGAGCTGGGTGATCCTCACGGGAGGCTCCTCGGCTGGGGGCGGCCTGACACCTGGCCCGGGCGGGAGGCGCTACAGTCGCTGGGTCTCGATCACATGGCCGATGATCGGGTAGCCGGCCTTGCGGGCGGCCTTCTCGGCCTCGAGCTGCGCCTCGATCTTGGAGATGCTGGAGGAGACGTGCTCGAAGACGGTGTCCATCTCCAGCGGCTTGGTCCGCACCGCCAGCTTGACGCGGTGGCCGGTCCTGGGCGAACCGGCCGCCTTGCTGCGTGGCGCCCTGGCGGTGTCCTTCTCCTCCCTGGGCCACTCGGGAGGCGTGGTCGCTGCCTTGCGCCGGGTTTCCTGCGCGTTGTCCATGAAGGCATTGATCTCGCGGCGCATCTGCCGCTCGAACTCGCTGAGTTCCGTATCCATCGTGTCTCCGTCCACCTCAATCATCGCGCGATTGTACCAGAACTCGAGCCAGGACAAGGACTCACGACACCTCCAGGGCGATCTTGAGCACCCCGTCGCGCTGGTGGGAGAAGAGGTCATAGGCGTCGACGATCTTCTCCAGCGGGTAGCGGTGGGTGACCATCGGGCCGAGGTCCAGCCGGCCGCTGTCGATGATCTGCATCAGCCGGCGCATGCGCTCCTTGCCGCCGGGGCAGAGCGAGGTGACGATGCGGTGGTCACCGAGGCCCGCCGAGAAGGCGTCCAGCGGAATGGTCAGGCTCTCGGAGTAGACCCCCAGGCTCGACAGGGTGCCGCCAGGCTTGATCACCCGCAGCGCCTGCTCGAAGGTCTGCTGCAGCCCCAGCGCCTCGATGGAGGCATCCACGCCGCGGCCGCCGGTGAGCTTGAGAATCTCGGCGACCACGTCTACTTTCCGGAAGTTGAGGGTCACGTCGGCGCCCATCTTCCTGGCCATCTCAAGGCGCTCGTCGATGCCGTCCACGGCGATGATCAGCCCCGCGCCGCGCAGCCGGGCACCGGCGGTGGCGCACAGGCCGATGGGGCCCTGGGCGAACACCGCCACGCTGTCGCCGATCTTGATATTGGCGGACTCGGCGCCGGCGAAGCCGGTGGACATGATGTCCGGGCACATCAGCACCTGGTCATCGGTGAGGCCGTCGGGCACCGGCGAGAGGTTGGCCTGGGCGTCGGGCACCCGCAGGTACTCGGCCTGGGCGCCGTCGATGGTGTTGCCGAAGCGCCAGCCGCCCATGGGCTTGTAGCCGTGGGCGTGGTGGCCACCATCCTGGGCGCTGCAGCCGTCCTGGCAGGCGTAGGAGGTGAAGCTCGGGCAGATGGCCCCGGCGATCACCCGCTGGCCCTCCCGGTAGCCCTGGACGTTGGCGCCGAGCTTCTCGACCACCCCCACCGGCTCGTGGCCCACGATGAGCCCCTTTTCCACCGGGTACTCCCCCTTGAGGATATGCACGTCGGTGCCGCAGATGGTGGTGGTGGTGACCCGGATCAGGGCATCGTCGGGGCCGATGTCGGGGATCGGGCGGTCGTCGATCTCGATACGGCCGGGTTCGACGAAGACGGCGGCTTTCATCATGGCGGGCATGGCGGACTCCTGGCGGTGACGGAAGTGTGCCCTACAGCTATAGCAGGCGTTTGCCACCGCTGCCCTTGATGGGCGTCAACTTCATGTTGCAATGCCGCGAATGAGGGCTCGCTCCACGCCCCTTTCCATTGCCTCCTTCCCATCGCACTCTTCCCATCAAACTCTTCCCATCGAACTCTTCCCATTGTCCCCGGGCCGCCGTAACCTGATCGTTTCCCTGCGAACGATGCCCTCCTCCAAGGAACCGGAATGTCTCCCGCCGATACCCTGCGCCTGCTGCTGCTCTCCTCGCTGTGGGGCCTGTCATTCATCTTCATGCGCGTGGCGGTGCCCGAGTTCGGGCCCGTGCCGCTGATCCTGGTGCGCATGGGCATCGGCGCCCTGCTGCTGGTGCCGCTGCTGCTCAGCCTGCACTACCTGAGGCTGGTGTGGGCCAACAAGGGCGGGCTCTTCGTGCTGGGCGTGATCAACCACGTGCTGCCCTTCTCGCTGCTGGCGCTGGCCACCACCCGGCTGGAGGCCGGCTTCACCTCGCTGATCAATGCCACCACGCCGATCTTCACGGCGCTGCTCGGGGCGCTGTTCTTCGCCACGCCGGTGAGGCGGGAGCAGTACCTGGGCCTGGCCCTGGCGTTCTTCGGCGTCTACGTGCTCTCGGTGGACCGGCTGGACTTCGCCCTGGGCGGCGACGGCTGGTTCATCCTCGCCGTGCTGGGGGCCACCTTCTGCTACGGGGTGGCCAGCAACTACGCCCGGATGCACCTCGCCCACCTGCCGGTGCGGGTGCTGGCGGCGGGCAGCTCGGCCATGTCGGCGCTGGTGCTGCTGGTACCGGGGCTGCTGCTGTGGCCCGCCGAGCCGATCAGCGGCCTGGCCTGGGCCAACGGCCTGGCGCTCGCGGTGCTCAGCACCACCCTGGCCTTCCTGCTCTACTTCGGATTGATCGCCAGCGCCGGCGCCACCGCCACCTCCACGGTGACCTTCCTGGTGCCGGTCAGCGCCCTGCTGTGGGGCTACCTGCTGCTGGACGAGCGGCTGAGCCTGCAGGTCCTGGCCGGTATGGCGATCACCCTGGCCGGCACCGCCGTGGCCACCGGCCTGCTGCGCCTGAGGCGCCGCGACCTGGCGAAAGACTGACTCGGTGCCGCAGACGGGTCGCCGGCAAGCGCTCAGCCGCCTGCCAGGTGGTTGGGGGCCACCAGCCCGTGGCGCCGCATCCGGCGGTAGACCGTGGGCCGCGAGACGCCGAGTCGCCGCGCCACCAGGCTGACGTTCCAGCGCGCCTCGTCGAGCAGGTCCTGCAGGGCACGGCCATCATCGGCCACGGCGCCGTCGAACGTCACGGCCTTGAACGATCGCGCCGCGAGGGTGGCCCCCTGGCACTCCTCCGGCAGGTCGTGCACGGTGATCTCCTCCCCTTCCGCCGTCGCCAGGGCGAAGCTCAGGGCATTCCTGAGCTGGCGAATGTTGCCCGGCCAGGCATGGCCCAGCAGCGCGCTCATGGCGTCCGCACGCAACGGCCTCGCCTCGCCCCGCTCCGCCAGCAGGCCCTCGTAGACGCTGCGGATCACGAAGTGCTTGTCGGCCCGCTCGCGCAGCGCCGGGAGCCGCAGCTGGGCGCCGTTCAGGCGGTAGTAGAGATCCTCGCGGAAACGCCCCTCGGCGATCAGCGCCGCCATGTCTCGGTGGGTCGCGGTGATCACCCGGATGTCGACCTTGACCGGCGTGTCGGCACCCAGCGGCATCACCTCGCGCTCTGCCAGCACCCGAAGCAGGCGGCTCTGCAAAGGCAGTGGCATATCGCCGATCTCATCGAGGAAGAGGGTGCCGCCGTCGGCCTGCTGGATCAGCCCGCGCATGCCCTTGGGGCGCCCGCCGGTGAAGGCGCCTGGGAGGTAGCCGAAGAGCTCGCTCTCCACCAGCGCCTCGGGAATGGCCGCGCAGTTCACCGCCACGAAGGGCTTCGCGGCACGCCTGCCGCTGTCGTGAAGGGCGCGGGCCAGCACCTCCTTCCCGGTGCCGGTCTCGCCGGTCACCAGCACGCTCACCTCCTCGTTGCGCAGGCGGCGCGCCAGCTTGAGGACGCGGTGCATGGCGGGGTCATCGGCAGCCAGCCCGTCCAGGGCCGGCACCGCCTCCGCACAGGCGTGCGCCGTGGGTGCCGGCAGGCGTCGGTTCCTGGGCTCGATCAGGGTGATGAAGCAGGTCGTGTCACTGGCCCGCACCCGGAACGCCCGGATCTGATCCTCGCCCGAGGAGAGGATCCCCAGCAGATCGCCCAGGTCGCCGTCGAAGAGCTGGGGGGCCGTGGGCACCTGCTGTGGTGACCAGGCAGGCCAGCGCGCCAGGTGCGCCTCGATCAGGGCGCGCCCGTTGCCGTTGGCGGCGATGATGCTGCCGTCCTCCTCGATGGCGATCAGGCCGCGCCCGTTGAGGTGGACGAACTCCCGGGCGGTGTCGTAGCGCAGGATCAGGCTGTCGCGGTAGCGATGCAGGAAGTAGGCATCCTCGATCATCCGGGCGTAGAGGTTGACCAGCGAGAGGCCGAAGTTCTGGCTCTCCTGAGAGCGCGGCGACTGCAGGGCGGAGATGTCCAGCACCGCAATCACCTCCCCCTGGGGATCGGTGATCGGTGCCGCCGTGCAGGTCAGGCCGATATGGGTGGCATCGAAGTGATCGTTGTGGTGGCAGGTGATCGCCCGGGTATCGTGGATGCAGGTGCCCACCGCACAGGTTCCCGCATAGCGCTCGTCCCAGTCGGCGCCGAGGTAGAGGCCGGCCTTGCGCAGGGCGCGGTCGTGCTCGCGCTGGCCGCGAAAGTCCACGGTGATGCCGCGCTGGTCGGTCAGCAGCAGCACATAGCCCAGCCTGGCCACCTGTGAATAGAGCTGATCCACCCCGGCACGGGCCACGTGGAGAAGCTCATCCACCGGCTCGCGATGCGCCAGCAGCGCCTGTCGGGTCAGGACACGCACCTGGCGTGGCTGACAGGGGTCGAGACGATACTCGCCCATGCAGCGCTGCCAGGAACGGCGGATCACCTCGCGGCAGTCGGCCAGGGGAATATCCCCGCCCTCGCCGAGGCGGACCAGTGTCTCGATATGCTGGCGCTGTTCGGTACGAAGCGTCATGGCGCCTCCCGAGATGACCCCGCTCCGCCCAGGGGAGTAGCGGCGGGGCCATGAGTTGTTGTTGTGTGGCTGCGCTTGTCTGGCAGGCCAGCTATCAGCCTATGCCGCATCGCGCGGGAGTCAATCGGCTCGCCCTTCACCCTTGGTCGAGACGTTACAGGTGTAACGCCGGCGACAGCCCGTACAGGTGACAGCTGTCACGTTGTGCTCGCTCTGGTGCCTGTGACGAGGGGCGCACCCACCTGTCTCCCGGGGGTCAATTCTCCATGTTTTCAGAAAGATAGCCTGACGAAACGCGTCAGCAGTGGCTTCTGGCACGCCTCCTGCTTTGGGAGGGGCGTGTCACCTACCAACAACAACCGGAGATTCCCGATGACGACACGCACGCCAACCCAGGACGTCCAGCAGTGGCTGGGCGACTTCGAGACCGCCCTCGAGCAGCGCGATATCCAGCGGGTGCTCTCCCTGTTCGGCGAGGAGTGCTACTGGCGAGACCTGGTCGCCTTCACCTGGAACCTCAAGACGCTGGAGGGCAAGGACCAGATCCAGTCCATGCTCGATGCCACCCTGGCCGAGACCCGCCCCACCCGCTGGCAGATCGACGGCGAGGCCAGCGAGGCCAACGGCGTGACCGAGGCTTGGATCACCTTCGAGACCGGCGTGGCAAACGGCAAGGGACTGGTGCGCCTGAAGGAAGGCAAGTGCTGGACGCTGCTGACCACCATGCAGGAGCTCAAGGACCACCCCGAGCCGCGCCGTGACAGGCGCCCCAAGGGGGCCCAGCACGGCGCCAGCAAGTCCCGCGAGACCTGGCTCGAGGCCCGGGAACGCGAGCAGCAGGAGCTCGGCTACACGCGCCAGCCCTACTGCGTGATCATCGGCGGCGGCCAGGGCGGCATCGCCCTCGCCGCGCGCCTGCGCCAGCTGGACGTGCCCACCATCGTGGTGGAGAAGAACCCGCGCCCCGGCGACTCCTGGCGCAACCGCTACAAGTCGCTGTGCCTGCACGACCCGGTGTGGTACGACCACCTGCCCTATATCCCCTTCCCCGAGAACTGGCCGGTCTTCGCCCCCAAGGACAAGCTCGGCGACTGGCTGGAGATGTATACCCGGGTGATGGAGCTCAACTACTGGGGTGCCACGGAGTGCGAGAGCGCCCGCTTCGACGAGGCCGCCGGCGAGTGGGTGATCGAAGTCAACCGCGACGGCGAGCGGGTGACGCTGCGGCCACAGCAGCTGGTGCTGGCCACCGGGATGTCCGGGATGCCCAGCATCCCGCACTTCCCGGGCGCCGAGACCTTCGAGGGCGAGCAGCAGCACTCCAGCCAGCACCCCGGGCCAGACGCCTATCGCGGCAAGAAGGTGGTCGTGGTGGGCTCCAACAACTCCGCCCATGACATCTGCGCGGCGCTGTGGGAGAACGAGGCCGACGTCACCATGCTGCAGCGCTCTTCGACCCATATCGTCAGGTCCGACTCGCTGATGGACGTGGTACTCGGCCCGCTCTATTCAGAGGAGGCCGTCAACAACGGCATCACCCACGACAAGGCCGACCTGATCTTCGCCTCGATCCCCTACAGGGTGCTGCCCGACTTCCAGAGGCCGGCCTTCGACGCGATCCGTGAACGGGACGCCGAGTTCTACCGGCGGCTGGAGGATGCCGGCTTCCTGCTGGACTTCGGCACCGACGACTCCGGGCTGTTCCTGAAGTACCTGCGGCGGGGTTCCGGCTACTACATCGACGTAGGGGCCTGCGACCTGGTCGCCAGCGGCGAGATCAAGCTGCGCAGCGGCGTCGGCATCGAACGGATCAACCCGCGCTCGGTGACGCTCACCGACGGCTCCGAGCTTCCCGCAGACCTGATCGTCTATGCCACCGGCTACGGCTCCATGAACGGCTGGGCGGCCCGCATCATCTCTCAGGAGGTGGCCGACAAGGTCGGCAAGTGCTGGGGCCTGGGCTCCGATACCCCCAAGGACCCGGGGCCCTGGGAAGGCGAGCTGCGCAACATGTGGAAGCCCACCCAGCAGGAGGCGCTGTGGTTCCACGGTGGCAACCTGCACCAGTCACGCCACTACTCCCAGTACCTGTCACTGCAGCTCAAGGCCCGCATGGAGGGCATCCCGACCCCGGTCTACGGCCTGCAGGAGGTACACCACCTGGCCTGATCACCTGGCCTGATCACCGGGGCGGCTCCCGCTCCATCGCGAAACAACAGCGCGGCCGTGGCACTCGTGCCACGGCCGCGCTGCGGTTCGACGTCACACGGGCCGAATCAGAAGTTCGGCTTGCGCTTCTCGACGAAGGCGCTCATGCCCTCGGTCTGCTCGTCGCCGGCGAAGCAGAAGGCGAACAGCGCGGTCTCCAGCGCCAGGGCGCTGTCCAGGTCCTGGTCCATGCCGTCGTGGATCGCCTGCTTGGCGGCGCGCACCGACTCGGGGCCGTTGCCGCCCAGCTGCTTGGTGAGCTCCTCGGCGTAGGCCTCGAGCTCGCTCTGTGGCATCACACGGTTGACCAGGCCGATACGCAGGGCCTCATTGGCATCGATCTTGCGGCCGGTGGTGCACAGGTCGATGGCCATGGCCGGGCCGACGCGGCGCGGCAGGCGCTGGGTGCCGCCGAAGCCGGGAATCACGCCCAGCAGCACCTCGGGCTGGCCGAAGATGGCGTTGTCGCTGGCCACCGCCCAGTCGCAGGCCAGGGCCAGCTCGCAGCCGCCGCCCAGGCAGAAGCCGTTGACCAGCGCCACGGTGGGCACCGGCAGGGTCTCCAGCCGCTTGAGGGTGGCGAGTGCCTGGCGGGCGAAGGCGCGGGCCTCTTCCGGGGTCTTGGTGCGCATCTCGGCGATGTCGGCACCGGCCACGAAGGACTTCTCGCCGGCGCCGGTGACCAGCACCGCGCGCAGGTCGTCGCGGGCCTCCAGCTCGGCCAGCACGCGCTCGAGCTCGCTAAGCACGTCGCTGTTCAGGGCGTTGAGCGCCTTGGGGCGGTTGATGGTCAGGCGCACGATGCCGGCGTTGTCGACGACGTCGATCAGGGACTCGCTCATGGATGGGGCTCCTCGGGTTGTTGTTCGATCATGGAAATCGAGACGCTACCGCCCAACCCTAGCGAACGCTTGGTTGGGCGGCAATCCCCTCTTTTGTCGGGCTCAGCCGTAGACGTGGAAACCGCGGCCGCTCTTGCGGCCCAGGTAGCCGGCGGCCACCATGCGCCTGAGCAGCGGGCAAGGGCGATACTTCGGGTCGCCGAAGCCCTCCTGCAGCACCTCCATGATGGAGAGGCAGACGTCCAGGCCGATCAGGTCGGCCAGGGCCAGCGGGCCCATGGGATGGGCGGCGCCAAGCTTCATGGACTCGTCGATGTCCTCGGCGCTGGCCACCCCCTCCTGGAGCAGGAAGGCCGCCTCGTTGATCATCGGCACCAGCAGGCGGTTGACCGCAAAGCCCGGGGAGTCGGCGATGGCCACGGCGGTCTTGCCCAGCGAAGCCGTCAGCGCCTCGATGCGCGCCACGGTGGCGTCACTGGTCTGCTCGGCGCGGATCACCTCGACCAGCTTGAGCACCGGCACCGGGTTGAAGAAGTGCATGCCCACCACCCGCTCCGGGCGCTCGCACACCGCGGCGAGCCGGGTCAGCGACAGCGAGGAGGTGTTGGAGGCCAGTATCGCCTCGTGGGTCAGGCGGCTCAGGTCACGGAACAGCTTCTCCTTGAGGGCCGGCTGCTCGGGGGCCGCCTCGATGATCACCTCGCAGTCGCGCAGGGCGTCCAGGGCGGTGGAGGTGGCCAGGCGCACCATGGCGGCGTCCTTGTCGGCCTCGGAGAGCTTCTCCCTGGCCACCAGCTTGCCCAGGCCCTTGTCGATACCGCCTCGGGCGCGTTCCAGCTGCTCGTCGGCCACGTCGTAGAGCTGCACGGCAAAGCCGCTCTGGACCAGCACCTGGGCGATGCCCTGGCCCATGGTGCCGGCGCCTACCACGCCGATCGCTTGCTCACTCATTGCACTCTCTCCTTGGTTGTTGTCAGGCCGGGGCGATCACTGCTTGCGGGCTTCGTCGCGCAGCACGAACTTCTGGATCTTGCCGGTGGAGGTCTTGGGCAGCTCGGTGAAGATCACCGTCTTCGGCGCCTTGAAGTGGGCCAGGCGCGCGCGGCAGTGATCAATGATGTCCTGCTCGGTCACCTCACCGTAGCCCACCTTGAGCTTGACGAAGGCGCAGGGGGTCTCGCCCCACTTCTCGTCGGGCTTGGCCACCACCGCGGCCTCCTCCACCGCCGGGTGCGCGTAGATGGCATCCTCCACCTCGATGGTGGAGATGTTCTCGCCGCCGGAGATGATGATGTCCTTGGAGCGGTCCTTGATCTCGATGTAGCCGTCCGGATGCCACACGGCCAGATCGCCGGTATGGTACCAGCCCCCCTCCAGGGCCTGCTCGGTGGCCGCCGCGTTCTTCAGGTAGCCCTTCATCACGTTGTTGCCGCGCATCAGGATCTCCCCGAGGGTGGCACCATCCTTGGGCACCGGCTCCAGGGTGTTGGGGTCGGCCACGCAGAGCGCCTCCAGCATGTGGTAGCGCACCCCCTGACGAGACTTGAGCCTGGCCCGCTCCTCGGCGGGCAGCTCGTTCCACGCCTCGCGCCAGGCGCAGGAGGTGACCGGGCCATAGACCTCGGTGAGGCCATAGACGTGGGTCACGTCGATACCCATGCGCTCCACGCCGGCGATCACCGAGGCGGGCGGCGCGGCGCCGGCGGTGGTGACCTTGACCTCGTGACTGAAGTCGCGCTTCTGGTCATCGGGCAGGTTGACCAGGCCGTTGAGCACGATGGGCGCCCCGCTGAAGTGGGTCACCCCCTCGTCGGCGATCAGGTCCATGATGCGCTTGGGCTCCACCTTGCGCAGGCAGACGCTGGTCCCGGCGGCAGCGGCGATGGTCCAGGGGAAGCACCAGCCGTTGCAGTGGAACATCGGCAGGGTCCAGAGATAGACCGGGTGGTGGGGCATCGCCCAGACCAGGATATTGCTGGTGGCGTTCAGATAGGCGCCGCGATGGTGGTAGACCACCCCCTTGGGCTTGCCGGTGGTGCCGGAGGTGTAGTTGAGCGAGATCGCCTGCCACTCGTCCTCGGGCAGCCGGTAGGGGTAGGCCGGGTCGCCCTCGGCGAGCAGCGCCTCGTACTCCAGGGCGCCGATGGCCCGCCCCTGGGGCATGAACTCGGGGTCCGCCACGTCGATGATCAGCGGCTTGTCGTCGAGCGTCGCCACCGCCTCCTCGATGACATCGGCAAACTCGGGGTCGACCAGGATCGCCTTCGCCTCGCCGTGGGCCAGCATGTAGGCGATGGCCTCGGCATCCAGGCGGATGTTCAGGGTGTTGAGCACGCAGCCCGCCAGGGGCACGCCGAAGTGAGCCTCGAACATGGCCGGCACGTTGGGCAGCATGGCGGCCACCGTCTCGCCGGGCTTGATGCCGCGTTTCTCGATGGCCGAGGCGAGCCGCCGACAGCGCTCCCAGGTGGTGCCCCAGTCCCGGCGCAGTTCGCCGTAGACCACCGCCGGATAGTCCGGATAGACCGAGGCGGTGCGCTCGATGAAGGTCAGCGGCGAGAGCGCCACGTGGTTGGCCGGCGTCTGCGGCAGACCCTGTTCGAAGATGCTCTGACTCATGGGTGGCTCCGTAGCATGTCTTGTGCGCTGTTGAAGGCGTCGTGATCAACGCTGTCATGAACGGCCGCCGCCGGCGCGGGGCCGGCGGCGACAAGGTAGCGGGCTACTGGGCGGCGGCGTCGAAGGCGGCGAGGCTCGCCATGCCGGCCTCGATGACCGCGCGCTGGGCGCGGCCCACCGGCAGCCACTGGCGAATGGCGTAGTCGGCGCTCTGCCGCTTGGTCTGATAGAAGGGGTCATCGCGGCCCTCGGCGATGGCCGCACTGGCCTTGAGGGCCGCCTGCCCCATCTGCCAGGCGCACAGCACGTGGCCGGCGAGGTTCAGGAAGGGGGTGGCGTAGGCCTGGACGGCATCGGCACCGCTCTCTGGGTCGGCCCCGGCCTCCAGCACCGCGGCCATGGCGGCGCGCAGGTCGGCGGCGCCACCGGCCAGGCTCTCGCCCAGGGCAGCGTGCTCACCGCTCGCCTCGAGGGCCGCGGCGGTGGCCTCCACCTGGTCGAGAAGGCCCCCGAGGGCCGCACCGCCGTCGCGCTGCAGCTTGCGCCCGGCGAGGTCCAGGGCCTGGATACCGTTGGTGCCCTCGTAGATGGGGGCGATACGGGCGTCGCGCAGCAGCTGGGCGGCGCCGGTCTCCTCGATGAAGCCCATGCCGCCGTGGACCTGCACGCCCAGGGAGGCGATCTCCACGGCCTGGTCGGTGGAGAAGCTCTTGACCACCGGGATCAGCACGTCGACCCGGGCCTGGGCGGCGGCGCGCTCGGCGTCATCCGCGGCGTGGCGGGCCAGGTCGAGCTGGGCGGCGCAGTAGAGAGCCAGGGCGCGCAGCGCATCGGTGCGGGCGCGCATGGAGAGCAGCATACGGCGCACGTCGAGGTGGTCGCTGATGGTGCAGTCGCTGCGACCGGAGCGCGGGCTGCGGCCCTGGGTGCGGTCCAGGGCGTAGGCCACGGCGTGCTGGCAGGCGCGCTCGGCCACGCCGATGCCCTGGATCCCCACCTTGTGACGGGCCTCGTTCATCATGGTGAACATGTGGTTGAGGCCGCGGCCCTCCTCGCCCACCAGGTAGCCGATGGCGCCGTCGTTCTCGCCGAAGCTCAGGGTGCAGGTGGGGGAGCCGTGGATGCCCAGCTTGTGCTCGATGGAGGCGCAGGTGACGTCGTTGCGCGCGCCGAGCGAGCCGTCCTCGTTGACCAGGAACTTGGGCACCAGGAAGAGCGAGATCCCCTTGTTGCCCTCGGGGGCATCGGGCTTGCGCGCCAGCACCAGGTGGATGATGTTCTCGGCGGCGTCGTGCTCGCCCCAGGTGATGTAGATCTTCTGGCCGAAGAGGCGGTAGCTGCCGTCCTCCTGGGGCACGGCCCGGGTGCGCACCTTGGAGAGGTCCGAGCCGGCCTGGGGCTCGGTGAGGTTCATGGTGCCGGTCCAGGTGCCCTCGACCAGCTTCGGCAGGTAGCGCGCCTGCTGCTCCTCGCTGCCGTGATGGGCCAGGGCCTCGATGGCGCCGGCGGTGAGCATGGGGCAGAGCCCCAGCGCCATGTTGGCGCCGTGGAGCATCTCCTGGACCGAGCTTGCCACCACCTCGGGAAGCCCCTGGCCACCCAGGGCCTCGGGCACGCCGATGCCGTTCCAGCCGCCCTCGGCGTAGGCCTGGTAGGCCTCGGCGAAGCCGTCGGGCACGCTCACGCCGCCGTCGTCGCGGCGGGTGCAGCCCTGGCGGTCGCCGCTGGCGTTGAGCGGCGCCCACACCTCACCGGCCAGCCTGGCGGCCTCTTCCAGCACCGCCTCCACCAGGTCGGGGCTGGCCTCCTCGAAGCCGGGCAGGGCAAGGGAGCCATGCTCGAGGAGCTCTTCCAGGACGAAGCGAAGGTCGCGAACGGGGGCAGCAAAGGAGATCATCGAGGCACCTCTAGGAAAAATAATAACTGCGATAGTAGATTCCCTACTTTTCGCCAGCCATTATCCCAAGGTCTTACCTCAGGTCTCGCCCTCCCCGCCTCAACCGCGGGAGGGCAGCGGCTCGATGCCGGGCAGCTCCTCCTGGGTGGGTGTCTCCTCTCCCCGGGCCGACTCCTCGTCGAAATAGGCGACGCGGGACTCGTCGGCGGACGGCGGGCCCACCAGGGGCTCGGCCACCTCCACCTCGGGCACGGCGTCGGAGAGGTCCTCCATGTGCTCGTGCTCGATGGCGCCCTGCACCATCTCCTCGGTGACCACCAGCTCGGCACCGGCGGCGGACATGGGCGCCGTGGGCTGGAAGGGCGCCACCGGCACCGGCGCCGGGCGCACGCTGCGTCGCCAGCCGAAGAAGGCCACCAGGAAGAGCCCCAGGGCGCCGAAGCTCCAGAACAGGCCGGCGTCGCCCAGCACCCCCATCACCGGCGAGACCAGCGGCGGGCTGATCGCCGAGCCGATGGCGTTGATCAGCAGCAGGCCCTGGCTCATGCGCACCAGGGCACCGGCGGGTGCCCGGTCGGCGGCATGGCCCACCGCCACCGGATAGAGGGAGAAGACGCCGCCCCCGAGCAGGAAGAGCAGGCCGGCCAGTATCCAGGGGGTCATCGGCAACCAGAGGATCGCCGCCGAGACCAGGGCGCAGAAGGCGCCGATACCGATCAGCACGATCTGGCGGTCGTGGCGATCCGACCAGCGCCCCACCGGGTATTGCAGCAGCAGGGCACCGAGGATCACCACCGCCATCATCTGGCCGACTCGATCCACCGAGAGGCCGATGCGCTGCAGGTAGAGCGGCAGCAGCGCATAGACCGCCGCCACCGCGAGCCCGGAGCCGAAGCTGCCCATCACCCCGGTAGGGGTCAGGGTGATCAGGCGGTGGGGCGGCAGCGGCTCGGCCTTCTCGATCAGCGGTGAGACCCGGGGAATCATCGCCATGGGCAGCACCGACAGCGACGCCAGCATGCCGATCACCATGAAGGAGGCCGCCCCGCCCATGGCCTCGGTCACCCCCAGCAGCAGCTGGCCGAGCACCCCGGCGGCATAGAGCGAGATCATGTAGAGCGCCAGCAGACGCCCGCGCACCTTCTGGTCGCCGGCGGTGAGCAGCCAGCTCTCGATCACCAGGTAGACCCCGACCGTGGCCCAGCCGCCGATCAGGCGCAGGACGAACCAGGCCCAGGGGTGGTCCACCAGGCCCTGCAGCAGCACCGTGACCGCCACCAGGGAGGCGAAGCTGCCGTAGGCGCGGATATGGCCGATGCGCAGCAGCAGGCGGTCGTTGAGCATGGCGCCCAGGGCCAGGCCGATGAAGTAGGCCGAGGAGACCCAGCCGATCAGCACCGCCGACTCGCCGGCGGCATCCAGGCGCAGGGTGATCACGGTGGAGAGAAAACCGTTGCCAATGCCCAGGATAAAGAGCCCGAGCAGCGGCGCCAGGGCCATGGTCAGCAGTTGCCGCGACATTGCATGCCTCACAGCACAGAGTGGAGAAAACGGGAAGAATGGCAGAGCGCGCCGGCGCCCGCCCGGGGAAACTGCCGCCAGGATCTCGACGGCACCGACCATCGGAGCGCGCGAATCATACGCCCCGATGGAGCCGCGTCAATCACTTTTCCAGCCCGAGGCTCCAGAGCGGGATTTTCATCGGCAACAGGGAACCCGATCAGCAATATTCTCTGAAAGGCCGCCTTCGCGACTCCCCGCTGCGGGCTTCTGCAGCAGCACCACATCGGCGGCGGGAAACTCCACGCTCATGCCCAGCGACTCGGCAAGCCACTGGAAGCTGGCCTCGCTGAAGAAGCCGACATGGGTGGGGTCGAGGATATAGTGCCAGCGGGCGAAGGCCTCCCGGGTCGTGGTCCGCTTGGTCATCAGGCCCAGCCAGCCGCCGGGGCGCAGCCGCCCGGCCAGGCGAGCGAGCACCTCCCCCGGGGCGAAGAGATGCTCGGCCACCTCGGTGGCGGTGATAAAGTCGTACTCCTCCTCCAGGACGCCGGCATCCGGCGCATAGAAGGGGTCATAGATCGCCATGGGGTGCCCCGCCTCCTCGAACATCACCGAGAGGGTGGGGCCGGGGCCGGCGCCGAAGTCGAGCCCCCGGGCGCCGGGGGCGAGGCGCTCGCGCAGCGGGTCGAAGAGCCGTCCCAGGAAGCGGCGGTAGCCGAGGTCGTCCGGGGAGTTCTCGTGCTGGTCGTAGACCGCTCGCTCCTCCGCCGGCGACAGCCGGAAGACCGGCGGCACGAAGACCAGGTCGCAGCGCCGGCAGTGCCGGTAGTCGCGCCGCGCATCGCGATGGTAGAAGGCCGTCTCGGCAGATGCGCATAGCGGGCAGGTCGCCATCATCGTATCCTCTGTGGCAGAACAATCCTCCAAGGAGAAGCGAATGCTGTCAGGTCTGGACCATCTGGTCATCACCGTGACCGATATTTCCCGCGCCGTGGACTTCTACTCACGGGTGCTGGGGCTTGAGGTGCGCTACCGCGATCGCGAGCGTGTCGACCTGATCCTCGGCGACCTGGCCCTGCGCCTGCACTGGACCGCCACCGATATCGAGCCTCGGGCCGCCACTCCGACCCCGGGCAGTCTCGACCTCTGCCTGCGCAGCCTGCTGCCCCTGGAGGAGGTGGCCCGCCACCTCGAGGCCCTGGAGGTGGCGATCGAGCTCGGCCCCGTGGAGCGTCAGGGCGCCACCGGCAAGCTGGAGTCGCTCTACCTGCGCGACCCGGACGGCAACCTGATCGAGATCAGCCGCCCCCTGCGCCAGGCGAGCGCCGAGACAGCCGGCGGCTGAGGCTCTCCGCTCGCCCCTCTCCCGGCTGCCGCTGGCAATGTGTCCGGTGGCCGGTATCATGAGGCCCGAGAATTTTCCTCGGCACAGGGCCGCCCATGAGCAACGACTTCCAGAACGACAACGTCATCATCGAGCAGCGCAAGCCCCCCGACACCACCATGCCCATGGTGGTCTACGCCCTCTACCTGGCCAGCTTCGTGGTGGGCTTCACCTCGGTGGTCGGCGTGGTGATCGCCTACGTCTACCGCGGCAAGGGGCCCGGCTGGCTCGACGAGCACTACCGCTACCAGATCCGCACCTTCTGGATCGGCCTGCTCTACGCCAGCGTGGCCACCCTGCTCACCGTGGTGCTGATCGGCATTCCGCTGCTGATCGCCCTGGCGGTGTGGCTCATCGTGCGCTGCGTCAAGGGCTTCCGCGGCCTGCAGGAGAAGCGCGCCCCGGACAACGTGGATACCTGGCTCTTCTAGCAGTCTGTCGGACTTTCCGTCGCACCGTGAGATACTGACCACCGTCATCGCCGAGCTGAGAAGATCGCCATGAGCCGCTTCATCCCTGTGGACCGCCAGACCGATTACCTGCTGCCGCCTTCGGTAGACGAGTGGTTGCCCGATGGTCACCTGGCGCGGTTCGTTGTCGATGTTGTCGAACAACTGGACCTCTCGACGTTGACCCGGCGTTACATGGGGCGGGGTTCCAAGGCACATCACCCGGCGGTGCTGCTGAGCCTGCTGATCTACGGCTACGCCACCGGGGTGGTCTCCAGCCGCAAGATCGAGCGTGCCACCTATGACTCGGTGGCGTTCCGCTACCTGGCCGCCAATACCCATCCCGACCATGACACGCTGGCCACCTTTCGCCGCCGCTTTCTGCCGGAACTGGAACAGTTGTTCGTACAGGTGCTGCTGCTGGCCCGCGAGATGAAGCTGCTCAAGCTTGGCACCATCGCCCTGGACGGCACCAAGCTCAAGGCCAACGCCAGCAAGCACAAGGCGTTGTCGTATGGCCATGCCAAGAAGCTGGAGGCACAGTTCAGGGCAGAGGTGAAAGCGCTGACCGAGCGGGCCGAGTCGGCGGACAAGGAGGACGCGGCCGACGGCATGGACATCCCCGCCGAGATTGCCCGCCGTGAAGCCCGCCTGGCGGCCATCGCCGAGGCGAAGGCCAAGATCGAGGCGCGCGCCGAGGAGCGGGACGCCACCGAGCAAGCCGCCTATCAGGAAAAGGTGGCGCGGCGGGAGGCGCAGCGCAAGGCCGGCAAGAAGCCCCGTGGGCGTGACCCCGAACCGCCCACTGGTGGCCCGCGTGACAAGGATCAGATCAATTTCACCGACCCGCAGTCGCGCATCATGCCGGTCACCGGCAAGGGGTTTGATCAGTGCTACAACGCCCAAGCCGCGGTTGATACCGACAGCCTGTTGGTGACCCATGTCCACGTCACCCAGGCGACCAATGACAAGCAGCAAGTCATGCCGCTACTGACGGCCTGGCAAGGTTACCCGGAAACGCTGGAAAAACCTGACCACCTGCTGGCCGATACCGGCTACTTCAGTGGCGCCAATGTCCAGGCCTGCCATGCCCATGGCATCGAACCGCTGTTGGCGATGCAGCGCGACGTCCACCACCTCCCGGTCTTCGAGCGCTTCGCCGCTGATCCTCCTGCCCCGGCGAGCGAGGATCCCGTCGAGCAAATGGCACACCGCTTGAAGACGCAGGCGGGCCGAGCGCTCTACGCATTGCGCAAACATACCGTGGAACCCGTCTTCGGGATCATCAAGCACGTGATGGGGTTCCGGCAGTTCTCGCTGCGCGGCCTGGAGAACGTCAGTGGTGAGTGGCGATTGGCCACCATGGCGTGGAATATCAAGCGGATGCACCGGTTGACGGCGGGCTGAGGGCCGAGGGCTCGCCGCGCCCAACCGGCCAGCAGGCAAGGCGTCAGAACCGCCTTGCAGAAGCTGAGGGGCAGGTTAAGAGCCACACACCAACACCAACACAGGGGGTTGGTGAAGAACCCACGCCTCAGCTCATCCATTAACCTCAAGTCCGACAGACTGCTAGGCGACGCCCCCATGGACGACTCTCGCTCTCACTCCAGTCCCCGCCAGGCCCGCGCCATCGCCGGGCTGTGGCAGGCCCTGGCCGGCCGACGGCTCTCTACCCTGTGGCGCCTGGCGCGAATCGCCGGCCCCCTGGTGCACCGCTTCAGCCGCCGCGAGCGCGAGGTCACCGAGATCAACCTAGGCCAGGTCTACCCGGCGCGCAGCGCCGCCGAGCGCCGCCGCCTGGCCCGGGCGAGCCTGACCCACTCCACCGCCACCATGCTGGAGCTCGGCTTCGCCTGGATGGGCTCGCCCGAGCGAGTCGAGGCGGCGATACTGGCCGTTCACGGCCGGGAGCTGCTCGACGAGGCCCGCGCCGAGGGCCGCGGGGTGATCGTGCTGGCGCCGCACTTCGGCAACTGGGAGGTGCTCAACTTCTGGCTCTCCAGCCACTTCCCCTTCACCGCCATGTACGAGCCGCCGAAGATCGCCGAGCTCGACGCCGTGACCCGCGCCGGGCGCGAGCGCATGGGAGCGAGCCTGGTGCCCACCAACCCCAGGGGCGTCGCCGCCCTGCTCAAGGCGCTCAAGCGCTGCGAGGCGATCGGCATCCTGCCCGACCAGGAGCCCGACTGGGGCAGCGGCGTCTTCGCCCCCTTCTTCGGCCGCCCCGCCTACACTGCCACCCTGCTGCCCAAGCTGGTGGCCCGCACCGAGGCCCGGGTGGTCACCGGAGTCGCCAGGCGCATTCCCGGCCGCGGCTTCGAGATCCATTTCCTCCCCGCCGACGCACGGGTCTACGCGCCGGACGAGGCCGAATCCGCTACCGGCGTCAACGCCTGCGTGGAGGCCGCCATCGCCCTGGACGCGGCCCAGTACCAGTGGGAGTACAAGCGCTACCGCAAGGTGATCGAGGAGCAGCAGGGCGTGCCGAACCACCAGGCGTTCCGGCTCTACTGACACCTCCGCCTGCCTCAGGGCGTGCCAAAGTCCTCATGCAACCAGCCGCGCAGGGCGTCCAGGCCGTGGGTGGCGGGGCCCGGCTCGGGCAGCATGCCGGGCACGAAGCCGCGGGTCAGGAAGGGCTCGAGCAGGGAAGGGTCTGCGCTGATCACATGCACCGGCACCCCAAAGCCCGCCTCCTCGCCGATGATCAGCGGCGCGGCCTGGTGGTCGCCCAGGAGGATCAGCAGGGCCTCATCCCCCAGGTAGTCCGCCGCCCAGCGGGCGCTGACCTCAAGCGAGTAGTCCACCGAGAGTGCATAGTGCTCCCGCACCCGGTCCAGATCCTGCCACAGCTCATCGGGCGGAATGCCGGCACCCTCCCACTGCGTGAAGAGGCTGCCGTCCCCTATCGCATCCCAATCATCGACCACCGGCAGGATCGGGGTCCAGGGCGCGTGGCTCGAGATCAGAGCGATCTGGGCGAAGAGCGGCGCCTCGGCCGGTCGGCGAATGCGCTGCTCGAAGTGGTGCAGGGTGAACTGGTCGGGCATGGTCACCCAGTTGAAGGGCGGCCCGGCATAGTCGATGTCGGCGGCGGCGTGGATCTCGTCGAAGCCATAGGCCTCCCCCTCCGGCCAGGCCAGGGTGATGGCGGGCATCACGGTCAGGCTGCGGTGGCCGCTGGCGTGGAAGTCATCCACCAGGGTGGGTCTCTCGCTTGCCAGCATCAGCCGGTACCAGAGCGAGTTGTCGATCCGCAGGCCGCTCAGGGTGCTGGCGTGGGCGAGCCAGGACTGGCCGCCCCGGATCGGCGCCTCCAGCATGCCCGTGGCTACCGAGAGCCCGGCGCCCTCCAGGCGCCTGGCCATATCATCGAGTCGCGGCAGGGTCACCTCGGCGAAACGTGGATCGAACACCGACGACTCCCCGTAGGACTCCACGAACACCAGCAGCACATCGCGCCCGGCGAGCCCCGGCAGCGCGGTGGCCTGGCTGGGCGCCTCGGCCATGCGCGCGGCGAAGTCGCGGTGGGCGCGATGGGTCTCGACCAGCTGATGTCCCTGGAAGCGCAGGGTATCCATGGCCGGCGCCCGCGCCACGGGCAGCCAGCGCTGGTGGTGCCACTGGGCCGCCATCAGGGTGCCACTGGCCAACAGCAGCAGGGCGGCCACCAGCGATGCCGCGACGCCGGGCCTGTGCCGCTGGCCGGCGCGCAGTCCACGGTTCAGCCCCCAGCCGGCGAGAGCGATCAGCAGCAGGGCCCCGAGGGAGGCGGCCCAGGCCACCGCAGTGCCCAGGTTGCCCTCCAGCAGATGGAATACCGAGCGCAGCAGCGGCAGGTCCAGATAGAGGTTGAGCGAGCGCCCGAGGGCCAGGTGGGTGGCCGCATCGCCGAGACCGGCGAGCAGCGCCACCAGTACGCCCAGGGTCAGCAGCGGGCGCAGCCAGCCCAGTCGGCCCGCCGGCAGCAGCACCAGCAGGGCCGTCAGCAGCACCGCCTCCAGGGCGATCCAGCGGGTATCGATCCCCCCGAAGCGCAGCCACAGGGGCAGCAGCAGCAGCAGGTTGAGCAGGGCGGCAAGGCCCAGCAGTCGCAGCATCGCGTAAGGCTCCTCGAGGGTGGGGATATTGTGACAGGGTAGCGCACGAGAAAATTGTGTACGCATGACTTACCATGTACAAGGATTGCATCACAAAGATCCACTCCGTCACGCGTGCAGGATCCACCGTCCGTGACGACACTGTTCTGCAGGAGCGAGTCTGCGAGAACGAGCCAGGAAGCCCGGGAGAGACACGATGCCTCTGAGACGACACCCTCGCCTGATGGCGTGCCTGGCCATGGCGCTGCTGCTGGCACTCTCACCGGCTTTGCCGGCCGCCGCCGAGACCACGACTCCCCAAGCGGTCGAGGCGCTCTTCGAGCGCGTCACCGAAAGGGCCGAGGCGCTGGCCGGCCGTCCCCACGATCCCGGCACGGGAGCCTTGCCCGAGGCGCTGCGCGACCTCGACTACGACACCTACCGCCAGATCCGCTTCCGCCCGGAGGCGGCCCTGTGGAGCGACGAGGGGCTCTTCTCGGTGCAGCTCTTCCACACCGGCTTCCTCTTCGAATCGCCGGTCCGGCTGCATATGGTGGAGGACGGCGAGGTCACCGCGCTGGACTTCGACGCCGCGCGCTTTCGCTACGACGACGCGGCCGCCGAGCTGCCGGAGCGGGACCTGACCGGCGCCGGCCACGCCGGCTTCCGGCTGCATTTCCCCCTCAATCGCGCCGACTACCAGGACGAGTTCGCGGTGTTCCTCGGCGCCTCCTATTTTCGCCTGGTGGGCCGCGGCCAGGGCTACGGCCTCTCCGCCCGGGGCCTGGCCATCGACACCGCCCTGCCCCGGGGCGAGGAGTTCCCCGCCTTCCGCGAGTTCTGGCTGGTGCGCCCGGCCCCGGAGGCCACCCGCATGACGGTACTGGCACTCCTCGACAGCCCCTCGCTTGCCGGCGCCTACCGCTTCGACATCGCTCCGGGGCGCGACATCCAGGTGGAGGTGACCGCGCGGCTCTTCGCCCGCCGCGACGTGGAGCGGCTCGGCGTGGCGCCGCTGACCAGCATGTTCGCCCACGGCGACACCACCCCTCGGGCCGTGGACGATCATCGCCCGGCAGTGCACGACTCCGACGGCCTGATGGTGCACACCGGGCGCGGCGAGTGGATCTGGCGGCCGCTCACCAACCCGCGCTCGCTGCGCGTCTCCTCGCTGCTCGACCACGACCCCGAAGGCTTCGGCCTGGCCCAGCGGGAGCGCGACTTCGATCGCTACCTGGATCTGGAGGCCCGCTATGATCGCCGCCCCAGCCAGTGGGTGGAGCCCCTGGCCCCCTGGGGAGCCGGGCGGGTGCAGCTGGTCGAGATCCCCGCGCCGGACGAGACCCACGACAACATCGTCGCCTTCTGGGTCAGCGATATCCCTCTGCGTGCCGGCGAGCGCCGCGAGCTGCGCTACCGCACCCACACCTTCGGCGCCGAGCCCGCCGCGGCGGCACCGGCCAGGGTCATGCGCACCCGCCAGGGCTGGGGCGGGGTGCCCGGCGATCCCAGTCCGCCGCCGCGCAGCCGCCGCCACTTCATGGTCGACTTCGCCGGCGGAGAGCTCGAGGGCCTCTCCCCCGACCAGCCGGTGGAGGCCGAGCTCACGGCGAGCCGCGGCGAGATCCACCACCTGCAGGCGCGCCCCCTGCCGGATGGCCGGGGCTGGCGCGCCTCCTTCAGGCTCGACCCCGACGGCCGGCAACCCAGCGACCTGCGCCTGCATTTGCGCCTGCACGACAAGGTCATCAGCGAGACCTGGAACCATGTCTGGCACCCCGACGAGCAGCGCTAGACTCGCCGCCCGGCGCGGGCGCGACGTCAGCGGTCGGCTGCCCTGGCTGGCCGCCCGTCGAGCCCTGCTGGCGGTGCTCGTCGCCCTCACCACCCTAATCGGTGCAGGACTGATGTGGCACATCCTGCAGCCCGGCGGCATCACGCCGCTGCAGTGGGGCATCCTTGCGCTCTTCAGCGTCATCTTTGCCTGGATCGCCGTGGGCTTCTGGACCGCCGTGGCCGGCTTTCTGCTGCTGCTCGCCGACCGCGACCCCCTGACCCTGGCCCGCCGCCCGCGGGTGGACGCCGAGCGCACCCTGCCGATCACCCGGCGCACCGTGCTGGCCATGCCGATCCACAACGAGTCCCCCAGCCAGGTCGCCGCCACCCTCTCGGCCACCGCCGAATCGCTGATCGCCACCGGGGAGGCGCACCACTTCACGCTCTTCGTGCTCAGCGACACCACCGACCCGGCCATCGCCGCGGCGGAGGCCCGCGCCATCGCCGGGCTCCAGGGTCGCCTCGAGGGGCGCCTGGCCCTGCACTACCGGCGCCGCCCCGGCAATGCCGGGCGCAAGGCGGGCAATATCGCCGAGTTCTGCCGCCGCTGGGGGGCGGCCTTCGACTTCATGGTGGTGCTCGACGCCGACAGCCGCATGGAGGGCGAGACGCTGCTCGGGCTGGTACGGGCCATGCAGGCCCGCCCCGGCGTGGGGCTGATCCAGACGGTGCCGCTGCCGATGCGCCAGCACACCCTGTTCGGCCGCCTGGCCCAGTTCGCCGCCAGCCTCTACGCCCCCATGCTGGCCGCCGGCCAGAGCGCCTGGCAGGGCGACGCCGCCAACTACTGGGGGCACAACGCCATCCTGCGCCTGGGCGCCTTCATGGACCACGCCGGCCTGCCGCGCCTGCCCGGGCGTCCGCCGCTGGGCGGCGAGATCTTGAGTCACGACTTCGTGGAGGCCGCCCTGCTGCGCCGGGCCGGCTGGGAGGTGCAGCTGGAGACCCGGCTGACGGGCAGCTTCGAGGAGATGCCCGGCAACCTGCTCGACTATGCCCGGCGCGATCGGCGCTGGACCCAGGGCAACCTCCAGCACCTGCGCCTGCTGGCGTCGCCGGGCCTGCACGGCCTGAGTCGGCTGCACTTCCTGCTCGGCGCCACCGCCTTCGTCTCCTCGCTGCTGTGGCTCGCCATCCTGCTCGCCGGCAGCCTGGATGCGGTGCTGATCGCCCGCAGCGAACCCGCCTACTTCGGCCATGGCGAGCAGCTCTTCCCCTTCTGGCCCCGGGCGCGCCCCGAGCTGATCGCCGCCCTGCTGGCGATGACCGCCACCCTGCTGCTGCTGCCCAAGCTGCTGGGGCTGCTGCTGGCCCTGGGGCGACGCGCCGGCGGCTATGGCGGACGAGCGCGCCTGGTGATGAGCGCCCTGCTGGAGGGGCTCGCCGCCATTCTGCTGGCCCCGATCATGATGGCCTTCCACAGCGCCTTCGTGGTCGGCGTGCTGACCGGCACCAGCGTCGACTGGGGCGCCCAGGCGCGCGAGGGGCGGGTCGTGCCCTGGCGCGAGGCGCTGCGCCACACCGCCCCCTTCGCCCTGCTCGGGGGAGTGTGGATCGCGCTGGTCCACTGGCAGGTACCGATGCTGGTCGCCTGGCTGGCTCCGGTCTGGGTGGGGCTGGCCCTGTCGCCGCTGCTGGTGCGCGTCAGCGGCAGCCGCCGCCTTGGCGAATGGCTGGCGAGGCGGGGCCTGCTCGACACCCCGGAGCCCCAGGCCCATGCCGGGCTGCTGGAAGCACGCCACGATCTCGTCGCTGACGACGCGGCCGAGACCGATACGCCGGCACCTTGGCCACCGCCCCCCGAGTGCCCCGGAGAGATGCCCACCCAATCCCTTCACAAGGAATCAAGATGACTGCCCTGCTCCTACCGGCCCGCCTGCGCCAGGGCCTCGGCATCGCCCGCTCGCTGGTCATCTACTGGCGCCCCGGGCGGCAGCGCGCGCTGCGCCGCCTCTACACCGACTTCCTCGGCCCCGGCGACCTGGCCTTCGACGTGGGCGCCCACCTGGGCGACCGCACCGCCGCCTTCCAGGCGCTGGGCGCCCGGGTGGTGGCCCTGGAGCCCCAGCCGGGGCTCTTCCGCTGCCTGGAGAGGCTGGTGGGCGGGCGCATCGGCGTCACCCTGCTGCCCGCGGCCGCCGGCGCCTGCCCCGGCGAGGCGGAGCTGGCGGTCAGCGAGGCCAACCCCACCGTCTCCACCCTCGCTCGGGAGTGGCGCGACACCATCGGGGCGCGCAACCCGGGCTTTCGTGATGTGCGCTGGGAGAGCGGCCAGCCCGTGACGGTGACCACCCTGGACGCCTTGATCGCCGAGCACGGCACGCCGCGCTTCTGCAAGATCGACGTGGAGGGGTTCGAGGCCGAGGTGCTGGCGGGGCTCTCCACGCCCCTGGAGGGACTCTCGGTGGAGTTCGTGGCCGGCGCCCTGGAGGTGGCCGAGCGCTGCGTGACACGCCTGGTCGCCCTGGGTGACTATCGCTTCAACGTCATCGAGGGGGAGCGACGCGCCTTCCGCTGGCCCGAGTGGCGCACGGCGGAGGCTACCCTCGCCTGGCTCGAGGCGGGCGCCGACGGCCTCCCCTCCGGCGACCTCTATGCGCGGCTGGCCACCCCGGACGGCCCCACGCCTTCGGACACCTCGACCGCGGAGCCAATCCCATGAGCCACGACACCCCGCCCGTCTTCCCCCGCTGGCAGGACCTGACGACACCCGAGCTTGCCGCCCTGCCAAAGGAGAGCGTGGCGGTGATGGCGCTCGGCGCCATCGAGCAGCACGGTGCCCACCTGCCCCTCTCCACCGATCTCGACATCGGCGAGGGGCTGCTGGCGGCCGCCCTCGCCCAGCTGCCGGCGGGCTTCCCGCTGGTGCAGCTGCCCTCCCTGGCGGTGGGCGCCAGCGATGAGCACCTGAGTTTCCCCGGTACGCTCAGCCTCTCGCCGGAGCTCGCCATCGCCGCCATGGAGGCGCACGGCGAGGCCGTGGCCCGGGCCGGGTTCCAGCGATTGATATGGCTCAACAGCCACGGCGGCAACAAGGCGGTGATGGACCTTGCCGCCCTGCGGCTGCGCCGCCGCCACGGCCTGCTGGTGGTCAAGGTCCACTACATGCGCATGCCGCTACCGGATGACCTCCCGGAAGCGACGCTACCCGCCGAGGAGCTGCGCCACGGGCTGCACGGCGGAGCACTCGAAACCGCCCTGATGCGCCACCTGGCCCCGCACAAGGTGCGCCTGGCGCACCTGGACCACCCGATCTCCCGGGGCCAGGCCATGGCGGACGAGGGCCAGCTGCTGGGCCCGGAGGGCGAAGCGGCCTTCGCCTGGCTGGCGGAGGACCTGCATCCTGGGGGAGTCGTCGGCAACGCCGATCTGGGCACCGCGGCGCTGGGCAGCCGCCTGGTGGCCCACTACGCCGGGCGCATCGCCCGGATACTGCAGGAAACACGGGCGATGCGGCTCGAGCGGGTCAGCGGCGGGCCCTGAAGGCGATTCTTCCGGCGCCTCAGCGCCGCGCCCGGAAGACCTCGTCGAGCAGGTGACCGGCGCGCTCCGCCTTGGCGCTCAGGTAGCGGTGGTTGTGGTCGTTGAGGCTGCCGTAAAGCGCCTGGCGCTCCACCACCTCGATGCCGCCCTGGGCCAGGGCCGCCATCTTCAGGGGGTTGTTGGTCATCAGCTGCACCCGGCGGATACCCAGGGCGTCGAGCATGTCCACCGCCACGCCGTAGCGCCGCTCGTCCTCGCCGAAGCCGAGGATCTGGTCGGCGTCCAGGGTATCGAGCCCGCCATCCTGGAGGGTGTAGGCGCGCAGCTTGTTGGCCAAGCCAATCCCGCGCCCCTCCTGGGCCAGGTAGAGCAGCACCCCGCCGCCCAGCGCCTCGATCTCGGCCACGGCGTTGCGCAGCTGCTCGCCGCAGTCGCAGCGCAGGCTGCCGAACAGATCGCCGGTGAGGCAAGCGGAGTGCAGGCGCAGCGGCACCGCCGCCCCCTCGAGAGCCGGGTCGCCGATCACCACCGCCACGTGCTCGCGCAGCCCGTCGGGTTCGCGGAACAGGATGAAGCGGCAGTCGAAGGCATCCACCAGGGGAATCCGCGCCTCGCTGACCCGGCGCAGCATGCCGCCGGCGCCGTCCAGGCAGCGCGCCGCCTGCTCGGCCGCCACCGTCAGCAGGGTGCCATCGGCCACCGCCTGCGTCACCGCGTCGTCCCGGGACTCGGCGACCCTTGCCACCAGCGCCGAGGGGATCAGCAGCGCCCGACGCATCAGTGCCAGGGCGGCCAGGTCGGCCGGCCCCGCCGCCTCCAGGGCCGCGCAGCACTCCTCCAGCCCCGCCTGGCCGAGGCTCGCCGCCGGCGTAACCCCAAAGGCCAGGGCCTCCAGGCGCCGCTGCACCCGCCCCTCGGGCAGCGGCAGGCGAGCCTCGGCGTCGTCTCCCGCGCCGAGGATCGCCAGGCGATGCCGGCTCAGCACCAGCGCCGGGGTGGTGCCGGCCAGTTCGCCCAGGCGCGAGACGGCCGTCTCGGCGGCCCCCTCGATGGCCTGGACCAGGACCCGGGTATCCTTGGCCACCACCAGTACCGGCAGCCCCCGTCGTAGATCGAAGATGGCGCGTTCAACCTGATGCATGGCTCTCTCCTGATGGTATCCGTATGCCTGGCGTCTCGCCGCGGATCTGCGCATCATGGCGGTCAGCTCCCCGGAAGGAGGCCCCATGGGCGCCATTGACTCGACGCTGTCCCTCGCGGAGGCCTGGCAGGCCCTCCTGCATGCCGCCCATCCCGCCACCGTGACGGCGGCGGTGGCGGACCTGTCGCTCTCCCCCCCCGGCTGGCGGGCCGAACGCTCCGTCTCGCCGGCGGCCGGCGAGCTGCTCGACTGCCTCTTCCCGCTGGCCACCCGGCCCGGCCGGCTGGCCATCGCCCAGCTCGGTCAGAGCCTGGACGGGCGCATCGCCACCGAGAGCGGCCACTCCCACTTCATCAACGGGCCGGAGAGCCTGGTGCACCTTCACCGGCTCCGCGCCCTGATGGACGCCGTGGTGGTCGGCGCCGGCACCGCCAGCGAGGACGACCCGCGCCTGACCGTGCGCCATGTGGCGGGACCCCACCCGGTGCGGGTGATCCTCGACCCTCGCGGCCGGGTGACGCCGGATCGTCTCCTGCTGCGCGACCCGGAAGCGCCGACCCTGCACCTGCACGGCGAGGGGGCCTGCCCGGAAGGCGCGGCGGGGCACCATGTGACGCGCCTGGCGCTGCCCCTGGCCGAGGGCGGCTTCGCCCCCGCGGCGGTGCTCGACGCCCTGGCCGCCCGGGGCCTCGAGCGGGTGCTGATCGAAGGCGGCGGCATCACGGTGTCGCGCTTCCTCGAGGCCGGCGTCCTCCACCGACTGCACCTGCTGATGGCGCCGCTGCTGATCGGCTCCGGCCGGCCCGGGCTCGCCATGACACCCATCGCCACCCTGGATGAGGCGCGCCGCCCCGCCTCGCGCACCTTTCGCTGCGGCGACGACACCCTCTTCGATCTCGACCTCGACACGCCCTGAGCCGCCAGGCTCGTGGCCGGTGCTCCCCCTCGCGGTGCCTGCCCTGCGCTGCAGCAGCACCAGGCCGCCGGGCAGGCTGGCCAGCAGCACGATGATTCCATAGGCCATTGAGACCGCCACGCCCTGGGCCGGCGGCAGCCCCGCCAGCGCCCAGACCAGGGCCGCGGCCCCCTCGCGCACGCCCCAGCCGGCCAGCGTGAGCGGGATCAGCATCGCCAGCAGCACCGGAGGCACCAGCGCCAGCAGGGTGGCCAGGGGCAGCTCGACGCCGATCGCCCGGGCGGCGCAGACGAACACCAGGGCGTAGCTCATCACCACCAGCAGCGACCCACCAAGCTGCTTCGGCCACACCGAGGCGGCCAGCAGGCTGCGGCGCAGGTCGCCGCCAAGGCCCGCCAGCGCCGCCGGCGGATACCTGGCCAGCTGCCAGGCCGCCGGGATCAGCAGCAGCAGGCCCGCGATCCCGGCCAGCAGCCAGCCCGAGGCGGCCAGGCCCCGAACGGCACGCGCCATCAGCTCATGCCAGAGCGGCGAGGCGGCGAGCACCGCCAGGGTCAGCAGCGCCATGGCCAGCTGGCCCGAGGCGCGCTCGATGATCACCGCCCGCCAGGCGCCGCCGCGACGGCCGCTCTGCCGGGAGTGGCGCCAGGCCCGGGCGGCATCGCCGGCCACCCCGCCCGGCAGCACCTGGTTGAGGAAGAGCGCCAGGTAGTACTCGTGAAGGGCACGACGGAAGCCCAGCGGCAGCCCCAGCAGGCGGGCGGTCAGCCGCCAGCGCCAGGCGCTGAGGAAGAGCGGTGGCAGGGTCAGCGCTAGGGCCAGCAGGGCCCAGCCCGGCGAGAGCCGCTGCACCTGGGCGAGGATCGTCGCCGGCTCCAGCCACCAGGCGAGCCCGACCAGCAGCGCCAGCCCGGCCAGCGGGCGCAGCGCTCGGCGGGACACCCAGCGGGGCCCTCGCCGGGGAAAAGGCATGCTCAGACGCCCCCGGCCGGCAGGGCCAGCAGGTCGCGATGGCCGACGGTCAGCCCCAGCTTGCCCGATGCGAGGCCCGCCAGCCGGCGCAGGCGCCAGCGCTCGAGGCTCGCCTGCTCCTCCGGGGCCTGCTCCAGGGCGGCGTCGTGCCAGCCCTGCACCAGCGATTCGGCCAGGGGGAATCTCACCGCCTCGCCGGCGGCCAGATGCCAGGGGGTGGCGGCACTCTCGACCCGGTAACCGGCCGCCCCCATGGCCGCGGCCAGCACGGCGGGCGCGTCGCCTCCCAGCGCCGGGCCCAGCCCCTTGTCGCGGCGCTGGTGGGCCTGGAAGAGCCCGCGGACCACGCTATCCTCCTCGTCCTCTATCCGCGCGCCCGAGGCGTCGAGAAAGGCCCAGTCGCCGTCCACGCTGAGGGTGAAGAGCAGCGCCTGGCGGCGCACGGCCGCGGCCGCCACCAGCGCCTCGGCCCAGGGACGCGAGACCAGGTCGAAGAGCGCCGAGGCCACCACCAGCTCGCCCCCCGCCAGCAGGCCAGCGTCAACCGGCGAGAGGTCCCGGCAGCAGGCCTCGATGACGAGCCGACCGCCCGCCGCGTCGTGCAGGGTCGCCCCGTGCCGGCGGGCCAGGGCCAGCAGCGTCGAATCATGGTCCACCAGCCGCCAGCGCTGGGGCCCGGGCAGCCGGGGCGCCAGGAAGCGCAGGTTGCTGCCGCTGCCGCAGCCCAGATCGACGATCTCATGCGGGGCACTAGGCGCCCTGGGCCGACGGGAGAGCCAGTCAGCGGCGAGCCCGGTCAGGCAGTGGCTGCGAGAGCGGGCATCCAGCGCCTCGCGGCGGGAGAGCCAGTCGGCGCTGAAGCGCTCGGCTGGGGGTATGGCCGCGGCGTCGGGTCGGGCGGGTTCGGGGGCCGTCATGGCGGACTCTCCTCGGCTCGGGCATGGGCGGACAGCGCCGATGGAGTCGGCTCCTCCAGGGCGGCCCGGAAGCGGTCGCCGGCCTGCTGCCAGTCGACCAAGGACCGCCGGGCCGCGCAGGCCCCGCGGCGGCGGCGGCGGCGCAGCTCGGCGTCGTCGAGCCAGGCGGCCAGGGCATCGCGCAGCGCAGCGGCATCGTCCGGGGGCACGGCCAGGCCGGCCGCCGGCGGCAGGGTATCGGCCAGGGCGCCGCCGGTGGTGGTCAGCACCGGCACCCCTCGAGAGAGCGCCTCGGTGACCACCATGCCGTAGCCCTCGTAGCGCGAGGGCAGCACGAAAAGTTCCGCCCGGTGGTAGGCGGCGGCCAGCTCGGTGGCACTGCGCTCCCCGGCCCAGTCGATCCGCTCCTCGAGACCATAACGGCGTGTGGCGTCGAACAGCCGGGCGGCGTGATCCGGGTCTCGCGCATGGCTGCCGATGGCCTCCAGGGTCCAGTCGTGCTCCCGCAAGCCAGAGAGCGCCTCCAGCAGCAGATCGTGGCCCTTGCGCGGGACCAGGGCCGCCACGCAGAGCAGCCGCCGGGGGCCCGGGGATTCAAGGTCCAGAGCGCTGGCGGCCAGCGGGGCCGGCTCCACGCCGGGCTCGACCACGGCGAGCCGCTCGGCCGCCACGCCGAAGCGCTCGAGGCCGCGGGCGGTAAAGGGGCTAGTAACGATCACCCGACGCGCCAGCGCCAGGGCGCGGGTCTCGCTGTCGAACAGCTGCTGGCGGGTCGCCTCATCGAGGCCGGTCTCGTCGGCCAGCGGGTGGTGCACCAGGGCGATGATCGCCAGGCGATCGGCGTGGGGGGCGATCACGTCGGGGAGCCCGCCCATGGCAAGGCCGTCGATTACCACCCGGGCACCGTCCGGCAGCGCCGCCAGCGCCCGGTCCATGCTGCGCCGGGCACGTTCGTCGGGCAGGGGAAAGCGCCCCTCGAGCCCCACCACCTCGACGGCCTGGCCTCGGGCCCGCAGCGCCGCCGCGATGCGCGCATCGTAGAGGTAGCCGCCAGTCAGCTGATCCGGATCGCCGGCCACGATCAGCGTCAGGGGGCTCGCCATCAGAGGCTCCCCTCGTAGCTCGCCCAGGCGATATGGGACTCGTGAAGGGTCACGGTCATGGCCTCGAGCCCGCCGGCGCTCTCCCCCAGCTGGCCGCGCTGGATCGCGGCGGCCAGGCGCTCGAAGATCACCCGAGCCATGAACTCGGTGGTGGTGTTGCGCCCCTGGAACTCCGGCAGCTCATCGAGGTTCTGGAAGTTGAACTCGCCGAGCACCGCCTTGAGCGCCTCGCCGGCCAGGCCGATATCGATTACCAGGTCGTGGTCGTCGAGCTCGCGGCGCTGGAAGGTGACATCCACCACATAGGTGGCGCCGTGGGTGCGCTGGGCGGGCCCGAAGACCTCGCCGCGGAAGCTGTGGGCGATCATGAAGTGGTCGCGGACGGTGAGTCGGTACATGTCAGGGCTCCAGTCGGTTGGGCGTCGAATCGGTCGGGTGTCAGTCAGTCGGGCGTCGAGTAGCGCAGGCGGTGGCAGAGCACCTCGCCCGCCCCGGCGGCGAGGCGCGGCATGAGAATGGGCAGCTCCGAGAAATCGCTCTCGCCGCTGATCAGCGCATCGAGGCAGGGGTCGCGCAGCAGCTCGAGCGCCAGCGAAAGGCGGCGGCGGTGGTCCCAGCGCGGCATGCATTCGGCGGGCAGGCGGCCCACCTGGCTACTGATCAGCTTGAGCCGCCGGGAGTGGAAGGCCTCGCCCAGGGGCAGGGTCGCCTCGCGATCGCCGTACCAGCTCATCTCCACCACCCGCGCCTCGTCGCCGGCCAGCGCCAGCGCCTGGCGGAGCCCCTCGGGGTTGCCGCTGGCGTGGATCACCAGATCGTTGTCGGCCGGCGCCCGGTCGGGCAGGCGGAAGTCGAGGCCCAGGGCGCGGGCGAGCTCGGCCCGCTCCGGCGAGACATCCACCAGACAGACCCGGGTGCCGGGAATCGCCGCACAGAGCCAGGCCACCAGGGCGCCCACCACGCCGGCACCGATCACCACGATGCGGTCGCCGAGGCGCGGCGCGGCATCCCAGCAGCCGTTGAGGGCGGTTTCCAGATTGGCGGCAAGCACCGCCCGGGCGGCGGGCAGCCCCGCCGGCAGGGGCGTGACCGCCGCCGCGGGCACCAGGTAGCGATCCTGATGGGGGTGGAGGCAGAACACCTCGCGGCCCAGCAGCGACTCGGGGCCGGCCTCGACCACCCCGACGCTGACGTAGCCGTATTTCACCGGCCAGGGAAAATCACCGGCCTGGAAGGGCGCGCGCATGCGCTGCCACTCGCTCTCGGGCACACGCCCCTGGAACACCAGCGCCTCGGTGCCGCGGCTGACGGCGCCATAGAGGGCCCTGACCCGCACCTCTCCCTCGCCGAGGGCGGGCAGCGGCTCCTCGCGCAGTTCACCGTGACCGGGCGCCAGGTTCCAGAAGGCAGTGGCAGTGTCGACCGTCATGAAGGCTCCAGCGAGAGTGGGAACGGAAATACTTCTACAATAATGGTACATTTTCCTTCCAATGAACAACCCTATCGGCGTCGGCGGCCCTCCTCGCGGCCGACTGCTAGGGTAATCACCATGAGCCACTCTGGCTCAGCATAGCGGCAATGCCGCGCTACCATGATGGACGCCCCGGGAGCCCCTGATGCCCTTGCCTCTTGCCCCGCCCCCCCTCGCTTCCGCCAGCACCACGCGGCCGTGGCGCCTGGCCCTGGAGCTGGCCCTGGGGGGCATCGCTCTGCTGAGTCTGCTTGCACTGCTGGGGCTGCCGGCGGACCAGGCAGCCGGCGCCCCCCTCCCCTGGGTGGCGGCGCTGGCCTCCGTGACCTACCTGGGCATGGCGGCCCTGCTGTGGCGAGGGCTGAGGCGAGGCGCCTGGCCCCGAACGAGTTTGGGCCCGGCCAACCGGGTTACCCTGGCGCGGGGGGTGCTGGTGGCGCTGCTGGCCGGCACCCTGGCGGCCCCGGCCCTGCTGACCGACCGCGGCGAATGGCTCTTCGGCGCGGCGCTGGTCGCCCTGGCGCTGGACGGGGTGGACGGCTGGGTAGCCCGCCGCACCGGCAGCGCCAGCGCCCTGGGGGCCCGCTTCGACATGGAGCTCGACGCCTTCTTCATACTGGTGCTCTGCCTGGCGCTGCTGCTGCTCGGCCGGGCCGGCCCCTGGGTGCTGGCCATCGGCGCCATGCGCTACGCCTTCGTGGCGGCGAGCTGGCGCTGGGCCTGGCTCGCCGGCGAGCTTCCCGACAGCCTGCGCCGCAAGGCGGTGTGCGTCTGGCAGGTGGCGGCGCTGATGCTCGCCCTGCTGCCGGCCACGCCCGGCGCGCTCGCCGTCTGGCTGGCCGCCACCGCCCTGGCGGGGCTCACCCTCTCCTTCGCCGTGGACGTGCGCTGGCTCTACCAACACCGATAAGCCTCGGGGCTGGCAAAAACATCCTGGCCTGCTAGAGTGGGCCTTCGCTTGACGGGGTGCCGGTGGAACCGGCTGAGATCGCCATACGACACTGCTTGCTCAGAGTGAGCCGTCGTCACGGCGGGGCCCGTTGAACCTGATCCGGTTAGTACCGGCGTAGGAATCAAGCGGCGGCCTCCCCTCGGCTACCCTCGCGTAGCCCGCTGCTTACAGGCCCCCTCCCTCGCCCCCACTCCGGATCGTCACTCGTCTCCGGAGAAGATCATGGGCTACCGCTTCAGCGATCTCACCGCCGCCTGCCAGGACGACTGGCGCGCCTATATCGAACACGACTTCGTGCGCGGCCTGGCCGAGGGCACCCTCGAGGAGGGCGCCTTTCGCCACTACCTGAAGCAGGACTACCTCTTCCTGATTCACTTCGCCCGGGCCTACGCCCTGGCCGCCTACAAGAGCCGCACCCTGGACGACCTGCGCCAGGCCCATGAGGGCCTCAAGGCCATCGTCGACCTGGAGCTGGGCCTTCACGTGGGCTTCTGCCAGGAATGGGGCATCAGCGAAGCGGACCTTGCCGCGCTGCCCGAGGCTCGGGCCACCATGGCCTACACCCGCTACGTGCTGGATACCGGCAACCGCGGCGACCTGCTCGATCTGCACGTGGCCCTGGCTCCTTGCCTGGTCGGCTACGGCGAGATCGCCGACTGGATCAACGCCCGGCCTGGCACCGTGCGCGGCGACGCCAACCCCTTTGAGGCCTGGATCGCCATGTACGAGAGCGAGGAGTTCCAGGCCGCCCGCCGCGCCGAGGAGGCCTGGCTCGACGCCCGCCTGAAGGATGTCACCCCGGCGCGCTTCGCCGAGCTTACCCAGGTCTTTCGCGACGCCACACGGCTCGAGATCGACTTCTGGCAGATGGGGCTGGACCGCGCCGACTGACGCTCTGGCCCCATCATCATGTGCCCGCTGGCTCTGGTCAGGCCGGCGGGCCGCGTCACACTGGTGATCGCAAGGTCACCCGACCACTCGCTTGACGGGGTGCCGTTATCGACGGCTGAGATCGTGCGTCCAAGCATGGATCCCGTTGAACCTGAACTGGCTAGGACCAGCGTAGGGATCAAGCGACACGCCGCCCGGCCCCTGCCCGGCGGCCCCTGTCCCTCCCGCCTGTCCTCCCTGACAACACCACAACCCCCTGGGGAGACCGACACCATGAGCAAGACCGCCCACTTCCTCGCCGAGACCGCCAAGGTCGACGAGGCCGCCATTCAGCCGCTGCCCGGCTCGCGCAAGGTCTACGTCGAGGGCTCGCGCCCGGACATCCGCGTGCCCTTCCGCGAGATCAGCCTCTCGCCGACGAAGACCTCCGGTGCCGATGAGGAGAATCCGCCGCTGCTGGTCTACGATACCTCCGGCCCCTACACCGACCCGGAAGCCGAGATCGACCTGCGCCGCGGCCTGCCCGAGCTGCGCCGGGCCTGGATCGAGGAGCGCGGCGACACCGAGTTCCTCGACGGCCCCACCTCGGAGTACGGCCGGCGCCGCGCCAACGACCCGACGCTGGCCCAGCTGCGCTTCGACCTGACCCGCACCCCAAGGCGCGCGAAAGAAGGCAAGAACGTCACTCAGCTTCACTATGCGCGCCAGGGGATCATCACCCCGGAGATGGAGTTCATCGCCATCCGCGAGAACCAGCGCCGGCAGGCCTTGGGTAACGAGGAGGTCGAGCGGATTCTGGGCCACCAGCACCCCGGCCAGGGCTTCGGCGCCCGCCTGCCCGAGGAGATCACGCCTGAGTTCGTGCGCCGCGAGGTGGCCGAGGGCCGGGCGATCATCCCCTGCAACATCAATCACCCGGAATCCGAGCCGATGATCATCGGCCGCAACTTCCTGGTGAAGATCAACGGCAACCTGGGCAACTCGGCGGTCACCTCCTCCATCGAAGAGGAGGTCGACAAGATGACCTGGGGCATCCGCTGGGGCTCGGACACCGTCATGGATCTCTCCACCGGGCAAAACATCCACGAAACCCGGGAGTGGATCATCCGCAACTCGCCGGTGCCCATCGGCACCGTACCCATCTACCAGGCGCTGGAGAAGGTCAACGGCGTGGCCGAGGACCTCACCTGGGAGGTGTTCCGCGACACCCTGATCGAGCAGGCCGAGCAGGGGGTGGACTACTTCACCATCCATGCAGGCGTGCTGCTGCGCTATGTGCCGCTCACCGCCAAGCGGGTCACCGGCATCGTCTCCCGCGGCGGCTCGATCATGGCCAAGTGGTGCCTCTACCATCACCGGGAGAGCTTCCTCTACGAGCACTTCGAGGAGATCTGCGAGATCTGCAAGCGCTACGACGTGGCGTTTTCGCTGGGCGACGGCCTGCGCCCGGGCTCGGTGGCCGATGCCAACGACGAGGCCCAGTTCGCCGAGCTGGAGACCCTGGGTGAGCTGACCAGGATCGCCTGGAAGCACGATGTCCAGGTGATGATCGAGGGGCCAGGCCATGTGCCGATGCACCTGATCAAGGAGAACATGGACAAGCAGCTCGAGGCGTGCCACGAGGCGCCCTTCTATACCCTGGGCCCGCTGACCACCGACATCGCCCCGGGCTACGACCACATCACCTCCGGCATCGGCGCGGCGATGATCGGCTGGTTCGGCTGCGCCATGCTCTGCTACGTGACCCCCAAGGAGCACCTGGGCCTGCCCAACAAGGACGACGTCAAGACCGGCATCATCACCTACAAGATCGCCGCCCACGCCGCGGACCTCGCCAAGGGCCACCCGGCCGCCCAGCGCCGCGACAACGCACTCTCCAAGGCGCGCTTCGAGTTCCGCTGGGAGGACCAGTTCAACCTCGGCCTGGACCCGGACACCGCCCGGGAGTACCACGACGAGACCCTGCCCAAGGACTCCGCCAAGGTGGCCCACTTCTGCTCCATGTGCGGCCCCAAGTTCTGCTCCATGAAGATCAGCCAGGAGGTGCGCGACACTTACCGGGACCGTACTGCCGAGCAGGGCCTCGAGAGCGACGCCGAGGTGGTAAAGCGCGGCATGGAGGAGCAGGCGGAGAAGTTCCGCCACACCGGCAGCAGGCTCTACCAGGAGGTATAGGGCGCTGTCTGCGCAAGCGACGACAAGCTCGTGAACCATCACGCCGGCCCTGGGGCCGGCGTGATGCGCTATACCGCTGCCAGGCTGGGCGCCTCTCGCCGGAAACCACCGGGCCCTGCCAGGAGCAGATCCGGGAAGGAGGCGATGCGCGCGTTGTAGCGCTCGATGCTTGCCAGGTAGGCGTCCCGCAGGAAGGCCAGGTAGTTCTCCGTGGCTTCCATGCGCTCCATCAGATCCCCCATCACCTCATGGCCGCGCAGCTCGGGATAGGCCTCGGCCCGGGCCTGCAGGCCGGCCAGGGCATGGCGGTCGTGCTCGAGCTGCTCGGGCAGCGACGCCATGTCGGGACTCGCGTCGCGCCGCTCCGCGAGCCAGGCGAGCAGCTTGCGCTCGTGTTCCAGATACCCTCTGGCCAGCCCCAGCAGGTTCTCCCAGAGGTCGGCGCGGGCCTGCAGCTGGGTCCAGACATGCTGGCGCTGCCGGGTCACCGCATGGCGCAGATAGACCAGATCGTTATAGTGCAGTACCGCCGCGCAGCCCAGCATCAGCAGAGGGGGCAAGGTGGCGAGCAGCACCAGGTGATCCGCCGTCAGGCTGCCGCCCATCACCAGCAGCCCCATCAGCGCGCCGAGCAGCAGCCCCAGGCCAGCGGCGATCAGCGAAAACCCGGCGCCGGCGCGGCGCAGGTAGAGGTGCGACTCGTCGGGCTCGGCGACCAGGAAAGGCTGCCCCGGCTCCTGCTGGATCTGCAGGGTGCCAGGCGCGTCGGGATTGAGCCCCGCGTGGCCGACCACCAGCACCGGGTCGCCCTGCTGCAGCCAGCTTTCGGTATGCCGGTAGCGCTCGCCGTTCTCGCGCACCTCCTGACAGCGCCGATGCCGATAGCGAATCTCTGCCCCTCTCAGCGCCACCGGCGTCTGTTCGGGCGCCTCGCCCTCTCCGGGCGGCTCCCCGACGATGCGCGCCGGCGGCAGGGCCAGGCGCTCCGAGACCTGCTCCCACCGCCCCTTCTTGCCCTTGCCCTTGTAGCGCTCCACCAGATAGCGATAGGCCACCACATCCTTAACCCCCGTGTAGGGGGTGGTAAGCGGTGCCTCGCCGGCACACTCGAGGCGCCCTACCTTCTTGACCAGGCCGTAGCTGACCCGGCCGGAGCGGTTGAGCGGCAGGTTATCGATCAGGCGCTTGATGCGAATGGCGTTCAGGCCGCGCCACAGGCCGAAACCGCCGGCGCCCCCCGCCATCAGGACCAGCGCCCACATCCACAGCGAGAAGCGCAGGGGGGCCGCCGCCACGTCGGGGGTCGGCCGCTGCGCCTCGCCGGAGGGTTCCGGCAGCGCCGCCAGGGCGTCAGCCACCGCCAGTCGTGCCATGCGCCGGTCCAGCCAGCCGCCGGCGCTGGCCTGCATCTGCTCGCCCAGAGCGTGCAGGTCGGCCAGGACCGCCTCGCCCTGCGACGATTCCGCCAGGGGCCGCCACGCCTCCACGCGCCGCTCCAGCAGCTCGGCGGCCCCCTGCCACTCGCGGCGCATGTCGTTGGCGCCCATCAGCAGCAGCTGGCCGCTGATCAGCACCATCAGCACGCTGGCATACAGCCAGAAGGTGTGCACGCCAACCCCTACCAGCACCAGCCCGGCGCCCAGCGACACCGCCAGCACGCCGGCGCCGAGCAGCGCCGCACCCTGGAGGCCGCGCTCACCGCCGGCCTGCTCCAGCGCACCGGCAGGCGTCACGGTGCCGGGAATGCCGTGGCGATCACGGGCGTGGGGCACGACACTATCCTCGCCGCGATATTCGGCCACCAGCTCCAGCGCCATGGGGGCGTCTGCCGGTATCGCCCACTCGCGGGTGCGGATATTGCCCGAGCGGTTATAGTGGCTCTGCGGAATCCGCCAGTCGCCGGGCGGGTCGTCGGCCAGCCTGACGCTGCTGTCGGGATGAGCCCCCACCCCGGGCATCAGGGCGAGCGACCGACCGCTGATGGCGTCCGCTACGGGCAGCACCGCCACGCTACGATACCCGTGATCCGTGGTACGCCAGCGGCGGGAATCGCCATCCCGCACGCGGCGTTCGCGCCGATACTCCACCCAGAGCACCCGCTCGCCGGAGTAGGGGGCAGTGACACTCGACCGCTCCGGACGGGTCTCCACCTGCAGGCGATAGGGGCCTTCCAGCAGCGCCGTTGCGGCGCTGACGTTGAGCCGCTGCCACTGCCGCGCCTCGCCGAGGCGCTCCAGCCCCGCGGTCACCAGCCACCAGGACAGGGCCATCAGCCCCAGCCCCAGCAGCAGCCCCAGCTTTCGCTGCACACCGATCGTCATCCTGCCCCCTCCACGTTGCCGACAGCACCCAGTGTAGCGAGGCTCGGCGGCGGCGCCCCCTGCATATGCAGGGGAGCCACGATGCTCGCGGGCCGGAAAACGGCTCTCAACGGTGAGTTTGGCTAGGCTGTAGCGGTTGCCCCCTCGATGCCCAGGAGACCTCGATGTCAGAGATGGAACGGTCAGAAACGGACCGCTATGCCTACCCCCACCGCGTGCTGCACTGGCTGGTGGCCGCCGTGATGCTGCTGGCGCTGGCCAGCGGGCTGACCCTGGGCTTCCTCGGCTTCGAGGGGGCCATGGAGCGGCTCGGCCGCGCCGGCACCGACGCTCTCTACACCGGCCACAAGTCCCTCGGCGTGGCGCTGCTGGCGCTGATGACCCTGCGCCTGGCCACGCGGCTGCTCTACGTGGTGCCCGACCATGAGCCGCCACTGCCCGCCTTCCAGCGCATCCTCAGCACGGCGGTGCACCATCTGCTCTACCTGGTGCTGCTGGCCCAGCCGCTGCTGGGCTGGGCCGCCACCGCCAGCGGCGACTTTCCGGTGCAGTTCCTGCACTGGCACCTGCCCGGCATCGTGCCGGTGAACGAGGCGCTCTCGGAGCGGCTGTTCGGCTGGCACGGCTGGCTGGGCTGGGTGATCCTCGGCCTGGTGGCCCTGCATATCGCCGGCGCCCTCTACCACTGGCTGATTCGCCGCGACGGCGTGATGAAGCGCATGAGCCTGTTTTGACGGCCCCGCAGGGCTGGCACGCCCCCTGCATGAAAGGGGGTAACGCCAGCCCCCGGAGCGCCCCGCCATGCCCGACCGCCCCACCGCCTCCCCCATCTTCACCCCCTCCCTCGCCACGCCGCTGGACGCCGAGGGCTTTCGCCGCCGCGCCCGGGCGCACCTTGACCTGCTGTATGGCGAACGCGCCGAGGAGGTGCTGCGCCGCCTGCTCACCCTGCTGGGCCATCAGGCACCGCCCTCGCCGGCGCCCTCCCGGGGTGAATCCCCCGCACCGCTGTGGAGCGAGCGGGACCAGTGGCTGATCGGCTACGGCGACAGCCTCCTCGACGGCGACCGCCCACCCCTCGAGGTGCTGGGGGACTTCCTCGATGAGCGCCTGCCCGATACCTTCAGCGGCGTGCACCTGCTGCCCTTCTTCCCCTGGAGCAGCGACGACGGCTTCTCGGTGATCCACTACCGGGAGGTGGACCCGGCGCTGGGCGACTGGGAGCAGATCCGCGCCCTGGCCAAGGGGCGCGACCTGGCGGTGGACCTGGTGCTCAACCATGTCTCGCGGGAGTCGCTGTGGTTCGTCGACTACCTGACCGGCAGCCAGCCGGGGCGGGACTTCTTTATCGAGATGGACCCGGAGACCGACCTCTCGGCGGTAGTCCGCCCGCGCAGCTCGCCGCTGCTGGTGCCGGTGCCTACCCGCCGCGGCACCCGCCACCTCTGGGCCACCTTCTCCGAGGACCAGATCGACCTGAACTTCGCCAATCCGGACGTGCTGCTGGAGTTCATCGGCATCCTGCTCTTCTACCTCAGCCAGGGCGCCCGCATCGTCCGCCTCGACGCCATCGCCTACCTCTGGAAGGAGATAGGCACCCCCTGCATCCACCTGCCCCAGACCCACGAGGTGGTGCGCCTGCTGCGCGCCGTGGTGGACCATGTGGCGCCGGGTACCCTGCTGCTCACCGAGACCAACGTGCCCCACCACGAGAACCTCAGCTACTTTGGTCTGGAACGTCTTGCAGAAGGTAGGGAGCCCGACGAGGCGCACCTGGTCTACCAGTTCTCGCTGCCGCCGCTGCTGCTGCACACCCTCACCGCCGGCGACGCCACCCTGCTGGCCGACTGGCTCGAGAGCCTGCCCGAGCTGCCGCCGGGGTGCAGCTACCTCAACTTCACCGCCAGCCACGACGGCATCGGCGTGCGCCCCCTGGAAGGCTGGCTGCCCCCCCACGAGATCGAGGCGCTGCTGGAGCTGATGCACCGCTTCGGCGGCTTCGTCAGCATGCGAAGGCGCGCCGACGGCACGGACATGCCCTACGAGATCAACATCACCTGGTTCGACGCCATGCGGGGCACCCGGCGCGGCCCCGACCCCTGGCAGGTGGAGCGCTTCCTCTGCAGCCAGCACCTGATGCTGGCTCTGCGGGGCATTCCGGCGCTCTACCTGCACTGCCTGACCGCCACCCCCAACGACCTGGAAGGCGTGGAGCGCAGCGGCCGGCTGCGATCCATCAATCGCCGCCGCTGGCGCCTGAACGAGCTCGAGGAGCTGCTCGACAGCCGCCACACCCCGACCCGAGAGGTCTTCCTGGCCCTCAAGCGGCGCCTGGCCGTGCGCCGGGCGGAGCCCTGCTTCCATCCCGACGCCCCCCAGCAGGTCCACCCCGCCCCGCCGGGGCTGCTGGTGGTGGAGCGCGGCCCGCTGAACGATGGCCGCCGCCTGCTGGCGATCCACAACGTCAGCGACCAGCGCCAACCGCTGGAGGTGGCGGCGCTGGCCGAGGGGAAGTGGTTCGACCTGCTGGAGAATGGGCCCTGGGCGCCGGTGGAGAGCCTCGCCCCCTACCGCACCCTGTGGCTGGTGAGTGAGGGGTGAGTCGTGATGCTGCCACCAACCTCGCCGGTGGCAACGGTTTTACTTACAGCTTATAGCTTAAAGCTTACAGCTCCTCGCGGGGGTCGTTGTCCGCCTCCACGGCGTCGTGGAGGCGCCCCAGCAGGTCCGGGATCGCCGAGCGAACCCGGTTCCAGCTGGGAATGAAGGGACGCTCGCCGGGGTTGTCGAGAAAGACGCTGCCCGCCTCCAGCAGGTTGGCGGCGAAGAGCTCCACGGCGCGCTCCTCAGCGTGGCGGTCCAGCGAGAGGCCGTTCATCACGGCGTCGTGGTGGTAGGCCTCGATCAGGTCCAGGGCCAGGCGGTAGTAGGTGGCCTTGAGGGTGCGGAACCCTTCGGCGCTGAAGGTCACCCCCTGGGTGGCCAGCTTGCGGTAGAGCGCCTTGGCGATATCCAGGCTCATGCGGTTGAGCCCGCCGGCGGGGTCCTCCTCCGAGACCGGCTGATGCTTGTGGTCGTAGCAGTCGGCCAGGTCCACCTGGCAGAGCCGCTTGGTGGAGTGGTTGCGGTGCACCTCGGAGAGCACGCCAATCTCCAGGCCCCAGTCCGCCGGGATGCGGATACCGTCGAGCACCTCGGCGCGCATGGCGAACTCCCCGGAGAGCGGGTAGCGATAGCTATCCAGGTACGCCAGATAGGGCAGCGGCCCGTGCATCTGCTTGAGCGCTCGCAGCAGCGGCGTCACCATCAGCCGCGACACCCGCCCGTTGAGCTTGCCCTCAGCGATGCGCGGGTAGTAGCCCTTGCAGAACTCGTAGTTGAAGTGGGGATGGGCCACCGGATAGAAGAGCCGCGCCAGCAGGCCCCGGTCGTAGGTGAGGATGTCGCAGTCGTGAAGCCCGACCACGGCGCCGCGCCCGGAGGCCTGCACATAGCCCGCGCAGAACCAGACGTTGCGCCCCTTGCCGGGCTCCTGGGGCGAGAGCCCCTGCTCGGCCAGCTCCGCATCCAGGGCGCGCAGCCGCGGGCCGTCGTTCCAGAGGATGCGGTGGCGCTGGGGAAGCCGGGCGAAGAACTTGCGGGCGTGGAGAAACTGCTCGCGGTCGGCCCGGTCCAGCCCGATCACGATCTCGTCCAGGTAGGGCACCCCGGCCAGGGTCTCGACGATATGCTCAAGCGCCGGCCCCTCAAGCTCCGAGTAGAGCGAAGGCAGAATCAGGCTCATGGGCCGGCGGCGGCCAAACTCGCAGAGCTCGGCTTCAAGGGCCGCCACCGGCCGCCGGGTCAGGTTGTGAAAGTCAGTAATGATGCCGTTCTGATGGAAGTCGCTCATGGCAGGCTCTCCTCCAGCGGCGCCGGGGTCGTTTCACGCAGCACCGCCGGAATTACCCGGCGGTCGGCTCGCCCCCACCAGTGGGCCACCCCCTCGGCCCAGCCGGCGGGGCCGGTCGCTTCGCTGCGATAGAGCGACGGCTGCCGCGGCGACACGTCAAGGCCGTGGCAGCCGCGGATCACCACCGCCTGATCCACCGCCTCGAGCATGGGAATATCGTTGGGGCCATCCCCCAGCGCCAGGGTCAGCGGCCGCCGGCCGCGCAGCGCCTCGAAGCGCTCGATCAGCCAGCTTACCGCACTCCCCTTGTGCACGGTGCCGGTGGCGTGCCAGAAGCGCCCGCCGCGCACCAGCTGCAGGCCGTCGCCGGCGAGTCCCTCGCGAAAGCCCTCGAGCCGCGACTCGTCATCTTCCCAGACCAGCGGCTCGCTGCCCTCGCGCATACGCGCCAGGCGCGCCTCGGGCTCGGGCAGGCCGGTGTAGTCGACCAGCTCATCGAGGGACATCTCGCTCATGGTGGTGAAGCGCACGCCGAGCCGCTCGCGCCACACCGCCAGGCGCTTGCGCACGAAGCCGATGTCCACCCCCAGGGTGCGGATAGCCAGGCCATCGGGGCCGGGACGGTCGATGCGGGCGTGACACCAGGCCGGCGGCAGCCCGACCACGGCGCCGTTCTCGGCGATGAAGGGGGTATCGGTCAGGCCCAGGGCCTGGCGCAGCGGCACGATCTCGCTGCGGGTCTTGCTGGTCACCGGAATGACCGGCACGCCGAGCTGCTTGAGCTGGGCCAGCCAGGGACGCGCCGGGCCCCAGTCGTAGCTGTGGTGGTCGAGCAGCGAGCCATCCAGGTCGGTGAACAGCAGGCGCGGGGTAAAGGCGGCGTCGGTGCTCTCCCGCGACATGCTGGCAGGCGTGGTGTATTTCGCAGAATCGGTCATGGCAGCTCCTGGGGCATGGCATCTGGTGCGTGGCATCGGATCGTGATGGCCAGTCATGCCCAATGCCTTGCACAGGGCGTGCCAGACGGCAGGATGGGCCCTTTATGCGCACCAGCGGGCCTCAGCCGCACCAAAAAGCAGCATTGGCGCGCACTAAAAAAGTGCGCCCCGAGCACAGGGCCTCGGGGGACACGGCGCTATGGCCAAGCCAGAGCGGAAGGCGCGGGCTGCCGATCAGAAGCGGTAGCGCCTGCTGACACCATTTGTATCTCTTTGTATCAAAACTGCGGCCCGACGACCCCCGAACTCTTGGTATATTGGTGCCTAAAAATATTGGGGAGTAGACAATGTCAGCAAAGACGATGCAGGCGGGAACACAGCACTCAAGACGGGTAGAGCAACTATCCTCTGATGCCTCCACTGAGCCACCGGACACGTCGTCGATACAGACAAAAAATACACATATTTTCGGCCGCTATGCTGCTGACGGGGTGCTTGCCTGGGGAGGCGATGTAAACCTCGGGCGCCGACAGCACTATCGCACCCGCCAGTTAGGCGAAGCCTCCATCCTGCCAATTTCTGAGCTATCGGCAGCCGACCTCACTGTTATCAACCTGGAGTGCGTGATCAGTACGCTGGGCGAGCAGGGTGCCCCGAAGGGTGAAGGTGGCCCTTACTACTATCGAGCGCGCCCAGAAATGGCCCGCATCTTAATGGCAGCAGGCGTTGATCTGGTAACCGTCGCCAACAACCATAGCGGCGACTATGGAGCTGAAGCACTGCTGCAACAGAAGGCCATACTGAAAGCAGCAGGCATTGATCAGGTCGGCAGCGGACAGCACCGCGATGAAGCCTTTGAGCCAGTTTTCCTTGAGGCTGGCAACGTGAAGGTTGCTATTTTCTCGATTGACGCGACCCAGCATCGCTTCGCTGCAGGCAGCGCTCAGCCAGGCATCGCCTATCTTCCATTGAATCAACCACAGCGTTGGTACAAAGAGCTGCAGCCACGCATCAAGCAAGCCAAATCCAGTGCCGACTTGGCGATTGTTGCTGTACACTGGGGCGCCAATGGACTGGAGACCCCCGACGCACAGGAAGTTGCAACAGGTCATGCCTTGATAGATGCAGGGGCTGATGCAGTCTTAGGCGCCTCCGCTCACTGCCTTCAAGGCATTGAGGTATACCGCAACCGTCCCATTATTCACGATGCAGGCGACTTACTATTTGATGCGATGCGCCAGCGTCCTGCCGATGGCGGTATCTTTCAGCTTGGCTTGACCTGCCGAGGGGTCAGCTGGATACGCTTTATCCCATTGGCTGTCGGCTTCGGCAAGAGTCGAAGGCTAATGGGTGCACCGGCCAGTGCCGTGATCACACGATACGCCGAGCGATGCAAAGCACTTGGCACTCAGCTGAAATGTGAACAGAATGACGCCTACCTGATCTTGCAAGCTGTAAAAGAGCAACATGAATTAAAACATCAGAAGGAGGTATCCCGCCAGTATCGACCTGAAGCACTTATTGCTTATCAGGCACAGCGCCCCGGGCTCGCAAACGATGTACCAAGAGAGTGCCGAATCAAGCCTGTTACGCTAAACGGCCTGACGCTACTTGGCCTACGCGTCACTCCGAGTTCGCTCTCCAAGCGAAGCATGCTCTGGGTAGAGACATGGTGGACTTCCATGCAGCAGCCTGACGAGCCGCTTCGCCTTGATTACCGTGCTGTACCTTGGGAAGACACCCGAAAGCCGTACTGGGGCCGGGGCATGGATCATGATCCGTGTGACTGGATGCAGCCTAGCAACGAATGGAAGCCCGCTCACATCTACCGCGACTTTTACGGGCTCCGTCCTCCTCCCATGAAACAGCTAGTCAATGGTCCGCATCAGCTTGAGATCCGAGTGCTTGGCGAACAAAGCGTGTCGAAGGTTTATCGGCATCCCACATTGATCAATGTAGACATTGCCGCACTGGAGCCTCCGATTCATACAAGCTATCGGACCCGCTTTTCTACTGCCAGCCTTTACAGCTCCGGTGAAGGTACCTGGAACGCCGCTCAGATCGCCAACATTACCGGGGGCCGATGGCTGGTCGCTCCTCCCAAGGGATGGTACGTCAATTCTATCGTTGCCGCTTCATCTCACCTGAACATGGTGCCCACTCCTACGCTCTATGTGGCACACACACATCATGACCGTGCACGTCATGAGCAGTACTCCAATCTTAAGCGGGCTGATTCTAACCCGTGGGACAGCCATTCGCGTCTGCCTTCGCTGCATGACAGGTTGGCCGGCGCCATCGTGGCCCGACCCATAGGTGGGCTTCCAGACGACTTCCCAGTCCTTCAAGTCAACGATTCCTTTCAGGCACTGCTCGAAATTGGTATAGCCAACAGGTCCAGGCTCTCCTGCCCTGTGGTAGCAGTAACCGGAAGTGCTGGCAAAACATCGACAGTGGATATGATCTCTACAGTATTCGGAAACTTCATGTCCACACACGCCACCTATGGCAACTACAATTCGCGCTGCGGCATGCTTATTTCCCTAGCTAGCGCAAGCCCATCGACCTCTCTTGTCGTACTCGAGGCGGCCGTGACAGCGATAAACTCGCCCGACGGCTTTCACATAAAACAAGTAGCCCCGGACATCGCCATAATCACCAATATCGGAACTTCTCATCTCAAGGAGGGGCAGACAACACTCGATACAGCAAGGAGAAAATCCAATATCTTCCAGAGAATGAGTCGCGGAAAAACAGCGATAATCTGTCGTGATAGCGATCATTATGAATACATGGCTGATAGAGCAAAGAGGGCGGGACTCAACCTGATCACCTATGGAGAGAACCCATGCTCCGATATTTTTCTTCAGGATTATGACCTGAAAAGAAAAAGCGTCAAGGCTCGCACGCCGGGCGGCATTTTCAGCTATCGACTAAGTGCACCGGGCCGGCACATGGCACTCAACAGCCTCGTTTGCTTGGCACTATCTTACAGCCTCAAGCTACCGCTTGAAAAGTTACTAACAGGCTTCAGCAAAACCTCGCCATCAGATGGGCGCGGCCAAGTAATAGAGGTCACATGGAAAGGCAAGCGCCTGCGCATCATCGATGAGTCCTATAATGCCAACCCCCTTTCCATGCGTGCAGCTCTCGAACTCATGGCAGCCTATAGTGATGCCGGCAGGAATATCTTGATATTAGGCGAAATGCTAGAACAAGGCAGCGAAGCAGAAACATATCATGATGCCCTCTTGCCCTCTATTCTGGCCTGCCGGCCAGCTCGTGTTCATTTGATAGGAGCACTGATGTCACGCCTTGAGGCACCACTCACATCTCACGGCATTGAGTGCACGGCACACGCTACGAGACAGGGGGCATGGCCAGCAATAACGCATGACCTGCAAGATACCGATAATCTTCTTTTCAAAGGCTCAAACAGCGTCGGCCTGCACGCTCTGGTCAGACAGCTTTGCACAGATGATGAGTAAAGTGCCCCAGCATGGCACATGGACTGCCGCGGGGCACTCAAATACTGGGCCGATTAGAACCGATAGCGCACGCCCACGCTTGCCGCATCGAAGGTGTAGTCAGACTTGTCCAGGTAGCGCATATAGTCCGCACCAATCGACAGCTGGGGCGCCACATCGAACTCGGCGCCGGCGCCGTAGGAGAAGCCGCTTTCGCGGTCGATATCGAAGTCCACCTCGGTGAAGCCGGCCAGGCCATAGAGGCGGAACTCCGGGGCCACCGGCAGGATACCCTTGGCATAGGCGCCGATCAGGTAGTCGAGCTCGACGGGGCCATCGGAGCCGCCGCCACCCAGGTGGCCCTCCACGGCGAAGTACTCATTGAACTGCATGCCGCCGTTGAGGCGCAGGCCGACGCTATCGCGGCTGGAGGCGGGCCCATCGGGGTTGAGGTCCCAGAACATGGCGTCGCCGCCGATGTAGGGCTGGGGATAGAAGGCCTGCTGGGCCTGGGCACTGGTAGCCGCGCCGGCAGCAAAGAGGGCAGCGGTTGCGGCCGCAAGGGTAAGGCGTTTCATGGCAACCTCCTGATTAAAGAACACTGTTCCACAACACGCCTCAGTGTGGTAGCCCGGCACGCCAGACTCAAGGTCAGAAATGTGCAAATGCGCGCCAAGGCGCGTCGCCAGTGGGCGACGCTGGCGGGCGATGCCGCCTCGCTAGGCCCGCTTCGAGAGCCCCAGGGCCACGATCCCCGCCAGCACGATACCGCCGCCGACCAGCTGAACCGGGGTCAGCGCCTGGCCGAGCACCAGATAGCCCAGCACCAGGGCGGCCACCGGCTCCATGTTCATGGCCGGGGCGTTGCGGGCCATGTCGAGCCTGGGCACCGTGATGAAAAGTGTGGAGAAGGCCACCGCATAGAGAAGCGCCAGAAGCCCGAGGCCCGTCCAGCCCGGCAGAGACTGGGGCAGCGCCATGCCGCCAGGCACCAGCCCGAGGCCACCGGCGGCGACCATGGCCACCAGCACGGTGAGCATGGTGAGCAGACTGCGCAGGGTGCTGCCCACCGCGCCCAGGCGGTGCTCGGTGATCCAGAGCGCCACCGCGAAGGCGGCGGCGGCGGCCAGGCCGAAGCCCACCCCGGCGAGCCAGCCGGGCCCCATGGCCTCGAGGTCGCCAAGCCAGGCGGGCACGTCCAGCACCACCACCAGCCCCACCAGGATCACCCCCATGATCAGCGCCGCCCGGGCGGTGGGCCGCGGCCCGCCCAGGGCCCAGGAGAGCAGCGCCAGCTGGATCGGCATGGTGTTCATCAGCAGCAGCGCCACCACCACCGGAATGCGCGCCACCGCCGAGTAGAGGCAGAGGCTCTGCACCGCCACCAGCAGCCCCACCGCCAGCTGCCAGCGCCCGGTGCCGGCGGGCAGCCGCCACGACTTGCGCTGGAGCACCACCAGTGCCATCAGGGCCACGGCGGCAACCCCGGATCGCAGCAGGATCGCCAGCAGGAGCCCCGCGCCGTCGTCGAAGGCGACCCGGGCCGCCACGTGGTTGGCTGCAAAGAGGGTGGCCATGCTGCACATCAGCGCCAGGGCCAGGGGACGCGGAAAGGGGCTGGGCACCGCGGAGGCGGCAGCAGGTGTCGACATGTCACGGTATCCATGCAGGATAGAGAAGTAAAAGCGCCGGCGGTGGCGTCGTTCATGATCCCAGTCAGGACCCCTCGACACCGGTCGTGGCGCTCGCATGCTAGCCTAACGTCTTATCTCACTACCGAGGAGAAGCAATGGACGGCCCGATCCTGGTGATCAACTGCGGTTCCTCCTCCATCAAGTTCGCCCTGGTGCCGGAAACGCCGGACCAGCCGCGGCTGTCGGGCCTGGCCGAGCGCCTCGGCGGCATCGATGCACGACTCAAGGGCGTGGATGCCGAGGGGAACGCCTACTCGCTCTCCCTCAACGGTGCCGACCACGCCGAGGCCATGGTAGCCATTCTCGAGCAGCTGGGCGATGCCCACCCACTGGCGGTGGGCCACCGTATCGTCCACGGCGGCGAGCGCTTCACCCAGGCCACCCGCATCGATGCCGCCGTGCTGCGCGCCATAGAGGTCACCGGCGCCCTGGCACCGCTGCACAATCCGGCCAACCTGACCGGGGTGCGCGCCACCCTGGCGCTGTTTCCAGAGCTGCCCCAGGTGGCGGTGTTCGACACCGCCTTCCATCAGAGCCTGCCGACCCGGGCTTATCGCTACGCCCTGCCCAGGTACCTCTATGTGCAGCACGGTATACGCCGTTACGGCTTTCACGGCAGCAGCCACGCCTTCGTCAGCGGCAGGGTCGACGCCCTCTCCTACCGCAGCCACGGCGGCTGGCTGATCGCCCACCTGGGCAACGGCTGCTCCACCTGTGCCGTCTGGCAGGGCCGGAGCCTGGATACCAGCATGGGCCTCACCCCGCTGGAAGGCCTCGTCATGGGCACCCGCAGCGGCGACGTGGACCCCGGCCTGCACGCCCACCTGGCCCGTCAGCTGGGCTGGTCCCTGGAGCGTATCGATACCCTGCTCAACAAGGAGAGCGGCATGCTGGGTCTCTCCGGCCTATCCAACGACATGCGCCGCCTGGAGCAGGCCGCCGCCGAGCACCACGCCGGCGCCGAGCTGGCCATCGAGGTATTCTGCTACCGCATCGCCAAGTCCCTGGCCGCCCTCTCCTGCGCGCTGCCACGCCTGGACGGCATCGTCTTCACCGGCGGCATCGGGGAAAATGCCAGTGCCGTACGCGCCCGGGTGGTTGCAGCCCTGCCCCACTTCGGGCTCGGCCTCTCGGCCCAGGCCAATGCCGACACCGTCGGCGGCCGGGAAGGCCGTATCGATTCCGGCGGCATCGACACCCCGGAGCTGTGGGTGATCCCCACCGACGAAGAGGGCCAGATCGCCTTCGAGACCCGCCAACTCCTCAACGAGACGTACGCATGACCTCCAGCGCTCGCTCCGCCCCCCCGCACCCTGTTGCTGGTACCCACCGGTGCCGGTGTCGGCCTCACCTCCGCCTGCCTGGGGCTGATCCATGCCCTGGATACCCTGGGACTAAGGGCGGGCTTCCTGCGCCCCTTCCGACAGGATGAGTTCAACGGCCCAAGTCCCGGCCCCGACCGCTCCACGGCACTCGCCTACAGCACCCTGGGGCTTACCGCGCCGGAACCGCTCTCCCAGGCGCGACTGGAGCGGCTGCTGCGCGACGACCGTATCGCCGACCTGATGGAGGAGGCGGTGGCCCGCCACGCCCAGGTCGCCGGAAGCGAGGACGCCCCCGACCTGGTGGTGGTAGAGGGCCTGGTGGCCAGTCCCCGCAGCAGCTACGCCGGCCAGCTCAACGCCGAGCTGGCCTGGGCGCTGGATGCCCGAGTGGTGCTGGTGGCCGACGGCGACCTGAGCGACCCCCGCCAGCTGGCCGAGACCCTGGATCTCCACGCCCAGCTCTTCGACGGGACCCGCTCCTCGCGCACTCTGGGCTGCATCCTGATGCGCGTGCGGCCGCTTCCCGAGCGACAGGAGGCGCCCTCCCTGGCAGCGCCGGAGCTCAACTCCGGCTTCGATGGCCGCCTGGCCGAGTCACTGCGCGAGCACCTGCCGGCCCTGGACGGAAAGCAGTTCCGGCTGATCGGCGCCGTGCCCTGGCACGATGCCCTCTCAGCCCCTCGGGTACTGGACGTGGCCCGAGCCCTGAACGCCCGCTTCCTGCATGAAGGCGAGGCCGCTACCCGCCGCGTGATGGGCACCAGCCTCTGCGCGCGCAGCGCCTCTAGAGCGCTGTACGTCTTCAAGCCGGGGCGGCTGATCGTCTCCCCCGGCGACCGTGACGACATCCTGCTGGCCTCGGCGCTGGCCACCATGAACGGTGTGCCCCTAGCAGGGATCCTACTGACCCACGGCGAGCAACCAACCGAAGCCATAGTGGAGATCTGCCGCCCGGCACTGCGCAGCGGCCTTCCGGTGCTGGCAGTGGACTCCGACAGCTTCGATACCGCCAAGCGCCTCGACCGCATGGCTAACGACATCCCCAGCGACGACCCTGAACGCGCCGAGCAGGCCACCCGCTTCGTGGCCGGACACCTGGATCTGCCGTGGCTCAAAGAGACCCTCAGCCGCGGCCAGCCGCGGCGGCTCTCCCCGGCGGCCTTCCGTCACCAGCTGATGCAACTGGCCCGGCAGGCCGACAGGCGGGTCGTGCTCCCCGAGGGGAGCGAGCCGCGCACCGTGGAGGCCGCGGTGATCTGTCAGCGCCGCGGCATCGCCCGCTGCGTGCTGATGGGCAAGCCCGAGGAGATCCAGGAGGTGGCGCGCAACCGCGGCATCGAGCTGCCCGAGGGGCTCGAGATTATCGACCCGGACAGCATCCGCGAGCGCTACGTGGCCCCCATGGTGGAGCGCCGGGCCGGCAGGCTCAACGAGCTCACCGCCGAGGCCCAGCTCCACGACAACGTGGTGCTCGGCACCATGATGCTGGCCCTCGACGAGGTAGATGGCCTGGTCTCCGGCGCCATCCACACCACCGCCAACACCGTGCGGCCGGCCTTCCAGCTGATCAAGACCGCTCCGGGCTATCGCCAGGTCTCGTCGATCTTCTTCATGCTGCTGCCCGAACAGGTAGTGGTCTACGGCGACTGCGCGGTGAACCCCGACCCGGACGCCGAGACCCTGGCCGAGATCGCCCTGCAGAGCGCCCGCTCCGCCCAGGCCTTCGGCATCGAGCCTCGGGTGGCGATGATCAGCTACTCCACCGGCGAATCCGGCTCCGGCGCCGATGTGGAGAAGGTGCGCCAGGCCACCCGCCTGGCCCGGGAGCGGGCCCCGGAGCTCTCGATCGACGGCCCGCTGCAGTATGACGCCGCCGCCATCGAGAGCGTCGGCCGCCAGAAGGCGCCGGACTCCCCGGTGGCCGGTCGCGCCACGGTGTTCGTCTTCCCCGACCTCAACACCGGCAACACCACCTACAAGGCGGTGCAGCGCAGCGCCCGGGTAGTCAGCGTCGGCCCCATGCTGCAAGGTCTCAACAAGCCGGTGAACGACCTCTCCCGTGGCGCCCTGGTCGACGATATCGTCTACACCATCGCCCTCACCGCCATCCAGGCGGCCCAGAACGACTGAGCCCACCCTGCTCCGGGCGCGGCCCGGGGCGGCTGGCTCCGGCTGGCGAATGGGCATATCCTCAGGCCATGGCCCTTTGCCTTAGCGAAGCCCCTCTGCCCGATCACGGAGATTCACATGCCAGGCTTGCTTCCCGACGTTGACCCCGATGGGCTGCTGGAATATTCGGTGGTCTATACCGACCGCGCCCTGAACCACATGTCCGCCCGCTTCCAGGAGGTGATGCGCGATATCTCCGGCCACCTCAAGCGGGTCTATCACGCCCACAGCGCGGTGATCGTGCCCGGCAGCGGCACCTTCGGCATGGAGGCGGTGGCCCGCCAGTTTGCCAAGGAGCGCCGCTGCCTGGTGATCCGCAACGGCTGGTTCAGCTATCGCTGGAGCCAGATCCTCGAGATGGGCCGCATCCCGGCCGATATCAACGTGCTCAAGGCGCGCCGCCTCGACGAGCAGGATGCCACCTCGCCCTTCTCTCCCGCGCCCATCGAGGAGGTGATCGAGGCGATCCGCGACCAGCAGCCGGATATCGTCTTCATGCCCCACGTGGAGACCGCCGCCGGCATCATCCTGCCCGATGACTATATCCGCCAGGTGGCCGACGCCATCCATCAGGAGGGGGGCCTGCTGGTGCTGGACTGCATCGCCTCCGGCGCCATCTGGGTCGATATGCAGGACCTCGGCGTCGACGTCCTGGTCAGCGCCCCCCAGAAGGGCTGGAGCGCCTCGCCCTGCTGCGCCATGGTGATGCTCTCCCGCCAGGCTCGGGAGGCCATCGACGAGACCACCAGCACGAGCTTCGCCTGCGACCTGAAGAAATGGCTCTCGATCATGGAGGCCTACGAGGGCGGCGGGCACGCCTATCACGCCACCCTGCCCACCGATGGCCTGGTCAGGCTGCGCGACGTCATGAACGAGATCGAGGCCTACGGCCTGGAGAAGGTGCGTGACGAGCAGCAGGCCCTGGGCGACGGCGTGCGTGCGCTGCTCGAGGAGTTCGGCTACCGCAGCGTGGCGGCCCCGGGCTTCACCGCGCCCGGCGTGGTGGTCAGCTACACCCGGGACGCCGGCATCGTCGGCAAGTTCGCCGAGGCGGGCCTGCAGGTGGCCGGCGGCGTGCCGCTGATGTGCGACGAAGGCGACGAGTTCCAGACCTTCCGCATCGGCCTGTTCGGCCTGGAGAAGCTCCACGACCGCGAGCGCAGCCTGGCCCACCTGCGCGGGGCCCTGGAGAGGGTTGCCCAGGTGGAGTCGGTCTCTCCCAGCGAGGCGTGAGCCGGCAGCGCGCTCTGCCTCGGCAGGCACCTGACGCAAGCGGGGCGGCCCATGGCCGCCCCGCTTGCGCTTTACCTGCCCACCAGGCGCCTCTGGCCGTTACAGGCTGCCCACGCCCCGGGGCACGAAGCCCAGATTGTTGTCGACCGCCTTCACGCCGGGGGTATTCTCGGCGGCCACCTGCACCGCCATCTTCTCCTGCTGGTTCTCCACCAGCCCCCAGAGCTGCACCTTGCCCTCCGAGACCATGACGTTGAGACGATCCACCAGCACCCCGGTGTTGTCGTCCACCTCCTTGAGGATCGCCTCGCGGATCTCGCGATCGTCTCGGGTCACCTGTGCCTCGGTGGCCGCCACGGAGAAGCCGCGCAGCAGGTTGGAGCGGCTGACGATGCCCACCAGCTTGCCCTCCTTCACCACCGGCACCCGCTTGATGTGATGCTTCTCGAGCAGCCGCGAGATCTTGTGGAGCGGCATGTCCTCGCCGATGGTCAGCGGGTCCGGGGTCATGATCTCCTGGGCACGGCGGCCGTGGGACTTGACGTAGTCGGCGGCATCGTGGCCGGCGAACAACTTGAGCCACCAGGACTTGCGACCCAGGGTATCGTTCTCCACCCGACGCATCAGGTCACCCTCGCTGACGATGCCGAGCACCTTACCGCTCTCGTTCACCACCGGCACCGCACTGATACCGTGCTCCAGCAGCAGGCTGGCGATCTCGCGCACCTCGCTGTCGGGCGACACGGTAATGACGTTCTGAGTCATGACATCTGCTGCTTGCATCGGGCGTTCTCCACCAGGGAATTGAGTACCCTTCCAAGATAGCAAGGAGCCGGCCCCGGTGCATTGATCCAGGGCGGTACTGCCGAACGCTGCGTCAACCCTGCAGGCGCCGCCCAAAGCCTCAGCCCTCATGGCCAGGCCCCTCGGCGTGCACCTCCTCCACATCGACGATGCGTGAACGGCTCATTACCACCTTCCAACGCTGCAGGGTCGCCGGCCGGTCGCCCTGGACCTCGCGGATCACCAGGTTGATCAGGTGGCGCTTCTCCACCTCCTCGCGCACCACCTGCCCCTCCTCCAGCCGATAGACCCGATGGCTGCCCTTGTCCATCAGGCGCGCCAGCGGGGAGAGGTCCAGGGTCAGGGTCTCCCGGGTGCGGTCATAGCCGCTCAGGAAGCGGGTCGGCGACATGCGCGAGCTGGAGCGGTAGTGGAGCACCACCTCCTCGCGCTGGGCCACGCTGCGCTTGCGCACCCGCTTGATCTCTTCGTCGAGCTTGGGAAAGCGGGTGTAGTCGCACCACTCCAGCTGGCGGCCCACCGGCACGCTGCGAGTCGGGTCCAGGTACTGGCGGCGCCACTTGGGTCGTCCCCGGCGCAGCAGACGCCAGAGGGTGTTGCGCAGGTCGTCCTTGAACACCTCACGCAGGGCGTAGAGGCCCGCCATGGCCAGCACGAAGAGCACGGTGATGTCCGACAGCGTATCGCGCACCCGCAAGAGCCCCAGCGAGACGAACACCATCACCACCGCCGTGGCCAGGGCCTTGACCGCCTTCTGCTCGCCGCCGCCGAGCTCCTGAGTCTTCTGCTTGAGGGTCACCGGGTACTCGATCAGCCGGCGCAGCAGACGCATCTTGTTGGACATCCGGGTCGGGTCCCGGGTCACCCGCTCGGAGTTGTACTCCTGGGCCTCCCGGTAGGCGCCCTCGTCCCGGCAGATCGCGATCAGGCGCTCGCGGATCTCCCGGAAGCGCGGCCCCCGGGGCAGGTTGGCCACCAGCGCCAGCAGGCGCTGCTCGGTGAACCAGGAGAGGTAGTTGTCGATGGTGATGTAGTAGCGATTGAGGCTCTCCTCCTCGGGCTCCTGGCGCCGCAGCCGCTTGAGGATGCCCACGGCAAGCTCCGCGTGCTCCTCGAGCTGCGCCTTGAGGGCCTCATCGCCCTCCTCTCCGCCGCCCTTCTCCTTCGCCTTCTCCGCCCGGCGGGCCTCGCGAGCCGCCTCCAGCAGCGGCTGGGTGGAGCCCTCCAGGGCCACCACGTACTGGTAGGCGTAGAGGCTCATGCTCAGGCGGTAGTGCTCCTGGGCCAGCTGCCCCCGCTTGGCCAGACGGCTGAGCACCAGCGGCAGCCGGTAGCGGTCGCTGAAGTAGGTGCGCTTGACGTGGATCGCCGCATGGTAGAAGTCCTCTTCGGAGAGGACATTGGGCCCGAGCCCCAGCTCTCCGGGCACGAAGAGGAAGAGGTCCAGCTTGTGCGAGGTCTCCTCCTGCAGCACCCGGGTGATGCGCAGGTGAAAGCTGTCCTGGCGACGAACGCTGATCATTGGCCGGGGTCCGGCGAGGCGCCGCGGGCACTGGTATCACCCGCCGGGTCGGCCGCACCGGCCTGGCCCGGCGTGCGACCCGCCGCATCGCGGTAGTCGGCATGAGAGTCGGCCTGGGAGTCGGCGTGGTCGCCGCTGCCATCCAGGCGACCGCCACCGAGGCCCTGCATGCTGACGTTGAGACGCGGCATGGCCAGGTCGAGACCCAGCTCCTCCATGCGCTGCTTGAGCAGCAGGTTGAAGGCACGGGCCACGTCCCACTGCATCTCCGGCGCGGTGCGAAAGCGCATGCGCAGCACCGGGCAGCCCTCCTCGAAGGCCTGGATGCCCTGCATCTCCAGGGGCGACCAGATATGGTGGCGCATCATGGGGTCCTGGCGCAGGGCCTGGGCGGTCTCCTGCATCAGGGTGATGGCGTCGTCGATCTTCATCTCGTGGGGGATGCGAATACGCATCAGGGCGATGCCGAACTGCCGCGACATGTTGTGGATCGACTCGATGCGACTGAAGGTGATGATGTGCACCACGCCATCCAGGTCGCGCAGCCGCACGGTGCGCAGGGTCAGGCCCTCCACCGTGCCCATATGGCCATTGATCAGCACGAAGTCATCCACCGCCAGGGAGTCCTCGATGAGGATGAAGATGCCGGTGAACAGGTCCTGCACCAGGGTCTGGGCGCCGAAGCCGATGGCCAGACCGATCACGCCGGCACCGGCCAGCAGCGGGGTGACGTTCACCCCCAGGTTGGCCAGTCCGACGATGGCGGCGATGATCACGATGGTGGTGAAGATGACGTTGCGGATCATCGGGGTGATGGTCTGGGCCCGGGCCTGATTGACGCGCCTCCCCCGGGAGCGGGCGGAGCTGGCCAGGGTGCGCTGGATGGCGGTATCGGCGAAGATCCACGCCAGCCAGGCCAGCAGCACGGTGAAGCCGATGGCCAAAAGCGCCTGGCCGATGCGCGCGCTGGCCACCCCCTGCTGGCCGATGCCGAGCAGGGAGCCGCCCCACACCTGGGTGGAGGCCTCGGCAAAGGCCAGCCAGGTCGCCGCATGGGCCAGCACGTAGCCGAAGCGCTCCAGCCGCTGGCGATACTGGCTGATGCGCCGGCGCTTGTTGCGCTTGCCGCGCCGCTCGCCGTGGCGGCGCAGCAGGCCGGTGATGACCAGCGCCAGCACCAGCAGCGCCGCCGAGATGATCGAGCGGGCCAGCGCCGTGCCCACGTCGCCGCCGGTGACGAAGATCGCCACCAGGGAGCCGCCCACCAGCAGCAGCGCCGGCACGTGCCAGAGGCTGCCGACCACGCTGACCACGCCGGCGCCGCCGCTGCTCTCCCGGCGCTCGCGCCAGGGGCGATTGCGGATGATGTGCTGAATGGGGCGCTTGAAGCGCAGGATGAAGCGCACGCTGAGCAGCGCCGCCAGCATGTTGGCCAGCACCGAGAGCAGCCCGGCCAGCTCCTCCCCGATCAGGTCGCTGAGGCGCCCGGAGTTGAAGGCGTCGCCCAGGGCGATCAGCGCCCCGATGACGAAGAGCGGGCGCAGGCCATGGGTCTGGATCAGCTGCACCGCCACGAAGCGATGCCCCCGAGTGAAGACCGAGATGAAGGTCTCCACCACCACCGAGAGGGTGCGCCCGCACAGGGCGATATAGGCCACCACCAGGGCCATGGTGCGCCCCGAGCTTTCGGGAATCAGCTGGGCGATCCCCAGTATCAGGGCGAAGGCCAGGGCCCAGGGCAGCATGCGGCGCAGGAAGTGCACGGTGAGCAGCCAGGCCCGCGGGTCCCGAGGCAGGTCCAGGGGCCAGCCCCGGCGGCGGGCCAGCAGCCGCCCAAGGGCGATGAAGATCACCAGCAGGCCGGCCCAGATGCCCAGCAGCACGGCGCCCTCCACCGTGAAGCGCACCAGGTCGGCGTTCTCGGTGGCGCTCACCAGGCCGCTGAAGTCCCGCCAGCCCTGATCGAGCTGGTCATGCCACTGGTCCACTGGAGAGTGCCCCGACTCGGCCTGCTCCCCCAGGTCGCTCAGGGTCTCGGCCAGGGCGCCGAGCAGCCCCTGGCGCGGTGCCAGGGCGGCCTCCTCCGCCGCCTCGCCGTGGGCCACCTGCAGGTCGCGCAGACTCTCCAGCAGCTGGCCGCGCCGCTCGGCGTCCTCGAGGGTGGCGATGACCTCGTCCAGGGAAGCCTGGAAGGCCCGGGGATCATGCTCGACGGCTTCCTCGCCACCGCCCGCGAGCCCGGGTAGGCCCAGCTGCTGGGCCTGGGCGGGCAGCGCCAGCAGGAGCAGCAGCAGCCACGGCAGGCAGAGGAACAGGCATCGGCGCAGTGGTGGGAACATCTTCTCTCCGTATCGGTAGCGATGCGCAGCAGCAACAATATGTTAGGCTCGACGCGAGCCCATCGGTCACGCACAGGATGCCGCCATGACGCCTCTCCCGCCACCCGAACCCCACAACTCCGCTGGCAAGATTCGCCGCGTCGGGGTCGAGATCGAGTTCGCCGGCCTGCCGCCGCGGGACACCGCCGAGCTGGTCCGCGACCTGTTCGGCGGCGAGATCGTCACCGTCAGCCCCCACCGGCTCAGGGTGGCCGAGACCCGCTGGGGCGAGTTCGTGATCGAGCTCGATACCCAGTATGCCCACCCCGACGCCGAAGTACTCGATGCGCGGCCCAGGGACGACACCGAGTGGGAGCGCCAGCGCCACCAGATGCGCCTGGACTTCCATACCCGCACCCGGGAGCTGATCGGCGACGTGGTCACCGGGCTCGTGCCCACGGAGATCGTCTGTCCGCCGGTGCCCTGGGACGAGCTCGACGAGCTCGACGCCCTCTTCGACGCCCTGCGCCAGCACGGCGCCAAAGGCACCGATGCCAGCCTGCTCTACGGCTTCGGCCTGCACCTCAACCCCGAGGTGCCGAGCCTCGAGGTGGCGAGCGTGCTGGACCACCTGCGCGCCTATATGCTCACCGCCGAGTGGCTGCGCGAGCAGATCGACGTGGACATCACCCGGGAGGTGCTGCCCCACGCCAACCCCTTCCCCAGGCCCTACGCCCTCAAGGTGCTCGACCCCCGCTATGCGCCGGACCTCGACACCCTGATCGGCGACTACCTGGCGGACAACCCGACCCGCAACCGCGAGCTCGACATGACACCGCTGTTCGCCCACCTGCGTCCGGGCTACCCCCACGAGCTCTTCCGCAACCGGCTGGTCAAGCCGCGCCCCACCTTCCACTACCGGCTGCCCGATGCGCGGCTCTCGGAGCCCGGCTGGGGCTCGGTGGTGGAGTGGAACCGCTGGCTGGAGGTAGAGAAGCTGGCCGCCGACAAGGAGCTGCTGCAGCAGCGCAGCGCGGGCTACGTGGCCAAGCACACCCGCTCGCCGCTGGCCCGGCTATGGCTGCGCATGCGCGGCTGGGCGGGGGCATCGTGAGCGAACCGCGCCCCCTGATCGGTATCACCACCTCCGACGACAAGAGCCAGATCGCCTGGCTCTTCGACTGGTTCGCGGTGTGGCGCCACGGCGGTCGCCCGCTGCGCCTCTCCCCCTCGCGGCCGCTGCCCAAGCGGCTCGACGGGCTGATCATCGGCGGCGGTGACGATATCCAGGCCCACCTCTACGACGCCGAGGTACAGCTGGACGTGCGGGTGGACCCCCAGCGCGACGAGCTGGAGCTGGAGCTGCTCGAGACCTTCATTCCCCGCCGGGTACCGGTGCTCGGCATCTGCCGCGGCGCCCAGCTGATCAACGTCTATCGCGGCGGCACCCTGGACCCGGACATCTACACCACCCATGAGGGGATCAAGCGACGGCGCACCGTGCTGCCGCGCAAGACCGTGGATATCGTCGGCGCCAGCCGGCTCCACCGTATCCTCGGGGTGAGCTGGTGCCGGATCAACAGCCTGCACCACCAGGCGGTGCAGAAGACCGGCGAAGGGATCGAGATCGTCGCCCGGGACCGGGAAGGGCTGGTGCAGGGCATCGAGTCCCGGGATCACGACTTCCTGATCGGCGTGCAGTGGCACCCGGAGTGGCTGATCTTCAACCGCCCCCAGCAGCGCCTGATTCGCGCCCTGGTCAAGGCCGCCCGTCAGCGGCAGGAGGCCTGACGCCGACGGCCGCCGTGGCGACGGCCGCCCGAAGGTGGCCGTCGGACCAGCGAGTTCGCCCGAACGCTACCCCTCGAGGCTTGCGTCCAGGGTGATCTCGGCGTTGAGCACCCGGGAGACAGGGCAGCCCCCCTTGGCCTTCTCCGCCGCCTCCTGGAAGGCCGCCTCCTCGGCACCGGGGCTCTTCACTCGGGTGGTGAGATGCACGGCGGTAATGCTGAAGCCGCTGTCATCCTTCTCAAGGGTGACCGCCGCTTCGGTGGCGATGCGCTCGGGCTCAAGCCCCGCCTCCCCCATGATCATCGACAGCGCCATGGAGAAGCAGCTGGCGTGGGCGGCGGCGATCAGCTCCTCGGGGTTGGTGCCCGGCGCCTCCTCGAAGCGCTGCCCGAAGTTGTAGGGGGTGTCGCTGAGCACCCCGCTGGCGGTGGAGGTCTTGCCCTGGCCCTGCTGCAGGCTGCCCTGCCAGACGGCGCTTCCGGTTCGCTTGATGGTCATGGGGACGGTGACTCCTTTGATCTTGTTTCGTCGCGTTCGACACTTGGCTTGTCTCGCCAAGGGAGTGTAGTCGGCATCACGCCGAACCGTCACGCAGCCTCGCCAGGGCCTCCGCCAGGGCCGGCTCGCCCAACGCTCGCATGGCCGCCACGTTGCGCTCGGGGATCGCCTCGGGATCCGGGTAGTGCTCAAGCGCCCGCTCGAGGCCCGCCTCGCGCAGCAGGTGCAGCAGCGGCCAGGGCGAGCGGTTGGTATAGTTGGCCGCGTCCTCCTCACCGGCCCCCTCGAAGCAGTAGTCCGGATGGAAGCTCGCCAGCTGGTAGGTCCCCGCATAGCCCTGGGCCTCCAGCAGCGCCTCGGCCAGGCCCAGGAAGTCCAGGTAGTCGTCGAAGGCTTCGAGGCCCTCGCTCAGCACCAGCAGCGTGGTCTCGACCTCGGGATGAGCATCCAGATGCTCGCATTCGGCGGCCAGGGCGTGCAGGGCACGCTCCCAGTCGTCGGCGCCCACCTCCACGTAGCGGATGCTGTCACGGGCCACCTCGCGGCCGGCGAAGGGACAGACATTGCGGGCGACCACGAAGGTCTCGACCCAGGCGCGGGTGGCGGCCAGGGCCGGGGAGGCAGCGTTGGCGGCAGGCATGGCGGGCTCTCACGGCGGCGGAAACAAGCTGCTATTGTGGCAGAAAAGCCCCCCTTGCACCTTCGAGGAGCCCCCATGCCACTGCCTCCGCCACCCAGCGTCACGCTTCCCGCCACCCCCCACGCGCCCGCCCTGGCGCTGCCCGCCATCGGCCAGGGCACCTGGTACATGGGCGAGGGACTGGCGCCGCGGGGCGACGAGGTGCGCGCCCTGCAGCACGGCCTGAGCCTGGGGCTCGCCCTGATCGATACCGCCGAGATGTACGCCGACGGTGGCGCCGAGGAGGTGGTCGGCCGCGCCCTGCTGGGCCGGCGGGACGAGGCCTTCCTGGTCTCCAAGGTCTACCCCTGGAACGCCGGGCGCGACGCGGCCATCGCCGCCTGCGAGGCGAGCCTCGAACGCCTGGGCACCGACTATCTGGACCTCTATCTGCTGCACTGGCCCGGCGAGATCCCGCTGGAGGAGACCCTGGAGGCCTTCGAGCGGCTGCGCGAGGCGGGCAAGATCCGCCGCTTCGGCGTCTCCAACTTCGACGTGGACGAGATGGCCAACCTCCACGCCCTGCCCGGCGGCGAGGCCTGCGCGGTCAACCAGGTGCTCTACCACCTGGGCTCCCGGGGCATCGAGCACGCGCTGCTGCCCTGGCAGCGTGCCCGCGGCATTCCCACCATGGCCTACTGCCCCCTGGCTCAGGGGGGTCAGCTGCGCCGGGAGCTGCTCACCCACCCGGAACTGCTGGAGGTCGCCTCCGGCCTCGGCATCACCCCCACCCAGCTGCTGCTGGCCTGGGCGATCCGCCCCGTCGCCGACCCGCAGGGCGAGCGCCGCCGGGACGTCATCGCCATCCCCAAGGCCACCGGCCTCGAGCACGTGGAGCAGAACGCCAGGGTTCTCGAGATCGCCCTGACCGACGAGGCCCTGGAGCGCCTCGACGCCGCCTTCCCCGCCCCCGACTGCAAGACGCCGCTGGATATTGTCTAAGTTTCCCTCAGGGTCAGACCCGAATGGTACTTACTTAAGCTTTTTCGGATGACCGTGTTGGCGAATCTGTTCACGTGCTTCGTGGCGGGGCATTTGCAATAACCGGTGGGGTCGAGGTCGCCGCTTGATGGCTCTTGGCTCCAACCGATCCGGTCGTTGACCCACCCGAATCGTCGTCATCTGCTGCATCACACGCTGGTACTCTGCCTCTGTTAGAGGCGAACATGGCGCTATCTGCCTAAAAAGCTGCACACTGTGCTTGAAACTGACCTGGTGTGGCAAGCAGTCCGCCCACTTGCTGGAGACGGCCATCACCCGACGGACCAGGTTGTACGCCAGCAGATACACCCAGACTTCCTTCTCCACCATGGCGGGCGTCTTGCAGCGCAACACCTCCATCCCCAGCGTCGTCTTGATGTCGCGGAAACTCAGCTCGATCTGCCAGCGACCCTTGTAGAGGGCTTGCAGTTGCTGTCGGGGGGCGTGCTTCGCCGAGCATAGCGTCGTGATGAGGATCGTACCGCCTACCGCCAGCTCCCGCACTGGCAGGCTTTCAGGCAAGGCATTAAAAGCCTCCTGGCTCATCCACGCGTGGCGCGCCTTGGGCTTCTGCCAGGTCGCTATATGATCCTTCTTCCCCAGTGGCGTGCCGGCCTGAAAGTCGGTCTTCCGGGCGAAATGCTGGCGCATCACGACATCGACGCCGCGAGATGCCAGTTCCGCGATGAGGGCATAGGCGGGGAAGTAGCGGTCGGCGATGACAATGTCGCCTGGCTCAAAGGTGTCGAGCATCCCCCGCAGCAACGCATGTTCGCCGGTTCCCTTGCCTTTGACTGGCCCCATGGCGGCGTTGAGCACCGCGCCACTGCTCAGGTCCATGATGGCTACCAGCCGGGCGACCGGGAACCCGAGGCCAGGTGTCTGGCTGGTTTGTTGAGGGAACTGCTGCTGGTTCTCTGGCGTATCCGGCATCGACACGGTCGTCCCGTCAATCAGCTTGATGGGCCGGCCCTGCCACGTCCACCGAGAGGGAACGTCCTTGGCCAGCGAACGACCCAAGTACCGCGCCAGGTCAGCCACCACCGTCCCCGGCAAGCGCTGGCGAGCGCGGCAGTAAGCGCCGGTGCGAACACTCCCGGGACGCTCTCGGTTCAGCATGAGGCGATTGACGGCCTGCTGGCAGGAGCCATCAGCATCCAGCACCTGCGACACAAAGGTTTCCAGGGTGGCCGTCGGCGGGAAGAGTCGGTGCCGGTCAGTGGCCAGCGCCTCATCGAGCCCTGACGAGGCACCGGCCGCATGGAGCTGAGCACGCAGCTCGGTGAGGTCCGGGCGGCGGATACGCTGTGAGACGCGGCGCTGTTGGCATTGGTGAAGCAGATCAGTAGGATAGGTCATGAAAGCAGGCGTTGGATTGGCGGTTTGTGTGTGGTTTTGCGACTTACACAATACCTCATCCCTCGCCTGTTTTCATTTATATCAAGGAGTTACGCTTCCTCTATTCCTTAAGTAAGTGCCATTCGGGTCAGACCCTTAAATAAAATTAGCAGCCTGACCCCGCCGGGAGGCCAGGCGGTCGGCCAGCCGGGTCGGCTCCGGCAGCTTGGTGCGCCCGAGGCAGCCCACCACCCAACGGAGCGCGGTGGCAAGCGACACCCGGTGCCCCGGCGAGACGAAGAGCGGTTTGACGCCGACCCGGGAGCGCAGCACGGCGCCGATCACCTCGTCGTCGGGGCCGTCGGTGAGCGGCGTCCAGTCGCCCCGCGCGGGCCCCGGCTCCCCGTGGCGCCCGCAGAGCCGCGACTTGGCCACCCCGATGGTCGGCAGGTCGAGCCACAGCCCCAGGTGGGAGGCCACCCCGAGCCGGCGCGGATGGGCGATGCCCTGGCCGTCCACCATGACGAGATCGGGCATCACGCCGAGCCGTTCGAAGGCCGCCAGCGCCGCCGGCACCTCGCGAAAGGAGAGCAGCCCGGGGATATAGGGCATCCGCGTGGGCTCGCGGTGCACCACCTCCTCGACCACATCGAATACTCCCGGCCCCCGCGGCGGCCAGGCCAGCACCACCACCGCCGCCCGGGTGATCGTCCCGCCCTGCTCGAAGCCGATATCCACTCCGGCGATATGGCGCACCTCGCCCAGGCGGTCCTCGCGCTCCACGCGCCCGGCCAGGCGCTTCTGCAGGGCGATGGCCTCCGCCGGAGAGAGGTTCCAGTCATGAAGGAAAACGCTGGGCATGGGGGCTCCTGAACAGCCGCTTGCGAGTGGCGTAGACTATCGCCTTCCGGATACCGGCAGGAAGGGAGACCACCATGAAGCTGATCCATACCGCCGACTGGCACCTGGGCCAGACGTTCCACGGCCAGGAGCGCCATGCCGAGCACCGCGCCTTTCTCGCCTGGCTGCTAGACACCCTGGTGGAGCGCCAGGCCGACGCCCTGCTGGTGGCCGGGGATATCTTCGACGTGGTCAACCCCTCGCTTGCCGCCCAGGAGCTGCTCTACGACTTTATCGTCGCCGCCCACGAGCGGCTGCCGCGCCTCGACATGGTGCTGATCGCCGGCAACCACGACAGCGGCAACCGCGTCGAACTGCCGGCCCCGCTGATGCGCCGCCTGCGCACCCACGCCCTGGGCCGGGTGGGCTGGCTGGACGACGGCCGCCTGGACGCCGACCGCCTGCTGGTCCCCCTCACCGACGCCGCCGGCGAGACCCGCGCCTGGTGCCTGGCGCTGCCCTTCCTGCGCCCCGCCGAGGTGACCGGTGCGGCCCTGGTGAAGGAGGAAGCGTCGCCCGCCCCCGACGACGTCCCCGACGCTCCTGCTTCGAATACCACCGCTTCGAATGACTATGTGGCCGGCATCAGCCGGGTGCACCGCCAGCTGGTCGAGGCGGCACTCCAGCGCCGCCACCCCGGCCAGGCCCTGGTGGCCATGAGCCACGCCCACCTCCACGGCGCGGCGGTCTCCGAGGCCAGCGAGCGGCCCATCGTGATCGGCGGCGAGGAATCGATCTCCGCCGCCCTCTTCCCCGCCGAGATCGCCTACGTGGCCCTGGGCCACCTGCACCGGGCCCAGCAGGTGGGCGAGGCGCGTATCCGCTACAGCGGCAGCCCCCTGCCCCTGGACTTCAGCGAGGTGGACTACGCCCACCAGGTGGTGGAGGTGCACCTCGACGGCGAGACCCTGAGCGAGGCGCGGCCGATTCCCGTGCCGCGCCCGGTGGCCATGCGGCGTATCGGCCCCGCCCCCCTGGCGGAGGTGCTGGCCGCCCTCGAGGCCCTGGAGGATGACCCCGCCCTCGAGCGCGAGCGCTGGCCCTGGCTGGAGGTGCGGGTCGAGCTCGAGGCCCCCATTCCCGACCTGCGCGCCCGGGTGGACGCCGCCCTGGCGGGCAAGGCGGTGCGCCTGCTGCGCCTGGAGCGCCGCCTGCCCCGGGGAGAAGACGCCACGGCGCCGGCCCGAATGGAGCTGGAGGCCCTGGGCCCCCGCAAGCTCTTCGCCCTGACCTGGGAGGAGCGCTGGAAGGCCCCCCCGGACGACGACGTGCTGGCCGACTTCGACCGCCTGCGCCAGGAGGTGCTGGACGGTGACGCCCTGAATGACGCCCAGGACCCAAGCCGCCGCCAGGAGGCTCGCCCATGAGGATCCTCGCCCTGCGTCTGGCCAACCTGGCCTCCCTGCCCGGCCCACTGGCGCTCGACTTCACCGCGCCGCCGCTCAGCGACGCGGGCCTCTTCGCCATCACCGGCCCCACCGGCGCCGGCAAGAGCACCCTGCTCGACGCCCTCTGCCTGGCGCTCTACGGCAGCACCCCGCGGCTGCGCCTGGCGCCCAGCCGGGACAGCCAGATCGACGACACCCCGGACTCTCGCCTTACCACCAGCGATGCCCGCACCCTGCTGCGCCGCGGCACCGCCAGCGGCTATGCCGAGGTGGACTTCCTGGGCCGGGACGGCCGCCGCTATCGCGCCCGCTGGGCGGTGCGCCGCGCCCGGGAGAAGGCCAGCGGCCGCCTGCAGGCCGCGGAGCAGTCCCTGCGCGACCTCGACGCCGACCGGCTGCTGACTACCCAGAAGCGGGAGTTCGACCGCCTGCTGCCGGAGCGGTTGGGGCTCGGCTTCGAGCAGTTCACCCGGGCCGTGCTGCTGGCCCAGAGCGAGTTCGCCGCCTTCCTCAAGGCCGACGACAACGCTCGAAGCGACCTGCTGGAGCGCCTCACCGGCACCGAGGAGTACTCGCGGATCTCGAAAGCCGCCTTCCGCCGCGCCGGCGAGGCGAAGCGCGCCGTGGAGGCCCTGGAGGCGAAGCTCGCCGACGACCTGCCCGCCGAGCCCGAGGCCCGCACCGAGCTCGAGCGCGCCGCCGAGGCTACCCGGCAAGCCCTGGCTCACCTGCAAGCCCAGGCGCAAGCCTTCGAGGCCCAACAGCGCTGGCACGACGACGATGCTCGCCTCCACGCGGCCTACGCCGAGGGCCTGACACGGCAGCAGGCCGCCGAGGCCACCTGGCATGCCCTCGCCGATCGGCGACGCGACCTCGACTGGCGCCGCCTGATCGCTCCCCGGCGGCACGATCTGGCCCGCCAGGCAGCCCTGCCCAACGAGCTCGACGCCCTGGCAGCGACCCGGCGCGAGACCCACGAGGCGCTGGCCACCGCCGAGATCGCGCGAAAGGCCGCCGGCAGCGCTCTTGAGGAGGCCGAGCGGGACCTCACAAGCGCCAGCGAGGCACGCCGCGAGGCCGAGCCGGCCCTTCGTGAGGCCCGAGCGCACCAGCACGCCCTCACCGAGCGTAAGCGCGAGCTGGCCGAGTGCGAGAACCGGCTCACCCGCGCCCGGGCGCAGGCCGTCAAGCTGGAAGAGGAGCACCGGCGCGAGCAGGCCGCCCAGGAGGCGCGCCACGAGCAGCAGCGCCGGTGGCAGTCGGCCCTGGCCGGGCTGATGGGTGAGCACTCACACCCGGCGGCGGCCCGCCAGGCCAGCCAGCAGGCCCTCGACCGGGCCGCCGCCCGCCGGCTCGCCCTGGGGGAGCTGGCCAGCCGCTGGCAGGAGTACCAGCACGCCGTCGAGACCCACCGCCGCCAGGCCAGCCAGCAGGAAGCGGACCGGGCGAAGTGCGACCGGCTGCTCGCCGAGGGGCAGGTAGCCCGCCAGGCCCTCGACCGGGCCGAGGCGCATCTCGACAGCGTCACCGTCCTGGTGGAGCGCAGCCGCGCCGTGCGCAGCGAGAGCGTGACCCGGCTGCGCGACGACCTGCGGGAAGGTGAGCCCTGCCCCGTCTGCGGCGGACGCGACCACCCCTGGCGCACGCAGCCGCCGGCCACCCCCGAGGCGGCTCAGCTCGCCGCTCAGGAAGCAGAGGAAACCCGTCAGCTCGAGGAGGCGAGGCAGGCCCGCGACGATGCCCAGGCCCGTCGCGATACCCTGCTGGGCGAGTACCGCGCCCTGGAGGCCGCCCTTGCCCAGGGCGAGCGGACACTGTCAGAGGCTGCAGGGCGCCTGGCGGAGGCCCGCACGGCCCTGAGGGATCACCCGCTCCACGACGAGCTCGACGCCGTGGAGACGCCGGCCCGCGATGCCTGGCTGCAAACCCAGCACCACGACAGCGAGGCGAAGCGAAAGCAGGCTCAGCAGACCCTGGAGGCGCTGGCCCGAGCCGACGCCGAGCTCGCCCCCCTGGCGGAATCACTGCACCAGGGTGAGCTGAACCTCACTCGCCTGGAAGGGGATAAGGCCAGGGCCGATCGCGACCTGGCCGAGTCGGAGACACGATTTCCCGCCCTTCAGCAACAGCATGACGAGAGCGAGCGGGCCCTCCGCGCCCTGCTCGGCGACCACGCCACGCCGGAGGCCTGGCAGCAGCGCCTGGACGCTGCCGAGGCCCAGGCCCGCCAGGTTCGGGATAGCGCTCTTACCCGCCGGCACGACGCCGAGCGGGAGCAGCAGGGACTCGCCCAGCGGCTCGCGCACCAGGAGGAACAGCTCACCGCCCTGCAGCAGGAGCGGGCCCGGCTCGCCCGATCCCTGGCCGAGTGGCGCGGGCATCACCCCGAGCTGGATGACGCTACCCTGGCGCGGCTGCTGGCCCAGAGCGACGACGAGGCCCGCCGGCAGGAGCGTGCGATCGAGGCGGCCGAGGCAGAGCGCCAGCGCGCCGCCGCCACCCTGGCCGAACGCCGCGAGGCCCTGCTGCGCCACCGCCGCGGCCAGGGCTTGATCGAAGGGGTGCAGGAAGAGAGCGACGAGGCGCTGCTCGCCGAGGCCCTGGGCGAGCCCCTGCGCCAGCGCCGGGAGGCTCTCGTTCAGGCCATGGAGGCCCTGGCACCAGAGCTGGCCCAGGCCCAGCGGGCCCGAGACGCCGCCGCCTTTGCGCTAGCCGACGACGACCGCCGCCGTGAGCGCCAGCGAACGGGGCAGGCCGAGCGGGAAGCGGCACGTGGCGAGTACCGCCGCTGGGGCCGGATCAGCGAGCTGATCGGCTCCGCCGACGGCAAGACGTTCCGGCGCATCGCCCAGGCCTACAACCTGGAGCAGCTGCTGGAGCACGCCAACGCACACCTGGCCGGCCTCAGCCGACGCTATCGGCTCTGCCGCGGCGGCAGCGAGCTGGGCCTGCTGGTGATGGACCTGGACATGGCCGACGAGAAGCGCTCGGTGCACTCGCTCTCCGGCGGCGAGACCTTCCTGGTCTCCCTGGCACTGGCCCTGGGGCTCGCCTCCATGGCCTCCGAAGAGCTCACCATCGAGTCGCTCTTTATCGACGAGGGGTTCGGCAGCCTCGACCCCCAGTCGCTGGCCCTGGCCATGGAGGCTCTGGACGGCCTTCAGGCGCTGGGCCGCCGGGTGGGGGTGATCTCCCACGTCCAGGAGATGCATGAGCGCATCCCGGTACAGATACAGGTGGAGCCCCTGGGCAACGGCACCAGCCGGGCGAAACTGATCAGCGCCTGACCGGTCGAACCCTTGACCGCGGAGACGGCACGGCGCAGAATTGATAATAGTTCTTGTTTTCAGGAAGGAGTTCTTCATGCATGCAGAAAAGCCCAAGGCCTACTATACGGCGGTTTTCCTGCAGGTCTCCTTCCGGGCCATCAAGAACTCCATGGCCGGCAAGGCCAGCGACAGCATGCCCTGCTGGCTCGACACCAGGATGCTGATGATGCTCTCCCGGGAGCTGAGGGAGTGCCAGACGCTGGCCAGCGACAGCGATGAGGCCGAGCGGGCCCTGGCCCCGGCGATCGAAGCGTGCGACGCCCTGCTCGAGCACTGCCCGGGCGGGCTGGACTCCTCCCACTGCCACCGGCATCTGGCCGTTATCCTCGACGCCCTGCAGCACGCCATCGAGGCGCTGCCTCAGCAGGCCCCGGCGCCCTCCCCCGCCAGCCGCTGGGAATATGCCCGTCAGCAGATTCGCGCCGGCTTCCAGCGCCGTCTGTGAGAGGCTTCCCCACCTCTGGACCGTCCCTGCCCCCAGGCATTTGAGGCGACTTCCCCCGGAAAGCGATTTTGACCTGGCCGTGGCATTCACCGGCTGGATAACCGACCCTCTGGATCGGCGCTTGCGTCCGGCGCTGCTCGCACAGGAGTAAATCGACTACCTGCACCCGGAGGGAATCCATGCCTGACGGCCAGCAAAGCGCCTATCTCAGCGCACAGTGGCACTACCGCTCCATCATCGACTTCGGCCATCAGGCCCTAGCCGCGCTCAAGCAGGCCGGCTAGACAGCCCCAGTGGATGGCCGTCCGGCAGCGGCACTCTGCCGTACACCACCCAGACGTCCAGCGCCGGCCCCAGGTCCTCGACCAGGCGCAGTGTGTCGGGGTGGGCATCCAGGGTATATCGCGCACAGATGCCCGCTTCGAAGCGACCCTCCAGCAGCCCTTCAGCCACCCCCACCGTGGTGGGAACATCGACCTCCTCGGCGAAGCCGGAAAGGTCAGTGTAGTAGCGGGTGGCGGGCTGGCGCGCCACCTGACGCGGCGCGGCGACCTCGCGGCGCGCCACCAGCACCAAGGGGTGGCTGCCGGCCACGAAGGTATCCACCGGAAATACCCGATGCATGTAGCGACCCACGCAGTCGGCGTGGCTGAAGTGGGCGGTGCACTGCAGCACCCGATCCACCTCGCCGGCCGCCAGCGCCGCAAAGGCGGCCGGAAAGTCGTCGTAGAGCCTGACCTCGGCATCGGCGAGGCCCCGGGCCTCGAGATAGCGGCCAAGCACCAGCACATGATTGTTTCCATCGGGGCCCAGGGTTGCGATACGCATGCGACCTCCTAAAACAGAAAGATGATCAGGGCCCCGACGACGATCAGCGCGGCGCGCAGCCAGAGCGCCCGCCGCGCGATCACGCCATAGGAGATGCCGGCCAGGCCCAGGGCGATCTTGAGCGCGTCGAAGACGGCGCCCAACGGGTCGAAGGCAAGCCGAATCACATCCGGGTTGGCGACCATCGCCAGGGGAATGATGTAGAGGCCAATCCCCAGGGCCATGGCCTTCATGGCCACCTTGAGCCAGTTCTCGCCCACCATGCCGGCGGCGATGAAGACCCCGCCACACACCGGCGGCGTGATGGTGGAGAGCAGCGCGAACCAGAACACGAAGAGGTGGGCCAGCAACGGCTCCAGCCCCAGCGCGATCAGGGCAGGGCCGGCCACCGAGACGCAGATCACATAGGCGGCCGTGGTCGGTACCTCCATCCCCAGGATCAGGCAGGCAAGGGCGGTGAGCAGCAGCGCCGGCCACAGCATCTCGTTGGAGAGCGAGAGGATGCCCGAGGTGATCTTCACGCCGAGCCCGGTCAGCGAGAGCACACCGATCACCAGCGAGGCACAGATGATGATGGCGCCAATGACCGCCACCTGGCGCCCCGCCGTCACCAGCGCCTCGGCCAGCCGCGTGGCGAAGCCGCGCAGGGAGAAGCTCAGCGTCACGTCGAAGAAGAGCAATGCCAGGCCGGCAAAGACCGCCAGGCTCGCCGCATACTGGGGCGTATAGCCGCCCAGAAAGATGCGCTCCAGCAGGATCACGAAGGGTACCGCAAAAAACAGCGAGGTGATCAGCACCTCGCGCCCCGAGGGACGATCCTCCTCGGCCATGGGCTTGAGGTCATGGCGGGTGGCATAGGCGTTGATGCCCACCCAGACGGTAGCAAAGTAGAGAATCGCTGGCAGCATGGCCGCCGCCATGATTTGGGTATAGGGGGTGCCGGTGAGCTCCACCATCACGAAGGCGCCGGCGCCCATCAGCGGCGGCATGATCTGCCCGCCGGACGAAGCCACGGCCTCGATGCCGCCGGCCAGGGAGCGCGGGTAGCCCAGGCGCACCATGGAGGGGATGGTGATGGCCCCGGTGGAGGCCACATTGGCCGACGCCGAGCCGGAGATCGACCCCATCAGCGCCGAGGAGATCACCGACACCTTGGCCGCACCGCCGGTCAGCCGACCGGCCACGGCGCCCGCCATGTTCATGAAGCCGCGACCGGCCTCGCCGGCGTTGAGCACGGCGCCGAAGATCACGAAGATCGCCACCACGCCGACGCTCACCCCGGTAAGCGAGCCCCACAGCCCCCCTTCAGAGATGGTGAGGCTGCCGATGAAGCTCTGCATCGGCATGCCGGGATGGCCGAACTGACCGGGGATGTGGGTCCCCAGCACGCCGTAGAGGATGGCACCGAGTGCCACCGTGGGCAGCGGCCAGCCGATCGCCCGCCGCGCCGTCTCCAGTGCCAGCCCGATCAGGAAGACCCCCAGCGCCATCTGGAAATGGGTATCGATAAAGCCGTACTGGTTGGCCAGGGCCTCCTCGTTGAAGGCGATATAGCCGCAGGCGGCCACGCCCAGCAGCGTCAGCAGCCAGCCGCTCCAGCGCTCGAACGGCGTCCGCGCCATCAGGATCAGGATCCAGGGCAGCGCCAGCGCCATGTGAATGGGTCGGCTGACCAGCGCTGGCGTCAGACCGTAGAAGATCAGCCCCAGGTGAAAGATGACGCTGGCGGCGCCCAGGGCCACCCAAACAGGATGCAGACGCGACTCGCCGACGCTCGTGAGAGCCGCCGACGGCGAAGAGATGACAGACATGAGGGACTCTACCTTGCAGGACCGGGCCCCGTGAGCGGGGCCCAGAGGAGGGATCAGCGCAGCGCGTCGGGAACGTCGATGCCGGCCTCATCGTAGTAGCGGACGGCCCCGGGATGCAGGGTGCCGGCGATATTGCCGATCATGTCGTGGGTAATGCCGCCCCACCAGGCGGTCTCCTCGGCCATGGCGTCGCGCCGCTCCCAGAAGGTCTTGGTCAGGGTATAGGCGGTATCGTCGTCCATGGCGCTGGTGGTGTAAGCGATTACCGGCAGCGAGGTGGTCTCGACGTCCTCATCGATGCCCGGATAAGTGCCCCCCGGAATGGTCTGGCGCGCCGCACCGGTCTGCTCAATCTGCTCGTCGGTGAGGCTCACCAGGCTGATGGGCATGCTGGCAGCGGTCTCGATCACGTTGGGAGTGGGGAAGGAGCTGGCGGTGACGAAGGCATCGATCTGGCCGTTCTTGAGGGCATCGGGGCCGCTGCCGATGCTGGCGCTGGCCACCCGCACCTTGTCCAGCAGGTCGAACATTTCCAGGTAGCGCTCCGCCTCTCGGGCGCCGAAGGTGCCTCGGCCGATCAGAATATGCTTGTCTTCGAGGTCCGCAAGGCCAATCACGCCCTCATCGCCGGCCGCCACGAAGTGCATGGTGATGGCCGGGATGGGAAAGAGGCCGCGGATCTCCTGAAAGCGCGGGCTCTGGCGTTCGGCAAAGGCACCCTCACCTGCCAGCGCCTGCTCCACCAGGCCCGGCGGCGTGGTGAACACATAGTTGCCCTGGCGCGCCATCACCTCCATGACGTTCTGCACCGAGCCCTGGCTCTCCTCCAGGGTCAGCACGATCTCTCCATCGGTGCCGCGACGGATGGCCTCGGAGAGCTCGACCCCCATCTGGTAGTAGGCGGTCCCCGCCGAGGCGGACTTGTAGGTGACGCGGGTCTCGGCCTGCGCATTGAGGGCGGCGGCGCCGATCAGCATCGCCGTGGCGGTGGCCAGCAGGCGGCGGGTAAACGGAGGCATGTCGATCTCCCTGAATGTCCAGAATTCATGATGTTGTGATTGCGTGATTCGCAATTCACTATAATGCCGATTTTCCGAAGGAGGAACCGTTCTGCCATGGAGACACAGGATGTCGCCCTGCTGGGTGCCGGCGGTGGCCTGGGCATGGCGATTGCCGAAGCCCTGCTGGCCCGGGGGGATCGAGTCTGGCTGCTGGATCTGGGCGGGTGCCGGGAGAGGCTCGGAGCGCTGACCACCGCCTGGCCGACGCGGGCTCGGTTTATCGGGATCGACCTTACCGAGCCGGCGAGCCTGGCCGCCGCCTTCGCAGGGATTCGCACCGAGGCAGGGACGCTCGACGCCTGCATCAACGCCGCCGGCGTCATCCATCGGGCAAGCTTCGAGAACACCGACGCCGACGCCCTCGCCCGAGTAATGGCCATCAACGTTACCGGCCCCTTTCAGGCCCTGCAGCACGCCGTGAGGCTGATGGCACACGGCGGGCGAATCGTCAACGTCGCCTCCGCCCACGGCCTGCGCACCGGGCCGGAGCGAAGCGCTTACGCCATGAGCAAGGGCGCCATCCTGGCGCTGACCCGGGCGCTGGCCGTGGAGCTTGGCCCTCGGGGCATTCTGGTCAACGCGGTGGCGCCGGGGCCGGTCAGCGCCGGCATGCAGGACGCCGCCTCTGAATCGCGCCGCCGTTGGCAGCAGGCCACGCCGCTCGGGCGCGTGGCGAGACCCGACGAAGTGGCCCGGGCCGTGCTGCAGCTCACCTCTCCCGAGAACACCTTTACCACCGGGCAGACGCTGGTAATCGACGGCGGGGCCACCGCCATGATCTAGCCCAACATCGGAATAGCCCCTAGCCGCCCCCCCTCCAGCCGGCAGCGGCGATCGGCCAGGGCATCAATATCGTCGTGATCATGGCTGACCAGGATCACCGCGGTGCCGGCTTCCTGCTGGCGGTGCACCAGCAGCCACAGGCCTTCACGGGTGACCTCATCGAGCCCGGTGAAGGGCTCGTCGAGCAACAGCAGAGGCGAACCCCGCAACAGGGCCCGCAGCAGCGCCACCCGCTGTCGCTGACCACCGGAGAGCTCCCCGGGCAGGCGCTCCTCGAGACCGGCCAGTCCTACTTCGGCGAGCCCCTCGTTGATGCGTCGGCGCTGGTCGGCACTTAGCCTCAGGCTCGGTGCCAGGCCCAGCCCCAGGTTGGCCCATACCGGCAGGTGGTCGAAGAGGTTATGTTCCTGGAAGACGGTAGTGATCCCACGCTCCCAGGGCGGCCGCGCCAGCAGGTCCTCTCCCCGCCAGGTCAGGCTACCGCCCTCGGGCTCGAGAAAGCCGGCCAGCAACCCCAGCAGAGTACTCTTGCCACAGCCCGAGGCCCCCTCCACCGAGAGGCACTCCCCTGGCGCCAGGCGAAAGCTGAAGGAAAACGATGGCGTCTCCCCAGGGTCGGCGCGCCGGTAGTGAAAGGTCAGGTCGCGACAGTCGAGCATCAGGGTCTCCAGCGAGGACGGGACGGACGGCGGGTCAGGCCGCCGAGCAGCACGAAAATCAGCGCAACCAGCACCAGCAGCAGCAGCGCGGTAGCCGCCGCCCCCTGCCAGCGGTAACCGCCCAGCTGCTGGTAGAGCAGCATCGGCAGAGTCGGCACCGAGGGACTGCCGAACAGGGCGATGACGCTGAAGTCGCCCAGCGACAGGGTCATCGCATAGGCCAGTGCAAGGGCTAGGGGACGGCGCAGACGCGGCCAGGTCAGCCAGCGCAGGCGCGCCCTTCCACGCACACCGAGCTGATCCGCCAGGCGTCCTTCGGCCGCCGAGATCCCCGGCAGCCCCCCGCGCAGCACCTGCATGGCGAAGGGCAGCGCCATGAAGGCATTGACCAGCACCACCAGGCCATAGCCTTGCCAGCCGCTGCCCAGGGTGGGCCGCAGCAGCAGGAAGAGCCCGGTACCCAGCACCAGTGCCGGCACCACCAGAATCAGCTGGCCGCCCCCTTCCATCGCCAGGCCCAGGGCCCCCTGTCCGCGCTCGCGCAGCCAGCGGCTGCCGGCCAGCAGCGCCATGGCCAGCATCAAGGCACCCAGGCCCGCGCTCAGGGCCATCACCAAGCTTCGTGCCGCCGCCGGCCACAGGCTCGTCGCGCGAGGCAACTCGGCGAGCCCACCTAGTCCGGCGATCACGATGGCCACCAGCGGCGGAGCCAGCAGCGCCACCAGTGCCAGCAACCAGCCGGCATCGAGCCAGCGCGAAGCGCCCAAGGCATCGCGACGGCGCCAGCGCCCCAGGGCCGGCAGCCGCACGCTCCCCACTATCAGCGAAGGGCTCCCACCCCGGGAGAGCGCCAGCCCCCACAGCGTCAGGCAGATGGTCAGCTGGGTCAGCGCCAGCAGGGCGGCCAGTGCCAGGTCATGATCGAACTTGAGCGCCTGGTAGATTGCCACCTCCAAGGTGGCGCTGCGCGGCCCGCCCCCCAGGGTCATGACGATGGCGAAGCTGGTGAAGCAGAGGGTAAAGACCAGCGCCGCCAAGCGCGGCAGCAGGGGGGCCAGGCGCGGCCACTCCAAGGCACGCCAGATCGCCCCCCGCGAGAGCCCCAGCTGTGCGGCCAGGCGCCAGTGCGCCGCGGGAGCCGTCTCCAGGGACTGCAGCATCAGCCGTGCCGCAAGCGGCAGGTTGTAGAACACATGGGCCAGCACGATCCCGGAGAGGCCGTAGAGATAGCCCGCCTCCGTGCCGGTCAGCCACTCCCACAGGGGGGCCGCCCAGCCCCGCCGGCCGTGCACCGCCACCAGCCCGAACAGGCCGATCAGCGTGGGCAGCACGAGCGACAGCTCCATGGACCGCAGCAGCAGGGTGCGACCGGGAAAGCGGGGCCGTCGCGCCAGGGCGAGGGCCACCGGCACGGCGAGTCCCACGCTGAGCAGCGTGGAAAGACTCGCCTGCCAGAGGGTGAATCGCAGGATGGCAGCGAGCCACGGCTCCTGCCACAGCAGGGCCGGATGCAGCTCCCGAGCCTGCCACAGCAGGGCAACCAGGCTGCCCAAGCCTAGGCCGGCCACCAGCGCCAGGGCGACGAGCCCAAGCCCCGGTGGCCAAGGCGAGGGTCTCTCCCAGCGCGGCACGGTCAGCGCGCCGCGGCGTTCAGCCACTCGCGGATCCAGGCACGGCGGTCGGCGCGCACCTCCTCAGGTGTGAAGACGAGACTCTCGGGGGATATCAGTCGCTCGAACACCTCGGGCAGCTCGTCGCCCAGGTCGATGGCCGGGTTCATCACGTTGCCCAGGGGGATATGGCGCTGGAAGTCCGGTGTCAGCATGAATGCAAGAAACTCACGGGCCAGCTCGGGCGCGTCGCTAGTACGCAACATCGCCGCGGTCTCCACCTGCAGATAGTGGCCCTCCTCGAACTCGGCGGCCTGGTAGCGATCGCTCTCCTCCACCGCCATATGGTAGGCCGGCGAGGTGGCATAGGAGAGCACCAGGGGAGCTTCGCCGTTCATGAACAGCGAGAAGTAGGCCTGGCTCCAGCCGTTGGTCACGGTGAGCACACGCTCGTTGAGCCGCTGCCAGGCCTCGGGGGCCTCATCACCGAAGACGTGCTTCATCCACAGCAGCAGTCCCTGGCCGGCAACACTGGTTCTCGGGTCCTGGATGATCACCTTGAGGTCATCCGAGGCCGCGAAGAGCTCGGCGAAGCTGCCAGGCGGCTCGTCGAGTTGCTCGCGGTCGTAGACGAAGGCGAAATGGCCCCAGTCGTAGGGCAGGAAGGTATCGTCGTTCCATTCGATGGGCAGAGCGAGCGCACTGGTGTCGACGCCGTGGGGGGCCAGCAGCCCAAGCTCGCGGGCCTCGGCCATCAGGTTCATGTCAAGGCCCAGGACCAGGTCGGCGCCGCTGACCTCCCCTTCCAGGCGCAGCCGCTGGAGGATATCCACGCCGCCGTCGAGCGCAACGAAGCGCAGCTCGCAGTCGCCACAGCGTGCCTCGAAGGCCGCCTCGATGGCTGGTCCCGGCCCCCACTCGGAGACGAAGGAGTCGTAGGTATAGACGGTCAGCGACTGCTCAGCGGCGGAGACGGTGCCCGCCGCCGACAAGCCCAGGGCCAGCGCTACCAATCGTTGCATGGGAGTTCCCCTTGTCATGAAACACCCCGGTCTCGGTTCGACACCGACCCGGGGGTTGGCTTGCAGCTCCATCGCCGCCGAGGTCTGACCCCGGTCAGCCAAACACCACCCGGGCCACGTCCCGGTAGCGCCTGGCGAAGTGCACCGTCATGCCCTCCTTGAGGTGGTCGGGCAGCTCCTCATAGTCGCGGCGGTTGGCGTCGGGCAGGATCACCTCGAAGATGCCGCTGCGCCTCGCGGCGATTACCTTCTCGCGGATGCCCCCCACCGGCAGCACCTGGCCGGTGAGGGTCAGCTCGCCGGTCATCGCCAGGGGGCGGTCGATGGAGTGGTGCTTCGCCAGGGAGAGCAGCGCCGTGGTCATGGTGACCCCCGCCGAGGGGCCATCCTTGGGCGTGGCCCCCTCCGGCACGTGGAGGTGGACGAAGGCGGAGTCGAAGAAGTCGGCGTCGGCGCCGTACTCGGCCAGGTGGCCCAGCACATAGCTGTAGGCGATATTGGCGGACTCCTGCATCACCTCGCCGAGCTTGCCGGTGAGCTTGAAGCCGCGGGTCAGCGAGTGCACCTTGCCCGCCTCGATGGGCAACGTCGCCCCGCCCATGGCGGTCCAGGCGAGCCCCGTGACCACCCCTTCCCCCTTGAGCACCTGCTCCTTGCGGAACAGCGGTGCCCCCAGATACTCCTCGAGGTTCTTGACCGAGACCTTCGCCGACTGCTGGTCGTTCTCCAGCAGCTTGACCGCGGCCTTGCGCACGATGCGGTGCAGCTGCTTCTCGAGCTGGCGCACCCCGGCCTCCCGGGCGTAGCCCTCGATCACCTGGCGCAGCGCCGCCTCGGTGAGGTTGATGCGCTTCTTCGGGATATTGGCGCGCTTGAGCAGCTTGGGCCAGAGGTGGTGCTTGGCGATGGCCAGCTTCTCCTCGGCGATGTAGCCGGAGAGGCGGATCTGCTCCATGCGGTCCAGCAGCGGTCCCGGGATCGAATCCAGGGTGTTGGCGGTGCAGACGAAGAGCACCTTGGAGAGGTCCAGCCGCACGTCCAGGTAGTGATCGAGGAAGTCGACGTTCTGCTCCGGGTCGAGCACCTCGAGCAGCGCCGAGGCGGGGTCGCCCTGGAAGGACTGCCCCATCTTGTCGATCTCGTCGAGCATGATCACCGGGTTCTCGACCTCCACCTCCTTGAGCGCCTGCACCAGCTTGCCGGGCATGGCACCGATGTAGGTGCGCCGATGGCCCTTGATCTCGGCCTCGTCGCGCATGCCGCCCACCGAGAAGCGGTAGAACTCACGGCCCAGAGCCTCGGCGATGGAGCGGCCGATGGAGGTCTTGCCCACCCCGGGCGGGCCCACCAGCAGCAGGATGGAGCCGCCCACGTCGCCCTTGAAGGTGCCCTCGGCGAGAAACTCGACGATGCGCTCCTTCACGTCGGCCAGGCCGTCGTGGTCGCGGTCCAGCACCTCCCGGGCGTGGGCCAGGTCGAGCTGGTCCTGGCTGTGCACCCCCCAGGGCATGCTGGTCAGCCAGTCCAGATAGTTGCGGGTGGTGCCGTACTCCGGCGAGCCGGTCTCGAGCACGGCGAGCTTGTCGAGTTCCTCCTCGATGCGGGTCAGCACCCTGGGCGGCACGACGAGGCTCTCCAGGCGGTCGCGGAAGGTGTCGACGTCGTTCTCGCGGTCATCCTTGGAGATGCCCAGCTCGCGCTGGATCACCTTGAGCTGCTCGCGCAGGAAGAACTCCCGCTGGCGCTCCTGCATCTGGGCGTTGACCTGGTCGCTGATCTCGCTCTGCAGCTGGGCGACCTCGATCTCCTTGCGCAGCAGCGGCAGCACCTTCTGCATGCGCGCGAGCACCGGCAGGGTGGCCAGCACGTCCTGCAGCTCGCGCCCCTTGGCCGAGGTGATCGCCGCGGCGAAGTCGGTGAGCGGGCCCGGCTCGTGGGGGCTGAAGCGGTTGAGGTAGTGCTTGAGCTCCTCGCCGTAGAGGGGGTTGATCGGCAGCAGCTCCTTGATGCCGTTGATCAGCGACATGGCGTAGGCGCGCGCCTCGTCCGCCTCGGCGTCCACCGGCTCCCGGGGGTAGCTCACCTCCACCAGATAGGGAGGCTTGCGGGATATCCAGCGCTGGATGCGGAAGCGCTGCATCCCCTGGGCGATAAACTGGATCTGGTTCTCCTCACCCTGCAGCTTGTGCACCTTGACGGCGGTGCCGATCTCCGGGAAGTCGCCATGGGCGAGCCCATCAATGGCGGCCTCACCGACAAAGGCCAGGCCCACGGTGTGGTGGGGGGTCTTGGCAACCCGCTGGATGGTTTCCTCCCAGCGCTCGCGGTTGATCACCAGCGGCTGCACCTGGGCTGGAAAGAAGGGCCGGTTGTGGATCGGCAGCAGGTAGATGCGCTCGGGCAGCGCCTCCCGGGCAGGCACCACGGCGTGCCGGCTATCGCCGGGCTGATCACCGAGGTCAAGCTGTTCATCCTCGTCGTGGGCGTCGCTATCCGCGTCGTGCAGCCACTCCGGCCCCTCAGGGTCGTGGCGGCGGTCCTGGTCATCGCTCATGGGGTCTCATCCTGATCCTGTGATGGCTCATGCCGTTGGGTTCAGGAATGCGGGCGATGGGGGACAACTTCAAGTCGGCGGGCCTTCGCGCCTCAGCGCCAGAGCGGTGGCAGCGGCCGGCCGTTGACGCGTACCCGGCCACGAATCACGTCGATCTGCAAGTCACGGGTGCTAAGCGGCAGCCCCAGCCAGAGCGCCACCACGGTGGGCGCCTCGTGCCAGATGAAGTCGCCGTCGAGGCGATTCAGCCAGAGCGCCTGCTCCGCTTCGGCGTCCAGACGCGAGGGGCTCAGCTCGTGGATCCGGCGGGGGTCGAAGAAGAGCGCACCGCTGCCCCTGGCGACCAGCCCCAGCATGGGGCTCTCCAGATCCACCTCGACCACATCCAGGCGCGGGGAGTCGACCAGGATGCCCAACAGCTCAGGCTCCAGCCGCTCCGTCAGCTCCCGAAGGTCCAGCGTGCGGACCTTGGCCGTCTCCCGGCGTAACGCCGCCAGGGCCTCGCGCACCGCATCGGCGTTGATACGCGAGAGCTCCATGGCGATGCGGCCGGTCAGCAGCACCTGCTCCGCCGCCTGCACCTCACCCAGGGTCAGCTCGCTGTCGATGCGCAGCTCGCTGTCGTCGAGCTGCATGCGGCTGCGGTAGGCAAGCTCGCTGGCGTCGAGCGTCAGGCCGGGCTGCTGCCAGGCGAGGGTATCGATACGCAACAGGTCATGCTGGGTGAAGTGGTGGGCACCACCGGTGTAGGCATAGCGGCTCTCCAGGGAGACCGGGCCCGACTCCAGGGTGGCCACACCGTCGGTGAGACGCCAGGGCTGCAGCCGGGCACGCAGTCGCCAGTCGCCCTGCTGGCCGCTCAGGGCCAGGTGCCCACCGCGGAAGTCGAGCTCTCGCTCTCCCTGACTGATCAGGAAGGGCGCCAGCTGGACGCTGCCCTCCAGGGTGCCGCCCAGGGTCTGGTAGCGGGCGTGCCAGCGAGGCGGGCTGGAGGGGAGACAGTCGCCGAACAGGCGACGGTGATGGGGGCTGGCGCTGGGGAGGACTTCCCCCTCGAGTCGGGTACTGAAGACCCCGTGGCGGGCCAGGTAGGAGAGCTCAAGCCGCCAGCCGTCACCGAGCAGCGGAGAGACCTGGAGGCTGCCGGATGAGGAGAGCCAGCCCCGCTCGATACCGCTGCGCTCCACCACCAGATCGCCGCGGGCCTCCAGGTCGGCAAGGGCCCGAGCCAGTTCCCGCTCGAAGAGAACCGATGCGAGGTACTGGGCCAGCGCCCAGACCAGGGTGAGCACCACCACGACCGGGACGATCAGACGTTCCTTGCGCATTGCTTCCCCCTTCCCTGGGCCGCCCCCTCCACGCCAAGGGCGGCGTTGCGTCGGACCCTCAGTGTAGCCGGGGGTCAGTGTAACCAGAACCAGAGGTGCATGACGCTCCAGGCGTAGATGCCCGCCATGACGTCATCGATCATGATGCCAAAACCGCCGGCCACACGACGATCCGCCCAGCGGATCGGCCAGGGCTTGATGACGTCGAAGATGCGGAACAGCAGAAAGCCCCAGAGCGCCGCCTCCCAGGAGAAGGGCACCGCCGCCATGGTAATCCAGTAGCCGACGAACTCGTCCCAGACGATGCCTGAGTGGTCGTGGACACCGAGGTCCCGGGAGGTCTTCTCACATAGCCAGACGCCCCAGACGAAGGCCACGAAGACCACCGCCAGGTACCAGCCCAGGGGCAGCTCGGAGAGCAGCCAGTAGAAGGGAATGGCCGCCAGGGTGCCGAAGGTGCCCGGGGCCCAGGGCGCCGCGCCGCTGCCGAGGCCGAAGGCGAGAAAGTGGGTAGGGCGGTGCCAGACGCTGGGTGGAGCACGGTTCATGCATCATCTCCTGCACTGCCGGCGCCTGCCGAGTGGAAGTGCTGCCAGCCGCCCTCGCCAGAGAGCGCCACCCCGCGCAGGCCGGGCTCGGCCTCGAAGCGGCCGATCACCGTGAGCGGCAGACCAAGGGCGGCGAGCCGCCCCCGGGCCTCGTCGAGGTGCTCGGCGGGCAGCGCCAGCAGCAGCTCATAGTCGTCGCCGCCGCCCAGGGCAGCGCGGCGCGCGCCCGCCACTCCCAGCTCCGCCACCAGGCCCTCGGCCAGGGGCAGCGCCTCGGGGTCGAGCGAGGCACCGACGCCCGAACGCGCCAGCAGATGGCCAAGGTCGGCGCACAGGCCGTCGGAGATATCGATGGCGGCCGTGGCCAGCCCCGCCAGCGCCTCGCCGGCGGCGAGGCGCGGCTCGGGCCGCAGGTAGCGCGTCAGCAGCGGGTGGGCGAGATCCCGCTCACCGCGCTGCCAGGCCGCGAGACCGCCGGCGCCACCGCCCAGGGCACCGGTCACCGCGACCAGATCTCCCGGCCGAGCGCCGTGGCGCGTGAGGGCCTGGCTCGGCACCACCTCCCCAATCACGGTGACGCCGATGGCGGTCGCTCCCCGGGTCACATCACCGCCCGCCAGGACGGTGCCGCTCAGGTCACACAGGGCACGGAAGCCACGGGAGAAGCCATCGAGCCAGGCATCGTCGGCCTCGGCCAGGGTCAGCGCCATCAGGCACCAGCGCGGGCGAGCACCCATGGCGGCCAGATCCGAGAGGCTGACCGCAAGCGCCCGATGCCCCACCGCCTCGGCGGGAGCATCGGCGGGATAGTGGACGTCGGCCAGCGAGGTATCCACGCTGACGGCCAGCTGGCAGCCGGGCGTCGGGCTCAGCAGGGTGCAGTCGTCACCCACTCCCAGCGCCACCCCAGCCCCCTTGCCGGTAGGCTCAAAGGTGAAGTAGCGCGCAATCAGCTCGAACTCGCTATGCCGAGGCCGGCTGGGCGCTTGACTGGACGGTTGACTGGGCATCGGGGAGTCCCCTTCAGCGGCGGCAGGCCGCCACCTCGGCGTAGCGCAGGCGCCCAGCGAGCTTGTCGAGGATGCCATTGACATACTTGTGGCCGTCGGTGGCGCCGAAGGACTTGGCCAGCTCCACGCCCTCGTTGATCACTACCCGATAGGGCACCTCGAGACGGCGAGAGAGCTCGTAGGCCCCCAGGCGCAGAATCGCCAGCTCGATGGGGTCAAGCTCCTCGAGGCGACGGTCGAGCAGCGGCGAGATGCTGGCGTCCAGGTCGGTCTTGAAACGCGCCACGTTGTGCAGCAGCTCATGGAAGAGCGCCAGGTCGGCGATCTCCATGACCCTGTGCCAGTTTTCGTGATCCTCGAGGTCGTCGTCGGCCACCTGGCTGCGGAACTCCGCCTCCACCGCGGTGATCGACTTGCCGGTCATCTGCCACTGGTAGAGGCCCTGAACGGCCAGTTCCCGGGCGGCACGACGCGCCAGCTGGGCCTTCGAGGGCTCTCGGGAGCGCTCGCGACTCATGCCTCGTCTCCCTCATCGTCGCCGAAGCAGCGCAGCAGCGAGACCATCTCCATGGCGGCCATGGCCGCCTCGGCGCCCTTGTTGCCGGCCTTGGTGCCGGAGCGCTCGATGGCCTGCTCGATGGAGTTGACGGTGAGCACGCCGTTGGCGATGGGCGTGTCGAACTCCAGCTGAAGGTTGCCCAGGGCCGCGTTGCAGCCGCCGGCCACGTACTCGAAGTGCGGGGTACCGCCGCGAATCACCGCCCCCAGAGCGATCACCGCGTCGGGGCGGGCCACCTTGAGCACCTGCTTGACCGCCAGGGGCAGCTCCCAGGCGCCCGGCACGTGGACGATGTCGATGCTCTCGCTGGCCACGCCGTGGCGCACCAGGCTATCTACCGCCCCCTCGACGAGGCTATCCACCACGTGATGGTTGAAACGGCCCACCACGATCACATAGCGGCCGTCCACGTCGATGAAGCTGCCTTCCACTTGAGAAATGGGTTGCATATCGCTGTTCCTGAAAGTCGTTCCTGAAAACCTGCCTGATAAGAACCGGCGGGCGCCGTTCACCATGCGCCCGCCGCAAGGGTCGAGGCGGCGTCAGTCGCCGCTGGCCTCGGCGCCGCCGGCGGCACCATGAGTGGCCTCGATGTCTTCCGGGCTCAGCCGTTCCACCACCTCGAGATCGAAGCCGGAGAGCGCCGAGAACTTCCAGGGTGAGCTGAGCAGGCGCATCTTGCCCACGCCGAGATGGCGCAGGATCTGGGAACCGGTGCCGATAGTCAGGTAGTTGCCGGCCCCGTCCGAGGCGCTGGTGCGCGGGGCGCGCCTGCGCTCCAGGAAGGTGTCCAGGTAGTCGCGCAGGTCCTGGCGAGGGCGGCCATCGTCGAGCAGGACGAAGACGCCATGCTCGGCCCGGGCCACCTCGGCGATGGCCTGATGGGAGGGCCACTGGGTGCTCTCTCCCTTCTGCAGGCAGAGCAGGTCACGCATGGCGTCGGCCAGGTGCACCCGCACCGTGGTCGCGGTCTCGGGGCTGGGGCGTCCCTTGACCAGCGCCAGATGGTGGGCGCCCTGGATGCTGTCGCGGAAGACGTGCAGGGTCAGTTCGCCGAAGCCGGTCCGCACCGGCATGGCCTCCACGTGCTCCACGGTGTGCTCGTTGTGGATGCGATAGTGGATCAGGTCCGCGATGGTACCCATCTTGAGTCCGTGCTCGGCGGCGAAGCGCTCGAGCTCCGGGCGGCGCGCCATGCTGCCGTCGTCGTTCATGATCTCGCAGATCACGCCGCTGGGGTCGAGGCCGGCCAGGGCAGCGAGGTCGCAGGCCGCCTCGGTGTGGCCGGCGCGGCGCAACACGCCGCCGGGCTCGGCCATCAGCGGGAAGATATGGCCGGGCTGAACGATATCCTCGGCCCTGGCGTCCCGGGCCACCGCGGCCTGCACGGTGCGGGCGCGATCGGCAGCGGAGATGCCGGTGGTCACCCCTTCGGCGGCCTCGATGGAGAGAGTGAACTTGGTGCCGAAGCCCGAGCCGTTGTCGCTGACCATCAGCGGCAGCTGCAGGCGCTGGCAGCGCTCGCGGGTCATCGGCAGGCAGATCAGCCCCCGGGCATGACGCGCCATGAAGTTGATGTGCTCGGCCTGCACCCTCTCGGCGGCCATGATGATGTCGCCTTCGTTCTCGCGATCCTCGTCGTCCATGAGGATCACCATCTTGCCCTGGCGGATGTCCTCGATCAGCTCCTCGATGGGAGCCAGGCCGCCGGCAGTTGAGTTCGCCATGAGATCTCCAGAAATTCAGCGTGGCGCTGTCGCCCTGCGCCGACACTGATGTCGTCCGCAGGCGTCTAGGCGCCTCGAAACGGCGTCAGAGTACCTTGGCGCAGCGTCGGGCGCCAGTAAAGAGCCGTGGCGCGGCGTCGGGCGCCAGTAAAGAGCCGCGGCGCGGCGTCGGGCGCCAGTAAAGAGCCCCTCCCTTATCGCGCGGGCAGCGTGCGGCGCTCGGGCCGGGCGGTGATGCGCCAGTCGCGGCCCACGGCGCGAATGTCGAGAATCTCGAGGCCGCGCTGCTGGGCCATGGTCTCGATGCCGGCGAGCTGGAAGAGCGGCCGAGCCTCGCCGCCGAGCAGGGTCGGCGCCACGAAGAGCTGCATCTCGTCCACCAGGCCGGCGTCGAGCACGGCGCCGGCCAGCGTCGCACCGGTCTCCAGCAGCACCTCGTTGGCCTGCTCCACGTCGGCCAGGTAGCGCAGCAGGGCGTGCAGGTCGACGCGGCCACCGGCATCGGCGGGAAAGGCCACCACCTCGGCGCCGGCGGCCTCCAGGCGAGCGCGCCGCTCGGGCTCATGTCCCTCGACGGTAGCCACCAGGGTACGGCCGGGCTCGGTAAGGCAGGCGGCGGCCTCGGGCAGACGCAGTCGGGTATCCACCACCACCCGCAGCGGCTGGCGACCGGGAATCAGCTCGACGTCCTCAAGCTCGGCCTGCTCCGGGCGCACGGTGAGCCGGGAGTTATCGAAGATCACCGAGTCCACGCCGGTGAGCACAACGCTGGAGCGAGCGCGCAGCCGCTGCACCTCCCGGCGGGCCTCGGGGCCGGTGATCCACTGGGACTCACCGGAGCGCATGGCAGTGCGACCGTCGAGGCTCATGGCCATCTTGAGGCGCACGAAGGGGCGCCCGTGGTCCATGCGCATGATAAAGCCGGGGTTGACCGACCGGGCCTGATCCTCGAGCACGCCCACCTCCACCTCGATGCCGGCCTGGCGCAGCAGGGCAATGCCGCGGCCGGCCACCGCCGGATTGGGGTCGGCCATGGCGATCACTACCTTCGCTACCCCGGCGTCGATCAGCGCCAGGGCACAAGGGCCGGTGCGGCCGTGGTGGGAGCAGGGCTCCAGGGTCACGTAGGCGGTGGCGCCCCGGGCGGCCGGACCGGCGGCGCGCAGGGCATGGACCTCGGCGTGGGGCTCGCCGGCGCGCTCATGGAAGCCCTCGCCGACCAGCCGCTCGTTCTTGACCAGCACGCAGCCGACGCGGGGGTTGGGATCGGTGGTATAGAGGCCGCGACGGGCCAGCTCCAGAGCCCGGGCCATCCAGGCGTGAGGGGGCTGCTTGGCCATGGGAGTCCTTGCCTTGGGGATAAATGGAAGTAACCGGACCAGGAGCGACGCCTAGCCCCGCGGCTCGTCGGGGCACTGAGCAGGCTCCTGAGCCAGGCGATCGATCTCGGCGCGGAACTCGTCGAGATCCTGGAAGCGGCGATAGACCGAGGCGAAGCGGATGTAGGCGACCTGGTCGAGGCGCTTCAGGGCCTGCATGACCTCCTCGCCGATGACCCGAGCGTGAATCTCCCGCTCGCCCCGGGCGCGCAGGGTCTGACGAATCCGCTGTACCGAGGCCTCGATGGCCTCGGCACTGACGGGCCGCTTCTCCAGGGCGCGCAGCATGCCGGCGCGCAGCTTCTGCTCGTCGAAGGACTCGCGGGAGCCATCGCCCTTGATGACGCGAGGCATCACCAGCTCGGCGGTCTCGTAAGTGGTGAATCGCTCGCCGCAGGCCACGCACTGGCGGCGGCGCCTCACCTGGTCGCCTTCGGCGACCAGCCGCGAGTCGGTGACCTTGGTGTCATGGGTTCCGCAGAAGGGGCAGTGCATGGCTGGGTTCCGGGCCGGCTAACGAGGATCGTTGACGCATTGTAACCACTGCGGCCTCCGGCGCCCAGCGTGACGCTCACTGCCTCCTCAGGGAGGAGAGTTAATGATGGTGATGCCCGCCATGGCCGTGGTCGCTGCCGCCCATCACCTCGATGCGCTTGACGGGAGCGTTGAAGGTGAGGGTCTCGTCGCTTTCCAGCACCAGGGTGATCTCCACCTCCTCGCCCTCCTCGAGGGGCGCCACCAGGTCGATCAGCATCAGATGCAGGCCGCCCGGGGCCAGCTCGGTGCTGCCGCCGGCGGGCACGGCGATCTCGGGCACTTGTCGCATCTGCATGACGCCATCGACGTCCACATGGTTGTGCAGCTCGGTGACCTCGGCCGCCGGCGAACTGGCATCGACCACGGCCAGGTCGCGCTCGCCCGGGTTGTGCAGCACCATGAAGGCCGCCGTGGTGGTGGAGACCGGCGGCACGGCACGCACCAGGGCCTCCTCGATCTGCAGGAGGTCGGTGCGCGCTGGCGCCTCCGCCAGGGCCACCTGGCCGGCCAGGGTCAAGGCGAGGCCGACGAGGCCGGTCGTGAAGGCGTGCGAGAGGGGGCGGGGCATGACAAGAACTCCTGAGCCGAGAATAGACAGAACGTTAGCAGGGTAGCCCAAGACCGGGCGGGGCGACGCGCTTGCGACATAACGCCTCAGCATGGCGCCCCCCGGTGCGCGATAATACTCCGCTAATCCCTGGCTGCCACTCTCGCACGGGCTCTACCGCCACCGGCCCCCTGACACGGAGCGCTTTCATGCACGGACTCAATCAGAGCATCGCCATCGGCCCGCTCGGCCTCTCCATCGGCCAGCTGCTGCTGGTGCTGGCCTTCTCCATCGCCCTGCTGGCCGGCGCCCTGATCGGCCGGCGCCACCGCACCCCCACCGCCGACACCCTCTTCAGCCTGCTGTTCGTGGCGCTGATCGGTGCTCGCCTGCTCTTCGTGGCGCGCTACTGGGGCAGCTATGACAGCGCACTCGCCATGCTGGACATTCGCGATGGCGGCTTCGACCCCCTGGGCGGCCTGATCGCAGGCGTCGGCTACGCCCTGTGGCGGCTCTGGAAGGCGCCGCAGCAGCGCGCCGCCCTGAGTGGCGCCCTGCTGGCCGGCGCCTTCACCTGGGGACTCACCGCCGGCCCCCTGCTGCTGCTGGAGACCCAGAGCCGCCCCATGCCGAACACGGCGCTTGCCACCCTGGAGGGCGAGCCCATCGACCTGCCGAGCCTGGCCGAACGCGAGGCCAAGCCCATGGTGGTCAACCTCTGGGCCACCTGGTGCCCCCCCTGCCGCCGCGAGATGCCGGTCTTCGAGCAGGCCCAGCAGGAGGAGACGGACATCACCTTCGTCTTCGTCAACCAGGGCGAGGATGTCTCCCTGGTGAACCGTTTCCTCGACCATGAGTCCCTGACCCTGGAGAACGTGCTGCTCGACGCCCGCAACGCCCTGGGCGATGCTACCGGCGCCATGGCGATGCCGACCACCCTCTACTATGACGCCGAGGGCCGCCTGGTGGATACCCACTTCGGCGAGCTCTCCCGCGCCACCCTCAACCGCGGGCTTGAGCGCCTGCGCTGAGCGGCAGCCCTACCGACACCTTACGACCGACTGCGAGAGATACGCCCCGATGACACCGCACCTCCTGCTTCCCGCCGGCGCCCTGGCGCTGGCCCTCATTGCCCCGGCTCAGGCCGACGACCGCTGGCCGGCACCGGTCCAGGCCCTCAGCGACCAGGGGCTGCAGATCCACGCCGAGTTCGAGGCCCCGGGCGGGCTCACCGGCTACGCCGCCAGCTACGCCACCGGCGAGGTGGCCATCTACCTGACGCCGGACGGCGAGCATGCCATCGTCGGCACCCTGGTGGACGCCGAGGGCAACGACCTCTCCGATGCGGCCCTGGACGAGCACGTGCGCGCCGCCCAGTTCGCCGAGGTGTGGGAGCGGCTGGAGCAGAGTCACTGGATCCTCGACGGCGACGCCGAGGCGCCGCGGGTGGTCTACACCTTCACCGACGCCAACTGCCCCTACTGCCGCCAGTTCTGGGAGGAGGCCCGCCCCTGGGTGGAAGCCGGCGAGGTGCAGCTGCGCCATATCATGATCGGCATCCTCGCCTCCAACAGCCCCGCTAAGGCGGCCACCCTGCTGGGCGCCGACGACCCGGCGGCGGCCCTGCACGCCCACAGCAGCAGCGGAGAGGAGATCGCCGCGGCGGCACAGCCCCGGGAGATCGAGGAGCAGGTCTACGCCAACAACCAGCTCTTCGACGAGCTGGGCCTGATGGCCACGCCCACCACCCTCTATCGGGACGGTGAGCGGGTCGACCGCGCCCAGGGCGTGCCGAACGCGGAGCGCATGGTCGAGATCATGGGCGGCGAGGCGCCCTGACCGCCACCCGACAGGCAACGAAAAAACGCCCCGCCCGGCTTAACTGACCGGGCGGGGCGTTTGTTTCAGGCCCATCATGATCGCCGGATAACCGGCCAATCGCGCAATGAATTGCGCTCCTACCGGGCCTTCAGCTCCTCGAAGCGCGGCACGCCGATGTTCCACGGCTTGATGTCGTCGCCCTTCTCGCCCCAGTTGGCGTGATCGGCGAGGATCTCGCCGTTGGGTCCCTCCTGGCCATAGAGCGAGTGACGGTGGAAGCTGGGGCCGAAGCGCTCCAGGGTCTCGGCCACGTCGCCGGTATAGCGCGGATCCTGGGGACGCTCCTGGCTGCTCATGTAGTAGGCGATGTCCCAGGCCTCCTGATCGGAGAGCGACAGCGGCTGACCCAGCGGCATGTTGTTCTTGATGAACCCGGCTGCCGTGTGAACCCGCGCGATGCCGGCACCCCAGTTGTTGGAGCCGTCCCCCCAGGGCGCCGGGAAGACATACTCGCCGTCCTGGTAGAGGCCTGAGCCGTCCTCGCTGTGGCAGATGGCGCAGTTCTCCACGTAGAGCGCCTCGCCATTCTCGTAGCTCAGCTCGTCGGGACGATCCGGCGCCGGGAAACCGCGGCCGTAGATCGGCTGGTCGGGGTACATGGGCGCGCCCTTGGCCAGCCACTGATGGTAGGCGGTGAGCGCCAGCATGTCGTCGCTGCCATACTCCGGCGGCACGCCGTTCATGGAGTAGGCGAAGCAGCCGGCGATGCGCTCCTCCAGATTGTTGACGTGATCATTCTTGCCGCGGTAGTTGGGCAGGGTCACCGCGGCGGCCCACACCGGAGCGCTGAAGGGCTGGCGGCCCTCGCCGAGGTGGCAGCTGGAGCAGTTCATGTCGTTGAAGACGTTCTCGCCGCGCAGCTGCTGGGTGTTGGTGAAGAGGTCATAGCCGCGACGGATGACCGCCTTGGTCTCCGGATGCAGGTCGGAGGCCTCGAGATCCGCCATGGTGGGCGGAATATGGACCAGCTCGCCCTCCTGGGGGGCCGGATAGCCCAACTCCACCAGGGTCTGTACCGCGGACGGAAGGGACTCGGCGGCGGCCAGGCCGATGCCGGCCAGCGCGGTGGCGCCAGCCACGGCCAGAGTGGTCCTGCCCAGGTTTGTCCTGAAATGGTTCATGTTCTGCTCCCCCTTATTCGGACGCCACGGACTGGCTGGCCAGCCAGGCGGATACGGCGCGAATGTCCTCGTCGCTCATGCGCTTGGCCACGGCCCCCATCAGGTTCTGGGGATCATTGCTGCGCTCGTCGGCCTGCCAGGCCCGCAGCTGGCTCTCGATATAGCCGGCGTGCTGGCTGGCGATACCCGGGAAGTCGCTGCCGACGCCTTCATTGCGGGGGCCGTGACAGCTCTTGCAGGAGACGATGTAGTTGTCCCAGTCGCCGCGCAGGGCCAGCTGCTCGCCGCGGGCCAGCTGCTCATCCTCGACGTCGCCGCCCTGGGCCTCGGTCACCGGCATCTGGCTGTAGTAGACCGCCACGTCGGCGATCTGCTGATCGTCGAGCATGTTGGCGAAGGGCAGCATGCTGGCGTTCTGGCGACGCCCCTCCTTGAAGTCGTGCAGCTGCTTGGCGATATAGTCGGCGTTCATGCCCGCCAGGCGCGGCCAGGATTCGCCGCCGGGCACGTTCATGCCGCTGCCGTCGGCCTGGTGGCAGGCCATGCAGACCCCTGCCGCCGCCTGGCCGCGCTCGGCGTCGCCTTCCAGCGCCACGGCCTGACCGGCGGCCAGGCCGATGCCCAGCAGCAGGCCGAGCCCGCCCGTGATTCTCTTGCTGGTCCCCATGCTCCTCTGGTAGGACATAGCGGTTCCCCTCATCTTGTCATCGGCCCCTTGCGGGGGTTTATCGACCCGCCGTGACCGGAAAGGTCAGGCGGGCTTCCAGTCCGTCTCCCTCGGGACGGACATACGCCAGTCGGCCAGCGAAGCGCTCGGCGATGGCCACCACGATGGCCAGCCCCAGCCCGCTGCCCTGCTGCTTGCTGGCCCGCCAGAAGCGGCGGGACATCTGTTCGAGCGCCTTCTCGTCGACGCCGGGACCGCGGTCGCGCACCCTGAAGGTGAACTCGCCGGCGGCGCTGTCCAGCTCCCCCTGCAGGGTGACCCGCGCAGCCCCACCGCCGTGACGCAGGGCGTTGTCCACCAGGTTGCGCAGGGCGGTCACCGCCAGCTCACGGGGCAGCGCCAGCTCCGCCTCGGGCCAGCGCTCGGGCAGCTCGAAGCGCTGCGGGTCGGCGCCGGTATCGCGCAGCGCCAGCTCCACCACATCGGCCACCCGGGTGCGCTCGCCATCCTCGAAGGCCACCCGCCCCTCGACCCGGGCCAGCATCAGCAGCTGGTCGAGGATTCGTGACAGGCGCCCCACCCCCTCCTCGGCATGGGCCAGGGACCGGCGGGCCGCCTCCCCCTCCACCCGGCCGGCCACCTGCAGGTGGGTCTTGATGGCGGTGAGCGGGGTCTTGAGCTCATGGGCGGCATCGTTGGTGAAGCGCTGCTCCCGAACGATGGCCTGCTGGATCCGCGCCAGCAGGCCGTTGAGCGTCTCGATCAGCGGCTTGATCTCCATCGGCACCCCGTAGGTCGCCACCGGGGCCAGGGCATCCGGATGGCGCCGCGCCAGGGACTGACGCAGCCGGGAGAGCGGCGCCAGGCCGCGCACCACGCCCAGCCAGAGCGCCGCCATGCTGCCCAGCAGCGCCACGGCGAAGGGCACCACCGCCACCTTGAAGACGTCGGCCAGCAGCTGGTCGCGCTCATCCATGCGGTCGGCGGTGGTGATGGTCAGCCCGCCCCGCTCATAGGTGAAGACCCGCCAGGTCACCCCGCCCTCCTCACGAAAGGCATGGCCCCGCTCCCCCGGGGCCAGGATGGTCTCCAGGTCGGTATGGGTGCGAGCCATGATCTCGCCCCGGGGCGAGTGCACCTGGCAGGCCAGCCCCTCGATGGGCGGAATCGACAGCGCCCGGCGGTCCGCCTCGAGCCACACCTCCTCGGGGAGCTGGGCCATCAGCCCGGCCACCATCCGCGCCGACTGGGCCAGGCGCTGGTCCAGGGTGGCCACGAACTGCTCCTCGAGGTCGCGCATCAGCCAGGCCGCCGCCAGCCCCCACAGCAGGGCAAGCGTCAGCCCCAGGGTCAGCAGCAGTCGGGTGCGCAGGCTCATGAGCTGCCCCCCTCCCCCGGCGGCGCTGGCGCCGAGGGCTTGCCCAGCCGATAGCCAAGCCCCCGTACCGTTTCGATCACCTGGCTGCCAAGCTTGCGGCGCAGGTGATGGATGTGGACGTTGAGGGCGTTGCTCTCCACCTCGTCGTTCATGCCGTAGAGGCTGTCCTTGAGCTGGTCGGCGGAGAGCACGCTGCGGGGCGACTGCAGGAAGGTCTCCAGCAGCACCAGCTCGCGACGCGACAGCGCGACCGGCCGTCCATCCAGGGTGACCTCCCGGGCCACCGGGTCGAGGCAGAGGGCGCCATGCTCGATCAGCGATCGCGAGCGACCCGCGGCCCGGCGCAGCAGCGCCTGCAGCCGCGCCACCAGCTCATCGAGATCGAAGGGCTTGATCAGGTAGTCGTCCGCTCCACCCTGCAGGCCCGACACGCGGTCCTGCACGCTGTCCCGGGCGGTCAGTACCAGCACCGGTGTGGTCACGCCGGTAGCACGCCACTCCTCGAGCAGGTCGAGGCCATCGCCGTCGGGCAGGCCACGGTCGAGAATCACCACGTCGCTGGCCACCGCCTCGAGGGCGCTACGCGCCTCGGCCATGGTCATCACGTGGTCGACCACGAAGTCGTGGACGGTCAGGCCGGCCTGGATCCCGGAGGCTACCAGGGCGTCATCCTCGATCAGCAGTACGTGCATGAGATGGAATCCTCGTCTTGGGGCGCATCGTGGCACCCGTGAATTAAGCCGTCGTTAACCTACGACCAGAGTCCAAGCCAACCGCCGGCGAGCTTGTCCCAGATCATGGTATCCGGCACAAACGCAAGCGTCCCCGCCGTTTCCACGGCGGGGACGCTTTAGGGGCGGACCGTGATGGCCCGCGCTCAGGGAAGACTTACCCTCTGGCGGGTATTGCCCTGGCCAGGAACCAGCCGGCGACCATCGCCACCAGCATGGCGGCCAGCGGTGCGGTCAGCCCGCCGATGGAGGCCAGGGCCGGGCCCGGGCAGTAGCCGGAGAGCCCCCAGCCGATGCCGAACAGGGCGGCACCGCCGATCAGGCGGCCATCGAGATCCTGGCGGGTAGGGAGCTGGAAGGCCTCGCCATAGACCGGGGCCGTGCGCTTGAAGGCGAGGCGGTAGCCGATGAAGTTGGTGACCACGGCCCCGCCGAGCACGAACATCAGGGTCGGGTCCCAGGCGCCGAAGAGGTCCAGGAAGCCCAGCACCCGGGCCGGATCGGTCATGCCGGAGACGCCGACCCCCAGGCCGAACAGCAGGCCGGCGATATAGCCCATCACTGGTTTCAAGGTCGAGGCCTTCATGCGCCACCTCCGATCAGATGCCGAACCACATAGACGGTAATGATCGCCGCCACCAGAAAGGTCAGGGTCGCCACCAGGGAGCGCGGCGACAGCCTCGAGAGACCGCAGACGCCGTGACCGCTGGTGCAGCCGCTGCCGATGCCGGTGCCCACGCCCACCAGCAGGCCGGCAACGAGCATGACCGCCACACCGCCGGCGGGGGCGCCGATCACCTCGCCGGGAGCACCGGCAACGTTGCCCAGCCCCCCGCCGAGCAGCATCAGCAGGATGGGGCCGCTGATCAGCCCCAGCAGGAAGGTGAGCCGCCAGGCGCTGTCGCCCTTGGGTCGAGCGGTGACAAGGCTGCCGACGATGCCGCTGATGCCGGCGATGCGGCCCAGGGTGGCCATCAGCCAGGTGGCGGACAGGCCGATCAGGATACCGCCGGCCAGCCCAGACAGGGATGCGCTCCAGTCCACGTTTTTCTTGCTCCTTTGCGTTCAGGGTTGTTGATCAGGGACCTTCAGGTGGCCCGCAGGGCGCCACAGGGCCGGGACAGCGGGGCATCGCTCTCGCCGCGCAGCTCTCGCCAGGCGTCATAGGTGCTCAGGTAGACCTTGCCGGTCATCTCGTGACAGAACTCGGTGTGCTCCAGCCGGTCCATCACCGGGCCCTTGACCTCGGCCAGGTGCAGGCAGACGCCGGAGTCCCTGAGCCGGGCGTTGATCGCCTCCAGGCTCTCCAGCGCCGAGGCGTCGATGACGTTGACCGCCTGGCAGGCCAGCACGATGTGCTCGAGGCCGGGCTGACGCGTCGCCAGCGCCATCACGGTGTCCTCCAGGTAGCGGGCGTTGGCGAAGTAGAGGCTCTCGTCGACCCGCAGGATCACCAGCCGCTCATCGGTCTCCACCGCGTGGCGCTGGACGTTGCGAAAGTGCTCGGTGCCCGGTACCCGCCCCACCACGGCGCTGTGCGGCCGGCTGGTGCGGTAGAGGTGCAGCGCCAGGGAGAGGCCGACACCGACCATGATACCGCTTTCGACGCCGTGCCCCAGGGTCACCACGATGGTCGCCAGCATGGCGGCGAAATCGCTGCGGGAGTAGGACCAGGTGCGCCGGATCGCCCCCAGGTCCACCAGGGAGAGCACCGCCACGATGATGGTCGCCGCCAGGGTGGCGATGGGCAGGTAGGCGATCAGGGGGGTGAGCAGCAGCGCCGCCGCCATGATACCGACGGCGGTGAAGGCACCGGCGGCCGGGGTCTCGGCGCCCGCATCGAAGTTCACCACCGAGCGCGAGAAACCGCCGGTCACCGGCATGCCGCCGGTGAAGGAAGCCGCGATATTGGAGGTGCCGAGCCCCACCAGCTCCTGGTCGGGGTCGATGCGCTGGCGCCGCTTGGCGGCCAGGGTCTGCCCCACCGATACCGACTCCACGAAGCCCACGATGCTGATCAGCAGCGCCGCCACGAAGAGCTGGCTCCAGAGCCCGCTGTCGAAGCCGGGCAAGGTCAGGGGCGGCAGGCCCGCGGGCACGCTGCCGACCACGGCCACGCCGCGCTCGTCGAGCCCGAGCCCCCAGGCGGCCAGGGTGGTCACCGCCACGGCGAGGATGGGCGCCGCCTTGGTGAGCATGTCCGCCGACCGCCCCGGCACGCCCAGGCGCAGCAGCGACGGCTTGAGCCAGCGCCTCGCGGCATACAGAAAGGCCAGCACGCCGACGCCGATCAGCAGGGTCGGCAGGTTCACGCTGCCCAGGTTGGCCCCCAGGCTGAGCAACAGGTCCAGCAGGTTATGGCCGCTCGCCTCGACGCCGATCACATGCTTGAGCTGACTGGCCGCGATGATCAGGCCCGAAGCGGTAATAAAGCCGGAGATCACCGGATGGCTGAGGAAGTTGGCCAGAAAGCCGAGCCTGGCGATACCCATCAGCGTCAGGATCAGCCCCGACATCAGCGCCAGCACCAGGGCCGCCCCCAGGTACTCGGGGCTCCCCTGGGGAGCGATCTGGCCGACCGCGGCCGCCGTCATCAGCGACACCACCGCCACCGGCCCCACTGCCAGGGTGCGGCTGGTGCCGAAGACGGCATAGACCACCAGCGGCGCGATGCTGGCATAGAGGCCCACCTCGGGAGGCAGGCCGGCCAGCATGGCGTAGGCCAGCGACTGCGGGATCAGCATGATGGTGACGATCACCGCCGCCAGCAGGTCGCTGCCCAGGGTGGCCCGCCCATAGCCGGGCAGCCACTGCAGGATGGGCAGATAGCGCTTCGGGTTCATGGCTCAGCGCTGCCCGGCGGCCGCTTCCAGCAGCGGGCGGCGCTCTTCAAGGTCGTGTCCCGCGGCGCGGGCCGCGGCCAGCAGCGCCGGGATATCGCAGCTCTCGCCCTGGCTGCGCGCGTGGGCCCAGAGATGCACGGCGCGCTTGCCGCTGCGGCAGAAGGCCAGTATCGGGGAGGGCAGGCTGTCCAGCGCCTGGCCGAAGGCCTCGATATCCGCCTCGCCGTACTCGCCCGGAGTGACCGGGATGCAGCGCCACTCGAGGCCCAGCTCGGCGGCGCGGGCACTCAGGGCGCGATCGTCCGGGTGATCCTCGGCCTCGCCGGGGCGACGGTTGCAGATCACCGCGCGAAAGCCGCGGCGGGCCACCTCGTCCAGATCCGCCGGCAAGACGGCGTCGGCAATGGCAAAGTCGGGTTCCAGCTGATGGATATGCATGGCGCCTGCCTCCTGTAAATCGCGTGAAATCAGAACTTGTTGATGGGGACCTTGAGATAGACCTGGCCGTTGTCCTCGGCGGGCGGCATCTCGCCGGCGCGCATATTGACCTGCACCGAGGGCAGGATCAGCTTCGGCATGTCGAGGGTCGCATCGCGCTCGGTGCGCATCCTCACGAACTCCTCCTCGCTGATGCCCTCATGAACGTGCACGTTATGGGCGCGCTGCTCCGCCACCGTGGTCTCGTGCTGGTACTCGTCGCGGTCCGGCGCCTTGTAGTCGTGGCACAGGAAGATGCGGGTCTCTCCCGGCAGGGCCAGCACCTTCTGGATGGAGCGGAAGAGGGTGCGGGCATCGCCGCCGGGGAAGTCACAGCGGGCGGTGCCGTAGTCGGGCATGAAGAGGGTGTCGCCGACGAAGGCGGCATCGCCGATCACATAGGTCAGGCAGGCCGGGGTGTGGCCGGGGGTGTGCAGCACCCGCCCTTCCAGGTTGCCGATGGCAAAGGTGTCGCCCTCCTCGAAGAGGCGGTCGAACTGGCTGCCGTCCCGGGCGAACTCGGTGCCGGCATTGAAGGCCTTGCCGAAGACATCCTGGACCACGGTGATATTGGCGCCGATCCCGGTCTTGCCGCCGAGCGTCTCGTGCAGGTAGGGGGCCGCCGAGAGGTGGTCGGCGTGGACATGGGTCTCGAGGATCCAGACCGCTTCCAGGCCATTGTCGCGCACGAAGGCGATGATCTCGTCGGCCGAACGGGTGTCGGTGCGGCCGGCGGCATAGTCGAAATCGAGCACCGAGTCGAGAATGGCACAGGCACGGCTATCGGGATCCTGCACCACATAGCTGAAGGTGTTGGTGGGCTCGTCGAAGAAATGGGTCACGATGGGCCGAGACATGGCTGAAACCTCCGTCATGGTGAGTCACTGACGCTGCGTATTGGGACCAGCATAGCCCAATAATGATTCTAAGGATAGACTATATTGCTATATATCATGTCGTTCGACCGCGGCCGTAGCGCAGGCCCCGCCGCCCGAGGCAGCGGGGCCCTGCGGGCGACTACTCCCAGGCGGCGCCCTCCAGGGCATCCAGCGGGATCTTGAGGTAGCGCTTGCCGTTGGCCTCGGGCTCCGGCAGGCGGCCGCCCCGGGTATTGACCTGCAGGGAGTGCAGGATCAGCTTGGGCATCGGCAGCTCGCTGTCGCGTTCGTCGCGCAGGGCCACGAAGTCTCCCTCCACGATACCGGCCAGGTGCGGGTTGCGGCTGCGCTGCTCCGCCACGCTGCTCTCCCACTCCGGCTCGCGCCCGCCGGGCATGTAGTCGTGACCGGTGAAGAGGCGTGTCTCGTCGGGCAGCGCCAGGATCGCCTGGATGGAGCGCCACAGCTGGTGGGCGTCCCCGCCGGGGAAGTCCGCCCGGGCGGTGCCGAAGTCGGGCTGGAAGATGGTGTCATGGATAAAGGCGGCATCGCCGATCACGTAGGTGATGGAGGCCAGGGTATGCCCCGGCGAGAACATCACCCGCGCCTCCAGCTCGCCGATGCGGAAGGTGTCGCCATCGGCGAAGAGGCGATCCCACTGGGAGCCATCGGCCTGCAGATCCGGCCAGTGGTAGATCTTCTTCCACAGCTTCTGGACCTCCACGACCTTCTCGCCGATGGCGGTGGGCGCGCCGGTCTTCTCCTTGAGGTACTGGGCCGCCGAGAAGTGGTCGGCATGGGGATGGGTGTCCAGCACCCACTCCACCTCGAGGCCCTTCTCCTCCACGTAGGCGAGCAGCTCATCGGCGTGGTGAGTGGCGGTGGCACCGGACTTCTCGTCGAAGTCGTGGACCGGGTCGATGATGGCGCACTTGCCGGTGGCGGGGTCGCTGACCACATACTGAATGGAGAAGGTGCGCGGGTCGAAGAAACCGGCCACATCGGGGCTGCCGACGCCGTTGCTGCGAGAGAGCTCAAAGGTCTTCATCCTGGCCTCCTGAAATGCCTGTCGTTGAGTCAGGTTGCAGGTGCCGTAAAGGCCCTTTCCAACCATTGGTTATAACCTTATAGCTAAAAATGCATTTCGACCAATTGGCCCTCGCCATGGACTCGATAGCCGCCGCAAGCCCCCTAACGAAAAAGCCCCCGGCCGATAGCCAGGGGCGAAAGAAACGTCATGTGAGAGAGGTGCCCTGGGGCTACTTCTTCAGCTTGCAGGTGTTGATGCCGAACAGGCTGTAGGCCGGGCAGAAGTTGAACAGGCCGGTGGCCAGCGGCAGCACGCCGATCCAGCCCCAGGCGCCGATGGCGCCGGTCAGCGCCAGCAGGATCAGCAGGGCGCCGACCACGATACGGGCAATCTTGTCGATGCCGCCCACGTTGCTCTTCATGGTGTCACCTCGAAGGTCGGTGGATTCAGAAGCTGAAGGTCGGGATATTGGGGTCGCGCATCATCTCGGCGATGGGGCCCGGCGCGGCTACGCCCACGCCCTCGCGCAGGTCATCCTCACCGTACTCGGTATTGGGCAGGAAGATGGCGCAGACGTCCACGCTGGCGCCCTCGCCCATCATCATCTGCATGAGGCCTTCAGGCTTGACGCCCCGCGGGCCCAGCTCGGTCTCGCTCTCGTAGCCCTCCACGCCCAGCTCGCCGGCGGCGTCGCAGAGCAGGATATGCGGGGTGGTGCCCTGCTCACGCATGGCATTGGCCAGGATCATGGCCATTCCCTGGGTCTGCAGGGAGTCGCTGGTCACGATGAACAGCGCCTTGTCGGCATAGTCGTCGTGGCCATGGCTGTCGGCGAGGGCAGCACCGGAGAGGCCGATGGCGGTGGCCGCAGCGGCCAGGGTCAGGGTTGTCTTGAAGCTCATGGGTTCACCTTTTGCGGGTTGTCGGATAAGCGTGTGGTTGCCCGGGCGTCCGACGATGTGCAGCCGGACGCCCGGGGAGGAAAAGTTCCGGGGTCGATCCGCCGGCCGGCGTCTCTATCTTGATAACCGAACTCGATAACCGAGCCCTGATAACCGAACCCTATATACTAATAACCTTTATCATATTCGAGGAAGCCTAGTCCATAGCGTCAGCTTTTGCATGAGACACCAGGTCGCACCTTGACCTGCATCAAGAAAGGCCTTCAAGGCGACAGCCCGGGACAAGATGCCACACTCTCCCCGGGCCCTTGAGCCCTCATCATGGGTCGACTTACCACACCATTTCAGGGTCACTTCTGATGTCGACGCTCTGGCACTGGCTCACCCTGCCCTATCGCCGCTACCCCCTGCTGACCGGCCTGCTGCTGCCGCTGCTGGTGGTGGCCGCCATCCTGATGACGCCGCGGCTGATGGCGCCATCCACACCGCCCCTCGACGCCCTCGGGCGCACCCCGCTGACCCTGGCCGCCGAGCGCGGCGAGTTCGAGACGGTCATGGCCATGCTGGACCGCGGCACCGCCGTGGACGAGAGCGACGGCTGCGGCTGGACGGCGCTGATGAAGGCCGCCGCGGGCGGCCACCTCGACCTGCTCGAGACGCTGCTGGCGCGCGGCGCGGACCCCGAGCATCGCGACGAGGCGGGCTATACGGCCCTCATGGTCGCCGTGGTCAACGGCAGGGAGGCGACCAGCCGAGCGCTGCTGGAGCACGGCGCCCGAATCGATGCGGTAGAGAGCGAGGCCGGCTGGTCGAGCCTGACCTGGGCCGCTCGCAACGGCCACCCGGCGCTGGTGGCGCTGCTGCTGGACCACGGGGCGGATGCCAACCACAGCGCCGATGACGGCACCACCCCGCTGCACCTGGCCCGGGAGGGGGAACATGAGGAGGCGGCCGCCCTGCTCGAGGCGGCCGGCGAGTAGATTGGCACCGGGGTCCTACCACCGGCAACAAGAGGGCGCGCCTGCCGGGACGGGCCTACAGCTCGATGCGGTCGCCGTAGGAGGGAATCTCGGCCTCGATGCCGCTCTCGGCCAGGGCGGCCTTGAAGGCCTCCTGGGTCTCGGGCTCGCCGTGCACCAGGTAGAAGCGGGGAGCGTTGCGGAAGGCCCCAGCCCAGCCGATCATGTCGGTCTGGCCGGCGTGGGCCGAAAAGCCGCCGATGGTGTGAACCTTCGCCTTGACCGCCAGGTCGTGGCCCAGCACCCGCACCCGCTCGGCGCCGTCGACGATCTGCCGGCCCAGGGTGCCGGCGGCCTGGAAGCCGACGATCACCAGGCGGGTATTGGGCTTCTCCAGGTTGTAGCGGAAGTGGTGGATGATGCGCCCGCCGGTGCACATGCCGGCCCCGGCGATGATGATGGCCCCGCCGTGGATGCGGTTGATGGCCATGGACTCCTCCACGCTACGGGTCATGCGCAGGATCGGCAGGTACTGGCTGGTATCGCCGCTGGCGGCGATATTGAGCACCTTGAGGTCCTCGGCGTCCAGCGCCTTGCGCGCCCGGTGGTAGAGCTCGGTGACCTTGATCGCCATGGGGCTGTCGAGGAAGACCATCTGCTGGCGCAGGCGCCCCTCGTGGTAGAGCACGCTCAGGTGGTAGAGGATCTCCTGGCTACGCCCCACCGCAAAGGAGGGAATCAGCACGTTGCCCCCCGCCTCGTGGGCCTCCTCCAGCACCCGGGCGAACTCCTCCAGGGTCTCGTCCAGGGGACGATGGTCGCGGTCGCCGTAGGTGCTCTCCATCAGCACCACGTCGGCCTCGTAGAGCTTCTCGGGGTCCTTCATCAGCACCGAGCTGGGGTTGCCAAGGTCGCCGGAAAAGACCAGCCGCTTCTGCTGGCCGCCGGAGGGGATCGTCAGCTCGACGATGGCGGAGCCGAGAATATGGCCGGCGTCCCGGAACACCAGGCGGGCGCCGCCGGGCAGGTCCACCGGCTGGCCGTAGGGATGGGACTCGCAGAGCGACAGGGTACGCGCCACGTCATCCAGGTCATAGAGCGGCTCGACCAGCGGCTTGTCGTTGCGCTTGCGCCACTTGTTCTCCCACTCCACATCCTTGGCCATGATGAAGGCGGCATCCTGAAGCATGATCTCCAGCAGGTCGCGGGTGCCCCGGGTGCAGTGGACCGGGCCGCTGAAGCCCTCGCGCACCAGCTTAGGGAGCAGGCCGGCATGGTCCAGATGACCATGAGAGAGCACCACCGCATCCAGCTCCTGGGCCAGCCTGCCGAAGGGCTTGGCGTTGGCTTCATCGGCATCGCTGCCGCCCTGGTGGAGCCCGCACTCCAGCAGCAGCTTCTTCGGGCTGCCGTCGCCGTCCACCTCGATCAGGTAGCGAGAGCCGGTGACTTCCTTCACCGCGCCCTGGAAAGTGAGTGTCGACATGGTGTTGCGCTCCTTTGCCAGCAGACCTGCCCAGCTTACCCGGGCCCTGAGTTCAGCATACTGGATCCAGGGAGTGACTGCGCGCCCGGGGTAGAGAACAACAAGCTAGGTGTTGCCCCCCCCCTATCGCGCCTCGAGGGCAAAGCCCAGCCTGCCGAGCGCATGCCAGAGTGCGGGGGTCATGGCACGGGTAAACTCATCGCCGCTGGCTAACAGCACGGTATACCCGCCCGGAAGCGCGTCCAACCGCTCCGCCAAAGCATTGCTTTCAGTTTCGCTAGCATAGGTATCGTAGGTCATACCGAACAGCTGCTCGCCCTGCGCGTCCAGCACAACCACGCCCAGCCCACGCTCAGGTGCCAGCAGGGTTTCATCCCCAACGCGAATGAAGCGCGACGAATTCTCGGGTAAAAAGCCACCGGTAGCACGCAGGTCAACAGCCCCCACTCCCTCTCTCCAGAAGGCAAGCCGGGCGACGCTATCCACCGTGTCCCCTGGCGATAGCCGTTCGCCGATGACATCCTCACCTACCACGGCAGCAGCCACCCAGGCGCTGCGAAAGGCCGGCACGGCAGAGTCAGCCACTACCGCCAGATCGAATTCGGGAGAGAATGCCGCATCGCCAAACCATTCCTCCCAGCGCTGCCTTGCACTGAACTGGGCCGCCCCGGACACACCCTGCCAGCGGATAAACGCCATACCGGGGTTGGCAATGGCGACCCGCCAGCGGCCCTCACCCTCGCTATGCTCATGCAGACTTCCGCCTGTTTCGAGGCGCCTTAACAGCTCCTCCACCTCCGGCAACGGCTCACCGGACTCATCCGACCAGAGCTCTCCCGCGGGCACCTGTGTCAAGTGACTCGTCAGCTGTCGCTGCCACCCCAGGGCTTCACCGGCAGCCCGAGTAACCAGGCAGATGGCACCGGCCCCACCGGAGAGAAGGGCGTTTCGACGGCAAGCATCGATCCAGACAAAGCCCGTCTCATCAGGCAGCTGGGTCAACGCCTGACGAAAGCCCCCTTGCTGCAGCACCCCCACCACCCGCTTACCATCGGGCGCCACCTGCAACAACACGGGATAATCGAAATGTCGTGAACCGACCATGACCTGCTGCTGTTGAGAGTCGACATGCAGGCCATGAGACAGGTCTGGGTAGGCCCAAAGACTGCCCAAGCTGGGGTAGAGCGCCCGCAGGGCATCGTGAGAGCCCCGGTGCTGCTCATGGAAGTTCACCTCTTCACCCAGCAGGTCCCTGCCCAACCCCAAGGCCGGAATATCGAACCCCATCAACGACAGCACGGTGGGGGCGATATCCAGCTGTGAGCCATGACGCGCCACCTGGCGAGGAGCGACATCCGCGCCGAGTATCAGGAAAAGGTTGCGCCGAGGATGTTGATCCAGCACGCCACTCACCGTGTTACGCATCGCCATATGGTCCGACATCAACACCACCAGGGTATCCTCGGCATGGGGCGAGTTAAGGATATGCTCGACCAGCTCGTCCAGCAGCCAATCGCTGCAGTGCACCGCCTGCAGGATAGGATTACTGCCATCGCCATAGGGCATTTCCCGGCACGACGCCGACACATGGCCCTCCGGGTGGTGGGTATCCAGCGTCAGGGTGGTCAGTACGAAGGGCACATCGCGCTCAGCGAGCTCATCGAAGCGCTCGGCCACCATGGGCAGCAAAGCATCGTCGTAGAGCCCCCAGGCATTTACGTCGGCCGGATCGTCCAGCCTTTGGCGCAGCTCTTCCAACCCCTCAATTCGAGAGTAGCCGTGGGTGCGATAGAAGCTTCCCTTGCCGGCAAAGCCACTCTCGGCGCCGCCCATATAGTGAAGGGTATAACCGGCATCGGCGAGCAGGTCACCCAGGCAGACAGCCAGAGGCAGAAACTCGCTGCGGGCACCCTCCCCCGTCCAGCCCGGAGAGCGACCCAGGGGCACACCGCACTGGCTGCCTACCATACCGGCGACCGTCCACCCCATCCCAGGCAGCTGGTCGATGCCGGTGAAGTTCAAGCCCTGTTGCTGGCGACCATTCAGCCTCGGCAGCAGCTCCGGGAAGAGTTCTTCATCGAAATAGGTCCGCTCCAGGGACTCCGCATAGATCAGCACCAGGTTCTTGGGCTGTGCAGTGCCCTTGGCCAGCACCGGGGTCGAGGGCCGCACATAGCCCTCCGGCAGCTCCCCGGTCGGCGAGGCCAGCACATATTGGTGCCCCACCGTCATCAGGGCCTGGCTGCCCGGATGAATGACCCAGGCGGACAGCAGCAGCGGCGGCGTGGCCAGACCCCACCAGGTCGAGAGCGGCAAGGGGCTAAGACGCAGTAGCCGCCACATACCCCATCCGAACAGGGTGCTCAACAGCAGCAGGATGACCGCCAGCCCCATGACGCTCAGGTACTCAGCAAAGCCTGCACCGGCCAGGCCCACCGACAGATGGTAGAGCACCGACTCATCGATACCCTGCCCGGTAAACCAGTCCGATATCAGATGAATACTGGACAACAGCGCCAGCAGCAGCCCCAGCAACGCGACAAGCCCCGCCGGCCAGCGCCGGCGAGGCGACCAGATGGCACAGCCCAGGACGAACAGCCCCAGCGACCCAATCACAGACAATGACATCGATGCCCTCACCAGCACGCTTACCCCAAGGGGGGCGGCATTATGTCACTGCCATGTCAGCTTTCCTACAGGCTGCTCGCCACCTCGGAAAGTGCCGTACCGAAATGGCCCATGGCCTGGGCTACATCACCGCATGGATCTCCTCCATGGTGGGCATCGCCATGATCTCCGTCATGCCGACCATGTCGCCGGCAGAGGCTTCCTGGGGCATTTCCGCCATGCCATCCTCCTGCTCGCCTTCCATGATCAGGGCGTCATCGTCGCTCAGCAGCATGAGCGCCTCATCGTCGAGGTCCACCTCACCGGCGATGAAGGTGCCATTGGCGTCCAGCTCATCCAGACCCACGTCCTTGAGCTTGACCACCTGCCCGATGGTGCCCGCGCTGTCGCCCTCCTGGGCGAAGATGAAGGTGCTACCGTCCACCTCGGCTGCCACGAAGAAGACGCCGCTGTCTTCCAGCCCCTGGCTGGCGATCAAGCGCGCCTCGGCAAAGTTGGCTGCCTCACCGCCCACCAGATAGGTATCGCCTGAGCCGAAGAGGGGACCGCCATCAGCGCTGTGCGAGGCGTCCAGGCCCGAAAAGGCGAGCAGGTCGCCGTCGGCAACGCTGAAGTCGGTCACGACATCAGCGTCTGCCGCCAGGAAGAAATTGCCCCCCTGGCCGCTGGCCGTGGTGCTGATATGGTAGTGTCGATCACGGCACCATTGTTGGCCACCGCGAAATTGAAGCGCGAGGCATCGCCGCTGGCGTCGATGGCCAGCGTATCCAGCTCGGCACCGTTGGCGTCGAGGTTCAGGCCGGCCGCACCGTCGGCGTTGTTGTCGGTGGCGCCCGCGATCATCGGCGCAAGCCCGGACGCCGCCAGCGCCACGTTGATCTGAGTGGCATTGGTGCTATCGCTCAAATCGGCACTCACCGAGGCATCGGTGTCGATAAAGCCGAAGCTGACACTCCCCGCCCGCCGCGCTTCGCGCTTTGGGCGAGAGTTCTGAGGTCACCCCCAGAACCTTCCTGCTTCGACACGCCTTCACTAGGCCGTGGCTAGGCCACGGCCCCCCGCTCCAGTCGCTCCACAGGCTAACCCCGCCAGCCCGGCGGTTCGGATATTTCTGGCCGCGTTGATATCACGGTCGATGGCTTGGCCGCAGCCCTCGCAGTGCCAATGGCGTTGCGATAGCGGCAGTTTCTCAACTTGGTGCCCACAGCCGTGGCACCGCTTACTGCTCGGCAGCCACTGGCTGACTTTCACCAGCTGCCGGCCCGCCCAGTTGGCCTTGTACTCAAGCTGGCGCAAGAATTCACCCCAGCCGGCATCGCTGATGGCCTTGGCCAAGGAACGGTTCTTGAGCATGCCCACGATATTGAGCGACTCGACACACAGCACTTGGTTTTCGTTAATCAGCGTGCGGGTCGCCTTGTGGATCGCATCGCGGCGGCAGTCCGCGATCCTGGCATGTAGCCGCGCCACTTTCTGGCGCAGCTTGTGGCGGTTGCGCGAGCCTTTCTGCTTTTTCGACAACCGGCGTTGCAGATAGGCCAGCTTGGCCTCATAGCGCTTGAGATGACGCGGGTTGCCCGACTTCATGCCCTCGCTGGTGATGAACAGGTCGGTCAGGCCGAGATCGATGCCTACCCTCTTCGGCGTGACCGGCAGCGTCTCCGGCTCGAACTCGCACAGGCAGCTGATGAAATAGCGGCCGGCACGATCCCGCGAGATCGTGATGCTGGAGGGTTCGCTGGGCAGCGGACGGCTCCAGCGGATCGGCAGCGGCGCCGTGGTCTTGGCGATGGTGATCTCGCCATCGCAATAGCGAAATGCCGCCTTGGTCAGCCGGATCGACTGCCGGCCGTCCTTGCGCTTGAAGCGCGGATAGCGCGCCTTGAGTTTGGGGTTGAAGAAATTGTCGAAGGCCGCCTTTTGATCGCGCAGCGTCTGCTGCAGGATCACGCTGGAGACATCCTTCAACCAGGGATAGTCGGCCTTGAGCGCGACCAGGCGCTTTTCTGCGGCGGCGTGCGACACCGGCTCGCCCCGCTGCTGATAGGCCTCGGTGCGATAGGCCAGCGTATTGTTCCAGACAAAACGGGTACATCCGAACGACTGCGCCAGCAGCACCGCCTGCTCGGGGGTGGGATAGAACCGTTCTTTGTAGGCACGTTTTATCATACTGGAAAGATATCAGGGTTTTGAGGCAGTATCCATTGAGCACCGCTTCGCGGTGCGCGCTTGTATCACCGCCCGATTGGGCGATGCTTTACGCGCTGTTTGGTAAGGCCTGGCACATGCGCCGCCTCGCCGGGGCCCGCCTCATCCTGCTCGGCCAGCAGGCCGTCGATGATCTCGGCAATGGCCGCCACGCTCGGCACCGCCAGCGCTGCTGCCGAAGGCGGGTTCCAGGCCCTGGGTCACGTCGATGGCCGCATCACCCAGGGCGGCGCTCTCACCCAGGGGCATGAAGTCCGCCTGCAGCTCACCCTGCGGGGTGCTGGCAAGATTCAACTGCACCAGCTCATCCTGCTCATCCACCAGCCACAGTATCGGCTGCTCCGCCCCCTGGGCGAAAAAACGCTCCACGCTGATGGCGTCGCCATTAACCAGCTGCAGCAGCAGATCGTCGCCGGCCTGTTCCACGGAGAGCAACTCGGAGGGCGTCAGATTGACGACCGTGGGGCCCAGCAGGTCCACCGGGATGGCTTGCGCGGCCTTGTTCAGCATATCCATGTCGCACCTTCTCTTTGAGCTGTCAGGGAAAATGACTACCCGTTACCAGCAGACGCCTTGGGCAGTCATACATGCCTTACACAGCGCCAGCGAGCCTGGATGCAGCTGTACAGGATTTTTTTTGTTCATCGCACTTTGCAGGGGCAGCCGGCTCTCGTGAAACGCATCCACTTTCCGTATCCCTGTGTAGTCTTTTTGTCGCTACTCTCTTTCTGCCGCCGTCGTCTGCGTGACCGCCGTCGCTGCGGCATGGCAAAGTTCGAGGCTGACCGGCCAAGCGCCACCACCTCCACGCCAGAGACAGCCAAGTGACACGGGAACGCGAGGAATTTGACCATGCGGCCGCTCTCGAGGCCTGTGCCCGCGGTGATCAGCAGGCCCTCCATGCCATCTATCTGCATGAGGGTGGCCGCCTGCTCGGCGTGGTGCAGCGCATCGTGCGCGACCGCAGCATGGCAGAGGACATTGTGCATGATGCCTGTCTCAACATCTGGCGACGAGCCAGTACCTATGACCGCAGCCGCGGGTCGGCGCGCGCCTGGATCTTCAGCGTGGCCCGGCACCTCGCCCTCAATGCGATACGCGACCGCCGCAGGGAGGTCGTCACCGACGACCCACATCAGGTCGAGCCACTGGAGAGTACCGGGCCCCAGGACGTGGCCGACTGGCAGGTCGGCGCGCGCATGGATCACTGCCTGGCGCAGCTCGAGCCCGAACGCCGCGCCTGCCTGCTGCATGCCTACGTCAACGGCTACAGCCATGCGGAAATCGCCACCCACACCGACACCCCGCTGGGTACGGTCAAGGCCTGGATCAGGCGCAGCCTCGAACGGCTGCGGGAGTGCATGTCGTGAGCCCGCATGACCTACCCAAAGATCCGGACATCCTCGCTGGCGAGTATGTGCTGGGCCTGCTGGATGAAACGCAGCGCCGTGGCGTCGAGGCGCGCCTGGCAGTCGACCCGGCGCTGCGGCAGGCCGTCGGCCGCTGGGAGGAACGCTTTCACCCCTATACGGCGCTGGCACCGTCGCTCACGCCCTCGGAGCGGCTTTGGCCGCGTATCCAGCGCAGCCTGACGGCGCTCGACGAAGAGCAACGCAGCGCGCAGGCCGCCGGATCCGTCACGTCGTCGCCCTCTCCCCCGGAGGCGCGCGAGGCGACAGCGCCGCCCCCGACGAAGCGCCAGGCGCGGGAGGCGCAGGAAGGTCGGCTGGCGCGCCCCCCCCGCCGCTCGGGCAGGATGTGGCAGAGCCTCACCCTGTGGCGCAGCCTGGCGGGCGCCGGGCTGGCGGCGCTGGTCACCGTCATGGTCACCGAGCCCCCGCCGCAGCGAATAGAAGTGCCCGTGGAGGTGCCGGTGGAAGTCCGGGTCGAAGCGCAGCCGCGCTATATGGTGGTGCTGATGGGCACGGAAGAAGCCACCGCCGGCTGGGTGGCTCAGGCCAGCAGCGCCAGCCAGGTCAGGCTGTTTCCGCTGGCCGGCTACGAGCTGCCCGAAGACCGCGCCCTGGAGCTCTGGACCCAGCTGGAGGCCTGGAACGAGCCGGTCTCGCTGGGACTGATCGAGCCGGGCCGGCCGCTGGAGATTGCCCTGGAAGGCATCGCCCTGGAGGGCAACCAGCTGTTCGCCATCTCACTGGAGCCCCCGGGCGGCTCGCCCACCGGGCAGCCAACCGGCCCCATCGAGTTCGCCGGACACCTGGTGGAACTTTGAATCCTCGCCGCCACAGCGCCACGTGGTCACCGGTGACAGGGAGTCTCCGCCTCGATATGGCCGTTAAATGTCACTACAATGGCATTTTGTTTTCAGATCCATGGATGGCCCGAAATGTCGCCACATTCTATTCCTACTCGCTCAGCCGCCCCGCGCCAGCTACTGATCGGCTTTGGCCTACTGGCTGCCGCCTGGCTGGCCGTGATAGGCGTAGACATGCTCAATCTTTTCGGCGCTGGCGACAGCCTTTACGACCGCATGATCGACCGCAACACCACCCGCTCCTGGGTCTGGGTCATGCTATTCAGCGAGGGCGCGCCGATCGAGATCCTTCAGTGGCTGACCCTGGCGCTGGCGGCAGGCGTTGCCTTTACGCACTACGGCAGGCTCTCTCCCGTCGCTGCCGCCGGCACGCCGGAGCGCAGAGCCGCTCTGTTCTGGCTACTGATGGGCATCGCCCTGATGCTGATGCTGATTGAGGATGCCGGCAACATGCGCCACTGGATGCGCAGCACCGCCTATCACTTCATCGGCGGAAAATCTTCTAAGTATGTGGAACTGACTTACTTCTTTGTACTGGCCTGCGTGCCACTCTCCGCCCTGCTGCTGTTCGGGCGCAGCATTCTGAGCCTGCCTCGTACGCGGCTCTATCTGCTGGGTGGCTTCGCCTTCTACGGCCTGGCGGCCGGCGGCTCGGCCTTCCGCTACGACTGGTACGACAGCATCGGCCAGTGGGTCCACCACACGCTGCTGGGCGACAGCCTGAAAATCACTGAGGTCGGCGGACACAGCCACTACTTCTGGCTGATGGATTTTCTGGTGGAAGAGTCGCTGGAATTTGCCGGGGCCACGCTGCTGGCCGCGGCGGCACTGCACTTCGGCTTCGAGTTCTCCCGCCGCCGTGCCAGCGAACTTGCCAGCGCCGAGCCATGACGTCTAGCGGCGGCTGAGCACGGCCGGCCTGCAGTAACGCACCGGGCATCACCGATGACGCAAATAGGAAGCAGCATGCACGCAAGGTCAAGCCGCTGGCGCTTATCTCTGGTGGTACCGGTATACGATGAGGCAGAAGCGCTTGAGCCTTTTCTGAGCGCCACGCTACCAATGCTGGAAAAGCAGGCGCCGGAACTGGAGATCCTGTTCGTCGATGACGGCTCCCGGGATAGCACCCTGAGCAAGCTTCGGGAGCTGGCCGCCAGCGATCCGCGTATCCGCTACCTGGCCTTCAGCCGCAACTTCGGCAAGGAAGCGGCGCTCAGCGCGGGTATCGAGCACGCCCGCGGCGATGCCGTGATACTTATCGATGTGGACCTGCAGGACCCTCCCGAGCTTATCGCCAAGTTCCTCTACCACTGGCGAGTAGAGGGCTACGACATGGTCTACGGCGTGCGGCAGACGCGCCGTGCCGACAGCGCCACCAAGCGCCAGACGGCGGGCTGGTTTTATCGGATCTTCAACCGGGTCAGCGACACGCCGATTCCACCCAATGCCGGCGACTTTCGCCTGCTCGACCGCCAGGTGGTCGACGCGCTGCGGCAGCTGCCGGAGCGCAACCGCTTCATGAAGGGGCTCTACGCCTGGGCCGGCTTTCACCAGCTGGGCGTGCCCTACCATCGTCCGGCACGCCAGGTGGGCAGCAGCAAGTTTCGCTATTGGAAGCTATGGAATTTTGCCCTGGATGGCATCTTTAGCTTCAGCACGCTGCCGCTGAGAGTCTGGAGCTATCTGGGTGGGGTCGTCGCGCTGCTGGCGTTCGGCTATATACTGGTAATCATCACCAAGGTACTGCTGCTGGGCCGAGACGTACCGGGCTATGCCTCGCTGATGACCACCGTGCTGTTCTTCGGCGGCATGCAGCTGCTCTCCATCGGCATTCTCGGCGAATACCTGGGCCGACTGGTCACCGAGAGCAAGCGCCGTCCGCTCTACCTGATCGCCGAGACCAGTCCGCCCCGCCAAGACGGAGAACCCTGATTGTGCGCAGCGTCGCCGAGCTGTGGCGCCTGCTGCGCTTTCTTGCAGTAGGCGGCGCGGCCACCCTGACCCATCTTGGCGTTGCCACCGCGCTGCTGCTGAGCGGTGCGCCGCTGCCGGTACTGGCGATCAACCTAGTCGCCTACCTCTGCGCCTTCAGCGTCTCTCTGGTGGGTCACCAGCGGGTCACCTTCCAGCGTCGCGCCCGGCTGCCCCACTTCATTGCCATGTCGCTTGGCGGCTACCTAGGGAATAACCTGCTGCTGCTGGCAGGGCTCGGACTCGACGCCGCTCCCCTCGCGGCCATTACCTTCGCTACGCTAACCACCGCCGCCATCACCTACCTGGTGGCCAGGCAATGGGTATTTCGCACCGACTACCCCTGAAGACTCAGCACCAGCTGCTCACCATCCCACCACAACCGGTAATAGCGCGACTGGTGCAGCAGGGCCTCCACCGCCCCCGGCGGCGAAGCCTGGGGGGTCGTGACCACCACCTCCTCGAACAGGCCCCGCAGGTCCAGCGCCGGCTCGTTCCAGTAGTCACCCTCTTGCAGCCCCCGAGGCAGCAAGGTACGCATCAGCGGGTCCAGCGGGCGTATGCGTTCCGCCACGGGCGGCCAGACCCAGTTGCCCTCGACAACCAGCCGGTCACGGCCGTTCTGCAGATACTGGGTATTGACGCGATCGGCGATATCGCGCAGCAGCCACTCCTCATGGCGCTGCAGCTCACCCGCCAAGCTGCCAAATAGCCAGGCCTGCAGCAGCACCGTGGCGCAATAGGCCCCCGCCACCGTCCCAGCAAGGCGCCGCCACAGTTCCCCCGGCCTCAGATGCCAGGCCAACAGCGCCCAGCAGGCCACCACCCCCCCCAGCCCCACGAAGGCCCGGGGCTGCCAAATGGGGTTGACCAGCGCCAGCATAAGACCAAACAGGGCGATCGGGCTGAGCACTAGACACAGCAGCACCGGCCAGCGCCGCCGCCAGGTGGCGCCACCTAGCGCTCCCACCAGCACCATCCCCAGCAGCAGGCCCAGCGCCACCAAGGCCCCGGGATGCAACCAACCCAGGGCCTTCTGCCAGGCCAGGAGCAAGTTTTGCCAGGCGCCCCCTGGCAGCGCGGCAAGCTCGAAACGCTCGGCATGGTGGGCGCTATAGCCCGCCTCAGGCAGGAAGTGCTGCATTACCGGATAGTAGAGCAGTAGCCCCAGTACCAGCGCCGACAGGGCCCGCCACAGATCATGCCAAAGCCGGGCAGGCCCGGATTGCCGCGCCGCCAGGGCGCCCTGCAGACAGCACATCGCCAGGAAGATATTGACCGCCGGCTGGTAGAGCATGAACACCGCCAGCAGCCAGCCAGCCGCAATGCCAATACCGAGATAGGCACGCGGCGACCAGAGCGCGCCGGCGGCCAGCATCGCACCCAGCATCGCCAGACTCATGGAAAACGCATCGAAGCGAAAGGCCATGTTCTCGATAAACAGCGGCGTGGCGAACAGCGGCAGCGCGCAGGCCAACCAGCTCCAGCGCGCCGGCGCCTGCAGCTGGCGGCGTACGATTACCAGCGTCAGCGCCATCAGGCCGATGGCCAGCAGCTGCGGCAACGGGGTGACATCCAGCAGCTGCCCATCCCGGGTCAGCAGGCGCATGACCAGTGTTGTTAGAGGGCGACCGTTGTCCTCCCAGCCCAACATACCCCAAAGGCTGCGCCCGCGATCGTCCAGGAAGCGATAGCCAGATAACCAGATACCCGACCACAGCAGCAGATAAGCCAGCAGCGCACGGCGAAACACCCAGCCGTCGCTGCCCCCGTCACCTTCATGCCCTAGCCCTAGCCCTAGCCCCAGCCACCGCATCGAACTAGCCCGACTCTGGCTTGACGGAAACGTCTTGAGACACAGCCGCCCTTTCCGCTCCGGCTGGCTCTACAACATAGCGGCCGCGCTGTTTCAGAAAGGGGCGCTCGATGCAGGCATAGCTCAGCGAAGCAATGGCGATGCACAGCAGCAGTACCACCAGCAGATTGGCCAGGAAGTTGATCGCGAACCAGGCCGTGGGCTGCCAGACTCCCAAGTGCTCCAGCCACAAGAAAAGCACGCTGGCATGTAGCAGGTAGAAGGAGTAGCTGATCTTGCCGCAGTGCATCAGCACGGCTCCCACCCACTCGGCCAGACGCCCCCGCACGGCCGGCAAGGAGAGGTAACCCACTATCAGTAATGCCCACCCCACCGCCTCCAGGCTGGCCCAGACGATCCACAGCGGCTCATGACGGTCGGCACTGAAAGTACTGGCATGGCGCGCCAGAAGATACAGCATGCTGTAGCAATAGAGAGAGGCTCCGATAAACAGAAAAACACCATGGCGAGCAAGAGGCTCCCGATACTTGGCATATAAAACACCCGCCGCCATACCGATAAGAAACTGATCGAGCCTGCCGGGCAACGTTGAATAAAACACATGCATGGGGTCCGCCACGCTAGCATGGATCACCAGCTTGAAGAGCAACAGCAAACACCACACTCCCAGCAGGTAACGCCAGCCCTGAGAGATAAAGGCCGCCGCAAGGAAGGGAAAGATAAGATAGAAGGTAAACTCCACCGAGATGGTCCAGGCAGCACCCGTCACAAAGTGGTCCGAAGTGGGAGGAGCACCAATATTGGAAAACAGCACGTAGAGGATATCGGTAGCCTGAAACTCGTCACGCCCCAGCGTTATCGCCAGATAAAACACCACCAGAAAGAGCGGCGCAATGCGCAGCACACGATTGAACATGAACTGACGGTAGCGGATCGGCCCCTGAAGGGCGATCAGCATGAACAGGAAGCCCGACAGGGTGAAGAACAGCGCCACTCCGCTATGCCCTTCAACAATAAAGCCAATCAGTGCTGCCTCGGGGTTTGGCTGCCAGCCATGAAAGAAGTAGTGGTAGAGATGAAAGGCCAGCACCAACAGGGCTGCCAGGAAGCGCAAATGGTCCAAGCGAGGAAGGTAACGAATATTGGTAGAGCGCATTGGACCGCCTTTTATAGAAAGAAAATGACGGCTGCACCAGCAACGGAGCGAGGTGCCTCCGCCATTCAAACAACGGGTGGGGGAGCACAAGGCTTAGTGCGCCCCCCACCAGAAATGCCGACGGTCAGTGTGCCGTATTCTCGACGTTATCGCCTTCAAGCTCACGCTTCAGCGCGTTGGCATAAGCTACGCGAGCCGTCTGGGCGATGGCCAGCTGGTGGTTGAGACGCTGGATTTCCTGGTCGGTAATGCGCAGGTTGACCACCTGGTTGCGCGCCTGCTCGCTCAGCTTGTCGAGTTCATACTGCTTGCCGTCGATGGTGATAGTCTGTGCCTGTTCTTCAGCCATGGAATCCTCCAAAAAAATGTGTATGGGCGCCGCGCATCATACCGCACTTGCCCTGCAGGCCACAGGGGAGCCCTTAAATTCTTGGTGATAGCAGCCAAAGCTCCAAGCCAGCCGGCGGCGCCTGGACTATGCTGAAAGTCTGAGCCCTTTCCGGCCCTGGCTCTTGTCACCGGGGAAGCGGCCACGACAGCAGCGCCAGGGCTCCACCGCGGTCGACAAACGGAACTGGCCGTCCGCCCTGCCTGACGAAGACAATCACTATGAAGATCAAACACCTACTGCCCGGCGCGGTGCTACTGCTGGCCTCCGGCGGCGCCTGGGCCTGGAGCGCTACCTACCTTGACGGCCAGAACTGGGCCATCACCTGCGCAGACGGCACCTCACACAGCTATCACGGCAGCTCGGCGGGACTGGACACCGTCGGCCCGGCGCTCTGCCCGGGGGGGATCGTCGACACCGGCGACCCGCTGCCGGGCCCGACCTGGACCCTGGGCAATATCCACGAGCTGGAGCGAGAGGCCAGTCAGCGACCGGCCGTGCGGCTGGAAGCCACGACCGAGCGCGTTCGCGAAAGCCAGTAGCATTTTCAGCCAGCTCAGGTTGCCTACAGCCAGCTCAGGCTTCGGGAAACACCTTGCCCAGCTGGTGCCTCCAGGTCCACTCCTGCTTGACGGCGGCATGAGCGCGCTCACCTACCTGCTGCGCCCGAGCATAGTCCTCATGAACAAGGCGCAGCAGGTGCACCAGGTGCTCCTCATCGCGCTGGGTTCAGCGCTGCATCATGGATGCAAGCGAACGCGACAGCGGGTCCGTATAGCGCTTGATGATCGCATTCAGCACCTGATGGTCTTCACCAAACTGGCTGTGCTGCATCGTCATGGCTTTATCTGCCGCCAAGAGGCCTGCAAAGGCTTGTTTGGCCGACAGCCTGGGAGACGGCTGCAACACTTCGGCCAGGGCCGCCGCTTCGCGCTGCGTCAGGTCGGGATAATACAAGCCAAGCAGTATACGCCGTAGAGGCGTCTTGCCCTCCTCCAGATGAGGCGTATTGGCCGTGATATTTTGCCCATGGCGATGATACTCCAGCAGCGTATCGGGCATATTGGCCAGTGTCGCCCCGGCCTGCACCATGCGAATGTAGAGATCATGGTCTTCATCGCAGATTCGTTCTGCGCTGTAGGTCAACCGATGCTGCACCAAAAATTGCCGCCGCATCATCACGGTGGGATGGACAAAGGTGGCATCCACCAGCAGCAGCCTAGCCTTAAGCTCCGCATCTCCCGGCGCCATCTTCATCTGCACCCTGCCCTGCGGCATCACCTTGATGGCATTGGCGCCAGCCAGGGTGACATGGGGGTTGGCTTCCATGAAGCTGACCTGGCGCCCCAGGCGCTCGGCCAGTGCGACGTCGTCGGAGTCCATGATCGCCACATAGTCTCCGCTAGCCGCTTTCAGTGCCATGCTCCTCGCCAGGCCGGGCCCGCCGTTCACCGGCAGCCTGAGGTGGCGTACTCGGCGATCCAGCGCCGCGTAGTGATCAATGACCGAGGGCGTCCTGTCGGTTGAACCGTCATCGACGACGAGCAATTCAAAGTCTCGATAGCGCTGGTCGAGAATGCTCTCCACGGCACCCGGCAGGCGGGTTTCGCGGTTGTGGACCGGCATGATCACGCTGACGGTCGGCATAAGTGACGTTTCTCCTGTCGCTTGTCGACGTTACGCCGGCCCGTGCAGCTGCTTGTTGGGCCGCCGGTCGGCGTGGCTGTCTCCGGCGCGGCGGGCCACAAGCGGGGCCAGCGCGGCGCATAGCCGTTCGGTGCTGGTCGCCATGCCGTGGCGTTCCCCCTGGGCGCGGGCACGCGCCACCATGGCCTCATGGTAGGCATCGTCGTCGAAGAAGCGCTCGATGTGCTGAACCAGCGCCTCCAGCCATTGGCGGCCCGGCACCCTCCCGTATGGCGGCTCATAGCAGACCTCCGGGAAGTCGAGGTGCACGCCCCCTTCGCCCACCACTTCAGGCAGGCCGCCGCGATTGCTCACGATGGCCGGGATCCCGTTCAACATCGCCTCGGCGGACACGCGGCCAAAGCTTTCCCACCACAGGCTCGGCGCCAGCAGCAGGCGTGCCCGGCCGTACACGGGCCGCATATCACGGGTGGTGGGCGTGACCACGACGTTGCCGAGGGAGTCGCGAGGCGCGCCCAGCTGCGAGGTCATCTGCTCGAGCAGCTGCTGCCAGCTGCCGCGAGACTCGACCACCTCGAAGACGATATCCGGGCGGCGCTGCTCCATCAGCAGCGCCAGCATGACCACCACCGCTCCACCCTTCTGAGGGGACGGGTTGACCACCAGCACGCGGCGGCGCTCATGGTGAGGCGCCACGACGCGCCCCGCATCGATAAAGGCGCCAATGGCCCGCGGCGCAATACCCTGGGTCATACGATAATGCGACGCCGTTGCCTCACTATCGGTGAGAATCAGGTCCACATCGCGGCACCAGCGAGTTCCGCGGTAGTTGCCGTTGGCCAGATAGGCCACGCAGGGAATCCCGCGGCTGTGCGCTTCATCCGCCGCCAGCAGGTCCAGGGGGCGCCCGCCGTAGAAGAACACCAGATCAGGCCGAAAGCGCTCCAGCGTCTGGGTGTAGAGGTCCAGCCAGCGCGTCTGCTCCAGGGTGGTCATGGCCCCACGCTCGATGCTGGCGGTCTTGACCAGGCGGTGGGTCAGCGGCGGATCCTTTAGCGTGACGACCGGCGACGAACTGTGCTGGATCCTGTCCCACTGGGCCCGTAGCGGCAGCCGGCCGCTCTCGGCGTCAAACACGGTGGCGCCGATGATCTCGACCTCATAGCCCTGCCCCACCAGCTGGATCAGCATCTCGCGCACCGCCATGGAGGCGCCGCTGGAAAGGTCCATCAGACAGTAGGCGTTGGCCCAGAGCAGCCGCGGACGCCGCCGAGTATTCGGGTGGCTCATGGCGCTCAGCTGTCGAAATCGAAGGCGAAATCGTCTTCGCCGCCGTCAAACAGCTCGTCCAGGTTCTCGGGGGCCTCGCCCGGGCCGGCGGCGACCGTGGCCACAGGGCTGTCCTGCAGGTTGGCAAGCGACAGGATCTGAGCGTAGGCGAGCATCAGGGCGCCGCTGTCGCGCAGCGCGGCCAGCGCCTTCGGACTCAGGGCCGCCAGGGCCTCGCTGTCCACCACCCGAAAGCCGCTCACGCCGAGCTTACGCGACTTGACCTCCAGCGAGCGCGCCACCAGCAGGCCGTGCTGCTCCAGCTGGCCCACCAGGCGAGTCAGGCGGATGCGATCCTTCTCCAGGTTGGTAAGGATGCCCTTGATCTTCTCCAGCAGCGCGGTGGGCTTTTCGCCCTGGAAAAGCGCATGGCCGCCGGGGGCATTGACATGCTCGCTGGCCATGTCCACCACCATGGCGTAACGGGTCTTGCCCTCCGGGGTCTCCCCCATGGCCTTGATGGTAAAAGGGTAGGCGCGAATGGTCGCCGGACGATAGCGCCCCCGCCACTGCCCCTGGGGGGTCACGTAGGCATTATGGCCCCGCTCGATACCCAGCAGCGCATAGGCGGCGGGCTTGGCGGTATCGAACACCACCGCATAGTCACGGGCGGCGGTGGTGATCTCGCTGGCCACCAGGGGCACAGCCACCTCTTCGCTGGCGAAGCGAAAACTGACGTCGGGCTGGTAGGTCAGCGCGGCGTGCTTGGCAGGGTCCAGCGCCTCGGGGGCCTGATAGAGACTCATCGATACACTCCTTGCGGTTGGGGCTGGGCACAGGATACCCAGCGACATACCAAAAGCCCAGGCGCCTTTGCGGCTTGCCACGGCTCTCCTGCAGCGTCTTGCTCATACGCGACGATCGATCCAATCCTGCCGGCAGCCGGGCCGCTACAGCACCGGCACCAGGGGCACGCGGCCGCAGCCGCCAAGCAGTGCAACGAGCATCACCAGGGGAATCCAGCGCATCGCGCCGCGGCACATCGGGGTATCAGGCATCGGAACTCTCCTTCTCACGATGGGACGGTGCACCAGCCGGTGCGGGCAGCGCATCCAGCAGGGCACGTAGGTAGACAGCGCGGGCCGTGCGCGCCATGGCCAGCCGCTGCTCCAGATGTTCGATGCGCGCCTCGGCCGAACGCAGGCCGTCGCGCCAGGTGCGCGCCTGGGCACTCAGGGTTTGGCCCTCGGGTGTACCCTCGGACACAGGAGGCGCCGGCGGCGGCGATGTCTCCTCCAGCGCGAAGCCGTAGTCGCGCAGCAGCGCCTGGCGCGCCGCGTCACCGGAAAACGCCTTGGGCCCAAGTGCCGGCGCCTGGGGGTGGCACAGGGAATAAGCCGCGGCCATCAGCGGCCTGGGCTCGTAGGGGCCGCGGCCCTGATAGGTCACCCGCCGGCCCTTGGCGGCCTTGAACCCGGGGTGGCAGCTACGGCGAAAGGCGTCGAGGCCCAGCCGATCGCAGCATTCCATGGCCTGCTCGAGATGGTGCCGGGTAATGCCGGCCTGTTGCCAAGGCATAGTATTCCTCGGTTTGTTGATGAGCGGGCACAAGGATACCCAGCACAGGCCCAAAAACCTAGGAGCCTGTCGGGTTTGACCGATCGTCGCGAGGAACACGGGGTTCGCAGCAGATCAGCGTTAAGTCCGACAGGCTCCTAGGCCTCTCTTGGCCCCTGCGCACAGGTGCAGCGCCGCTGTTTGCCGGCGCTGATTTAGGCTAATCTTCGCCGGCGCCAACCAACATCAATGAATAACTTCATATCGAGGGAACGAAGATGACGCGTGAACTGATCGACCTGGCCGTTGCCCTGCTCGGGCGCGCCCCGAGTGGTGAAGAACTCCGCGCCTGGCAGAGCGAAGAAGCGGGACTTTCCGCCTTGTCCGCTACGCTGCTGGCCCTGCCGGAGGCTCAGGCCCGCTTCGACATCCAAAGCGACACTGCCGCGCTGGTGGCCAGCGCCTACCGCGCCGTCTTCGATCGCGAAGCGGATGCCGAGGGTCTCGCCTACTGGCAGGGAGAGCTGGAGAACGACGCACTGTCAGCCACGACGCTGGTCCCTGCCCTGCTGGCCGGCGCACGGGCACCCAACGGCGGCGCCATGGATGCGGCACTGATTGATCAGCGGCTGGAAGCGGCCACCCGCTATCTAGCGGAGGTCGACGACGGCAGCCGACCGTTCGACCTACAGACGGCACAGCAGGCTGTTGCCCAGATCTCCCGAGAGGAGCCTCCCGTATCGCGCACGGAATGGATCGACCTGGCCGTTGCCCTGCTCGGGCGCGCTCCGAGTGACGCCGAACTCCTCGCCTGGCAAAGCGAGGAGGCCGGGCTGACGGCAGCCGCCGCTTCGCTGCTGGCTCTGCCGGAGGCTCAGGCCCGCTTCGACACCCAGGGCGACGCTGCTGCGCTGGTGGCCAGCGCCTACCGCGCCGTCTTCGATCGCGAAGCGGATGCCGAGGGTCTCGCCTACTGGCAAGGAGAGCTGGAGAGCGGCGCGCTGTCGCCCGCGAGCCTGATCCCCGCCCTGCTGGACGGCGCGCGGGCACCCACCGGGGGAGCCAACGATGCCGACCTGATCGACCAGCGCCTGGAGGCCGCCACCGCCTACCTTGCGGAGGTAGAGAGCGGCACTCAGCCGTTTGATGCACAGACGGCCGCCGCGGTCGTCTCGCAGGTATCCCGCGAGCCCATCACCGAGCAGCCGCCCGAGCAGCCGCCCGAGCATGACGCCGGCAGCGGCATTGTGGTGGTGCTTGATAAGGGCTCGGTGGTATACGAGTTTGAAAAAGCCAGCACCGTTCAGGATGGCGTCTCGTCAGTGCTTCTGACCAAGACCGACATGCTCTCATTTGAAACCGCCCTGGACGCGCTGGAAATCACGGCCGACCAGAACTTTGGCTCCATCATCACGTTCACGCTCGATGGCGCAGCGGGCCCCGAAAGCCTCGACCTGGTCACCATCGACTTCGTCGGCGACAGCCCCATCCGCCACTATGCCGAGCAGGTAGGCTACACCACCGGCTTTATCGACTTTGCCCTCTTCAACGGCGAGCTGGTGCTGCCGGAAGCCATCGGTGTCGGGCCGGACACGCTCTTCTATAACCAGAGCGAGCTGTACCATTACTTCGGCTACGACTGGCAGTGGGACATGCAGGGCAATGAAAGCCTTTCCCGCCCGGACGGGCAGGCGTTCAGCGTCAGCGTAGAGCTGCTGGATACGCTGGGCATTGCCAACCTCGACGAAGTATTCGCCGCCGCCATGGCATAATCGGCACTACCCAAGCGACGCGGGGCGCCAGGTCACCACACCGGCGCCCCGTTTGCTGTGCGCGCCTTTCTACTCAGGTTGACGGGCTGCCGGCAGGCAGTTCAGCTGTCGAAGTCGAACACGAAGTCGTCGTCGCCCTCGTCGAACAGTTCATCGAGGCTCAGGGGGCCGGCCGGGGCGACGCCGGAAAGGTCGGCCACGGGGCTATCCTGCAGGTTGGCAAGCGACAGGATCTGGGCATAGGCAAGCATCAGGGCGCCGCTGTCGCGCAGCTCGGCCAGCGCTTCCGGGCTCAGGGCCGCCAGGGCCTCGCTGTCCACCACCCGAAAACCGCTCACTCCGAGCTTACGCGACTTGACTTCCAGCGAGCGCGCCACCAGCAGGCCGTGTTGCTCCAGCTGGCCGACCAGGCGGGTCAGGCGGATGCGGTCCTTCTCCAGGTTGGTAAGGATGCCCTTGATCTTCTCCAGCAGCGCGGTGGGCTTGCCCTCTTCGAAGAGCAGATAGCCGCCGGGGGCGTTGACGTGCTCGCTGGCCATGTCCACCACCATGGCGTAACGGGTCTTGCCCTCGGGGGTCTCCCCCATGACCTTGATGGTAAAGGGGTAGGCGCGAATGGCCGCCGGGCGGTAGCGGCCCCGCCACTGCCCCTTGGGGGTGACATAGGCGTTGTGGCCTCGCGCCACGCCGAGCAGCGCATAGGCGGCGGGCTTGGCGGTATCGAACACCACGACGTAGTCTCGGGCGGCGGTGGTCACCTCGCTTGCCACCAGGGGCACGGTGACTGCATCGCTTGCAAAGCGGAAGCTGACGTTGGGCTGATAGGTCAAGCCGCCGTGATGGGCGGGATCCAGGGCTTCGGGCGCCTGATAGAGGCTCATGGGGCAACTCCTTTTCCATAGGGAGAGGCACAGAATAACTCGGCGTACCGATAAAAAAATAGCCGCCCCCGAGGGGGCGGCTACTACAGCCAACTCTACAAGATAGAGTTATGCGAAGGCGAAGTTGCTGGCATCCAGCTCGTTCAGCCCCAGGAAGCCCGTACCCAGGCCATCCTCAATGGTCAGCTCCCAATAGTTGGGATCGTTCTGACCAACATCGCTGGTGATAACCGCGCTCCAGGTACCAGTAAAGAAGGGACCAGTGAACACATAGTCGATGTCAATATCGCCCAGCGAACCGTAGATACCGAACTCGGAGAAGTCCAGCACATCTTGGGAGAGATCGAAACCGCTGATGACCCACTCACTGGGTGCGCCGCTATTCTGGCTGGCAGCCACGAACTCGAAGTTCACCGCTTCGTTGGAGTTGCTGGTGATATCAACGTCACCGGCACCGATCACGATGGTAGTCTCGGTAGCAGCAGCCCCTGCATCTTGCAGCGTCAGCGTAGAACCAGCGCTGTCAGACAGGTCGATCTTGCTGATGCTGTCGAACACGGCAACGTTATCCAGTGCGACGTTGATCAGCGTCAGATCCTCGACCGTGGCATCCAGAGTCAGATTCTCCAGAGTAGAGCCAGCCGCGACGAGAGAGGAGATCTCCACGTTGGTTGCGCTCTGAATGTCCAGAGTACCTTCGTGGATTCCGCCGCTCAGAGCCACGTCCAGCTCATTGACACCGGTCTCACCGATCAGCTCGAGGGTGATGCCGCTACCGATGTTGCCAGACACTTCGACGTAGCTCTCGTCACGCAGGGAGTCGAGGGTAAGATCACCCGCCAGGAGGGCGACATCAAAGACTTCCACGCCGGTGGTGTTGCTAGCGCTGAAGTAGCCCTGAGCACCTGCGCCAGTTGCGGCGAACGGAGCGCCGAACTGAATGGTTTCGAACTCGCTGATTTCAGCAGCGGTGTTCAGAGCACCATACAGCTGCAGGGTGTCATTGTCGTTCAGCGTGCCCTTAATACCGACGTAGTTGTTGGCGTTGGGGTTGATGCCGTTGCCAAAGCCGTTACCACCACCGTTGACGACCTGGGCAGAGAGCGCCAGGGTCAGGTCGGCCTGGTTCAGGTTACCGTTGGTCTGCAGGTTACCGGTCAGGCCGGTAGCATCGATGTTGCGCGGACCAGTGATGGTAGTACCACCCTGGGTCTGACCCATACGATCGATGTGCAGATCCAGGTCCTGGGTGCCGTCGATATCGACAGTACGAGCACTGGTCGACATGGTGTTGACCACGTTGGTGGCCTCACGGCGACCGGCAGAGGTTACAGTGGTGCTGGCCACATTGTCGACGCGCAGGGAGTCAACGCTCAGCTCGGAGGTGTCACTGGTAGCAGCACCGCGAGAGGTGTTGTCCAGCGTCACGTTGAGATGCTGAGTGTTGACGTTAAGGCCCACCAGCTCGATGTCGCCGAACGTCTGGTTGACATCGTTATTGAAGTTGGTAGCAGACAGGGTCTGGTTCTTGCCGCTGATGGTGACGTCAGTACCGTCTTCGATCTGGGTCACGGCGTTATCGAAACCGCCGGACTGGAAGTCACCCGTGGCGATCACGATATCTTCAAGGCCGCTCATGTTACCTGTGATGATAGCGTGATTGGAATCACCACCGGCGATCACCAGCGTCTCGATGCTGTCGAACGCGGCCCAGCGGGCGGCACCGGTACCGGTACCGGAGCTGGTGGTCACTTCAACGGTGTCGCGACCTGCGCCGCCGTCGATGCTGACCACAGAGCGGTCGATCAGGCTGTTGTTGAAGTTGAAGCGGTCGTTACCGGCACCACCCTCGATGTCGATCACCACGTCGGTGTCAAGCTCAACACCGGTCAGGGCGTTGAAGAAGTTGTCGCCGCTGCCGCCTTCACCGTCAAAGTCGAAGGTGAAGATATCGTCGCCGTTACCGCCGGCGTAGCGGAAGCCAGGCGCGTACTTCTCGCCGGAAGCGCCGGTGCCGCCAACGAAGTCGCTGCCGTCATCATCCGGATTGGTGCTGCTGCCGGAATCACGGAAGTAGCTATCGGCCTTGGCGCCCAGGTCGCCGGTCAGGTTGATAGCGACGTTCAGGTCACCGTTAAACTCATCAGCGTTAACCTGACGAACGTCGGTCAGGCCGACCAGGTTACCATCAACGTCGGTGCCGAAGGCACGGCCGTCGGTGGAGGCCAGCTCGTTGACCGGGGTGCTGTCACCGCGAGTCGCACCGATGGTCAGGTCGCCATCGCCGACAACGTTGACGATCTCCAGGAAGCCTTCCGGCTGGTTGCCAGCATTCAGATTGACGGAAGACATGGCGAGCAGGTGGCTGTCGTTCAGCACGGTGGTGTTGAAGACACCGATGCCGTCCTGACCGGACATGGCGCCAATGTTCAGCATACCGCCCTGGGAGCCGTTACCAGCGCCGTCGAGCACCACGTTGGTTTCGACCAGCACGTCAAACAGGGTAGCGTCGCCGACCTGCTGATTGCCTTCGATGTCGAAGTTGCCCGGCTGAGTGGTGGTCACTGTGCCTTCGGCAAAGTCACGGCCCTGCTCGTCGACCAGCACGAAAGTACCATCTTCGTTGTTGCTGACGGTAACACCTGCCAGAGCCGGCTCAGAGGCGATCGCCGCTTCCAGAGCGGCCTTGAACTCGGCAAAGCTGTTGGCCTGGGCCATGGCAGCATTGGACAGGGTGTAGTCGCTGCCGTCGAGCTCGATGGTCACCGCATTAACGGTGAAGTTTTGCAGCTCATTTTCCGGTGCGCCGGACTCGCGCACGGTCAGAGTCAGGAAGGAATCAGAGCGCCCCTGGCCCAGCGCCACTTCGCGGGCGTTGAAGAAGGCCGCATAGCTAACGTTGGGATCGGTGTCGCGCATGCCGAAGAAGGTCTCTTCGGGAGCAGAGCGAATGTCTTCGATCTGCAGGTAAGCGCGGCTGTTATCGGACCACCACTGCTGGACGCCGTTCATGAACTGAGCGTCGATGTTGGAACCGTTAACGGTGACGTCCTGCGCCAGACGCGACTGCACCTGGATGTTGACGACTTCGATATTCTCGGTACGCGGCGAGATGGCGGTAGCGTCAGCAGTACCCAGGAAGGTATCGGTGACGGTCGCATTGGTCATCAGCTGCGCATTCAGGGTATCGGTACCCTCGCCACCGTCGAGACGGTCGCCGCTGCCCAGGGTGTTAGCGTCGCGGCCACCGATAGTGGTGAAGCTGGCGTCGAAGACGTCGTCGCCGGCGGTGCCGGTCAGCACGTCGGCCTCTGCGGTCAGGCGGAACTCTTCACCTTCGGCAGGCGGCTCCGGCTGGCCGTCATCACCGGTGACCAGGAAGTTGATAAAGCCGTCAACGTCGACGTCGGCGACAGTGGTGTCGGCATCAACGCCGGCGAGGAAGTCGCGGGCGCTAGCGGCAGCGGCATTGCCTTCATAGGCAAGGATTTCCTGGGTGGTGTCGAGCCCTGCGGTGAAGGCATCGGCCACGTCCAGCTTGTTCTGCAGAGCGACTGCGTCGTCGCCCTGGGCGCCACCGGCGATCTCGTAGGCGATCTCGGCCAGGGTCTTCTCGCCGCTGCTGAGCAGACCGACGTAGAACTGGAGGCCAGCCGGCTCGGCATCGCGGCCGAACAGCTGGTTGTAGAGGTTATTGACGAGCTGAGCATTTGACAGGTTGCCAAAAGCATTCTCGTACTCGGCGGAGGTGCCGAAAGCGTTCAGGATGTGGCCGACGCCTTCAGCGTCGATACGCTCTGCCCAGTACTGCTGGCCCTGCGGGTCGGCCGGACGGCCGTAGTAGGCGACGTAAAGCAGCTGCGCCTGGTTCAAGCTCTCTTGAGTTGCCATGGGACTATAGTCTCCTTGCTTAGTTAAATATGCCGGCTATGGCTATCATTCCTTCGCTTGCGCCGGCATTGCTACCTTGAGCGCTCAAGGTCATCCGCTTTGCTCGTCCTTCCTTGTAGGTATTGTGGCGCTGTGCAGCTTTCCATTTCCTGCACCGCCACCCCCCTCGTCACCGACGAGCAATGTCAGATAATGTAAAAGCCATGTCTCTGGCAAGTCAATGGCATTGAACTAATGCCTGATGCCAGAGTGACCTTATTGGGACCTCCCGCGAGCCGCATGACACATATCACACGGCACTAGGCATCTGAAAACAGCGTGCGGGAACATGCCTGCATGCTAGCTCCGCCCTCGCTGGAGTGCAAGCGGTGAATCCGAGCGGCCTCACCCAGGCGCGGCGCAATGCGGTGCCAGGCGTAGGCGTCCTGGGTCAGCTGCCGAGCCCGCGCCACTCGGGCCTCTTGCGCCGGCCGCGGCGTCGCCAGCAGGCGTTCTAGAGCCGCGGCCAACCGGTCCAGCTCGGCCAGCCAAAGATGACGTTCGTCAAAGTCGAAGCCGCGGTTGCCGAAGGGGGTCGTCAGGACAGGTACGCCGCTCGCCGTGTAGTCCAACATCTTGAGATTGCTGCCCGAACCGGAGCCCATCGGGTTGAGCGCCACGTCGACGCTAGCCAACAGCGCACCAAGCTCGGCATCTGTTACCGTGCCCATCAGCCGCAGGTTGGGCGGCAGGTCAATATCGGCAAGATCGGGATGCAGACAGAGGCTGCCGACGACAAGAAAGTCCACCGCCGGGCAGGCCGGCGCCAGGCGCTCCATGATCAGACGGGCGGCCTCCAGATTGGGGCCGTGCCAGCTGCCGATGAACAATGCCGTGGGGCGCTGCTGCCCCAGGCTGGCCTGCCAGCGCCGCCTCAACGCCATATCCACGAAGGGCAGACGCTGGATATCGGCGCCGTTGGGCACCACGATGCCGCGCCGTGGGTCCAGCCCGTAGTGCGAAGTAAAGCTCGCCAGGTCCGCCTCGGTGCAGGCCGACACCCAGGCGCCGGCGCAGCAGGCCAGCCTTTCTACCTCTTCCACCTGCCTGAGAGCGGCGCGTGCCTCGGGCAGGTTCTGTCGCAGCGCCTGGGCCAGGATATCGCGCTTGAGCAGGGCCTCGACGTTATGCGACTCGTAGCCCCAGGGTACGTCCAGATGCTCATGCAGCGCCCCGGCCAGGTAGGGGTGGGCCGCCACGCCCATGGTGGCCTCGCTCGCATAGTGCTTGAGCCGCTCGACAAAGCGGGTATTGAGGCGCCAGCCCTCGATGGCGGCGATATCCTCGACCGGCACGCCAAGTGCCTTTTCCAGCGCCTCGAGCCGCTGCTGCTGCGCCTCGCTAAGCGGAACACGATGCTCCACCAGGCCCGGCGCGATTTCGCGGCGGCACTCCTCGCTGCCGACCGGCGCCAGCACCAGCAGGGTCACGCGGCGCCCCGGCTCGGCGGCCAGGTGGCGGTAGAGGTGAAACATGCGGTTCTGGCCGCCTCCCATGGGGGGATAGACGCTGTAGGTGTTGAGCACCAGCCAGTGCTCGCCGGCGCCCAGCCCGGTCACCTGTGCGGGGCACTGGGGACGGGCGTCGGCCGCGGGTGCCTCCAGCAGCGCCGCCACGGTGCTCGGCCAGTTCACGTGGGCGACGCTGCGGCGCGCGGCGGCGGCCATGGCAAGCGCACTCTCGGGCGCCCGCCCCAGCGCCTCGATCACCTCGGCCAGGGCGGCCGGCTCCGGGGGCACGCACCAGCCATTCTCACCGTGGCGCACGAACTCGGTCACGCCACCGGCGTCGTTGCAGGTGATCACCGGCTTGCCGGCGCTCATGGCCTCGATGGTAATCAGGCCGTAGTCCTCCTGGTAGGGAAGAAAGGGCACCGCCAGGGCGTGGCGATACTGCTCTGCCACCTGGCTGTCGCGCAAAAACCCCAGGAAGCGAATGCGCGGGTCACCGGCGGCCAGCTGCCTGAGCGCTTCTTCCTCCGGGCCCGTACCGGCAATGCGCAGCTCCAGGTCGGCGCGGCTGGCCATGAAGGCACGCACCAGAAGCTCGATGCGCTTGGGGCCGTCCAGCCGGCTGACGGTAAACAGGTAGGGGGGCGTCGCTGCGGCAGGCGCGGGCTCTACAGGCGGCAGGTCCGAGGGGTGGTGGATGACCTTGACGGCCTCACCCCGAGGAAAGTAGTGGGCGCGCCGCGTGACGGTCTGTGAAATGGCGGCATAGCGGCGAATGGCGCCCGGTGCCATGGCGATCGCGTCCAGGTGATGAATCACCGCCCGCGTCAGCGGCCCAGGGAAGGCCAGCAGGGCGTCGCGGCTGGCCGCGGGCAGCCAGCGGCTCTGCTGCAGCGCCTCCAGGGTGGCGAAGAGCTCCGGCAGCTGAGCGCGCTCGGGCGCGGTGGCAAGCAGCTTCTGCAGGCGGCGCAGCTGCGGATGGCGCCGCCAGCGCCCCATGGCCTGCCGGCCCGCCGGCGTGGGCCAGGCAGCAGCGCTGAAGGGGTCGTGGGCGGCCAGCTCCGGCCAGGGATAGGTGTCGTAGAGCCCCCGCAGCGGATGCTGCAGATAGAGCCGGTGGTTGGGGTGTGACACCATCCAGGCCGGATACTTGGTGCTGATCACACAGTCGAAGTGGCTCAGGTCCAGCTCGCTGAAGCGACGATAGCTGCTCAGCAGCTCACCCAGACTGCGCTCGGGCGACGGCAGCTTGATCAGCTCCACCTGGTGGTCGGTCAGCTGATTGAGGTGATGCAGGAGCCCCCACCAGAGCTTTTCGGCACCGCCTACCGTGAAGGGGACGCTGCTGGGCGCCACCAGCGCGATCTTCATGGTACCGACTCCCCCAGCAGGCGGGCCACCACCTGATCCCAGCTGATGTTGGCGCGGTGGTAGCCTTCCAGGCCGGCGCGCCCCATCTCGGCAGCACGCCGACGGTCGCGCCACACCTCATCGATGGCGGCCGCCACGGCCTGAGGCTCCGGCTCCACCACCCAGCCGGTCTCGGCGTCGCGCACAAACTCCAGCGGACCGCCGCTGTCGCGACAGGTGATGACCGGCTTGGCGGCCAGCATCGCCTCGAGGGTCACGTAGCCGTAGTCCTCGTCGAAGGGGCCATAGAAGACCGCGGTGGCGTTGGCATACCAGGCCAACTTCTCCTCTTCGCTGATGCGCCCGATCAGCCGCACGCGATCACTCAGGCCATGCTGCTCGACCAGCGCCTGATAGCGCTGCCGCTGGCCGCCCTCGCCGGCGATCACCAGGCGCGCCGGCGTCTGCAGGTAACGCGCTGCCTCGATCAGCAGATCCTGGCGCTTGAGGCTCTCCAGGCGGCTGGGGTAGAAGATATAGCCCCAGTCTTCATAGCAGCGAAAGCGCTCGGCGTCATGCGGCGGGTGATAGAGCGGCTGCGCCTGCAGGCCGTTGAAGCGCTCGAGCCGCTCGGCCACGCGCCGGGAGTTGGCCAGCAGCCGAGTGGCACTGGGCAGATGGCGGTCGTCGAAGGCCTGAACGGCATCGCGCAGGCGCTGCTGGGCCGGCGAGGCCTGCTGCGGGGAGTAGAGCTCGTAGCAGGCGCGATGCTGGTGCATCACCCAGACGGTATGGTCTGGGTGTTTCAGCCCCCAGGCGGGAAACTGCAGGCTGATGGCGCGGTCGATCTCGACCCCGTTGGGCGCGGCCATATCGAGGGTCTCGACGTAGGCCATCAGGCGTTCGATGTCCTTCTCCGGGCCGAAGCGAAACGGCAGGCGCATCAGCTCGACCTCGTGGCCGCGGTCGCGCAGGGCCTGGGCAACGCCATGAATATGGTAGTCGGCGCCACCGTGAATGAAGGGCACCTGAGTGGCACTGAGCAGGATTCTCACGGCTGCGGCTCCTCGAGCGACGCGGCGACTTCTGCCTGCGCCGGCCGAACCGCCACCAGCGCATAGTCCTGAGGGCCGCACAGATGTCCGTTGACGCGCTCGGTCAGCGGGTCGCTGCCGGGCACCTTGGCGCTCTCCGGGTAGGGGTTGAAGCGCAGCACTTCCAGCCCCCGAAACCCGTGAAACTCCAGCAGGAAGCTCAGCGAGGTGGGCGTCAGCGGATTGCGGTGGGTGGGGTCGTGGTAGAAGGTGTGGCTGCCTACCAGCACGTTCTCGGGATTGGGCGTTTCGATGATCAGCACGCCACCCGGCGCCAGCACGCGACCGGCCTCTGCCACGGTGGCATAGAGCACGTCGAAGGGCAGGTGCTCGGCGATATGAAAGGCACTGATCAGGGCGTGACTGCCGTCAGGCTGCGCCTTGAGCACCTCGAGCAGGTCATCTTCCACGACCTCCAGGCCCTGGGCCCGGCAGTGCGCCGCCATGGTCGCGTTGAGATCGACGCCGTGGGCCTTGAAGCCGTGCTCTTCCAGCAGCTGCAGCCACTCACCCCGCCCGCAGCCCAGGTCGAGGGCGCGCTCACCGCAGGCGCGCGCCTGATGCAGCTGGGGCAGATAGCGCTGGAGGTTTTCGCGCACCTGCGCCTCATCGCCACGAAAGATCGCCTCGAAGGCGAGGTAGTAGTCGTCGAGCTGCTGCTGGCTCGCCGCCGGGCGGCGCTGCGCTCCCAGGGACTCGAGCTTGTGCAGCAGGGGCTCGAGCGCGTCTTCGTCGGGGAGGAGTGCGTGCAGGGCCTCGACCAGCGGCTCGCGGGACTGGGCCAACCGCTCCAGCTGCCGCGCCTGCTCTTGCAGGCCGCGCTCCTGACTGCGTGAACGCTGCTCCAGCTTGGCACTGTGGTGCGCCTGGCGCTGCAGTTCGGCATCCAGCATCAGCAGGATATCGTAGATCCGCTGCTCCTGGCTCTCCAGGCGGCGAGAGAGCGACCGCAGCCGCTCGCGCCGCCTGAGCTCCGGCATCCAGCGGCGCTCCAGCCACCGGTACCAGCGCTGTACGCTCCCCTGCAGCCAGCGCCCCGGCGGCCCCAGCCGCCGCTGCAGGCGCAGCGGCAGCGTCAGCCGCTGAAAGTCGCGCAGGTAAAGCTGGCCGGCGGCCAGCCGTTGGCGGCACTCCGCGGTGCAGAGCAGCTCGGCCAGCACATGGCAGCGCCCCACCTCGGGCAGCGCCTCGAGGTAGTGCCGCCTGCCCTCCTCGTCCGGCTCTCTGCCCAGCAGCACGGCATAGGCGCGCTGCAGAAACTGTTCGTCAGGCTGGCTGGGCAGCAGCAGCGCTTCCAGCTCGGGGGCGGTATCGTCGTCGATCTCAATGGGCAAATCGCCGCCATCCCGCAGCTCTCCCAGCCGCTGCCGGTAGGCAAGCGGCACGGGCTGAGGGGGCTCCTGATACTCGCCGGCATGGCGCGCGGCAGCCCGAATTCGGCCGATCAGGCCGTCAATATCGTCAAAGCGGTGAGTCATGAAGACAGTTCCGGTTGGGCGTGCCGAGTATCCCCGCCGCTGGCGCCCCCTTCGCGGGGCAGTAGTTCCAGGTTCAGCGGTAGCCGGCATGCACCTGAGAAGAGGTGTCCCTTGAAGCCTGCCACGTCAAACTGCAGGTAGCTGTCGCACCACCAGTAGCACTGGTCGAGGTGGTGCTCGCGGCTGTGCAGCGCCACCGTGACCGTGTATTTGCCCGGGGCGATATCCGCCCGCAGCGACAGCCTGACGCAGCAGGGCTGCTCGGGCTCCAGCTCAATCGCCTGCCCGAGCTGGTAGCTGTTGACGCCGAAAATATCCTGCCCGAAGCGATCTCGGATCATGATGCCCAGCGTCACCTCTTCGAGGGGCCGATGAGCCAGCAGATCAAGCTCGATATCCACCAGCTCACCGCTGGACACCGTATCGCTGGCGCTTTCGTGGCCGCGCACGCGGCCCTTGAGCACTTCCACTTCGCGCGTGCCATAGGCCTGGTGGTCGCGCGCCAGATGGCGCCCTTCCTCCTCTTCGGCCTGCCTGGCCATGATGCGGTTGTAGTGGTTCACGGCTTTTTCGGCGTCGCCGTCGAAGACGATACCGCCATCCTCCAGCACCATGACCCTGTCGCACAAGACCTTGACGGCGTTAAGGTCGTGGGAGACAAACAGGATCGAGCCTCCGCCCTCCTTGAACTCGCGGATCCGCTTCATGCACTTCTGCTGGAAGTAGCCATCGCCCACAGACAGCGCCTCATCCACGAGAAAGCAGCGGGGATCGGCGTGAATGGCGATGGAGAATCCCAGGCGCATGACCATGCCGGATGAATAGGTGCGCAGGGGTTCGTCGATATAGTCACCCAGTTCGGAGAAGTCGATGATCGCGTCTCGACGCGCCTCGATCTCCTCGTGAGTCATGCCCAGCATCAGAGCGTTGGCGGTAATATTCTGCCGCCCGGTCAGCTCCATGTTGAAGCCGGTCCCCAGCTCCAGCAGGCCGGTGACGCGCCCGTCAATGCGGATAGCACCGCTGTCGGGCACCAGCACGCCGGTCAGCAGCTTGAGCAGCGTCGATTTGCCAGCTCCATTGCGGCCCACCACGCCGAGCACCTCGCCCGGCGCCACGCGAAAACTGATATCTCTGAGCGCATGGTAGCTGGAGTGGCGGGTTCGGCCGGTTACGGCTTCCAGCAGCCGGTCGCCGGGGCGCTGAAACAGCTTGAAGGTCTTGTTCAGCCCCTCTATCTCGATCATCGCCTCGTTCTCCTAGATGCAGTCGCGCAGGTCGCGCTCGGTACGCCGCAGCAGCCATAGCGCCGACGCCAGCAGCAAAAGCGTCAGCGCTGCCACGCCGGCCAGGCCGTAGGGCCCCGGCAGGGTGTGGTACATGATCAGATCCCGATAGGCATCCACCAGCTGATAGATGGGGTTGAAACGCATCAGTTCCATGGCGCCGTCCGGCAGGATATCGCTGACGTAGACGATCGGCGTGGTCCAGAACAGCACCGGCAGCAGCACCGCCACGGCCTCACGAATATCCTTGAGGTAGACGGCCAGGATGGCCAGCAGCAGCCCCAGCGCGTAGGTGAAGGCCAGCTGCAGGGCAAAGACCAGGGGCACCGCCAGCCACCAGGCGCTGAAGGGAAAGCCGATCAGCAGCAGAAAGACAGCGAAGAACAGCATGCTGATGGCATAGATCACCGACTCGGCAATCAGCACCGAGACAGGCAGCGCCTTGAGCGATACCTTGACCTTGGTGATCAGGTGGGCCCGTTCGATAAACAGGTTGGTGATGGTGCTGAGCCCCTTGGCAAAGGCGGTCCAGGCGAGCATGCCGCAGATCAGATAGATGCTGTAGGTGTACTGGTCGATCTCGGCGCCAAAGCCCTCCAGGCGCGCGCCCATGATCTTGGAGAACACCAGCACGAACACCAGGATGTTGATCAGCGGCCCGATCAGCGTCCAGGCCTTGCCGATCACGGAGCCCTTGTGGCGGTCGACCAGGTCCTCACGGGCCAGGTGCCAGAGCAGTGGCAACTGATTGCGCCATCCGGCCAGACGAGGTGACAACGAGGCCAGGGTCATGACAGCGCTCCTTGTTCATTGGCGCCAGGGGCACTTTCATTGGCACCAGGGGCACTGGGGGCAGGCTCACTGGTACCAGGGCCACCGGGATCGGACTGGCGGCGACAGTCGTTCGAGCCGGGGTCAGCTGGGCTTGCGTCGAGCGGGCTGATGGAGGCCTGGGGCCGGGGCAGATCGGCGAGAATCGGCGCCAGCCAGGCGTCGGCGCTCTGTGCCCAGGTGAGGCACGGCAGTGCCCGAGAGTCGGGCAGGCTGCCGCCCTGCCAGCTCAGGTACCAGGCCTGCAGTTCGCCGGCCAGCTGCTCGGCGCTCTCGGCGTGGAAGTAGCAGGCATGCTCGCCGGCCACTTCACGAAATACCGGAATGTCTCGCGCCAGGATCGGAATACCGCGGTGAGCCGCTTCGATCAGCGGCAGGCCAAAGCCCTCACCGAGGGAGGCTGCCAGCAGGGCATCGCTGTCTGCGTAAAGACGCGACAGCATGGCATCGCTGGCACCCTCCACCCAGTGCAGGCGCTGCCCGGCCATGGGGTGGTGGCGCAGCTGGCCGGCAAGCTTGTCCACGTTCCAGCCCTGTTTGCCCACAATGACCAGATTGAGCGGCAGCTGTCGTTCCCAGCAGCGCTCCAGGGCATCCAGTACCTGACGATGCCCCTTGCGCGGCTCCAGGGTGCCGACCATCAGCAGCGTCGCGCCGCCCGCCTGATCGATCACTTGAAGCTGCGCCTGCTCCTCCTCGCTGGGCGACGCGGCGTCGGCCTGCTCCGCAAAATCGGCGCCCAGATGAAAGTGCCTGACCCAGGGAGACCGGGGCAGCGCAAGGCGGCTCAGCTCCTGGCGCACATCGTCTGCCACCGTCGCCGACACGCAGGTGATGCCGTCGGCCAGCTCGGCGATGGCGTTGAACCAGGCCTGCATGCGCGCCGGAATATCCTCCGGGAAGCAGTGCGGGAGACGCAGCGGCAGCAGGTCATGCACGGTGAAGTAGCAGCGCACGCCCCGCGCGCGCATCCGCTTGAGCGCGTGGCCGGCCTGCTCCAGCAGCGGCGGCGCCCACTCGACGCTGACGTAGATATCACCGGGGCGCGCCTCGCAGGGGCGGTCCGGCGCCGGCGGTTCGATGCCCAGCTGCTCGCTGGCAAAGCCCCGGGCAAGGTGAAAGTCGTCACCGCCCCAGCGCACCAGCTCGACGCGCCAGCCCTGCGGAGGATGGCGCAGCAGCTGGTCTGCCAGCCTTCGAGTGACCCGTTCGATCCCGGTCTTCAGGTCGTGCCAGGCAATGGTGCTCACATCGAAGAGGATGCGCGGGGCCGCCGCAGGGGCCGTGGTGTCGAGCTCGCACAGGCCGCCCGTGACCTCCAGCAAGGCTCCTTCATCGAGGCGCCGCAGCGCGCTCAGACCGGCCAGGCGGTCGAGCCAGCGTTCGTGCCTCTCTCGCCGCGTACGGCCGCTGAAGGATTCGATAGCGTCACGGTACTGCTTGGCCACCTGCACCGGGTCCAGCTGGCGCGCCACGTGGCAGCGCGCCTGCTCACCCAGGGTATGGCGCCTTTCGTCGCTCGCTACCAGCGCCTCCAGCGCCTTCCCTAGCTGCTCGGCGCAAAACCGGTCCGGCAGCATCACCAGCGCCTCCTCCGGCAGTTCGGCGCTGCTGCCGTGGGCATTGGCCACCACCGCCAGACCGTGCGCCATGGCGTCCAGAATAGCGCCGGAGGTCTCTCCCCGGGAGTCCTGGCGCAGCTGCACTGCCACATCCGCGGCGCGTAGCCAGCGCAGGTAGTCGCTGCGGGATACATAGCCCGTGACTCTCACTTGCCGGCCAGCCGGATGCGCGCGCAGGCGGCGTTCCAACGCCTGGCCGAAATCCCCGGCGTGCTGGGCGCCGACCAGGGCGAGTATGACCTCGCGCTCCCCCCAGTCGCCTGCCAGGAATGCCTCCACCAGCTGGTCGCTCATCTTCTTGGGGTTGATGCCACCGAAACTGGCGATCACGCAGGCATCCTCGCTGAGCTGCAGCTCACGGCGCGCCCGGGCACGGCGCTCGTCGTCCAACTCGGGCAGCGCGCGAAGGTGCGGAATGATGGCGGGCGCCTCTTGCCAGGCGTCAGGACGCCAGCGTCGGTCCAGCTCGCTGGCAAACCGTGAGTGCATGATCAGTCCCGCCGCCTCGTGGGTCACAAAGCCGTTGACCGGGTACTCTTCGGGGCCCCTGCTGCCCCCGCCATGCCCCCCGGCTTCCAGCGCCAGCACGGCTGGGAAGCCGTGTTCGTGGAAGAGCTGACGACGCAACCCGTCCGGCCAGTTGCCACACTCCTGCTGCCACCAGACGGCGTCGAAGAGAAACACATCGTGCAGCACCACGACGCCCGGGCAGCGCTGCAGCAGCGGGAACTGATAGGAGTGAAACATGGAGTTGCCGACCTGATAGAGCACACGATCAAAGCCTGAATAGGCCTCGATGAACTGCGCCGGCGACATGACCGCGTGCGTTCCGACAAGGTCGGGGGCGATGTCGGGCTGGTCGACGACCAGCGTGATCTCGTAGTGCGCTGCCAGATAGGGCAGCAGCTCGGCGCTGTAGTCCGCAATGCCGGTTGCCTCGGGGGGCAGAGGCGCCACGAAGGCCAGCCGCGGCGGCGAGTGAGGCGGACACGCTTCATCCTGCGGCACGCTGTCCAGATGCGCCCAGCGCGGAGTCTGACCGGCATGCCCTATCCAGTGCAGCTGTTCGGCGCCCAGGCCATCGGCCAGGCGCTGCGGTACCAGCTCCCAGAGCTGGCGATCGACCCGAGCCAGATGCTCCTGGGCCGGCGCGGGAATATGCAGAATACGCTGCTCCTCCAACCGCCCCGCCAGCCGCCGCCTGACCTCGATGGCATCATCGTCGTCAAAGCCGATCAGCAGGAGCCCGGCCTCGGGCGCAAGGGCCTCCAGCCAGCCATCGCCCTCCGCCAGAGGGCGCCCACCGGGGTTGTCCACAACGTTCAGACGCTTCATGCCTCTCGCTCCCAGCGCTGTTGCAGGTCATCGAGCAGGCGCTTTTGGTACTCACCGCGGCCGTCGAAGTCGTTAACGGGCTGTGCTTCGCCGGCGCGCCATGCACCACCGTACATGAGGCGCAGTACCAGCCCGCGCAGGCGCGGAGCGCGCGCGAGCGTTCGTTGCCCGAGGAGCTTGAGGCGCGGCGAACGTGCCAGCCTCATCAGCGTGCGTGAAAGCAGACGGCGCGCTGTGCTAGTCATGGAACGACTCCAGATCAGGAAAGTGATGAGGTCAAAAGGCTCTGCCAACGAGACCAGAATTGTTCTGTCGAGAAGCGCTCGGCCTGACGGCGACACGCCTGAGGGTCAATGGCCAGCGTCTCGAACGCGTCAAGGCCGGCGCGCAGCGAATCGGCGCATTGATCGGCGAAGAACAGGCCGGTGGCCGCATCGCCGTGTTCGGGTCCCAGCACGGTTTCCAGAGCCCCGCCTCGCCCCAGCGCCAGCACGGGCGTGCCTACGGCCTGCGCCTCCAACGGCATGATGCCGAAGTCCTCATCGGCGGCGAAGACAAACCCGCGCGCCTGCGTCATCAGCCGACGCAGCACATCCCGGGGCTGGTAGCCGAGGATCTCGATGTTCTCCGCACCGGCGGCCAGCGCCTCCAGCCTGCCCCGCTCGGGGCCATCCCCCACCACTCGCAGCCGCTTGTTCGGCATGTCGCGAAACGCTTCCACCACGATATCCAGGCGCTTATAGGGCACCAGCCGCGAAGCCGCCAGATAGAAGTCATCGCGCGGTGACGGGTCAAAGGGAAAAGCGTCGAGGTCAACGGGCGGGTGTATCACACTCGACTCGCGGCGGTAGTAGCGCCGGATGCGCCCGGCGACGTTGGCAGAGTTGGCCACGAAGTGGTCGACCCCCGCGGCAGTGGCCGCATCCCAACGGCGCAGGCGCTCCAGCATGCGCTCGGCACACCAGCTCAGCGGTGCCGGGTAGCGGGCGTCGCGCAGGTAGTCATCGCGCATCTCCCAGGCGTAGCGCATCGGCGTATGGCAGTAGCAGAGGTGCCGCTGCCCCGAGTGGGTCACGACCCCCTTGGCCACCGCATGGCTCGACGAAATGACCAGATCGAAGCGGCTCAGGTCGAAGCGCGCCATCACCTTTGGCATGACCGGGAGGTAATAGCGGTAGTGGTCGCGTATTCTCGGCAGTCGCTGCAGCCAGCTGGTGTGCACCACGTGCTCGGCCAGGCGACCTCGCTCCTCCTGCGGCATGGCGTATACCGTGGTAAAGACTTCGGCATGCGGGAAAGCCTGCAGGAGCGCGTCCAGCACCTTTTCCGCGCCGCCGGACACCACCAACCAATCGTGGATGATCGCCACCCGGTAGCCCTTGCTTAGTGCCTGAAGCCCGGCTAGCGGTGCATTAATGATCGCCATGGAGAGAGGGCTTGGTGGGCTCGGTGCCGGAGCGCCCATAGGCGTCATCGAAACGGACAATATCGTCCTCGCCAAGGTAGTCGCCGGTCTGCACTTCTATCAGGCGCAGGGGGATGAGGCCAGGGTTCTCGAGTCTGTGTACCGTGCCCTGGGGAATATAGGTGGACTCATCCTCGCCAAGCAGAAAGCTTTTCAGGTTGGCGACCTCGCCATAGCCTTCGCCCAGCGTGACCTTGGCCGTACCGGCCACCACGACCCAGTGCTCGGAGCGATGATGGTGCATCTGAAGGGAGAGCTGCGCGCCCGGCTTGACCACGATCTGCTTGACCTGAAAACCCGTATCACTGGCCACACTGCGGTAGTGCCCCCAGGGGCGGTAGACACAGCGATGCATCTGAGGCTCGGAGCGCTTGCCCGCCTTGAGGATGTCGACCACCTCACGAGTCTTCTGCGCATGACTCTGGTGCGCCACCAGCACCGCATCGTCGGTTTCGACGATGACCAGATCCTGCACGCCCAGCGCCGCCACCAGCCGTGACTCGCTGCGCACCAGACAGTTGCTCGTATCGGCAAGGAGCACGTCGCCGTGGGTGGCGTTGCCGTCGGCCTCGGCGTCGGCGTGTAGCGCATGGACAGCATCCCAGGAGCCGATATCGCTCCACCCCGGGCTCATGGGCACCACGGCGGCACTCTGAGTGCGCTCCATCACCGCGTAGTCGATGGAGATATCGGGACAGCTGGCAAAGCGCTCGGCATCGATACGCATGAAGTCAAGATCAACGGCGCGCCCTTCGAACGCGGCCTCGCAGGCGAACAGCACATCAGGCGCATGCCGGGAGAGCTCTTCCAGGTAGTGCCGAGCGCGCATTAGGAAAATCCCGCTGTTCCAGAGATATTCACCGCTGGCAAGATACTGCGCGGCAAGACCGGCATCGGGCTTCTCGACAAAGGCGGCGACGCGATGCCCCGAGCCTAGCGGCGCCCCGCAGCGGATATAGCCATAGCCCGTATGGGCATGGGTCGGCTCGATCCCGAAGGTAACCAGCTGCCCGGCGTCGATCAGCGCCAGCCCCTGGTTCACGGCTGATGCAAAGGCACTGCCATCGCGAATGACATGATCCGCCGGCATGGCAAGCAGCACCGGGTCTTCATGCTGCCCAAGCGCCGCCATTGCGGCCAGGGCCAGAGCCGGCGCCGTGTTGCGCCCGATCGGCTCCAGCAGAATACCGGTGGGGGAGACACCAATCGAGAGCAGCTGATCTGCCACCAGGAAACGGTGCTGATCATTGCAGATGACCAGCGGTGGCGCACAGCCAGGCAGGTGCGCAAGGCGCTGAACCGTCTCCTGCAGCAGGCTCTCTTCCGACGAGCTAAGGCGCTGAAATTGCTTGGGAAACTGCTCGCGAGAAACGGGCCATAGGCGGGAGCCCGAGCCACCTGAAAGGATGATGGGCAAGAGCATGATGTCCTCCATGGAAAAGATGTCTCTGGCGTTCCCCGCGCCTGAGCGATGGCTTGTAGATCCGGGCTGAGAGAATAACACTTCCTGACACTCTGAGCAGCCGCAGCATAGCCGCCCTAAGGCTGACGGTTGATAAAGCCCCGGGGCACCGTCATGGCCAGTATCTTGAGGTCAAAGCCCAGCGACCAGTTGTCGATGTAGTAGAGGTCGTATTCCACGCGCTTGCGCATCAGCGCCACGTCCTCGGTGATGCCGCGCAGGCCGTTGACCTGGGCCCAGCCGGTCATGCCGGGCTTGACGCGATGGCGCTGCATGTAGGCCTCGATCTCATCCTTGTAGTACTCGTTGTGGTCCATGGCATGGGGGCGGGGCCCCACCAGCGACATGCGCCCCTGCAAGACATTATAGAGCTGCGGCAGCTCGTCGAGGCTGGTGCGGCGCAGAAAGGCGCCCAGCGGGGTGACCCGCGGGTCACCGGGCCTGGCCTGAGGGGTACCCTCGGCACGATGCACCGCCATGGTTCGAAACTTGTAGATACGAAAGCGCTTGCCATCCAGCCCGTGGCGATGCTGCTTGAAGAGCACCGGTGAGCCCATCCGCCAGCGCACCAGCAGGGCGATCAGCAGCATCACAGGCAGAAAGGTGAGAAAGAGTACCAGCCCCAGCAGGCGATCCTCGAGCATCTTGATCAGCCGTCGCGGCCCGTCTAGCGGTGAGCGATTGAGGTCCAGGGAGAACATGTCGGCCACCTGAGTGACGCGATGGTTGAGCAGCCGCACATCCGAGAGATCGGGAAAATAGCGCACATCCACCGGCACCATGGTCAACGCCGAGGCCAGCTGCTTGACTCGCTCACCGTGGGCCAGGGGGTAGGTCAACCACACCTCGTCGAAGTCGCGCTGAAAAACACTTTCCTGAGCCAGCGCCTCTACCCTTGCCAGCAGCTCGCCCTCCTGCCCGGCGCCCTCCTCACGGGCGTCGACCAGGGTCTGGCCCAGCCGATAGCCGAGAAAGGGCATGTCGACCAGACGGCGCTGAATACGCTGAATGTTGCCTGGTGCGCCAATCAGCAGCACCCGCTTGTGGTTGCGGCCGCGTGCGCGCAGGGCGCGCAGCGCCACATAGAGGCACCCCCGCACCAGCAGGCCTGCCACCAGCACGCCGCCGGCGGCGGAAGCCATCCAGAGCCGCGAAAAGATAGTGGCGCTCTGGGTCACCACCAGAAACAGGCTCAGCAGGCCTATGGTCAACGCCCAGCCCGCCGTGTAGACGCCGAGCATGGTGAACAGACTGCGCCCTCGCCAGGGCTGATAGAGGCCCAGCAGCTCGCCACATGCCGGCAGCAACAGGCTGCCAAACAGGATCAGCAGAGGATACTCGATGCCCGAGACCTGCTCGATGCCCGGCATCAGCGCCAGCAAGGCGAAGGCGCAAGCCGCCGCAGTGGCCGCATCGAAGCTGCGCATGCCGCGGCGCAGCCAGTCACTGCTGGTACTTTTCGGGCGCATCCCTGACCCCTATGTCAGTTCGCGGGGCGAGTGATGCGATCCAACAGGTCCATGGTCGCCTCCAGGTCGTCATCCCCCAGGGCACCCACTGCAGCCTGTAGCGCCAGGCGGTCGAGCAGGTAGCGGCCCAGAGTCTCGACGTACTGGATGCGCTGGTCGTAGAGGCTGGCGCGCGCATCCAGCACGTCGACCAGGTCGCGCAGCCCCAGCTGTTCGCCACGCTCGGCGGCGGACAGGAACAGCTGGCTGGACTCGATGGCCTGCTGGAGTGCCTCCAGGCGCCGCACGCTGCCGTTCAGGCCGCGCAGGCGCCGGCGTACCTCCTGGGCTGCCAGGTTACGCTGATGCTCGACGCCCTCCTGCGATGCCCGAGTGCGCAGCTCCCCCTGGCGCACGCTGGCCGCCGTATAGCCGCCCCGGTAGAGCGGCATGGTCACTTCGACGCTGGCGGTGTAGTCCTCGCTGGTGCGGAGCTGGTCGTCGCTGTCGCGATCCGAGTAGCTCAGGTTGAGGTTCACCTCGGGATAGAAGCCTCCGCGGCGCACCCGGGTATCGCTGGCAGCCACCTGACGCTCTGCTTCGGCGTGAAGCACATGCAGGTTGCGCGCCGTGCGCTTAAGCCAAGCCGACTCATCTCCCCAGTCGCGCTGCAGCGCTGCCTCGGAGAGATCGCCAAGCGCGAAGCCGAGAAAGTCGGGGAACTCACCGGTCAGGCGCTCGAGCTCACTCAAGGCGTCGTCCAGCTGGTTTTCTGCCTGCACCGCATCGGCCATGGCCTGATCGAAGCGGGACTGCGCCTCGAGCAGGTTGATGCGGTCGCCCACACCCAGGTCATAGGCGCGACGCGCCTGACGCACCTGCAGCTCCAGAGCCTGCTGCTGAGTCTCCAGCAGCCCCAGGGTGCGGGAAGCAAGATAGGCATTGACATAGGCCTCGCTGACCTGCAGCGACAGGTCCTGCTCCAGCAGCGCGAGGTCAAGCTCGGACTGGCCGATCTGGGCCGCAGCCCGCTCCATGCCGCGCCAGCGCTCCAGGCTGAAGAGCGGCTGCTGGACGCTAAGGCGCCAGAAGGTTTCGTCGAATTCACCGGGGCGCTGCGAGGGCTGGTCCAGCCCGAAGCCCTCTGGATCTGTCTGCACATTGGTGGAGTCCTGCCAAAGGTAGCCGCCGCTGGCGGTCACCTGGGGCAGCAGCTGGGAGCGCGCCATGGGCCGCTCCTCTCGCGTGGCCTCGAGCTCGAAGCGCTGACGCGAGAGTTGAGCATCATGCTCGAAGGCGCGTCGCACCAGGCCAGGCAGCGAGGGCAGACCGGCGGCGGCGGGGCCGCTGGCCTCGGGCGCCACCTCGTCCAGGGCTTCCAGCGCCTCGAGCGCCCGAGGGTCGGCCGGCACGTCCTCGGCAAGCGCCAAGGGCGACCCGGCACTGCCCAGGGCAAGCGCCAGCGCGCCTACCACCCACCAGGCCGGCCGCTGCCGCCGACGGTAAAGAGCGAGACCTTTGCGGGGCACGTCCATCAATCCTCCCTGATCGCACGCGAAAGCATGTCGGTGATCGGCTTGGCAATATAGCTGGCAAAGGTGCGCTCGCCGGTGCGGATCATCACCTCGGCCGGCATACCGGAGAGCAGCTGCATCTGCTCGGTCATCTTGTCGCGTCCCTCGTCGGTTACGCGAACCCGTGCGCGGTAGTAGCGCTGGCCGGTGGCTTCGTCCTCGAAGCTGTCGGCGCTAACGTAGATGATTTCGCCGGGGATCTCGTTGGTCAGCCGCTGGTTGAAGGCGGAAAAGCGAATGTTGGCGCCTTGCCCGATGAAGATATGGTCGATATCGCGATTGGGCACCCGCGCCTCCACCACGAAGCCATCGCTCGACGGCACGATATCCATGACGGTGTCGCCACCGCGTATGACCGCACCGACACTGTGAACCTGACGATCCACCACGCTGCCTGACACCGGCGCTACGATCACGGTGCGCCGTACCCGGTCGCTCAGGGAGGTGATCTGCTCCTCGGCTTCGGCAATCTGGCTCTGGGCCTGGCGCAGCTGCTCACCCACCTCGGACTGAAACTCCTGCTGGCGCACCTCGCGCTGCAGGCGGTTCTCGCTGATCTGCGAGCGCAGTCTCGAGATCTCCGCACGGTGCTGAGCATTTTCGCCTTCGAACTGCAGCACCTGGCGTTCCAGCTCGCGCAGGCGCTGATTGTCACCCAGGCCTTCCCGGAACAGCGAGCGGAAATCCTCGGCCTCGCTGCGCAGCGAGGCGATGCGTCGCGTGTTGACGTTAACCAGCTGCTCGAGCCCTGCAATCTGCTCGCGCATCTGCTGGCTCTGCTCGTCCAGAGACTCCAGGGCACCGCGCAGGGACTCACGGCGCGCCACGAACAGGCTCTGCTGCACGGCCATGACCTGCTGCACGCGCGGGCTGTCGCTCTCCAGCAACTCCTGGGGGAACGAGAGGGCGTCGCCCCCCTCCTGCTCGGCCAGCAGGCGAACCTCCATGGCACGGTTGATCAGATACTGGGAGCGAGCAATTTCAAGCTGGGAGCGGGCCTGGGTGTCACTGAGCACGATCAGCGGCTGCCCCGCCTCCACGTGCTCGCCGTCCTCCACCAAGATCTCGCTGACGATGCCGCCCTCGAGGTGCTGCACGCTGCGCTTGAAGGACTCCGTGGAAACGTTACCCGGCGCGACTACGGCCACCGCCAGCGACGCCGTCAGGGCCCAGGTGCCAAAGCCCCCGAAGGCCAGCAGCAGAATCAGCATCCCCAGCCGCTTGTACCCCTTGTCGCTGGTGGGCAGCTTCTCGGCATACTCGCCCTCCAGAGTGTGCGACGCCGGTGTAATGTCGATCTCTTCCCGCCGAGTAACCTCTCGGCTGGAAGGGGCTGACTTGTCGCTATCGGCCATTACTTCTGCTCCTCGGAATGTCCACTGCCTGCCGGCCCCTCGGGGCGGCCGCCCTGCACCGCGGCCAGACGCGCGTTAGACGCCTGATTCACCTGGCGCTGGGGCTTCTTGGCAAACTGTGCCAGTACCTGATCGCGGGGACCGAACATGCTGACCTGACCCTCCTTCATCACCAGCAGCTTGTCCATGTTCTTGAGCACGCTGGTGCGATGGCTGATGACAAAGAGCGTAACGCCCTCGGCCTTGAGCTGCTGGATGGCCGCCGACAGCGCACGTTCGCCGGCCTCATCCAGGTTGGAGTTGGGCTCGTCGAGCACCACCAGCACCGGGTCACCATAGAGCGCTCGGGCCAGGCCGATGCGTTGCCGCTGGCCGCCGGAGAGCGCCCCGCTGGTGGAAGAGATATAGGTGTCATAGCCGTTGGGCAGGTCGAGAATCATCTCGTGCACTCCCGCCTTCTGGGCCGCCTTGACGACCTTCTCGGCATTGACCTCGCCAAAGCGGGCGATGTTCTCGCTGATGGTGCCGTCGAAGAGCTCGATATCCTGGGGCAGGTAGCCGATATGGGGCCCCAGCTCGTCACGGTTCCACTGGGTAATATCGGCGCCGTCCAGGCGCACGGCACCCACCTGGGCCGGCCAGATGCCCAGCAGCACCCGGGCCAGGGTCGACTTGCCGGCGGCGCTGGGGCCGATGATGCCCACATGCTCGCCGGCAGGCACGGCAAAGTTGATGCCGCGAATGGTAGCCATGCGCACGCCGGGCGGCGCCGCGGCAACGGTTTCCACCGCGAACTCACCCCTGGGCCGCGGCAGCGACATGCGGCGCTGTTCGGCGGGAATCTGGGCCAGCAGGTCGTTCAGGCGGTCATAGGCCCCGCGGGCCCCCACGAAGCCTTTCCAGCCGCCGATCATCTGATCGATAGGTGCCAGGGCACGCCCCATGATGATGGAGCCGGCAATCATCATGCCCGGCGTCATCTCGGCCTGCAGTACCAGGTAGGCGCCCAGGCCCAGGATCATCGACTGGAACAGCAGGCGCAGAATCTTGGAGGCGTTGGTCAGGGCGCCGGCGCGGTCACTGGCCTGGGACTGCTTGGCCAGGAAGTGGTGGTGCTTCTCGGCCCAGCGGCCCATGATGCCGGGCAGCATGCCCATGGCGTGCAGCACCTCGGCGTTGCGCAGGTTGGAGTTGGCGAGGTCCTGCGCCTTGATGTGCTCGCTGTTGGCCTCGGCCAGCAGCCCCTTGGTGGCACGCTCGTTGGCGATGGCAAGTACTAGCAGGATGATGCCGGCACAGGTGGCGAAGATGCCCAGCCAGGGGTGGAAGAGGAAGAGCACGCCAAGATAGACCGGAACCCAGGGGGCATCGAAGAAGGCGAACAGGCCGTTGCCGGTCAGAAACTGGCGCACGTTGGTCAGGTCGTTGAGCGGCTGGGCGCTCTGCTGCCCCTGGCTGACCACGCTGCGTCGGAACATGGCACCGTAGAGGCGCGCATTGATCGTGGTGTCAAGCCGGTTGCCGACCCGCACCAGCATACGCGAGCGCACCAGTTCCAGCCCGCCCATTACCATGAACAGAAAGACCACCACCAGGGTAAGCATCAGCAACGTTTCAGAGCTTTGCGTGGTGAGCACCCGGTCATAGACCTGGAGCATGTACATGGGCGGCACCAGCATCAACAGATTGACGAACATGCTGAAGAAACCGACTGATACAAAAGACCCGCGGCATGCCTTAAGGGCACGCTGCAGGTCCGTGGCATCCTGTTGCTTTGCCATGGAGCGATTCACCGTTGGGGAAAGTACGTAGGATATAGAATCAATCGCGGGAGGATAACAGAAACCGGCTGTCTACCGATAGAGAGCCAGGCGCCCCACGCTATCGCAGCGGAACGCCCGGGAGTGAGGATCAGGCTACTAGCATCAGGCTTTCGTCGGATTCTGTGAAGCCGACCATCACTGCACCCATGCTGTCGCCTTGGGCCAGCTGCTCGATCCAGTAGTCGCGACCGGGGGCGTCCGCCTCGCGCTCCAGCACGTTGCGATACATGAGATCGACGAAGGCGTCGTCCGCGATCACCCCGTGAAGTTGCTGGAACTCCTCGGAACCGACAAAGTGCTCGGCGATGCGCTCGGTGGGCAACACCTCCTGGCGGTCCAGCCAGTAACCCAGCCCGGCGCCGTCGGCGTCGCGGTCGAAGGCGGCGTCATAGAGGCGTAACAGCACGTCGACCTCACCTTCCAGCACCGCATCATCGCGTGCCGAGAGGTTCTGGATGCGTAGGTCCTCGCTGGCCGGAGTCTCCTCCTGACGGAATGGCGTCTCGGAATGGAAGGTACCCATGTACTCGGCGAAGGCATCCTGCTCGGTGCCGGCCTCGGCGAACGTGAACATGCCATCATCCTCGAAGGTTTCGACCAGATCGACCCGCTCGAGATAGCGGCCCTCCCCCAGGGGGTAGCCATCGCCGCCGTCGGCCAGGAAGCCCAGGGTGACCACCTTGACCACTTTGTCGGGGTTGCCTATCAGGCGGCCATTCACGGCCAGCACGTCGAGCGTCTCGCCCTCATCGCCAACGATTGCAGCACTTTGTATGCGCTCTCCGGCGGGCTGCTCCCAGTCGAAGCTGTAGCGGATGCCGCCCACCTGGGCGAACTGGCCGGCGGTCACGCCCGGGGCGGCAGCGGCCACGGCATGCTCAAGCACCTCGAGCAGGGTCTCGCGGGTGACGCTGAGGATGGTGAGATCGTTGTTGAAGCGCAGCGCCGAGGCGGCATCCAGCTGCGATACGCCCCCCGCGGGCTTGCCGATGGCAGGATCCGCTGCCGGGGCCTCGAAGCGCGGTTCGCTGTCCTGACCCTCAACCACCACGCGGCCGATGGGCTCACGGATGCCACCGCCGTTCTTGAAGGAGACCAGTACCTCGTCATCTAGCTGACGGGCATACCAGAGGTTGGCATCGGCGGTCAGATTGCCCAGGTTGGTCTCCTCGGTGCGCACCGCACCGCGCTCGCCGACCAGATAGGTGTCGGTCAGCCCCAGGATATTACCGTCCTGCTCCGTTACGAAATCCGCCACCGAGGACACCAGGTCTCTCGCAATGGCACCCTTGGTGCCTTCTGCAAAGGCGCTCTCCAGGTCCCCCCATAGGGCTTCCACCTGGTCGTCGGTGGCGGCAAAAACCCCGGAAGACGCCGGATCCAGGGAGTCGACAATCAGCCGCCCTTCAGCATCGAACTCGACGATCAGTTGCCCCACATAACGCCAGCCGCCATCGGTATTGATGATAGCCACATCATTGCCGGCGGCATCCTGGGTCAGGATGGGGTAGCTCTCATAGGGCACCGGCGCCCCGGGGAAAAGGCCGCGCTCCAGATCCTCAGCGTCAGCCAGCAGGGCGTTAGAGCCACCGGCCAGCACGATATCCACCCCTTCCAGCAGGGTGGCCAGCTCCTCCTCGAACTGGATCTGTTGCAAGTGCGAGGCCAGCACGATCTTGTTGACCCCCTGGGCCTCCATCTGATCGATGATCGGCTGAACCAACTCCGCCAGCGCCTGCATGTCGTTGCTGCCACCGGCCAGCACCTGGGTGGCGCCCGGCGAGGAGATGCTCTCTAGGATCTGAGTGGTGATGCCGATGATGCCCACCAGCTCACCACCTACCTCGGAGACGATAGCCGGCGCCAGCTTGGGCGGCTGGGCACCGGCCAGCAGCGCCTCCGGCGTGGCCCGGAAGGCGTCGCGGCCGAGCAGCTCGTTGGTGGCCAGCCCCGCCAGGTTGGTGTCTCCGCTGAAATCCAGGTTGGCAGAGAGGTAGGGAAACTGCGACCCCATCCATTCAAGATCCGCCAGGGAGCCACCTGCGCCCAGCTGTGGGGCGATCATGTCGGCGACCAGACCGGTCCCCAAATCGAATTCGTGGTTACCAAGGGTGACGGCCTCGGCCTCCAGAAGGTCCATGAGCAGCGTTTCAACACGCCCCGAAGCGGCGGCGACACCGGCAAGAGTTCCGGCCGGCAGGCCGTAGACCGCCTCAGCGGCTGCCTGTATCGCCGGCTGCAGGGAACCATCAGCCGCAGCGGCGAGATAGGGTCCCGGCAGCACCAGGTCACCGGAGCTGAGAAAGAGGCTATTGGCCTCCTGCTCCTCCAGATAGTCGACAAGGGCGACAAAGTTGGGGGCATTCAGCAGGTCACCGCCACCCCCTTCCATATCGGCGGCGTGCAGCAATTGCAGTCGGAAATTGCTCATGTGGGTCTCCAAGGCATATGGGGTTGGCGCTCTCACCGTGCCCCTATCAGATGACGTGGATATGACAGCTTTGCAGAAGTTCGAACAACTTCACCGCATGGAATTTCATCCAAGCGTCAAGATAGCGAAACATCAGGATGAAACGATGCATGCCCACATCTTCTGATACGAGACCCCGAGATGCCCTTCGACGCCGCCTTGACGACGCTTTATCGCGACCTGCTGCTGCGCGACCCCGACACCGCTGGATTCGATTACTGGCTGGCGGCCCTTGAGGGCGGCAGCCGTTCACTAGAGGAAATAGCCAACGCTTTCCTGGCCAGCGAGGAGTACCGCAACGAGATCGAGCCGGTACTGGCCCTCTACGCCCGGGTGCTGCTGCGCCCCGCCGACCCGGAAGGCCTGCGTTACTGGGTTGAAACGCTACGCCAGGGTCGCCCCCTCGAGGAGGTCCGCGGCGCCATGCAGACCTCCACGGAGGCCACCGAGGGCGTAGCCACGTACGACGATGCCGCCTGGCTGGAAGGCGCCTATGTCAGCCTGCTGCTGCGCGAGCCGGACGCCGCGGGCTTCACCTACTGGCTGGACCAGCTGGAGGCTGGGGCTCAGCGCGCCGATGTCGCCACCGCCATCTACGCCAGCGAGGAGGCGACGGCGCTGGGCCAGTCCCGAGCCCTCGGCACCCTGCTCCTGGGCGACGACGCCACCGCCCCTTCTCTGGCGGACTATCTGACAGCGCTCCTGACCGGCTCGCCGGCACCTCAGCCGGAACCCGAGCCCGAACCGGAACCCGAGCCCGAACCGGAACCCGAACCGGAGCCCGAGCCCGAACCGAAGCCGGAGCCCGAACCGGAGCCCAAACCGGAGCCCGAACCGGAGCCCGAGCCCGAGCCCGAGCCCGAGCCCGAGCCCGAGCCCGAGCCCGAACCGGAGCCCATCAATCCTTCTTTAGGCCTTGGCGAACGCTACCACCTGGGCGCCTCTGACGCCTCGGCGGCCATCGCCATCGGCCAGCGCCTGATGCTGGTCGGCGACGACGAGGATCAGGTGCTGCGGCTATTCGATCGCGATGCCGATGGCGAACCGCTGGCCGAGTTCCCCCTTAACGCAGCCCTCGGGCTGAACGACACCCAGGAGGTCGATATCGAGGCGGTGGCCAGCCTCGGCAATACACACTACTGGCTGGGCTCCCATGAGAGCGCCCAGCGCTCGCTGCTATTCGCCACCCGCGTGACCGGCGAGCAAGGCGACACCCTGAGCATCGAGGTGGTAGGACAGTTTGCCGATCTGGCCGCCCAGCTCGAGGCCTGGGACGCCGGTAATGGGCATGACCGAGGCACCAATGCGTTGGGACTGGGTGCGGGCATCAATATCGAGGGGGCCGCCTTCGCCGGCGAAACCCTGCTGCTGGGCCTGCGCGCGCCACTAGATAGCGGAATGGCCCAGGTCATTCCGGTCACCAATGCCACGGCACTGGTGGACGGCGAGGCCGGCCAGGCCGCGTTCGGTGCGCCGCTTAGACTGGATATGGACGGCCGTGTGATCCGCTCCATCGAGCCCACCGACAAAGGCAACTTCCTGGTACTGGCAGGCCCCGAGCAGGACGGTGGCGACGCAGGGTTCGCCCTCTACCACTGGGATGGTGCCCATGCCCTGCGCGAGATCGACGGCATCGATCTGAACAGCATACCCGAGGCCCTCGGCGCCAAGCCGGAGGCCCTCTTCGACCTCCGGGCGGCCAGCGAAGGCTTTACCGCCGGCGTACTCTACGACAGTGGCACCGTCGACTGGCTGGAGGATGGCCGCGAGTCCAAGGACCTGCCCGCCGAGCAGCAGCGCTTCATCGGCGTCGATATCGAGATCCCCGAGCTGCCGGACTTTACGCCACGGCCGGGCGATATCGCCATCATCGCGGTCAAGGGCGACAACCCCGACGACTTCCAGTTCGTGGCGCTCAAGGGTATCGCCGCCGGCGCCGAGATCACCTTCACCGATTCCGGCTGGGCCGGCGACGGCTTCCGCGCCAACGAGGGTGCAGTGTCCTGGAGGGCCCCGGAGGGCGGCGTGGCTCCCGGCACGCGGATTTCGTATCTTGAGCAGGCCGAACAGTTTGCCAGTGCCAACGGCCCCGAGGTGGGCAACAACGGCTTCAATCTCTCGACCAGTGGTGATCAGGTGATCGCCTTTAGCGGCGCGGCTGAGTCGCCCACCTTCCTGTTCGCGGTGCAGACCAACAGCAGCGAGTGGCAGGAGAGTGCCACCAGTTCCAACGACTCCGGCCTGCCCGCCGGGCTAGAGGAAGGGAGAACGGCGGTGGCCGCCGGTGAGGGGCCGAACCGCGATTATGACAACGTGGCCTACGTGGGCCCGGGAAGCGGCACCGCCGAGGAATTGCTGGCGGCCATCGGTAACCCGGCCAACTGGGCCGGTGACAACAGCGCACTGCCGGCAGGGGCCACCACCGACTTTCAGATCGGTAGCATGGAGAGTGTCCATGTTCCCGGCGAGCGCGACATCGGCCTGGCGATTACCGAGATCTGGTCCGGCCAGAGTGGCCCGGACGTGACCGAGGACTGGTTCGAGATCACCAACCGTGCCGCGGCCCCCCTCGATCTCACCGCGACGGCACTCTTCTACGATGACGATAGCGCCGACCCCCAGGATGCCGTGGAGATCCAGGGCCTGACGGAGCTGGCGCCTGGCGAATCGGCCATCGTGATCGTCGACGGCGGCCCCGAGGCGGTAGCCGAGTTCCGCGAGGCATGGCGCGATCTGCCGGGGATCGAGTCGCTGGCTATCGGCTATGCAATGGATGCTTCAGGACTGGGCAGCGGCGGTGATGCGGTCACCCTGTGGCTGGGAGACCCGCGCATCGACGGGGACCGGGTCGCCTTCGAGGCCTATCCCGATACCGACGGCTTCGATGCGGCCGCCTGGGACGTGGACGCCCAGCGCTTCGTCACCCCTGGCGATGCTGGGGTCCTGGCCTCTACGGCTCAGGGCGGCAACGGCGGCAATGTGCCGGCGCTGGCCTCCCCCGGCACCGTCGCGCCACCGGAAACGGCGATTACCCTGATCTCGGCCATCCAGGGCTCCGGTGACGTCAGCCCCCTGGTAGACGAAACGGTCCGTGTGGAGGCCATCGTTACTATGGTGACACCGGGCCTCGACGGCTTCTTCCTGCAGGAAGAAGATGCCGACAACGATGACGACCCGAATACCTCGGAGGGGATCTTCGTCTATACGGGTAGCGGAAGCGCCGACTGGCTCGAGGCCAACCTGAGCGCTGGCGACCAGATTCGCATCGACGGCCGCGTCTCGGAGTACTACGCCAGGACCCAGCTGAGCGCCGACCGCGATAGCCTGCAGGTTCTGGAGAGTGGCCTGGCGCTGCCCAAAAGCCAGCGAATCGAGATGCCATTTGCCGACAAGGCGGGACTCGAGGCCTTCGAGGGCATGCGCGTGGCCATCGAGGCCCTGGACGGCGAACCGCTGGTGGTCACCGAGCTCTACCAGCTGGGCCGCTACGGCGAGGTCACACTCTCCTCCGGCGGCCGTCTGGAGCAGTTCACCGAGGTCAACGCCCCCGACCAGGAGGGCTATGCCACCTGGCTGGCGGACGCCGAGGGGCGCACCATCAAGATCGATGACGCCAACAGCGCCCAGAACCCCGATCCGGTGATCTATGGTCGCAATGGCCAGGAGCTCTCCGCCACAAACCCGCTACGCGGCGGTGACGAGCTGGATGTGCTGGAAGGGGTGCTCGACTTCACCTTCGGCGAGTGGAAGGTGCAGAACGTGGAGGGGCTGGACTTCCGCGGCCCCGAGCGGCCGAAAACACCGGATGCCGAAGCGCTGGGCGACCCCGGCCTGACGGTGGCTTCCTTCAACGTGCTCAACTACTTCACCACCCTGGACGAGAACGGCAATCGCACCCAGACCCCGGACGGCACTCTGCACTCGCCCCGAGGCGCCGATAACGCCGAGGAGCTGGCCCGCCAGGAAGCCAAGCTGGTGAGCGCCATCAACACCAGCGGCGCCGACGTGGTGGGCCTGATGGAAATCGAGAACAACGGCTACGGTCCAGACAGCGCCATCGCGACGCTGGTCGATGCCCTGAATGCCGCTGCGCCGGAGAGCGTTACCTGGGCCTACAGCGTGCCTGAAGATGCCGAGGGCAACGTGACCAGCCCCGGCAACGACGCCATCGCCGTGGGCATGCTTTACAACAGCGAAGCGGTCACGCCTCTGGGGGCAGCCGCTACCAGGACCGACGGTGCCTTCGCCTCAGCCAACCGCGCGCCGTTGCTACAAACCTTCGAGGAGGTCGGCAGCGGCGAGGTGTTCTCCGTGGTGGTCAACCACTTCAAGTCCAAGGGCAGCGTGGTCAACGGCGAAACGGCCATCGGTGACGGCCAGGCCAACAACAACCCGACCCGGGTGGAGGCGGCCGAGGCGCTGCTGGAGTGGCTCGCCAGCGACCCCACCGGCAGCGGCGACAGCGACGTGCTGATCATCGGAGATCTCAATGCCTATGCCATGGAAGATCCCATCACCACCCTACTCGAAGCCGGCTATACGCGACTAAACGACGACTATAGCTATGTGTTCGACGGCTTCTGGGGGTCCTTGGACCATGCCTTGGCCAGCGAGTCACTGCTGAGTCAGGTCAGCGGCACCACCACCTGGCACATCAATGCAGATGAAGCCTCGGCGCTAGACTACAACACCGACTTCACCAACGACCGTCAGGATGACAACCTCTACGCCCCGGACCCCTTCCGCAGCTCGGATCATGACCCGATACTGGTAGGTCTCAACCTGGGGGAGGAGGCCTCCCTGGCCTAGAACTCCCTGACCGAAACGACACTGCCCCGCTCAGGCGGGGCAGTGTCGTTATGGTCGGTGTGACGCCGGGCAGGCGCCGTCACGGTGCCCGGCGCGTTCAGCGATAGACGGGGAAGTTGGCGCAGACGGCCTCGACCTTGCCCTTCACCTCGGCCTCGATGGCGGCGGTGTCCTCGCCCTTGGCCATGACGTCGAGGATGTCACAGATCCAGCCGGCCAGATCGCGGCACTCGCCCTCGCCGAAGCCGCGGGTGGTCACCGCCGGGGTGCCGATGCGCAGGCCGGAGGTGACGAAGGGGCTCTGGGGGTCGCCCGGCACGGCGTTCTTGTTGACGGTGATGTGGGCGCGGCCCAGGGCGGCGTCCGCGTCCTTGCCGGTCAGGCCCTGCTTGATCAGCGAGAGCAGGAAGAGATGGTCCTCGGTGCCGCCGGAGACGATATCGAAGCCGCGCTCGATGAAGACGCCGGCCATGGCCTGGGCGTTCTTCACTACCTGCTGCTGGTAGGTCTTGAACTCGGGGTCCATGGCCTCCTTGAAGCAGATCGCCTTGGCGGCGATGACGTGCTCCAGAGGGCCGCCCTGGCCGCCGGGGAAGACCGCAGACTGCAGCTTCTTCTCGATCGCCTCGTCGTTCTCGGCGGAGAGGATCAGGCCGCCGCGGGGGCCGCGCAGGGTCTTGTGGGTGGTGGTGGTGACCACGTGGGCGTGGGGCAGCGGGGTCGGATAGACGCCGGCGGCAACCAGGCCGGCCACGTGGGCCATGTCCACCAGCAGGTAGGCGCCCACCTCGTCGGCGATCTCGCGGAACTTGGCCCAGTCGATGATCTGGGAGTAGGCGGAGAAGCCGGCGATGATCATCTGCGGCTTGTGCTCACGGGCCAGCTTCGCGACCTCGGCATAGTCGATGCGGCCGCTCTCGTCGATGCCGTACTGCACGGCGTTGTAGTGCTTGCCGGAGAAGTTGGGCTTCGCACCGTGGGTCAGGTGGCCACCGGCGTCGAGGCTCATGCCCAGGATGGTGTCGCCGGGCTTGACCAGGGCCTGGAAGACGGCGCCGTTGGCCTGGGAGCCGGAGTGGGGCTGGACGTTGGCGTAGGTGGCACCGAACAGCTCCTTGGCGTAGTCGATGGCCAGCTGCTCGACGATATCGACGTACTCACAGCCGCCGTAGTAGCGCTTGCCGGGATAGCCTTCCGCGTACTTGTTGGTGAGCTGGCTGCCCTGGGCTTCCATCACCCGGGGGCTGGCGTAGTTCTCGGAGGCGATCAGCTCGATGTGGGCCTCCTGACGCGCGACCTCTTTCTGCATCGCGTCGAACAGGGCATCATCGAAACCGGCAATCGTCATGTCGCGGCTGAACATGGGCGGGGGACCTCGCTTCAAGGGGGAAAACTGAATGCTGCATGATACCCCAGCCCATGACCGCTTTCACATGAAAGGCGGTCATCCCGGGCTGCGGCGTTTTCATACCCGCCTGGGATGCCCCGCCCCGGGGCGACTCAGCGCACCTCGACCCGCATGTCGAAGATCTCGGGAAGCGCCATGGGGTCCGCCGCCAGGCTGCCCAGCGGGCTCTCGTCGGGCAGGGCGATGCTGACCTCGAGCGTCTCGGCGCTGCCCGCCATCATCTCGACCAGCCCTGTCAGGATGCCCTGCACCTGCGGGCCCAGCATCATGCCAAACCCTTCGGCCTGGGTGCGCGCCTGCTCCAGGTACTGCGCTTCACTCATGCCCTCAAGGCCGGCCATCACGGTGAGCAGGCGCGGGAAGAGCCCCTGGTTGGCCAGAGTCAGCCGTAGGTCACCGCCCAGCAGGGTGGCGGTCTCGAGCAGGACGTCGGCGGCCATCAGCGACGCTGGATCCGCCCCCTCGGGAAGACGCATGGGCAGGCCAAGGTCATAGGAGAACTTCAGCGCCTCGGCAAGATCCAGGTACCCCTCGCTGACCAGGCGCACCTCGTCACCGCTCTCCTCCCACTGGGCAGCGATATCGGCATCCAGACGCAGCCGGCCGCTGCCGTCGGTCAGGACGTTGCTGGCCATGCGCAGCTCGCTGCGCTCCTCCGCCGGGGCAAGGTCGATCAGCCGCGCCATATCGAGCTCCAGGCCCTCAATGCGCAGCTGGCCATCGCCCTCGTCGAAGTTGCCCGTGAGGGTGAGCGCCGCCATGCGGGCCAGCGGCCCCTCGGGCGAGCCCAGGCTGAGCGCCTCGAGGGAGAGGCTGGCGAAACGCATCTCGGCAAGGGACTCGTCGTCCGGCGGCGGCACGGCGCGGTCGGGCTCCGTCAGCACCAGGCGCTCCACCTCCAGCGCCTCCGGCATCCCCTCCAGGCCCTCCAGGCGAATCCCCTCCAGGGTGACCTCGCTGGGCGCGTCATAGTCGCCGCTGACCGTATAGCGCTCAACGGTCAGCCGTTCACCCTCATGGCTATCGAAGCGCAGCCCCTCGGCAGTGAGCCGGCTGCGCACCAGCGCCGAGGAGATCTCGCCGATCTCGAGGGTGCCGTCCTCGGCGAAGAGGGCGTGGAGATCGCGCTCCAGGCGCTCGGGGTCGGCCTCGGCCGGCGTGGCCAGGGCCAGAGAGAGCGGCAGCAGCGCGGCGCAGAGGGTCAGTCGAAACATGAGCAAGCTTCCTTGTAGGGTGGCGGTGAGAGGGTGTCGGTGGAGCAGACTATAGCCTAGCCCCGCCCGCGGCCCTCTGCCCCCCTGCGAATGGACGGGGATGCAGCGGCGACGACGCAGCCCCGTGAACACTCCCACGCATCATGCGACGCATCGATGCGTAGGATGCGCGGCTGAGTTGCTCAAGCTCCCTGGACGAGCCGCGCTTCCAGCCGCTCGTTGACCGTGGCCAGCACCGCCAGCCGGGCCCGGCGCTTGTCGTCGCAGGCGACCAGGGTCCATTCGGCGCCGGGCAGGTGGGTGCGGGCGAACATCTCGTCGATGGCGCCCCGGTAGTCGTCCCAGCGCTCGCGGTTGCGCCAGTCCTCGTCGGTGAGCTTGTGGCGCTTGTGGGGCGTGGCGGCGCGGGCCTCGAAGCGCCGGAGCTGCTCGTCCTTGTCAATGGCGAGGAAGAGCTTGATCAGCACCCCGCCATGCGCCAGCAGCTGCTGTTCAAACTGCGTAATCTCGCCGAAGGCGCGCTGCCACTGGGCCTCCCGGGCCAGCCCTTCCACTCGCTCCACCAGCACGCGCCCGTACCAGGAGCGGTCGAAGAGGGCGACGCGCCCGTCCGCCGGCAGCCGGCGCCAGAAGCGCCAGGCCCAGGGACGCAGGCGCTCCTCGTCGCTGGGGGCGGCGATCCGGTGCACCCGGTACTGGCGGGCATCCAGGGCCGCGGTGACCCGGTGAATGCTGCCGCCCTTCCCCGCCGCGTCGTGCCCCTCGAAGACGACCACCACCGGAATGCGCCGCCGGGCCGCCTCCCGGGCGTTGAGGGCCAGGCGCGCCTGCTCCCGGGCCAGCCGGTCGCGGTAGGCCGCCTTCTTGAGCGGCGCCGGCGCCTCCCCCCGGCCCAGGGAGGGCACCCCGGCGGCCTCCTCCGGCAGGTCACCAAGGGCTGTCTCGGGCGGAGCCGCCGAGCTCTCCAGGGTGTTCAGCAGGGCCCGGCCGACCCGGAAGAGCTGCTCCCCGGGCTCGCGAAAGGGCAGCCGCTGCCAGGGGGCATGCGGGGCCTCGGTGTCGTCGCGCAGGCGCCTCCCCAGGGCCTCGATGGCCGCATGCTGGCCGTGGCGCTGCCACTCGCTGACCCCCGCCTGCCAGGCGGTGGCCGGGTCCTGTTGCAGCTCGACCAGGTGGCGGCGCTGCTCGCGACGGCCGATGTCGCTCCACAGCTTGAGCAGCACCACCCCCTCGGCGGCCAGCGCCGCCTCGAAGGCGCGGATCTCCGCCAGGCGGTCCTGGAAGGCACCGGGCGAGAGCCGCCGCTCGGCCCGGGCGAAGAGCGCATCGCCGTACCAGCCGTGGATGAAGATGCCGACGCGGCCGCGCTCGGGCACCCGGCGCCAGTAGCGCCACCAGTAGGGACGCGACTGCTCCTCGCTGCTGGGCCCTAGGGCGTGCACCTCGGTGTGGCGGTTCTCCAGCCAGTGGTTGAGCCGGTTGACCACCGCTCCTTTGTGGGTGGCGGCATGGCCGGTGAGCAGCAGGATCACTGCGCGCTCCTGACGGCGCGCCAGGTCGAGCTGTGCCTCCAGCAGCCGGTAGCGCAGGGTCTCCTTCTGCATGGTCGCCTCCTCGCCCCAGGCTCTCAGGTCTCGCCCAGCAGGCCCAGGCTCGCCGCCGGGGCCTGGCGGCGCAGGCCGCGGGAGAGCAGGTGGCCGATGACGCCGACCAAGAGCGCCCCGCCCAGGGGCAGCGCCAGCCAGAGCCAGCCGTGCAGGCGCGGCGTCAGGTCGAGCCAGGCCAGGTAGAGGGCCGCGGTGGCAAGCTCAGCCAGCAGCGCCCCCATCAGGCCGCTGGCAAACCCCAGGATAGCGAACTCCGCCCCCTGCACCCGGGAGAGCATGCGGTTGCCGGCGCCGAAGACCCGCAGCAGGCCGCTCTCGTGGGCGCGCACCGGCCGGCTGGCGGTCAGCGCCGCATAGAGCACGCTGACGCCGGCCAGCAGCACGAAGCCGAGCACCAGCTCCACGGCGCGGGTCACCTGGGTCAGCAGGTCGCGCACCTGGGCGAGGATGGCGTCGACGTTGAGCAGGGTCACCCCGGGGAAGTCCCGGACCAGGCCCCGCTGCACCTCGCGCTCCTCGGCATCCAGGTGGAAGGCGGTGATGTAGCTGTGACCGAAGCCCTCCAGAACCCCGGGGGGGAAGATCACGAAGAAGTTGGGCCGGAAGCTGTCCCAGTCCAGGTCGCGCAGGCTCGCGATCTCGCCGACGATTTCCTGGCCGCCGATGGTGAAGGTCAGGGTATCGCCCAGCGCCAGGCCGAAGCGTTCCACCAGCCCATCCTCCACCGAGATCGGCACCCGCGCCTGGGCAGGCTCCGCGGCCACCTCGCCCAGCCAGCCGCCGGGCTCGGCGCCCTCCAGGTCATCGAACCACTGCCCCGCCACCAGGCGGTTGCCCTCGGGCAGGGTCTCCCGCCAGGTGAGGTTAAGCTCCCGGCGCAGGGTGTTGTCGCCCCGGGCGTCCGAGGGCACGGCGTCCCGGGGGGCCATGTCGTTGATGGCGGTGATGCGCCCGCGCACCATGGGGTAGAGGGCGCTGCGGGCGTCCGCGGCGTCGCCCAGGGCCGCCTCGAAACCCTCGCGCTCGTGGGGCTGGATATTGATGGCGAAGTAGTTGGGGGTGTCCTCCGGCAGCTGGGCCTCCCAGGTGGTCAGCAGGTCGCCGCGCACCAGGGCGATCATCGCCATGGCGAAGAAGGTGACCGAGAAGGCCAGCAGCTGGCCGAGGCTCGCGGTGCGCCGCCGGGCCAGCTGGGCCCCGCCCAGGCGCAGCGCCTGGGTGAGGTCGTCGCCGCCACGACGGGGCAGCCGGGAGGCCAGACGCAGCACGCCGCCGAGCAGCAGGGAGCCGAGCCCCCAGAGCACCACCAGCATGATGAGCCCGCCGAGCAGCAGCCCGACCGAGAGGCCGAGATCCCCGGAGTAGAGCCACAGCAGGGCACCGAAGACGGCGCTGGCCACTGCTACCACCGCCCAGGCCGAGGCCGGCAGGGGGTCGAGCTCCCGGCGCAGCACCTTGAGGGCGCTCACCTTCTTCAGGCGCAGCAGGGTCGGGCCGGCGAAGCCCGCCAGCACCGCCAGGGCAGTGAGCGCGCCGAGCCACAGCGGCATCACGCCGGGCGGGGGCAGCTCCATGGGCAGGATGGCGGTGAGCAGGGCCAAGAGCGCCGCCTGGCCGGCGAGCCCCAGCAGCGCCCCCACCGCCGAGGCGGCCAGCGCCAGCCACAGGAGCTGCAGGCTGAAGACGCGGATCAGCTCGCGCTGGGTGGCGCCGAAGCAGCGCATCAGCGCCGCCGTGTCCAGGTGGCGGTCCACGTAGCGCCGGGTGGCCATGGCCACCGCCACCCCGGCCAGCAGCACGGCGGCGAGCCCGGCCAGGCTCAGGTAGCGTTCGGCGCGCTCCAGGGCGTTGCCGAGCTGGGGGCGATCCCGGCGCACGTCGCGCACCTCCACGCCGTCACGGCGCAGCTCGGCGAGCAGCGGGGAGAGGCCGTCGATGATGTCCGGCGGCCCGGCGGCGAGCAACTCATGGGAGACCCGGGAGCCCGGCTGTACCAGCTGGGTCGCCGCCAGGTCGTCGATATGCAGCATCAGGCGCGGGTTGAAGTTGGCAAAGCCGCCGGACTGATCGGGTTCACGCTCGATCAGCCCCGCCACGCTCAGCTCGAGCTCCCCGACGCGCACCCGATCGCCGAGCTCGGCGTCGAGCAGCACCGCCAGGCGCGGCGCCAGCCAGGCCTCCCCCGGGGCCGGCCCCCGCGCCAGCACCTCGGGCCCGTCGCCCAGGTCGACCGTGACGCTGCCGTAGAGCGGATAGCGGCGATCCACCGCCTTGAGGCTGGCCGGCTGGAAGGCATCCTCCAGGCTGACCATGGAGACCATGCCCACCTGGTCGCTGAGCACCAGGCCGGCCTCCTCCAGGGTCTGGCGAAGCTCCGCCTCGAAGGGGCGACCCTGCTCCAGCACCAGGTCACCACCCAGGATCTGACTCGCCTGGCGGGTCAGGCCGCGGTCCAGGCGGTCGAGGAAGAAGCCGATCATGGTGGAGGCGGCCACCGCCAGGGCGAGCGCCACGAAGAGGGCCCGCACGTCGGGGGCACGCAGGTCGCGAGTGAGCCCCCGGGCCGAGAAGCGCGCCAGGCGCAGGGCGGTCAGGCTCATGCGCTCACCTCGTCGAGCTCGAGCGCCTCCAGGCGACCGTGGTCCAGGCGCAGGCAGCGGTCGCAGCGCCGCGCCAGGGCGTGGTCGTGGGTGACCAGCACCAGGGTGGTGCCGGCCTCGCGGTTGAGCGTAAAGAGGGCCTCGATGATGCGCTCGCCGGTATCCGGGTCGAGGTTGCCGGTGGGCTCGTCGGCGAACACCAGCTCGGCGCCGGTGACGAAGGCCCGGGCCAGGGCGACCCGCTGCTGCTCGCCGCCGGAGAGCTGCTTGGGCAGGTGGTCCAGGCGCTCGCCCAGCCCCACCCGCTCGAGCCACTCCCGGGCCCTGGCCTCGGTGCCGGCCTGGGGCGAGAGCTCCAGGGGCAGCATCACGTTCTCCAGCGCCGTCAGGGTCGGCAGCAGCTGAAAGTTCTGAAACACGAAGCCTACCCGGCCGGCGCGCAGGCGGGCCCGGCCATCCTCGTCCAGGGCCGCCAGGGACTGGCCGAACATCTCGAGAGCCCCGCTGCTCGGCAGGTCGAGCCCCGCCAGCAGCCCCAGCAGGGTCGACTTGCCCGCGCCGCTCTGACCGAGGATCGCCACCGTCTCGCCGGGGAACACCGAGAGGGCCAGGTCACTCAGAATGGTGAGCTGCCGGTCGCCGCTCCTTACCTGCTTGGTCAGGTGCTCGGCGTGTAGAATCGGCGTCATGTCCATGCGAGAGGTATCGTTCATGTTGAAGGGATTCCCTGAGAGTGCGTTGCGTCGATTCACCGCCCTGCTGCTGCTCCTGTTCCTGGCGCTGACGGCGACGGCGACGGCCGTCCAGGCCGAGGAGCGCCCCACCCTGCTGGTGATGGGCGACAGCCTGAGCGCGGCCTACGGCATCGAGGCCGACGAGGGCTGGGTCAGTCTGCTGGAAGCGCGCCTCGACGAAAAGGCGCGGGTGGTCAACGCCAGCATCAGCGGCGAGACCTCCGGCGGCGGGGCAAGCCGGCTGCCCGAGCTTCTCGGACAGCACGCCCCGGACATCGTTCTGCTCGAGCTGGGCGGCAACGACGGCCTGCGCGGCCTGCCCCCGAGCCAATTCGAAGCCAACATGCGGCGCATGATCGAGGCGAGCCAGGAGGCCGCGGCCCGGGTGCTGCTGCTGGGCATCGACATCCCGCCCAACTACGGCCAGGCCTATCGCGACGCCTTTACCGGGGTCTACCACCGCCTGGCCGACGAGTACGACCTGCCCCTGGTGCCCTTCCTGCTGGAGGGCGTGGCCCTCGAGGAGCATCTGATGCAGCGCGACGGCATCCACCCCACCGCCGAGGCCCAGCCGCTCATCCTCGAGAACGTCTGGCCCGAGCTCGCCGCCCTGCTGGAAGAGAGCAACCTGAGGCTGGCCGCCCAGGAGTGACGCCGGGCGCGGCGTCGTTCAGGGCTGGCTGACCGGGGCCGGCGCCTTCTGCCACTGCTGCAGGGCCAGGCCGCCGAGGATCAGGACCAGGCCGATCAGGGTCGAGGGAAGGATCGGCTCCCCCACCACCAGGAAGAGCAGCAGCAGCGATACCGGCGGCGAGAGGAAGATCAGGTTGGAGACCTTCGCCGTGCGCGATACCCGGTGCACGGCGAGCTGCCAGAGCACGAAGGCGATGCCCATCTCGAAGAGCCCCACGTAGACGCCTGCAGAGAGCCCCGGCCAGCCGTGCCACTGCAGGCCTGGCCCGGCCAGCAGCAGCGCCGTGAGCACCGGCACCCCGACGCTGAAGTTCTGCCACTGGGCCACCAGCGGCGGGCGATGGTCCCGGGCGTTGAGCAGCCAGTAGAGCGCCCAGATCAGGGTCGAGGCGAGCGCCATGGCGACCCCCAGGGGGTCGGCGAAGGCCACGTCGAACACCGCCCCCCGGGTGGCGATCACCCAGACGCCGCCGTAGGCGATCAGGCCGGCCAGCACGTCGATGCGGGTCAGCCGCTGGCCGAGCAGCGGCACCGCCAGGAAAGCCATGGCCAGCGCCCAGGTGTAGTTGAGCGCCATGGCCTCCTGCCCCGGCAGGCGGTCATAGGCGCCGAACAGCACCAGGTAGTAGGCCACTGGGTTCATCAGCCCCGCCCAGGCCGCGGTGCGCCAGCCGTGGCGCAGCGCCTGGCCGGCGAGCCCCTGGCGCATGACCAGGGCACCGATCAGCGCCCAGGAGACCAGGGAAGCGAGCCACATCAGCTCGAGCGGCGACATGTAGCCCAGGGCCACCTTGAAGGCGGTGGCCACGGTGGACCAGAGCGCCACGGCGCCGAGGCCGTAGAGCATCGCCTGACCGTCACGGGTCACGGGTCAGCGTTTCCGGACACCCTCAGAATGTGCCGCGCCTGGAAGTCGCGGCAGCGTTCAAGGGTGTCCGGCAATAGAGGATAGAGGCGCGCCGCCGCATTGATGTTCTCGGCGATGGCGGCGCCATCCGTCAGATACTCATGGGCAAAGGCGTTGCGCAGCTGGCACACTTCAAGCCAGTCATCGACGGCGAGCAGCACACCGAACTTCTCCATGCGGTTCAGGGTATCCAGCAGAGAGATATCGCCGCCGGTATCTTCCAGGCTGGCCCGCGCCAGCGCCCGGAACAGCTTGCCGGCCATGAAGTCCTGCAGCTTGCCGAAGCGGCTCAGGAAGAGGTCCAGCCTGTCGATGGCGTCATCATCCAGCCGGCGCACCCCATCCGCCTGCATGGGGAGATCTGGCTGAACCGCCTCCCAGGAGCGGTGCAGATGATGCAGCATGCGTTCCGCCACCTGAAGCTGCTCCTCCAGAATGGCATTGGCCGTCGTGGTCAAAGTCTCACTCCCTGCTCCAAGGCATCGCGATGTATCGGCCGCAGCGCCTCATCACGCGCACGAATCAGCAGATCGATACGCCTGGGGCCCAGGCGCTCCCAGAGCCGGCGCTGCAGCTGCACCTGCAGCCGCGAGCGGCGCTCGGCCAGGACCGGCAGCTCGATGTAGAGATCGATATCGCCGCCGCGGCAACGATCATCGACCCGAGAGCCGAACAGGTAAACGCGCGCCTCCTGACCCAGCATCTCGGCAACCGTCTCATGAATGATAGCGACCTGCTCAGGGGTCAAACGCATGAATGAGTCTCCCGCCGACAGATGAGTGACACGGCGGCCTCCCTGTCGCGACAATATGAGCGAAACATTCTACCAGCTACCAGCGAGGAACCCCCATGGCCGCACCCGAGATCAGCCAGTCCCGCCTCTACGAGTGGCTGACCGGCGACGAGGACAGCCGGATGTGCAAGGACATTCCGGACGAGGCCTGCGACGAGCAGCCGCGCAACTTCTTCCTCCATCTGGTGGCGTCGCTGGGCAACAAGCTGGCCGACGAGCTCTCCAGCGCTCGGCTGGTGCTGCCCTGGCTGATGGGGGTGATCGGCGCCCCGCTCTGGATGGTGGGCCTGCTGGTACCGATCCGCGAGGCCGGCGCCCTGCTCCCCCAGCTCTTCGTGGCGGGCTTCATTCGCTTGAGGCCCGAGCGCAAGTGGGTCTGGGTGGCGGGCGGGCTGCTCCAGGCGGCGGCCGCGGCCCTGCTCGCCCTGCTGGCGCTGTTCGGCTCGGGCGGCGTCGGCGGCGGCCTGGTGCTCCTGGTGCTGGTGGCGCTGTCGCTCGCCCGGGGCCTCTCCTCGGTGGCCACCAAGGACGTGCTCGGCAAGACCATCAGCAAGCAGCGCCGCGGCACCCTGATGGGCTGGAGCGGCAGCGTGGCCGGCGCCGTGACCCTGGCCGCCGGTGCCGTGCTGATGCTCTTCGGCGACCGTCCGGGGGAGCTGGCCCTGGCGGTGCTGCTGGGCATCGCCGCCCTGGGCTGGGCCCTCAACGCCCTCTGCGCGGCGCGCATTGCGGAGACCCCCGGCGCCGTGGAGGGCGGCGAGAACGCCTGGGACAGCATCAAGCTGGGCCTGCGCCTGCTGCGCGAGGATCGCGGCTTCCTGCACTTCAACCTCTCCCGGGCCCTGCTGCTGGCCAGCGCCCTGGCGCTGCCCTATGTGGCGCTGCTCGGCCAGCAGCAGAGCGGCACCGAGCTTGGCGGCCTCGGGGTGCTGATCGTGGTCTCCGGGCTTGCCGGCATGGTGGCGAGCCCGGTGTGGGGCAAGCGCGCCGACGTCTCCAGCCGCCGGGTGATGCGCGATGCGGGCCTCGGGGCGGCGGCCTGCTGCCTGCTGGCCGCCGCCATCGCCTGGCTGCCCGGGGCCTGGAGCCAGACCGTGTGGCCCTATGCGGTCGTCTATGCGCTGCTGGTGATCATCCACTCCGGCGTGCGCCTGGGCCGCAAGACCTATATCGTCGACATGGCCGGCAGCGACAGGCGCGCCCTCTATGTGGCGCTCTCCAACACCATTACCGGGGTGCTGATGCTGGCGGTGGGTGGCGCCGTAGGTGCCCTCGCCCAGTGGCTCGGCAGCGCGGCGCTGATGGTAGCGCTGGCGCTGATGGCGCTGACCGCGGCGGCCAGCGCCAGCCGCCTGCCCGAGGTGGAATAGGCGGATCGCCGCGTTGAAATCCGCTGGCCGCCTGGCCATGATGTAATGAACCAAGCAGCACCCATGTCGCCCGACAGGGCGACCAGGACTGGATCCGCGACAGGAACGCCCAGAATGAAACGATCTCCCCTGATCAGCCCGGACCTGCTCGAGCGCATCGTCGATGCCTCGGAGGACGGCATCGTGGTCGCCGAGCAGGAAGGCGACGAGAATATCCTGATCTACGTGAACAAGGGCTTCGAGCGTCTGACCGGCTACAGCGCCGACGAGATCCTCTATCAGGATTGTCGTTTCCTGCAGAACGAGGACCGCGATCAGGAGGGGCTGGCCACCATCCGCCAGGCCATCGCCGAGGGGCGCCCCTGCCGCACCGTGCTGCGCAACTACCGCAAGGACGGCACCCTGTTCTGGAACGAGCTCTCCATCACGCCGGTGCATGACGACGACGATAACCTCACCTACTACATCGGGGTGCAGAAGGATGTCACCGAGCGGGTGGAGGCCCAGCTGGAGCTCGAGCGCCTCAAGACCGAGTACGGTCTGGAGTGAGGCGACCATAGCCGAGCGGTGAGAAAAAGTCTCGCCGGGGGCTTGTGCTTCCGCGCCGGTAACGATATATAGCGCCCAGGCAGCCTCGTTGCTGCCTGGGCGCTTCGGGTTCCGCCCCCGGTGGTCACAGCGGACGAGAAGCGATTGCGTGATGCGTCGACGGCAGTCGACTCTGGCCATGGGAGGACGTCGCATGGGCCGTGAACACCTTCTCGAACCGAGCCTCGATGACGAGGCAGACTTTTCCGAAGCGGTGAATGACGAGGAGTACTCTCGTCCCCGCACCAACCGTGCCGATACCCTGCGCGCTCGACGCCGCGTCGAAGCGCTGCTCGAGGAGCGCCGGCTGCGCCGCGCCATCGAGGATGACTGGGCCATCGACGAGGAGGAGTAGGGCCCCGGCTGGCCTTTGCCTGCAGTGGCCACTATCATCGTGGCCACTGAACATCCTCCAACCGACGGGTTCCCATGGCGCAATACGTCTTCACCATGAACCGGGTGGGCAAGATCGTGCCCCCCAAGAAGCAGATCCTCAAGGATATCTCCCTCTCCTTCTTCCCGGGTGCCAAGATCGGCGTGCTGGGCCTCAACGGCTCGGGCAAGTCGACCCTGCTGCGCATCATGGCCGGGGTCGACACCGAGTTCGAGGGCGAGGCGCGCCCCATGCCGGGCATCAACGTCGGCTACCTGCCTCAGGAGCCGGAGCTCGACGACGACAAGAACGTCCGCGAGACCGTCGAGGAAGCGCTGGGCGCCATCAAGGAGGCCCAGGAGAAGCTCGACGCCGTCTATGCCGCCTACGCCGAGCCGGACGCCGACTTCGACGCCCTGGCCACCGAGCAGGCGCGCCTGGAGAACATCATCGAGGCCGCCGACGCCCATAACCTGGAGCGCAAGCTCGAGGTGGCCGCCGAGGCCCTGCGCCTGCCGCCCTGGGAGGCCCGCGTGGGTCACCTCTCCGGCGGCGAACGGCGCCGGGTGGCGCTCTGCCGCCTGCTGCTCTCCAGCCCCGACATGCTGCTGCTCGACGAGCCCACCAACCACCTGGACGCCGAGTCGGTGGCCTGGCTGGAGCGCTTCCTGCACGACTACAACGGCACCGTGGTGGCGATCACCCACGACCGCTACTTCCTCGACAACGTGGCCGGCTGGATCCTCGAGCTCGACCGCGGCCAGGGCATTCCCTTCGAGGGCAACTACTCCGGCTGGCTCGAGGCCAAGGAGCAGCGCCTGGCCCGGGAGGCCAAGCAGGAGGCCTCGAAGAACAAGGCCATCAAGCAGGAGCTGGAGTGGGTGCGCTCCAACGCCAAGGGCCGCCAGGCCAAGAGCAAGGCGCGCCTCAACCGCTTCGAGGAGATGCAGTCCGGCGACTTCCAGAAGCGCAACGAGACCAACGAGATCTACATTCCGCCCGGTCCGCGCCTGGGCGACAAGGTCATCGAGTTCCACGGTGTTTCCAAGGCCTTCGATGACAAGCTGCTCTACGAGGACCTCTCCTTCACCGTGCCCAAGGGTGCCATCATCGGTATCGTCGGCGGCAACGGCGCGGGCAAGTCGACCCTGTTCAAGCTGATCACCGGCAAGGAGCAGCCCGACGCCGGCGAGGTGGTGATCGGCGATACCGTCGATGTCGCCTACGTGGAGCAGCTGCGCGACGGCCTCGACGACAAGCAGACGGTGTGGGAGGCGGTCTCCGACGGCCAGGACATGCTCAACATCAACGGCTACGAGGTCTCCTCGCGAGCCTACGTGGGTCGCTTCAACTTCAAGGGCAACGACCAGCAGAAGCGCCTCAACGAGCTCTCCGGCGGTGAGCGCGGCCGCCTGCAGCTGGCCCAGACCCTGAAGCAGGGCGCCAACGTGCTGCTCCTCGATGAGCCCTCCAACGACCTGGATATCGAGACCCTGCGCGCCCTGGAGGAAGCCCTGCTGGCCTTCCCCGGCTGTGCCATGGTGATCTCCCACGACCGCTGGTTCCTCGACCGCATCGCGACTCACATCCTGGCCTTCGAGGGGGACTCCCACGTGGAGTTCTTCGAGGGCAACTACGCCGAGTACGAGGCGGACCACAGGAAGCGCGTGGGCGATGACACCCCGCATCGCATGAAGTACAAGCGCATCGACGCCTGACCGGCTTCGCCGGAGCTCTAAGCTCTCAGCTTTAAGCTTTAAGCGGCAAGAGAAAACCCCACACACCTTCTCGGTTGTGGGGTTTTCTTATGGCATCAGCGTCGTCCGAAGAGCAGCGACACTACGAAGAGGATCAGGAACAGCACGAAGAGGATCTGGGCGATCGAGGTAGCCACCCCGGCGATGCCGGTGAAGCCGAGAACGCCGGCGATAATGGCGATGATCAGGAACAGCATGGCGTTGCCAAGCATGGAAACCTCCTTTTCCGGGGATATCCGGTGATCCAGTGGGGCCAGCCTGCGCCCCACGCTCCCCTTACAGCCTTGCCGCTGGACGACAGAATAACAAGTTACGCTTGGTAGCGAACGGAAACCATAAAGAAAAATACGTTGCCTCGCAGCGACACGCCCAGCGCTTCAATACAGGCTTTCCGCGCCTTCGGGGCGGGTCTTGAAGCGGCGGTGCAGCCAGAGATACTGCTCGGGGTGCTTGCGGATTGCCGTTTCGATAAAGGCGTTGACCCGGGCGGCGTCGGCCACATCGTCGCCGGTGGGAAAGGGCTCCAGACGCGGATGGCACTCGATGGTGTAGGTGCGGTTGTCGGGGTTGCGGTGGAACATCAGCGGCACCACAGGCGCCCCGGTCATGCGCGCGATCTTGGCAGTCAGCTTGATGCTGGCCGCCTCCACGCCGAAGAAGGGGGCGAAAACGCTGACGTCGCGGCCGAAATCCTGGTCCGGAGAGTACCAGACGATATGGCCCGCCTTGATGCGACGCACCACGCCGCGCAGGTCATGACGGTCGATGGCACGCCCAAAGATGCGGTTGCGCGCCCGGGTCATGAAACGCTCGAAGAGCGGATTGTCGTGGGGCCGATAGACCACGTCGGCCGGAAAGAAGAGCGAGTGCAGGGCGCCTCCCAGATCCAGGGTCGAGAAGTGGATCCCCACCACCAGCACTCCTTTCCCTTCCGCCTGGGCGGCGGCCAGATGGTGCTCGCCCTTGTAGGTGACGCGATGGCGAAGATGCTCGGGGTCGCGGCACCAGCCGGTGGCGGTCTCCATGATGCCGATGCCGTTGGCGACAAAGGTCTCCCTGACCAGGCGCGCCTGCCGGTCGTCATCCAGCTCGGGAAAGCAGAGCCGCAGGTTGGTCTCGGTGATATGCCGCCGGCGCCGGGCAAGGCGCCAGGCGGCAAGGCCAATTCCCTTGCCGATCCAGAGCTTGAGCCGCCAGGGCAGCCAGGCGGCGAGATGCATCAGGCCAATGGCACACCAGGTGGGCCAGAAACGGGGATGGACAAAGGAATCGGGGTAGCGTTTCCGGCTCATGGAGGTGGAAGCCCTCTGTGACGTTCGTTAGGAGCAGTGGCCTCCATGATACCGCCTCGGCACCCGGGGCAGCACCCCGGTGAGCAGGGTGTAGCTGATGGTGTCGCAGTGGCGGGCCACCTCGTCCACCCCGAGCAGCTCGCCGTTGGCGGCACGCCCCCAGAGCACCACCTCGCTGCCGATGTCGGCCTCGGGGACGTCGGTGATATCCACGGTCATCATGTCCATGGAGACCTTGCCGGCCACGGCCGCGCGCTGCCCCGCTACCAGCACCGGGGTGCCGTCCACGGCGTGGCGGTCGTAGCCGTCGCCGTAGCCACAGGCCACCACGCCGATGCGCGACGGCCGCGGGGTGATCCAGCGCCCGCCATAGCCCACCGGCTCGCCGGCGGGCAGCTCGCGCACGGCGATGATCGCCGAGCGCAGGGTCATCACCGGCGCGAGGCGCTGGCTCTCCACGCTGGCGGCCTCCAGCGGGTCGCTGCCGTAGAGCATCACCCCCGGACGGTGCCAGGCGCCCGCGGCCTCGGGGCGCGCCAGGGTCGCCGGCGAGTTGGCCAGGCAGAGCGGCGCCTCGAGCCCCTCGGCCAGCTCCCGCAGGCGCTCCATCTGTCGGGTGAAGTAGCCGGTATCGGTGAGATCCGCGGTGGCGAAGTGGCTCATCAGCTGCAGGTCGCAGGCATGGTCGGGCGCCGCCGCCAGGCGACGCCAGGCCGCTTTCGCCGCCTCGGGGGGAAAGCCCAGGCGGTGCATGCCGGAGTCTACCTTGAGCCACACCGGAATCGGCCGGGCCGGTCGGCGCGCCAGCAGCGCCTCCAGCTGCCAGTCGCTATGCACCGCCATCCACAGGCCCAGCGCCTCCACCTGCTCGAGCTCGCTGGCCTCGAAGATCCCCTCCAGCAGCACGATGGGCGTGGCGATGCCCGCCTCGCGCAGGGTCACCGCCTCCTCGATGCAGGCCACCGCAAAGGCCGGGGCAAGATCCTCCAGGGCGCGTGCACAGGCCACGGCACCGTGGCCGTAGCCGTCGGCCTTGAGCACCGCAACGGCGCGGCTGTCCGGCGCCAGAGAGCAGGCGAGACGGTAGTTGTGACGCAGGGCGTCGAGGTCGATATCGGCGATCAGCGGCCGGGCCATGGCGGATCCTGGAAGAGTGGCAGAGACAGATATGGCATTATCCATGCCCACGCCGGCTCTTTCATGAAAGAAACCACCAAATCACTGGTGGTTTCTGGCAAGCAGCTCTGTAAAAAACAGGCTTATCAGGACAACATCACGAAGGCGACCGAGGGCGCGCCCCGATATTCATCACCGGGTCCTGGTTACCCACGGCGGGCAGCTCCAGGGAGACCGCGCTCTCCGCCTGGAGCCAGGCGTTGACCGCCTGGATCGACGCGGCGTCGAGCAGGCCTGCCTGCTGCTGCAGGCGCAGCAGGCCCAGCACATAGTCGTAGCGCGCTTCGGCGTGATCGGCGATGGCATTGAACAGGTTGCGCTCGGCGTTGAGCACGTCGACGATGTTGCGGGTGCCCACCTCGTAGCCCGAGCGGGTCGCCTCCAGGGCGCTGCGGTTGGAGACGATGGCCTGGGCGCGGGCCTCCACGGTCTCCACGTCGTTGGTCACCCGGGTGAACAGGGAGCGCACCTGCTGGACGGTGTCGCGCCGCTGGGCCTCGAAGTCGTACTGGGAGACCTCCAGGGCGAAGCCGCTCTGGCGAATCTGCGCCTGGGTGCTGCCGCCGGTATAGAGTGGCATGCTGGCACGCAGCCCCAGCTGGCTGCCGGAGTTGTAGCCCGAGACGCCGCTACGGTCGTTATCCGAGTAGTCGTAGGCGGCGAAGGCCTCCAGGCGCGGCAGCTGGCCGGCCCGGGAGACCTCCAGCTCGCTGCGGGCCACCTCGATGCCGGCCTCGGCCATCTGCAGCATGGGGCTGTTGGCCATGGCGAGCTCGACCCAGTCGCCGCGGTCCACGGGCTCCGGCGGGGCGATGGGAATCTCCTCGGCCAGGCCGTCGATGCTCTGGTAGCGCTGGCCGGTGAGGCGCTCCAGGGCCTCGAAGCTCACCTGCATGGCACTCTCGGCGGCGATCCGCTGGGCGCGGGCCAGGTCGAAGGAGGCCTGGGCCTCGTGCACCTCGGTGATGGCGATCAGGCCCACCTCGAAGCGCTCCCGAGCCTGCTCCAGCTGGCGCTCGATGGCGGTCTCCTGGGAGCGGCGCGCCGAGAGGATATCGTGGGCGCGCAGGATCTCGAAGTAGGCCTCGGCCACCTCCAGCAGCAGCTGCTGCTCGGCCACTGCAAGCGACAGCGCTTCGCGGTCGACCCGGCGCTCCGCCTGGGTGAGCTGGGCGCGCCGCGCCGGATCATAGAGGGCCTGGCTGGCGTCGAGATTGATGCCTAGGCTGTTGACGTCATCGTCGCCACCGGCACCGCTACCCGGCTGCGTCACCCCGCCCGCCTGGCTCTCCCCGGACTGGCTCTGGTAGGTGCGGCTATGGCTGAGGCTGCCCCCCAGGCTCACCTGGGGCAGCAGGGTGCCGCGCTGGACGTCGCGCCCCGCCTCCACGGCGGAGAAGCCCGAACGGGCCGCCGCCAGGGAGGCGTCGTTCTCCAGGGCATCCCGGGCCACGGTCCAGAGGTCGGTGGCCTGGGCGGGGCCGACCACGGCCAGCCCCACCAGCAGAGCAAGTGGACGGAGCGTCAGGCGAGTCAGGGTCGGGCGAGGCATGGGCGTGGCAGTTCCTGTGTACGGGCCGATTTCCTCCACAGGCTGACAGGGCAGCATGCAGGAAATCGGCAAGCGCGGTTCATTCGAAGATGGAATCCAGCGAGAGCCCCTGCTTGTCGAGCACCCGGCGCAGCTTCTTGAGCGCCTCCACCTGGATCTGACGCACCCGCTCCCGGGTCAGGCCGATCTCCTCGCCCACCTGCTCCAGGGTGGCCGCCTCGTGGCCGCGCAGCCCGAAGCGGCGTACCACCACCTCCATCTGCTTCTCGGTGAGCTCGGCGAGCCAGTCGTCGACGTGCTGCTTGACATCCCCGTCGAGCAGGGAGGACTCGGGGCCGACCTCGTTGTCGTCGGCCAGGGTCTCGATCAGCGGCTTGTCGCTGTCGCCTCCCACCGGGTAGTCCACCGAGGAGATCCGCTCGTTGAGCCCCATCATCTTCTTGACGGTCTCCACCGGCTTGTCGAGGTAGTCGGCAATCTCATCGGCGGTGGCCTCGTGGTCGAGCTTCTGGGTCAGCTCCCGGGCCGCCCTCAGGTAGATATTGAGCTCCTTGACCACGTGGATGGGCAGACGAATGGTGCGGGTCTGGTTCATCAGGGCCCGCTCGATGGTCTGGCGGATCCACCAGGTGGCGTAGGTAGAGAAGCGGAAGCCGCGTTCGGGGTCGAACTTCTCCACGGCGCGGATCAGGCCGAGGTTGCCCTCTTCGATCAGGTCGAGCAGCGACAGGCCGCGGTTGAGGTAGCGCCTGGCGATCTTGACCACCAGACGCAGGTTGGACTCGATCATCCTCGAGCGGCCGGCCGGATCCCCCTTGCGGGCGAGGCGGCCATAGTAGACCTCCTCTTCCGGGGTCAGCAGCGGCGAGAAGCCGATCTCGTTGAGGTAGATCTGAGTGGCGTCAAGGCTGTGATTGCTGTAGCGATCCTCGCGACTGAGCGCCTTCTCGAAGGCCTCTTCGTCGCGGCTGCTCTCCGCCTCGCTGCGATCGTCATCCAGCTCGTCGACACTCTCGTCTTCCTTCTCCTCGAGCGTGTCGAGATTCACATCCTGAAGGTCCCGTTCAAGCATGCTCATCGATGGCTACCCTGTGGTTGCGTCCCGGCGCCGACGCCCTGGGAAGAGCATCGGCGCTCATGATTATTATTGTGTGACACCCCGCCGGTGCGCCGGCCACCGAGCACTCAGCGGGACGGCAGGTAGTTCAGGGGGTCCTGAGGCTGCCCATTCCGGCGCACCTCGAAGTGCAGCCGCACGTCTTCGGCATCGCTATCGCCCATGGTGGCGATCACCTCCCCGGCCTCGACCACGTCATTCTCGCGGACGCGCAGGGAGTCATTGTGCGCGTAGGCGCTCAGGTATTCGTCGTTGTGCTTGAGCAGAATAAGGTTACCGTAGCCCCGCACCCCGCTGCCGGCGTAGACGACGATACCCGGTCCGGCGGCTCTGACAGGTTGCCCCTTTTGCCCGGCGATATCAATCCCGGCGGTGATGCTGCCGCCCTCGCCGAAGCGGCCCACGACCTCGCCGTCGGCGGGCCAGCGCCAGTTCACCTCATCCACCGGTGTATAGGTGCGCGAGGAGCGGTCCGGAGCCTGGCTGCCACCCGCCACCGCGGTGCCGACTTCCGGCTCCGGCGCGGCCGCCGGCGCGGGCTCCGGCTCCGATTCCGGTTCCGGCTGGGGAGCGGGCGCCGGCTCGGCAGCCGCCACCTCTCGGGCCGGCTCCGGCTCGACGACCGGCGCGCGCGCCGGCGTCTCGTCGGCGTCGCGGCGAGGAATGGGTCCCGGAGCGGCCGTGCCGCCGGCCGCCTCCGCGGCGCTCTCCAGCGCGCCCTGGCTCGGGCCATCGGCCGCATCCAGAGGCTGGGCAGCAAAGCTGCGTCCCTGCTCGACGGAGCCGTCCGGCAGCAGCCACTCCATGCTGCCGCTCTCCTCGGCGGGGGAGCGGGCGCCACCCAGGGGCGTCGCCACTACGCCACGGCTCGCGGCCACCTCGGTGGTGGCTCCGTCCCGAGAGGGCGCTGGACCATCAGGATCCAGCACCAGGCGCTGGCCGGGGTAGATCTGGTAGGGCGGGCCAATACGGTTGATGCGTGCCAGATCGCGGTAGTCCAGGTTGTGGCGCCAGGCGATGCCATAGAGGGTATCTCCCGCCTCTACCGTGTAGTGAGAAGCGCTAGACTGCTCCCGGCTCGCAGAGAGGTCGCGCACCTGCACCTGGGGCGCCTCGCCCTGCTGGGCGGCACAGCCGGCCACGGCCAGGGCCAGCGCAGAAATCATCATTGCCTTACGCATCGGAAGCATCCTCCTTGTTCGCCCCGCGGGGCGTGCTCGCAGCGGCCGGTCGGCTCGTGCGATCCAGCAGCAGCACCAGGGCCGCCCCGGCCAGCATCAGTGCCACCACGCCCGTCAGCTGGGACGGCTCGCCGGTCAGCATGGCGAAGTCGCTCGGGGTGAGATAGCGGTAGTCCAGCGGAATCATCTGCCCTTCGGGGCCGAGCTGATAGCGTACCAGCTCACGCCAGGGCCAGAGTACCGGCAGCGACCCCACGATAAAGCCCACCAGGAGCTGCAGGGTGCCGGCATGGAAGCGGTGCAGCAGCCAGGAGAGCAGCCGCGAGAAGAAGAACAGGCCGATCAGGCAGCCCAGCCCGAAGATGGCGATGAGCCCCAGATCGAAACTGCGGATCCCCTGCATCACGGTGCCATAGAGCCCCATGGTGAGCAGCAGGAAACTGCCCGAGACCCCCGGCAGCAGCAGCGCACTGATGGCGATGGCGCCACCTACCACCAGCATGATCTCCTGGCTGCCGAGCAGGGTGATCAGTGGCATCAGGGCGGGCAGGAAGTGCGCCATCACCAGCCCCGCCGCCAGCGGGGCGATATGCCACCAACGCCAGTCCAGCGGGTGGCGGCTGACCACCAGCGCCGAGGCCGCCACCAAGCCAAAGAAGAAGCCGTTGAGCAGCAGCGGGTAGTCTTCCATCAGCCACACCACCAGGTGCGCCACCGTGATCAGGCTGGCGGCGATGCCGGCCAGCAGCGGAATCACGAAGCCCAGGTTGAGGTGGGCGATCAGCAGCGGCAGGCCACCGCGACGCCAGGCCACGAAGGCGCTGGGGCCGAACTGCTTGATGGTGTGGATCAGCTCCTCGTAGATGCCGGTCACGAAGGCGATGGTCCCCCCCGAGACGCCGGGCACGGCATCGGCGGCGCCCATTCCGGCGCCCCTGAGAAAGATTCCTGGGTAACGCTTCAAGCGCAAGCTCCTTTCAACGAATGACGCCTTCCAGCAGCGGCACGAAACGCACCGCCTCGAGCCGCTGCCGTTCATAGTGGTCCCCCTGGCGGCGCACCCGGGTCAGCCACTGGCGCCCCCGGGAATCCGCCAGCGGCGTTATCAACACCCCGCCGTCGGCCAGCTGGGCCAGCAGGGGGGCGGGAAGCTCACCGGCACAGGCGGTGAGCAGGATGACATCGAAGGGAGCCGCTTCCGGCCAGCCGTGGCCGCCGTCGGCCAGCCGCAGGTGAACCTGCTGGGCCCCGAGCAGGCGCAGCCGCTCGGCGGCACGCCGGTGCAAGGCATTGATTCGCTCGATGCTCCAGAGTTCCGGCACCAGCCTCGCCAGGATCAGGGTCTGGTAGCCCGAGCCGGTACCGATCTCCAGCACGCGGCCCGGCTCGGCCGCAAGCACCAGCTCGGTCATCCGCGCCACCATCCACGGCTGGGAGAGCGTCTGGCCTTGACCGATGGGCAGGGCGGTGTCCTCATAGGCGCGGTGGGCGAGCGCCTCGTCCAGGAAGAGGTGGCGCGGCTCGCTGGCCAGGGTCGCCAGCACACGCGCATCGCGGATGCCCTGCTCGGCGAGCCTCGCCACCATGCGGTCCCGGGTGCGCTGGGAGGTCATGCCGACCCCACGCACCAGCTCCGTGAGTTGTTCAGGTGAGAGCATCCAGCCAGCCCTGCACGTCGCCGATGGCCGCATGCCGGGTCAGGTCGGTCTGCAGCGGGGTGATGGAAACATAGCCCGCCTCGACCGCGGCGAAGTCGGTGTCGGGACCGTCATCGGCATTTTCGCCGGCGGCGGCGATCCACCAGCGCACCCGCCCGCGGGGGTCGCGCACCTCCAGCGGGCGCGATGCCGGCCCTCGATAGCCAAGCCGGGTGACCCGAAAGCCCTGGATCTCGTCCCAGGGCAGGTCGGGCACATTGACGTTGAGCAGGCTGCGCGGCGGCAGCGACAGCTGGTCGGCGGCGCCCACCAGGCTGGCCGCCACTCGGCCGGCAGTATCGAAGTGGCGCGACCCCGTCAGCGACATGGCGATGGCCGGCATCCCCAGGTTACGCCCCTCCATGGCGGCGGCTACGGTGCCGGAGTAAAGCACGTCGTCGCCCAGGTTGCCGCCATGGTTGATGCCGGAAATCACCAGGTCTGGCTTCTCGTCCCAGACCCCGTTGACCCCCAGGTAGACGCAGTCCGCCGGGGTGCCGTCGACGCTGTAGAAGCCGTTGTCCATGTCGGTGAGCGATAGCGGACGGCTCAGGGTCAGGGAGTTGCTGGCGCCGCTCTTGTCGCGGTCCGGGGCTACCACGCGCAGCCGCGCGTGGGGCGACAGGGCGTCATAGAGCGCTCGCAGGCCCGGGGCGTGCACGCCATCGTCATTGGAGAGCAGTAGTCGACGCATCGCAGGCTCCTTACAGGGTGGGATGGGCAATCAGTTCGCGCAGCACGGCGGTGGCGAAGGCGCCCCGGGGCAGGCTGAAGGCGAGCCACAGTTCGCCCTCGCCCCGGGTCAGGCGCGGCTCGCCGAGGCGCAGCCGCAGGGCGCGCCGCCCCAGGCGAACCCCGGCCCGCTCCAGTCCGTCACAGAGCGACGGATAGCGCTCCGCCAGCCGCGCCTCCAGGGCCAGGGCCTCGCCTTCGGCTACCGAGCGGCCGACGCCCCAGAGCACGCCGCTTGGGTGCAGGTCGAGACGGGCGGCACGGGCCTCGAGCTCGGCATCGGGCGCCTCCAGGGTGAACTGGCTGGCGGTACCGTCGAGGATCGCCACCTCCCCCGGCAGCAGCCGATTCCAGCTGCCGTCGCGGACCCGCTCGGCCAGCCCCTCGTTGAACAGGAAGCTGCGCGCCGCCGAGAGCAGCATGCCGTCGCGGTCGTCGCGCTTGCGCCAGCCACGGGCCAGCAGGGAGCGGGCGCGCAGCAGGTTGCGACCGTCGGGGCCGAAGCGCTGGGGGCCGAAATAGTTGGCCACCCCCTGCGCCACCAGACGCTGCCAGCGCGCCTCCAGGGCGGGGTCCTCCAGCGCCGCACCGGAGAGGCGCAGCCGGAAGCGGTTGGCGCGATGCACCCCGCGCTTGAGCTTGCGGGGGTGGCGCGCCTCGGAGAGCACGCGCACGCCCCGCTCGGCCAGGGCCTCGGTGAGCCCCGCCGGCGCCTCCCGGCCGGGCAGCTGCACCGAGAGCCACTGGCGGGTCACCGCCACGCGGTCCTTCATGCCGGAGTAGCCCACGTCACGGGGCGAGACCTCGCAGAGCCGCGCCAGCTCGCGAACCGCCATGGCGGTGGTCAGGTCGCGCTTCTCGATATGCAGCCAGAGGTGCTCGCCCTCCCCCTCCGGGGCGAAATCGAGCACCTCGGCCACCTGGAAATCCTCGGGGCGGGCCCGGTAGTCGCCGGCCGGCGGCGCCCCGAACTCGGCATCGAGCACCCGCGGCCAGGCCGGGGGCCAGAGGATGCCCTCCGCCGCCGCCTCACCCATGGGCGTTCTCTAGCGGCAGCAGCAGGGCCACCGCCTCGGCGGCGATGCCCTCGCCGCGGCCGGTAAAGCCCAGCCGCTCGCTGGTGGTGGCCTTGACGTTGACCGCGCCGACGTCGACGCCCAGGTCCTCGGCGATAGTGGCCGCCATGGCCGCGATATGCGGCGCCATCTTCGGCGCCTGGGCGATCACCGTGGCATCCAGGTTGCCGACCCGGTAGCCGGCCTCCCGCACCAGGGCCACCACATGGCGCAGCAGCATGCGGCTGTCGGCACCCTTCCAGGCCGGGTCGGTGTCGGGGAAGTGGCGGCCGATATCGCCCAGGGCGCAGGCCCCCAGCAGGGCATCGCTGATGGCGTGGAGCAGCACGTCGCCGTCGGAGTGGGCGATAAAGCCGTGGTGAAAGGGAACGGCAACGCCGCCGATCATCAGGTGGTCGCCGTCGCCGAAGCGGTGGACGTCAAAGCCGTGGCCGATGCGCATCATCTCTCCGTGGCGCCACTGGGCGCACTCTCGGGCTGGCCCGAGGAGACCGCCCGGCCCGCAGCGCAAGAGCGCTGGGCGGCCAGGATCTGCCCGGCCAGGGCCAGGTCCTCGGGATGGGTAATCTTGAGGTTGTCGCGACGCCCGCTGACCAGCCGCGGGGCGAGGCCTAGGGCTTCCACCGCCGAGGCCTCGTCGGTGACCGTTACCCCGGCCTCCAGGGCGGCGGCCAGGGCCCGGCGCAGCAGGCCGAAGCGAAACCCCTGGGGGGTCAGGGCGTGCCAGAGCCCGGCCCGGGGTGCGGTGCTCGCCACCCGCTCGGCGCCGTCGTCGCGCTTCATGGTATCGGCCACCGGCGCGGCCAGCAGCCCCCCCACCGGGTCGTCCGTCAGGGCGGCGCGGAGGCGCTGCAGGTCGGCCACGGTGACGCAGGGACGGGCCACGTCGTGCACCAGCACCAGATCATCGTCACCGGCCTCGGCGGCGATGGCCGCCAGGGCGTTGGCCACCGAATCGGCCCGCTCGGCGCCGCCGGTCACCCGGCGCCACTCTGCGAAGGGCACCCAGGCCGGTTCGAAACGGTCGTCATCCGGGTCCAGGCAGAGGCAGAGCCGCGCCCCGGGAAAGGCGGCGTGGAGCCGCGCCAGAGTGTGGGCCAGCACCGGGCGGCCGTCGAGCTCCAGATACTGCTTGGGGCGGTCGGCGCCCATGCGCCGGCCCTGCCCCGCCGCCGGCACTACCAGCCACAGCGTCTCGCTCATCGGCTGGCCTCCAGGCCCATCGCCGGCGCGGGGTTGACCACCGGGGTCGCCTCCACCGCCACGCCGGGCACCCAGAAGAAGTGCTCGTCGGCGCGCACCATGCCGATGTCGCTGCGGCTGCGCTCCTCGATGGCGTCCAGGCCGGTCTTGAGGTCCAGCACCTCGGCGGCCAGGCGGGCGTTGCGGTCGCGCAGGGGCTTGTTGGCCGCCTCCAGGGCCGCAACCCGCTCGCGCACCTCACCGAGGTCGCGCACGCCGCCCTCCCCGAGCCACAGGCGATACTGAAGCAGGGCGAGCAGGACCAGCAGCACGATGGCCAACCACTTGAGCATGAACAGCGTCCGTCGCGAGAAAATGAATGGCAGGCATTATGCCACCATCGCCGGGCCCGCTCACGCCCTGAAGGGCAGCGCCTGCTCGGCGGCGGTGCAGTAGGCCCGCACCTGGGGGCGCTCCTCGGCGCAGAAGCGGGCCACGGCGTCGCGCAGGCGAGGATCGGCAATATGATGCAGGGAGGTGAGCAGGCACGGCGCGAAGCCTCGGGTCAGCTTGTGCTCCCCCTGAGTGCCGGGGTCGAAGGCGGTGAGCCCCCGGGCCAGACAGTGCTCGATGCCCTGGTAGTAGCAGGCCTCGAAGTGCAGGCAGTCGGCCATCACCTCGCTGCCCCAGTAGCGGCCGAAGAGGGTGCGCGAGCCCTGCAGGCAGAGGGCCGCCGCCACCGGCTTTCCCGCCAGTCTCGCCTGCACCAGCAGCAGGCTCTCCGGCATGGCGGCGCGCAGGCGGCGGAAGAAGTCCGCCGTCAGGTAGCCGTGGCGCCCGCGCTCCAGGTAGGTGATCTCGTAGCAGCGAAAGAAGTGCTCGAGAGCCTCTTCATCGATGGCCTCGCCCTCCAGGCGGTGCAGGGTCAGCCCCTGATCGGCGACGAGGCGCCGCTCGCGGCGAATCGCCTTGCGCCGCTTGGCGGTCATGGCGGCCAGAAAGCCCTCGAAGTCGCCGTAGCCGGCGTCCCGCCACTGGAACTGCACCCCGTGGCGGGCCAGCAGCCCGGGGCGTGCCGCCTGCCAGTCGGCCACCTCGGCTTCCTCGGCGAACAGCAGGTGCCAGCTGGAGAGCGGGCCCTGCTTGCCATCGCCCTCCCAGGCCGTGGCCAGCAGCCGGCGGGCTTCCAGGGGGTCGACCCCCTCCGCCAGCGCCAGCCGCGGCCCGGGCACGGGGGTATAGGGGATCGCGGTGAGCCCCTTGGGGTAGTAGCGCCCGCCGGCTCGCTCCCAGGCGTCGGCCCAGCTCCAGTCGAAGACGTACTCCCCGAAGGAGTGGTGCTTGTGATAGTGGGGCATCGTCCCCACCAGGCGGTCGCCCTGCCAGAGAGTCAGGTGGCGCGGCACCCAGCCGGTGGCGGGGCTCACCGAGCCGCTGGCCTCCAGGGCGTGCAGGAACTCGTGGCGCAGGAAGGGGTAGTCGTCACCCGTCAGGGCGTTCCAGTCGGAGGCCGCCACCGCCTCCATGGCAGGCAGCACTTGCAGCATGAGCTTGGACATGGCGGCTCCCGGGGGCTGATAATTCCATAGCGGAACGGCGTCATTGTGCCAGACCCGCTTCCAGCCTTGTACATCTCAGGGAGAGCTGCATGACTCATGTCCAGACGCTTCAGGCCCGCTTCGATGCCCAGCGCCGCGCCTTCGCCGCCGAGCCCTGGCCCGACCTGGCCCTACGTCGCGACCGGCTCGCGCGTCTGGCGACCATGACCCGCCGCCACCGCGACGAGATCAGTCGGGCCATCGCCTCCGACTTCGGCTACCGGGCCGAGGCCGAGAGCCGGCTGGCCGAGGTGGCCACCGTGCTGCAGGCGATCCGCCACGCCCGGCGCCACCTGCGCCGCTGGATGCGACCGCGCCGCGCCGCCGTGCCCTGGCGGCTCAAGCCCGGCCGCGCCCGGGTCCATCGCCAGCCCCTTGGCGTGGTGGGCATCATCGCCCCCTTCAACTACCCCTGGAACCTGGCCATGCTGCCGGCGGTGGACGCCCTGGCCGCCGGCAATCGGGTGCTGATCAAGCCCAGCGAACACACTCCGGTCACCAGTGCCCTGATGGCACGCCTGGCCGAACGCTACTTCAGCGCCGAGGAGCTCTGCGTGGTGGAGGGGGGCATGGGGGTCGCGAAAGCCTTCGCCGCCCTTCCCTTCGACCACCTGCTCTTTACCGGCGGCGGGCGCATCGGCCGCGAGGTGGCACGGGCCGCCGCCGCCAACCTGACCCCCGTCACCCTGGAGCTCGGCGGCAAGACGCCGGCCATCGTCGCCGACGACGCCGACCTGACCCGCGCCGCCGAGCGCATCGCCTTCGGCAAGTGGCTCAACGCCGGCCAGACCTGCATCGCCCCGGACCACGTGCTGGTGGAGAGCGCACGGCTGCCGGCGCTGGTCGAGGCGCTAAAGGCCGCGGTGGCAGACTTCTACCCGAAGGGCTGCACCAGCGCCGACTACAGCGCCGTGGTGGGGGAGCGGCAGCAGTCGCGCCTCACCGCCATGCTGGAGGAGGCCCGGGACCACGGCTGCCGGGTGATCGAGCTCGGCGAGCGCCGGGAGCTGCCCGATGGCGGCGTCAAGCTGCCCCCCGTGCTGGTGGTGGACCCGAACGAAGGGCTCGCCATCATGCGCGAGGAGATCTTCGGCCCCTGGCTACCCATCGTCGGCGTGCGCGACTTCGACGCCGCCCTGGCCCACGTCAATGCCGGGCCCAGGCCCCTGGCCCTCTACGCCTTCACCGACGATGCCGAGCGGCGCCGGCGGGTGCTGGAGACCACCCGCTCCGGCGGCATGGTCTTCAACGACACCCTCTGGCACAGCGCCGTGCCCGCCCTGCCCTTCGGCGGCGTGGGCGAAAGCGGCATGGGCGCCTATCACGGCGAGGCGGGCTTTCGGCGCTTCAGCCACGAGCGCAGCGTCTTCATTCAGGCCCGACGCAACGCTGTCTCGCTGCTCAACCCGCCCTATCGCCGCTGGCTGCTCAAGCTGCTGGGGCTCTAGCCCCGGCGCCGTCATCGCACGAAACGCTGGAGACTCACCATGCCCACGCTCAATGCCACCGTTGCCGACGTCACCCGCCGCATCCGCGAGCGCTCCGCCGAGCGCCGCGCCCTCTACGAGGCGCGCATGGCGGCCCAGCACCGGCGCGGGGTGCATCGCGGCGAGCTCTCCTGCGGCAACCTGGCCCACGGCTTCGCCGCCTGCGGCGCCGAGGAGAAGCAGGCGCTGAAGCTGATGAACTCGGCCAACCTCGGCATCGTCTCCGCCTACAACGACATGCTCTCGGCTCACCAGCCCCTGGAGGACTACCCGGCGATCCTCAAGGCCGCCGCCCGAAGCATGGGCTCCACCGCGCAGTTCGCCGGCGGCGTGCCGGCCATGTGCGACGGCGTCACCCAGGGCCAGCCCGGCATGGAGCTGTCGCTCTTCTCCCGGGAGGTGATCGCCATGGCCACCGCCGTGGCGCTCTCCCACAACATGTTCGATGCCGCCCTCTATCTGGGCGTCTGCGACAAGATCGTGCCTGGGCTCTTTATCGGCGCGGCGCGCTTCGGCCACCTGCCGGCGCTCTTCGTGCCCGCCGGCCCCATGGAGAGCGGCCTGCCCAACCGGGAAAAGGCGCGCATCCGCCAGCTCCATGCCGAGGGCAAGGTGGGCCGCGAGGCGCTGCTCGAGGCCGAGTCCGCTTCCTACCACAGCCCCGGCACCTGCACCTTCTACGGCACCGCCAACTCCAACCAGCTGATGATGGAGATCATGGGCCTGCACCTGCCCGGCGCCTCCTTCGTCAATCCGGGCACCCCGCTGCGCGAGGCCCTGACCCGCTATGCGGCCGAGCAGGCGATCCGCAATACCGAGGCCGGCGGCGACTACCGCCCCTTCTATCGGCAGGTCGACGAGCGCGCCATCGTCAACGCCATGGTGGGTCTGCTCGCCTCCGGCGGCTCCACCAACCACACCCTCCACCTGGTAGCCATGGCCGCCGCGGCGGGGCTGACCGTCACCTGGGACGACTTCACCGCCCTCTCCGCGGTGACTCCCGGCCTGACCCGCATCTACCCCAACGGCCAGGCCGACGTGAACCACTTCCATGCCGCCGGCGGCATGAGCCTGCTGATTCGCGAGCTGCTGGGCGCCGGCCTGATCCATGGCGATATTCCCACGGTGTTCGGCAGCGACCTCACCGCCTACACCCGGGAGCCCTGCCTGGAGGAGGGCCGGCTCGTCTGGCGGGAGGGGCCCACCGAGAGCCTCGACACCGACGTGCTGCGCGGCGTGCAGGATCCCTTCGCCCCCACCGGCGGGCTTGCCGTACTGGACGGCAACCTGGGCCGCGGCGTGATCAAGGTCTCGGCGGTAGCCGAAGAGCATCGTGTCGTGGAGGCGCCGGCGCGGATCTTCGAGGACCAGAACGCGCTCAAGGCGGCCTTCGAGGCAGGCGAGCTGGACCGCGACCTGGTGGTGGTGGTGCGCTACCAGGGGCCCAGGGCCAACGGCATGCCGGAGCTGCACAAGCTCACCCCCTACCTCGGCGTGCTCCAGGACCGCGGCTTCCGGGTGGCACTGGTCACCGACGGGCGCATGTCCGGCGCCTCCGGCAAGGTGCCGGCGGCCATCCATATGACCCCGGAGGCCCTGGATGGCGGCCCCCTGGCACGGCTGCGCGACGGCGACATCATCCGCCTGGACGCCAACGCCGGCACCCTCGAGGTCAAGGTCGCCGCCGATGAGCTGGCCCAGCGCGAGCTGGGCGAGCCGCACCTGGAGCACTATCACCTGGGCCTGGGCCGCGAGCTCTTCACCGGCCTGCGCCACCTGGCCAGCGGCTCCGAGGCCGGCGCCAGCGTCTTCGGTGGCTTCGAGGCCGACGACCTGGCCAGCCAGGCCGAGCAGATCCGCCAGCAGGATGCCTGAGCTCGGGGAGCTGCCGTGCTAGGCTATGCCGCCTCTGCCAACGCCATGACCGCAGCACCGCCAGCTCAGGAGGCCTCATGATTCCCGCTTCGCTCAGAACCCTGCTCGACGAGACCCGAGGCCAGCGCCGGGCCGAATGGCAAGGCCGCCAGGTGTGGCTGGCCAACGAGGCCTGGGGCGAGCTCGCCCTCTCCCTGCAGGGAGGCCAGGTCCTGCACTTTCTTCCGTCGCCCGACGCCGCGACCGCTGAGGGTTCCCTTTCGTCGCCCGACGCCGCGACCGCTGAGGGCTCTCTTCCGTCGTCCGACGCCGCGACCGCTGAGGGCTCTCTTCCGTCGCCGCTCTCTAACGCGTCCGAAGACACGCGAACGCGCGTCAGCGCCTCACGCCCAAGCGAGAGCGAGGGCGAGGGCGAGGGCGAGGGCGAAGAAGCGTTGGTGGCAGGTGGCTGGCTCTGGGTGACGCCCACCCCCCAGGCGCTGCCCGGCACGATCCGCGGCGGCATCCCGCTCTGCTGGCCCTGGTTCGCCGACGACCACTATGCCGACGAGAGCGAGGACAGGAGCGGCCCCTTCCACGGCCCGGCGCGCCTGGCCGGCTGGCGCCTGGACGCCGTGGATGAGCATGAGGAGGGGGTGGAGCTGCATCTCTCACCAGAGGAGCGACTGCACACTCAGCTCGCGCCGCGGGTGGTGATCCAGGCCAACGCCCGGCGTCTGCACGTGGAGCTGATCACCGAGCACGTGGGCGAGACCCCGGTGAAGATCAGCGGCGCCCTGCACAGCTACCTGGCGGTGGCCGACGCCCGAGCCTGCCGCCTCGAGGGGCTGGTCGGCGCCCGCTACCTGGACAAGCTGGCCGGCTTCGCCGAGGGCGAACAGCAGGGCGAGCTCGGGGTACGCGGCGCCGTGGACCGCATCTACCACAGCAACGCCGAGCTCACCCTGGACGATGGGCAGCGCCGCCTGCGTATCGCCCGCCAGGGCAGCGACTCCGCGGTGGTCTGGCAGCCGGGTGACGCCCTGCCCGAGGACACCCCCGCCGATGCCGGCCGCCGCTTCCTCTGCGTGGAGGCCGCCAACACCCGCCTCGACCCGGTGTGGCTGGTACCCGGCGCCCAGCACCTTCTGGGCACCACGCTCTCGCGGGGGTGAGTCGGGCTATTGTTCCAGCTGGTTCTCATTGATCATGGCCTGACTCCTCCGTGATATAGGCCTGCTGGGGGTGGTTGGGCTTGGTTGGGTACAGCAGCTTGAGCCGCCGAGCCCTGACCATGGGCTGCAGATAATGCTTGCGCAAGGACTCCGCCGAGCGATTGAGCAAGCGAGTCAGCTCATCCAAGCGCAAGGGACGCCGGCAACAGAGGGCCAGGATGACCTCCTCAACCTTGCCCCTCGGTGCCTTACCCCTCTCGGCGATAGGCCTTGCCAGTGCCTCAAGGTCCTCCCAAGGTCCGGAGCTAATGCCCAAAGGTCCGGAGCCCGTCTCCAAAGGTCCGGAGTTGGATAGCAAAGGTCCGGAGCTCATGTTCAAAGGTGCCGAGCTGGAGCCAGCCGTCTCTTCCGCCATCTCAAGTTCAGTGAAGATATCCTCCAGGTACGCATCAGGCAGGAAGTACACCGTTCCACGACCAGCTCCGCCGCGCAGCATCAGACGCTTCTCCACCAGCCCAGCAAGCAGCTGACTAAGGTCTCTAGGATGAATATCCAGGATGGACATCATGCGCCCATGGTCCACCGTCCTCTCGATGGAGGCCGTCACAAGGACAAGGCGCTCCTTGTCCGACAGGCTAGCGAAGACATCCTCTCCCAATGAGGCGTGCAGCTCGGCCAATACCGACTCCGGCACCAGGCTGAGCATGTGCAATTCCAGCAGGGTCTGATCGGAGGGCGCCTGGGTTTCGCGCAGCACCGGCTTTCGCCAGTGCTGACTCGACCAACCCTGGAAAATCTTGGGCAGCCCGGAACCTGCATTCTCGCCCAGGCCGATATAACGAAACATGTTTTGCAACAATCGATTACGACAATCGCTGTACCCCCCGGCCATGGCTTGATCCACCGGCACCCGCATCAGGCCAGGGTTGCGGAACCCGAACATGTCCGGTCTCTTGACCACCAGTATCGAGGCCCGCCCACTATAGTCCGCGTGCACCAGGGTGTTGACCAGGGCCTCACGCAACGCCTTGTGGACCAGAGTGTCATCCTGGCGCTGGTCGCCCTCCAGAGCGAAGGGCACCTTGAGATCGGCAGTCAGCTTGCGAATCACACGGCGATAGAAGTCGAACACGTTCCCCGACCAGCTGCCATCCAGAGTGAATCGGTCGACCCAGCGTAACTCCGCTTTTGGCTCGGGGCGCTCCTGGTAGTCGAGCATGTAATTGGGAAAAGCTTCGATTATGGCGACCTGCTGGCCAAACATCAGAAGCCCGGCGCGTGTCAGCCCAGAGCCCCCAGCTTCCCGGTCCTTGCGCCAGCCACCGATCTGGTAAAGAAACGCCTGGGCATCCAGTTGGTTCCACGGATGGTCAGGCTGCCGATTGGCGTAGAGCTGGCGATACTGATTGAAGCTCTCGATATCCAGGTCATCCAGGCCAAAGCCCCGCAGGATCTCACTGTCACGGCTGTCCTCGACCTGCTCGGCCAACATGCGCCGCACCTGCTCTTCACCCAGCAGATGGTCGGTGCTGTTGAAGCGGCGATAGGTACCGCTCAGAGGGTTGCCGCGGAGATAGACAGGCCGCTGCTTGCGAGTCGCCGCCGGCACATGGATATGCACGACGGTCTTATCCTCAATCTCGATGAGGCGGACCCAGAGGTCACTAAGCAGGTTGACGCTGACCTTCTGAGGGTTGTTGAGCCCGGTCCAGAGCTCATCGATAACCTTCTGGGGGTCAGCCACGCCGGCTAGTTCGAAATGGCCACTGGATCTCTCCCGCACCCCCAGGAAGATGTCGCCACCACGGGTGTTGGCGAATGCACTGTAGGTCGGCCAGAACTCCTTGGGCAGCGCTCCCTTGCCATCGCGCCCCTGAGCCAGCTTGCACTCCACATCCACGCTTTCGCGCAGGGCCGAGATATCCTCCAGGGAGTCGATTTCAAGCATCGCCATCTTCCTTTGCCAGCAGAGTGACAGACCTGTCGCGACCGAAGAGGCGGGTCATCTGGTCCAGGCTGAGCCAGGCGGTTTCCGGCTCAAGCGCCACTTCCAGCTGTGCCTGGCCATCACGGGAAGTGAAGATTCGTACTTGCTGCTCGGTCATGACAGTTCCTCGCCATTGCCTTGGGCAAGCGCCTGCGTGTCGGTTCATGGATGGAAAGTCATCCGGAAACCACCAGAAGGTAAGCGCCCACCTCTGCAGGCGCTCAGATCAGCTCAGTGATGAAACCGCTCCGCGGCTTCCCGGGCCAGCTGGCGGATGCCGTGCCAGTCCTCGGCGTCGATCAGGGACTGGGGCGTCAGCCAGGTGCCGCCCACGCACATCACGTTCTTCAGCGCCAGGTAGTCCTCGGCGTTCTCCAGGGTGATACCGCCGGTGGGGCAGAAGCGCGCCTCGGGGAGCGGGCCGGCGAAGGCCTTCAGCGTCTTGACGCCGCCGCTGGCCTCGGCGGGGAAGAACTTGAAGCGGCGGTAGCCGTGCTGCCAACCGGACATCACCTCGGAGACGGTGGTCACCCCCGGCAGCATCGGCACGGGGCTGCTGACGCCGTGGCGATAGAGCGCCGCCGTGGCCCCCGGCGTGACCACGAAGTCGGCTTCCACCTCCTCGGCCTGGCGGTACTGGGCCGGGGTGAGCACGGTCCCCACGCCCACGCTGGCCTGGGGCAGCGCCGCCTTGATGCGGCGCACCGCCTCCAGGGCGCAGTCGGTGCGCAGGGTCACCTCCAGCACGGAAAGCCCCCCCTCCACCAGGGCGGTGGCCAGGGGCACCGCATCCTCGAGGCGCTGGATGGCCAGCACCGGGATCACCTCCGCCTTGAGGCAGATGCTGTCGAGCTCGGTGGTGCGGGTCGAGGGCAGCTGTTTGTCGATGGTCATGGAACACCTCCGGTCGGTTCAGGGAGCCCAGTAAATCGCCAGCGGGCAGGAAAGAAAGGCGCGGATCGGCAGCTCCCGGGGGTCATCCCCGGCCAGGGCGCGCACCAGGGTGTCGCGCTTGTCGCCGCCGGTGATATGCAGGAAGTGACGCCGGGCACGGTGCAGCCGGTCGCCGCTCAGGGTCAGCCTGGGCAGCTGGCCCGGGGCGCGGATCGCCACCGCCGGCTCGGCGGTGGTCAGCGCCAGGGGCAGCTCCGGGCTGTCGGGGAAGAGCGAGGCGGTGTGGCCGTCGCCGCCCATGCCCAGCACCACGGCGCTGGCGGGCCAGGCCAGCGACGCGAGCCGCCGGGCCACCTCAGCCACGCCCTGCTCCGGGGTGGGGTCATGGGTGGTCAAGGAGACGAAGGTGGCCGCCGCCGCAGGGCCCTGCAGCAGGTGGTGACCCACCAGGCGAGCGTTGCTGTCGGCGTGCTCCATTGCCACCCAGCGCTCGTCGGCCAGGGTGACCTCGACCCGCTCCCAGGGCAGCTCCCGGGCGGCCAGGGCCCGGAAGAAGGGCACCGGGGTAGAACCGCCGGAGACCACCAGCAGGGCACGCTCCTGGTGATTCAGGTCATGCTGCAGCGCTTCCGCCACCGCCTCGGCCAGCTGGGTAGCCAGGCGCTCTCGACACAGCTCGCTCATATGGTTTCCTCCCGAGAGGCCTTCCAGAATCGCGCGATAAATCGCGCTCCTACAGCTCCCGACGAAGCCCGCCCCTTCCTGTTTCCGGCCTCATCGCGGCGCTCCTGACGCTCGCTAGCAGTCTGTCGGACTTGAGGTTAATGGATGAGCTGAGGCGTGGGTTCTTCACCAACCCCCTGTGTTGGTGTTGGTGTGTGGCTCTTAACCTGCCCCTCAGCTTCTGCAAGGCGGTTCTGACGCCTTGCCTGCTGGCCGGTTGGGCGCGGCGAGCCCTCGGCCCTCAGCCCGCCGTCAACCGGTGCATCCGCTTGATATTCCACGCCATGGTGGCCAATCGCCACTCACCACTGACGTTCTCCAGGCCGCGCAGCGAGAACTGCCGGAACCCCATCACGTGCTTGATGATCCCGAAGACGGGTTCCACGGTATGTTTGCGCAATGCGTAGAGCGCTCGGCCCGCCTGCGTCTTCAAGCGGTGTGCCATTTGCTCGACGGGATCCTCGCTCGCCGGGGCAGGAGGATCAGCGGCGAAGCGCTCGAAGACCGGGAGGTGGTGGACGTCGCGCTGCATCGCCAACAGCGGTTCGATGCCATGGGCATGGCAGGCCTGGACATTGGCGCCACTGAAGTAGCCGGTATCGGCCAGCAGGTGGTCAGGTTTTTCCAGCGTTTCCGGGTAACCTTGCCAGGCCGTCAGTAGCGGCATGACTTGCTGCTTGTCATTGGTCGCCTGGGTGACGTGGACATGGGTCACCAACAGGCTGTCGGTATCAACCGCGGCTTGGGCGTTGTAGCACTGATCAAACCCCTTGCCGGTGACCGGCATGATGCGCGACTGCGGGTCGGTGAAATTGATCTGATCCTTGTCACGCGGGCCACCAGTGGGCGGTTCGGGGTCACGCCCACGGGGCTTCTTGCCGGCCTTGCGCTGCGCCTCCCGCCGCGCCACCTTTTCCTGATAGGCGGCTTGCTCGGTGGCGTCCCGCTCCTCGGCGCGCGCCTCGATCTTGGCCTTCGCCTCGGCGATGGCCGCCAGGCGGGCTTCACGGCGGGCAATCTCGGCGGGGATGTCCATGCCGTCGGCCGCGTCCTCCTTGTCCGCCGACTCGGCCCGCTCGGTCAGCGCTTTCACCTCTGCCCTGAACTGTGCCTCCAGCTTCTTGGCATGGCCATACGACAACGCCTTGTGCTTGCTGGCGTTGGCCTTGAGCTTGGTGCCGTCCAGGGCGATGGTGCCAAGCTTGAGCAGCTTCATCTCGCGGGCCAGCAGCAGCACCTGTACGAACAACTGTTCCAGTTCCGGCAGAAAGCGGCGGCGAAAGGTGGCCAGCGTGTCATGGTCGGGATGGGTATTGGCGGCCAGGTAGCGGAACGCCACCGAGTCATAGGTGGCACGCTCGATCTTGCGGCTGGAGACCACCCCGGTGGCGTAGCCGTAGATCAGCAGGCTCAGCAGCACCGCCGGGTGATGTGCCTTGGAACCCCGCCCCATGTAACGCCGGGTCAACGTCGAGAGGTCCAGTTGTTCGACAACATCGACAACGAACCGCGCCAGGTGACCATCGGGCAACCACTCGTCTACCGAAGGCGGCAGCAGGTAATCGGTCTGGCGGTCCACAGGGATGAAGCGGCTCATGGCGATCTTCTCAGCTCGGCGATGACGGTGGTCAGTATCTCACGGTGCGACGGAAAGTCCGACAGACTGCTAGTAATCCTCGTACCAGCTTCGGCCATCCTGGGTGATCATGGCGGTCTTGAGAAAGTGGCGACCGGCCCTGGGGCCAGCCGGCACTTCTCAATAATCCTCGTACCAGCTTCGGCCATCCTGGGTGATCATGGCAATGGACGCGACCGGCCCCCAGGAGCCGGCGGGGTAGCGCCTTGGCGGCTCGGCCCGCTCGGACCAGGCGGCCACCAGGCTGTCGCACCAGCGCCAGGCGTGCTCCACCTCGTCCCGGCGCACGAAGAGATATTGCCGCCCCTTCATCACCTCCAGCAGCAGGCGCTCGTAGGCGTCGGGAATCCGCGTCTTGGGAAAGGCGCTGTTGAAGTCCAGCTGCAATGGGCCCCGGCGCAGCCGCATGCCCTTTTCCAGGCCGCTGTCCTTGGTCAGCACCTCCAGCATGATGCCCTCCTCGGGCTGCAGGCGGATCACCAGCTTGTTGGCGGCCAGGTCGCGCTGGTCCGGGTCGAAGATGTAGTGGGGCTGCTGGCGAAAGTGGATGACGATCTGGGAGAGCTTCTCGGGCATGCGCTTTCCGGTGCGCAGGTAGAAGGGCACCCCGGCCCAGCGCCAGTTCTCCACGCCGGTGCGGATGGCCACGAAGGTCTCGGTATGGCTCCCGGGGTTGGCCCCCTCCTCCTCCAGGTAGCCGGGCACGGCCTGGCCGTGGACGGTACCGGTAATGTACTGGCCGCGCACCACGTCCCGGCCCAGCCGTTCCTCGGTAAAGGGTCTGAGCGCCCTGAGCACCTTGACCTTCTCGTCGCGGATGGCATCGGCGTCGAGGTTGGCCGGCGGGTCCATGGCGATCAGGCAGACCAGCTGCAGCAGGTGGTTCTGCACCATGTCGCGCAGCTGGCCCGCCTCATCGAAGTAGCCCCAGCGCCCCTCGATGCCGACCTGCTCGGCCACGGTAATTTCCACGTGAGAGATGTGGTTCTGGTTCCACTGGGTACCGAAGAGCGGGTTGGCGAAGCGCAGCGCGATCAGGTTCTGCACCGTCTCCTTGCCCAGGTAGTGATCGATGCGGTAGATCCGCGACTCGGGAAAGACGGCACCGATGGCGTCGTTGATCGACGCCGAGGAGGCCAGGTCGTGGCCGATGGGCTTCTCCACCACCACCCGGGCCCGCTCATCGAGGCAGCCCGCCGCCTCCAGGTGGCAACAGATGTCGCCGTAGAGCCTGGCCGCCACGGAGAGATAGACCACCAGGGGACGCGAACTCCCGCGGTGCCAGTCGGCAATCTGCGCGTAGCCCTCGGGCAGGGCGAAGTCGAGGCGGCGGTAGTCCAGGCGGGCCAGAAAGCGCGCCATGGCCTCACGCTCCTGCTCCTCGGCCCGCAGCTGGCGCGCCAGGGCCTGCTCGATCTCCTCGCGAAAGGCCGCCGCGTCCAGCTCCCGGCGCGCCAGCCCCAGCAGGCGCGTGTCGGCGGGCAAGAGCCCCTCCCGATCGAGATGGTAGAGCGCCGGAAAGAGCTTGCGCCGGGCCAGGTCGCCCATGGCACCGAAGATCGCCAGATCGATGCCGTCACCGGCGGTCGGCTTCCCTCGAGTCTGCTGCGTCATGCCCTGCCCTCCTTGTCTGCCGGCGCGCTCCTGTGCGGAGCCGGACCGGTCCATCGCCTACCCGCAGCATAACCTGCATAATGTCGTTAAATCACCACATCCCCTGCCGCCAGCCGTTACGGAGACCCCAACCGCCCATGGCCAGTCACGACCTGCTCGATCGAATCCGTCAGCGCCTCGAGGAGCTCAACCGTTCGGAGCGCAAGGTCGCCGACGTCATCCTCGCCGACCCCACCGCCGCCACCAGCATGAGCATCGCCAGCCTGGCCCAGGCCGCCTCCGTCAGCGAGCCCACCGTCAACCGCTTCTGCCGCAGCTTCAACGCCAAGGGCTACCCGGACTTCAAGATCAAGCTGGCCCAGAGCCTGGCCGGCGGTACGCCCTATGTCAGCCAGGCGGTGGAGCCCGACGACAGCGCCGCCGACTACACCCGCAAGATCTTCGGGGCTACCATGGCCGCCCTGGACGAGGCCCTGCGCCAGACCGACCCGGTGCGCATCGAGAAGGTAGTGGACTACCTGATTCAGGCTCGGCAGCTGCACTTCTTCGGGCTCGGCGCCTCGGGGGCCGTGGCCCAGGATGCCCAGCACAAGTTCTTCCGCTTCAACATGCCGGTCACCGCCTACGTGGACGTGCTGATGCAGCGCATGGTGGCGTCGAGCTGCCACACCGGGGACGTGGTGGTGGTGATCTCCTGGACCGGCCGCACCCGGGAGCTGGTCGATATCGCCCGCCTGGCCCGGGAGAACGGCGCCGTGGTGCTGGGCATCACCGCCCCGGGCTCGCCCCTGGCGGCGGAGTGCACCGAGACCCTGGAGGTGGCCACCCCCGAGGATACCGACCACTACATGCCCATGACCTCGCGCATGATCCAGCTGACGCTGATCGACGTGCTGGCCACCGGGGTGACCCTGCGCCGCGGCGAGGACTTCCTGCCCCATCTCAAGAAGATCAAGGACAGCCTCAAGAGCACCCGCTACGCCGCCCCGCGCAATGACTGAACACCACCCGCGGGCTTGCCAGAGGCGGCCTCTCGCACAACAATAGCTCCCCCTGTCACCGCTGGAGCCCTGCCATGCGCCGCCTTGCCCTTGCCGCCACCCTTGTCCTGTTCGCCCAGGGTGCGGCCGCCGAGACCTTCCGCTTCACCGCCATTCCCGACGAGGACCAGGCGCGCCTGGTGGAGCGCTTCGGCAAGGTCGCCGACTATCTGGAGGAGCGCCTGGGCGTCGAGGTGGAGTACGTGCCGGTGAAGTCCTACAGCGCCGCGGTCACCGCCTTTCGCAACGACCAGGTGCAGCTGGCCTGGTTCGGCGGCCTCTCCGGCGTCCAGGCCCGCCGCCTGGTACCGGGCTCCCAGGCACTCGCCCAGGGCAGCGAGGATGACGCCTTCATGAGCTACTTCATCGCCCACCGCTCGACCGGCCTCGAGCGGGCCGATGAGCTGCCCGACGCGCTCGAGGGGATGAGCCTCACCTTCGGCTCGCGCACCTCCACCTCCGGGCGCCTGATGCCGGAGCACTTCTTCCGGGAGCGCTTCAACGACGTCGACCCCGAGGCCTTCTTCTCCCGGGTGGGCTACTCCGGGGACCACTCCCGCACCATCGCCCTGGTGGAGGCGGGCACCTGGGATATCGGCGCGGTGAACTATACCGTCTGGGACGCCGCCGTCGCCGATGGCCGCGTCGACACCGACCGGGTCTCGGTGATCTGGGCCACCCCGCCCTATCCCGACTACAACTGGACCCTGCGCGGCGACGCCGACGAGCGCTTCGGCGAGGGCTTCACCGAGAAGGTCCAGGCCGCCTTCCTGGAGATGGACGACCCGGCGCTGCTGGCGAGCTTCCCCCGCGAGGCCTTCATTCCCGCCGACAACGCCCTCTACGCGCCCATCGAGGAGGTCGCGGAAGAGCTCGGCCTGCTGCGCTGAGGGCAAGCGCCATGGAGAGCGAGCAACGCCGCCCCCCCACCGGCCCTGCACTGGTCCGCTTCGAGGCCGAGGATCTCGGCCACGGCCGCGACCGCCAGGGGCGCCTCCGCCACCTGGTGCTGCCCGGACTGGCGCTCACCCTTTACGAGGGTGAACGGGTGGCGCTGCTCGGCCAGAGCGGCTCGGGCAAGTCGACCCTACTGGCCGAGCTGCGCCAAAGGCTCGGAACCCGCGCCGCCTGGTGCCCCCAGCACCACGGCCTGGTGCCTCAGCTTGCCGTCTACCACAACGTCTTCATGGGGCGACTGCCGGAGCACTCGGCCCTGGCGGCGCTCTGGAACCTGGTACGCCCCCTGGCTCGCCCCTGGCGGGAAGTGGGCGAACTCTGCACGCTGCTCGGGCTGGAGGGCCTCGCGCGGCGCCCGGTGGGTCGACTCTCCGGCGGCCAGCGTCAGCGGGTGGCCATCGCCCGCGCCCTCTACCAGGGGCGGGCGATCTTCCTCGGCGACGAGCCGGTGGCCAGCGTCGACCCCCACCAGGCGCTGCGCCTGCTGGGACTGATCGATGCCCGCCATTCCACCTCGGTGGTCGCGCTCCATCAGCGCGAGCTGGCGCTCTCCCACTTCGACCGGGTCTGGGGGCTAAGGGAGGGTCGGCTGGTGATCGATGCCCCGACCCGGGCGCTGACCCTGGCCGACCTGGACGCCCTCTATCCGGATGCCGACGCCCCGGCCGACGCCTCCTCAGAACCGGCCGCGCCGACGATGCCGAATCCGGAGGCGCTGCCCTGCGCCCGGGGCCGGCCGTGAGCGAGGCGCGCACTCACCCGCCCCGCCATGGGCGCCACTGGTGGCGGGGCGACACACCCGGGCTCAAGCTCGCCCGCCACACCCTGGGGCTGGTGGCCCTGGCCGTGGTGCTCCTGCCCTTCGCCGATCTCGCCATCCACACCCGGGAGCCCTGGACGGAGCTCGGCCGCATGGCACTGGGCATGGCCTGGCCCGCCTGGGGGTCGCTGGAGTCGCCGCTCTCCGCCATCGGCCTGACCGTGGCGGTGGCGATCTGGGGCACCCTGGCCGGGGTGGTGCTGGGCTTCCCCCTGGCGCTGCTCTTTGCCCGCTCGCGGCTTGTGCGCGCCGTCTGCGCCTTCCTGCGCGCCATCCATGAGCTCTTCTGGGCGCTGCTCTTCCTGCAGGTGTTCGGGCTCTCGGCCGTCACGGCGCTGGCAGCACTGGCCATCCCCTATGCCGGCATCTTCGCCAAGGTCTATGCGGAGATCCTCGAGCAGACGCCCCGGGCGCCCCGGGACGCCCTGCCCCCGGGCACCGGCCGCCTGGTGCGCTTCGTCTACGCCGAGCTGCCGCTGGCCTGGGCGCAGCTTGCCGCCTACACCCGCTACCGCTTCGAGTGTGCCCTGCGCGCCAGCGTGCTGCTGGGCTTCGTGGGGCTGCCGACGCTGGGCTTCCACCTGGAGACCGCCTTCCGGGAGGGGCGCTATCACGAGGCGGGCGCCCTGCTGTGGCTCTTCTATCTGCTGATCGCCAGCCTGCCCGGCTGGAGCCACCGTCGGCTGATCCCGGTGCTGCTGGTCGGTGGCGCCTGGCTGCTGGGCCCCTGGCCCAGCGTGGATGGGGCCCTGGTATGGCGCTTCGTCAGCGAGGACATCTGGCCACGAGAACTGCTGGCCGGGGACTGGGCGGGCCTGGTCGAGTGGCTGTCGCGCATCCCGGACCTGGGGCCGGCCATCGGCAACACCCTGCTGCTGGGGCTGCTCGGCACGGTGGGCGCACTGCTGGTGGCCATGGCGCTGTGGCCCCTGGCCTGCCGCCACTTCGGCAATCGCGGCACCCGGCTCACCGGCCACGGCCTGCTGATCGCCCTGCGCTCCACCCCGGAGCTGATGCTGGCGTTTCTCTTCCTGCTGCTGCTGGGGCCCTCGCTGCTGCCCGCCTGGCTGGCGCTGGCGCTGCACAATGGCGCCCTGATCGCCTTTCTGGTGGCGCGCCACGCCGACGCCCTGACGCCCGGCATGCCGGGGCTCTCCGCTACGGGCCGGCTGGCCTACGAGCTGCTGCCGCGGCTCTATCCGGGCATGCTGGCGCTGCTCTACTACCGCGCCGAGGTGATCCTGCGCGAAACGGCGATCCTGGGGATGCTGGGGGTGGCGACGCTGGGCTTCTATATCGAGGAGGGGTTCGACTACCTGATGTTCGACGTGGCCTTCTTCCTGCTGCTGATCAGCGCGACGCTCAATATCGCCGTGGACGCCCTGTCGCGGCGTCTCAGGCCGAGGGACGGGGCCGTCATGGACGACCCCTGCATGCGGTAGGGCCGCTCAGTAGCTGTACTCGCCGCTGACCACGGCGGCCGAGACGGTGATCTCCACCTTGAGCTCGTCGGCGGGCATGGGCGCGCAGACGCAGGTGCGCGCCGGGGCGTGGCCGGTGGGCACCCAGGCATCCCACACCGCGTTCATGGCGGCGAAGTCGTGGCCGTCTTTCAGGTAGATCGTCGCGGTCAACAGGTTCTCGCGGTCGGAGCCGATCTCGGCGAGCAGGGCGTCCACGCGCGCCAGCATGCTCTGCGTCTGCTCGGTGATGTCGCCGTGGCGCGCCTCGGGGCCGGCCACCTGCCCACACAGGTAGGCGATGCCGTTGTGGATCACGGCGCGGCTCATGCGCGCCTTGGTGTCGTGACGGACAATGCTCATAAAAACCTCTCCTTGAATGTTTCCGGCAGTACATTCCCCTGCCGAAACGGCTATCGGCCAGCCATTATCACCGCTCACGCACCCGGGGTCGACTGCCGGGGCGCGTCGTAGTCGATTGGCTCATCGGTATAGACGCAGACATTGGCATCCTCGACATCACCGTCCGGCGACTCGACGTGGGTCGCGAAGAACGCCTGAATCTCGCGTCGGTTGCAGTGGGCCTCGAAGAGCTCGCGGCTGGCCCAGACCTCGTGGAAGACGATGGGATAGCTGGTGCCCGGCGCATTGGGATGGTCGATATGGCGGGTCACGGTATAGTGCAGGCAGCCATCCTCGCGATGGGTGTTCGGCTCCAGGGCCTGCAGGGCCTTGAACAGGGCCTCTTCGCGGCCGGGCCTGGGCTTGAAGCTGGCAATACAGTAGATCTTGCGGGACATGGATCACTCCGGAACGGCATCTCTCCTGACCCCGGTTGGCGGCCTGGGAGCATCGTGAACAAGACAAGCCGGCGCACCGAGAGGGGCCGGCTCGTGAAAGGGTCAGCGCAGCAGCAGCACCGGCACCCTGGCGCGGCGCAGCATGGCGGTGGTGGTACTGCCCACCAGCAGCTGGCGAATGCGCGAGTGGCCATAGGCCCCCATCACCAGCAGGTCGATGGCGTTCTCCTCCTTGTAGGCGCGCAGGGTCGCCTCCACCTCGCCGGCGCGAATGGCGCCTTCGGCCTCATGGCCTGCGCCACGCAGGGTCTCGAGGGCCCAGTCGAGCTGGGCGCGGTTGTCGCCGGTCTCGGCCCCTACGATCACCACGTGGACCGGGATCCCCTCGAACAGCGGGCTTCTGGCCAGCATCTCTACCCCCTTGCGGGCGGTCTGGCTGCCGTCGAAGGCGATCATCACCCGTTCAGGTGCCTTGAAGCGCTGGGGCACCATCAGGATCGGCCGGCGCAGGCTGCGTACCACCCGCTCCAGATTGGAGCCGAGATGGCCGCTGTCCTGGTGGGCACGCTCGCCGCGCTTGCCGATCACCAGCAGGCGCATCTCCTCCTGCAGCTCCTCCAGGGTCTCCACCAGGGTGCCGTTGCGCTGACGGGTGCCGGGCTCGGCAACGCCACCCTCGATGGCACGCTCCCGGGCCGCCTCGAGCATCAGCCGCCCCTGCTCTCTGGCCACCCTGGCGCGGCGCTCGTCGAGCTGGGCGAGCTCCTCGAGCAGGTGCTCCCGGGCGCCCAGGCCGATATGACCGGAGAGGTCCGCCTCGGCGGTCTGGGGGTGGTTGTCCACCACGTGCAGGAAGGTGAGCGGTGCTCCCAGAGCCTGGCTTGCCCAGGCGGCGTAGTCGCACACCCCTGCCGAGAAGGTCGAACCGTCGATGGCGGCCATTACCTGTTCTGTCATCGTCATCGTGCTCCTCAGTGGCCGCCCATCAGCTTGTCGACGGCGGCGGGGTCATTGTGCACAGCATAGCGGTCGACGATGGTGGCCGTCGCCTCGTTGAGGCCCACCAGCGCTACCTCCGTGCCCTCGCGGCGGAACTTGATCACCACCCGGTCCAGGGCCTGCACGGCGGTGATGTCCCAGAAGTGGGCCCGGGAGAGATCGATGGTGACCTTCTCCACGCTCTCCTTGAAGTCGAAGGCGTTGCCGAAGCGCTCGGAGGAGGCGAAGAACACCTGGCCCACCACCCGATAGGTGCGATGGCGTCCCTTCTCGATCTCCTCGCTGCCGATATGGAGGATATTGCCCACCTTGTTGGCGAAGTTCATGGCCGCGATCAGCACCCCGACGAAGACGCCGATGGCCAGGTTGTGGGTGAAGACGGTGACCGCCACCGTGGCCAGCATGACGACGTTGGTACTCATGGGGTATGTCTTGAGGTCGCGGATCGAGGCCCAGCTGAAGGTGCCGATGGAGACCATGATCATCACCGCGACCAGAGCGGCCATGGGAATCTGCGAGACCCAGTCGGAGAGGAAGACCACCAGGATCAGCAGCAGCACCCCGGCCACCAGGGTGGAGAGGCGCCCGCGACCGCCGGATTTCACGTTGATCACCGACTGGCCGATCATGGCGCAGCCCGCCATGCCGCCCAGCAGGCCGGCACCGATATTGGCGATGCCCTGGCCCTTGCACTCGCGGTTCTTGTCGCTCGGGGTATCGGTGAGGTCATCGACGATGGTGGCGGTCATCATCGACTCCAGCAGGCCCACCACGGTGAGCATCAGCGAGTAGGGCAGGATGATCCACAGGGTCTCGAGGTTGAGCGGCACGTCCGGCCACAGGAAGATCGGCAGGGAATCGGGCAGCTCGCCCATGTCGCCCACGGTGCGGATCTCCATGCCGGAGAGCAGGTAGACGGCAGTCAGCACCACGATGCAGACCAGCGGTGAGGGGATCGACCTGCCGATCCTGGGCAGGTAGGGGAAACCGTAGATGATGCCGAGGCCCGCCGCGGTCATGGCATACACATGCCAAGTGACTCCGGTCAGCTCCGGTAGCTGGGCCATGAAGATCAGGATCGCCAGGGCGTTGACGAAGCCCGTCACCACCGAGCGCGAGACGAAGCGCATCAGCTCGGCGAGCTTGAGGTAGCCGGCGATGATCTGCAGCACACCGGTGAGCAGAGTGGCGGCGAGCAGGTACTCGAGGCCATGGTCGCGTACCAGAGTGACCATCAGGAGCGCCATAGCGCCGGTGGCCGCCGAGATCATGCCCGGGCGGCCGCCGGCGAAGGCGATGATCACCGCGATACAGAAGGAGGCGTAGAGCCCCACCTTGGGGTCCACGCCGGCGATGATGGAGAAGGCGATCGCCTCGGGTATCAGGGCGAGGGCCACCACGATACCGGCGAGGGTGTCGCCCTTCACGTTGGAGAACCAGGTCTGGCGTATCGATTCGAACATGCTCTGTTCCAGTCAGGGGTGGGGGTCATGCCGCAAGGGGCCGCACCGAGAACAGCGGCGGGCCATTGGCCGCATCCTTCGGGTGCAGCGCCTATCGCGGCGTCGGACGTTATCGCTATGGTGCGTTGTTGCCAGGGATGGGCGCAGGCGCGCCCGGGCGGCCACAGGGTGGCGCCAGGGAGTGACGCTTCGGTGACGAGGCGCCGAGGGAGGAGATATGCGCTAGGGCGGAGTCGTCAGCCCTGCCGGGGGAATCATCACGGGTGCGGGTCCCTTGTCTGATCTGCCGCTCGGGGGCGGCACTCGAGAGAGCCGCGCATTCTAGCAGCTCCCCTGCTGCGCTGCACCCCGGGCCCGGAGCCGCCGCTCCAGACGGCGCTCATAGAGGCCCTTGGCGAGCAGGCTGCCCAGCACCAGGGCGCCGCCGGCGAAGGCCAGGGGCGTGGGCCTCTCGCCCAGCAGCCACCAGACCCAGAGCGTCCCCGCCACCACCTCCAGCAGCATCAAGAGCCCCACCTCGGCGGCAGGCGGCAGGGGTGGCGGCGCGAGAGATAAGCGGGGCTCAAGGCAACCTCGATGTCGCGAAGGGCCCCTCAGGATGCCACGGCCGGGAAGGCCATGGCAGGGGTCAGTCGTCGCCGTTCTGCGCCTTGCGGGCCTGGGCCGCCGGCGAAGCCTTCATGTGCTTGAAGGCCTCCATGATGTCCATGGGCAGCGGGAAGACGATGGTGGAGGCGTTCTTGTTGCTCATGTCGCTCATGGTCTGCAGGTAGCGCAGCTGCAGGGCCGCCGAGTTCTCGGCCATGACGTTGGCGGCCTCGACGAGCTTGCGCGAGGCCTGCAGCTCGCCCTCGGCGTGGATCACCTTGGCCCGCCGCTCCCGCTCGGCCTCGGCCTGGCGGGCGATGGCGCGGATCATGCTCTCGTCCAGATCGACGTGCTTGATCTCCACGTTGGCCACCTTGATGCCCCACTCCTCCGTCTGGGCATCGATGATCTCCTGGATATCGTCGTTGAGCTTGTCCCGCTCGGAGAGCATCTCGTCCAGGTCATGCTTGCCGAGCACCGAGCGCAGGGTGGTCTGAGCCAGCTGGCTGGTGGCCACAGTGAAGTTCTCCACCTGGATGATCGCCCTCTCGGGGTCGATGACCCGGAAGTAGAGCACGGCGTTGACCTTCACCGTGACGTTGTCCTGGGAGATCACGTCCTGCTCCGGCACGTCCATGGTGATCACCCGCAGGTCCACCACCTCCATCTTCTGGATGCCCGGGATCACGATGATCAGCCCCGGCCCCTTGACCGACTGGAAGCGGCCGAGGAAGAAGATCACCCCGCGCTTGTACTCCGGCAGGATTCGGATCGAGGCGGCGATCAGCATGAACAGCAGGACCACCGGCACAAGATAGGAAATCAGCATGGTCACTCTCCTTGACTGCGAGGTTGGGGTGAGGCGCCGTCTGGCGCCCCGGGGTCAGGACGGTTCGGAGGCCAGGGGCTCCACTTCCAGGGTCAGGCCGTCGATACGCACCACGCGGACCGCCTGCCCCCTGGCGACCGGTCGGATGGCGCGGGCCTTCCAGCGCTCGCCCATCAGCTTCACGTGGCCCGCGCCGTCGAAACCCTCGACCGCCACGGCTTGACTGCCGACCAGCTCCTCCACGCCAGTGCGCGCCGGGCGTCGCCGCAGCCCCATGAAGCGGGTCATCACCCAGAGCATCAGCGCCGCGGCCAGGGCCGCCACCCCGCCGATCATGGGCAGCGAAATGCTCAGCATCTCGGAATCCATCAGAATCACCGAGCCGATCACGAAGGCGACGATACCGCCGAAGCCGAGGATGCCGAAGCTGGGCATCAGGGCCTCGCCCACCATCAGCGCCAGGCCCACCAGGATCAGCGCCAGCCCCGCATAGTTGACCGGCAGCACCTGGAAGGCGAAGAGCGCCAGCAGCAGGCTGATGATGCCGATGGTGCCGGGCACCAGGCTGCCGGGGTTGGAGAGCTCGAAGATCAGCCCGTAGAAGCCGATGATCATCAGGAAGTAGGCGACGTTGGGGTTGGTGATCACCGACAGCAGCTGGGTGCGCCAGTCGGGATCGAAGCGCTCGATGGTCAGGTCCGCCGTCTCGAGGGTCTGCTCGCCGCGCTCCATCACCACCGTACGCCCGTCGATCTGCTCGAGCAGGTCCTCGATATCGCTGGCCACCACGTCGATGACGTTCTTCTCCAGCGCCTCCCGAGAGGTGAGGTTGACCGCCTCGCGCACCGCCTCCTCGGCCCAGTCGGCGTTGCGACCGTGGCGCTCGGCCAGGCCGCGAATGTAGTAGACGGCGTCTTCCAGCACCTTGCGCTCCATGGCGGTCTCGCCGCGGCGCGGCGTGTCCGCGGCGCGGCTGCGCTCGTCGGCCTCCTCGCCGGTTGCCTCGGCGTCGGGTACGGCCGCCTCGTCGCCGGCGGCATCGGCGGCCTCCTCGGACTCCTCCGCCCTGGCCCCGTCGCCGCTGCGCTCGTCGTCGTCATCGCCGCCTATCCCCGGAAAACCGCCGCCCATCTGCACCGGGGTGGCCGACCCCAGGTGGGTGGAGGGAGCCATGGCAGCCACGTGGCTGCCGTAGAGCAGGTAGGTGCCGGCGCTGGCCGCCCGGGCGCCGCTGGGCGAGACATAGATGGCCACCGGTACCGGCGAGGTGAGCATGGCACGGATCATGTCGCGCATGGAGGCGTCGAGGCCACCGGGGGTGTCCATCTGCACCACCACGATCTCGGCATTGCCCTCGGCGGCCCGGCGCAGGCCGCGCTGGAAGTAGTCGCTGGTGGCGGGGCCGATGGCCCCCTCCACGGTCATCACCAGCGCCGTGCGCTCGTTCTGCTGGGCCTGGACCACAGACTGGAAGAGCGCCAGCGCAACGCCCAGCGCCAGGCAGGCGAGGCTGAAGAGGAGAAAGCGGCGCCCGATCAGGGCGGCATGAACTCGGCTCATGGTGATCTTCCCTGCGCGACCCGTATAGTGAGTGTGAGTGTGGAGGCCATCCGTAGTTCAGCAAAGTGGTTCAGCAAAATCTCACGAAAAGGGCCTTGGCATTCAACGCCTCATCATGACTCCATCAGCGTAGATGTTGTTGGGCCAGACTGTAAGGATGGCTGGCCTCGCCCGACATTGATGAGACGCCTAACCCCCGACACCGAGGAACGACATGCCGGATTCCGTCTCCTGCGCGGACACCCGACTCGACGCAAAGGATGCCCTGGCCGGGGCCCTGGCGCGCGCCGGCCTGGCGGCCGATATCCGCGCGGTGCATCCGATGGCCGATACCGGCCTGGCCCATACCCATGTGTGGCTCGAGCGCGATACCATCGACTGGGTGGCACGGCTGCCAAAGCAGAGCCAGATGGGGCTGCCGGCCGAGGAGAACCTCGCCTACCAGGCGGCCTGCTTCGCCCGCGCCGGCCCGAGCGGCCATACGCCGGCACTGCACGGCGTGCTGCCGCCCGCGCCCGAGCTGCCCCGCGGCGGCCTGCTGGTCAGCGCGGTCCGCGGGCGACCGGCCCGCCTCCCCGATGACCTGCCCGCCATCGCCGAGGCGCTGGCCGCCATCCATGGCCTGGAGGTGCCCACCGAGGCGGACCGCGCCCCGCTACGCTCTCCCGCCGACCCCTGGCGGGCCATGCGCGAGGAGGTGGCGCGCCAGGCGGAGTGGCTGGCACATGCCGGCCTCTCCCGGCAGGCGCGCGCGCGGATCGAGGAGGAGCTCGCGGCGCTGCCCGAGCGCCTGCCGCCGGGGCCCGGCACGGCACCTCGCCTGATCAGCTTCGATGCCCACCCCGGCAACTTCCTGATCACCGACTCGGGACGCGCCGTGCTGGTGGACCTGGAGAAGTGCCGCTACGGGCTGCCGGGCTTCGACTTGGCCCATGCCACCCTCTATACCTCCACCACCTGGGACCTGCACAGCCGTGCCGTGTTGACCCTCGAGGAGGTGGCCGACTTCTATCGCCAGTGGCAAAGCACGGCCGGCCTGGCCGGCGACACCCTCTCGCTGCTGGCCTGCCGCCGGGCCATGTGGCTCTGGTCGCTGACCTGGTGCGCCAAGTGGCGAGCCCAGCACCGCCGGGAGCGCGATGCCGCGGCCGGCGGCGAGGACTGGTCCGCCGAGCTCAGCGACGACACCCTGGTGGCCCATGTGCGCGAGCGGGTCGACCACTACCTCTCCCCCGAGGTGATCGCCCGCGTAAAGAATGAACTGCTTGACCTGCGCCTCGCCCTCGGCGATTGATTCCCCCTGACGCCCCCGACAAGGACTGCCCGATGCCGATCCGCCCCCTTGCCCTGCTCCCCGCCCTGGCACTGATATTGACCACCCCCCTCCAGGCCGCCCCGAACCCCACCGACTGGGAGGCGGTGCTCGAGGAGGCTCGAGGCCAGACCGTCTACTGGAACGCCTGGGGCGGCGACAGCCGCACCAACCGCTATATCGAGTGGGTCGCGCGGCGGGTGGCCGAGGAGCACGATCTCAGCCTGGTGCACGTCAAGCTCGACGACACCAGTGCGGCGGTCTCCCGGGTGCTGGCCGAGAAATCCGCCGGCAACCTCGACGACGGCAGCATCGACCTCATCTGGATCAACGGCGAGAACTTCGCCGCCATGAAGGAGGCCGACCTGCTCCATGGCCCCTTCGCCGAGCGGCTGCCGAACTTCGCCCTGACCCACCCCGGGCACAACCCCGAGGTGGTGACCGATTTCACCCTGCCCACCGAGGGCTACGAATCGCCCTGGGGCAAGGCCCAGATCACGTTCTACTACGATAGTGAAGACATGGGGGACAGTGAAGACATGGGGGACAGCGAAGACATCGGGGACAGTGAAAAGATGGGGGATACCGGCCCGCCGCGCAGCATCGAGGCGCTAGCGGCCTGGGCCGAGGCCAACCCCGGGCGTTTCGCCTATCCGCGCATCCCCGACTTCACCGGCAGCACCTTCCTCAAGCAGGCGCTGATCGCCCTGGTCGAGGACACCGCCCCCCTCTACGCCCCGGCGGAGGAGAGCGACTTCGCCGCGGTCACCGCGCCGCTCTGGGAGTACCTGGATGCCCTGCATCCCCACCTGTGGCGCAGCGGCCGTCAGTTTCCCGCCACCGGGCCGGAGCTGCGCCGGCTGATCGGCGACGGCGAGCTGAGCCTGGCCTTCACCTTCTACCCCTCGGAGCCCGCCGCCGCGGTGGCCGACTTCGAGCTGCCGGAGAGCGTGCGCAGCTATGTGCTGGACGATGGCACCCTGGGCAACGTGCACTTCGTGGCCATCCCCTTCAACTCGCCGCGCCGGGCCGGCGCCATGGCGGTAGCCGACTTCCTGCTCTCTCCGGAGGCTCAGGCCCACAAGCAGGACCTGGCGGTGTGGGGCGACCGCACCGTGCTCGACGTCGCCCGCCTGCCCGAGGCGGACCGGGCGCGCTTCGCCATCGACGAGGAGAACCCCGCCATGCTGCCCGCCGACGCCCTGGAAAAGACGCTTGCCGAGCCCCACCCGAGCTGGATGACGGCGCTGCAGGAGGCCTGGCGCGAGCGCTATGTGCGGCGCTGATCGTCGCCCCTTCGCGAGATGATGCTGCGTTTCGCCCCGGCGCTGATCGTCACCCTGCTGGTGGGGCCGATACTGGCCGGGCTTACCATGGCCGCCCTGCCCGCCTTCGGCTACCTGCCGGCGCTGGGCGGCCACGCCTTCAGCCTGGCCCCCTGGCGGGAGCTCTTCGCCCAGCCGGGCCTGGCGCGCTCGGTGGCGGTCAGCCTGGCCAGCGGCCTGGTGACGACGGCCATTTCGCTTACGGTGGTGCTGCTGTTCCTGGCCGCGGCCTCCGGCAGCCGGCTGGACCACTGGATCCGCCGCCTGGTCTCGCCGCTGCTGTCGTTGCCTCACGCGGCGGCGGCCTTCGGCCTGGCCTTCCTGATCGCCCCCTCGGGGCTGCTGGCGCGACTGGCCTCACCCGGGCTGACCGGCTGGGAGCGGCCACCGGACCTGCTGATCGTCCAGGATCCCTGGGGGCTCTCGCTGATGGCGGGCCTCATCCTCAAGGAGATTCCCTTCCTGCTGCTGATGAGCCTGGCCGCCCTGCCCCAGCTGGCCCCAGCGTGGCGCCTGGCCATGGCGCGCTCGCTGGGCTATCGGCCAACAATCGCCTGGCTGAAGGTGGTGGCCCCCTCGCTCTATCCCCTGATCCGGCTGCCGGTCTATGCGGTGATCGCCTACGCCACCTCGGTGGTGGACATGGCCTTGATCCTCGGCCCCACCCTGCCGCCGACGCTGGCCGTCTCGATCCTCACCTGGTTCCAGGACCCGGACCTGTCGCGGCGCTTCATGGCCTCGGCCGGGGCGCTGCTGCAGCTGGGCGTCACCGCCGCGGCCCTGGCGATCTGGTGGGGGCTGGAGCGCCTGGTCGCTCGACTGGGGCGAAGCTGGATCGAGGGGGGCCAGCGGCACCGCGGCGAGTGGCCGCTGCGCGCCCTGGGCAAGGGGCTGATCCTGACGACCACTCTCACGGCCTGCGCAGGGATCGCCACCCTGGCGCTGCACTCTGTGTCCGGTTTCTGGCGCTTCCCCGAGGCCCTGCCGCAGGCCTTCACCCTGCTGCACTGGCAGCGCGCCCTGCCATCGCTGGCCGGGCCGGTCGCCTCGACCCTGGTGATCGCCGGCGTAGCGACGCTGCTCGCCCTGGCCCTGACCCTGGCCGCTCTGGAAAACGAGCAGCGCACCGGCTGCCATCCGGCCCAGGGCCGTCTTGCCTCGGCCTTCACTCTGCTCTATCTGCCGCTGATCGTGCCGCAGATCGCCTTCCTGTTCGGGCTGGTGGTGGTGGTGGAAACCCTGGGCACCCGTCCGCAGCATGCCCTGGTGATCTTCGGCCACCTGCTGTTCGTGCTGCCCTATGTCTTCCTGTCCCTCTCGGAGGCCTATCGGCGCTTCGACCCGCGCTGGTCACAGGTGGCCCTGAGCCTGGGCAACACGCCCAACGGCGCCTTCTGGCGAGTACGCCTGCCGATGCTGCTGGCGCCGCTGCTCACCGCCATGGCGGTGGGCCTCGCGGTCAGCATCGGCCAGTACCTGCCCACTCAGCTGCTCGGCGCCGGCCGGGTTCCCACCGTGACCACCGAGGCCGTCTCCCTGGCCGCCGGTGGCGACCGACGCCTGATCGGCGTCTGGGCGCTGGTCCAGGCCAGCCTGCCGCTGCTGGGCTTTCTTGTCGCCGTGGGCCTGCCGCGTCTGCTCTGGTCCCACCGTCGCGGCATGCGAGGCTCACCATGAACGATCGCCATCACCTGGTGCTGAAGGACGTCCAACTCGCCCTGGACGGGGCGAGCCTGCTGACACTCGATGCCGAGGTCGGCCCCGGTGAGATCCTCTCGGTGATGGGCCCCTCCGGGTCGGGCAAGTCGACCCTGCTGGCCTTCGTGGCAGGCTTCCTGGCGCCGGCGTTCACGGCCTCGGGCCGGGTACTGCTGGATGGCCGCGATATCACGGGGCTGCCGGCGGAGCGGCGCGGCATCGGCCTGCTCTTCCAGGACCCGCTGCTCTTCCCGCACCTCTCGGTGGCCGGCAACCTGCGCTTCGGCCTGCCGCGAGCGGCGCGCGACCGTGCCGCCAGGGTCGAGGCCGCGCTGGACGCGGTGGGCCTGGCCGGCTTCGGCGAGCGCGACCCGACCACCCTCTCCGGCGGCCAGCAGTCGCGGGTGGCGCTGATGCGGCTGCTGCTCTCGGCGCCCCGAGCGGTGCTGCTCGACGAGCCCTTCTCGAAGCTCGACACGGCACTGCGCCAGGAGATGCGCCAGCTGGTGTTTGGCAGGCTGCGGGAGGCGGGGCTGCCGAGCCTGCTGGTCACCCATGATCACGCCGATGCCGAGGCCGCCGGCGGGCGGATCCTTACCCTCGCCTGACGCCCTGGCCATCGGGCTCGGAGGGCTCGGGGTTGCGCCACGGCTGCAGCAGCATGCGGTCGAGCCTCAGCTCGCCGGGGTCGCGAAACGCCTCGAGGCCGATGGTCATGCCCAGATGCCCCTGCTCGGGCTGGGCCCGGTAGGTGCCGAACAGGCGGTCCCACCAGGGCAGGTTGAAGCCGAAGTTGCTGTCGGTCTCGTGGCGCAGCCAGGAATGGTGGACCCGATGCATGTCGGGGGTCACCACCACCAGGCGCAGCCAGCGGTCGAGCCGCGCCGGCAGGCGTACGTTGCCGTGGTTGAACATCGAGGTGGCGTTGAGGATCACCTCGAAGAGCAGCACCGCCAGGGCGGGCGCCCCCAGCGCCACCACGGCGGTGACCTTGACCGCCATGGAGAGCAGGATCTCCACGGGGTGGAAGCGCAGGCCCGAGGTGACGTCGAGCTCGAGGTCGGCGTGGTGCATGCGATGCAGGCGCCACAGCAGGGGCACCGAGTGGAAGAAGCGATGCTGGAAGTAGATCAGGGCATCGAGGGCCACCACGCAGAGCGGCACCGCCAGCCACAGCGGCACCTCGAGCCAGTGCATGAGCCCCCACCCTTGCGTCTCCGCCGTCAGCGCCACCCCCACCGCCGCCAGCGGGAACACCAGACGCACCGCCAGGGTGTCGATCACCACGATCAGCAGGTTGCCGGGCCAGCGCTGGCGCCGGCTGATCCGCTGCGGGCGCCTGGCCGCCAGAAGCTCCCAGCCCGCCATCAGCAGTAGCACCCCGGCGAAGGCCGCGAAGCGAATCCCGGGTTCATTGAGCATCAGGAAGTCATGCATGGCCTCATCCTTTCTCGCTACTCTCGCCACCGCGCCGCCAGGCGAAGTAGCGCGCCAGCCAGCCCAGCAGGCGCTCGGGCTTGTGGGCATTCTTCCACACCCCGGCGGTGGCCTTCACCGCCTCGCTGCGGGTGGGATAGGGATGAATGGTGGACAGCAGACGGTTCAGTCCGATCCCCCGGGTCATCGCCAGGGTGAAGGTGGCGAGCATCTCGCCCGCCCCCTCGCCGACGATGGTGGCGCCGAGGATGTGGTCGCTCCCCGGCGGGGTGAGCACCTTGACGAACCCCTGGGCCTCGCCTTCGGCCAGGGCGCGGTCGAGCTCCGCCAGGTCGTAGCGCGTGACCTCGCAGGCCACGCCCCGCTCCCGGGCCTCGCGCTCGTTGAGCCCCACCCGTGCCACCTCCGGGGTGGTGAAGGTCACCGCCGGCAGCGCCCGGTAGCTGACTCGAAAGCGCCGAAACTCGCCGAACAGGGCGTTGACCGTGGCATGCCAGGCCTGGTGGGCACCGGCGTGGGTCAGCTGATAGGGCCCCGCCACGTCGCCGCAGGCCCAGACGTTGGGCAGCACGCTGCGCAGCGTCTCGTCCACGTCCAGAGTGCCGTTGGCGCGGGTCTCGACGCCCAGCGCCTCGAGGCCCATGCCGGTGACGTTGGCCTCGCGCCCCACGGCCACCAGCAGATGGGTAAAGGGCAGTCGTTCACGCTGCCCTTCGCTGTTCGCCACCTCGAGTGCCGGGCCCGTCGCGTCGGTCACCACTTCGAGCGCCCGATGGCCCAGCAGGACCCTGACGCCATCTTCGTCCATGGCGGCCAGCAGTCCATCGCCGACCTCGGCATCCTCCCGGGGCAGCAGCTGGCCTGACGACTCCACCAGGGTCACCCGGCTGCCCAGCAGGGCGAAGCTCTGGCCCAGCTCGCAGCCGATCGGGCCGCCGCCGAGCACCACCAGGTGCTCGGGCAGCGCCTCGAGCCGCCACAGCGTGTCCGAGGTCAGCACCTCGATGGCGTCGATGCCCGGCAGCTCGGGCACCCGGGGCCGCGCCCCGCTGGCGATGATCACATGGCGCGTGGTCAGGGTGCGAGGCCCTTCCTGCGTCGCCACGCTCACCTCCCAGGGGCTCGTCAGCCTCGCCTCCCCCTCGAGCACCTCCACCCCGAGGCCGGTGTAGCGCTCGACGCTGTCGTGGGGGGCGATGGCCTCGATGGCGCCCTGCACATGGCCCATCACGGCGGCGAAGTCCACGCAGGGCTCGCCGACCTTAACGCCATACCGGCCCGCCCGCCGCACCTCCCGGGCCGAGCGCGCGGCGCGGATCAGCGCCTTGGAGGGGACGCAGCCGGTGTTGAGGCAGTCGCCACCCATCTTCTCGCGCTCCACCAGGGTCACCCGGGCGCGCACGGCCGCGGCGATATAGCTCGCCACCAGCCCCGCGGCACCGGCACCGATCACCACGATATCGCGGTCGAAGCGTGCCGGCCGGGCGTAGCGCCTGGCCAGGGCGCGGCGCTTGACCAGCGCCACCAGCCACTTCGCCAGCCAGGGGAAGAGGCCGATCAGCGCAAAGGAGGCCAGCAGCGAGGGCGAGAGGATATCGCCCAGGGCCTGCAGCTCCCCGAGCTCGCGGCCGGCGTTCACGAACACCGCCGTGCCCGGCAGCATGCCCACCTGGCTGACCCAGTAGAAGGTGGTCAGCCGCATCCGCGTCAGGCCCATCACCAGGTTGATCACGAAGAAGGGGAAGAGCGGAATCAGGCGCAGCGTGAAGAGGTAGAGCGCCCCCTCCCGGCGAATGCCGGCATTGACGCGCTCGAGCACCCCGGCATAGCGGCGCTCCAGGGGGGCGCGCAGCAGGGTGCGCGCGATCAGCGCCGCCAGGGTGGCCCCCAGGGCGCTGGCGAAGGAGACGATCACAAGCCCCCCACCCAGCCCGAACAGGGCGCCGCTCAGCACCGTCATCAGGGTCGCGCCCGGCAGGGAGAGCGCGGCCATCGCCACATAGAGCAGGAAGAAGCCGCCGATCACGGTGACCGGCTCCCGCGCCAGCCAGGCCTGGAAGCGGGTCTGCTCGGCCTGCAGGGCCTCGAGGGTCAGGTAGTCGCCGGCCCCGGAGAGGAAGAAGGCCGCCACGGCGGCAGCCACCAGCAGCAACAGCAACAGGCGTCGTGATCTCATCTGGACTCCTCGGTGATCCGAAAGGGTATGCTAGCCCCTTGGGTCGCCAGGGTCCCGGCTTCCTTACAGGAAAGCCAGTCCCAGCGAGTCGCCCGAACTGCTGCCCGAGAGAGTGCCCGATGCCCGCCCACACGCTCAGCCTCATCATCCCGGTGCTCGACGAGGCCACCACCATCGGGGCCACGCTCGCATCGCTTGAGCCGCTGCGCGCCAGAGGCGTGGAGGTGATCGTGGTGGACGGCGGCAGTCGCGATGGGACCGCCGCCCTGGCCGCCCCGCTCTGCAGCCGGGTGGTCGAGGCCTCCCGCGGCCGCGGCCGGCAGATGAACGCCGGCGCGGCCGTGGCCGGCGGCGAGTCGCTGCTCTTCCTGCACGCCGACACCCGCCTGCCCGCAGAGGCCGATCGGATGATCGAGGCGGCGCTGGCCGGCGGCCACCGCTGGGGGCGCTTCGCCATCCGCCTCGAGGGGCGTCACCCCCTGCTGCCGGTCATCGCCACCGCCATGAACCTGCGCTCGCGGCTGACCGGCATCGCCACCGGCGACCAGGCGCTGTTCATGACCCGCGAGGCCTTCGAAACGGTCGGCGGCTTCCCCGACCAGCCGCTGATGGAGGACATCGCGATGTCGCGCCGACTGAAGCGCCTCTCGCCCCCCGCCTGCCTGCGCGAGAAGGTGACGAGCAGCGGGCGGCGCTGGGAGCAGAACGGGGCCTGGGCGACGATCCAGCTGATGTGGAGGCTGCGCTTTCGCTACTGGCGCGGCGCATCGCCGGAAAAGCTGGCAAGGGAGTATCGCCATGTGCGCTGAACGGCGACCCGGTGACGTGGGGCTGGCGATACTCGCCAAGGCGCCGATCCCGGGGCGCGCCAAGACCCGCCTGATCCCGGCGCTGGGCCCCGAGAGGGCCGCCCGGCTCCACGAGCGGCTGCTGCGCCATACCCTGGCGACGGCCCTGGCCGCCACCCCGGCACACCGCATCACCCTGTGGACGGCGCTGGATCACGCCCATCCGCTCTTTATCGAGCTGGCCGAGCGCCACGGCATCGCCCTGCGCCCTCAGCCCGATGGCGACCTGGGGGAGCGGATGCATCTCGCCCTGTCACAGGCCGGCGGCCCGGCCATGGTCATCGGCAGCGACTGTCCGGTGCTCACCCCCGACCTGCTGCGCCGCTGTGCCCGCGCACTGGAAGACCACGACGTCGTCTGCCTGCCCGCCGAGGATGGCGGCTACGCGCTGCTCGGCGCGCGTCATTCCGACCCGCGTCTGTTTGAGAATATCGCCTGGGGCACTGGGCGCGTGATGGCCGAGACCCGCGAACGCATCGCGGCGCTGGGCTGGCGGCGGGCCTGCCCCGCCACCGTCTGGGACGTCGACCGCCCAGAGGACTTGGCCAGGCTCTCGGCGGCCTGTCCCGCGCTGGCAAAATATGAATCAGGAGCCGGCATTCGATGACCGACGAAAGACACTCTGAACAGGATAGCGGCGCGGCTGCCCAGCCGGCCCGCATGGAGCGGCTGACAGCGGTCAGGCCCAGGCTGCTCTCCTTCGCACGACTGCACCTGAGAGACAACGCCCTGGCCGAGGATGCGGTGCAGGAAGCGATGATGACCGCCATCGAGAAGGATGCCAGCTTCGCTGGGCGCTCGGGCTATGAGACGTGGGTATTCGGCATCCTCAAGTACAAGATCCTCGATGTGATGCGTTATCAGAAGCGCCTGGGGCGACTGCAGCCCCTGGATGACGAAAGCGACGACGATGCCATCGACCGGCAATTCCAACACAACGGGCGTTGGCATCAGGACGCCCGTCCGGCCAGCTGGGGCGAGCCCGACCGGCTCTTCGAGAGCGAGCGTTTCTGGCAGGTCTTCGACGCCTGCATGATCGCGCTGCCGGACAGCGCGGCCAGGGTATTCTCCCTGCGCGAGCTGATGGGGCTCTCCACCGAGGAGATCTGCCGGGAGCTCGAGATCAGGGAAAACAACTGCTGGGTCATTCTGCACCGCGCGCGACTCAGGCTGCGCGCCTGCCTGGAGCAGGGCTGGCTTAAGGAGGAATCACCATGATGATGTGCAAAGGTGCGACCCGCCTGATGTCCCTCAAGCAGGATCGCCGGCTGACATTTCAGGAGCGCATCTCGCTGCGCCTCCACCTCTCGATGTGCGGGGCCTGCCGGCAGTGCGACCGTCAGTTCGCCCTGCTGCACCGAGCGGGCGAACGCTTCGAGAGCCGCCTGTCCGACGCCTCCAGGGATGACGCCTCCCGCCAGGCCGGGCCGGAACGTTCGGAGTAGGCCTCAGCCTTACACCACCCGCCATTTGAAAAAAGAGCGCCGCGGGGTCTCCCCCGCGGCGCTCTCGTTCAACTGGCGTTTTCTATCAGGCGCGGACGGCCTGGACGGCGCCCTCGCGCACCAGCTCGTCGGTGACCCTGTCCACCGCCCGGCGGGCGCGGGTGACGATCTCGTCCACCTCGTCGCGGGTGGTGACCAGCGGCGGCGCGAAGCCCAGGATATCGCCCTGGGGCATGGCGCGGGCGATCAGGTTCTCCTCCAGGGCCGCGACGGCAATGCGCGGGCCCACCTTGAGGGCCGGATCGAAGTGCCTGCGCTGCTCGGGGTCCACGGAGAACTCCAGTGCCGCCAGCATGCCCACGCCGCGCACGTTGCCGACGATGGGGTGGTCGCCGAAGTCGGTGGCCATGGCCTGCTGCAGGTAGGCGCCAGTATCACGGGCGTTCCCGGTCAGGTCCTCGCGCTCGATGATCGCCAGGTTGGCCAGGGCGGCGGCACAGCCCAGGGCGTGGCCGGAGTAGGTCCAGCCGTGGCCGATGGGGCCGTACTGGCCGGTGCCCTGCTCCAGCACCGCCCAGACGCGGTCGCCGACGATGACGCCGGAGAGCGGCTGGTAGGCACTGGTCAGGCCCTTGGCGACGGTGATCAGGTCGGGCTTGATGCCGTAGAAGTGGCTGCCGAAGTCGGCGCCGATGCGCCCGAAGCCGCACACCACCTCGTCAGCGATCAGCAGCACGTCGTACTTGGCCAGCACCGCCTGGATCGCCTCCCAGTAGCCTTCGGGCGGCGGCACGATGCCGCCGGTGCCGAGCACCGGCTCGCCGATGAAGGCGGCCACGGTCTCCGGCCCCTCGGCCAGGATCATCGCCTCGAGCTTCTGGGCACAGTGCTGCGAGAACTCGCGCTCGGTCATCCCCTGCTGCTCGGCGGCGCGGTGGTAGTAGTAGGGCGCCTCGGTGTGCAGGATGCCCTCGAAGGGCAGGTCGAACTGGTCATGGAACGCCTTGAGGCCGGTCAGCGAGCCGGTGGCCAGGCCCGAGCCGTGGTAGCCGCGCATGCGCGAGATCACCTTCTTCTTCAGCGGGCGACCCAGCACGTTGTTGTAGTAGCGAACGATCTTGAGCTGGGTCTCGTTGGCATCGGAGCCGCCCAGGCCGTAATAGACCTTGGACATGCCGGGGCCGGCGAGCTCGATGATCTTCTCGGAGAGGGCGATCTGCGGCTCGTTGGAGTGGCCCACGTAGGTGTGGTAGTAGGAGAGCTCCAGGGCCTGCTGGTAGATCGCCTCGGCCACCTCGGTACGGCCGTAGCCGATGTTGACGCAGTAGAGGCCGGCGAAGGCATCGATGAACTCGCGGCCGTCCTTGTCGCGGATATGGATACCCTTGCCGCCGGTGATCACGCGGCCCGGCGCGTCGCCCTGGGCGAAGTCGCGCAGGTGGGTGGAGGCGTGGAAGGTCACCTTGCGGTCGCGGTCGATCAGGTCCTGGTGCTGCTGGCTCATGTCTTTCCTCTGCTCATATCAGGCTCCCCGGCGTCCCGCCGGGGAGGAAGTAAAATTAATTAACCAAAACCGTTAAGCGCGAGAGCTCTGCGAGCGAAGGCCAGACAAGGCGGATCTTGACGAGAACGCGGAGTTTACGTTCTGTAAATGAGCATGTTCGAGTCAAGATCCAACACAGTATGACCGAGCGCAGCAAGCTCAACTACCAGAGACGGAGCCCAGGGCGCCGAGGCAGTAGTACTTGGTCTCGAGATACTCGTCGATGCCGGTGATGCCGCCCTCGCGGCCCAGCCCGGACTGCTTGACGCCGCCGAAGGGCACGGGGGGGCCGGTCATCTTCACCGAGTTGACCGACACCATGCCGAACTCCAGCGCCCGCAGCAGCTTCCAGATGCGGCGGATATCGTGGGTGTAGACGTAGGCGGCGAGACCGTACTGGGTGTCGTTGGCCAGGGCAATCGCCTCGTCATCATCGGCATAGGCCATGACGCCGGCGATGGGGGCAAAGCTCTCCTCCTGCCACAGGCGCATGTCGCGAGTCAGCCCGGTGAGCAGCACCGGCATGAAGAAGTTCTCGCCGGGGGCCTCGCTCTGATCGCCGGCCACCAGGGTGGCGCCCTTGGCGATGGCGTCGTCGACGATGCCGGCGGCCTTCTCCACCGCCTGGCGATGGATCAGCGGACCCTGGTCGATCTCGCTCTCCAGGCCGTTGCCCACGGTGAGGGCGGCCATGCGCTCGGCGAAGTGGGCCACGAAGTCGTCATGGATCGACTCGTGGACCAGGATGCGGTCGGCGGCCAGGCAGTCCTGCCCCGCGGTCTGGAACTTGGCGGCCACGGCGGCGAAGGCGGCCTCCTTCGGGTCCATGTCGGGGCCGACGATAAAGGGAGCATCGCCGCCCAGCTCCAGGGAGACCCGCTTGACGGTGCTGGCGCACTGCTCCAGCAGCAGGCGGCCGACCCGGGTGGAACCGGTGAAGGAGAGCGCCCGCACCCGCGGCTCGGCGCAGAGAAGCTGCGACACCTCGGCGGGCTCGCCCAGCACCACGTTGAAGATGCCCGCGGGAATGCCGGCACGCTCGGCCAGCTCCGCCAGGGCCAGCGCCGAGAACGGCGTCTCGCCGGCGGGCTTGACGATCACCGGGCAGCCGGCGGCGAGGGCCGCGGCGGCCTTGCGGGTGATCATCGCCAGCGGGAAGTTCCAGGGGGTGATCAGGGCGGCGATGCCCACCGGCTCCTTGAGCGTGCCCAGGGCGGCGTTGGGGATATGGCTCGGGATGGTCTCGCCGAAGGTGCGCTTGCCCTCCTCGGCGAACCAGCGCACGAAGCTGGCGCCGTACTCCACCTCGCCCCGGGCATCGGGCAGCGGCTTGCCCTGCTCCATGGTCATGATGATGGACAGGTCCTCGCGGTTGGCCTGGATCAGGTCGTACCAGGCCAGCAGGCGCTCGCAGCGCTCGTCGGCGCGAAGCGCCCGCCAGTGCACGAAGGCCGCCTCGGCGGCGTCCACCGCAGCAAGGATCTGGTTGGCCTCGAGCCAGGGAATGTAGCCCAGGGCCTCGCCGGTGGCCGGATCGAAGACGGCCTCCTCGCGACCGCCCTCGCCGTGGGTCCACTGGCCGTTGACATAGGCGTGCTGACGAAACAGACGCGGATCGTCGAGCATGGTGGACAGGGTTCTGGACAGCTTCATGTTCATGGGGCACCTCCCTGACGCGCCGACCGGATTGGCCTTGTGGTTGACGTTGCCCAGCGGCCGGCGTGAAGAAACGGACGAGCCGCCTGGCGCTGGGCCCCAGGGCGGCTCGATGGGTTCATGGTAGGGGAGGTGGGCGGTCAGGACTTTTCGTTGCCCGCCGGGGAAGATGCGCTTTTTTTTGTCCTGCCGGGCGGCACGGCAGAATTTTCTGCAGCGCTCTCGGGGCGCCTCTACTCGGCGAAATCGTCGCGGGAGAATCCCTGCTCGGGCCACTTGACCGTCTTGGTGACGATATAGGTGAAGTAGCGCTCGATGCCGGCCTCACCGGTGAGCCAGTCATCGATCAGGCGCTGGTAGGCGTCGATGGAGTCGGCCTCCACCTTGACCAGGTAGTCGACGCCGCCGCCCACCGCCACGCATTCGGACACCTCGGGGGTGGCGTGCACCAGGGCCTCGAAGCGAGCGAAGCTCTCGGCGTTGTGCTGCTTCAGCTCAATCTGCACCCACACCGGGGTGCGCCTGACCAGCACCTCGGTGTTGATGCGGGCGCTGTAGCCCTCGATGATGCCGGCCTTCTCCAACCGGCGCACTCGCTCCCAGCAGGGGCTGACCGAGAGGTTGATCGCCTCGGCCAGCTTGGACTTGGTGATGCGGCCATCCCGGGAGAGGATCTCGAGAATCTTCAGGTCGTAGCGGTCCAGTTTCATTGCGGTTGCGGACCCTCAGCCCAGGGAGTCGACGACATCGGCGATCACCGCGATGGTGTCGCCCATGTTGACCAGCGCCGGGTGGCGGCGTGCCGCCAGCACCCCGCTGCGGCTGGCACGATACTCCACCGGCGCGCTGCCGCTGCGGGTCATGTCATAGACCCGGGCCACCACCTCGCCCTTCTCGACCCGCTCGCCCAGGGCAAAGCAGAGCTCCAGCACGCCGGCGTGCTCGCTCTGCACATAGCAGCTGGCATCGGGCATGTCGAGGTAGACCTGAGGCTCGGCGGGCATCTCCACCTCGCCGGCCAGCAGGCCGTAGTGGATCAGGAAGTTGTGCACGCCGCGCTCGGTGATCGCCATGCTCTCGGGAGTGGAGGTGCCGCCGCCGCCGAGCTCGGTGGCCACGAAGATCTTGCCCTGGCTCTCCACGGCGGTGTCGAAGAGGGCCGCGGCATCGAGCTCGAACATCATCATGGCGTAGGGGGCGCCGAAGGCCTTGGCGCCCTCCAGCGCCTGGCGCTGCTGCTCGGGGTCGTCGAGCACGTGGGAGGCGCCGAAGGGGATGATGTCCAGGGTGCGCCCGCCGGAGTGCAGGTCGAGCACCACGTCGCACATGGGCACCATCACCCGTGTGAAGTAGTCGGCGATCTTCTCGGTCACGCTGCCGTCGGGGTCGCCGGGGAAGCTGCGGTTGAGGTTGCCGCCGTCGAGCCCGGAGGTGCGCTTGCCGGCCATCACCGCCGGAGTGTTCATGCAGGGCACGATGATCACCCGGCCAGTGACCTCCTTGGCCTTGAGCTGGCTCGAGAGCTTGAGCAGGGAGGTGATCCCCTCGTACTCGTCGCCGTGGTTGCCGCCGGTAAGCAGCGCCGTGGGGCCCTCGCCGTTCTTGATCACGGTGACCGGGATCATCACCGCCCCCCAGGCGGAGTCGTCCACCGAGATGGGCAGCTTGAGGAAGCCGTGCTGGACGCCGTCGGCGTCGAAGTCGACGGTGGCGCTGATGGGGCTGGGGCGCTTGGTCATCGTTGAAACTCCTTGTTCTGTCATAGCGGCTCAGCGCACGAAGAGCTGGCGCGGGAAGTCGGCCAGGGTCTCGCAGCCGGTCTCGGTGATCAGGATGCTCTCGGTGATCTCCAGCCCCCACTCGTCTTCCCAGAGACCCGGCATGAAGTGAAAGGTCATGCCCGGCTGCAGGATGGTCTCGTCGGAGGGGCGCAGGCTCATGGTGCGCTCACCCCAGTCCGGCGGGTAGCTGATGCCGATGGGGTAGCCGCAGCGGGCGCCGCCGCGGTCGAAGCCGTACTTGTCCATGGCCGCGCCCAGGGCCATGGCGATGTCCGCGGTGCGGTTGCCGGGCTTGGCCACCGCCAGGCCGTTCTCGATCCCCTCGAGCAGCGCCGACTCGGCGCGCACGAACTCCGCCGGGGGCTTGCCCAGAAACACGGTGCGCGACATGGGGGCGTGGTAGCGCTTGTAGACCCCGGCGATCTCGAAGAAGGTGCCCTCCCCCTCGCGAAAGGGGGTGTCGTCCCAGGTCAGGTGGGGGGCGGCGGCGTCCTTGCCGGTGGGCAGCATGGGCACGATGGCCGGATAGTCGCCGCCGAAGACCTTGCCATTGCTATCCGTCCAACCCTCGATGCCCACCCGATAGATCTCGGAGACCAGCTTGCTCTTGGGCAGGCCGGGCTCGATCACCTCCAGGATCCGCGAGTGCATGCCCTCGACGATCTTCCCCGCCACGCGCATATAGGCGATCTCCTGGGGAGACTTGATGGCGCGGCACCAGTTGACCAGGGAGTTGGCATCCATGAAGCGAGCGTGGGGCAGCTCCCGCAGCAGGCTCTGGTAGGCCTTGGCGGAGAAGTAGTAGTTGTCCATCTCCATGCCGATCACCCCCTGGTGCCAGCCGCGATCGGGCATGATCGACTGGGCCAGATAGTCCATGGGGTGCATGTCGGGGTTCTGGACGTAGTAGTCCGGGTAGTAGGTGACATTGTCCGGATCGATCCAGCAGGTGCGCAGCGCCCCGTTGGCATCCATGCGCCGGCCGTACCAGACCGGCTCGCCCTCGAGACCGAGCAGCACGCACTGGTGCACGTAGAACGACCAGCCGTCATAGCCGGTCAGCCAGGCCATGTTGGAGGGATCGCTGATGATCAGCACATCGATGCCCCGGCTGGCCATCTCGGCGCGCACCTTCCAGAGCCGGCTGGCGTACTCCTCGCGGGAAAAGGGCAGATTTACCTGGGTCATTAGGCCACTCGACATCACAACATCAATAAAATCGGCCCTCTCGATAGGGAGAAGGCCGGCCAGGGTGACGGTCACCGACGGATGCCTGAACGGGCCGGAGGGCCGGTCAGCGGTACCAGGCAGCGGGGAGGGTCCCCATGGGCGCAGGTTACTTCCAACCCACGGTAGTCGGTCAAGCATTTACTGCACGGGCCCGCCGGCGGCTCTCAACGCTTGTCCATTGCGCCTTCGGCTTCCATGATAGGAGTCAGTGGAAAACAAGGAGTCGCCATGAAGGTACTGGTGCATATCGACGACGCCGAGCAGTGGCGCGACGCCCTGGCCGAGCGGCTGCCGGAGGCCGAGGTGATCACCAGCTCGGCACCCGCCGCGCAGCGTCGCGAAGCCGACTATCTGGCGGTCTGGAAGCCGCCCGAGGGGCTCCTGCGTGAGCCAGCGGCGCTCAAGGGCATCGTCAATCTGGGGGCCGGCGTGGACGCCCTGCTCAACAACCCCGGCCTGCCCGAGGGGGTGCCCATCGTCAAGCTGCGTGACGCCGGCATGGCCGAGCTGATCGGCGACTATGTGCGCTACGGCATCCTGCACTTCCAGCGCGATTTCGACCGCTACCGGCGTCAGCAGCACGCCCGGGAGTGGCGCGAGCACGCGCTGGTGGAGAAGAGCAACTGGCCGGTGGGGGTGCTGGGGCTGGGCGCCATCGGGGCGAAGGTGGCGGCCATGGTGGCCGCCGACGGCTTCCCGGTCCACGGCTGGAGCCGCTCGCCGAAGTCCCTGGCCGGCATCACCTGCCACCACGGTGACGCCGGCCTCGACGACCTGCTCGAGCGCGTGAAGAGCCTGGTGCTGCTGCTGCCCGACACCCCCGCGACCCGCCAGATCATCGACGCCCGGGCACTCGCCCGGCTGCCCGAGGGTGCCAGCCTGATCAACCCCGGCCGCGGTACCCTGATCGACGAGGCCGCCCTGCTCACCGCCCTGGGCCCGGGCGACGATCCCGCAAGCGTGGGGCGGCTGCGCGGCGCCATTCTCGACGCCTTCCCCGAGGAGCCCCTGCCCGAGGCGAGCCCGCTCTGGGCCCACCCGCGGGTCTGGATCACCCCGCACATGGCCGGCCCCACTCCCCTGGGCGAGGCGCTGGATCAGGTCGCCGCGGCGCTGCGCGCCTTCGAGGCCGGCGAGGCGCAGGAGACCGTCGACCCCGACGCCGGCTACTGACGCCGCGACAAGGAGGGAACGAGATGCGCATGAAGGTGGACTACGGCCCCGCCGACGCCCTGATCGTCGTGGACCTGCAGAACGACTTCTGCGAGGGCGGCGCCCTGGCGGTGGCCGGCGGAGCGGCGCTGGTGCCGGGCATCAACGCCGAGATCGATGCGGCCCGCCGGGCCGGCGCCCTGGTGGTCGCCTCCCGGGACTGGCACCCGGTGGACCACGCGAGCTTCGCCCATCGCGGCGGCCCCTGGCCGGTGCACTGCGTGCAGGACACGCCCGGCGCCGCCTTCCATCCCGGGCTCGCCCTTCCCGAGGAGGCCATCCGCGTCAGCAAGGCCAGCGCCTTCGACGCCGACGCCTACTCCGCCTTCGACGCCACCGACCTGGCCGGCTACCTGCGCGAGCGGGGCATTCGGCGTGTGATCGTCTGCGGCCTGGCCCTGGATGTCTGCGTCAAGGCCACCGCCCTGGAGGCGGTCCGGGAGGGCTTCACTACCCTGCTGCTGGCGCCCCTCTGTGCCGCGGTGGACCCGAGCGCCAGCGATGCGGTGCGGCGGGAGCTCGAGGCCGCCGGCGTGACGGTGACAACCGAGGTGGCGCCATGACGCCAGCGCCCTTCGCGGTGGCCGACGCGGACCTGGCCCTGCTCACCGACCTCTACCAGCTCACCATGCTGCAGGCCTACTGGTCCGAGGGCATGCAGAAGCGGGCCACCTTCAGCCTCTTCTTCCGACGCCTGCCGCCCGGCCGGCGCTTCATGCTCGCCTGCGGGCAGCAGCACGCCGCCGAGCTCGCCACCCGGCTGCGCTTCGATGCGCACCACCTGGAACGGCTGGCCGGCACCGGCCTGTTCGACGACGCCTTTCTCCACTGGCTGGGCGCCTGGCGCTTTCGCGGCGACATCTGGACCCTGCCGGAGGGCACGCCGGTGTTCGCCAACCAGCCCTTCATGGAGGTGGAGGCCCCCATCGCCGAGGCGCAGCTGCTGGAGAGCCTGGTGATGAACCTGGTGCAGCTGGAGACGGTGCTGGCCTCCAAGGCGGTACGGGTGGTGATGGCCGCCCGGGGCCGGCCGGTGGTGGACTTCGGCATGCGCCGCATGCACGGCATCGACGCCGCGGTGCGCGGGGTGCGCGCCTACCGAACCGCCGGCCTCGAGGGCACCAGCAACGTGCTGGGCGGCCTGCGTCACGGCCTGCCCCTGCGCGGTACCATGGCCCACAGCTACATCCTGGCCCACGACGACGAGCGCGAGGCCTTTCGCGCCTTCGCCCGCCGCTATCCGGGTACCACCCTGCTGGTGGACACCCACGACACCCTGGCCGGCGTACGCAAGGTGATCGAGCTGATGGCGGAGGCGCCCGAGACAGGCGTCGGCGCCATCCGCCTCGACTCCGGCGACCTAGGCCAGCTGGCCAGGGAGGCCCGGGCGCTGCTCGATGCCGCCGGACACCCCGAGGTGAAGATCGTCGCCAGCAGCGGCCTGGACGAGTGGCAGATCGCTGCACTGCTGGAGGAGAGGGCCCCCATCGATGTCTTCGGCGTGGGCACCGAGATGGGCGCCTCCTCGGACGCACCGGTGATCGACCTCTCCTACAAGCTGGTGGAGTACGCCGGCACGCCGCGCCTCAAGCACTCACCGGGCAAGGTCAACCCGCCCGGGCGCAAGCAGCTCTACCGCCGGTACGACGAGGCGGGCCGCTATGCCGGCGATACCCTCGCCCTGCCCGGCGAGCCGCTGCTGCGCCCCCTGGTGCGTGGCGGCGAGGTCACCCGAGAGGAGATGGCGCTGGCCGCCGGCGCCCGGGAGCGGGTACAGGAGGCGCTCGCCCGCCTGCCCGCCGCCCTGCGCGAGCTTGACCCGGGAGACGCCGGCTATCCGGTTGCGCTGAGCCCGGGGCTCGACGCTCTGGGGCGCCGGCTGCAGGCGCCGCCCGATCAGAGCGGCTGACGGGTGGGGCGAATGGTCAGCTCGTTGACATCCACATCGCCGGGCTGCTCGATGGCAAAGACGATGGCCCGGGCGATGGCATCGGGTTCGATGGCCAGCTTATAGAGCTCACCGACCCCCTCCGCGGTACGCGGGTCGCTGATCGACTCGGTCAATTCGCTGGTTACCGCTCCCGGAGAGATATTGGTGGAGCGAATATCCCGCGACTCCTGGCGCAGCCCCTCGGAGATCGCACGCACCGCGAACTTGGTGGCGCTGTAGACCGCCGCCGCCGGCGACACCACCTGCCCCGCCACCGAAGAGATGTTGATGACATGACCGGAGCGCTGGTCGCGCATGGTGGGCAGCACCGCGGCAATGCCGTAGAGCACGCCCTTGATATTGACGTCGATCATGCGCTCCCACTCGTCCACCTTGAGGCGGTTGAGCGGCGAGATCGGCATCACGCCGGCGTTGTTGACCAGCACGTCGATGCGCCCGAAGGCGTCGCGGGCGGCCTCGGCCAGGGCATCCACCTGTTCCCGACAGGCCACATCTGTCACTCGGTAGATCGCCTCGCCGCCGTCGGCGTTGATCGCTTCCACCAACGCTTTCAGACGCTCCTCGCGGCGTGCTCCCAGCACCAGCCGCGCCCCCTTGAGGGCCAGCATTCTTGCGGCTGCCTCGCCCAGACCGCTGCTGGCGCCGGTAATGATCACCACCTTACCGTTGACCTCTGACATCGCATCCCCTCCCTTTGTGAAATTAGCTCGAGGCGACCAAGATGGGAGCGAGGAGACAAATATGCAACCTTCGGGCAGGCCGGAACCCCCACCGAACGGAAGAGTCAACTGCCCTGCCGCGCACCGAAACGGATCCTCTCCATGACGCCAAGACGCCTTCTGCTTCCCCTGCTGCTCTGCCTGCTACTGGTGGCGATGCCCCAAGCGCCGGCCGCCGGAGCGCCGCTAGTGCCGCCGCCCTCCGAGCGCGCAACCGCCCCGGTGCAGGCCAACCCCCAGCCCTTCGCGGCACGCTATCGGCTGGAGGTGAGCGGCTGGCCCAGCACCAGCATCGACCATCGGCTGTTTCAGGACGGCGCCTCCTGGTTCAGCGAGATGCGTGCGGCGATCGCCGTGGCCCGGGGCGAGGAACGCAGCCGCTTCCTGGTAGAGGAAAAGGGCGTGCGCTCCCTGCAGTACACCAGCGGCTACTCACTGCTGGGCTTCGGCGGCGACTACCGGCTCGCCCCGGACGACCTGGCCAGTCTCCCCGACCGCCAGGCGGCGCTCTTCGAACTCTCTCGCCGCGCCGTGAACGGCAGCTGCAGCGGCGAATGCGAGCTTCGCTATCAGGATCATCGCGGCCGCGAGGAGCAGATGAACTACCGGGTGGTGGGCGCCGAGACCCTCTCGCTGCCTTCCGGCCGCTTCGAGGCGGTCGCGGTAAAGGTCAACGAGCCGGGCAAGCCGGAGCGCCACCTGCTCTTTCACTTCCACCCGGAGCTCCCCGGGCTGCTGCTGGCCGCGGAGTTCCACCGAGACGGCGAGCGCAGAAGCCGGCTCTCTCTCACCCACCTCACCCTCGACGACTGAAGCCGACTCGAGCCACCCCTTACCCACCCTCCTTCCACGACTAGCCGGCAGGAGCCTGCTAGAGTAGCGGGTTTTCCGTCGCCGCAGGCGACGCTGCCAGGGAAGGACGCCGACATGCTGAGCGGACTGGTCATCGTGCTGCTGCCGCTGCTGCTGGGCTATCTGGTGCCGGTGCGCCACGCCGGCCTGATGGCGCTGATCAACCGCGGGGTCAACGCCTCCGTCTATGTGATCCTGCTGCTGATGGGGGTGAGCCTGGCCGGCCTCGATAACCTCGGCAGCCAGCTCTCGCGGATGGGGGGACAGGCGCTGGTGCTGTTCGCCGTGATCGGCGCCTGCAACCTGGCGGGGCTCTGGTGGCTATCGCGCCGGCTGGGCCTCACCGCCGACCCCAGCCGGGTGGTGCCCGGCGCCCCCACCAGCAAGCTGGCCGCCATGGCGGGCTCACTGGCCCTCGTCGGCGTGGTGGTCCTGGGCGTGGCCCTGGGGCTCCTGGGCCGGGGCCTCGACGGCCTCCACGACGGCGCCGAGGCCCTCGCCGAGTGGGTGCTCTATGCCCTGCTGGCGCTGATCGGCTGTCAGCTGCGCAACTCCGGCATGGCGCTGCGCCAGATCCTGCTCAACCGCCACGGCCTGGCCATCGCCCTGATGCTGGCGGCCACCTCGCTGGTCGGCGGGCTGATCGCCGCCCCGCTGCTCGACCTGCGCGCCAGCGAGGGGCTGGCCATGGCCGCCGGGTTCGGCTGGTACTCGCTCTCCGCCATCCTGGTGGGCGACGCCCTGGGACCGGCGCTGGGCGGCGTGGCCTTCTTCAACGACCTGGCCCGTGAACTCCTCGCCTTCGTGCTGATCCCCCTGGTGATCCGGCGCCACGCCGCCCTGGCCATCGGCTACGGCGGGGCCACCTCCATGGACTTCACCCTGCCGGTGATCCAGCAGCACGGCGGCGTGACCTGCGTGCCGGTGGCGGTGGTCTCGGGCTTCATTCTGTCGCTGCTCTCGCCGCCCCTGACGCTCTTCTTCCTGTCGCTTTGAGCCCCCGAGCCGACGGCTTGCATGCCGCTTGCACAATTCGTGACCATTGGCTGCATGGCAAGCTGCCATGCTGCCCGTTCCGCTGCCCTGCCCGAGACGCCCATGAGCCGCCCCCTCGCGCCACGCCCACTCGCCCCGCCACGCCCTCGCCCCTCGCGCCAGCGCGGGCGACTGTCCCTGGGCCCCCTGCTGGCACTGCTGGTGCTTGCCGGCGGCCTCACCGTCGCCTGGTGGCTGATGAGCCAGCCGCCCAGGGTGGAGCGCCGTGCCCCGCCACCCCCCGTGCCCCCCCTGGTGGAGGCCGTCACCGTGATGCCCCGGGCCGTGGCACCTGACCTGCACGGCTTCGGTCGCGCCGTGGCAGAGCGCGAGGCGCACCTGGCGAGCCGGGTCGCCGGGCGCCTGGAGTCCTTCGCTCCCGGCGTGCTGCCTGGCCGCCTGGTGGAGGCTGGAGCCCCCCTCGCCCAGCTGGACGATGCCGACCTCCGCCTGGCCCTGCGCGAGGCCGAGGCGGCGCTGGCCCAGGCCGAGGCGGCACTCGCCATGGAGCAGGGCGAACAGCAGCGGGCCCGGGCCGAGTACCAGAGCTTCGGCCGCGAGCTGCCCGCGGAGCGGCGCGCCCTGGTGCTGCGCGAGCCTCAGCTGAGAAGCGCCCAGGCCGAGGTGGAGCGAGCCCGGGCGGCTCGCGACCGCACCCGCCTGGACCTCGAGCGCACCACCCTCGTCGCCCCCTGGAGCGGCATGGTGCAGGCCCGCCTGCTGGGCGAGGGCAGCGAAGTGAGCAGCGGCACCGAGCTCATCCACCTGGTGGACGTGTCGCGCTTCTGGGTCCAGGCCTCGCTGCCGGGGGAGGCCCTGGCCTGGCTCACCCCCGCCGGCGCCGACGCTCCGGGCAGCGCGGTGACGCTGACCAGTCGGGGCTGGCCCACCGGCGGCCAGCGTGAGGGCGAGCTGCTCTCGGTGCTGCCGACCCTGGAAGAGAGCGGCCTGCAGGCCCAGGTGCTGATCGCAGTGGAGGACCCCCTGGCGCTTGACGCCGAGCACCGGGGCGAGCCGTCGCTGCGCCTGGGCGACGTGGTGCGCCTGGACTTCCAGGCCATCCAGCGCGACGACCTGATCGCGCTTCCCGCCGCGGCCCTGCGCCCCGGCGATGAAGTCTGGGTGCTGGACGAGGAGGAGCGCCTGCGCCGTCGCACCGTCAGCGTGCTGCACCGCGACGACCGCCAGGTGCTGGTGGCCGAGGGCCTCGAGGCGGGCGAGCGGGTGATCCTCTCGCCGCTGGGCCAGCCCCGGGAGGGCATGGCGCTGCGCACCGCTCCCACCCCGGACGAACGCCCGGCCGGCGCCGCACCGGCGGAGGCCCGCCCATGATGCGCCGCGGTCCCATCGCCTGGATGGTGCACCACGGGGTGGCGCCCAACCTGCTGATGCTGCTGCTGATCCTCGGCGGGCTGATGGCCTCCACCACCATCAAGAAGGAGGTCTTCCCGGACTTCGAGCTGGAGATCATCACCGTCGCCATCGGCTACCCCGGCGCCACCCCCGAGGAGGTGGAGCGCAGCCTGCTGCTGCCCCTGGAGGCGGCGCTGGCAGGCGTGGACGGCATCGACGAGCTGACCGCCACCGCCAGCGAGGGGGCCGGACGCGTCTCCGCCAGCCTGGTGGATGGCGTGGAGGTGATGCGGGTCTACCAGGAGATCCAGCAGGCGGTGGGCGCCATCACCAGCCTGCCCGCCGCCGCCGACCCGCCCCGCTTCGGCCTGGCCGGCCGCTCGCGCAGCGTGATGAGCCTTCAGCTCCACGGCTGGGTGGATGACCAGCTGCTCCATGATCTGGCCGAGGAGATGCGCGCCGAGCTGCAGGCGTCCCCGGGCGTCTCCCGGGTGGAGCTCTCCGGCAACCGCGACCGGGAGATCCAGGTGCTGCTGGACGAGGAGGCGATGCAGCGCCACGGGCTCGACCACCGCCAGCTGGCCAACCGCATCGGTGACGAGGCCCTGGACCTGGCCGGTGGCCGCCTGACCACCGGCGAGGGGGAGTGGCTGATCCGCTATCAGGGGCGCCGCGACGAGGCCAGGGAGTTCGCCGACCTGCCGATTCTCGGCACCCCGGACGGCGGCCAGCTGCGGCTGGGCGATATCGCCCGGGTGGAGCGCGGCTTTGCCGAGACCGATCGCGAGGTGCTCTTCAACGGCGCACCGAGCATGACCCTGGAGGTCTACCAGATCGGCAACCAGACCCCCATCGGCATCTCCGACGCCGTCCACGCCCAGCTCGAACGGCTCCAGGCGGGCCTGCCCGAGGGGCTGGCCCTGTCGGTCTCCCGGGACAGCTCCGAGGCCTATCGGGACCGCCTCGACCTGCTGCTGAAGAACGCCTTCCTGGGCCTGGCCCTGGTGCTGGTGCTGATGGGGCTCTTCCTGGAGGCGCGACTCGCCTTCTGGGTCACCCTGGGCATCCCCACCGCCTTCCTCGGCGCCCTGCTCTTCCTGCCTTGGTTCGGGGTGTCGCTGAACATGATGTCGATGTTCGCCTTCATCATCGCCCTGGGCATCGTGGTGGACGACGCCATCATGGTGGGCGAGAACATCCACAGCTACCGGGAGCAGGGCCACTCCCTGCGCGAGGCGGCGGTGCGCGGCGCCCGGGAGATGGCGGTACCGATCACCTTCGCCATCCTCTCCAATATCGTGGCCTTCCTGCCGCTGCTCTTCCTGCCCGGCTTCCTGGGCATGATCTTCGCCGTGGTGCCGCTGGTGGTGATCACGGTGTTCCTGGCCTCCTGGCTGGAAGCGCTCTTCATCCTGCCCGCCCACCTGGCCCACCGCGCCGGGGGCCGCGAGGCCCCGGCCTGGCGCCGCCCCCTGGATCGCCTGCGCCAGGCCCTGCAGGCCTGGCTGGCTCGGGTCACCCGGGAACGCTTCGCCCCCTTCCTGGAGCGCTGCCTGGACCAGCGGCTGCTGACCGTGAGCCTCGCCGTGGCGGTGCTGGCGGTGGCGCTCGCCTATGCCATGAGCGGGCGCCTGGGCTTCTCGCTGATGCCCCGGGTGGAGTCGGACATGGTGCAGGCCACGGTGACCCTGCCGGTGGGCAGCCCCATCGCCGACGACCGCGCCATCCGCGACCGCCTGCTGGCCGCCGCCGAGGCCCTGGCCGAGCGCGACGACGGGCCCGCCTTCACCAGCAGTCGCGCCCAGATCGACGGCGACCGGCTCAGCGTGCGCCTGACCCTGGATCGCGCGAGCCTGGACGCCTGGCCCCCCTCCCGGGTGGCCCGGGAGTGGCGGGCGCTCACCGGCGAGTTCAGCGGCGTCCAGGCGGTACGCTTCGAGTCCGATGTGGGAGGCCCCGGCGCCGGGGCCGGGCTGACCCTGCGCCTCTCCCACCCCGACAGTCGCGCCCTGGAGGGGGCCGCCAACCGGCTCGCCGAGGCCCTGGGGGAGTTCGAGGGGGTCACCGACATCGACAGCGGCCTGGCCGACGGCAAGCCCCAGCTGGAAATTCGCCTCTCGCCGGAGGGGCGCGCCCTGGGCCTGACCGGTGCCGACCTGGCCGGTCAGCTGCGCGCCCCCCTGCAGGGGATCACGGCGCTGGAGCAGTTCGTGGGCCGCCACGAGATCAGCGTCGAGGTGCGCCTGCCCGCCGAGGCGCGCCGGAGCCTCGCCGACCTGGAGCGACTGCCGATCCGCACGCCCGAGGGTCGACAGGTGCCGCTGGCCCGGGTCGCCGATCTCAGCCTGGGGCGCGCCGCCACCACCCTGCAGCGCATCGACGGACGGCGCATCATCAGCGTCACCGCCGACGCCGCCGGCGAGGGGCGCATCAATCAGGTGATGGGGACCCTGGAGGCCGACGTCTTTCCCGCCCTGCGGGCCGGCTGGCCGGGGCTCGAGATCACCCCCGGCGGGCGCCAGCAGGAGACCGCCGACAACGTCTCGGCGCTCACCAAGGCCTCCTGGCTGACCCTGATCGCCCTCTATGCCCTGCTCGCCATCCCCTTCCGCAGCTACCTGCAGCCGCTGCTGGTGCTGGCCGCCATCCCCTTCGGGGTGATCGGCGCGGTGGCCGGCCATATGATCATGGGCTTCGGCCTCTCGGTGGTCAGCCTGATGGGCATGCTGGCGCTCTCCGGAGTGGTGATCAACGACGCCCTGGTGCTGATCGACTACGCCAACCGCCGGCGCCGGGAGGGCATGGGCGCCCGGGAGGCGATCGTCGCCGCCGCCACCCGCCGCCTGCGCCCGATCATGATGACCACCCTGACCACCTTCCTGGGCCTGGCACCGATGATCTTCGAAACCTCCCGCCAGGCCCGCTTCATCATCCCCATGGCGATCTCGCTGGGCTTCGGCATGCTCTTCGCCACCTTCATCCTGCTGCTGCTGGTGCCCTGCCTCTACCTGATGCTGGAGCGGCTGCGCGAGCGCCTGAGTCCCCATGCACGCCCCGAGGAGGCCTCCTCATGAGCCTGAACCTGCCCCGCCCCGCCGTCTCCCGGCTGGGCATCAAGCTGTTCGTGGTGATCCTCGGGGTCAACGTGGCGATCTCGGCCCTGGTGTTCCTGGGCGTCTCGCGCAGCCTCGACCGCGGCTTTCTCGAGTACCTGGACACCACCCAGGCGGCCCGGGCCGAGACCCTGGCCGAGGGGCTCGGCGAGGAGTGGGCGAATCGCGGCGACTGGCAGTGGCTGCGCGTCTCCCCTTCCGCCTGGCAGCGCCTGGTGCGCCAGCAGCTCTGGCCCGGGGCCGGCCCTCCACCCCACGGCATCGAGCGCCGCCTCGGCGACCCCAAGGATTTCGTGCTCCACGATGCCGAGGGCCTGCCGGTGATCGGCCTGCCCCCGGATGACGACGAGGAGGCCGCCACCCTGCGCTGGCTGCCGATCCTCCACGAAGGCGAGCGGGTCGGCACCCTGGGCTACCGCCCTCCGGAGCAGCTGATGGCGCGCATGGACCATATCTTCCTCTCCCGCCAGCAGCGCAACCTGGCGATCATCGTCGCGTCGCTGGGAGTCGCCTCGCTGCTGCTGGCCGGCGGGCTCTCCTGGTGGCTGGGGCGGCGCACCCGCAGCATGGCGCTGGCCACCCGGCGCCTCACCGAGGGCGACTACAGCATTCGCCTGCCGGAACGCGGCCAGGACGAGCTGTCGCGGCTTTCCCGGGACTTCAACGTGCTGGCCGCCACCCTGGAGGCGAGCCGCGAGGCGCGCAGCCGCTGGGTCTCGGATATCGCCCACGAACTACGCACCCCGCTGGCGGTGCTGCGCGGCGAGATCGAGGCGATGCAGGACGGCATCCGCCGCCTGGACCTGGAGAACCTGCACTCTCTCTCCCAGGAGGTGGACCAGCTCGAGCGGCTGGTGGCCGACCTGCGCCTGCTCTCCCAGAGCGATGCCGGCGCCCTGGAGGTGCAGCTCGCCCCCATGGACCTGGCGGAGAGCCTGCTCTCGCGACTGGAGGAGGCCGGCGGCTGGCTGGCCGACAGCGGCATCACCCTGGAGACCGAGGTCCGGAAGGGCGCCCGGATCCGCGGCGACGCCCAGCGCCTGCGCCAGCTGTGGAACAACCTGCTCGACAACACCTGCGCCTATACCCGGGCGCCAGGACGCCTGCGGGTCACCCTCGACGCCGGCCCCCAGGGTATTCGGGTCCGCTGGGAAGACAGCGCCCCCGGCGTGCCCGAGGGCGAGCTCGACCGGCTCACTGAGCGGCTCTACCGGGTAGAGGGCTCGCGCAACCGTGCCAGCGGCGGCAGCGGCCTGGGGCTCTCCATCGCCGCGGCCCTGGTCAAGGCCCACGGCGGGGAGATGCACGCCACGCCCTCGCCGCTGGGTGGGTTATGCTGGACGCTCACCTTTCCACCGCTCGATGACGACCGCCTCAGGGAGGAGACCCCATGACAGCCCAGGAACACGCGGAGCCGCAGATCCTGATCGTCGAGGACGAACCCAAGATCGCCCGGCTGGTGGCCGACTACCTGGAGAGCAGCGGCTTTGCCACCCGCCACCTGGACCACGGCGACGCCGTGCTGCCCTGGCTTGCCGAGGTGCAGCAGGCCAGCCAGGGGCCGGCCCTGGTGCTGCTCGACCTGATGCTGCCCGGTACCGACGGGCTGACCCTGTGCCGGGAGATCCGCCAGCGCTGGCCGGCGCTGGCGGTGATCATGCTCACCGCCCGGGTCGAGGAGGTGGACCGCCTACTGGGCCTGGAGCTGGGCGCCGACGACTATATCTGCAAGCCCTTCAGCCCTCGGGAGGTGGTGGCGCGGGTCAAGGCGGTGCTGCGCCGCAGTCAGGCCGCCGATCAGCCGGCCAGCGGCGAGGCGAGCGACCTGGTCCTCGATGAGGAGGGCTGGCGGGCGCTGGCCGACGGCCAGGACCTGGGGCTCACCGCCGTGGAGTTCCAGCTGCTCAAGGTGATGATGCACGCCCCGGGGCGGATCTTCTCCCGGGATCAGCTGATGGATCACATGTATCGTGACCACCGCATCGTCTCCGAGCGCACCGTGGACAGCCACGTCAAGAAGCTGCGCCGCAAGATCAGCGATGTCTGGCCGGAACGCGAGGTGATTCGCTCGGTCTACGGGGTGGGCTACAAGTACCAGCCCGAGGCCTAGCCGCAACGCCTCGTGCACCACCTTTGCACCTTCACTGCACGCGGCTTGCACCTCGCGGCGCGACACTGACAGCACCCACCCAAGGCCAGAAGGAAACACCCATGAAGATCACCCTGACTCGCAAGCTGCTGGCGCCGGCCCTGCTCGCCGTGGCCATCGCCCCCATGGCCCTCTCCGCCACCGCCGCCCCCGGCAAGAGCGAAGGCGACTGGGCCGAGAAGCGTCAGCAGTGGCACCAGGCCCATGCCGAGCGCAAGGCCGAGCAGCGCCAGGCGCTCTTCGAGCGCGCCGGCATCGACGAGGCGACCCGCGAGGCCCTGGACGAGGCCCGCAGCGAGCACCGCGACGCGATGCGCCAGCTCCATGAGCAGCACCGCGAGCGCCTGGCCGAGATTCTCGACGACGACCAGCGTGCCGCCCTGGAGGAGGCCCGCCGCGAGCAGCGCGAGGAGCGCCGCAGCGAGATGATGGAGCAGCGCCGTACCTCCATGCAGGAGCGCCTGGAGGCGCTGGTGGACGACTGGGGGCTCTCCGACGAGGAGCGCGAGGCCCTGCGCGAGACCCGCGAGGCGATCTACAGCGATATGGCGGAACTCCGCGGCCGCGACTTCGATTCCCGCAGCGAGCGTCGCGACGCCATGCTGGAGATGCGCGACCGCCACCAGGCCGCCCTGGCCGAGATTCTCAGCGACGAGCAGCTCGAGGAGCTGCGCGAGACCATGATGCAGCGCGGCGAGCGCGGCTATGGCAAGGGGCATGGCAAGGCCTACCGCGGCCATGGCGAGATGCGCGGCAACTGAGCCTGGCGGGACCTTCCTCGACCGTCCACCTCGCACCACTACCGCGAACCACAGCGGGCCCGACTTCCATGTTCGGGCCCGCTTGCGTGCCAGCGGCCTCGGCCATTCCCTGCAGCCCTGCGACAATGGCAGGGCTTGCGGCAGTGCAACAGGAAGGCGTAACGTTAAGCTCCAAGCTCTTTAGCAAGCGAAGGAGTTGTCATGTCCCGCCGCTTCCCTCAGGCCGGCTATCGCCTTCCCGTTCCCGGCAGCGCCCTGCTGGCCGCCTGGCGAGCGGGCTACGGCCTGGCCGAGCTGCGCCGCGACCTGATGGCCGGCCTGACCATCGGCATCGTGGCCGTGCCGCTCTCCATGGCGCTGGCCATCGCCACCGGGGTGCCGCCCCAGCACGGGCTCTACACCGCCATCGTGGCCGGCGCCATCATCGCCCTGACCGGCGGCTCCCGCTTCAACATCTCCGGCCCCACCGCGGCCTTCGTGGTGATCCTCTTCCCCATCGTGGCGAGCCACGGCGTCGGCGGGCTGCTGATCGCCACCCTGATGGCGGGGCTGATCCTTACGGCCCTGGGGCTGGCCCGGCTGGGCAGCCTGATCCAGTTCGTGCCCTACCCGGTGGTGCTCGGCTTCACCGCCGGCATCGCCGTGGTGATCGCCCTGCTGCAGCTTCCCGACTTCCTGGGGCTGGCCGGGGTCGCGCTCGGCGACAGCACCCCGCACAACCTGGCCGCCATCGTTCGCGCCCTGCCGACCCTGGCCCCGGCCGAGCTCGGCATCGGCCTGGTGACCCTGGCCACCCTGATCCTTTGGCCGCGGCTCAAGGTGCCGGTGCCGGCGCCCCTGGTGGGGCTGGTCGTCGGCACCCTAGCGGCGCTGGCGGTGAGCGCCGCCGGGGTCGAGATCGCCACCATCGCCTCGCGCTTCAGCTGGGAGTTCCAGGGCCAGAGCGGCAGCGGCATCCCGCCCTTCGCGCCGAGTCTGGTGGTGCCCTGGCGGCTGCCGGGGCCCGACGGCACGCCGCTCGCGGTGGACTTCGCGCTGATCCGTGAGCTGCTCGCCCCCGCCCTGGCCATCGCCATGCTGGCCGCCATCGAGTCGCTGCTCTGTGCGGTGGTGGCCGATGGCCTGACCCGCACCCGCCACGACCCCAACGCCGAGCTGATCGGCCAGGGACTCGGCAACGTGGTGGTGCCCTTCTTCGGCGGCATCACCGCCACCGCGGCCCTGGCGCGCACCGCCACCAACATCCGCAGCGGCGCGGTCTCGCCGGTGGCCGCGGTGGTCCACGCCCTGGTGGTGCTGCTGGCGGTGGTGCTGCTGGCCGGCGTGCTGGGCCATGTGCCCATGGCGGCGCTGGCCGCGCTGCTCTTCATCATCGCCTGGAACATGAGCGAGGCCCGCCACTTCGTGCACACCCTGAAAAGCGCACCGGGCAGCGACGTGGCGGTGCTGGTGATCTGCTTCGCCCTGACCGTGGTCTTCGACATGGTACTGGCGGTGGCCGTGGGCATGGCCCTGGCCGCGGCGCTGTTCATCCGCCGCATGGCCAGCCTCACCGAGGCGCGGCGGCTGCGCGCCGGCGAGCCTGAGGCCCCGCCGGCCCTGCCCCGAGGGGTCGCGCTCTACGACATCAACGGCCCGCTCTTCTTCGGCGCCGCCGAGAAGGCGATCTCGTCCCTGCGGGTGGTGGACCCGGACGTGCGGGTCATGATGATCGACATGCGCGACGTGCCGAGCCTGGACGCCACCGCCATCGTGGCCCTCCAGGCGCTGGTGGAGGAGCTGCGCACCGAGCGGGTCGGGGTGATCTTCGTCGGCCTGCCGTCACGCATGGTGCTCAAGCTCAAGCGCGCCGGGCTTCGCCGCGAGCCGGGTCGGCTGGCCATGGTCGCCGGCCAGGCCCACGCCGCCCGCCTGGCCGAACGCTGGCTGGCCTTGGAGGCGCGACACCATGGGTAAGTCCCTATCCCCGCTGCAGGTCACTCGCTGGCTCAACGTCGACACCCGTCAGGATCTGCAGGAGACCGATGCCAAGACAGCCAAAAGGGGCGGCGAAGCGCCCCTGGGACCGCTGGGCCGGTGACATCAGTCGGCCATATCGAGCACGATGCGCCCTTCGATCTTGCCATCGATCATGCGCTGGAAGACATCGTTGATGTTCTCCAGCCTGTCGGTGGCGACGGTGGCCTTTACCTTGCCCTCGCCGGCAAAGTCCAGCGCCTCCTGCAGATCCTGACGGGTGCCGACGATGGAGCCCCGCACGGTGATGCCGTTGAGCACGGTATCGAAGATCGGCAGCGGGAAGTCGCCCGGCGGCAGGCCGTTGAGCACCAGGGTGCCGCCGCGACGCAGCATGCGCTGGCCCTGATCGAAGGCTTTGGGCGATACCGCCGTGACCAGCGCCCCATGAGCGCCGCCGATCTCGCGCTTCAGGTAGTCGACCGGATCGGTCTTCATGGCATTGACAGTGACCGTCGCCCCAAGCCTTTCGGCCAACGCCAGCTTGCCGTCATCGATGTCCACCGCCGCCACGTTGAGCCCCATGGCACGAGCGTACTGCACGGCCATGTGGCCAAGCCCGCCGATGCCCGAAACCACCACCCACTGCCCTGGGCGAGTGTCGGTCATCTTGAGCCCCTTGTAGACGGTCACGCCGGCACACAGCACCGGAGCGATCTCTAGAAAGTCGACATTATCGGGCAGGAGGCCGACGAATCCCGCATCGGCCAATGTGTAATCGGCGAAGCCTCCGTTCACCGAGTAGCCGGTATTTTGCTGCGACTCGCACAGCGTCTCCCAGCCGCCCAGGCAGTGCTCACAGTGGCCACAGGCCGAATAGAGCCAGGGAACGCCAACACGATCGCCCTCCTTGACGTGTTTCACGCCCTCGCCGATGGCGACAATATGCCCGACGCCCTCGTGGCCGGGAATGAACGGCGGATTGGGCTTCACCGGCCAGTCACCGTGAGCGGCATGCAGATCGGTATGGCAGACGCCCGAAGCGGCCACCTTGACCAGGATCTCGCCCTTCTGGGGCCGAGGCGTCTCTACCTCCTCGATAGCCAAGGGCTCACCGAACTTGCGTACTACAGCGGCCTTCATCGTCTTGTCCATTATCTTACTCCTGCTGTTGCTCGAGTGGAGAGCCCCTGTCGGGCTCGGGGCATCGCCCGGGGAACGAGGTGGTGGCCCACCCTCTGCTGGGAAAGGAGCGCCGCCCGGCGAATCCGGACGGCGCAAGGATCAGAAGAAGCCCAGCGGGTTGGTGTCATAGCTGACCAGCAGGTTCTTGGTCTGCTGGTAGTGCTCGAGCGCCACCTTGTGGGTCTCGCGGCCGACGCCGGACTTCTTGTAGCCGCCGAAGGCGGCGTGGGCCGGGTACTGGTGGTAGCAGTTGGTCCACACCCGGCCGGCCTGGATGCCGCGCCCCATGCGGAAGGCGACGTTGATGTCGCGGCTCCACACCCCGGCGCCGAGGCCGAACTCGGTGTCGTTGGCGATGGCCAGCGCCTCGGCCTCATCCTTGAAGGTGGTCACCGCCACCACCGGACCGAAGATCTCCTCCTGGAAGACGCGCATTTTGTTGTTGCCCTTGAGCAGGGTCGGCTGGATGTAGAAGCCCTTGTCGATGCTCGGGTCCAGGCTCTCCTTGTCGCCACCGGTGAGGAACTCGGCGCCCTCCTCCCGGGCGATGTCCATGTAGGACATGATCTTGTCGAACTGCTCCTGGGAGGCCTGGGCGCCCACCTGGACGTCGGTGTCCAGCGGGTTGCCGCGCTTGATCCTGCCGACCTTCTCCATGACCCTGGCCATGAAGGGCTCGTACATGGACTCCTGGACCAGCGCCCGGGAGGGGCAGGTGCACACCTCGCCCTGGTTGAAGAAGGCCAGCACCAGGCCCTCCGCCGCCTTGTCGATGAACTCCGGCTCGGCGTTCATGATGTCGGCGAAGTAGATGTTGGGGGACTTGCCGCCCAGCTCCACCGTGGAGGGGATGATGTTCTCGGCGGCGCACTTGAGGATATGCGAGCCCACCGGGGTGGAGCCGGTGAAGGCGATCTTGGCGATGCGCTTGCTGGTGGCGAGCGCCTGGCCCGCCTCGGCGCCGTAGCCGTTGACGATGTTGACCACCCCCGGCGGCAGCAGGTCGCCGACCAGCTTCATCAGCTCCAGGATCGAGGCCGGGGTCTGCTCGGCGGGCTTGAGCACCACGCAGTTGCCCGCCGCCAGGGCCGGGGCCAGCTTCCACACCGCCATCAGCAGCGGGAAGTTCCAGGGGATGATCTGCCCCACCACGCCGAGCGGCTCGTGGAAGTGATAGGCCACGGTATTGGCGTCGATATCGGCGGCGGTGCCCTCCTGGGCGCGGATGCAGCCGGCGAAGTAGCGGAAGTGGTCGACCGCCAGCGGCAGGTCGGCGTTCAGCGTCTCGCGCACCGCCTTGCCGTTGTCCCAGGTCTCGGCCACGGCCAGCATCTCGAGGTTCTGCTCGATGCGGTCGGCGATCCTGAGCAGGATGTTGCTGCGCTCGGCGGCGGAGGTCCTGCCCCAGGCCGGGGCGGCGGCGTGGGCCGCGTCCAGCGCCTTGTCGATATCCTCGGCGGTGGAGCGGGGAATCTGGCAGAACACCTCGCCGTTGACCGGGCTGACGTTGTCGAAGTAGCCGCCCTTGACCGGCGGGACGAATTCGCCGCCGATGTAGTTGCCGTAGCGCTGCTCGAAGGTGATGACGGAACCGGACTGGCCGGGGTTGGCGTAGATCATGACGTGACTCCAGAGCTGTTGTGGTTATGTCGGGTCACTTCACAGTCTTGGTCAGGATCCAGTTCCGCGCCAGGAGGATGTCCGCCAGCCTTCCAACGCTGCCAGGGTGGCGGCCAGGCAGGGGCCAAGCTCACCGAGCAGCCCCCTGGCGGCCACCAGGTTCCCCTCCTGGGCCAGGCGTTCGAGCCGTGCCGCCAGCCCCGCCACCTTGATCGCCCCCAGGCTCGAGGACTCCCCCTTGAGCTGGTGGGCCGCATGACGGGCCTGCTCGGCATCGCCCCCCTCACCCAGCGCCCCCTTGAGTACCGCCACACGGGCCTCGGCCTGCTGTGCATAGAGGGCAACCAGCGACTCGAGGCCTTCCTGGCCGAGGGACTCACGCAGCCCCTGCAGAGTCAGCGGGTCAATCAGGATATCTCGCTCGATGAGCCCGGGCGTACTCACCCTGTGGACCTCGCTCTCCTGCTCGCCCAGGTGGCGCAGCAGTACCTCGAGCAGCCGCTCCTGGCGCAGCGGCTTGGTGAGATAGCCATTCATGCCGGCGGCCAGGCAGCGGGCCTGCTCGCCTCCGGGGCCTCCCGCCGTCATCGCCACGATGGGAACGCCGGCCGTCCAGCCCGGGCGAGCGCGCAGGCGGCGCGTTACCTCCAGGCCATCCATGTCGGGCATCTGCACATCCATGAAGACCAGGTCGAAGCGCTCCACCGCCGCCATCTGCAGCGCACTGCCTCCGGAGCCGGCAATGGTGACCGAGCACCCGAGACGCTCCAGCATGGCTCGCGCCACCTGCTGGTTGACGGGGTTGTCCTCGACCACCAGCAGGCGCGTACTCGCGAGGTCGACCCGCCGGGGAGAGCGAGCGACGGCGAAGGGCATGGGCTCCGGTTCCGCGACGGGCTCCAGGGGCAGCAGGAACCAGAAGCGGCTGCCCAGGCCAGGCTCGCTGGCCACTTCGATGGTGCCGCCCATGGCGCCTACCAGCCGGCGACAGATCGCAAGCCCGAGCCCCGTCCCGCCGAAGCGTCGCGCGGTGGAAGCGTCGCCCTGCCGGAAGGGCTCGAAGATCCTCGACAGCTGCTCCGGCGCAATGCCGGGGCCGGTATCCACCACCTCGAAGCGGATCAGCCCGGGGCGCTCCTGACGCACCTCGAGGCGAATCTCCCCCTTGGCGGTGAATTTTACCGCGTTGGAAACCAGGTTGAGCAGCACCTGGCGCAGGCGTCCCGAGTCGGCCAGCACCCGGGGTGGCAACCCCGCGTCCAGCCGGGTATGCAGCGCCACCCCACGGGCTTCGGCCCTAGGGGCCAGCAGGGCCACGACCCCATCCACCACCTCGCCGAGCGCCAGGGGCCGCTGCTCGAGCTCCAACCGGCCGGCTTCGATCTTGGAGAAGTCCAGCAGGTCGTTGATCAGCTCCAGCAGCAGGCCGGCGCTGTCGTGGATGGTCGCCGCATACTGCCGCGCCGCGCCGTCGAGCCGCTGCTCCATGAGCAGGTCGCTCATGCCGATCACGCCGTTGAGCGGGGTGCGAATCTCGTGGCTGACGGTAGCCAGGAACTCCGACTTGGCCTGGCTGGCCGACTCCGCCTGGCGAGCGGTGGCCTCCAGCTCGCGACTCAGCGTCTCCAGTTCACGGCGCGCTGCGGCATTGTCGCGGGCCTCGCGAAAGAGGATCAGCGACACCAGGGTGGCCGAGAGGCTCATGGCCAGGATCAGCACCAGCAGCAGGACGTAGAGACGCTGGAGCTGGCTGCGCTCACGGGTCGTCGTCTCGGCCAGATGGCCATTGATGGCGATCACCAGTCGCTCGGTGCGATTGGCCAGGGTCTCGAGCTGCCCGTCCAGGGCATGGCGCTGCGGCGGCGCCAGCGACTCCAGGGCCCTGATCTCGTCGTCCAGGGCCTCGATGCGTCCGTCGATCTCGCCCAGCAGCCGCTGGGCGGCAGGAATGGCGCCGAGCAGGTCGGTGATATCGCCGCCGCCACGCAGCAGGTTGAGCCGGCTGTAGAAAAGCTCGAAACGCAGCGACAGGCCAGCCTGATCGGCATCCGGCTGGGCCAGGTAGTTGCGCAGCTGGACCACGTCACGATCGAGCTTGTAGGCGTGCCAGGAAGCGTCCCCCCCGACGCTCTGAGCCAGACTGTCTTGCCGCCAGGAGACCAGCCCCACCACCACCAGCGCTGCCGCCAGCAGCAGCAGCGCGCTGAGGGCGCCAAGCTTGACACGCAGGGGTAGGCGCAGCATCGCGGGCCTCGACAGGGCGCCCCTCAGGGGGCGTGAATATGCACGACATGCCAGACCGAACGGAAGCGCACGGTCTCGTTGAGCAGTTCGGGGTGGTCATCGAAGGGGTAGAGCACGAAAAGCGGGCCGAATTCGCGGATCTGCATCGGGGAGCCGTTGCGGCGCATGGCCAGGATCACGTCATACTCCTCGAGCTCGGCCAGCGGAATCTCCGCTTCATAGTCGTTGAGGGCCCGCACCCAGACCTGTTCACTGCGCACCCCCGCTGCCGCCAGCACCTCGCGCAGCAAGGGCCCCTCATAGCGCCCGTCATCAGCATGCCAGGGGGTACGGGTGCGCACCTCGGTGGGGGCAATGGCCTCAAGCATCTCCCGGTCGAACCGGGCCTCATCCCCCACGTTGGGCCTGGCGATATCCCCGCTGATGGTCAGCAGAACCTCGCCGGTCGGGGTCGGCAGCTCATCCGAGGCGGCCGGCGACAGCCAGAGGAGTGAAAGAAGGGCAATCAGCAGTGGCAGGATGCGTCGACTCATGGGCAATCCCGTAGCGAGGTTCGAGATGGCACCAAGACTACCCGAAACGGGGGCAAAGGTCAGTTAGCCATCTGGTCAACCGCTCCCTCGGGGGCATGCCTCTCCGGGGGCGGATGACGGGAGGTTTCCAGCCCCTCCAGCAGCCGCTGCAGAAACCCGGCACGCTCCTCCAGCACGGCATTGCGGTGCAGCTGCCGGGACAGTGGGATCAGCGCCGGGTCACCCAGCTGCGCCATGACCAGCTGATCATGGTAGGCCTCCACCAGTGCCAGATCGGCATCCCGGGTCGACTGCCATGCCGCCGTGGAGGCCTCCAGCGCCAGTCGCGCCTCACGCCCCAGCACCTTGTCGAGCCGCGCATCGAGGCGCTCGACCTCCAGCGCCCACTGCGACTCGGTCTCCCGGGCACAGGCCAGTGAAGGTTCCGGCTCCCACTGGGCATCCGCCATGCAGGCCTCGAGGGCCAGGGCGATGGCCTGGGCACCACCGGAAGGCGACAGCTGGAGCGTCTGGGCATGGAGCCCTGCCAGGGGCAGCAGCAGAAACGGCAGACAGGCAATCGGGCGCAGAATCGACATGGCATGACCTTGCGAGCAGACGCCGACAGGAGCCGGACATAGAGAAGGGGGCGCGAACGCCCCCAGCATAGCGGCCATGCCCCGACAGTGCGAGGCGGTGCCTAGGTCAGCCGTGAAGCTCACCCTTCTCGTCCAGCGACTCGATCCGCACCAGGTCTTCATAGGCGTGCCAGCTGGCGTGCCCCAGCACCGGCAGGATCAGCATCAGGCCGATATAGAAGGTCATCATGCCCACCAGCACACAGCCGGTGAGGATCGCGGCCCACAGCAGCATGGGCCGGAAGTTTCTGGCCACGGAGCGCACGCTGGCCTCGATCCCCTCCATGAAGGTGAGGTCCTGGTCCATCAGGGTAGGAATGGCCACCGCGCTGATGGCGAAGGCGCCAAAGGCCAGGATGCCGCCCAGCACGGTGCCCACCGCGATCATGCCAAGGCCCTCGGGGGTGGTCAGCAGGGCCGAGTAGAGGGTCGCCGGGCTCGGCACCTCGAAGCCAAAGAAGAGCGCGAACAGCAGGGTCGCCAGGCGAATCCAGGCGAGGAAGAAGATCATCATCATCACCCCCATCATCGCCAGCTGGCCGGCATGGGGACGCCAGGCGCCAAAGGCATCGCCCAGATGGGGCGCTCGTCCCGCCTCCAGGGCACGACTCACCCCGTAGGAGCCCACCGCCACCAGGGGACCGACAAACATGAAGCCGGCAACCATGGGCAGCAGCCAGTGCCAGAGCCCGAGGGTGATGGCACCGGCGGTGATGGCGATGCTCAGGCCGACCCAGAACATGCCATAGGCGAGGCTCACCGCCGTGGCCTGGCGGAAATCCTCGATACCGGCTGCCAGCCAGGCCCTGGGCCGATCCATCCCCACCGGGTTGATGGTGATCTTTACCCTGGTCGCTGCAGCCTCGCGATGCGCTCTTGTTGTTGCTGCGTTCATGGAGTCACCCCTGTGTTACCTGGAGATACCCACCTCGGTGGGCCCGGACACCGGCACCGGCCTGCGACCTAATGCCGCCTTAATCGCTTAACACAGGTTTAATGTAGTTGACCCGGATCAATCCTGCCGCCTTGACAGTGGCCCGACGCTCCAGGCGTCGATGCCACTATCTATATAAGTCAATCGCGAAAGGTTCTTTGTCAGCCTAGATCCGGCTGCCCTAGCATGGAGGCCTGACAACAATCCGAACCCGTGCAAGCGGCCCTGCCCGGGGCCCGCGTGAGGAACCTGATGATGACCCTGCCACGACCCGCGGCGGCTTCCCTGCTGGGGGGCCTGCTGCTTGGTGGCCTGGCGCTTACCGCCCAGGCCGAGGACACCTTTTCCCCCGACCAGCTGGCGGTGATGGCAGGCGGCTGTGCCAGCTGCCACGGCACCGACGGCCGCCTCTCCGGCCCGGTGCCCGCCATTGCCGGCCGCCCCCGGGCGGTGCTGGAGTCGCGCCTGCTCGCCTTCAAGGGCGATACGGTCGAGGACACCACGGTCATGAATCGCATCGCGCGAGGCTTCAGCGACGAGGAGCTCTCGGCGCTGGCCGACCACTTCGCCAATATCGACGCGCCGTGAGGGAGAGACCATGAGCCACAACATCCATCGCCGCGGCGTCTCCCGGCGCCGTTTCCTGCAGGGCATCGGCGCCGCCTCGGCCCTGCCCCTGCTGGGCGGTATTGCCCCCTTCGCCATCGCCAATGGCTCCGCCGGCCGCGTGGTGGTGATCGGCGGCGGCTTCGGCGGCGCCACCGCCGCCAAATACCTCAAGCGGGCCAACCCGGCCATCGAGGTGACCCTGGTGGAGCCCGCCGAGGTCTTCTACACCTGCCCCTTCAGCAATCTCTTCCTGGGCGGCCTGCGCGACCTGCGCTCCATCGCCCACGGCTATGACGAGCTGCGCGATCGCTACGGCGTACGGGTGGTGCACTCCCTGGCAGAGGACGTCGACCCCGACGGACACCGGGTGCGCCTCGCCAACGGCGAGACCCTGGTCTACGATCGCCTGGTGCTCTCACCGGGCATCGACTTCCGCTGGAACGCCCTGGAGGGCTACGACGAGGCCGCCGCCGAGCTCGCTCCCCACGCCTGGAAGGCCGGCGCCCAGACCGAACGGCTCAAGGGCCAGCTCGAGGCCATGGAGGATGGCGGCACCTTCGTGATGGTGGCCCCGGAGAACCCCTTCCGCTGCCCGCCGGGGCCCTACGAGCGCGCCAGCATGGTGGCCCACTACTTCAGCCAGCATAAGCCCAACTCGAAGGTGCTGATCCTCGACGCCAAGGACAACTTCTCCAAGCAGGGGCTCTTCACCGCCGGCTGGGAGCGCCTCTACGGCGACCGCATCGAGTGGGTCGGCCTCTCCGGCGACGGCCGGGTCACCCGGGTCGATGCCGAGAACCTCGAGGTGGAGACCGAGTTCGGCACCCGCCATCGGGCCGACGTGCTCAACGTCATTCCGCCCCAGAAGGCGGGCTTCATCGCCGAGCGCGCCGGCGTCACCGACGACTCCGGCTGGGTACCGGTCAAGGCCGAGACCTTCGAGTCGCGGCAGGTGCGCGACATCCATGTGATCGGCGACGCCACGGTGGCCGCGCCGATGCCCAAGTCGGGCTTCTGCGCCAACAACCAGGCCAAGGTGGTGGCCGCCGCCATCGCCGCGGAGCTCTCGGGCCGCAGCGCGCCGGAGCCCTACTGGACCAACACCTGCTACAGCCTGATCGGCCCCGAGTACGGCATCTCGGTGGCCGGGGTCTATCGGGTCCAGGAGGGGGTGATCGCCGAGGTAGAAGGATCCGGCGGGCTGAGTCCGGCCGATGCCCCGGACCATGTCCGGGCCCTCGAGGCCGAATACGCCGTGGGCTGGTACAACGCCATCTGCCAGGACACCTGGGGCACCAGCGTCTGACACGAAGCGGCAGTGGTTGGATGCGCGGGGCCACCTTCGGGTGGCCCGGTGTCGTTGAAGGAGCGAGGAGTTTTCCATGAGCCATACCGAGCTGGTGGCCTGGTCGGGCCTGGTGATCGGCCTGGCATTCGGTGCCACCGCCCAGGCGAGCGGCTTCTGCCTGCTGCGCGGCCTCAACCACAGCTGGACGACCGGGGATAGCCGCAAGCTGCGCGCCTTCGCCCTGGCCATGGCCGTGGCGCTGCTGGGCAGCCAGGCGCTGGCAGCGCTTGGCGTGCTCTCCCTGGGCGGCGCCCTCTACCTGCCGCCCAGCGCCTCCTGGCTGGCGGTGCCCCTGGGCGGTGCGCTGTTCGGCTACGGCATGGTGCTGGCCAACGGCTGCGGCGCCCGCTCGCTGGTGCTGCTCGGCAGCGGCAACCTGAGGAGCTTCGTGGTGCTGGTCTGCCTGGGCCTTTCGGCCGCCATGACCCTCTCCGGCCTGCTCGCTCCGCTGCGGGTCTGGCTCGAGGGTGCCACCACCCTCGCCCTCCCCGCCCGGGATCTGCCCGGGCTGCTCGGCGTTCCCGCCTGGCTGCCGGCCCTGGTGCTCGGCGGCGCACTCATCGCCTGGGCGCTTGCCAGCCGCGACTTTCGCGCTTCGCCGCGAGACTGGCTCGGCGGGCTGGTCATCGGCGCCCTGGTACCGGCCGGCTGGCTTGCCACCGGCGTGCTGGGCTTCGATGACTTCGAGCCCGTGCGCCTGGCCACCCTCACCTTCATCGCCCCCATCGCCGACGCCCTGCAGTACGCCATGCTCGCTACCGGCACCCGGCTCGGCTTCGGCGTCAGCGTGGTGGCCGGGGTGCTGGCCGGCGCCCTGGTGATGGCGCTCGTCCGTCGCGACTTTGCCTGGCAGGGGTTCTCCGGGCCCGGCCATATGGGCCGCAGCATGGCGGGCGGTGCCCTGATGGGCATCGGCGGCGTGCTGGCCCTGGGCTGCTCCATCGGCCAGGGGCTCTCGGGCTTCTCGACCCTGGCGCTGCCCACCTTCGCCGCCCTGGCTGGCATCGCCGCCGGCGCCTGGCTGGGGATCAAGGGGCCTCTCACGCTGTCCAACTCCACGTCTACCTGATCCACCCTCGAGGAAGCTCCTTCATGCCTCATCCCCTCCTGCTTCGCGCTCTCTCCCGGCGCCGCCTGCTGATCGGTGCCGGCCTGATGGCACTCTCGCCCCTGGGCCTCTCCTCGGCCGCCCTGGCCGATGGTCCCTGGCAGCGCCTCGATGCCGCCGGTGACCTGCTCCGCGGCACCACGCCGGCCACCGAGGGCCTGGCCCTGGAGCTGCCCCATGTCTCCGAGGATGGATCCGCGGTTCCGCTCAGCGTGCGCTTCGACGCCTCGCTGGCGGAGGGTGACCACCTCGCCGAGATCCACCTCTTTGCCACGGGCAACCCCTACCCGGAGATCGCCAGCTTCCACCTGAGCCCGGAGGCCGGGCTGCCGGAGATCTCCACCCGGGTGCGCCTCAACGAGAGCCAGCAGGTGATCGCCATCGCACGCAGCCACCGGGGGGAGACCTTCGCCACCGCCCGGGACGTGCGCATCACCGTCAGCGGCTGCCTGATGCGCGGTGACGACCAGGGTCCCGAGCCCCTGGCCAACCCGCGGGTCAGCCTGCCGGAGCGGGCCGCCGCCGGCGAACCCGTGGAGGTACGCACCCTGATCAGCCACCCCATGGAGACTGGCCTGCGCGAGGGCGCCGGCGGAGAGACGCTGCCGCGTCATATCATCGAACGCTTCACCGTGACTCTCAACGGCGAGGCCGCCTTCACTGCCGACCTGCACCAGTCGGTCTCGGCCAACCCCTACCTGCGCTTTCACCTCTCCCCCACCGAGGATGCCGAGGTGGTATTCGAGTGGCAGGACGACAGCGGCGAGAGCGCCCGCCACGAGGCGAGCATCAGCGTCAGCTGATTTCCGACGACTCCCCCAACGCAAGTGCCCCGGCCAGACGGCCGGGGCACTTGCATGGCGTGCGGGCACCGATGGCGCCCGCCAGGTGAGTGCCTAACGCACGATCATCACCGACATCTTGGAGTGATGCACCACGTGCTCGGCGTTGGGGCCGAGCACATAGTCGGCGAACTTGCGCTTGTTGTGGGAGGCCATCACGATCAGGTCGACCTCGAGCTTCTTGGCCGCCTTGATGATCGCCTCCCAGGGAGAGCCATCGACGATCACCGTCTGGGTCTGGATGTCCTCGGGCACGTGCTCCTGGATGAACTGATGCTGCGCTTCGGTGATGGCCTCATGGGCCTTCTTGGCGAAGTCACGCGGAAAATAGGAGCCCACCAGGGGCATCCGATAGTCCGGCAGCACGGTCAGCACATGCAGCGAGGCCCCGAAGGTCCGGCACAGGGTCACCGCCGTGGGCAACGCCTTCTTCCAGGAGAGCTCCTCGTTGAGGTCCACCGGCAGCAGGATCTTGTTGTACATGGTCTTTACCTCCCTCAGGCAGTGGCAGCGGTAGCACCGGGGTCACGCCGGCGCCGCTGCAGCAGCACGACAAGGCCGAACACCAGGAAGCCCGGTATCCACATCCACTCCTTGGCCCAGCGGTCGGTGGGCGCCAGCACCTCGAGGATCTCCTGATCGAAGTCGAAGCCGAGATCCTGCGCCAGGCCGCCGAACTGCACGAAGTCTACCAGGGTCTGGTCGCCGTCCACCCAGAGCTCCATGCCGAGGCGCTCCATGCGCTCCTCCGGCGTATCTCCCCGCGGTACCGGCACCAGGATATAGGTGGTCATGGGGTCGCCGAAGGCGTCCTCGCCGGCGATCTGCACCCGCAGGTTGCTGCCATCCTCCACCTCGCCCAGGGCCTGGGCGAACTGGCTGGGAGGCACCGCCTCGTAGGGATCATGGATCTTGTCCATCCAGAAGCCGGGGCGGAACAGGGTGAAGGCCACCAGCAGCAGCAGCAGCGACTCGTACCAGCGGTTGCGCACGATCATGAAGCCCTGGGTGCCCGCGGCGAAGATCAGCATGGCGATGGTCGCGATGATGAAGATCACGATGCCCTGCAGCCACCCCACGTCGATCAGCAGCAGGTCGGTGTTGAAGATGAAGAGGAAGGGCAGCGCCGCGGTGCGCAGGCTGTAGTAGAAGGCCTGGAAACCGGTGCGCAGCGGGTCGCCCCCGGAGACCGCCGCCGCCGCAAAGGAGGCCAGGCCCACCGGCGGCGTCACGTCGGCCATGATGCCGAAGTAGAAGACGAAGAGGTGCACCGCGATCAGCGGCACGATCAGGCCGTTCTGCTGGCCCAGCATCACGATCACCGGGGCCATCAGCGCCGAGACCACGATGTAGTTGGCGGTGGTGGGCAGGCCCATGCCGAGGATCAGGCTGAGCAGCGCGGTGAGCAGCAGGATCAGCATCAGGTTGCCCATGGAGAGAATCTCCACCACGTCGGCCAGCACCAGGCCGACGCCGGTCTGGGAGACCGCCCCGACGATGATGCCCGCCGCCGCCGTGGCGATGCCGATGCCGATCATGTTGCGGGCGCCGGCCACCAGGCCGTCCCAGAGGTCCTTGAAGCCCTCCTTGATGTCTGCCACGACCTTGCTGCGGCCGCGGAAGATGGCGATCAGCGGCCGCTGGGTGATCATGATGAAGATCATGAAGACCGTGGCCCAGAAGGCGGAGAGGCCCGGCGAGAGACGCTCCACCATCAGGCACCACACCAGCACGATCACCGGCAAGATGTAGTGCAGGCCCACCATCACCGTGGGGCGGGTCTGGGGCAGCTTGACCACTCGGGAACTGGGGTCATCGAGCTCGAGCTCGGGATACTTGGCACCCACCTTGAGCAGGCCGACGTAGACCACGGTCAGGGCCACGGCCACCACCCAGGGGGTCGCATCGCCCAGCACCGGCTTGAGCCAGCCGAGCCCGTAGTAGACGGCAAAGGAGAGCGCCATCAGCAGGATCAGGCCGGTCAGGAAGCCGATCACCTTGTTGAGGAAGGGGCGCGCCGGGTTGCTGGTCGGCAGGCCGGTCATGTTGGCCTTGAGGGCCTCCAGGTGCACGATGTAGATCAGCGCGATATAGGAGATCAACGCCGGCAGGAAGGCGTGCTTGATCACCTCCACGTAGGGAATGCCGACATACTCCACCATCAGGAAGGCCGCGGCCCCCATCACCGGCGGCATGATCTGGCCATTCACCGAGGAGGAGACCTCCACGGCGCCGGCCTTCTCCGCCGAGAAGCCGACCCGCTTCATCATCGGGATGGTAAAGGTGCCGGTGGTGACGGTATTGGCGATCGACGAACCGGAGATCAGGCCGGTCATCCCGGAGGCCACCACCGCCGCCTTGGCAGGGCCGCCCTTGTAGTGGCCGAGCAGGGAGAAGGCCACCTTGATGAAGTAGTTGCCGGCCCCGGCCTTGTCGAGCAGGGCGCCGAAGAGCACGAAGAGGAACACGAAGCTGGTCGAGACCCCGAGCGCGATGCCGAACACCCCCTGGGCGGTCAGCCACTGGTGGTTAACCAGCCCGTTGAGGCTGACCCCGCGGTGGGCCAGGATCCCCGGCATGTAGGGACCGAACAGCGAATAGAGAATGAAGATCGAGGCGACGATGGCAAGCGGCGGGCCCAGCGCCCGGCGCGTGGCCTCCAGCAGCATCACGATCCCGATGACCCCGACGATCACGTCCTGGGTCAGGGGCGCGCCGGGGCGCGTCGAGAGCTGCTCGTAGAAGAGGAACATGTAGGCGCCGCAGAAGGCGGCCACCGCCGCGAAGAGCCAGTCCTGGAGCGGAATGCGGTCCCGCGGCGAGCGCTTGAGCGCCGGATAGGCCATGAAGGCCAGGAAGAGGGCGAATGCCAGGTGGATGGAGCGCGCCTCGGTGGCATTGAAGACCCCGAAGCGGAAGATGTAGGGAAGCGGTGAGGCGATCCACAGCTGGAACAGCGACCAGGCGGCCGCTATCCCCACCAGCAGCTTGCCGGGCGCTCCCAGCGGCTTGCGTGCTCCCGAGTCGCTGGAGGCGACCATATCCTCCAGGTCGACATCGGCAGCACGGGCATTTGTCTTCTCGTCAGTCATGTGCTGGTCCTGCCCACAGTCTAGTAATGAATCGATCCCTGCCCCGCAGCCGCCGGCCCCAGGGGGGCCTCAACGAGATGCGCGGACGCCCCGAGGGGGTCCGCGCATCGATCACCACGGGTGATTCAACAGCTCGGCGAAATCACTCGATCCAGCCGCGCTCGCGGTAGTAGCGTGCCGCACCGTCATGCAGCGGAGCGGTCAGGCCGTCGGAGATCATCTGCTCCTCTTCGAGGTTCTCGAAGGCCGGGTGGAGACGCTTGAAACGATCGAAGTTCTCGAACACCGCCTTGACGGTCTCGTAGACGACATCCTCGTCCACCGCGGTAGAGCTGACGAAGGTCGCTGCCACGCCGAAGGTCTCGACGTCCTCGTCATTGCCGCGGTAGAGGCCGCCCGGGATCACCGACCGGGTGTAGAAGGGGTTGGCCTCGATGATCTCGTCGATCTCCGGACCGGTCACCGGCACCAGGCGCGCATCGATGGTGGTGGTGGCTTCCTGGATGGAGCCGTTGGGGTGGCCCACCACGTAGACCATGGCATCGATGTTGTTGTCGGAGAGGGCCGCGGCCTGCTCGGCGGCGTCCAGCTGGGAGGCCAGGGAGAAGACGCTGGTATCCCAGCCCATGGCGTCCATCACCACGTTCATGGTGTTGCGCTGGCCGGAGCCCGGGTTGCCGATATTGACGCGCTTGCCGGGGAAGTCGGAGATATGCTCGATGCCGGAGTCGGCGCGGGCCACCACGGTCAGCGGCTCGCCGTGCATGGTGAAGACGGCACGCATCTCCTCCCAGGCACCACCCTCGGCGAAGTTGTCCTCGCCGTGATAGGCACGGTACTGGACGTCGGACTGCACCACGCCCATGTCCAGCTCGCCGCTCTTCATGCCGTTGACGTTGGCCACGGAGCCACCGGTGGAGGGGGCGTTGCAGCGGATGTTGTGCTCGTCGCTGCCGCGGTTGACCATGCGGCACACCGACTGACCAACCACGTAGTAGACGCCGGTCTGACCGCCGGTCCCGATGGTGATGAATCGATCCTGGGCCACGGCCGGGGCCGAGAACATCGCGGCGCCGAGCAGGGCGCCGGAGAAGGCAGCAGCCGAGAAAGCATGGCGTTTCATGAAGACACCTCTTATTGCATTCATTGTAGGCAAACATCAGGCAGAGACGGCATGCATCCGTCGATCCACCACTCCATACTACTTTAGCGGAAAAGTAACTATTCAGGTGGTTGCGGATAGCCTGTCGCCAACCACCTGATTTTTCTGGCATAGTGTGCCTAATCCTTCGGCATATCTATGCGGTGACATGACCATCAGCGATATCAACGTCGACGAGGCTCTGGAGCGGGTCCGACAGCAGCTCAAGGAAGACCAGACGGTCTCTCCGTCGCTGCGTGCGGCCATCGATGTGCTGATGTTGCTGGTCAAGCTCATGGCCGATCGCCTGGCCACCAGTAGCCGCAACAGCAGCAAGCCACCGTCCCAGGATCCCAATCGCCAGCGCCGCTCGCGCGCCAAAGGCGAGCGGCGCCCCGGCGGACAGCCAGGGCATGAGGGTAAGACGTTGGCGCCGGTGACGGACCCCGACGAGGTGGTCAAGCTCCGTGTCGATCGTCGGCAACTCCCCAAGGGGCGTTCTTACCGCCCGGTCGGCGTCGAAACGCGCCAAGTGCAGGACATCGTAATCCAGGCCGTGGTCACCGAATATCAGGCTGAGGTCCTCGAAGATGATCAGGGGCAACGCTACGTGGCGCCATTCCCCGAGGGCGTGACTCGCCCCATCCAGTATGGCCCTCGCCTCAAGGCGCATGTCGTCTATCTCTCCCAGTATCAGCTGTTGCCCTATGCGCGTATCCGCGAGTTGCTCACCTCGCAGTGCGGCCTGTCGCTGAGCACCGGCACCCTGTTCGCCTTCAACCAGGAGGCCTACCAGCGGGCCGAGGCGTTCGCCGAGTGGGTGATCCCGGCGCTACGTGAAGCAGCCACCGTCCATGCCGATGAAACCGGAATGCAGGTCGGTGGCAAACGCTACTGGCTACACAGCGCCTCCAACGAGGCCCTGACCTGGTTGGCCCCGCACCCCAAGCGCGGCCAGGAAGCGATGGACGCCATCGGCGTATTGCCCTTCGTGCGTGGCGTGCTGGTGCATGATCACTGGAAGCCCTACTACCGCTATCCGGATTGCCGGCACGCGCTCTGTAATGCGCACCACCTTCGGGAGCTGACAGCGGCCTGGGAGAACGATGGCCAGGCATGGGCCAAGGCCTTGCATGACCTGTTGTTGGAGATGCATCGCGCCGTGGAGGTGGCCGACGGCTGCCTCTCGGCCGATGAGACCCGAGCCTGGCGGCAGCGCTATCGAGATTGCCTGGCGAAAGGGGACGCCGAGTGCCCCCCGCCGGTGAAACCGCCACCTGGAACGCGAGGCCGGGCCAAGCGCACCAAGTCGCGCAACCTCCTGGAACGCCTCCAGGCGTACGAGGACGACGTGTTGCGCTTCCTCGACGACCCTGCCGCTCCCTTCACCAACAACCAGGGGGAACGCGATCTGCGAATGACCAAGGTCCAGCAGAAAATCTCGGGCTGCTTCCGCTCCTGGGAGGGGGCGGAGATCTTCTGCCGGATGCGCAGCTTCCTCTCGACCGCCGTCAAGCAAGGGGTGGCGGCGCATACCGCACTGGAGCAACTGTTTGCGGGTGATGTGCCATCCTTCATGCAGCCTACAGCCACGGATCAGGCGGCGTGAGCTAAACAGTTACGCGGAAAAAAACCCTAGCGGGTAACGACCTCGTTGACGTCCTCCCCTCCCTCAGCTGCTTAGGCAGCTGCCGCCAACGGCGGAAAGGAAGAGGATTCCTACGGCGCTCAGGCGCGGCGTTGAGCCACTCCTGAGTCGCTTCGGTGGGTTCCTGCTGCTGGCGGCCTGACTGCACCACTCACTTCACAGGCTAACCGGGCGTGCCCCGCCCTTAATACATTGATGGCGCCGACATGATCGGCATTGGCCTCGAAGCCACATTCGACACAGGCAAAGTGGGCCTGGCTGCGCCGGTTCCCCGCAGCCACATGCCCGCACTCGGGGCAGGTGCGGCTGGTGTTGTGCGGTGGCACAACCACCAGATGCGCCCCGCGCCAGGCCAACTTGTAGTCGAGCTGACGCCGGAACTCGTACCAGCCCTGGTCGAGGATCGAGCGGTTGAGGCCAGATTTCTGCCGGACATGGCGGCCTGGCTGCTCGGCACTGCCTCTGGCCGAGCGCGACATGTTGCCTACCTGCAGGTCTTCCAGCACCACGAGCGCGTGGTTTTGGCTGATCGTGGTGGAAGCCTTGTGCAGGTAGTCGCGCCGGGCATTGGCGATGTGAGCCTGGCGTTTCTGGACCCGGGCCTTGGCCTTCTTCCAGTTGTTGCTGAACTTGACCTTGCGACTCATGGCTTGCTGCGCCTTGCGCAGCGCCGCCTGGTGCGTTCTGACACTGTTGAGGGGTGCCAGGTAGCTGCCATCGGAGAGCGTGGCGAACCGCGCCACCCCCAGGTCGATGCCCACCGCGCCGCCGGTTGGCGCTGGCACGGCGACCTCGCGCTCGGTCTGAATCGAGACGAACCATCGCCCCGACGACTGGCTGACGGTGACGTTCTTCACCACCCCCAGTACCTCGCGGCTCTTGCGAAAACGCAGCCAGCCGAGCTTGGGCAGGAAGATGCGGCTGTTTCCTTGATCGAGCTTGATCTGTTTCGGATCGGGATAGCGGAAGCTGTCGCGCTGCCCTTTCTTCTTGAAGCGCGGGAAGTCTGCACGCTTGGCGAAGAAGTTAGCGTAGGCGCGCTCCAGATCCTTCAGCGACTGCTGGAGCGGGTGGATCGGGCCATCCCGGAGCCAAGGTGTCTCGGCGCTATTGCGCCAGCCGGTGAGTTGCTTGCACAAAGCCGCGTAGCCCAACTTCTTCTCACCGGCTTCATACTGCTCCTTTTGCAACGCCAGCCCCCGGTTGAAAACGAACCGCGCCATGCCGGCAAACTGGCGCATTTTCCGCACCTGCTCGCCGTTGGGCATCAGCTCATATTTGAAGGCTTGGAGGCGTTGCATAGTGACCCGCCGCTATATTTATATCCAGTAGTATAGGGCGCCTGCGGCGCCCGCGCTATCCTTCCCCGCCCTGAACGGCGGGGCTTGTCGCGCCTTTTGGTCAACGCGGGGGGCATTGTACCCCTCAGTCTAGGAGTCCCCAACGTTTATGAGGCGTTTGCTCTCTCACGCGCAGAAACAGGAAACCGCGCCGAAGCGCGGTTTTCGATATGCAGGGGAGGGACCGGCTCAGGACGCCTTCATGATCAGCGCCTGCTTCTCGTCCTTCATGGCGGCGAACTCGGCCTCGAAGAAGAACTCGCTCTCCCCCAGCGCCGGTTCCAGGTGGTTGAGCCAGGTGGCGGCCTCGTCGTATTTCGCGAAGAAGGGCCGCTGCACCCAGTCGCTGTCGCGGCCCTGGATGAAGCGCAGCACGAAGACCTTCTCACCCTGGATCTCCGTCACCCCCTGGATCTCCACCTTGCCCGGATCGGCCGACATCGACGGCCCACGAGCCGTGCGCGCCAGGCCCGGCACCTGCTTCATCGCCTCGCGGTAGATCTCCCAGGCGCGCACCAGCGGCACCTCGAAGTAGTGGCGGGCGCCGGTGTCGCGCTCCACGAACATGTAGTAGGGAATCATCCCCAGGCGCACCTGCTGGGTCCACATCTTCGCCCACTGGTCGGCGTCGTCGTTGATGTGCTTGAGCAGCGGCGCCTGGGTGCGGATCTCGGCCCCGGTGGCACGGATACGGCGGATCGCCTCGCGGCAGATGGGGGTGTCCATCTCCTTCCAGTGGTTGAAGTGCGCCATGAAGGCAACGTGCTTGCCGGCCGCGGTCAGCTCGCGGAAGAGATCGAGGATATCCTCGGCGTCCGGGTCGGTGACAAAGCGGTAGGGCCAGAAGGTCAGGCTCTTGGTGCCGATGCGGATGTCCTGAACGTGATCCAGCTCCGGCGCCATCAGCCCCTCCAGGTACATGCGCAGGTGCTTGGCCTTCATCACCATGGGATCGCCGCCGGTCATCAGCAGATCGGTGACTTCGGTGTGCTCGGCCAGATAGCGGTGCAGGGAATCCGCTTCGCTGGAGGCGAACTTGAGGTCCTTGTCGCCCACGAACTGCGCCCAGCGGAAGCAGAAGGTGCAGTAGCTGTGACACACCTGCCCCTGGCTCGGGAAGAAGAGCACCGTCTCGCGGTACTTGTGCTGCATGCCGGGCAGCGGCTCACCGTCGAGCATCGGCAGGTTGAGATCCATCTGCCCCGCCGGGTGCGGGTTGAGCTCGCTGCGAACCCGTTCGATCACCGGCTTCATCTCGGCGGCATCGGCGTCGCGGCGCACTAGCTCGGCCACCTCGTCGAAGTGCTCGGGGCGCAGCATGCCGCGCTGGGGAAAGGTGAGCTGGAAGATCGGGTCGGCGGGAATATTGTTCCAGTCGATCAGCTCATCGATCACGTACTCGTTGACGCGAAACGGCAGCACCTGGCTGACGACCCGCATATCGAAGCGCAGGTCCTCAGGCAGATTCTGAATCGCCTCGATCTTGTCGAGCTGGCGGTGGGTGTAGACCTTGAACTGCCGGGCCTCGAAGGCCTCGGCGGCGGGGCTGCCGAGTTCGATATTGATACGCTGGTTCATCATGCCTCCTCGTCGTTGTCCGGAGCCTTCCCTGGGGGGAAGGGCCACCGTCTTCTCGTTGGGGGAGGCCATTGGTACAGAGATGGCGGCAAAAGTGCAAATCCCTGCGCCGATTTGCAACGAATGTCTCGGAAAGACGCAAAAAGCGCAACGCTCGTTCAGGCCAGCGACATCACTTGGCCGGCTTGCGGATCAGTTTGGCGGCCAGGCGCTGCAGACGCGGTGCGCCCAGCAGGATCAGCGCGAAGGCGATCGGCCAGGCGATATAGAAGGCTCGCCACCAGCGCCCCGCGAAGCCCTCACCGAGCCCGGTATTGACCCAGGTGATCACGAAGGTCATCAGCGTCACCATGTAGACCGACATCAGCACGGAGAAGACCAGCGGCGCGAGGCGGGGGGGAAAGAGCATGGCGGCACCTGATGGAGAAAGGGAATATGGTTAGGACGCTATCATATACCATCTCTCCCCCGCCGTCAGGCGGCCGAACGTCGCACGCCCAGAGCCCGGCCCGCGGCAGCCACAGGGCGATCTCCGGGCAGCATGAAGAGCGCGACCAGCGCCCTACCCCACGTTGTAGCCCAGGGTCCGTGGCAGCCACAGGGCGATCTCCGGGAACACGGCGACGAGCGCCAGGGCGCAGGCCATGGCGGCAACGAAGAGCAGCGCCCAGCCCACGGTCTGCTCCAGGCGGATCTTGGCCACTTCAGTGGTCACCATCAGGTTCACCGCCACCGGCGGGGTGAACTGGCCGATGGCGATGTTCATGGCCAGCAGGATGCCGAACCACACCGGGTTCCACTCGAAGTGCTGCATCACCGGGATCAGGATCGGCATCAGGATCAGGTAGATGGAGATGGCGTCGAGCAGCATGCCGGCGAGCAGCACCGCCAGCATGATCAGGATCAGCAGCAGCACCCCGTTGTCGGTCAGGGCGATGATCCACTGGGCCATGTCGCGGAAGGTGCCGAGCATGGTACCGGCCCAGGCGAAGATGCCGGCCAGCGCGATGATCAGCATCACCACGCCGGAGATCACCGCCGCCTCGCCGAACAGCTTCCAGAGATCGCGCACGCCGATCTCGCGGGTCACGAAGAGCCCGATCGCCACCCCGTAGGCCACCGCCACCACCGCCGCCTCGGTGGGGGTGAAGAGCCCGGAGCGCAGCCCGCCGAGGATCAGCACCGGAGCGAAGAGCGCCGGCAGCGCCTGCTTGAAGGTCTCCCCCACCTTGAGGCGCTCGGCGCCCTCCACCGGGGTGCCGCCTTCCAGCCATAGCGCTTCGAGACCAGCAGCGCCGGCACCAGCAGCGCCAGGCCGGCCAGGATCCCGGGGAAGAGCCCAGCGGCGAAGAGCGCACGCAGGTCGACCCCCGGCACCACGATGGAGTAGAGGATCAGCGCCACCGAGGGCGGAATCAGGATCGCCGTGGAGGCCGAGGCGGCGATCAGCGTCGCCGAGAAGGGCTTGGGGTAGCCCGCCTTGGTCATGCTCGGCAGCATCACCATGGCCACCGCCGCGGCGTCCGCCGGCCCCGAGCCGCTCATGCCGCCCATGATCATGCAGACCAGCACCGCCACCAGGGCCAGGCCCCCGTGGCGCGGGCCGATCAGCGCCTGGGCGAAGCGCACCAGGCGAAGCGCCACCCCCGAACGCTCGAAGATCAGGCCGGTGAGGATGAACAGCGGAATGGCGATCAGCGGGTACTTGGCGATGCTGTTGTAGGTGTTGGTGCCGAGCGTCGCCAGCATGGCCGGCGGCAGGCCGGCCAGGATGCCCACGGCGCCGGCCAACCCCAGGGAGAAGGCCACCGGCACCCCGGCGATCAAGAGGCCCGCGAAGGCCAGCAGCATCCAGAGATCAGGGCTCATCACTGAGCCTCCCGCGCAGGCGGTCCCAGGTCTGCTGGGTCTGGCGGATCATCATCGCCGCCGAGAGCAGCGGCAGCCAGACGATGTACCACCACTGGGGCAGCCCCAGCCCCGGCGAAAGCGACTCCCACTGGTACTCCTGCCAGGCGAGCTTGCCGCCGAACCAGGTGATCAGGCCGAGCACCGCCATGCCGCAGCCCCACTGGAAGAGGATCAGCATCCGGCGCGGCGCGGCGGGCAGCGCCCGCTCCAGCAGACCCACCCGGATATGGCCGTTGCGGCGCAGGGCCACGGCGGCGCCGGCGAAGGTGAGCACCACCAGCAGGAACACCGAGAACTCCTCGGTAAAGGCCAGCGAGCCCCCGGTGATATAGCGGGTGACCACGTTGCCGAGGCTGATCACCGCGATGATGATCAGCGCCAGGGAGGCGAGCCAGCGCTCCGGCCGGGCATCGGGAGAGGGTGTCATGTCTACCTCGTGAAATGACGTCGCCCCCGGTAGCGGGGGCGACGGAGGGGGTAAGCGCCGCGATTCAGCGCGCCTCGACGGCCTCGCGGGCCGCTTCCACCAGGGCCTCGCCGATGCGCGGCACCCACTTGTCGTGGACCTCGGCGGTAGCCTCGACGAAGGCCTGGTACTGCTCGTCGGTCAGCTCGGTGACGGTGACGCCGCGCTCCTGGATATCGGCCAGGCGCTCGCTCTCTTCTTCGCGGGTCATGGCGATCTCCCACTCGCCGGCCTCGACGGCCGCCTCGCGCAGGATCTCGCGGTCACCCTCGTCCAGGGACTCCCACACCTGGCGGTTCACGGCGAAGATCAGCGGGTCGTTCATGTAGTTCCACAGGGTCAGGTGCTGCTGGCCCACCTGGTCGATGCGCGCCACGTCGAACACCGAAAGCGGGTTCTCCTGGCCGTCCACGGCGCCGGTGGTCAGCGCCGGCTGGGCGTCGGTCCAGCTCATCTGGGTGGGGTCGGCGCCCAGGGCGTTGAAGGTGTCCTGGAAGAGCGGCGAGCCCACCACGCGGACCTTCAGGCCATCGAGGTCGCCGGGCTCGCTGATCGGGCCGCGGGAGTTGGAGAGCTGGCGAAAGCCGTTCTCGCCCCAGGCCAGCGGGATGACGTCGCGGGACTCGATCGCCTCGAAGACCATATCGCCGGCCGCGCCGCCGGTCACCGCATCCACCGCCGCCTCGTCGGGCAGGAAGAAGGGCAGCGAGAAGAGGTTGAGCTCCGGCACCTGAGGCGACCAGTTGATGGTGGAGCCCACGGCGGCGTCGATCAGCCCGGAGCGCATGGCGGAGAACTCGCGGGTCTGGTCACCGGCCACCAGCTGGGAGTTGGGGTAGACCCGCATGGTGATGCGGCCTTCGGTGCGCTCTTCCACGAGCTCGGCCCAGCGCTCGGCGGCCTGCCCCCAGGGGAAGGCGTCGGAGAGCACGGTAGAGATGGAGAGCTCGCGGGCCTGGGCGGAGAGCGAGGCGCTGAGCAGGGCGGCACCCGCCAGGGCGGCGGCCAGCTTGGCAAGCGGTCGATGGAGTGTCATGGCGTGTCCTTGCTGCGGTGGCCCAAGGGGCTCGGGCCACAGTTGTCATTATGGAGCGGGCGGCCAGGCGCGGCGGCGCGGCCGTCAAGGCAGATATTCTACGAATACCAGCGTTGAATGACAGCCGGCCGCACACTACTCGACCGGGCCCTTTCCTTCTTCGGCAGCAGATGACAGGCAGTGGCCGACGCTGCCGGGCCAGCTGACGCAGTCGCCCTCCTCGATACCCCAGGCCTCGAAGAGGCCGGCATTGACCTCCAGCGCCGCCCGGTAGGGCACGCCGGGGTAGGTCACCGGGCACTCCGAAGGGTTGGCCGAGCCGCAGGGCCACATGGTGAAGATGGCAGCAATGCGCTCATCCTCGCCGATAAAGGCGATATCCAGCGGAATCAGGGTGCGGTACATCCAGAAGCCGCTGCGGGGCGACTGGGTGTCCCGGTAGAGAAACAGCATGCCGGCGTCCTCGTCGAGGTGATCGCGCTCCATCAGGCCGCGGCTGCGCTCGGGGCCGGTTCGCGCCACCTCGACCCGCAGCTCCCGCACCTCATCGGCGGCGTGCACCTGGAGGGGCACCGCCGCCAGCCCCGACACCCCATGGGGCTCGGCCACCGCCCCGGGCAGCAGCGCCATCGCCAGGGCCAGCCCTGTGATTCCCCGCATCACGCGTCTTTTCATGTCGTCTCCCTAACGGCCTCGTGCGACTCCGCCGCCATCAGGTGAATGCCCGCCGCCAGCAGCGATACCTGAACAGGCTCCCCCCTGGCCAGGCCGTTGCGCCGGGCAGCATGGGTGGCGATATCGAAGCTGAGGGTCTGCCCAGTATGGTCGAAGGCGAGCGATACCGCGGTGATGCCCCCAAGCACCACCAGGGACTCGACCCGGGCGCGCACCGGGTTCTCCCGCTCCCCCTGGGAGGGGCGACCGCGCCGGTGCAGCACCACGTCGGAGGGGGGCAGATACCAGGTGACGCGCTCGCCGACGGGCAGCGATTCGAGCCCTGCCGCCACCTCCAGCCGCCAGGGTCCCCAGGCCAGGCGTCGTTCACCGCCCTCCTCCACCACCTCGCCGCTGAAGAGGTTGTGGCGATCCAGCACCCGGGCCACCTCCGCCGATGCCGGGCGGCGAAACAGCGCCTCCGGCGGGCCCGCCTGCAGGCTGCGTCCGCCGTGCAGCACGCAGAGCCGGTCGGCCAGGGCCGCCGCCTCATCCAGGTCATGGGTCACCAGCACGATGGGGATGCGAATCTGCTCGCGCAGCATGGCCAGCTCCCGCTGCAGGCGGCGGCGCGTCACCTGATCCACCGCCGAGAAGGGCTCGTCCAGCAGCAACACCCGGGGGTTTCGGGCCAGGGCCCGGGCCAGGGCCACCCGCTGCCGCTGGCCACCGGAGAGCTGTCCCGGGTAGCGCGCCTCCAGCCCCGTCAGGTGCACCCGCGACAGCCAGCCGCCGGCCCGTCGACGGCGCTCACGGGGCGGCAGGTGGTCCAGGGCCACCATGACGTTGCCCAGGGCGGTGAGGTGGGGAAAGAGCGCATAGTCCTGGAACACCAGCCCCACCCGGCGCCCCTGGGGCGGCAGGGAGAGGCGCCGGCCCGAATCGAACCAGGCCTCGCCGCCACAGGCAATGCGCCCCTGGGCAGGGCGATAGAGCCCGGCGATGGCGCGCAGCAGGGTGGTCTTGCCGCTGCCGGAAGGGCCCACCAGGGCGAGCAGTTCGCCGGCCTCGCAGTGGAACTCCGCTGACAGAGGGATGGGGCCGGGCTGGTGCAGACTCACCGAGAGCGAGGCAGGGGATCCAGGACGCTCAGGCACGTCGCCACCTCCGCCGGCCCGCCAGGCCGTAGACCACGCCGATGGTCAGGAAGGAGACCAGCAGCAGCATGGCCGACATGATCCCCGCCCCCGCCTCGTCGAAGGCCTGCACCCGGTCGTAGATGGCGATGGCCAGGGTACGGGTCTCGCCGTCGATGGCACCGCCCACCATCAGGATCACCCCGAACTCGCCGAGGGTGTGGGCGAAGGTGAGGGCCAGGGCGGAGATGATGCCTGGCCACACCAGGGGCAGCTCGATACGCAGGAAGGTCTGCCAGGGAGAGAGCCCGCTGCACCAGGCCGCCTCGCGCAGGTTCGCCGGCACCGTCTCGAAGGCGCGCTGGATCGGCTGCACCGCGAAGGGCAGGTTGGCCACCAGGGAGGCGATCAGGATGCCGGTGAAGGTGAAATTGAGCCCCGAGCCGAACACCCTGGCCCAGAGCCCGCCGAAGGGCGCCTCGACCCCGAAGGCCTGCATCAGGTAGAAACCCAGCACCGTGGGCGGCATCACCAGCGGCAGGGCGACCAGGGCCTCGCAGAGGGGCTTGCCGCGAAAGCGGGTGGTGGCCAGGGTCCGCCCCATCCAGAGCCCCACCGGCAGCAGCAGCAGGCAGGTGAAAGCGGCCAGGCGCAGCGAGACCGAGAGAGCCGTCCAGTCCATCAGGGCGTGGCGTCTCCCTCGTCGGCGGGCGTGGCTTCAGGATCGGGCAGGCGGAAGCCATAGTCGGCCAGGATCGTCCGGGCTTCCTCCTCCTGCAGCCAGGCGTAGAAGGCTCGCGCGGTCTCGCCGGCCCCTTCGACCAGCGCCATGCGCTGCACCAGGGGGGCGTGCCAGGACTCCGGAATCAGCACATGCTCGCTGCGCTCGGCCATCGCCGGGGCGAGCGCCAGGGACCAGGCCACCAGGCCACCGCGGGCGTCGCCGGAGAGCGCAAACTGAGCCGCCTGGGAGACGTTCTCGCCCAGCACTCGCAGCGGTGCCGTAGCCTCCCAGAGACCGGCATGTTCCAGCGCCTGCTTCGCCGCCACCCCGTAGGGGGCGTGCTCGGGGTTGGCCAGCGCCAGGCGCGGCCTGCCCTGCCCTGCCGCATGAGCCGCCAGCGCCTCACGCACTCCTGCCAGGGGAGCTTCCTCGCCCGGCAGATCATCGCGACCGGGGCGCTGCATCCACACCAGCCGGCCGATGGCGTAGACCACGCCCGCATCCTCGGTGCGCCCCTCATCATGGAGCGCCAGCACATAGGCCTCATCGGCGGAGAGGTAGAGCTCGAAGGGTGCCCCCTGACTGATCTGGCGGCGGAAGTTGCCGGAGGAGCCGAAGTTGAGGCGCAGGTCGCGGCCGGTCTCGGCGCGGAAGCGCTCGGCGGCCTCGGTGAGGGCAAACTGCAGATCCGAGGCCGCCGCCACCGTAGGCACATCGGCCTTGAGCAGGCCAGCCGGCAGCAGCAGCGCCAGGCCGAGCAGCCAGGCCGCGTATCGTGAACGCATGTAGGGACCTCCTGAGCGAGCGAACAGCGCGCATTGTCGTTCAGGCCAAGAGGAAACCACAAGTTGATAGGCCGACGCAGACGACCGCGATCTGGGTCAGGGCTCGGCGGCGGCTACGCCGAAGATCGCCTTGAGGTCGGTGACGCTCTCCCGGCTGCCGAGATCAAGCAGTCCCTCGAGGCTCTCCAGGTGGCGCACCACGGCATGGCGGGCGCCCTCGGCATCGCCTGAGCTCAGGGCCTCGAGGAGCCGCGGGTGGTCACCCTGCAGAAAGCAGGAGGCCAGCGTAGGGCGCTTGTAGAGGGCGATGACAATGGAGGTGCGCAACACCAGATCGGTGAGCATGGCGCCGAGCACCCGGTTGGGAGAGAGCTCGGCCAGGCGGTGGTGAATGGCCAGGGAGTGGGCGATACGCGCCGGCTCATCGCTGCGCTCATGGGCAGCGGCCTCCGCACGAGCCTCCGCCTGCAGGGCCGTCAGGGCGTCCCGGGAGAGCCTGCCAGCCAGCTGGGCGGCCACCTCCCCCTCCACCAGACGGCGGGCGTCGAAGGTCTCGCGGGTCTCCTCCACGCTGGGCGCGCGCACCCGGGAGACCTGGTTCGGCCGCTGGTCGACCACGTGGTCGGCGGCCAGCCGGGTCAGGGCCCGGCGCACCACCGAACGACTCACCCCGAAGATCTCGCCCAGGGCCACCTCGGGCAGTCGCGTGCCGGGCGCCAGGCGCTGGGTCAGCACCGCCTGGCGCACCTGCTCGACGATATGACGATCGCTGATCCGTTCACCCGCCCGTACGGCGGCCTCGACGTCTTCCTTCCAGGTCCTGCTCATGTCACGCCCCCGTGTCGCCTGGAGGCACCTTCGCACTTTTTGCCTCCACTGGCCACACGCCGCCGCCTTTATGTATACATGAACTAGACGCTATGACTCTCGTTCACGTCGAGGATCTTCATCGTGTTGGTCCCGCCGTGGGCGTTCATATGGTCGCCTCGGGTCAGGATCACATGGTCGCCCGGCTCGGCGACCCCCTTCTCTACCAGCAGGGCCAGGGCGCGGTCGTTGAGCTCGGTGGGGCTCATGTCGCTGGTGTCGAAGGGCAGCGACACCACCCCCCGATAGAGCGCCATGCGCCGCTGGGCCACGGCGCTGTGGGCCAGGCCGACGATAGGCAGGCCGGAGCGGATGCGCGAGGCGATCAGCGGCGTGTAGCCGGTGGAGGTCATGCAGGCGATGGCCGCCACGCCGGAGAGGTGGTTGGCCGCATACATGGCGGAGAGCGCGATGGTCTCGTCGATGCGCGAAAAGCCTTCATGGATGCGATGGCCGGAGGCCTGGGCGATACGTTCCCGCTCGGCCCCCAGGCAGACCCGATCCATGGCCTCGATGGTCTCCACCGGGAAGTCGCCGGCGGCGGTCTCGGCGGAGAGCATCACCGCATCGGTGCCGTCCAGCACGGCGTTGGCCACGTCGAACACCTCGGCCCGGGTGGGCAGGGGCGACTCGATCATGGACTCCATCATCTGGGTGGCGGTGATCACCGCCCGGTTGAGGGTGCGGGCACGCTTGATGATCCGCTTCTGCATGCCGATCAGCTGGGCGTCGCCGATCTCCACGCCGAGATCGCCGCGGGCCACCATGACCGCCTCGGAGGCCTCGATGATGCCATCCAGGGTCGCATCACAGGCCACGGCTTCCGCGCGCTCCAGCTTGGCCACCAGGCCGATCTCCCGGCCCGCCTCGCCGAGCAGATCGCGGGCCTCGTGCATGTCGGCGGCGCTGCGCGGAAACGACACCGCCAGGTAGTCGACGCCGATCTCGATGGCGGTAGCCAGGTCGGCCCGATCCTTGTCGGTGAGCGCCGGCGCCGAGAGGCCGCCACCCTGCTTGTTGATGCCCTTGTTGTTGGAGAGCTTGCCGCCCACCACTACCCGGGTATGGATCTCGCGACCCTTGACCGCGGTCACGTCCAGCACCACCCGGCCGTCGTCGAGCAGCAGGCGGTCGCCCTCGGCCACGTCGTCGATCAGCTGCTTGTAGTCACAGCCGACCCGGGAGGCGTCGCCGGCATCGCCCTCCAGCGCCATATCGAGGATAAAGGAGGCGCCCTCCGCGAGTTCCACGGCGCCGTCCGCGAAGCGGGCGATGCGAATCTTGGGGCCCTGGAGGTCGCCCAGGGCGGCGACGCTGCGGCCCTGGCGAGCGGCGATCTCGCGCACCTGCTCGAGGCGGCGGCGGTGGTCGGCGGCGCTGCCGTGGGAGAAGTTGAGGCGCACCACGTCGATGCCGGCCGCGATCATCGCTTCCAGTACGCCCTCGCGGTCGCTGGCCGGCCCCAGGGTAGCAACGATCTTGGTGCGGCGGATGGGAGCGTGGATGGGAGCGTGGGGGGGAAGCGTCATGGTGTCCTCGGCAAGACCAGAATGGCACGGAAATCGTTGACATTGGTGCGCGTCGGGCCGGTCACGATCAGCCGGTCGAGCGCCTCGAAGAAAGTATACGCGTCATTGCGTGACAGATGAGCGTTCGGGTCAAGTTTCATCGCCCCGGCCCGGGCCCAGTCCCCGGGGGCGTAGAGCGCCCCGGCGTTGTCCTCGGAGCCGTCGATGCCGTCGGTGTCGATGGCCAGGGCGTGAATCCCCTCGGCACCCTGGAGCGTCGCGGCAAGCCCCAGCAGGTACTCGACGTTGCGCCCGCCGCGGCCGTGGCCGCGCACCGTCACACTGGTCTCGCCGCCGGAGAGCAGCAGCAGGGGCCTGCCCCGAAGCGTGTCGCGCAGGGCGAGCGCCAGGCGCCCCTGGGCGCGGCCCAGCTCCCGGGCCTCGCCCTCCAGGTCATCGCCGAGCAGGCGCACCTCGACCCCGGCCGCCTCGGCGGCGGCACGGGCGGCCTCGAGGGCATCCGCGGCGCGCGCCAGCACCCGGGTCTCGTCACGGGCGAAGCCGGGGTCCCCCGGGCGGGGTGACGCACCGCCGGCGGCCAGGTGGGCGCGCATGCTGGCCGGCACCCGGATCGCATGGCGCTCGAGAATCGCCAGGGCCTCGGCCGGCGTGGAGCCATCCGGCAGGGTCGGGCCGGAGGCGACCAGGGAGGGCGCGTCGCCCGGCACGTCGGAGATCAGCCAGGTGACGACCCGGGCCGGATGGGCCGCCGCCGCGAGCCGGCCGCCCTTGATGGCCGAAAGGTGGCGGCGCACGGTGTTGATCTCGCGGATCGGCGCCCCGCAGCGCAGCAGCGCCCGGTTGATCGCCTGCTTCTCGGCCAGGCTGACGCCAGGGGCCGGCTGGCTCATGAGCGCCGAGCCGCCGCCGGAGATCAGCGCGATGACGAGGTCCTCCTCGCCGAGCTCGCCCACCGCCTCGAGCATGCGTCGGGCGGCCCGCTCGCCAAGGTCGTCGGGCATGGGGTGAGAGGCCTCGAGCACCTCGATGCGCTCGCAGGCCGTGCCATGGCCATAGCGGGTCACCACCAGCCCCGAGAGCGGGGCCTCGGGATGGTGGGCCTGCCAGGCGCGCTCCAGGGCGGCGGCCATGGCGGCGGCGGCCTTGCCGGCGCCCACCACCAGGGTGCGCCCGGCGGGGGGCTCGGGCAGCTGCCCCTCGAGCAGGGCATCGGGGTGCACCGCGGCCACGGCGGTGTCGGCCAGCTCGCGCAGCCAGGCGAGGGGGTCGGCCTCGCAGGGCAGCAGCGGTGTCTGCGGGGATGAGATCGCGGTCATGGGTGCTCCTCGCGGCGGGCCGGCGTCGACGGGGCCACCGCCGGCGGAAGAATACGATAGGGAATTCGGGGGTCGAAAAAGGCCCGGCGGCGGGCGGGGTTGCCTCCCGCCGCCGGGCAAGGTCGCCTTGCGGCGACCGGAAGGCAGACGACGACCCGACGCCTGCCCTCAGGGAGCAGTCATCTCCCTGTCGCCGCCGCCCCGAGAGCCGGGGCGGCGAACCGACTCATGCCGGGTTGGCCGGCGACTGGCCGACCTCGTGGCTGGCCAGGGTCTCCAGGGCACGCAGGATGCCGGCGTGGTCCCAGTCGGCGCCTCCCTGGGCGGCGCAGGCCTGGAACAGCTGCTGGGCGTTGGCGGTACCGGGCAGCGCAAGGTCGAGGCTGCGCGCCCCTTCGAGTGCCAGGTTGAGGTCCTTCTGGTGCAGCCGGATGCGAAAGCCCGGGTCGAAGGTGCGCTCGATCATGCGCGCGCCGTGGACGTCGAGGATCTTCGACTGGGCGAGGCCGCCGAGCAGCGACTCGCGCACCTTGGCCACGTCGGCACCGGCCTTCGAGGCGAACAGCAGCCCCTCGGCCACCGCCTCGATGGTCAGGGCCACCACGATCTGGTTGGCCACCTTGCAGGTCTGGCCGGCGCCGTGGCCGCCGATATGGGTGATGGTCTTGCCCATCACCTCCAGGATCGGGCGGGCGCGCTCGAAGCCGGCGTCGGTGGCACCCACCATGATGGTCAGGGCCGCATTGATGGCCCCGCCCTCGCCACCGGAGACCGGGGCGTCGACGTACTCGCCGCCCGCCTCATGGATGCGCCTGGCAAAGCCCTGGGTCGCGATGGGGGCGATGGAGCTCATGTCGATCACCAGGGTGCCGGGCTTGAGCCCCTCGATGACGCCGCCCTCGCCGAACAGCACCGCCTCCACGTCCGGGGTATCCGGGACCATGGTGATGATCACCTCGGCCTCGGCGGCCACCGCCGCGGGGTTCTCGAGCTCGCGCAGGCCCTTCTCGGCCAGGGTGGCGTCCAGCGTGCCGCGCCTGACGGTCACGACCTCGTGGCCGGCGTCCAGCAGGTGGCCCGCCATGGGACGGCCCATGATGCCGAGGCCAATAAATCCGATCTTGCTCATCATCACTCTCCTCTTGTCTCTCTTGTCGGGGTGATCCTGGGTAGAGGCGTCAGCGCCTTACCGCGTCCAGCCAGCCCAGCCCTTCCTCGGTGCGGCCCGCCGGCTTGTACTCGGCGCTGACCCAGCCCTCGTAGCCCAGGCGATCCAGGTGGGCGAACAGGAAGGGGTAGTGGATCTCGCCGCTGCCGGGCTCGTGGCGGCCGGGGGTGTCGGCGATCTGCACGTGGGCGATGCGCGCCAGGTGCCTCTCCATGGTCGGCGCCAGATCCCCCTCCATGATCTGCATGTGGTAGATGTCGTACTGCAGCTTGAGGTTGTCGCTGCCCACCTCGTCGAAGAGGGCGAGCGCCTGCTCGGTGCGGTTGAGGAAGAAGCCGGGGATGTCCCGGGTGTTGATCGGCTCGGCGACCAGCAGGATGCCGGCAGCCGCGAGCTTGTCGGCGGCGAAGCGCAGGTTCTCCACCAGGGTGGCGCGCGCCTGGTCGTCGCTCACCCCTTCTGGCTGGATGCCGGCCAGGCAGTTGACCTGGGTATTGCCCAGCACCCGGGCGTAGGCGATGGCACGCTCGACGCCCTCGCGGAACTCCTCGACGCGGTCCGGGTGGCAGGCGATGCCGCGCTCCCCGGCGGCCCAGTCGCCGGCCGGCAGGTTGAAGAGCACCTGGGTCAGGCCGTTGGCGTCCAGGCGCCGCCTGAGCTCCTCGGCCGGGTAGTCGTAGGGGAAGAGGTACTCGACGCCCTTGAAGCCGGCCTTGGCGGCGGCCTCGAAGCGGTCGAGAAACTCCACCTCTGTGAACAGCATGCTGAGGTTGGCGGCAAACTTGGGCATGGCAAACTCCTTGGGTCGTTATCGTTTCTCAGGTCAGGGCGGCGATGGAGGTGGGCGCATCCTCGTGGCACTCGGCCAGGGCCTCGAACTCGTTGACCCCGTCCAGGTCGGTGCCCATGGCGATATTGGTCACCCGCTCCAGGATCACCTCCACCACCACCGGCACGCGGTGTTCGTCGATCAGGCGGCGGGCCTCCTCCAGCGCCGGGGCGATCTCCTCGGGCCGGGTGACGCGCAGCGCCTTGCAGCCCAGCCCCTCCACCACCGAGACGTGATCCACCCCGTAGCCGTTGATCTCGGGGCAGTTGATGTTCTCGAAGGAGAGCTGCACGCAGTAATCCATGTCGAAGCCGCGCTGGGCCTGGCGAATCAGCCCCAGGTAGGAGTTGTTCACCAGCACGTGGATCCAGGGCAGGTTGAACTGGGCGCCGGCGGCCAGCTCCTCGACCATGAACTGGAAATCATAGTCGCCGGAGAGGGCGACCACCTCGGCCTCCGGGTCAGCGCGCCGCACCCCCAGGGCCGCCGGGATGGTCCAGCCCAGCGGGCCCGCCTGGCCGCAGTTGATCCAGTGGCGCGGCCGATAGACGTGCAGGAACTGGGCACCGGCGATCTGCGACAGCCCGATGGTGCTGACGTAGCGGGTGTTGCGGCCGAAGACGCTGTTCATCTCCTCGTAGACCCGCTGGGGCTTGACCGGCACGTCATCGAAATGGGTCTTGCGCAGCAGGGTGCGCTTGCGCTCCTGGCACTCCTCCGCCCAGCGTCCACGGCGCTTGAGCCGGCCGGACGCATCGAGCTCCCGGGCCACCTCGATGAAGAGTTCGAGCGCCGCCCGGGCGTCGGAGACGATGCCGTAGTCCGGCCCGAAGATGCGCCCGATCTGGGTCGGCTCGATGTCCACGTGCACGAAGGTGCGGCCCCGGGTGTAGGTCTCGACGCTTCCGGTGTGACGATTGGCCCAGCGGTTGCCGATGCCCATCACGAAGTCCGCGGCGACCAGGGTGGCGTTGCCGTAGCGGTGGGAGGTCTGCAGCCCCACCATGCCGGCCATCAGCGGATGGTCGTCGGGGATGGCGCCCCAGCCCATCAGGGTCGGGATGACCGGCACCCCGGTGAGCTCGGCAAACTCGAGCAGCAGGTCGCTGGCGTCGGCGTTGAAGATGCCGCCGCCGGCCACGATCAGCGGGCGCTCGGCCGCCTGCAGCATGGCGATGGCCTTCTCGGCCTGGGCGCGGGTGGCACGGGGCTTGAAGGCGGGCAGCGGCTCGTAGGTGTCGGGGTCAAACTCGATCTCGCTCATCTGCACATCGATGGGCAGGTCGATCAGCACCGGGCCGGGGCGCGAGGAGCGCATCAGGTGAAAGGCCTGCTGGAGGGCCCGCGGCACCTGTGCCGGCTCCAGCACGGTGACCGCCCACTTGGTGACGGGGCCGGCGATCGCCTGGATATCCACCGCCTGGAAGTCCTCCTGGTGCAGCCGGGCGCGGGGCGCCTGGCCGGTGATGCAGAGGATCGGGATGGAGTCGGCGCTGGCCGAATAGAGCCCGGTGATCATATCGGTACCGGCGGGACCCGAGGTACCGATACACACCCCGATATTGCCGGCCCTCGTTCGGGTATAGCCCTCGGCCATGTGGGAGGCACCCTCGACGTGACGGGCGAGGATATGATCGATGCCACCGACCTTGCGCAGGGCGGCGTAGAAGGGGTTGATGGCGGCGCCGGGCACCCCGAAGGCGACATCGATGCCTTCCTTCCTGAGCACGTGAACGGCGGCTTCCGCGGCGGTCATGCGAGCCATGACGAGATCCTCCAGTGAGGGTTATTGTTTTTGGAAAATCATTTTGTATGTCGAGACTAGGCCCAAAGCGAGGCGCCGTCAACAAATTTTGGAAAATATTTTCACAAACCAAGATAAGGAAAATAAACCAGCAATATCAAAGACTTGGAGCTCAGCAATGCCGGGCGATTGCTCACCCGGTCCCCTCAGACCCGGGCGTGCGGGATTAACATAGCCGGGGCGAGGCTTTGACGCCGGAACAGCGTGAAATTCAGGAGCTGAAAAAACGCAAGCTGCGTCGGGTAGAGGAAGAGAAGGAAATATTCAAAAAGGCTACCGCTCTCTTGATGTCGGACTCGCTGAGCAGTTCTCGGTAATCGAGCGACTTGAAGAGAGCCATGCGGTGCAGCACCTGTGTCGGGTGTTTGGGGTGCATCACAGTAGTTACCGGGCCAGCAGGAGAATTAAGCAGCTGGGGCTGGTGAGCACACAGCCGCCAAGCCATGCCTACAAGAAAGCTGATCAGCCGCATTTGGATGTCCCGAACCTTCTCGATCGCAAGTTCGATGTCGAGGAGCCAAGGCAGTCGGCCACTGATTATATGCTCGGTTACTACAGCAGCCTCAGGCCACACAGGCATAACGATGGACTGCCGCCGAATTTGGCAGAAAAGAACTACTGAAATGCACAAAGCTCAGTGGCCAAAACGCTGACCACCACACACAAAGACAACCCAAGAAAAACGCCGCACTCTAAATGTAGCTGCGCCTGAAAATAGTTCCACCCTGACCTCACCATAACATGACCTGCCTGCTGGATAGGTGGCAGGCACCACCATCCCAAAACTTTCGACAAGCACCTTTGATTAATTGTTAACTATTATTTCTTCGAAGGCACTTGCACGAACAGGTATCCTGCACCCCTAGGGCACTCTACAAACTCAACTGAGCATTGCCATGAGTAAGGCGCCCAGTGGCAAATGCGAGCCCTGTTGCCGCAGCAAAGGTGTCAGAAAAAGCCTGGGCTTGAATCAGGCGGGCATCATGCAACGCCAGCTTAGTTTGGCTGACCTCTGCCAGCGATGCCAAGCCATTTTCATAGAGCCCAAGGGCGGTGTCGTAGGTCTCTCGGCCGGCTTCCACCAGGGGGCCTGAGGCTGAATAGGCGGCAAGGCTACTATGCAAGAGATTGTATGATTCAATAATCTGCTGAGCAGCGATATTGCGAACTTCTAACAGATCTTCTTCGGCCGCTTCGGCCTGCATTCTTGCCTGCGTTAGTTGGGCTTGACGCCGACCTCCATCGAAAAGAGGCATTGTAACTATGACGCCCGCCAGGATCTCGTCCAGGGGACGGTTCATCGAAGCTCGCCCGCCGAAGCGGCTATCACTCAGGTCCAGTTGACCATGCACCTGGCCGACACTGGCCACAGCTGCCACCTTTGGCCTCGACTCTGCTGCGATCAGCTCTACTCCTGAACGAGATGCCCGTACCCTTGCCAGCGCTGCCTGGATGTCAGGTCGTAGCGCCAGGGAGGTTTCAATCAACTCGTCGAGTGGCCTGGGCACCTCCTGTGGAAGCGCCCTGTCTGCCAGGTCGGCAACCTGAATGGAGGAAAGGGGCGGTAGCCCCATGGTGTATATCAAGGTGGCGCGCGCGCGCTCCACCCGGCTTTCCGCCAAAGTTAGATCAAACTTCGCTCGTGCCTCGACCTGCTCCGCTTGGGCAACCTCTGCCCTGATGGCAAGTCCTTCCTGCAGTCTACCCCTGGCGACCCTGCTAAGAGTCTTCGCGTCGTCCAGTCGCTCCTGCTCGATTTGAACCATCGCTTTGGCTGCCATCAGTTGGAAGTAGGCCTCACTTACTTCGAAGATGATTCTCTGATGGGTTCCATGGAAGATGATATTGCTGGCCATGTAGGTCTGCTCAGCTATTTCTTTAGCTGCATCCCGTGCGCCAAAATCAAATAGCAACCACTCAATGGCAAGGTTGGGCACAACGTGATAACCCGTTGCCGTAAGACGGCCTGCCCCGATACCTAGCTCGGGAATAGCCGGCTCGGGGCGAGAGACCCTTTCATATCCCGCCAGAACGTTGGCGGAGAGCTGAGGGAGGTACGCGGACTCCACCACATTCACGGAGAGCTTTGCTTCACGGGCGCGAAGCCAGGCAGCACGCGTAGCGGGGTTATTACGCTGTGCAATATCGATCAGCTCCGGGAGCGTATTGCGATGTTCTGGATCCACATGCGCTGAAAGCTGGGGTGGAAGTTGAATGCGAGAGAGCGTAGGAGCAGGATCGCGCAGGGCAGCTGACAGAGCAGCACTGATGTCACCAGCTTGTAACGGCATATCTTCCATGACAGTCAGTGAGGTAGTGCGGGAGCTTTGCTGTGCGCACCCCGCCATAGCTAGGCAAAGCATAGCCAGCACAATTTTCCGGCGCTTACCTTTCATTCTTCCTCCCCTTCCTCATGCAGTGTGATGGCCAGTGCCAAAGCGCGCCTGAGAACAACATCATTACCTGCCGAAGCCTCCGTCAGATTTGAACGTTCATGCCTAGATGCCGCTGTCAGGGCTGCAGCAAGCGGCACTGCAGATGCCGTGCTAATAAGTGGTATGAGGCGCACAAGATTTAGGGTCACAGACAGCCGTTGTGAGCCGGATAAATATGCTTCCCCGGCGGGCCTCGGCCACTCGAATTTGATCACTTCGTCGGCATGCTTAGCAGCACTTATGTGGCGGTACACTGTTTCGAGATCGCCACTTCCCCGAAGCACTTTGGCCATGCTATCAAGCGCTTGATCGGTCTTGAGTCTGCGTGTAACACCCGAGCGCTCAGGCCAAAGCGATGAAAATATAATCCCTATTGTTACGATGCCCACAAGAATGCCGATGATGCGATAGCCTGCATCAGCTAGATCATAGTTAGGGCCAAAATTAAAAGGTGAACTTGGGAGCACGCAAATAAAGAAGGCAAGCGCCATTTGAAAGCCGGCATATTGAACCCTGTATGAGCCCGTAGCCACCCACCCTGAAATAAGGCTTCCTGTTGCGATCAACAAGAACAGGTGGCCTGGATCGCCAAGGTGAGGAACGACAAAGTAGACTGAAAAAACGCCCATTGCCACACCAACGAGGCAGCCGATAATACGTAACGTGCTTTTTTGTAGAGTATCGCCCGATGTGCTGAGCGCTACTACAAAACAGGTCACCATAGCCGTGTGAATATCGAAAAGCCCTATGCTTGTATACAATGAGTAGGTTATAAACACCGCCAGCAGAACTTTGAGGGAAAAGCGTATGTGAGCAGGGTTTTTAAAGGCATCATGATTGAGAAAAGGCTCTTTATCTTCACTCTTTAAAGAGGGAATAATTTCTTCACTTGGCTCGATATAGGCGCGTATAGCCCTCAAGGCGGGGCCGCTTCCCTGGGGAATTTTCACGGCCTCACCCTGAGAAATATGGTACAATATTTGGCTTAATTGAGGCTCATGAGCCCCCACTTCTGCTGTCGACTGTGCTGCCGCTACGAGCTGAAAGCTAGCTGATAGGCGGTGTGCTAGATGATCATGCTCTTCTTTGGAGACTTGACCTAGAAAGCGCGCCATACGCAGGTGATTTTCTCCAGCCACATTGCCTTCTTGAAGCAGGCGATCAGCTTCGTCCAGGGCGCCCCCTTCTAAATCTAAAAGGCGTGCCGACACCAAGAGCCGTTCATGAAGCCTCTTCTGCACCAGACGATATGGGCTACGGCCAGCAAATACGCCAAGGATGGCAAGCAGAACCATGGGTACGAAGACTACCATCCAGATCCATGTCAGTGCGCGAAGCACAAGCTCCGGCATGCCGGTATAGTCATAGGCAGAGAGAATGAAAACGATAATAAAGCCCAGTAAGCCTGCGGGTTCACCCAGCTTGCTTGCTCGTGCCAACCACATGCTGCCGAAAGTGACGCCAGCCATCATGGCCAGCCGAAGGGCCGGTGAACCTGCTACCAGCATCATAAGAAAAGCACTCAGGACAATAATGACGCTGGACGCAAGGATAAGACCGACACCGATGAGGATATTTTCGCCTGCATTATCTCTATACATCAAGAAGATGAGATAGCAGGAGAGAAGAGCTAGAGGGACCTGCAGCGTCATGGTTACTACTGCTGTCACTCCACATAGCACCGCGATATGCAGAGACATCAACAGGCGTCCGTCAAAGGGTCTGAGCTCTGTGAGCAATGACCTGAGGATACCGTAATGTGGTAGCTTCGAATTGCTACTCATGCGCTTTCGCCGAGTGGATGGTCACTGAGGCCGAGGCGCCGATGCGCATTAGCGACTCGGGGGGGGACTCAAGGCGAATGGTCACCGGGAAACGTTGAGCAACACGAACCCAGTCAACTGAGCTATCGACGACAGGAAGTCCGAGGATATTGATTTCATCTGTCGTTCTTACGCCATAGCCAAGGCTTTCGACCTCTCCACGCAGCCGCTGGTTGGGAGCCGACATCACGAAAACGTCAACCGGCGCTCCGGTTTCAATATTTGGTAGCTCAGTCTCACGAAACAGGGCAGACACCCTCCAGCCTTCTGTATCGATCAGTGTGAATAGCGGGGCGCCGGTCAGTACATGAGTGCCAACCCCAATATCAGCGCCGGTTATGCGACCTGAAACCGGAGCATAGACCGAAGTATCTCGTAGCTCGCGCTCGGCCATAGCGAGGGCGGCTCTCGCCATGGCCACCTGGGCCTGAGGAGCATCCAAAGATCCCACCAGCGTCTGAGCCGCTAGTTGCTGACCAAGCGTCTCCTCTAATGAGATCAGCGCATCTTGATGGAGTGAGCGAGCATTATCGACTTGTTGAGCCGTCACCATGCCACGGGGCAGCAGGTTTTCGAGCCGGTCCAGGGTTTGCTTGCTGAGCTCCACGTGATTGCGCGCACGATCGACCTGGCGGCCGGCAATCTCGGCGTTTGTTTGCTGCGTAGCAACCAGCCTACCGCCGGCTTCGACTTCTGCTTCGGCGAGACGTAATGCTGCACGTGCCTGCTCAACCCTGAGTTCATAGAACTCAGGGTCCACACGAAAGAGCAGGTCACCGGCCCGGACAAACTCGTTGTTCTTGAGATGCACTTCGGTAACACGTCCTGGTACGTTACTTGAGATAGGCACCGTAGTAGCTGTGATGGAGGCATGGTCGGTGCTCAGCGTTCTTTCCTGAAGCATGACGACCCAGAAACTGGCAATGAAAGCGCCTAAAACTATCGAAAATCCTAGGACTTTTGCTGCTAACGCTTGAAATGCTTGCCAGTTCATAGCCGGCCTAACTTTCTTCTCATTCATGTTGCCAGCCCCCCAGTCCAGAGTATCCAGATGATCACGCCACTCAAGATGGCCATACAAAAATACACGAACCCTGGGGCCGGGAGATGCTCATGCAGACCCGCACGAATCAGCAGTAACCTTGCCAGAACAGAGCATATGATACCGAGTAGGGCGGCCAGCAGCCAAACCGGGAAGAATGAGCCATATAGCGGTAGAGATGGAGCACGGTTATGCATGGTGCAGCCACTCATGAGCAGCGCAAGTATCATTGCCATCATGCTAGAAAACATAAGACTCTTGTAACTGTTTAGCTCACGCCGCCTGATCCGTGGCTGTAGGCTGCATGAAGGATGGCACATCACCCGCAAACAGTTGCTCCAGTGCGGTATGCGCCGCCACCCCTTGCTTGACGGCGGTCGAGAGGAAGCTGCGCATCCGGCAGAAGATCTCCGCCCCCTCCCAGGAGCGGAAGCAGCCCGAGATTTTCTGCTGGACCTTGGTCATTCGCAGATCGCGTTCCCCCTGGTTGTTGGTGAAGGGAGCGGCAGGGTCGTCGAGGAAGCGCAACACGTCGTCCTCGTACGCCTGGAGGCGTTCCAGGAGGTTGCGCGACTTGGTGCGCTTGGCCCGGCCTCGCGTTCCAGGTGGCGGTTTCACCGGCGGGGGGCACTCGGCGTCCCCTTTCGCCAGGCAATCTCGATAGCGCTGCCGCCAGGCTCGGGTCTCATCGGCCGAGAGGCAGCCGTCGGCCACCTCCACGGCGCGATGCATCTCCAACAACAGGTCATGCAAGGCCTTGGCCCATGCCTGGCCATCGTTCTCCCAGGCCGCTGTCAGCTCCCGAAGGTGGTGCGCATTACAGAGCGCGTGCCGGCAATCCGGATAGCGGTAGTAGGGCTTCCAGTGATCATGCACCAGCACGCCACGCACGAAGGGCAATACGCCGATGGCGTCCATCGCTTCCTGGCCGCGCTTGGGGTGCGGGGCCAACCAGGTCAGGGCCTCGTTGGAGGCGCTGTGTAGCCAGTAGCGTTTGCCACCGACCTGCATTCCGGTTTCATCGGCATGGACGGTGGCTGCTTCACGTAGCGCCGGGATCACCCACTCGGCGAACGCCTCGGCCCGCTGGTAGGCCTCCTGGTTGAAGGCGAACAGGGTGCCGGTGCTCAGCGACAGGCCGCACTGCGAGGTGAGCAACTCGCGGATACGCGCATAGGGCAACAGCTGATACTGGGAGAGATAGACGACATGCGCCTTGAGGCGAGGGCCATACTGGATGGGGCGAGTCACGCCCTCGGGGAATGGCGCCACGTAGCGTTGCCCCTGATCATCTTCGAGGACCTCAGCCTGATATTCGGTGACCACGGCCTGGATTACGATGTCCTGCACTTGGCGCGTTTCGACGCCGACCGGGCGGTAAGAACGCCCCTTGGGGAGTTGCCGACGATCGACACGGAGCTTGACCACCTCGTCGGGGTCCGTCACCGGCGCCAACGTCTTACCCTCATGCCCTGGCTGTCCGCCGGGGCGCCGCTCGCCTTTGGCGCGCGAGCGGCGCTGGCGATTGGGATCCTGGGACGGTGGCTTGCTGCTGTTGCGGCTACTGGTGGCCAGGCGATCGGCCATGAGCTTGACCAGCAACATCAGCACATCGATGGCCGCACGCAGCGACGGAGAGACCGTCTGGTCTTCCTTGAGCTGCTGTCGGACCCGCTCCAGAGCCTCGTCGACGTTGATATCGCTGATGGTCATGTCACCGCATAGATATGCCGAAGGATTAGGCACACTATGCCAGAAAAATCAGGTGGTTGGCGACAGGCTATCCGCAACCACCTGAATAGTTACAGACTCTTTTGATAAAGCACTATGCCTTCCATCACTGACAATACGTTTTTCTTAATTTTCACGATTTAGCTCCCGGACCCGACATGAAGGAGCAACACAATCGCCAGCCCCCAAAGGGTCAGCAGCGTATTGGATACCGCATAAGGAACTGTATAGCCGAGCATTGGGACATTGCTCTTGGCCACTTCTGACACCATGGCTCCAGAGGCTGTCGATGTTCTTGCTCCGCCACAACAGCCCAAGTTGATAGCAGGATCGAACCTGAAGATATATTTTCCGATCAGGGGCGCAAGAATCATTGGAACGCCGGTGGCGAATAGACCAGCAAAGAAGATGCCGAACCCCGCTTGCTGAAGCCCTGAAATGAAGGTTGGGCCTGCACTGATACCTACCACTGCTATGAACACATTCAGGCCAACGGAGTTCATGAACCAGAGCGTCGACTCTGGCACATTACCCATTCTAGGATTTACTGTTCGATACCAGCCAAGAAGAATACCTGCTATAAGTGCTCCGCCGGAAGTTCCCAGAGTAATCGGCACACCATGAATGGGCAGGATCAGCGAGCCGATCAATCCGCCTATGCAAATTCCCAGCCCAACCAGAACCATGTTGGTGATTGTCGCCGGTCGGTCGGCATAGCCCAGCGCATCGACTACCCTTTCAGTATGCGTTGCGGTGCCTGTGATGCGTACGATATCGCCCCGGTGCAGCTTGGTCTGGGCCAGAATAGGCACTTCCACGCCAGCGGAACCTCGGCGAATGCTGTTTAGGTAAACTCCTCTGGCAAAGGGTTCTTTGGCTAAATCAACCAACTGCTGCCCGTTGGCAGACTTGGACGTTATCAGTATGTCCACGGCCTCCACGGGTATATCGATAAGTTCTCGGTCTTCCACTTCTTCCGTCATGTTCGACAGAGCTACCAATGCCTGGCGGCGACCGGAGACCGCAACCACATCGCCGGCTGTCAGCACCAGGTCTGGCGTTAGCTCAACAAGCCGGCCATCACGGCGCAGCCCTTCGATGAACAAACGTTCACCAGCTGCTGCTTCCGCCTGGGTAAGGGTCATCCCATCCGTGCGGCCTCCTGCAGGAATCCGGAATGCCCGAATTTCATGCTGGTGCCAAGCACTCTCCATGCCACCTTCAGGGGCTCCAATGGAGTGCTCGCGCTCATAGCGCGCGCATTCCGCCTCAATGTCAACGCGCAGAAGCTTTGGACCCAGGTATGCCAAAATCCAGCCGGTACCCACCGTGCCGAAAATATAGGTGATGGCGTAGGCTACGGGAATGAGGTTTTCCTGGTCCGCAATCTCCTCTGGTGACATACCGGTGCGCGCCATGGCATCCGTGGCAATCCCGATTGAGGCGGAGATTGTCTGAGACCCTGCCAGTAAGCCGGCCGCCAGCCCCGGACCATATCCAGCAACGATGGCTGCGCCCGCCACACAGGCCAGAATTAGCACGCAGACGACGACAGCAAACAGAGCCTGAGGCAGGCCGTCGGAGGCAACTCCCCTAACGAACTGAGGTCCCACGCCAAACCCCACCGCAAACAGAAACATAATAAAAAAGATCGATTTGATTTGGTCGGATATGTCGATACCCAGTTGTCCAATGACGATGCCGGTCAACAGCGTTCCCGTAACCGCGCCGAGACTGAAAGAGCCAAACTTTCTTGCACCCACCCAGTACCCTACGGCGAGGGTGATGAAAATGGCAAGCTCAGGATGGGTGCGCAGCGTGACTGGAATCCATTCAATGAGATGGTCGACCATGTTGCCTCTTCCTTGAAATCGTGATTTATCAATGACTTAGGCTTTCATTAGAGGTGGCCATGTACGACAGCACACAAGCTCTTCCGCCAGATTTTATTAATATAGTGACAGGATTGCCAATTGTACAGAACAGAATGCGCACTAGTTAACTTTCCGTTGACAGGCGCCATGGAAACATCATGTAGGTTAAACTATGTGACCCACTTAAACCGCCAGCAACGCCATTGATCAAAAAAATCACTATAAAAACAATTGGTTATCTTTCATTTTTGACGTATGAGCAAATTTTCATGAAATTTACACCTGGATGGTCTATGGTGGAAATTGAGTGATTTCAAATGGAAAGCATGGAGAGAGCTGGCATGACCGAGAAGAATGACCTTACCTCAAGCAAAATGTCACCTTGGGACATGTTTAACATGGAAGTTCCCGAAGATCACATGCCACAACATGGAGCGCACCCACGTGCTGCCAAGGCTATTGTCAACAGTGAAGCTTGGACGGATGCACGTCCCGAGATGAACCTTTCATCATTTGTCACGACGTTCATGGAGCCTGAGGAAGTTGAGCTGGCGCGTGAGCATATTCTGAAGAATCATATAGATCACGACATGTATCCCCAGCTGTTCACCATGGAGCGCCGGATGGTGAAGTGGCTGCATACACTCTGGAATGGTCCTCGGAACGTCGAGCCCTATGGGGCTGCCACCGTTGGGTCATCCGAGGCTTGCATGCTTGCAGGCCTTGCTCATAAGTGGAATTGGCGACAGGCGCGCGAGCGGGCAGGCAAGGAGGCGACCCGCCCCAACATGGTGACAGGCGGCAATGTACAGATCGTCTGGAAGAAGTTTCTCCGTTACTTTGATGTTGAACCTAGAATTATCCCCCTCCAGCCTGGAAACTACCGTCTGACAGCCGAGCATCTAGATGAGTATGTTGATGAGAATACCATCTGCGTAGTGGCGATTGCAGGTCAGACTTTTACCGGTGAAGATGACGACATTCAAGAGATTCATGACTGGCTTGATGACTACGAGAATCGCACCGGCATCTCCATACCTATGCATATTGACGGGGCTTCAGGTGGGTTTGTTAATCCTTTTTGCTACCCTGAATATGAGTGGGACTTTCGCCTTCCTCGTGTGCAGTCGATCAACGCCTCTGGACATAAGTTTGGCCTAGTGCCGCCCGGTCTCGGCTGGGTAATATTCCGAGAAAAAAAGATCTTTAACGAGGATTTGATTTTTTACGTCAACTACTTGGGCGGTGAAATGCCTACCGCAACACTTAACTTCTCTCGCAACGCCGTACAGATTGCACTGCAATACTATGGCTTTATTCGGCTGGGCTTCGAAGGCTATCAGCGAATCATGATGAAAACGGTAGAAAACTCTCGATATCTTCGAGATCTGCTAGTGGAAAGTAGTTACTTTACCATCATGAACGAGACTCAGCGTATTCCCGTGGTGGCGCTGACCCTGAAGGATGAGTACAAGAACTTCAACGAATTTGACGTCTCGGCCAAGGTTCGCGAGCGCGGCTGGGTACTCTCCGCTTACACTATGCCGCCTGCGGCTGAGGAAGTTCGCTCACTACGTGTCGTGGTTCGCCCGCACCTCAATAGAAACGTCCTCAAGGGACTGGCGCATGATATCATCAGCGCCTGCAAGTGGCTGGAAGAGCATGGGGGAAACACTACGCCCCCCGCGCTGCACTCACACTCCTCGGAAGCATATAAAGTCGCACCCAGCAAGTGTTGAAGCGAATTATGGCTCGCGTTTTCTGCGGTAGGGCGCGAGCCTACAAGGCTATTTGCTTTAGCCGTACGTGAGGGCAGCAGGGTGTCGGGTTGTCTACAGTGTCGCCCTGCGGCAGGCAAGCATCAAGTACTCAAGAGTTACTCCTCTTGCACGGTAGTGCACCTCCCATCAGTATCAATGTCTTTTTTCAAGGGCAAGCATATGTCATTTCGTAAAAAAATAAGGCTGTCGGCTCTGGTCATCGCTGTTTCTGGCTTGGTCGCAGCGCCTTCGCTGCAGGCATGCACTTCTTTGCTCTACAGCGACTCACATAGTAACTTTTATGCGGGACGTACCCTAGAACTCCCCATGGAGCTTCCCTACAAGGTATCATACTTTCCACGAGGCACTACCTTCGGATCTCAGGCAAACAAACATCATGTTCTCGACTTCAGTGGAAAGAATGCCTTTCTTTCCATTGGTGTGCCGGACCCCTTATCCGGTGATGTCAAGGTGGTAGAAGGGCTCAACGATAAAGGGCTGACATTTAGCCTACTGGCTTTCCCAAGCGCAGAAGGTCCCATTGATATGGTGGACAATACCCAGGCAGTGCTGTCTGCCATTGACCTGGGCGCTTGGACTCTGTCTCAGTTTGATACGGTTACCGAGGTGAGAAGTGCGCTAGAGGAGCAGCCTACCATGGTGACGTCGCTACTTCCCGGAGGCCTGCTCAGCACGCCTTTTCACTATTCGCTCCATGATGCGGAAGGAAGTTCTATCGTCATTGAGTTCTTCAATGGTGAAATGAACATCATCGACAACCCTTTGGGGGTCATGACAAACGGCCCGGAGTTTTCCTGGCATTTGACGAATATGAACAATTATTCGCACCTGAGCAACATTGATCATTCGCGCCTTGATACAAAGGGAGTCAGACTAGAACAGCCTGATTCTGGGATTGCAACGGCAAGTCTTCCTTCTTCAAATACCTCGGTTGGTCGGTTTGTTCGTGCCTTTTACTATGCAAACTTTTCGGAAAAGGCAGAGACTTCCGAAGATGCTGTCTCGACACTTTCTCATATCATGAACAATTTCGACCGCCCTCGAGGCATCACGATGGATAACCGCTTCAAGGATGGTGTCGCCAATATTACTGCTCCGGGAGTGCATCACAGCCGAGTCTATACATCTGAGTATACCTCTTGGACCACCCTTACCGATCTTTCTCAGAGGAGGCTTTACCTCAGAACCTATGATAGCCTCAGTTACATTAGCTTTGATATCAACGAGTTAGCTGATGCTGGGGAACTAAGACATGTATCATTACGCGACCTCCACGGTGAGGGAAATGACATGACGGCTGCGTTATTGGATTGAAGAGATTTGCGAACGTCAAATAGTTCCTTGCAGGACTCGAAAGGAACTCTCGGTGGAGCACGACTGGCTGGCACTCTGTGTCGGCCAGTCAGGTAGCAGGTAGAGCTCCTGAATACTCGCCCAGAACACTATTGATCCCGCTTTATTTATGAGGCCGGCCTGAAAACGAAGATGGCGGATGGCATACTCTTGTAAAATCAGAGTGTTCTGCCAAGAACCTGATCCAAGAGAGCCATCCGCTATGGGTGAAAGCCCAACCCCTGGATTCTGTCCTGCAACGGGGCAGTCCGCGTTGAGCTCTACGGTCAATGCACCACCAACGACAGCAGCGGTGTGATTGAGGCGCTCGATGACAACCGGGTCGATCCGCGTCATCCGCTGCGCATTCGCCACTCGCTGGCCAGCCAGATACGCACCCTGGTGCTGCAACGGGCGATGGGCTAGATCGATCTCAACGATACCGACACGCTGGAAGCGCGCGACACCGAGTACCTGGGCCATTCGCCGGCTCCCATAGCTCCCACTTTTCTGATCGTGGATGTCCTTGACCTCCCAGTGCAGGCACTGGCGTTGCTCATCGTGTTCACGCTGACGCCAGGCATAGAACCTACTGCGGCTGAGGTCCATGACACGGCACAGCACCGCGACTGGGAAGGAGGCCTTCTCCGACTCGACGCACTGCTATCTCAGCTCGACTCTCCCGCGAAGAAGGCTGTGGTTTTTTTAAATATCCTTTTTAATCCTAACCTTAAGAACCTCTTCGCGCAGTTTCTTGATCTCGTCATCCCGCTCATCCGCCTGGTCGTCAGTCATGCCACCCTCCTGGTCACGTTGCTGGCGACACTAGGGGCCCAGCAGGCTGCGATCGATATCCAGCCGCCTGGCCGCCTCAGAGATGGCGTAGCCTCCTCAAGCTTCCCGGATGACCAAGCTTCGCCTGGCGCACACAGGATCTCAGTCCAGAAGCGTCTTGATCAGAGCGTCACGCGCAGCGCCAGCGGATGCTCGTCGCAGTTATTGCCCTCGCCGCCACGATCGACGACGAGAAACTCCCCTTCCCGCTCCAGCACCGACTGGATGACGTGCCAGGTGCCGGCGCGGTAGTTGACCCCCTGACGGCCGTCGGTGACGAAGGCGCGCACCTCGGCGGGATCGATGGTCTCGCCCGGCGGCGCCACGACCACCACAAACCTTTCTTCATGGAGCGGCATGAAGGCCTGGCTGCCCAGGGGGTGGCGCTCCAGGAAGTCGAGCTCCAGAGGAAGCGTCACCGGCTGGCTGACGAAGATACTGATCAGCGTCCGCGCGCCCTCCCCCAGGGTCTCGACCGTCGCCAGGTCGTGGTGGCGCCGGGTGCGCCCGGCGTTGATGGGAAACCACTCAGACGCCCGGGCGTCGATCACCTCGCCGAAGGGGGCGAAGGCCTCGGCGGTCAACGGCTCGGCTCTCAGTTCCAGCATGTCGTTCTCCTAACGGCCACCCAGGCGCAGCCTGGGATGGCGGTTGACGTCCTTGTAGAGCAGGTAGCGGAAGGGCCCCGGGCCACCGGCGTAGCAGGCCTGGGGGCAGAAGGCGCGCAGCCACATGAAGTCACCCGCCTCCACCTCCACCCAGTCCTGGTTGAGGTGGTAGACCGCCTTGCCCTCCAGCACGTAGAGGCCGTGCTCCATGACGTGGGTCTCGTCGAAGGGGATCACCGCGCCGGGCTGGAAGGTGACGATATTGACGTGCATGTCGTGGCGCACGTCGTTGGGATCCACGAAGCGGGTGGTGGCCCAGCGCCCCTCGGTGCCCGGCATGGGGTTGGGCTCGAGGTCGTTCTCGTTGGTGACGAAGGCCTCGGGCACCTCGATGCCCTCGACCCATTCATAGGCCTTGCGCACCCAGTGGAAGCGCACCGGCGCCTCGGCTTCGTTCCTGACCTGCCAGTCACTGCCCGGCGGGATGAAGGCGTAGCCGCCCGGCCCCATGGCGTGGCGCTCGCCGGCGAGGGTCAGGGTCATCTCGCCCTCCACCACGAAGAGCACCCCCTCGGCCTCGGGGTCGAGCTCGGGCCGCTCGCTGCCCCCGCCGGGGGCGACCTCCATGATGTACTGGGAGAAGGTTTCGGCGAAGCCGGAAAGCGGGCGCGCCAGCACCCACAGCCGGGTGCCCTCCCAGAACGGCAGGTTGCTGGTGACGATATCGCCGAAGACGCCCTTGGGAATCACCGCATAGGCCTCGGTGAACACCGCACGGTCGGAGAGCAGCTGGGTCTGGGGCGGATGGCCACCGGTGGGAGCGTAGTAGGTACGTGGTTTCATGGTATGTCCTCAGGCTTGCGGTGCCGGATGATGCTCGGCCCAGTGGCGGGCGATATCCACCCGACGCGCCACCCAGACCCGGTCGTGGGCCTCGATATGGTCCAGGAAGCGCTGCAGGGCGCGGAAGCGGCCCGGACGCCCCAGCAGGCGGCAGTGCATGCCGATGGAGAGCATCTTGGGAGACTCCTCCCCCTCCGCATAGAGCACGTCGAAGGCATCCCGCAGGTAGGTGAAGAAGTGGTCGGCGGTATTGAAGCCCTGGGGTGCGGCGAAGCGCATGTCGTTGGTGTCCAGGGTGTAGGGCACGATCAGGTGGTCATGCTCGACGCCCCGGCTGTCGGCCTCGCGGGTCCAGAACGGCAGGTCGTCGCCGTAGTAGTCGCTGTCGTAGAGGAAGCTCCCCTCGTCCAGCACCAGCCGGCGGGTATTGGGGCTGTCGCGGCCGGTGTACCAGCCCTGAGGCTTCTCGCCATAGAGGCGCTGGAAGATCGCCATGGCCTGCTTCAGGTGCTCGCGCTCGACCGCCTCCGGCACCTCCTGGTAGTGGATCCAGCGGTAGCCATGGCAGGCAACCTCGTGGCCCAGCTCCCTGAAGGCGTGGGCCACCTCCGGGTGGCGCTCCAGGGCCATGGCCACCCCGAAGACGGTGAGCGGCAGGCCGCGGCGCTCGAACTCGCGCAGGATGCGCCATACCCCCGCCCGGGAGCCGTACTCGTAGATCGACTCCATGCTCAGGTGGCGATCCGGATAGGCCGCCGCCCCGATGATCTCGGAGAGAAACTGCTCGGAGCCGGCGTCGCCGTGCAGCACGCAGTTCTCGCCCCCCTCCTCGTAGTTGAGCACGAACTGCACGGCGATCCTCGCCCGGCCGGGCCAGTTGGCATGGGGCGGGTTGCGGCCGTAGCCGATCAGGTCGCGAGGGTAGTCCGAGGCGCGGGTAGCGGTCATGGCAGAGCTTCCTGGTTGTTATGGATGTTGTTGGCGAGCGTTGGCGGCACACCGTCGAGGCGCCTGGCTGCCGGGCGCGTCTTGATAGCGCCACTTATGTATACAAAGACAAGATAAGTTGTCGTCAAGGTTAGTGCAACCGCCGAGATAAGTCCAATATTGTATACATTAAACTAGTAGTAATGTATGCATATGGTGTCTTTCCGCCGGCGTCTCGACCAAAGTCGAGCCCCGCCGGTTCGAGCGAAAAGGGGCGACACTAGAAAAAACCCTTTTATAACAGACAGCTGCACAAGCGCACACTTCGAGGAAGCGAAATTTGCCAAATACACAAAACAAGCCTATTTTGTGTACAAGTAAATCGAAAACCCAGGAGCTCCCATGCAGATACGCGTCATCAACCCCAACACCACCGCCGCCATGACGGCCACCATCGGCGAGGCCGCCCGCCGCATCGCCGCTCCCGGCACCCGCATCACCGCGACCCAGCCGCTGGACGGCCCGGTCTCCATCGAGAGCCACTTCGACGAGGCGATCAGCGCGGTGGGAGTGCTCGACCAGGTGCTCGCCGGTGAGCGCGAGGGCGCTGACGCCTACGTGATCGCCTGCTTCGGCGACCCGGGCCTGCTCGCCGCCCGCGAGCTGACCCGGGCGCCGGTGATCGGCATCGCCGAGGCGGCCTTCCACATGGCCGCCCTGATCAGCACCCGCTTCTCCATCGTCACCACCCTGGGGCGCACCGGCATCATCGCCGAGCACCTGCTGGAGCAGTACGGCTTTCGCCACCACTGCCGCCGGGTGCGTGCCGCCGAGATCCCGGTGCTGGACCTCGAGCAGAACGCCGATGCGGCCCTGGTGCGCATCATCGAGGAGTGCCGCCGCGCACGCGACGAGGATGGCGTCGGCGCCATCGTGCTCGGCTGTGGCGGCATGGCAGACCTCACCGACACCATCAACCGCGAGGTAGGCCTGCCAGTAGTGGAAGGCGTCACCGCCGCGGTCAAGCTTGCAGAAGCCCTGGTCGGGCTGGGTCTCGGCACCAGCAAGCACGGCGACCTGGCCTACCCGCGCCCCAAGCCGATGCTCGGCCAGTTCGAGCGCTTCGCCCACCTGGCCCCGGTCCGCTGACCGGCTGCCCGCGCCACCGGATAGTCAGCAGCACCCACGACAACAACAACCCGCTCCCCGGAGCACGCCACGCCGCAAGCCATCCCGGCATCTGGCCGGAAACATCTAACATCAAGCAGCGACTTGCGAGGTTCTCGACATGACCACTCCCACTTCACCGGCCACCGCCCAGGCGGCCTCCACGGCCCCCGAGGCCACCAGCCATCAGACCAAGGCCCCGGGCCAGGAGTCGCTAGCCCCCCAGCAGACTCGCATCATGGGGCGCACCTCCTACTTCCTGGCCTGGTTCGGCGGCTGCGTTTCCATCGGCACCTTCGCCATGGGCTCCAGCGTGGTGGGCACCCTCAACCTGATCCAGGCCACCCTGGCGATCGCCATCGGCTGCTTCGTGATCGGCATCGCGCTGGCCGTGAACGGCGCCGCCGGCTACAAATACGGGATTCCCTTCATGGTCCAGGCGCGCAGCGCCTTCGGCTTCGCCGGCACCCGGCTGCCCGGGCTGGTGCGGGCCGTGCCCGCGGTGGTGTGGTACGGCTTCCAGAGCTGGATCGGCGCCGGCGCGCTGAACATGGTATCGGCCACCCTGTTCGGCTTCGACAACCTGATCTTCTACTTCATCGCCTTCCAGTTCCTGCAGATCGGGCTCTCGGTAATGGGCTTCCAGGGCATCAAGTGGCTGGAGAACATCGGCAGCGTCTTCATCCTCGCCTCGCTGATGTACATGTTCTATGCCACGGTGCAGCGCTATGGCGACGAGCTCTCCGCCAGCCTGCTGACCATGGAAGGCTCCTGGGGCCTGCCATTCTGGGGCGCCACCATGCTCTTCCTGGGCATCTACAGCACCATGATGCTCAACGTCAGCGACTACGCCCGGGAGCACAAGAAGGGCACGCCCCAGAGCCTTCTCACCACCATCTACGCCATGTCGATCCTGCCCTGCACCCTGTTCATGGGCCTGATCGGCTACATGGTCTCCGAGGCCACCGGCACCGCCGACCCCATCCAGGTGTTTGCCAACGCCGTGGACAACACCCCGCTGCTGATGACCACCCTGCTGTTCATCGCCTTCGCCCAGGTGACCACCAACGTGCTCAACAACGTGGTGCCGCCCACCTACGTACTGATGGACGTCTTCAAGCTCAAGTTCACCACCTCCACGGTGATCGTCGGTCTGCTGGCCTTCGCCACCTTCCCCTGGAAGCTGGTGCAGCCCGACTCCGCCGCCGGCCTGCAGCTCTTCGTGCAGACCTACTCCGCCTTCCTCGGCCCGATCTTCGCCATCCTGGTGGTGGACTACTACATCATCCGTCGCCGTACCCTGGACCTCGGCAAGCTCTATGACGAGACCGGTCCCTACCGGGGCGTCAACCTGGCCGCGCTGATCGCCACCGCCGTGGGCATCGCCGCCGCCCTCACCTTCTCCGCGGTCTCCTGGTACGCCAGCCTGATCCCCGCCGGCGTCACCTACTACCTGCTGATGCAGCACTGGGCCCCCTGCCAGCGCTTCCGTCAGTAACTCCTCCCTCGCCCCCAACGCCAGCGCCCCGGACTCAGGTCCGGGGCGCTGGCGATTCATGGGGCAGGCGGACGCGGCTCGTCAGCGCCCGAAGATGCTGTGCAGGTCCGGCGCCTCTTCCGTCTCCTCGATGATGGAGAGCGACGCCTCGATGGCCTTGAGGTGGCGGCCCATGAAGGCCGCGGCGCGCTCGCCGTTGCCGGCCTCCAGGTAGCCGATCAGGTCGTCATGATCGTGGGACTCGCAGCCCAGGTGTCCGGCGTTGCCATAGACGGCGAGGATCAGCGAGGAGCGAGAACAGAGCCGGCCGACGAATTCGGCCAGGGTGGCATTGCCGGAGAGCTGGGCCAGGCGCTCGTGGAAGGCCGCCGAGAGCTTGATGGCCGTGCTCTGTTCGCCGGCCCTGAGCGCCTCGCGCTCACGGCGCGCCATGTCCCGCAGCTCCCTGACATCGTCATCGGTGATGCGCCGGGCCACCTCGGGCATCAGGCCGCACTCCACCATCTGGCGGGCATCGAAGACATCCTTGGCCTCGTCGGCGGTGGGGCGCGTGACGCTGGCCCCGCGGCGGGGGGTCAGGGTGACCAGCTGCTCAAGCGCCAGGCGCTGCAGGATCTTGCGGATACCGGTGCGGCTGACGCCGAACACCTCGGCGAGGGCATCCTCACGCAGGCGGGCGCCGGGCTTGAGCCGGTGCTCGATGATCGCATCGCTGATCGAGCGATAGATGGCCTCGTGACGCTCGGCGCCGTCGCCGTCCTTGCCGCGTCCGCTTCCCGACGCCTTGCGCTGGCTCTCGATATGGCGCTGACTCATCCCTCTCTCCCGGTAGCAGTTGGCCGCCCGTGGCGGGCGTCTGGAGATGATTGTATACGCCAGGCGGGCAGAGTCATCTCTTCAACGACAAGGACCCGCCGCGAGGCGGGTCCCTGCCGGGCGCGAGCACAGAGGGGCGTCATCGGGACCAGGCGGCGATGGCCTCGCGCTCCTCGTCGGTCATGCCGGTCATGTTGCCCAGGGGCATGTAGCCGCTGGCCACCACCTGCTGGATCTGGGCACGCTGGGCGGCGGTCTGCTGCGGGGAGTCATAGGCGACCCCGGCCGGCGGCGCGTTGAAGCCGGGCTGGGTGGGCTGGCTGGCATGGCAGGAGGCGCAGCGGGTCTCCATGATGGCGTGGACCTCCTCGAGGCTCACCGCGGCACGATCCGGGTCGGCGGCGGGTGACGGCGCGGGGGCGGCGATCCAGAACGCCAAGGCGATCAGCGCCACGCCGGCCGCCGGGTAGGCGGGCTTGATGCTGCCGGCATGCATCAGCACGAAGAACTGACGGATCAGGGCCCCGGCGAAGATGAACAGCGACATGATCACCCAGGCCTGCTCGTGGGAGTAGGCGAAGGAGTAGTGGTTGCTGATCATCAGCAGCACCACCGGCAGGGTGAAGTAGGTGTTGTGCACCGAGCGCTGCTTGCCGCGCTTGCCGTCCAGGGGGTTGGGGGCCTCGCCCGCCTTCATGGCGGCCACCATGCGGCGCTGGCCGGGAATGATCCAGAAGAAGACGTTGGCGGACATCGCCGTGGCCATCACCGCGCCGGTGATCAGGAAGGCGGCGCGGCCGGCGAAGAGCTGGGTGCTGAGCCAGGCCACCACCACCATCATGATGGCCACGGCGATGCTCAGCAGGCCATCTCGGGTCATGTCGGGACTGATGCGCTTGCACAGCTCGTTGTAGACCACCCAACCGCCGACCAGGAACAGCAGCGCCAGCACGTTGGCCTGCCAGCCGCTCATGTTGGCCGCCCACTCCCAGCTGGCGTTGGGATTGACAAGATAGAAGCTCGGGTTGGCCATGTAGAGCAGCACGAAGAGCGCGAAACCCGACAGCCAGGTGGTATAGGACTTCCAGAACGACCAGTGCAGGTCATCGGGCAGCTTGGCCGGCGCCGTGGCGTACTTCTGGTTGTGGTAGAAGCCCCCGCCATGCACCGCCCACATCTCGCCGAAGACCCCCTTGTCGCGGTCTTCGGCGGCCTTGGGTTTCTTGAGGCTGTTGTCCAGCATCACGAAGTAGATCGATTCGCCGATCCAGGCGATGGCCGCGATGACGTGCAGCCAGCGCAGCATGAAGTTGGCAAAGTCCAGCAGATAGGCTTGCATCAGGGGAGCCTCGACTCATGGCATTGTTGTTGGTGACCGAAGGTCAGCCTTGGTCTTGAAAACTGGCGAGTGCCGCCAACGCTCGGGATGAGGCTAGCTGCCGCGGTAGGTGGAATAGCCATAAGGCGACAGCAGCAGCGGCACGTGATAGTGCGCCTCGACATCGGCCACCCCGAAGCGCAGCGGGATCACGTCCAGGAAACGCGGCTCCTCGACCTCGACGCCCTGCCGGCGCAGGTAGTCGCCGGCGTGGAAGACCAGCTCGTACTCCCCGACGGTGAAATCATCACCCTCGAGGATCGGGGCATCGCAGCGCCCGTCGTCGTTGGTGACGACCTCCTTCAGGCGGGTACGGCTGCCGGCATCCAGGCGATAGACCTCGATGCGAATGCCCTCGCCGGGCAGGCCCCGGGCGGTATCCAGTACATGGGTGGTCAGGCGTCCCATTGTCTCGACTCCCTTAGGTGTTGGTTGATTGGCGGGTTGGATGGACGGCGGATGATTTTCCTGACAACATTTTTAGACCTTAAAAGAGTACATTTCAAAATATTTTTTGTATACATTGGCCTGCACCCCCCCAACCGGAGCCTCCCCATGACCGACAACAACAAGTTGACCCCGCGCCCCAGCGAGCTGGACAGGGCCGCCTTCGTCGCCGGCTACGGCGAGATCTACGAGCACTCCCCCTGGGTCGCCGAGCTGGCCTGGGAGCGGGGCCTCAACGAGGCCCATGACCGCCCCGAGGCCCTGGCCACCCTGATGGGCGAGATGCTGGAGAGCGCCTCCCCCGAGCGCCAGCTGGAGGTGATCCGCGCCCACCCGGATCTCGCCGGCAAGGCGGCGCTGGCCGGCACCCTCACCGACGACTCCACTCGCGAGCAGGCCGGCGCCGGCCTCGACCAGTGCTCCCCGGAGGAGATGGCCCGCTTCGAACGCCTCAACGAGGCCTACAAGGCGAAGTTCGGCTTTCCCTTCGTGATGGCGGTCAAGGGCAGCGACCGCTACGCCATCCTCGATGCCTTCGAGGTGCGCCTGGAGAACACCCCGGCCGAGGAGCGCCGCACCGCCGTGGAGCAGATCAATCGCATCGCCCTGTTTCGCCTGCAGGCTCGCGCCGAGGGCTGAGACTCGCACAGCGCTTCCGCCGATCGCAGTGGAAGCGCTGTTCCACGGGCCAACCCTCTTCATCCCCTAGCTGCTTCTCGCTGCCGCGCGGCAGGGCAGCCGACACCGCTCTCGCCACAAGGCAGCGACAACGCCTTGACCTGGAAGAGATCTACCAATGGAGTACCGAAAAAACCAGGCAATGTCTTTCATATGGAGAAATATTGTGTACATTAAATGGAAAGGATTGGTCTCAAACCTATAACAACCGACCAGTTCGCGACCCGCACGCCAGCATCAACAACAACCCAAGCTGCGAGCCTGACCATGACCAGATCCCGTTCCGCTCCCCACCCCGAGACGAACCCCACCCGCACCATCAACCGCGACCCGGATGCGATGCCGCCACTCTCCAAGGCGATTCCCCTGGGCCTGCAGCACATCATGGCGATGTTTGCCGGCAACGTGACGCCGCCGATCATCATCGCCGGCGTGATCGGCGCCGCCACCGGCGAGACGATCTTCCTGATCCAGGTGGCGCTCTTCGTGGCCGGGGTCTCGACCCTGATCCAGACCATCGGCGTGGGCCCCGTCGGCGCCCGCCTGCCCATCGTCCAGGGCACCAGCTTCGGCTTCCTGCCGGTGGCGCTCCCCCTGGCCAACGCCTTCGGACTGGCCGCCGTGCTCGGCGCTTCCTTCATCGCCGGCCTGCTGCAGATCGTGCTGGGGGCCTTCCTCAAGAAGATCCGCCACTGGTTCTCGCCGGTGGTCACCGGCATCGTGGTGCTGCTGATCGGCATCACCCTGATGCCGGTAGGCCTCAACTACGCCGCCGGCGGCGTGGGATCCGACGACTTCGCCTCACCCACCAACCTGCTGCTGGCGCTCTTCGTGCTGGTGGTGTGCATCGCCGTGCACCAGCTGGGCCGCGGCTTCGTCAAGGCCTCCTCGATCCTCTTCGGCCTGCTGGCCGGCTATCTGGTGGCCATCGCGCTGGGCATGGTGGACTTCACCAACCTGCGCGAGGCGGCCTGGTTCGCCGTGCCGAGACCGCTGCAGTACGGCATGGAGTTTCACCTCACCGCCATCGTCGGCATGGTGCTGATCATGTTCGTGGTGGGCCTGGAGACCATCGGCAACATCTCCGCCATCACCACCGGCGGCGCCGGCCGCCCGGCCAAGGACCGCGAGCTCTCGGGCGGCGTGATGGCCGACGGCGTGGCCACCTCCTTCGCCGCGCTCTTCAACACCCTGCCCAACACCGCCTACGCCCAGAACGTGGGCCTTATCACCCTGACCGGCGTGGTCAGCCGCCACGTGGTGACCATCGGCGGCATCCTGCTGATCTGCATGGGACTCTTCCCCAAGCTGGGCGGCCTGGTGGCGGCCATGCCCCACGCGGTGCTGGGCGGTGCCGGCGTGGTGATGTTCGGCATGATCGCCTCGGCGGGGCTCAAGATCATCCAGGAGTGCGAGCTCGACCAGCGCGCCATGCTGATCATCGCCGTCTCCCTGAGCCTGGGCATCGGACTGCCCGCCGTGGAGGCGATCTCCGAGACTATGCCCGGCCAGGCCGGCCTGCTGCTCAAGTCGGGCCTGGTGCCGGCGGCCCTGGCCGCGCTGCTGCTCGACGCCATCCTGCCCGGCAAGCCGAAGCGCCAACGCGGCGGCGAGGACGCCGAGGCCGAGATTCAGGCTCGCAAGACCGAACCTAGCGCCTGACGCTTCCCCGATAGGCCAGGCGCCGCCGGAGATCCCGGCGGCGCCTGTCGTTTCCGGGGGCAGCAGCGCTCGTCTCGGCTAGACTTCGAGGAGGGTGCACCGAGGAGGGGCTGTCATGTATCGAGATCGACGGGAGGCGGCCGAGCGGCTCGCCGAGCGCCTGGCCCACCTGAGGGGGGAGCACCCCCTGGTGCTGGCCATTCCCCGGGGCGGCGCCCCCATGGGCAGAGTGATCGCCGACGCCCTGGAGGGGGATCTGGACGTGGTGCTGGTGCGCAAGGTGGGCGCTCCGGGCAATCCCGAGTACGCCATCGGTGCGGTCAGCGAGGACGGCAGCGTGCACCTGGAGGAGCAGGCCGGGCAGTGCCGCCAGGAGTGGCTGACCAGGGCGATCGAGGAGCAGCGCCGGCTGATCGACGAACGCCGCCGCCGCTATACGCCGGTGCGCTCGCCCATCGACCCCGCCGGCCGCGTCGTGGTGGTGGTCGACGACGGCAGCGCCACCGGCGCCACCATGGCGGCGGCTCTCGCCACCCTGCGCCAGCGCGCCCCGGCCCGTCTCATCGCCGCCCTCGGCGTGGCGCCGCCGGATACCCTGGCACGGCTCGAGGCCCTGGCCGACGAGGTGGTCTGCCCCGAGGCACCGGCTCGCTTCGGTGCCGTGGGGCAGTTCTTCGCCGATTTCGGCCAGGTCGAGGATGACGAGGTAGTCAGGCTGCTCGGCAAGGCGCCCTGAAACGGGCCCCTCCCGCCACCTGGCAACGACAAGGGCCGCTCCTCTCGGGGCGGCCCTTGACACCCTGCTGCCGGCGAGCTGCCGGCGCCGCCCCTACTTGGCAGCGGCCGTGACGCTCTTCATGTTCGACTCGACCAGCTGCTGGCCCTTCTGCAGGTACTCCTGCCCCAGGCCGGAGAGCGCCTCGGCGTCTCCCTTGAGCTGCTCGTTGAACTGCTGGGTTGCCTTCTGCTGCCCTTCCAGCGCCTGGTTGAAGCCGTCGACGTCGCGCACCTCGACCCAGGCACGGGCCTGGGTGAAGCCCAGCTCGGTGTAGCGACGCGCCGCCTCCAGCTGAGTGGAAAACAGCTTCTCGTAATATTCCAGGGTCAGAGAGCCATAGGCCCGGACCGGCTCGGCAAACAGGGTCTGGAACTGCTCGGCACTCTTCCGAGTCGTTGCCTTGGTCATGGAACACCTCCATCTATCTCGGGAAGACACGCTTGGGTGACAGGGCTCGACGCCCGTGCTGCATTGCAACATAGCAGGCGATCTTGTGCGCCGCAACATGCCCGAGGCCCCATTTCTCTCACACTCCCGGACTTCCGCTGCTCATCACCAGGCAGCCTCTACCGGTAGGCCCCTTCCACATCGGTGATGCGCATGGCGCGGCGACCCAGGCCACCATGCTGGTCGAGCATGCGCTCCCGCCAGGCGTAGACCGGGTCGGCGTTGGAGACCAGGTCCGCGCTGGAGACGCAGCGGGCCCACATGAAGCTGCCGAAGACCAGATAATCCCCTGCCGCCGGCGCCTCGCCGTCGATATAGTCGGCCTCCTTGAGCCGGCCGCGCAGCGGCTCCAGGGCCGCATCCAGCTGGGACAGCCCCTTCGCCGGGGAGTGGAACTCCTCGAGGGTGCGGCCCAGGCGCTTCTCCCGGCTCTCGCGGAAGTAGTCGCGATCATCGGGATGGATGGCATTGAGCAGGTCCATGATGATGGTGCGCATCATTGCCGGCTGCAGGGAGCGCTCCGCATAGTGCTTGAGGAAACGAGCCCGCCCCTCGGCCAGGGAATCGCCGAACAGTGGGGACTCGGGGTAGGCGCGATCCAGGTAGCGCAGGATGGCGTAGCTGTCGGTGATCGTCTCGTCACCGTCGACCAGCACCGGCACCTTGTCGTGATCGGCAAAGGCCAGCGCCGCCCTGTCATTGAAGCGCCAGGGGCGGGTCTCGGCCTCCAGCCCCTTGTGGGCAAGCGCATAGCGCACCCGCCAGCAGTAGGGCGAGAAGCGCAGCCCCTCATCGATGCCGCAGAGATCAAAGAGCACCCGTGTCATGACCGTCCCCCATTGCAGTAAGCATACCTGCCGCAGTGTGCCAGCCTTTTCCCGCCCCCGCCACGCGGCATGCCGTGGTCCATCCGGCCCTGCCCTCCCTGTCCTTTAGTCTATAGTCGGGGCGCACCCCTGCCGTGCCGATAGCGGGCGCTCCCGAACAACCTCATGTTGGAAAAGGAGTTTTTCTATTTCAGATATCACGGAACAATGAAACATATTGGTAATACCAATTTTCCACCGCTAGCGGGTCAACGCTCGCCCGGCGTATCTTGCAGCCATCCGCCATGCCCTCCGGCAGGTGGGTCAACGCCATCTCAAGCCCAGACAACACCAACACAACAGTCGAAGGGAACCTGTCTCATGAATGACACCCTACTTGCACTGCTGGCCTTCACGCCTCTGGTGCTGGCCGGTGTGCTGCTGATCGGCCTGCGCATGCCGGCCAGGACGGCCATGCCTGCCGTCTACGTAGTCACCGCCCTCATTGCCCTGCTCGCCTGGGACATGAGCTTCAACCGGGTGCTGGCCTCGACCCTGCAGGGTCTGATCCTCACCGTGTCGATCCTCTGGATCATCTTCGGCGCCATCCTGCTGCTCAACACCCTGAAGCACTCCGGCGGCATCACGGCCATCCGCAACGGCTTCTCGGGCATCAGCCCGGACCGCCGCGTGCAGGCCATCATCGTTGCCTGGCTGTTCGGCTGCTTCATCGAGGGCGCCTCGGGCTTCGGCACCCCCGCCGCCGTCGCCGCACCGCTGATGGTGGCGCTGGGCTTCCCCGCACTCGCCGCCGTGGTGGTGGGCATGATGATTCAGTCCACCCCGGTATCCTTCGGTGCGGTCGGCACGCCCATCGTGGTGGGTGTCACCGGCGGCCTGGACCGCGCCGGCATCACCGAGACCCTGGAGGCCGGCGGCGCGAGCTGGATGGAGTACTTCCGCCTGATCGCCGGTGAGGTGGCCGTCATCCACGGCATCGTCGGCATCTTGATGCCGCTGATCATGGTGGTGATCATGGTGCGTTTCTTCGGCGCCAACCGCTCCTGGAAGGAGGGTCTCTCCATCGCCCCCTTCGCGATCTTCGCCGGCATCAGCTTCGTGGTGCCCTACATGCTGGCCGGCGTGCTGCTCGGGCCGGAGTTCCCATCGATGATCGGCGCCCTGGTCGGCCTGGCCATCGTCGTCCCGGCGGCCCGCCGCGGCTTCCTGATTCCCAAGCACAGCTGGGACTTCCCCGAGTCCTCTTCCTGGCCCGACCAGTGGATCGGCAAGCTCGAGATCAAGCTGGACGACATCGCCGGCAAGGCGCCGATCTCCACCCTGATGGGCTGGGTGCCCTACGTGCTGCTGGCCGTGATCCTGGTCGCCTCCCGCACCGTCGCCCCCTTCCGCGAGGCACTGCAGTCCCTCTCCTTCGGCTGGAGCAACATCCTGGGCGAGGCCGGCGTGTCCGGCAGCATCGAGCCGCTCTACCTGCCCGGCGGCATCCTGCTGATGGTGGTGCTGATCACCGCCCTGCTCCATCGCATGCGCGCCGGCGAACTCAAGGCCGCCTTCAGCGAGTCCTCGAAGACCATCTTCGGTGCCGGCTTCGTGCTGATCTTCACCATCCCCATGGTGCGGATCCTGATCAACTCCGGCGTCAACGCGGCGGACCTGGTCTCCATGCCGGTGGCCATGGCGCAACTGGTGGCCGACAGCGTGGGCGGGGTCTATCCGTTCTTCGCCCCGGCCGTGGGCGCCCTGGGGGCCTTCATCGCCGGCTCCAACACCATCTCCAACCTGATGCTGGCGGACTTCCAGTTCAACGTGGCCCAGCAGCTCGGCGTCTCCACCGCCTTCATGGTGGCCCTGCAGGCCGTGGGGGCGGCAGCGGGCAACATGATCGCCATCCACAACGTGGTGGCAGCCTCGGCCACCGTGGGCCTGCTCGGTCGCGAGGGCGAGACCATCCGCAAGACGATCCTGCCGACGATCTACTACCTCGTCGCCACCGGGATCATCGCCCTGATCGCCTTCTACATGATCGGCGTGACGGACCCGCTGATGCAGGTGAGTTGATGGCACGAGCATGACGCTCTCCGGGCCCCGCCGACCGACGGCGGGGCCCGGTCATTTCCCGGAATCCGGGGCACCGGAACCACGTTGATGAAAAAAATTTCCATAGAATTATGGAAATTTTTTTCATAAAATTGGTCCTACACTGAAGTGATGCCCTCCCGCTCAGGAGCCTCCATGAACACCCACTTCGATGAACGACTCGATGGCGGTCAGCCAGGACGCGATCAGTCCGAGGTGCTGGCCGACCTCCAGCAGGCGCTGCCCGGCATGACCCTGCTGCACCGCGAAGAGGACCTGCGCCCCTTCGAGTGCGACGGCCTCTCCGCCTACCGCGCCCTGCCGATGCTGGTCGCCCTGCCCGAGACCCTCGAGCAGGTCGAAACCCTACTCAAGCGCTGCCGGGCCCTGGGCGTGCCGGTGGTGACCCGCGGCGCCGGCACCGGCCTCTCCGGCGGCGCCATGCCGCTTGAACACGGCGTGCTGCTGGTGCTGTCGCGCTTCAACCGCATCCTCGAGATCGACCCCGATGCGCGCACCGCCCGGGTCCAGCCCGGAGTGCGCAACCTGGCGATCTCCGAGGCGGCCGCCCCCTACGGGCTCTACTATGCCCCGGACCCCTCCTCCCAGATCGCCTGCTCCATCGGCGGCAACGTGGCCGAGAACGCCGGCGGCGTCCACTGCCTCAAGTACGGCCTCACCGTGCACAACGTCATCAGGGTCGAGGTGCTGACTATCAAGGGGGAGCACATGACCCTGGGGTCGGACGCCCTGGACGCCCCCGGCTTCGACCTGTTGGCGTTGTTCACCGGCTCCGAGGGCATGCTCGGGGTGGTCACCGAGATCACCGTCAAGCTGCTGCCCAAGCCCGAGACCGCCAAGGTGCTGATGGCGAGCTTCGACGACATCGAGAAGGCCGGCAACGCCGTGGGCGCCATCATCGCCGCAGGCATCATCCCCGGGGGCCTTGAGATGATGGACAACCTGGCGATCCGCGCCGCCGAGGACTTCATCGGCGCCGGCTACCCGGTGGAGGCCGAGGCGATCCTGCTCTGCGAGCTGGACGGCGTGGAGGCGGACGTCGACGACGACTGCCAGACCGTGCGCCGCGTGCTGGAGAAGGCCGGCGCCACCGATATCCAGCAGGCCCGTGACGAGGCCGAGCGGGCGCTGTTCTGGGCCGGGCGCAAGAACGCCTTCCCCGCGGTGGGCCGCATGTCGCCGGACTACTACTGCATGGACGGCACCATCCCCCGCCGCGAGCTGGCCCGGGTGCTCAAGGGCATCGGCGATCTGGGCGAGGCGTACGGCCTTCGCGTGGCCAACGTCTTCCACGCCGGCGACGGCAACATGCATCCGCTGATCCTCTTCGATGCCAACCAGCCGGGGGAATTCGAGCGCGCCGAGGAGCTCGGCGGCCGCATCCTCGAGCTGTGCGTCGAGGTCGGCGGCACCATCACCGGCGAGCACGGAGTGGGCCGCGAGAAGATCCACCAGATGTGCGTCCAGTTTAGCCCCGGCGAACTTACGACCTTCCGTGCCGCCAAGCGCGCCTTCGACCCCGACGAGCTGCTCAATCCGGGCAAGAACATCCCTACCCCGGCGCGCTGCTCCGAGTTCCGCCTGACCAAGAGCGCCGGTGACGCCCCCGCCCCGACCGCCCCCGAGAGCCAAGGCTGAGAGACTTCGACGACATGGTGACGACTCACGACATTCCCGCGCATGACGCCAGCGAAGCGCTGGCCGAGCGCATCCGCCGCGCCGAGGCCGAGGGCACGCCCCTGCGCATCGTCGGCGGCGATACCAAGGCCTTCTATGGTCGTAGCGTTCAGGGTGAGGCCCTCTCGACCCGGGAGCACCGCGGCATCACCGAATATGACCCGGTGGAGCTGATCGTCTCGGTGCGCACCGGCACCCCGCTGCGCGAGCTGGAGGCCGCCCTGGCCGCCAACGGCCAGATGCTGCCCTGCGAGCCGCCCCACTTCGGCGAAGCCGCCACCGTGGGCGGCATGATCGCTACCGGCCTCTCCGGGCCGCGCCGCCCCTGGGCCGGCAGCGTGCGCGACTTCGTGCTGGGCACGCGGATCATCACCCGCCAGGGCAGCGAGCAGCGCTTCGGCGGCCAGGTGATGAAGAACGTGGCGGGCTACGACCTCTCGCGGCTGATGGTGGGCGCCCAGGGCACCCTGGGGCTGATCACCGAGGTCTCCATGAAGGTGCTGCCGCTACCCGGCGCCTCGCGCAGCCTTCACCTGGACATGCCGCTGGCCCGCGCCCTCGCGAAGCTCTCCGAGTGGGGCCGTCAGCCGCTGCCCATCACGGCCGCGGCCTGGCTCGACGGCGCCCTGCACCTGCGCCTGGAGGGCGGGCCAAGCTCCGTGGCCGCCACCGCCGAACGGCTCGGCGGCGACACGCTCAAGGCGGACTTCTGGGAGGCCCTGCGCGAGCAGCGCCTGGCCTTCTTCGCCAACGACGACGGCCGAGCCCTCTGGCGCCTCTCGCTGCCCCACCACACCCCGGCGCTGGAGCTGCCCGGCGTCGCGGAGACCGACGTGCTCTACGACTGGGGCGGTGCCCAGCGCTGGCTGAGAAGCGACCTCAACGCCGAGGCGATCCGCCAGGCGGCGGCCCGCGCTGGCGGCCACGCCACCTGCTGGCGAGGTGCCGGCGGGAAGCCGGTGGACGAACCCTTTACCCCGCTCGCCCCGGTACTCGAGAAGTACCATCGCAACCTCAAGGCCGAGCTGGACCCGAAGGGGATCTTCAACCCGGGCCGGCTCTACGCGGCATTCTGAGACTGACGGGAAACCCACGATGCAGACGCACTTTACCGAGGAAGACCTCAAGAAACCGCATATCCGCGAGGCGGACCGGGTGCTGCGCACCTGCGTGCACTGCGGCTTCTGCAACGCCACCTGCCCCACCTACCAGCTGCTGGGCGACGAGCGCGATGGCCCCCGCGGGCGCATCTACCTGATGAAGGAGATGCTCGAGGCCCCCGAGGGCGCCGACAAGGTGACGGAGGAGACCCGGCTGCACCTGGACCGCTGCCTGACCTGCCGCAACTGCGAGACCACCTGCCCCTCCGGCGTCGAGTACCACAAGCTGCTCGACATCGGCCGCGCCGAGATCGAGCGCCGGGTACCGCGCAAGCCCGCCGAGCGCGCCCAGCGCTATGCGCTGCGCAAGATGCTGGTGGAACCGAAGCGCTTCCAGGCGCTGCTGAAACTGGGCCAGACCTTCAAGCCGCTGGTCCCCGGCGCCCTCCGGGACAAGATGCCGCCGGCCCCCGTGGATGCCGGCCAGCGCCCCGACGGCAGGCAACACGCCCGGCAGATGCTGATCCTCGAGGGCTGCGTGCAGCCGGGGCTCTCGCCCAACACCAACGCCGCCACCGCCCGGGTGCTGGGTCGCCTCGGCATCGGCCTGACCCCGGTGGCTGAGGCCGGCTGCTGCGGCGCCGTGGACTTCCACCTGAACGCCCAGGAGGATGGCCGCGCCCGGGCCCGGGCCAATATCGACGCCTGGTGGCCGCACCTGGAGGCCGGCGCCGAGGCCATCGTCCAGACCGCCAGCGGCTGCGGCGCCTTCGTCAAGGAGTACGTCGACATCCTCAAGGACGACTCGGCCTACGCCGAGAAGGCCGCCCGGGTGAGCGAGCTGGCGAAGGACCTGGTGGAGGTGCTGCGCGACGAGGCACTGGACGATCTGAACGTGAAGCAGGACCGCAGGCTCGCCTTCCACTGCCCCTGCACCCTGCAGCACGCCCAGAAGCTCGGCGGCGCCGTGGAATCGGTACTGACCCGGCTCGGCTTCTCGCTGACCCCCGTGGCCGACGCCCACCTCTGCTGCGGCTCCGCGGGCACCTACTCCATCACCCAGCCGGAGCTCGCCACCCAGCTGCGCGACAACAAGCTCGACAACCTCGAGGCCGGCAACCCCGAGGTGATCGTGACGGCCAATATCGGCTGTCAGACCCACCTCAACGGCGCCAACCGCACCCCGGTACGCCACTGGATCGAGATCGTCGACGAGGCACTAACCCCCTGAGGACAACCCCATGAAGACCAAGCCCGTACTGACCCTGACCGACGTCAACGCCATCCTCGATGCCGCCGAGAAGGAGGCCGAGGCCAACGGCTGGGGCGTGACCATCGCCGTGGCCGACGACGGCGGCCACCTGCTCGGCCTGCGCCGCATGGACACCGCCCCGCCCTTCAGCGCCGACGTGGCCACCCAGAAGGCCCGCAACGCCTCCCTGGGCCGCCGCGAGACCCAGGCCTTCGAGGAGATGATCAACGGCGGCCGCACCGCCTTCGTCACCGCCCCCATGCAGTCTCTGCTGGCCGGCGGCGTGCCGGTGCTGGTGAATGGCGAGGTGGCCGGCAGCGTCGGCATCTCCGGCGTCAAGCCCGACCAGGACGTTCAGGTGGCCAAGGCCGGCGTCGCCGCCATCGCCTGAAGCGCCTGGCTGAAGTAAGCTTTAGAGCCCCGCCCCGGCGGGGCTTTCTTGTGACGGTCAACGAGGATGCCATGCCGCTGCTCTACTTCCTGCCCCCGCTGGGCGCCGTGCTGATCTGGTCAGGCAACATGACCATCAACCAGCTCACCGTCGGCGCCATCGCGCCGAGCAGCATCGCCTTCTTGCGCTGGGTGCTGGCGCTCGCCGTGCTCACCCCCTTCCTGGCACCTGCGGCCTGGAAGCACCGCGCGACGATCCGCCGCGAGTGGCCGAAACTCGCCGTGCTGGGGCTGCTCGGCATGGGGCTGTGGCAGGGGCTCGCCTACGTGGCCGCCGAGACCACCAGCGCCACCAACATGGGCATCCTGGCCGCCATGGTGCCGCTGCTCACCGTGCTGCTCAGCGCCCTGATCCTGCGCGAGCCGCCGAGCCTCGGCGGCGTAGCCGGCGGCGCCCTGGCGCTGATCGGCGTGGCCATCCTGCTGGGGCGCGGCAATCCGCTCTCGCTGCTGGAGCTGACCGTGGCGAAGGGCGACGCCCTGATGCTGGTGGCCGCCACCTGCTACGCCCTCTACGGGGTGATGCTCAAGCGCTGGCCCATCGGCCTGCCGCCCTGGGTGCTGCTCTATGCCCAGGTGATCTTCGCGGTGCTCTTCCTGCTGCCGCCCTACCTGATGGGCCCCATGACCCCGGTCGATTCGAGCAATATCGGCCTGATCCTCTACGCCGGCATCCCCGCCTCCATCATCACCACCTTCCTGTGGATGCTGGCGATCCGCCAGATCGGCGCCAGCCAGGCCAGCATCTTCATCAACCTGATGCCGCTGTTCAGCGCCATCATCGCCATGGTGGCCCTCGGCGAGCGCATCGCACTCTTTCACTTCCTGGGGGGCGCGCTGATCCTGGCCGGCGTGGTGATGGCCCAGACCCTGACCCGGCCGCTGCTGGCGGCCAGCGCCGCCGCGGCGCAGAGGGATGCCGACCGCTCGTGCTAGACTCGAATGCCAGACCCAGCATCCGCCCCAGAGCGGCTCCCTGAACAGACTCCCGCCGGGCCACCGGCTTCCCAGACATCATAAGGACGCCCCATGTCCCTCGACGACCTGCACCTGACGCTTCGCAACCTGACGCCAGAGGACTATCCGCAGCTCGAGACGCTGATGGACGCCGTCTATCACGACATCGGCGGCGCCTGGTCGCGGCACACCATCGAGACCCTGATCGACTCCTTCCCGGACGGCCAGGTGGCCATCGAGGACGACGGCCGCCTGGTGGGCATCGCCCTGACCGTGAGGGTCGACTACGACGAGTTCACCAATCCGCACAGGTACGACGACCTGATCGGCAAGCGCGAGGTGATCCTCGACGACCCGGAGGGCGACGCCATGTACGGCCTGGATGTGCTGATCCATCCGGAGTACCGCGGCTATCGGCTGGGGCGGCGCCTCTACGACGCCCGCAAGGAGCTCTGCCGCTCGCTGAACCTGCGGGCGATCCTCGCCGGCGGGCGCATCCCCCAGTATCACCAGCATGCCGAGGAGCTCTCCCCCACCCAGTACATCGACCGGGTGGCCCGCAAGGAGATCCACGACCCCATTCTCTCCTTCCAGCTGGCCAACGACTTCCAGGTCAAGCGCCTGCTGCGCGACTACCTGCCCGAGGACGAGAAGTCCCAGGGGTTCGCCACCCTGCTGGAGTGGAACAACTTCCTCTATGAGCCCGCCGAGCTGGTGCTCGACAACCGCAAGACCCAGGTGCGGGTGGGGGCGGTGCAGTGGCAGATGCGCGAGTTCGACTCGGTGGAGGCGGTGCTGCAGCAGGTGGAGTACTTCGTCGATGCGCTCTCCGGCTACAAGAGCGATTTCGCGGTCTTCCCGGAGCTCTTCAACGCCCCGCTGATGGGGCTGCAGGACCGCGCCGCCCAGCAGGACCAGATGGCCGCCGTCCGCTTCCTGGCCAGCTTCACCGAGCAGTTCAAGGCCGAACTGTCGCGCATGGCGGTCTCCTACAACATCAACATCGTGGCCGGCTCCATGATCGAGGTGGGCGAGGACGACCGGCTCTACAACATCAGCTACCTCTGCCACCGGGACGGCGAGATCGAGAGACAGGCCAAACTGCATATCACCCCCCAGGAGCGCCGCGACTGGGTGATCGAGGGGGGCGACGACCTCCAGGTGTTCGACACCGACGCCGGCCGGGTCGGCATCCTGATCTGCTACGACGTGGAGTTTCCGGAGCTGCCGCGGCTCCTGGCCGAGCAGGACATGGACATCCTCTTCGTGCCCTTCTGGACCGACACCAAGAACGGCTACCTGCGGGTGCGCCACTGCGCCCAGGCCCGGGCCATCGAGAACGAGTGCTACGTGGTGCTCTGCGGCAGCGTGGGCAATGTGCCCTCCATCGAGAACCTCGACATCCAGTACGCCCAGTCGGCGGTCTTCTCGCCCTCGGACTTCGCCTTCCCCCACGACGCCGTGCTCAACGAGACCACCCCCAACACCGAGATGATCCTCTTCTCGGACCTCGACCTGACCCGGCTGACCATGGTGCGCAACGAGGGCTCGGTGACCAACCTCAAGGACCGCCGCAAGGACCTCTTCGACCTGCGCTGGCGGGACTGGTCCTGGAAGTCCGGGGCGGACCTGGAGGAGAGCTGAGCAGAGAGCGCCAGAAGGGCCGAGTGGAGAAACGCCGATGCTGGAGCGCCTGAAACGCTGGCGGGAGTCGCGCTTTGCCGCCCGCCACCCCTTCCCCGACGACGCCTGGGCCGAGGCCCGGGCGCGCCTGCCGCTGCTCGCCGCCCTGGGTGACGGCGAGGCTGCGGCCCTGGGGGAGCGCGCCTGGCGCTTCCTGCATGCCAAGCGCCTGAGCCTGCACCCGGCGCTCGCCGAGGCCACGCCCTTCGACCTGCCTGCCCAGCTGGCGCTCGCCGCCCAGGCCTGCCTGCTGACCCTGGGCTGGAGCGACGAGGAGCACCAGGAGGCCTTCGCCAACGTCCACGAGGTGCTGATCCTGCCCGACGCCTTCCGACGCCAGGTAGAGGAGATGGACGAGTTCGGGGTGATGCACGAATACGTGGACGAGCGCGCCGGCGAGACCTCCCACCAGGGGCCGGTGGTGGTGGCCTTCCCGGACCTCATGGAGAGCGGCGACTGGAACGGCTTCAACGTGCTGATCCACGAGTTCGCCCACAAGCTCGACCTGGGCAACTCCCTGGACGTGGACGGCTTCCCGCCGCTGCCCGCCGACATCGACCCGCGGGAGTGGCACCGGGTCTTCATGGGCGTCTGGGAGGATCTCCAGGCGCATCTCGAGCGCGGCGAACCCACGCCCATCGACGACTACGCCGCCACCCACCCGGGGGAGTGCTTTGCGGTCTGCTGCGAGGCCTTCTTCACCGCCCCGGACCTGCTGCACCAGGCCTACCCGGCGCTCTATGGCCTGCTCGGCCGCTACTTCCGCCAGGCCCCCCTGGCCCGGCTGCCCGAGCGGGACCGCGCCGACATCGAGAGCACCCACCACGACCGCCACTGACTGGCCCTTACTCCATACAGCAACTTGACCAGGAGAGCAGCATGACCCAGCGCATCGCGGTAATTCCCGGCGACGGCATCGGCAAGGAGGTGATGCCCGAGGGGCTGCGCGCCCTCGAGGCCGCCGCTCGCCGCTTCGGCATCGACCTGGCACTCGAGCACTTCGACTTCGCCAGCTGCGACTACTACGCCGAGCACGGCAAGATGTTGCCCGACGACTGGTTCGAGACCCTGAAGGGCTTCGACGCCATCTTCTACGGCGCGGTGGGCTGGCCGGCCACGGTTCCCGACCACATCTCCCTGTGGGGGTCGCTGCTGCAGTTCCGCCGCCGCTTCGACCAGTACGTCAACCTGCGTCCCTGTCGGCTGCTGCCCGGTATCCGAAGCCCGCTCGCCGACCGCAAGCCCGGCGATATCGACTTCTACGTGGTGCGCGAGAACACCGAAGGGGAGTACTCCAGCGTCGGCGGCCGGATGTTCGAGGGCACCGAGCGCGAGGTGGTGATCCAGGAGACGGTGATGACCCGCCACGGCACCGACCGGGTGCTGAAGTTCGCCTATGAGCTGGCGGCCTCCCGGCCCAGAAAGAAGCTCACCTCGGCCACCAAGTCCAACGGCATCGCCATCACCATGCCCTGGTGGGACGAGCGGGTGGCCGAGATGGGCAGACGCTACCCCGACGTCGCCGTGGACCAGTTCCATATCGACATCCTCACCGCCAACTTCGTCATGCACCCGGACTGGTTCGACGTGGTGGTGGCCAGCAACCTCTTCGGCGACATCCTCTCCGACCTGGGGCCGGCCTGCACCGGCACCATCGGCGTGGCCCCCTCTGCCAACATCAACCCCGAGGGCACCTTCCCGAGCCTCTTCGAGCCGGTCCACGGCAGCGCCCCGGACATCGCGGGCAAGGGCATCGCCAACCCCATCGGCCAGATCTGGTCCGGCGCCATGATGCTCGAGCATCTGGGCCACCGGGAGGCCGCGGACGCCATCGTCGCCGCCTTCGAGGCGGTGCTGGCCGAGGGCGACAGGGCAGTGCTCACCCCCGACGTGGGCGGCAGCGGCACCACCGAGAGCCTGGGCCGGGCCATCGCGACACGCCTCGCGGGCTGATCCTTCCCCCCCTACCCCGGAAACGAAGCGGCCACCGCCATGGCGGGGGCCGCTTCGTGGTTCCGCACGTAGGCGACTCAGGGCGCTCGCGGCGGGTGCTTCACCTGCGCATCGTCGTGGACATCCTCCCAGCCGGTCACCATCGCCTTGATATGCGCCAGGGGCGTATGGCCGGCGGTGGCCAGGTAGACATGGATGATCAGGAAGGCCAGCATCAGGAAGGCGCCCAGGGCATGCAGCCAGGCCACCTGCTCGAGCCCCAGCCAGGCCGGCACGCTGTCGCGCACGCTGCCCCAGAACAGGTAGAGAAGCCCGGAGACCCATACCAGCGGGTTGATCACCAGCTTGACGCCCAGGTAGGCCAGGCGCTGCAGCGGGTTGTGCTTGCGCTCCACGGTGATCCGATAGGGGTGCGGCGCACCGACGAAGATGCCGTGGGCGTAGTAGCGCACCATGGCGCCGATACGCTCGGCGGTGGGAATGTAGTGCTTCCACTGGCCGGTGGTGAAGTGCCAGAAGATGGCGAACACCCAGAGGCCGATCAGCAGCCAGGCCGCCGCCTCATGCACGCGTACCGCCGTCTCGAAGCCGACCAGGCCGTGCACGCCGCGAATGCCGAAGCCGGTGAACAGCAGGGCGATGATCAGCGCCGCCTGGGCCCAGTGCCAGAAGCGCTCGAAGCGGGTGAAGAGATAGAGTCGCTCGCTCATGTTCAGTGCCCCTTGCTGCGGTTACGAGTGGCGAAGCGCATGGCCCCGTGGCCCAGCGCCCCCAGCAGCACCAGGCCGGCCAGGCCGAACCCGAAGCGGTCCAGCAGCTGATGGCGGTCGCGGCCCGGCATCCAGACGCCCTCTACGCCGGCCAGGCGGCCGTCATCGGCGTGGCAGGAGGCGCAGTCCAGGGCCATCTCGCCGGGTGCCACCATATGGGTGATCGGCCACAGCATCGAGGTCTCGACAAAGTCGAACTCGCCGCTGAAGGGCTGGCCCGCCAGCTCGGTCCCCGCCGCCAGCGCCTTGTCCCAGTCGTAGTTGTACCAGAAGGCGGTCTCGTCGCCGGGGATGGCCACCTGGGGCTTGAGCAGGGTCAGATGCACGGTGTCGTAGGGCTGCTTGCCCAGCGCCCGCTTGACCGGCCAGATGCGGGCATCGTCGGCACCCGGGGTGCCGTGATAGGCGTTGACCTCAACCCGCTCGCTGGGGTCGATCACCGTTTCCCCGGTCACGAAGGTGGTACTGCCATCCCACCAGAGGTACTCGGGAACCACGTTCTCGCCCGGGACGAAGTCACCCTTCTTGCTGTCGTAGATGACATAGCCATCCTCGTTCTTGATCTGGAAGGGGTTGCCCTCCTCATCCAGGCGGCCGGCGGTGGACCAGTCCCACTCCATCTTGGTCGGCACGCCGCCACGGGCAAACTCGGGAATATGGCAGGTCTGGCAGGCCAGCGACCGGGTGTGCTCGTTGAGGCGCTGGGCATGGGTGCCGCTCTCGTGGGGCTGACTGCCGTGGCAGGCCTGACAGGTGGCCGGGTTGCGCGCCTCCTGGCTGCCTCGGGTGATCGCCGGATGCGCATCCACCGCGGTGCCCTGGATGCGGCTGCCGGGCACATCATGGCCTTCGGTCTGGTGGCAGGTGCTGCAGCTGAAGTTGAGACCCGCGGCGTCCATGTGAACGTCGAGCTCGCGATGGGGATGGAAGAGCGAGGAGTCCAGGTCGCCGTGCTTCACGCCGTCGCCGCCGCCGCCGTAGAAGTGGCAGCTGCCACAGGTCTCCCGGGAGGAGGCGCCCACGTTCTGGGCCGCACGACTCAGGTCGGTCAAGGCCTCGTTGGGCCAGCCGGCCCAGCCGCCCTTCTTCACGTAGTCGCCGGTGTTGTGGCAGGCCAGGCAGTCGACCCGGGTCTCGGCGGTGAAGTCGAAGGTGTCGTCCTCCCAGCCATAGCCCACGTGGCAGGATTGGCAGAAGCCCTCGTTGGACTGGTCGGCAATACAGAAGGTATTGAGCATGGTGCGCTTGCCCAGCCGCTCACCGCCGTGGGGGTTCTCGTAGTCCCAGGTCCAGTGGCGAGTGCCCATCACCTGCTGTGCGGCCTCGGTATGGCAGCTCAGGCAGGCCTGGGTCACCTGATCGGCACTGGTAAAGGGCCCCTGCAGCTCCTCGAACCGGGTATGGTCCGCCGTGCTGGCCATGGCCGCCGACACCCACAGCGTCAACAGCAGCACAAGCCAGCGCCCCCCTCGTTTGATCGTCATGAATCTTTCCCCAGCGTCATCTTGTCATTGAAACCGTGGCGGCCCATGAGCCACCCGGTTCGGAGAAGCATGGCAGAGGCAAGGAAAGGAGGTTGTGATGCGGGTCAACAAATGGCGGGAATGCTGTCAAGACGCCACACTGCATTCATGGGCAACAAATGCACATACCTTGACTTGCGTCATGTTGCCGCAGACCAAGGTATAAGGTATGAGATTACGGCAGAATTATATAATAGCTGCGAATAAGATTATAACCACTGTTCCCCCCCGGCCACCACGCAGGAGTCCTCGCATGTCCCGCGTCCCCTTCTCTACGCCCCGGCTGGACCGGCGTCAGCTCCTCAAGCTGGGCGTCGGCGCCGGTGCTGCCAGCCTGCTTCCGCTGAGCGGCCTGCAAGCCCGCACCCTGTCAACCAGCGCCCGGATCGTCATCCTCGGCGGCGGCGCCGCCGGCATGGCCATGGCCAACCGCCTCTCCAACCGGCTCGATGGCGCTCGCATCACCATCGTGGAACCCAGGGAAACCCACCACTATCAGCCCGGCTGGACCCTGGTGGCCTCCGGCGTCTGGCGCCCGGAAAAGACCATGCGGCCCAACGCCAACTTCGTGCCCAGCGGCGTGACCTGGGTGCGCCAGCCCGCCGTGGGCATCGACGCCGAACAGCGCCGCGTCTCCCTGGCCGATGCCAGCGTGCTGGAGTACGACTACCTGGTGGTAGCCACCGGCCTGCAGCTCAACTACCACCTGATCGACGGCATGTCGCCGGACCTCGTCGGCACCCACGGCATCGGCAGCGTCTACGCCAGCATCGAGGGTGCCACCCGGACCCGGGACGCCATCGACGCCTGGATCGCCAGCGGCGGCGGCAAGGGCATCTTCACCGCCGCTCCCACCCCGGTGAAGTGCGCCGGCGCCCCCCTGAAGATGACCTTCACCACCCTCTCCCGCCTGGAGGATACCGGCCGCCGAGACGACTTCCAGGTCGACTACATGTCACCCGGAGCGGGGCTATTCAGCCAGCCCTGGATCAACGACTTCGTCAAGCAGCGCTTCGACGATCAGGGCGTCAACCGCCGCCACCACTACCGGCTCTCCGCCATCGACCCCGGCGCCCGCCAGGCCGAGTTCACCTTCGTCGGCCCGGACAGCGAGTTCACCTCCCACCATGAGCTGCGCGAAGCGGAGTTCTCCCAGGAGGGCGAGCGCAGGGTGATCGCCGACTACGACTTCATCCACGTGGTGCCGCCCATGAGCGCACCGGACTTCGTGCGCGAGAGTGACCTGATCGCCCGGGATGGCCCCTTCCGGGGCGAGTGGCTGGATGTGGACATCCATACCATGCAGCACAACCGCTATCCCGAGGTGTTCGGCATCGGCGACGTGATCGGGGCGCCGATCAACAAGACCGCCGCCAGCGTCAAGGCCCAGGCCCCGGTGGTGGAGGCCAACCTGCTGGCCCAGATGCAGTCACAGCCGCTGCCCGCCCGCCACAACGGCTACACCTCCTGCCCCATGATCACCGGGATCGGCAAGGCGATGCTGGTGGAGTTCGGCTACGACAACAACTTCGACTTCCTGCCCTCCTTCCCCTTCATCGACCCCCGCGATGAGTCCTGGGCGGCCTGGGTGATGAAGGATCGCATGCTGCAGCCGGCCTACTATGCCGTGCTCGAAGGCCAGGCCTGAGGAGAGGAGAGATAATGACGATTCAAGGTGCCTTCACCATCCTGATGTACGCCCTGGCGCCCTTCCTGTGGCTGATCGTGGCCGGCGTCGTGGTACTCGTGGCCGTCCAGCTGATCGCCCGGCTGCGCGGCTATCGCACCCTGGGCTATCGCTGCCTGGGCGCCAACCTGGCCGCGCTGCTGGTGGGCCTCTCGGGGCTCTGGTGGATTCCCGCCTTCACCAACTCCCGGCTCGGCTATGTGGCCACCGCCTTCGACTGGGTGGCGATGATCGGCGCCGTGATCGGCCTGGCCATCGCCGCCTGGCTGGTGCTGCACCCGCTCAGCTACCTGGTACGCGGCAAGCGCCAGGCCTAGCGGGAACCCGCCCCCGCCCGAGTGGGCGGGGATGCCGGCACGGGGTCTCATCGGCCCGGCACGCTCCCCGGCATCCGCAGGCCGATCCTCAGTCTGCCAGGCCCCAGCCCCCCTCCAGGATACGCACCTTGCCGGCCGCCAGGTTGCCGGCCAGGTTGCGCCCCATCTCGATGAACTCGGCGCCGAAGATCAGCGCCGGCCCCGGCAGCTGTCGCGCCGGCGCGGCGCCCGCCTCGCGACGACCGTGCTTGCGGCGCCAGGCCAGGGCCTCCTCGGTCACATCGCGTACGCAGACCGGCACGAAACCGGCCGCGGCCAGGCCCGCCTCCAGGGCCTCTCGAGGCCGCAGGTGACTGGTTGCCTCGCTGCGCGCCCAGGGCACCGGCAGCGCCAGCGGCTCGGGGTTGTCGCCGGCCACCACCTCATGCAGCAGCACCCGGCCGCCGGGGGCGAGCAGGCGGCGCCACTCGGCCAGCACCGCCGGCACGTCCGGCATATTCATCAGCGCATGCTGACACCAGACGAGATCGAAGCTGCCATCCGGCAGCGGCGTGCGAGCGGCATCGGCGCAGAGAAAGCGGGTACGCCCGGCGAGCCCCGTGGCCGCGCTCAGCCACTCCGCCGCCGCGATGAAGGCGGCGGTGATATCCACGCCGACCACCTCGCAGCCGAACTCCTCGGCCAGCAGCCTGGCGGCACCGCCGGTGCCGCAGCCCACGTCCAGCACCCGCTGCCCGGCCCGCACCTCACCGAGCCTTGCCAGGGAGCGACTGGCAGCGCGTCCGCCAAGATGCAGCTGGTCGATGCCGGCGATCTCGTCCAGGGTCAGGCGCCCGGGGTCCAGGCCCGCCTCCCGGAAGGCGGCCTGCAGCCTGTCACTCAGGCTTTCCCCGCCCCCTGCGGCGAGGGCATCATAGTGGGCATCAAGCTGGCGAGTGACATCGGTCATGGTGGCCTCCTGGCAGTGGGCGGGCCATCAGTCTAGCCTGCCGGCTCGTCATCCCCCATCCTGCAAAAGGTCGCAGTCGCCGGTGCCACGTCAAGGAGTCGCCATGCCCCGCCTTTCCCTGTTCGCTTCACTCGCCGTCCCCCTGCTGCTGGCCGGCTGCACCGGCATTCCCAGGGGCACCGAGCCTGTCACCGGCTTCGAGCTCGATCGCTACCTGGGTCCGTGGTACGAGATCGCCCGGCTCGACCACTCCTTCGAACGCGGCCTCGACTGCGTCACCGCCGACTACTCCCTGCGCGACGACGGCGGCGTGCGGGTGCTCAACCGCGGCGTGAACCTGACCGAGGGCGAGGTCAGCGAGGCGGAGGGCCGCGCCTACTTCATCGGGGACGAGGACGTGGGCCGGCTCAAGGTGAGCTTCTTCGGCCCCTTCTACGGTGGCTACAACGTGCTCGCCCTGGATGACGACTACCAATGGTCCCTGGTGTCCGGTCCGAACCGCGACTACCTGTGGATCCTGGCCCGCACCCCCACCCTGGACGAAGCGCTCTATCGCGACCTGGTCGAGCGCGCCGAAGCGATGGCCTTCCCGGTGGAGGAGCTGATCGTGGTGGACCAGGGCGAGGCCTGCGAGCCCTGGCGCGAGGAGGCCTAAGCTCATGCCCACCAGCGCCACGCTCGAGACCTGGCTTCGGGCAAGCATCGAGGAAGCCGAGTTTCCCGCACGGGGCCGGGTTCCCGGCGGGCACTTCCGCCGTCTCGGCCACGGCATGCTGGCGCTGCTGCCGGAGCAAGCCGCCCCAGAGGCCCGGGCCTGCGTGCTATCGGTGGGGGTTCACGGCAACGAGACCGCCCCCATGGAGCTGCTCGAAGGGGTGCTCGGGCGCCTGGCCAGGGGAGAGCTGCGTCTCGGCGCTCCGGTACTGCTGCTGCTCGGCAGCCCCGAGGCGACCCGCCGGGGGGTACGCTATGTGGGCACCAACCTCAACCGGCTGTTCCGCCGGGGGCTCGACGAGAGCGGCATGGAGCCCGATCGGGCCCGGGAGCTGATGGCGGCGGTGGACGGCTTCTTCGCCCGGCACGAGACGCTGCCGAGGCTGCACTACGACCTGCATACCGCCATCCGCGACAGCCGCTACCCGCGCTTCGTGGTCAGCCCCTATACCGAGCGTACCGCCGTGGAGATGGACCAGTGGCGCTGGCTCGCCGCCGCCGGCATCCAGGCGGTGCTCCACCAGCACCGCCACAGCTGGACCTTCTCCCACTACAGCAAGCACTACCACGGCGCCCAGGCCTTCACCGTCGAGCTGGGGCGCGCCCTGCCCTTCGGGCACAATGACCTGGCGCCCCTGGCCCCCATGGCCGCCCTGCTGGCCGCCCTGCTGACGGGGAGGGCGCCGGCGGAGGCGCCCCCGGGCCGGATGACCTTCTTCCGGGTGGCGCAGGAGCTGATGCGGGAATCCGAGACGTTTCGCCTGGCCTTCCCGGAAGCCACCGCCAACTTCACCGAGTTCCCCCCGGGTACCCTGCTGGCCGAGGATGGCCGTGCCGGCGAGACAAGGGTCGGGACGGCACCGCTGGCCGTGGTCTTTCCCAACGCCGAGGTGGAGATCGGCGCCCGGGCCGCCCTGCTGGTGCGGCCCGAGCCTCCTCCGGCGTGATGGCGGGCACCTGAGCCGGGCAGAGGGCAGAGGGCAGAAAAAGCCTTAAAACCACTACAATAGCAGGGTAGAATCTTGCCCCTTTGCCGATCAGCATCGACCCGGCGTCGCCGCACCCCCTGTGCCTTCCCCTGCTGCGGATGGCCGCCGCGCCGCTGGCATCGCCCCGCAAGGCGCCGCATACCCACGGCGTGACGCCGCGGCGACCCTGACCTGGAGCCCGTTCCATGGCCGAAACCCCGATTCCCCTGGAAGTCCGCAACATCAAGAAGCGCTTCGGCGACACCGAAGTCCTCAAGGGGCTGTCGCTCTCCGCCCACAAGGGGGATGTCATCACCCTGATCGGAGCCTCGGGCTCCGGCAAGAGTACCTTCCTGCGCTGCATGAACCTCCTCGAGCAGCCCGACGAGGGGGAGCTGATCGTCCACGGCGAGGAGATCCGCTTCCGGCAGACCCGCCGCGGCCGCGAGCCCGCCGACTGGAAGCAGGTGGTGCGCATGCGGGCCAGGCTCTCCATGGTCTTCCAGGGTTTCAACCTCTGGGCCCACATGACCCTGCTCGAGAACATCATCGAGGCGCCGGTGCACGTGCTCGGCAAGCCGAAGAAGGCGGCCATCGAGCAGGCCCAGGCGCTGCTCGAGCGGGTCGGCCTCTCCCACCGCGCCGATGCCTACCCGGCCCAGATGTCCGGCGGCCAGCAGCAGCGCGGCGCCATCGCCCGGGCGCTGGCCATGGACCCGGAGGTGATGCTCTTCGACGAGCCCACTTCGGCGCTGGACCCGGAACTGGTGGGCGACGTGCTCAAGGTGATGCGCGAGCTGGCCGACGAGGGGCGCACCATGATCGTGGTGACCCACGAGATGGGCTTCGCCCGAGACGTCTCCAGCCAGGTGATCTACCTGCACCAGGGCCTGGTCGAGGAGGCCGGCCCGCCGGAGCAGGTGCTGGGCAACCCCCAGTCGCCGCGCCTGAAGCAGTTCCTGGCCCCCAAGTACTGAGCGGCCCCCAAGTACCGAGCGAGAGAATACCATGCTGGATCTTCACGGCTACGGCCCGCGGCTGCTGGAAGGCGCCGGGGTCACCCTGCAGCTGGCGGTGCTGTCGCTGGCCCTGGCCATCCTGCTGGGCCTGCTCACCGCCAGCGCCCGGATGTCCCGCCACTGGCCCCTGCGCCAGCTGGCCACCCTCTATACCACCCTGATCCGCGGCGTGCCGGACCTGGTGCTGATGATGCTGCTCTTCTTCGGCGGCCAGATGGCGCTCAACGTGGTAACCGACGCCCTCTATGACCGCTTCGGGGTCGACTGGTACGTCAACCTCAACGCCTTCGCCGCCGGGGTGATCACCATCGGCTTCATCTTCGGCGCCTATATGGGCGAGACCTTCCGCGGCGCCTTCATGGCCGTGGAGCATGGCCAGATCGAGGCGGGCAAGGCCTACGGCATGACCCCCTGGCTGGTGTTCCGGCGCATCCGCTTTCCGCAGATGATGCGCCACGCCCTGCCCGGGCTCTCCAACAACTGGATGGTGCTGCTCAAGACCACGGCGCTGGTCTCGGTCATCGGGCTCTCGGACATGGTGCGGGTGGCCGCCGAGGCCTCCCGCGCCACCCACGAGCCCTTCACCTTCCTGATCCCGGTGGCGGCGGTCTACCTGCTGATCGCCAGCGTATCGGAGTGGCTATTCGCCCGGCTCCAGAAGCGCTACAACGTCGGCTTCGGAGGCCACTGACATGCCGGATATCTCACTCTGGTTCCAGGAGCTGCTGGCCGGCAACGTCATCTTCACGCCCACCACCCTCGGCTACTACTGGGATGGCCTGGTGACCACGGTGCAGCTGGTCTTCCTCTCGCTGGTCGCCGGCCTGGTGCTGGCGGTGCCTCTGGCCATCGGGCGCAGCTCCCGCCACCGCTGGATCAGCCTGCCGATCTACCTCTACACCTATGTGTTCCGCGGCACCCCGCTGCTGATCCAGCTCTACATCATCTACTACGGCGTGGTCTTCTTCGACGGCATCCAGCAGACCTTCCTCTGGCCGCTCCTGCGCGAGGCCTTCTATCCGGCGCTGATCGCCTTCACCCTGAACACGGCGGCCTACACCACCGAGATCTTCCGGGGCGCCATCAAGGCCACGCCCAGGGGCGAGATCGAGGCGGCCCGGGCCTACGGCATGTCGGACGCCCTGATGATGCGCCGCATCATCCTGCCCAGCGCCTTCCGCCGCGCCCTGCCCGCCTACGGCAACGAGGTGATCTTCATGCTCCACGCCAGCGCCATCGCCAGTGTGGTCACCCTGATGGACCTCACCGGCGCGGCACGCTTCGTCTATGCGCGCTTCTACGCCCCCTTCGAGGCCTTCCTCTTCGTGGCGGCCATCTACCTCTGCCTCACCTTCAGCATCCTCTACTTCTTCCGCTGGCTGGAGAAGCGCCTGCTGGCCCACTTGAGGCCCCAGGGCTGACGCCCGACCCACGCACCTCCTCACCCCGCCGCGGCCCCCTGCTCCTTCCGGCCGCGGCGCTCCCCCTGCGCGACAAAGCGTCAAACGCCCGTTGGAAAATCCGTCGCCAAGGGCTTTCGGCACCGCGGCGGCTGGGCTAGAGTCGTCTCCGTAGGCACCCCGGGTGCCGTCTCTCATCGCAAGGAGTTCCTCCATGAAGAAACTGCTGACCGTCTCGATCCTCGGCGTGGCCATGGCCGCCGGCACCGCCCAGGCCCGGGACTACGACCACGTGCGCATCGGCGTCGACGTCCCCTACGAGCCCATGGAGTACCGCGGCGCCGATGGCGAGCTGACCGGCTTCGACATCGACCTGGGCAACGCCCTCTGCGCCGAGATCGGCGTGACCTGCGAGTGGATCGAGCAGGAGTGGGACGGCATCATCCCGGGCCTGCTGGCGCGCAACTACGACGCCATCATGTCCTCCATGTCGATCAACGAGGAGCGCCGCCAGACCGTGCTCTTCTCCGACTCCTACATCACCATCCCCGGCGCCTGGTTCGCCCCGGCCGGCAGCGAGATCGAGGAGATCAGCGAGGAGACCCTGACCGACAAGAGCATCGGCGTGCAGCGCGGCACCACCTTCGACAGCTACGTCACCGACAACTACAGCGGCGTCGCCAGCATCAGCCGCTACTCCACCGCCGACGACATGGTGCTGGACCTGCAGGCCCAGCGCCTGGATATCGTCTTCCTGGAGTTCATCGTCGGCCAGGCCACCCTGCTTGACGCCCACGAGGACCAGTTCCAGGTGGTCGGCGAGATGGTCTCCGAGCCCGAGGAGTACTTCGGCGAGGGCTTCGGCATCGCCTTCCGCCAGCGCGACACCGCGCTCGCCGAACGCTTCAACGAGGCCCTGGCGACCCTCAAGGAAGACGGCACCTACGACGAGATCTACCAGCGCTACTTCGGCGACGAGTGATCCTCGGCACGCCATGAGCGACAAGCGGCCTCGCCATCGCGAGGCCGCTTGCGTTGGCAGAGGGTACCTCAGGGCCAGCTGTAGACGCCGCGGTTCAAGGCGTCGCGGAAGGCGGAGTGGACCTTGTTGCCGCGCAGGGTGGCGCCGCTGTAGCCGTCGATGTCCTCGGCCAGCCGCTCCGGCTCGTAGAGGGCGAAGATGGCGGTCAGCGGCTGGCCCTCGAGGGCCTCGGCGAGCTGCTGGTGCTGCGCCCACACCGGGAAGAGGTCGTCGTCCTCGTCCAGCCGGCGATAGTCCTCGCCGCGGTAGGCCAGATGGCGATAGCTGATGTTGGAGAGCCGGCCATCGCGCAGGTCGAACTGCACGTTGACCTGCATCTCGCCGCCGTCGCCGAAGACGCCCCGATAGCGGCCGTCCAGCGGCAGCCCCAGCAGCGCCCGGTGCAGGCGCTCGTCCTCGGCGGGCGAGAGCCGCACCGTGTCGCTGTCGGCTTCGCCTGCCGCCGCCTCGCCTTCCTCGGCCTGAGCCGCCGCCCCAGGTTCGATCGGCTCGCCCTCCTCATCCACCAGCCGGCCGATCAGGTACGCCTCAAGCATCCCCTCGGCCCGCGGGCTGTGGGGTACGCCGGGGCGCTTGTTGTCCCACCCCTCGGTGGACTCCCGACCGCACCACTCGAGGATCACCTCCTCGTCGGTGGGATGGTCGGGCACATAGTCGGTGATGTCGTAGACCCGACCGTGAATCGCCTTCCAGCAGCTCTCGGCGCCGTCGTGCTCGGCGAGCTCCTCGAGGGTGATGGGGTCCAGGGCGTCGTCGTCGGCCGCGTCACGGTCGCTGCTGGAGAGCGCCTGGATCGAGACCAGGGTGGCCAGACTCGCCACGAAGGCGACGAAGGCGGAGTAGGCGATCTTGTTGATGTTCATAGGAAGTCGAAGACCTCGCTGTGGATGCGTGAGGCGGGCACCCCCTGCTCGACCAGCAGCCGCTGCAGGTGGGCGTTCATGGCGGGCGGGCCGCAGAGGTAGATCTCCCGCTCGGTGAAGTCCGGGCAGTGCTCGCGCAGGAAGGCTTCGGTCATGCGCCCCTGCTCCCGGGAGAAGTGCTGGGTGAAGGTGAACCCCTCGACCCGCCCGGCGATATCTTCCAGCTCCTGCCGGTAGTAGGCCCGGGACTCGTCCTTGGCGAGATAGATCAGCTGCACTTGCCCCGCCACCTCGGCCCCGGCGGCCAGGTCGCGGGCGCCGCCCACGAAGGGGGTGATGCCGATGCCGCCGCCCAGCCAGAGCATGTCACGCTCGGGGAAACGCCGCCCGAAGAACTCCCCGTAGGGGCCCTCGACCAGCACCCGAGTCTCGGGGGTCACCGTCTGCAGGGCATGGCTGGCGTCGCCCAGGTCCTTGATGCCGATGCGCAGGCGCGCATCCGCAGGCGCCGAGGCGATGGTGTAGGGGTGCTCCTCGCCGCGCCCGTCGGCAAGGGACTCGTCCAGCGGCGAGAGGTAGACGAACTGCCCCGCCTCGTGGCGGATGCCGCTATCCTCGGGGCGCAGCACCAGCTCCACCACGCCCCGGGCCAGGGGCACCACCTCCTCGACCCGATAGGGATGGCGCCGCCTGGGCGCCACGCCCTTGCGCCAGGCGATGGCGCCGAGCCCGGCGATGCCGAGAAGCCACCAGGGCCAGGCCTCGCCGGCCAGCAGCAGGGCGTGCCCGAGCCCCAGCAGCAGCGCCGCCGCGGAGACAAGGTGCAGCCGCTTCCAGCGCTGGTAGTGAGGCTTGCCGAAGAAGTCGAAGGTGGGCGCCAGGAAGACCACCAGCGCCGCCCAGGCCAGCCAGCCGAGCCAGAGCGCCCCATGGGAGAACGGCGGGAAGAGGGTCGCCACCGCGGCGTCCAGGGAGGCCGGCACCGCAGCGAGCCCCAGCGCCAGGGCGTGGAGCATCACCAGGATAAAGGCGGCAAAGCCCAGCCAGTGGTGCAGGTGCCAGAGCCGCGCCAGCCCCCCGAAGGGGCGGTCGAAACCCGGCACCCGGCTGCTCACCGCCCCGGCCAGCAGCAGCATGGCGAGCCCCAGGATGCCGGCGACCCGGCCGATCCAGGTCAGCCAAAGCTCCGGCGGCCCGCCGAGGCCGCCCAGGCGCGGCAGCGCCACCGCAAGCGGCAGCAGCAGCGCCGCGATCAGGACCATATCGCCCGTTTTCAGCCGTCGTCGCATGCTCCCTCCCCTTTCACCGACTGACTGTACAGTGTCGCCGAAAAGCACCTCTCTTCAAGACTCGAAGTCTGGTGCCACCGAAGGTTTGATCCGGGTCAATAATCCGGCCTGTCACCGAAGTGACTCCATCCGTACACGCTGATGCAACACCGCCGGGGCAAGCTCTCCCACCGAGATACCCATCCTCATCCATGGAGAGCCCCCATGTCCCAGCATCAGTACCCCGGCCACGTCGACGCCGTTCTCGCCGATGGCGACGAGCCCATGAGCAACCCCTCGGCCAACGGCTACTTCGGCGACATCCTCGAGGCGCGCATCAGTCGCCGCGCCATGCTGCGCGGCAGCCTCGCCGCCGCCGTGGCCGGCGCCATGGCCACCAGCCTGCCCTTCGGCAGCGCCTTCGCCGCCGGTGGCGCCAGCGCCCCGGCGCCGAGCCTCGGCTTCAAGGCCATTCCGGTCAGCGCCGCCGACAGCGTGGTGGTCCCGGAAGGCTACCGGGTCAGCGCCATCCTGCCCTGGGGCACCCCGATCAGCGGCGACATGCCGGCCTTCTCGCTTGACGCCAGCGGCGAGGCCCAGGGGCACCAGGTGGGCAGCCACCACGACGGCGTGCACTTCTTCCCGCTGGAGGGCAGCTCCCGGGACGGCCTGCTGGTGATGAACCACGAGTACGTGGAGCCGCGCTTCCTGCACGCCGCCGCCGCGGGCCTGGCGCTGGACCGCAACGGCTTCCCCCAGAACGCCGACGGCAGCCGCGACGACGACCAGGTGCTCAAGGAGCTCAACGCCCACGGCGTCAGCGTGGTGCGCATCCGCGAGGACGACAGCGGCAAGTGGCAGGTGGTGGAGGACGCCCGCAACCGCCGCATCACCGGCCTGACCCCGATGCGCCTGGCCGGCCCGGTGGCCGGCACCGAGCATGTGGTGACGAAGTACAGCCCGGACGGCACCATGACCCGCGGCACCCTCAACAACTGCGCCCACGGCGTCACCCCCTGGAACACCTACCTGGCGGCCGAGGAGAACTGGGCCGGCTACTTCGCCAACGCAGACGCCGAGATCGATCGCCGCCAGGCCCGCTACGGCATCCAGACCCGCGACACCGGCCGCTACCAGTGGCACCGGGCGGCGAGCGGCGCCGACCAGTACGTGCGCTTCGACGCCAGCAGCCGCGGCGCCTCTCCCACCGAGGACTACCGCAACGAGCCCCACGCCTTCGGCTGGATGGTGGAGATCGATCCCATGGACCCGGCGGCCACCCCGGTCAAGCGCACCCACCTGGGCCGCTTCGCCCACGAGGGGGTAATCTTCGCCCCGGCGGTGGAGGGCCAGCCGGTGGTGGCCTACTCCGGCGACGACGCCCGCTTCGAGTACATCTACAAGTTCGTCTCCGCCCGCCCCTACCACGCCGCCACTGCCGACGGCTCCCTGCTCGACGAGGGCACCCTCTACGTGGCCAGGTTCCACGAGGATGGCCGCGGCGAGTGGCTCGCCCTGGCCCCCGGCGAGAACGGCCTCACCCCGGAGAACGGCTTCGCGGATCTCGCCGATATCCTGGTCAACACCCGCGCCGCCGCCGACCAAGCCGGCGCCACGAGGATGGATCGCCCCGAGTGGGGCGCGGTGGACCCGGCCACCGGCCAGGTCTACTTCACCCTGACCAACAACACCCGCCGCGAGGCGGGCGACGAGCACGCCGCCAACCCCCGCGCCGAGAACCACTTCGGGCATATCATCCGCTGGCAGGAAGAGGGCAGCCACGCCGGCACCCGCTTCGCCTGGGACCTCTTCGTGCTGGCCGGGGACGGCGACGACAGCCGCGATCTCGCCGGCGAGCCCCTGGGTCAGGAGGCGATCTTCGCCAGCCCCGACGGCCTGTGGATCGACGCCGACCGCCGGGTGTGGATCCAGACCGACATCAGCGAGTCGGTGATGAACACCGGTATCTTCGAGGTGTTCGGCAACAACCAGATGCTGGCCGCCAACCCCGAGACCGGCGAGATCCGCCGCTTCCTCACCGGCCCCGTGGGCCAGGAGATCACCGGCGTGGTGACCACCCCGGACCAGCGCACCATGTTCGTCAACGTCCAGCACCCGGGCGCCACCACCTCGGCCGAGGCCTTCGCCGCGGGCGAGCTGGTGAGCCACTGGCCGGACGGCGGCAGCGCCATCCCGCGCTCGGCGACCCTGGTGATCACCCGGGAGGACGGCGGCATCATCGGCGCCTGACGGTTAGCTCCCCGAAACGCAAGCGGCCCCGCCAGATGGCGGGGCCGCTTGCGTTGCCGACGGGGAGAGCCGTTCAGTCGGCCTGCTCGAAGCTGAAGCGCGGCGCCGGGGCCTCGGGCAGCAGGGCCGCGCAGGCGCGCACCCGCTCCATCAGCGCCTCGTGGGTCGGCGCCACCAGGTTGACGTGGGCCAGCTTGCGCCCGGGGCGCTCGCTCTTGTCGTAGCGGTGCAGGTGGGCGTCCGGCAGGGCGAGGACCGCCGCCGGGTCGCCCTCGCGGCCGATCACGTTGACCATGCAGGTGGGCATCCGCGCCGCGGTATCGCCCAGCGGCAGGCCCTGGATGGCCCGCAGGTGGTTCTCGAACTGGCTGGTCACCGCGCCGTCCATGGTCCAGTGGCCGGAGTTGTGCACCCGGGGCGCCATCTCGTTGGCCAGGAGGCTGCCGTCGGCGCACTGGAAGAGCTCCAGGGTCAGCACCCCCACGTAGTCGAGCTCGTCGAGCAGCGCGCGGATATAGCCGTCGGCGGTCTGCTGCACGCTGTCGTCCAGGTCCGGCAGGGGCGCCACGGAGTAGCGCAGGATGCCGTCCACGTGCTGGTTCTCGGCCATGGGGTAGAAGACCACCTCGCCGTCGCGGCCGCGCACGGCGATGATCGACACCTCCCGCACGAACTCCACGAAGGACTCCACGATCAGCTTCGGATGGTTGATCGAGCGCCAGGCCTGGGCCGCCTCGGCGGGGTCGCGAATCACCGCCTGCCCCTTGCCGTCATAGCCCTCGGTGACCGACTTGGCCACCACCGGACAGCCCAGCTCCCGGGCCGCGGCCTCGAGCTCGTCGGCGTGCTCCACCAGGCGGTAGGCCGGGGTGGGGATGCCCAGGCGGTCGAACAGCGCCTTCTCCTCGGCGCGGTTCTGACAGACGCGGATCGCCTCGCTGGAGGGGTAGACCGGCTTCACCTCCTCGATGGCCTGGACCAGGGAGACCGGCAGATGCTCGAACTCGTAGGTGACGAGATCCACCTTCGCCAGGAAATCGTCGAGCAGATGGTGCTGGTCGGTGTGGATCAGGACCTCACCGATCCCGGCGCTGGGGTGGCCGGTGGTATCCAGGAAGGTGAAGCGGTTGGCCAGGGGGTAGCCGGCCAGGGCCAGCATGCGGCCGAGCTGGCCGGCACCCAGGACGCCGATATTCATGGTTGCCTCCTTCATTCGTCTCTCCGGCTCAGGGCTGGGAGTCGGGACGGGGATCGGGGTTATCGAGCACCGTCTGTGTCTGCTCGGCCCGAAACGCCTCCACCGCGGCACGTACGGCCTCATCCTGCAGGCCGACGATCTGGGCGGCCAGCAGCCCGGCATTGGTGGCGCCGGCCTTGCCGATGGCCAGGGTACCCACGGCGATGCCGCCAGGCATCTGCACGATGGAGAGCAGCGAATCCAGGCCCTTGAGCGCCTTGGACTCCACCGGCACCCCGAGCACCGGCAGGGCAGTCTGGGAGGCCACCATGCCCGGCAGATGGGCCGCGCCGCCGGCGCCGGCCACGATCACCTGAAGGCCCCGCTCGGCGGCGGATTTGGCGTAGTCGAAGAGCAGGTCCGGCGTGCGGTGGGCGGAGACCACGCGGGTCTCGAAAGGCACGCCCAGGCGCTCCAGCATCGCCACGGCGTGCTCCATCACCGGCCAGTCAGACTTCGACCCCATGATCACGCCAACCTTCGGCGACTGTTCGGACTGCATCGATGCTCCTCGGCGACTGCCTGTTCAGGATAGAGAGTGCGGGAAGGAAAGCCGCACATTCTAGCCGTGCGGCCCTCCCCCGTCACCTTGACCGGCTGGACAGCGCCACCTCCCGCCGGCTGGCCAGCCAGTTGGCACCGATGGCCAGGACCATCACCGCCACCCCGGCGGCCTCCACCAGGAAGTTCGGCCAGAACACCGCCACGATGGCGCCGGCGATGGCCAGCCGCGGCAGCCACGACATCCGCGTGAACAGATACCCCTCCAGCGCCGCGGCGAAGGCCCCCAGGGCGAGGATCGCGATCAGGCCGTTCCAGGCCACCACCGCCCAGGGGCCGCCCACGATGATCTCCGGATTGAAGACCATGAACAGCGGGATCAGGTAGAGCCCCTTGGCGAACTTCCAGGCCTGGAAGCCGGTCTCCATGGGCTTGCTGCCGGCGATGGCCGCCCCGGCGAAGCCCGCCAGGGCGATGGGCGGCGTGACGTTGGAGTCCTGGGAGTACCAGAACACCACCAGGTGGGCGATCAGCAGCGGGATGCCGAACTCGGCGGTAAGCGCCGGGCCCACCAGCACGATCAGCACGATATAGCTGGCGGTGACCGGCAGCCCCATGCCCAGCACCAGGCTGGCCAGCAGCACCAGCAGCAGCGCCAGCACGATATTGCCGCCGGAGAAGGCCAGCATCATGGCGGAGAACTTCAGCCCCAGGCCGGTGAGGCCGACGATGCCGACGATGATGCCGGCCACCGCACAGGCCATGGAGACCGCCACGGCGTTGCGGGCGCCGAGCTCCAGGCCCTGCACCAGCTTCACCCAGCCGGCCCATAGCGTCGTACCGATGCTGGCCAGGGTCACCTTCTGGCCCTGGCGGGGGGCGACGAACAGAAACCAGATGGCGTAGCGCAGCACCGCCACGGCCAGCATGGTCACCACCGCGTAGAAGCCCACCCGCATGGGCGACATGTGCATCACCAGCAGCCACACCAGCACGCCCAGCGGCAGCAGGAAGTGCCAGCCCTCCTTCATCACCTCGCGCACCTGGGGCAGCTCGCTTCGGGCCATGCCCTGCATGCCCTGCTTGAGGGCGATGATATGCACGAAGAGGTAGACGGTAGCGAAGTACATGATCGCCGGCAGCACGCTGACCTTGACGACTTCCAGGTAGGAGACGCCGGTGTACTCGGCGATCAGGAAGGCCCCGGCGCCCATCAGCGGCGGCATGATCTGCCCGCCGGTGGAGGCCGCCGCCTCGATGCCCCCGGCCTGTCTGGGCTGGTAGCCCAGGCGCTTCATCAGCGGGATGGTGAAGGCACCGGTGGTCACCACGTTGGCGATGGCGCTGCCGGAGATGGAGCCCATGCCGGCGGAGGCGATGACCGCCGCCTTGGCGGGCCCGCCGCGCTGGCGCCCGGTGGCGGCATAGGCCAGGTCGATGAAGAATTTGCCGGCGCCGGTGATCTCCAGGAAGGCGCCGAACAGCACGAAGATGAAGATATAGGTGGCCGCCACCCCCAGGGGCAGGCCGAAGATCCCCTCCTGGCCCAGGTAGAGCTGGCCGACCACCCGGTCGATGTTGTAGCCGCGGTGCTCCAGGATGCCGGGCAGAAACTGGCCCAGCCAGGGCAGCTCGCCCCGGGGGCCGGCGAAGGCGTAGAGGATGGCCACGGCGCCGATGATGGTCATGCCGAGTCCCACCGCCCGGCGGCTCGCCTCCAGCACGGTGACCACGGCGATGCAGCCGACGACGATATCGGTCTGGCTCCAGAAGCCGGCGCGGCGGAAGATCTCGTCCAGGTAGAACACCAGGTAGCCGCCGGTCAGCAGGGCGCCGGCCAGAAACAGGCAGTCGAGGGCCCAGCCCAGCATGCCGCGCTTTCGATGCGGGCCGAACACCGGGAAGATCAGGAAGGCCAGCAGCATGATCAGCATCAGGTGGATGCTGCGCTGGTAGAAGAGCCCCAGGGGCTGGATACCGGCGGAGTAGAGCTGGAACAGGGAGAGTCCTACGGCCACCAGGGTGATCAGCCAGAGGATGGGGCGCGCCTGGATGGCGCCTCCCCCAGGCACGGTGACCTCGGGCGCAGTGGCGGCGGGCTTGGCGGATTCGCTCATGGGCGTCTCGTCAGGGAGTGGCTGCCGAGGTGCGCAGGTGGATCGTCACCCGTTCGCCGGCGGCCCGATCGCTCAGGCTGAGCCGGCGGCCCTCGTGCAGCAGTCGATGGTTGACCTCCGGGGAGCCGACCCGGAGGCGATAGCGGTTGCCGGGCACCGGCTCGTCGAGCCCCTCGATCCAGTAGCCGCCCTCCCCGTCGGAGACCTGCCGCCCGCGACCGGGAATATGGTCGAGGCCGGCGGCGAAGTCCGGCAGGTGGCTGCGCTCCAGCACCATCCGCCCCTCGCGGTGGCGATAGCAGTCCAGCACGGGAAAGCCGGCCACGGAGTGGTTCCACTCCAGGCACCAGGCCTCGCCCTCGGGCATCGGCAGGGAGGCGATCCGCCGGCCGCTGTCGGCGACCACCTCCAGCCGACCCGCATCGCCGGCCGACAGCGGCAGCGGGAGCAGCAGGCAGAGGGCAAGCGCCGCCGGCCCGGGGACACGGCGGCAGAGGTCATGGATCGGGGAAGGCATCGGCGTGCCCGCCTGGTTCAGGGGCTCTGGTGGTCCTGGACCTCGACGCCGATCTCCTCGTAGTAGCGCAGGGCGCCATCGTGGAAGGGCACCGGCGTGGAGTCGATGCTGAACGCCACGGTGGTGTCGTTGGCGGCCGGGTGCACGGCGATCAGCTCGTCGGTGTGCTCGAAGAGCAGCCTGGTCAGCTGGTAGGCCAGCTCCTCGTCCATCTCGCTGCTCACCGCCAGCACGTTGGGGATGCTGATGGTGTGCACCGTCTCCTCCATGCCGTCATACAAGCCGGCGCGCAGGTCATAGGGGGCGAAGACCGGCTCCGCTTCCCGGGCGTTGGCCACCTCTTCCTCGGAGAGTCCCACCAGGCGGATATCGCGGGTGGTGGCCAGGTTGAGGATGGAGCTGGTGGGCGGGCCCACGCTCCAGAAACCGGCGTCGATGTCGCCATCGCGGATGGCATCGGCGGTCTCGTTGAAGTTCAGGCGCTGGGGAGTGAAGTCGTCATAGGTGATGCCGTTGGCTTCCAGCAGGGCGCGGGCGTTGAGCTCGGTGCCGCTACCCGGCGCCCCCACGGAGACGCGCTTGCCGCGCAGGTCCTCCAGGGACTCCACGCCGGAGCCGGCCAGGGTGACCAGCTGCACGGCGTTGGGGTAGACCGAGGCCAGGGCACGGATATTGTCGAGCTGGCGCCCCTCGAAGTCGCCGGTGCCGCTGTAGGCCTGATAGACGGTATCGGCCAGGGCGAAAGCGAGATCGGAGTCGCCGCGCCACACCAGGCCCATGTTCTCCACCGAGGCCCCGGTGACCTCGGCCACCGCGCTGGCCCCCTCGATATGGCTGTTGATCATCTCGGCCAGGCCGCCGCCCAGGGGGTAGTAGACCCCGCCGGTACCGCCGGTGGCGATGGAGAGCTGCTGGGCCGCGGCCAGCGGGGCCGTCGCGATCAGCGAGGCGGCGACGGCGTACTTCATGGCATTCATGGCAATCCTCCGGGCTGAAACCCGTTTGTTGTATCGTTGTTGTCGGTGCTGGAGGGAAAGCACCTGAGGGAAACCTAGCATGGCCCCTGCGTGAGAGGCCATGGCCATATTTCTACGTTTTCAGATTTTTTCGGCAATTCCACCAAGGTCGCCTGGTCGCGCCGTCATCCCGGCAGGCCATCGGGGCGCGCCGTTACCAGATAGCGGGCATAGCCGAGGAGGTAGAGCCAGAAGGCGGCAAGCCACAGCAGCGCCGGCGCTAGCATGCCCAGCAGCAGGTAGTGCTGGGGCCAGGCCAGCGGCACGCCCACCCGCAGGGCACCGCCCAGCACCAGGCACCCCAGCGCCGGCCAGATGGCTCGGGGCAGGAGCAGGGGGCGGCCGGTATGGCGCAGGCCGGCGATGCAGAAGACGGCCAGGACGGCGGTGCCGATGGCCCCCACGAAGAGCGCATGGCGCCCCGCATAGGCGGGCCAGCTCTCCAGCAGGGCGGTCAGCCCCACCAGGGCCAGCCCCAGCGTCAGCCAGACATAGGCCAGGGTCAGCAGCAGCAGGTAGAGCCGACCCATGGCCCGCCCCCAGGGCCACTCGGAGAGCCGGTCGGCCTGGGCCGCCGCGGCGGCCAGGGCGACCCAGCCGGTCACCGGATGTCCCGGGGCCAGCAGGTCCGCCACCACGAACAGGCAGAGCACGGCCACGGCCAGGTGCTCCCGGGCCGGGGTCAACCGCTGCGGCCCCGCACGGCCGCTCTCCTTCAGCGCCGCCATGGCCACCACGCGCACGATGCGGGTCACGCTCACCGCGATCATCACCAGCAGCAGGTTGGCCGCCAGGTTGAGGATCGCCAGCATGCCCAGCCGGCCGGGCAACCAGCCCAGCCAGGCCAGATAGAAGGCCAGCTGGGAGAGACCATAGAGCAGCAGCAGGCCCCCCAGGCTCAGATGCCGCCGCCCCTCACCGCGAAGCAGCGCCGGCAGCGCCCAGGCCAGCAGCACCGCCACGAAGGCGAGGTTGATGCCCGCCACCACCAGCGCCGGCAGGCTCCCGGAGAGCCATACCGTCACGCGCCCCGCCAGCCACAGCGCCACCAGCCCGGCCAGCCGCCTGCCGGCGATGGGCGCCACGCCCGCCCAGGAGGGCACGGCGGTCAGCAGGAAGCCGGCCAGTGCCGCCAGGACGAAGCCGAACAGCATCTCGTGGCCATGCCAGGCCATCAGCGGCATGCCCATGGGCAGCGAGACGCGGTGCAGCATGCCGCCCACCCAGGGCAGCAGCGCCAGCGGCGCGTAGGCGGCCGCCAGCAGGAAGAAGGGGCGAAAGGCGTAGGCGAGGAGCGGCCAGGGTCTGCCACGGGCGGCATCGATAAGCACAAGCGACATGGCAAAGGTCCTCAGGAGCTAAGGTCGAGATAGAAGCCGGCGTCGGGCAGGCCGCCGCCGATGAAGCCCGGCGAGAGTTCGGCCAGGGCACCGAGGAAGCGCTCCAGGTCGGGGCGCGCCGCGGGAGCGTCGCGCATCTCCAGCCGCGTGCGCCGCACCGCCGCCTCTACCACCTCGGCGGAGAGCGGCGAGTGCGCCGCGCCCAGCCGCCCCGCCTCGGCGGGGTTGGCCAGGGTCCAGGCCACCGCCTCGGCCACCGCCGTCTGGAGGGCGCGCACCCCCTCCGGATGCGCCTCCAGCAGTTCCCGCCGACAGATGACGCCGGCCTGGGGCAGCGCCGCCGGCTCACCGGTGAGCCTGGCCCACTCCTCCTGGAGATCGAGCTCCAGGGGCGCCAGACCGAGCCCCACCGCCTGCAGGCGGGTGGAGGAGCGCATCGGTTCAGGCAGCACGACCACGTCCAGCCGGCGGGCCAGGAACATCTGCACGGTCTCGAAGGGGCTGGCGTGGTAGGTGATCCGCAGATCCTTCCCCACCTCCATGCCCAGGCGGCCCAGCAGGTAGCGCAACACCAGGTCGGGCATGTCGCCCCGCCAGGGGACCCCGATATGGCGCCCGGCCAGATCCTCGATGCCGGCCAGGGGGCCCCGCTCGGCCAGTACGCCGAGAGTGCCCCAGACGTTGACGTTGAGCAGCCCCACCTCGACGCCGCGGTTGTAGAGATTGGCCGCCACGTTGGTGGGCGTGGCGGTCAGCTGGACCTCCCCGCCGGCCACCCAGGCCCGCAGCTGGTCGGGGTCGCGCCAGGCGCGCAGCTCCCGCTCGCCGAACCACTCGGCCAGCCCCTCATGCTGCAGGGCCCGAGCCAGGATCACCTGGGGCAGGCCGTAGGGCGTGGCGGCGCGCAGGGGGGACCCGGCGGCGAGGCCGCTCACGGGCAGGGCCGCCAGGGTAGCCAGGCCTGCCGCCAGCTTCAGCAGCCGGCGGCGTTCGAGATCGATCATGGACGCTGTCATGACGCCACCGCCTCCTCGTCTTGATGGAACAGAAAGCTGCGAGCCACCGCGGGGTGGCGCAGCAGGGCAGCGGCCGCCTCATAGAGGAAGGCGGTATCGCGCTCGGCAAAGGGACGTGAAATGCGCTCCTCATGGACGATGCGCGCCGGCGACGGCGACAGCACCACCACCCGGTGGCCCAGGCGCAGCGCCTCGGTCAGGTCGTGGGTCACCAGCAGCGCGGCGATGCCGCGACGCGACAGCAGGTCGATCAGCAGCGCCTGGGCCTCGCTGCGCATGCCCACGTCCAGGGCGCTGAAGGGCTCGTCGAGGAGCAGCAGGTCGGCATCCACCGCCAGGGCCCGGGCCAGTGCCACCCGCTGCTGCATGCCCCCCGAGAGCTCGTGGGGGAAGTGGTCGAGCCGCTCGCCCAGCCCCAGCTCCTCGGCCAGGACACGGGCCCGGGACAGCCGCTCCCCGCGGGGCACGCCCAGCGCCTTGAGGCCCAGGGCGATGTTGTCGAGCAGCCTTCGCCAGGGGAGCAGGCGTCCCTCCTGAAAGACCATGGTGCTGCGGTGAAAGTCATCCAGGACGCGCCCCTCGCCGGGAGGCATCAGACCCGCCGCCAGGCGCAGCAGGGTGGTCTTGCCACAGCCGGAAGGCCCCACCAGGCAGACCGACTCGCCGGGGGCGATCTCGAGGTCGATGCCGTCGATAATCCGCGACATGCCCAGCACATGGCCCACACTCTCGAGTCTCAGCATCTCAGTGTCCTCCTCGCCCGGCCTGGCGCCAGGGCTCCATGCGGCGCTGCAGCGGGCGCAGCAGGCCGTGCTCGGCGGCCAGCAGCAGCGCCACCACCAGCACGATCCAGGCCATGGCGGCCGCGGTATCCAGGTTGACCCGCGCCATGGCCAGCCCCGCCCCGATGCCATCCTCGGTGGCAAACAGCTCGGCCATCACCGCCACCTTCCAGGCCACCCCCAGGGCAGTCACCAGGGCGGGAAAGACGTAGGAGACGATATGCGGCAGGGTGATATCCATGAAGCGCATCAGCGGTGGCAGCCTGAACACCTCGGCCATCTCCTGCAGCCGGCGGTCCAGGGTGAGGGCGCCCATCTGGGCGCCGGCAAAGGTCACCGGCAGCGTCGTCGCCATCACCGTATAGACCGCCGCCATCGAGCCGCTGCCGAACCAGAGAATGGCCAGCACGATCCAGGCGATGGGAGGAATGCCCAGCAGCACCGTGGAGACCGGCTCCAGGGCGCGCCCCAGGGTGCGCGACATGCCCGCCAGCAGGCCCAGGGCGGTTCCCGCCAGCCCGGCCAGGGCAAAGCCCAGCATGGCCCGCCAGGTGGTGGCCCAGATAGCACCGGCCGCCTCCCCTGCCTGCCACAGCCCGGCCAGGGCCGCCAGCGCATCCCGCGGCCCGGGCAGCAGGAAGCTGCCGTAGGCCAGGCTGCCCCACTCCCACAGCGCCACGAACAGCAGGATCCCGGTCAGGCTTCCGCCCCAGCCGAGCAGGGTCGCCACGCCCCTTGATGGCAGCGAACCTTTCATGAGCCAACCCCACCTGAAAACAAGAATGATTCGATTTTGCTTTATCCGGCCATATCGGACGTTGACGCCCGTCAACCGAATCGCCGATGGCGACCCTGGCCGCGCTCGCCTAGTCGGTCGCGACCCGTGACCTGAGTCAAAATACGAATCTAAATAAGATGCATTATATTCTCATCTTTATCGAGGAGGCTCCAGATGTCACTGCACCCCCGCTTTCACCGACTCACTCCCCTTGCGCTGGCCGTGGCCACTGCTGCCGGCTTCAGCCTGACCGCCTCGGCCCAGGAAGGCCCCGCCACCCTCTCCACCCTGACCGTGACCGCCAAGGGGTATGAGGCCGATACCCTGGACACCCCCAGCGCCACCCTCACCCTGGACGCCAGCGAGGCCTCCGCCACCGCAGGCGTCGGCAGCCTCTTCCGCGGCCAGCCGGGCACGGCGGTGCAGAGCGACGGCGCCTGGGGGCAGAACCCGGTGCTGCGAGGGCTCCAGAAGGAGAGCATCGTGCTGCAGGTGGACGGCGTGCGTCTCAACTCGGCCCAGCCCCAGGGCGCTCTGGCCTCCTTCGCCAGCCTGGGACTGCTGGAGAGCATCGAGGTGGTCAAGGGGCCCGGCTCGGTGCTGCACGGCTCGGGGGCCCTGGGGGGAGCGGTCAACCTGCGTACCCCTGACGCCACCTTCACCGACACCGCCACCCTCCAGGGGCGGGTATCGGCCAGCGCCGGGAGCGTCGACAAGAGCCTGGGCGGCGGCGCCCTCCTGCAGGCCGCCAACCCCGACCATGCCCTGGTGCTGGGTGCCACCGGGCGCGACGTGGGGGACTACGACACTCCGGAGGGGCGGGTCGAGAACAGCGGCTTCGAGTCGCACGCCTTCCTCGCCAAGTACGCCTTCCGGCTGGCCGAGGGCCACCGCCTGCAGCTCAACCTCCAGTACCAGGAGGATCGCGATGTCTGGTATCCCGGCTCGACCAAGAACGCGCCGGAGCCTTTACGGGAGGAGCTAGGACTTCTCAGTATCCACTCCCCGCGCCAGGAGCGGGAGCTCTACGAGCTGAGCTACGAGGGCGAGGTGGGCCCCGGCACCCTGGAGACCAGCCTCTACCGCCAGGAGGTGTTCCGCCAGATTCGCGGCTACTCCAGCGGCCTGGACCGCAACCAGGTGCGCAACGACGTCACCTTCACCACCGACGGCGCCCGCGCCCAGTACCGTCTGCCCCTGGGCGAGCGCCACCTGCTGACCCTGGGAGCCGAGGCCTGGGAGATGAGCGGCGACCCCCAGCGCTTCCGCTTCCAGGGGGCGAGCAATGATGAGGTTGCCAGCTCACCCTTCCGCAACGGCTTGATCGAGAGCCGCGGTGTCTTCGTGCAGGACGAGGTGATGTTCGACGACTGGACCCTGATGCTGGGGGCGCGCTATGACAGCGTGACCGGCGACGCCGACGTCAAGGGCAGCGGGCCCGGCGCCACCACCGAGGGGCTCAGAAACACCAGCGACACCCTCTCCTGGTCCGTTGGCGCCATCTACAACGCCTCGCCGCTGCTCAACCCCTACGTGAGCCTCGGCTCCGCCTACCGCGCCCCGGACATGCGCGAGCGCTTCGAGGACGCCGAGCGCGGCGACGGCTTCTTCCACCTGGGCAACCCCCAGCTCGACCCCGAGCAGTCCACCAGTCTGGAGATCGGCCTGAAGGGGCGCAGCGAGCGCGGCGAGTACCAGCTGGCGGCCTTCCATACCCGCATCGACGACTATATCGCCGGGCGAGTCACCGGCCTGACCAACCCGCAGGGCACCCCGATCAAGCGCACCGAGAACCTGGACCGGGTGGAGATTCAGGGGGTGGAGGCGGGCTTCGTCGTGCCGCTGGAGGGCGACCTGGGGGGAGGCGACTGGCGGCTGACCGGCAGCGCCACCTGGCTGCGCGGCACCAACAAGCAGGATGACGAGCCGCTCTTCCAGATGCCCGCCCCGGAGGCCACCCTGGGCATCGGCCAGCGCCCCGAACAGGGCTTTCACTGGCACGCCCAGGTGCGCGGCGTGGCCAGGCAGGATAGAACGGCGGACAGCTTCTCGAACGACACCGAACGGGCCACCCCGGGCTATGCCACCGCGGATCTCACTCTGGGCTGGAGCTTCGGCCCGGCGGGGGGCTTCAGCGACCTGGAGGCGGGGCTCGAGCTCACCAACCTCTTCGACCGCGGCTATCGCGAGCATCTCACCGACCAGCCGGAGGGGGGCGATCTGCTGGCGCCCGGCCGCGGCGCCCTGCTGAGCCTGCGCGGGCGCTTCTGACATCTTGTCTCGGCGGCGGGTGCCCCTGCTGCCCTCAGCCCTCCGCCATCGCCTTCACCTGCTCGACGATATGGGCACCGATGGGGATGGCGGAGGTCGCCGCGGGCGACGGGGCATTGCCCACATTGAGGGTGCGCCGGGTGTTCACGAACAGGAAGTCGTCGACCAGCCTGCCATCCCGGGAGACCGCCTGGGCGCGCACCCCGGCCGGGTAAGGCTCGAGGTCCTCGAGGGTCAGGCTCGGGCAGTACTTGCGCACCAGCTCCAGATACCCCCGCTTGTAGAGGGAGTTCTTCATCTCCACGAGACCCGGCCGCAGGTTCTTGCCCAGCACCTTGAGGATGCCGGGGTTGGTGAACATCCGCGCCATGTCGGTGAGCGAGATATCGCGCTTGTGGTAGCCCTCGCGCTTGAGCGCCAGCACCGCGTTGGGACCCACGGTGACGCTGCCGTCGATCATCCGCGTCAGGTGCACGCCCAGGAAGGGCATCGAGGGGTCGGGGATCGGATAGATCAGGTGGTTGACGATGGCATTGTGCTTCGCCGGCAGGCGGTAGTACTCGCCCCGGAAGGGACAGATGGTGAAACCCGGATCCCGGCCCAGCAGGCGGATCACCCGGTCGGCCATCAGCCCCGAACAGGTCACCAGGTAGCGGCCGGTGAACTCGCCGCCGCCGCTCTTCACCACCACCTCCTGGCTGCGCTCCTCCAGGCCGGTCACTTCGCAGCCGTAGCGGATCTCGCCGCCCATGCGCTCGAACTCGGCGGCCATGGCGCGGGTCACCGCGGCGTAGTCGACGATGCCGCTGGAGGGCACGAAGATGCCGCCGACCCCGGTGATATTGGGCTCGCGCTCGGCGAGTTCGCCAGCCGATAGCCACTCGCGCTCCAGGCCATTGGCCGCGGTGCGCTCCCAGAGCGCCTGCATGCGCTCCATCTCGAGCTCGCTGGTGGCCACCAGCAGCTTGCCGCAGGTGTCATAGGGGATGTCGTGGGCCTGGCAGAACTCGACGGTGGCGCGATTGCCGGCCAGGCAGAAGCGCGCCTTGAGGCTGCCCGGCGTGTAGTAGACGCCGGCGTGGATCACGCCGCTGTTGTGGCCGGTCTGGTGCATGGCCGGCCCCGCCTCCTTCTCCAGCAGCAGCATGCGCCGCTCCGGGTAGGCCTGCTTGAGCTGCATGGCGGTGGACATCCCCAGGATGCCGCCGCCGATGATGATGAAATCGTGCATCTTGTCTCTCCCGCTGAATTCGCGCTCGCCGAACACGCGAAAGCCACGCCGCCAAGGCGTGGCCAGGTTCATAGCATGACAACCGTCCGGGCTGCCGTCACTTCAGGCGCCATCACACCTGGCAAGGGTTGCGCAGGGTCTTGGCGTGGGTGAAGTAGCCGCGCTGGCGCATCAGCTCGCGGCGCAGATCGGGGTGCGGCGTGAAGCGGTCGCGGCCGTGCAGCCAGAAGTGGTTGTTGATCAGCAGGAAGCTGCCGACCGGGTTGGGCAGGGAGACGATGGCCGGGCTGTTCTCCAGGGACTCGGAGAGGTCGGTCAGCCAGTTGCCCTCTTCATAGTCCTTGGGCTGCACGAACTGGTCGATGTAGGCCATGACCGGACGCCCTTCGCAGTCCACGTCGAACACCGGGTGGAAGACGTCGCGGGCTACGTTCTTGCTGGGCGGCGCGGTCCAGCGCATCGGGCGATGGGCCAGCGGATGGGCGAAGAACTGCTCCAGGCCTTCCCAGTCGTCCAGGTGCAGCAGCAGGGAGTTGCCGCCCTCCATGTTCTGCTCGTCGATCTTCATCATCAGCACGTAGTCGGTGTCCTGCTCGACGAAGGTGCCGTCGTTGTGCAGCTCCATGACCCGGTGCGGCTGGCGCAGGTAGGAGTCGGAGTTATCGACGTTCTTGACCACGAAGCGCGCGTAGTACTGGCCGCTCATGGCGTCGTAGTTGGAGCGCCCCATCAGGTGGGCCACGGCGGTGGACACCTTGACCATGTCCTCGGCCTGCTCCACGGAGTCGAGCCCTTCCATCACCACCTGGAAACCGCCGGTGGCGCGATCCACCAGGGTATTGACCAGCACGGGCTGCAGGGTGTTGTCGCACAGGTCGTCGAGGATCTTCGCCACGCGGAAGCGCAGCATCGACTTGTACTCCAGCGCCTGTACCGGCCACTCGGCCACGGCTTCCAGGAAGGCGCTGACGACCTCGCGGGAGATGGTCAGCTGAAGCAGGCGGGGCGAGGCGGCAGACGGCGCCAGGGTGAAGCCGCGGATGTCGGCGGGCAGCGGCATGGCGACGGCGGGAAGCTGGGTCAGGATCGACATGTCAGGGTCTCCAGGGGGTGAGAGGGTGACTGCCCTCCAAAAATATCTACATTTTTGCTTTATGTCAAAATATATATTTAATGGCGATATAACTTCCTCGCCTGCCCTCAAGAACGACACCGCCGAGGCCAGGGGCCTCGGCGGTGAACGCCACGTGAGCGGAAGGAACGGGCCGGGCGCACCCGGCCCGCCTCAGGCGGTGATCGCCTCGAGGGAGTGCTCGATGATGGCGAGCCCCTCCTCCAGCACCGCGGAGGGGGCAGTGATCGGCACCAGCACCCGGATGGTGTTGCCGTAGAAACCGCAGGAGAGCAGGATCAGTCCCTGCTCGCGGGCCTTGGCGCAGAGCGCCTGGGCCTGGGCCGGGTCCGGCCGACCCTCGGCATCGAGCAGCTCGAAGGCCGCCATGGCGCCCAGGTTGCGCGCATGGCCCACCGGGGCGAAGCGCTCCTGCCAGACCGCGAAGCGCTCGGCCAGCAGGCGGCCCATCTGCTCGCTGCGCTCTAGGATGTTCTCCTCTTCGATGGCGTCGAACACCGCCAGCGCGGCCGCGCAGGAGAGCGGGTTGCCGCTGTAGGTGCCGCCCAGGGAGCCCGGCCCGGAGGAGTCCATCACCTCGGCGGTGCCCACCACCGCCGAGAGCGGCATGCCGTTGGCCAGGGACTTGGCGGTGGTCAGCATGTCGGCCTCGATGCCGCTGTGCTCCAGCGCGAAGAGCTTGCCGGTACGCGCGAAGCCCGACTGCACCTCGTCGACGATCAGCAGGATGCCGTGGCGGTCGCAGAGCGCGCGCAGCGCCTTGAGGTACTCCGGCGAGGCGATATAGAAGCCGCCCTCCCCCTGCACCGGCTCGATGACGATGGCCGCCACCCGGTGAGCCGGGATGTCGGTCTTGAAGAGCTTCTCGATGCCCTCGAGCGCCATCTCGTCGCTGATGCCGTGCAGCGGGTTGGGATACGGCGCGCGATAGACGTCACCCGGCATCGGGCCGAAGTCATTCTTGTAGGGCAGCACCTTGCCGGTCATGGCCAGGGTCATCATGGTGCGGCCGTGGAAGGCGCCGTCGAAGGTGATGACGCCGGAGCGGCCGGTGGCGGCGCGGGCGATCTTGACCGCGTTCTCCAGCGCCTCGGCGCCGGTGTTGACCAGCATCGCCTTGCGCTCCGGGCCCTTGACCGGGGCCTTCTCGCAGAGCCGCTGGCAGAGCTGGATATAGGGGGCGTAGGAGATCACCGCCGAGCAGGTGTGCATGACGCGCTCGAGCTGGTCCTGCACGGCCTTGACGATGCGCGGGTGGCGGTGGCCCAGGTTGAGCACGCCGATGCCGCCGGCGAAGTCGATCCAGCGCTGGCCGTCCTCGTCCCACAGCTCGGCGTTCTCGGCGCGGGCCACGAACTGGGCGGTGGGAGTGGCGGCGCCGTTGGCCACGAAGCGCTTCTTGAGCTCGTTGAGCTCGGCGTTGGTGAAGGTCTGGGTCATGGTGAGATCCTGGCAGAGTGTGGGTGACGCGGGGGGCTCAGAGCCCACCCACGCAGACGTACTTGAGCTCGGTGAACTCCTCGAGGCCGTGGCGCGAGCCCTCGCGGCCGAGGCCCGACTCCTTGACGCCGCCGAAGGGGGCAAGCTCGGTGGAGATGATCCCCTCGTTGACGCCGACCATGCCGTACTCGAGCCCCTCCATGACGCGCCAGATGCGGCGGTAGTCCCGGGCGTAGAAGTAGGCGGCCAGGCCAAAGGGGGTATCGTTGGCCATGGCGATCGCCTCCTCCTCGTCGCGGAAGCGGAACACCGGCGCCAGCGGGCCGAAGGTCTCCTCGCTGGCCACGGCCATCTCCGGAGTGGCATCGGCGATCACGGTGGGGGCGTAGAAGCTCTGGCCCAGCGCATGGAGGGTGCCGCCGCACAGCAGCCGCCCGCCCTTGGCCACGGCGTCATCCACGTGACGCTGTACCTTGTCGACGGCGGCCTGGTTGATCAGCGGGCCGATCATCACGCCCGGCTCGCGGCCGTCACCCACCGGCATCGCCGCGACCTTCGCGGCCAGGGCCTCGACGAAGGCGTCGTAGATTCCCTCCTGGACCAGGAAGCGGTTGGTGCAGACGCAGGTCTGGCCGGCGTTGCGGTACTTGGAGGCGATGGCCCCGGCCACGGCGGCGTCGAGGTCAGCGTCGTCGAAGACGATGAAGGGGGCGTTGCCGCCGAGCTCCATGGAGGCCTTCTTGACGGTGCCGGCGCACTGGGCCAGCAGCTTCTTGCCCACCGGGGTGGAGCCGGTGAAGGAGACCTTGCGCACGCGGGGGTCGGTGGTCAGCACCTCGCCCACCGACGCGGGGCTCGCCGCGGTGACCACGTTGATCACCCCGGCCGGGATGCCGGCCTCGCGGGCCAGGCGCGCCAGGGCCAGGGCGGTGAGCGGGGTCGCCTCGGCGGGCTTGATCACCACGGTGCAGCCGGCGGCGATGGCCGGGGCGCACTTGCGGGTGATCATCGCCATGGGGAAGTTCCAGGGCGTGATGGCCGCCACCACGCCGATCGGCTCGCGCAGCACCAGCAGGCGCTTGTCGGCGGCATGGGTCGGCAGGGTCTCGCCGGCCATGCGCTTGGCCTCCTCGGCGAAGTACTCGATGAAGCTGGCGCCGTAGGTCACCTCGCCGCGGGATTCCGCCAGCGGCTTGCCCTGCTCCAGGGTCATCAGCTCGGCCAGCCCCTCGGCCTCTTCCTGGATGCGCAGGAACCAGGCGCGCAGCAGGGCGGCGCGCTCCTTGGCCGTGGTCTTCTTCCAGGCGGCGCCGGCCGCCTCGGCGGCGGCCACCGCCTGGCGGGTCTCGTCGGCACCCAGGTCGGCCACCTGGGCCAGCCGCTCACCGGTGGCGGGGTTGGTCACGGGGAAGCTTGCGCTGCCGGTCAGCCAGGCCTCGCCCACCAGGGCGGCGGCCGTGCCGTCGATCAACAGCGAGTCGATCAGCGTCATGGGGGTCTCCTCTTGTCGGTATGGGGAAGCACGCTAGCAGCAAGGCGACCCGCCACCTATGGACCACTTCCCCGGCCAGGTGGACCAATCCTCACCCGCAGGGGATAATCGCCACACCTCGCGCCACCGTTGCCACCGCCATGCCGCCCCAGGTCTCCCTCGCCCCGCTTCTCGCCCGCGTCAGCCAGCAGCCCGAACGCCTGGGCAAGGGCGTACGCATCGAGCAGGCCCTGCGCCTGACGATCCTGCACGACTGGCCCGACGGCAGCCGGATGCCCTCCCACCGGCTGCTCTGCCAGGAGCTCAAGGTCGCGCGCGACACCCTGGCCCAAGCCATGCGGCGACTGGGGGAGGAGGGGCTCATCTTCACCGGGCAGGGCCAGGGCACCTGGACTCGCCGCCCGGTCACGCCGGACCCGACGCCGGCCGACGCCGCCCCGCGCCTCTCGACCCGGGCCGCCGCCATCCTGGACGCCCCCAGCGCCAGCGCCATCCAGAGCGGCGCCTTCATGCCCGGCATCCCGGACATCACCCAGTTCCCCATGGCCAAGTGGCGCGAGCTCTATGCCAGCGTCACCGTGCCGCGCAACGCCCTGCTGCTCTCCTACTCCGGCGGCGGCTACGGCCCGCTCAAGCGCGCCATCCGCGACTTCCTGTGGCGCTGGCGCCGGCTGGAGTGCGAGACCGACCAGATCATCATCACCGAGGGCACCCACAACGGCATCGAGCTGTGCGCCCTGGCGCTCACCGACGTGGGTGACCGGGTGCTGATGGAGTCCCCCTGCTACTGGGGGGCGCGCAACGTCTTCACTGCCGTGGGCGCCAGGGTCGACCAGCTCGCCTGGTCCCCGGAGGCGGGCCACTCCCCCGGGGAGGCGAAGGCCCCGGTGCGGCTGGCCTACTTCACCGGCTCGCACCACTACCCGCTCAGCGTGCCCACCTCCCGAGCGCACCGGCAGGCGCTCTGCGCGCGCCTCGCGCCCGACTTCGTGCTGGAGGATGACTACGAGTTCACCGGCGAGGATGGCGCCAACCTGATGTTCGACGGCCGCTCGCCCCGGCACCTGCTGGTCGGCTCCTTCTCCAAGCTGATGTTCCCCGGCCTGCGCCTGGGCTACCTGGTGGCCCCCCGGTCGCTGGTGGCGCCACTCAACCAGCTGCGCAGCGAGGTGTTCCGCGAGGGGCGCCTGCTGGACCAGGCCGCCCTGGCCCAGTTCATCGCCGAGGGGGAGCTGGACGCCTGGTACCGCCGTATCCAACGCGACTACCTGGCCCGCCAGCAGGTGATGCACGACCAGCTGGTGCAGGTGCCCGGCGTGCTCCACGTCTCCCCGCCCAGCCACTCCATCAGCCTCTGCGTGCAGTTCGCGCCGGAGGTGGATGACCGGCGCGTCGCCAGCCGCCTGCTGCAATCCCACCTCATCACCCGCCCGCTGAGCCCGGCCTGCGCCCCCGACGACCCGCGCAGCGGCCTGATCCTCGGCATCGGCATGCTCTCCGGCAACACCCTGGCCAGCGAAGCGGTACGCCTGCGCCACGTGCTGACGCGCTGCCTGGGGAGCTGACGCCCTGCCGCCCCTCTGCCACGCCAGTGCCCCCCTCTGCCACGCCAGTGCCCCCCTCTGCCCCACCCCGGCGGCTCGACCAAAGTTCCATGGACGCCCCTCATCCCCCTGAACACCCCGCCAGGCGTCCGTCAAGGCACCACGGGCAGCCGCCGCGGCCCGATTGGTCCATTTCGACGCGGCATTGGTCCATAGGCCGGCCTTGTCGATGCTGCTAGCGTGCCTTCCGTGCCTGAGGTGAACGGAAGCCGCTGCGACAAGGCCGCGGCGCCCTTCCGAAGAGTGTTAGCAGGGTAAAAATACCGACGCTAAATATAGAAATAATGGGAAAATTTCTATGGTCTGCATTTTTATCTTATGCTTAACTCGAACCACCGATGCACAATCGGCATCAAGGCTCGGACTCGCCGCCCGACAGCGAACAAGCAGACAACGAACAATCCGAAGAACCGACCACCAAGAGGCCTCCATGAAACTCTCCACCCTGTTCAAAGGCACCCTGACTACCTCGATCGCGGCATCCCTGATCGCCAGCCAGCTGGCCTACGCCGACAACATCCGTCTGCGCATGCACACCTTCTACGGCACCGAGGTGGATTCGATCGCCGCCGACCTGCGCGACCGGCTGCAGGAGGCCAGCGACGGCTCCATCCGCCTGCAGTTCTTCCGCGGCGGCGAGCTGGTCGACAGCGACCAGTTCGTGGATGCCGTGGCGCGCGGCACCATCGACATCGCCCACGGCGTCGGCAGCTACTGGCCGGGCCGCGTGGGCATCGGCACCATCGAGGGCGGCCTGCCGGGCGCCTGGGTCTCCGCCGACGAGGCCCGCGACATCTTCGCCAACCAGGGGCTGGACGAGCTGATCGCCGAGGCCTACGAGGAGCAGGGGGTCAAGCTGATCGGCCGCGGCTTCGGCAGCGATTATGGCCTGCTGACCCGCGAACCGGTCACCAGCCTCGATGACCTGCGCTCCATGCGCATCCGCGCCACCAGCTCCATCGCCACCGTGCTGGAGCAGTTCGATGTTCCCACCGTGTTCCTGCCCGGCCAGGAGCTCTACGTGGCGCTCTCCACCGGCGTGATCGACGGCGCCGTCTACGGCGGCCCGGTGGAGTACGAGCAGCTCAAGCTGCACGAGGTGGCCAAGCACTACACCGACATCAACCTGCTCAACCCGGGCTGGACCGAGAACGCGCTGATCAACCCGCGCACCTGGGAGCGCATGAGCGAGGAGCAGCAGACCATCCTGACCGAGGCGCTCGACCAGTACCTGCTCGACGTTCATCAGTGGCTGGAAGAGGGCAACCGCGCCGTGATCGAGGCGGGCGAGCTCTTCGAGATCGCCGAGCTGCCGGAAGAGGACTCCCGCCGCCTGGCCGAGGCCGCCTTGCCCATCTGGGAAGCCGAAGCCGAGAAGTCCGAGCGCAACGCACGCGCCGTGGAGATCCTGATCAACAACGCCATCGAACAGGGACGGATCAGTGAGTAATGTCACCCGCTACCTGAGGGTGCAGGATGGCCTTTCCGACTGGGTCGGGAGGGCTGTCTCCTGGCTGACGCTAGGGATCATCGGCGTGCTGCTGTACGAAGTGGTGGCGCGCTACCTGCTCAACGCCCCCACCGTGTGGGGGCACGAGCTCTCCACCATGTTCTTCGGCGCGCTGAGCATCCTCGCCGGCAGCTACACCCTCCGCCACCAGGGCCACGTCCGCAGCGACGTCGTCTACCGGCTGCTGCCCCCCAGGGGGCAGGCCTTCTGCGATGTGGTGATCTTCGTACTGGCGCTGGTGGTGCTGGCCGTGGTCTTCCGCATGGCGGTGGACTTCGCCTGGCACGCCTGGCGCATCGGCGAGTTTTCCAACCGCAGCGTCTGGCGTCCGCCGCTCTGGCCGATCAAGGCTACCATCCCGCTCGCCGTGGGGCTGCTGATGCTGCAGTGCCTGGCCGAGCTGGTACGCGGCATGCTGCGCCTGGCCGGCGTCACCTACGACGACCCCCGCGAAGATCCCGACGACAGCAACTCCTGACCCTGCGCCCGGGGCGGCTGCGTGCTCGGCCCCGAGGACACCTAATGACAAGAGCGTTCCTATGGCTGAACTCGAGCCCCTGACAATTACCGCCATCATGTTTTTCTCCATGCTGGTGCTCATGGCGATGGGGGCCCCCCTGGCTCTGGCGCTGATGATCTCCGGCATGGGCAGCGCCTACCTCATGTTCGGTCCAGGCGGCCTGGACCTGCTGCTGGCCTCGGCCTACAGCGCCATGGACAACTTCCTGCTGGTCTCCCTGCCACTGTTCATCTTCATGGGCCTGGTGCTCGAGAGGTCGGGCATCACCGACGACCTCTTCGAGATGATCCACAAGTGGATGGGCGGCATCCCCGGCGGCCTCGGCGTGGGGACAGTGCTGATCTGCGCGCTGATCGCCGCCATGGCCGGCGTCTCCGGCGCCGCGACGGTGAGCCTCGGCATCATCGCCCTGCCCGCCATGCTCAAGCGCGGCTACCACAAGCGCCTGGTCACCGGCACCATCATGGCCGGCGGCGCCCTGGGCTTCCTGATTCCGCCCAGCGTGCTGATGATCGTCTATGCCTTCCTGGCCCGGGAGTCGGTGGGCAAGCTGTTCGCCGCGGGCCTGATGCCCGGGCTGATGCTGGCCGGCATCTACATGGCCTACGTGCTGATCCGCTGCCGGCTCAACCCGGCGCTGGGCCCCGCCACGCCCCCCGAGGATCGCTTCACGACCCGGGAGAAGCTGCAGTCCCTGCGCCACGTCGTGGCCCCCGGGCTGCTGGTGGTCACGGTACTCGGCTGCATCATCGGCGGGGTGACCTCGCCCTCCGAGGCCTCCGCCGTCGGCGCCGCCGGTGCCCTGGTGCTCACCGCCCTGCGCGGCAGGCTCGACTGGAAGCTGCTGCGCTACGTGATGCTCAGCACCACCAGGATCACCGGCATGCTGATCTGGATCGCCATCGCCGCGGTCTTCTTCAGCCGCATCTACATGGGCCTGGGCGCCGGCATGGTGATCAGCGACCTGATCTACGACTACTCCCTGTCGCCCTACACGGTGATCCTCTTCATGCTCTTCAGCTTCTTCCTGCTGGGCATGTTCCTGGATGACTTCGCCATCCTCTTCATCACCGTGCCGCTCTACATCCCCATCGTGCGCGAGCTCGGCTTCGACACCACCTGGTTCGCGGTGCTGTTCATCCTCAGCATGCAGTCCGCCTACCTGACGCCCCCCTTCGGCTACAACCTCTTCTACATGCGGTCGGTGGCACCGAAGTCGATCACCATCGTCGACATCTACCGCTCCGCCCTGCCCTTCGTGGGCCTGCAGATCCTCGGCCTGGCGCTGATCGTGGCCTTCCCGGGCATCGCCCTGTGGCTGCCCAACCTGCTCTTCTAGCGCCATCTTCGGCACCATCGCGGGGGCCTGCCCGGCCCCCGCCCTTCGCCTGCCGCGGCGTCTTCTTCCTGCCACCAAAGCATCATCGAATCGACACTGGCAAAATCGCCGAAGAGACCCCATAGTGTGCATGTCGCAATCGCCCACTGGAGCATCATGAGTACTGCACGTCATACCCAAGCCGCGGACCAACTCGACCCCCCGCGAAGTAGCCCTGACCTCGACGTCAGGGACCTGGAAAAACGTACACGCCTCATGCGCATCGTGACTCGGCTGATCGCCGTCTCAGACCTCGGCTGCCGAGAGATCGCCCGCCGCGCCGGCCTGCCGGCCCAGAAGGTCAGCGACCTGCTCTCCGGCCGACTGGAGCATCTCTCCGTCGAGGAGCTGCAGCTGCTCTACCGCACCATCGACCCGGAGCCCACCGCACACTGAAGCCACATCGGTGTCCGAGCTCGATGACCCGAGATGCCAGCTGAAAAGAGCGCCCCGCGGGGCGCTCTTTTTCGTCATGTGGCGGTACGTTCCGCTCAGTCGAGCAGGGTCAGCAGCCAGTCGTTGTTGGCCCGGATGGCATCATAGAGCGCGCGGCTGCGGGCCTCGAGCTCGGCGTCGTCGCCCCAGTCGCCGGGGCGCTCGAAGGCCTCGCCACTGCGGTAGGCGTTGCCCGCCGCGGTGGCGAACCAGGCAATGGCGGCCACCTGGCGGCGCTCGTCGATCACCTCGCCATCGGCCACCGCCAGGCGGCGCTGCATGAGGCCGTCCTCACCCAACTGGTAGTCCAGCGCGGCGTTGAGGAGACGGTCGCTCAGCGCGCCGATGCCCTCGCCGAGCTCGGGGCGGGTCTCCAGGAAGCTGGAGGTGCCGTCGCGCTCGCGAAGGGTGCCGAAGCCGCCGGTCAGGTGGTTGAGGAAGCGCCACTGGCTCTCGGTGTCGACCCGCTCGCCGTCGGCCTTCACGCCCTCCTCGGTGTAGACGACCCGCTCGGCCATACCCCAGTCGCGCACCGCCTCATCGCTCTCCAGCAGCGCCAGGGTCATGTCGGCCTTGCGCTCGAAGAGCTGCTCGGCCAGGGCCCGGTCCTCCTCGTCGCCGAACACCTGAAGGATCTCGTAGAGGGCCTTGTGGCCACGCACCAGGCTGCCCAGGGTATCCAGGTGGTAGGCGCCGTCGTTGTCCAGGTCGTAGGTCTGGCGATCGCCGTCCCAGGCCGCGTCGAGGGTGCCGGCCAGGTTGCGGCTGATGGCGACCAGCCGTTCCAGCGTAATGCCGTGCGCCGCTTCCATGCGCTCCTCGCTGAGCTGGCCCATGTCATCGGCGCCGCCCGGCTTGTCCCAGCGCACCCAGGAGTAGGCCAGGCTGTGCAGCGCGTCCAGGCCGTGGGCCAGGCTGGCGGCATCGCGGTCACTGCCCACATCCTGGAAGCCGCGCTGGCCGTAGTGGCTCTGATAGAGGCGCTGGGTGATGGCCCCCAGGTAGCCCGCGGGGCCGTAGGTGATCGCGTTCTCCAGGCCATGGTCGGCCCAGCGGCCGCCGCTGTGGTGCATGTGGTAGCTGAAGGCGGCCTGGGCGAGGTCGGCCAGGTTCATCTCGCGCCCCGGTACCCATTCACCATTCTCCTGCACCATGGTGCCCACCGCGCCGTCGTCGGTGAAGAAGCCGGCGGCCTGATGCTGCAGGTCGAGCCAGGTCTGCCCCTGGGCCGCCATCGGGGCGTCGGCTAGTTCAGGGGCATAGTCCTCATGGCCCATCTCGCTGTCGCGCATGATGCGGCCGACGCTGGCCATGGCGTGCTGGACCGCCGAGATGTCGCGGTGATAGAGGGCCTCCTGATAGAAGAGCGCCTCGCCGTCATCGCCTACCTGGGCAGGGATGGGCAGGTCAACGCCGGCGGCCTCCGGCAGGGTGCCGTAGTTGGCCAGGGCCGGCAGGCTGGCGAGCGCCAGGCTGCCCATGCCGGCCGCCACGGCGCGGCGCAGCAGGGTCGGGGTCAGGCGTGGGGTAAGGGTCATCGGACTCTCCTTGTTGGCCAAGACATCACACGATGCCGAATCCTTACCTTAGCGCCCCTTCCTGAAATCCAACTGAAAGACCGTCACGGGGCCAGGGGGAGGGTCACCACCAGCCGGGTCCCTGCCCCCGGGGCGGAGAGCAGCCGGGCCTCGCCGTCGTGCTCGCGCGCCACCTCCTCGATGATGGCAAGCCCGAGCCCGGCGCCCCCCTGGTGGCGCTGTCGGGAGGGGTCCCCGCGGTAGAAGCGCTCGAAGGCGCGCCGGCGCTGCTCGTCGCTCATCCCCGGGCCGTTGTCGGCGATCTCCAACCGTGCCTGTCCCGCCTCGGCCGCCAGGCGGACGGTAATGGCCCCGCCAGACGGGGTATAGGCCACGGCGTTGTCCAGCCCGGCGCCCACCAGCCGGGCCAGCAGGTCGGCGTCGCCCACCACCCGAAGCCCCTCGGCCAGGTGGCAATCGAGCGTCTGCCCGCGCGCCTCGGCCTGGGGGCGGCGCAGGCGCGCCTGGCGCTCCACCACCGCATCCAGCGCCAGGCGCTCCCGGCGCAGCGAGAGGCCGCCGGCGTCGAAGCGGGCCAGAAGCAGCAGCGCCTCCGACAGCCGCCCCAGGCGGCGGACCTCGTCCCGAGCATCCACCAGGGTCTGGTGGTGGAAGTCATCGAGCCGCTCACGCCCCTCCCGCTCCACCAGGGCCAGGGCGGTGTTGAGCACGGTGAGAGGCGCACGCAGCTCGTGGGAGGCGCTGGCGATGAACTCTCGCTGCTGGCGAAGGGCCTGCTGCAGCGGCTGCAGGCTGCGGTCCGCCATCCACCAGCCGCCGAGGCCGGCCAGCACCACGAACCCCAGCGCCAGCACCAGCAGCAGCGCCAGCAGCTGTTCCAGGTGAGCCAGGCTGCCGCCCACGTCGGTGGCAGCATAGACGCTGCCGAGATAGCTCCCCTCGGCATCCTCCACCGGATGGCGCAGCAGGGCCAGCGTCAGGGCTCCCTCCTCGTCGGCCTGAATCTCCTCGAAGACCACCCGGCCCCGCGGCAGCGCGTTATCCTTGAGCAGCGCCAACACCTCGCCACGCAGGGATGGGCGGGTCTCGTTGCCGTGCACCAGCCGCGCATCGGGGCCCAACACGTAGTAGAAGGCGGTGCGATGGGGGCGAAAGCCGATGCTGACGTCCTCGGGACCGCGTCGGCCCGCCACCCAGGCCTCCAGATCCGGCTTGTGGACCTCCGCCTCGCGCTGGGCGAGCTGCACCAGCTCGCTCTTCAGCGACTGCTTCACCAGGGCCGAGTGCATCAGGTAGCCCACCAGCAGCACCGCGCAGAGGCCGAGCGCCATGCCCAGGGCGTAACGCCAGGCGAGGCGCCGCCGGCAGGCGTCGAGGTGAGCGAGGTCGTGGAGGGGGGGCGACGGTCGGGACATGGGGCCTCTGGGCAGCAGGCATGGCCGACCAGCATACCTCAGCGGCCTGAAAACCACCTGAAAGGTCCGCTCAGGCCTCGTCAGTAAAACGATAGCCCAGGCCGCGGAGGGTCTCGATGGGCTGGCGGGCGGCGACGCGCTCCAGCTTGCGACGCAGCAGGCGCAGGGTGGCATCGAGGGCGTTGTCGGTGACCGCCTGGTCGCGCCCCCAGAGACGCTCGTAGATCAGCTCCCGGGGCACGCTGTGGCCGGCGCGGCGCATCAGCAACTCGAGCAGCTGGAACTCCCGTAGGGTCAGCGCGACCGAGCGCTCGCCGTGGATCACGCGCCGATCGTCACACTCCAGGGTCCAGCCGCCCACCTGCAGGCAGCGCTGGCTCAGCGGGCGGCAGGCCCGGCGCCCCAGCGCCTCGAGGCGCGCCAGCAGCTCCTCGGGCTCGAAGGGCTTGAGCAGGTAGTCATCGGCCCCGGCGGCAAAGCCCTCGAGACGATCCTCCAGGGCGTCCCGGGCGGTCAGCATCAGGATGCCGCCCTCGAAGCCTTCGGCGCGGGCCCGCTGGCACAGCGAGATGCCCGCCTCGTGGGGCAGCATCCAGTCCAGCACCAGCAGGTCGTAGTCGCCCTGGGCCATCAGCGCCGCCGCCACCCGCCCGTCATGGGCCACGTCCACGGTGTGCCCGGCCTGGCGCAGCAGATGGTCCAGCAGCCGCGTCAGTCGTCCGTCGTCGTCCACCAGCAGCAGATACACCCTCACCTCCCTGTCGCATCCTGCACGTTATCGCCTTTCGAGGCTCGTGCAGAACGTGAAGAAATACAACAGTCTAGCCCAATGATTAAGGCAGCATTAAAAGCTTGCTAATAATCTCTTGATGCATATCAAGCCCCTAGACCTTGGTCGCAGGTAGGCTTTCCGGTGTCACCCCTTTCTTCCTGTCGCGGGGCGATCCCCCGCGACACCCAGGCCACCGGAGGCGCCATGGACCACCTTCGCCGCTCCCTTCTCGGCCAGCTCGCTCGCCTCAGCGCGGGTGCCGCCCTGATACCGCTCTCGAGCGTTGCCAGCGCCGGCATCAACAGCCAGCCGCCCCGCCGAGAAGGCGACCCCACCAAGCGCTACGGCATGCTCATCGACCTGCGCCAATGCATCGGCTGCCAGGCCTGCACCGTGTCGTGCCATATCGAGAACGACGCCCCCCTGGGCAAGTTCCGCACCACCGTCTCCCAGTACGAGGTGGAGCATCAGGAGACCGGCGAGCTTGCCACCTTCATGCTGCCGCGCCTGTGCAACCACTGCGAGAACCCGCCCTGCGTGCCGGTCTGCCCGGTCCAGGCGACCTACCAGCAGCAGGACGGCATCGTGGTGGTGGACAGCGACCGCTGCGTGGGCTGCGCCTACTGCGTCAACGCCTGCCCCTACGACGCCCGCTTCATCAACGACAGGACCCAGACCGCCGACAAGTGCACCTTCTGCGCCCACCGCCTGGAAGCCGGCCTGCTGCCGGCCTGCGTGGAGAGCTGTGTGGGCGGCGCGCGGATCATCGGCGACATGCGCGACCCGGAAAGCCAGATCAGCCGCATGATCGCGGAGCACCGCGACGAGCTGATGGTGCTGCAGCCCGAAAAGAACACCCTGCCCCAGGTCTTCTACCTCGGCATGGACGAGCGCTTCATCACGCGCCCGCTCGCCGAGCCGGTGGCCCTGGAAGTCCTCGACCCCCACGGCAAGGAGATGGGTTATGAATTCCATGGCCATTGAGCTGCTCGCGCCCCGCTACGCCATCGCCTGGTACCCCTGGGCGGTGCAGTACTTCTTCCTGATCGCGCTCTCCTACGCCACCCTGTGGCTGGCGGCACCGGCGCTGGTGTTCGGCAGGCAGCGCTGGCTGCCCACCGCGCGCCTGGCGATGCTGGCCTGCCTGACCACGACCCTGGTGGCCCCGGTGGCGCTGCTCGCCGACCTGCACCAGCCGCTGCGCTTCTGGCACTTCTACGCCTACGCCACCTCGAGCTCCTGGATGTCCATCGGCAGCCTGCTGCTGCCGCTCTACGTGGTGGGCGTGCTGCTGCTCGCCTGGCTGGCCTGGCGACCGGCGCTGCAGGCCAGCCGCCAGGCACCCGGCCTGCCGGGCCTCGCCGCCCGCCTGCTGTCGTTCGGCTCCGCCCCTACCCCGCGCGCGGCGCTGGTGCTGGTGGGCCTGGGCACCCTGGCGCTCTCCACCGGCATCATGCTCTACACCGGCGCCGAGCTTGCCGTGGTCAAGGCGCGCCCGCTGTGGAACACCGTCTGGCTGCCGCCGATGCTGGTCGCCACCGGCTTTATCGCCGCCGCCGGCCTGATCCTGGTGCTCAACCGGGTCAGCGGCCTGCGTGACCAGGCCACCATCGGCCAGATGCTCAGGGTGCTGCTGGGCGCCTGTCTGGTGGCCGGCCTCGTCGCCGGCAGCTGGTTCCTGGACGGCATCAACGCCAACGTCGGCTCGGTGGCCGCGGCGCTCGACTCGGTGCGCGCAAGCCCCTCCTGGCGCAGCACCGCCCTCTGGGGCGGCCTGACCGGGGTGGCCCTGTTCGGCGCCGTGCTCTACCTGCTCACCCGCCCCGCCGCCCGCCGCCCGGCCCTCTTCGCCTGGGCCTGGGTGCTGGGCCTGGTGGCCATCCACATGGGCTGGATGTTCCGCTGGGTGGTGCTGATGGACGTGCAGCACGTGGCCCGCAACAGCGCCGGCTTCCACCACTACGGCATCCCCGCCGGCTCCTCCGGCATCCTCGGCATCGTCGGCACCTTCGGCCTGTGGCTCGCCGCCGCCCTGGTGATCGACCTGCTGATCCCGTGGCGCCAGGCGCGCCAGGGCGGCAGCGCCGCCGACGTCTCGCTCTCGGACAGCACAGCGTCATCCGACAGCACCGCACAGTCCGACGCCCAACGCGCTGCACACAACATGGAAGGAGCGCCCCGCCATGGCTAAGTCCCCCGTCGATACCTCACGCCGCCGCTTCATGAAGGGTGCCGTCGCCGCCGGCGGTGCCGCCACCTTCGTCGCCGGCTACTCCGCCCCCCTGGCCAAGATGGCCAAGGGCGTCACCGGCAGCGCCGGCGAGACGCCGAAGCACCCGATCCACGGCAACTCCCTGGCGCCGGAGTATCGGGTCGACCTCGACAGCGGCGAACTGACCCTCAACCCGGACCAGCGCACCGCCTTCACCATCTGCTACGGCTGCACCACCCAGTGCGGCGTGCGGGTCCGCGTCGACAACGCGAGCGACCGGGTGCTGCGTGTCTCCGGCAACCCCTACCACCCGCTCTCCGCCGACGACCACCTGCCCATGCGCACCCCGGTGGCCGAGGCGCTGCGCCACGTCAGCGCCTACGGCGGCCAGGGCCAGGTCAACCGCTCCACCGCCTGCGCCCGCGGCAACGCCATGATGAGCCAGCTGGAGAGCCCCTTCCGCATCGACCACTGCCTCAAGCGGGTGGGCGAGCGCGGCGAGCGCCAGTGGCAGAAGATCTCCTTCGAGCAGCTGATCGAGGAGATCTGCGAGGGCGGCGACCTGTTCGGCGAGGGCCACGTGGACGGCCTGCGCGCCATCCACGACCATGACACCCTCATCGACCCGGAGAACCCGGAGTACGGCCCGAAGGCCAACCAGCTGATGGTGATGGAGGCCACCGACTACGGCCGCTCGGAGCTGCTCAAGCGCTTCACCCTCAACGGCTTCGCCACCCGCAACTACGGCCACCACGGCTCCTACTGCGGACTGGCCTTCCGCATGGGCTCCGGTGCCGTGATGAACGACCTGGGCGCCAACGCCCACGTCAAGCCGGACATCCAGAACGCCCGCTTCATCATGTACATCGGCACCGCGCCGAGCCAGGCGGGCAACCCCTTCAAGCGCCAGGGCCGGCTGATCGCCAAGGCGCGCGCCGAGGGCACCCTGGAGTACGTGGTGGTGGACCCGGCGCTCAACGCCGCCGCCTCCCACGCCGCCGACCACAACCGCTGGGTGCCGATCCGCCCCGGCACCGACAGCGCCTTCGCCATGGCCATCATCCAGTGGCTGCTGGACAACGAGGGCTATGCACGGGCGTTCCTCGAGCTGCCCGGCAAGGCTGCCGCGGACGCCGCCGGCGAGGCCACCCACTCCAACGCCACCCACCTGGTGATCGATACCGAAAACCACCCCCGCCGCGGCCGTTTTCTGATGGCCAGCGACCTGGGCCTGGCCGAGGCCGGAAGCGACGCCGATGCCCCCCTGGTGGTGGTCGACGGCGAGCTCGTTCACGGCGAGGAGGCGATGGCCGCCGAGCTCTTCGTCGACCGCGAGGTCGAGCTCGCCGGTTCGTCGGAAGGGCCTGGGAGCACCGTGCGGGTGAAGAGCAGCATGACCCTGCTGCGGGAGTCGGCCAACGAGTACGACCTGGCCACCTATGCCGAGCACTGCGGCATCCCCGAGGCCACCATCGTCGAGCTGGCAGAACGCTACGCCAGCCACGGCCGCCGCGCCGTGGTCAACTGCCACGGCGGCATGATGTCCGGCAACGGCTTCTACGCCGCCTTCGCGGTGCAGATGCTCAACCTGCTGGCCGGCAACTACAACATGAAGGGCGGCAGCGCCGTGGGCGGCGGCCAGTTCAACGGCTTCAGCCAGGGCCCCCGCTACGATCTCGTGGACTTCCCCGGCAAGCGCGGCCCCCAGGGCGTCTTCCTCTCCCGCTCGCGCTTCCCCTACGAGCGCTCCTCGGAGTACCGCCGCAAGGTCGAGGCCGGCGAGAACCCCTACCCGGCCAAGGCGCCGTGGCGCTCCTTCGCCCCGCCCACCCTCACCGAGCACCTGCCCTCGGCGCTGGACGGCTACCCCTACCCGATCAAGGCGCTGATCGGCTGCATGGCCAACCCCATCTACGGCCAGGCCGGGCTCGAGGCGATGATCGTCGACAAGCTCAAGGACCCGAAGCGCCTGGGGCTCTTCGTGGCGGTGGACGGCTTCATCAACGAGACCAACCGCTACGCCGACTACATCGTGCCCGACTCGGTGATGTACGAGGTATGGGGCTTCACCGGCGCCTGGAAGGGCACGCTGGGCCGCCTGACCACCGCCTGCTGGCCGGTGGTGGAACCGCGCCAGCAGAAGACCGCCGAGGGCGAGCCGGTGTGCCAGGACAGCTTCTTCATCGCCGTGGCCAAGCGCCTGGGCCTCGCCGGCTTCGGTGACGAGGCGATCCCGGATGCCGACGGCGAGCTGCACCCGCTCAACCGCGCCGAGGACTACTACCTGCGCGCCGCGGCCAACATCGCCTACATGGACGAGCCGCTGCCCGAGGCCGACGAGAGCGACATCGCCCACGCCGGGCTGGCCCCGCTGCTGCCGCGCCTCGAGCGCACCCTCAAGGAAGAGGAGCGCGGTCGGGTGGCCTACCTCTACGCCCGCGGCGGACGCTTCCAGGACGCCAGCGACCACTTCCGGGGCGAGCGGCTGACCAACGCCTGGCGTCGGACGCTCTGCGTCTACAACGAGGTAGTGGGCACCAGCATCGACACCATGACCGGCAAGCCCAACCGCGGCGTGCCCGGCCACAGCCTGCCGCTGCTGGCCAACCAGCAGACCATGCGCGAGGTGTTCCCCGAGGACGAATGGCCGCTGCTCGCCTTCTCGTTCAAGTCCAACCTGATGAACTCCTACGCCATCGGCAACGAGCGGCTGCGCATGATCAAGCCCTACAACCCGGTGCAGATGCATCGCCAGGATGCCGAGCGCTACGGCATTTCCCACGGCGACACCATCCGCATCGAGAGCCCCGGCGGCAGCGTGGTGGGCCTGGCGCTGGTCAGCGAGAGCGTGATGCCGGGGTCGCTGGGCATCGAGCACGGCTACGGCCACCGCGATCTCGGCGCCACGCCGCATGTGATCGATGGGGAGTCCCAGCCGGACATGCCCTGGCTGCGCGCCGGCATCAACATCAACGACCTGGGCTTCCGGGACCCGACCCGCAACGTGGACGGCACCTGGCTCGAGCCCATCAGCGGCGCCAGCGTGCGCCAGGGCCTGCCGGTAAGGGTCCGCCGCGCCTGAGCCAGCCGCGCCCGAACCAACCGAGCCTGGATCCACCACTGAAAGGCAGAGCGCCCCCGCCGGAAAACCGGCGGGGGCGCTGTCGTTGGCGCTCCTGTCAGCCGCGTGGCAGGCTCAGTCGAAGGCGTCGGTGACCGCCCCGGTGCTGGCGGAGCTGACGGTCCTCGCGTACTTGGCCAGCACCCCGCGGGTGTAGCGCGGCGCCGGCTGCTGCCAGGCGGCGCGGCGGCGCATCAGCTCCTCGTCGGAGAGGTCGACCTCGATGGTATCAGCCTCGGCGTCGATGGTGATCACATCGCCATCCTCCACCAGCGCCAGCGGGCCGCCGTCGAAGGCCTCCGGGGTCACGTGGCCCACCACGAAGCCGTGGCTGCCGCCGGAGAAGCGCCCGTCGGTGATCAGCGCCACCTCGCTGCCGAGCCCGCGGCCCATGATCGCCGAGGTGGGGGTGAGCATCTCGCGCATGCCGGGCCCGCCCCGGGGCCCCTCGTAGCGGATCACCACCACGTCGCCCGCCACCACGGTGCCGTCGTTGATGCGCGCCTGGGCCTCCTCCTCGGAGCCGAACACCCGGGCGGTGCCGGAGAAGCGCGTGCCCTCCTTGCCGGTGATCTTGGCCACCGCCCCCTCCGGGGCCAGGTTGCCGTGCAGAATGCGCAGGTGGCTCTCCGCCTTGAGGGGGCTGTCGAGTGCGGCGATGATCTTCTGGTCATCGGGATAAGGGGCGACACTGGCCAGGTTCTCGGCGAGTGTCTTCCCGGTCACCGTCAGGCAGTCGCCGTGGAGCAGGCCGGCATCGAGCAGGGTCTTCATCAGCGGCTGGATGCCGCCGATCGCCACCAGCTCGCTCATCATGTAGTGGCCGCTGGGGCGCAGGTCCGCCACCACCGGCACGCGCCTGCCGATGCGGGTGAAGTCCTCGAGGGAGAGCTCCACCCCGATGGTGCGGGCCATGCCGATCAGGTGCAGCACCGCATTGGTGGAGCCGCCGAGTGCGATCACCACGGTGATGGCGTTCTCGAAGGCCTCCCGGGTCATGATGTCCGAGGGCTTGAGGTCGCGTTCGAGCAGCTCGAGCACCGCGGCGCCCGCCGCCTCGCAGTCCGCGCGCTTGTCGCTGGAGACGGCGTTCTGCGCCGAGCTGCCGGGCAGGCTCATGCCCAGCGCCTCGATGGCCGAGGCCATGGTGTTGGCGGTGTACATGCCTCCGCAGGAGCCGGGCCCGGGGATCGCCGTCTCCTCGATCTGCTTGAGCTCGATCAGGTCGATGTCGCCGCGGCTGTGGGCGCCCATGGCCTCGAACACCGAGACGATGTCGGTGTGGCCCTTGCCGGGCAGGATGGTGCCGCCGTAGACGAAGACGCTGGGGCGGTTCAGCCGCGCCAGGCCCATCAGGCAGCCCGGCATGTTCTTGTCGCAGCCGCCGATGGCCACCAGGCCGTCGAAGCCCTCGCAGCCGGCCACCGTCTCGATGGAGTCGGCGATCACCTCCCGCGACACCAGCGAGTACTTCATGCCCTCGGTGCCATTGGCGATGCCATCGGAGATGGTGATCGTGTTGAAGATCACCCCCTTGCCGCCGGCGGCGTCGGCGCCGTCCCGGGCGTGCTCGGCCAGCTCGCCGATATGGCTGTTGCAGGGCGTGACCATGCTCCAGGTGGAGGCAATACCCACCTGGGGCTTGGCGAAGTCCTCATCACGAAAGCCCACCGCGCGCAGCATGGCGCGGCTGGCCGCCTTCCCGGGGCCGTCCACCACCTTGGCGGAGTGGCGGCGGCGGGGGTCCTTGGGGGTGTCGCTCATGGCGGGGCTCCTTGTGAAGATGGGGTAACCCTCAGAGGGTGGACCTCGAGCCCCGGGCTGTCCATAGCCGCCGGCCTGGCTAGTCGGCGAGCCCCAGCTTGTTCCAGCGGTAGCTGAACTGGCGAGGCGTCAGCCCCAGCAGCTGGGCGGCACGGGTCTTGTTTCCCCCGCTGCGCCGCAGGGCGTGGCAGAGCGCCTCGGGGCTGTGGGAGGTGGCCGGCACATAGGGGCGTACGTCGGCGACCGTCGCGGTGGCGCCCGGAAAGGGGCCCCCGCCCTCCCCCGGCAGCGGCCCGCCCGCGGCACCTCCCCCCGGCGCCCCGGCCGCCATCTCCTGCTCCCCGGGGAGGAAGCGCTCCACGTCCTCCGCCTCCAGGGCCGCCCGATCGGTCAGCAGCACCATGCGCTCGATCACGTTGCCCAGCTCGCGGATATTGCCCGGCCAGGGGTAGGCCTGCAGGCGCTCCAGCGCCCCGCCGGTGAGGTGGACGTTGCGCTGGTTGGCCTGGTTGATCCGGTTTAGGTGGTGCAGCGCCAGGGCCGGGATATCGCCGCTGCGCTCGGCCAGGGAGGGAAGCCGGATCGGGATGACGTTGAGCCGGTAGTAGAGGTCCTGGCGGAAGGCGCCCCGGGCCACCTCCTCCTCGAGGTGGCGGTTGGTGGCCGCCACCAGACGCACGTCGATGGCGAGTTCACTCTTGCCGCCCAGCCGGGTGATCGACCCCTCCTGCAGGGTGCGCAGCAGCTTGGTCTGCATGGCCAGGGGCAGTTCGCCGATCTCATCGAGAAAGAGGGTGCCGCCGTCGGCCTGCTCGAAGGAGCCCTGGCGCAGCGACTGGGCGCCGGTGAAGGCGCCCTTCTCGTAGCCGAAGAGCTCGGACTCGAACAGGGTCTCCGGAATCGCCGCGCAGTTGACCTTGATGAAGGGCGCCTCCCGCCGCGGGCTGGCCAGGTGCAGGGCCCGGGCGAAGAGCTCCTTGCCGGTGCCCGACTCCCCCAGCAGCAGCACGCTGGCGGTGGAGTCGGAGACCTGCTCGAGCTCCGTCACCGCCTGGAGCAGCCGCGGGGAGCTGCCGACGATGCCGTAGCGGCTGGCGCTGGAAGCCAGCGCCCGGGAGAGCAGCCGGTTCTGCTGCCGGAGGGATTCGGTGCGCGCCTGCATCTGGGCGTGCAGCTGCAGCAGCTGGCCGGCATAGGCCGCCAGCAGCTTGAGCATCTGCAGGTCATCCGCCAGGGGGCGCGGGCGGCGCCGTATCCGGTGGCAGGCCAGCACCCCCAGGGTGCGCTCGGCCACCCGGATCGGCTGGGCGATGAAAGAGACCGGGCCCTCCGGCAGCCGGCTGCGCGCCACCATCCGCCCCAGGAAGAGCGGGTCGCGGTCGATGTTCTGGCAGACCATCAGCTGGCCGGTGGCCAGCACCCGACCGGTGATCCCCTCGTGGAGCCCGTAGCGGCCCCGGGAGACCTCCTCCCGGGTCAGCCCGTAGGCGTAGCGGATCTCGCCGTGGCGGCCCGCCGCGTCCAGCAGCACGATCCGCCCCCGGTTGAGTCCCAGCAGCTCCGACAGCAGGTGCAGCATCTCCTGGAGCGCCGGCCCCGGGTCCGTCTTGCGCCCCGCCAGCGCCATCACCTGCTGCAGCAGCAGCATCTCCTGGGCCCGCCAGAAGGCGGGAGAGCGCTCGCTGTCGGGCTCCTCGGCCCGGCGTCCGCTCCGCTGCCGCGAAACCCGGCCTGTCTCCGTCTCGCACTCCCTCTCCATGTCGCTCCTCCCGCAACGCAGGTGCCCCCGGCCGGGCCGGGGGCAAGACATCGCGCCTCACGGCGCCTGTTCTCTGGTCGACGCCGGCTCAGTAGCTCTTGTAGGGCAGGAACTTGCCCGACAGCACCACCTTGACCCGGTCGCCGTTGGGGTTCTCCTCGCGCTGGATATCCATGGAGAAGTCGATGGCGCTCATGATGCCGTCGCCGAACTCCTCGTGGATCAGCTCCTTGATGGTGGTGCCGTAGACGCTGACCACCTCGTACCAGCGGTAGATCAGCGGGTCGCTGGGCACCTCGGTGGGCAGCGACCCCTTGTAGGGCACCACCTGCAGCCAGGCCACCGCCTCGTCGGGCAGGTCGAAGATCTCGCCCAGCACCTCGGCCTGCTGCTTGTTGAAGGTCATCTGGCCGAGGCAGCCGGCGGTGGTCCACTCCTTGCTCAGGCCCACGGCCTGGGCCACGTCGCTCCACTTCACGCCCTTGCTCACCTTGGCGGAGAGGATCATCTCGGTCACTTGCTTACGGTCGGTAATCATCGTGGTTTCTCCTGGTCACTCATCGAGGGGTACTGGGTAAAAGAGGCCGAGCGGGAAGCATCCCCGCCTCAGGCCGGGCCTGCCGCGGCGCGGCGGGGCGTATTCGTCGGCGGCTCATCATCCCGGGAGGCGACGACCTTCAGGGAGTCGAGCCCCGGCCGCACCACCCTGGGCTCGCCGTAGGCGGCCTTGAGGTCGCGCGTCTCCTGGAGCTTCTTCGAGCGGTGCACCAGGAAGTCCACCAGGTGGTTGCGCAGCCGGTAGAACTGGGGGTCGTGGTGCATCGTCTCCCGCTGCCGCTCCCGGGGCAGCGTATTGATGACGATCTCGGCGATATGGGCCCGGGGGCCGTTGCTCATCAGCAGGATCTTGTCGGCCAGCAGGATCGCCTCGTCCACGTCGTGGGTGATCATGAAGACGGTCTGACGGGTATCGGCGCAGATCCTGAGCAGCTCGTCCTGGATCACGCCCCGGGTCAGGGCGTCCAGGGCGCCGAAGGGCTCGTCCATCAGCAGCATCTTGGGCTCCACCGCGAAGGCCCGGGCGATGCCGACCCGCTGCTTCATGCCGCCGGAGAGCTCCGCGGGCTTCTTCTTCTCCGCCCCCGCCAGGCCCACCATCTTCAGGAAGCGGGCGCCGTGCTCGGCCACCTGGTTGCGCGACCACCCCGGATGGCGGGAGCGCACCGCGAAGGCGATGTTCTCCTCCACGCTCAGCCAGGGCAGCAGCGCATGGCCCTGGAACACCACGCCGCGATCGAGGCTCGGGCCGTCCACCTCCTTGCCGTCCATCACGATGCCCCCGCGGCTGGCCTGCTCCAGGCCGGCCAGGGCGTTGAGGATGGTGCTCTTGCCGCACCCCGAGTGGCCGATGATGCAGATGAACTCGCCCTTGTGGATGGAGAAGCTCACGTTCTCGAACACCGGCGGCAGATCGCTGCGATACTGCTTGGCCAGGCCCTCCACCTTGACGAAGGCCACTTCGCTGTCTTTCACATCATTCGACATAGGTCACCTTCCTCTGCAGTTGGGCAAACATCAGGTCCAGCAGCATGCCGATCAGGCCGATCATCAGGACCGCGAAGATCACGTTGTTCAGCGACAGGTTGTTCCACTCGTTCCAGACGAAGTAGCCGATCCCGGTCCCGCCCACGAGCATCTCGGCGGCGACGATGACCAGCCAGGCGATACCCATGGAGATCCGCATGCCGGTGATGATGGTGGGCGCCGCGGCGGGCAGGATCACCCGGAAGGCCTTGCGCAGGGGGTTCACCTCCAGGGTTCGCGCCACGTCCAGCCAGTCCTTGCGCACCCCCGCCACGCCGAAGGCGGTATTGACCAGCATCGGCCAGATGGAGCAGATGAAGATCACGAAGATGGCCGAGATGGTGGAGTCCTTGATGGTGTAGAGGGCGATGGGCATCCAGGCCAGCGGCGAGATGGGCTTGAGCACCTGGATGAAGGGGTTGAGGGTCTGGTAGAGCAGCGGCGACATGCCGATCACGAATCCCAGGGGGATGGCCACCGCCATGGCCAGCAGGAAGCCCGCCGCCACCCGCCACAGGGAGTGGGCGAGCTGGATGCCGATGCCCTTGTCGTTGGGGCCGTTGTCGTAGAAGGGGCTGGCCAGGTGGCCCAGAGCGCTGGAGGCGAACTCGCCAGGGGTGGGAAAGCCGGAGCTGCGTTCGCTCTCCGCGGAGAGCCCCATCAGCATGGCGTACTCCGGGTCCAGCGCCTCGTCGCCACCGCTGGCGGTGACCTGGGTCGCCGCATGCCAGATGCCGACCAGCACCAGCAGCAGCAGGCAGGAGAGCAGCCCGGCGCGCAGTTTCAGTGTCTTGTCCATGGTGTCATCCTCGATTCAGTCGGCTGTCGGGCTCAGGCCCGCGACAGCGGCAGGCTCTGCAGATACTCGTCGGCCCGATGGGGGTCGAAGGTGCGGCCCATGATCTCGAAGCTGGGGTAGCCATCCAGCGGCTCCTGCTCCGCCTCGGCCATGCCGAGCTCCGCCATCTGGCGCCTGGCGTCGGTCATCAGGAACACCTCCTCGGCCAGCGCCTTGAAATCCACCTCCTGCTTCAGGTAGCCCCAGCGCTTCATCTGGGTGAGCATCCAGGTCGCCATGCCGTACCAGGGCATCGGCTCGAAGCCGGAGCGGTCGGGCTGGTCCTGGATGCCGCCCAGGCCGTCGGCGTAGCGCCCGGTCAGCGCCTGGCGAATGACGATCTCCGGCTGGTTGAGGTAGTTGGGGGTGGAGATCGCCTCGGCGATGGTGCCGAGGTTGGCCGGATCCCGGGCCATGGCGGAGGCGTTGAGCACCGCCCGATAGAGCGCGGCGAAGGTGTTGGGATTCTCCTGGATGAACGCCTCGGACATGCCGAAGGAGCAGCAGGGGTGGCCGTTCCAGATCTCCTTGGTCAGCAGGTGCAGGAAGCCGATCTGGTCGTAGACGGCGCGCTGGTTGAAGGGGTCCGGCCCCAGGAAGCCGTCGATGTTGCCGGCGCGCAGGTTGGCCACCATCTCCGGGGGCGGCGTGACCCGAAGCTGGACGTCGTTGTCCGGGTCGAGGCCGTGCTCGGCCAGGTAGTGGCGCAGCAGGAAGTTGTGCATGGAGTATTCGAAGGGGATGGCGAAGCGGAAGCCCTTCCAGTTGCGCGGGTCGCGGTTGTCCTTGTGCTTCATGGCCAGGGTGATGGCCTGGCCGTTGGTGTTCTGGATGGTGGCCACGCGCATGGCCTGTCGCGACGAGCCGAGCCCCAGGGAGATGGCCAGCGGCATGGGCGCCAGGAAGTGGGAGGCGTCCAGCTCGCCGTTGAGCATCTGGTCGCGCACCAGGGCCCAGCCCGAGCTCTTGATCAGCGAGACGTTCAGCCCCTGTTCGGCGTAGAAGCCCAGCGGGTCGGACATGATCAGCGGCGTGGCGCAGTTGATGGGAATGAAGCCCACCCGCAGGTCCTTCTTCTCCAGCGGCCCCTGGCGCTCCTCGGCCATGGCCTGCAGGCTCTCCATGGGCAGCACGCTGGCGATGGCCGCCATGGCGCTGCCCATGCCCACCGCCTTGAGGAAGCGCCGCCGGGTGGCATCGTGGGGAAACAGTGCCTTGACCGCCGCCGCCTCCACAAAGTCCCGGGAGAGGGTATCGGGGTCCTGCGCCCTCGCCTGCCTGGCCGCTGCATCGTGGTCCGCCTGGCTCTGGTGCTGGCCGCAGCTGCAGCCGCCCAGGCGGGAGTCGCTCGAGTAGGGACGGTAGATATTGTTGTCGCTCATGGCTTGTCCTCGAAGGTGTTGTGCAAGGGGTCAGGCGGCGCGGCGGCCGGCGCCCACGCTCAGGGTGGCCAGGACGCGCTCGCCCTGGCGCTGTTCCATCTCGAGCCGCTCCGCGTCGTCGCTGACCGTGACCCAGTCGGCATCGGGATCCGGCCGACCGCTCAGGGTGATCGGCAGCTGCCGGGTCTTGAGGCGCACCACCGGCGCCGCGTGGCGGTAGCCCGGGTGGTCACGCTCCAGCAGCGCATGGGCCAGGGCCTCGGCCTGGCGCGCCAGCGGTTCGATGAAGCGACATGGCTGGCCCTCGATGGCGATGCAATCGCCCAGGGCGAAGATGCCGGGCACGCTGGTGGCCAGGGTGCGCCCGTCCACGCAGATCCCGCCGGCGAAGTCGAGCCCGGCCTGACGCGCCAGGCGCGGCTCGGTGGCAAGCCCGGTGGCGGCGACCACCTGATCCACCACCAGCCGCTCGCCGTCGGCCAGCTGCACCACCCGCTCCCCCGCCGCGTTGCGTTCGACGCCCGCGACCGCGACGTTCGGGTGCACCGCGATGCCCAGCGCCCGCTGGGCGGCCAGCAGGCGACGCCCGGCGGCCTCCGGCAGCAGTCCGGCCAGGGGGTAGGCGTGGCGGTCCAGCAGGCTCACGCGATGACCGGCCCGGGCGAGATCCTCGGCCAGCTCGCAGCCGACCATGCCGCCCCCCACCACCGCCACCCGCGCCGGCCCGTCGGCCAGGGCCCGCTGCAGCCCGCTCCAGCCGGCCAGGTCGTTGACCCGCCAGCAGTGCGCCTCGGGCAGCGCCGCGGGCAGCGCCGGCCGGGCGCCCATGGCCAGCACCAGGCCGGTGTAGCTCAGGGTGCCGCGGGTGGTACGCAGGCGGCGCGACTGCGGCGAGAGGCCGGTGACGAAGGTGCGGGGCAGCAGCTGCACGCCCAGGCGCCGCGCCGCCTCGCTCCCGGACTCCCGCACCAGGTCATCGGCGCTCTGGCCGCGGCTCAGCGCCACCGACAGCTCCGGCTTGTGGTAGCGGTCGCCCGAGCAGGCGGTCACCAGGGTGATCGGCAGGTCGCGATCCAGGGCCCGCAGGGCCTCCACCGCCGCCCAGCCGGCCAGGCCGGCGCCCACCACCACCGCACCGACGCGGCGGGGGCTGGCGTCGGCCGCCACGGCGTCCACCGGCTCCCTCGGCACGAAGGGCTCGAAGTCCGCCTTGGTCACGCCGCACAGCGGGCACTCCCAGTCGTCGGGGATATCCTCGAAGCGAGTGCCGGGGGCCAGGCCGCTGTCCGGGTCGCCCTCCGCCTCGTCGTAGATCAGGCCGCAGGCGCGGCAGATGTACTGCTGAAAGGGACGCTCCTCGCTCATGACGGCATCTCCTCGCGCATCAGGCGCGCCATCTCCCAGCGCAGGTGCTTGATGGCCGGCGTCACGATGGCCACGAAGTGCGCCTCGCGAATGCGCCGCTGGGGAGCCGCGCTCATCAGATAGCCCCTGGCCCCCTGGTGCAGCAGCGCCGACTGGGAGGCGCGCAGCGCCAGCTCGGCCCCCTGCACCCGGGCGTCCAGCACCTCGAGCAGGAAGTCGCGGCCGCCCTCGAAGGGGGTCTTCGCCAGCGTCAGGGCGCGCTGGCGCAGCTCGTCCAGCTCCGCCTGCAGGGCGTCGGGGCGCTCGTCGAGATGCTGGTTGACGTGCCCCAGCGCCGGCTCCACCTCGCGGATGGCGTCGATGCTGCCCTGGGTGACCCCCACCGCCATGCCGGTCTGCAGCAGGATGAAGGCGGCCTTGATGCGGGCGATGAAGGGGCGCGCCGGGTCGGCGATCAGCTCATCCTCGCCGACGAAGTAGTCCTTGAGGGTGATGCTCCAGGTGCTCGAGCCCTCCATGCCGGAGAAGGCCGGGCACTGGCGCAGCGCCACCTCCTCCCGGCAGTGCAGCACGAACATGATCTCGTGGGAGAGGCTGCCGTCGGCGCCCTCGACCCCGGCCAGGGCGCCGCAGTACTGGCCGGCGGCGATATGGCTCACCCAGGGCAGGGTGCCGCTGACCCGGTAGCCCCCCGGGACCCGCCGGGCCCGCAGCGCCAGGCTCTCGATCCCCGACAGCGCCTTCATGGGGTTGGAGAGCGCCGTGCCGCCGAAGCTGTCGCCACGGGCGTGGCGCTCCAGGAAGTCACCGCAGAGCGCCGGGTTGCCCGACTGCTCCAGGTAGAGGCCGAAGACATCGTGGGCCCAGACCAGAAAGCCGGTGGTGCCGCAGTGGCGGCTGACCTCGGCCATGGCGCCGATGGCCTGGTCGAAGCGCTGGCCGCGGCGGTCCAGGTGGGCCCCCAGGCCCCCGGCGCGCCCCAGGGACGCCATGATCTCCAGCGGGTAGTGGCCCCGGTCGATGCGTCCGGCCATCTCGGCCAGGGGGCCGGCGGCGATCCGCTCGACCCGCGACACGATATCGGCACTCGAGGCGTCGCCGGGTGGAAGCCCCGGGGCGGGGGGCGGCGCGGTGCGAACGGCGTTGGCAGTGGCGGCTTCGATCATGGTCATCTCTCCGTGCAGGCGTTCAGGGGTACGGTCGCGCGGCTTATTCCGGGTCCGCCAGGCTGATGCTGAAGGGGATGGGGTTACGCATGGTGTTGGCCACCGGGGAGTAGAAGTTGGCGTGCCGGACGATCTCGTCGAGCTCCTCGCGGCTGGCGTCGCCCTCGACCAGCACCTTGACGCGGATCTCCTGGAAGCCCATCTCGGGAGGCTGCTTCTCGGCGCCGCCGGCTCCCCAGGCGGCGGGGTTGCCGATATCCCCCTCCAGGAAGATCTCCAGGCGGCTCAGCTTGACCTGCTTCCAGGTGGCCACGGCGGTGATGCCCACCGCCAGGCAGCCGCCCAGGCCGGAGAGGACGATCTCGCCCGGCGCCGGCGCGGTATCCTCGCCGAACAGGTGCAGGGGCTCGTCCACCACCACCTGGTGCCCGCTGACGTGGCTGATGGTGCGGTACTGCCCTTCGGTGACGGTGTGGACCTTGTTGGTGCCCCGGGTGGCAGGGTTGCTGCGGCCCTTCTCGGCGAAGCCCAGCAGGCCGTCACGGTCGATGGGGCGCAGATAGTCGGAGCCGGTGGTGGCAACGGTGGCGGAAACGGTGGCTTCGGCGGCTTGGCTCATGGTGTTCTCCTGGGTGTCTCGAATTGCTTGATGAACGTTTTCACCAAGCAGTTGCAAGCCAGGCACCAGGAATGCCAAAAACCCTACTGAGTCTTTTATTTTCAGATACTTGAAAACCAGGCAAGGGACCTCGACCGATCCCGGGAAGCCCGACAATGTCGGACAGAGTGGCGACAATGTCGACAATTGGTGCGACGCACCATGCCAAGAGGCCATGGCGGTGCAGGGAAACTCGCCCCATCCACTCTGCCCGGACGGGGCATGGGGACGGCGACGCTGCTAGAGTGTCAGGCAGCACATCGCAGCGACGGCGCACCGATTCGCCTGTCGCCCCAACCCAGCCGTCAACCAACAGGGAGCGTTAGATGAACAACGATTCACAGGAGCTGCTGCGCGACATGGTCGAGCCGCTCTACCGCGGCAAGTTCTGGATGCAGCTCACCGGCGTTATGCTCATTCTCTCGGGCATCCTCACCGCCCTCTCCATCGTCGGACTGATCGTGGCCTGGATTCCGATCTGGGCGGGCTGGGTGCTGATGCAGGCGGCGGGCGCCGCCGGGCGGGTCTTCGAGAGCGGCGACTCCCGGGACATGAAGTTCGCACTCGGCAAGCTCAAGACCTACTTCACCATCTTCGGCGTGCTGATCCTCATCTACCTGGCCATCGCCGTGGGCGGAATGCTGTTCGGCGCCGTCGGCATGATGGGCATGATGGGCGGCCACATGTAGTCACCGGAACGACCCCGTCACGAGAGCGCCCCCGCCGGTCAACCGGCGGGGGCGCCATTGCCGTATCCGAAGGCAGAACCTATACTTTATAGCAAAATGCGATAGGGCAGCCGCCATGCATGTCATCACCCAGAAGCGCATCTGGGAAGCCAAGCAGAAATGGCCGCAGGCCGCCTCTGCCCTGGATGCCTGGTATCGGCTCATGAAGTCGAGCGAGCCCGGCAGCTTTGCCGAGATGAAGGCGCTGTTTCCCGCCACCGACAAGGTCGGCCGGCAGCATGTCTTCGATATCGGCGGCAACAAGATTCGTCTCATCGCCGTGGTGCACTATCGCTTCAGGAAGGTCTATATCCAGTACGTCCTCGATCATGCCGAATACGACAGGGGCACCTGGAAGGAGTGAACATGAACAGCATCGTCCAACAGGCGGCCGCCCACTGGCGCTTCGTGGCCCCACTGCTCAATGCCCCAGAATCGGAAGACGACTACGATGCCCTGGTCGCAGCGCTCGATGAGCTGCTGGAGCTGGTCGGAGACGACGAGGAGCACCCCCTGGCGAGCCTCGCCTCTCACATGGGTGACCTCATCGAGGAATATGACGATGCCCATCGCCCGATACCTGAGGTGAGGGGGGCCGACATGCTCCGCCACCTGATGCAGTGGCACAGCCTCGACCAGTCGAGCCTGCCGGAAGTCGGCACCCAATCGGTGATCTCGGAGATCCTCAACGGCAAGCGACGCCTGAACGTGCGCCAGATCAAGGCCCTAACCCAGCGCTTCGGGCTATCCGCCGATCTCTTCCTCGACTGAGGGGGCCTCCCCTCTTCCCCTGAGCAACGCCCACCGCAAGCAAGGCGGGTATGGCGACGGCTACCCGCGCAGCCCGCTCAGCGCGGCATCACGGCGTCGTGGAAGGCGCGCTCCCTGGCGACGGTCTCGCGGAAGCACTCGGCCATGCGGGTGAAGGCGGCGTCATCGAGCGCCTCGGCCTCCTCGTCCAGGCGGCGGCGCAGCCAGGCCACGAACTCCTGGAAGGCGGGGTTGTCGTGCAGGTCGATCCACTCCCCCACCAGGGGGTGCAGCCCCTCCACGCGGGTGATGCGCAGCGCCCACTCGAGATAGATCCACTCGGTGACCACCAGGGCGGCGAGGATCTCGGCATAGCCGCCGTCGCTTCCGGTTTCGCGCAGCAGCGCCTGGAAGGCGCGGGTCTCGGGCAGGTAGTCCGGCGCCTGGCGCTGGGCGGCGGGCACCGCGAAGGCCTCGAAGGTGCGCTGGAAGGTGCTGTTCTCGTCGCTGGTCAGCATGCCCATGAACTGCCCCAGCACCACCCGGTCGGCCATGCTCGGCGCACGGCCGATGGCGAAGCCGATCAGCGCGGTGAAGGGGTCCACGAAGCCGTAGTCCTGCACCATGTAGGCGGCGAAGTCGGTGCCGGCGAGGCGACCCTCGGCCATGGCGTCGAAGAGCGGGTGGTTCACGGTGGCGGACCAGTCGGGCTCGCTGATCTCGCGCAGCCAGTCGGTGAGGCGCGGCGCGTCCTGCTGCGCCGCCCAGGCGGTCCAGTCGGCTCGAGTCGTCATCGGGCATCTCCTTGGAGTGTCGGTTGGAATCTCGCCCCCGGGTACCGCCAGGCGATCAGCAGGCTCACCAGCGTGGAGGCGAGCAGCGCCCCCAGGAAGGGCGGAAGCGTCGGAATGCTCTCCGGGAAGGTGGCGGCGAGCACCCCGGCGGAGAGGCTCCCCAGGGTGATCCAGCCCGGCACGATCGCGCCGAGAAGACCCGCCACGCCGCCGGCCACCGCGGCGAGCGGCGACATGCGTCGCCACAGGCCCAGCAGCACCGGCAGCAGGATGGCCGCGCACAGGAGATCGGCGATCAGGAAGAGGCGCAGCACCGAGAAGCCCTGCAGCGCCACCCACACCACCGGCAGCATCAGCGCCACCGTGGCCAGGCGCGCCGCCCGCACCGAGAGACCGCGTAGGCCGGAGCTCGCCACCGCCATGGAGGCGATGGCGTTCTGCAGGGTATCGACGCTGGAGGCCACCAGGGTCACCGCCAGCACCAGGGCCGGCAGCGCCAGCCAGGCCGGCGCGGCGGAGAGCAGCGCGAAGAAGGGAATCGGCGGCTCGCCGAGCGGCAGCGCATGCATGGCCGCCACGATGCCGAGCCCGCCGATGGCCATCACCACCAGCAGGCTGCTGGCCCCGCCCAGCAGGGCCCCACGGGCCAGGGCGCGGTCATCCTCGGCGGCCCACACCCGCTGCCAGTAGCCCTGATGGAAGAGGTTGGCCGCGGTGACGGCGATCACCAGGGTGAGCGCCACCGAGAGCGCGCTGCTCGTGGGAATCGAGGGCATCACGGCTTCGGCCGGCATGGGCGGCAGCCACCACCAGGCCACGCCGCCCACCAGCACCAGCAGGGCCAGCAGCAGCCAGGCCTGCCAGCGGTCGGTGGCGAGGCTCGCCCGCAGCCCGCCCAGGGTGGTGTAGACCAGGGTGACCACCGCCACCCCGAGGATCACCAGCGCCGGCGGCACGTCGGAGAGCAGCGCGGCGATGGCGCCGATGGCGGTGAGCTCGGCGGCCAGGAAGATCGCCATGTAGGCCACCGAGACGAAGGAGACCCAGCGCCGCACCCCGGCGCCGTAGCAGGACTCCGCGAACTCGCCGATGCTGCGCCCCTGCGGCAGGTGGCGACGGATCGCCGGGCCGTAGAGCCCCAGCACGATAAAGGGCAGCGACGAGCCGATGGCGTAGCCGGCCAGCGCCACCGGCCCCACGAAGGCGCCGATCTCCGGCGGCGCGAAGAGGATCCAGGCCCCCATGCTGGAGGCCAGGAACGACAGGCCGATGGCCTGGGCGCCCTGGGAGTTGCGGGCGGTGACGTAGTCATCGAGCAGGCCATCGGCCCGGCGGGCCCGCAGGCCCAGGAAAGCAAAGCACAGAAGCGCCGCGCCGAGCACGGCAGACGTCAGGTAAGGCATGTCGCGCTTCCTCCGCCGGTATGAACCGGATCAGGTTCCAGGGTCGGCGCTTGGCCCTCTCAGCCCCCGCGGATGCGGCGGGACTCCCCTGGCGACAAGTGAATGAGTTGTGTGGGCCCGCCGCTGTCGGTAACGCGACGGGCCGGAGGCATCATAGCGAGGCCATGGGCTGGCGGCCAGAGGCTACGGGGTCACCACTGACCACCCGACCACGACGTTGGAGCCCTCTCGCGGCGAGACGATGTAAAAGCCACCCCTCTTGATTAGTATGAGCGGATACTATCGGCATAGAGCGGGGAGCAAGCCTTGCTGAATCTTGACACTCGTCTTCGACAAGCAGCCTTTCAGCGCCTTGAGGCCATCACTCGACAGTTTTCGAATGATGTCCCCTGGGAAGCCATTGCTGAACCTGTGCCTATGGGTGAAGAGACGTTCTATATCGCCAGCCGGGCCATTGGCATTTTCAAACCCAGACAGATGCCGGATGGCATTTTGAGCATCAAGACCGTGGTGCCCAAGCAGGGGCGAGTCAATATCTATTCCGATGGCGCAAGCGATGAGGGAGGCTTCTGGTACTCGCTTGAGGCGGGAGGAACAGCCAAGGCGGCAAATCGGCAGCTACTGATTAGCTATGAAAGGCAAGACCCCATCATCTACCTGATGGGCGTGGCTCCAGGTCGCTACTTCCCCTTATGGCCCTGCTATATCGATAGCGTGGACCTAGCTAGAGAGCTATGCCATGTCAGCATGCGCGAAAGAATCGGCGATGTGCGCCGTATCGCAGAGACCACCGGCACCTACGACGTCGATGAACTAGAAAAACGCTACGTCATCCGTGAAGCCAAAACGCGGGGTCATCAGGCAGAGTTCCGTGCACGCGTGATGCAGGCATACTCCAATCGCTGCGCTATGACCGGTCTACCCGTGCCACAACTGCTCGAGGCAGCCCATATCATCCCGGACCCGCATCCAGGGAGCACCACCGAAGTCAGCAACGGAATCTCTCTCAGCCGTCTTCACCATCGGGCTTACGATGCCGATTTGATTGGCATAGACCCCGACTACCGGATCCATCTAAATGACGACTTGCTATCGACACAAGATGGCCCGCTTCTCGAAAGCATGAAGCAGCTCAACGGCCACAAAATCTTCACCCCCAAGCGTTTGGATCAAAAGCCAAGCAAAGAGGCCCTTGAGCTGCGCTATCAGCAATTTTTATCTCGATAGAGCCCCTACTTCTCCCTCGCCACCCTACCCATCAGGTAGAACTCCTCGTTGGGCGGGGTGCCGGCGAGGGTGACCAGGCGGTTGGACATGCCGAAGAAGGCGGCGATGGCGCCGATGTCCCAGATGTCGCCCTGGGTGAAGCCGACCTCCAGCAGACGGGTCTGCCACTGGTCGGTGAGTTCGCCGACCTCCAGCCCCGAGTGCATGGCGAAGTCGAGCATCACCCGGTGGCGCTCGCTCAGATTCGCCACTCGGTGGTTGATGGCGACCTGGTCGGCCAGCAGCGGGTCCTTGCTGTAGATGCGCACCAGGGCGCCGTGGGCCACCACGCAGTAGAGGCACTGGTTGCGGGCGCTGGTAGCCACCACGATCATCTCCTTCTCCGCCTTAGTGAGGGTGTCGGACTCCCGCTCCATCAGGGCGTCGTGGTAGGCGAAGAAGGCGCGGAACTCGGCCGGGCGGTGGGCCAGCATCAGGAAGACGTTGGGGATGAAGCCGGCCTTCTCCTGCACCGCCAGCATGGCGTCGCGAATGTCCTCGGGCAGCTCCTGGATCGACTCGGGGATGGGAAAGCGGCTGATGGGCGCGGTCATGGTGACTCCTGGACTGTGGTTGTTATTGGAAAACATCAGTTAACGTCAACGTCAACAGGCTGTCCATACGGCGTGTGTCGAACCGGGTCCGAAAGGTACGGCGACCAGCCTGTCCAGCGGTGGTCTCCGCCGGGAGTCCTTCGGCCTCCAATCGCCCGGGGGACCCGGGCTCCTACAGAAAGACAGCCAAGGCAGCCATGAACCGAGACGGGAGGCCTGTGGCCTCCATTCGCCCGGCAGAGCCGGCCTCCCACAAGGGACCCGGGCTCCTGCAGAAAGACAGCCAGGGGAGCCGTGGACCGAAACGCACGCGGCCCCGCCTCTCTCGAGGCGGGGCCGCGTTGTTACCGAGCGGGTGTGATCAGCTCAGCGAGATGGTGCTGTTGATGCCGCTGGAGACGTTCTCGGGCTCGAACCAGCGGGCGGTGACGGTCTTGGTCTGGGTCCAGAAGGCGATGGCCTGCTTGCCGTTGGGGCCCAGGTCGCCCAGCTTGGAGGCCCGGGAGCCGGTGAAGCTGAAGTAGGCGACCGGCACCGGGATCGGCACGTTGATGCCGATCTGGCCGACGTCGATGTCGGTCTCGAAGCGACGCGCCACCCAGCCGGAGTTGGTGAAGATGGAGGTGCCGTTGCCGTTGGGGTTGGCGTTGATGAACGCGATCGCCTCGTCCAGGGTCTCGACGCTCACCACGCAGAGCACCGGGCCGAAGATCTCCTCGCGGTAGATGGTCATCTCCGGGGTCACGTCGGCGAACAGGGTCGGGCCGACGAAGTTGCCCTCGGGGTAGCCCTCGACCTGATAGCCGCGGCCGTCCACCAGCAGCTTGGCGCCCTCCTTCTCGCCGGCGGTGATCAGCCGCTCGACGCGTTCCTTGGCCTGGGGAGAGACCAGGGGGCCGAGGTCGGCGTCGGTCTGGGTGCCGGGGCCCACCTTCATGGTCCTGGTGCCCTCGACGATGTCCTCCAGCCACTCGCGGGCCTCGCCCACCAGCACCACCACGGAGTTGGCCATGCAGCGCTGGCCGGCGGCGCCGTAGGCGGAGCCGAGCAGGTTGTTGATGGCCTGGCTGCGGTTAGCGTCGGGCATGATCACGCAGTGGTTCTTGGCGCCCATCATCGACTGCATGCGCTTGCCGGCGGCGGCGGCGCGGTTGTAGAGCAGCGAGCCCACGTGGGTGGAGCCGATGAAGGAGAGCGCCTTGATGTCGCTATGGTCGGCGATCTGGTTGGCGACGTCCGGGCCACCGTGGACCACGTTGAGCACGCCGGCGGGGATGCCCGCCTCGTGGGCCAGCTCGACCAGGCGCATGGTGGAGGTGGGGTCCTGCTCGGAGGGCTTGAGCACGAAGGTGTTGCCGGTGGCGATGGCCAGCGGGAACATGAAGCAGGGCAGCATGATCGGGAAGTTGAAGGCGGTGATGCCCGCGCCCACCCCCAGCGGCTGGTGCATGGTATAAACGTCCACCTCGTTGGCGGCGTTCTCGGCCAGCTCGCCCAGCTGCAGGCTGGTGATCGAGCAGGCGTGCTCCACCACCTCCAGGCCGCGGCCCACCTCGCCTACGGCGTCGGGCAGGGTCTTGCCGTGCTCCTCGGTGATCAGCGCGGCGAGCTCGTCGGTGTGCTCGCGGATCAGCGCCTGGAGCTTGAGCATGATGCGCATGCGCTTGCCCAGCGGCACCTTGCGCCACTCCTTGAACGCCTCCTTGGCGCTGGCCACGGCGCGGTCCACCTCCTCCGCGGTGCAGAAGGGCACCCGGGCGACCACCTCCTGGGTGGCGGGGTTGACCACGTCGCGCCACTCCTGGCTCTGGGACTGGACCGGCTGGCCATCGATGAACATGGGAATTTCGCGGACTGACATGGAGCGCTTCTCCTTTACCTGTAGTGTCGCCGCCCGGGGGGCCGCCTTGTTGTTGTTACCGTCTGCCGAGTCGACATGCTGCGCCGACGTGGACCGCCCTGGCATTAGACTTTATGTGTATAAAAACACGAAAGCTGATGAGGACGAGTCTATCCAGAGGTCGGATGGCGCCACAATAGGCACTCGGGCACATTGCTTGTGCGCTGATGCACAACCATACCTATCCAGGAATCCCCATGCAGCTCGACTGGCAGGACATCCAGATCTTTCTCGAGGTGGCCCGCAGCCAGCGGCTCACCGACGCCGCCCGCCGCCTGGGGCTGGACCACTCCACCCTCTCCCGGCGCACCCGGCGCTTCGAGCAGAAGCTCAACGCCCAGCTCTTCGAGCGCAGCACCCACGGCTACCACCTCACCGAGGCGGGGCAGCAGCTGCTCGCCCATGCCGAGGAGATGGCCCGCCACGCCTTCGAGGCCGGAGAGAGCCTCACCGACAAGAACCACCAGATCAGCGGCCAGATCCGCCTGGGGGTCACCGAGGGCCTGGGTACCTGGGTGATCGCCCCCCTGCTCTCGGCCTTCTGCGAGCGCCATCCGGGAGTCACCCTGGACCTGCTCGCCCTGCCCCGGGTGGTCAACCTGAGCCGCCACGAGGCGGATCTCGCCATCACCGTGGAGCGCCCGGTCAGCCCGGGGCTTGTGATCTCGCGGCTCTGCGACTACCGGCTGCGCCTCTACGGCAGCGAGGGGTACCTCGAGCGTCACGGCACGCCGCAGCGGCTCGCGGAGCTTAGCCGGCACCGGCTGATCGGCTATGTGGATGACCTCATCTTCAGCGAGCAGCTCGGCTACCTGGCGCCGCTGCTCGACCCGGCGGTGGTGGACCCGCCGCCCCACTTCCCCCTGCGCAGCACCAGCGTCACCACCCAGCACGTGGCCGCCCGCCACGGCACCGGACTCGCCGTACTGCCCTGCTTCATGGCCGAGACGGACACCACCCTGACCAGCGTGCTGGATGATGAGGTGGAGATCGTGCGCCAGTTCTGGATCACCGCCCGCCAGGAGCAGCGCCAGCTGGCCCGGGTGCGCCTGCTGTGGGACTTTCTGCGCGAGGCGCTGGAGGCCAATCGCCCCTTCCTGATGGGGGAGCAGAAAGCGTTGGTGATCCCGCCTACGGTGCCCTGAAAGACACTCAGGTCCGGGCCAGGCTACCCACTGATGGCCGCGTCAGCGTTCACACTCACGGTGTTACGGCCCTGACGCTTGGAGGCGTAGCTGGCGGCGTCTGCCCGGGCCAGTACCGTCTCGATGGCATCATCGCCCTCCTGGAAGACGGTCAAGCCGATACTGGCGGTCACGAAGTACTCGCGGCCCTCGTGGCTGACACTCACCTGGCTCACCACGGCCCTGACCGTTTCGGCGATAGTCCCGGCCTGGCTCAGGGTGCAGCTCGGCAGCAAAAGGCCAAACTCGTCGCCCCCCTGGCGGGCCAGGTGGTCGCTGCGCCGCACTTCCCAGGCCACCACCTGGGCCACGCGCCGCAGCAGCTCATCACCGAGAGCGTGGCCGCCGTCGTCGTTGATCGGTTTGAAGTGGTCCAGGTCAAAGAGCATCAGGGCTGCGGGCGTGCCGGTCTTGGTGAAGTCGGCCAGCGCCTCCTCGAGGCGACGCTCGAAGCCGCGGCGGTTGAGCAGGCCAGTCAGCGGGTCGTGCTCCGCCTCCCAGCGCCGCAGGGCCTCCTCGTGGCGGCGCTCGGTGATGTCCTTGACCATCCCGACGATGCCGAGCGGCGCCTCGCCGCCCGCTACCGGGCTGGCGTGCACCTCCAGCCACAGCAGCTCGCCGCGGGCGTCATGCATGCGCAGCTGCCGCAGGAAGTCTTCCCGCCGGGTCAGGGCATGCTGCCAGAGGTCCAGGGCCCCCTCGCGGTCATCCTCATGGATGCGCTCCAGCACGGCCGCCGTGGTGGTGTCCGGCGCGAGCCCCAGCATGGCCACCAGAGCGGGGTTGAGGTAGTTGATCTCGCCATCAAGACTGGCCACGAACATGCCGGTCGGCGTCGATCCCAGTACGGCGTTCAGGAAGGCCTCGCGGTCGCGCAGCCGATGCAGCGCCTCGCTGCGCTCGCGTTCGAGGCGGTTGAAGGTCGCCGAGACCTGGCGCAGCTCCTGCAGGTCGGTGGAGAGCACCAGGCGCTGGCGCCGCCCTGCGCCCACCTCGCCGATCTGCGCCTCCAGGCGATGCAGCGGCGAGAGCTGACGCCCCACCCACCAGCGGGTCAGCGCCAGCAGCAGCAGGGCCGCCACCAGCCAGGTCCACCACAGCTGTTGCAAAAAGGCCTGCAGCGGTGCCAGCACCGAGCGACGCGGCATCATCATGGCCACCACCCAGTCGGCGTCCCACACCTGGCGGTAGGCCACCAGCAGGGTATCGCCCTGGAGCTCGTGGCGGGTTTCCCCCTGCCAGCCATCCAGCGCCAACTGGAAGTCCGGCGGGTCGAGCCGCGCCAGAGCATCGACAGCGCCGTTGAGGGCGCCCGGGACGAACAGGGGCTCTCCCTCGGCGGTAAAGATCGCGACGTGCCCCTGGTGCTCGAAGGAGAGCGAGGCGATGCTGCGGAAAAACTGGCCATGGGCCAGGTTGAGCATGCCCCCCACCACCCCGGCGAATGCGCCATCGTCCGTGAAGCGGGGCACCAGCATCAGCACCAGAGGCTCCCCGCTGGCGCGCCCGACGAAGGGCCGGCTCACGTAGGGCCAAGGCGAGTGGCGCAGCATCTGGAAGTATTCGGTATGGGTGGTCTCGAGCCCCACACGGCCCGGCAGCTCGGGAAGGTCGGCGACCACGCGACCCTCGGCGTCGCTCACCATGACGCCCTCGAAGTGGGCCAGCAGGCTGCGGTTCTGCCGAAGCAGAGCGGCGACGTCTTCACCGCTCCCGTCGGCCAGCTGGCCGGCCAGGTGCGAGAGCGCCATGAAGCGCTGGTGGAGGCGGTCCTGCAAGCCCCGGCCGAGCATCTCGGCCTGGTAGCCCAGGTGCGAATGGTTGGCGTCGCGGGCCAGGGTCTGGCCCATGCCCCAGGCCACGCCCAGCAGCAGGGCGATGATGACCAGCCAGGTCACCACCAGCCCTGCAAGAAGACGGCCCTGCAGCGTCTGCAGTGCCCGCCAGAAATTCCATGGCACCAGCCCTTTTCGCAACCTTCCCCCGGCGCTGCCCCGAATGACAACCAATGTCACAATTCGAGGGCATGTTACAACATTCGCCGCAAGAGGTTTACTTTCCCGAGGCCTGACGGGCCGCGTCAGGCGTAGCAGCTCCACCACCGCCTGCCGATTGAGATTGGCTATCGCAGCGGTCGACATTGCCGCATTGTGCTAATGGATCTCGGAGGAGTAGGTTAGGGGTGATCCGGACAGGAGCAGCGGCCGTCGCGCCCGCAAGGTTGGCGATGGTTGATATGGCTCATTGTCCCCCCGGGAAGTCATCGTCTATATAAGGATGGCTATTCCCGAAACGAAGCTCAACGCAGCCAAGATGGAGAGCGATATGGGTGATCAGCAGAACACTGGCAAGTGCCCGGTCATGCACGGCGGCAACACCGCTGCAGGCCATTCGAACATGGATTGGTGGCCGGAAGCGCTGAACCTGGACATCCTGCACCAGCACGATCGCAAGACCGACCCGATGGGCGAGGACTTCAACTATCGTGAAGAGGTCAAGAAGCTCGACTTCGAGGCGCTGAAGAAGGACATGCACGCCCTGATGACCGACAGCCAGGAGTGGTGGCCGGCGGACTGGGGTCACTACGGCGGCCTCTTCATCCGCATGTCCTGGCACGCGGCGGGCACCTACCGCATCGCCGACGGCCGCGGCGGCGGCGGCACCGGCAACCAGCGCTTCGCTCCCATCAACTCCTGGCCGGATAACGTCAGCCTGGACAAGGCGCGCCGCCTGCTGTGGCCGATCAAGAAGAAGTACGGCAACAAGGTCAGCTGGGCCGACCTGATCATCCTGGCCGGCACCGTGGCCTACGAGAACATGGGCCTGCCCTCCTTCGGCTTCTCCTTCGGCCGCGAGGACATCTGGCACCCCGAGAAGGACATCTACTGGGGGGCGGAAAAGGAGTGGCTGGCACCCTCCGACGAGCGCTACGGCAACGTCGAGAAGCCGGATACCATGGAGAACCCCCTGGCCGCCGTCCAGATGGGTCTCATCTATGTGAACCCGGAGGGCGTCAACGGCCAGCCCGACCCCATCAAGACCGGTGAACAGGTCCGCGAGACCTTCGCCCGCATGGCGATGGACGACGAGGAGACCGCGGCGCTGACCGCCGGTGGCCACACCGTGGGCAAGTGTCACGGCAACGGTGATGCCGATGCTCTGGGCCCGGAGCCCGAGGCGGCCGACGTGACCGAGCAGGGCTTCGGCTGGCACAACCCCAATATGCAGGGCAAGGCCGCCAACGCCGTCACCTCTGGCATCGAGGGCGCCTGGACCACCCATCCGACCAAGTTCGACATGGGCTACTTCGACCTGCTGTTCGGCTACGAGTGGGAGCTGAAGAAGAGCCCCGCCGGCGCCTGGCAGTGGGAACCGGTGGACATGAAGGAGGAAGACAAGCCCCTCGACGCCACCGACCCCTCCAAGCGTCACAACCCGATCATGACCGACGCCGACATGGCGATGAAGATGGATCCGAAGTACCGCGCCATCTGCGAGAAGTTCATGGCGGATCCCGAGTACTTCAAGGACTGCTTCGCCCGCGCCTGGTTCAAGCTGACCCACCGCGACCTGGGCCCGAAGAGCCGCTATATCGGCCCCGAGGCGCCCCAGGAAGACCTGATCTGGCAGGACCCGGTCCCCGCCGGCAGCACCGACTACTGCGTCGAGGCCGCCAAGCAGAAGATCGCCGAGAGCGGCCTCTCCATCGGTGAGCTGGTCGCCACCGCCTGGGACAGCGCCCGCACCTTCCGCGGCTCCGACATGCGCGGTGGCGCCAACGGTGCCCGCATCCGCCTGGCACCCCAGAAGGACTGGGAGGGCAACGAGCCCCAGCGCCTGGCCAAGGTGCTCAAGGTCTACGAGCAGCTCTCCGCCGAGACCGGCGCCAGCGTGGCCGACCTGATCGTGCTGGGCGGCAGCGTGGGCATCGAGCAGGCCGCCAGGGCCGCCGGCCACGATGTGCTGGTGCCCTTCATCCCGGGCCGCGGCGACGCCACCGCCGAGATGACCGACGTCGAGTCCTTCGAGCCGCTGGAGCCTGTGGCCGACGGCTTCCGCAACTGGCAGAAGAAGGACTATGTGGTCAAGCCGGAGGAGCTGATGCTCGACCGCGCCCAGCTGATGGGCCTGACCGCGCCGGAGATGACCGTGCTGGTCGGCGGCATGCGCATGCTGGGCACCAACCACGGTGGCACCAGGCATGGCGTCTTCACCGACCGTGAAGGCCAGCTGACCAACGACTTCTTCGTCAACCTGACCGACATGGCCTACACCTGGAAGTCCGCGGGCAACGGTACCTACGAGATCCGCGATCGCAAGAGCGATCAGGTGAAGTGGACCGCCAGCCGCATCGACCTGGTGTTCGGCTCCAACTCCATCCTGCGCAGCTACGCCGAGGTCTACGCCCAGGATGACAACCAGGAGAAGTTCGTGAAGGACTTCATCAAGGCCTGGACCAAGGTGATGAACGCCGACCGCTTCGATCTGGAGCAGTTCCAGAAGTGATCAGGGCCTGAGCCGGGCGCCCGCCCGGCTCATATCGGCTCACCGATACAGAGGCGCCCGGGGAAACCCGGGCGCCTTTCTTGTGCCTGAAGGCAGCAGCGATCAGGTGCCGCAGAATGTCCTGAAGACCTTCTCGGTGGCCGGCGCCGGCTCGGCGTACGCCTCCCGGCCGGGCTGCTCGGTGAAGGGGTCGGCCAGCACCTCGCGCAGGGCCTCGAAGGGGCCGAAGTCATCCTGCTCGGCGGCGGCGGCGATCATCCGCTCCACCTGGTGGTTGCGGGGGATATAGAGCGGATTGACGGCGTTCATGCGTGCGGCGATCTCGCCGGCACCGGCCGCCTCCCGGGCCAGGCGCTCCCGCCAGCGCGGCAGCCAGGCGCGCAGCGCCCCGTCGCTCTCGAAGCGCTCGAGCAGGGCGGGGGCGTCCTCCTCCACCGCCTCGCTCAGGCGGCGGAACGCCAGGGTGAAGTCCGCCCGGCCGGCCTCCATCGCCTCGAGCAGCGTCTCGGCCAGCTCGCGGTCGCCCTCCTCCTCCTGCACCAGCCCCAGCTTGGCACGAAACAGCGCCAGCCGCTCGGCCTCATGGCACGGCACGAAGGCCTCGATCACCGCCGTGGCCCGCTCGATGGCCCGCTCCTGATCCGCGTCGAGCAGGGGCAGCAGGGTCTCGGCGAAGCGCGCCAGGTTCCACTGGGCGAGCCAGGGCTGGTTGCGGTAGGCATAGCGCCCCTGCTCGTCGATGGAGCTGAACACCGTGGTCGGCGAGTAGGCCTCCATGAAGGCGCAGGGGCCGTAGTCGATGGTCTCCCCGGAGACGGCGCAGTTGTCGGTGTTCATCACCCCGTGGATGAAGCCGAGCCCCATCCATTTCGCCACCAGCGCCGCCTGGCGCCCGGCCACCGCCTCCAGCAGCGCCAGGTAGCGCTCGCCCTCCTCCAGGCCCTGGAGCTCTGGATAGTGACGCTCGATGGCCAGGTCGGCGAGGGTCCGCACCGCCTCCACATCGTCCCGGGCGGCGAAGTACTGGAAGGTGCCCACCCGCAGGTGGCTCGCGGCGACGCGGGTCAGCACCCCGCCGGGCTCCGGCACCCGGCGGAAGACCCGCTCGCCGGTGGTCACCGCGGCCAGCGCCCGGGTGGTGGGCACGCCCAGGCGGTGCATCGCCTCGCTCACCAGGTACTCTCGCAGCACCGGGCCCAGCGGCGAGCGGCCGTCGGCGCCCCGGGAGAAGGGGGTCATGCCGGCGCCCTTGAGCTGGATGTCGCGCAGCCGCCCGTCGCGGTCGACCACCTCGCCCAGCAGCACCGCCCGGCCGTCGCCCAGGCGCGGGTTGAAGTGGCCGAACTGGTGGCCGGCGTAGGCCTGGGCCACGGGCTCGGCGCCTTCCGGCAGGGCGTTGCCGGAGAACCACTCGGCGGCGCGCGCCTCGTCGAAGGCGTCGAGGTCGAAGCCCAGCGCCTCGGCCAGGGGGCGGTTGAAGGCCACCAGGCGCGGCGCGGGCACCGACACGGGGTCGAAGCGCTCGAAGAAGCGCTCGGGAAGGCGGGCATAGCGCAGGGTGAACTCGGGAAACATGGCGGCTCCGATAGGCGGCGGGGGCGTGAATACCCGAGTATAACGCTCGGAATTCTCCCTTTCGACCTATCGCCCCCATAGCGGGCTCAGTCCGCTGTCACCGGCGCCAGGGCCTCGCGGATCCGCTCGGCCAGGCACAGCAACCGGGTGGATTCGGCGAAAGTGCACGCAATTCCCCACGCTTTCGGAGGAGATTGGACATTCGCTTTTCGGGTGAGTAGGGTAATGTCCCCCGGATCAGGACAATATCGACAAAAAACCGATCCCTGACGTGCCGCGGCCCCAGCGCCCGGCCACCCTGGTCTTGCCTCACCGCAGACTGGATCGCCGTACCCTTCGACTGACCGTCGTCGACGCCATCGAGAGAGAAGGAATCCATGTCGCGCCACTACGCCGATGAGGGCCGGTGCATGCCGCGCCGCCCGCCGCCCGACCTCCCCTTAGCGGGGTAATGCCTCCACGGCAGGCTCTGCCGTGTTCGGTTGCCATCCCCTGACGCTGCGCCCATGCGCCGGCGGCACTCTGCTGCCTGCCTGCCCGCTCGCGGACCGACCGCTCGCGCCGTCACGGCCCCTGGCTCCCCCAGCATCGTCACTGCGTTCGGCACTCCGGCTCGCCCGGCGTGCCCGGGACGCCTCCGTTCCACCTACCGAGGGAATGCTCTTGAACAACGAGCTCTATCAATTCTCGACCCTGACGGTCCTTCTGCTGCTGCTCGCCTTCTACGGCGGCACCTACCTGATGACACTCGGCATCCGCAAGAAGAACGAGGACGCCGACGCCTTCATGGTCTCCAACCACCGCGTCGGCTTCGGCATCGGCGCGGCCAGCATGACCGCCACCTGGATCTGGGCGGCCTCCTTCTACGCCGCGGCCACCTCCGGCTACACCTACGGCGTCTCGGGCCCCATCCACTACGGCCTCTGGGGCGCGCTGATGATCCTCTTCATCTACCCCTTCGGCCGGCGCTTCCGCAAGCTCGCCCCCAACGCCCACACCCTGGGTGAGCTGATCCACGCCCGCCACGGCTCCTCCAGCCAGCTGATCCTGGCGCTCTCCAACGTGCTGGGCAGCGTGATCAGCCTGATGGTCAACTTCACCGCCGCGGGTGCGCTGGTCTCGGTGCTCTCGCCGCTCTCCTTCCAGGCCGGGGTGATCATCGCCGGCGTCGGCGTGCTGCTCTATACCCTCTGGTCGGGCTTTCGCGCCTCGGTGCTCACCGACTTCGCCCAGCTGGTGGCGCTCATGGCCATTGCCATCGTGATCATTCCCGCGGTGTTCTTCGCCATGGGCGGCCCCACCGAGCTGGTGGCCGGCCTCGACACCCTGACGCCGGAGCAGGCCAGCTTCTTCTCCATGGACGCCATCCTCAACCAGGGCGCGCCCTTCTTCGTCGCCGTGCTGGCCTACGCCATCGGCAACCAGACCATCTCCCAGCGCCTCTTCGCGGTGAACGAGGACCACATCAAGCCCACCTTCCTCACCGCCACCGTGGGCTACGGCGCCATCGTCATCGGCCTGGGCATGATCGGCCTGATGGCCCTGACCACCGGCATGGAGCCGCTCAACGGCGACATGAACAACCTGATCCCGCAGATGGTCTCCGGCTACCTGCCGCCGCTGTTCATCGCGCTCTTCTTCATCCTGGTGATCGGCTCGCTCTCCTCCACCGCCGACTCCGACCTCTCGGCGCTGTCGGCGATCATGATGGCCGACGTCTACGGCAAGAACATCGCCCGCGGCAAGGCCGACCCCAAGCGCATGCTGCTGGTGGGCCGCCTGACCATGATCATCGCCACCATGGTGGGCGTGGTCTTCGCCAGCTTCGCACTCGATATCCTGGTGATGCTGGTCTTCGTGGGCGCGCTCTGGGGCGCCATCGTCTTCCCGGTGATCGCCAGCTGCTTCTGGAACCGGGTCACCAACCAGGCCTTCACCACCTCGGTGCTGGTGGCCATGGTGCTCTTCTGCGTGGCGCGCTTCGAGCTGGTCTCCCTGGACGGCGGCAGCGGCCTCTTCTTCGAGCTGCTGGCAAGCGTGGGCGGCGGCGTCATCATCGGCCTGATGGTGTTCGGCTTCCTGGGTCGCACCGCGGGCTTCATCGCCGGCGTGCTGGCCCTGGTCGCCATGCTGGTCTTCGCCACCGGCTTCCTGCACGACTACACCGTGCTGCTGGCCTCGCTGACCGCCTATGGCGCCAGCACCGTGGTCTGCGTGGTGATGAGCCTGCTGAGCCGCCAGCCGGACTTCGACTTCGACACCATCCGCGAGCGGGTCGGCGACTATGACAGCCACGAGGAAGCCCCCGGCGCTGCCGACGACGACGCCCTCCCCGCCGCCACCCGCCTGGCGGGCCAGCGCTGATTGCGAGCGTTGCCCCTCACTCACACAGGCGCTGCCGTACTGCGGCAGCGCACCATGCTCCACAAGGCATGACAAGGGAGAACGAACATGACCGCCCTCTATGGTTTCTACGTCCTGATCTGGCCCGCCCTCACCCTGGGCGTGCTGGCGCTGATCATCCGCGCCGTGCTGCGCGACCGCCGCAAGGCGAAAGAAGAACAGCGCGAGCTGGTGTAGACCGCCAGCCAGCCGAACGCAACGGGCCCCTCATGGGGCCCGTTGTCGTTGCAGCCTCCGAGGCCTCCTTCGGGGTCAGACCCGAATGGCACTTACTTAAGGGCTAAAAGAGGCGTAACCCCTTGATATAAATGAAAACAGGCGTCGGATGAGGTATTGTGTAAGTCGCGAAACCACACACAACCCGCCAATCCAACGCCTGCTCTCATGACCTATCCTACTGATCTGCTTCACCAATGCCAACAGCGGCGCGTCGCGCATCATGCCAACCGCCCGGGTCACACCGAGCTATACGCTCAACTCCACGCGACTTTCGCAGCTTCCGGCCTGGATCAAGCGCTGCCGGCTTGTCGCCATCGGCTCTTTCCGCCCATGGTCACGCTGGAGACATTCATCGCGCAAGTCCTGGGAGCCGACGGCTCTTGCCAGCAAGCCGTCAACCGCCATCTCCTGACCTGGACACATCACCAGCAGGCCACGGCAAGCCCTCGTACGGGCGCCTACTGCCGGGCCCGGCAGCGACTGCCAGGCGATGTCATCGCCGACCTGACACGTCATCTTGGCCATACCCTGGCAGCAAGTATGCCCGCAGCCAGAACCTGGCAAGGCCGGCCCATCAAGCTGATTGACGGCACCACCGTGTCGATGCCGGATACGCCCGAGAACCAGCAACGCTTCCCCCAGCCAGGTAGTCAGAAGCCCGGCCTGGGCTTTCCGATGGCGCGCCTGGTGGTCATCATGGACATGAACAGCGGTGCGGTACTCAATGCCGCCATGGGTCCCTTGAAGGGCAAGGGGACGGGCGAGCATGCTCTGCTGCGGGAGATGCTCGACACCTTTGAGGCTGGAGACATCGTCATTGCGGATCGCTATTACCCGTCCTATGCCCTGGTCGCAGAACTGGCTGCCCGCGGTGTCGATGTGGTGATGCGCCAGCACTTCCGACGCGAGACGGATTTTCAGGCCGGCGACCCGCTGGGGCACAAGGATCACATTGCGACGTGGGAGAAACCCAAGAATCGCCGTGACTGGATGAGCCAAGCGGCGTTCAACGCCTTGCCGACGACGCTGTCGATGAGGGAGCTGGCGGTTGGCGGTATGGTTCTGATCACGACATGCACCGACAGAGCGGTGCCCCGTCAGCAAATCCAGGAACTCTATCAGATGCGTTGGCAGGTGGAGCTGCGCCTGCGGGACATCAAGACGACCCTGGGCATGGACCGGCTACGCTGCAAGACGCCCGCCATGGTGGAAAAGGAGGTGTGGGTGTATCTGTTGGCCTACAACCTGATCCGCCGTGTGATGGTGGAAGCCAGTGACTGGGCAGACTGCTTGCCTCAGCACCTCAGCTTCAAGCATACGGTGCAGATGGTGCGGCAGATCGCGGCACGTTCGCCGCTTCACGATCATGAGCGCGCTTGCCTCATGAAACAGATCACGACGCTTCGTGTGGGGCAGCGGCCGGGGCGGGTGGAGCCTAGAGCGCTAAAACGACGACCATCACCCCACCCGCTGTTGAAGACGCCGCGGCCAATAGCCCGAGAGCAAATCCGCCAGCATGGTCATCCGAAAAAGGTCGGGTAGACCGGGCGATTACTCGACCCGGCCCCCCACAGAGCCGGACGTGCGCGATTAACGCATCCGGCTCTTCAATCACCAGCTTCGCTGAAGGGTTCGTTGGTGCACAATCCTTGCCTTGGGTAACGGCAGGCGCTTGAGCAGCAGGTTGGCTTTATCCCACGAGAAGCCTCCCCGTTGAGAGCGACGTCTCAGCCATTTGACCCAGATCCGTCGGGCCTGATCCACAAGCGCTTTCAGCGCTTCATAATTGCCTGTGATGCCATAGTAGGCAAAGTGCCCCTTGACCTTCCGACATAGGTGGCGATGCTGGATCAGAAGGGGCTGGTGCCGATTCGCCCGGCACCAGACCGACAGGTGCCTCAAGGCTCGCTTGAGTCGATCCTTGGCCGTCTTCTGCTTGATAACCCAGTAACCGCGCCGGGACTTCCCCCAGTAGTGGGTGAAGCCCAGGAAGTCGAAGGTCTCGGCGCGCTGTCCACCGTGTGGCTGAAACCGTACCAGTCGGGTCTTGGCGGGGTGCAGGGTAAGGCCGAAGCGTGCAAAACGCCTGGGCAGTACCTCCAGCACCTTGCGGGCTTCGGCTTCGTTGCTGAAGGCGAGCACGGCGTCGTCGGCAAACCTTACCTCGAACGCGCGTCCACGCAGGCGTGGCTTGACGTCTTTCTCAAACCACTCGTCCAGCACATAGTGCAGGTAGATATTCGCCAGTAAGGGGGATATCACACCCCCTTGCGGGCTTCCTACCTCACCTTTCTGCCACTGCCCGGCCTCCAGGACTCCGGCCTTGAGCCACTTACCGATCAGGCGGAGGACGACACCGTCCTTCACTCGTTGCTGCAGAAACTCACGCAGGTGCCGATGGTCGATCGTGTCGAAGAAGGCTTGGATGTCCAGGTCAATGACCCAGCCACCTCCCATCGACATCAAGCTCTCCCTCACCGTCTCGATCGCCTGGTGCGCCGAGCGTCCCGGCCGGAAGCCGTACGAGCCGTCCAGAAAGTCGTACTCGTAGAGCGGCTCCAGCAGGGCCACTACAGCACGCTGCAGGACCTTGTCTTCGAAGGTGGGGATGCCGATCGGCCGTGTGGTGCGCCCATCTCCCTTGGGGATATGGACACGCCGCACTGGCGGCGCCCGGTAGCAACCACTCTTGGCCGCTTCCAGCAACCGCTGGATATTGGCCTCGAAGTCGCGCGCGAAGTCGTCCGCCGTCTGGCCATCAATCCCGACGGCGCCATCACGGCGCGTCATCAGGTAGGCCGTCTTCAGCCACTGGGCATCGATATGATGCGCCAGTGACGTGAAGGCACGCTGCGGGAAGCACTCTGCCAGTGCTGCTATCCGCACTTGTTTCGTGGACATGACCTCAGGTTCCTGTGCACCTGTCATGTTGCCCTCGTGCAGTTCTGATGATTGGCCGCCCCTTCCCTCCAGTGGGTCCCGTCGAGTCGGTTCCCCACCTTCCCGGGTACTATGAGCGACTCCGACTCCCGCCCCTCCATCCGGCTGGCTCCTTGTCGTCGCCTGGCCGTACCCCCTGAGTGCCTGCTGTTTGCTTCCGGTACCGTCAGGCACGACAGCACCGGACCGGGAGCTTTCTCGGCAGGCAGCCCCATGCCTGTCGTCCTGGTTTTCGGAGGAGAAGGACGGGCCTCCCAGGTTCCTGGGAAACCCCTATATGAACATGCCCTGCTCTTCGACCCCGGCGGCCCGCATCCGCCAAGCCATAAGGCGGAGACGTTTTGCCTTCCATTCTTAAGACAATGTCGGCAGCCACGTTTCACAATTTCGGGGCTCTATCACACGGCCTGCTCACTCGCTGTGTACGCTTCGCAGCGGCGGTTGCCCGACACCACGCAACACTCGCTACCGGCTGGTGGCTAGCCTTGGCCGGGTGGGACTTGCACCCACTGGGTTTCATTTCATCCTTTCAGCTGTTTGACACTGCTTCCCGGATGACCAGGCTTTCCCTGGCGCACCTTAAGTAAGTGCCATTCGGGTCAGACCCGAATGGCACTTACTTAAGGAATAGAGGAAGCGTAACTCCTTGATATAAATGAAAACAGGCGAGGGATGAGGTATTGTGTAAGTCGCAAAACCACACACAAACCGCCAATCCAACGCCTGCTTTCATGACCTATCCTACTGATCTGCTTCACCAATGCCAACAGCGCCGCGTCTCACAGCGTATCCGCCGCCCGGACCTCACCGAGCTGCGTGCTCAGCTCCATGCGGCCGGTGCCTCGTCAGGGCTCGATGAGGCGCTGGCCACTGACCGGCACCGACTCTTCCCGCCGACGGCCACCCTGGAAACCTTTGTGTCGCAGGTGCTGGATGCTGATGGCTCCTGCCAGCAGGCCGTCAATCGCCTCATGCTGAACCGAGAGCGTCCCGGGAGTGTTCGCACCGGCGCTTACTGCCGCGCTCGCCAGCGCTTGCCGGGGACGGTGGTGGCTGACCTGGCGCGGTACTTGGGTCGTTCGCTGGCCAAGGACGTTCCCTCTCGGTGGACGTGGCAGGGCCGGCCCATCAAGCTGATTGACGGGACGACCGTGTCGATGCCGGATACGCCAGAGAACCAGCAGCAGTTCCCTCAACAAACCAGCCAGACACCTGGCCTCGGGTTCCCGGTCGCCCGGCTGGTAGCCATCATGGACCTGAGCAGTGGCGCGGTGCTCAACGCCGCCATGGGGCCAGTCAAAGGCAAGGGAACCGGCGAACATGCGTTGCTGCGGGGGATGCTCGACACCTTTGAGCCAGGCGACATTGTCATCGCCGACCGCTACTTCCCCGCCTATGCCCTCATCGCGGAACTGGCATCTCGCGGCGTCGATGTCGTGATGCGCCAGCATTTCGCCCGGAAGACCGACTTTCAGGCCGGCACGCCACTGGGGAAGAAGGATCATATAGCGACCTGGCAGAAGCCCAAGGCGCGCCACGCGTGGATGAGCCAGGAGGCTTTTAATGCCTTGCCTGAAAGCCTGCCAGTGCGGGAGCTGGCGGTAGGCGGTACGATCCTCATCACGACGCTATGCTCGGCGAAGCACGCCCCCCGACAGCAACTGCAAGCCCTCTACAAGGGTCGCTGGCAGATCGAGCTGAGTTTCCGCGACATCAAGACGACGCTGGGGATGGAGGTGTTGCGCTGCAAGACGCCCGCCATGGTGGAGAAGGAAGTCTGGGTGTATCTGCTGGCGTACAACCTGGTCCGTCGGGTGATGGCCGTCTCCAGCAAGTGGGCGGACTGCTTGCCACACCAGGTCAGTTTCAAGCACAGTGTGCAGCTTTTTAGGCAGATAGCGCCATGTTCGCCTCTAACAGAGGCAGAGTACCAGCGTGTGATGCAGCAGATGACGACGATTCGGGTGGGTCAACGACCGGATCGGTTGGAGCCAAGAGCCATCAAGCGGCGACCTCGACCCCACCGGTTATTGCAAATGCCCCGCCACGAAGCACGTGAACAGATTCGCCAACACGGTCATCCGAAAAAGCTTAAGTAAGTACCATTCGGGTCAGACCCTGAGGCCTCCCCACGAATCATACGGTGACCGCCCGTTCGGCTTCTTGTCGCATCAGCCGGAGGAGCCTGTCCATTCGGCCCGCTGGATAGCGGGCCAGAATGGCTTCGCAGCCAAGCCGCCACAGCGAGAGGCTACGCCGTGATCGGCGCGTGTTGCTCTGATAGGCCGGCGCCTTCCCCGCTTGATCGAGGGATAAGCCGCTAGCCAGGAGTCGAAAGCTAGCCAGCATGGCGATGAGCAGCAGGATCTCGATGCGGCGTGCGCATCGGGTGCCATGCAAGTTGAAGGCAAATCCGAAGCGCTCACTCTTGATATCCCGAAACCCTTCCTCGATTTCCATGCGCCTGCTGTAGAGCTGTACGACCTTGGCGGCGGTATGGTGGCGGGGTGTCAGATTACTGACCAGCACCCAGGGTTCTCGATGCCCCTTGGCCACCTTGCGGCTTCGAGCGGCGCGTGACGCCCTGCCGTTCTTGTTGCGGTCTTTGCGCCCTCGGTAGGGGGCGCGGTACAGGTACAGGTGGGTCGCCAGTGACCGTGTCTTGGCCAGTGTGACGGAACCGCGCGCTGCTGGTTCGCGTGTCGCCAGCGGAAACAGTGATTCCAGGCGGCGCCAGTCGGATTCACCGTCGTGCCTCAGTTGAGTTGCCCCACGCACCCGGCCGACGTAGTACCAACCATACGCCTCGACAGCCCGTAACCAGGGCGTCTTGAAGCCGGCATCGGTGACCAGAATCGGCGTGGTCTGCGGCGGCAACATCCACGCCAGGTCAGCGAGGAGTGCTTTCTGACAACGGGGGCAGGCGTCCTTGTGGTGCACACGTTCATAGATCGGAAACGATCGCTTCCCGAAGGGGATCGCGGCACGCAGCAAAAAATGCTGCCCGCGGTCGTCGATCGGTGACCAATCGACTAGGATCACCGGATATCGCTGAGTGCCTACCAGCTGGCGAGCGACGTCCGCATAGAGCCATCGCCGCTCACGTTGCAAGTGAGGGTTGCCCAACAAACGATCGACACACTTGATCGCGTGCTTGGGCTTCGCCTGGCGCGGGAGCTGACGGCCGATTGCCGTCAGGGACAGCCGTTGCCCCATCAATAATGCCTCGACGCAGGTGGCCAGGGCATTGAAGCGTGTGGCATGCAGCAGGGAGGCTGAAGTCATCAGAATCTTGTGCAAGAATCGGGATGTCTGCATGGGCTCCTCGGCATATTGTTGGTTTGGCGATTAACAACATGCCTGCCCATGCAGACTTTTTTCAACCCTAATATTCTGATTTCCCTATGTTATTCGTGGGGAGGCCTCAGGGTCTGACCCCGAGGGGAGCTTAGCGGCCGATCAGGGCGGTGGTGAGCCAGGGCTGCCAGGCCAGCAGTACCAGGGTGGCGAGGCTCGCCAGCAGGAAGGGCAGCAGCGAGCGGAAGATGCGCATGGGCGAGGCGCCGGTCATGGAGGAGGCGATATAGAGCCCCGCCCCCACCGGCGGGGTGAGCAGCCCCAACACCAGGGTCAGGCAGACCACCACGCCGAACTGATAGGGGCTGATGCCGAACTGCTGGGTGGCGATGGGCAGCAGGATCGGCACCACGAGGATCAAGGCGGCGATGCCGTCGATGATCATCCCCACCACCAGCAGCACTGCGATCATCAGCAGCAGGAAGAGGAAGGGGTCGGTGGTCATGGCGGCGATCCAGGCCGCGGCCATCTGCGGCAGCCGCTCGTAGACGATCACCCAGCCGAAGACGCCGGCGGCGGCGATCAGCATGATCACGAGCCCGGCGTTCACCGCGGTGCGCTTGAGCACCGTCGGCAGCATGGCGAAGCGCAGGTCGCCGTAGAGGAAGCGCCCCAGCAGCAGGGCGGCGAGCGACGCCAGGGCCGCGGACTCCGTGGGCGTGGCCAGCCCCAGCAGGATGCCGCCGATGATGATCAGCGGAATGGCCAGCGCCGGCAGCCCCATCGTCAGCGCCGTCTTCGCCTCGGCCCGGGTGGGCCACTCCCCCTTGGGGTACTGCTTGACCAGCCCCACCACGGCGATGGCCAGGAAGAAGGTAAAGCCCAGCAGCAGCCCCGGCAGGATGCCGGCGATGAACATCTCGGCGATGGGCACCTGGGCCATGACGCCGAAGAGCACGAAGAGCATCGACGGCGGGATGATCGGCGAGAGCAGGCCCCCGGCGGCGGTGATCGCCGCGCTGTAGGGCTTGTCGTAGCCCTCCCGCTCCATGGCCGGCACCATGGCCCGGGACATGATGGCGATCTGGGAGGCCGCCGAGCCGACGATGGCCGCCATCATCATGTTGGCCACCAGGTTGATATAGGCGAGCCCGCCCCGAAAGCCCCCCACCAGCAGCCGCGCCAGGTCGATCAGCCGGCGGGTCACCCCGCCCTCGTTCATCAGCTCGCCGGCCAGCATGAAGAGCGGGATCGCCAGCAGGCCATAGCTCTCGATGGCCCCGAAGAGCTGCTGGGGGTAGGAGTCGAAGAGCACGCTGTTGCCCGAGGTCTGGATATAGACCATGGCGGTGAGGCCCAGCACCAGGGCAATGGGCACGGCGCCCAGCAGCAGCAGCACGAAGACCGCAATCGTCATGGCGTGGCCTCTGGCGGCGCCTGGCCGGGGTCACGCAGCCCGCGCAGGGCGCCGCCCAGGTTGACCAGGCCGTGGAAGGTCAGCGAGAGCGCGAACCAGGGCAGGATCAGCCACACCCAGAACTTGCGGATGCCAAGCGTCGAGGTGCGCTCCGAATAGATGAAGTTGAAGGTCTCCCCCTGGAAGGCGCGGAAGTCGAAACCCGCCTGGGCCAGCGCCAGGGGCTGGTACCAGCGCCAGCAGAGCCACAGCAGCAGCGCCGCGAACACCAGCACGGCGAGGTCCACCGCGGCCATCAGCAGCCGATGGCCGAAGCCCGACAGCAGGTCGCTGACCAGGGTGACCGAGATGCTCTGGCGGCGCTTGAGCACCGCGCTTGCGATCAGGAAGGTCATCCAGATCATGGCGTAGATGGCCAGCTCGCTGACCCAGTAGAGGGGGCTGCCCGCGGCGCGAAAGGCCACGTTGACCAGGATCAGCAGGGTGACCGCCGCCGCGAGCGCCGCGGCGGCGGCCTCCTCCAGGCGTGCCAGGCGATCGGAGAGGCGGGAGAGCATCGGCGCAGCGCCTCCTTACTGACGCAGGCGCTCGGCTTCCTCGCGCAGCGCCTCGAGCATGGGCGCCTTCTCGGCCCAGGTGGCCTCCCACTCGGCGATGGCCTCGCTGAAGAACTCGGCGTCGGCCTCGACGATATTGAGATCCAGCTGGCGGATCTCCTCCTCCTGGGCGGCGTCCATCGCCTGGAAGCCGGCCAGCACGTTCTCCAGGTGTTCGGCCATGGTGGTCTCGATCAGCTCGCGATCCTCGGCGGAGAGCTCGCGCCACACCCGACCCGACACCACCCCCACCATGGGAAACATCATATGGTTGGAGATCAGCAGGTTATTGGCCTGCTCGTGGAATTTGAGGATCAGGATCGAATCGAAGTCCATGTCGATGGCGTCCACCTGGCCGTTGGCCAGGGCGTCATAGACCTCGAGCAGCGGCATCGGCGCCGGCGCCGCCCCGGTGGCGGTGTAGAAGTCGCGAATCGGCTCGAAGGGGGTGATGCGCAGGCGCTGGCCGCGCATGTCCGCCTGGCTCTCGATGGGGCTGCGGCTGAGGACCTGGCGCATGCCCACCATGCCGTAGCCGAGCCCGACCAGGCCCACCTCGGCGGGCATCAGCTCGAGCAGCTCGGCGGCGGTATCGGAGCGCAGCAGCGCCGCGGCGTGATCCACACCGTCCACCAGGTAGGGGGCATAGAGGGCGCCGAAGTCCGGGATGCGGTTGGAGATCTCGGCGATGGTCAAAAAGGCCATGTCGAGTGCGCCGGTCTGCAGCTGCTGGACCATCTGCGCCTCGTTGCCGAGCTGCTGGGCCGGGTAGACGCTGACGCTGTGCTCGCCGCCGGAGCGCTCGTGCAGGCTCTGGGCGAAGGCCTCGGCCTCGGTGGACCAGAGGTGCTGGGGCGGCGTGATCAGCCCCAGGCGGAACTCCCGGGCCTGGGCGGTCAGGGAGGTGGCGGCCACGGCGGCGGCGGCCACGGCAAGCGTCAGCGTCTTGAGTCGGGTCATGGAGAGCCTCGTGTCGGTCCAGCGTGGCCCGGCCGTCTCGATGCAGTGCACGGCGGCGGGCCCTGTTATCGTCAGGCTGACGAGATTACCGCAGACGAGGCGTTGATGGCAGGGGCGACGACGTCGGCCCGGTCAGGAGGCTCCCCGCGCTTGGCGGCTCAGGGAGCTGCCCGAGGCGGGGCGCTCCACCTCGAAGAGGTCGGTGCAGCGGATGTAGTCGTTGCCCGCCAAGCGCCCGATGGGCCTGAGCCCGTCGGCATCCACGTGGCGGCCGTCCCAGAGGGTATCCTCGATGTGGATCGAGACCACCTCGGCCAGCACCAGATTGCCGGCCAGGGGCTGGTCACCGAAGCGGATGATCTCGCGCAGCCGGCAGCCGAAGGCAACCGGCGCGCCGGCCACCCTGGGCACCGAGACGCCGGGCATGGTGACCTTCTCGAGCCCGGCATGAATGAACTCATCCTCGCCGCGGGCAAGGCCCGCGCTGGTGGCGTTCATCTCCTGCACCAGCCCCTCGCCGCAGAGGTGCACCACGCACTCCTCCACCTCCTTGAGGTTGCGCACGGTATCCTTGGGGTTGGCGTCTCCGTCGAGCAGCGGCGAGAAACCGAGCACCGGCGGGTTGACGCTGACCACGTTGAAGAAGGAGAAAGGCGCCAGGTTGGCGTTGCCGGCGGCATCGAGGGTCGAGACCCAGGCTATGGGGCGCGGGCAGATGCTCCCGGAGAACAGACGATAGATCTTGCCCGGGCTGAGCGGGCTCTCTTCCAGCAGGTAGTCGCTCATGGCGGCGTCACTCCTTGGGGTTACGGGGTGCCGCCATGGTACGCCTGCCAGGCCCCGCGTCGACACCGCATGCCTCGGCGGGACCGCCGCGCGCTAGAACAACAGCGAGGGCGGCAGCGCGATGCCGATCATGCGCTGGAACAGCACCCACACCACCAGACCCACCAGCGGCGGCACGATCAGCAGCCCCTTGAGGCTGATGTTGGGCGCCAGCAGCGCGATCAGCGCCCCGTTGAAGAGCACCGTCGAGACCACCAGGCCCACGTTGAGCACCAGCCAGAAGTAGACCAGCCCCCCGCCGAGCATGACGGCAATGGAAACGCCGACAGCCACGAGGTCTTCAGGCTCGCTTCCCGGACGCTCCAGCGCACCGAGCCTGCCGCGCAGGGCAAAGAAGCCGAGCACTGCCAGCAGCCAGGCCGCCGAGCCAATCAGAAAATAGTAGGCCGTCTGGGGCATGATGTAGGAGGGCACCAGCGACGCCGGACGCCAGGCGCCGTACTGGATATGCAGCAGCCCGGCGATACCGAGCCCCAGCATCGCCGCCGCCGAGAGCAGCTCACGGGTCACTGTACGATTCATGCGCGTTTCCTCAAGGCAACGGTAAACAGCAGGATCAGCGCGAAGGCGGCCACATAGAAGCCGATCGCGATGGGACTGGTCACCAGCACCGTCCAGTCGCCGCGGCCCATGATCATCGCCTGACGCAGGGCGCGCTCGGCCCCCGGACCGATGATGAAGCCCAGCACTAGCGGCGCCAGCGAGAAGCTCATCAGGCGCAGCGTCACGCCCAGCGCCCCGGCGAACAGCAGCACCCAAACATCCACCACGGAGTTGTTGGCCGCGTAGGTGCCCACGATGGCCGGGATGAAGACCGCTGGAATCATGTAGCCCGGCTGGATCATGGCGATCCGCGAATAGTAGGGCAGCAGGATCTTGCCCAGCACCAGATTGACCAGGTTGGCGAAGATCAGCGTCAGGAAGAGCGCATAGATGATCGCGGTGTTGTCGGTCAGCAGGCTCGGCCCCGGCGTCATGCCCATCAGAATGAATGCCGCGCCGAACAGTGCCGCCGTGGCGCCGCCGGGAATCCCGAAGGCGAACAGCGGAATGAAGGTGGAGTCGCAGGTGGCGCTGTTGCCGGACTCGGCGCTCGCGATCCCCTCAAGGGACCCCTTGCCGAACTCCTCCGGCTTGCGCGAGAAGCGCTGGGCCAGGCCGTAGCTCATGAAGGCCGCCAGCGACTGCCCCGCCCCCGGCAGCGCGCCGATGAAGGTCCCCACGGCGGCGCCGATATAGGTGGCCTTGATGGTGGACTTGAACTCCGCCCAGGTCAGCTTGTCCTTGCGGATGTCATAGCCCTGCAGCAGGCTCGCCTGCTCCGCCACGCTGTCCATCAGCTTGTCGACCTTGCGCCGCCACAGCTTGGCCCCCTGGATCACCACCTCGGAGATGGCGAACACCCCTATCAGCACCGGGATCAGGCTCAGCCCACCAGAGAGCCCCGGCATCCCGAAGGTGAGGCGCGAGGCACCGGTGATGGGGTCGCGCCCGATCATCGCCAGCAGCACGCCGATGGCCGCCACCGCCAGCCCCTTGGCCACCATGCCCTGGCTGAATGCGGCAATCGAGCATCCGAATAGCCCCCTTGTAGATCTCCGCCAGCAAGCCCATGGCCATCGCCGGCTCCAGGAAGAAGACGAAGGTCAGCAGCAGAGCGATAGCCATGTCGCCGGAAAGCCCCGGGATGGCACCCATCGTGATGCCCAGCAGCACCCCGAGGAATACTTACATCAAGACATAGGGATGGAAGGCCAGCGCGCTGGCCTCGATAAGAAGGTCTACCATAAGCGCTCTCCCTCGAGGCTGGAACGTTCACGGCCGGTCGCAGCGATACCGCCCGGCGGCGCCGCTGAACGGGTCATGCCGGCTCAGTCGGGGGCGAGCAAGACGACGACGTCGCGGACCCGCTCGGTGGTGGCCTCGTAGACAGCGCGCGCTGTCGCGTCCCTGAACGTTCTACAGCCCGGCGGAGGCCTGATCGCTCATGGTCTGGGCGGTACCGGTCTCCAGGCCAGTGATGATGCACTCGGCAAGCTGATGCTGGACCTCCTCCGGCACGGAAGAGAAGTTGTAGACCAGCAGCGGCAGTTGCACCAGGCTGAGCGGGTCAGCATGGCCGAAGACCAGGGTGCTGGGCTCAACCCCGGCCAGCTCTACCCAGTCCTCGATGCTCTGGATCGCATGGTCGGCCTTGGCATAGTCGGTAGGCCTCCAAGCGGTGAGATGAACTATCGGCACCCAGTCCTCCACCTTCCTGGGCGTATCCCCCAGTGTCAGGATGACTGTCGTGCCCTCTGATACCCTGTTCCTATAAATCGACTAGGGGGCGAAAGGAGACACTCATGCCTCGTTACTCAGAGGAACGCCGGCAAGCCGTGGTCACCAAGCTGCTGCCTCCCCACAACCTCTCCCCGCAGGTGATCGCGGAGCAGGAAGGGATCTCGTTGGGCACTGTCTACAAGTGGCGCAAGGAAGCCCGTGCCGAAGGGCGCTGCCTGCCGGATGCGCTGGGCAAGGGCGCCGATGGCTGGTCATCAAAGGACAAGTTCAACACCGTGCTTGAGACCGCTTCGATGAACGCCCAGGAGACGGCGGAGTACTGCCGCCGCCGCGGGATCTACCCCGAGCAGCTGGAGCGGTGGCGCCATGACTGCGAGCAAGCCGCCAGCCTCTCGCACTCCGAACGCCAGCGTGAAGCCGATGAGGCCAAGCAGCAGCGCAAGCGCATCAAGGCGCTGGAAAAGGAGCTCGCCCGCAAGAACGAGGCCCTGGCGGAAACCGCAGCGTTGCTGGCCCTCAGAAAAAAGGCGAGGGCGATCTGGGGGGACGAGGACGCATGATCAGCACCCCAGATCGCCGACGCGCCATCGCGCTGATCGAAGAGGCCAGGGCCCAGGGAGCACGCCTGGAGACCGCTTGCCGCGAGCTGGGCATCACCGCCCGAACGTACCAGCGCTGGACGCGCGGCGGAACGCTGCACGAGGACCAGGGCCCTTTGGTCGACCGGCCGGTGCCGGCTAATGTGCTGACACCGGCCGAAGAGCAGGCGATTCTCGATGTGTGCCACCGCCCCGAGTACGCCAGCCTGCCGCCAGAGCAGACTTGTCGATTCCGCGCCAATCTAAATTAAGGCCATGACAAGCCCGAGCCCACTCGGCGGCAGGCGTGGACCTCAGGCTCTGGAGGCTCCTGCTCGGGGTGCCGTGGTACGACGTCGATGGGCCGCAGCGGATCGTGCCGCAGAACAGGCGATCGGTGGCCTGGCTGCTTGGCGGGGATGCTTCCAGCAGATTGACGCTTATGAATGACCCTCTTCCAGCGATGAATGGCCAGGTCGAATGGTGTTCTCCTGAATAGCGCCTAGCCCCTGGTTAAGTTGCCCGAACGGTACATGCACCGATGGCAAAAGATCGCTGGTGGCTGAGAGATGAGACGCCTGGTCGTCGAAGAAGATATGCGGCTTGATGATGCCGAGAACATGCTCCTTGGCGATGCCGCCGAGGAAATAGGCCTCGTTGACGGTCACGCCCCAGCTACGCATGGTATGGATGACCCGCTCATGGGCCGGCGCGTTGCGGGCCGTCACGATGGATACCCTGACCTTGGGCCGATAGGCGCCCTGGGTTTCCTCTTCGCGCTGCTTCTCCAGCATCTGGATGTGGGCGAGCTTGCGCAGAAACACGGCCAGCAAGCCCGCCGCGGGCGGTACCTGGGCATTGGCCCGTTCATACGCGTGAAATGCTTCGATCCCCTGCTGCTGGTAGATGGTTTCGGACTCGTCGGTGACCAGCACGCCGTCGAAGTCGAAGGCAATGCGCAGCTCCTCCTCATCGGTCAGATCGAGATCGCCCGATGACAGCACCTGCCCCGCCGGGTGCCCCGCCAGGATCGCCTGGTCGACATCCTGGCGATTGGCGGACAGGAAGAGGCTGATATTCAACGCCGGAATGAAGCGATGGGGGTAGCGCCCCTGGAGAAAGATAGCCCGCGTAATGCCCAGCTCATGGTGCTCGATCGACTTCATGACCCGCAGCCCGGTTTCCGGATCGTTGCGCGAGAGCAGCACCACCTCGATAGGCGGGTTGTCCGGGCTCAGCTCGTTCAACGACAGCAGGCGCTTGATGAAAGGGAAGGCAACGCCGGTACCGAGAGGCGTGTTCTCGTGATCGCGCTGGTAGACGCGATAAGAGGCTTCCCCCTGCTCACGGAAGACCCGATCGGACTCGGCCAGATCGAACAAGGCACTGGATGCCAGCCCGATTACCAGGCGTTCGCTGAGGTCATAGGCCATGGTCGTCGCTTGTTGCCGATCAAGGGTGGATTCCATTGACCATGCCCCAGGGAAGAGAATCGATCAAGCTTCGTCATTTCCGAACAGCACCCGGGGGTAAGCCTGGATCGTTCGTCTTAGCGCATGGGCCGAGAAGGCTCCGGTCGCGTAATCAGCCAGGCCGCCACCGCCACCAGTAGCGCTACGATCGCCCAGCGCAGCCAGCCCTCACCGAGGTGCAGCAGGATCATCACCATGCTGGCGCCGATCATTCCCACGGCGACGAACTTGGCTCGCCGTGGGATCGCCCGCTCCCTTTCCCAGTTCTCGAGCAGTGGCCCGACATGGCGCCGCGAGCGAATCCAGGCCTCGAAGCGCGGCGAGCCGCGAGAGGCGCAGTAGACCGCCGCCAGCATGAACTCCGTGGTCGGCAGTAGCGGCAGAAACAGGCCGAGAAAGCCCACAGCAAAGCTCAATGCCGCCAATGCCACCCATAACAATCGCACCATTACCATCGCCTCGTTAACCTACGGTTCATCCAATACCCATGAGAGTTAACGTTCCAGGCGGGGTTATTCATCATACTCAATATAATTGAGAATCATTACTACCAGTGATAGCATTCCCACCTCACCATGGGAGTCATCCACTATGCCTGGACGCACGAGCTATCGCCTTTTCGATATCACCCTGGCACGCCGTACCCAGGTCAGCCCATCGCTGGTCAGGTTCACCTTCACCGGGCCCCAGGTTGGCCAGATGGCCACTCACGCGCCGGACCAACGCATCAAACTGTTCTTTCCCAAGGACGCCAACGGCCTAGACGCGCTGTTCGAGATCGCCAAGCTGGAAGAGCACGACTGGTTCGGCGCCTATCGTGCCCTGCCCGACACCCAGCGCCCCCCTATGCGCACCTATACCATTCGCGCACTGCGCCCGGCACGCGGCGAAGTCGATGTCGAGTTCGTGCTGCATGGCGACAACGGCCCCGCCTCACGCTGGGCGATGCGCGCCCGCCCCGGCGACCGCCTGGCGATGACCGCCCCGCTGGCCAATGCCGGGGGCGAAAAGCTCGGCTATGAGTGGAAGCCACCGCGGGGTGTACGGCGCATCCTAATTATCGCCGACGAGACCGCCCTGCCGGCGGCCGCCGGCATCTTCGAAACACTCGACGACCTGCCTCTCGCCCCACGGGTAGAGGCCTTGATCGAAGTGCCGCGTAGCGATGATATCCAGCCCCTCTCTCCCCCCGCCAAGCTGCGCTGGTTGAACCGCGATAGCGAGCCGGATTGCCACCACGGCGACCTGCTGATGCGGGCCATCCGCGACATCGACCTGCACCAGGAGATCCGCGCCCTGGGCGGCCAATCGCATGGTGGCGCCACCGAGGGGCTAGACGAAGACGACGCCGCCCTGTGGGAGCCCGCCAGTCTCGACGACAATGCGCCTTTCTATGCCTGGGTGGCGGCCGAAACCAAGGTCACCCGACATATTCGCCACTATCTGGTCAATGAGTGCGGCCTGCCCAAGCAGTGCGTCACCAGCATGGGCTATTGGCGCCTGGGCAAGGCGGACAGCTGAACATCGCGTGGACCCCTGAGTCATGACAACACCGGCCAATCGCTGGCGAGACACCCCCGATCGCTATGGCCTCGTCAGCCGTCTCCTCCACTGGCTGACGGCAGCGCAAGTGATACTGTTATTCGGCGTTTTGTTGGCCTGGAAGGGATTCGGTGAGCACGCCGTCACCCTGCTGTTGGCAAGGATCGGCCCCCACGGCTCGCTGGGCGCCATGCTGCTGGTAACGACGCTGCTGCGCGCCATGTGGGCCTACCGCCAGCGCCATCACCGACCGCCCCGCCCACCAGGCTTGGGGGGATTGCTGGCTCGGAGCGTGCACCTGGCCTTCTATGCGCTGTTGATCCTGATACCGGCGATGGCCATCTTGCGTCAGTATAGCCGGGGCGGCCACCTGATCTTCTATGGCATGGAACTGATGCCGGAGGCGGAGCGCGAGATTGCCTGGATGATGGCGCCTGCCGATCTGCTGCACAGCACCCTGGCCTGGCTGCTGCTGGCACTGATCGCTGGCCATGTGGCGATGGCACTGGCCCATCGCCTGTGGCTCAAGGATGGCATCCTGGCGCGCATGCTGGGCAACCCCAGCCCCCAACAGGACACCTAACCAAACCCGCGCCTAACCTGCACCGAAAGCCTCCGCCACCCGTTCGATATCGCCAGCGTCGAGCACGCCCGCCTGCCAGCGTAGCGACAGCCAGGCGAGCAGGTAGTCGTAGCGGGCGCGGGCCAGGTCGCGCTGGGCTTCGACGTGCTGCTGTTCGGCGTTGAGGGCATCGAGGTTGGTGCGCTCGCCGCCGAGGATGCTGCGCCGGGTGGCATCGAGCCGCGCTTCGGCGGCGACCACGGCGTCGCGGTAGGCCTCGATGCGCCGCTGGCTGCTCAGGGTCATGCGGTACTGGCGCTCGACGTCGTTGAGCAGTTCGGCCATGGCGCCGTCAAGCTCGAAACGAGCCTGCTCCAGGGTGTCGCTGGCCTGACGGCTGGCGGCGCGCACGCGCCCTCCAGCGAATAGCGGAACCTGAACTTCCACGCCGATGCTGTCGGTGTCGTAGCGCTGCCCCACCTGATTCTCGGCGTTGGAGTCGGTGATCTGGCTGCGCGCCACCAGCCGCACGCTGGGCAAATGTCCGGCGCGCTGCTGGTTTCGCTGCTGCCGGGTGGCTTCGAGCAGGCTGCGCTGGGCGGCAAGCTCAGGGTTATGGGCCACGGCCAGCTCGCGCCACTCTTCAAGCGGCAGGAAGTCGGGCTCTTGCATATGCGCGGCATCGCTCAACGGCACCAGCGCCGCGGCTGGCAGGTGGCCGATCAATATCGCCAGGGCGTTGCGGGCATCCTGCCAACGGTCCTCGGCCTCGATCAGCTGTGCCGCCAGAAGCCTCCGCTGCGCCTCGATCTCCATCTGGTCGGTGCGAGTGCCCTCGCCGCCTGCCACGAAGCGTCGGCTGCGCTCGGCCTCCTCTTCCAAGGCTCTGCCATGGGCGCGCATCAGCACCACCTCCTCCTCGGCATAGAGGGCCTCGGTATAAGCCTGCAGCACCCGTACCGCCAGCGCCTGGCGCGCCCGCTCCAGGGTCAGGCCGGCGGCCTCGGCGCGTGCCTTACCCTCGCGGTACTGGGCGAATGCCGCTGCATCGAACAGCGGCTGGGTAAGGGTGAAACCAGAAGAGAAGCTGGTGTATTCCAGGTCCTGCCGGGTCGTACCCAAGGGAGTATCCTGACGAATCTCAGCGTCGTTGCGCATGCGGGTATAGCGGTAGCTCAGATTGGGCATCAGCGCGGCACGCCCCAGCGCCCGCTCATGGCTGCCCGCGGCGCTCTCGCTGCGGGCCGCTTGCCAGGTCGGGTCGTGCTGCAGCGCCAGCTCGTAGGCCTGGCGGAAATCCAGCGCCATGGCGGGCAGGGCCAGCAGTCCGCTCCCGGCCACCAGCAGCCAGGCGGCAAACCCGCGGCTAACCAGCTTATCCATCAGGCATCCCCCCAGGCGGTGCGAGCACGATCCAGCAGCGGCTTGAACAGGTAGTTGAGCAGCGTACGCTCGCCGGTGCGCACGAAGGCTTCCACCGGCATCCCGGCACGCAGCACGTCACTGCCCAGTCCCTCCAGGGCTTGCGCCGCCACTTCTACCTGAACGCGGTAGTAAGGCTCGCCACTGCGCTCATCGACCAAGCGGTCGGCGGAAACCTGGGCCACCTCGCCAGGCACCCTAGGTGTGGTGCTGCGCTCGAAGGCGGTGAAGGCAAGCTCCACCGACAGCCCAGCGTGCACCCGGTCGATATGCTCGACCGGTAACTGGCCCTCCACCAGCAGCGGCTCGTGCTCGGGGACGATCTCCATCAGGCGGCCGCCGGGCGCCACCACGCCGCCTTCGGTGTGCTGGGCCAACCCCACCACGATGCCTGCCGTCGGGGCGCGCAGTTGGGTATGGGTCAGCTCGAACTCCGCCGAGGTCAGGCGGCCGGCCAGCTCACGCATGCGCGAGCGTGCCTGGGTCAAGGCTTCGCGCACGTCGCGCTGATACTCCTCGCGGCGCTGGGTCATGCGCAGGCTGAGTTCGTCGATCTGACGCTCTGTCTGCTCCAGGGTGCCGCGGGCGGCGACCAGCTCCCCCTGCAGTTGGGCGTACTGGCTCTCGATCTCCAGTAGCCGGTTGCGCGGAATGTAGCCCTCTTCCGCCAGGCCGCGCAGGTTATCGCGCTGCTCGCCCAGCAGCGCCAGCCGCAGGCGCTTCTGCGTCAGCGATGCTTCTAGCCCGCTAGCCTGGGCGCGCTGGCCTGCCAGACTGGCGTCCAGCCCCGCCAGCTCCGAGGCGAGCGAGGCCTGACGGCTCTCGAACAGTTGGCGGTGCAGCGCCAGCACGGTCAGCCGTTCCGGGTCTGCCTGCTCGGTCAGCTCGGAGGGGAATTCGATGCTAATGAGACCGTCACGCTCCGCCTCGAGGCGAGCGATCTCCGCCAGGGTGGCGCTGTATTGGCCGCTCAGTACGTCCACCTCACTGGCATGGCGGGTGGCATCCAGGCTGACCAACACTTGGCCCTGGGTGACGCGGTCGCCCTCGCGCACCCACAGGCGCTCGACGATGCCGCCGCTGGGGTGCTCTACCGCCTGGCGGTTGCCCGACACCACCACGGTGGCGGGTACCGCAACGCCGTTGTCCAGCGGCGCCAGGGCCGCCCACACCACGAAGGCTACGAAGCCCGTCAGCAGCAGCCAGCCGCCCAGGCGACGCGGGCGCCGCCGCCGCTGCGCCATCGCTTGCCAGTCCGGCGTGGCCGACGCGATGGCAGTGCCGGTCTCGGCGCCATGCGCCGTATCGGGAGATAGGCTCATGCGCTGTTCTCCATCTGGTAGGGGCTATGCGCCATCAGGGTCGCACCGCGGGCAGCGGCCTGACGTGACGCCCCCGCCTGCAGTACCTCCTGGGTCGGGCCGAACCGCGTCTGCCGGCCGTCCTTCAATGCCAGCAGATGCGAGGTGGCCTTGAGCACCTGAGGCCGATGGGTGATCAGCACCACCGTCACCTTGCGCTCACGCAGCCACTGCAGGGCTGCCAGCAACGCCTGTTCGCCGGCGTCGTCGAGGTTGGCATTGGGCTCATCGAGCACCACCAGCGATGGTGGACCGTAGAGCGCCCGGGCCAGGCCAATGCGCTGCCGTTGGCCACCGGAGAGCCCCACGCCGCCGTCGCCCAGCGGCGTGTCATAGCCCTGGGGCAGCGATAGGATCAGCTCATGCACCCCAGCCGCCTTGGCGGCGGTAATGACCTGGGCCGAATCCGGCTCGGCAAAGCGCGCAATATTCTCCGCCACGCTGCCGGCAAACAGCTCCACGTCCTGGGGCAGGTAGCCGATGTGGGGCCCTAACTGGGCCTTGTCCCAGTGCTGGATGGCGGCGCCATCCAGCCGCACCGTGCCCACCTGGGGCCGCCATACGCCCACCAGCAGCCGCGCCAGGGTCGACTTGCCGGAACCGGAGGGGCCCACCACTCCTAGCGTGTCGCCCGGCGCCAGGCGAACATCGATCTGCACCAGAGTCGGTTTGCGGCCTCCCGGCGGCATCGCGCTAACGGCTTCTACCGCCACCTCGCCCCGCGGCGCGGGTAGCGCCATGCCCGTTTCGCGAGCAGGATGCGCCTCCAGCAGCGCCGCCAGACGCTGATACGCCAGGCGCGTGGTGCTCCACTGCCGCCAGGCGTTGATCACCTGGTCGATAGGCCCCAGCACGCGTCCCATCAGTATCGACCCCGCGATCATGGTGCCCGGGCTGATGGCGCCGCCCACCGCCAGCCAGGCGCCCAAGCCCAGCACCAGCGACTGCAGCGCCACGCGCAGGCTCTTCGATGCCGCGGTGATCAACGCCGTGCGCTCGCTGGCCAGCCCCTGCAGGGCGACGAAACCACCATGCAGCCGCGCCCAACGCTGCGACAGCGCACCCAGCATGCCCATGGCTTCGATGGCCTCGGCATGGCGCAGCTGGGCCTCGGCGGTGCTGGCTGCCTGTACCGACAGGCCGCCCGCTTCACGCAGCGGTGGCTGAGATAGCCGCTCGTTGAGCCACGCCAGGGCGACCAGTAGCAACGCGCCCGCCAATGCCAGGCAGCCGATCCAGGGGTGGAACAGGAACATCACCAATAGATAGAGGGGAAACCATGGAGCATCGAAGAAGGCGAAGATGGCGTTGCCGGTGATGAACTGGCGCAGCGAATCGAGATCCCGGGTGGCCTGGCCGGCCTGGGCACCCTGGCCGGCCAGGCCGCGCTCGAAGGCTGCTGTATAGGCCCGCTCGCCGAGCCGCTCATCCATGCGCTCGCCGACCTGGATCACCACCAGGCTGCGCACGTACTCCAGCGCCCCCATTAGCGCCAGCAGCCCCACCGCCATCAGCGTCAGCAGCAGCAGCGTGGTGGTGTTGCCCGAGGCCAGCACCCGGTCATAGACCTGCAGCATGTAGAGCGGCGGCACCAGCATCAGCAGATTGATCACTGCGCTATAGATGCCAACGCTGCGAAAGCCGCCGCGATAGGCACCCAGCGCCTGGCGTATCTCGTTACGCGGCTCGCCGCGCGAAGGTTTCATGGTGGACTGCCCCTAAATAAGCGTCGTGGAAACTCGGCGCGCCCCCGTCGGGGCCCGCTCATGTATCTGTTCCGCTCATCGCAGGGTCACGGTGGTCATGCTTGACATCGCGCCACTGCTGGCGACAATGCCAAGGCACCGCGCCCCGGGCACAAGGCCCGTGGCGCGGTGATCAAAGGTTGCGGCAAGGGGATTCCCCTTGCCTTTTTTATTAGGTGGCGATGCTCAGGCAGCCAGGGCGACGTCGAGGTCGCTGAACTCTTGCACACCCGTGGCGGAAGCCGGTGCAGGGAAGAGGTCCCCCAGTTGTGCGGTATCAAACTCGCTCTGAGTCAGCAGGCCTTCGGAAACGATGTAGTCTTCCAGCTCACCGATATTGCCATTCATCAGCCCCCAGACGATCTCGTGTACGTCATTTCCTGCACCGCTACCACTAGCGTCAAGGCCTTCGATGCCGAGCGCCCAGTCACTTAGCCCGAAGGCACCTCCTGTTGGCCCAGTGAGGCCATAGCCAAACTGGACGCTGTCCAGGTCTCCGGATAAAACGTGAGCGCCTAGGTCATACTGCAGCCCGTTCGTCGTGTCACTGCCTGCAATAAAGGCAAAATCATTGCCCGAACCGGTAATGGCATACTCCTCACCGGACAGACCGCCACTATTGAAGCCACCTGTATTTGAGTCACCATGGTCAGAGTTTTGGAAATCAAATGACCACTCCGCCAGGTAATCAGCCAAGCTCCAGTCTGCGAATTGAGCATCGTAGGTAATGTTAAAGGACATGATATGACTCCTTACTTGGTTTAAATGAAGGAGGTTCATCCCCCTTCATAGTATTCACCCATTGGGGTGAAATCGTACTCAGGGCCTAGAAACGGTATTCCAACATGCCCTGAAGTGTTCTCCCGCGGGCCAACGCCACGTTTGCAAGATTCGTATCCCCCATCGCGACCAGATAAGCCTCGTCAGTCACGTTATCCATGGCTAGACTAAAAGTTAGAGCGTCGGTCATATGGTAGAAAGCATAGAGATCATAGACCTCATATTTTGGCCATACAGCCAGGGCATAATTGGTATAGTCACGATCTTCGTAGTCGACGCTATTGCCTTCGCTATAGCGCCACCGTCCTCCGATATCCAGCCGCCCATCTAGGAAGCGGAAGCCCAGTGTGGCCGAAGCGCGATCCGCGGGCATAAAGACGGCATTACCCATAGCAGCAGCACAATTGACGATGCTGTTTCGCTCAGGGTCATCAACCGTGACGTAGCCATTTTGACGTACAGTAACGACACGGCCACTACTAAGCGTACGCTCTTGCTCGAACACTTCGCCGCTGGGCTCCCTGCGGCTTGCACCGCCGAGATAATATGGGTGATAACAGAACTCGTTACTGCCCATCATCTGGGTATAGCTCAAATCCGCGTAGGCGAATCCTGCATCATAATTTAGCTGATACTCCACGCCCTGGAAACGGGTGCTGTTCAGATTATTGACGTAGGCGGATTGGCCTAATGACGCCGAATGAAAAGCATATGGCAGGGTCACATTCGAGGCCATATAGGTGAAGTTATCAACTTTATTATCAAAATAGGCCACCTTCGCGGCGAAGCGATCGTTGCTGGTCAACAACCCACGCTTGATAATATTGAAGCCCGCCTCCCAGCTTTCCGAACGCTCTGGTTCCAAATAGGGATTGGGATACATTCTCTCAGAGCCGCCACCGTGTGGGCGGCCAGTCTGAAAGCTCTCGGTGACCGCAGGTGGTCGCCAACCCTTGCCATAACTGGTATAGAGCTGCAACCAGTCTACGCCAGGATTAACACCAACCCCCAAAGTAGGGGAAAGCCGACCATCATTACGGTCCACATCATAAGTGACAGGCACCTGACGCACTTGCCCTTCCGGATCCCAACTCGGAGTGTTGTCAATATACTGGCGTACCGTCATGCCAGTTTGTCCCTTGAGGCGGTAATGGTCATAGCGCAAGCCACCCCAAATCGATAGCCAGTCACCATACTGATAGTCAATATTGGCAAACAGACTACCCATCTGACGTTCGCCTTCCGGCGTCAGCCCCTCAACGTACGGCAGGTCAGTACTAATCGATGGTGAAGCCTGCTGGCCACCAGGCTTAAAGGTATCCTGGAATATTTCGGTGCCATAGTTGACTGCCAAGTCACCTGCGTCACCGAGATGAAAGCGTGACGTGTTTTGCGCCTGAGCACCTAACGTATCAGTTCGATAGATAGCAGTATAAGCAGGCGTTGTATACGGCGAGGTGGTTAGTTCATTATTCCATTGCTCGTTTTCAGTAGTAACAAAGTACAGCTTTGATGAAAAATCAACCAACTCATTGTCAGTGGGGTTGTATGCGTAGTCCAGTCCGTAACTTTTCGAGGTTATGTCACTCTCGCCCAGCAGCCGATACTCAATATCTTCAAGAATGCCTGATCTTGTCGTGTTTTCAAAGCGGGCATCGTAGGCTCTGGCATTTGTATCCAGATAAGTAAACTGAAGTCTGTGATCCGGATTTCCATCTATATTCCAACCAAACTTCGCTAGCCGGGAATCCATATTGCTGGAGGAGTACTCGACCGGACTATCTATAAACATTTGCAGCCGTCCTGGCTGCTGCCACTCCTGAGCGATTTCGTCACTGAGGTTGCCTACCCCGGAGGAGCCAGCATAGTAGTCGCCAAAATTTCGCTCACTATACGCCAGCAGCCCATCCACTTCTTCGTTGCCGAATGCGACAACTGCGCTACCAGTGAAGTGAGTTCCATTACCCTCGTCACCTATGCCATGGCCTGCCCGCAAGCGGCCGCCGTAACCTTTCTCGAGGTCTAGGAACTCACTGGCGCTGATAGTATTGAAAGTGGCAATACCACCGAGGACACCGGCCCCACCTTGGCCTGCGTTTGTTCCCTTATCGATAGTCACCTCTGAGATCAACTCAGGGTCGATATACATGGTGCCGTTACGTTGCTGGTGAGCATTCTGGTTGTAGTTCTGCCGCATGCCGTCGATATTCATATTGACGCGTCCATAATCCTGGATGCCGCGGATGTTCACTGATAGTCCAGGGTCACGTTGATCGACAGCGGAATATACGCCCGCCGTTTCTTCCAACATATCCGCGGCATGGCGAGGAGGCCGGCGATCGATCTGCTCGCGGCTGATCACACTCACCGAGCGCGGCTCGTGGTAGACCCAGTCGTCGCCCAGGCGGCCAGCGGTTACCGTCAGGGTGCTGAACATGACCTGATCGCCCATGGTGGTCATGGTGGCGGGCCGCGGCTCGACGAGTTCGGCAGTACGCGCATTACGGTATTCAACGGCCAATCCGCTTCCCACCAGCAGAGCATGCAGGGCCTCGTCGGCGGTCATCTCGCCCTGCAGCGCCGGCGCCACGCCACCGATGGCCCGGTCGTCCGGGCGCAGTACCGAGATGTTGGTAATGGCAGTGAATTCACCCAGCGAATAGAGCAACGACTGCTCGGGCAGATCGAAGCGGTAACGCTGCTGGGCGAGCGTCTGGTCATCGCCCTGCCCCGTCGTATCACGGCTTCCTCCCGTCTGCCCATGAGCTTCGCGCAGCCCGACGAGTATCACGAAAATCGTCAGCATCACGACGATGCCAGCCCCCTCCGCGACCTTGCGATAGAGACCTTTCCCCACGCCGGGTAGCCTCTCACTCTGTTCATGCTGCATGTGACGTTCCCTCTGCACCAGACTTATTGAATGATTTTGCTTCTCATTCAATAAACGTTCGAGGCTGAGGAGTTCCTCAATGATTCGGCCAAGATCGATTGCAATCGCGATGTTGCAGAGAACGTGCCAGCGTTACGCTAGAGTGGCAGGCTATGAGCACGGGGGCTCAAGCCTCGAAAGAAGGACAGTGCAGTGAAAACCATACCAGCCGCTTGTACCGTCATTCAGCGCGAGGATGGCGCCATCCTGATGGTGAAACGTCTTCACCCGCCCGAAGCGGGTTTATGGTCGGTGCCCGGTGGCAAGGTCGATCCAGGAGAGAGTTTGCGTGACGCCGCCGCTCGCGAGGCGTTCGAGGAGACGGGGTTGCGCGTCGAGGTTGGCCAGCGGCTCTGGACGGCACAGCTGGCCCGGGATGACGACATCATATACGAACTGCATGACTTCGCCGCTAGCCCCATCGGCGGTGTACTGCAAGCCGGTGATGACGCCGCCAAGGTGCGTTGGGTGCCTGCCGATCAGATAAGCAGTATGCCACTGGTCGCAGAACTGCTCGATCACCTACGCGCTGCGGGCTTGGCTCCCCGCCTGTAGTGATCTCGCTTGAGCGGATTGAACGTTCAACGCGCTAGCGAACGCGCCTGCGCTTCGACATAGGCGAAAGCCTCCTTGGCCCCAGCGACCGCCTGGGCGATGTCTGCCTCGCTTAGCGCTATCGCATCCAGTTGCTGGGTGAAGTGTCGCCAGTGCAGGCCGCGGCCATCGTCACTGGGCGCCAGGTGGCGCGCTCCGTAGCGGGCAGATAGCCCCAGCTCGGCGGCGCGCTTGAACAGAAAGGCCGCCCCCAGATTGGAGCCCTCGTTCACATACAGCCAACCCAGCAGATAGGACGCCGCCTCACTTGTCGGCGCTGCCAACGGCTTGGCCTTTGCCTGCCGCTCAGCGTCGACGTTCAAGTCCTGGCAGTCGCGTACCACGGCGGCGTATCGGCAGCGCGGGCCCAGGTCGGCGATCCAGTCGGCCAGCTGTGGATGGCGATAGCAGGGCAGGCAGCGCTGTTGAAAGCCATATTGCACCCGCAAGAAGCGCACATAGCCTTCCAGGTCGTCAAAAGGGCGCAGCGTCATGATCGCGTGATCGACCCGCTCATGCTGCTCTCGGGTGGCATGCTTGAGGCGCTTGCTGAGTGGCTGAACGGTGGTCTGCTCTGGCGGGGTTACGGTTTCCATGAGGGCCTCATCATAGGGAAGGGACAGTTTGCTGGGTAGCGTGCGCTGGCGACGCCAGCCAGGTAACGCCTGGCAGCCGCCTGACGGTTATCCCCAGGCTGGTTTCCAGGGCATCGAGAATGGCGTCGGGATCATGGGCGGGAAAGCTGCCGGAAAGCCGATAGGCCCCCGCCTCATCGCCGCTGACCACCACGCGCCCCGGCAGCATGCGCTCGAGCTGCACGGCCACCTCGTCGAGTGCGGTCTGGTCGAACAGCAGCTTGCCGCGGGCCCAGGCTAGCCGGCCCCTGGCATCGATCTCGCTGGGCACCCCAAGCGCTGCGCCACGCTGGAGCTCGATCATCTGGTCGGCACCCAGCACCTCCTGCTCGGTGCTGCCGCCACCCTGGCCATGGGAGACGGCGACACGCCCCTCCTCCACGGTGACACGGACACCACCGGCGCGACGCTCTACGGCAAAGCGCGTGCCCAATACCTCGGCTCTCGCCTCGCCGGCCAATACCGAGAAGGAGCGCGTCGGCTCATGGGTCACATCTACCCACAGCCGGCCTCGGCGCAGCGTCAGCTGCCGTCCGACATCCGTCATCTCGATATCCACGGCGCTATCGGCATCGAGAAACAGCCGGGTGCCATCTTCCAGCGTCACCTGCTGGCTATGCCCCGGCGCCGTGGTCAAGTCAGCCATCCACCTGTCGAATAGACCGGGATCGCGCCAGGCGCCGAAGCCGAGCAGCAGCGTCAGCAGCAGGCATGCTGCCGCCGCCCACGGCCAGGATTGGTGCGACGAGGCCGGGCGGGCACTCGCTTCGCGCTCGGCGAGCAACCTGGCCGGCGCTTCCACCGCTTGCCAGAGTCGCTCCGCCTCTGCGTAGGCCTCGGCATGACGCTCGCTCCGCGCCAGCCACGCCTCGAAATCACGCCGATCCGCCTCGTTGGCAGAGGGGGCTCTCAGGCGCAGAAACCAGGCCATGGCTTCATCGTCGAGCGTCTCCTGTGAAGGTAACGCCACCTTGGAACATCTCCTCATCGCACGCTCATCACTGTTTCGGCACTTGTGGTTGTCTTTTCTAATAACGCGTCAGTTGCCAAACTCCCTCATTCCTCGTCATGCCGACGTTGCCACTGGCGACATACCCGCATCGCTCGCATCATCTCCTTCTCCACGGTGCTCACCGACACCCCCAACCGCTCGGCAATGGCGGCATAGGTCTCGCCCTCGACGCGGTTGAGCAGGAAAATACGCCGCGTACGCGCCGGCAGTGCGTCCAACTCCGCCGTCAGGCCACCCCAGCGTTCCAACGTGGCGGCAATCGCTTCGGGACTAGGATGCGCGTCATCCTGCTCCTCTGCCTGAGCCCCCTCCTGGTGACGCTGACGTACCTTCTGGGCACGCAGATGATCGAGGGCCAGATTGTGCGCGGTACGATAGAGCAGCCCTACGGAATCATCTGCCCTCGGCTGGCGATGCCATAGCTTGACGAAGGTATCCTGAGCCAGATCTTCGGCTTCGGCCTCGTTGTCGACGATGCGGTTGATCCGCTGGACCAGTCGCGGGCGTTCCCCGAGGAACATCTTTAGCAGCGAGCGTGGTGAGGTGGGCATAGGGCAGGCAGCGTCACGTTGCGATGACATGGTTAGCGACACATCATGAAGCAAACGAGACGCATTATCAAAACAGCATCATGACGACACCGTGGACCTGCCGGCGTTGCTCATGCAACATCCAAGGACAACTGCAAGCCATTCGCAGAGGATGCCCATGCCGCTTGCCGACGCTTCCCTGACTCCCGGCTTCATGGTGGATTACTACCACCCTCCCTGTGCCGATGCCCTGGGCCTGATCCGCCTCCGCGCCAATCACGATGGCCTCACCGAGGTCGCGTTCGTCGCCAGCGAGGACGATGCTCCCCGACCGGGCGAGCTGACCGCGCGGGCCAAGGAGCAGCTCAAGGCGTACTTCACCGGCGCTCGTCGCGACTTCGACCTGCCGCTGGCACCGCATGGCACCGACTTCCAGCGCCGCGTCTGGGAGACACTGGCCAGCATCCCCTTCGGCGAGACTCGCTGCTACGCCGAGATCGCCGAACAGCTGCGCTGCAAGGGCGGCCAGCGCGCCGTGGGAGCGGCCAACGGCAAGAACCCCATCGCCATCGTGGTGCCCTGCCACCGGGTGATCGGCAGCGACGGGCGGCTGACCGGCTACGCCGGCGGCCTTGGCCGCAAGCAGTGGCTGCTCGCCCACGAAGCAGGTGAGGTGCCCCTCGCCCTGCTCTGACCTATCAGCGGGTGACGATTAGCAGACCAACCAGCAGCACCATGCCGCCCACCAAGAAGTTGGGCGTCAGCGGCTCGCCGAGCAGCAGCGCGCCAAACAGCACGCCGAATACCGGTGCCAGCAGTGAGAAAACGCCCAACTGCGAGGCGAAGTAGCGCTTGAGCAGCGCAAACCATAGCAGCAGTGCCGCCAGCGAGATCCCCAGCGTCTGGAAGGTCAGGCTGGCGACCACGGCAGCCGCAGGCAGCAACAGCAGGCCGGCGACGGCCAGTTGGTAGTAGAGCGTCTGCAGCGGAGGCGCTTCAGCGAGGGAAGAGCGCCGTATCACCAGCGTGGTCGCGGCCCAGGACAGGCCGGCCAACAGCCCCAGGATGTCGCCACGGAGGATATCGGCGGCATTGTCGATCTCGGTGTCTGGCGCCATGGCAAAGACCATCCCGCCAAACGCCAGCCCGATGCCCACCCACTGCCGCCGCGTCAACTGCTCACCCGGCACCAGCAGGTGCAATCCCAGGGCGGCAAACACCGGCGCCGTATAGAGAAACACCGACATATGCGATGCCAGGGTGTAGGTCAGCCCCCACGCCACGAAGGTGAACTCGGCGCTGAACCCCAACCCCACCAGCAGGCCGGGGCGCCAGTGAGTGCGCATATCGACCAAGCGGATGCCTTGCCAACGCACCAGGGCTGCCACCAGCAGCGCAGCGAGGGAGGAGCGTAGGGCAACCTGTGCCAGCGGCGAGATATCCGCCGCCACTAGCTTGATCGCTACCTGCTGAAAGCCCAGCGCCAGGCAGAACACGACCATCAGCACACTGGCCTGCAGATCGAGGTGGCAGCGCATCGCCGCGGGGCGCTCACTAGCCACAGGATTACTCAACGTGTTGGTATCTTGCATAGCACCTCCTCGATGACAATTAGCGCTCAGTTGAGCATTTGCCATAGGAGGCACCAACCGATTAACGTGATGGCCCAGGATCAGGAAAATTCACCCTATGAAGATCGAACGCCTGCCCCTGAACGCCTTGCGAGCCTTCGCCGAGGCGGCGCGAACGGAGAGTTTCAAGAGTGCCGCCAGCCGCTTGAACGTCACCCCCGGCGCGGTCAGCCGTCAGATCAAGCAGCTCGAAGCACGCCTGGGCATTGACCTCTTCACCCGTCACGCCAATGGTGTGCACTTGAACCCGGCCGGACGGCAACTGGCAAAAGATATCGATAGCGGCCTCGAGCGCATCGTCGCCGGGGTCATGGCGGCACGCGAGCGCGCCCACCAAGCGCCCCTGCTGACGCTTAGCGCGCCGCCATCCTTTATGCAGCTGTGGCTGTTGCCCCGTTTGGCGACGTTCGACGCCACGCTGGGCGGCCTCGATATTTCTCTGGATGCCAATCAATCGCTCACCACCCCTGCCTGGCAGGGGGCGGGCGCCCGCCTGGCGATTCGCTATGGCCGCGGCCCCTGGCCGGAGGCGCAAAGCCACCGGCTATTCGACGACGAGCTGTTTCCGGTCTGCGCTCCGTCGCTGCTGGCGCAGCACGGCCGCCCCCTGGAGCCGGCCGACTTGGCCGATCACACCCTGCTGGACGTGGCCTGGGAGTCGCTTCAGGGCATCAGCTTTCCCGGCTGGCAGGCATGGCTCGATGCCGCGGGAGTCGGCGACCGGGTCGTGACGCCACAGCGCCGCTACTCGCTGTTCAGTCTGGCCCTGGACCAAGCCATCGCCGGGCGCGGCATCATGCTGGCCAACCACCCTATCGCCATGGACCGCCTCGAAAGTGGCGTCCTCGTCCGCCCCTTCGGCGAGCGCCATGTGCTTGCCTCACCGCTGAACTACGACCTGCTGACCCCCCCTCGCGGCGAGGCACCGCCTGCGGTGGCACGCTTTATCGATTGGCTGCTGGACGAGGCCGCTGCGTTCGACCGGGACACGCATGCGAGTGGTCAGGCACCTGCGCATTTCACCGCCTACTGATTTGCGGCACCATGAGGCCTTGCCCCCGCAGGAAGTCACCACCATGCCGTTTGCTACCACGCCCCTCACTCCCGGCTTCATGGTGATCCACGGCAACCGCCTGGAGGCCCTGCGCGGCCTGGCGGTGGAGTGGATGCGCCGCCACCCCCTGGGGCCCCTGGAGAACGAGACGATCCTGGTGCAGAGCAACGGCATCAGCCAGTGGCTCAAGCTCGCCCTGGCCGCCGACGAAGCCCGGGACGGCGCCGGCATCGCCGCGGCGCTGGACGTGACCCTGCCGGCGCGCTTCCTCTGGCAGGCCTACCGGGCCGTGCTGGGAGAAGCAGCGGTGCCGCCGGTCTCGCCCTTCGACAAGCCGCGGCTGGTGTGGCGGCTGATGCGCCTGCTGCCCACCCTGCTGGACGCCTCCGTCTTCGCCCCTCTGGCGCGCTTCCTGGAAGGCGACGACGACCTGCGCAAGCGCCACCAGCTGGCCGAGCGCCTGGCCGACCTCTTCGACCAGTACCAGGTCTATCGCGCCGACTGGCTGGCCGCCTGGGCGGCGGGCGAGGACGTGCTGATCACCGCACGGGGCGAGGCCCGCCCGCTCGCCGAGGGCCAGCGCTGGCAGGCCGCGCTGTGGCGGGCGCTGCGCGACGATATCGCCGCGGACCTGGGCGAAGTGGGGCTCACCTCCAGCCGCGCCGCGGTGCATCGCCGCTTCCTCGAGGCGTGCCGAGCGCTGGGCGAGCGCCCTGCCGGCCTGCCGCGCCGCGTCATCGTCTTCGGCATCTCCTCGCTGCCGGCCCAGACCCTGGAAGCCCTGGCCGCCATGGCACGCTTCAGCCAGGTGCTGCTCTGCGTCCACAACCCCTGCCGCCACTACTGGGCGGACATCATCGAACACAAGGACCTCCTCCGAGCCGAGAGGAAGCGCCAGCGGCGCCGCCCCGGCATGCCGGCAGATCTGGCCGAGACCGAGCTGCACCTCCACGCCCAACCGCTGCTCGCCGCCTGGGGCAAGCAGGGCCGCGACTACCTGCGCCTGCTGGACGAGTTCGACGAGGCCCAGGCCTATCGGGGCCTCTTCGAGGGGGAGGCGCTGCGCATCGACCTCTTCGACTCCCCCCTGGAAGATGAGGAGGATCCCGAGCCCAGCCTGCTGCGCCAGCTGCAGGACGATATCCTCGAGCTGCGCCCCCTGGCCGAGAGCCGCGAGCGCTGGCCCGCCGTGGACCCGAGCCGCGACCGCTCGCTGCGCTTCCAGGTAGCCCACAGCGCCCTGCGCGAGGTGGAGATCCTCCACGACCAGCTGCTGGCCGCCTTCAGCGAGGACCCCAGCCTGCGCCCCCGGGACGTGCTGGTGATGGTGCCCGACGTGGACCAGTACGCCGCCGCGGTCCAGGCGGTGTTCGGCCGCCTCGCCCCCGACGACCCGCGCCATATCCCCTTCACCCTCTCCGACCAGGCGAGCCGCCACCGCCTGCCGCTGCTGATCGCCCTCGAACAGCTGCTGCGCCTGCCGGAGCTGCGCCTCTCGGTCAGCGACCTGCTCGACCTGCTGGAGGTGCCCGCCCTGCGCGCCCGTTTCGGCATCCCGGAGACGGCGCTGCCCACCCTGCGCCGCTGGATCGAGGGCGCCGGCATCCGCTGGGGGCTCGACGCCCGGCAGCGCCAGAGCCTGGAGCTGCCGGAGGGGCTCAGCGCCAACACCTGGGCCTTCGGCCTGCGCCGGCTGCTGCTGGGCTATGCGGTGGGCAGCGCCGCCGAGGGCCCCTGGCAGGGGGTGGAGCCCTATGACGATATCGGCGGGCTGGAGGCGGCGCTGGCCGGCCCCCTGGTCAGCCTGATCGACACCCTGGAGGCCCAGTGGCAGGCCCTGGCCGAGCCCTGCGACGTGGCCGGCTGGGGCGAGCGGCTGCGTGACCTGCTGGCCGCCTGTTTCCTGGCCGACGCCGACCGCGACCTGATGGCGCTGACCCGCCTCGAACAGGCCCTGGAAGCGTGGCAGGAGAGCGCCGAGGAGGCCGGGCTGACCGAACCTCTTCCGCTCTCGGTGGTGCGCGAGCACTGGCTCGCCCAGGTGGACGAGGCGAGCCTCTCCCAGCGCTTCCTGGCCGGGGCGGTGAACATCGCCACCCTGATGCCGATGCGCGCCATCCCCTTCCGCCACGTCTGCCTGCTGGGCATGAACGACGCCGACTACCCGCGGGTGCAGCGCCCCCTGGATATCGACCTGATGGCCCAGGACTACCGCCCCGGCGACCGCTCCCGCCGGGAGGACGACCGCTACCTCTTCCTGGAGGCGCTGCTCTCGGCCCGGGACCGGCTGACCATCAGCTGGGTGGGGCGCAGCATCGTCGACAATACCGAGCAGCCCCCGTCGGTGCTGCTGGGCCAGCTGCGCGACCATCTCGCCCGGGGCTGGCGGCTGGCGGGTCAGGAAAAGGGGGGAGAAGAGGAGCAGGAGGGCAAGGCGCTGCTCGAGGCGCTGACCACCGAGCATCCGCTGCAGCCCTTCAGCATCGCGTATTTCAAGGAGGGCTCGCCCCTCGGCACCTACGCCCACGAGTGGCGGGAGCTGCACCTGCCCGGTGGCGACGCCGAACCGGCCGCGGCGCCGGCGCTGGCCCCCTTCCGCCAGGAGTCGCCGCTGACCCTGGCTCAGCTGGGTGGCTTTCTCAAGGCGCCGGTACAGGCCTTCCATACCACCCGGCTCAAGGTCTTCCTGGAGACCGAGGCTCTGGAGCGCCTCGATCACGAGCCCTTCGAGCTCGACGGCCTCGACCACTGGCAGCTGCAGCACGCCCTGATCGAGGCGAGCCGCGCGGCGGTGGAGGCCGGGGAGCCCTTCGAGCCCGCCCTGGAGGCGACCCTGGCGCGCCTGGAGCGGGAGGGCCGCCTGGCCCTGGGCGGCTTCACCGAGCGCATGCGCGATGCCCTGGCCGAGCCCATGCCCAAGCTGTTCGAGGAGTACCGCCAGGTCCTGGAGGCCTGGCCCTACCCCCTGGCGGAGCCCCTCGGCGTCTCCCTGGACCTTCGGGAAGCCCTGGGCGACGGCCCGGGGCTGGAGGACTGGCTGGGCGAGCTGCGGGCCAACGACGCCATGGAGCGCTGCCGGGTGCTGCTCACCACCAGCAGCCTGGTCAACAAGGGCAGGTACCACTGGAAGCACTGGCTCGGCCCCTGGGTCGCCCACCTGGCCGGCCAGCTGGAGGGGCCCATGACCACGAGGCTGCTCTCCCGGGCCGGCGGCGGCACCCTGGCCCCGCTGCCCGCCGAGGAGGCCCATGCCCACCTGATGGCCATCGCCCGGGCCTGGCACCGCGGCATGCAGGCCCCCCTGCCCCTGGCCCGGGACACCGCCTTCGCCTGGCTGGAGAAGGGCGGCACCCCCGAGGCCATGGCCCGCTGCCTCGAGGGCCGCGCGGACGAGACGGACCAGAAGGCCTGGAGCGCCATGCAGACGGCGTTCCACGGCAGCGGCTTCAACCACGACCACGGCGAGCGCGGCCGCGACCCCTACCTGCTGCGCCAGTGGCCGGAACTGGAGGCGCTGGTGCGCTCGACCGAGGGTGGCGGTTTCGCCGCGCTGGCCGAGGCGCTCTATGCCCCGCTATTACAGGCGGTACGCAAACCGAAGGAGAAGAACGCCAGGGGCAACCAGGACAAGGGAGGCAAGGCATGAGCACCCAGGACCGTAACACGCCTCCTATCCTGGACCCGATTCGCCTGCCGCTCACCGGCAGCCGGCTGATCGAGGCCAGCGCCGGCACCGGCAAGACCTTCACCATCGCCCTGCTCTACGTGCGCCTGGTGCTGGGTCCCCGGGACGAGGCCGACACGGCGAGCTTCCCCCGCGCCCTCACCCCGCCGGAGATCCTGGTGGTGACCTTCACCAACGCCGCCACCCGGGAGCTGCGCGACCGCATCCGCGCCCGCCTGGTCGAGGCCGCCGAGGCGTTCCAAAGCCCCCTTGGGGGTCAGACCCCAAAATCCGCTGAGGGGTCTGACCCCCTGCTGGCCCTGCGCGACAGCTACCCCGAGGCGCGCTGGCCCGCCTGCGCCCGGCGGCTGCAGCTGGCCGCCGAGTGGATGGACGAGGCCGCTGTCTCCACCATCCACGCCTGGTGCCACCGCATGCTGCGCGAGCACGCCTTCGAGAGCGGCAGCCTCTTCTCCCTCGAGATGAACCTCGACCAGTCCGAGCTGGAGCTGGAGGTGGCCCGGGACTACTGGCGCAGCTTCTACTACGCCCTGGACGCCGAGGCCCTGGCGGTGGTCACCCGCTACTGGAAGAGCCCCGACGCCCTGGCCGAGGACGTGCGCCAGCTGAAGGGCCAGGTGGCGCTGCTGCCCGACGCCCCGCCTCCCGCCGGGGCGCTGGCCAGCATGCAGGCCGAGCGCGCGCGGGAGCTCGCCGAGCTCAAGGCCCCCTGGCCCACCTGGCTCGACGAGCTCGCCGAGCGGCTGGAAGCGGCCGCCGCCGCCAAGGCCTTCGACCAGCGCAAGCTCAACAGCAGGAGTCGTGCCGACTGGCTGGCAAGGCTCCGCCACTGGGCCCAGGACCCAGAGCTCGCCACCCCGGCGCTGACCGACGCCGCCTGGAAGCGCCTGACGCCCGAGGGCATCGCCGAGATCTGGAAGACGGACGAGCCCCTGGACCACCCCGCCCTGCGCGCCCTGGCCGCGCTGCCCGAACGGCTCGAGGCGCTGCCCGACGCCCGCGCCGACCTGCTGGCCCACGCCGTGCGCTGGATGAGCGAGCGCCGCGCCCGGGTGCAGCAGCGCCGCGCCGAGCTCGGCCCCGACGACCTGCTCGCGCGCCTCGACGACGCCTTCGCCGGCCCCTCCGGCCAGCTGCTGGCCGAGCAGATCCGCCGCCAGTTCCCGGTGGCCCTGGTGGACGAATTCCAGGACACCGACCCGGTGCAGTACCGGCTCTTCGACCACGTCTACCGCCTGGCCGAGGCCCCGGACCCCGAGGCCCCCAGCGGCATCCTGCTGATCGGCGACCCCAAGCAGGCGATCTACGCCTTCCGCGGCGCCGATATCCACACCTACCTGCAGGCGCGCCGGGACACCGCCGGCCGCCACGTCACCCTGGGCACCAACTTCCGCTCCGCCACCGCCATGGTGGCCGCCGCCAACCGGGTCTTCCAGCACGCCGAGGCGCACCCCGCCGGACGCGGCGCCTTCCTGTTCCGCTCCCCCGAGGGGGACAATCCGGTGCCCTTCCTGCCGGTGGCCGCAAAGGGCAGGAAGGAGTCCCTGACCCGGGACGGCGAGCCGCTGCCCGCCATGACCCTCTGGCATCTGCCTGCCGGGGAGGGCGGAGACAACGGGCTGAGCAAGAGCGCCTACTTCGACGCCATGGCCCCCCGCTGCGCCAGCCGCATGGCCGAGCTACTGATGGAGGGCCGGGCCGGACGCACCGGCTTCAGCGCGCCGGGCGAGCCCTTTCGCCCCCTCAAGCCGTCGGACCTGGCCGTGCTGGTCAACAACGGCAGCGAGGCCCGAGCGATCCGCTCAGCACTGCTGGCGCGCGGCATCAAGAGCGTCTACCTCTCCGACAAGGAGAGCGTCTTCGAGACCCCGGCGGCCCTGGAGCTGGAGATGTGGCTGGCCGCCTGCGCCGAGCCCGACAGCGAGCGGCGCCTGCATGGGGCCCTGGCCATGCCGAGCCTGGGATTATCGCTCGCCGAGCTGGACGCCCTGCAGCACGACGAACTGGCCTGGGAGTCGCGGGTGCTGCAGTTTCGCACCTATCATCGCCAGTGGCAGCGCCAGGGGGTGCTGCCCATGCTCCACCGCCTGCTGGCCGATTTCACCGTACCCACCCGGCTGCTCAGGAGTACGAGTGGGGAGAGGCATCTCACCGATCTGCTGCATCTCGGCGAGCTGCTCCAGGAGGCCAGCGCCGAGCTCGACGGCGAGCACGCCCTGCTGCGCCACCTGAGCGAGGCCCGGGCCCACCCGCCCCAGCAGGCGGATACCCATCGCCTGCGCCTGGAGAGCGACGCCGACCTGGTGCAGGTGATCACCATCCACAAGTCCAAGGGGCTGGAGTACCCGCTGGTCTTCCTGCCCTTTATCTGCGCCTTCCGCGAGAAGAAGGCCGGCGACCTGCCGCTGACCTGGCACGACGCCTCCGGGCGCCAGCGGCTCTCCCTGGAGCCCGACGAGACCGCCCTCGCCCGGGCCGACGACGAGCGCCTGGGGGAGGATCTGCGCAAGCTCTACGTGGCCCTGACCCGGGCCCGCCACGCCACCTGGCTCGGCATCGCCCCCCTCAGGGGGCTGGAGCGCAGCGCCGTCGGCCAGGTGCTCACCGCCGGGGCGCCGCTCTCGTCATCCTCGACGGACGGCCTGCTCGAGGCCCTCTTCCCCCTCGCCCAGGGCGCGGCAGAGACGGAGCTCAAGGTCGAGCCGGCGCCGGCACCCAGCGACCTCGTGGTGCCCATGGCAACGAGCGACGAGGCCCTGCGCGAGGCGCTCACCCCGGCCCGCCGCGCCCGGGAGCGCTGGTGGATCGCCAGCTACTCGGCGCTGCGCCTGGGGGGCGAAAGCATCGGTGGCGGGGAGGAAGAACCCGCTCTTCTGGAAGAGCCTGAAAGCGCTCTCCTTATAGAGCCCGAAACCGCTCTGGAAGCCACCGCCCGGGAGATGCGCGACGAGCCCAGCGACCCGGTCCAGGCCGCCCAGCCGGTAAGTGACGACTCGCTCCACCGCTTTCCCCGGGGCCCGGCGGCGGGCACCTTCCTCCACGGCCTGCTGGAGTGGGCCGGCGCCGAGGGCTTCGCCCGGCTGGCCGCCGAGCCCGAGCGGCTGAACGACACCCTGGCGCGACGCGCCAACCTGCGTGGCTGGCGCGAGCGCATCCCGGCGCTGCAGGCCTGGCTGCGCGGGCTGCTGGCCTGCGAGCTGCCGGTGCCGAACGCGCCCGAGGGCCCGGTGGCGCCGCTGCGGCTGGAGCGGTTGGAGAGCGCTCGCTATCAGGTGGAGCTGGAGTTCTGGTTCTCCGCCCATCGGGTCGACACTCGCCGGCTGGACGCCCTCGTAAGCGCTCACACGCTGGGCGGTGCCGCCCGGCCGGCCCTGGAGCGCGACCGCCTCAACGGCATGCTCAAGGGCTTCATCGACCTAGTGGTGGAGCACGAGGGGCGCTTCTACGTGCTGGACTGGAAGTCCAACTTCCTGGGCCGGGACGACGCGGCCTACTCCGAGGCGGCCATGGCGGAGGCGGTGCGCGAGAAGCGCTACGACCTGCAGTACTGCCTCTACCTGCTGGCCCTGCACCGCCTGCTGCGCTCGCGGCTGCCCGATTACGACATCGACCGCCACCTGGGCGGCGCCCTCTACGTCTTCCTGCGCGGCCTCAACGCCCCCTCCCGGGGCGTGCACCGCGAGCGCCCACCCCGGGAGCTGATCGAAGCGCTGGACGCCCTCTTCCAGGGCACCGATCTCCCCGACGACGCGGAGGCCCGCCATGAGTGACCGCTCACCCACCGCCGAGACCACCCCAAACGAGGCTGCCGGCGCCGAGGCCCTGCACGACAGCGCGGCCCTCTTCGCCCTGCTCGACCGCTGGGTGGCCCGCGGCTGGCTGCGCGCCCTGGACCGCGCCTTCGCCGCCTTCCTGGGCCGGGAGGTGCCGGACGCCCCCGCCCCGCTGCTGCTGGCCGCGGCGCTGGCCAGCCACCAGCTCGGCCGCGGTCACGTCTGCCTGGACCTGGAGCGCACCCTGGCCGAACCGGACCTGGCACTCTCGCTGCCCCCGGAGGGCGACAGCCTGGAGGACCCGCCCCCTCTGCCCAGCGCCCTGCTGGGTGAGCTCAGCCTCGCCGACTGGCAGGAAGCGCTCACTCACCCGCTGATCGTCGGCCACGGCCCCGGCAGCACCCCCCTGGTACTCGACGGCACCCGGCTCTACCTGCGCCGCTACTGGCACCACGAGCGCTCGATCCAGCACCATATCGCCGCACGACTGGACACCTCCCCACCCGGTAGGAGCCCGATGTATCGGTGGTCCGACATTTCGGCGAATGGTGCTCCTGGTGGGAGGCCGGCTCCGCCGGGCGAAGGCGCCGACAGGCGCCCGGATCAGGCCATTAACCTCGAAGCCCTCTCCCGAGCCCTCTCCGCCCTCTTCCCCGCAGGCCCCCAGCTGGACTGGCAGAAAACCGCCTGCGCCCTGGCCGCCCGCTCGCCCTTCGCGGTGATCACCGGCGGCCCCGGCACCGGCAAGACCACCACCGTGGTCAAACTGCTCGCCCTGCTGCAGACCCTGGCGCTGGGCGAAGGCCGCCGAGCGCTGCGCATCCGCCTGGCCGCCCCCACCGGCAAGGCCGCCGCCCGGCTCAACGAATCCATCGCCGGCCAGGTCAGCTCGCTTCAGCTGGAGGGTCTGGCGCCACTGCTGGCTGCCCCCGAGAAGCCTGAGGGCAGCAACCCATTGTGGGAGCCCGATTTATCGGCGAAGAAAGCGGCCTCCGAGTTCGACATCGAGTACCTGCGCCGCGCAATACCCACCGAGGTCACCACCCTCCACCGCCTGCTGGGCTCGCGCCCCGACACCCGCCACTTCCGCCATCACGCCCGCCACCCGCTGCCCCTGGACGTGCTGGTGGTGGACGAGGCCTCCATGGTCGACGTGGAGATGATGGCCGCGCTGCTCGACGCCCTGCCGCCCCGGGCCCGCCTGGTGCTGCTGGGCGACAAGGACCAGCTCGCCTCGGTGGAGGCCGGTTCGGTGCTGGGCGACCTCTGCGCCCGGGCCGAGGGGGGCCACTACAGGCCCGAGACCGCCGACTGGCTCGCCGAGGCCACCGGCCAGGCGCTGCCCCCGGAGATGATCGACCCCGCGGGCGCTCCGCTGGATCAGGCCATCGCCATGCTTCGCGTGAGCCACCGCTTCGACGCGGCCAGCGGCATCGGCCGGCTGGCCGAGGCGGTCAACCGCGATGCGGCGGGCCGCGAGAAGCGCACCGCCATCCGCGAGGTGCTCGGTCATGGCTACGCCGACCTCTCGCACCTCAAGCTGGAAACGGACAGGGATCGCGGCCTGGAACGGCTGGTGGTCTCGGGGCACCCCGCGGGCTTCCCTGATCGAGGAAAGCGCGCCGGCGAGGGGCGCGCGGTCAACGGCAGGACGCTGCCGCCGCCGGTAGGCTATCGCCACTACCTGGAGGTAATGCGGAGCCTGGACGCCATGAAGCGCGCGGCGCCGGAGGCGAGCCCGGATGGCGAGATCGACCGCGAGGCCCTGGACGACTGGGCCCGGGCGGTGCTGGCCGCCCATAGCCAGTTCCAGCTGCTCTGCGCCCTGCGCCGCGGCCCCTGGGGCGTGGAGGGGCTGAACGAGCGCATCCGCGCTGCGCTGGAGAAGGAGGGGCTGATCGACAGCGGCGACGGCCGCCGGCTCTGGTACCCCGGCCGCCCGGTGCTGGTCACCCGCAACGACTATGGCCTGGGGCTGATGAATGGCGATATCGGCATCACCCTGGCGCTGCCCGATACGGCAGCCCCGGGCGAGGGCGCCGCTCACCGGGGCCCGGCGCTGCGCGTCGCCTTCCCGGCAGGCGATGGCAGCGGGCGCATCAAGTGGGTGCTGCCCAGCCGCCTGCAGGCGGTGGAGACGGTCTACGCCATGACGGTGCACAAGTCCCAGGGCTCGGAGTTCACCCATACCGCCCTGCTGCTCCCCGACGCCCCCAACCCGATCCTTACCCGGGAGCTGGTCTACACCGGCATCACCCGGGCCAGGCACTGGCTCACCCTGGTCGAGACCGGGCGCGGCCAGCTGCTGGACGCGGTGGAGCGGCGGGTGATGCGGGTGAGCGGGTTGGGAGCCGGATGAGCGTTGGCACCCGCCCGTTTTCCCGCCACCTTGATGCGCTTATAGTGCAGCAGGCCAGCCTTTGGCCATAAGCCACCCAGTGTCAGGATGACTGTAGCGCCCTCTGATGTGTGATGTGACGGTATTCACCTGACGGTCGTCACGACGGGGACGCCCAGTCGTCTGCGGCGGCGAAACGATATCCTCGATGAGGGCCCAGCCGTGGTCGGAGATCTCGTAGCGTCCTGCCATGGGTCACCTATGCTGCTGCGACATAGGTGACATTAGCAAATTGGGGTTTTCGGACTAAACACCTAATAGGTCAGGATAACCGGCAGGATCGTGACGAGAAGCGCCGTGGCCATGACCACATTGAACGTTCGCAACTTGGCCGGCGTGTCGAGGAAGGTCGCGATGCGCACCCCAAACGCGGCCCAGATCCAAGAACTGGCGATGCCGATCGGCAGGAAAACCAGCGCCATCGCGGCGATCTGCGCATATTTGTCGAAGTCCAGGGACAGATACGCCGAAGTGGCGCCGATGGCCTGGGCCCACGCCTTGGGGTTGATCCACTGGAAGCCGGCGGCTTGCCAGAACGAAATGGGCCTGCTCTGCCGGGTACCACGGAGGGCATTAGCAGTGGCGATCAGATACGCTAGGTAGAGGATGTAGGCAAGCCCCACCATCCGCAGAACGCCGCGGACAACGGGAAACTGGAAGACATATCCGATCCCCACCGCGACGACAATCAGCATGGCCGGAAAGCCGAAGGCGACCCCCATCACATGGGGCATAGAGCGCTTCAGACCGAAATTCGCCCCCGAGGTGGCCAGCATGATGTTATTGGGGCCCGGCGTGAAGGTCATGACGAACGCGAAGCTGGCGATGGCCAGAAGCCAGGTGAGGTAGTCGTTAGCCATCGAGTGCCCCTCGGCTGGTGAATGGGTCCTGAAGGATATTGGCTTCCTTGCTGAAAATGTATTGATAGAAGGTTTTCCGTGTTGGCTTACGGTCACACTTTGTGAAGATCCCACCCCATTGCTCATCCCACTCCCGGTATATCGGATTCTCCGTAAGCGCTCCACAAACCCCATCTTCTGGCGATGACTAGTGTCCGTCAGACTGGTGTCATTCGATAGCAAGGAGGACACCATGACCGACCTGACCTCGACACAGGCCTACTGGCTGGGCCACCTGTTCCATGCCTCTTCCCGGCAACTGGCGCTGAGTGAATACGCCGAGGAGCAAGGACTGGAACTGGCGTCACTGCTGGCGTGGGAGCAGCGCCTGGAGGTACAGGGCGTGCCCGTGCCACCTCGCCACCGGCCGCTGCGCTTCGTCGCCGTGGAGGTGGCCCGATGATCCGGCCGGACACCCGGCTGCGCGTCTACCTGTGTCGCGAGCCGGTCGACATGCGCAAGCAGATCGATGGACTGGCCCTGCTGGTTCAGGAGGCCATGGAGCTCAACCCCTTCGAGGAGGCGGTCTTCGTGTTCGGCAACCGCCAGCGCGACAAGGTGAAGCTGCTGTTCTGGGAGCGTAACGGCTTCGTGGTCTGGTACAAGCGCCTGGAGCGGGAGCGCTTCAAGTGGCCGGACCGCCTGGAGGGCGACACCGTCACGCTCTCGGGCCAGGAGCTGAACTGGCTTCTGGATGGCTATGACCTCAGCGCCATGCGCCCCCATAAGGCCTTGGATCTTCAAGCGGTTGGCTGATTTTCTGCTGCTTTCAGCGGCGCCGCTTGGTAAAATGGCGGCATGATCTCACCGGCCTCGACACCTTCCGTCAGCGTCTCCCAACTGCAGCGCCAAGTGCGCGCTCAGCAGGAGGAGATTGCGCGTCTTCATCGCCTGATGGAGAAGAAGGAGGCTCAGTGGGAAGCCGCCAAGCAGTCCCTTTTTGAGCAACTCAAGCTGGCCATTGAAGGCCGGTTCGGTCCCTCTACCGAGAAGTACCGCGTCGAACAGGGTGATCTGCTCATCAACGAGGCCGAGGTGGCGGTCGATGAGGAAGAGGCCAGCGCCCAGGATGACACGGCTGACGCGCCGGCCGACCCCCACCAGCCGGCCAAGCGCCGTACCCGTGGCGGCCGCGTGGCGTTACCCCCCGAACTGCCCCGCGTCGAAGTGATCCATGAGCTCCCCGAGGATGCCCGTCATTGCCACCACGACGGCACCGAGCTCAAGGAGATCGGCAAAGAAATCAGTGAGGAACTGCACGTCGTGCCGGCGCGGATCGAGGTGATCCGCCATGTGCGCATCAAGTACGGCTGCCCAGACTGTGAAGAGGGCGTGCAGATCGCCCCGGCATCGGCCAAGCTGCTGCCCAAGAGCAATGCCAGCCCGACCCTGCTCGCCTACGTGGCCACCGCCAAGTACCAGGATGCCTTGCCGCTCTATCGGCAGAGCCAGATCTTTGCCCGGCACGGCATCGAGATCCCGCGCAACACCCTGGCCCGCTGGATGGTGCAGGTCGGCGAGCGGCTGATGCCGTTGGTCGAGGCCCTGCGACAGCACCTGCTGCAGGCCCCGCTGATTCACATGGACGAGACCACGCTACAGGTCAACGCCGAGGCCGACCGACCGGCGAGCTCAACGTCCTACATGTGGCTGCAACGCGGGGGGCCACCGGGCCAACAGGTGGTGCTGTTCGACTATGATGCGAGCCGAGCCGGCCGGGTGCCCGTGCGCCTGCTGGGTAACTACGCCGGTCGCCTGGTCACCGACGGCTACGAAGGCTATGCCGAGGTGGTGCGAAAGAACGGCATCACCCATGCCGGCTGCTGGGCGCACGCCCGTCGCAAGTTCGTCGAGGCCCAGAAAGTGCAGCCCAAGGGCAAGACCGGCAAGGCCGACTGGGCGCTCAACCAGATCCGCAAGCTCTACGCCGTGGAAACGCAGGCCAAGGCCCTGGAGCCCAAGGCGCGTCAGGCATTGCGTGATCAGAAGAGCCGCCCGCTGATCACCCAGCTGCGCGCCTGGCTCGACAAGTCGCTGACCCAGGTGCTGCCGAAGAGCGCGCTGGGCCGGGCGCTGCACTACCTGGAGGGCCAGTGGCAGCGCCTGACCCGCTTCCTCGATGACGGGTTGATCCCGCTGGACAACAACCCGGCCGAGAACGCCATTCGCCCCTTCGTCGTCGGCCGCAAGAACTGGCTGTTCAGCCACACACCGAGCGGTGCCCAGGCCAGCGCGGCAATCTACAGCCTGATCGAGACGGCCAAGGCCAACGGCCTCTCGCCCTACGAGTACCTGCAGTTCGTGTTCGAGACCCTGCCAACTCTCGGCGAGGATGACGACCTCGGCACGCTGCTGCCCTGGTGCTGGAAAGAGACTCTACCGGTCTAGCTCAGGCCGCAACAGGTGGGGTTGGTGGAGCGCTTACGATTCTCCAATCGCACTGCTTGCGACTTTGGCAGGTGCCACATAGGCACGTTCGGATTCAGGTGGTGCTCGAGATGATAGTTGTCATGATGGACGCCGGTGAGAAACCGCTCGAAGCGGTTGCCATTACGATTAAGTGTCATGTAAAGCCGGTCTCGCGACTCCCTGACTAGCGGAAAATGCTCAGCCATTTCGATAAACCAGCCCACGATCATCGCCGAGGTTACCAGAGGAACCAGCCAGAACACTACCAGCCAGTGAAAAATCCCGAAAAGCAGTGAACCGACCAATAGTGCCACCCAGATCAAGGTGAACAGCCAGGTATCAGTTTGTTGGGAGATGATCCTGTTGTCGTATCTGGCAGGAACTTGTCCCAGGAACCGATCACGGTACACATAGGGCAAGTACTGTAGAACCTTCATCCCAAGGAAGGCCTTCACGACGTAGGTCCAAAGGAACTCTAACTTCGTGCGTTTTTCATACAGACCTGCGGTCAGGTGCTGTTGGAAGTCCGGATCGTGGGCGGGATCGCCCAAGTGACCGTGATGCTGCGTCACATGAGTATAGCAGTAGCGCACGTATTTCTGCCCTACCAGATATCCCGACAGCACCGTGCCGGCAATCAGGTTCCAGTAGCGGTTTCTGGCGAGGGTATTATGTGACGCAGCATGCAGAAGATTGGCCAGCCCACGCTGTCGTGAGCCAATGACCAGCCAGGCCAAAGGATAAAACCACCAGGAGACTTTAAGGCACAGTGTAATGCAACTTCCCGTTATAAGATAATCTTTCGCCAAGTAAAGCAGGCAGTGCCAGTTATCGAGTATTGTAAGCCTCCTTATTTTCTTTTTGATCTCGAGGGGCTCAAAGCTGAGTTTGTTATCTTTCGCATCCATTCTTTTCCCATCCTTACAAGTCAATGATATAGAACGATCTTTGGCTCTCTTTCATACAGGTGGTATAACAGCAACAGTGAAGTGAAATCCAATGATTGAAAATCCCATCCGGACAAGAAGGCGGCCTGAATCAAACCAACGGGTCTTCGAGAAAGTTGGTATGGTTCATGAGAGCCCGCGAGGGCATCCGTCAGGTTATTACTATCACTGTACACCTGGCACACTAAGTTAATAAAAAATCAATCAAGAAGAAAGCAATTGATATGGAAAGAACGGCAGCCATCACAAGATTGAAAACCTTGAAATCAACGATGTGCTCTGACAACTTGCTTCCGACAAAAGTCCAGCCCCACAAAGAAAAAGCACAAATCACATAAAAAAGGCCGCTAAACAAAGCAAGCAGAGCGACATAGTTATCGCTCGTTGAAATATATATGGAAACAGCAGACAGGGACACGATCCAGGCTTTAGGGTTTGACACTTGCGCTATAATGCCAGATGAAAAACCAGGTGGAATATCAATGTTTTCATCATATGAATTAATACCAGAAGAAGCAGCAATTTTATATGCTAAATATAGCATATAGGAAGATCCGACAATAGCCATAACCTTTGCCACAATAGAGTAAGAAGTTATGAACGCCCCCAGACCAGCTCCTACAGATAACAAAATTGCGACAAATCCACTTGTAGCCCCAAGAACATAAGGAAGGCTTCGAAGAGGACCAAATCGGGCTCCTGACATAGCGGAAACGATATTTACAGGCCCAGGCGTCGCGGATGTGGCAAATGCAAACATGGCCATGGACGATATTGTTATCAAGATGTCATTCATGAGTCACCACATAGGTTACAAGTCGTGATCAGTAACTTCTCCATCGCCATCAAAGAAGAATTTGCGTTGCAGATCTACCGCATAATATTTTTTGGGCTGAATAATCCCGTTTTTATTATAGCCCGCATATTCTTCCCAATAACCAATTTCGAAATTCCGTGTTATTTCAATGCTAGAGATTGCCTTAACACATTTATATAGATACAAGCCAAAATCTATAAATCTAAGTGGATGTCCCTGCTCCAAAGGGAGCTCCTGACCATCTACCATATACGCCAACATGGCATCCCTTTTTACTGCGGAAGCGAGATGCACAGTAGAGTCATAAGCTCCCTTTCTGGTCCCATAGCTTAACTGCTTCATATAAAGTTTTGGATCATCATAATCGACACCAGCTAAATCTAGAACATCTCGAAGCAAGACGCCATCCCAATGCCGCTTGATGCTCCAGAGGCATACACAGACATTTCGACGGTTCTGGTAGATCTTGGGAAGGGACAATAAATCATCATAGGTGAGCTCAATTTTATCACCAACCTCACCGAAGATTCTTAGCCGCCATTTTTCGATATCAATCGGCACCACCCCCTCTTGAAAATAGCGTAGCGAGGAGGGTTTCTTATTCAGAAAGGGAGTGGTTTTGGTATTAACGTCCATTGAAACTTTCTCCTAATAAGACACACCGAAAACCAACTATGTTATCTCTTAATCCCGGATCATAGGAATCTCTACTTGCACAGCGTAAATTATCTTCATCATGAAGCCCAGAGCCGCCTTTCACAATGTGCGGAAGATCTTCTTGAATGAGGTAAACGGGATTGATCCGATAGTAATCCCAGTTATAGTTATTGCTCACATTATCTATACACCATTCATTGACATTCCCTGCCATGTCATGGCAACCCACTCGACTAGCGGCCTGAGGGTATGCGTTTACCTTGGTGCTACTTCGCTTAAGTTCAGCTGGCTCACAGCCGGGAGCATAATTGGCCATCTCTTCGGAGGGGGGCGCTTCACCCCAAGGATATGTATCCGTTCCCGACCCTGCTGCCATTTCCCACTGAGCCTCAGTCGGCAGCGTCTTTCCTTCATAAACTGAAAATGCCATAGCTTCCCACCAAGACACACCTGTAACAGGCTGCTCCGGCTGGTTCCAGAGAGGATCAAACCAGTATAGTGGTTCTGTGACATCCTTTTCCTTAACAAACTCCCACCCTTGGACTGACCAAAACTTTCTATTCTGATATCCACCATCCTCGACAAATTTTTTGAATCTAGCATTCGTGACTGGATACTTGTCTATCCAATAGGGTGAAAGAAAAACAGTGTTCACAGGGCCTTCATTCTTGAACAGACTGCTACCTCTTTTGAAAAATTCTGGCCTTATGTAGATCATATCCTTGGTTACAGTCATTTCAGCAGACCCAAATTTCCACTAATGCGGTTAATTGACTTTTTTTCACCGTATATTGCCAATCCGTGGATGATTAAATCGGTGCTTTTTGAATTAGAAACTTTTTCCTCGTAATCATTATAGCTTTTAGTGGCAAGTGCCATGTTGGTGAAACATGCAGAGTATAGGCCTTCTTCTTCGGCCTTTTCATGAAGGTCTTTTAGGTTCTCTGATGAAGTTTGCAAAATAGGTAGCGGAATCCTAGTTATACCTCTATAAACAACCCCTTCTTTAGTATTAACATCATGGCCGACAATCTCCGGAAAGGCTTTTCCTACGCTAAGGCTCAGAACGGCAGGGATATTCGCCTGTAACCCAGCAGGGAGACTGTTATCTACGATGATCACACCCTTCATGCTCATGAATATTCCTCTTTGCTTAAAAATAATGTCCAAAGCATTGGGATAATAAAAGTTTTACTGATTGGAACTAGGTTCTCCGCTTCGCAAGCCGGTCTTGTGGTTAGGCATGCATCTACATCCCCTATTGTCACCATGCGCGCTGCTTGGCTAGTAGAGTGAGCTTCTACCAGTTCATGTTCACGCCCTTCCAATAGTTTTCCTATTAGGTGTGAGGGGGCCTTATGCGAGGAGATGCGAATTTTGTCTTGGTGCTGGACGCTGGCTTTTGAGGCCAAAAGATATGGTGGAGTGGGAATAAAGAAGGCTGCGACTGGGATGTTTCTAGATGAAATATAAAACCTATTTATATGTTGATAAGCATTGGCCACAAGAAGGCCGGTTGCTTCTGGGTTAGCCAGCATATGTTGCTCAGCTGCTTCGTATGTGGAGAAAAGCTTTATTCTTGATTGGTTTCCTTTAATAATCTTCTTGGCTGCATGCTCGCTGCTTGTTCCTGGCGGACCTAGTGTCACTATGTCGAAGCACTCATATGCAACCTGCCTACGAGGCGTCACTAGGCTTAGGCTTTCGATAGGAAAAGATAGCGCATCCATGTCTCAGCCTCTTTTAACTGAATATCCCATAAAATCAATGTGGTGGAGACCTTAAAGGTGCATCAAAATTTCTACTGAGGGTGAGGTTCGCATAGGATAAAGCTGCTGTATTGCACGATCTAAAGGTCAGAGCGACTTGAACTGGCCGGGGGTTACACCAGTCATTTTCTTGAACACCCGAGTGAAGTGTGCTTGATCGTAAAATCCTAACTTCTGACTCACTTCACTAATTTGCTCCCTATTTCTCAATAGCCTCTTAGAGCACTTTACTCGTAGCATAGTCCAGTACGTATAAGGTGGCACCCCCATATGCTGCGTGAAGATGTTCAACAAATAATTTGGGTGAAAACCCACTTCTCCAGCCAAGGTGCCCAAAGAGATGTTTTCCTCGTCAAACACTCCGAATTCAAGATAGTCTGATAGCTGCCCTTCCAGATAGTTTTTAATTTTATTTACAGCACTAGGCTCTTTCCAGCCTCCCGTTAATGGAGCGCCACCATTCATTGCAAAAATATACTGAAGAAGATATGTAAGCTCGGTGTCTATAGCAAGCCTCCAGCCCTTATGATCATTCAGACTAAATCTCTTGCTTATATTCCTTAGCGAACTGGCTACGCAACCTCCACGATCTACTGGAGAGAATTCTTTAAATCCTGTCAACTTTACTTCAAGTAGCTCTTTGACTGATCTTTCACTGACATATAGCATCTTATATTTGAGAGATCTGCTTAAAGCATAGCCATCGTGCAGCTCATCAGGATTCATGAGTGTAAGAGTGCCTTTTGGAAAAACATTTTTCCCTCCCCGGTAATCATATCCTCCAACGCCATCCTCTATGACGCCTATTGAGAAGGCATCATGTGCATGCTTGCTAAATGGTCGGCCTTTTAAGTTTGCTTCTAAAATCTCAACGCCATCATGCCAGGCTAATTGATGCAGCCGACTTTTGATATTTGGATCCATGGAGGTAACTCCATTGATTGTATAAATGATCGGACGTAGAATTTCTTACTGCTTGCCTAAAGAAAGTTGGGGTTGTCATAATATTAATGGGTGGCATGAAAGACCTGAGACATCAAAAGCCGTTAATAAAATATGTGCATATTCCATAAAAAAACGTTCCAAGGACAGTCGGTATGGCGATGCCACTAAAAAAATTCTTGCATAAGATAATAATCAATAGTGCTACGTATATGTTCCAGCCCTGTGGCGCGAAGGGGGAGTCGAACAACATGGGAAATAGCGAGATCGTCAGCAACGCTGCCAATGCCGCAGGTCCAATGGCCGCTAGCAGCTGCCTGACGGAGCCTGGCAAGTTGCGGCGAGGCGCTGAGTGCTGCATGACCGGCAGCCACCGCAGCAGAAAGGTGACAATGCCAGCAAGCAAAATCGTCAGGTGGAGCGTCGAGAGCATGGCTTCCTCCTGAGCTGTGATGAGGCCGCTCCTAACAGCATCCCCAATGTAAGGGCGTGATAGCTTGGCAGTATCGTCTGGAGCAGGGCTGTAACCAGTACCGTAACCACAATAGTGCCGAGCCACTTCCGTACGCCGATCTCCAGTAACAGCACGAAGAACAACGCCGGCAGGATGAACTCCAGGGCCGCCGCCAGGGCGATAGGAAGCTGATCGATTTCTCCACCGAACGTCACACCCATCAGCGTGCCTGCCATCCAGGCGCCATAAGCACCGAGTTGCAGGCCCAAGTGCCACGCTTGTCGATCCTCTGGCGCAAGCTGGTCGAGACGTCCAGCTGCCGTGGCGAAGACCTCATCTGTCAAACCGAATGCCAGCAGGGGCGTAGGGTACCGCTTTCCCTGGGCCATTAGCTGTGGCATCAGAGCCGGGCCATAGAGCAAGTGGCGGGCATTCATCAGCAGCACGGCGCCGAGGGTGCCGAGCAGCCCCGCTCCTGATGTCAGCAGGGCGACGAGGATGAACTGACTTGCGCCGGCGAATACCACCATGGAGGTCAGCAGGGTGGACTGGGGCGACAGCCCCGCCTGTAGCGCGGTCAGGCCGAAGCCAAAGGCGATGGGCAGATAGCCAGCAGCGACGGAGGCACTGCCAGCGAGCCCTCTCAGGAAGGCATTCATGGTGCGCCCCCATGCTTACGGAAGGTGAAGACATGAGTACCACCTTGCCAGTCATCTGTACCCGTGGTAGCAAAGACGCGACGATGATGCAGCAGCTCGAACCCATTGAATCGAGCCAGTTCCAGGAAGCGCCGAGTATACGTCTTGCGCTCTACCTCATAATCAAAGCCGGCCACCATCGCTTGCATTTCTAGTCGAAAGAATCTGACGAAGACGCCGAGCGGGCAGTGAGCGGCCTGTTCCAGACCCTGACTATTCAGTCGGGATAGCAAGCTCCGGCAGCGCGTGACGGCTTCGTTGACCAAGCCGCGCTGCGCCTCGAGTACCGCCAGGCAGAGGGACTGGCGAATATCGTCGTGGCAACTTCGGGTATCTGCCGTAAATGCTCGGAGATCAGCGCGCTCCAGGCATGCTGTGCTAGCCAGGATATAGGCACTGTGATGAAGAACTAAGGCGCGTAGCCGGGTCTCCCGATCATGAAATTCGGGAAGAAACTCGTCGGCCACGCATAGCAGACCACCGGGTTGTAAAAGCTCCTGACACTTCTTGAGCATGAAGGGGGTGTTGAAGTGATGTGAGGCACCCACCGAGGTCAGGAGCCTCTGGCTGGCCGGAGGTGTAGCGAGTGCAAGGAAATCCCCGTGATGAGGTTTGATACGCTCTTGTCCTTTCGAGAGCGCCTTGAGATGGGCGATGGCGACGTCATCGGGTTCGACGGCTGTTACCCTTAGTCTTGGCAGTAGCTCGGTCAGCATCAGCAGGGCGGTGCCCGGGCCCGTGCCGATGTCCATGGCGTTGCCGGTTGCCAAGTCGCCGCCGAAGGCCAGGATGTCCTCTGCCATAGCGACCATCTGGCGAGCGTAAGCTGGGTGCACTAACTCATAGGCGGCGTAGTGGTCGACATCGATCCTGCTCGAAAAGGCTTCTGCTTCCTGAGAGGTTGCGTGTCGATTGAAGGGGGCTTCGAGCGTGACCGTGCCGGGCAAGGCTATGTCGCCACGCTGTAACGCGACTTCACTCGTCAGGCAGTCAAGGACAATGTATGGAGAGTGACGGTGTTTCTCCGACCGGACCGAGGTGTCAGGCAGGAAAGGAGATTCGGCCAGGCGCGCGAGCCGTCTGGCCTCGTCCAGAATATCGTCAACTCCCTCGAGAGGACTGGCCACAAAGGCCGAGGTGGTTGTCAGTGGTACGACTGCCCAGAAGGCGTCGTGAGAGTCGTGGCCAGCCACGCAGTAGATTGGCCAGGCATCACTTGCGCGCAAGCCGACATGCTCGATGACCTGCTCACCTATATCGTTGCTATCTTTTGGGGCATGGCGCAAACGTAGCAGGCTGCCCGTGAGCCCGGTGGAGGTCTCGATCGCCAGCCGGTGAAACAGGCTGCGGGCGCCTTCCCATTCCTGCGGCGTGTCGGGCCAGTCGATGGCTTGGTCCACGAGATGGAGGTGGCTGGCATCAGTGGGGTACTCGATGAACACGATTCCCACGGCTGGTTCGTCCGATGCGCCGTAGAGGTGTTCCACGTCTGCAGCATACTCACAGGATTCTCCAGGATTGAGTCGCTGGGGGCGCAGGGCATCACCCACCAGCATGCTTCCCTGTTGCACCACCACCCGCTCGCGAACGCCTGGTGCATGCGGTGCAGAGCGCCTGATGTGTCCGGCCGGCAGTGCCAGACGGTAAGTCTCGACGACCGGGTTGCTATCGTGTCGTTCGATTAAGCGAACAGACGCGCCCTGCCCGCTGAACTCGCCAGGCTCGGTTGGGCCGCTTCCATCATTGGCCACCAAGTCGCCGAAGGGCACGCCAAGCGCGTCGGCAAGTAGCCATAAGGTATCGATTGTCGGGTTTCCTTGGCCCGATTCCATCCTGGATAGCGTGGATTTTGCGATACCGCAGCGCTGGGCCAGGCCGGAGAGGGTTAGCCCCCTGTGCAGGCGAACACGTTTCAGGTTGCTGGCTAGAGTGGCGAGATGCTGCACTTCTTTCGTTCCTTAAAAGGGAATATGTTCCTTTTATAGAACGATCGAAGAGAAATTTCAAGCGCTCAACCGCATGGCGAGGCTGGTTGGAAGGGTTACCGTATTGCCGTGGGGGACGCCAGGTGCTGGCTCTCGGATCTCGTTTAGCCACCCGGGGAGCCAGCAACTATGCTGGGCGGTTATCGGCTTCGAAACCGCCTGTGGAGGAAGGCGGTCCCTCCAGCAGTTCCTATATTGGGTGAAGTGGCGGAGACACCGATCCTAACTAAGTGCCTGACCGAAAGTTTTCGTGCATAATGTGCGTAGGATAACTGACACGGACGGAACCATGGCAAGGCGCTTCGTTGCACCTCTCACTGAGTCTGAGCAGCAGACGCTGTCCTCCGCCTATCACCATGGTGAGAAGCGCGCCCTACGTCGACGTGCGCATGCCATCTTGCTGAGCGATCAAGGTCATACCATCGCTCAGATCTGTGAGATATTGCAGGTCCGCCGCGATGCCGTATCTCGATGGCTCAAACAGTGGGAGGTAGCAGGGCTTGATGGGCTGATCGACAAGCCGCGCAGTGGCCGCACGCCGGCCTTGGATGACGACGACCACCATCGGCTGCAGGAACTTGTCGCCGAACAGCCCCACCAGCTCCGCTCCTTGCATGCCCGCTTTCAGGAAGAGACGGGGAAAAACATCAGCATGGTGACGCTCCGCAGGGCGCTGAAAAAAAAATAGGCTCAGCTTCAAGCGTATTCGGTATTCACTGAAGGCACGGCGCGACGAAACGGATTTCCGCAACACTCAAGGCCTCCTCAAGGTGCTTCAGGAGCGGGAAGACCTGGGTGAGCACGAGCTCTATTACTTCGATGAGTCGGGCTTTTCGCAGTCGTCACCGGTTCCATACGCGTGGAGTCCCATTGCCCCCAGTGTCAGGATGACTGTCGTGCCCTCTGATACCCTGTTCCTATAAACCGATCAGGGGGCGAAAGGATGAACCGTACCGGGATTCCTGGAGGCGCCAAACCTTGAGAGGATGGAGCCATGAACACTTCCAAGCGATATGCACCTGAGGTCCGGCAGCGAGCCGTCCGCATGGTCTTCGACCACGAAGCCGACTACCCCTCCCAGTGGGCCGCTATCGGTGCCATTGCCCCCAAGATCGGCTGCACGCCAGAGACGCTGCGTAGTTGGGTCCGTCAGGCCGAGCGTGATGCAGGTCGTCGGGAAGGCGCGACCACGTCTGAACGCGAGCGGATCAAGGCTCTGGAGCGCGAGAACCGCGAGTTGAAGCAGGCCAACGAGATTCTCCGCAAGGCTTCTGCGTATTTTGCCCAGGCGGAGCTCGACCGCCGCGGCAAGTGATGATCGAGTTCATCGATGATCACCGGGAGTCGTACGGGGTCGAGCCGATCTGCCGAATCCTGCCGATCGCCCCGTCGACCTACTACGAGCACAAGGCCCGTGACGCCAAGCCTGATCGCGCACCACCCCGCATCCAGCGTGACCGCTGGCTGAGTGCCGAGATCCAGCGCGTCTGGGAGGAGAACTTCGGTGTCTATGGCATCCGCAAGGTCTGGCGACAATTGCATCGAGAAGCGATTCCCACCGCTCGTTGCACCGTCGAGCGCCTGATGCGCCATATGGGGCTGCGAGGCGTGGTGAGAGGCAAGCCAGTCCGTACCACCGTGCCAGATCCCAACAAGGCCTCGCCGGCGGACCTGGTGCGACGGCAGTTTCAGCCAGCTCAGCCGAATGCGCTGTGGGTGTTATAGGGCGACAATTACTCTGGCCGGCCGACGACAACTATTGTGGCCGGTTGCCCTAAGCTTGACCGCTTGTCCCGACCCACCAGGGAGCCGGTATGGCGGTCACCAGCCAACAGGTCACGCTCTATATGTCGCAACGCCAACAAGGCCAGACCCAGGAGGTCGCCGCCGCCAAGGCCGGCCTCTCCGTCAGAACCGCTCGCCGCCTCGAACGCCGGGCCGAGTCCTCTGAGCTGCCGGCACCACGGCACTGGCGAACCCGATCCGACCCCTTCGCCGATGTGTGGGAGACCACGCTCGTCCCCCAGTTGGCCGCTGCCCCGGGCTTGCAGGCACTGACCCTGCTGGAGTGGCTGCAGGAGCAGCACCCCGGCCAGTATCCGGACAGCCTGCTGCGCACCCTGCAGCGCCGGGTCAAGGGCTGGCGGGCCGCGCATGGCCCGGAGAAAGAGGTAATGTTCCCGCAAACCCATGGCCCCGGGCTGCGCGGCCTCTCCGACTTCACCGAGCTCAAGGGGATTGTCATTACCGTGGCAGGGGAGCTGCTTGATCACCGGCTCTACCACTTCCGCCTGGCCTACAGCGGCTGGTGTTATGTCCGGGTGGTGCTCGGTGGCGAGAGCTACCCCGCGCTGGCTGAAGGCCTGACCCGTGCGCTGGAGCGGCTTGGCGGTGTCCCCGCGGAGCACCGCACCGACAGCTTGTCGGCGGCCTTCCGCAACCTCGGCCGGGAGGCGGAAGCCGACCTCACCGAGCGTTATGCTGCCCTGTGCGCTCACTACGGCATGACGGCCACCCGTAATAACCCAGGGCGCGGCCATGAAAACGCCAGCATCGAGTCGCCGCATGGCCACTTCAAGCGGCGTCTGCAACAGCGCCTGACGCTGCGCGGCTCCCACGACTTCGCTAGCCTCGATGACTACCAGGCCTTCCTCGATGAGGTGACCACCGCGATCAACCGCCGCAACGCGGCCCGGATCACCGTCGAGCGTGGCGCGCTGCAGCCACTGCCCAGCCGGCCCGGTACCGACTACAGCGAGGTGACGGTGCGCGTCACTACCTCCAGCACCATCCAGGTGCGCAAGGTGCTCTACTCGGTGCCGTCCCGGCTGATCGGCGAGAACCTGCGGGTGCACCTTTACGATGATCGCTTGGTGCTGCATCACGCACAGCAAGCATTGCTGACGCTGAGGCGGCTGCATGCCACGCCGGAAAGCGGCCGGTTGCGGGTCATCGATTACCGCCATGTGATCGGCTGGCTGGTCCGCAAGCCCCGGGCGCTGGCGGGGCTGACGTTCCGCGACGACCTGCTGCCGAGTGCGGAGTGGCGCGAGCTGTACGCCCGGCTGACCGCCGCCTTGCCGGTCGCCGAGGCCTGCAAGCGCATCGTTGGCGCTCTGGCGTTGGCCGCCGAGCAGGACCAGGCCGAGGCGATCGCCAGTTACTGGCTGGGCGCCCTGGCGCGCGGGAAGAGCCCGACGCTGGCCGAGCTCCAGGCCCGCTTCGCCGCCACGCCGAGCGCCACGCTGGTTTTCCCCCAGGTGACTCAGCATGACATCGCCAGCTACAACCATCTGGTGCCCAGCGTGCCGACCACAGAGGTGTGCTGCCATGCCTGATGCCCAGACGCTGCCGCTGCTACTGCGACAGCTCCGCCTGCCCACCATGGCCGCCTGCTGGCCCCAGCTGGAAACCCGCGCCCGAGCCGAAAACTGGAGCCTGCCACAAACACTGGCCGCCCTATGCGAGCACGAGCTGGCCGAGCGTGAGCGACGCCGGCTGGCCCGGCACCTCAAGGAGGCCCGGCTGCCGGTGGGCAAGACGCTGGAGTCCTTCGAGTTCGACGCCATCGCGGCCGAGCAGCGCCGGCAACTGAGCGCCTTGGCCGGCGACACGCAGTGGGTCGACCAGGCTCACAACCTGCTGCTGTTTGGGCCCTCCGGCGTCGGCAAGAGCCACGTGGCGGCCGGGCTCGGGCATACGCTGGTCGACCAGGGTTACCGGGTGCGCTACGCCACCGCCTCAAGCCTGGTCCAGGAGCTCCAGGCTGCCAAGCAGGCACTGCGCCTGAGCGACGCCCTGATCAAGCTCGACAAGTACGCCGTGCTGGTGATCGACGATATCGGCTACGTCCAACGCAGCGAGGCCGAGACGTCAGTGCTGTTCGAGCTGATCGCCCATCGCTACGAGTCGGCCAGCCTGATCATCACCGCCAACCAGCCGTTCAGCGCCTGGGACAGTATCTTCCCCGACAGCATGATGGCAGTGGCCGCCATCGACCGGTTGGTGCACCACGCCACGCTGATGGAGCTGAGCGGGGAGAGCTACCGTAAGCGTGCTTATCAACGACAATTACAAGGAGGAAAAGCTGGGTCGTCGGACTGACGACAACTACCCACCCAACCGGCCATTTTAATTGTCGCCAAGCGGCCAAAGTAGTTGACGTCGCATAGGGTGTCGGATTTCACCTATGTCGCGACCTGGCAAGGCTTCGTCTATGTTGCCTTCGTCATCGACGCCTTTGCTCGGCGGATCATTGGCTGGCGAGTCTCCCGTTCACCCCGCACCGATATGGTGCTCGATGCGCTGGAGCAGGCGCTTCATGAACGGCCTCAGCGGCCTGGCAGCGACTTGATTCACCATAGCGATAGGGGCGTCCAATATGTCTCGATTCGATACACAGAGCGCTTGGAGGACGCCGGCATCGCCCCGTCTGTCGGGAGTGTCGGCGACTCATATGACAATGCGCTGGCCGAGACGGTGATCGGGTTGTTCAAGACGGAGGTCATCCGCCGAAGCGGGCCATGGCGGCACCTGGAGGCCGTTGAGTTCGCCACTCTGGAGTGGGTCGACTGGTTCAATCATCGGCGGCTCCTGGAACCGATCGGCAACATGCCGCCTGCTGAGCGAGAAGCGCTGTATTATGAGCAACAGGGTCAGGCCAAGATGGTGGCCTGACTCAAACCAACGAGTCTCCGAGAAAGCCGGTACGGTTCACTTCAGCGTGACTCGCTGTGCTTCATCGATGAAAAAGACCGATAACCGAGAAGCCATGATCACTTCCTTGATCTGGCTCTCTCCCATGTTTTGATACATGCCAGACTTTTCATTCAGGCGGTGGGCCTCATCCACGATTAGCGCGTGAAAAGTGTCTGGCGCGGTGTCCACGTAACTTCCCGAGCCTTTGAACAGGTTATCAATATGAGTTTTCTTTCGTGTGCCTGTCAGCCTCTTTTTGAATACCTCTCGCGGAGCTGAGTTGCGTGATACGTACTGCGTCATCATCTCGCGATTAGTCAGCTCTACCAGCAAGTTGATGGCGACCACGGACTTTCCAGTGCCTGGCCCACCCTTGACGATCAGACACTGCTTGTTGCCGCTGGTCGCTTGGTGGGCAAGATCGATGGCAGATTCATAAATCAGCTTCTGGTCATCAATCATCAGGAACTCGGCGTTGCCCTGCATCATTGATGCCAAGGCATCCGCCAGGTTCTTGCTGGGCTTTATCTCACCGTGCTCGATGCGATACATGATGTTGCTGCTATCGCCGTATTTGATGTGCTGGCTCAGAAACTTGGAAAGTTTCAAGGCATCCTGGGAAATAAAGACCGGGGCGCGGCGAGTATGGTGCTCGTAGAAGGGATCATTGATGGCGTCCCCCTGCTTCATGTTGTGCAGATAGGCGCAGGGCACCAAGCGGATCGACTCGGAGCGTACCGTCTCGTTGTAGTCCTCGATCAGTGCGCCATAGGACCACGCCTGATACGACGGATGGTTAGTCTCGCGTACGCCGCCGCCCAACTGGGTGCGCACGATGGCGTCCTTCTTCGTCACCTCGACGGACTGCCACTGTTTCAGCCCCACGATGACCGCCGCATCGTCCCGCTGGTGGTTCTTGCCGGTCAGGATGAAGTCCACGCGGCGATTGGTCAGCGGGATGTTGTACTCGATGGCCACTCCCGCCGATGCGGGAATGCCCTCGTCGAGCAGAACGCTCATCATGAAGCGCAGGGAGTTCTCCCACGACGACACCTCACTGCGCGGCGAGTTGCGGATCAGCCTGCGTGCCACCTCGTTCTCGATGGCGTCGGTGATGACGTTGGCTCGTACATCGTTGATGAACTGCTGCTTGGTGGCGTTGTAGACCAGCATACCCTAAAAATTCCTTTTATAAACAACTATTTATATAATTATAAATGTATATACATCGCATAATTATATGCACCCAACTGGCTGCTATAACATCAACTGAAGCTCATGTGCCAGCCACAGCGGGCTTGGGGAGCCATACTTACTTCAAACAGCTACGGCCCTGACGCGCACTTACTATTCATCGAGCTTGAAGCTCAGCAGTTTGCTGTCCAAGCCTTTTGCTGGGGAGGAAGGTCAGTCAATTGCCCCCGATCGCCGATAACATCTTCCGGTTAGCCAACACCGGAACAAGTGCTCCAGGGGCAACGCTCCAAGGCCCTAAATACCGCAGGCTTTGACCTTATTGGTAGAATTCAGGACTCGCATCAAAAAATCAGACCTCCAATTGCGAGAAGTGATGTTCCAAAAAATCCAGGCACACGCGAATTTTGGCCGAATTGGCAGCTCGAGTTGAATAAATTGCCCAAACATCTGCACTCTGACTGTAGTCGCTTAGTACTCGTACCAAGCTATTTTGCTTCAAAAGTGGTCCAACGTCCCACATGGAGCGTAGCAGGATGCCGCGGCCGTGCAATGCCCACTGCAGCACTATCTCGCCGTTATTTGAGGACAAGGGACCGCTGACACGAATACTCTGGGTGCGGTCGCCACACTCCAGGTCCCAGATACCGAAAGGGTTATTGCGTTCTTTGATGACGAGGCAATCGTGCTCAGTCAAATCATCCAGTGTAACCGGTGTCCCGCACCGCTCCAGATACCTGGGTGCTGCACAGAGCACGCGCTGATTCGAGATAAGATGGCGACTGATATGCTGGCCGGGCAAGTCGTCGCCCACTCGGATTTCCAGATCGAAGTCCTCTCCCACGATATCAACCACCCTATCAAACACCTCAAAGCGGATCTCCAATTCTGGAAACTGCTGCGCTAGTCCAGCGATGGCGGGTGCTACATGGTTGCGTCCAAACCCAAAACTGCTGCAGATACGCAGCAAACCGCGCGGGCTCTGGCGTGCATCGGACAGATCATCGAACAGGGTATGCATATCGTCCAGAATCTGCACCGCAGCACGTTCGGCCAGTTTCCCGTCATCTGTCAGCGCACAACGCCGGCTGGTTCGGTGAAACAGGCTAGTATTCAATACCTTCTCAAGAAGCCTTATGCGCTTGCTGACATAGGCAGGTGACACACCCAGCTCATCGGCTGCAGCCGTAAAGCTCTGTTTCCGAATGACAATCAGAAATACACGAAGGTCTTCCGGAAGCGGCCATTGTTTACGAATCGTGTTCACAGACATCACACCAAGCAGGTTACCTTCACGTAACGTAAATAATAGCATTGCTAGTGACAGATCCTGAAGCGACTCCTCAATTGATACCCAAAACGAAAAAAGTCCTCGTCGCCGAAGCCGATACAAGGGCTGCCCATGAGAACCAAAAGAGATGCTCCATGACCAGAAATACAACTACAATATCATCGCCCTCAGCTCGTACATTAACAGCACATCCCAATGGGGATGACAATACATCTAGCCATCTTGCCGCCCGGATCGGCTTCTATCTCGGACCGATCCTGTTAATTGCGTGCTTGGTGATTCCCCCACCCACGGGCATGCCCGTCTCCGCTTGGTCGACCGTGGGCATAACGTTACTGATCGCCACTTGGTGGTCGACCGAGGCTATCCCGATACCCATCACTTCCTTACTGCCCATCCTGTTGATTCCAACATTGGGTATCGGCGAAATCAGCGATGCCACCGCCCCCTACGCCAACCCGATCATCTATCTTTTCCTAGGCGGCTTCATAGTCGGCCTCGCAATGGAGCGCTGGAACCTGCACAGGCGCATCGCGCTCAACACGCTTATGCTGGTTGGTAGTTCCCCTTCGCAACAGATAGCCGGCTTTATGTTGTCCACGGCATTTCTCAGCATGTGGGTCAGCAACACAGCAACCACAATTATGATGTTGCCAATCGGCATGTCCGTGATCCACCTGTTTAATCGTGATGGAGACGACTCGGACAATGCTGAACGTACGCGCTTTGCTACTGCTCTGCTGCTGAGCATCGCTTATGCAGCAAGCATCGGCGGCGTTGCAACCCTGATCGGCACACCACCGAACGCGATGCTTGCGGGTTTTCTACAAGCGAATTACGACGTCTCTATCGGCTTCGGACAGTGGATGCTGTTGGGTATTCCGGTCGCGGCGACAATGCTTCTTTTCACGTGGTGGTGGTTGACTCGGCGCAGCTTTAAATTCCATAACGGGAACAGCCATGAACTGATTCGTGCAGAAATAGAAACGTTAGGTCCCTGGTCTAAGGCTGAAAAACTGGTCTTGGTGGTCTTTGCACTCACAGCACTTGGCTGGATCTTCAGGACGTTCATCACAAGCTACCTACCCGGTATCAACGACACTAGTATTGCTCTGATAGGCGCATTATCTCTATTTCTGATTCCGGTCGATACCAAGCAGCGCATCTTCCTGATGTGCTGGCAAGACGCCGTCAAGCTTCCTTGGGGGGTGCTGCTGCTATTTGGCGGGGGCCTGTCGCTGGCCGCAGCTATTCAGTCAACCGGGCTAGCCGAGTGGATCGCAAATAGCATCGGATCGCTTGGCACCTTACCACTACTGGGAATGATCGCACTGGTAGCGCTGGTCATTATCTTCCTGACCGAGGTTACCTCCAACACTGCAACGGCAGCCGCCTTTCTGCCGCTTCTTGCGGCGGTCGCCGTATCCCAAGGTTTCTCTGTGGAAATGATTGCCATACCCGCTGCAATAGCCGCCAGCTGCGCCTTTATGTTACCGGTCGCGACACCGCCTAATGCGATCGTCTTCAGCACTGGGCACATGCGGATACAGTCCATGGTAGCCACCGGATTTGGGCTAAATATCGTCGGTATCATGCTGATAACTATGCTAAGCTACTTCATTGTAGGTGCAATCTGGGCTTCCTAAACATTGCCCCCCCAACTTCATCACAACTTCACCAGGAGAAGTAACGATGTCTTCTAATCTTTGTCAGTTATTCCCCGGCTTCGAAATACAACATGTCGAGGTCGAGCCACAGATCTACATCAACGCTATCGTCGGCGGCAGCGGCCCAGCGCTACTATTATTACACGGCCATCCCCAGACACTTGCGATCTGGCACAAGGTAGCACCAACACTAGCCGAACATTTCACCGTGGTTGCGGCCGACCTTCGTGGTTACGGAGATTCATCGAAGCCAGTTGGCTTACCGGATCACTCGAACTACTCGAAACGGGTGATGGCACAAGATCAATTGACGTTAATGCGCCACTTGGGATTCGAAAGCTTCGACCTACTAGCACATGACCGCGGAGCTCGGGTGGCACACCGACTAGCTGTTGATCACCCGCAAGCAGTGTCACGACTGATCCTGCTCGATATCGCGCCGACACTTGCCATGTATCAGCAGACCAGCGATACGTTCGCTCGGGCCTACTGGCACTGGTTCTTTCTGATTCAGCCCGCATCGCTGCCCGAGCGTCTTATCGAAGCCGACCCCACAGCCTATATCATCGACGTGATGGGCCGGCGTAGTGCCGGTCTTGAGCCGTTCGATCCGCGAGCACTCGACGAATACCGGCGCTGCTTCGCGCTTGAGGGTACTGCTCACGGTGTCTGCGAGGATTATCGAGCCTCAGCAGGCATTGACATTGAACATGAACAGAATGATATCGATGCCGACCGACGGATCACAGCACCTTTGCTCGTGATGTGGGGCGAAAACGGCGTGATCCAGAAGTGCTTCAGACCACTTGAGGAGTGGCAGAAGCTGGCCGACAAGCTTGAAGGTGAGCCCCTTCCCTGCGGGCACTATATCGCCGAGGAAGCACCCGAGGCGCTACTCGCCAAGGTTCTACCCTTTCTGCTGGAGGTGGACGCATGAAACCGAAGACGCTGTATCGTAAAATAGTCGACTCACATACGGTTGCAGCATTGGACGAGCACAATCTTCTACTGTTCTGCGATCTACATCTCATGAACGAATACACCAGCCCGCAAGCCTTTGCGGGGCTGTACGAGCAGGACCGCGAAGTATCGATGCCGGGGCAGAACGTGGCCGTCGTGAGCCATATCATTCCCACGCATCCGACCCGGATTCGTGTTATCGAAGACACCGCATCGGCACTTCAGGCATCGAACCTGAAGAAAAACTGCGACCATTTCCATATTCCCCTGTTCGACACGAACGATGCCCTTCAAGGCATCGAACATGTGGTGGCTCCAGAGCACGGGATGATTCGTCCCGGCATGGTCGTAATCTGCGGAGACAGTCACACTACGACATATGGCGCGCTAGGAGCCTTGGGCTTCGGCATAGGAACCACTGAAGTGGAGCACGTACTGGCGACGCAAACGCTGGTCTACCGGCTCGCCAAGGACATGCGCATACGCATCGACGGAACCCTCCCCTCGGGTACGACGGCCAAGGATCTAGTACTCGCGGTAATCGGTCACATCGGAGCCCAGGGTGCTCGTGGCTACGTGGTCGAATACTACGGTACTGCCATTGATGCGTTATCGATCGAGGCACGTTTCACGCTGTGCAACATGACGCTCGAAGCCGGGGCCCGCGGCGCACTCGTGGCTCCCGATCAAAAGGCGATAGACTACGTGATGGCCCGCGCACCGGACATCACATCTGAGCATCATGACGCAGCGCTGGCGGCATGGCAGGACCTGCATTCCGACCCAGGTTGTACATTCGATGCCGAGTACCAGTTCGATGCCAGTGACGTCTCCCCTCAGGTAACTTGGGGTACCAGCCCCGACCAAGTGGTCGCCATCGACGAGCGCATCCCTGAGCTAGATGAACTCCCTGAGGGACCGGCGCGGAGAAGCGCCGAAAGGGCGTTCCACTACACTAGGTTGCAGGCGGGAGCTGCCTTGGAAGGCACTCCTGTTCAGCACGTTTTTATCGGCTCCTGCACCAACGGTCGGATCGAGGACCTACGTGCCGCTGCCAGCATCGTGCACAAGCGCCACGTCGCTCCGGGCGTCCGTGCGATGGTGGTACCCGGTTCCGGGGCCGTGAAAGCTCAAGCGGAAGCCGAAGGCCTCGATCGGATCTTTACGCAGGCAGGCTTCGAGTGGCGCAATTCCGGCTGTTCGATGTGCCTGGCAATGAATGACGATGTTTTAACCGAAGGCACACGCTGCGCTTCGACGACGAATCGCAACTTCGAGGGACGCCAGGGACGAGGTGCCATCACCCATCTAATGAGCCCGGCAATGGCGGCTGCAGCCGCTGTGGCTGGATACCTTACCGACGTACGTCGACTGGAGATCCTGCAATGACTGAGCATACTCGCATCAAGGGACGCTCTGCGTCGCTTCGCATAGAGAATCTCGACACGGACCAGATCATGCCCAAGCAGTTCCTCCGTGGCATTGACAAGTCAGGTCTGAAGGAGGGTTTGCTTTACGACCTTCGTTTCGACGCTCAGGGACAGGCACGTTCTGATTTTGTGCTCAACCAACCTTCATATGTCGGCGCATCAATTCTGATCGGTGGCTCCAACTTCGGCTGTGGATCAAGCCGCGAGCACGCGGTCTGGGGCCTCCAGCAGTTCGGCATTCGAGCCGTGATCGCTTCAAGTTTTGCCGAAATTTTCTACTCCAATGCAATGAACAACCGGTTGTTGCTGGTGACCTTGCCGCCAGAGAAAATCGCCCAGTTGATGGACGATGCCGATGCCCCCTCCAGGAATACGGTCGAGATCGACATCAAGGAGCAAAGCCTTACGAGCTATAGCGTTCAGGCTAATTTTGAACTGATGCCGCGTCACCTCAAAATGTTTCTTGAAGGTCTGGACAGTATCGGGCTTTCGTTGACCTATCAAAACGATATCTCAAAGTTCGCTGACCAACATTGGACTCACCAGCCCTGGTTGCGTGACGTGGCGGCAATCACTCATCGTCGTCTCTGAATCTTTAGAGTAAGAACTGGGTAATATAGTGAATCTGGCTGCCTGTTTTTTGAACAAACCGTGTCTCTGGTCTTCCCCCCCAGTGTCAGGATGACTGTCGTGCCCTCTGATACCCTGTTCCTATAAACCGATCAGGGGGCGAAAGGAGACACTCATGCCTCGTTACTCAGAGGAGCGCCGGCAAGCCGTGGTCACCAAGCTGCTGCCTCCCCACAACCTGATCTTACCCAGCATTGGTGGACACCGATCTAAGCGATCATTCGGGCCTCGAAGACCTCTGGGCTGATCATCCCAATCGCACTGTGCCGGCGCTGCCGGTTGTAGTCCAGTTCAATGTACTCGAACACCTGCCGTCGCATGGACTCCCGCGTTTCGAATCGCTCACCATGGATGGCCTCGACCTTGAGGCTGTGAAAGAAGCTCTCGGCACAGGCATTGTCGTAGCAGTTACCCTTGGCGCTCATGCTGCACTGGAGCTCGTAGCGGGTCAGCAGCGACTGATACAGCGTCGAACAATACTGGCTGCCGCGATCGGAGTGAACGATCACGCCCTTGGGCATCTTGCGGCTCCACAGGGCCATCTGCAGGGCATCACCCACCAGGTCGGCGGTCATCCGCTCGCTCATTGCCCAGCCGATGACCTTGCGCGAGTACAAGTCGATCAGCACCGCTAGATAGAGCCAGCCTTCACCCGTCGCGAGGTAGGTGATGTCGCCAACCCATTTTTGGTTGGGTGCCTCCGCAGCAAAGTCCTGTTTCAGGAGGTTAGGCGCCACGGGCAGCCCATGCCGTGAGTTCGTGGTGGCCTTGTACTTACGAGCCGCCTTGGCCCGCAGATTCTGGCGCCGAAGGCTTGCCGCCACGGTATTGCGGCAGATGGCGACCCCGGCATCGTTCAGGTCGTGGGTCAGCCTGGGGGCGCCTGAGCGCCCCTTTTTCTGCTGAAAGGCCAGTGCCACACGCTGGTCGGTGATGACCTGCTGGCGGCGCCGCGGTGACGGTTTGCCATCGCGCTGTCGCCAAGCGTAGTAGCCGCTACGTGCCACACCGAGGACAGCGCACATTCGCTGGATACTGAATGCCTGATGGTGCTGCTGGATGAAGGCGTACTTCACTTCAGGCTCTTCGCAAAGTACACCGCGGCCTTTTTTGTTATGGCCAGTTCCTCTGACATTTCAGCGAGTTGCCGCTTCAGCCGGGCGTTTTCATCAGCCAGTGATTGCTCGCGCTCGGAGGTGTTCTTCTTCTGTTGGGCCTTGGCGCGCCACTGATAGAGTTGGCTGGGCTGCAGGCCCAGCTCACGGGCGGCAGCGGCAGTGCCCACTCGGTCAGCGAGGGCAAGAGCTTCCTCGCGGTAGGCGTCGGAGTAACGGGCACGGGTCTTCTTCATCGGGGTAGCTTGCTTGGCCATGGGTCACCTCGTTGAGTGTACTACCTTAACGGGGTGTCCACTGTTGCTGGGCAAGGTCAGTTGAACTAAACCGCTTCGCGGTAGCTGTCGTCGAATCCTGTCTCTCGCTTTACCGAACCACACTGTTCATTGACCCCCGAGGGTCACTGAACAGGAGTGACGACGATGACTGCCTTACGACAGGCGATGATTGAGGCCATGCGTCAGCATGGCTTCGCACAACGCACCCAGCATACCTACCTGATGGTGATCACTGACCTGGCGCGCTATTTCCACCGACCGCCAGACACGTTGAGCCCTGACGACCTGCAGCGCTTCTTCAACCACCTGGTTCAGGAGCGCGGTTTGTCAGCCGCCAGCTGCCGCGTCTATCTGCACGGCGTGCGATTCCTGTACCTCCACGTGTTGCACTGGCCGTCGGTTGAGGTATCGCCCGTGGTGCCGAAGACACCGCAACGGATTCCGGAATTGCTGACTCGCGACGACGTCCGGCGGATCCTGGCCGCGTGCCAAAACCCCAAGCATCGCATGATGCTCGAACTGTGCTATGGCTGCGGGTTGCGCGTGAGTGAGGTCTGCCACCTGCGGGTCCGGGACATCGACAGCCAGCGTGGCCAGCTACGTGTCACCCAGGGCAAGGGCGCGAAGGATCGCATGGTCTTGCTATCGGTGACCCTGCTCGATCGCCTGCGTGATTACTGGCGTGCCTACCGGCCGCCGACTTGGCTGTTTCCGAGCGCGCTGTTCCCGGATCGCGCGCTGCATCCGAGCGCGCCGCAGAAGGCCTTTACCCAGGCCAAGCGCCAGGCTGGTATAGAACGGGTCGGTGGCATTCACAGCCTGCGCCATGCCTACGCCACGCATGTCCTGGAGCAGGGTATGCCCGTCCATCAGCTTCAACGGTTGCTGGGCCACCGAAGCGTCCAGTCGACGATGCGCTACCTGCACTGGCTGCCGGGCCAGCAGGGGATGAGTCAGGGCCCCATCGACCTGGTGGCCGGCCTGGAGGTGGCCCATGACTGAGACAGCCACCCTCCAACAGGCCCTGGCTCGCTTTTTCAATCCGGCCGGCCTGGATCGTCAGCGCCAACGCGTATGCCGCTATCTACTCGCCTGTCGCACCGAGGCGATGGGCGGGACGGTCTTGCAGTGTACGGACTGCGACCACACCCAGCCGCACTACTTTGGCTGTCGCGATCGCCACTGCCCGCAGTGTCAAGGCCGCGCCATGCATCAGTGGGCCGAGCGTCAGCAGGCGAACATCCTGCCGGTGCGCTACTACCACGTCGTGTTCACCCTGCCGCACAGCCTCAACGGCTGGGTCCAGCTTCACCCCGAGGTGATTTACCGACTGCTGTTCCAGAGTGCCTGGCACACCCTCCGATCCTTCGGTCGCGATCCCAAGCGTCTCGGCGGCGAGATGGGCATGAGCGCCGTGCTTCACACCTGGGGCCAGAACCTGAGCCAGCACGTGCACCTGCATTGCCTGGTCCCGGGCGGTGCGCTGGGCGACGATGGCGGCTGGCATGGGGCTCGCAGCCATTATCTGTTCCCGGTCCGAGCCCTGTCGCGCCACTTTCGCGGGCACCTGGTCAGTGGGCTGCGTCAGGCCGCCACGGCTGGCGAACTCCACCGAGTCACCCGGCCCGGTGACGTCGATGACCAGCTCAACGCCCTGATGGTCACCGAGTGGGTGGTTTACAGCAAGGACTGTCTCGAACACACCGACACGGTGGTGCGCTACCTGGCGCGCTACACGCGACGGATCGCTATCAGCAACGCCCGCATCCTCGCGGTGGACGACCGCCAGGTGACCCTGCGCTACAAGGACTACCGCGACCGTGATCGGCGGAAACAGCTCGTCCTCGATGGCGAGGAGTTCGTGCGCCGCTTCCTGCTCCACGTCCTACCCAAGGGGCTGATGCGGGTACGTCACTACGGCTTTCTGGCCAATCGTTGCCGGCGACGACGCCTGGCACAGATCCGCCAAGCGCTGGCAGTCGCTGAGGTGACGCCGGATGCCGATTCTGCCGCCAGCGACCCGGAGCCGACCTACACCTGCCCGCACTGCCAGCAACCGACACTGCGGGTGATCGGGACCCTCGCCCCGCGCAGACCCACATGTGGCCGACCACCGAACCACAGGGAGCAACGTTATCGAGCATGAAGTAACGCCATAACCCACAACGGACTCGACTATCCGGCCCGCTCGCGGGTTGCGGCGGCGCTCGTCTCGGTGATGGATGTTGGCGAGCAGGCGCGCTACATTGGGGCAAATTGGCCCCAGAGGGAACGGTGATCATGGTCAACATCACGGCTCGAACGCGTCACCACAGGTCTGTATCTGCGCGACCGGATGCCCCACCGGATGCCCCAGGCCGCACTCCGAAGAATACAATACCCTATAGAAGCTGCAGAGCAGCCTGATGGGCGGCTTAGTCCAACAGGCATTTATACGCCATGCTCCGCACGGCGAAGAAATGCTGAACAGTTATGCACCTATCTCGACTCCAAACTTCTTTACCCTGAGCTTATTAAGCTCACTCTCTGACGCAATTTTTTTAAGTGCTTCAGTTACTCTATTTGCGATTTCTTTCTGCTGATCACTGGCGTTGCCAAATTGACCAAATTTCAAACAAGTATAAATATAGGATGAAAGATGTTCGCCCTTTTCATTTTTGAATAACTGGTAGTATTCGTCAATTGACGTATTGGCAAGCACCTCTTCATCTTCCTGGCTCCATCCGTTCTTGCCTGCGATTCTTTTCAATACGTCAGCAGCACTTTCCACTGCCACCTACGCTTGATACATACCATTGAACTTGTTGACAATCTCTTCATCTCTGATATCACCGAAAAAATTAATCTCCCTCATGTTAAAAAGCTCCTTTTCGGCTTTACGTTGCTGGATATAGAAATCAATAATTTCTGAAGCTTTGCCCTCTTCACCAAGCTCTCTAAACAGCCTCACCGTTCCATTTAGGTTAGTTGGCGTTATATTTCTGACATTTTTCTTAAAGCTTTCATATAGTTTTGCAATCACTTCTTCTTCGTTGTCATCAAAGCTATCATGGTACAACTTCCAAGTTTCACTAAATGAACCTTCAGACTTTGATGCTCGTATTTTCTCGTTTTTCTTTGAGGCCTCATTTTTAAACTTTTCTTCTTCGATATATCCAGTTTTCACAGCTTCGGCAAGAACGAGATCTAGCTCATCAGTGCGCTGATATTCATAGCTACTAACCAAATTCTTCCATAGTTTTTTCTCTTCATCTTCTTCTTTTTCTTCACCTAGCCTCCATATGTCGTAACCTAGATTCGTTACAAATTCTAATGGAGGCGCCCCATCATTTGCGCAGTAGCAGCACCAAGAAAAAAGAGTCAATGAATGACGAACCTGATGTTCTATTTCTGGTTCATAATCAGCGCACAACGGAAGAACGATATTAACAAGCTGTTCAATTTTCTTCAGAACTCGAATATTTTTTATATCTAGCTTCTGAGTAAGCTCTGCGAGCTTTTCTCCGCTCTCGGCATCAGTATTGGTAACGTCCCGGGAAGAGGTGTAATTCAGACGGGAGGATGAGGTCACCATGGGCCTTCGATAAAGTTGCAAGTCGCCAAACACGCAACCAACCGAAGGAACCCCACGATGACCAACAAGAGCATGGCACTGACGGAGCTGCTTGAAAAGCGAGCGGTGGCACCGGACTTCCTGCGTGAGACGCTGGCCTTCATGCTCCAGGAGCTGATGGAGCACGAGGTGGCCGAGCTGTGCGGGGCCGATCGCCACGAGCGCTCCGAGGAGCGGGTCAACCGGCGCAATGGCTACCGGGAGCGGCCGTTGGAGACGCGTATGGGCCGAGTGGATCTCAAGGTCCCCAAGCTCCGCCAGGGCAGCTACTTCCCCGGCTTCCTCGAGCCGCGGCGGATGAGCGAGCAAGCGCTCACGGCGGTGGTGCAGGAGGCCTACGTGCAGGGCATCTCCACTCGTAAGGTCGACGAGCTGGTCCAGGCCATGGGGATGACCGGGATCTCCAAGTCGCAGGTCTCCCGACTGTGCGCCTCGATCGATGAGCGCGTCCAAAGCTTCCTGGAGCGGCCGCTGGAGGGGCACTGGCCCTACGTATGGCTCGACGCGACCTATATCAAGAGTCGAGAGCACGGCCCGGTAGCGAGCCAGGCGGTGGTGGTGGCCACGGTGGTGAATCAGGACGGCTACCGTGAGGTGCTGGGCCTCTCCGCAGGTCCGGCTGAGACGGAGGGCTTCTGGACGGCGTTCCTACGCTCGCTGGTGGCCCGGGGGCTGAAGGGCACTCGCCTGGTCATCTCCGACGCTCACGAGGGGCTGAAAAAGGCGATCGCGACGGTACTGACTGGGGCGGGCTGGCAACGCTGTCGAGTGCACTTCATGCGCAACGTGCTCTCGCAGGTCCCTAAGGCCCACCAGCCAGCGATCTCGGCGGCGGTGCGCACGGCCTTTGCCCAGCCGGATCAAGCCGCAGCGACGCGCCAGTGGCGGCAGGTGGCCGACAGCCTGCGTGAGCGTTTCGCCAAGGCGGCGGACTGCATGGATAGCGCCGAGGAGGACGTGCTGGCGTTCATGGCCTTCCCGAAAGATCACTGGCCGAAGTTGGCGTCCACGAACTGCTTGGAGCGGCTGAACAAGGAGATCAAACGGCGCAGCAACGTCGTCGGGATCTTCCCCAACAACGCGTCGGTGACGCGCCTGGTCGGAGCGGTACTGCTGGAGCAGAACGATGAATGGCAAGCCCCCAGTGTCAGGATGACTGTCGTGCCCTCTGATACCCTGTTCTTGTAAACCGACCAGGGGGCGAAAGGAGACACTCATGCCTCGTTACTCAGAGGAGCGCCGGCAAGCCGTGGTCACCAAGCTGCTGCCTCCCCACAACCTCTCCCCGCAGGTGATCGCGGAGCAGGAAGGGATCTCGTTGGGCACCGTCTACAAGTGGCGCAAGGAAGCCCGTGCCGAAGGGCGCTGCCTGCCGGATGCGCTGGGCAAGGGCGCCGATGGCTGGTCGTCAAAGGACAAGTTCAACGCCGTGCTTGAAACCGCTTCGATGAACGCCCAGGAGACGGCGGAGTACTGCCGCCGCCGCGGGATCTACCCCGAGCAGCTGGAGCGGTGGCGCCATGACTGCGAACAGGCTGCCAGCCTCTCGCACTCCGAACGCCAGCGTGAAGCCGATGAGGCCAAGCAGCAGCGCAAGCGCATCAAGGCGCTGGAAAAGGAGCTCGCCCGCAAGAACGAGGCCCTGGCGGAGACCGCAGCGTTGCTGGCCCTCAGAAAAAAGGCGAGGGCGATCTGGGGGGACGAGGACGCATGATCAGCACCCCAGATCGCCAACGCGCCATCGCGCTGATCGACGAGGCCAGGGCCCAGGGAGCACGCCTGGAGACTGCTTGCCGCGAGCTGGGCATCACCGCCCGAACGTACCAGCGCTGGACGCGCGGCGGAACGCTGCACGAGGACCAGCGCCCTTTGGTCGACCGGCCGGTGCCGGCTAATGCGCTGACACCGGCCGAAGAACAGGAAATCCTCGATGTGTGCCACCGCCCCGAGTACGCCAGCCTGCCGCCAGAGCAGATCGTGGTGCGCTTGTTCGATGAGGAGCAGCGCTACCTGGCCTCACCCTCGTCATTCTACCGGGTGATGCGCAAGCACCGCGAAATGGTGCACCGGGGCCGTGCCAAGCCACCTCAACGCCGCGCCAAGCCCACGACCTACCAGGCCACTGCGCCGAACCAGGTGTGGTCGTGGGATTGCACGTGGTTGGGCGGCCCGATCAAGGGGCAGCACTACTACCTGGTCATGATGGTCGACATCTTCAGCCGCAAGGTCACCGGCTGGGAGGTGTTCCTGGCCGAGTCGGCCCACAACTCCCGCACCGTGCTGGAGCGTGCCGTGCTGGCAGAACGGATCATTGACCAGCCGCTGGTGCTTCACGCGGACAACGGCAGCCCCTTCAAGGGCGCCACGCTGCTGGAGAAGCTGCATGAGCTCGGCATCACGCCCTCCTTCAGCCGACCGCGGGTCAGCAATGACAATCCCTACTCGGAGGCGCTGTTCCGCACCTGCAAGTACCGGCCCTGTTACCCCATACACGGGTTCGCCACGCTTAGCGACGCGCAAGAGTGGGTGGCCGGCTTCGTCCAATGGTACAACCACGAGCATCGCCACAGCGGGATCCGCCTGGTGACGCCGGCACAGCGCCATGCGGGCGAAGACAAGGCAGTGCTGGCCAAGCGCCACGTCATCAATCAGGCGGCGCGTGATGCCAATCCCGCTCGCTGGAGCGGCAAGACCCGCAACTGGACGCCGATCGGCACCGTGTCACTCAACCCGGAGCGGGAGCTCCAGGTCTCCGTCATCGAACCAGAAAAGCAGGTGGCGTGAATGACCTCAGAGGCGACAGATTCCTTGACAACTACCGCAAGTCAGCCGCCGGTACCTGAGCCTGGAGAGCCTGGCCCCGGTGCTCAAGGAGCCGACTGAGGCAGGCGCCGAACAATTGATTCACGAGGAGGCGGCGTAACAGTCAGCGAAGGCCGCGGTGGCCTCACCCGCTGTTACACCACTTGACGGGACACTACCTCAGTATTGAAGGCTATTTCAGCACTTTCAAAGGAAGTAGGATCAAACCTTAACTCAATATCGATTACTTTTTCCCTGTACTTTGTATAATCTTCTAAACCTTCCTCCTTGTCGTTCAAAAGCAATACAATCTTGCACTTTTTTTGCTCCTTTAGTTGTGACACTAACCCAAGCGCATCTTTCATCGACAAGCTTGCGCCTCTGCGTTCCAAATCATCAATGCATATCAGGGACTGATTTAGTGAGAGAAACGATATTGATTCAATTGCTGGTGTAAAGCTTTTCAACATCGACGCACCTTTAAACCAGCCTAGTGATTTTCGACCAAGGACTTCTAAAAGCCCCGTTGTATTGTTCTTGAATGTCTCAATATTAGCCTCTGTGCCAATCATTTCTCTTTTTATCGCATACTCGAATATCGTGTACTTGAACGCATCGAGTGAATTTATTCCGAATAGAGAGACATAAGAATATCGTTCGAGAGCAATGTTATTTGAGTTTTTTTCATCCAGCAAGAACTTGTTCCAACTATAAGTTTTCCCTACGCCCCATACCCCTTTGATAGCAAGCACTTCTGGCTTATCATTAGAAAGAAACTTTTGTATTTGTGACTTAACTATTTCGATGGACATGGCTAGATTCTTTTATGCAGCAGTTATATTATGTAGCATGCTAGATACCCCCAATGAACGTGCTCGCTGCCTTTCCGGCATGGCCGCTTTGGGTCGATAGCCGCCCTTCGCCCGATAAATCGGGCTCCTACAAGCCCCTTCGGTAATGGCGGAGCTGGTTTGAAATCAGTCATCCGCTGACTCCCCGGTAGAACACCAGACAGCCCGCGATATCCCCGATATTTTCCTTAGGCTGCTCATAACTCCACGCCACATCCTGGTGCTCGCCAAAGGAGAAGTAGGAGGCATCGCCCTTGAAGGGGCAGTGGGTCAGGGTGTCGGAGGGGGTCAGCAGGTCCATGCGCACGTCGTCGCGGGGCAGGTACTGCCGCGGCGGGTAGCCGCGTTCGCGCAGCTCGATGGCGCGGGTGGTGTCGGCCAGGACGGTGCCGTCGATGACGACCCGCACCCGGCGGGCGTGCGGGTGCAGGGTGATGCGGGGCTCGGGGGCATCGTCCATGATCATTCCCTGTGTGCTTTTTCTGATACGTCCACAGGGTAGCAGCCAGGGACGCAAATTTCCCTTCGCCCTTGGTGGCCAGAGGCCGGGCCCAGACTCTCCTCACGAGCCGGCGGCTGGCTGCTCCTCTTCCGCCTCGAGGGGGTCCTCCAGGGGCTCGCCCTCCTCGTCCAGGAGCTGGTGGTCGTAGGCCGCTTGGAGGCCGCTCTCCTCCTCGGCGGCCTCTTCCTCCTCCGCCTGGGCGATGGCGCCCGGGTAGAAGGGCGAGAGGATGGCCACCAGGATGCCCAGCGCGGCGAACATGGCGAAGGCATCGGCATAGCCGAAGCCCTCCACCAGGCTACCGACCACCGGCGAGCCGGTCGCCTGCCCGAGCGATACCGCCATGAAGGGCAGCACCGGCCCCACGGAAAGGCGGCCGGGCAGAAGGCGGATGCCGGTCATCAGGTAGAGCCCCGTCAGGCTCATGTAGGCCAGGCCGAAGACCAGCGCCGAGAAGGCCGTCAGCAGCGGCTGGTCGGGGCTGGCCGCGAGCAGGGCGAGGCTCGCCGAGAGCATCATCAGCATCAGGGCCTGGGTGATGGGCGGGTTGTTGCGATCGGCCAGGTCGGCCACCACCGCCCCGCCGAGGCCGGCCACACCCACCGCGAGCCACAGCCAGGCGGTGGCGCTGGCGGGCAGGCCGCCGAGGCTCACCACCAGGTCGGGCGCGAAGATCCAGTAGGCGGCGGAGACGAAGCCCATCAGGAAGGCGAAGAGCGAAAGCCGGACCAGCCGCGACCAGGGCAGCTCGTCGAGGGGCGGCGGTTCGGCTGCGTTGGCGGGCACGATCCGCGAGACCGAGGGCAGGAAGAGCCAGGCGGCGACCACGCCAAGGCCGGCCAGCACGGCGAAGGAGAGGTAGGCGAGGCGCCAGGCGCCAACCATGAAGAGCACCGTGGGCACCGCCACGATCACGCCGATGCTGGTGCCGGCATTCATCACCGAGCTGACCCGCCCGTGCAGCGAACGCCTGACGATCGCCTGCATGGCCGCCGTGAGCGCCGGCATCATCAGGCCGGTGCAGATCCCGCAGGCGAAGACCCCGGCGCCCAGCATCAGCGGGCCGCTGGCCTGGCTGATCAGCCAAAGCCCACCGGCGCCGAAGCCGCCGGAGAGCACCGCCGCGTAGCGGGCGCCAAGGTGGCGGGTGACGAGCGGCGCGACCGCCGTGGCCAGCAGGAAGCTGATCAGCGGCAGAGAACCGATGATGCCGATCACGTAGGAGGAAAGGCCCAGCTCCTCGCGGATCGGTGGCACGAAGAGCCCGAAGGCGAAGCGGGCGAGGCCGAAGCTGATCGCGATCAGTGCGGCCCCGAGTAGCGCGAATCCCGTGCTGGAAAGCCTCATCCTGCGTCCTCCGCCAGACTGCCACGAAGTGGTGGGTCGTAACCGGCGTCCGGTCGCCGCCCCTGGGTGCGCGATGGCGTGTCGGCACTCCCCCAGCGTGGAGCAGCATGGCGATATCGACAACCGTCGCGCTGTCACACGCGGAAATCTCACGCCGGCAACACCGCGGCGCCACCATGGCCACCTGCCCCCGTGCCTGAGTCCTGGCCGCGGCTTGTCGCGCCGCTGGCGAGCTGGCATCGTCGAGAGGCTGTCCCATCAACAGGAGATGCCCGTGTACATCGCCATGAATCGCTTCCGGGTCAACCCCGAGCGCGTGGAGGAGTTCGAACAGATCTGGCTGGAGCGCGAGACCCACCTGCAGGGGCTGCCCGGCTTCGAGGCCTTCCATATGCTGCGCGGACCGGAACGGGAGGATCATGTGCTCTATGCTTCCCATACCGTGTGGCACTCGCGGGAGGATTTCGAGGCCTGGACCCGCTCCGAGGCGTTCCGCAAGGCCCACGCCAGCGCCGGCAAGAGCAAGCGCGAAGGGCTCTACCTGGGCCCGCCGAACTTCGAGGGATTCGAGGTCATCCAGACCGTCGACAACGAGGAGACGACTCCATGAGCAACAAGGAAGCCTACGAACAGAAGCTGCAGGCCAAGTTGGACGAGTGGCAGGCCGAGATCGACAAGCTGCGCGCCAGGGCCAGGGGCGCCGAGGCCGAGGCTCGCATCGAGCGGGAGAAGGAGGCCGAACGCCTGGAGGCGAAGCGCGAGGAGATGCGCGAGAAGCTCAAGGAGCTGCGCGAGGCCGGCGACGACGCCTGGGACGATATCCGGGACGGCGCAGAACGCGCCTGGAAGTCCTTCAGCGACGCCTTCGAGAAGGCCAGGGACCGCTTCAAGTAAGCCCCTTGCGGCGCCAGCTCGGGCGCCGCTTCCCGGCCTCGCCGGCAGGACGGTGAGGCCAGGGTACCCCGGCATCAGGCCAACGACTTCCCGGCCAAGGAGGCGCCATGCCCGCCACCCGCGAGACTCCGCTCTCCCCCACCCTGGAGCGGCTGCACCTGGCGTGGGACCTGCTGATCATCGGGCTGGTGATCATCAACCTGGCCCTGCTGCTCTTCGACAGCCTCTTCCTACTCGCGCCCCTCAACGCCGCCTTCGAGGCCGCCGCGCCCGGGCTGCACGCCGCCTACGACCAGCATGTCCATGCCCGCTTCATCGCCATCGACCTGGCCTTCGTGGCGATCTTCATCCTCGATGTCCTGCTGGGCTGGGCGGTGGCCATCGCCGAGCGGCGCTACCACCGCTGGTTCTTCTACCCCTTCGTGCACTGGTACGACGTGCTGGGCTGCATCCCGGTGGGCGGCTTCCGGCTGCTGCGCCTACTGCGCGTCATCTCGCTGCTGCATCGCCTGCACCGGCTGGGGCTGATCGATGTGCGCCGCTGGTACCTCTATCGGGCGGTCGCCAAGTACTACGACATCCTGCTGGAGGAGCTCACCGACCGCATCGCCATCCGCATGCTCGACAACGTCCAGTCCCAGCTGCGCTCCGGCGACTCCCTCTCCACCCGGGTGGTGGAACGGGTGGTGCGGCCCCGCCAGCAGGCGCTGATCCGGGAGATCACCCAGCGCCTGGAGGCCATGGCGGGCAGCGCCTACGAACACAACCGACCGGACCTCCTGCGCTATGTGCGCGGCCTGGTCGGCCGCACCCTGGCGGAGAGCCCGGAGGTGCAGCGGCTCAGGCGCCTGCCGCTGGGCGGCCAGCTGACCCGCGGGCTCGAGGCCTCACTCGCCGACCTGGCCTGCCGCCTAGTCAACGAGGCCCTGGAGGGGCTGCAGTCGGCGGAGTTCTCCACCCTGGCGGAACACCTGGCCGAGAGCGGCTTCGACGCCTGGCTGCGCACGGACCCGCATACCGAACAGGTGACCGAACAGGTGCTGGTGGACATGCTGGAGCTGCTCAAGGAGCAGATCGCTGTCAAGGGGTGGCAGCAGCGCTATCGCTAGGCTTGCTCCGGGGCTTCGAGGGACGCCCCTGTTCGGCGCGGGTCAGTGGCTCCGCGCCGGATGGAATCCCTGGCCCCTCGGGGGGCACCATCATGCCCCGGGGCAGCCGATATACCTCCAGGCCCGCTCGCAGGAAGCGCCCCAGGGTACGCTGGCCGATATGGCGCACCAGCAGCCGCGAGACGCCCGCCTCCTGCAGGGCAGTCAGCAGCTTGCAGCGCCCGCTGCAGGTGTCGGCATTCATGGGGTTGTCGATCCAGCGGGGAGAGTCTCCCCCGACAACCAGCAGACGCGGGGATTTACCCAGATGGCCAGAAATATGCCCCTGGGTATTGACCGGAAATGCCGTGCTCATGCGCCTCTTCCTCCGTCGTTGTCGCTGTAGGCGTGTGACAGCTTCTCTCACAGGGTAATCGACAACGGCGCCGCCTTGCGTGCGACATTCTTCCGCACGGCGGCCTGCGCCGACTTTGCTAGGCTCACGGCTTCCCGACCTACAAGGAGCCGCCTCCCATGCGTCCTGTCATCCTGTTTTCCGCCCTGGCCCTGGCCTTCGCCAGCCATGCCACCGTCGCCGCCGAGCGCGATGTCTCGGAGCTGTCATCCCCCATCGTGCTGCTGACCCCGGCAGTGGCCAGAAACGCCGACCAGCTCAGTCTCAACGAGACGCAGCGTGAAGCCGTACAGGAGTGGATGGCCACCAGCCCTGCGGTACGCGAGGCCCTCGAAGACCGCGTGGTGGCGGCCCGGGCCGAGCTCCGCGAGATGATCGTGCAGGGCGAGGAGCGCGCGAAGCGCGAGGAGAAGGCCGCCGCTATCGGCGAGCTGGAAGCCGAGCTGCTGCTGATGCGCTCCGACTGTGCAGACCACTGGCGCAGCGTGCTCGACGAGGAGCAGTTTGCCCAGGCCCTCGAACTTGCCGGCCTGGCCGAAGCGCCCTGAGTCGGCCGGGGCCGCCTGTCACGAGCGGCCCCCGACGCTTCACGACGCCGACCCCATGACGCCCTCGAGCTCCTGCCGATAGGCCGCCGCGTGGCAGGCCGGGTCGACGGGAAAACGGCCGAGCTCGACCGCGAGTTCGAAGAAGCCCTGACGGGGCAAGGCCCCGCGGCGGCTGACCACCAGGGCGGCGATCAGCGGGCGCCCGGCCGCCACGTCCTCTCGCATCAGGGTTTCCAGCGCCACCGCTACCCGCCTGATGGTATGGGGCGGCACCAGCCCCAGGGCCTCGGCGGCCTGCTGGTAGGTGATCGGCACCCCCTCCGCGGGCAGCCCCTCGAGCAGTGCCCGCAGGCGCGGGGCCAGTTCGGCGCTTGCGCTCCCCGCTTCTTTCGCTTTCAAGGTCATCGGTTCGCCCTCCCCCGAGTCCTCACTGCCTTACCACGACGCCCCATGGTATCCGGGCGGCACCGCCCGCCGAAAGTCGGATAGCCGAGGCATCTAACGGGACGTATCATGCGCGCCAGTTGACCACCGGGGAGCACCTGCGAACCCCGTGATTCCGCCGCCAGGGTAATGAAACTACCCGAGGCGACGGCCCCTCTTCTGTATGTAGTCATACTACAACCTCCTCTGCGCCTAATGGCGCGTTGTTCTGTGCCTTGGCCTTCGTCATAGTGAAGCCATGGTTCAGGACAAGGCATCGCTACCCCGACCCGCGACCTGAACCCGGCTACAACCTGGCGCCATGCAAGACAGCTGATCCGGGCGCCAGCAGCGAAGGTCTTTCCAAGCTTGTAAGCCTCGCAGTTGCAGTATCGGGCACTTATCAGGCCCGACCGTAGCCAAGGCACCAGAAATGCCATCGAAGATGGCCAATGATGACCTTGCTTGAGGATTGAACCATGAACTGCATCCAGCTGAACCAACAAGCCGACCTGATCGCCAACACCTTCAGCAAGCTGGACCTCGCCAAGCTGGTGGTGGCCCTGAAGGGCACCGGTGAGTCGCTCCAGAATGCCGTCGAGGTGATCGACACCATCGACGCTCGCCAGGGCTACACCCTGCACGAGGCTTGGGAAGAGGTGCGCACCGGCGAAACTCGCCAGATGGCCACCAACGAAGACTGATCTCTCCTGCCGATTTTCCCCTGCCACATTGTGGTCTCTCTCCTCCCCTATCGGGGAGGAGTTTTTTTATTCTGCAAGGGTCGAGTGATATTCAGTAGCCTCATTACCTGATCCAGTCACTTTTCCCCTTTCTGTCGTCACTCCACAACATCCTCTTCGCCCAATGGCGCGTTGTTCATTGCCTGGCGCTACGCCATAGTGGAGCCATGGTTAGGGACAAGGCATCGCCACCGCGATCCAGCAACCTGAACCCGGCTACAACCTGGCGTTACGCAATCTTCCGATCCGGGCGCCAGCAGCGAAGGTCTTTCCAAGCTTGTAAGCCTCGCAGTTGCAGTATCGGGCTCTTATCTGGCCCGACATGAGTAGCCAAGGCACCAGAAATGCCACCCTAAATGGCCAATGATGACCTTGCTTGAGGATTGAAAAATGAACTGCATTCAGCTGAACCAACAAGCCGACCTGATCGCCAACACTTTCAGCAAACAGGACCTCGCCAAGCTGGTGGTGGCCCTCAAGAGTCACGGCGACTCCCTCCAGGATGCCGTCGAGGTGATCGACACCATCGACGCTCGCCAGGGCTACACCCTGAACGAGGCCTGGGAAGAGGTGCGCGCCGGCGAGAGCCGCCTGATGGCCGCCAACGACGACTGATTTTCGCAATTCCCCTCTGCCCCCCCCGGCCCACGGCCATAAGCATGCTCCTCCCCCTCGGGGAGGAGTTTTTTTGCGTTTGACATTTTTCATGCCAACAAGGCACTGACCTTGCATTGATCAGGTCAACATGCCTCCTGATCGCATACTTCCCCGCATCATGCGGCGTATTGCACAGGGTGCGTGAAGGACACACCAAACACAGGGATTGAAATGCGAATAATTATTATATAGATTATTATTAATACATCTCCTGCAGAATGGACCCCTGCATGCCTTCCTACCGCTCTTCGTTTTCACGTCTGGCTACCACGCTAGTAGCCACCAGCATCTCCTGTACTGCAGCCCATGCCGCGGAATCGAGGCTGCAGCTGTCGGATATCCTGATCACAGCACCCGCGGAGACTCCGGACACTCAGCGGCTTGAAGGCGACCAGGTGCGCAGCCGGGTACGCAGCGACCTGGCAGAAGCGCTGAGCCTGATTCCGTCTGTCAGGGTCGACGATACGGCCAGTTCCAGCCTGCGTCAGGGAGAGCTGAAACCAGCTGAGTTTTCCATTCGTGGCGCTGCCCCCTTCCAGAACCGCATCACGCTGGACGGCGCCAGCATCGACAGTTTTCTCGACCCCGGCCGCAAGACGCCTCCCGGCGTTGGCAGCGTGCCGGAGCGCACGGCGGTGGAGGGCCACTCGCAGGCGCTCTTCATCAACCCCGACTTCCTCTCATCCATCGAAGTTCTCGATACCAATATCTCAGCCCGCGAAGGGGGCTTCACCGGCGGCGTGGTCCGAGCAGAGACGCGGCGCTATGAGGGGCGCGACAGCTTCCAGATCAGCCATCGCCGCACCGACGACGGCTGGACACGCTTCCACGTGGATGAGGCTCAGGCCGCAGAGTTTCAGGATGGCGCTGGCCAGTATCCGACCGGCACGCCGGGTGAGTTCCAGCCCGACTTTCGCAAATCAAGCAGTGCAGTTTCCGGCACGACCCGCATCGGAGATATCGGCCTATTTGCCGGCCTGAGCGAGCAGCGCGCCACCCTTCACCAGCAGCGGTTGGCCAGCATGGACTTCGCCCAGTTTGCCGAGACGGGCCAGTTATTCAGCACCGGCGAATCGCAACGCCTGGACCGCTACTCTCGCTTTGCCACGCTGCGGGCGGACCTGCTGGAGCGCGACTATGACCTGAACGCGACGCTGGCCGTCAGCGACTACAGCGAAGATAGCTTTCTGATCAACTTCCTGGACTCCGACTTCCAGCGCGATACGCGAGGCATCAACCTCGGCATCAACCATGGCAGACGGCTCGGCGATTCCCGGCTCGACGCAAGTGTTTCCCTCGGTCACAGCCAGAACCGACGCCAGGCTATCAGCGACGAGCTCAACAACTATCAGGGCCGCAACTTCTATACCGAGGGGGCCTTCGTCGGCTCCTTCGGCAGCCTGGCCAACGAACAGTATACCGCCGGCGCACGTCTTGCCCTGACGACCCCTCTGGGCTCTGAGGAGCATAGCCTCAGCTATGGCGGAGAACTCAATGCAGCCCGCTATCAGCAGGTACGTGACCAGTCATTCACCGAGCGTACCTTCCAACCTCCCACGCCCCTGGGCCTGGCCACCGGCGGCATACCGGTCGACGAGCATATCCTGTTTCGGGAAGTCCACTACGATACCGGCACCATCCGCTTCAACAATCTGGACGCGGCGCTGTTTGCCGAGCTGGACGGCAGCGCCGGGCGCTTCTTCTGGCGACCCGGTATGCGACTGGAGCGAGACGGCTGGCTCGACAACGTCAATCTGGCACCGCGCCTGATGGCGGGCATCTATCTGGGCGAACAGGAGGAGTATCAGCTGCGTCTGGGCGCCAACCGCTATTACGGCAAGTCGTTTCTCTCCTACCGCCTTCGCGAGCGGGAAAAGTCGCTGCTGAACATTCGGCAGCGTACCGAGAGCTACAACCCGGACGCCCCGCTGGTCGAGGTTGATCCCGACCAGGAGTGGACATACCGCCAGCTGGATACTCCCTATGACGATGAATTCAGCCTCGGTCTCTACGGCCAGGTTCTAGGCGGCAGCGCCGGCCTGCAGGCTGTTCTTCGCCAGGGGCGCGACCAGATTCGCACCCAGCGGGACCCCGACAGCGACCTACGCTGGTTCGCCAACAGCGGGCGCAGCGACACCCACCAGCTGGATTTCTACTGGCATTCTGCCCCCTTTCACTGGGGCAGCAGTCTGTGGGCTATCAACGCCTCGCTCTCCTGGATGGACAAGACCACCGACGCAACTTACAGCGGGCGCTCCGGCGGCTACCTGGGAGCGGATCGCAGCGAACAAGAGGTCATCTTCGAGGGCGAGCGCATTCTTCGCGAGGAGCTGCCGGCCGCGGACTTCGCCACACCGGTCAGCGCCAATCTGGACCTTGTCACCCGCGCCTTCAACAACCGTCTGATCGCCACCAACAGCCTGTCATTCACCAACAGGGCTCGACAACTGCGGCGCACCGGCCGCGATGCCGAGACGGGGCTCGACGAGTTCGAGGTCACACGGCTGAGCAGCGCACTGCGCTGGGATCTGAGCGTGGAAGCCAGCCTGCTTGCAGGCGCGGCCTCGCCCTATCTCAAGGCCGATATCATCAACGTCGCCAACAGCCGCAACGCCATCAGTGCCGAAAGCGGCGTACAGCTCTTCGGCCTGGGCAGGCAGCTCTGGCTGGAAGTCAGCTACCGGTTCTGACGGGAGAGGCGCCATGATGAAACGCCTGACCGGCCATGGAAAGAAGATGATCATGGCAATGCTGCTGGGGACGCTGCCAATTACGGCGCTATTCCTGACGCTGCGCTCCTCTCCGGATGCACAGCTGATTGAACGCTATCGCGGCCCTCAGAGCGAGTGGCCGGCGCCCTGGATCGACGAAGGGGTAACGGCGGCTCCTCTGGCAACCCTGCCGCCAGACGTTCCCCACCCCGCCGACAACCCCGACAGCACTGCAAAGCGCGAGCTGGGCAAGCAACTCTTCTTCGAAAGGCGGCTGTCGCGTTCCGAACAGATCGCCTGCGCCTCCTGCCACGACCCAGACCTGGGGTGGGCGGATGGGCGGCGCCTTGCGATAGGGCACAACCGTCGGGTTGGCGACACCAATTCACCCACCGTAGTCAACGTGGGCTATCTGCAGGAAATTTTCTGGGATGGTCGCGCCGCCAGCCTCGAGGAGCAGGTGATCGCCAGCCTGAGCGACCCGCGGGAGATGGCGGCCGACCCAGAGCGGGCGGCGGCACGCATCGCTAACATCAGCGGCTATGCCCCTCTCTTCTCGGAAGCCTTCGGCGACAGCCGAGTAAACGCCGAGCGCATTGCTGCCGCGGTCGCCACCTTCATGCGCTCACTGCGCTTTGCCAATACCCCCTTCGATCGCTTCATGGCGGGCGAGACCGACCGGCTCGACGAGCGCCAGATTCGCGGCCTGCACCTGTTTCGCACCGAGGCACGCTGCATGAACTGTCACCATGGTCCGCTGTTAAGCGATGAGCGCTATCACCACCTTGGCACCTCTTTTCATAACGTAGGCAACTTCCAGGGGCGCTATCGAGTCACGGGCACCCCCGAGGATGTCGGCGCCTTTCGCACCCCGCCGCTGCGCGGTGCCGCCTCAACGCTGCCCCTTACCCACAGCGGCATGGCGCGCGACCTCGACACCCTGATTCGCCTCTACGAGATGGGCTGGTGGCAGAATGCCGACCTCGACGACAAGGGCAACAACATCCCTACCGCCCGTCTGTCTCCGCTTATCAAGCCCCTCTCCCTGAGCCGCCAGGACCGGGAAGACCTCAAGGCGTTTCTCGAAGCGCTGGACGGTCCGATGCCCTACATGCTCCCACCCGATGAGCTTCAGTGACGCCCTCCCGTCGCACCGACCCGTTTTCTCCCCCTGATGAGGACTTACCATGTCAGCTTCATCCCTGCTTCGCCCTCTTCTTCTGCCTGTCCTCGGGCTAACTCTTCTGCCGAACGTCGGATCCGGCGATGAGACGCACCGCATCGGCAGCTGCACGCTGGAGCCTGGCACCCGATGCACGCACCTGGCTTACGAGCTCAAGTACAAGGATCTCAAGCACCTGGACCTGCGCAACAGTGACTTCAGCCACACCAGCTTTCACGGCAGCTCGCTGGACGGCAGCGATCTACGCGGCGCCACCTTGGTAAACGCGGAGTTCGACATGGGCTCGCTCTCCGGCGCAGACCTGCGAGGGGCTGATCTGACAGACGCCTTCATGAGCCTTTCACGGATGCATCGTGTGGACCTGCGCGGCGCCACCCTGTTCAACGTTGACCTGCGCTACGCGGAAGGGGCTGCCAGCGCTCGCCTGGAGGGTGCCCGACTCTGCAATACGCGCCTGCCAGGTGGCGAACTCAGCCACCGAGACTGCCCGGAATGATAACAGGCCGACCGATAGGCGATCGTCGACATAGCGATAGCGGCAGGCAAGCATGCTAGTTATCACGGCTGACGAAAGGCGCCAAGCCCCTTCCAGTCCTCCAGGTCCAGCTCGGGCTTCTCCGCTCGGAAGCGGCCATAGAGCTCGATGCCCTGAGGGTCCTCGAGGATCTCCACCTGCACGCCCCGCTCTCTCAGCAGCGCCTCGGTGCCCGAGGCGTTGGTGATATCCCCCACCACCACCCGGGCGAAGCCGCGCATGTAAAGCAGAGTGGCGCAGATGTCGCAGGGGCTCAGGGAGGTGAAGAGCGTGGTGCGGCTGAAGTCGAGGCGCCCGGCGTCGCGAATGGCGGCGGTCTCGCCATGGTTGTAGGGGTGGCTCTCCTGCACCAGGGTGTTATGCCCCTTGCCGACGATGTGACGACTCTCGTTGTCGATGATCACCGCGCCGATGGGGCAGCCGCCCTCATCGTAGCTCTTGCGGGCCAGCAGCACGGCGATGCGCATCAGGTCGGCATCGCTCAGGCGACGCGTGAAGGCGTCGTCCATCAGCACCGGCAGGCTTGCGGTGGGCATATGGGCGATGGCGGACAGGGCCGCCTCGGTCACTTCCGTTTCGCCGTTCAGCAGCGTCTCCATGGGCACTCCTCGGTTGATCCTGTTCGCTCGGAATCACTTCATCTCGAAGCCGCGCTTGACCAGGAACTCCCGCATATGGGGGCGCAGCTTGGTATCGAAGAGCGGCGTGAGGTTCTGCGACCAGGTGCTCTGCTTGTTGCCGCCCTTACGCGACTGGTAGTAGGCGTGCATGGTGTCGTCGAAGGCGGCCACCAGCTCGCGGTCGTCGCTGTAGGTATCCTCCTTGAGGACCGCTTCCACCGGCAGGCGGGGCTTGACGTCCGGCTCATGGGCCGGGTAGCCGAGGCACATGCCGAACACCGGATACACATGGTCCGGCAGGCCCAGCAGGTCGCTGATCGCCTGGGGGTTGTTGCGCACGCCGCCGATATAGCAGATGCCGAGCCCCGCGGATTCCGCCGCCACGGCCACGTTCTGGGCCATCAGGGCGGTGTCCACGGTGGCTACCAGCAGCTGCTCGGTCATGCCGCGCACCACCCGGGCACCGGTGCGCTCGGCGGCCTCGGTGGGGCGCTTCATGTCGGCACAGAACATCAGGAAGGCACCGCAGCTGGCCACATAGCCCTGGCCGCCGGCCAGCTCGGCGATCTTCTCGCGATTCTCGGGGCGCGTCACGTGAATGACCGTATAGGCCTGCACGTGGCTGGAGGTGGCGGCTCCCTGGCCGGCGCGGATCAGCTCCTCGAGAAGCTCCCGGGAGACCGGCTGGTCGGTGAACTTGCGAATGGAGCGGTGGGACTTGAGCAGTTCGATGGTGGGGTTCATGGGGCCTCGCTGGCACGATGGAGGGGGAAACGCCTCTACATTAACGCTTTCCTCTCGCCGCTGCAGGCCCGCGCGGCATCTCGCACGAGGCAGATCCAGCGCAGAAAAAAGGGGCGGCAAGGCCGCCCCTAAACCACCACACGAGTGTCATCAGGGAGTGTCGATCAGAAGAAGCCCAGCGGGTTGGTGTCATAGCTCACCAGCAGGTTCTTGGTCTGCTGGTAGTGCTCGAGCGCCACCTTGTGGGTCTCGCGGCCGACGCCGGACTTCTTGTAGCCGCCGAAGGCGGCGTGGGCCGGGTACTGGTGGTAGCAGTTGGTCCACACCCGGCCGGCCTGGATGCCGCGCCCCATGCGGAAGGCGACGTTGATGTCGCGGCTCCACACCCCGGCGCCGAGGCCGAACTCGGTGTCGTTGGCGATGGCCAGCGCCTCGGCCTCATCCTTGAAGGTGGTCACTGCCACCACCGGACCGAAGATCTCCTCCTGGAAGACGCGCATCTTGTTGTTGCCCTTGAGCAGGGTCGGCTGGATGTAGAAGCCCTTGTCGATGCTCGGGTCCAGGCTCTCCTTGTCGCCACCGGTGAGGAACTCGGCGCCCTCCTCCCGGGCGATGTCCATGTAGGACATGATCTTGTCGAACTGCTCCTGGGAGGCCTGGGCGCCTACCTGGACGTCGGTGTCCAGCGGGTTGCCGCGCTTGATCCTGCCGACCTTCTCCATGACCTTGGCCATGAAGGCGTCGTACATGGATTCCTGGATCAGCGCCCGGGAGGGGCAGGTGCAGACCTCGCCCTGGTTGAAGAAGGCCAGCACCAGCCCCTCGGCGGCCTTGTCGATGAACTCGGGCTCGGCGTTCATGATGTCGGCGAAGTAGATGTTGGGGGACTTGCCGCCCAGCTCCACCGTGGAGGGGATGATGTTCTCGGCGGCGCACTTGAGGATATGCGCGCCTACCGGGGTGGAGCCGGTGAAGGCGATCTTGGCGATGCGCTTGCTGGTGGCCAGCGCCTGACCCGCCTCGGCGCCGTAGCCGTTGACGATGTTGACCACCCCCGGCGGCAGCAGGTCACCGACCAGCTTCATCAGCTCGAGGATCGAGGCCGGGGTCTGCTCGGCGGGCTTGAGCACCACGCAGTTGCCGGCGGCAAGGGCGGGGGCCAGCTTCCACACGGCCATCAGCAGCGGGAAGTTCCAGGGGATGATCTGCCCCACCACGCCCAGCGGCTCGTGGAAGTGGTAGGCCACGGTATTGGCGTCGATGTCGGCGGCGGTGCCCTCCTGGGCGCGGATGCAGCCGGCGAAGTAGCGGAAGTGGTCGACCGCCAGCGGCAGGTCGGCGTTCAGCGTCTCGCGCACCGCCTTGCCGTTGTCCCAGGTCTCGGCCACGGCCAGCATCTCGAGGTTCTGCTCGATGCGGTCGGCGATCCTGAGCAGGATGTTGCTGCGCTCGGCGGCGGAGGTCTTGCCCCAGGCCGGGGCGGCGGCGTGGGCAGCGTCCAGCGCCTTGTCGATATCCTCGGCGGTGGAGCGCGGGACCTGGCAGAACACCTCGCCGTTGACCGGGCTGACGTTGTCGAAGTATTCGCCCTTCACCGGCGACACGAACTCGCCGTTGATGTAGTTGCCGTAGCGCTGCTCGAAGCTGATGACGGCATCCGGGCTGCCGGGATTGGCGTAGATCATGACGCAACTCCTGTCTCTGTTGTTGTAGGGGCTCGCTCGGGCGGTGCGCCTCGGGTCTCGAGCCTGTCTTCAAGCGTAGAGGAATTCCCGACGGGCACTATCCTGCCATGGGCTCCCCTACGGGGGTCTTTAGTAGTAGTTGCAGGCGCCGACATCACGGCGCCTCCCCCCACAGCCAGCGCTGCTCGTAGCGGGGGTAGAGGTGGCTGAGGCTGCGGGTCAGCTCGTACTCCGCCAGGGCGAGGCCCGCAAAACGCTCAGGCAGCGGCGCCTCCCGCACCTGGTTGGCGGTGGCGCCTCGCGAGGCCTGCTCGTCGAAGTGTCGATCGAGCCAGGCCAGGTAGTCCCGAGTCTGCGCCAGGGCCGCACCCTCATGATCGACGGGGCCGTGGCCAGGCACCATCACCCGATAGCGCAGCGCCTCCAGCCGGTCGAGCTCCTCGATCCACGCCTGGAGCCCGGGAGTATGGGGCGTGGTGGCGGTGCGCTGGTGAAAGACCAGATCGCCGGCGAACAGCACCCCCGTTGCCGCGTCGAAGATAACCAGATCGGCACCGCTGTGGCCGCGGAAGGCATGCAGCTCGAGGGGGTAGCCGCCGAAGTCATGCCGCCCGGGCGCCACGGCGCGATCGGGCAGGCGCAGCCGGGTCCCGGCAAAGGCCTCGCCCAGCAGGCGCCTGAGGTTGGCCTCGAAGGCCGCGGCATCCCGGGCCATGGCCTCGGCGGTGCCGGCCAGGGCCAGCACCTCGGCGTTGGCGAAGGCCTGGTTGCCGAAGACGTGGTCCGGGTGGTGGTGGGTATTGAGCACCCAGCGCACCGGCTGCCCCGTCAGCGCCATGATCTCCGCCTCCAGGGCCTCGCCGAGGGTGCGGCTGGGCCCGCTGTCGATCAGCACCACGCCCTCTCCGGTGGCGATGACCCCCAGATTGGCGATCAGGCCGCAGTTGTCGGCGGCGATCTCCTCGCGAGCCCCCTCCACCACCCAGGTGGCCGGCGCCACCGGCGTAAGCTCAGGCTCGCAGGCCAGCAGCGGCGGCGCCAGCAGCGCCAGCACCGCGGCCAGGCCGGCGCGACCGCGCCTTGCATGACGCAACATGGCAGTCTCCCTAGAGGGCAATCGAGAAGCGGTTGCCGTTGTTGTCCCGGGCGCCGACCCGATACCCCCCCTCCAGAGGCTTCATGTGCAGGCCCAGGGCGGGGTTCTCGCTGACCGAGGCTTCGATGGCCAGGGTGGAGATGAGCTCGCCGCCGGCATCGAGCACCTCGAAGCGCTGGATATGAAAGGCCGGCTGGCTGGGAATCAGCCCGCTGTCCATGGGGTGCATCACCCTCAAGCGCAGCTGGCTCTGCTCGCCGTGGTCGAAGCGCCGCCCCGCCACCTCGCCGAAACGCTCTTCCCAGCGGCTCTCGGTCGTGGCGATGCCCGGCGTGGTGCAGCCACCCCCCTCGGCCTCGATATGCGTGGAGCCGATATGCCAGACGCCATGGCGCTGCACGGCGACGCGTACCGGCGAGGCCTGCTCCAGCCTCACATTGAGGGAGAGCCTGGGGAGCCCATGGCTGCGCGGGTCATAGTCGAAGATCAGGGGGATGGGGTTGAGCTCGACCCAGGCCAGCATGCGCTCGAAGTCGTCACCCAGCTCGCTGGCGTCGATATCCAGGGGCACCTGCCCGGAGTCCTCGGCAAAGCCGGGGGCGCTCAGCCGCACTCGGCTGTCGAAGACGTAGGGCGCATCGCCCAGATAGCGCTCTCGATAGAGCTCCCACATGAAGGACCCGAGCGGGTCCGCCGAGCTGGTGAAGGCCTCCTCGGCCGGGCCGGCTGGCGCCGGGCCTGGGCGCTCTGCGTCCCCCGCGCCCTGGGCCAGCCCCCACAGCGGTATGACGACCAGCGAACAGCCGCTCAGCCAGATGCCCAGGCGGTTGCGATTCTGCATCATCGGCACTTGCCTCCTCGGATGGCGTCGGATCAGCGGCCTGCCGTCTCGAAGCTGACGGTCTCGAGCCAGGCGCGTATGGCCCAGAGGCCCTCCTGGCTGACGTAGTCGGACATGCGCGGCATCAGCACGCGCCCGCCGCGCTCCGAGCCCTGGGTGACCAGCTCCTTGTACCACTCGTCTCCCCAGGCGCCGTTTTCCAGCTCGCGCAGATCCGGGGCGATGCCGCCGGACTTGGCCTCCAGCCCGTGGCAGGCCGCACAGTTGGCGTTATAGGCGGAAGCGCCCACGTCCACGGCGAGCTCATGCTGGGGGTGCTCTTCCCGATAGGGGTTCTCGTAGAGCCACTCATCGCCCAGGGGTTCCAGGCCGCGGGTATCCACCGGCTGCGGGGTCACATCGCCGTGGGAGAGCGCCTGGCCGGACAGCAGCAGCGCCAGCATCCCGGAGGCCAAAGCCGCCGAGGCGGCGTGCCGGCGGCGTGACGGTCGAGCAGTCGGTGTCATCTTGTTGTTGGTGGTGCAGCTCATGGTGCAGCCCTCGTCAAAGGAAAGGTGGAATCACCCTGCGAAGGCTAGGCAGCGGCCAGATATCCAGAAATGGCGCCTTGGTGGGCATCGCCTCCTTCCTTGGTCGTAGTGCCAAGTCAGTAGGCAAACCGGGACCAGAGTGCCTGAAACAGGAGGCCGGCCGCGCACTAGAGTGGAGTCCGATGGTCGGCAACCGCCCGACCCTTCGCTCACCTCGACATGGGAACCCCACCATGACAAGAACAACACCGATCGCCCGCCCCCGGCTCCCGATTCGCCTCAAGACCCTGACCGCCGCCGTGGCCTGCGCCTCGGCCCTGGGTCTCAGCGCCGCCAGCATGGCCACTCCCGTCACCTGGGAGGACATCCTCACCGACCACGAGAACACCGAGACGGTGCTGGGATACGGCATGGGCGTGCACGCCCAGCGCTACAGCCCGCTGGACAAGATCAACGCCGACAACGTGCACATGCTGACCCCGGCCTGGTCCCACTCCTTCGGCGACGAGATGCAGCGCGGTCAGGAGTCCCAGGCCCTGGTGCACGACGGCGTCATCTATGTCACCGGCTCCTACTCGCGGATCTTTGCCCTGGACGCCCGCACCGGCAAGCGGCTCTGGTCCTACAATCACCGCCTGCCCAACGACATCCGGCCCTGCTGCGACGTGGTCAACCGCGGCGCCGCCATCTACGGCGACAAGGTCTTCTTCGGCACCCTGGACGCCGGCATCGTGGCCCTGAACAAGGACACCGGCGAGGTGGTCTGGCGGGAGCGCTTCGGCAACCATCGCGCCGGCTACACCATGACCGGCGCGCCGACCATCATCCAGGACCAGGAGACCGGCCGGGTGATGCTGATTCACGGCTCCTCGGGCAACGAGTTCGGGATCGTGGGCAAGCTCTTCGCCCGGGACGTGGAGACCGGCGAGGAGATCTGGATGCGGCCCTTCGTGGAGGGGCACTTCGGCCGGCTCAACGGCGAGGATAGTACGCCCAGCGGCGACCCCAGCGCCCCCTCCTGGCCCGACGATCCCGACTCCGAGACCGGCAAGGTGGAGGCCTGGAGCCACGGCGGCGGGGCCCCCTGGCAGAGCGCCAGCTTCGACCCTGAGACCAACACCATCATCGTCGGTGCCGGCAACCCCGCCCCCTGGAACGGCTGGGCGCGCACCTCGCCGGACGGCCACCCCTCCGACTACGACAGCCTCTACACCTCGGCCCAGGTCGCCGTCGACCCCACCACCGGCGAGATCAAGTGGCACTACCAGCACACGCCCAACGACCACTGGGACTTCTCCGGCAACAACGAGATCGTGCTGTTCGACTACGAGGACGAGACCGGCCAGCTGGTCAGGGCCGGCGCCCACGCCGACCGCAACGGCTTCTTCTATATCACCGATCGCACCAACGGCGACCTGCTCGACGCCTTCCCCTTCGTGGACAACATCACCTGGGCCACCCATATCGACCTGGAGACGGGCCGCCCCGCCGAGGTCGAGGGGCAGCGCCCGCCCCGCCTGGAGGAGGGCCAGACCCGCTCCGAGCCGGTAGAGATCTCGCCCCCCTTCCTGGGCGGCAAGAACTGGAACCCCATGGCCTACAGCCAGGACACCGGGCTCTTCTACGTGCCGGCCAACCACTGGAAGGAGGACTACTGGACCGAGGAGGTGGAGTACAGCGAAGGCTCGGCCTATCTGGGCATGGGCTTCCGCATCAAGCGCATGTATGACGATCACGTGGGGATCCTGCGCGCCATCGACCCGCTGACCGGCGACATCGCCTGGGAGCACAAGGAAACGCTGCCGCTATGGGCCGGCGTGGTGGCCACCGCCGGCAACCTGGTCTTCACCGGCACCGGCGACGGCTACTTCAAGGCCTTCGATGCCGAGAGCGGCGAGGAGCTCTGGAGCTTCCAGGTGGGCACCGGGATCATCTCCCCGCCCATCACCTGGGAGATGGACGGCGAGCAGTACATCGGCGTGACCACAGGCTACGGTGGCGCGGTGCCGCTGTGGGGTGGCGACATGGCCGAGCTGACCCGGACGGTGGCACAGGGGGGCTCCTTCTGGGTCTTCAAGCTGCCGGACTTCGCCCGCGACCTGGCCGCCAACTGAGCCAGACGACCCCGCCGGCCGCCACGGGGCGGCCGGCTCTCTTCCGGAGGAGCGTCACATGTCCCATACCACTTCCCTGCGGCGTCATCTCGGCGGCCTCACCCTGGGGGCGCTGCTGCTCGGCCCCTCCCTGGCAGCGGCGGAGGACGCCGCCTACGAGGCGCCCGTTCACAACGGCTGCGTGCTGGAGGCGTACACCCAGTGCCCCGGCGCCGACCTTGCCGGCGCCGACCTCGCCAACCTGGAGCTGCACGGCGCCGACTTCTCCGGCGCCGACCTCACCGGCGCCGACCTGCGCCACGCCAACCTGCGCGGCGTCAACCTGGAGGGGGCCGACCTGCGCGGCGCCAACCTCAATCGCGCCCGAATGATCAACGCCAACCTGCGCGGCGCCGACCTCGGCCAGGCCAGCCTGGTGGGGCTCGAAAGCTGGAACCTGTTCGGCCAGGGGGCCATCTTCGACGGCGCCGACCTGACCGGCGCCAACCTGGAGTTCGGCCGCCTGACCAAGGCCAGCTTCCGCGACGCCATACTCCACGGCGCCAAGCTCGAGATGGCCTGGATGAACCGCACCGACATGCGCGGCGCCGACCTGCGCGACGCCAACCTGCAGGAAGCCAAGCTCAGCATGTCGCGGCTCGACCATGCCGACCTGAGCGGCGCCCGCCTGCACTACGGCAACTTCCAGCTGGTGCAGATGCAGGGCTGCACGGCCTGCCCCGTCGACTGGATGGACTGACCCATGTGGCCGCGGCTGGCGCTCACCGTGGTGCTTTTCGGGCCCTGGGTACCGGCCGCCGGCGACTCCTTCAACGCCGAGGGCTACCGGCTTCCCCCCTACCGCAGCGCCGTCACCGCCCCCCTGGAGGGGGCCACTCGCCTGAGCACCGAAGGGGTGTACGAGCTACTGCTGCAGCACGGCAGCGCCGTCTCGCTGATCGATGTCTACCCCCTGGCCTGGCAGGACGGCGTCTTCCTCCAGGCCTACCCGCACCTCTCGCTGCCCGGTGCCACCTGGCTGCCCAACGTGGGCAGCGCCGCACTCACGCCATCATGGCAGGCCTACTTCGTCGACGCCCTCGACCAGCTGGCCGATGGTCACCCCGAAACGCCGCTGGTATTCTTCTGTCGGCGAGACTGCTGGCTCTCCTGGAACGCCGCCCGCCGCGCCCGCGACCTGGGCTACCGGCGAGTCTACTGGTACCCGGATGGCATCGACGGCTGGCAGGAGGCCGGTCACGACCGGGAAGCGATATGCCCGGCTCCGCTGGGCGACCACGCCGCACTGAGTCCCTGCCAGCCCAGCGTCAGGGCGCGCTAGCGAAGGTGGGCGTGCGCTCGTCACCAGGCAGGTCCGTCAATAACAACGCAAGGCTCAGATCATGTACAAACTGCTGATCGCCGACGACCACCCGCTGTTTCGCGAGGCCATCGGCCGGGTGATTCAGGATGGGTTCGCCGGCGCCGAGATTCTGGAAACCGAGGATCTCGAGACGACGCTGGCCCTGGCCGGCGAGCATGAAGACCTCGACCTGGTCCTGCTGGACCTGAACATGCCGGGCATGAACGGCCTGGCGGGACTGATCGAGCTGCGCAACGCCATGCCCACCATTCCGGTGGTGATCATCTCCGCCGAGGAGGACAAGCAGGTGATCCTCCAGGCCGTCACCTACGGCGCCATGGGGTTCATCACCAAGTCTTCCCCCCGGGACAAGATGACCCGCGCCATCGAGCAGATTCTCGACGGCAACATCTACCTGCCGCCGGACATCATGCGGGAAACGGCCAAGACACGCCGCTCCCACCAGGAGTCGTCCATCTCGGCCCACCAGCTCGATACCCTGACCCGCAAGCAGCTACAGGTCCTCGAGCACATGACCCGTGGCGAGTCCAACAAGATGATCGCCTATCACCTCAATATCGCCGAGACCACCGTCAAGGCGCATGTCTCCGCCATCCTGCGCAAGCTGGGCGTCAGCAGCCGGGTCCAGGCCATCCTGGCAGCCAGCGATATCGACTTCAGCCGTTTTACCCGGCCGTCGTGAAGCCGCCTCTCACGGGGGGGTGACCAGCTGGGCCAGGGCCAGCCGGAGACGCAGGGGCTTCACCGGCTTGTGGAGCAGCTGGTAGCCCAGCGCGCGGACCTGCTGACGCAGGGCATTGCTGTGGTTGGCGGTAATCGCCATCACCGCCAGCGGATCGCGCCGGCGCGCATTGATCCGCTCGGCCACGGCGAGCCCGGTCTCGCCGTGATCCAGGTGATAGTCGACGATCAGCACGTCCGCCGCCGCTTCGGCCAGGTCCAGCTGGGCCGACAGCGCCGCCTCGCTCTCCGCCACCCAGACCCGACACTCCCAGCGCTCCAGCAGGGTCTTCATGGCGTGGCAGATATCGCTGTCGTTATCCACCACCCAGACCCGGCACCCCGCCAGATCGACCCGGCCGGCGGGCGGCGCCGGCAGGGCCGCCGCCCCGGGCGCAGCGGCGATCTCCCCATAGGGCAGGGTGATGCTGAACAGCGAGCCCGCCCCGACCCGGGAGCGCACCCGCAGCGGATGGTCGAGAATGCGCGAGATCTTGTCGGCGATGGAGAGCCCAAGGCCAAGTCCCCGGTCGCTGCGCACCGGCCCATCCAGGCGGCGGAACTCCTGAAAGATGGCCGCCTGTTCGGCTTCTTCAATGCCGATGCCGCTATCGCCGACCTGGATCTCGAGCCCGTGGGGGCGCCGCCGACACCCCAGCAGCAGACGCCCCTTCACGGTGTAGCGAACCGCATTGCTGAGAAAGTTGCGCAGGACCCGGCCCAGCAGCGAGATGTCGCTGACCACCACCGCCCGACAGGGCACATGGCGCAGCTCCAGCCCCTCACTGGCCGCCACCTGGCGGTACTCCCGCGCCAGGCCGTCGAGCAGCTCCGCCACGGGAAAGGCGCCGATGTCGGGGGTGATCACGCCGGCGTCCAGCCGCGAGCTGTCCACCAAGGTGGCCAGCAGCGACTCCACATCCTTGAGGGAGCGACCGATCAGGCCGACCAGCTCGCCGCCCTGGGACGTGGTGACCTGCTCCTCCAGGGCGCCCACGAAGAGCCTGGCGGCGTTGAGCGGCTGCAGCAGGTCATGACTCACCGCCGCCAGGAACTTGGTCTTGGAAAGGTTGGCCGCCTCGGCCTCGGTCTTGGCCTCGCGCAGGCGCTGCTCCGCCTGGGTGCGCTCGTGGATCTCGGCGCGCAGCTGACGATTGACCCGGGTCAGCTCGGCGGTACGCTCGCGCACTCGTTGCTCCAGGTTCTGATAGGCGTGGCGCAGCGCCTCGGTGGCGCGCCGCCGCTCGGTGATGTCGCGCACCAGCACGAAGACGCCGATCACACCGTCATCGCCGTTGCGGTGAGGCACATAGGAGCGCAGCAGCACCCGCTCCTCGCCGCTGGCGCCGGTCTCGGCCAGCTCGAAGGAGAGGCTCTCTCCCTGCAGCACCCGCTCCAGATAGGGAATCAGGCGCCGGCAGTGCGCCTCGCTGTGCAGCTCGTGCAGTTCGCCGCCCAGGCGCCTGCCCCGAGGCCAGCCGTACCAGCGTTCATAGCCGCGGTTGACGAAGGCGTAGCGCAGGTCTCGATTCAGGTAGGCGATCATCACCGGCAGCTCGTCGGTGATGGTGCGAATCCAGCGCTCCCGCTCCAGCAGGGTCTGGGCATAGTGGGTACGCTCGGTGATATCGGTGAAGGTCAGTACCCGGCCGCCGCCGGGCATGGGGTGGCCACGCACCTCCACGATGCGCCCGTCGGGGAGATGCTGCTCCCGAGCCGCGGCCAGGCTACGCACCTCGAGTCCCGCCACCAGCGGACCCAGACGCTCCAGCGGCACGGCCCCCCCGGTCGCCAGGGGAGCGGTGAGCCCGGCCAGGGCCAGGCAGCGCCGGTTGCACATCTCGAGGCAGCCGTCCGCCGCCACCACCGCCACCCCCTGGGAGAGGCTGTCGAGGGTAGCCTGGAGCAGCCGCGACTTCTCGGCCAGGGCGTGCTCGCGCTGAGCGCTCTCCTGCCGCTTGAGCTCGGTGATATCCACGTGCAGCACCACGCGCCCGCCGCCTCGGGTGGGGCGCTGATGCACCTGCAGCCAGCGTCCGTCGTGCAGCTGGTAGACGATGGAGCGGTCCTCCTTGCCCAGCCATTCACGCACCACCAGGCCCGAGCTGCGCGCCCGGTGGCGCAGGGCATCCAGGGTCATGCCGCGCCGCACGCGAATGCCCGCCGGCAACCAGAGCTCGGCGAAGCGACGGTTGAAGCGCTCGATGCGCAGGTCGGCATCGAACAGCACGAAGGCATCGGTAATGCTCTCGATGGCGTCGACCAGAGTCTGGCTGGCACGCTCCGCCCTCTCCCGGGCCTCCGCCAGCAGCCGATTGCTGCTGCGCAGCTCATGCAGGGTCTGGTTGAGCGCCCAGGTGCGCTCACGCACCTGCTCGGCCAGCAGGGCGGTATGCTCGAAGGCGGCGTAGGGGGCGCTGCGGGGCAGATTGCCCGCCTCGACCCGCTCGATCAGCGCCGCATTGATGCGCCGGAGCCGCTCCACCTCCCGGGCCAGGACCTCCTCCCGCGCTGTGGTCACGCCTGCTCTCCCGGCCGCGTCCGAGGCGGGCGCCCCAGATAGACGCCGGTAAAGGTCTGGTTGAGATGCAGGCCATCATAGTGTTCGCCATAGGTGTTGAAGCCCACCACTCGATAGCGCGACAGCAGCGACCTGGCCTGGGGAAGCAGGCCGTCCTGGTTCACCTCCAGCCGGCGCAGGCAGCAGTCGCAGCCGATCACCAGGCCGGGCTCGCCCAGGCGCTCGGCCAGGGTCTCCAGACCCGCCTCGAGCCCGCCAAGCAGCGGCGTGGGCGCCATGGCGGTCAGCACGATGCCGTTCTCCACGGCGCAGTAGAAGCTCAGGCTGTGGTCCGGGTTGACCCGCTGGATCGCCCGCACATAGCTGCGCTCGTTGAGCTTGACCGCCAGGGGATGGCGGGCGAAGACCTCGGCATCGAGCGCCTCGACGGGCACCCCCACCAGCCGCGCATACTCCAGGGCCGCGGGCTCGGCATTGAGCTCCAGCACCCGGCGCCGCTCGCGGTCCACCGCGGTCACTACCAGCTTCTCGCTGCGCGGCCGCAGATGGTGAGTGGAGAAGACCTCGAAGTCGAGCCGGGTATTGAGCATCACCACGGCGGCGGCCGCCGAGTGGAAGCGGCCGCCGCCGTAGACGTGGGTGCCCGCCAGCTTGTCGTCGCCGGCACTGCCGCCGAAGTGGGGAATGCCGGCCAGGGCGGCGTTGAGGGTCGCCAGCACCTGCTCCTCGCTGGCGGAGAGGCCGTCGAGCAGGGTCACGGCGAAGCTGTGCCCCTTGAGGGGCGCCACCCTGGCCGCCTGACACTCGCCGAGCAGGGTGTCGACCAGCGTCTGGGCGGCGGGCAGGCTGACGTTATCGAGGTCGTCGATCACCGCATGGGCGAAGGCGAAGTCGCGATCCGGAAAGCCGATGGCCACCACGCCACCCCGGGCGTAGCCTTGGGTGGTCAGCTCGCCGGCGGTGGTGCAGCCGCAGAGAGGCACGCCGCCGAAGTGGCGCTCCAGGGCCTGCCCCAGCGCGTCGAGGTCATACTCCGCGGAGCAGAAGAAGAGCACGCCGCTGGGCCGGCAGGACAGCAGGTGGTCCGCCAGCTGCCGGGCCGCCTCCTCGGGCGCGCCGGCGCAGGTGTGAGCAAAAGGGATGGCGTCCGGGCCGGACGGCGAGGTCGGCACCAGGGGCGTGGCAAGGGATGCGGTCATGGCCGGGCTCGCTCTGTCGACGAATGCCCTGCCAGTCTAGGGGGCCCCCGACCGGGGAGAAATAGCACTTGAGTGCCGCTCTCCGGCGGCCCCGCTACGACCAAGGTGGCATGCCGCGGCCTGAAGCCGATGCCATTGCCAGGCGTCCGGCCTGGCCAGCAGCCGCTCCAGACAGCCCCTCAGCACCTCGCCATCCAGCGCCTCCAGGGAACGCTCCAGCCGTCGCCAGTCGGGCTCACACGTTCCCTCCCGCAGCGCCTGCCACTGGCAGCGCCAGGCCTCGGCCTCGCTCTCGGGCACCGCCAGATCGGCGCGCAGTGCCGCCAGCCGTCGAGCCAGCTCGTCTCCTCCTGATGGCAGCAGGGCCCGCCCCTGCACGGCCAGGAAGTCCTCGATGGCCAACCGCAGCGTCTCGGCATCGGCCCCGGGCGACTGCACCACATAGCCCAGGCGCGGCCGCCCTGCCGCTTCCCGATAGCGCACCGCCGCCACATAGCCGAGCCCGCGACGCTCGCGCATCTCGGCCAGGAAGGGGCGGTCGTGGCACTGGCCCAGCAAGCGCAGGCAGAGCCGCTCCAGGGGCGTCGACTCCCCCTGGAGCAGCAGCATCAGGGCCGTCCCCTCGCCTTGCGGGGCAACCGATGCCTCCCGGCGCCGATCCGGCCTGCCGCCCGCCACGGCAGCGCTCGCCACCTCCAGCAGGCGCCGGCGCAGCATCGGCGCCGGGGGCGCCTCGGCCCAGCAGAGCGGCAGTGACGGCGTCGCCTCGGCCTGGCTCAGCCGCGCCAGCAGCCGCTGGGCCAGCAGCCCAGCGCCGGGCGCCCGAGGCAGGGCCGCCCGGGGCCAGGCCTCCAGCAGCGCCAGGGCCACGGGCGGCAGCGCCTCCTCACCGCGCAGGGCTAGCCAGGCGCCCCGGGCATCCTCACCCAGCCACAGCTCTCCGCCCCGGGCGCGGAAGGCCTGGCGCAGCGGCAGGCTGGCGGTCTCCCAGGCGGCCAGGCGCTCCCCCGACGCCGGCCAGCCGAGGCAGAGCCAGGGACGCCGGCTGGTACCGCCTCGCCACACCGTCAGGGGCCGCTCTGCGCAGCGTCTCGGCTCTCCTTGGTGACCGCGGCGCTGGCTCGCAGCGACCCAGCGCACCGGATCAGCATCTCCGGGCCAGGGAGGCGGTGGCGGGCCGCGCCGGGGCCAGGCCAGAGGCACCCAGGGCGTGGCGCTCTCCGGCACCCGGCGCACCTGCCCCGGCGGCAGCTCGCGGCAGGCGAGCAGCAGGCGCGGCAGCGTCCCACTCAACTGCACCGCCGGCGCAGGCGCCTCGGCCCGACAGCGATTCAGCGCACAGTGCCGGCGCACCTGACGCTGGGGCCACGTCGCCAGGGCTTCCTCCGGCAGCCGAGCGGGGGCGCCCGGGTCGTCGCTCCGGGCCAGCAGCGATGCCAGGCGGGAGCGGCACAGCTCGGCGGCCTCGCCCCAGTGCCGCTCGCCCGACTCGCTGAGACGCAGGGTCAGGGCCAGCGCCTCCCCGGCACCCTCCGGCCAGGCGGTGGCGGAGAGGTCCTGCAGCCAGCCGCGCCGACACAGCGCAGCGGCCAGCTCGCCATCCTCGAGCCCCAGCGCCAGCGCCTCCAGGGCATCGGCGTGCTGCGCCCGGGTTCCCGGCTGCAGGGGCCAGAGCAGCTCCAGGGCTCCGCTGACGCCCGGTGAACGCCAGGCGACGCCGCCGGGGGCCGTCCAGCGCCAGGCGACGGCGTTCGACACGCCCACGGCGTGCCCCCCTCCCCCGCCCGGCAGGCGCTGGCCGGCGGCCTGAATCGCCGCCCACTGATGGGCCAGCGGCTGCGGCGCCAGGCTGGCCAGCACCATGCGAGACGCCCGGTAGTGGCGGCGATGAAAGGCGCGCAGAGCAGGGCACGGCGCCCCCCCGAGGCTGAGCCGGTGCCCCGCATGGCAGCCTCGGGCAGGATGCTCCACCGCCACCAGGCGCGACAGGGCGGCAAGCCGATGCAGGGCCGGGTCGCCGCGGCGCGCCCGGAACTCGGCGTCGATCACCGCGATCTCCCTGGCCACCGCCTCGGGCGCCGCCTCGTCTGTCAGCAGATCCGGGGCGGCCACCAGGTCGACCAGGCGCGCCAGCCCCTCTGCCAGCTGCGCCGCCGGCAGGCTCAGGTGGTAGTCGGTGGTCGCCTCCGAGGTACGCGCGTTGTAGCGCCCGCCCACCGCGCCGACCCAGTCGGCCAGGGCGAGCCCATCGCGGCGCGGGTGAAACAGGCAGTGCTCGAGCAGATGCGCCAGGCCGCGGTGCCGCGGCGGTTCATCCAGCCAGCCGGCGGCCACGCCCAGCGCCAGCCGCGCCTGGCGCGCCGCCGGCACCTCGGCCAGGCGCACCTCGAGGCCGTTGGCCAGCCGTCCCTCGGCCAGGCGGCTGCCGGGCGGCAGCCCCCTTGGCGGCAGCTCACGCCAGTCCGTCATGGGTCAGCAGTCCATGCAGCAGCACCCGCAGCTTGCCGGGGCGCAGCGGCTTGTTGAGCACGTGGAGTCCGGCATCCCGCAGCCGCTGGCGCCACGCGTCGGAACGGTCGGCGGTGATGACGACCGCCGGCAGCGCCGGCGCCCGCCAGTGGGCGCGCAGCCGCTCGACCAGGGCATCGCCGGTATCGGGGCCGTCAAGGTGCAGGTCCACCAGCAGCGCCGCCGGCGCCTCGGGGCACGCCTCCAGCGCCTCCTCGACGTCCAGCGCCAGATGGCAGTCGAGCCCCCAGCCGCGCAGCAGCTGCCCCATGCCGACCAGGATGCTGGGTTCGTTGTCGATGACCAGCACCGGCTGGCCCGCGAAGCGCACCGGCGGCGGCGCCGGGCCGGGCGGCTCGCAGGGAGGCAGCGGCCGCCCGCGCGCCAGCGGCACCCGCACGGCGAAACAGGAGCCCTGCCCCGGCCAGGAGTCGACCCTGACCTCGAGCCCCAGTCGTGTGACGATGCGCTCCACGATGGCCAGCCCCAGCCCGACCCCCTGGCGGTCCCGGGCCCGGGATGCGCCCAGCTGGTGGAACTCATGGAAGATCACGCGGCGCTGGTCGGGCGGGATCCCGGGGCCGGTATCCCACACCTCGAGCCATACCGCCTCACCGCGGCGCCGGGTGCCCAGCAGCACCCGCCCGCTTTCGGTATAGCGGCAGGCGTTGGAGAGAAAGTTGCGCAGCACCCGGCCGAGCAGCCGGAAGTCGCTGTTCACTCGCCAGCGCCCCACCGCCTGGCGGACGCTCAGCCCCTTTTCCCGGGCCCGGGGCGCATACTCCGCCATCAGCTGACTGGCCAGCTCGCCCAGGCAGAAGTCATCTAGCTGAGGCTGGATGCGGTCATGATCCAGGCGGGCGATGTCGAGCAGGTCGGTCAGCAGCTCCTCGGCCCCCTCCAGCGAGAGGTGGATGCTGCGCGCCAGCTCCGCCTCGGCCGGGGCCAGGGGGCGCTCCTGCAGGGTGGCCACCATCAGCCGCGCGGCGTTCATGGGCTGCAGCAGGTCGTGGCTGGCCGCCGCCAGGTAGCGGTCCTTGCTGCGGTTGGCCTGTTCGGCGGCGTCTCGCGCGTCGCGCAGCTCGGCATTGAGCGCTTCGAGCTCCCGAGTGCGCGCCTGAACCCGGGCCTCCAGCTCGGCGTTGAGCTCCTCCAGCCGTCGCCGGGCACGCTCGCGCTCGGTGATGTCGGCCACGAAGGCCTCGACCAGCGAGGCCTCGCCGCCGTTGGGCTTGGGCAGCAGGGTCATGGAGACCGCCACCTCGTGGCCCTGGCGTCCCCGCAGCCGCGTGGTGAAGCCCGCCACCCGCCCCTCCCGCGCCAGCCGCCGGCGCAGGCGCTGCAGGTCGCAGGGGTCCACGAAGAGCGCCTCCAGCGTGGTGCAGCGCTTCAGGGTCTCCGCCACGGAGGCATCGCCCAGCATACTGGCCAGGGCGGGGTTGGCGGCCCGCAGCCCGCCGCTCATGGAGGCCTGGAAGATGCCGTGCAGGGCGTTCTCGAACAGCCACTTGTAGCGGTTGCGTTCGTTCTCGAGCTCGGCCATGCGCGCCGTCAGCTCGGGGTAGTAGCTCTTGCGCGCCGAGTGGCTGCCCAGCCCCAGCAGCTCGCTGACCGAGAAGCCATCCGGGTCGGTCGGCTTCTTCATGGACGTTGCCTCATCGGCTAGAGCGCCTCCTCGTAGACCACCGCCACATCGCGCTGGCTGGAGCGTCGCGGGTTGGTCAGGATGCAGGGGTCCTGCATGGCGTGACGGGTCAGCAGCGGCACGTCGCTGCTGCCGACGCCCACCTCGCCAAGCCGCCCGGAGAGGCCCACGGCGCGCTTCAGCTCGCCCAGGTGCGCCACCAGGCGCTGCTTCACCTGGCGCTGGGTCAGGCCGCGGCAGTCGATGCCCAGGGTCTCGGCCACCCGCATGAAGCGCTCGGGCGTGGCCTCGAAATTGTAGGCCACCACGTGCTCCAGCAGCATGGAGTTGCAGAGCCCGTGGGGCAGGTCGAGAAAGCCCCCGAGGCTATGGGACATGGCGTGCACCGCCCCCAGAATGGCATTGGAGAACGCCAGGCCCGCCTGCATGCTGCCCAGCATCACCTGAGCGCGCAGCTCGATATCGCCCGGGTTGGCCACCAGGGCGACCAGATGGCCATTGATCAGCCGCATCGCCTCCAGGGCATGGGCATCGGTGAGAGGCCCGCTGCCGGTGGAGACGAAGGCCTCGATGGCGTGCACCAGGGCATCGATGCCGGTGCAGGCGGTGAGAAAGGGGGTCATGGTGAGGGTGACGGCAGGGTCGATCAGCGACACGTCCGGCACCACCGACTTGCTGACGATGGAGAGTTTCAGGCGGCGGCTCTGGTCCGAGAGAATCGCGAACTGGGAGATATCCGCCGAGGTGCCCGCCGTGGAGGGGATGAAGATCAGCGGCGGAATCGGCACCCGCAGGGTGTCGACCCCTTCGAAATCGAGGATATGGCCGTCATGGGCCACCACGATGCCGATACCCTTGGCGCAGTCCATGGGGCTGCCGCCGCCGATGGCGACAATGGCCTGACAGGCATGCTCGCGGTAGACCTCGGCCCCGGCCATCACCTCCTCGACTCGGGGGTTGGGCGAGACCGCCGTGAAGCGTCGGCTATGGATGCCGGCAGCGGCCAGGTCCGCCTCCACTTCAGCGACCCAGCCCGCCGCGACTACGCCGGGGTCGGAGACCAGCAGGATGCGCTCGGCACCGAAGGTCTGGGCGTAGTTGGCCACGGCGTGACGGGAGCCCTCGCCGAAGATGATCTCGGGCGCCACGAACTTGCGCAGCGCCGTGATGCTGTGTGACATGGCGTTCCCCATGGGGTTGTCGTTATTGTACCCGGCGCCTTGCCGCTCGCCGGGTCGTCAGGGGTCAGTGCGGCAACGATGCCATGGTAGGGTGCGGCCACTCCGGCCGCCTTACACCCTTGGTCGGGCTATCCCCGCCAGATCAGACGCGAGTTGGCGCTGTTGCGGGCGGTGAGGTGCTCCAGCGGTGGCGAGCGGTGCGCCGCCTCCGCGCAGGCCTCCTCGATCAGCCGGTGCTCGGGGGACTTGCTGCAGACCGGGTCGGCAGCGGCGGGGTCGCCGGTCAGCAGGTAGGCCTGGCAGCGGCAGCCGCCGTAGTCCTGATGGCGCTCGTCGCAGCTGCGGCAGGGAGCCTTCATCCAGCCGTCGCCGCGAAAGCGATTGAAGGCCTCGCTGCGATGCCAGACCGCCTCAAGCGAGGCGTCGCGCACGTTGGGAAAGGTCATGGGCAGCTCTCGGGCGCTGTGGCACGGCAACACAGCACCGTCCGGCGCCACGGTCATGAAGATCGCTCCCCAGCCCCCCATGCAGGCCTTGGGCCGCTCGGCGTAGTAGTCGGGCACCACGAAGAGCAGACGCATCTCGCGCCCCCTGGCCGCGAGGCGCTCGCGCCACGCCTGGGTCACCGCCTCGGCCCGGGCCACCTGCTCGCGACTCGGCAGCAGGCCATCACGGTTGAGCCTCGCCCAGCCGTAGTACTGACAGGTGGCCAGCTCCACGGCGTCGGCGCCCAGTTCGTCACACAGGGCGATCAGCCGATCGACATCGTCGATGTTGTGGCGATGCAGCACCACGTTGAGCACCATGGGGTAGCCCGCCGCCTTGACCGCCCGAGCCATGGCCAGCTTGCGCCCGTGGGCCTTGGCGGAGCCCGCCACCGCGGCGGACACCTCCTCGTCGGCGGCCTGCAGGCTGATCTGAATATGATCCAGCCCGGCATCGCGCAGCGCCGCGATGCGCGCCTCGTTGAGGCCCACGCCGGAAGTGATGAGGTTGGTGTAGAAGCCCAGCTCCCGGGCCTCGCTCACCAGCGCCTCGAGGTCCTGACGCACCAGCGGCTCGCCGCCGGAGAAGCCCAGCTGGGCGGCTCCCAGCGCCCGTGCTTCGCGCAGCACGCCGCGCCACTGCTCGGTGGAGAGCTCCTCGCCATGGCGGGCGTAGTCGACGGGATTGGAGCAGTAGGGACACTGCAGGGGGCAGCGATAGGTCAGCTCCGCCAGCAGCCAGAGCGGCGCACCGGCGGAAAGTTCGGCATGGGTCCTCATGGGGTCACCTCGCGCAGCCAGCCCTGGCGGCAGGCATCGTTCAGGAAATCGTCGACGTCATCCGCCACGCCGCCGGCCGCCGGAAAACGCGCATCGAGCTCGGCCACGATGGCCGCCTGATCACGCCGGCCGTCCACCAGCGCGAGGATGGCGCCGGCGCTGTCGTTGAGCTGCACCATCCCCTCGGGGTAGAGCAGCACATGGCGCTGCTGGGCGGGCTCCCACTGCAGCCGCCAGCCGGGGCGCAGCGACAGGATACGGGCAAGGTTCATGAGAGCCCCCGGTGGTAGACGCGCCGGTCGGTGACGCTGTGGTAGGGCGGACGGCCGAGCTGATAGGCCAGGGTCATGGCGTCCAGCATGCTCCACAGCACGTCGAGCTTGAACTGCAGGATCCCCAGGGCCCGCTGCTGCCTCTCGGCGGTGTCGCAGACGGCCAGCGCCACCTCCAGACCGTGCTCCACGTCGCGCCGTGCCTCCTTGAGACGCTTGCGGAAGTAGCCGTAACCGGAGGCGTCGATCCAGGGATAGTGCTGCGGCCAGGTGTCGAGGCGACTCTGGTGGGCCTGGGGCGCAAACAGCTCGGTCAGCGAGGAGATCGCCGCCTCCTCCCAGGACGCCCGGCGCACGAAGTTGACGTAGGCATCCACGGCAAAACGCACGCCAGGCAGCACGTGCTCCTGGGACCAGAGCGCCTCGCGGCTGAGCCCCACCGCCTCGCCCAGGGCGAGCCAGGCCTCGATGCCGCCGTCGTCGCCGGCGTGACCGTCATGGTCCAGCAGCCGCTGTATCCAGCGCCGCCGGGTGGGCGCATCGTGGCAGTTGGCCAGCAGGGCGGCATCCTTCTGGGGAATCATCACCTGGTAGTAGAAGCGGTTGGCCACCCAGCCGCGGATCTGCTCCGGGGTGGCGCGACCGGCCGCCATGTCCACCTGATAGGGGTGATGAATATGGTAGTAGTCGCCCTTGGCCATCAGCGCCGCGCGAAAATCATCCGCCGACAGCGGCGACCGGGCGACGCCCGTCTCGGGGCCCGCTCGCGTGGCGCAGGGGTCTGTCCGGGTATTCAGCATGGCGTAATCTCCCTCTCCTGTTGCTTGCAGCCGGAGGCGTCACAGCATCAGTCGCATGCCGTCGAAGGCGACCTCGATGCCGTGCTCCTCGAGCACCCGGCGCTCTGCCGAACCTTCGTCGAGAATCGGGTTGGTATTGTTGATATGAATCAGGATGCGGCGGGTGGCGGCAGGCAGCGCATCCAGCTCGGCGATCATGCCGTGCTCGCCGGCCAGGGCCAGGTGCCCCATGGCCTCGCCGGTGGAGGTGCCGACCCCCAGGCGCTGCATCTCGTCGTCGTGCCAGAGGGTGCCGTCCACCAGCACGCAGTCGGCACGCTGCATCAGCTCGCGCACGGCATCGTCGGGCCGCCCCAGGCCAGGGCCGTAGAAGAGGCTCAGCCCCGAGAGGCGATCCTCGAACAGCAGCCCAAGATTATCCCCCACCCCGGGGGCGCCGCGGCGCGGCGAGTAGGGTGGGGCGTTGCTGTTCAGGGCCAGGGCGGTGATGGCCAGGCCGGGACAGCTGGGCACCGTGAAGGTCACCCGCTCGCGCCCCTCCTCCAGGGCGATGGGGCGCCAGCTCAGTCCGCCCTGCCAGTGCGCCAGCATGGGAAAGAGCGGGAAGCCCTGGCTCAGATCCTCGTGCACCCGGGGCGTGCACCAGACATCCAGCGGGCACCCCTCGCGCAGGGAGAGCAGACCGGTAACGTGATCGATCTGGGCATCCACCAGCAGCACCTCGGCGATGCCGCTGTCGCGCAGGCCGCGTCGCGGAAAGAGCTCAGGGGTTGTGTTCAGCTGAGCGCGGATATCCGGAGAGGCGTTGCACAGCAGCCAGCGCTGGCCATCCATGCTGACGGCAATGGAGGACTGGGTTCGCGGGGTCAGGCCGGGCCTGCCCTGACGCACCCCCTGGCAGTTGGGGCAGTTGCAGTTCCACTGCGGAAAACCGCCACCCGCTGCCGATCCGAGCACGATAAGCTGCATGGTGATGCCTCACGTTGTTGTTGTTCGAGGTCGTTATTCGACATCGTTGTTCGATGTCGTGGTTCGTTCGGGCCGGCCCCCGGCTGGGGCCGGCCGGCGGGCTCAGCGGTTGGCGATGTAGAGGGTCACCTCGAAGCCGAGACGCAGGTCGGTATAGTCGGGCTTGATCCACATGGTCCTTCTCCTGTTTTCTACTTGTCATGGGTGTTGGCAGCTGCCATTCACAGTTAAGCATCGGTGGGGGGACACGCATGCAGTACTTTGGAAGGAGCCCCCCTCCTCTCTTGGTTCCATCCCCGCACAGGACGTCCCATGCCTCCCTCGACTTCGATCGTGCTCCTCGACAACGGCTCCCTGCGCCCCCAGGCAACCCTCAACCTGCGCCGCCTGGCCGAGGCGCTCTCCGCGGCCTGCGGCGTGCCGGTGGAGGCCGCCTCGCTGCTGCACTCCCACAAGATTCCCGCCGAGGCGCTCGGCGGCGAGAAGGCCGTCACCCTGGGCCCGCTGGCCGAGCGGCTGGCGGCAGAGGGCGCCACCGAGCTGATCATCCTGCCGCTCTTCTTCGGCCCCAGCCAGGCGCTGACCCGCTACCTGCCCGAGCGCCTGGCGGAGGTCCAGGCCCGCTACCCGGCGCTCGCCGTCACGGTAGCGCGGCCCCTGGTGGATACCCTCGGCGGCGTGGACCTGCGCCTGGCGCAGCTGCTGGCCGACAATGTGCGCGAGGCCATGACAGGAGCGCGCCGCCCCACGGTGGTGCTGGTGGACCACGGCAGCCCCATTCCCGAGGTGGCGGCGGTGCGCAACTACCTGGCAGGCCAGCTGAGCGCCCTGCTCGCCGAGGAGGCCGAGCGCGTCACCTTCGCCTCCATGGAGCGCCGGGACGGCGATGAGTACCGCTTCAACGAGCCGCTGCTGGAGACCCTGCTGGCCGCCCCTGAGCTTGCCGGGCGCGAGGTGGTCCTGGCGATGCTGTTCCTCTCGCCGGGCCGCCACGCCGGCGAGGGGGGCGATATCGCCGAGATCTGCGCGGCGGCCATGGCCGCCTCGCCGGGCCTGACGGTGAGGCCCAGCCGGCTGGTGGGCGAGCATGACGGCCTGGTCGCGCTCCTCGCCGCTCGCCTCGAGGAGGGGCAGCGCGGCGCGCCGCTGCTGCTGGCGCTGCCGGCGTCGGGCTAGTCGCTGCCGGGCGCCACGCCGATGAAGAGGCGCATGGGGTACTCCCCCTCGGCGATCATGAAGGGTTCGTAGATGCCCTCGAGGTCCTGCTGGTGGAGCTCCAGCCCCTGGTCGCGGAAGGTCTGCTCCCAGGTCGCCTGGGTAAAGAGCCCCAGCCGGTGGTGATCCACCTGGACATCCAGCTCGCCCCCCTGACGAATCAGGAACACCAGCACGGCCTCGTACTGCTCGTCGCCGGGGGGCAGCACGTGGTTGTTCTCCAGCAGGGTGACGTGGATACCGTCGCGCTCGCCCACGTAAGCGAAGTTGTTGTCGTGGAACAGCTCCCGGGGCTTGGTCACCACCAGCAGGGCGCCGCCGGGCCGCAGGTGGTGGCGGGCGGTCTCGAAGGCCAGGACCAGGTCGTCGCGGCTGGCCATGTAGTCGATGCTGTCGGGGATCACCACGGCGTCGAACTGACGCCCCAGGCGAACGCTGCGCATGTCGCCCTGGTGGTACTCCACCTCGGGGTTGGCGCGCCGAGCCAGCCGCAGCATGGCGTTATTGAGGTCCACCCCGGTCAGGGAGAAGTGGCGCTTCAGGGCGCGGTCGTGGGCGCCGGCGCCGCAGCCCAGGTGCAACACCTCGCGAACCGGCCGCCGGGCGTGCTCCTCCATGAGGCGGTGATAGGTGGCCACCTCCTCCTCGACCCCCTGGGGGTCCTCGAGCCACGCCTCGGTCCAGGCCAGCTCGTCATAGGCTTTCCACATGGTCGCGCTCCTCGTCGGCACGGTTGATCGATACCCTCTACCCTGCGCCACTCCCCTGCCGGATGCCAGCCTCGCCGGGAACCTGAATGCGCCAGGTCACGCCCTGCGCCGCTATCCGAAAGAGCGCGGTGGCCAGGGTGTTCTCCTCGTCCGGGTCATCCGGGTCCCGGCGCAGGACCGGCAGCCCCTCCCCGCCGGTGTCATGCAGCAGGGCCAGGGGGTCACGCACCCCGGCGGCGAGCAGCGCCTCGCCGCGGCGCTGACGATCTGCCGAGGAGTCGGTGATCACCTGGGGCAGATCGAGCCGGAGGCAGTGGTTGGCGTGCAGGGCCGGCCCCTCGAGGCGCCGCCAGGCGCAACGGCCGGCCCCCACCTCGGCGCTGGCTACCTCGATCCTTCCTCCTTCGCCCCGGCCCGCCAGGGTGAAGTGGAAGCCGCCGCCGGCCGGGGCGGACTCGAGCAGCGCCCGGGCCGCGGGCAGGTCCGGCTGGCGCAGCAGCTCGCGACTGAGCACCATCCGCGGCAGCTCGGGCAGGACGCCGCTCAGGCGCAGGTTATTGACCGTCACCACCAGGCCCGCCTCGGTGACGCTGAAGGTATGCCCCGGCAGCGAGCCCGGGTAGCAGAAGCCGAGCAGCGCCGGCTGGCCGGGCGGCGCCAGCCGCGCCAGGAAGCACTCACCGTCCAGGCAGGGCAGGCCATCCTCGTTGTGGGCGATCAGCGGCTCGGGGCCCGGCAGTACCAGGGTGGTACAGCCGTCCGGCACGCCGGCCAGCAGATCGCCGCGGCAGTTCCAGGCCGCCACCTCACCAAGCGGCAGCGCCAGCCCCTCGGCGAGCCCCTCGAGCTCCTCCATCACCCAGGGCAGCCGCTCGGCGGTGGCGGCCAGCAGTCGCTGCACCCGGGCGGTGTGACGGGGAGCGGTCACCTCCCGCCACAGGGGCGTGGCCAACAGCCGCTCGTGCACGGCGCGCCTCCCTCGGCGCCCCAGCGCCAGGCCGAGCTCCCGATGGCTGCCGCCGGCCTCGAGCCAGCCCAGCCGGCTGGGACTTTCCTGCTGATCTGTCATGACGCCTCTTCCCGGCAGTTGAATGGAAACGCTTTTAAAAATAAAAGGCGAAAGGCTTTGACCCACCGATGGATACGTGACACCGTGTCTGCAGTTGGTTGGCAAGCAGCATGGTTTCAGCAGCATTCGAATTCTTTCGGCAGCCTGACATTATCTCCCTTGTTCTACCCGCTACTCATCTGGGTAATACCAGGAATATCGTAAGGCGCTCAGCGCGAAAGGATTTATTATCATGGCAACTGGCACCGTCAAGTGGTTCAACGATTCCAAGGGTTTCGGCTTCATTTCTCCGTCCGACGGCAGCGATGATGTCTTTGCTCACTTCTCCGAGATTCAGTCCGAAGGCTTCAAGTCCCTGCAGGAAGGTCAGAGCGTCTCTTTTGACGTGACCCAGGGCAAGAAAGGCCTTCAGGCGTCGAACATCAAGGCGCTCTGAGCCCCGCTCGGAACACGCCTCTCGAGCCTCGGCTCGACCAGCAGGGCCCGCCTAGGCGGGCCCTGTTGCGTTTTATGGCACCCGTTTTATGGCACCATGGTGCGGCGCCATCTTGCCCCACACACGCCGGGAGGAGACGTGAAGCCCGAAGACCTGCTGACCCTGGTGCGCATGCCCATGCCCTACGGCAAGTATGCCGGCCGCTTGATCGCCGACCTGCCCGGCCCCTACCTGGCGTGGTTCGCCCGGGAGGGCTTTCCCGACGGCGAGCTGGGCCGGCTGCTCGCCCTGATGCACGAGATCGACCACAACGGCCTGGGCGAGCTGCTCACGCCGCTGCGCCGTCGCTGAACCACGAGGAGCCCCCTATGCTGCGTATTTCCAACAGCGTGGAGCTTGGCGACTGGGAGATCGAGCTCAACGCGATCCGCGCCCAGGGCGCCGGTGGCCAGAACGTCAACAAGGTGGCCTCCGCCATCCACCTGCGTTTCGACATCCACCGCTCCAGCCTGCCGCCCTTCTACAAGGAGCGGCTGCTGGCGCTCACCGACCAGCGCATCACCCAGGACGGGGTGGTGATCATCAAGGCCCAGCGCTTCCGCACCCAGGAGCAAAACCGCGAGGACGCCCTGGCGCGGCTGCGCGAGCTGATCCGCGAGGCGGTGAAGCAGCAGCGGGCGCGCAAGCCCACCAAGCCGACCCGCGCCGCCAAGCGCAAGCGGGTCGACGCCAAGACCCGCAAGGGCAGGACCAAGGCACTGCGCGGGAAGGTGACCGAATGAGCCAGCACGAGCCCCCTGCCTCCGGGCGCCCCCCCTCCCCCTGCATCAAGGTGTGTCGCCCGGTGGGTGACACCTGCCTCGGCTGCTGGCGCACCCTGGACGAGATCGCCCGCTGGTCGCGGATGGACGACGCCGAGCGCGAGGAGGTCTGGCAGCGGCTGGACGCCCAGGCCCGGCGGGCCGCCGACGCAAAGGAGGCCGAACGGCAGGCCGAGGCTCAGCGCGGCTGAGGGTGAACCCGCAGCAGCCAGGAGGCCGCCGCCACGCCGGCCAGGCCGACCAGCGCCCCGGGCAGCGCGCCCAGCGCCATGCTGGCCAGGATGCCGGCGAAGAGCGCCACGCCGCCACTCACCACGGCCCGGCCGGCGGTGGCGGAGACGAGATCCCGGCGCCGGCGCATCTCGAAGGCCACCACGGCGGCCATCACCGGGGTGACCATCAGCAGGCAGAGCAGCAGCCACACCAGCCGTCCCCACCAGAAGCCCGCCTCCCCGGGCACTCCGGCGTCGATGGGTGCGCCGAGCCGCTCGCCCAGCCAGGCCGCCGGCAGCTCGGCAAACTTGTGCCACAGGTAGAGCGGCATGCCCAGGGCGCCAAGCAGCGTGACCGCACGGCGGATCGGACGCCGCGCCAGCAGCCGCCGGGCCGGCGCCTCGCAGGCCAGCACCGTGCCCACCTGGAGCCACATCACCCCCACCAGGGCCAGAGTGGGGGGCAGCAGGTTGCTGCGCCCGCCCACCTCGCCGTCCACCATGGCCAGCGGATAGCCGGAGGCCACGGTGGCGCCCAGCCACACCAGCCCCAGGGCCATGAACGTAAGCCCCGTGCCGGTCCCCGTGAAGCGCCCCTGGCGCCAGGCGATGCCCAGCTGCTGGGGCAGCAGCCACACCACCAGCAGGTTGAGCCAGCCCAGCAGGGTGGCGTGGTCGGTGGCCAGCTCCCCCAGGCGCAGCAGGTCCGCCGGGGAGCCAGGCCGCGCCCGCAGCAGGTCGATGAAGGCGGCAGTGGCCACCAGCAGCCAGACGGCGCGCAGCCCCAGGCGTCGGTCGGCCCGCACCGAGAGCGGCAGCAGCGCCTGGACCCCGAGCAGCATCAGCAGGAACCAGAGGTGGATGGTCAGGGAGTGGTTGAAGGGGGCCAGGAAGCGCCCCTCCATCAGGCGGGAGAGCATCGCCACCGCGGCCAGCACCGCCAGGTAGGTCACCGTGGGTCGCGCCAGGGCCAGGGCGCGACCCGCCCACCAGTGCAGCTGGCGGTGGCCGTCGCTGAGCCGCCGGCGCACCCCCAACGCGCTTACCGCCGCCGAGACGAAGACGAACAGCGGCACCACCTGCACCACCCAGGTGAAGATGCCAGCTCCCTCCCACACCACCAGCAGGTGGTCGGTGTCCACCAGGTAGCCCGCCTCCAGGCGCGGCAGGGTGGCCAGCCAGTGGCCGAGCACCACCACCAGCAGGGCGCCGGCCCGCAAGGCGTCCGGGTAGCGGTCGCGCTCCGTGCTCAATGCTGCTTCACCCGCCAGATGCGCCAGGCCAGTACCGCCAGGATGCCCAGCCCCAGCGGGGCAATGATGGCGGCGGCGATCTGGGGCACGATGGGCACGCCCAGCGCATCCAGGCTCTGCAGGCCCAGCTTGAAGAGGCTGAAGAGGTAGTAGCTGATCACGATGATCGACAGCCCCTCCACCGCCTTCTGGATCTTGAGCTGGCTGCTGGTGCGCTCGTTGAGGCTGCGTAACATCTCGGCGTTCTGCTCCTCGATCTCCACCTGGGCCCGGGTGCGCAGCAAGTCGTTGAGGCGTGCCACGCTTTCGGCCAGCTCCTCCTGGCGCCGGTGAATGGCGGCACAGAAGCGCACCAGGGGCTGGAAGCGGCGCTGGATGAAGACGCCCAGGCGCGGGCTCTCTCCCACCTTGACCTCGCGCAGCTCCTCGATGCGCGCATCGACGATGCGCCCATAGGCCTCGGTGGCGCTGAAGCGCAGCCGCGACCGGGCGCTGGCGTGCTCCAGGCGCGAGGAGAGCTCGGAGATGGCGGCCAGCAGCGGCCGCGAGCTCTCCTCCTGCTCCTCGGCGTTGCGCACCGAGAGCTCGTCCAGCTCGCGCTCGTAGGCGTCGAGCTCGGTGCGCATCTCACGGGCCAGGGGCAGGGCCAGGGAGGCCATCATCCGGTAGGTCTCGATCTCCAGCAGGCGGCGCGCCATGCGCCCCAGGCGGAAGCCATCCAGGGCCTGGTTGACCAGCAGCAGGCGATTGACTCCCTCGGGGGTGAGCCGGAAGTCGCTCCACACCGTGGCCTCGCCGTCGGCCACCTGGGAGCCGGCAGGGCCCTGGAAACCGTAAGCCTCGGGGCTGCCGGCCCAGCGGTGGGCAGCCTCCACCAGCAGCAGGGTGGCGCTGACCACCTGCTCCCGATAGGGGGTGATCAAGGCCTCCAGCAGCGGCGGCGTTTCCGGCCACAGCTTGCCCTCGGGCTCCCGTGGCACCATCAGGGTCAGGGTGAAGAACTCGGTATGCCGCTCCCACTTGAGGGCCATGCCGTCGATCTCGAGGATCTCCTGCACCACCTCGGGGTCGCGCTCCCGGTCAACGAGGGCATCGATGCGTGCCAGGAGCTCCTCGGCCTGCCCCTCCTGTTCGAGCATGGCGTAGTGGTGAACATGGGCCGGCCCGGCCAGGTGGATCGAAGGCCTGGCGTGCAGCTCGTTATGCAGCGCTTCGCGCAGTGGATGCATGGTGACTTCCCATCGGTAAAGCGTTCGAGATTGATCGTTGAGCAAAGTGTGGGGCCTGGCGGCATCCGGGCCAAGCGCTTGCGACAATGCGCCCTCCCCGTGCCGAGGGGGCAGGGGCACCTAGAACCACCCCTTGCGGCGGAACACCCAGGCCAGGGTCAGACCGATGCCCAGCATCATGCCGAGCACCACGAAGTAGCCGTAGCGATGCTCGAGTTCGGGCATATGCACGAAGTTCATGCCATAGATGCCGGCGATAAAGGTCAGCGGCACGAAGATGGCGGTGATCACCGTCAGTACCCGCATGGTGATGTTGAGCCGGTGCGAGGAGAGCGAGATATGCCCGTCCACCAGGTCGCCGCAGATGTCGTAATACATCTGGGTCAGGGTCAGCAGCCGCTCGAAGCGCTCGTGAACGTCATTGATGGCGTAGAGGGTCTCGCTGACCTCCCGGGGCAGGTGGGAGTAGTCGCTGGTGGTCAACTCCTCGGTGATCCCCAGGTGGTAGTTGAAGACCCGCCGCATCTTCACCAGCCGCGAGCGGTAGCCGATCAGCTGGCGCATCAGCTCGTCGCCGCCGCCGCCCACCAGCCCATCCTCCAGGTCGCTGAGCTGGTTCTCGAACTCCAGCAGGCTGTCCAGGTAGAAGCCCGCCGAATGGAACATCGCCTTGAGCGCCACCTGCTCGGGGGAGCGCCGCAGCAGCTCGACGCCGCCGTTGCCGAAAAGCCGGTCGATGCTCCGCGCAGGGCCGGGGTGCAGGCTGATCAGGTAGCGCTCGGCGATGAAGAAGGCGACCTGCTGGGGGACGAAGTTGAGCTCGGCGTCGAAGGCGGCGATGCCGCGATAGAGGACCAGGGTGTGCTCCTCGAACTCTTCGATCTTGGGGGGGTGGCGGTCGCGGTGGGCATCGTCGATGGCCATGGGGTGGCAGCCGAAGGCCTCGAGCAGGGCACGCTCCCGCTCCCGGGGCTCGCCCTGGAGGTCCACCCAGAGATGGGCATCGGGCATCTCGCGAAAGCGCTGGACCAGCTCCTCGCCCCCGGCCGTGGCCACTCCCTGGCTATCGATCAGCAGTGCTCGAATCATGCGGCGTCTTCCCTGGCGGCGGCGGCGACCCGCCCACTGCCCCTCACTCTAGCACTTAGAGCCACTCTCTCCCTGGCCCGCTGCCGATGGGCGACGTCAACGCCCGGAGGCTGGTAATCTAGTGTCAGCCGCGCCCCGGGGGGCGCCGACAGGAACCAAGGAGTGAATCGATGAGTGAGCAGGTCTCTCGGATCATCGTCCCAGTGGACGGTTCACCTACCGCCTCGGCCGCGGCCCGCCACGCCAGCCTGCTGGCCCGCCTGCTGGAGGTTCCGCTGCAGCTGCTGCACGTGATGCCGCTCAATCCGGCGGAGCTCTGTGACATCCCCGCCAACCGCCAGGCCGAGGCCGACCACGACCGCGCCGTGCGCCGCGAGATCGCCGAGGAGGCCTTCGTCAAGGCCCGGGAGGCGATCGACCCCGACCTGACGCCGGCCCCGGATGAAGTCGTCCTCGAGGACAGCACCTTTATCCGCCACCCGGAGCGCGCCATCGTCGAGCACGCCCGCAGCCAGCCCGACTGCCTGCTGGTGCTCGGCGCCCGCCACCTGAGCGAGGTAGGCAAGTTCGTCCAGGGCAGCGTCAGCAACGAGGTGGTGCACCGCGCCCGCTGCCCGGTGACCATCGTCCACGACGATGCCAGCATGCTGGAGGCCTCGGGCATCGGACGAGTCGTGCTGCCGGTGGACGGTTCCCGCCACGCCAACCGGGCCTGTGCCCTGGCCGCCGCCCTGGCCCGCAGCGCCCGGGTCCCCGTGGAACTGGTCTTCTGCCAGCCCGGCGGTCAGGCCGTCGGGACGGTCGACGACGAGGAGAGCCAGGCCGAGCGCGTCTTCCGCCTGGCCCGGGAGGCCCTGGGCGAGATCCCCGCCGGGGTGGAGGAGACGCTGCTGCACGAGGAGCGCTTCGCCGAGGCGATCGTGGGTCGGGCCCGCCACCACCTGGAGGAGCGCCCGATGATCGTGATGGGGCGGCGCGGGCTGGGCAAGTGGCGCGAGTCCCTGCTGGGCAGCGTCAGCCACCGGGTCATCGACCTGGCCCCCTGCCCGGTCACCGTGGTGGTGTAGGTCGCGAGGTCGTCGGCCGTAGCCGGCGACCTTACCCTTCGTAGGCGGCCTTGAGGCGGTAGAACTCGGCGACGATCTCGTCCATGGCGGCCGGGTCATAGTCGCACAGGCCGCTGACCACCAGCTTCTTGGAGCCGATGCCGATGGGCTCGCCGCCGGACTGGATGCGGAACTCCAGCAGGCAGTCGCCGCGCTTGCCGTTCACCTCCAGGGAGGAGTTCGAAAGCTCCAGGGCCGGCGCCAGCCCATCCAGGCGCTCCAGGGAGAAGCCCATGCTGTCGTAGATCACCAGGGGGCGGCGCGGATTGAACATCACCCCCTGCGCTTCCATCAGCGGTTTGAGGTAGTGGGGGAAGTTCTTGCCGGAGAAGGCCACGTAGCAGCGGGTAAAGGCCTCCACCACCGCCTCGTCACGGGTCACCTCGCCGCTGCGCTCCACCTCGAGGTAGCACTTGCCGCCCTCGTCGCAGACGCGGATTCGTCCGTCGTCGGACTCCTGGAAGCAGAGCGGCGTGCCGTCGCCGACCATGTTGAGAAAACGGAAATCCATCCGCTGGGAGAGGCCGAAGCGCCCGAGCACCAGGGCGAACAGCAGGTCCCCCGGCACGCAGAAGCGGCGTGCGTCCGGGTTGTGGATGGGGTTGTAATCGCCGGCGACTCCCTTGGCGAAACGACTGGCCTGCTCGGCGGAGATGGAGACACGGCCTCCTGCCGGCGTATGGAATTCATCGAGAAACATGCGTGCTGTGCCTGCCTTGCGTCGTTGGCGATCCAGTTCCTGCCGGCGGCTTGCCGGAGCGCAGATGATGCCATAAAACCCTGACCAACGGAGCCTCGCGAAAGGCTACCATGGGGCAGGGACCCAGGGAGGCAACGATCAGATGCCCGAAAGGAGAGCACGCAGGAGCCGAATACGGCGACTGGCCTTTGCGGCCGGCGTCGCCGTGGCGGCGCTGGGCGGGGCGGTACTCGCGACACCGACTCTGCTCGACAGCGCCTGGCTGCAGGCGCGGCTCTCGGCCCAGGAGGGGCTGACGGTGCGCTGGGAGGACTCCCGTCCCGGCTGGGGCAGCCTTGCCGTGACCTCCCTTGCCATCGAGCGCGACGACCCCACCCTGCCGCTGGCCCTGGAGGTCGCGAACGCACGCCTGGAGCTCGGCCTGCTCGACCTGCTCAGGGGGCGGCTGATGGTCCGCTCTCTGGAGGCCAGCGGCCTGGAACGCCTCGAGGTGGCCGGCCACCGGCTCGGCGGCGAGGGGCGGCTGACCCTCGACGGACTCAGCCTGACGCGGGATGACGTCGGCGTGGGACGGCTGACCCTGGCGCTGGAAAAGGCCGATATCAGCCGCGACGGCCTCGCCCTGGTGGAGGAGATCTCGCTCACCGCCGACCTGACCGCCACCCCCTTCGACCCCGCCGTCCACCCGGGTCAGGCGGCGCTGCGCTTCGTCTCCGGCGAGCTGGCGCTCGGCGCCCGTGCCGACGCCTGGGACCTCTTCACCCCCTACCTGGCAGAGCTCGGCTGGCTGGGCCTGGCCGGTCGCGGCAGCCTGGCCGGCGCCCTGACCCTGCAGGAGGGGGAGCTCGCGCCGGGCAGCCGCCTGACCCTGGATGCCCCGGCCCTCGCCGTCACCCTGGACGAGACCGTCCTGCTGGCGGAGTCGGGCGAGGGAGAGGCAGCGGCCTGGGCGCTCCCCGATGCCGCCTACCGCCTGCAGGGCCGGGGCAGGATCGCACTGGAGGTCGACGCCGAGGCCAGCCTGGCGGTCACCCTGTCGGACCTGGCCATGCACCAGGGCGACAGCCTCGCCCCGCTGCTCACCGGCCGGCACTTCCGCCTGGCGGCGCCGCTGCCCACTGACCTCGCCGCGCCCCTGGCGCCCCCCGCCACCGCCGAGCTGCGCTGGGCGGATGCCACCCTGCCCGATATCGCCGCCTTGGGCCGCTTCCTGCCTCCGGAGGGAGGCCTGGCGCTGGAGGGCGGCAGCGCGACCCTGGACGGCACGCTGCGCTACCGGGAGGGTCGTCTGGACGGCGCCTTCCGGCTGGCCGGCGAGGGGGTCGCCCTGCGTCTCCAGGAGCAGGCGCTGAGGGGGGACATGCGCCTCGACCTGGCCCTTGGCCTGCTCGACCCGGACGCCCGCCGCCTCGACCTCTCCGGCAGCCGGCTGCGCCTGGACGCCGTCAGCAGCGAGGAGGCCGAGCCGCTGAGCCTGGACCTGAGGCTGCAGGAGGCTCGCCTCGCCTCCCGGGTGCCCCTGGCAGCGCTGCGCGACCATCCCCATCCGCCCCTGGACGGCGAACTGGCCCTCTCTGGCCGCCTGGATCGGCTGGGCTTTCTCGACCCCTTCCTGGCCCGGCTCTTCGAGGGCCGGGGGGTGACCCTGAGCGGCGGCGGCGACCTGGAGGCCCGGGCCCGCCTGCGGGATGGTGCCCTGGACGCCGGCAGCCGGCTGGACGTGGCCAGCGACGCCCTGGGCGTGGGCCTGCCCTACCTGGCCGCCGAAGGGCACGGGCACTTCAGCGCCGAGTGGCGCGACCGGCCGGGCCGCCCGCTTCACCTGGCCGCGCGGCTGGAAGAGGCCTCGCTGACCCGCCACCGGGACGGCGCCCGGCTGCTGCAGGGCGCCAGCCTCGACCTGGAGGCACAGGGTGCACTGCCCGAGTCGGACGACACCTCCCTGCCCCTGAGCGCAGACATCGCCTGGCGGGACGCCCGCCTGCCCGATGTGGCGGTGCTGGCTCCCTACCTGCCCCCCGGCGCCCCCTTCGCCCTGCACGGCGGCAGCGCCGCCAGCGCAGGACGCCTGACGCTCCACGACGAGCGCCTCGGCGGCCGCCTGACCCTGACCGGGCAGCGCATCGCCGGCCGCCTGCTCGACGAGTCGGTGTCGGGGGAGCTGCACCTGGAGCTGGTCCTGCGCGATGCGGCACCGGACGGCAGCCGCCTCGACATCTCCGGCAGCCGGCTGTCGCTGGCGGCGGCCGCTCGGGGGGCCTCCGACGAGCAGCAGCTGGGCACCCTGCTGGTGGCTCGTGAGGCGCGCTTCAGCGACCTGGACGTCCCGGCAAGGCGCCGGGGCCGGCTGGTACTGGAGGGCATGGTGGACCGCCTGGGCTTCCTGGATCCCTTCCTGCCCGGGGCCCACGGCGTCACCCTTCGCGGACGGGGCCGACTGGAGGCGGACCTGCGCCTGAGCGGCGACCGGCTGCTGCCGGAGAGCCGCCTGCGCCTCGACGCCGATGACCTGGCAGTGGGCTTTCTCGACTACCGCGCCGAGGGGCGCGGCGAGCTCAGGGCCGGCATCGACGGCAGCGCCGCCACCCCCGGGGCCCGCCTGACCCTCACCCTGCCGCGCTTCGCCCTGCGCCGGGAGGCGGTGGGGCGCGGGGAGGCAGAAGCGCAACGCACCTGGCTGGCCGGCCGCCACCTGCGCCTGGAGACCCGGACCCCGCGCTTCTCCCTGAACCCCGCGGAGCTGGCCATCGATGACGTCACCACCCGGGTGTCACTGCCCATCGTCGAGGTGCCGGACCTCGGGCTCTACGCCGCCTACCTGCCCGAGGAGGCGGGCATCATCCTGGAGGGCGGCAGCGTCAGCCTGGAAGCCGAACTCGAGCTGCTCGGCAGGCGCGCCCGGGGCGACCTGCTGCTGCAGGCCTTCAACACCGAGCTTGCGCTGGCCGACCAGCGCCTCAGCGGGGACCTGCGCCTGGAGGCGCGGCTGCGCGACGGCGACCTCGAGGCACGGCGCTTCGACGCCTCGGGCTCCCTGCTGCGCCTGGACAACATCACCCGCCGGGACGCGGACGGCCAGGGCGAGGCGGGCTGGTGGGCTCGCCTCGCCCTGGAGGAGGGGCGGCTTACCTGGACCGAGCCCCTGGCGGTGGAGGCCCGGATCGGCCTTGCCATGCGCGACAGCGGCCTGCTGGCCAGGCTCTTCCTGGCCGGCGCCCGGGAGCGGGAGTGGCTGGGCCGGCTGCTGACCGTTCGGGAGGTCCAGGGCGAGGCCCGGCTGGGCATGAACGACCACGGCATCCGGCTTTCACAGGCCCGCCTCGACGGCGGCCCGCTGACGCTGCTGGCCGATCTCCACTTCCATAGCGAACGCCTCGACGGCAGCCTCTACGCGCGATTGGGCCGGCTGGCGGTGGGAGTCGAGCTCGAGGAGGGGGAGCGCACCCTGCGTTTCTGGCAGCCGCGCCGCTGGTATGAGGACGGCGCCGAAGGGGAACCGCCGGCGCTGGAGGAGACCACGCCGGAGGCGTTTCGCGAGGCGCTTCCCACCCCCTGACCCGGCTTCCCATGGGGGCACCCCGCAACCCGTGAACGGGTGTATGAAAAAAGGTCCCGAGAAAAGTCGTTAGCATGCAAAAAAAGCATGTAGAAAGGCTCTGGAATGGGCTCCCCCGCCATATTGCACTGCACCACTGCATGCTAGAATCGCCACGCTTTTACCCCCTCCCTGACCCCCTTCCACGGGACACTTCCGTCATGCTGACAATCGAAAGAACCTCCCCTCGGCCCCGGCGCCTCGCCTGGTGGTCATCTCTTGGCGTGCTCGCCACCCTTGCCCTGGTAGCCAGTCCGAGCGCCCACGCGGTCACCGGCTCCCTGGACATGACCGGCTCCCTGGTCGGCCTGCTTGCCGTGAGTATCTTCGTCCTCGCCTATGCCCTCGTTATGGGCGAGGAGAAGCTGCATATGCGCAAGTCCAAGCCGGTGCTGGTGGCGGCCGGCATCATCTGGTCGCTGATCGGCTGGGTCTATGTGCAGTCGGGCATGCCGGCCGAGGCCGAGCATGCCTTCCGCGAGACCCTGCTCGAGTTCACCGAGCTGATGCTCTTCCTGCTGGTAGCGATGACCTATATCAACGCCATGGAGGAGCGCCGCGTCTTCGACGCCCTGCGCTCCTGGATGGTGCGCAAGGGCTTCAGCTATCGCCAGCTGTTCTGGATCACCGGCGGCCTGGCCTTCGTCATCTCCCCCATCGCCGACAACCTGACCACCGCCCTGCTGATGTGCGCCGTGATCACCAAGGTGGCCGAGGGCGACAAGCGCTTCATCAACCTCTCCTGCGTCAATATCGTGGTAGCCGCCAACGCCGGGGGTGCCTTCAGCCCCTTCGGCGACATCACCACCCTGATGGTGTGGCAGGCAGGCCTGGTGAAGTTCTACGAGTTCTTCGAACTGCTGGTGCCCTCACTGGTCAACTACCTGATTCCGGCCGTGGTGATGAGCGCCTTCATCAAGAACCGCAAGCCCGACAGCCTGCAGGAGGACGTCTGGCTCAAGCGCGGCGCCCGGCGCATCATCGCGCTCTTCCTGCTCACCGTGGCCACCGCCGTGGCCTGCCACACCCTGCTGCACCTGCCGCCGGTGCTGGGCATGATGACGGGCCTTGGCTACCTGCAGTTCTTCGGCTACTACCTGCGGCGCACCCTGCCCCGCTCCCTGGAGAAGAAACGCACCCGCTACACCCAGCGCGGCGATGACAAGAAGCTGGCCCAGCTCGGTAGCGTGGTGCCCTTCGATGTCTTCAACCGTGTGGCGCGGGCCGAGTGGGACACCCTGCTGTTCTTCTACGGCGTGGTGATGTGCGTGGGCGGCCTCGGCTTCATGGGCTACCTGGGCATGCTCTCCGAGGCGCTCTACACCGGCTGGGATGCCACCTGGGCCAATATCGCCCTGGGCGTGATCTCGGCGGTGGTGGACAACATCCCGGTGATGTTTGCGGTGCTGACCATGCAGCCGGAGATGTCCCATGGCCACTGGCTGCTGATCACCCTCACCGCCGGCGTCGGCGGCAGCCTGCTTTCCATCGGCTCCGCCGCCGGGGTGGCCCTGATGGGCCAGGCCCGCGGCAACTACACCTTCATGGGCCACCTGCGCTGGGCCCCGGTGATCGCCCTGGGCTATGCCGCCAGCGTGGCGACCCACCTCTGGCTCAACGCCCACAGCTTCACCGTCTTCAACTGACGCCTCCACTTCCCCCGCAGCACCCCGGCGGCCGTTGCCGCCGGGCTCTCCTCCTCTATCTGCACTCCCCCTCCCCTCGCCGCTGGGCCACGACTCATCAGGAGCCGCGCCGACGGGACTCCCCCGGCTTGATCATTCGCACCCGGTACTTGGGACGCCCGGGGGCGGGAACCTTGCTCTCGTCCTGAACGGCCGGGGACGCCGGGGCGATCTCGACCCAGGCGAAGGTCGGCAGCGCCAGCCCCCAGTAGATGGCCGACAGGCGCAGGCAGAGGGTGGTCACGAGCGACAGGGCGATGGCCAGGGAACCGGGAGCCCCCAGGGCATCCAGGCCGACATAGGCGATGCCGCCGGCAATGGCCGCGGTGGCGTAGATCTCCTCCCGCAGCACCATGGGCACCCGGCGAGCCAGCACATCACGCACCATGCCGCCGGCCACCCCGGTAATCATCCCCATCAGTACCGCGACCAGGCCGGAGGTGCCGAGAAGAAGCGCCTTGTGAGCACCGATCACCACGAAGAGCGCCAGCCCGAAGGCGTCGGCCACCGGCAGGAAGACCCGTGACAGACGATGGATATAGTGAAAGCCGACGATGGAGAGCCCCACGGTGGCCAGGATCACCCAGAGGTAGGTGGGATCGGTGACCCAGAACACCGGCCGAACGCCGAGCACCAGGTCGCGCAGGGTACCACCCCCGATGCCGGTCACGGCCCCCAGCACCAGCATGCCGAAGGGGTCCATGCGCGACCGACAGGCAAGGATCACCCCCGACAGCGCAAAGACGATCACGCCCGCCATGTCCAGCCAGTAGATCAACCCGCTCAGCATCCCACTCCTCCTGTCGGCCAGAGACCCAAAGGCCGCACAGCATAGCCCAAAATACTCCCGAGGGAAGTCCCCTTCACCGCCCCGCCGTTGCCTGATGGGCGATGCCCCTCAAGAGCCTTCCCAGCACGTCGGCGCCGGTCAGGATACGCTTCTCCTCCCCCCAGAGCAGGATCACATCCTCGTCCAGCACATCATCCTCGCTGTGCTCGGGGCGCACCCGAAAGCGGCCGATCACCTCGCCGAGCGGGGTGTCCGGATCGCGGACCAGAATCGGCCGGTGGCAGCAGGCCAGCGGAAAGAGTTCCCCGCGGCCGAACAGGACGTCGCGCAGGAAGCCATTGTCGTCGAGCACCAGCCTCGGGGTAGCGGTCTCGTCGAGCAGAGCGACGGGGCTCTGCTGCATTGCAAAAACGCCAATTCCGCCTATTTTGTTAGATGGGGATTAGAAAAAGCCGGCGCCCCTCCTGGAACGGTTCGGCGTTGCCTCGAGGGAGCGCCGGTCGGCTCTGAAAGAGCAGGAGGTAGGGAATTGATACGCGCAGAAGGCGTTACCAAGATCTTTGGCCCGTCCCCGAAAACGGCACTGCCCCTCCTGGAAGCGGGCAAGCGCAAGAGCGATATCCAGGCCGAGACGGGGCAGGTGGTGGGCGTCAACAACGTCAGTTTCACCCTGGAGCCCGGCGAGGTGTTCGTCATCATGGGGCTCTCGGGGAGCGGCAAGTCGACCCTGATTCGCTGCATCAACCGCCTCCACGAACCTACCGCCGGGAAGATCTTCTTCCAGCACCCCGATGAGGGCGAGATCGAGATCACCCAGCTCGCGCACGAGCGCTTGAGACGACTGCGCAAGTCCCACATGAGCATGGTCTTTCAGCATTTCGCGCTCTTTCCCCACCGTAGCGTGCTCGACAACGTGGCCTACGGCCTGGAGGTCCAGGGCAAGCCGCGTGACGAACGCCATCACCATGCCCAGGAGATGCTGGAGATGGTCGGGCTCGGCGACTGGGGGCAGTCCTATCCGGCGGAGCTTTCGGGTGGCATGCAGCAGCGGGTCGGGCTGGCTCGGGCGCTGGCCACCGACGCCGAGGTCCTGCTGATGGACGAGCCCTTCTCGGCGCTCGACCCGCTGATCAAGGTCAACATGCAGGAGGAGCTGAAGAATATCCAGCAGCAGCTGGGCCGCACCATCCTGTTCATCACCCATGACTTGGACGAGGCCATGCGCATCGGCGATCACATCGCCATCATGGAGGAGGGGGAGATCGTCCAGCTCGGCACCCCCGAGGAGATCCTCGTCAACCCGCGGACCGAGTATGTGGCCCGTTTCGTCGAGCACGCCGACCCCACCGGCGTCATTACCGCCGGCACCATCGCCCTGCCCTTCGACAGCCAGACCTTCACGACGGTGAGCGAGGCCGACGGCGTGCGCTTCGTCGCCGCCGCTGACCAGCCGACGCTGCACTACGGCCTGGATGACCAGGGGCGGCTCAAGGAGGCCCGCCTGAACGAGCAGCGCCTCGAGATCCGCTCCCTCGACGAGGCGCTGGAAAGCGAGGCCCGCGGCGCCCGCCGCGAGGATCTGCTGATGCACTGCCCGCGGGAGACGGTGCTGCGTCGGGTGCTGCGCGGCCGCACCCGCACCGCCCTGCCCACCCTGGTGACCGACGCAGAGGGACGCACCACGGGCCTGATCGACGAGCTCCAGCTGATTCGCGGCATCCTCGAGAAGCGCGGGCCAGGCACCGATGCCGCCCCCCAGCCGACTGAGGAGGAGGCCACCCCATGAGCGAATTTCTCGAGCTGATGCGCCAGCTGATCACCGACCCTTTCGGACTGCTCGACGCCCTGCCGGTGCGCCAGTGGATCACCGACGCCGTGAACTGGGTAGTCAGCAACTTTCGCACCACCTTTCGGGCCTATATCAGCCCGCCGGTGCGTGGCGCCATGGAGCTGATCCAGGCGGGCCTGATGGCCATCCCCCCGGGGCTGTTCCTGATCGGCACCTTCCTGATCGGCTGGCGGGCGGCCTCATGGCGGGTCGGGCTGTTCAGCTTCATCGCCCTGGCCCTGGTGGGCTTCATGGGCGTCTGGAACGCCCTGGTGGTGACCCTCTCGCTGGTAATCACCGCGGTGCTGTTCTGCATGCTGATCGGCCTGCCGCTGGGCATTCTCTGTTCGCGCAGCGACCTCTTCGCCAAGGCTATGCGTCCCATCCTCGACATCATGCAGACCACTCCGCCCTTCGTCTATCTGGTACCGGCGGTGATGCTGTTCAGCATCGGCAACGTGCCGGGGCTAATCGCCACCATCATCTTCGCCATGCCGCCGATGATCCGCCTGACCAACCTGGGCATTCGTCAGGTACCGACGGAGTACATCGAGGCCGCCGAGGCCTTCGGCTCCACCCCGCACCAGACCCTCTGGAAGGTGCAGATTCCTCTGGCCCTGCCGACGGTGATGGCGGGGCTCAACCAGACCATCATGCTGGCGCTCTCGATGGTGGTGATCGCCGCCATCATCGGCGCCGGCGGGCTAGGCCTGGAGGTCTATGCGGGGCTCGAGCGGCTCAATATCGGCCAGGCCTTCGTCGGCGGCATCGGTATCGTGCTGCTGGCCATGGTGCTGGACCGGATCACCCAGGGACTGGGCGAGAAGGTGCCCGGCAAGGGCAAGTAGTCCCACCTGCACAATGCACACAGGAGGCATGTCATGCAGACCACAACAACACCTCGACATCCGCTGAAGCAGACTACCCTGGCCCTGTCGGCGGCCTGCCTGCTCGGCCTGGGCAGCCAGGCGGCGGCAGACGAGCAGCGACCCGGCGAGGGGGTGACGGTGCAGCCCGCCGTGGCCAGCTGGACCTCGGCGGTGCCGGTGAGCTGGACCTTTGTCGAGCTGCTCGAGGAGCTCGGCTACGATGTCCAGACGCCGATCTCGCTCTCCAACCCGGTGGCCTACCTGGCGATCTCGGAGGGAGACGCCGACTACTGGCCCAACGCCTGGTTTCCGCTGCACGAACCGCAGCTGCCCGACGGCTTCCATGACGTGGCAACCCTCTTCGACCCGCTCTGCAACGCCTGCGGCATTCAGGGCTACCTGGTCGACATCCCCTCCCTCGAGGAGTACGAGATCACCGGCATCGACGACTTCACCCGCGACGAGGTCAAGGCCGCCTTCGATGCCACCGGCGACGGCAAGGCCGATCTGTTCGGCTGCCCTCCCGGCTGGGGCTGTCACGAGGGCATCAACGCCATGCTCGACAAGTTCGAACTGCATGACCACATCAACCACGTTGACGCTGGCTATGCGGCCAACTTCGCCGAGGCGCTGTCGCGCATCCAGGCCGGCGAACCGGCGCTCTATTACACCTGGGGCCCCAGCGCCTGGCTGCTCTCCCTGGTCCCCGGCGAGGACGTGATGTGGATCAACGCTCCGGGCATCGTCGAGGACGAGGCCGAGCGCGCCGAGGGCGTCGAGGGCGCGGTCAGCGACCCCATCGAGATGGGCTTCGCCGCCGCCGATATCCAGGTCGCGGCCAACAACGACTTCCTCGAGGCCAATCCGGCCGCCGCCGAGCTGTTCCGCCAGGTGCGCCTGCCGCTGGACTGGATCAGCATGGTGGACGGCGAAATGGACGAGCAGGACCTCTCCGATGCCGAGGTACGACCGCTGGTCGCCGACTGGATCGCCGACAACCGCGATACCGTCGATGAGTGGCTGGACGCCGCCCGCGCCGCGGCCGAGTGATGCCACGCCGACAGCCGGCCTTCATACGCCCGCCGCCCCGCGGCGGGTGCAACCTGCCGCCTCCCCGGGCGCAGCTTCCCCGCGACGTGGCGCCGCGGCTGCCTGTCCCTGCCCAGCGAGCCCCCCGCCGCCTCAGCCCCTGGTCGCATCCTGATGGGCGATGCCCCTCAAGAGCCTTCCCAGCACGTCGGCGCCGGTCAGGATACGCTTCTCCTCTCCCCAGAGCAGGATCACATCCTCGTCCAGCACATCATCCTCGCTGTGCTCGGGGCGCACCCGAAAGCGGCCGATCACCTCGCCGAGCGGGGTGTCCGGATCGCGGACCAGAATCGGCCGGTGGCAGTAGGCCAGCGGAAAGAGTTCCCCGCGGCCGAACAGGACGTCGCGCAGGAAGGCATCGACATCGAGCACCAGGCGCGGGGTGGCGGCCTCGTCCACCAGCACCACCCGACTCCGCCCCGAGGCCTGCAGCGCCCGCAGGAAGGGGTCATCGGCGTGGCGGCGGAACTCGGGAAAGCGCGGCCTCGCTCCGTCGAAGGGCAGGGTAACGATGCTCGTCGGGTCGAGGCGCTCGCCCTCGCACCCCAGGGGCACATCGTCCAGGGCCAGGAAATTGATGGCCCCGCGCCCCTCTACCCGGTCGATCTCGGTCTCGGTGGACTCCATATGCAGGCGGATCAGCTGGTTGAGGTCCCGCTCCCGGTAGTAGGGGATCGCCTCGGGCCCCAGCCAGCGGTCCAGCACCCAGGCCGTGGGCCTGGCCACGGGCCAGAGCAGCAGCTGGTAGCCACGGATCAGCGGGGCCAGCAGCGATGCCATGCGCAGCGCATGGCGGGAGAAGAACGCCTGGGGGAGGATCTCGGCGCAGAGGGTGATGACGACGGTGGAGAAGAAGAAGGCCACCAGGGCCCCCATCACCGACCCGGAGAGCAGCGCCAGCAGCACATTGACCGCCACGTTGCCCCACAGGATGGTGACCAGCAGGAAGTTGGCGTCGTCGCGCAGCGCCTTGACCCGCAGGGCGCGCCGACTGCCGCGGCGCGACTCGATCTCCAGCTCCAGCTTGTTGATGGAGAAGAACGCCAGGTTGAGCCCCGAGAAGATCGCCGACTGGCTGAGGCAGAGCAGGATGCCGATCCAGGTCAGCAGGGTCATCGAGACCTCCTTGTCGGGCGTCGAGGAAAGGGAAAGCGCGCCGATGGCTCCCCGGGCGCCGGAGACGCCCCGCCGTTCTCCGGGCAGGCGTGGCCCCCGGGGCCTGAACCGAGTACCCTCGTGGAAACTTTTATGTACAGGCCCTCGCGTCTCCTGTCCGACCATAGCACGGCTTCGGACTCCACTCTGCCCCGAACTCAGGGAGAGCCCAATGGACTGGAACCCCGCCGTCATCTGGCTGATCGTCGCCCTGCTGCTGGGCCTTGCCGAGCTCGCCACCGGCGGGCTGGTGCTGCTGGCGCTGGGCGCCGCGGCCCTGCTGACCACGGCCCTGGCCGCCCTCGGCCTGTCGCTGCCCTGGCAGCTGCTGGGCATGGGCGTTTTCTCGGGTGTCCTGGTTCCGCTGGCGATCTGGGTGATCCGCCCCCGCTTCTCCCCCCGCGGCGTGGCCTACGGCACCACCGGCACCGGGGTGGAAAAGGGGCACACCTACACGACCCTGAAGCGCGACTTCGACGGCGCCAGCGGCATCAAGATCAACGGCGACTTCTATCGCCTGCGGGTCGTCGACTCGGATGAGAGAGGCGGCGGCGCAACCGACCTGCCCCCCGGCACTCGAGTCATCTTCCAGGCCTTCGATGGCACCACCGCCATCGTGCAGCTTGCCCATCCGGCGCCGGATTCCCGCGCCCGCCAACACACGGAGTAATTCCCCATGGACCTTCCCGTCAGCCCGGGGCTGATCATCGCCCTGATCGTCGTCGTTACCGGCATCCTGATCATCGCCAAGGGGCTGGTGATCGTCCGCCAGTCCGAGGTGATGGTGATCGAGCGCCTGGGGTCATTCAACCGGGTGCTGGAGAGCGGCATCAACATCATCGTGCCCTTCATCGACCAGCCCCGCGCCATCACCATGATCCGCTACCGCAAGCTGGGCGAGGAGTACCAGGCCATCACCAGCAGCGAGACGCGTATCGACCGCCGCGAGACGGTAATGGACTTCCCCGGCCAGCCGGTAGTGACCACCGACAACGTCACGGTGCGCATCAACGGCGCCCTCTACTACCAGATCATCGACCCCAAGCGCGCCGTCTACGAGGTGGAGAACATGAGCCAGGCGGTGGAGGTGCTGGCCAAGACCACCCTGCGCTCGGTGGTGGGCAAGATGGAGCTCGACAAGCTGTTCGAGTCCCGGGCCGAGGTCAACAACGAGATCCAGGCCGCCATGGAGGAGCCCGCCTCCAAGTGGGGGGTGAAGATCTCCCGGGTCGAGGTGCAGGACATCGCCATGCCCGAGGAGGTGGAGTCCGCCATGCGCCTGCAGATGGCCGCCGAGCGCAAGCGCCGTGCCACCGTGACCGAGGCGGAGGGCGAGAAGGCCGCCGCCATCGCCATGGCCCAGGGCCAGCGCGAATCGGCGATTCTCAACGCCCAGGGCGACAAGGAGTCGGCCATCCTGCGCGCCCAGGGCGAGCAGGAGTCGATCAAGCTGGTGCTGGGCGCCATCGGCGACAGCGAGGAGAACAAACGCACCGTGGTGGGCTATCTGCTCGGCCAGAGCTACATCAAGGCGTTGCCGACCATGGCCCAGGAGGGGGAGCGGGTCTTCGTGCCCTACGAGTCCTCGGCGCTGCTCGGCTCCATGGGCATGTTCCGCGAGATGGCCGGCTCCCCGGAGGACGCCGTGGCCAGCCACCTTCAGGCCAGCGGCAACCGCAGCGGCCTGCGCGGCGGCGTGGTGGGCGGAGCGGCCAGCGGCGGCTGAGTCGCGGCGCCCGCCGCCTAGGCGTGCCTCGCGGCGGGCGCAGGGTCATGCCCCCGCCAGGCGGCGCTCCATGATGATCACCCTTTCGCCGCGGTAGGGCACCCAGGCTTGCTCCTGCCAGCCGAGGCGCGCATAGAGCGCCTGCTGGTCCGGGGTAAACAGCCACAGTCGTTCGATGCCGGCCGCGCGGGCCTCGTCCTCTACCCGTCTCACCAGCCGCGAGGCGATCCCCTGCCCTCGCCACTCGGGCAGCACATAGACCGAGGCCAGCCAGGGGCCGAGGTCGTCGCGGCCGCTCATGTCATCGGCCACCAGGCTCGCCGTGCCCACCGGCCGCTCGCCCTGCAGCGCCACGAAGACCGAAGGCACGCCCGAGGGCCCGCACTCTGCCGCCAGTGATGCCCGCCGGGTGGCCAGGGTCTCCCCGGGGGAGAGCTGGCCCCACTGGTCGTGCTGCCAGCCGGCCACCCGGGCCAGATGGGGCGAGTCGGGCAGCAGCCGCTCGATCCGCACAGCCGCATCATCGCTCATGCTCATGCCCTCACCCCAGCTGGAAGGGGTAGACGCTGCCGATCTCCAGCAGGCGGCTCAGCTCATCCAGAGCGACGAGCGACTCCCGGGCCAGGGCCGGGTCGGCAAGCTCCTCCGGGGCCAGGCGGTCGCGGTAGTGGCGTTCGACCCAGGCGACCAGTTCGTCGTGCAGGGCGTGATCGAGCAGCACCCGGCCGGCCAGGGCGGCGCGCTCCTCGGCCGAGAGCACCACCCGCAGGCGCAGGCAGGCGGGGCCGCCGCCGTTGCGCATGCTCTGCTTGACGTCCTTCACCACCACCTCGCCGATGGGGTTGGCGCCGGCCAGCAGGTGGTCCTGCAGCGTGCGCCATACGCTCGCGTTCTCCTGGCACTCCCCGGGCACCACCAGGGTCATGGAGCCGTCGGGATTGGAGAGCAGCTGGGAGTTGAAGAGGTACGACCCGACGGCATCCTCCAGGCTCACCGCCTCCACCGGCACTCGCACCGGAATCAGCGGTGAATGCATCCGCTCGCGCAGCGCCTCCAGGGTGCCCGCCTCGTCCAGGAAGGCCATCTCGTGGTAGAGCAGCACGGGACCGTTGCCCACGCTGATGACGTCGTTGTGGAAGACGCCGGCGTCGATGGCCTCGGGATGCTGCTGGGCAAGGACCACCTGATGGTCGGCCAGGCCGTGCTGGCGGGCCACCGCCTGGCTCGCCTCCCGGGTCTGGCGCGCCGGGAAGCGCTTCGGGGCGGGGGAACTCTCCCCGCTCCAGCCGAAGGCCTCGCGGCCGTAGACGTAGAGGTGCACGCCGGGCTCGCCGTGGCCGCCGGCGAGTCGCGTATGGTTGGCCGCCCCCTCGTCGGAGAAGGCCGGGGTCGCCGGCAGCGCCGGATGGTGGGCGAAGTGACGCTCATGGCGGAAGATCGCCTGGAGCACCCGGCCCGTGGTGGCCGGCTCCAGAAAGCGATGGAAACTCGCCTGCAGGTTGGCCGGGGTGATGTGAACCCGGCCATCCGGCGCATCGACGCTCGGGGTCACGGTGGCGGCGTTGGCGGTCCACATGCTCGACGCCGAGCAGACCGCCCGCAGCAGCTGGGGCGCCTCCCCGGCGGCCCGGGCCAGCACCCGCTCATCGCTGCCGGTGAAGCCCAGCGCCCGCAGGGCGCCGAGGTCGGGACGCTGCTGGGGCGGCAGCACCCCCTGGAGATAGCCCGCCTCCATCAGCGCCTTCATCTTGGCCAGCCCCTGCAGGGCGGCTTCCTTCGGGTTGGCCACCAGGCCGCCGTGGCTCATGGAGGCGACGTTGCCCAGCGCCAGCCCCGCATAGTTGTGGGTCGGCCCCACCAGGCCGTCGAAGTTCACTTCCCGGTAGTCGGGGCGCCGCTCATCGCTCACAGGCTCACCCCCGGCGGCAGCTGGTCGGGCAGGTGGAGCTCCTCGCTCTCCATGGAGGCTACCGGATAGGCGCAGTAGTCCGCCGCGTAGTAGGCGCTGGGGCGGTGGTTGCCGCTCGCACCCACGCCGCCGAAGGGGGCGTCGCCGGAGGCGCCGGTGGTCTGGCGGTTCCAGTTGACGATGCCCGCCCGGATGCGCAGCAGGAAGTCCTCCCAGTCGGCGCGATCACCGCCGATCAGCCCGGCGGAGAGCCCGTAGCGGGTGTCGTTGGCCAGGCGCACGGCCTCGTCCCACTCCCCGTAGCGGTAGACCCTGAGCAGCGGCCCGAAGTGCTCCTCGTCGGGGACCTCCAGGCCGGTCACATCGATCAGCGCCGGCGAGAGCAGGCTGGTGTCCGCCTCGAGGCGCGCCATGCGGGCCAGTACCGTGGCCCCCCTGGCCTCCAGCGCCGCCTGGGCCGCGAGCAGGCCGTCGGCGGCGGCCACGCTGACCAGCCCGCCGTAGAAGGGAGCGGGCTCGCTGAACTGCCCCGCCACCCGCAGGCGCGAGATGGCATCGCCGAGGGCCTCCAGCAGGCGGTCCCCCACGGCTCCCTCGGGGACGATCAGGCGCCGGGCACAGGTGCAGCGCTGGCCGCCGGAGAGGAAGGCGGACTGCAGAATGACCAGCACGGCGGCGTCCTGGTCGGGCACATCCTTGACCACCAGGGGGTTGTTGCCGCCCAGCTCCAGGGCCAGGATCTTGTCCGGCTGGCCGGCGAACTGGCGATGCAGCAGCCCGCCGACCCGGGCGCTGCCGGTAAACAGCAGGCCGTCGATGCCGCGATGCGTGGCCAGCGCCTGGCCGGCGGCCGCCGCCCCCTGCACCAGGTTGATCACGCCGGCGGGCAGGCCCGCCTCCTGCCAGCACTGCAGGATAAGGTCGGCGGTGAGGGGCGCCTGCTCGCTGGGCTTGAAGACCACCACGTTGCCGGCCAGCAGGGCCGGCACCATATGGCCATTGGGCAGATGGCCGGGGAAGTTGTAGGGACCGAAGACCGCCAGCACCCCGTGGGGGCGGTGGCGCAGTACCGCCCGGGCATCGCCCAGGTCCCGCTGGCGCTCGCCGGTGCGCTCCTGATAGGCGCGGAGCGAGATCGCCACCTTGCCGATCATGGCGCCCACTTCGGTCCGCGCCTCCCAGAGCGGCTTGCCGGTCTCGTGGGCGATGGCGGCAGCCAGATCCTCCCGGTTGCGCTCCAGCACCTCGCGAAAACGCTCTACCAGCGCCTGGCGCTCGGCAAAGGGCGTCGCGGCCCAGGCAGGAAAGGCGTCGCGGGCGGCCTCCACGGCGGCCGCCACCTGCTCGGAGCTAGCGCCGCGCCCCTCCCAGAGGCGCTCCCGGGAGACAGGGTCATGCTTGGTGAAGCGTTCGCCCTCGCCGGCCTGCCAGGCGCTGCCCACCAGCAGCTCTCGTCTTGCCTTCATCAGCCTTCCTCCTCGCTGTCCAGGACTCTCAGGGGGGCGCCGCTCTCCACCTCCAGGCGCGCCGCCTCATCGGGGGAGAGCCGTATCACGCCCTCCTCGTCGGGGCCATGGCTCACCCAGGCGGCGCGAAAGTCGGCCATGACGGTGGTGGCCGCAAGCCAGCGGGGACGCCCCGCCGGCGCCGCCAGCCCCGACACCACCTCGGCGCGGCAGCGCCGGGAGAGGCGCACGCCGCGCACGTCGTCGATATAGGCCTCGACGGTGGGGCCGCCATCGAAGATGTCGATATACCCCTCCCAGCGCAGCCCCTCCTTCTTGAGCATGGCCAGGGCCGGACGGGTCTGCTCGTGCACCCGGCCGATGCAGGCCCGGGCCGCCTCGGAGAGAAAGGGAGTATAGATGGGGTATTTCGGCATCAGCTCGCCGATAAAGCTCTTCTGGCCGAGGCCGGTGAGACGGTCCGCCTCGTCGAAGTCGAGGGGGAAGAAGTTGGCCCCCAGGCAGTCCCAGAAGGGGCTTCTGCCCTGCTCGTTGAAGACGCCGCGCATCTCCGCCAGCACCTTGTCGGGGAAGCGGTCGCGAAACTCCGCCATGAACAGCCAGCGCATCATGGAGACCAGCGGCCCGTTGCGCTGCTCCCGGCGGTCGCCGCCCCGGTAGGCCGGGCGCAGGAAGAGCGAGGCCACCTCGGCATCGCCGGTATGGTCGGAGCAGAGAAAGAGGGTATCGATGGTGCGATGCAGGTCGAGCTGCACTGAAGAGTGGGCCAGGGTCCCCACCCGGTAGTGATAGAAGGGCACCTCGTGGCCCACCTCGCCCTCGATGGCGCAGCAGCCGGCCAGGCGGCCGCTGCCCTCGTCCTCCAGCACGAAGAAGTAGTTGCGCCGGTTCGCCGGCAGCCGCTCCTCGAAGGCGGCGATGGCCGAGTCGATCTTGGCGGCCAGGAAATCGCGGTTGTCGGGGAGCGAGGTAAAGCCCACGCCCGTTTCCCGAGCCAGGGCCTGGAGCTCGTCCAGGTCGCCCTGGGCGATGGGTCGGATACGCATCACAGCTCTCCCTCGTCATAGCCAGGCTCGTGGCCGTCGGCCTCCTCCAGGCCCGGCAGGGCCAGGGGCGCGGCCAGCACCGCCCTGCCATCCTCCACGCCCAGCTGGCGGGCGTGCTCCCGGGTCAGCATCAGCTGGCCGGTGGACGACAGCGCATAGCGCGCCACCACGCAGCGGAAGCCCTCCAGGGCCTGGTTGGCCACCATGGCCGGCGCGGCGTCCGGCAGGGTGCCGGCCGGACGCACCCGCACCGGATGCCAGGCGGCGCGCCGGAAGCTCTGCAACCGCTCGCGCTCCGCCTTGATCACCGGGCCGGCATCGAAGATATCCACGTGGCGCGAGCGCATGAAGCCCTCGGCCAGCATCTCCGCCAGGGCCCGCTCGTGGTCGGGATGCTCCCGGCCGATGGCGGCCCGGGCCCGCGGCGTCAGCAGCGGCAGATAGAGGGGGAACTGGGGCATCACCTCGGCGATAAAGCTCTTCGAGCGGATGCCGGCCAGGGCGTTGATCTCCTGGTAGTCACGGCCGAAGAAGTGGCAGCCCACGCTGTTCCAGAAGGGCGACTCGCCGGCCTCGTCCAGAAAGCCCGGAAAGGCCATGGCCAGCAGGGAGGCGAAGCGCTCCGGATACTGGGCGATGAACATCAGCCGGGCCCGACGCAGCAGGCTCTCGGCGCTGGTCCCCCGATAGCGGGGGTCCAGGGAGTAGGCGCACAGCAGACTCGCCTCCGAGACCTCGTGGGAGAGGGCCAGGGTCTGCACCTCCCGGCGCACGTTGAGCTGCTGGGAGGCGTGGATCAGCGTCTCCTGGCGGTAGGTGTAGTAGGCATCCACCGCCCCGGCCTGGGCGCGAATCGTGGCGGTGCCCACCACCTCGCCCCGCTCGAGATCCTCGAGCACGAAGGTGTAGTGCTCATCACCGGGGAAGGCCACCTCGGCGGCGAAGGCCTGGCGGGAGCGCACGATGCGCTCCTCCAGGCGATCACGATGCGCCGGCAGGTTGGTCAGCTGCGGGACGGCATCGCCGGCCAGGCGCTCGAGGGCCGGCAGGTCCGCAGGCAGCACGGGGCGAACGACCAGCATCTCGGGGCCTCCTCCAGGGAGAGCGCTCGCGGCAGCCGCGCTGGCGCTCACCGCTCGCCCACCAGGCGCGCCACGGCTCGCTCGAGGCGCGCCATGCCCTCGGCGATATCGGCCTCGGGAATCACCAGGGAGGGCGCCATGCGCAGCACGTTGGGGCCGGCCACCAGGGCCATCAGCCCCTCCTCCACCGCCAGGGGCAGGATCTCGCCGGCACGCCCCTCGAACGCCGGGGACATCACCGCCCCGATCAGCAGGCCCATGCCGCGGATCTCGCTGAACACGCCGTGCCTTGCGTTGATCGCCTCCAGATGCTCGCGGAACAGCGCATGGCGGCGCTTCACCCCCTCCAGCACCTCCGGGGTGTCGATGAACTCCACCGCCGCCAGCGCCACCGCCGAGGCCAGCGGGTTGCCGCCATAGGTGGAGCCGTGGGTGCCGAAGGCGAAAGCCGAGGCGACGCGGTCCGTGGTCAGCATGGCCCCCACCGGGAAACCGCCGCCTAGCGCCTTGGCGCTGGTCAGGATGTCCGGGGTCACGCCGAGCTGCTGGTAGGCGTAGAGGGAGCCGGTGCGCCCCACGCCGGTCTGCACCTCGTCGAAGATCAGCAGGGCATCGTGGGCGTCGCACAGCGCCCTGAGCCCCTTGAGGAACTCGATATCGCCGGGCAGCACGCCCCCCTCGCCCTGCATCGGCTCCACCATCACCGCACAGGTATCGTCGTCAATCAGGTCGCGAACGCTGTCGAGGTTGTTGTACTCGCCGTGGACGATGCCTCCGGGCACCGGCCCGAAACCCTGGGCGTACTTGGGCTGGCCGCCCACGCTGACGGTAAAGAAGGTGCGCCCGTGGAAGGACTGGGTGAAGGAGACGATACGGCTCTTGTGCTCGCTGACGTTGTCGTGGGCCCAGCGCCGCGCCAGCTTGAGGGCCGCCTCGTTGGCCTCGGCGCCGGAGGAGCAGAGGAACGCCTTGTCGGCGAAGGTGCGCTCCACCAGGGCGCGCGCCAGCTTGAGGGCCGGCTCGTTGGTGTAGACGTTGGAGACATGCCAGAGGGTATCGGCCTGGGCCTTGAGCGCCTCCACCAGCACCGGGTGGCAGTGGCCCAGGCCGTTGACGGCGATGCCGCCGGCGAAGTCGATGCACTCGCGCCCTTCCTGGTCCCACAGGCGGCTGCCCTCGCCGCGCACCGGAATCGCCTGCTGGGGGGCATAGTTGGGCACCATGTAGCGGTCGAAATCGGCGCGGGTCGGGGTCTGGCTCATGTCGCGGGTCCTCTGTGCATGATGGGGTGACTCCACCGAGTATAGGGACTTGCCGACACGACCGCTTTCACCGATGGGACAGGCAGTTGCAAAAAAGGCTAGGCTTGGAGCGATGCCGTGAGGAGGGCCACCGATGCTCAACACCACCCGCTGGAACCGCCTGCGCTACAGCCTCTATGCGCCGCTCTACGATGCCGTGGCCGAGCGCGCCTTCCGCAGACCACGACGCCTCGCGCTGGGTCAGGTGGTGTGGCAGCCCGGCATGCGGGTGCTGCTGGTGGGAGCGGGTACCGGGCTGGACCTGCCCTGGCTGCCCCGGGACGTGGAGCTCCACGCCACCGACCTCTCCCCCGCCATGGTCCGGCGCACCCGCCGCCGGGCCGAGGCCCTGGGCATGGACGTGGAGGCCACCGAGATGGACGCTTCTGCGCTGCGCTTTCCCGACGGCCACTTCGACGTGGTGGTGATGCACCTGATCCTGGCGGTAATGCCGGACCCGGCCCGCGGCCTTGCCGAGGCGCGACGGGTGCTCAGGGGGGACGGCCAGCTCTGCGTGATGGACAAGTTCCAGGCCGACGAACGCCCCGCCGGCATCGGCCGTCGCACCCTCAACGCCCTGACCAGCGCCGTGGCCACCGACATCACCCGCCAGGCGCGGCCGCTGCTGGAGGGTGCCGGCTTTCGCATCGAGCAGGACACGCCGGTGATGATGGGCGCGCTGTTTCGCGCCCTGATGGCAAGGCCGGCCAGGGACGGCTGAGCCTCAGCCCAGCCGCTCCTCGCGGGGTGACACGCCGAAGTGGTTGCGATAGGCCGTGGAGAAGTGCGCCGCCGAAGAGAAGCCGGTAAGCAGCGCCACCTCCCCCGCCGGCCGCTCGCTCTCCCGCAGCAGCCGTCGGGCTCGCTGCAGGCGCAGATCCAGGTAGTAGCGGCTGGGCACCGCCTGCAGGTGCTTCTTGAAGAGCCGCTCCAGCTGACGCCGCGAGACCCCCAGGTGCTCCGCCAGCTCGGCGGTGGTCAGCGGCTCCTCGATATTGGCCTCCATCAGCGCCAGCGCCTCCGTGAGGCTCTCCGGCGCGGCACCCGCGCTCGCCGCCGTCTGGGGCTCACTCCCCATCCGCACCCGTTCCAGCACGAAGTGGGCGGACACCCGCTCGGCCAGCTCGCTACCGTGGTGGCGGCCGATCAGGGTCATCATCATGTCCATGGCCGCGGTACCGCCACCGCAGGTCAGCCGTTCGCCGTCGATCTCGAACAGCTGGCGGGAGAGACGAATCCGCGGGTGGGCCAGGCGCACCGCCTCGAAGCGCGGCCAGGGCACCGTGGCCCGATAGCCGTCGAGCAGGCCCGCCCGGGCCAGCAGCTCAGCGCCGCCGCCGATGCCCACCATCAGTCGGCCCGGGACGGCCAGTTCGGCCAGCCGATCCAGCAGCGCCCCTTCGGCGCCCTCTGCCCCGGGGGCGCAGACCAGCAGGATATCGAGGGCGTCACCGGCCTCGGCCAGCCCAGACTCGCAGAGCAGCCGCTGACGGGAACCCGAGGTCACCGGCTGCCCCGCCAGGCTCAGGGTGGTCAGCGAATAGAGGGAGCGGCCGGCCAGCTGCCCGGCCACCGCCAGGGGCTCGGTGGCGCAGGCCTCGGTGAGCAGCGAGAAGCCGGAGAGTACCAGCACGCCAACCCGCCGGGAGCGGACTGGCGCGGCATCTGTAGGGGCGAATCGAGACATTGACGGGGTATCCGGAAACCGTCCCCCATCTTAACAGCAAGCGGCCGGGCGCAAAGGCCCGGCCGCGAGAGGAGGCTCCTACTGGGCGCCGCCGCTGTAGAGCAGCATGGCGGCCACCAGCAGGCCCAGCACCACGATGACGATGGGCAGCAGGCGCTGCATGGTCCTGGGCGGCGGCTTCTTCGCCTCCGGCTGACCGGCATCGGGCTCCGGGTTGTCGAAGTCCTCGGGTTCCAGCACCTCCTTGAGATGCTCGCGCTCCTCTTCCGGTGTCTTGCTCTCTCTGGTGTCCATACGGTCCTCCAGGGTCGGTAAGCCACCGCGTCGCAAGCCGGCTCGCCTGCCCGAACTCGCGCGCTGCTACAGGTTCACGACATCGAATTCCACGTCCGGGTTCACATCGGCGTCGTAATCGACGTCATCCCGCTCGAAGCCGAACAGCTTCAGGAACTCGTGCTTGTAACCAGCATAGTCGGTGATCGCGAAGAGGTTCTCGGTAGTCACCTGGGGCCAGAGATCCTTGCACGCCTGCTGGACGTCGTCGCGCAGCTCCCAGTCGTCCAGGCGCAGGCGGCCATCTTCATCGGTGCTGAACTCGCCCTGCTGACCCCGGGCTGAGTAGAGGTGCTCACCGAACAGACGGTTAAGCTGCTCGATGGTGCCCTCGTGGAGCCCCTTCTCCTTCATCACCTTGTAGACCATGGCGATGTAGAGCGGCATCACCGGAATGGCCGCGCTGGCCTGGGTCACCACCGACTTGAGCACCGCCACGTTGGCGCCGCCCTGGGTGGCCGCCAGGCGCTTGTCGATCTCGCCGGCGGCGCGGTCCAAGTCTTCCTTGGCCTTGCCCAGGGCGCCGTGCCAGTAGATCGGCCAGGTAATCTCGGTGCCGATGTAGCTGAAGGCCACGCTGCGGGCGCCCGGCGCCAGCACGCCGGCGCGATCCAGGGCATCGATCCACAGCTCCCAGTCCTCGCCGCCCATCACCGCCCTGGTGTCCTCGATCTCCTGCTCGGTGGCCGGCTCCACCTCGGCCTCGATGATGGTGTCCTTGTTGGTGTCGATGGCGGTGGCGCGGTAGGTCTCGCCGATGGGCTTGAGGCTGGAGCGCTTGAGCTCTCCGGAATCGGGCAGCTTGCGCACCGGCGAGGCCAGGGAGTAGACCACCAGGTCCACCTGCCCCAGGTCCTGCTGGATCAGCTCGATGGCCTTCTCGCGGGCCTCGTGGGAGAAGGCATCGCCGTTGATGGACTTGCTGTAGAGCCCCTCGGCCTTGGCGAAGCGGTCGAAGGCGGCGGCGTTGTACCAGCCCGCAGTGCCCGGCTTCTTCTCGGTGCCCGGCTTCTCGAAGAACACGCCCAGGGTGTCGGCGCCGTAGCCGAAGGCGGCGGTGATACGCGCCGCCAGGCCGTAGCCGCTGGAGGCGCCGATCACCAGCACCTTCTTCGGCCCGCTGGCCCTGTCCAGCCCCCGCGCACGGGTCGCCTCGATCTGCTCGAGCACATTCTTCTCGCAGCCGACGGGGTGGGTGGTGGTGCAGATGAATCCGCGTACCTTGGGCTTGATGATCACGTCAGACCTCGCTGTTCGTCGTTATCGGGCCGGCATCCGCCGGCCGGCTCTCATGGAGTGGCAATCGCCCTATTCTAGCGGCCGCGCCGGACGCTGTCCGCCCTTGCGCCGGCTCTTGAGACCCGGCCTCGACTGGGGCAGGATGCACGTCACGGCGGCAGGCCACGAGGAGGCACCCCATGAATGCACAGACCCTGGTCGACCAGCGCGGCGAGCTGTGGCTGACGCTGGCCACGCTGTGGCTGGAGCATGAGCCCAGCGAACGCGACTATGCCCGCATGATCGAGGTGATCGAGCGCCACGACCTGACGCTCAAGGAGCTGGAGTGGATCTTCCGGCTGGAGCTGGCGCCGGTGCTGGGGCGCCAGCAGATGTCGGTGGCGGGGGAGTGGCGCCGCTTCGACGAGCACAAGCTGATGAAGCAGCTGGTGGCGCACAACCTGCGCCTCAAGGGATGGCGGCGCGGCAGCTGGGCGCTTTTCTCGGGGTTGACCACCATGATGAGCCGGCATCGCTGGAACGAACTGATGGCCCGCCTGATGATCGAGCGGGGCGAGACACCCCCGTAAGGCCCCTCAGGCCTCGTCCAGGGCGATCTCCAGGGCTTCCCTGAGCGCCGCCTCGCCGTCCCGCGGGGCGAAGCGGCGAATCACCCCCCCGTCGCGCCCCACCAGGAACTTGGTGAAATTCCACTTGATCGCCGTGGTGCCGAGCACCCCCGGCGCCCCCCGGCGCAGCTCGACGAAGAGCGGGTGGGCGCCCGGCCCGTTGACCTTGACCTTCTCCATCAGCGGAAAGCTGACCTGATACTCCCGGGCGCTCAGGGTGCAGAAGTCCAGCGCCGACTCCGGCGACTGGCGAGCGAACTGATTGCAGGGGAAGCCGATCACCGCAAAGCCGCGTTCGCGGTAGCGGCGGTAGAGGCGCTCGAGCTCCCTGAGCTGCGGGGTGTAGCCGCAGCGGCTGGCAACGTTGACGACCAGCAGCACCTGGCCGCGCAGCGCGGCGAAGTTGAAGGGCTCTCCCTGGGCGGTCAGGCACCGGTAATCGTGGATGGACATGGTGGCAGCTTTGACTGAATCAACCATCACGATGCCACGCCCGCCGCGCGGACGCCAGCCCGCCTTTTCCACGCTGGCAAACGTCACGCTGCCAGCAGCCCGGCGTCGAGTAGCACCTGCACCGCCTGGCGGGTATCCGGCGTGACGCCGGGCAGCGCCAGGGCCTCCGCAGGCGTGTACCAGAAGGCATCGGCCACCTCTTCGGCCTGCAGCGTCAGGGGCCCGTCATGGTCGACCAGGAAGAGGCTGCCGAAGATGTGATTGCCCCCCTCGGCATGCACAAAACCACCCGCCGGGCGCAGGGCCACGCCGCGGATACCGAGCTCTTCGCCCAGCTCGCGGCGTGCTGCCACGTGCTCCGCCTCGCCGGCGCCCACCACGCCGCCGGCGGCCAGGTCGAGCCCGCCGGGGAAGACCTCCTTGGTCAGGGTTCGATGCTGCACGCAGATCTCGCCGCGGGCATTGCGCACCACCACGTAGGTCGCCCGATGCCAAAAGTGGAAGCGACGCATCTCGGTACGCCAGGCGCTGCCGCAGGGGCGATTGCGGGAATCCACCAGCTGGATGCGCTCACGGACCACATGGGGAATCGGCGGTGTCTCATCGCGAAGGGCGTCGGTCATGGGCATCTCCCGGGGAAATTCCCAAAGCCTACCCAGTCGGCGCCACGGCGTCACCTTGGCCCCCGGCGACTCGCCCCGCTAAGCCAGCAGCGGGCCGCTGACCACGCGCAGCGCCAGCCCCAGCAGCAGCAGGCCGGTAAGGCGATTGATCCAGTGGGAGCGGGCCTGCAGCCAGGGCAGCACCCGGGAGTGGGAGAGCCCCAGGGCCACCAGGGCATACCAGCCACCGTCGATGATCATGGCCGTCAGCACGATCACCGCCTTGGCCGCCAGGCTCATGTCCGGGGTCACGAACTGGCTGAGCAGGGCGATGAAGAAGAGAATCAGCTTGGGGTTGCCCAGCGCCACCAGCACCCCTTCCCGGGCGGCCTGGCGGCGCGTGGTCGGAGCCGCCCCCGCCGCCAGCGCCCCGGCACGCCCGGCGCGCAGGGCCCTGATACCGAGCCACGCCAGGTAGGCCGCCCCACCCCAGGTGATGACCTGGAACAGCGCCGGCTGCCGGACGATCAGCGCCCCCAGCCCCCACACCGTCAGCAGGGCATAGAAGCCCACGCCCAGGGCGTGGGAGAGCCCCGCGACCACGCCGGGAGCCCGGCCACCGCCCAGGGTATGGCGCAGTACCAGCGCCAGACTGGGCCCCGGAGACATGGCCCCCATGGCGCACACCGCCGCCAGGGAGAGCCACAGGGAGAACGGCATCGGGGCTTCCTCAGCGGTGGAACTGCTTCTCGCGCTCGGGCTGCCACAGGATGGCATCCACGCGCAGGCTCACCTGGTGGCCGTCGGGCAGATTCCAGTCGATCACATCGCCGACGCGAAGGCCGATCAGGGCAGCGCCCACCGGGGCCATGACCGAGATGCCATCTTCGGTGGTCGCCAGGGAGTGCGGGTAGACCAGGGTCCGGATCATCTGGCGGTTGCGGGTCAGGTCGGTAAACTGGATCCGGCTGTTCATGCTGACCACGTCGTCGGGAATCTCTTCCGGGTCGATGACCTCGCCACGCTCGAGCTCCTCCTCGAGGGCATCGGCCACGAACAGGTCCTTGTCACTGGCATCGTCGATCAGGCGCTGCAGGCGCTCAGCATCGAGGCGATTGATGATGATGGTGGGGCGGGATGACATGCGACCTCCTGGTAGCCCGTCAATGCATGGCGCAGAGTGAAACTTGGCGGCTATCCAATAAAAGATATCCAATAAAAACAGCCCTCCGCCCCCGTAGGGGGGAAGGACTGTCGACACCGCTCATCATAAGCTCAATGGCGCAGGATGTCAGGCCCCCGGCGTCGGGCCCCGACCGCGGCGGCCGGTTATCAGTACCACGGCACCCAGAACCGCAAGGGCCAGCCCCACGAAGGCCACCGGGTTCCAGGCCCGCCAGCCGTATAGCCCCAGCGCCACGCCCAGCACGATCAAGCCCCCGGCAAACCCCTTTACCCCCATGATGCGCTCCCCGACTGTCGCCACCACCCTAGCATGGGCCTCGCATAGGGACCCTGCAACCACCTGCGGAAACCGCTCGTTGACCATACCGGCCATACGGCACTGGGGAAATGATCAAAGGCACCTCCCTTTGCGGCTATGATCCAGCACCCTGACAGCAACCGAGGAGCAGCACGATGAACGCCATCAACCCCGAGAAGCGGCACCGCAGCTTGGCACTGCTATCGAAACCTGCTAACGGTTGAAGTTGCTGTTTCTGAAGCGGATCGCGCGTCTTCAAAGGTCGATGGCCTACTGCTTGGCCTTCGCCGCAGCTGCAGCCAATTGTCTTTCGAGCTCGAGAGTGAGGAAGTTCAGCGTGCCGCTGTCAGCGAACTTACCGCTGACTTCGCCGGCGATTCCGTGCTCGACAGTCAGTTCGTTCACGAGGTTGAGCTTCAGCTGGGGTGCGCCCTCGGTGAGGTCTAGGTCGCCCAGGTCGACCCAAACAATGTTGGGGCGGGTGGTCGACTCAAAAACGTAACGCTTGTTGGTCAGGTCGCTGACAGTCTGCCAAAGGGTCTGGGACGCATCAGGCTTGCCGGGGTCTGGGATACGGAACGGCTGTGCGGCGTTACGGATGACGCTGAACATGGCCGCGGTGGCCTGTAGCTGCGTCTTAGGCTGGTCCAGGCGACTCACGTAATACGCCGCCCGGGCGAATCGGTCGCTTGCGAGGGTTGACCCAGGAAGGGGTTGGTCGCCGCCAAGCCCACTGATGGTCCTGACCAGCTCAAGTTGCTGGTCGTACGTAGGTGAGTTCGTCATCACGCGGTATTCGCGGCTGTGGTAGACCTTGGGCTTACCATCGCTGTACTCGATGATGCACGAATCGCCCGTAGCGTCATCAAGGGCCAGGTGGATCGCCGGCGGTGCCCCACCGGTGGGGTCCATCATTTGCACCACTTGAACATCCGCCTTTTCGATCCATTCGACGGCTTCTGCTACGGTGGCGTAGTTGTCGAGGAAGTACTGCATCCAGATGGCCTGACTCAACTGAGTGCGGCTGTCTTCTGGGGTGCCGTAGTCCGACTCTGCCAGCCACAGCACGTGACCTGCCAGGCCGGCCTCATTCAGACCGTCGACCGAGATCATATCGAAGGCGGTCGCAACGACGCTCCCGTACTTCGATGTCCACGTCAGCTTCCCCTGCACTCCGTCGTCGCGTGTGATGCCTTTCGGCTGCGTCCACAAGTTTGTCATCAGGTCTTTGTGAAAGTCCATATTACGGCCGACGATGACCGCTCCGTTGGCATCTGGCCACATCACTCGTGTGCACATACGGCTACTCCTAACGTTACATTGCAATTGACACATTGCCAGAATAGGCCCGGCATTGCCCCTTCATTGTTGTATAGGCAGTGTAAATCACCTGCTGGGCGGTCGGCTTTAAAGGATTGGCTCCAGCATCGCGATGGTGTTGTTGGTTAACCGGCGGTGGCGGGGCCAATGAGCAACATCACCGGGATCAACACGCACAGCGCTGTCGAGGTAGTGCTGCTGACGTTGTCGGATCTGCTGGCTCAGCTTTGAGTTGTAGGTCAGGATGCTGTTCTCGTAACTGAGCTCGAAGCTGCGCCGGCCCATTTTGGCGGAGCCGATGAAGCTGATCTCACCATCGAGGGTGAGTGACTTGGTGTGCACTAGGCCACCGACGTACTTGTAGATTTGCACGCCGGCGGTAAAGTAGCTTGGCGTAATAGCTGCGGCTGGCAGCGGCTGCAACGCGGCTGTCATTGCGTTGAGGGAAGATAATGAGAGTCTCCGGGCGCTGGCACAGAGTGCGGCCTGTAAAGGTTCATTCGGCACATAGTACAGCAAGTGGACCGCGGCGAAGCCCCGGAACAAGGAGAAGCACTTCCTGGTGACGGCGCTTGAACGCGACGAGGAGGAGAACGTGGTCGCGGTGGTCCTCGAGGCCGTCTACACCCGCCGCGAGACCACCCTGCCCTGGCAGGACCTGAAGGACGACGCCACCTGGCTGATGGGCTGGCGGTGATCGTCCACGCCAGGTTTCAAAAGCCTAGTCCGGCTTGCCCACCAGCCAGTGGGTCACCCCCAGCGCCAGCACCACGGCGGCGATGGCGAGCATCTCCATGGCGGTGACGGTGGCGATATCCAGGATGATCACCTTCCGGGCGATCGCCATCAGCGCCGTGGCCACCACCAGGCGGATGGGCAGGATATTGGTGCCCAGGTAGAGGCGGATATTGATGAAGATCTCGACGGCGATCAGCACCACCATGAAGGCGCCGAAGATCACGAAGATATCGCTGACCTCGAAGAGCAGCACCGGCGGAGAGATGAACTTGGTGTAGAGCACATAGATGACATCCAGGACGCCCCAGATGATCACCAGCACCATCAGCACCGCCAGCAGCTTGATCGCCTGGCGGATGACAAGGTGGAGCCGCCGGATCAGCGGGTCCTCGTGCTCCTTGGGCAGCTCGTCATGCAGCAGCCTCGGTCCATGTCGTGCATCCTGATCATGCTGTTCCATCGCCGCCTCTCCCGGTAGCCCCCGGCGGGGGTCGAGTCCATTGATGCCCGAGCGCGCGACGCTGTCAATCCTTTCGCCCGCGGCCGGCTCAGGCTGCCCCGCCCATCCTCATGGCAGGCTCCGGCGAGATGCCCTGGGCCAGGGCCGCCTCCCGCTCCGCGGCCAGGGCGCGCTGGAAGGCTTCCCGCTGCTGCAGGCGCGCCCAATAGTCCGCTACGGCGGGCTTGAAGCGCTCTTCCAGGCCGATATGACTGGCCAGCAGCAGCGCATAGCCCACCGAGACGTCGGCGGCGGTGAAGCGCCCGGCACACAGGAAGGGCTCGCGCTCCAGGCGCGGCGCCAGGGTGCGCAGCCGCGAGAGGCACCAGCGGGCGTAGTCCTCCACCACCTGGGGCTGGCGCCGCTCCGGCGGCTCGAAGTGGCCGTAGCGCAGCACCAGGGTCTGGGGAAAGGTGAGGGTCGCCTCGCCGAAGTGCAGGAAGTTAAGGTAGTCGCCATAGGCCGGTTCACTCGCCGCCACCTCCAGCCCCGCCTCGGGACGGCGGGCGGCGAGGTACTGGCAGATGGCCGCGGACTCGGTCATGGCCACCTCGCCATCGAAGAAGGCCGGCACCGTGCCCAGCGGATTGATCTCGAGAAAGGCCTCGTCACGCATCCGGGGCGGGAAGGGGTGCATCACCAGCTCATAGGGCTGGCCCAGCTCCTCGAGCAGCCAGAGGGGGCGAAAGGAGCGTGCGCTAACGCAGTGGTGGAGTCGAGTCATGGCTGGGTTCCATTTCAGGCTTTAAGGGCATGGTGCCCCGGCACCGTCGATCGCGAAAGCCTCCGTTCCGCTGCCATCCAACGCTTCGCCGGAGCGGCACCCCAGCGAAGCAAGGTACCCGGGGCATTGAGCAAGCGGAAACTGGACTGCGCCCCCTTCCCTTCAAGGTCGGCGCATGGCGGCGACCAGAGCGCTCGCCCCGATCAGGCTGCCGGCACCTGCACGGTGAAGGATGCGGCGAAACCGGGCACTCAGCATCCGGCCGCCGGTAGTGGCCAGGAAGGTGAAGGCAAGATCGCTGAGCACGCCGATGGCCAGGAAAGTCGAGAACAGGATGGCCAACTGCGGCAGCAAGGGCTGGCTCGGTGTCACGAACTGGGGCATGAAGGCCATGAAGAAGGCCAGGCTCTTGGGATTCAGCGCGGTCACCAGAAAGGCCTTGGCCGTGCCGACTCGGATGTCCGTACCCGTCGGCTGCAGGTCGCCAAGCCGCCCCGCCTCACGCCACATCTTGATGCCCAGATAGAGCAGATAGGCCGCTCCGAGCCACTTGAACAGTTGGAACAGCTCGGCGGAGGCCATCAGCAGCGCGCCGACCCCGGCAAACGACAGGGTCATGGCCAGCAGGTCGCCCAGGAAGAAGCCCGGCAGCATGGCCAGGGCGGCGCGTCGCCCGCGGTTGATCCCGGTGGTCACCAGCAGCGCCACCGCGGGGCCGGGAGACACGATGATCAACAGGGAGGCCAGGCAGAAAGAGAGCCAGAGTTCCAACGGCATAGCGCGCTCCTCGCACGAGCGTCAAAGGGTGATATCGGTATTGTTCGGCATATGCTTAATCAAGCATCGCTGCCGCCACCTCGAAAAGCAACAGGGCGCGCCGCCCCGATTCCGTGCCATTGGCTCGACGCCCTCCCCCTCCCGGTTATCCCGCCTTTACCGGCCACGATTGTAACTATTCAGGTGGTTGCGGATAGCCTGTCGCCAACCACCTGATTTTTCTGGCATAGTGTGCCTAATCCTTCGGCATATCTATGCGGTGACATGACCATCAGCGATATCAACGTCGACGAGGCTCTGGAGCGGGTCCGACAGCAGCTCAAGGAAGACCAGACGGTCTCTCCGTCGCTGCGTGCGGCCATCGATGTGCTGATGTTGCTGGTCAAGCTCATGGCCGATCGCCTGGCCACCAGTAGCCGCAACAGCAGCAAGCCACCGTCCCAGGATCCCAATCGCCAGCGCCGCTCGCGCGCCAAAGGCGAGCGGCGCCCCGGCGGACAGCCAGGGCATGAGGGTAAGACGTTGGCGCCGGTGACGGACCCCGACGAGGTGGTCAAGCTCCGTGTCGATCGTCGGCAACTCCCCAAGGGGCGTTCTTACCGCCCGGTCGGCGTCGAAACGCGCCAAGTGCAGGACATCGTAATCCAGGCCGTGGTCACCGAATATCAGGCTGAGGTCCTCGAAGATGATCAGGGGCAACGCTACGTGGCGCCATTCCCCGAGGGCGTGACTCGCCCCATCCAGTATGGCCCTCGCCTCAAGGCGCATGTCGTCTATCTCTCCCAGTATCAGCTGTTGCCCTATGCGCGTATCCGCGAGTTGCTCACCTCGCAGTGCGGCCTGTCGCTGAGCACCGGCACCCTGTTCGCCTTCAACCAGGAGGCCTACCAGCGGGCCGAGGCGTTCGCCGAGTGGGTGATCCCGGCGCTACGTGAAGCAGCCACCGTCCATGCCGATGAAACCGGAATGCAGGTCGGTGGCAAACGCTACTGGCTACACAGCGCCTCCAACGAGGCCCTGACCTGGTTGGCCCCGCACCCCAAGCGCGGCCAGGAAGCGATGGACGCCATCGGCGTATTGCCCTTCGTGCGTGGCGTGCTGGTGCATGATCACTGGAAGCCCTACTACCGCTATCCGGATTGCCGGCACGCGCTCTGTAATGCGCACCACCTTCGGGAGCTGACAGCGGCCTGGGAGAACGATGGCCAGGCATGGGCCAAGGCCTTGCATGACCTGTTGTTGGAGATGCATCGCGCCGTGGAGGTGGCCGACGGCTGCCTCTCGGCCGATGAGACCCGAGCCTGGCGGCAGCGCTATCGAGATTGCCTGGCGAAAGGGGACGCCGAGTGCCCCCCGCCGGTGAAACCGCCACCTGGAACGCGAGGCCGGGCCAAGCGCACCAAGTCGCGCAACCTCCTGGAACGCCTCCAGGCGTACGAGGACGACGTGTTGCGCTTCCTCGACGACCCTGCCGCTCCCTTCACCAACAACCAGGGGGAACGCGATCTGCGAATGACCAAGGTCCAGCAGAAAATCTCGGGCTGCTTCCGCTCCTGGGAGGGGGCGGAGATCTTCTGCCGGATGCGCAGCTTCCTCTCGACCGCCGTCAAGCAAGGGGTGGCGGCGCATACCGCACTGGAGCAACTGTTTGCGGGTGATGTGCCATCCTTCATGCAGCCTACAGCCACGGATCAGGCGGCGTGAGCTAAACAGTTACCCACGATTTTCCGCGCAACATGCCCGCCGGTGATGTCGATTGCGGCTTCACCAGACGATTGTCCGTATCAAACCCAACGCACGGAAGTGCACCATGATCGCCAAACGCGAACGCGGCAAGCTGGAGCGGCGCCTGGTCGCCTCGCTGACCCACGCCTGCGAGCAGGCCAAGCCCCTGCTGCCCGGCTTCTGCTGGCTGACCCACGAGGTCGATTACCAGCGCTTTCCCGAGAGCCTGGTGGTGACCTGGGTATTCGACACCCACGCCCACCTGGCCCAGGCGCTCAAGGGCGATGCCCGGCACCACATCGATGAGCTGACCGCAGCGGCACTGGCCGAGGCCGGCGTCGAGGTCGGCGATGCCTCGCGACACCTCGACCTCGACAGCGAAGAGGCGTGCCAGCGGGAGCATGGCGGCGACTGGCAGCGGCGTCTAGACTCCAAGCCAACGAGGCACTGACTATGGCCAACACGATCGAGAGCCCCTGTGTGTCGGTATGCCAGCTTTCCAAAGGCCTGTGCACCGGCTGCGGTCGCAGCCTGGACGAGATACGCCAATGGAGGAGCATGAAGCGGCCCGAGAAGATGAAGACCGTGAAGCGCGCCAGCGAACGCTTGAAGAAACTCTCGCCACAGTGATGCCGCCGTGATTGGGCGGCGCTTGCCTCAGAGCCGAATCGTCCCGCGCAGATAGGGGGCCACCTGCCCGGTGAGGATGACCCGGTCGCCTCGGCATTCACAGGTCAACTGCCCCTGGCGAGCGCCCCCTTGCCGGGCCGTCACCTCCTTGTGTGGACCGGATACGCGAAGGGCCCGCCAATGGCGGGCCCTTCATAGCCTACAGGATCGCAGGGGCGATCACTCCCACTCAATCATCAACGAGGGTTCTAACCCATTGAAGGCAAAGGCTTCATGAAAGGCTGATTTTGGACTTTACCGTCGTTTTTACCGTCAGTATCACCAGCTCTTTGTTTCCGCGGGTGATGCAGCGATTTTTCCGGCGGCGGTGTTTTCCGCTCCATCATCAATCAAAAGGTATAGTACCAGAAGACGGCAACAGCATCCATATGACCAAGCCCCAGTCCCCTGCCCGACTTAGTGGCACTCGCGTAACCTCACGGCCAAGATGAAAGCGCCCCTCCCCCCGAGGACGATCACGTCTGTCTTGCCAACAAACCAAATCGGCCATTGCCTTCTAAGCCACTGAAGGTCTCAATACGAGCGACATCCCGGATAGCAGTCGGCGGATCAGAGTTTTCGATCACGATGAACTGCACCTTGCCCTTCATGCTAGCGAGGTGTTTGTAGAAATGTTCAGCAAGACCTGTCTTCTTGAGGATCTCTTCATCATCCGACAACTCACCATAGCGCGATGTCATCGGCTCACGATAAGTGAGCAACGGAGTGTCAAGAACTAGGAACCCAGGGTATGGAAGATCGTTTTCGATACAAAAAACAACAATGGCTACATTAAAAGCAGCATGGAGAATTGCTCTGACACCTTTTCCGTTGGCGGCACGAAGTTTTCCGGCAACGGTAATATCCATAGCTTCTGCGTCAAACTGCACCTTGTCTGCATCGGGAAAGCGCCATTCAGTTAGTACAGACTTCACTGTCTCACCAAACCGGAACAATGTAGTCGAATCCGGGCCTACTGATGGTGCATCGCCTTTACTACGTCGGGTTGGTTCGGCGTCGATTTCAGCTCTCCGGATAGATAGATTGGAGCGGCGCTTATAAAGGTCGAGAACATTTACTATTTCGGATCGCTTCGAAACATATATTTCGTAACTTCCTCGCAAAGAAGTTTCATGTGGGCGCGCCTTCTCAATCTCGCCATCGAGTCTATCAATCTCGTTTTTCTCCGAATCAATAGTCCGGCGCAGCCCTTCAGCCTCAGATTCAAGAGAAGCTATAGTTTGGGTCAGCTCACGTTGTTCACGTTCGATCTTGCGGGCCTCAGCGGCAGCAGCTTTATGCGCCATCGCAATTTCTTCCGCAGCATGGTTATGTTTTTGGGCATCAGACGGAGCACCACAGACCGGACAATCCATGTCGGTCATCGCCACAAGCACGAACCCTCCCTCCTCAATTGATTGCAGGCGCTGAAGGTCCGAGCTGTAGACAGCCTGTAATTTAGAGAATCGTTCAATCGTTAGATCAAGCTCTCCCGCCCTTTCTAATAACTCACGACGACGTTCTATGGTTTTTCGTCTTTTGGCTACAAGGGCATCAAGTTTTTCTTGAGCATCCTTTAGCCGAGAGGCAAGGTCACTTGCACTTCGCTCCAGTCGCCCAAGCTGCTCTTCAGTTTCCCTTTCATCTGGTGGATTCTCGCCGAGTTCCACATCGATCTGAGCAATCAACTCATCCACTAGTTCAATCTTCGCAGCCTTGGCCACTTTGCGTTCAGATGGTTTCGGTACTGTCACGGCAGCTGCGTCGTCAACACCGGTAAGCAAAAACTTGAACAGGTTCTGCTCAAAGGTACGCTGTGAAGGCGAACCTGAGGTAAAAACAGGGCTTTTCTCGGCAATTATGTCCTGCTCGGACACTACAACGTAGGGAGATAACAAGTAAATGGATAGTATATCCTTCTTGCAGTTGCCATCACGAACGACCGTTTTTCCGGCGACCCCCATCGCATCAAGCAATAAGTACGAAACGGTGTCAGTACGCTTCGAATCGTGCTGCTGACGTAACGCCAAGCCATCATTGACACCGGCCCTCTTGAGGAGCCCCTCATAGAGCCTGAACTGGCCGCCCTGCGTGGCACGGTAGAGCGTAACATCGCGACTATCAGGTAGTGTCAGACCTAGCCAAACCGATTCATAAGCAGCAATTTCTTCAATTCCGGGCAGACCCTTGGAAACACCGAGCATGAACAAAATGGCCTTCGATGCGAAGGATTTACCAGTATTCGAAGCGCCATAGATAATATTGAGCCCTTCATCAAACCCAAGTTCGGCAGGCTCAATGCCGGGACCAGTGAAGACGAGATGACGCAGCCTGATACCATTCATACTGAATGCCCCGAAGATGTGTCATCCGTAGTGAATTCCGTAGTCCAGCGCCCAATCCGGCCCTCAATGAGTTCCCGAATTTCAAAGCTCTCCTGCTGAGCAAAACGATCCGCCATCCATCTAGCTCGGTCTTTGAGCGCAAGAGAATAAGGCGCCTGCAGAAGCCCCACGTAACTTGGAGCCTCCTCACTGGCGCAAAACTCTATCCCTGCTTCGGTCTCAAACACTTCAACAAGGTGCATCTGCTGCATCATACGCAGGCTTCTCTCTACCAACTGGCGACGAACCAGGAGTTCGCCGGTACGATTAGGCAGATCGGGATGGAGACTTTCTGGTACGTCTTTTCCATCAATATCGCCTGTGTGTACGACCAGATGATCAAACCACGTCATTTCCATTAAATCGCAGTGACGTGGATAAAACGCCTCAAGCACAACCAAGGCCCGGATGCCTGTTTCAAGAGTGCTATTGAACGGATGTTTATCCAAAATACTGTCCTTTAACGATGCCATGGCAAACGCCCATCATTTGCGAACTGGTGGCAGGTCCCTTGTTTGACTTGAGGGCCTGCATGCTTCCCCAATATGCCGGATGGTTGCAAAATGGCAGCTTGCTGCATCACTTGACGCAGCCTCGCCAGCCCATTTTCATGATCATCACCATGGATTTCGACCACGCCGTGATAGATCTCATCCTTAAAATTTGGCAAGTAATCTTCAGGGGTAGAATCTCGATAAAACCTATCAAATGCCACCGAATCGAAGAAACGAGTACGCTGATCACGGAGATGTGTGCCGAACTCCGGACTGGCCAACGCTGCTGTTGCGTCTGGGAAAATTCCCGGACCTTTTTCTTCGTATAGTTTAAGGAGTTGTCCGATGTACGAAGATTCACAGACATCTATCTCATCTGGAACGACACCTCGTGGAGAAGGGCCAGGGTCTTCGTCAAACCACTTAACCAGAGCGGGTTTGCACGCGGGATCTTCGACAAGCCGCGCGGCATCGAGCCAATGGATCTGGGTGAAATCAAACGCTTTGATCGTGGCCTCAATCTCAGGGGTAAGCTGTATCGCCTGCTTTTCGACAAGCTTCCCTGAAATATCAGCATTCCAACGTTCGAGAAAGGCGGCCCTGAAGCGCTCAGGATGAGCGATAAACTGCTGCACCGCCCTGGCAACACCACGCGGTGCAACAAAAGTGTAAGAGCGCGGCAGCGAGTACTCGCCGGCTGTGGAGTGCATAAATATTTTACCGAGCTCAACGAGAGCCGAGCTTTCGGAAAGAGACTTGCTGAGCTGCTTGCATTGGAAGTTATCCCATGGACCTTCCATGCGCTTATCGGTCACATATCCCGTGACGTCTCGCCCCATATCACCTGTACCGCGCCAAAGCTCATGGCTGTGATAGTCTTTGCAGCGCTGAGCGAGCCAATCATTGACGAAGTCCTCCAAGCGATCTGCTGGAAGCGCGCGGATCAGGATGGCGTGGTTAATACGCAAAGGCAGCCCCCCTTAATTAGCCCTCAATCCCCTGCCACATTGCAAGTGAACCAATGTTATCCTTGCCGCCTTACCCCAGTTACTGCATCAACCCGAGACAGCATGCTGAATCCTGGCTGGCACCAACCATTTTAAATGCTATTCAGGCATATTGTTACCTTTTAGAGGTCGTGTCTTCCTGAACCCCCGATCCCCCGCCATGAACGCCTCCAACATATGCGGGATTAACGTCGCCGCATCGACCGCCTCGCCATAGGTCTGCGCGTGCAGCGCGGCGTAACGGTCCAGATCGGCCTTCAAGCTTGCTGGGCAGGCGAAGGTCAGCTTGCTGATCTCGGTCTTGGGCAGCGGCCCCAACCGCAGCTTGCGTGTCGTGCTCATTGCGAAGCTCCTCTATTGAAGCCTACCGGCTGGTAAGGCCGCAGCACCAAGTCGCGGTTGACGATGATGCGAACCGGCAACCCGGGCCGGCTGGTCAGAGTGGGCTGGATATTGAGGTTGCGACGTGTCACTTCCTGGCCGACCTGATTCACTGTGTCTTGCAGGCTGTCGCGGCCAGCGATGATGATCCGGTCGCCGTCCTGGCGGTTCTCCGGTGCGGCCAGTTCAGCGCCGACGCCCAGCAGTGTTGTCAGCACAGCGCCGGCGAAGATGCGGTCCCAGTGCCAGTCAACGCCATCCTCTAGCCTGGATAATGCATCAGACATGAAAAAGGCGGCTGAAAATCGGTTATAATTCAAGCTCCTACACAAGAATCAACCGCCTCAGCCGCCATGACAAAATGTACCATGCCGTCCGCCTCCTTTCCACGCTGCAGAGGTCGTCAGATCATCGCCCGTTTTGATGGCGGTGATGTCACTTCTGACGGCGGTATCCTGCTGCTGCGGCAGCTCGATCGCGAGATGGGCCTGACCCGCGCCGTCGCTCGCCGACTCAGCGACGAGCGCGACGCTCAGCGCTGCCTGCACCGCACCGAAACCCTGGTCCGGCAGCGCATGTTCGGCCTGGCACTGGGCTATGAGGATCTCAATGACCACCATGCGTTGCGTCACGACATCGCCCTGCAGACCGCCGTCGATACCGATGGCGTGCTCGCCAGTCAGTCCACCTTGTGCCGCTTCGAGCAGCAAGCTGACCGGGACTGGGCGATCACCATCCACGAGGAGATGATCGAGCAGTTCATCCGCTCGTTCCGGCGGCCACCCAAGAAGCCGCTCTACCTCGACTTCGATGCTACCGACGATCGGGTGCATGGCCAGCAGCTCGGGCGGCACTTCAACGGCTACTACAACCACTACATTTTCCTGCCGCTGTTCGTGTTCTGTGGCGACCAGCTGCTGGTCAGCTACCTGCGTCCGGCCTCGCTGGATGCCGCTCACCACGCCGGTGCCATCCTCGCTCTGCTGGTCCGTCGGCTGCGCCAGGCGTGGCCTGAGGTGAAGATCGTCTTCCGAGGCGACAGCGGCTTCTGCCGTCCGCTGATCCTCAACTGGTGTGACCGCCACGGCGTCGATTACATCATCGGCCTCGCCGGCAACAAGCGCTTGGCCAAGCTGGCTCTGAACATCGACTACGCGTCGGCCATCCGCTTCGAGAAGACCTGGGAGAAGGAGCGTGTCTTCGGCTTCATCGAGTACGCTGCCAAGAGCTGGAAGGAGCGTCGACGAAGGGTGATCGTCAAGTCCGAGACCAGCCGGCGTGGCTTCAACACCCGCTACGTGGTCACCAGCCTGCGCGGCTGCAGCGCCGAGTGGCTCTATGACCACCGCTACTGTGCCCGGGGCGAGATGGAGAACCGCATCAAGGAGCAGCAGTTCCTGTTCTCCGACCGCACCAGCTGCCACGAGTGGTGGCCCAACCAGTACCGGCTACTGCTCTCGGGGCTGGCCTATCTGCTCCTGGAGCGACTGCGTCGGATTTACCTCAAGCGCACCGACTTCGCCCAAGCCCAGGTCAATACCATCCGCCTGAAGCTGCTGAAGATCGGCGCCGTCATCACCCGCAACACGCGCACGATTCGGCTGATGTTGAGCAGCCAGTACCCGGAGCAAGACCTCTTCCTGAAGCTGGCTGGCAAACTGGTGCCTGGGTAGCGCCGCGGCGTGCTGTCCCCGGCACAGAAAACACATGGGGGTTGGGGGCAGTGCGTCCTGAGCGCAGAAAATTGATCAAGAAATAGCCAATCTCAAGCCCGGAGCGCCATCGTCTTCACCGAGCCTGAGATCTGGGAGCCTCTGGCCGGCCAGATGCAATATCCGGGCTAGCGGTATCGGCATCGCGGATGCCGAACCCGACGCCAACGGGAATGCGTACCTGCTGGCGGACACGCGCCAATGTGTCGCGTACCTGGGCCAGATCCAGCATGTTTGTGCCAGTGATGCCATTGACAGAGACACAGTAGACGTAACCGCCAGCGCGTTCAGCGACTTGGCGGATGCGCCGCTCGGTAGAGGTCGGTGCCAACAGGAATATCAGGTCGATGCCGTGGTGGCATAGTTGTGCGGCCAGGCCACTGGAAACTTCTGGTGGGTAATCGACTACCAGCACGCCATCCACACCTACTGCGGCGGCATCGGCAGCGAAGGCACCCGGCTGGCGCAGCAGGTCGTAGCGTTCGATGGGGTTGGCATAGCCCATCAGCACCACCGGCGTATCGCTGTCCGACTGGCGGAACTGTCGTACCTGTTCGAATACCTGTGACAATCCGATGCCGTGGCGCAGAGCGTGCTCGCTGGCAGCCTGGATAGTCGGGCCATCGGCGGATGGATCGGAAAATGGCACCCCCAGTTCGATGACATCGGCGCCGGCTTCGACCAGGACATGCATCAGAGCCGGAGTGATGTCGACATCGGGGAAGCCGGCAGTGACATAGGGGATCAGCGCCTTGCGCCCCTGCGACCGCAGGTGCTGGAAAGTGGTGTCGAGCCGGCTCATGGTTGGACTCCAGTGTCAGACTGGGACATCACCGTTTCCATGTCCTTGTCGCCCCGGCCGGACAGGTTGACCAGAATGACCTGCTCCCGAGGCAAGGTGGCCGCCAGCTTGACTGCGTGGGCGACGGCATGGCAGGCCTCCAATGCGGGGATGATGCCTTCCACACGGCTGAGTTGATGGAAGGCATGCAGTGCCTCGTCGTCGGTGGCCCCGACATATTCTGCGCGGCCGATCTCGTGTAACCAGGCGTGTTCCGGCCCGACACCTGGGTAGTCCAGCCCGGCACTGATGCTGTGAGTTTCCCGCACTTGGCCGTCATCGTCCTGAAGAATAAGCGAACGGTTGCCATGCAGTACGCCAGGACTGCCACGCTGGATCGACGCGGCATGCTGGCCAGTGTCCAGCCCCAGACCTGCCGCTTCGACACCGACCAGGCGCACTTCCTTATGCTTGATGTAGGGATGGAAGATGCCGATGGCGTTGCTGCCGCCGCCAACGCAGGCGATCACCACGTCGGGGTGCTGCCTTTCCAGGCCGAGGCGCTTGAGCAGTGCCGGCATCTGCTCCAGGCATTCCTTGCCGATCACAGTCTGGAAGTCCCGCACCATCGTCGGGTACGGGTGCATGCCAGCCACCGAACCGATCAGGTAGAAGGTATGATCGACGTTGGTGACCCAATCGCGGATTGCGTCGTTCATGGCGTCCTTGAGGGTCCGCGAACCGGAAGTCACCGGCACCACCGTCGCACCCAGCAAAGCCATGCGCTGGACGTTGGGACGCTGCCGAGCGATGTCCTCGCTGCCCATGTAGATCACGCACTCCAGGCCGTAGCGGGCGCAGATTGTCGCGGTGGCGACGCCATGCTGGCCCGCGCCGGTCTCGGCGATGATGCGCCGCTTGCCCATGCGTCGAGCCAGCATGGCCTGACCGATCACATTGTTAATCTTGTGGGCGCCGGTGTGGTTGAGGTCTTCGCGCTTGAGGAAGATGCGCGCACCTCCCGCTTCCTCGCTGAGACGACGGGCGTAGTACACCGGTGAGGGACGGCCGACGTAATCGGCCAATTCCTCCTCGAACTCAGCAATGAAGGTGGGATCGTCACGGTAGCGCCGATAGGCCACATGCAGTTCCTCGACAGCTTGCGCCAACGTCTCGCTGATGAAGCACCCACCAAAGCGACCGAAGAAGCCTTCAAGGTTGGGTTGGTCGTAGACTGGCTTCTGTATCATGTTGTCGACTCCTTCTGTACAGCCGCTTCAGTCGTGGTGGCACCAATCATCACGCTTGTCGACAACAAGCGAGTGACTCGCACCACGATGTCGTCGATTTGCATCTCATCGCAAACCAACGGCGGTAATAGCCGGATGACGGTGTCACGGGTTACGGTGATGAGCAGCCTCTGTTCCTCCAGCGCCCGCCCGACCAGCTCTTTGCAATTCCTGTCCAGCTCAATCCCTGCCATTAGTCCTTGGCCACGAATGGCGGTGACGTTCGGATGATCGCTCAGTGCCTTCTGCAAGCCGACGAGCAGGCGGGCGCCCAGTGCGGCGGCGCGCTCCGGTAGCTTGTCGCGGGCCATGATCTCGAGCACGGTACAGGCCACCCGACAAGCCAGTGGATTGCCGCCGAAGGTCGAGCCGTGCTGGCCGGGCGAGAACAGATCGGCTGCCGCGCCGCGCGCCAGACAGGCGCCGATGGGAAAACCGTTGCCCAGCGCTTTCGCCAACGTCATCACATCCGGCGTGATGTCCGCATGCTGGTGCCCGAACCAAGTGCCAGTGCGGCCCATGCCGGCCTGTATCTCGTCGAGCATCAACAGCCAGCCGTGTTGGTCGCACAGGGCACGCAGTTCACGCAGGTAGTTGGGGCTGGCCACGCGAATACCGCCTTCACCCTGAACAGGCTCGATCAACACCGCCACGATGTTGGGTTCCTGGGCCGCTACTTGACGGACTGCCTCAATGTCGTTGTAGGGCTGGCGCAGGAAACCGGGCAGCAATGGCTCGAAGCCTTGCTGTTTCGCGGGATTCCCAGTGGCGGAAAGCGTCGCAATGGTGCGGCCATGAAAACCATTTTCCATCACAAGGATTTTTGGCTCCGAGACCTGTTTGCGATGACCATGCAGCCTTGCCAGCTTGAGAGCGGTTTCGTTGGCCTCCGCGCCGGAATTGCAGAAGAAAGCCTTTTGCATGCCCGTCAACGCACACAGACGTTCGCCCAACCGTTCCTGCCAGTTGATGCGAAAAACGTTGGAGGTGTGCAGCAGCGTCCCTGCCTGTTTGGCGATAACGGTGGCGATCTCCGGGTGGGCGTGGCCCAGACTGGTGACTGCGACACCAGAGATGGCGTCCAGGTACTCCACGCCTTGTTCATCCCATAGCCGTGCGCCGCTACCGCGCACGAATGAAACGGGTTGACGGGCATAAGCCCTCATCAGATGGGAAGTAGCGGCTTGCATGGAAAAATCCTCGAGTCCGATTCGGTAGGTAAACTGGCGTACGCATTCGTGCGCCTGTATTTCATGGTTGTCGTGATGGCCTGCCATCGGTGGCAACAGCAGCTCGGCGCATTGCGTCTGTTTGGTATGACGTAGCGCTCGCACGACCTGGTAGCACGCTTGGGCGGCGGCCTCAGGCAGGCCCGCCCCGTTGAGCCAATGCCCGGTCAAGGTGGCGCAGAACAAGTCGCCGGTGCCCTTGACCGTGGCGTCGATACGCGGATGCGCGATGACCTTGGCTTGCGTGCGGGTGACGAGTACCACCTGCATCTCGTCCCGCGCCCAGGTATCGGGCGCGGCACTGGTCACCGCGACCCATTGGGTGCGTCCTTTCAACAAGGTGCGAGCGGCGGAGACTACGCTTTCGATATCGTGCACCGGCAGCCCTGTCAGGTACGCCAGTTCAAAGCCGTTCGGTGTCAGGCCATCGGCCAGTGGTAACAGCACTTGACGGTAGGTATCGACTAGCCGGGCATCGACGTAGATGCCGCAGTCGTGATCACCTATCACCGGGTCGATAACGACGCGCAGGTCTGTCCGCTCTTCCAGCAGCGCCCGAACCCAACACGCCAGGGCGTCAGCCTGTCGCGGATTTCCCAGGTAGCCGATCAGTATGGCACGCAAGGCATGCAGTGCCCCTCGTGCAGCCAGATCCTGCAAATAACCGTCAAACCACTCGGTTGGCAAAGCGCCGCCGTGCATCGTCGGGTAGTGTGGGGTGTTGCTGAACACCACTGTGGGAACTGCGGCTATCGATAACCCCAGCGCCTCCAGGGCCGGTACCGCAACGTTATTGCCCACCCGACCATAGACCACCTGTGACTGCACCGAGACCACATCCAACGATAGCGGTCGAGACGCCGTGAAAGGCGAGGCTTTGCTCATGGTGCCCCCTTTGACGAATAGGCATCGACCCCATCCAGCCATGCGTTGAACGCGGCCCGTGCCGCCAACGGCAAACTTGTTTGCAGAGTTTGTGCTTCGGCGCGCAAGGCGTACGGGTTGATGCCGGCCTGCATCAGCTCGCAGGCATGACTGACCAGCCAGCGTTCGATCTGACGGGGGTCGGCCTCCAAATGGCATTGCAGCGCCAGCACATGGCTCTCAATGCTGAACGCCTGGTTGGCGCAGATGGCCGTTCCTGCCAGCTGTGCTGCCCCTGGGGGAATGTCGAAGCGATCGCCATGCCAATGCAATACCGGCACCTTGCCCAGTGCCGTCAGGGGTGATGCCTCACCCTCCGGGGTTAGCGTCAATGGCGCGAAGCCGATTTCCTTGACGCCCATGCTGACTACACCCGCACCAAGCGCACGAGCGATCAGCTGCGCGCCCAGGCAGATACCCAGCAGCGGACGTCGGCTTTCCAGCCGCTGAAGAATCAGTGCCAGCTCGTCGTGGATGAAGGGATAGATGGCGTCATCGAAGGCACCAATCGGGCCGCCCAGTACCACCAGCAGATCGGCTGATGCCGTATCCACGGTACCCAGCTCGTCGGTGGAGGCATCCAGATAGCGCACGGCATAACCACGTGCCACAAGCAGCGGTTCCAACGTGCCGAGGTCTTCAAAGTCCAGATGGCGGATGGCAATGGCGGTTTTCATGGTTGTGACTCCTCTGTGCTGGGTTCGCCGGGCCAGTAGTGGCTGTCTGGCAAAGGGCGGGCACCGAAAATGGCCTGGCCGACACGCACCACGGTGGCGCCTTCCTCGATGGCGATCTCGAAGTCGCCGGACATGCCCATCGACAATTCATCCAGGCCGACGCCGGCGGGTGCGCTTTGCCACAGTCGGTCGCGCAGACTGCGCAGCAGCACGAAACATTGACGAACCCGTTCGGCTTCGCTGGAGAACAGCGCCAACGTCATCAGTCCGCGCACGCGTAACGCCGAGAATGCCGGCAGCGCCTGGACGAAGGCTGGCACCTCCTCGGGAGGCAAGCCGTACTTGCTGGCCTCGCCGGAGGTGTTGACCTGCACAAACACGTCCAGCGAGCGCCCTTCGAGGTGTAGGCGGCGGTCCAGCGCCTCGGCCACACGCAGGCTGTCCAACGCTTGGAATTCATGGGCAAAGCGCGCCACCAGCTTGGCCTTGTTGGTTTGCAGGTGGCCGATGACTGACCAGCGCAGATCGGTCAAATCCTGCATGGCCTCCCATTTGCGGTGGGCCTCCTGCACTTTGTTCTCACCCAGCATCCGGCAACCCGCGGCATGAGCCAGGCGCAGGCTAGTCTCGGGCTTGGTCTTGCTGACCGGCAGTAGACGTACCGTTGCGGGATCGCGTCCAACGCGATGGCAGGCGGCATCGATGCGCGCCTGTATCACCGTCAGGTTGTGTCGGAAATCTTCAACAGTCGTGGCCTCGGGATAGCGGCCATGCTGGTCATGAAGCGTCTGTGTGTCAGAGGGCGCCGGCATCAGTTCACCCTCTTGTTGAACGACGTCGGCGCAACGGCGGATTCCGGCGCCCGCTGCGGCAGCCGGCCATTGAGTACCGCATAGGCCACCAACCCGATCACAAGCCCCCAGAAGGCACCACCGATGCCCAACAAGGTGATGTTGGCCGCAGCCGCCAGGAAGGTAATCAGCGAGGCTTCCCGTGTCCTGGCATCGGCCATCGCGCTGGCGAGACTGCCGCCGATGGTGCCCAGCAGTGCCAACCCCGCCAACGTGGTGATGAACGTTGCCGGGAATGCCATGAAGATGGCGGCCAACGTTACCCCGAACACACCGACCAGAATGTAGAGCACGCCTGCGGCAATACCAGCGATCCAGCGCTTTGACGGGTCTTCATGTGCCTCGCGGCCGGTGCAAATGGCAGCCGTGATCGCGGCAATGTTGAAGGCATGAGAACCAAACGGCGCCATCAGCAGGGAGCCGAGCCCGGTAATCGTCACGATAGGGTTGGCACTGGTTTTGAAGCCATCGTTGCGCAGTACCAGCATGCCGGGCATGTACTGACCGGTCAGAGTAATCAGGAACAGTGGCAACGCCACGCTCAACACAGCGTTGAGCGAGAACGCCGGCATAGTGAAGACAGGGGCAGCCAGCTCCAGGCTCAACCCCGACAGATCGACACGATCCTGAATCAGCAGGAAGGCCAGTCCCAGCACCAAGATACCTACAACGGCATAGCGGGCCGAAAATCGCTTGAGCACCACATAGGCGACGATCAACAGCCCAGCCAGCAGCGGGTCAATGCTCATGCCGCCGAAGGCGCCGACACCGAACTGGAGCAGGATGCCAGCCAGCAGCCCAGCTGCCACGCCCGGTGGGATCAGGCGAATGACGCGCTCGAACCAACCAGACAGCCCAAGCACCACAAATGCTGCTGCCGAAATCAGGTAGGCACCCACCGCCTCGGCGTAAGGCGTTGTCGCCAGCGCCGTGACCAGAAACGCTGCCGCTGGCGTGGACCAGGCAGTGATGATCGGCTCGCGGGAAATCCAGCTCAGGATGATCCCTGTTACGCCCACGCCAATGGAAATCGACCACACCCACGAGGCCGTCAGCTCAGGACTGAGGCCTGCGACTTTGGCGGCCTGGAACACCAGGATGAACGTACCACCGTAGTTGACGATGACCGAGATCAGGCCGGCCACGACAGGGTGAGTGAGATCGTTCCAGCGGACGGACGAAGGTGAAGGGACGGATGACATGGCCTGATGGTGACTCCTGAAAAATGGATAAACAGGTTGTGAAACGTATTTATAGCTTTAAAATGGATGGATGTTCCCTGCCAATTTATTAAAGAGATACAGACCAATTGTTTAAGCATGCCCAACTTGAATCCGTCAAAGCCTGGATCGGCGACCCTGCGCATGGTGCCTTGCCGCTGCATGCGCGTGTGCAGCGGGCCATTCGTCAGTTGATCCTTGATGGCGCACTCGATGTGGGCAGACCACTGCCCGCGTCGCGCGCCCTGGCGAAGTCGTTGGGGGTTTCCCGCGATACGATCGAGTCGGCCTACAGCCAATTACATGCGGAAGGCTTCATCGAACGTCGTGTGGGCAGCGGCAGCTTCGTATCGGAGCGGACACAGCACCTATCAGGGCGTGGCAAGGCACGGCGCATGAAGACGCACAAGGAAACACCACGCCTCAGCCAGCGCGGTAGCGCCATGTTTCAGAGCGGCGGCGTGCGCGACTTCCTAATGCCGCGCGCCTTCGCGCCCGGCGTGCCGGAAACACGCAGCTTTCCACTTCAGACCTGGGAGCGGTTGGAGCGACAGGTGTTGAGGGAATACGGTACTCAGGCGCTGCTGCACAGCCCGCCACAGGGCATGGAGCCACTGCGGCGCGCCATCGCCGATTACGTCAATCTCGAGCGAGGGGCACGCGCCACACCCGAGCGTGTACTGGTGCTGACCAGCTCTCAGCAAGCCATGACTCTATGTGCCACCGTGCTGCTGGATGCCGGCGACCGGATCTTCATCGAAGATCCGGTGTATCACGGCGCGCGCAAGGCGTTCGATGCCGCCGGGTTGGAGTGCATACCTGTGCCACTGGATGTCGACGGTCTGCAAGTAGAGCACCTGCTTGAGTCACCGAAGGCACCCGATGAGCCAGCCAGGGCGGTATTCCTGACGCCATCACACCAATTTCCCACCGGGGCGACGCTGGCGCTGGACCGGCGGCTGGCAGTAATCGAATGGGCCAGGCAGCACCAGAGCTGGATCATCGAAGATGACTATGACAGCGAATTTCACTATGCCGGCAAACCCACCGCCTGCGTGCAGGGGCTTGATCCACACGAGCGGACGATCTACATCGGCACCTTCACCAAATCGCTGTTTCCTGGCCTGCGCATCGGCTACATGGTGTTGCCACCGCCACTGGTCGCACCCATGACCGTGGCCCGCACCCTATTGGATGGACACAGCGCGCCGATTCCGCAACTTACGCTGGCACGCTTCATTGAAGGCGGCCACTTCGGCGCACATGTTCGGACTATGCGTGCCATCTATGCCGAACGGCGCAACGTGCTGGCGCAGCTGGTAAGAAAACATCTGGCCGACTTCGTGGAACCGCGAGTGCCGGCCGGTGGCATGCAGATGCCATGTGTGTTCATCCGTGACATCCCCGAATGTGAGGCCGTGGAATCTGCGCGTCGGGCAGGAATCGACCTATTGGGACTGACAGCCCTGCATGCGTCGAGCAGACACAGAGCCGGTTTCCTAATGGGGTTTGCCGCCCATGCCCCCCACGAACTGGAAACTGCTGTCAAGAAACTCGCGAACGTGCTGCGTGCGTTGTGTCGCTGATCCCCAGCATGGGGACTAACGAGGGACAGGAATGAAATCGTCACCCAACGGGTTATTAGCCCAAGTATCCATCGCCCATCTGGTCAGCCATCTGCACATCATGGCGGTACCCGCTCTGTTGCCGCTGCTGCCTGGCGCCATGCAGGTCAGCTTTGTCGAGCTGGGCATTGCCATCGGTCTGTTCAACATCATTTCTGCGCTGGTGCAGGCACCTCTCGGCTTTCTCGTGGACCGACTGGGGGCGAGATGGATGCTGATGGCCGCACTCCTGTTGGGTGCGGCCAGTTTCGGGCTGGTCGCCGTGTTCCCCAACTACCCGTGCCTGCTCGCCACCATGATCCTGGCTGGGCTGGCAAATGGCGTTTATCACCCGGCCGATTATTCGCTGCTGTCGCGTGGCATGCCTGCGAACAGAATGGGCCGGGCGTTCTCGATCCATACCTTCGCAGGGTTCCTTGGCGGCGCTCTGGCGCCTCCCGTCATGGTCGGCGTTGCACTGCTCGTGGAGCCGCGCTGGTCCTTTGCCGTCGCGGCTCTGGCCGGATTGATAGCGTGGAGCGTAATGGCCATCAATCCGTCATTGCCGGATAGGCAACCTGATGCTGATATCGCCGAACCGCGCAAGGCCAAGGCTCGCCCAATTACCACGCCGGTGATGACCCTGGCCGTCCTGACCCTGCTGTTCACCCTGCTCAGCCTGAGCACTGGCGCCATCGAGAAGTTTTCCGTATCGGCGCTAGTCCAAGGCTTTGATGTGACGCTACCGGCGGCCAACCTGGCACTAACGGTTTTCCTGTTTGCCAGCGCCTTCGGCGTGTTGGCCGGTGGTGTGCTGGCGGATCGTACCGACAAGCACGGTTATGTGGCGGCAGCAACCTTCGCGTTAGCGGCACTCATCGTGGTGTTGGTGATCAGGATGCCGATGCCGCCCGTGGTCCTGGCTATAGCCCTGGGGGCAGCAGGTTTTCTGACCGGCATGGTGGCACCTTCGCGCGACATGCTGGTCCGTGCCGCATCCCCGGCGGGCGCTGAAGGTAGAACCTTCGGTATCGTCTCCACCGGCTTCAACGTGGGCGGCGTCATCGGACCACTCCTGTACGGCCTTCTGCTGGATCAAGGACTGGCCAGCAGTGTACTGTGGACGGCCGTTGGCTTCATGGCTGCAACCACCACTATTGTATTGCTTCAGGAGAGGCACCAGCGCATAAGGCCTGCAATGGCGGGCTAACCAATGGATGGCCCGCGTTGCCTGCCAATCTCCCAAGATACTCCGCCACCTCGCATTGTTGCCGCGATCTGCTGCCCCAGCCGCCGTTCGATCACCGGCTTCCACGGAACAAGGCTGAATCCCTTGCCGTCATCCAGCAGCGCGTAGCGTCCGCTGGCGAGCATTACGCTCCGTCGGTAGATACCTGCCACTCGCTGACCGTCAGCCACGGGGCGGTGCTCCAGTCCCATTTCTGCGGCGATATCTTGTGCGGCCTTGGCCAACTCCCGATTGCGCAGGGTAGCCAACAAATTACGCGCCAGAATCACGCGCAGGCCACGCCGCTCAGCCAATCCCTGTTCAGCCAGGAAGTCGGTGCGCTTCTGTAGCATGTTCCTGACCTCACTGCCGAAGCCCTGGTCGCCCAGTGCCTTACCTCTACCGATCAACTGCTGGTCCAGCCAGGTTGCGCCGATCGCGCGGGCCTGCCGTTCAATCGGCAGATGCGACTTCAGCTCCACCGCCACGCCGCCCAAGCGTTGCGCGTCATATTGGCGGCCACGTTCGGCCAGGTCGTCGGGCACTTTCCATAGCCCTTCGGCCACGCGCTCCACGATGCCGGCACGGCGCAGGGCTTCCAGCCGACGAACATGGGCGGCGACGACCTCCTGCGGATCACGGCCAGCCTTGGCCCGGCTTTGCTCGATTGCCAGGTGATGATCGGTACGATACAGGCCATCGCTAGCCAGAGAAGCGATGTTCTTGTCGGCCGCCCGTACCTCGGCGGAGCCGCGCACCTCCACCACCGCGCCGGTGGGATAGTTTGCCAGTTCGTCGCGGGCGTTCAGCGCAACGTAGTGGGCCTTGCCGTCGGTGCCGTCGATGACCAGATAACCCCGGTCGTGCAACTCATCGGCCAGCCCCTTCACTGCCACGCGGCCGATGACAGTACGGCCATCGTTGCCCGGCTCGAACATCACCAGCTCGCGCGGCTGGCCGCTCATGGCCCGCTGCATGGTGCGAATGATGTCGCCACGCTCGCCCAGGGCGCGCAGGGTCTTCTCCGCGTCGGCATGAATGACCCAGGTGCCGGGCTGCACTTCGTCGGCCAGGCCCAGGCGCTGCATGCGTTGCAGTCGACCGATCAACAGCAGGCGTTGGCGTTGAAACCGGGGTTCGTTGAAGCGTTCGATCTGCACCCGGCCATCCTCGCCGGCCTCGCGTTGCAAGGTGCGGTCGAGGTTCGTCCACCGCTCCTGTTCCACCTCGCGCTGCAAAGTCTGCTGGATTTCCAGTTCGGTGCGCGGCCCGAGCCATTCGGTCGCCAACTCGGCGGCGCGATGGCGGAAGCCGTAGCCGATGTAGTCGCCCGCAATGATGAGGTCTTTGCCGGTATCGTCGCGCCCGCGCACGATCAGGTGGGTATGCGGGTTGTCGGTGTTCCAGTGATCCACCGCCACCCAGTCGAGTCGCGTGCCCAGGTCGGATTCCATGCGGTTCACTAGATGCCGGGTGTAGGTTCTCAGGTCGTCCAGTTCGGCCCCGTCCTCAGGCGAAACGATGAAGCGGAAATGGTGCCGGTCGTCGGAGGCCCGCTCCTTGAAAGCGTCAAGGTCGGCCTCGTCAGTCTGCGGCCCGTAGGCCGGGCCCGGTTCGCCATCGCGGCCTGCGCCGTCGCGCTCGATGTAGCGCAGGTGCCTGGCGAGCGACTGCAGGCTGGCGTTGCGCTGATTGACCAGCAGCGTCTTGATGGTTACGCGCCGCGACATGGGCGTGAGCTTCGCACCGGCGAAACGCGCCGCCGTATGGCCACGCCCCAGGCGCGAGCCGGGACGCTGGCCGGTGCGTGCGCCACTGCCACCGGTTGCGGAATGGCGCATCGAGGACTTGCCGCCGCTGGCCTTGCCAGCCTGCTTGAGCACCTTGGACACGAAACTCTGGCCCTGGCCTTTGCCTCTGTTCTTCGGAGCACTGGGGCGCACCCGGAAATCATCGTCGCGGCGGTCGGTCATGGCAGTGCTCCTTGGAAGCTCTGGCGTGTCCAGGCGTGCAAAGCACGCGGACATGCCTGCATTGGCACGGGCCTCAACGCCTGTACGGCACGGCGGCGGAATCGCTTCGTGCCGCACCACCCCCATGTGCAGACAGGATCTGCGGGCGGCAAGGTGCCGCCCCCTTTTGTCTTGCCTTCCGCCTTTGTCCTTCGCCGGCGCTCAGGGCCTCGGCGGCCCGGCGGCGCTGAACTGCTGGCAGCCAGCCCACCGGCGAACGCGGCCATGGCCACTGGCCGGGCGCGTTCGAGGCAAGACGTCTGCACATGGGAAGGCAGCGCGGTTGCGCTCACACTGCACGAGCGACGACGCACGGAAAACCACCGACTCGGTACGCCCGAAGGCACAATGAGGCGCACAGCAACATGCAGCGAATCAGGAGCTATCATGGGCGGGCCTCTAGCCAGAGCGGGTGCGCGATGCCGATCACGGCGGATGCACTGACTGGCCCGAAATATCGACCGTCGAACGACGCCGGGTTGGTGGTGCTTAACAGGAACAATTCGCCAGGCCGAAGCTGCCGGCATTGCCGCCAGGATGGCAACGGGCGGCCCATACGATCAGCAGGCAATGTGGTCGCTACCGGCACACCGTCGATACGTACCTGATTGGCAGTAAGGCATACATGTTGCGGTGCGATGGCACCCACACGTTTCAGCAAAGGAACGTGACCTGGCAGGTATCCGCGCTGCGCCGCCAGCGCAGCGGCTTCTGGCGGCAAGGTGGTCAGAACGACGCTGCCGACTTCCAGTCGAGGCGGCAGCGGGCCGGATCGATGTTGCAGCGGATCGAGACGATACCAGCCCACAGCCACGCTGTCGGATGGGTTGTAGATCAGGCCCGGCAGAGGCTGCACGAAAGACGCCCAGGCCATTGCGGCAAGGCCGCAGACGGACAGGCCCATCAGCACGATGCGAGCGTGCCGACGCGAGCGAGGATGCGGCGAGGATTCAGAGGAGCGTGTCGCAGTGACATGAATCGTCATGACAGCGCCCTTACGGCCAGCCAGGCGGCGTGCCGCTCGGCGGTGTATTCGGGCAACGGCAAACGCGCAGTGAGCCGATTGGCGAGCGTACGCCAGTACGCGGGCGACACCGTTGCCGGTGCAATCCCCAGTGCTTCAATAGCGTCGATGCATTCCAGCACCGTGCGAACGCCATGGTCGCCTTGCGTGTGCAGCAACAGGCGTGCGCCGGGCTGCACACCAGGGATACGCTGTAGGGCATCCCGTGTCAGGCCAGCCTGCATCACCATGAGCTGCCAACGCACTGTGCCGTAGTCGTTGGCCTGCCAGAGGATGCGGCACAATATGGCGCTTGGCAGGAACACCGCCACGCGGCGCCAGCGATCGAACCGGATGATGCGCACGGGTTCGCCAAAGCGTAGGTAGAGCTTGAAGCGTGATTCGAGATAGGCCAGCGAGACGCGCGTCAGCGGTGCGCTGTTCTGGTCAAGTCGTAGCGGACACTTTTATTAAGCTGCTTCCGCGATTTTCTCGATCTCCCTCGGCGCGTGGTAGCCAAGGGTCGAGTGGAGCCGGCAGCTGTTGTACTCCATCTCGATATAGGTCACGACGTCGCGCCTCGCTGACTGGCGGGTCCAGTACCGCTGACCATCCAGCCATTCGCTCTTCAGAGAGCCGAAGAAGCGTTCCATGACCGCATTGTCCCAACAGTTCCCCTTGCGGCTCATGGAGGCCAGGAAGCCGTGCTGAACCAGTCGTTCGCGATACGCACGAGAGGCGTACTGGCTGCCGCGATCCGAGTGGTGGAGCACGCCTCGGGGAGGTCGCCGGCGGCCAATGGCCATCTCCAGGGCGTCCAGGGTGAGTGACGTCTTCATGTGGTCGGCCATGGCCCAGCCGATGACCTGTCGGTCGTAGAGGTCCAGCACGGCCGCCAGGTACAACCAGCCTTCCAGGGTCCAGATGGCGGTAATGTCGGCCACCCACGCCTGATTGGGCTCAGGCACCGTGAACTGCCGCTTGAGCAGGTTGGGAGCCACTGGCAACCCGTGGTCGCTGTCCGTCGTATGCCGGTAGCGGCGACGCTGTCGGCAGGCGACATCGGCTTCCTGCATCAGGCTACGTGCCTGATAACGACCGACTGTGTGACCTCTGCGATGGAGTTCCTTGGCCATTCGCCGGCTCCCATAGCTACCACGTTTCTGATCGTGGATGTCCTTGACCTCCCGGTGCAGGCACTGGCGCCGCTCATCGGGTTCACGCTGACGCCAGGCATAGAAGCCACTGCGGCTGACGTCCATGACACGGCACAGCACCGCGACTGGGAAGGAGGCCTTCTCCGACTCGATGAACTGGTATCTCAGCTCGACTCTCTCGCGAAGAAGGCCGTGGCCTTTTTTAAAACCTCCTTTTCAATCCGTAACTTACGCACTTCTTCGCGAAGCTTCTTGATCTCGGCATCCCGCTCATCCACCTGATCGTCAGTCACACCATCCTCTCGGTCACGTTGCTGGCGGCACCAGCGATCCAGCAGGCTGCGATCGATATCCAGCCGCCTGGCAGCCTCGGAGATGGCATAACCCTCTCCTCGCACCATGTTGACCGCCTCAGCCTTGAATTCGTCGGAGTACCGACGTCGCGTTTTCTTGGTCATGAACACCTCCAATGCCTCCAGTATGAGGCTTACCGGGGTGTCCGCTCCAATTAGACCAGTTCACGCTGTCGGCCTGACCGGGAAGCGTGACAAGCGCCGGTGGCGATGCAACCGGCGTCGCCAAAAGCGGTGTATTCATGATGGGTTCTCCGGGAACTCGCGTTCCAGCAAGGCACGCAGCAACTCGGCCACAGTCACGCCCTGCGTGAAGGCCGAGACCTTGATGCGCGCCCGCATCGCGGGCGTGATGTCGAGAGTCAATCGGGCGGTGTAGAGATCGCCCTTGTTGAGTGCGTCGGCGTCACCCTGACGAATCCACGCCTCCACATGTGGATTGGCGGGCGGACGCGTACCGATGCCGACGCGGTTGCTGCGTGCCTTGCTCATAACGGCCACCGCAGCAGTTCATCCACCAGCGCCGTGATTTCACGTGCCGCAATGCTGTCCGGCGCCGTTTCGCGTGCCAGGCGGCCAGCGGCCACGCTGTCGGCGAAGACGATGCGCTGGCGTACCTCTGCGCGTAATGCGGGCAACGGTTGTTCAGCCAGCGCCTGCCGGGCTTCACGCCCGATCACCGTGGTACTGACCCGTCGGTTGATGACAAAAGCCGCCGTTAGCTGCGGACGGAACACCTGGGCCTCGCGGACCAATGCCACCATCTCAGCACTGGCCCACAGGTCGTAGGGGCTGGGTTGTACCGGGATCAGTACGCGCTCGGCCGCCAACAGCGCGGAACGCGCCAGAGCGGCGATCCTGGGAGGCCCGTCGATGATGACGTGATCGGCCCGCCTAGCGAGTTCTGGCGCCTCCTGGTGCAACGTCTCGCGCGCGAGACCGACGGCACTGAACAGCCTGGGCAAGCCTTGCTGACTTCGGCGTTGCGTCCAGTCCAGCGATGAACCCTGCGGATCGGCATCCAGCAGGATGACATTCTGGCCGCGTAACGCGAGTTCGCCGGCGATGTGGGTGGCCAGCGTAGTCTTGCCCACGCCGCCTTTCTGATTGAGCAAGGCAACGATCATGGCGCGGCCCTCCGTGGTGGAAAGCGACGCAATGAACGGTTTGAAAAACGCCTTGGTTGTTGGTATTCGGTGGTTATCCACAGGCCCAATAACAGGGTTTTATTATTCGTTAGAAAGATATTTATGTTAGATATAAAGTTAAGGGTCGGAAAAACTCTTTCTGCCATTGGACTTACGTGCGATTTGCGCGTCTGATAGCACGATACGGGTGCGCCTGATAGCACGAGTCCCGGCGCGCCCGATAGCACGAGCCCATTCACAGCTTGTGCCGTTTTCATCCCCAGGCTTATCCCCGTGCCGTTTGCGGCACGGGCCGGAAGGCGAGAATGTCCGGTTCGCCGGGACAACGTTCGATGGACAGCTCGTAACCGGGCAGTGACTGCTTCGCCACCAGGGCGCGCAGGTCGCGGGCAAAATCGCGCGGCTGCGCCAGGCTGCCGGACTTGCGATACAGGTAAGGGACATCGAACTGCCAACCGTTTACCTGACGACCGCCATGTTTGCGCACCAGGCGGCACAGCCAGCGCTCGATGCCACCGGTGAGCCGGAAATACATCGGGTCGATGGTCAGCACCAGGGCGGCATCGAGCACGCCCGCATAGAACCAGTCCGGAAGGATCAGTTCTATGCCCATCGGTTTGCCGTTGGCATCGGCCAGCTCTTTCCACTCGTTGATCCACGAAAACCGGTGCAGACGCCGCCCGGTGGTCTCGCGGATGGAGGTGGCCACCGTGGTCGATTGCAGCCGGTCGAGAGCGGCCTTGAGGCGCTGGTAGTCCCGCAGCGAGGTACCGCGCTGGATGAAGCGCAGGATCTCGTAAGGTGTGGCCTGCATCCGGCGCGACGGCTGAATACCCGCATCGCGGGCCTCCACGATCTGGCTGGCAGCCCAGATCAGGATGTCGGCGTCCCAGATGGTGGCGATGCCGTGTTCCTGCGTGCCCTCCACGCGAAGGATAACGTTGCCGCTGCGAAAGTCGATCGGCGCGGTGCGCCGCGACTTGGCCAGCGAGAAGAAGGGATAGGACATCAGGTCTTGGGCATCGCGCGGCGCCATGTCTTCGCCCGGCAGTGCGCGGAACAGGTCGAGCTGTTCCCGCTGCCGGGCCGGCAGCGATGGGCCGGGCATGACGATGGACACCGGCGTGCCGTCGATCAGCGGCCATCACGGTAGTCACCCGCGTGGCGTTCGGCATATTCGGGATCGGACGTGGCCTCGTAACTGCGGTCATCGGCCCAGGCGTCGAGATCGGCCACGGCATACATGACGCGGCGGCCGAACTTGCGAAACTTGGGGCCGCCGCCGATCACGCGTTGTTTTTCCAGCGTGCGCGGCGACAGGCGCAGGTACTCGGCGGCTTCGTCGTTGGTCAGGTAGCGTTGGGGTTGCGCGGGCGTATCAGCAGCGGCGGCAGCAGGCCGCAAGGGAGCAGGTCGCATGGGATGCACCTCCATCGGTTGAAAACGTCCGGCCACACAGCGCGACCGGGTGGAGGCAGTCTCAAGAAACGTAGGGCGTTTGTTCAGGGATGTTTTGCGGCCACTGACGCACGTCCCTGTGCAACCGGTGGAAGTTGTGCCAGGCAGCGATAACCTCCACGCATCAATGTATTACCCCGACATACCAGACGACGCACGCGGGCGCGCAAAGCGCTGTCGGCGTGCCAGTCATCGGCAACAGCCTTGGCACCGAACAGCCCTTCGGCCACCTCGCGCTGGGACGCGCCTGCCAAGGTGGCGTCAAGCGCCTGCAAGGTGTGCAGTTCCAATAGGGTCGTAAGGGAGGGGCGCGGCCGCGTCAGCGCCACAGGGGTAATGCCAATGGCGGCGGTCAACTCGTTCAGGGAGGCAGCCAGCGCCTGGCAACGTGCCTGGGGCATGTCGCTGGCCCGGACGGCATAGACGTAAGCCATGCCATCGGCCAGGTCTGGCGCCAGCGCGAAGCGCAGGCAGCCACCCGCCCAACGGCTTACCAACAGCAAACGCTGGCCATCGTGGATCAGATGCTTATGGCCCGGAAGATGCCAAAGCGTGAAAGCTGCTGCGTCGGGCGGCGGATCAGCGTCCGGGTAGACCTGAAGCACAGCATCATGGTTGGGAAACCAGGCGGGGTGCGCGTCACGCGCATCCAGGGCCGGGTTTTCCAGTAGGCGCAGACCCCAGCGATGCCCCGCATCCAACCGGCGACGACGCCAGTCCTGGCGGTAATCAGGATGGCGGCGCAGGTACTCCCAAGCCAACCCTGGACCATCCAAATGCAGGATATAGAGATAGGCCGCTGTCGGATACCAAGACGCGGCGCTGCGATCAGCCATGGCGCAACCTCCCTCAGCTTGAGGTTCGTCGCCATGGCAGAAAGGCACGTTATGGAGCGGTCATCGAAGCGTCATGGATGAAACGTTAAACTGTCCGTATCAAGACCGATTGGCTCCAAAGCGTTGCGGGTTCCGTCCGAATGCGACGGCGGCTCGCCCCAAAACGGCGTGCCGCATCGGCCAGCCTGCCGAAAGCCACATCGGGCATCATGACTGTTTCGATCTGGCACGCACCACTTAGGTGCAAGGTTGCCCATTGAGACCCAAACGGTCTTGGGTCAGACCGAAAAAGACACAATGGGCCGCCGTTCGCCGTCCCGTCTCAGTCAGTGGCCGAGCCGCTTTCCTCGACCAGCCGCAGGTATTCCGACATCCACCGTACCGGCTGGAAGTAGCGATCACGCATCACGGGTTGCCGATGTGTCGTGCGCATCCAGCGTAAATAGGCGGACCACCGGCACCAGAGCTAAGATATCGCCATCGGCGAGGTCCTGACCGTTGGCGATCAACTGCGCGCGCTCTGCATCAGTGATGAGTGGAGTCATGACCACCCATTCTCCATGAAGAAACAAACCGCCGAACCACATCCCCTCTTGTACGTGGAAGCACCAAAGAGCAAAGCCACGAATTCACCGAAACGTAGACGCGTAAAAGCGCATTGGCGTAGGTCAGGAAAGACACAGATGCGACTCCTCGGATTTCACGCTATCCGCAAAAGCGGATTTCTGTAAAGGCACGAAGGCACAGAACAACACCAAATGAACACTATAGATTGTAGCCCTATAGGACGCAATAGGCTGTCATCTTGGTTTTTGAGGGGAAACCATTGGTGGCAGAACAGTACTCATTGGCGAAGGCATTGAAGGCAGTCAGAAAGGCGCGCGGCTTGAGCCAGGAAGCCTTCTCTGGGGTGTCCAGCCGTACCTACCTGAGCACCCTGGAACGCGACCTGAAAAGTCCCACCCTCAGCAAACTGGCCGAGCTATGCGAGGTAATGGAAATCCACCCGCTCACGCTGCTGACGCTGGCCTATGCTGGCAACGACCCCAAGAAAACAGATCAACTACTTGCACAGGTCCAGCAGGAACTCGAACTGCTCGGTAAGATTGAGGATCAATGACACTGCTCCGAAACGACCCGGTTACCCAACTCGCGTTCTCCGTCCATGAAAACAAGGGGGTCTTCGCCGTTCTGCTGGGGTCGGGCCTATCTCGATCCGCAGAAATTCCGACTGGCTGGGAAATTACCTTGGACTTGGTGCGTCGCGTGGCCATTGCCCAAGGGGTCGAAGAGCAGCCCAACTGGGCAAAATGGTATCGAGACCAAACAGGCCATGAACCGAACTACTCGGGGCTGCTGGAAGAGATCGCCAGTTCACCCGATGAGCGAAGAGCAATACTGCATCGCTACATTGAGCCAGACGAACAAGATCGTGATGAAGGCAGGAAGATTCCAACGAAGGCTCATCATGCCATCGCTCAGTTGGTCCGCTCTGGTCATGTCCGAGTCATCGTTACTACGAACTTTGACCGACTCATGGAAAACGCCCTGCGGGAACAAGGGGTGGAGCCTACTGTGGTGTCATCGGCTGATGCGCTGGCTGGTGCTGAGCCGCTTACGCATAGCCGTTGCTATCTATTCAAGCTGCACGGTGACTACAAAGATGCCCGTATCCTGAACACCGATCAGGAACTGAGTGCATACCCCGAAAGTTACGACAGGCTGCTCGATCGTATCTTCGATGAGCACGGGTTGATCATCTGCGGCTGGTCCGGGGAGTGGGATCATGCATTGCGTGCGGCTTTCCTGCGAGCACCTAATAGACGCTATCCAGTACATTGGGCGGTTCGGGGAGCATTGGGCTCCGGGGCAAGTGAACTGGCGGTGCATCGCGGCGTCAAGACGATCCCCATTGTAGGAGCGAACGAGTTCTTCCAACTGCTACAGCAACGGGTCGAAACACTTGAGCAAAGCCAACGTCAAAACCCGACAAGCATCGAACTGCTCGTTAATAGCATCAAGCGATACCTTTCAAGGCCAGAATATCGAATTCAATTGGACGAGCTGCTTTCGCAGGAAACAGAACGGTTGATGGTGCGGCTTGATGACCCGCAGTTTGCCCCTCATGGGCAGTGGAACCAGGAGGAGTTCCGATCTCGCGTCGAGCGATACAAGGCAGTGGCCGAGCCCTTGACACGCATGGCTGGCGTGTTGGGCAGATGGGGCGATGGCAATGAGCTGAACACGGTGTTGGATATCATTAGAGGTTTGTACATCCATGCCGGAAAAGTTGGCAATGGCTTGACTGTGTGGCTCGGCCTGCGCTCTTATCCTGCCGTTCTGGTGTTCACGGCCTACGGGGTCGGACTTACACGTTCGCACCGCTGGAAAACGCTACACGAATTCCTCGTTTCTCCTTGGCCGAGAGAATATCGAAATACCAAGAGAACTGTGTCCATGATGCTGCTCTGGGCTTGGAGAGGAGAAAAAAACGATCTCTGGACTCAGCTGGAAGGTTTGGACAATCACAAGACAGCCCTCAGCGATCACTTGTTTGATGTGATGAATGAATGGCGGTCCAGTTTTGCCGGCGTGTCGATGGAGTTCGAGTTGGTGTACGAAAGGTTTGAGACTCTGGCCGCATTGGCATATTTGGAAGAAGACAGCGAAGACCGTTTGGAACAGGCGTTCGCCAGTACACCTCATGGGCTGTTTGCCCGAATGCCCGTGGGGCGTGTAGGTTGGCATGAAGAATCGGCGGCTACGCTGCTGCAGGAGCTTCAGTCAGAAGCGATGATCACTGCCTTGCTGAACGCGGGATTCGCATACAAAAGTCGCCGCTTCCTCGAACTTTTCGTCGAGAGCCTGAAGCGCTACATCGACAAGATGTCTTGGTAACCCCGTTCTTCAGACAGTGACGGCCCCGCCCGGTGGACAGTACTCTTAGGCACAACCTGCTTCTGCAAGACGGAGCGTAGCCCCACGCCGCCCATTACGGCGGAGCATCAGCGCTGTCGGCGGATAGTGTGAAGAGCTGAATCCAAAGGCCCGTGACGGCGGGGACGGTACTAGGCGCGGCCCGGAAACCCGGCGACATACATTGACCGTGATTGCCCCTCCCCATATAATTAGCCGCCATACTATATGGCGGCATCATAATGAATCTTGAACAGAAATACGAGGCGCTACTGGCTGAAGCGCAGCGGCGCCAGCTTCCCGACGTGGCAGGCATCCAGCTTTGCTTCCAAACGCTCTCGCTGGCCAACGCCATCGACCGGAACTGTGCGGCGCGGCTGGCTCCGCACGGCCTCTCCGAGGGCCGCTTCGTTCTGCTGTTCCTGCTCAATTCCACCAACGAAGGGCTGGCTCCCAACGCGTTGGCCAAACAGGCGGGTGTCACAAGAGCCACGGTAACCGGTTTGCTGGACGGCCTGGAGCGAGAATCCCTGATTGAACGGCTGGCCGATGCCAGTGATCGCCGCGCGCTACGCATCCGGCTGACCCGCAAAGGAAAGAAGGTCGCCGAAAAGGTCTTCGACCAGCATGGCCGCTGGATCTCCGGATTGTTTGGCAACCTGTCCGTCTCCGAACGTGAGCAGCTGGCGGCCTTGCTCGACAAGGTGACGGGGAATCTGGATGTGACGACAGAAGGAAAGTCTTTATGAGAGAGTCAGCGCCGCGCAAGGGGGCGACCCGCGCCGCCGACATTCCTGCTGACGTGCTGAATGCCCTGTCCCACGGCAAACTGCAAAGTGCCACGCTGGTCGAGGGGCTGGCGCTCGACCAGGCAGTGCTGCTGCGCACGGTCTTTCCCGATTTGTCGCCACGCGCCCTGGAAGCCACCGACGCTGCCTGCCAGCTCGGCATCCTCAAGCGAATGGCAGGGATTGGGGCCGCGCTGCTGCACGAACTTGGTCCTACCGGCATCGCGCAATGCCAAGCCCATGCCTCGGACACTGTGCGCGGCTGGGCCTGTTTCATGATTGGCGCACAACCGGGGCCGGATTTGTCGACGCGACTGACGGCCATTCAGCCATTGGCCGACGACGCCCATTTCGGCGTGCGCGAATGGGCCTGGATGGCGGTACGTCCACACCTGACCCGGCAACTGGATACCGCCATCGAGTGCCTGGCGGCATGGGCAGTGCTGCCATCCGAACGCCTTCGGCGCTTCGCCAGTGAAGCCCTGCGCCCGCGCGGTGTGTGGTGCGCCCACATCGCGGCGCTCAAGCAGCAACCAGAGCAGGCGCTGCCTATCCTTTTGCCGCTGCGCGCCGACCCATCCACCTATGTCCAGGATTCGGTGGCCAACTGGCTCAACGATGCAGCCAGGGATCAGCCCGATTGGGTACGCAACCTGTGTGCGCAATGGCTGCAAGGCGAGCCCGCCGACGCTACGCACCGTATCTGCCAACGTGCCCAACGCAACCTGAAATGAAGGAGAACGCCATCATGCCGCACTACCTCGTCGAGCTTTACACGCCCAATACCGCATGGCGAGCGTTGCCATCCGACCTGCGGCAGCAGTTCCTTGACGGCATCCAGACGGCGATGCGCGGTTTGTCCGACCTGGGCATCGAAGTGCTGACCCTGGGCGAAACAGATATGAATATCGACCAGGCCAGCAAACATCAGTTTCTGGGGGTCTGGCGCTTCCCTGATCTACAAGCCAGGGATGCGCTGTTGGCGGGCATCAATGCCAGCGGCTGGTACGACTATTTCGACCATGTGAATGCCGCCAGTGATGACGGCGATTTTGCCCGTCATTTAGCCGCATTGGCGCTCGATTGATGATTCGCCGCGCCAGCGGCGGACGCATACCGTGCTGGGGGCATAGGTCGCTTGCACAGACTGCTGGTGGAGGCCCGAGTCATAGGTGGTTCTCCTCCCAGGCGGAGCGCCCCGATCGAGGCCAGGGCGCACTCCTTCAGTGCAGGTCAACTGGCCAGTACCTCGGCGGTTTCATCCGCCACGGGTACTGTTTCCTGACCGGGGACGCCCAAGCCAGCGGCAATATGGTCAAAGCGATGTGTCGTCAGCGGGAATCGCTATGCACAACACTGCACATTTTTTGATGAATAAGAGGAAACGTAAGCATGCAATTATTCCAGCGTATAGCAGCATCTTTCCAAACACGACGCACATGGCATCTACATGAATTGAGTGATTGGGTACTTGCTCCCCTTGGAGCCGCCTCATTCTTGATTGCTGGGTACTGGGCAATGGCGGTTACTCATGTTTTGCCTGATTTGGTTACCACGACGAATCAAACCGGGTTGACCTGGATTGGAGCTGCGGTTTTTACGTTTCTTGGTGGCCTGGGAGTGACCATCTGGTTCTACGGCTGCTTGGCGATGCGTTGCCATTCCATCCTGTTTGATCGGCATTTCCGCTGAAGCTGCGCTACCGGACAAGCAACCTCTTACCCTAGACGTAATAGTTACCATGGAGGCCTCACTGCGACGCAGGTGGGTGCGAGGACATCAGGTAACAGGCGCAACAGAAAAAAGGCGCATCGCCCCGCAGGGCGACGCGCCGGATGGTTGCCGTACGGTCAGTGCGCACACATCGCCTGCAGCTTCTCGATCACGCCAGGCTCAACGAAGACGCACGGCAGATCGACCGCGATCGGCGCATTGAACACCTTGGAGAATAGCTCTCGTTTCAAGTGTGCTAGGCGACCCGTGCAGTACGCCTGTTCAGGCTTCAAGCGGCCATCGGCCGCTGGCGAGCCGCTGCGCTCAGGATCGCATTCGACCAGTGCAACGAAACCGTCGTCGAAAAGCCGCTGGTGTTCGGCGCACAGGCCCAAGCCCGTCGTTGTGTAGCGCTCCATGCTCGCGCGCAGGCGCTTGTCGAGCAGGATGCTGCCAGTATCGAAGTGGGTGCCGCAGACCAAGCAGACACGGCGCTCCAGCGAAACATGCGATTTGTCGTTCATGATGACGATCTCCAGTTACTCGGGCGGAATTGCCCGGAACCGGCGCCAGCACGGCGCAGCGCAAGCAGTCAGGGGTCGCAGACGGCCGCCAGGACGCCAGCACGCATTGCGCGCGCAGCCCTTGACGGCGAGAACGCCGTGATACGGTGAAGGGAACAGCAAGACCGCCCCTCTACCTCTATCGCAGGCACGGACAGGCAAGCGTAGCGCGCAGGCCCGCAAGGGCGGAGGCATCAGGGATCAAGGCCGGACGGCCGTGATTCGGCACGAAGCACGGGGCGCAGCCCGCGAGCCCGACGGCGGTACGCCGGGATGCACTAGGCGTCAAGGTTCACTTAGAGAGAGGCCCGCTCAAGAGCTTCTTGTGCTGAACACTCACGGGTAAAGCACAAAATTCACTGTCAGTGACTTTTTGTTGACGCTTGCCGCTGATTGTGCTGTAATGATGTTGGCTAGGCGAACCGCCTAGGTATTTGTTCTTTGAAGTGGTGCTCTTACCGTAAAAGCGAAAGGTCAGCGTGTATTGCCTGAAGCGATTCAGGCCGCTCCTTCATCCAGTGTTGGAGATTTTGAGGCGAGGCAGGCCAGCAGCATCGGTCAGCCGCGAAGCTCGGCCCTCTAGCCGCCCGTGTGTTCCCGATTAGCCGTGCGATCTGCTGATTGTGAGCCGCACCAGATGGTTGCAGGGACGGGGCTTCAAAGCCGCGAAGACTGGTGTTGGGCTTGCGCATCGAGTTGGCTCCTTTCGGCCAATCGCCTTGTTACGGGGCTTCGGCGTTTTGCCGAGTTTACAAGGAGCACTCCAATGAAGTACGAAGCTTTGAAGAACACCATCGCAACGCTGCAAAAGCTGCGCGATGCGCATTACAGCCAACTCGATGCTGGCGCTCTGGCAGAACTGGATGATGTGTTGCAGCAACTACGCAGCATGCTTGAAGGTTCGGAAAGGCGGGAGCTTGAACGCGGTGAACTCGTGTTCCGGGCTCTGCGCATCACCGACATCGTCATCCGCGCAGTGAGTAATCTCACTGACTGGATGAAGTGATGAGAGTGAGCCAAGACGCAGCAAGCCCAATATTTGATTTATCGGAGTAACTCATGAACCTTGGACAAGCAATCAAGCTGTGCCGCACTCGGCGGGGAGTCTCCCAGGCTGATCTTGCACGTCAGGCGGAGTGCTCTGTTTCCTACCTATCCATGCTGGAAAACAACAAACGTGACCCAACGCTTTCCACCATGACCAAGATCGCACACGCATTGCGCGTGCCTGTGGGTATCCTCTTTTTCCTGGGAGCGGAAGGTGGCGACCTGGATGGCATTGACAAGTCGCTGCAAGGGGAACTTGCACGTACTGCCCTGGAATTGCTCAATGAGCCCACCAACAACCAACGCACCCTCATATAACCAACGTCGTATCGGCACACTGAATGCTCTGCACTTGCCATTGGGTATGTCTGTCGATGAACTGCTATCACTTGCCCAGCGAGCCGACGGTCTATACCGCATCGCAAAGTCCATTACCAAGCCGGATGGCAGCATCCGCAACACCTATGATGCCCTGGCACCGCTGAAGGAAGTCCACCGAAGGATCAAAAGCCAGATCCTAGATCATGTGGACTACCCACCCTATTTGACTGGAAGCGTCAAAGGCTGCGACTACAAAGTAAACGCCGCACTTCATACTAACGCCAGGATTGTCATCAACGAAGACATCAGCGGATTCTTCCCCTCTACCTCCGCAGAGCGCGTATTCAATATTTGGCGTGGACTCTTCGGTTTCAGTCAAGATGTGTCGCAATGTCTGACTCAACTAACCACTCGGCAAGGTGAGTTGCCACAAGGTGCCATCACCAGCTCGTTCCTGGCGAATCTCGTATTTTGGCAGGACGAACCAGCGCTACATGCGAGATTCGCATCTCAAGGACTTATCTACTCCCGCTACGTCGATGACATTTGTCAATGGCCATCAGAACTGACCCACCAGCGGTCAACAAAATTGACCCACCCGTGATCGTCAGCTGAGCGTCTTCTGCTTCAGCCGGTAGCTCTCCCCGCCGAGCAGGTAGAGGTGCGAGTGGTGGATGATCCGGTCGACAATCGGCACCGCCACGTTGTCGTCGTGGAAGAACTCCCCCCAGCTGGTGAAGTCCTTGTTGGTGGTGATGATCAGTGACCGGTGCTCGTAGAACCGGTTGATCAGCTGGAACAGCGCGTAGCGCGCCTGCCGGCTCATCGGCAGGTAGCCCAACTCATCGATCACCAGGGCGTCGACCTTGGCGAGCTTGTGCAGCGTCTTCTTCAGCTCGCCCTTCATTTCCGCCAGCTCCAGTTCCTCGACCAGGTCCAAGGCATTGCGGAACAGCACCCGGTAGCCGGCCTCGATGGCCTTCTGCCCGATACCGATGCTCAGATGGGTCTTGCCCACCCCCGGCGGGCCGATAAATACCAGGTTCTCGCGGTTGTCGAGGAAGGCGAAGTCCAGCAGGGCGTTAATCTGGCGCTTGGTGATGGTGGTCTGGTGCCGATAGTCGAACCCCTCCAGCCGCTTGTCGCTGGGGAATCCGGCCTGGCGCCGGTAGAGGTCGATACGCTTTGCCTCGCGGGTCTGGCGCTCGTGCTCGACCAGCATGTCGGCGAAGGCCAGGTAGGAGACCTCGTTGGCCTCGGCCTGGGCCAGCAGCTCGGTGAGGCCGCCGGCGATGGCGCCCAGCCGCAGGCTGCGGTAGCGCCCGGCGGTCAGCTCAAGCTGCCCCATGGGTCACCTCCTGCTGGCCGCTGGAGTGGCCAAGTCGGGCGTACTGAGCCAGCTCAGCCGGCGTCGTGTGAGGTCCGGCGGGGGCGTCACCGTCGTGATCCCGGCCTCTCGCCGTGGCGAGTCGGGCCGCCGCCAGCCGTTCCTTGAGGCCACCGGCGGTGAGGCGCTCCCGGGTGACCCAGTCAGCGATTAGCGCCAGATCCAGCTGAGGCTCGGCCTCCAGCACCTGCCTGGCGCCACGCAGCTGGTCCTTGTAGTGATGCGGTACGCTATGGCGCAGCTTGTCACAGAGTTGCCGGCCCAGCGACTCGCCGAGGTGGCGGGCGATAGCCTGCTCCAGATCGGTCTCCTGCTGGCGGAGATCGCGGTAGTGGTTCTCGTTGCGCAGCGTGCGGCCCTTGCCCAGGTGAAGGGCATGGGTGGCGATCTCATCGCCACTCTCCAAGTCGTGGATCGCCAGGCGGTTTTCCGCTTCCCGGACCCCGACTCGGCCCTGCTGGTAGGGCATCGGCACCGAGTACTTGTTGGCCTTCCAGGCGATCAGCCCGGTCTTGTCGACTCGGCGCGGGGCCAGGCCGTCGGCATCGCGGCCCACGCAGGCTGGGGTCAGGTAGGGGCGCAGGTGGCGCCGCTCCTCGGCGTCGAAGTGGGTCCACGGCTGCTGGCCGGTGGTGCCGTGAGTGCGCACGTTGGCGACCTCGTCGAGCCACTGGCGCACGTAAGCGCGCAGGTCGGCCTCGTCGCGGAACACCTCGCCATAGAAGGCATCCTGCTTGGCGTACTTCACCCCGGCCTCGACCTTGCCCTTGCTCTCCGGGTCGTAGCCGCAGCAGGCGCGGATCCGGAAGCCGGCGGTGGTGGCGTACTCATGGAAGCGCTGGTTCACCTCCAGCTCGCGGAACTGCTCGCTGATCACCACCATCTTGGTCTGGTCGTAGACGCACTCCTCCGGCAGGCCGCCGAAGTAGCGGAAGGCCTCGTCGTGCAGACGGATGAAAGTGACGGTATCGAGCGGCGACAGGCTGACGCCGACATAGGTCAGGCGCGAGTAGGAGAGCACGAACACCACGAAGTACAGGGGGCGCGACTCTCCGCCGATCATCACTTCGCGCAGTTCGCCCGGATCCACCTGGCACTGTACGCCGGGGACCATATCGAGCACCGGCTCATAGTAGCGCCGCTGCCGGCTGGCCACCGTGCTTTTTACCTGCTGTACGTAGCGCCGCAGGGTGCGCTCCGAGACCGCCAGCTCGCCGACCTTCTCGCGCAGCTTGCGGGCCACCTTGACGCTGCTCAGCCGGGGAAAGGTGCGCAGCAGGTAGACGATGTAGTCGCGGTGGGCGTCGAGCTTCTTCTCGCGCTCGCGGTTCGACTGCGCCGCCTCGATGGTGGCCTCGTCCTGGCGGAGGTACTTGCGGACGGTGTTGCGGGAGATGCCCAGCTCCTGGCCGATGGCACGGATCGACAGGCCTTGTCCTTCATCGTGTAACGCTTTGATCTTGTGAATCATTCCCCAGTCCTTCACATCTCCGTCCCGACCCTTGGCTGAGCCGACACGGTAGGTGGATGGTGGCAGCGCTGCCACCTCGGGGGTGGGTCAAAAGCGTTGGCCGGTACTGGGTCAATTTACTTGGCCATTAACAACATTGCTGTGTCATCAAAAGCGTTCCTGACTAATCCGGAAAAATCGGAAGTAGTGCGGCAAATATACGGTATGTTGCTCAAACATGGATATCAGCCCAAGCGGGCCAAACATGAGATTTCTACATCCGGCACTCGAATGGAAGTCACAAAGCTTTCCATCAACGCCAAGCCTGGTCTGGGGAAAGCCGTATACCGCAAAACTCGTGCTGCCGTACATGACATAGAGCAGCGCATAGAGAATGGAGAGGTGCTTTCGTTTGAACGAGGCCCCTATGCTCAAGCGATGGGGCGGGTGTTGCATCTGGAGCGGTTTCATCCAGGTAAGGCGGCCCCGCTGAAAAAGCGCCTGCTTGCGTTAAAGGAAGGCCAGTAGCCACGCCCACAGGGCAACATAGAGACAACATGAAAAGAGACTGGGATATTATCCGTGACGTCTTGATCGAAGTCGAAGCGCTGGACAGCGCTCAGTTTCAGAGCATTGAGTACGGTCCAGCCAACGAGAGCGACGAGCCTGAGAAAGATGCGCATGGCATTCTTCTATGGAAGGCTGGATTTATTGAAGGCAGTGATGCAAGTGATATGGATGGCGATGCCATCCACGCACAAGGGTTAACGTGGGCTGGTCATGACCTGTTGGACACGATTCGAAGCAAAGCCGTATGGGAGCGTATCAAGGCCACGGCGAAGGACAAAGGAATTGAATTGACATTCGACTCGGTTAAGGCGTTGGGTAAAGCTGCACTGGCTGCAATCATCGGCAGCTAACTCAGGTAGTCACGACCGAGGGCGCAGCAAAAAAGGGGCCTAAGCCCCCCGGGTCAAATCAGGCCACGTTCGGCAAAGGAAGTGGTGTCGCTACCGGCGACAACAACATGATCCAGCGTGCGCACATCCACCAGCGCCAGAGCATCCTTGAGTCGATTGGTGATGGCTTCATCGGCACGGCTCGGCTCAGGATTGCCGCTGGGATGGTTGTGCGAGAAGATCACCGCCGCCGCATTGAGCCGCAGCGCCTCCTTGACCACTTCTCGCGGATACACTGAAGCACTGTCGATGGTACCCCGGAACATCTCGGCGTACTCGAGCAGGCGATGCTGCGAATCGAGGAACAGCACCGCGAAGACTTCGTGCTCGAAGCCAGCCAGCTTGGCGCACAGGTACTCTTTGACGATAGTCGGTGAGGTGAAGGACATGCCCCGCTGCATTTTCTGGTCGATGACCTGGCGCGCGGCATCAAGAATTTGCTCCACCGACGCCGGCAGGTAACGCCCCTGAGCGTCACGCACCAGCAGAGAGGAATCGAGCGAGGAAAAAGACAATTGCATCATGATCGTGCTCCGGTTACTCGGGCGGAATTGCCCGGAACCGTGGCCAGCACGGCGCAGCGCAAGCTGTCACAGGGTCATGGACGGCTGTGGCCGCAAGCGTGCAAGGCACGCGCAGCCCTTGACGGCGAGAACGCCGTGATACGGTGAAGGGAACAGCAAGACCGCCCTCCCCACACCCACGGCCCCGTCTTTGGCATGCGGAGCGCGCAGGCCCACTAGGGCCGGAGGCGTCAGCGATGGAAGCCGAAGGGCGAGACGCCAACGGCGGCTCGATGCAAAGCACGACAGCGCGACCGGCCATGACTGCCTGGCCGGGGATGCCCCGATCAGCTATCTTTAAACCTGATTGTGGTCAGTGCCGTGCATCGGCCTGAAGGACGGCAGCATCCAGGAATCTAAAGACTGAAATGGCAGGCCGACCCACAGCGGTGATTGCAGAACCGACGGTGAATTGCTGGCAGGAGCGCTCTTCCGCAAGATCGTCTGTCGGGAAATACAAACAAGGCTGTAACGATTTAAAATAATGGGGTTGCTGCCGATATACTGCTTCTTCGTTCAGACAGGCTCGCACTTCGACAACCACGGTTGCTGCTGAAATCACAAGGAAGAACATGACCGCCCTCTATCAACTTGCAGTACTTGGTTCGCCAACCGATACCCAGCTTTCTGAGCTTGAAGAAATCGTCGAAACTGCCGTAGGCATGTTCAACTTGCGACTAGGGCATGAAGTTGGATGGGAGGTGCGCCCGGAAGAGTTTAACCCCGACCAACAGCGCTCATCCGCTGCGGTGTTTTTCGGGGGCGAGAATCCCCCCCTCGCCAACGTGGCGAAGTTGCTGGAGCGAGGCATCCCGTTACTGCCGATAGCATCCGACGTCAATCGAATTGACGCAGAGATTCCTGAATTACTGCGACCTCTCAACTGCTTAGCCTATGCCGCCAACGGGCCACAGCGTGTCGCGACCGCTTTACTTGAGTGTGTAGGGTTATTACCTCGCCAGCGCCGAGTATTTGTAAGCTACCGCCGAGGCGAAGCCCGTGAGGCAGCCTTGCAACTCTTCGATGCCTTATCCGCTCGACTATTCGATGTGTTTCTCGATACGCATGGGATTCCACCCGCGGAAGATTTTCAGACAATGCTCTGGCATCGCCTTTGCGATTCCGACGTTCTTGTGATGCTTGACACGCCAGCTTACTTTGAAAGCCGCTGGACAAGCGCAGAGTTCGGACGTGCTCTGGCGAAGGGCATCAGCGTCTTGAGGGTCGGCTGGCCAGACGCCACGCCTTCTGCTCGCACGGCAACAGCCAGCCGGGCAGAACTGTTGCCCGAGGAAGTCGATCCGGCCACGGGGCGCCTCGCAGATGGTGCAGTGGACCGCATCTGCCTGCAGCTTGAGGAAGTTCGCAGCCAGAGCCATGCAGTTCGTTCTGTCAATCTGGTAAGCAACTTGCGCAACGCTATTCAAACGATCGGCGGCCAAATCGTCGGAGTAGGCGCCAATAAGGCAGTTTATGTCCAGCTACCCGATGGACGGAGTGTGGTCGTCTATCCAACGGTCGGTGTTCCCACATCGACAACCCTGCATGACGCATCCACCAATTCGCCGGATCAATCGGTTGCCGTCGTTTATGATCATGTTGGCTTGCATCCCCGATGGCTGGGGCATTTGGATTGGCTGGGCCAGCATATCCACTCTGCGCGATGGGTCAAAGCCAGCGAGGCTGGCTGGCAATTTGCGGACTGGGAGGCCTGAATCGTGAGCGCAATCTTCCTTTCAGCCAGTGTCCCGCTAGTGGGCCGCGGCTCGTATCACGAGACTGCCAATCCATTCCTCATTCAGTGCGCTGTGAGGGAGTTGGTCATCGCCGTCATCCGTCAGCACAAGATCGTGTGGGGAGGCCATCCCGCTATCACTCCCATGATCTGGAGCATTTGTGAGGATTTGGGTGTCGATTATTCTCGGGCCGTGGTTCTGTATCAGAGCAGGTTCTTCGAGGATCGTTACCCGGATGAAAACGAACACTTTCACAATGTTGTCTTCACCGACGCAGTTCCCGATGACAGAGATGCGAGCCTGCTATTAATGCGGGAAAGAATGCTGTCGCGCGATGATCTCGTTGCCGCTGTTTTCATCGGTGGCATGGAAGGAGTGGAAGCCGAGCATGAACTCTTCAGACAATTCCATCCGGCCGCCAAGGTTCTGCCCGTACCGTCGCCAGGTGGGGCGGCTTTGAACCTAGCTAAGGACAAAGGCTATTTCACCGATGCAGATCTTGGCGATGTGGACTTTGCGCAACTTTTTCACACACACCTCGAATTAAACATTCATGGTGCAGCGGGCTGATTCTCCTCTGCCGATTCTTACTAGCCAACAAAAGGATTCGCCATGCCACGGAAAGTCTTCTATAGCTTTCACTATCAACGCGATAGTTGGCGCGCCTCCAAGATACGGAATATTGGTGTTGTGGAGGGCAACCAGCCAGCAAGCGATAACAAATGGGAAGAGGTAAAGCGAGGCGGCGAGGCCGCAATCAAGCGCTGGATTGACGATCAACTGCACGGGCGGACATGCACAATTGTTCTTATCGGAGCCGAAACGGCGAATCGCCCCTGGATTCGATATGAGATTGAGCAGTCATGGAATAGTGGCAAGGGGCTCTTGGGGATACGAGTCCATAAGTTGCTGGACCACAACCAACAACCATCAGTTACCGGGGCCAATCCGTTTGACGCATTTACCTTGAACGACGGTAGAAAGCTATCCACCGTCGTCCGCATGTACGATCCACCGGGGACCACGAGCAGCGCGGCCTATAACCACATCAGTGACAACCTGTCGGTCTGGATTGAAGCGGCGATCGCTGCTCGATAAGAAGCCAAGCCTCTCGTCAAAACAACGACCCAGTGCTCATGGGGTGTCCATAGAGCTCTGTGATTTGCTTCTGGAACTGGGTCTGTCCTCCGTAGCTAGGATGCCTCACGCAAATCACGGGCACGGAATCTATGATGCGATGAGCCGCAGCGGCGGCATCGTTACCGATGGCGACGATACGAGAGGGGCGTAGCAAGACAATAAGCTGTTGGAGCAATTCTTCGCCGGCTCGCCTCTCGCGCGCGTTGTGCTGCCGGTTGGTGAACGGATCTCCTGATTCATGCGGATGAAGAGGGAAGACATTCCAGAGGAAGATGCGGGCATCAATGTGTTCCAGCATGCCCCATATGACCGCGGCGGTTCGTTCGGCTACAGCACTACCTATCGTCGGCCGCTCGGCGACCTGATCGAGATTCCAACGCCTAGCGTGCTGGCTTATATGAACGTCGTCGGTCAGGGCTAACCCCGTACGGCGCCCTCCGCGGTATCCGAGGTCTCGTCCGATCCATATCGCGTCTACGGGCTCCTCGGTTGCACGACGCAACATAGCGGACAGTGCAGCGGCACGGCGACGTGGTGCATCGCGTCGATCATGGATTTCACAACGATCCGAATACGGATTGAAGCAGTTTTCGAACTGTAGCGAAGCAACTGCATCAACGAACGGGTGGATCTTCATTTTTCAGACTCAAGTGGCATGTATTTGATGGTGCGTTGTTCTCGGTTTCCAATGATCCAGCCACCTTGATTTGCCTTGAGCTGGCGGAAGACAGCATAGCCGTCAAGGATTGCCTTCTCCCAGAGCTTTAGCGGGCATTTCTCCACCTCGTAACCACTCACGAACTCGCCAATGGTCTTGAGAATCCCAAGTGAAACTTTTTCCTGGTCCTCGAAGAAATTCAATTCTTTGGCTCTGGAGAAAATCCAGGCTGTAAGTCCTTCCTCAACGACGATGGCCCGGCCACTGTCCTGCTCTTCATCGTATTTCGGATTGCTCTTTCGCTTGTGCTTGATCAGTGCCCGTATCACTGGCGACCAATGCAAGATGGCTACATAGGCGAAATGGAAGACATCATGGAACCGGTAGCCATCGCGGTCGGCGATATTGTCGGTCAGAGGGTCTCCAACGAATACACCCTTCCACTGGAGATAACTCTTTCCACTACCTCGTTGATTGACTCGGATTTTGAATTCCCGGGGTAGCTGTTCCTCAACTCCAAACGTACTGTCGAAATCAAGGCCGGCCAAATCATCCGCCTGCGGCTCCAAGAACGCGCCGCGAGCTTTCCGGAGATTGCCGCGAGCCACCTCCGAAAACGCAAGTTCGGCCGCGTGGATTGCATCCAGATAGGCCCGTGCGAAAGCAATCAAATCTGCACGTGCAGGCGCGCTTCCCAGCATGGCCGCCGCTGACTGCCCCAATCGGACTAATGTGGCATCCAACGAAGCAGTCGAGGCGACAGGCACAGCGATATAGGCCAACGCACCTTTAGTAATGTCACTTGCAGCGCCCACATTCTTGAAGTTCCCATGATTCGCAGCTTCCGCGAAGATCTCTTCAAGAGGAATCTGCAGGCGTCTGCAGATCGCGGCCAAGTACCAGAGGGTGTCGCCAAACTCTTCTTCTGCTGCCTTTTTGAACCCCGAGTAAGCCGTTCTCTCTCGAACACTTTTCTTGGCCGTAGCCATTATTCCGCCGACTTCTCCGTATAGACCTTGGAGGACCGGATTGAAGTCATTTGGATTGAGTACGTCTGTGGCTGCTATTTCCGCAGCGTAATCCGAGAGCAAGAGGGAGCCTTCCTTTTTCATCGGTCACCTTCGAAGAGTCAGCCATTCGAATGGAGCGCCCTGATAGCCGCTCAGATTAAAGCTGCGAACCCATTGCTCAAGGTTCTCAATCAGTTGCGCATCGTCAAAAGTGGTTAGGCCTATTCCCGTTTTGCATAGAGGGCGATTTTGCTGGTCTTTCAGTCCCTTGGGAAACTTCGGGCCCTCGCCCCCGAAATACACGAAGTCATTGCTGATCAGAACCCTATTGACACCTGTATCACGGATGACATGGTCCGGGTTGAGCGTGCCGTTGGGGCGGGAGTGAAATGAGTCTCGCTGCTGCCAGGCGATTCCAGGCGCAGCCCTGAAATAGATGTTGTCCCCGCAACTTTGCTTCCGACTCCCATTGCGGTACGGCTTCTTGCATTCAAACCGTGGATCTGCGCCATATTCGTCAAATGTCATCGCCTCGGTGACGCGCATCGCGTACACGAGATGCCCACCACGTCGGACAGTTTTATCATTGCTGCCACTGCCAACCACCCAATCACCGATGTCAGCGGATCGGCGGATATTGGGTTTGCAAGTCGCAAGCGTGCAGTAGCCATAGAAAGGATTGGGTGCGAAACCGCTGTCGTATCGCACCACATAGGAGTGAATGCGAGCCATCAGCAGGGGTGCCGCTTGAGTGGAACCGGGTCGCAGGCACCGCCGTCTGGCTTTTCCCACGAGTCCTTCCCGTTGATCGCGTCAATGATTGCATCGCCGTTCCACCCAACCAAGGCGTCGGCATATTCTTTCAGTGCCTCTGGAAGGTCGCATTCCTTCTCGCCATGCTCCCAAACACCAACAATGCGCTTGCCCTGTTTGGCCGCATATTCGATTTCCCAGTTCACCCAATCGCTATTCTTGGTCTGGGGGGAAACGTAGCAAATGAACACTCCAGCCCAGTTGATGGCCGGAGCAAGGATCTGCGTCTTTATGTAGTGCTCATCGGTAGCATTGTTGAACTTCCCTGTATGGATGGAGGAATCTCTGGCCTCAATCCCTTTTGGAGCCAACAGATCCTTCAGTTTCTGGAGTCCGTGATCGTCCTTATGGACATGGCTGATGAATACGTTCCTTTTCTCTGCCATCTGTCACCTCCATTATTTTTTTACATGGTTTGAAGTTCGTAACTATGTTTTCGGCCGCTGTGGTAGGAATCGCTGATCTGTTTGCCTTGATCAAATAATTGCCTGCAATCCCTTGTCGGCGATGACGTTAAGCAGCTTGAGCGCAGGTCCCGTGGGATGGGTTTCGCCTTGTTCCCACTTTCGCACAGTAGAAGCGGTGGTGTGCAGGTGGAGGGCGAACACCGGCTGGCTGAACTTCAACCTTTCGCGCAGGTGCTTGATGTCGGCAGCACTGAACTCCCGCACCGGCGGCGGGCAGATCGAGTCGAACTCGCGCATCGTCACCTTGCTGATCGCTCCCGCGCCGTGGAGCGCAGCCAAGTCGCCACGCAGGGATTCAATGATCTTGCTCACAATGCACCTCCAATAACACGCCCGCCTGCCACCGTGCGAAGTCCTTTCGCTTGAGGATGCGCGTCATCTCGACCTCAAAACTATACCCGATACGGGCATGATCTTCAATGTCCAAGTGCAATGGCCACCGTTCATGCAGTTGCGGCCTTCTGGAATTTGGTGAGCGCTGCATACCTTGCCTGATAGGACGTCAGGGCCTTATTCAGTGCGGGCTGCTTTTCTACATCGCGGTTGTGTACGGCGATGTCCCTGGTCCGCCGCACGTTAACGTCCGGTTCGTCAAAGTTCAGAAGATTGGCCATAGCCACCCAGCCATTACCGCCTTCCCTAGCTGTGACTCGCCCCAGCAGGTTGGCCCAATTGCCTTCAATAGCCACCATAACTCCATCGCCCCAAATCGCCTTGAGCACAGCATTGGAGTCATACATGGAATCCCAGCTACGCCAGCCCCTGCCAATACCAGGAACACCAGAGTACGAGGAATTACCTCAATATGTGGAGAGCCCCCCACTCCCCTTTCGCAGGACGATCCGCCGACAGGAACTGCGCCAGATCGTGCCCTTGGCCGAAACAACGATCTACGATCTGGAACGCCGTGGCGAATTCCCGCGCCGCTTCAACCTGACATCTCGCTGTGTGGTGTGGGACCTGGAGGAAGTGGAGGCCTGGATTGAGGAGAGAAAGCGACAATCCCGATCAGGAAAGGCAACCCCCTCTCCGGGACCAGACGTGAAGCAACGTATCACCCGTCCGGTCCGCGATCGCAACGACTGAGCGGCTGACTATGCGGTCAGCAGTTCCATCTTTACGTGGTCACGCACCGGATGACGAATGGCCTCCTTGGTGATATTCACTTGCAACGCCACTTTCGCCGCTTCCAGCACGCCAACATCTATTTGGTATCCCCCTCGCGCCTTGAGCCAGTCAAGCACTTCTGCGAGATGCCAGATCGAGGCGCTACCTTCGTGAACCGGCACGGGAAACGTCGCTCGGTGGGCAAGCATCAATTTCCGCATTGCCTGTCGGGAAACGCCCACGACGTCCGCCACATCGGTCAAACCAACAAGGTCTGGCGAGGCCTCGATCAGGCGCGCGGCAGGGACCGCGCTTTTGACATCGGCCAGAGCGGTGCGAACCGCCTCCTCCGCGCTGTCCGACTCACGGGAGAATTCCAGCGCCAGGCGACCCGGCTGCCCCACGCCCACCAGAGCGTCATCACAACCGGCAGCGCCCAGGCGCTCCACCAGCGCATCCAAGTCGCTGTCGCGGTCAGCCAACTGGTACTTCAGCGTAAAGATGTATTCCATGGCTCAATCCTCCGGTTCCGTCGCGCTCCGGCGCTTGTGGGTGGAACATTTGTCCACCACCCTGCGAAGCGCCCGGGCGTGGCTGCCGGGATTTCTCGGCGTACTCCACACACTTGCGATACAGAACTCACCGCAGCGGCATTCATCGTCATTGTAGGGGCAATAGATCTTGCCCCAGGCATGGGCACCGCCCACCTCGACTCGCCAACCTTCCTCTTCCGCATACCTGATCGCCGCTTCAATCTCTTTCTTCGGGTGTGATGGACGGGTCATTCCTTACCTCCAGTATGGGAATGACACCCAAGGTTGTCAAGTGACAACCTTGGGTCATGAAGCGCCTCCCCCTGGCCACCCCGCAGGTTCACAGAACGACCAGTGCCAGCACACCGTACTGGTACCGGGAAGCCAATGATCGCCATATTAGCGATACTCATACCGATGCCTTCAATACTGGCACCGACATGCTTTCCGGCATCAGGGACGGAACGTAGCTGCTCCCTTCCGCCCAGGCATCGATCATATTCGCCCACTCCTGCAGCATGTGCCGACGCTGCTCGGCGTACTCCGCCTTGTTGTACACCGCCCTCGAGGAGCGGCCATCTTCATGTGCCAAGGCCTTCTCAATCCAATCACGATTGGGTAGTGTCCCGTCAAGTGGTGTAACAGCGGGTGAGGCCACCGCGGCCTTCGCTGACTGTTACGCCGCCTCCTCGTGAATCAATTGTTCGGCGCCTGCCTCAGTCGGCTCCTTGAGCACCGGGGCCAGGCTCTCCAGGCTCAGGTACCGGCGGCTGACTTGCCATTCATCGTTCTGCTCCAGCAGTACCGCTCCGACCAGGCGCGTCACCGACGCGTTGTTGGGGAAGATCCCGACGACGTTGCTGCGCCGTTTGATCTCCTTGTTCAGCCGCTCCAAGCAGTTCGTGGACGCCAACTTCGGCCAGTGATCTTTCGGGAAGGCCATGAACGCCAGCACGTCCTCCTCGGCGCTATCCATGCAGTCCGCCGCCTTGGCGAAACGCTCACGCAGGCTGTCGGCCACCTGCCGCCACTGGCGCGTCGCTGCGGCTTGATCCGGCTGGGCAAAGGCCGTGCGCACCGCCGCCGAGATCGCTGGCTGGTGGGCCTTAGGGACCTGCGAGAGCACGTTGCGCATGAAGTGCACTCGACAGCGTTGCCAGCCCGCCCCAGTCAGTACCGTCGCGATCGCCTTTTTCAGCCCCTCGTGAGCGTCGGAGATGACCAGGCGAGTGCCCTTCAGCCCCCGGGCCACCAGCGAGCGTAGGAACGCCGTCCAGAAGCCCTCCGTCTCAGCCGGACCTGCGGAGAGGCCCAGCACCTCACGGTAGCCGTCCTGATTCACCACCGTGGCCACCACCACCGCCTGGCTCGCTACCGGGCCGTGCTCTCGACTCTTGATATAGGTCGCGTCGAGCCATACGTAGGGCCAGTGCCCCTCCAGCGGCCGCTCCAGGAAGCTTTGGACGCGCTCATCGATCGAGGCGCACAGTCGGGAGACCTGCGACTTGGAGATCCCGGTCATCCCCATGGCCTGGACCAGCTCGTCGACCTTACGAGTGGAGATGCCCTGCACGTAGGCCTCCTGCACCACCGCCGTGAGCGCTTGCTCGCTCATCCGCCGCGGCTCGAGGAAGCCGGGGAAGTAGCTGCCCTGGCGGAGCTTGGGGACCTTGAGATCCACTCGGCCCATACGCGTCTCCAACGGCCGCTCCCGGTAGCCATTGCGCCGGTTGACCCGCTCCTCGGAGCGCTCGTGGCGATCGGCCCCGCACAGCTCGGCCACCTCGTGCTCCATCAGCTCCTGGAGCATGAAGGCCAGCGTCTCACGCAGGAAGTCCGGTGCCACCGCTCGCTTTTCAAGCAGCTCCGTCAGTGCCATGCTCTTGTTGGTCATCGTGGGGTTCCTTCGGTTGGTTGCGTGTTTGGCGACTTGCAACTTTATCGAAGGCCCATGGTGACCTCATCCTCCCGTCTGAATTACACCTCTTCCCGGGACGTTACCCACGATTGAAGCCGACTTCATTGAGCAGCGTCGAGCCGGTACGGCGCAAATCGTGAACGGTGAAGGGTTCCAGCGGCAGTCCCTTTTTCCGCGCCTGCTCCGAAACCTTCAGAGTCACCCGATTCAGCGTGCCCATGGACATGCACTGGTCACCGTCATAACGAGCCGGGAGCAGGTACTTGGAACCACCGGCGCAGGTCTTCAGCGCGACCAGGATGTCCAGTGCCTGCCGGGACAAATAAACATTGTGGGGAAAACGGCGCTTCATCCGTTCCTTGGGAATGCTCCATACCCCGGTCTCAAAATCCACTTCATCCCAGGTCGCCTTGAGCAGCTCCCCTTTCCTCACCAGGGTCAACAGAATCATGCGCAGCGCCAGGCGAATGGTCGGCGATGTAGGGATGGTTTCCATCTCATGGACCATCAGACGGATTTCAGCGGGGGACAGCGCACGGTCCTTCGGCGCAAAGGTCGCGATGGACGAAGGGCTCACCTCGTCGGCCGGGTTGGCCACCTTCTCGCCGTGCATGATGGCATGTGCGTATACCTGTTTTACGATATCGCGGACATGGATGGCGGTTGCCGGCGCCCCGCGCTTCTTCACCTTCATGCACAGCGCCCGGAGATCGTCGGGTGTAATTTCCGCCAACAGCCGGTTCTTGAAGACCGGCAGGATATCGCGATCCACGATGTGCTTGCGCATGGCTCTGGTGCTGTCGGCCATGCCAGAGGCTTCCATCCACACATCGGTGAATTCGGCGAAGGTCTTCGCACGGGACAGACGGCGTTTTTCCCGCTGCTTCTCCTGAGCGGGAGAACGGCCCTCGGCAACCACTTTGCGAGCGTCCAGCAGGCGCTCACGCGCCAGAGCCAGGGAAATACCACCCGGCCCGTAACGGCCCAGGGTGAGGGTTTCGCGGCGGCCGTTGAGACGGTAGTCGTAGCGGAAGGTGATGGTGCCGGTTTTTGACACCGTCACGTACATACCATCGCGGTCGGCGACCTTGTAGGCGGCAGCTTTGGGCTTGAGTTTGCGTAGCGCTGTATCAGTCAGCATGTCAGGGGCTCTCCTGGGTTTGCGGTTGGTTACCGTCAAGGGGCAGGAGCCCTGATGATGTCCCTAAGCCCTTGTTATCAAAAGAAGTCAGGGCGTAGTTTTACCGTCATGCTGAAAATAGCCATGACGGTAATTGGGAGAGTCTTGCTTCGAGGGATTTGCGATACCGTCGCTTTTACCGACAGATATTTCTGCTTGCCGCCGATAGCCACCGATAGGTAACGCGACATAAATTCATAAAAATCATAAAGTTACGCCGCCCTCTCGATTGCTGCCGATAGTCCCTGAAAGACGTCTTTTCACTCCCACTCGATGGTCGCGGGCGGCTTGCTGCTCACATCATAGGTGACGCGGGAGACGCCGGAGAGCTCGTTGATGATGCGGTTGGAGACCGTTTCGAGAAGCTCGTAGGGCAGGTGGGCCCAGCGGGCGGTCATGAAGTCGATGGTCTCCACGGCGCGCAGGGCAATGACCCACTCGTAGCGGCGGGCGTCGCCCACCACGCCGACGGACTTCACCGGCAGGAAGACGGCGAAGGCCTGGCTGGTCTTGTGGTACCAGTCCGCCTTGTGCAGCTCCTCGATGAAGATGGCGTCGGCCTCGCGCAGGATGTCCGCGTACTCCTTCTTCACCTCGCCGAGGATGCGCACGCCCAGGCCCGGCCCCGGGAAGGGGTGGCGGTAGACCATGTCGTAGGGCAGGCCGAGCTCGAGACCGAGCTTGCGCACCTCGTCCTTGAACAGCTCGCGCAGCGGCTCCACCAGCTTGAGCTTCATGGTCTCCGGCAGGCCGCCCACGTTGTGGTGGGACTTGATCACGTGCGCCTTGCCGGTCTTGGCGGCGGCGGACTCGATCACGTCCGGGTAGATGGTGCCCTGGGCCAGGAAGTCCACGCCCTCGATCTTGGCCGCCTCGGCGTCGAAGACGTCGATGAAGGTGTTGCCGATGATTTTGCGCTTGGCCTCGGGGTCCGCCTCGCCCTCGAGGCGCGAGAGGAACTGCTCCTCGGCGTCGACGCGGATCACCTTGACGCCCATGTGCCTGGCGAAGGTCTCCATGACCTGGTCGCCCTCGGCCTTGCGCAGCAGGCCGTTGTCGACGAAGACGCAGGTGAGCTGGTCGCCGATCGCCTTGTGCAGCAGGGCCGCCACCACCGAGGAGTCGACGCCGCCGGAGAGGCCCAGCAGCACGTGCCGGTCGCCCACCTGGGCGCGTACGCGCTCGATCTGGTCCTCGATGATCTGGGCCGGTGTCCAGTTGCACTCGGCCTGGCAGATCTCGACCACGAAGTGCTCGAGGATGCGCTGACCCTGCAGGGTGTGGGTCACCTCGGGGTGGAACTGCACCCCGTAGAAGCGCTTCTCCTCCCAGGCCATGGCGGCGATGGGGCAGCTCGGGGTGGAGGCGGTCACGGTGAAGGCCTCGGGTACCTGGGCCACCTTGTCGCCGTGGCTCATCCAGACGTCGAGCAGGCTCTTGCCGGTGTCGTGGTCGATATGGTCGGCGATATCGCGGAACAGGGCGGTGGGCTCGTCGATGCGGATCTGGGCGTAGCCGAACTCGCGGACGTTGGAGCCCGCCACGGCGCCGCCGAGCTGCTCGGCCATGGTCTGCATGCCGTAGCAGATGCCCAGCACCGGCAGGCCCATCTCGAACACGCACTGGGGCGCCCGGGGCGAGCCCAGCTCGGTGACCGACTCGGGGCCGCCGGCCAGGATGATGCCGTTGGGGGCGTACTCACGGATCTCGGCCTCGGTGATGTCGAAGGCGCGGATCTCGGAGTAGACGCCGATCTCGCGCACGCGGCGGGCGATCAGCTGAGTGTACTGGGAGCCGAAGTCCAGGATCAGGATCTTGTGGGCGTGAATGTCGGTCATGTCTGGTCCTCAGCCCGCCCGATAGTTCGGGGCTTCCTTGGTGATCTGCACGTCGTGCACGTGGGACTCGGCGAAGCCCGCCCCGGTGATCTGGACGAACTGCGGCTTGGTGCGCATCTCCTGGATGTCGTTGCAGCCGGTGTAGCCCATGGAGGCGCGCAGGCCGCCCATCATCTGGTGAACGATGGCGCTCATCAGCCCCTTGTAGGGCACGCGACCCTCGATGCCTTCCGGCACCAGCTTCTCGGCGCCGGCGTCCTTGTCCTGGAAGTAGCGGTCGGCGCTACCCTGGCTCTGGGCCATGGCGCCCATGGAGCCCATGCCGCGGTAGGCCTTGTAGGTACGGCCCTGGAACAGCTCGACCTCGCCCGGGGCCTCCTCGGTGCCGGCCAGCAGGCCGCCCACCATCACGGCGCTGGCGCCGGCGGCAATCGCCTTGGCCAGGTCGCCGGAGAAGCGCACGCCGCCGTCGGCGATCAGCGGGATATCGTAGGGCTCCAGCGCCGCAGCCACGTTGGAGACCGCGGTGATCTGCGGCACGCCGACGCCGGCGACGACCCGGGTGGTGCAGATGGAGCCGGGGCCGATGCCCACCTTGACGCCATCGGCGCCCGCCTCGGCCAGATCCTTTGCCGCCTCGGCGGTGGCGATGTTGCCGCCGATCACCTGCAGCTGGGGGAAGGTCTGCTTGACCCAGCGCACCCGGTCGATCACCCCCTTCGAATGGCCATGGGCGGTATCGACGATGATCACGTCCACGCCGGCCTCGGCCAGGGCGGCGACGCGGTCCGGGGTCTCGGGACCGGTACCCACGGCGGCGCCGACCAGCAGACGGCCGTCACCGTCCTTGGCGGCGTGGGGGAAGGTGCGCGCCTTCTCGATGTCCTTGAAGGTGACCAGGCCACGCAGCTGGAACTGATCGTTGACGATCAGCATCTTCTCCACCCGGTGCTCCTGCATCTTGCCCTTGATGATATCCAGGCTGGTGCCTTCCGGCACGGTGACCAGGCGCTCGCGGGGGGTCATGATGTCGGAGACGCTGTCGCCGTGGTTGGGCTGGAAGCGCATGTCGCGCTCGGTGACCAGCCCCACCAGGGCCTCGCCCTCCACCACCGGGAAGCCCGAGAAGCCGTGCTCCTCGGCCATGGCCAGCAGGTCGGCCAGCTTGGCCTTGGGCCCCACGGTGACCGGATCCTTGACGATCACGCTTTCGTGCTTCTTGACCTTGCGCACCTCGGACGCCTGGTGGGCGATGGTCATGTTCTTGTGGATGATGCCGATGCCGCCTTCCTGGGCCATGGCGATGGCCAGGCGGGCCTCGGTCACGGTGTCCATGGCCGCGGAGACCAGGGGAATATTGAGGAAGAGATCGCGGGTCAGGCGGGTCCGGAGGCTGACGTCCTTGGGCAGGACCTCGGAGTAGCCAGGAACGAGCAATACGTCATCGAACGTAAGCGCTTCTTGAGCCATACGGAGCATAAGCGGCAACACCCAGTGAGCTGGTGGGAAGGGGGACGTGAAGTCAATCCGACATTATAGCGGCCGGGGGCGGGTCGCGTCACGGGGGCAGCGGCCAGGCAGGTCACCGGACGGGGGCAGCACGAACAGAGAAACACGATTCATTACCCACAATTACCGCGTCTCATCTAGGGTGAAGGGTACCCCTGACCGGCGTGGCGCACATGGACTGCCGCCCTCGCCGCCCGGCGCAGCAGCCGGGCCGCCCGGGCCGGGCCACGCCGAAACGGGGCAGGAACGCTGAACGACACGATCAAGGAGAGAAAGATGTCCTGCAAGAAGCACACCCTGACCCTTGCCATCGCCGCCCTGGCCGGCGGCCTCACCCTCGGCGCCCAGGCCCAGCCGGCCTACGAGCCCCAGGGCCTCTACTCCGCCGAGGATATCCTCGATGCCGACGTCTACCTGACCAGCGACCCCGAGGAGCGCGTTGGCGAGGTGGAAGATATCCTCTTCGACGAAGCCATGCAGGTCACCGCCCTGGTGATCGAGAGCGGCAGCGTGCTGGGCCTGGGCGGCCGCGACTTTATCGTCGAGTCGGGCCAGTTCACCCTGATGACCCATTTCGATGACGACGGGGACACCGAGCACCGCGTCATGCTGGAGGCCAGCGCCGAGGAGCTCGAGGGCTACCCTGTCTACAGTGACGACTGGTGGGAGCGAGCCCGCGAGCGCTCCCGGGAGGCCTGGCTGCAGACTCAGGAGGGGGCCGAGAGCGCCTGGCAGACCACCCAGGAGGGCGCGGAGCGCGCCTGGGAGACCACCCGCGAGAACGCCCAGCGCGCCTGGGAAGCGGCGCGTGACGCGGTCGGCGCCGACGACTGAAGCCCCCAGCCATCGGCAATTCTCGACGCCGGGCCCTGCGCCCGGCGTCTTCCGTCGGGGCCCCGCCGCCCCTGCCGGCATGGTAGGCTGGGCCGTTCTCTCAGCACGAGCCGCTCCATGGACGACACACCCGACGCCCTCTCCGTCAGCGAAGTGAACCGCCGCGCCCGCCGGACCCTGGAACAGGGGGTCGGCGAGCTCTGGGTGGAAGGCGAACTCTCCGGCGTGTCGCGCCCCACCTCGGGCCACCTCTACTTCACCCTCAAGGATGACCAGGCCCAGCTGCGCTGTGCGCTGTTTCGCACCCGCGCGCGCTTCGTGGCCGCCCCGATGCGCGACGGGGATCGGGTGCGAGTGCGCGGGCGGCTATCGATCTTCGAGCCCCGCGGCGACTATCAGCTGATTGCCGAGGCCGTGCAGGCGGCAGGGGTGGGCGACCTGCTGGCCGCCTTCGAGGCGCTCAAGGCACGGCTCGCCGCCGAAGGCGTATTCGCCAACGCTCGCCCCCTGCCCCACCCGCCTCGTCATCTGCTGGTGCTGACCTCGCCCACGGGGGCGGCGATCCGCGACGTGCTGGCGGTGCTGGCGGCGCGCTGGCCCCTGGCCCGGGTCACCCTGATACCGGTGCCGGTGCAGGGCCGCGAGGCCGCCCCGGCGATGATCTCGGCGCTGGGCCTGCTCAACCGTCAGGCCGCGCTGGACCCCGCCCGGGACGCCATCCTGATCACCCGCGGCGGCGGCAGCCTGGAGGACCTCTGGGCCTTCAACGATGAGCACCTGGCCCGGGCCCTCTTCCACTCAAGGCTGCCGGTGATGTCGGCGGTGGGCCATGAGGTGGATGTGACCCTGGCCGACTTCGCCGCCGATGCCCGGGCGCCCACCCCCTCCGCCGCCGCCGAGCAGCTGGTACCCGACCAGCGCGCGCTGGCCCAGCGCCTGGCCACGCTGGAAACGCGGCTGGCCAATGCCGTTCGCAGCCGCCAGGAGCGGGAGGGGCAGCGGCTCGACCACCTGCAGGCGCGGCTGCGCCACCCCGGTGAGGTGCTGGCCCGCCGCCGCGACACCCTGGCGCTGCTGCAGGCCCGGCTGCACCGCGCCCTGGCGGCCTGCCTGGAGGGTGAGCGCCGCCGTCAGCGTCACCTGGCGACGCGGCTGTCGGCCCAGGCACCGGCCCGGCGCCTTGCCGAGAGCCGGGAGCGGCTCTCCCGCAGCGCCGCGCGGCTGCATGCCGCCATGCCAAGGAGTCTGGCCGCTCAGCGCCAGCGGCTGGCGGCCCTGGCGAGAGAGCTGCAGGCGGTCAGCCCGCTGGCGGTGCTGGGGCGCGGCTATGCGATTCTCGAGGATGAGCGAGGCCAGGTGGTGCGCCGCGCCGGCGATACCGCTCCGGGCCAGACGCTCACCGCCCGGCTGGGCGAGGGGCGACTCGAACTCGAGGTCAGGAAGCAAGGGGCCTGCGACAACCTGCCTCGGCCGGAAAGCCCATCGGCCTGATAGGTTTTTGCATATGGATATTCCATAAGGCGATATATAGGATGGTACCCGAAGCCTGAGACGAGACGCGGGTCTCCATCACCAGGCGCCAGAGTTTCAGCGTGTGCCCCCCTGGCCACACGATTCGCTCAGCAGAGAGGAGATACACCATGTCACTGCGTATCAATGACGTTGTCCCGGATTTCGAAGCCGACACCAGCGATGGCCCCATCCGCTTCCACGAGTGGATCGGCGACAGCTGGGCCATCCTGTTCTCCCACCCCAAGGACTTCACCCCGGTCTGCACCACCGAGTTCGGCGCGGTGGCCCGCCTGGGCGAGGAGTGGAAGAAGCGCGGCACCAAGGTGATCGGCATCTCCACCGACGGCGTGGAAGAGCACAAGGCGTGGATCAAGGATATCGCCAGCTACGCCGACTGCGACGTCGGTTTCCCGATCATCGCCGATGAAGACCTCAAGATCGCCAAGCTGTTCGACATGCTGCCCGCCGACGCCTACCTGCCGGACGGCGCCACGCCGGAAGACAGCGCCACCGTGCGCTCGGTCTTCATCATCGGCCCGGACAAGCAGCTGAAGCTGGCCATGATCTACCCGATGAACGTCGGCCGTAACTTCGCCGAGGTGCTGCGCGCCCTGGATGCCCTGCAGACCGCCAACAGCCAGAGCATCGCCACTCCCGCCGACTGGACCGTGGGTCAGGACGTCATCGTGCCCCTGTCGCTCTCCGACGAGGAAGCGGTGGCCAGGTTCGGCAAGATCGACAAGGTCTTCCCCTACCTGCGCAAGGCCCCGCTGCCCCAGTAAGCGCAGCGAGAGCCGCCACGGGCTCGGCCTGTGACCCCGACGCCCCCTGCCCCGGCAGGGGGCGTCGCGTTATGGCCCACCCGGCTTGAAGGTGGCGGGCTCCAGGTCATGGCGCCCCAGCAGCTTGTAGAAGTCGGTGCGGTTGCGCCCGGCGATGCGGGCGGCCTGGGTCACGTTGCCTTCGGTGATCTTGAGCACCTTGATCAGGTAGCTGCGCTCGAAGGCGGCCCGGGCATCGTTGAAGGTGGGCAGGGCGCTCTCCTCGGCGGCCAGGGCCTGGGCCACCAGCGCCTCGGGGATCATCGCCGAGCTGGTCAGGGCCACGCACTGCTCCACCACGTTGACCAGCTGGCGCACGTTGCCCGGCCAGGCGCTGGCGGCCAGCAGGTTGAGGGCCTCCGGAGAGAAGCCCTTGACGAAGGGCTTGTGGCGCTCGGCGGCCTGGGCCACCAGGTGCTTGGCCAAGAGCGGCACGTCCTCGGCGCGCTCCTTGAGGGCCGGCAGGCGCAGGTTGACCACGTTGAGGCGGTAGTAGAGATCCTCGCGGAACTCCCCTTCGCGCATGGCGCGATCCAGGTCGCGATGAGTGGCGGAGATGATCCGCACATCGATGGGAATCGAGGTGGTCGAGCCCAGCGGTCGGACCTGGCGCTCCTGCAGGGCCCGCAGCAGCTTGACCTGCAGCGCCAGCGGCATGTCACCGATCTCGTCGAGAAACAGGGTGCCGCCATCGGCGGCCTGGAACAGGCCGTTGTGCTCGCTGATGGCACCGGTAAAGGCGCCCTTGGCGTGGCCGAACAGTTCGCTCTCCAGCAGCTGCTCCGGCAGGGCCCCGCAGTTGATCGCCACGAAGGGACGGTCGGCCCGCCGGCTGGCACGATGGATGGCCCTCGCCATCAGCTCCTTGCCCGACCCCGAGGGGCCGGTCACCAGCACGCTGACATCGGAGCCCGCCACCATGCGCGCCTGCTCGAGGAGGCGCTCCATGTCCGGGCTTCTGGTGATGATCTCGGCGCGCCAGGCGTCGTCACCCTCGGCGGCCGAGGCCGGCGCCTGGGCCAGGGCCTCGTCGATGGCGGCGAACAGCTCCTCCCGATCCACCGGCTTGGTGAGGAAGCTGAACACCCCCTCGCGGGTGGCACTCACCGCATCCGGAATCGAGCCGTGGGCGGTGAGCAGGATCACCGGCAGGCCCGGCACCTGTCGCTGCACCTCGCGAAAGAGCGCCAGGCCATCCATCTCGTCCATGCGCAGGTCGGTCAGCACCAGGTCGGGGCGGCTGAGCTCCAGGGCCTTGAGGGCATCGCGGCCGCTCTCGGCGGTGGTGACGCGGAAGCCACGGCTCTCCAGGCGCATGCCGAGCAGCTTGAGCAGGCTGACGTCGTCATCCACCAGCAGGATGTGCGGGCCGGCACCTCGACCACCAGGGCCGCGCGCACCCGGCGCCGCTCCACCGGCCTGACGGGCGCCCTGGGCGCGGGCCTGCAGGTGCAGGGGGGTCACGTGCTTCACGTCGTTCTCCTGTCAGTCGGTCTGCTGTCGCAGGTTGATGCTCTGCTCGATGGCGGTCAGCGCCTCGAGCTTCTCGGCTAGGGCGGCCTTCTCCTCCTCCAGCGCCGCGAGCCGACCCTCGGCGTCGGCCAGCTCGCCACGGACCCCCTCCAGGCGGCGCACCATGCTGCGCCGGCCCTCCAGCTCGTTGAGCCAGTAGCGCAGCAGCGGCTGCAGCGCCACCGGCGCCGACGCCAGATCGGCCTTGTAGAGCTCCGAGGCCTGGTCCCACTGGCGCTCATTGCCCCAGCTCAGGGCCACGGCCCGCGCCAGGCGCCGTTCGCTGGCGCTGCCCTCGAGCCGGGCCAGGATGGCGTCACGCCAGGCGCGATCGCCGCGCTGGGAGGCCAGGCCGAAGGCCACCCAGTCATCGAGCAGGCAGGCCGGATCGGCAAAGTCGGGAATGCCGCCCGGGCAGACGCTGGGCACGCTGTCGATCGCCGGGGCCGCATCGCGGCTGGCGCCCCCTCCGAAGGGAGCATCCGGCAGGAGCTCGCAGCCAGCCAGCCAGAGGGCGGTCATGCAGGCGAGCAGGGGGCGAAAACGCATGACATCAGTTCCTTGCAGGGTGGCTCGCCTCCTGGGCGAGCTCGGGGTTGAGGGGCATGAGGGGCAGGCTCGCGTGGAGCCCTGCCGGGAGGGTCAGGCGGAAACAGACGGCCAGCCGGGGATCCTCCACCAGCTCGAGCTGCCCCTGCTGGATCCGCGCGCAGTCCGCGGCCACCGAGAGCCCGATGCCGGACCCCTTGAGAGGCCCCTTGCGGCGCGCCTGCCCCTGGTAGAAGGCCTCGAACAGGCGCGGCCGATCGGCCTCGGCGATGGGCTCACCGCTGTTGGCCACCTCCACCTCCAGCCGGTCTCCACGCCGCCGAGCGCGGATCTCGAGCACACCACCGTCTTCACCGTAGGCGATGGCGTTGGAGATCAGGTTGTCCAGGAGACGCGAGGTGGCGGTGTGGTCCAGCGACCACTCCAGGGGGCCATCGAAGCTGCTGACCGCCATGCCCTTGTTGGCCAGCGCCAGGCGATGCTTGGCCAGCACCTCCCGCACCACGGTGGCGACATCCAGCCGCTCGGGCGTGACCTGACGGTTATGCTGCAGCAGGTTGTAGTCGAGCAGCTGCTCGATCAGCCGCTGCAGCTCGCCGCCGCTGGCATCGATCAGTTCGAGGATCTCGCGCTGGGGGGGCGACAGCTCACCGGCCACGCCGTCGGCCAGCAGGGCTGCACCCTCGCGAACGCTGGCCAGCGGCGTCTTGAGCTCATGGGACATATGGCGCAGGAACTGCTGCTTCTCGGCCTCGAGCTCCTCGAGCCGCGATGCCAGCCAGTCGAGACGCTCGTCGAGCTGCACCAGCTCTGCCGGCCCCTGTACCGGCCGCGCCGCACTGCGGGGGGCACCGCTGCCGATACCCAGGATACGCCGCTCCAGCTGGCGCACCGGGCGAATGATCAGCCAGGAGAAGAGCAGCATCAGCACCAGGCTGGCGGAGACCAGCGCCGCGGTCTGCAGCCAGAGGCGGGCCTGTACCGTCTCGGCCCGCTCGCGGATCGCCTCGATGCGGGCATCGATATGGCGGTTGGTGGCGCGACGCATCGACTCGGTACGCTCGGCGAAGGCGGGGAAGATCACCAGCTGCTGCTCGAAGAGCTCCCGAGGCAGCTCGGGCAGCCGCTCCAGCAGCTCCAGCTGACGCGCCAGCACGGCCACATCGTCCTCTTCACCCAGCAGCTCGCGCTGCTCGGCGAGCAGGTCGCGATACTCCCTGAGGCGCTCGACGTAGATATCGAGCAGGCTCTCCTGCTCGACCACCGCATACTGACGGGCGCTGCGCTCGAGCTCCAGCGCCAGGATGCCCAGGGTACGAGCGCGGCGGGTCTCCTCCACCGCCTGGCGCGCGCTGACGTCCGCCAGCCGCGAGAGCTCCGACAGGGCCTGGGCCGCCTGGAACATCAAGACGCCCAGCGGGAGCATCACCACCAGAAAGGCGAGCAGAACAAGCTGAAACAGCGAGCGGGGGCGCCAGCGACGCGTCACACGAATGGTCATGTCCAGCGTTCTTTGCAGGAGGATGGGTGGCAGAAAAAGTGGGGATACCGCCATCTTCTAGACCTTCAGGATACCAGAGTTCTGCCGGCCATCGCGGCGCCATGTTGCCTGCGCTGCCACCCGCGCGGCTGCCGGACGGAAAAAAAAGGGCCGGCAGAGCCGGCCCAAGTACGCAGGGAACTGAAGGGTCTGGAAAGCGAACCGCGCAAACCGCCTGACCGGTGCGGCAACGCGCTTTCCATGGGCCCGAGGGCCCCGAAGCCATGTGACCCCATCTGCCGCCAGGGGCTGGGGCCCCATGCGGGCAGCCTGCCTTGCGGCACACCACCCTGCTTCGTCTTCGGCACCACCGCCCCGGCCGAGCCGGCGGCGATGCTGCGCAATTCGATCCCCCCGCAGGGGGGAGAGGCATCCATGCCAGGGCATCCTTGCCCCTGAAGGTACGCGTCCTTGATCGAGTCGGTACCCGTCTCATCGCAACCTTGAGTCACACATCGCTAGGAGCAGACGCTGGTCGCTTCGCGGGTCGACACGCACAGGGCAGTGATTGCCTGACCCCCTTGGCGACCGAAGACGATTCGAGCCGTAGTGAATCGTCTCCGTTGCTCGCCTAGAGTACTGCCAACACCGTGCCAGAAACCTTGTGTTATCATTGAAAACAATGACTTAAAACTAGCTCCGGCGCTACTGACGCCAGAGCACGGCCGGAGCGGGCCCGCCAGGCACGAAAATCGGGGGAATTTCGTTGCCATATGGCGACGCCTACCTAGAGCCTCACGAAAAAATAGCTTTATAACAACAACTTAAAAAGTCACCCAATAGAGACAGCTGCCCCTCTCCTGACGCCTGAAAGCGACAGGGCGCCACGAAAGGGTTCACCACACCACCATCGAGAGCCCGACGACATGTCTTCAAGGCATCTCGATCCCCAGTTCTTCAATGAAGTGGTCACGTCGAGTGATCGCCGTGGCGGCATCATCCCCGGCCACAGTGGCACAAGCATTGATCAGGCACTCAGCCGCGGCGAAGAAGGCGACCATGCTATTGGAAATGAAGCTAGTCTCATGGGGCACCAGAATCGAGACACACGAGTGCCGCACCAGCGGAGAGCTCGCATAGTCGGTAATGATCAACGTCTTCACGCCGTGCTCATGGGCGAGGCGACAGACATCGACTACCTGACGCGTGTAGGGCTTGCAGCTAGCGGCCACCAACACGTCTCCTGGCGACATCGCCGCGAGGCCTTCGGCGATGCCGTTGCTGTAGTCGTTGAGCAACCCGACATCGGCGCGAATCATGCCCAGGCCATAGGCGATGAAACTACACAGGGCATGGAACTGGCGCACCCCATAAAGCCGAACCCGATCCGCTGACACCACCGCCTGGGCGAAGGCCTCGAGATCCACCTGCGAGAGCCCCTGCCCGAAGCGCTCGATGTTCTGTTGGTTCTCCGTGCAGAGCCTGACAGCTTGGGCCTTGAGGCACTGCCGGTCGGCCTGCAGCGCCGCGCTGGCGTGATCCCGGTAGAAGGATGCGGAGTGAGACAGTGTGCTACTCAGCAGCACACTCTGCAGGTCGCTAAAGCGCTCGTAGCCCAAAGAGCGCGCTAGCCGTGAGATGGTGGAGGGGTTGACCCCCAGATGGCGAGCAGCCGTGGAGATAGACAGCAGGGCCTGATCACCGTTAAGTTCGACCAGCCTTGCCAGCGCCTCCTGCGCCTTGGGCCCAAGGCGCAGATCAGACTCCCCCCGCGAGATGCGCAGGGAGAGTTCACGTAGGGCGTCAACCGTCTCGGGTGGATGAGCGGCACGGGTGGTGTCCGGCATAGAGGGGCGCAGCTCCTGGTCGATCATAAATTTGCCATGCTACTCCATCCGGGCCCGGTTGCATTACCGCCGTGGCCAAGGTGTTCTCTTGGTCGGGATCGTCCGGATCCTGGCGCAGGATAGGCAGCCCACTCCCCTGCCGGTCGTGAAGCACCGTTAGCGGATCGCAGTTTCCCTCCGCGATCAGCCTGTCACCTCGGATCTGGCGATCCCGGGACGAATCGGTAACGATCTGGTGCGCCAGCCCCCGAACATGGTGCAAGGCATGGTTGGCATGGACCCATGGCTTGACGATCTCTTGCGCCGACACCTCGCCCCCGCCGAACTCGACGCTGACAGCCGGACCGCCGGCGGCATCCGCCAGGGTAAAGTGGAAGCCGCCGCTGCCGGGGTGACGGCGCAGCAGCGACAGCGCCGACTCCACGTCGACCCGGTCGAGCACCGCGCGCCCCAGCACCATCCGCGGAATGTCCGGCGCCAGCCCGATCAGCCGCAGGTTGTTGACCGCCTGCACCAGGCCGGCGTTGTTGAATGCCAGGGTGTGTCCTGGCAGGGACCCCGGATAGCAGAAGGCGGTAAACCCCGGCCCCTGATCGGGCTCGCCCTCGAACATGAAGCAGTGGCCGGCAAGCTGCGGCAGGCCATCCTCATTGTGGGCGATCACAGAGCGGGTTCCCGGCACCACCAGGGTGGTGCAGCCGTCGGGCACGCTAGCCAGCAGGTCGCCGCGGCAGTTCCAGGCAAACACAGGCTCGACGGGCAGCCCCAGGCCCTCGGCAAGCCCCTCGATCTCAGCCCATATCCTAGGGAAGTGGCGCTGAGTGCTCGCGGCCATGCGAGCCATGGCCGGCTGATGCACCGGGTCGTTGAGGCGTTTCCATAGCGGGGTCGGCAGCAGCCGCTCGTGGAACGCGCGGCGACCCGCCCGGCCCAGCGCCCGGCCCAGGGTCCGGGGGGCGCCGCTGGCCCGCTGCCAGCCGATCAGAGGAGTGTGGTCAAACATGGCGTAGAAAATCCCTCATCCTGTCATTAGGTGGGCTATCGATCACCTCGGCCGGCTTGCCATCCACGGCAATCTTGCCGTGCTCCATGAAGATGAGCCGCGTACCGACCTGCTTGGCAAAGGACATTTCATGAGTTACCACCACCATGGTCATATGCTCGTCGGCCAGCGTCCGCATGACGTTGAGCACCTCTTGCTTTAGCTCAGGATCCAGCGCCGAAGTGGGCTCATCGAACAGCATCACCTTGGGCTTGATCGCCAGTGAGCGGGCAATCGCTACCCGCTGCTGTTGGCCGCCAGAGAGCTCATGGGGGTAATGCGCCTCCTTGTCGGCCAACCCCACCTTATCCAGCAGCTCGCGTGCATGACGCTTAGCCTCCTGACGCCCCACATGGCGCACCTGCCGCTGCCCAAAGGCGATATTTTCCAGAGCCGTCATCTGCGGAAAGAGATTGAACTGCTGAAACACCATGCCCGCCTCCTGGCGGATCTCGCGCAGCACCTTGTTCCCCCCCTTCACGCTTAACTGATCGACAATTAGGTCGCCTCCGCTGATCATCTCGAGGCCATTGATACAGCGCAGCAAGGTCGATTTCCCGGAGCCAGAAGGGCCCACCAGCACCACTACCTCCCCGCGGCGCACCTCCAGATCAACCTCATCAATCACTTTCAGTGAGCCGAAGTGTTTGGAAACATTGTGAAATTTAATAATGGCGCTCATAGAATTCTCATCCGCTTCTCGATCATCCGCAGGATCATCGTCAGGGTGCCGGTCATGATCAGGTAGAAAACCGCCACTGCCGTCCAGATTTCCACGGCGCGAAAGTTGGCTGCCATGATCTCTTGACCGGTTCGTGTGAGTTCGCTCACCCCAATCACAATGAACAGCGACGTATCCTTGAGGCTGACAATACACTGGTTGCCCAGGGGCGGAATCAGTCGGCGAAAGGCCAGCGGCCCCACGATGTAGACGATGACTTTCCAGCGCGGCAGTCCGATCGAGAGGCCTGCCTCGGTCAGGCCCTTGGAAATCGACAGCACCGCCCCACGGACGATCTCGGCAATATAGGCGCCCGCATTTATCATGATCGCCAGAATCGCCGTGGTCATCGGATCAATACGGATACTGGCCAGCACGGGAAGCGCAAAGTAAAGAAACATCACCTGGACAACGATAGGCGTGCCGCGAATCACCTCGACGTAAACGAAGGCGAGGCCATTGATGACATGCCCACCGTAGGCGCGCATCAGACCAACGATGGCACCGATCAGCATGCCGCCTGCCAGTCCCATTACGGTGATATAGAGCGTGACCCTGGCCCCGTCCATCAAATGGGGCAGGAATCCGGAGATGATGGACCAATCGACATTCATGCTCGAACCCCCGAGTTTCAATTTCGAGCGGGCGGGACACCCCACCAGCTCGGTGCTTTCTAGCAGGTGAAAGGAGGGTTACTGAGCGCCATCTTCGCCGAACCACTTGGCGTAGATTTCGTCGTAACGGCCATCTTCGCGCATGGATGCCAGCACGGCATTGACCGGCTCGACCAACTCACTGCCCTTGGGGAAAGCAATACCGTACTCATGCGCCATCATCTGCTCACCGACGGCCTTCACCTGGCCATCGCCGGCCGTCGCGATGTAATAGAGCACATTGGGCGTATCATGCATGGCCGCATCGACTCGCCCGGTCCGTAGCTCGAGATAGGCGTTATCGATGTTGGGAAACTGGCGCAGCTCGGTGTCGGTGAAATTCTCTCGAGCATAATCCGCCGCAGAGGTACCGGTACGCACGGCGAGGGTCTTGCCAGCTAGATCTTCGGCGCCTGTAATATCGCTATCCGCCGGCACCATAATTCGGAAACCGCTCTCATAGTAGCCGTCCGAAAAATCGATGACCTCGGCACGATCGGGTCGAATCGTGATGCCGGCGAGCGCAACATCGATCTGGCCAGTCTGCAGGCCGGGAATGATGCCGTTGAAGTCCATCGGCCGCAGCTCGTACTCGAGGTCCAGCTCATCGGAAATGATCTTCCACATATCGATGTCAAAACCGACATATTCACCATCCTGCATAAACTCGAAAGGGACGAAGGCCGTATCGGTGGCCACTACCAGACGGTCGGCCTTAGCGGTAACAGCGGCTAGAGAGAGTGCGGCGGCAGCCATCCAGGTTGTCGGCTTTTTCATGGAAGCGTTCCTCATCACTATTGATGTTGTTTGGGCAACGGAGGAGGAGCCTGACTGCCGCCATTGTGGGTGGTCGCGATTCGGCAGCGCCAAGTCCTGCAACTATATTTGCACATGATTTCACTCCGGGCAAATATTTGCATCAAGAAGGCGCGACAGTCTCGCGCCGGCAGGCTTCTGCTACCGGCGGCGTCTCAGGGTAAGGCAGCGCTCAGGCCAGCGCCTTGATCAGCACCTTGGACTTGCGGGCATGGTTGTAGGTATCACGCTTGAGCGGCGGCAGCGCCTCGATCTCGGCCAGGCGAAAGCCGTGCTCGAAGAACCAGTGGGCGGTATGGGTGGTCAGGGCGAAGAGTGAGTCGAGCCCGCGACGGCGCGCACGCCGCTCGATGTCCGCCAGCAACAGCTCGCCTCGACTGCCGCCCCGGTAGTCATCATGGACCGCCACGCAGGCCAGCTCACCCATGTCGGCGTCATTGAAGGTGTGCAGGGCGGCGCAGCCGATGATCATGCCGTCGCGCTCGATCACCAGGTAGTCATCGATCTCGTGCTCGAGGCGCTCCCGAGAGCGCGGCACCAGCATGCCGCGATGCTCCAGGGGTTCAAGCAGCTCCAGCAGGCCGCCGATATCGGCCAGCTCCGCCGGCCGCAGCTGCTCGTAGCGGTGCTGAGTGATCATGGTCCCCACCCCGTCGCGGGTGAAGAGCTCGCCCAGCAGGGCGTCGTGATCGTGCCAGGAGAGCAGGTGGGTCCGGGCCACGCCGTGACGGGCGGCCTGGCAGGCCGCCTCGAGATGCCGCGCCAGCTCGCTGCCCGGCTCAGCGCCGGCCAGCAGCGGCTCGGCCTCGGCGGGGGTCAGCTGACGCTGCATCTGACCGCTCTGGTCGAACAGCCCACAGGCTTCCCCCAGCAGGATCAGCTTGTCGGCGGAAAGCGCCATGGCGGCATGCTGGGCCACGTCCGAGGCGTTGAGGTCGAAGACCTCACCGGTGCTCGAGAACCCCAGGGGCGGCAGCACCACCAGCGAGCCCCGCTCCAGCAGTCCCTGAATGGCGGTGGCGCGCACCCGACGCACCTCACCGCTGCGGTCGAAGTCGACCCCGTCGCGCACCCCCAGCGGCTTGGCCATCACCAGGTTGCCGGAGACCGCGGTCAGCTCGACCCCGTGCATCGGGGTATTGGGCAGGCCCAGCGACAGCCGTGCCTCGAGCCAGAGCCGCTGCTCGGCGGCGGTCCGCTCGATGACACCCATCACCGCCTCGTCGGCGATCCAGCGCCCCTGATGCAGAGACGGGGTGACCCCGGCGTCATCCAACGCCTGCTGCACCTGGGGACGAACACCGAACACCACCACCAGCCGCACCCCCAGGGTGTGCAGCAGCGCCAGGTCCTGGATCAGCTGCTCCCCTCGCCCGCGCGCCATGGCCTCGCCCTCGATCAGAATGACGAAGGTGCGCCCGCGGTGGGCGTTGATATAGGGCGACGAGTTGCGAAACCAGTCGACAAAGGGGAAACGAGTGTCCAAGGCAACCCTCTTCGGCAGCGGATGCATGAGTGTCAGGCAGACGTTCGAGAATAGCAGAGCCGGGAAACCCGCGGCACCACCGGCAGGCAGGAAGCGGCAGGGCCCGCGATGCGAGCGGGCCCCGGGTCCGAGGCCTAGCCGAAGATTCCCTTGAAGGTAAAGAAGAAGAGGATGGAGAGGATGGCGCCGGCCGGCAGGGTGATCAGCCAGGACATCACGATGGTGCCGATCACGCTCAGGTTGAGTGCCGCCATGCCGCGGGCCAGCCCCACCCCCAGCACCGCCCCCACCAGGGTGTGGGTGGTGGAGATGGGCAGGCCGGTGCCCGAGGCGAGCACCACGGTGGAGGCGGCCGCCAGGGTGGCGGCGAAGCCGCGGCTCGGGGTCAGCTCGGTGATGCCGGTCCCCACGGTGGCGATGACCTTGTGGCCATAGGTGACCAGGCCGAAGACGATGCCACCGCCGCCCAGCACCAGCACCCACCAGGGCACCAGGGCGGCGCTGTCGATGACGCCGTCGCTGCGCACCACGCTGATCACCGCCGCCAGCGGCCCCACGGCGTTGGCCACGTCGTTGGAGCCGTGGGCGAAGGCCATGGCGCAGGCGGTAAAGATCATCAGCACGCCGAAGACCCGCTCCACGTTGCTGAAGCCGAAGTGGTCGTCGGCACGGCGCTCGTACTTGACGCGCCGCTCCATGAGGATGCCGAGCCCCATGATGGCCAGCCCCAGCAGGATGGCGAGCAGGAAGCTCTGGCCGAAGCTGAGGTCGAGGCCCACATGGGTCAGGCCCTTGGTCAGGGTCACCATGGCGACGATAAAGCCCACCAGGAAGACGTAGACCGGCACATAGCGCTTGGCGGCGGCGAAGGGGTCATGGGACTCGAAGATGAGGTGCTGCACCGACTTGAAGAGCACGAAGGCGATGGTGCCCGCCAGCACCGGCGAGACCACCCAGCTCGAGGCGATGGTGCCCACCTTCCCCCAGGCCACCGCCTCCATGCCCAGGCCCACGGCGCCGAAGCCGACGATGGCACCGACGATGGAGTGGGTGGTGGAGACCGGCCAACCCTTGGCGGAGGCCACCATCAGCCAGATGGCCGCGGCCAGCAGCGCCGAGAGCATGCCGTAGACCAGGAACTGGGGATCCGCATCGAGCAGCTCGGGGTCGATGATGCCGCCGCGAATGGTGGCCGTGACCTCGCCCCCGGCCAGCCAGGCGCCGAGAAACTCGAAGATGACGGCGATGATGATCGCCTGCTTGATGGTGATGGCCTTCGAGCCCACCGAGGTGCCCATGGCGTTGGCCACGTCGTTGGCACCGACGCCCCAGGCCATGAAGAAGCCGAACAGGCAGGCAAGAATGATGAAGACTTCGCCGTGCTGCGCGATGATCGACATAGGGGTTGGTTCCTATGTGGCTTGTCGAGAGTGGCGTGCGATGCCTGCCCGGCGGCGCCGGGCAGGCAAGATGGGGTCAGCGGGCCGTCAGGATCTGCAGACGGCTGCCGACGCGCTCGGCGCGATCGGAGAGCTCTCCGACCCAGTCGATGATCTTGTAGAGGAAGACCACATCCACCGGCGGCAGCTCGCTCTCCAGCTCGAAGAGCTGGCGGCGAATCGCCACCTGCTGGCCATCGGCCTGCTGCTCGAGGGTGTGCAGCTCGCGGATCAGGCGATGCATGACGTCGGAGACGTTGCGCCCGAAGCCGGACTCGAGGAGCGCCTCGAGCTCCTCCATGGCCTCCCGGGCCTGGGCGACGCAGGCCACCGCGGTGCGCATGTAGTCGCGCATGGGACCGGCCAGGGGCTCGGGCATCTGCATGCTGCGGCCGAGCATGATGCCGGTGATGTCGCGCACCTTGTTGGCCATCTTGTCCTGCACGCTGACCAGCTCAAGCAGGTCGGTGCGGGAGACGGGCAGGAAGAGGGTATTGGGCAGGTTGAGGCGCAGCTCGGTCTTGAGCTCGTCGGCCTCGTGCTCCAGCCGGGTGATGGTCTCGCGGACCCTCGCGGCCTCGGTCCAGTCGCCGGCCAGGGTGGCCTCGAAGAAGGGCAGCAGCTGGTCGGCGCACTCGTTGGCCTTGACGATATGCGCCAGCAGCGGCTGGAATGGCGAGCGACCGAACATCGCCGAGAATGGGTTGGGTGTCACCATGGAATTCTGTCGGCTTGGGGAATGGCGGCGACAGTATAGAGCCCCCCTCCGGCAGCGTCATGAAAAAATCCTCCAGAATTCATCACAGCGAGACACCATTGTCATGAGTCACGAGATCGAGCTGAAGCTCGCCCTGGGGCCGGAAGGGCCGGACGCCTTGCGCCAGCACCCGCTGCTGGCGGAACAGGCGCCGGTCGCCCGGCGCCTCGGCAACACCTATTTCGACACCCCGGAAGGCGACCTGGAGGCGGCGCGCATGGCGCTGCGCCTGCGGCGCATCGACGGGCGCACCCTGCAGACCGTCAAGACCAGCGGCGAGGGGGGCGGCGGCCTCTCGCGGCGCGGCGAGTGGGAGTGGGAGGTGCCAGGCCCCGAACTCGACCTGGCGGGCCTCGCCGGGCTGCCGCCGGCGACCCTGGGCCGCGGGGTGCTGTCGCGGCTCAGACCGCGCTTCACCACCGACTTCCGCCGGGAGAGCTGGCAGCTGGCCCACGTCGGGGCTCGCATCGAGGTGGCCCTGGACGAGGGGGAGATCCTGGCCGACGGCCGGCGGGTGGCGATCCGCGAGCTGGAACTCGAGCTCAAGGCCGGCGAGCCGGAAGCGCTCTGGTCCCTGGCCGAGGCCCTGGCCGAGTCGGTGCCGCTGCGCCCGGCGGATACCAGCAAGGCGGCCCGGGGCGGCGCCCTGCTGCGCGGTACCTGGAAGCTCCCCGAGGGCGTAGCACCCTCCGCCTGGCTGCAGCGCGCCGTGGTGGCCCTGGACGCCCTGGCCGATACCGGCGAGGCGCACTGGCGGGAGGCGGCCCGGGACGCCCTGAGCGGGCTGGCCGAGGCGAGCGGCGGCGAACTCGGCGAGGCGGCCCGGCGGCTGGCCGAGGGGCTGAACCGCGCCGACTGGCTGGCGCCCCCCTTCGGCCTCGACTTCCTGCGCCTGGCCCGCCGGCTGCCCGCCGACCGCCCGCTGGGCTGACTGGCGAGCCATCGGTGCCCCACCACCCACGGAGAGAGCCTGATGAACCTCGAGATCAGACCCGGCGGGGAAGGCCTGCGCACCCGCGCCTTCCAGATCATCTTCGAGTCGGATACCCCGGCGGCAAAGGGGTTCGATATCGCCCTGATCGTGATGATACTCGCCAGCGTGCTGGTGGTGATGCTCGACAGCGTGGCGGCCTATGCCGCTCGCTGGGGCGAGCTCTTCTTCTGGCTGGAGTGGGGCTTCACCATCGCCTTCACCATCGAGCTGGCGATCCGGCTCTACTGCCTGGAGCGACCGACGCAGTACCTGCGCAGCTTCTACGGGGTAGTGGATGTCATTGCGGTGCTGCCCACCTGGCTGGCGCTGATCGTCCCCGGCGCCCAGGCCCTGCTGATCGTGCGAGTGCTCAGGGTGCTGCGCATCTTCCGCATCCTGCGCCTGATGCAGTTCGTCGGCGAGGGGCGGCTGCTGGTCGAGTCGCTGCGCCGCGCCCTGCACCCCATCTTCCTGTTCCTGCTCACCGTCCTCTTTCTGGTCACCATCTTCGCCTCGCTGATCTACCTGATCGAGCCCGCCGAGGCCGGTTTCACCAGCATTCCCCAGGCCATCTACTGGGCCATCGTCACCCTCACCACGGTGGGCTACGGCGATATCGTGCCGGTCACCCCCCTGGGCCAGGGGCTCTCGATGATGGTGATGCTCACCGGCTACTCGATCATCGTGGTGCCCACTGGGGTCTTCTCCGCCCAGGTGATCCGCTCGATCCGGGAGGAGCGCTACTCCGACGAGGCCTGCCCAGGCTGCGGGCATGACAGGCACGAGCGAGGCGCCAGGTACTGCCTGAAGTGCGGCACCTGGCTCGACGAGGAGTCGCCGGACCCGCACCTTTCCGAGGAGGAGCGGGCGGCCTGGCACGAGGCCCGCAAGGAGAGCGACGCGGATGGCCAGGAGGGCGAGACGCCGCCGGGCTGAGCCGGCGGCAGCGGGCCACTACTCCCGGAAGGGCTCGACGTCGCCGCGTCCCTCGCGAAGGATCTTCGGGGGCAGCTCACGCAGATCCACCACGCTGGTGGGCTCCAGGTGGCAGGCGCCTCCGTCGATGATCAGGTCCAGATGGGCATCGAAGCGGTCGCGGATCTCCTCGGCGTCGGTCATCGGCAGGGTCTCGCCCACCGGGATCAGGGTGACGCTCATCAGCGGCTCGCCCAGCGCCTCGAGCAGCGCATGGGTGATGGCGTGATCCGGCACCCGCACCCCGATGGAGCGCCGCTTGGGGTGCAGCAGCAGCCGCGGCACCTCGTTGGTGGCCTGGAGGATAAAGGTATAGGCCCCCGGCGTGTGGGCCTTGAGCAGCCGGAAGACGGCGTTGTCCACCTTGGCGTAGGTGCCGATCTCGGAGAGGTCGGAGCAGACCAGGGTGAAGTTGTGCTTGTCATCCAGCGAACGCAGCCACTTGATCTTGTCGATGGCCTTCTTCTCGCCCAGGGAACAGCCCAGGGCATAGCCGGAATCGGTGGGATAGGCCACCACGCCGCCGGAGCGGATGATCTGGATCGCCTGGTCGATCAGACGCTTCTGGGGATTATCGGGGTGAAGCTGGAAGAACTGGCTCATGGTGTCGCTCCCTGTGCAGTGGCCGTGTCATCGATCGTGAGACGCTAGCGCCCGGGCCGCGTCCGCCTCCGCCGGGCCGCCAGCGAAGCCGGCCAGCCGCGGGTGGGTCCAGACCGGCGGGGTGGCGGTGCGCGGTACCGGGCTCATGCTGCCCGGGGCCAGATGGCCGCCGGGAAAGTGAAAGTCGCTGCCCACCGAGGCGAGGAGCTCGCGCTCCTGGAGCTGGCGGGCGAGGTCACGGGTCGCATCGGGATTCTGGAAGCCGCTGACCAGCTCCGCCGCCTGACCGCCCGCTTCCCGGAAGGCGTCCAGCAAGAGGCCGCGCTTGCGCCGGGTCAGGCCGTGGCGCAGCGGATGGGCGAGCACCGCCACTCCACCGGCGTCCAGCACCCAGGCCACCGCCTCGCCGAGCTCCGGCCAGTGGGACTTGACGTCGCCGGCCTTGCCGTCGCCCAGGTGCTTCTTGAAGGCGGTGGCGATATCGGGCACCAGCCCCGCCGCCACCAGGGCCCGGGCGAAGTCCGGCCGCCCCAGGGGGCGCTCGCTGCCGGCCTCCTCGCGAGCCCGGGCCAGGGCGTCGGCGAGCCCCACCTTCTCCAGGCGCTCGGCGATCTTGTGTGCCCGCTGCTCGCGCGCCTCGGCCTGGGCCGCCAGCCCCTGGACCAGGGCGCCGCGAGCCCCCTCCGGCAGCAGCCCCACCACATGGATATTGTGGCCCCGCCAGCGGGTGGAGAGCTCGGTGCCGGGGATCAGCGTTAGTCCCTCGCGCCCTGCCGCGGCGGCGGCCTCGGCCACGCCGGCCAGGGTATCATGGTCGGTAAGCGCCATATGGGTGAGCCCCCTGGCCTTGCAGAGGGCCACCAGCGCCGCAGGGGCCAGGGCGCCGTCCGAGGCGGTGGAGTGCATATGCAGATCGACGGAGAGCGGTTCGGGCTCGCCTTCGAAACGAGCGGGAAGTGATGGCATTGGCATGACGCCGACCGGCGACTTTGTCAGAATGGGTTTCCATGGTGCGCGCCAGGCCGAATCCGGTCAATCGCCGGCGCGCTTCGCGGCATCCGCCGCTCGACCCGAGGAGCCCCCCTGCCATGCTCTACGCCATCATCAGTGAAGATGTGAACAACAGCCTGGAACGCCGCCTGGCCGCCCGTCCGGACCACCTGGCCCGCCTGGAGACCCTGCGCGACGAGGGACGCCTGGTGCTGGTCGGCCCCCACCCGGCCATCGACAGCGAAGACCCCGGCGAGGCGGGCTTCACCGGCAGCCTGGTGGTCGCCGAGTTCGACAGCCTCAAGGAGGCCCAGGCCTGGGCCGATGCCGATCCCTACATGATCGCCGGGGTCTATGCCAAGGTGACCGTCAAGCCCTTCAAGAAGGTGCTGCCCTGAGCCCCTGAGGCGCCACGCTGTCCACAGGCAGGTTTTACACAGAGGCTGTGGATAACACTGTTGAAACGCCGCGGATGCCTTTCGCCAGCCGTGATGAGACGCCGCCGCGGCGCCATCGATCAAGAATCATCCACCCACCGGAGCCCTCCGTGACCGCCGCCCCCGATGGCCTGCCCCCGCTCGCCGCCCTGGAAACCGCCCGCCTCGACTGGCAGAGCGACGCCAGCGGCGAGGCCGCGCCGCACTCGGCCGCCTTCGACGACGTCTACTTCTCCCGCCACGACGGCCGCGCCGAGACCGGCCATGTCTTCCTGGCGGGTAACCGCCTGCCCGAGCGCTTCGCCGCCTGGCAGGAGAGGCGCCCCTTCGTGGTCGGCGAGACCGGCTTCGGCACCGGCCTCAACATGCTCTGCGCCTGGGCCTGCTTCGATGCCCAGGCCCCGGCCGACGCGCGGCTCCACCTGGTCTCCACCGAGAAGTTTCCCCTTGCCCGGGAGGAGCTGGCCCGGGCGCTTTCCGCCTGGCCCGACCTCGCCCCCCGCACCGCGGCACTGGTCGCCCAGTGGCCCGAGCCGGTGGCCGGCGTGCACCGCCTGTGGCTGGATGAGCGGGTCACCCTGGACCTGCACTTCGGCGATGCCGCCGAGCGGCTGGCGCTGCTCGAGGGCCGGGTCGACGCCTGGTTCCTGGACGGCTTCGCCCCGGCGAAGAACCCCGAGATGTGGCGGCCCGAGCTGTTCGAGGCGATGGCGGCCCACTCGCGCCCCGGCGCCACCTTCGCCACTTTTACCTGCGCCGGGGTGGTCAAGCGGGGCCTGGCAGCGGCGGGCTTCAGCTGGCGCAAGGTGCCGGGGTTCGGGCGCAAGCGCGAGATGCTGGCCGGCGACATCGCCACGCCACCCGGCGACGAAAGGCGCGCCCGCACGCCCTGGTTCACACCGCCTGCCGCCCGGCCCCCGCGGCAGGTGGCGGTGATCGGCGCCGGCATCGCCGGGGCCAGCGCCGCCGCCGCCCTGGCCCGACGCGGGGTCTCGGTGACCCTGATCGACCGCTTCGACCGCGCCAGCCTCGGCGAGACCCATCTGCAGGGCGCCCTCTACGTCAAGCTGGCCGTGGACACCAACCCCCAGAGCCGCACCTACCTGGCCGGGCTGCTGCACAGCCGGCGCTGGCTGGAGTGGCTGGACCCGGAACAGGCGCTGTGGCGCCCCAGCGGCGTGCTGCAGCTGGCCCTGAGCGAGAAGGAGCAGGCCCGCCAGGCGCGCTTCCTGGCCAACCACCCGCTGCCGGAGAGCGTGGTGCGCGGCCTCGACGCCGAGGCGGCCGGCGCCGCCGCGGGCATCGAGGTCCCCGGGCCGGCCCTGGACTACCCCTGCGCCGCCTGGGTCAGGCCGCTGGCGCTCTGCGCGAGCCTGGCCGCCACGTCGGGGATCACCCTTCGCCTGGGCGAGGTAACGGCACTGGACGGCGGCGCCGATGGCTGGTGCCTGACCCTGGCCGACGGCGAGCGGCTCGAGGCCGACCAGGTGGTGGTGGCCGGGGCCAGCGAGGCCGGCCGCTTCGCCCAGACCGCCGCCCTGCCCCTGCAGCCGGTGCGCGGTCAGGTCAGCCAGCTGCGGCTGCCCGAAGGGGCACCGCCGCTGGGCCGGGTGGTCTGCGCCGGGGGCTATGTGCCGCCGGCGGCGGACGGCGTGCTCAACTTCGGCGCCACCTTCGCCCCGGGGGAGACCGACCCGACGGAACGGGCGGCGGACCACGCCGCCAACCTGGCGGAGCTCGAGCGGGGCCTGCCCGCCTTCGTCGCCGCGCTGCGCGATGCCGGCACCGACCTCACCCCCGAGCGCCTCACCGGCCGGGTCGGCGTGAGGGCGGCCAGTCCCGACAAATCGCCCTATGCCGGGCCGGTGCCCGACGCCACGGCGTGGCGGGAGGACTATGCCCTGCTGACCAAGGACGCCACTCGGGTGCCCGAGGTGCCGGGACGCCACCACCAGGGGCTCTGGATCAGCGCCGCCCACGGCTCCCGGGGGCTGGCCAGCGCCCCGCTCTGCGCGGAGCTCCTCGCCTCGCGGATCTGCGACGAACCGCTGCCCCTGGAGCAGCCGCTCGCCGACCACCTGCATCCGGGCCGACGAATCATCCGCGAGCTGATCAGAGGGAAATAGGGAGGCCCTACCCCTCCTCCTCGTCATCGGCCAGGTCCCGCCCGAAGGCCCGCCACTGGGCCAGGGTCATCACCTCGGTGAGCTCGGTCTGCAGGTCGTGGGCGATGATCAGCTCTTCTCGCTCGAGCTGCCCACGGAGCTCCCCCACCCAGCCGCGCATCCCCTCGCCGGTGTCGGTGGTGTCGTAGCCCTGGCGGGTGACGAAGGCCTCCAGCAGGGCATCCAGGGTCTCGGCGGGCAGCATGCGCCAGGGCACCTCGATAAAGCGTCCGCTCATGCCTCGCTCTCCTCGTCGTCACTCTGGTTCATGTCGCTATCGCCGGCCTCCCAGGCGGCCAGCCGCGCCAGGAAGGCCGCCTCGTCGAGCACCGGCACGCCAAGCTGCATCGCCTTCTCCAGCTTGCTGCCGGCGGCCTCGCCGGCCACCAGCCCCGCGGTCTTCTTCGAGACGCTGCCGGCGACCTTGGCGCCCAGCGCCTGGAGGCGCGCCTTGCCCTGGTCCCGGGTCATGCTCGCCAGGGTGCCGGTGAGCACCCAGGTCTGGCCGGCCAGGGGCTTTGGCCGCTCGCCCACGGCCTCCTCCTCCCAGCGCAGGCCGCAGGCGATCAGGTCGTCGATGGTCTCGCGGTTATGGGGCTGACGGAAGAAGGTGTGCAGGTGGGCGGCCACGATGGGTCCCACGTCCTCCACCGCCTCCAGGGCCTCGACCTCGGCCTCCATCAGCGCCTCCAGGGTGCCGAAGTGGCGGGCCAGGTTGGCGGCGGTGGCCTCTCCCACCTCGCGAATGCCCAGGGCATAGATGAAGCGCGCCAGCGTCGTTGCCCTGGCCTTCTCCAGGGAGGCCACCAGGTTCTCCGAGGACTTCTGCCCCATGCGCGGCAGCTCGGCGAGCCGCTCGGCCTCCAGGCGGAAGAGGTCCGCCGGAGTGGTCACCCAGTCGCGCTCCACCAGCTGCTCGATCAGCTTCTCGCCGAGCCCGTCGATGTCCAGGGCGCGGCGAGAGGCGAAGTGCTTGAGCGCCTCCTTGCGCTGGGCCGGGCAGTAGAGCCCGCCTGAGCAGCGCGCCACCGCCTCGCCCTCCAGGCGCTCGACCTGGGAGTCGCAGACCGGGCAGCGCTCGGGGAAGACGATCTCCCGGGCATCCTCCGGACGCTCACCCTCCACCACCCGTACCACCTGGGGAATCACGTCGCCGGCCCGACGGATGGCCACGGTGTCGCCGATCATGACGCCGAGACGCGCGATCTCGTCGGCGTTGTGCAGGGTGGCGTTGGAGACGGTGACCCCGGCCACCGAGACCGGCTCCAGGCGGGCCACCGGGGTGATGGCGCCGGTGCGCCCTACCTGGAACTCGACGTCATTGAGCCGGGTGGTCTGCTCCTGGGCGGGAAACTTGAAGGCGATGGCCCAGCGCGGCGCCCGGGAGACGAAGCCCAGCTCCCGCTGCAGGCGCAGGTCGTCCACCTTGATCACCACGCCATCGATATCGTAGCCGAGACCGTCACGCCGCTCCCCCAGGGCTCGACAGTAGTCGACCACGCCCTCGGCGCCGCGCACCACGGCAAGCTCGCGGCTGGTGCGAAGGCCGAAGTCGCCCAGATGGGCCATCAGGGCGCTGTGGGTGGCATCGCCCGGGGCGGGCTCGATGCGCGCCACCTGATAGGCGCTGAAGCGCAGGGGGCGGGTCGCGGTGACCCTGGGGTCGAGCTGGCGCAGGCTGCCGGCAGCGGCGTTGCGGGGGTTGGCGAAGACCTTGCCCTCTTCGGCCCGGGCCCGGGCGTTGAGCGCCTCGAAGTCGGCGTGCTCGATGACCACCTCGCCGCGCACCTCCAGCAGCGCCGGCGGCCTGTCGCCGCGCAGCTTCAGCGGCACCGAGCGCAGGGTGCGCAGGTTGGAGGTGATCCCTTCCCCGGTACGACCGTCGCCCCGGGTGGCGCCGCTGACCAGCACGCCCCCCTCGTAGACCAGCGACACGGCTGCCCCATCCAACTTGGGCTCACAGCAGAAGTCGAGCGTCTCGGGATCGCACTCCAGGCGCTCCGCCACCCGCTGCACGAAGGCCGCCAGCTCCTCCTCGCTGAAGGCGTTGTCCAGGGAGAGCATGGGCACGGCGTGCTCGATCTCCGGAAAACCGGCATCCGGCGGCGCCCCGACCCGCTGGCTCGGGGAGTCCGGGGTCACCAGCTCCGGATGCTCGGCTTCGAGCGCCTGCAGCCGGCGCAGCCGGCGGTCATAGTCGGCGTCGGTGAGGCTCGGGTCGTCGAGAACATAGTAGCGGTAGTTGGCATCGTCGAGCTCGGCACGCAGGCGCGCGACCTCATCGAGAAGCTGCTGGTTGGGCTGGGTCATTGCGTCAGGGTTCTCGTCCAGGGCGAAGGCCTCGAAGCCCCCGCTTCGAAGCCGGTTATCGGCGCCTAGCTTACCAAAGCAACGACCCCCGGTGGGATGGACCGGGGGTCGTTGGCATACCGCTGGGCACAGAGCGCCTGGGACTAATTCACCTGATAGCGATGCAGGCGATGGCGACGGACGAACTCCTGCACCCGCTGACGGGCAAACTCCACGGTCTGGGCGGTCATCACGCTGTGATTCTCGTCTTTCAACTCGCCGCCGAGGTTTCGCACGATCACCATGGCGGTCTCCACCATGGCCTCGAAGGACGCGGAGGCGTCCTCCGCGCCAGGCAGCGGCATCAGCAGGGTGATGCCCGGCGTGCGGAACTCGTCCATGCCGGTGATGGGGAAGGTCCCCGGCTTGACCACGTTGACCATGGAGAACTGCAGGCGGCTCTCCGGGTCCTCGGTCTCGAAGCGGTGGAAGACCCCCATGTCACGGTCGTAGCGCAGGCCGCAGGCGAGCATCAGGTTGAGCAGAGCGGCACCGGAGAAGCCCTCCTCCTCCCGGGACATCACGCTGATGACGATAAGCTCGTCGGCGGCGCCCAGGGTCTCGCGAGCATGCTCCGCACTGACGTCATGGCGAAGCGCCTTCTCGAGCACAGGGTGCACGTGCACCTTGTCGCTCTGCAGTGGCTCCTCGGTGGCATAGGCGGACGGCTCGTTCGGATACGCCGTATCGTCGGCGGCCACTCCGGCACGCCGCGAGCGGGGCGGGGCAAAGAGCGGATCATTATCGTCGAACTCGGCGGCGGCCTGGGCCTCCTGGCGCTTCTGCTCGCGCTCGGCCTCGGCCTGCTCCCGGGCCAGCCGCTGACGCTCGGCCTCGAGGGCGGCCTTCTCCGCCTTCTCCTTCTCGCGGCGGGCCTTCTCCAGGCGCTTCTGGTCGCGGCGGTCGGCAAGGCTCTTCTGCAGCGAGGCGCCGAAACGCTTCATGGAAACGCCCATGCGCTGCGAGCCGCTCTTCAGGGAATCGCCCATGCCCTCCAGGTCGACCAGCCGATAGCGCTCGTCGTCCGGGTAGTCGTCATGGTCCTCGGGGTCCGCCGCCAGGGGCGCCTCGGTGCGGCTGGCGCTCTCGGCGGTCTCGTCATCCAGGGCGGAGAGACTCGGCTCGCGGCGCTCGGGCGCCTCCACGGCGGGCTCGCCCGAGGCAGGCGCGTGCTCAGTCGAACCGGCAGCAGCGCTGGCCTCGGCGCGGGGCGGCTTGCCCCGGTGGCTAGTCTCGGAGGTGGCCGGCGCCACGCCGGGGCTGTCGGCCGTCTCGGCGGCGCCAGGCGCGCCGGCGGGAGCCAGCGGGGCGGCGGGCGAAGCCGCCGCGGCATCTGGCTCACGGGAGGCCTGGAGGGCAGGCTCGCGCCGGGAGCGCTCGGTATCGCCCGGACTCCCTTCGTCCCTGGTGCCCTCGGCCTGCTGACGGAACCCGGCCAGCACGCGGGACGGGCCGGGGTGCTCCTGGCGCTCCAGCTTGGGTTTGGGCTGCACAGGGCTGTAGTCCGCGGGCCTGACGACGCGCGCCCCTCCGTTAGGCAGTTCCCAGTTGGCTTCTGCCTCCCGGGCCTCCAGATCTGGGTCGTCGTAGCGGGTGTCGTCGGCCGCTGCATCGAGTCGAGGAACACGCCGCTGGCGCTGCAGGCGACGCACCCCATCCACCACGATGAGGGTCACCAGCGCCAACCCCAGGATGATCAGCCACTCTCTAAGTTCCATGGGTCGTCAGCCTTTCGCTTAGGCGCCATGCCTGATGGTTGTCCGTCCATAGCATAGCGTGATCGCCGAAATAGGGGCCACTTCTTTTGATTATCGACCTCAGCGGCGCTCGCCTGCCGCAACGGTTCGGGCCCTTGCCGTCACCCTTCATTGATTCCCATGCATCCATGCGATGCAGCATGCTTTCTCTCCTTGTTACCCCTTTTAGGGTCCAGCTTCAAGTCCATCAGGCTTCGGCCAGGGCCGCCGCCTCCTCCACATCCACCGAGACCAGGCGCGATACCCCCGGCTCCTGCATGGTGACACCCATCAGCCGATCACCCGCTTCCATGGCGATCTTGTTGTGGGTGATATAGATGAACTGGACGCTTTCCGACATCTCCTTCACCAGCTTCGCATAGCGGCCCACGTTGGCATCATCCAGCGGCGCATCCACCTCGTCCAGCATGCAGAAGGGCGCCGGGTTGAGCTGGAAGATGGCAAATACCAGCGACAGGGCGGTCAGGGCCTTTTCTCCCCCCGAGAGCAGGTGGATGGTGCTGTTCTTCTTGCCCGGTGGCCTCGCCATGATCGCCACCCCGGTCTCCAGCAAATCCTCGCCGGTGAGCGTCAGCCATGCGGTTCCACCACCGAAGACTCGGGGGAAAAGCGACTGCAGGCCGGCGTTGACCCGCTCGAAGGTGTCGCGGAAGCGGGCCCGGGTTTCCTGGTCGATGCGCCGGATGGCGCGGTCCAGAGTCTCCAGCGCCTCGCTGAGCTCGGCGTGCTGGGCCTCCAGGTAGTCGCGACGCTCGGCCTGCTGGTCATACTCCTCGATGGCCGCCAGGTTGATGGCGCCCAGGCGCCGGATGCGCTCCCCAAGCTCCTCGAGCCGGGTCTGCCAGGCGGATTCGGTGGCGTTGGGGTCGAGCCCCTCGGCTAGGGTATGCTCGTCATGGCCGAGCTCGCGAAGCTGCTCATCCTGGGTCTCGGCCTTGAGGCGCAGCGCCTGCACCTGCAGGCGCGCCTCCTGGAGGCGCTCCCGAATCCCCTCCAGGCCCCGCTCATGGCCCTGTCGGGCCAGCTCATCCTCGCGCAGCCGCTCGACCAGCTCGGCGGCCCGGGCGCGCACCGCGTTAAGGGTGCGCTCCTCGCGCTCCCGGCGGTCGAGCAGCTCGTCGAGACGCTCCCGCCGCTCCTCACCGGGCTCACGCAGCAGCTCGCGCTCCTCCTCGAGCTCCTCCAGTCGCCCGCTCAACCGCTCGCGGGCCTCGCCGGCCCGGCCACGCTGCTCATCCAGGCCGCCGCGCTCGGTGGCGAGGCGCTCCTGCTCCAGGGCCAGGCGCTGCAGCTGCTCGGCCAGGGGGCGCTGACGGCTGCGCAGCGAGGCGAGCCGCTCCCTGGCCGCCTGGCGCTCGCGCTCCAGTCGCTCCCGGCGCTCGGCGCCCTCCTCCAGGCTCACCATGGCCTGCTGCCAGTGCGCCCTGGCCTCCTCGATGGCGAGCCGGGTCTCCTCCCTCGCCTCGGCCAGGCCGGCCAGCTCCTCGGCGAGCTCGGCGGCGCGCCCTTCGAGATGCTCCAGCCGGCTGGCCAGGCCGCTCTGCTGAACGGCCAGCTGCTGACGCCGCTGATCCAGGTCGCGCTCCTGGAGACGACACCCTTCCAGCTCGGCCTCGGCATGAGACACCGTCTCGGCGGCCGCCGCCAGGCGCTGCTCCTGCTCGGCCAGGCGCACCTCGACCTCGGCGAGAGCCGCCTGGACCTCGGCCTGACGACGCCGGCTCACCAGCAGCGCATCCGGGCCATCGCCCTGGCCGCGGTGGCGTACCCATCCCCGGCCCAGCCAGAGGCCGTCGGGGGTGAGCAGGCTCTCGCCGGGCGCCAGGCCATCCCGAGCAGCCCAGGCCGCCTCTCGGCTCTCGACGCAGCGAATGGGCGCCAGCCACTGGGCCGCGGCCCCCGCTCCCTTGACCCTGGCGGCCAGGCTGTTGCCGTCGGGGCGAGAGTCATCGCCCCCCGCCTCGACCAGGCCCAGCTCGGCCGGGGCGGGCGCCGCCTGGACCCGCTCATCCTCGGAAACCAGCCGGGCCCGCAGCCAGGGCGCCAGCACCCAGGAAACGGCGGCCTCCCAGCCCGACTCCACGTCGAGACACTCTCCCAGCCGGGGCGCCTCGGCCAGCCCCAGCTCTCCCAGGTAGGCCTCCAGCGCCTGGTCGTGGTCGGCCAGGCCGGCCTGGATCAGCGCCTCCAGGGAGGCCATCTCACCGGCGAGCTCGCTGCGCCGCTGGCGGTCGACCTCCCGGGCCTGCTCCGCGATCCGAGCCGCCTCGCGGGCTTCGTCCCGGGAGAGCGTCAGCGCCCCGCGGCGCTCGTCGAGGCCCTCACGCTCCAGCTCCAGCTCGGCCAGACGCTCGGCGACCTCGCCGCGCTGCTCGGCCAGCAGGGCGATATCGGGCAGCTCCTGCTGCTGCTGGCGGCGGCGCGCCTCGTCGGCGGCAAGCCGCTCCAGGCGGGACTCCAGCTCGCGCAGGCGGTCCTGGCTGCGTTCGGCATCCCGGCTGGCGCTGCGCCACCGCTCGCTGAAGGCCTCCCAGGCCGCATCGGCCTCCTCGGCCTCGGGCTCGGCCTCCTCCAGGGCGGCCTCCAGCTCCTCGAGCTCCCCCGCCACCACCTCGCGCTCCGGCACGAGCGCCTCCAGGCGCGCCTCCAGACGCGCCAGCCGCTCGCCGTCGTCCTCGCCCAGCCGGTCGAGCTCCTCGAGCTCCCGACGGGCGGCCTCGAGGTCCCGGGCCAGCTGGGCGTCACGGCTGCGCGCGTGCTCCAGGTCCTGCTCGAGGCGGGCGATGGCGGTGGTGGTCTCGAAGAAACGGGCCTGCTCGGCGTCGAGCTCCACGGCCAGGCGATCATGGTCGGCCCTGGCCTCCTCGAGGCGGGTCTCGCACTGGCGCAGCCCCAGCACCTCGCGCTCCACCGCGGTCTCCAGCTCCCGGACCCGGCTCTCCTCCTCGCCCTGGCTGGCGCGCAGAGCTCGGGCACGCAGCAGCGCCAGCTCACCCTTGAGCCGGTACTCCTCGTTCTTGAGGGTCTGATAGCGACGGGCCGCCTCCGCCTGGCGCCGGAGGCGCTCGAGCTGCTTGTCGAGCTCCTCGCGAATATCCTCCAGACGCTCCAGGTTCTCCTGGGTGCGGCGCATGCGGTTCTCGGTCTCCCGGCGGCGCTCCTTGTAGCGGGAGATGCCGGCGGCCTCCTCCAGGGTGGCACGCAGCTCCTCGGGGCGGGCCTCGATGAGCCGCGAGATCATGCCCTGGCCGATGATGGCGTAGGAGCGCGGGCCCAGGCCGGTCCCCAGAAAGAGGTCGGCGATATCCCGACGGCGACACTTCTGGCCGTTGAAGAAATAGCTGGACTGCGCCTCCCGCGTGACCAGGCGCTTGACCGCGATCTCGGCGTACTGGGCATAGGGGCCGCCCAGGGTGCCGTCGCGGTTGTCGAAGAGCAGCTCGATGGAGGCCTGCCCCACCGGCTTGCGACCGGTGGAGCCGTTGAAGATGACGTCGGTCATCGACTCGCCGCGCAGGGTCTTGGCGGAGGACTCCCCCATGACCCAGCGCACCGCGTCGATGATATTGGACTTGCCGCAGCCGTTGGGCCCGACGATGGCGGTCATATTGCCCTCGAAGGGCACCGTGACCGGGTCGACGAAGGACTTGAAGCCGACCAGGCGTATCGACTTGAGACGCATCAGCGCCTAACCGTCGGCGTCATTCGAAGACACGGTCGACCACCACCTCGACGGGGTCACCGTCGGTGGCACCCACCGGCACCCCCTCCAGGTCACCGAAGAGGTCGCCGGCCTGGGGCGTGGCATCGCCGCTGGCCGAGACGCGCACCATCAGGCGCGCCTCTCGCACCTGGGCCAGGCTCGCCTCGGGCGACATGGCGTTGCGCTCATCGAGCACGACCTCGACGGGCAGCTCCTCGGCACGGAACTGGGCCACGGCCAGGGGCGGCAGTTCGCCCTCCAGGTCCCGGGCCACCACGAAGACCGTGGCCTCGTCGCCCAGGCGTCCCTGGAGGGCCTCATCGAGGCGCACCCGCACGTGAATACCGGCGCCCTGGGCCTCGCCCATCACCGGCTCGGCGTCCGGCGTCACCCCCAGGCGCTCCTGGGCGATGCGGATGCCTTCGCGCAGCGCCTCGCCGGAGCCGGGGTCGGTCATGCCGGCAATGGCGCGCCGCCAGTAGTCGATGGCCGCCTCGTAGTTGCCGCGGTCGAAGGACTCGATGCCGAGCACGCCCAGCACCGTGGGCTGGCTGGAGTCCAGCGCCAGGGTCTCGTCCACCAGCGCCTGGACCCGGGAAGTGAGCTGGCGGTCGGCCACGAAGAACTCGATTTGGGCCAGGTTGCCGAGCAGCGAGGGGTGGCGTCCCTCGATCTCGATCAGCCGCTCCAGGGCGTTGATGGCCTGGGGGCCCTGCCCCATGTCGCGATAGAGCGGGAAGAGCGAGGCCCAGACATTGGGGTTGCCGGGCTGACGAGCCGCCTGCTCCTCCAGGCGCTCGACCATCATCGCCAGGGAGCCCTCGGGGTGGTTCTGCACCTCCTCCTGCACCGCCAGCAGCGCGAGGTCGCCCTCGGCGCCCTCCCGCTGGTACCAGAGCACGCTGGCGGCCACCACCAGCACCATCACCACCGGCACGACGACCCGGCCGGAGGCAGACGCCTTGAGCGGCGCACGCTCCAGGCTCTCGGTATCCTCCAGCAGGCTGCGCTCGAGTTCGAGGCGATCCTCCTCGTAGCGGGCCTGGTCGATATCGCCCCGCTCGAGGGCCGCCTCCAGGGAGGAGAGGCGGCGCTGGAAGATCGCCACGTTCTGCTCGGCGGTGCGATCGCTGGCCTCGTAGTCGCGCTGGGCATCGTGCAGCGCACGGGCGCGGCGCAGCGGCGCCACCAGCAGCCACAGGGCGGGCAGCAGCAGAAGGGCGAAGGCAATCCATAACAGAGTCATTCGGTTCTCTCGCGGTTGATCAGGGCTTGGAGGCGAGCACGCTCCTCCTCGGAGAGCGCCTGGGCGGAAGCGGTCTTGCGCGACCTCACGATCAGGACCACCACAATGGCCCCCAGCACCACCAGACCGGCCGGCAGCCCCCAGAGCAGGAAGGTACGACCCTCGAGCCTCGGGTTGTAGAGGATATAGTCGCCGAAGCGCTGCACCATATGGTCGCGAATCTCGATATCGGAGACGCCCTCCTGCAGCAGCAGGTAGATCCGGTCACGCATGTCGGCGGAGACCGGCGCATCGGAGTCGTTGATCGCCTGGTTCTCGCAGGTGGGGCAGCGCATCGAGGCGGTCAGGCTGCGGTAGCGCTGCTCCATGACCGGGTCGTCGAACTCGCGCACCTCGATGCCGGCCGCCTGGACCGTGCCGGCCACCAGCAGCAGGACGAGGGTCGTCAGCAGGGTTCGTATCAGCGCCATTTCTCCACCTCCGGCAGTATCTTGTCACGCACCTCGCCCGGCGAGATGTAGCCGACGTGGTGGTAGCGGATCACCCCGTCGGCATCCACCAGGAAGGACTCCGGGGCGCCGAATACGCCGAGCTCGAAGCCCAGCTCGTTATCCGGGTCGAAGACATTGATCTCGAAGGGGTTGCCGAACTCCTCGAGGAAGCCGAGCCCCTTCTCGCGGGTGTCCTTCCAGCTGATGCCCACCATGCGCACACCGTGGTGGTGGGCCAGGTCGAGCAGCTGCGGCATCTCGCGCTTGCACTCCGGGCACCACTCGCCCCAGACGTTGACCAGGGTCAGCTCGCCGGTGGTGAAGAGCGAGCGGTCGACCCGGCGCTCCGGGTCCTCCAGGGTCGCCAGGTCGAACTCCGGGAAGTCGCGCGCCATCAGCGCCGACTCCCGGTGGAAGGGGTTGAGCGACAGCCCCTGGTAGAGGAACAGCGACAGCGCCAGGAAGCCGATCAGCGGCAGCAGCAGCAGCAGGCGGCGCTTCATGCGGCCGCCTCCTTGCCCTTGCCGGAGGCGGCCTGGAGAGCGGCCTCCTCGGGGTCAGGCGCCGTGGCCATGCGGCGGTAGCGCTTGTCGTAGACGGCCAGCACGCCGCCGATGGACATCAGCAGGCCGCCGAGCCACATCCAGCGCACGAAGGGCTTGTACTGGACGCGCATGGCCCAGGTGCCGTCACCCAGATCCTCCCCCATGGCGACGTAGAGGTCGCGGAAGAAACCGGGGCGCAGCGCCACCTGGGTCATCGGCATGCCGGTGGCGATATAGAGCCGCTTCTCCGGGTTCATGGTGAAGCTGCGCTCACGATCGCCGCGCTGGACCTCGATCACCGCCCGGTCGGCCAGGAAGTTGGCACCGCGGCGGCTGGTCAGCTCGGTCATGGTGAAGGTGTAGCCGGCCACCTCCACGCTGGAGCCCGGCCCCATGCGCACGTTGCGCTCGATCTCGTAGTTGGAGACGACCGCGATCCCGACGATGGTCACCGCCACGCCCAGGTGGCCGAGCTGCATGCCCCAGTAGGCCAGGGAGAGCTTCTTGAGCCCTGCGCCGATGGAGCTGGCGTGACGCGTCTTGTCGTAGAGATCACGCAGCATGGGCAGCACGATCCAGAGCGCGGCGATCAGGCCGATGGCCACCGGCGCGCTCCAGCGCTCGGCGAAGATCAGCGGCAGCGCCGCGCCCAGGACCACGGACACCGCCGCGGCGACCCACAGCCGCTGGACCAGCAGGCTGGCCGAGGTGTCCTTCCAGCGCGAGATCGGCCCCATGCCCATGAAGACCACCATGATCAGGGTCAGCGGCACGAAGAGCGCATTGAAGTAGGGGGGCCCCACGCTGATCTTGCCCAGGTCTAGCGCATCGAGCAGCAGCGGATAGACGGTGCCCATCAGCACGGTGACCGTCATGATCACCAGCATGATGTTGTTGATCAGCAGCAGCGCATCCCGGGAGAGCCAGGTGAAGCCCACCTTGTGGCTGACCCGCGGGGCACGCAGGGCGAAGATCAGCAGCGACAGGCCAACGGTGATCCCCAGCAGGACCAGGATGAAGAAGCCCCGGGAGGGGTCGTTGGCGAAGGCGTGCACCGAGGTCAGCACCCCGGAGCGCACCAGGAAGGTACCAAGCAGCGACAGCGAGAAGGTGGAGATCGCCAGCAGCAGGGTCCAGCTCTTGAAGGCGCCGCGCTTCTCGGTCACCGCCAGGGAGTGCATCAGGGCCGTGCCGGTCAGCCAGGGCAGCAGGGAAGCGTTCTCCACCGGATCCCAGAACCACCAGCCGCCCCAGCCTAGCTCGTAGTAGGCCCACCAGCTGCCGAGCGCGATCCCCACGGTGAGGAAGGCCCAGGCCAGGTTGGTCCAGGGGCGCGCCCAGCGCGCCCAGGCGGCGTCCAGGCGACCGCCCAGCAGGGCGGCGATGGCGAAGGCGAAGACCACCGAGAAACCCACATAGCCCATGTAGAGCATCGGCGGGTGAAGGATCAGGCCGATATCCTGGAGCAGCGGGTTGAGGTCCGAGCCGTCCGCCGGCATATGGGGCAGGATCCGCTCGAAGGGATTGGAGGTGACCAGGATGAAGAGCAGGAAGCCCACGCAGACCAGGCCCAGCACGCCCAGCACCCGGGCGACCATGTCGCGGGGCAGCTCCCGGGAGTAGCGGGCGGCGAAGTAGCCCCAGCCGGCCAGCATCAGGCTCCACAGCAGCACCGAGCCCTCATGGTTGCCCCACACCGCGCTGAACTTGTAGTACCAGGGCAGCATGGAGTTGGAGTTGTTGGCCACGTTCATGACGCTGAAGTCGTCCAGCATGTAGCTGGCCGTCAGGCAGGCGTAGGCGATGGCCACGAACAGGAACTGCCCGGCTGCCATGGGCCGGGCATAGGCCATCCACAGCGGGCGGCGGGTCGCCGCGCCGGCCAGGGGCATCACCGACTGCACGATGGCCATCAGCAGGGCGATGACCAGGGCAAAGTGGCCGATTTCGGGAATCATCCTGATAAGCATGGGGTCTCCGGTTCAGTACGCGCTGCTGCTGGCGCCATTGGAGGCGCTGGCCTCCGCACGCTTGGCCGCCGCTTCAGCCTTCTGCTGGAAGTCCTCGGGCTTGTAGCCGGCATCTACCAGCGCCTGAGCCACCTCGGGGGGCATGTAGTTCTCGTCGTGGCGCGCCAGCACCTGGTCGGCCTTGAGGTAGCCGTCGTGCTGCAGCTGACCGACCACCACCACGCCCTGCCCTTCCCGGAACAGGTCGGGGAGGATGCCGCTGTAGTGGACGCGCAGGTCGTCGACGTAGTCGGTCACGTAGAACTCCACGTCCAGGCTGTCGGGGTTACGCACTACCGTCCCCTCCTTGACCATCCCGCCGGCCCGGATCTGTCGCTCGAAGGGCGCCTCGCCGGCGGCAATCTGGATGGGGCTGAAGAAGAGGTTGATGTTGGCACGCAGGGCATAGAGGGTCAGCCCCACGGCAATGGACGCCAGGACGAGCAGCCCCAGGATCACGTAGAGCTTCTGCTTGCGCTTTTGGGTCAGGCTAAGAGTCATGATGATTACCACCCACTTGATGTGAAACCTCGGCCATGTCGCCCCGCTCCGCCCCGAGGCGCTCCTCGCGACGCACCCGGCGCTGCAGGTTGCGCAGCAGCAGGCGCCGCTCGGCGCGGGCGTGCAGGACGATGACGATCAGCAGCCCGGCGGTCACGCCCCAGGCGGCCCAGACATAGGGGGCGTGCCCCCCCATGGCGAAAAACTCGTTCAGCGATTCGAAGGCCATCAGCGCTCCTCCGCGGCCAGGTCACGTACCCAGCGCTTGCTGGACTCGCGGCGCAGGATCTCGCTGCGGGTGCGCATCAGCGTCAAGGCAATGAAGAAACTGTAGAAGCCCAGCACCATGATCAGCAGCGGCGCCCACATCTCGGTGGGCATGGCCACGCGCCCGGTGATGGTGAAGGTGGCCGGCTGGTGCAGGGTGTACCACCAGTCCACCGAGTACTTGATGATCGGGATATTGATCACCCCCACCATGGCCAGCACCGAGGCGGCCCGGGAGGCGCTGTCGCGGCTCGTGAAGGCGCCGCGCAGGGCGATCACGCCCAGATAGAGAAACAGCAGGATCAGCATCGAGGTGAGCCGCGCATCCCACATCCACCAGGTGCCCCAGGTGGGCACTCCCCAGACCGCCCCGGAGAAGAGCGACACGAAGGTCATGGCCGCCCCCAGGGGCGCCATCATGGCGGCGGCCATGTCGGCCACCTTGATCTTCCAGACCATGTAGACCAGGCCGCACACCGCCATGCTGACGAAGATCGACTGGGCCAGGAAGGCCGACGGTACGTGGACGTAGATGATGCGGAAGCTGTTGCCTTGCTGATAGTCGGCGGGGGCAAAGGCGAGGCCCCAGACCGTACCGACCAGGATCAGGGTCGCCGCGGCGACCCAGAAGAACGGCTGCAACCTGGCACCGATGGCGTAGAACCACTTGGGGGAACGCAGCTTGTTAATGAAGGCCCACATGCCTCACCTCTCAACCGTTGATACTGATACGCAGCGATGCCGCCATGGCCCAGGGCGCCAGCATCAGCGCCAGGGCCAGCAGGGCACCCAGAATGGCCAGATGGGCCGCGACCCCGTCGCCGAGGATGGCCGCCTGTACCGCACCGGCACCGAAGATCAGCACCGGAATATAGAGCGGCAGCACCAGCAGCGACAGCAGCACGCCACCCCGGGAGAGTCCCACGGTGAGCGCTGCGCCGATGGCGCCGATCAGGCTCAGGCTGGCGGTGCCGAGTGCCAGCGAAACCGCCAGCGTCAGGTAGCTGCCGGCGGGCAGCGACAGCATGATCCCGAGGACAGGAGCCATCAGCGCCAGGGGCAGGCCGGTCAGCAGCCAGTGCACCGCCACCTTGGCCAGCGCCAGCATGGAGAGCGGCTGCGGCGTCAGCAGCAGCTGCTCCAGGGAGCCGTCGTCGTAGTCGCCGCGAAACAGGCTGTCCAGGGAGAGCAGCGCCGCCAGCAGCGCGGCAACCCACAGCAGGCCGGGGGCGATGGTGGCCAGCAGTTCCGGGTCCGGCGAGATACCGATCGGGAACAGGGTGATCACCAGCGCGAAGAAGACCAGCGGGTTGAGCACTTCGCTGCGCCGGCGCATCAGCAGCACCAGATCACGCTTGAGCGTTGCCCAGAGTGCGACCGCAAGGCCCGCGCCGGGTTCCCCGGTCGCCTCGACGGGGGTGCGGCTTTCTGTCGCAGGCGAGGGTGCGTTAGTGCCTGGCATGCTGCTGCCCTCCCCTGCCCAGGCGAATACGCCGCAGCTCGGCGGTGTCGCGCAGCTCGTGGTGAGTGGTCACCAGCACGCAGCCGCCGGCGCGGGCGTGAATCACCAGCCGCTCTTCCAGCGCCGCCACCCCGTCGCGGTCGATGGCGGTGAAGGGCTCGTCGAGCACCCACAGCGGCCGCGGCGTCAGTTCTAGACGGGCCAGTGCCACCCGGCGCTGCTGGCCGGCGGAGAGCTGCCCTGCGGGCACGTCCTCGAAGCCCACCAGGCCGACGGACTCCAGTGCCGCCAGGCGCGCCGCCTCATTACTGCGCGACCCGGCCAGCGCCTGGTACCAGGCCAGGTTCTCCAGAGGCGTCAGCGCCGCCTTCACGCCCGGCGCGTGCCCCAGATAGAGCAGGCTCTCGAGAAAGGCCTGCCGCGCCTCACGCATGGGCGCGCCATTCCAGTAAAGCTCCCCCTGGTAGTCAGCCAGCTGGCCGGACAGGATCTTCAGCAGCGTGGTCTTGCCGCTGCCGTTAGGCCCCTCGATGCGCACGATCTCGCCGGCGCGAATGTCCAGGTCGAGATCCTCGAAGAGCCAGCGATCATCCCGTTCACAGGCCAGTTTTCGGGCTTGCAGGCTCAGGCTCAAGGCACACTCCGTGCATGGGTAATTTGGCTCGAGACTCTACACGGAAAGCCGTTTTCCTGCCAGAAGAGCGGCTGCGTCAGCCAGTCGCGGTTGACCGGCGTCAAGCCTTCCGTCGCTAGGCGAATTTCGCCCCCCCTTGCGAACTGACCCGTCGCTGCTATGCTGTCCATGTACTGTATATCTCGACAGTATCCAGCCCGAGAGGCTGCCGACAGGAGACCCACACCATGCCCGCGAGCCCTACCCGCTTCCTGCTTCGCCGCCCCAACCTGCCCCTGGCCGAGGCCTGGGCCCTCCTCGACGACCCCGAGCCGGCAGGCACGCCCCTCGTCGAGATCCCCCTGCTCGGCAGCGTCTCGGCGGGGCTGCCCATCGAAGCCTGCGCCGACACCTCCACCATCCGGGTGCCCAGCTGCATGGTGCGCCGCAACACCTATGCCCTGAGAGTGCGCGGCAACTCCATGATCGATTGCAACATCTTCGACGGCGATGTGATCATTATCGAGCGCCAGGAGAGCGCCGAGAACGGCGAAACCGCCGTCGTGATGATCAACGACCAGGAGGTCACCCTGAAGAAGCTCTATATCGACCGCGCCGGCGTGCGCCTGCAGCCGGCCAACGAGCGCATGGCCCCCATCTTCCTGAAGAACAGCGACATCCAGGTGCTGGGGCTGGTCATGGGCGTCGTCCGCCAGGACGAGCTGGCCGCCTGATGCGCTACCCCGTCCCCGACCTGGCCGCCGGCCAGCGGCAGGAGAGCGAGATCGAGGTGGAGAAGAGCCGCTTCATCACCTGGCTCTGCCATGCCCCCGCGCCCCACGCCTTCGAAGCGCTGCTGGCCGAGGCCCGCCGCCTCCACCCGGGCGCCAGCCACCACTGCAGCGCCTTTATCGCCGGCCCGCCGGGGGAGCAGAACGCCATCGGCTTCTCCGACGACGGCGAGCCCGGCGGCACCGCCGGGCGCCCCATGTACCAGGCCCTGGAGGGCTCCGGCCTCGGCCAGGTAGGCTGCGTGGTCACCCGCTACTTCGGCGGCACCAAGCTGGGTACCGGCGGGCTCGCCCGGGCCTACGCCCAGGCCGTGCTCCACGGCCTGGAGGGCCTGCCGCGCCGCGAGGTGGTGGAGCGCCAACCGCTGCGCCTCGCCGTGGAGTTCGCCGGCGAGGCCGAGGCCCGGACCTGGCTGGCCGCCCAGGACATCCCGGTGGAGGCCGCCGACTACGCCGCCGAGGGGGTCATCCTCACCGCCGGCTGGCCAAGCGACACCCCCGTCGACCTCGGCGAACTCGAATCACGACTGCGCGGCAGGCTGATCCTGCTGCCTGCCCCCTGATTCGATTCAGGCGTCGGGCCGCTCCCCAAAGCTGCCCAGCGCTACCTCGTAGGAGCGCTGAATGTGGTCATCCATCAGCGCCCTGGCCGCTCTGGCATCACGGGCCAACGCCAGCGCCACCAGCTCACCGTGCTGAGTATCTAGCACCCGCCGCACCTCGGGGGCCTCAGGGGCCAGACGGCGATAGCGGTCGAACTGGTCATGAAGCTGCTCAATGAAGCGCAGTAACCAAGCGGACCCACAGGGCGCCACCAGCGTGCGATGAAAGCGCCCGTGGAGGTGCTCCCACTCGTCGACCTGCTCCGGGCACTCGTCGGCCCGCTTCAAACGATGGGCTGCGGCCAGCAGCTCCGACTCCCACTCCGCGTCGCCTCGCTCGATGGAGCGCACCAGCGCCATCCCCTCCAGCTCACGGCGCATCTCGGCGATGTCTTCCAGCTCATCGCGATCTAGCCGCGGCACCCGAAAACCCTTCTGGTTTTCCTGAATCAGCAGGCCATAGGCCGCAAGGCGATTGAGCGCCTCACGCAGCGGGCTCAGCCCAACGTCATAGCGCTCCTTGAGGGCACTGATGGCTATCTTCTCCCCAGCCTGGAAGCGCCCGTTGAGGAGCTCCTCCCGCAGGGTATCGTAGATAAGGCTTGACCGGGTCCGACCGCCCCTCCCCTCGAGTGCTCTCATACCACCTCCTGACCTTCTCGACGCGTCTCGCCCTGCCGCGAGAGGCATCCGTAATTGACGCCACAACGGACAGCATCCTATAGTCAAAATATAATCGATTTTTTACGGCATGCACGATATGTTATCTATTCGTCTGTGCCTGGTGCTATGACCGATACGGAAAACTCACATGCCTCCTAACCGCCAGGCGCCCATTGGCGCCCTCTTCTGGGCTTTCACCCGCATCGGCCTGCTCGGTTTCGGAGGTGGGCCCTCAATGATACCTCTGGTGCACCAGGAGGTGGTCAAACGCCACGCCTGGATGACGGATGAGGAGTTCGCCGACGTCCTGGCCATCGCCAACACCCTGCCCGGCCCCATCGCCACCAAGATGCCCGGCTACATCGGCTACCGGGTGGCGGGACTTGGCGGTTGTATCATCGCCGTGTCCGCGGTCATTGTGCCTATGATTGTTGCCATGATTCTGTTGCTCAGTGTCTTCAGCCACTACCGCGATGTCGACTGGATCCGAGGCATGGGGCAGTCCGTGGTGCCGGTGGTGATGGTGATGCTGGCTCAGCTAACTCTGGACTTCTGGCACAAGTCGCGCCTGGCGCTGGGCTGGGCTGTCAGCCTGGCCATGGCGGTCATAGCCGGCGTCCTCATCTACGGCCTAGGACTGCACCCGGGCTGGGTGATCGGAGCACTGCTGATCGCGGCCCTACTGCGCCCGGCCCAGAAGGCCTCGGAAACGCGCTCATGATCTACTGGGAGCTGTTTCTCGCCTTCTTCATCCCCAACATCATCGGCTACGGCGGCGGGCCTGCCATCATTCCACTGATCGAGGCGGAGGTGGTTGGGCGCTATGGCTGGATGAGCGCTCAAGAGTTTGCCGAGACCCTGGCGCTGGGCAACGCCCTGCCTTCTCCCATCGCCACCAAGATGGCAGGGCAAGTGGGCTTCGAGGTGGCCGGCACCGGCGGCGCCCTGGTGGCCGTGCTAGCCACGGTGGTGCCCTCGTTGCTGCTGATGCTGGGCGCCCTGGGGCTGCTCTATCGCCACCGCGACTCCCCCCGGGTCAAGCGCATGAGCCAGTGGGTGCGCCCGGTGATCGCTCTGATGATGGGCTGGCTGACCCTCGGCTTCTTCCTGGAGGGAGTCGGTGGCGCCGGCCTGCTGCACACTCTGGTGATCGGCGCCACCGCTGCCATCGCCCTGCTGCACTTCCGCGCCCATCCCGCCATTGTCGTGCTGGGAGCGCTCGTCTACGGAGGGCTCTTTCTCGGCTGACATCGCAAACCATCATCACCTGTCACCGAGCGCCTCCCGGCCACCGCTCTAAGGCATCCCTTTCACCCGAAAACTCCCGATAAATCTGCCGGGCACCGCCTGGGTCGACCCAAGGAGCTTTCGATGCGACACGATGCGCTTTACTACCCCAGCCCGTCCCGGCGCATAGCCGCCTTCGGTACCCGCGGCATGGTGGTCACCTCTCAGCCGGTGGCCGCCCAGGTGGGCATGAGCATCCTACAGCATCTGGGAAATGCCTCCCAACGGCAGTGGCCTGATCGTGCTGCAGGCGCTAGGCATGCTGGAGCGGCTGGGACCGGAGGGGCGCGATCCAGTGGAGACACTGCATCGAGGCTACCAAGCTGGCCTATATGGACGGCTTAGCCCATATCACCGAACAGAACGCCATGCGTCCGAGCGTCGAGCAGATGCTCGCCGACAGCTACCTCAAGGCTTGCGCCGGACTGATCGGCCACGAGGTCCTGGATCCGGTCCACGGCAATCCACTTACCGGCGGAACCGTCTATCTAGCCACCGCCGACGGTGAAGGCAACATGGTGTCGTTCATCCAGAGCAATTTCGAAGGCTTCGGCTCGAGCATCGTGGTGCCCGGCACCGGCATCAGCCTACAGAATCGCGGCTGGTCCTTCTCTCTGAATTCCGAGCACCCCAACGCCCTTGCCCCCGGCAAACGCACCTACCACACCATCATTCCCGGATTCGTCACCAGAAACGGCGAAGCGGTAGGCCCTTTCGGGGTGATGGGCGGCTACATACAGCCCCAGGGGCACGTGCAGGTGGTAACCGGCATGCTGCAGGACTACCTCAACCCCCAGGCAGCCCTCGACATGCCGCGCTGGAAATGGACTCAGGGCCGCACCGTCGAGGTGGAGCCACACGTCCCCGATCACCTCGCCCAGGCGCTGGCCCGGCGCGGCCACGACATCGTCAAGATGGCCGACTCGATCAGCTTCGGCCGCAGCCAGATCATCCAGCGCAACCGCGACAGCGGCGTGCTGAGCGGCGGCACCGAGCCGCGCGCCGACGGCGCCGTGCTACCCTGGTAATTGCCTGCCGGTCGTGCAAAGGCGATTCCAGCTCCCCATAACAGACGGCGCTCATATGGGCGCCGTCTGTTATGCAGGCACCCCCTCGCACTGCACCAGGATGTCGCCGCTATGCGTATCGCGACGCCATCCTGGTGCGACATAGATATGTGTCACTGCCGCTCGATACCGATGCTTGATAGCTAAATCTTTAAAAATAATAAAAATCGATTTTATGGCATGCGGCTTGCTACTTGATGAGTGCCAAGGATATTTCTCCAGCCCATCACGAAAGGTAGAGTCATGTCTCTTTCACGCCGCAAGTTCCTCACCGCAGCCGCAGCCTCGTCCACCGCAGGACTGATCCTCGGCGCACCCGCCATTGCCAACGCCCAGTCTCCCCGGCCCGTCAACTGGCGAATGACCAACGCCTACGGCCCGGGAGCGCCTTTCTATACCGAGGGCCCTGGCAGCCCCACCGACATTATCCAGAAAATAGGGGCCATGTCCGGTGGACGCTTCAACATCCAGCACTTCGCCGCCGGCGAATTGATTCCCGCCTTCGAAGGCTTCGAAGCCGTGCAAGCCGGCATCATCGAGATGAACGCCGCCAACAGCTACTTCTGGTCAGGCACCACCTTCGCCGCTCAGTACTTCACCACCGTGCCATTCGGCATGAGCTACATGGGTCACATGGCCTGGCTCTATCACGGCGGCGGACTTGAACTGTGGCAGGAAGTCTATGAGCCCTACGGCCTGGTTGCCCTGCCGATAAACAATACCGGGGTACAGATGACCGGCTGGTTCCGCGAACCCATTGAAGATGTCAATCAGCTCAGGGGGCTGCGCATGCGTATCCCGGGGCTCGCCGGCCAGGTCTATGCCGCGTTGGGGGTGGATGCACGGGTACTGCCGGGCGGCGAGATCTTCCCCGCACTGGAACGCGGTGTGATCGATGCCGCGGAATTCGTCGGCCCCTACCAAGATCGCCGCCTCGGCCTGCATAACGCCGCCAAGTACTACCACACCACCGGCTGGCACGAACCCGCCACCACCGGCGAACTGCTGATATCCAAGCCCCACTGGGACAGCCTGCCTGAAGATATGAAGATGATGGTGCGTAGCGCCTGCCAGGCGGCCTGCCTGGAGAGCCTGGCCTGGTCAGAAGCCGTCAACGGCGAAGCGCTCACCGACCTGGTGGAGAACCACGGCGTCACCGCTCAGGTACTGCCTGATCCCGTCCTGAAGGCGCTGCGCGAAGCGACCTTCGACACTCTGGAAACCGAAGCCAACGCCGATCCCATGGTGCGCAAGGTCCACGACAGCTATATGGCCTTCAAGGCCAAGCATGACCGCTGGGCCGGAGCCAGTGAAGGGCTGTGGCTCAAAGACATCCTGGGGGTGTGACATGCGCGCCGTGGAACGTATGGTCCACGGGCTCGAGGCGGTGGTCCGGCTATTTGGCTGGATCGCCGCCTGGATCTGCGTGGTCCTGGTCATACTGGTCGCCGGTGACGTATTGATGCGCTACCTCTTTCGGATCGGCGCGGTCTGGTTTCAGGAGCTGCAGTGGCACCTGATCTCTCCCATCGCCCTGTTTGGCATGTCCTATGCGCTGTACTCCGGTGAACAGGTGCGGGTCGATGTGTTCTATGAGCGCTTTCCGGAAGGACTGCGGCGCACTATCGAGGTGACCGGCGGCCTGCTGCTGCTGGCTATCGGGCTGTATGCAGCCTGGCTGACGCTGCCTTGGGTCAGTCAGTCGTGGCTGCGCAATGAAGGCTCCCCCAACCCCGGCGGGCTGCCCTGGCGCTGGGCGCTAAAATCCTTAATTACGCTCGGCTTTGTGCTGCTTGCCATGCAGAGCCTGGCGCATGTCCTGCGCCATGCCTTCGCCCTTCCGCCAAGAGGTGAATGATCGATGTCTCCCAATGAATGGCTCGCGCTCGGCATGATCGGCGCGTTCTTCGCTCTGCTGTTGATCGGTCTACCCGTCGGTATCGCCATCGCCAGCACTGCATTCTGCTTCGGCTTTATCGGCTTCGGGCCGGCACTCTTCAGCCTCTTGCCATCGCGCATCTATGGGGTGGTGACCAACTACACCTTCATGGCCATTCCGCTGTTCGTGTTCATGGGCGTGATGCTGGAAAGGTCCAGGCTAGCTGAAGAGTTGATCGACGTGGTGGGGCATCTTTTCGGCAACATCTCCGGCGGCATGGGCGTCGCCATCATCGCGGTGGGCGTGCTGCTGGGGGCCGCCACCGGCATCGTCGGCGCCACTATTGTCACGCTGGGGTTATTGACCCTGCCCACCCTGCTCCGCCGGGGCTATCCTAAGTCACTGGCCACCGGAATGATCTGCGCCTCGGGCACCCTGGGTCAGATCATTCCCCCAAGCCTGGTGCTGATCCTGCTGGCCGAGATCCTCGGCGAGTCGGTGGGCACCATGTTTGCGGCGGCGATGGTGCCCGGGCTGACCCTGGCGGCGATCTATATTGTCGCCATCCTGGTACTGGCGGCACTGCGGCCCGGCCTGATGCCACCGATTCCCGCCGCCGAACGAGCCGCACTCACGCGGGGGCAGCTGCTCCGCAAGGTAGTGCTGGTAGTAGGCCCTCCGGTAGGCCTGGTGGTAGCGGTGCTGGGCTCGATCATCGGCGGAATCGCCGCTCCCACCGAAGCCGCTGCCATGGGAGCACTGGGCGCTCTGCTATTCGTTGGCCTCTCCGGGCGCCTCAGCCTGCATCTCCTCAAGGAGGTCGCCACCGCCACCCTGATGATCTCGGCGATGGTATTTTTCATCCTGATCTGTGCCCAGGTGTTTGGCCTGACCTTCCGAGGGCTCGGTGGCGAGCACCTGGTGGCGAGGATGTTCGAGTGGGTCCCCGGCGGCGAGACCGGCGCCCTGTTGTTCATGCTACTGCTGATGTTCGTGCTCGGTTTCTTCCTCGAATGGATAGAGATCACCTATATCGCCTTGCCCCTGTTCCTGCCCTTCTTCGTGCAGATGGGAGTGGACATGGTATGGCTGGGAATCCTGGTGGGTCTGATCCTGCAGACATCGTTCTTGACCCCACCCTTCGGCTGGTCGCTGTTCTTCCTCAAGGGCGTGGCTCCCGATGATGTCTCAACGCTCGAGATCTACAAGGGTGCGCTGCCCTTCATCGCCCTGCAGTTCATGGCCGTCGCCCTGGTGTTCGCCTTCCCCTCGATCGCCACCTGGTTACCCGCCACGATCGGCTGGTAGGGCAGGGACACCACGATACCCGCTGCTGCCAGCAAGCTCGCTCTCATCCCTATCAAGAGGCACGCCCGATGATCCATACTCGACGCAGTTACGGCGGCATGTGTGTCGCCCCACACCACCTGGCAGCGGAGGCCGGTCGCGATGTGCTCAGGGCCGGCGGCAACGCTGTGGAGGCCATGGTTGCCGCCGCCGCCACCATTGCCGTGGCTTATCCGCACATGAATGCCATCGGCGGCGATGGCTTCTGGCTGATCCATGAACCCGGACGGCCACCGGTGGCCATCGATGCCTGCGGTGGCGCAGCCGGGCTAGCCACGCCCGCCTTCTATCGCGGACATGACGCCATCCCCGAACGCGGGCCCGAAGCGGCCCTGACCATGGCCGGCACGGTGGGCGGGTGGAGCGAGGCCCTGAAGGTTGCCGGCCGCTGGGGGTCGGCCGCTCCGCTGCCCGACCTGCTGGCCGACGCCATTCGCCATGCTCGGGACGGCGTGGCTGTCTCCAGAAGCCAGCAACAGCTTACCGTCAGACATCAGGCTCGCCTGTCGCAGAGCCCCGGCTTCAACGAGACGTTCCTGATCGATGGCCAGGCACCCCGCGAAGGCGAGCGGCTGCTCCAGCCGCGCCTTGCCGCGACCCTCGAGCACCTCGCCGCGGCGGGCCTTGACGACTTCTATCGCGGCGAGCTGGCCGCCAGCATGGCAAACGACCTGGATGCCGCTGGAAGCCCGCTGCGCCTGAATGACTTCAGCGGCTACCATGCCCGGCAGGTCACGCCCCTGGAGGTCAGTCTCGCAGACGCCACTCTCTATAATCTGCCGGCACCCACCCAGGGCGTAGCCTCGCTGATGATCCTCGCTCTCTACGAGCGGCTGAAGGTAGCCGAGGGCGAGAGCGTGGCGCACATCCATGGCCTGATCGAAGCGACCAAGCAATCCTTCCTGCTGCGAGACCGATATGTGACCGACCCCGGGCGCCTGCCCGAGCCACTCCAGGACCTGCTGGATAACGCTCACCTGGACCGCACAGCCGCCGAAATCGACATGCACAAGGCCCTGCCGTGGCCCCATGAGCCGGCCAGGGGGGATACCATCTGGATGGGCACCGTGGACCGCCAGGGGCGGGCAGCAAGCTTTATCCAGAGCATTTACTGGGAGTTCGGCAGCGGACTGGTGCTCCCGGAAAGTGGTGTGCTGTGGCAGAACCGCGGCATCAGCTTCTCTCTGGATGCCGACTCCCTGCGCGGACTGGGCCCGGGACGCAAGCCGTTCCACACCCTCAATCCGGCACTGGCGCGCTTTCATGACGGACGAACCCTGGTGTACGGCACCATGGGCGGCGAGGGCCAGCCGCAAACACAAGCTGCCGTGTTCTCCCGCTACGCCTTCCACGGCATACCGCTGCAGCAGGCGATCAGCGCACCTCGCTGGCTGCTGGGCCGCACCTGGGGCGAGAGCAGTACCAACCTCAAGCTGGAGTCACGCTTCCCCGAACATATGGTGGCAGCGCTTCGTGCGGCAGGGCACGATGTGGAGATGCTCCCTGAGGCCTACAGCGATACCATGGGACATGCCGGAGCCATCGTGCACCATCCGGACGGACTGATCGAAGGGGCTCACGATCCGCGCAGCGACGGCGGCGCCGCCGGCCACTGATCGACTCCCGTTGATGCCGTGAAGCGAGGAGCCGCCCGATTGCTGCTGCGCGGGCGCACAGCACATGGTGTAGACACGCCAACGGCGCCCCGAGGGGCGCCGTTGGCAGACACATACCGGCGAGCCTCAGCCCAGGTACTTGATCATCACCCCCGCCGCCACCGCCGAGCCGATGACGCCGGCCACGTTGGGCCCCATGGCGTGCATCAGCAGGAAGTTGTGCGGGTTGGACTCCAGCCCCACCTTGTTGGCCACCCGGGCCGCCATGGGCACCGCGGAAACCCCGGCGGCGCCGATCAGCGGGTTGATCGGCATCCGGCTCACCGCGTTCATCACCTTGGCCATGATGATGCCGGCGGCGGTGCCGATAGCGAAGGCCACCATGCCCAGAGCCATGATCCCCAGGGTCTCCACGGCCAGAAAGCTCTCGGCCATCAGCCGCGAGCCCACGGCCAGGCCCAGCACGATGGTGACGATGTTGATCAGGGCGTTCTGGGCGGTGTCGGTGAGGCGCTCGACCACGCCGCACTCGCGCATCAGGTTGCCGAAGCAGAACATCCCCAGCAGCGGCGCCGCATCGGGCAGGAAGAGCGCCACCAGCATCAGCAGGGCCAGCGGGAAGACGATCTTCTCCAGCTTCGACACCGGACGCAGCTGGGTCATGGTGATCTCACGCTCGCGCTTGGTGGTGAGCAGGCGCATGATCGGCGGCTGGATCATGGGCACTAGCGCCATGTAGGCATAGGCGGCCACGGCGATCGCCCCCAGCAGCTCCGGCGCCAGCACGCTCGACACATAGATCGAGGTGGGCCCGTCGGCGCCGCCGATGATGCCGATGGCAGCGGCCTGCTCGATGGAGAAGTCCATCCAGCCCATGGCCGACATGCCCACCGCACCGAAGACGGTGGCGAAGATGCCGAACTGGGCCGCCGCCCCCAGGAAGAGGGTGCGCGGATTGGCCAGCAGCGGCCCGAAGTCGGTCATCGCCCCCACGCCCATGAAGATCAGCAGCGGGGCAATGCCGGAGGCCACGGCCACCTGGTAGAAGGTGTAGAGCAGGCCGTCGCCGTAGCCGACGTTCATGGCCACGTCCTTGGCGGCGCGCAGCTGGTCCGGCGAAGCGCCGTTGTCGACCAGCGCCTTGAGGGTGGCACGCCACGCCTCCTCGCCGGCCAGCGGATCCAGGGTGGCCCCCAGGGCCGCCGCCATCTGGTGGAGCACCGCCGGGCGCGCCACCTCGATGGCCTGGTCCAGGGCCGAAATGGCCAGGCCCGCCTCGGGAATGTTGGCCAGGATCCCGCCGAAGCCGATCGGCACCAGCAGGAGCGGCTCGAACTTCTTGGCGATGGCCAGGTAGAGCAGCACCAGCCCCACCAGGATCATCACCGTCTGGCCGAGGGTCAGGTTATAGGCGCCCGAGCCCTCCCAGAGGGTCAGTAGATTCTCCATGACCGGCCTCTCAGAGCTCGATGAGTACGTCGCCGACGGCGACGCTGTCGCCCTCGCTGACCTTGACGGCGGAGACGGTGCCGGCGCTCGCGGCGCGCACCTCGGTCTCCATCTTCATGGCTTCCAGAATGATCACCACGTCACCCTCCTTGACCGCGTCGCCCGGGCGCACGTTGACCTTGAAGATATTGCCGGCCAGGGGGGCGGCGATGGTCTCGCCGGTGGCGGCCGGTGCGGCCTCGGCGGCGGGCTGGGCCGCCTGCTCCTTGACGTCGGCGATCTCGCCACCCTCGGCAACCTCGACCACATAGGCCTTGCCGTTGACCTTGACGGTGTAGGTCTCGGGGCCGGCGGACGCGCCCTGAACGGCCGGCGCCTTGGCGGCGGCTCCGCCCTTCGGCGCAGCGGCCGGCAGCTTGGCGTCGGGCGCCTGGGGCGCCGGCTCGAAGGCGTCCGGGTTGTCGCGGTTCTTGAGGAACTTCAGGCCGATCTGCGGGAAGAGCGCATAGGTAAGGACGTCGTCGATCTCACGCTCGCCCTCGGCCAGGCGGATACCGTCGGCCTTGGCCTTCCCCTTGAGCTCGGCGGCCAGCCTGTCCATCTCGGCCTCCAGCAGGTCGGCGGGGCGGCAGGTGATCGGCTCGCCGCCCTCCAGCACCCGGGCCTGCAGCTCCTTGTTGAGCTCGGCCGGGGCGGCACCGTACTCGCCCTTGAGCAGCGCCTGGACCTCCTTGGAGATGGACTTGTAGCGCTCCCCCATCATCACGTTCATCACCGCCTGGGTGCCGACGATCTGGGAGGTCGGGGTGACCAGCGGGATAAAGCCCAGGTCCTCGCGCACCTTGGGAATTTCGGCCAGGACATCGTCGAGCTTGTCGCCGGCGCCCTGCTCCTTGAGCTGGTTTTCCATGTTGGTGAGCATGCCACCGGGCACCTGGGCCACCAGGATGCGGGAGTCGATGCCCTTCAGCGAGCCCTCGAAGGCGGCGTACTTCTTGCGCACCTCGCGGAAATAGGCGGCGATCTCCTCGAGCAGCTCGAGATCCAGGCCGGTATCGCGCTCGGTGCCCTGGAGGATGGCCACCACCGACTCGGTGGGGCTGTGGCCATAGGTCATGGACATGGAGGAGATGGCGGTGTCGACGTTGTCGATGCCGGCCTCGGCGGCCTTGACGATGGTGGAGGTGGAGAGGCCGGTGGTGGCGTGGCACTGCATATGGATCGGGATATCCACGGCCTTCTTGAGCTTGGTGACCAGCTCGAAGGCGTCATAGGGCTTGAGCAGGCCGGCCATGTCCTTGATGCAGAGCGAATCGGCGCCCATGGCGGCGATGGTCTTGCCGAGCTCGACCCAGCCGTCCAGGGTGTGCACCGGGCTCACGGTATAGGAGAGCGTCCCCTGGGCGTGACCCTCGACGTTGCGCACCGCCTGGATGGCGCGCTCCAGGTTGCGGGGGTCGTTCATGGCATCGAAGACCCGGAAGACGTCGACGCCGTTGGTCTTGGCCCGCTCCACGAACTTGTCCACCACGTCGTCGGCGTAGTGGCGATAGCCCAGCAGGTTCTGGCCGCGCAGCAGCATCTGCTGGGGGGTGTTGGGCATGGCCGCCTTGAGCTCGCGGATGCGCTCCCAGGGATCCTCACCCAGGTAGCGGATGCAGGAATCGAAGGTGGCCCCCCCCCAGGACTCCAGCGACCAGAAGCCGACGCGATCGAGCTTCTCGGCGATGGGCAGCATGTCATCCAGGCGCAGACGGGTGGCGAACAGCGACTGGTGGGCGTCACGCAGGACGACGTCGGTGATACCGAGCGGGCGAGCGTTGTCAGTCATGGGTTTGACCTTGTGATAATCAGTAGGTGATAGGAAGGGTGGAAAAGGGGGTTAGCGGCGATGGCGCTGGCGATAGCGGTGCAGGGCGGCACCGATCACGGCCATCAACTCGTCATCCTGGCGAGCGGGCACCGGCGCGGAGGGGGAGGCAGCGGGCTTGGCAGGCTCGGGGGCGAAGCGCCGCAGGATCAGCGACATCAGGGTGACGGTAATCACCAGGACGGTAAGAAAAACAAAAACAAAGCCCATGCCGAGCCCCATCAGGGCCAGGCCTTCCTCCAGCAGCTCGAAATCCTGCATGCGGTGCCTCCATATGATCTTCAGCAACCATGCGGCGATCACTCATCAACATGGCGCCTTGCGCAATTTTTCTGATGCTATAACCTGCCAGATTGTCGACAAAATGCAATGGGGACATGGTGGAAGTCAGAGTTGTTAATTTACTACAAGAGGCGCCAGGCAGGCTCGGACTGGCCCCCATGGAAGGGGTCATCGATGCCCACACTCGGGCCCTGCTGACCCGTGAGCCGGGCTTCGACTGGACGGTCACCGAGTTCGTGCGCGTCGTGGATGCACGCCTGCCGCCCCGGGTCTTTCACAAGCATTGCCCCGAGCTTCTCGCCCCCGCCCTGACCACCCCCAGCGGCGTGCCGGTGCACCTGCAGCTGCTGGGCTCGGACCCCGAGGCGCTGGCCGCCAACGCGACCCAGGCCCTGACGCTCGGCGCCACCAGCATCGACCTCAACTTCGGCTGCCCCGCCAAGCTGGTCAACCGCCACGACGGCGGCGCCTCCCTGCTGCGCGACCCGGCTCGAGTCCGTCGCGTGGTGGCGGCGGTGCACGGCGCCGTGGGCGATGCCATCCCGGTCACGGCCAAGATCCGCCTGGGCTTCGCCGATCGCCGCCTGGCGCTGGCCTGCGCCCTGGCGGCCCAGGCCGGCGGCGCCCGCCAGCTGGTCGTGCACGCTCGCACCCGCAACGAAGGATACCGCCCCCCGGCCCACTGGGAGTGGATCGGACGCATCCGCTCTCGCCTTGCGATCCCCGTGGTGGCCAACGGCGATATCTGGAGCCTGGAGGACTACTGGCGCGCGCGCACCCTGTCAGGCTGCCGCGACGTGATGATCGGCCGCGGCGCCCTGGCCGACCCCTGGCTGGCGCCCCGCATCCGCCACTGGCAGAACACCGGCGAGCGCCTGCCGGAGACTCCCTGGGCGGCACGGGCCGAGATCCTGGGGCGTTTCGCCGAACGGCAGCGTAGCACGCTACCACCCCGCGTGGTCGCCTCCCTGATCAAGCAGTGGCTCAACCATATGCGCGCCCGCGACGCCGAGTCCGCACGCCGCTTCGAGGCGCTCAAGCGCATCAACGACCTGGATGCCCTGCTGGCGGGGCTGGCAGTGCCGGAAGGGGGCACAGAGGCAGCGGCGGAGGCATAAAAAAGAGGCGCACGTCGCAACGGCGACGGCGCCTCAAACGATCGCGAGGCCTGGCTGGGCCCCGGCTAGTAGAAAGGAGAGCGGAGAGTCCTGCGAAAGCAGAAGACCCGCCCTCGAAGAGGGCGGGTCTGAATCTGGCGCGCCCGGGAGGATTCGAACCTCCGACCACCTGATTCGTAGTCAGGTACTCTATCCAGCTGAGCTACGGGCGCGTAGTGCGATGATTAGCGTGATCGCCATCACGTATGACTGTTCTGAAGTGGCGCGCCCGGGAGGATTCGAACCTCCGACCACCTGATTCGTAGTCAGGTACTCTATCCAGCTGAGCTACGGGCGCACTTTCTTCAAGAGTGTTGACCAGACGATCCCGGCTTTTGGCTGAGGATCATGGCGGAGAGGGAGGGATTCGAACCCTCGATGAGGCTATAAACCCCATACTCCCTTAGCAGGGGAGCGCCTTCAGCCACTCGGCCACCTCTCCCTCATCAACACGGCGCATATCGTACCGTTTCCCAAGCGCCTTGTCCAGCGACGTTCGCCTCTTTTTTCCCGAGGCGAGCCAGAAGGCTCGCTACTCCTCCCGGCCCGGGAGCTCGTCATCGGCCTTCTCGCGCTGGATACGCTGATAGATCTCTTCACGATGCACGGCGACGTCCTTGGGTGCATTGACACCGATCCGGACCTGGTTCCCCTTGACGCCCAGCACCGTCACGGTGATGTCGTCTCCGATCATCAGGGTCTCGCCGACTCGGCGGGTCAGGATGAGCATGGCTGATCTCCTTCTCAGGCTTTAATGGAACTGTGTAGCAACGGGATATTCGCCGCGGGCGGGCGCGTCGCCTCATTATGTGCCACGACGTCTTCCGTGACCAATTCAGCAGCCGATGACACCTGACCTCCCCGTTGAAGGGAAGCCCGGTGACGGGCTCCCCTGTCAGCGTAGAAGGTGTCAGCCGCTCGGGACACGCTTATTCGCTCTCGATATCGCTCTTGTCGAGACCGAAGGCGGTATGCAGAGCGCGAACGGCGAGCTCCATCTGCTTCTCGTCGATCACCACGGAGATCTTGATCTCGGAGGTGGAGACCATGCGGATATTGATGGACTCGTCGGCCAGCACCCGGAACATCTTGGAGGCCACGCCGGCGTGGGAGCGCATGCCGACACCCACCAGGGAGACCTTGGCGATATTGTCGTCGCCGCGCACCTCGCCGCCGCCCAGATCGGGAATCACCTCCTCCTCGAGGATCTTGAGGGTCTTCTTGTAGTCCCCCTTGGCCACGGTGAAGGTGAAGTCGGTGTAGTCACCGGCCGGCGCCACGTTCTGGACGATCATGTCCACTTCGATATTGGCATCGGCGATGGGGCCCAGGATCCGCGAGGCCACGCCCGGCACGTCCGGGGTGTTGAGCAGGGTCAGCTTGGCCTCATTGGCGGTAAAGGCGATACCGGAGATCAGCGGTTCTTCCATGGAGTCCTCGTCTTTGTCGGAGTCTGCAACGATCAGGGTGCCGGGGCCGTCCTCGAAGCTCGAGACGACGCGCAGCGGCACGTTGTACTTGCCGGCGAATTCCACGGCGCGAATCTGCAGCACCTTGGAGCCGAGGCTGGCCAGCTCCAGCATCTCCTCCACGGTGATGGTCTCGAGGCGCTTGGCCTTGCTGCAGACCCGCGGGTCGGTGGTGTAGACGCCGTCCACGTCGGTGTAGATCTGGCACTCATCGGCCTTCAGGGCCGCCGCCAGGGCCACCCCGGTGGTGTCGGAGCCGCCGCGGCCCAGGGTGGTGATATTGCCCTCTTCATCCACGCCCTGGAAGCCGGCGACCACCACCACCTTGCCCTCGTCGAGATCCCCCTGGATCTCGTCGGTCTCGATACGCTGGATGCGCGCCTTGGTATGGGAGCTGTCGGTGAGGATGCCCACCTGGGAGCCGGTGTAGGAGGTCGCGGGCACGCCCAGCTTGTGCAGCGCCATGGCCAGCAGGGAGATGGTCACCTGCTCGCCGGTGGAGACCAGCATGTCCATCTCGCGGGGGGTCGGCTCGTCGTTGATCTCGTTGGCCAGGCCGATCAGGCGGTTGGTCTCGCCGCTCATGGCGGAGAGCACGACCACGACCTGGTCGCCGTTGTCGCGAAAGCCCTTGACCTTCTCGGCCACGGCCTTGATGCGCTCCACGGAGCCCACCGAGGTGCCGCCGAATTTCTGTACGTATAGTGCCATCTGCGATTTTTCCCTCGTGAGTCGGGCGCGTACGCCCGTATGAGTGAAAGGTGACTCTCTACGAACAGGGCCGGCGCCCTGCGGCGACCGGCCCTGCAACATCTCTTACGCGAGGCGCTCCTCGACCCAGGCGGGAACGCTCTCCAGGGCCCCCGGCAGGGCCGCTACGTCGCTCCCCCCGGCCTGAGCCATGTCGGCGCGGCCGCCGCCCTTGCCGCCGACCTGACCGGCCACGTGGTTGACCAGCTCGCCGGCCTTGACCCGGCCGGTAAGGTCGTCGGTGACACCGGCGATCAGGCTCACCTTGCCGGCGGCCTGGTCGGCCACGCCGAGCACGATGATGCCGGAGCCCAGCTTGTTCTTGAGCTGGTCGAGCATGCCGCGCAGCTCCTTGCCGGAGACCCCCTCCAGGCGGGTGGCCAGCACCTTGACCCCGGCCACCTCGGCCGCCTGGCTCAGCATGTCGCTGCCGGCGGCGCTGGCCAACTTGGCCTTGAGGCGCTCGAGCTCCTTCTCCAGGGCGCGGTTGCGCTCCACCAGGGAGTCGACGCGCTCCTCGACCTGCTCCGGCTTGGCCTTGAGGCGCTCGCCGATGCGGTTGAGCCGGGACTCCTGCTCACGGAACCAGGCCAGGGCCCCCTCCCCGGTGATCGCCTCGATCCGGCGCACGCCAGCGGCCGTTCCTTGCTCGCTGACGATATGGAAGCAGCCGATATCACCGCTGCGCGCCACGTGGGTGCCGCCGCACAGCTCGATGGAGAAGTCGTCGGCGCCGATGGTCAGCACCCGCACGCTGTCGGCGTACTTGGCCTCGAAGAGCGCCGCGGCCCCCTTGGCCTTGGCCTGCTCCAGGGTCATCTGCTCAACCCTGGTCGGCGCGTTGGCAAGAATCTGCTCGTTGACCAGACGCTCCACCTCGGCGAGCTGCTCGGGGGTCACGGCCTCGAAGTGGCTGAAGTCGAAGCGCAGGCGCTCCGGGGTCACCAGCGAGCCCTTCTGGGCCACGTGGTCGCCCAATACCAGGCGCAGCGCCTTGTGCATCAGGTGGGTGGCGGAGTGGTTGCGGATGGTGGCCCCGCGCAGCTCGGCGTTGACCTGGGGGCGCACCTCGTCGCCCACGGCCAGTTCGCCCTCCAGCAGCACGCCGTGGTGCAGGTGGTGGCCGCCCTGCTTCTGGGTATCGGTGACCAGGAAGCGGCCGCCGCCCTCCAGGTGCAGGTAGCCGGTGTCCCCCACCTGGCCGCCGGACTCGCCGTAGAAGGGGGTGCGGTCCAGCACCACCAGGCCGCGCTGCTCGGGCTCGAGGCCCTCCAGGGGGCTGCCCTCGCGGTCGACGATGGCGGTCACCCGGGCGCCGTCCTCCAGGCGGTCGTAGCCGGTGAAGGTGGTCTCGCCCTCCAGGTCCAGCGCCGCCCCGTAGTCGGCACCGAACTGGCTGGCGGCCCGGGCCCGCTCGCGCTGGGCCTCCAGGGCCCGCTTGAAGCCGATCTCGTCCAGGGTCACGCCGCGCTCGCGGCAGACATCGGCGGTGAGGTCGTAGGGGAAGCCGTAGGTATCGTAGAGCTTGAACACCGTCTCGCCGGGCAGCACCTCGCCATCGAGGTCGGCCAGGGCCTCCTCGAGCAGGCCCATGCCGTGCTCCAGGGTGCGAGCGAACTGCTCCTCCTCCTTGAGCAGCACCCGTTCGATCTGGTGGCGGCCATTGCGCAGCTCGGGATAGGCGTCGCCCATCTCGGCGTCGAGCGCCCCCACCAGCTTGTGGAAGAAGCTGCCCTTGGCGCCCAGCTTGTGGCCGTGACGGATGGCGCGGCGGATGATCCGGCGCAGCACATAGCCGCGCCCCTCGTTGGAGGGCAGCACGCCGTCGGCGACCAGGAAGGCGCAGGAGCGGATATGGTCGGCGATGACCCGCAGGGAGGGGTTGCGGGTGTCCTCATGGCCGGTATGCCGTGCCGCCGAGGCCAGCAGGTTCTGGAAGAGGTCGATCTCGTAGTTGGAGTGCACCCCCTGCATCACCGCGGCGATGCGTTCCAGGCCCATGCCGGTATCGATGGAGGGCTTGGGCAGCGGGTGCAGGGTGCCCTCGGCGTCACGCTCGTACTGCATGAACACCAGGTTCCAGATCTCGATATAGCGGTCGCCGTCCTCCTCGGGGCTGCCGGGAGGCCCGCCCCACACCTCGGGTCCGTGATCGAAGAAGATCTCGGAGCTGGGGCCGCAGGGGCCGGTATCGCCCATCTGCCAGAAGTTGTCCTCGTCGAGCTTGGAGAAGCGCTCGGGGTCGATGCCGACCTCCTCCTTCCAGATCTTCTCGGCCTCGTCATCGCTGACGTGGACCGTCACCCACAGCTTCTCCTTGGGCAGCCCCAGGGTCTCGGTGAGGAAGGTCCAGGCGAAACGGATGGCGTCGCGCTTGAAGTAGTCGCCGAAGCTGAAGTTGCCCAGCATCTCGAAGAAGGTGTGGTGGCGGGCGGTATAGCCGACGTTGTCCAGATCGTTGTGCTTGCCGCCGGCGCGCACGCAGCGCTGGGAGGAGGTCGCCCGCACGTAGGGGCGCGGATCGCGTCCCAGGAAGACGTCCTTGAAGGGCACCATGCCGGCGTTGGTGAACAGCAGGGTCGGGTCGTTGTCCGGTACCAGGGAGCTGGAGGGCACGACGGTATGGCCGTGCTCCTCGAAGAAACTCAGAAAGGCCTGTCTGATGTCTGCGCTTTTCATGGGGTATCCGTGGCGATGAACAGGGTGACCCGGCGGGCGACGCTGGCTCGAGGCGGACGCCGCGACGCGCCGACAACGGGCGTTTCACGGGGCCGCGGGCTGCCACCCGGGGCGTTCGCAAAGGGAGCCATTATAGCGCAGTTGTCAAGGGACTGAAGGGGCGTCCTCGTCCCAGGCGTGATCCAGGGCGTGGCGCACCTGCTCGAAATCGAAGCCGCGACCTGCCAGAAAGCGCTCGCGGCGGGCGCGTTCGCGGGGGGAATCGCCGGGGCCGGAGAAGCGCCGACGAAGGGTCTCGCAGGCCAGGGCGAACCAGTCGACCCCACCCTGCCCCTCCTGTTCGCTGAAGGCGCTGCGCACCAGCTCGCGGTCGATGCCGCGCCGCGAGAGCTCGACGCGAATCTTCAGCGGCCCCTGGCCGCGCAGGATGCGCGAGCGCAGGAAGCTCTCGGCGAAGCGCGTATCGGACTGCAGCCCCTCATCGGCCAGGGCGTCGAGGCACTCGGCCACGGCGGCCGAGTCATGCCCCTTCGCCGTTAGCCGACCCTCCAGCTCGGCGCGGGAGTACTCGCGCCGAGCCAGCAGGCGGATGGCGTCATCACGTGGCGTGGCGTCGGAATCGGCCGGGGCGAACATGGCTTAGAGCAGGTCGTCCTCGCGGCTGGCCTGGGCAGCCTCAGGCGCCTCGGCTTCCTCCTTCGGGGCCGGAGCGGCGAGCAGCTGGCCGCGAATCCCGCTCTCGATCTCCTCCATGACGGCCGGGTTGTCCTCGAGGAACTGGGCGGCGTTGGCCTTGCCCTGGCCGATCTTGTTGCCCTGGTAGCTGTACCAGGCACCGGCCTTGTCGATCAGGCTGCACTGCACCCCGAGATCGATCACCTCGCCGGCATGGTAGATGCCCTTGCCGTAGAGGATCTGGAACTCGGCCTGGCGGAAGGGCGGCGCCACCTTGTTCTTGACCACCTTGACCCGGGTCTCGTTGCCGGTGACCTCGTCGCCCTGCTTCACCGAGCCGGTGCGGCGAATGTCGAGGCGCACGCTGGCGTAGAACTTGAGGGCGTTGCCGCCGGTGGTGGTCTCGGGGCTGCCGAACATCACGCCAATCTTCATGCGGATCTGGTTGATGAAGACCACCAGGCAGTTGGCGTTCTTGATGTGACCGGTAATCTTGCGCAGGGCCTGGGACATCAGGCGGGCCTGCAGGCCGACGTGGGAGTCGCCCATCTCGCCCTCGATCTCGGCCCGGGGAGTGAGCGCCGCCACCGAGTCGATGATGATGACGTCGACGCCGCCGGAGCGCACCAGCATGTCGCAGATCTCGAGGGCCTGCTCGCCGGTGTCCGGCTGGGAGACCAGCAGGTCGTCGAGGTTGACGCCGAGCTTCTCGGCGTAGCTCGGGTCCAGGGCGTGCTCGGCGTCGATGAAGGCGCACACCTTGCCCTGCTTCTGGGCCTCGGCGATCACCGAGAGGGTCAGGGTGGTCTTGCCAGAGGATTCCGGCCCGAAGATCTCCACCACGCGGCCGTAGGGCAGGCCGCCGATCCCCAGCGCGATATCGAGGCCCAGGGAGCCGGTGGAGACCGCCGGCATGGCCACCCGGGGCGTATCGCCGAGGCGCATCACGGTCCCCTTGCCGAACTGGCGCTCGATCTGGGAAAGCGCGGCGTTCAACGCCTTGGAGCGGTTGTCATCCTGAGCCATCACGGGCCTCCTGATCAGGTCGTCGAGTGTCTTGGTACTGTATGACTGCACAGTAGTATGGCGAAAAACGCCGGCGGCGGCCAGCGAAACTTCCCCGACCGCCGCTCACGCCTCATCCGTTCGCTTCGAGGCGTCGGATCAGCCCCACCAGGGCCTCGCGCACCGCCCGTTCGCGCACCGCCCAGCGGTCGCCGGGATAGTGAAAGCGCTCGGACTCGGCGTCCTCGGCGCTGCCCCAGGCCAGCCAGACGGTGCCCACCGGCTTGTCGTCGCTGCCGCCGCCGGGGCCCGCCACGCCGCTGATCGCCACGCCGAGGCTGGCGCCGCTGTCCCGGCAGGCGCCCGTCACCATGGCCTCCACCACCTCGCGGCTTACCGCGCCGTGGGCCTCGAGGAGCGCCTCGGGCACGCCCAGCAGGCGACGCTTGGCGGCGTTGGAGTAGGTCACATAGCCGGTCTCGAAGTAGTCGGAGCTGCCGGCCACCGCGGTGATGGCGCTGGCCACCCCGCCCCCGGTGCAGGACTCGGCGGCGGTGACCATGGCTCCCTGCTGGCGGCAGAGCCGGCCCAGCCGCTCGGCCAGGGTGGTCAGGTCGAGGTTGGCCAGGTGGGCAGCGGAGTGCGGCATGTGAAGGACCTCCCGGATATCTTGCGGCGGCGCCTGACGGCATCGCTCTCTGGACGGTAGAATACTGACTTTTGCCAGCGAGTGCAGAGCCCGAACAGGATTCCGGATGTCACAGGCCACAAGCCCCTCCCATACCCCGATTGTGTAGCTAGACATGGCGGTCAACAACACAAAAATATGTGTTTTTAATTTAAATACAATTGGTTATGTAATTTACGCCACTCTACGCTGGAACGCGAAATTGGCTTAGATTGGCATGGTTTGGCGGGCAAATTGTCCCAAATTTGCCCCAAGAATCCGGCGTTCAATCTGGAGCATAGCGCAGCGTGTGTTGGCGTACTTAGCTGGCACTTGCCTGCGCTTCCACCACTGCGCTCCAGCATTCTTCACAACCTCGAAAACACCCACCTACCTTGACTCCATTACCTGGACACAAGTTGGCAGAGTCTTGCTGCTTTCATGATGTCAGAAACTGGTGTACCATTCTCACACAGTAGAGGTGTCCAATGAATACGTTGCCCGAGACCATTCTTCAACAAGCGCGATCCCTCCCCGAGGGAGGCGTTCTGTCGCCCAAAGAGTTCCTGCATCTGGGTAGCAGGTCGGCAGTGGATCAAGCATTCTCGCGGTTGGCCAAGGCCGGCAAGCTTTTGCGGGTGGCGCGCGGCACCTACGCTGCTCCGGTGGCCAGCCGGTTCGGTTCGCGCTCCCCTACCCCCGAGAAAGTCGTCAGGGCACTAGCCGAACAGAGCGGCGAAATCGTCGTGCCTCACGGGGCCAGTGCCGCCAACGCCCTGGGCCTGACACAGCAGGTTCCTATTCGCGAGGTCTACCTGACTTCCGGTCGGACCCGGAAGCTCAAGCTCGGCCGATCGGAAGTGCTGGTGAAACACGCACCACGCTGGATGTTGATCCTGGGTGCACGGCCGGCCGGCGCGGCCGTGCGCGCACTGGCCTGGATCGGGCCGGAGCACGCCGACGAGTCACTGGCATCGCTTCATCGCACCCTACCCCTCTCAGAATGGCAAGCACTGACCTCGGCACGAGCGACACTACCTGGCTGGATGGCTCAGGCCATCGGCAAGGAAGCGGCGCGTGGCTGAATACTTCTTTGATTTGAGCGAGCCGGATCAACGCGAGGCGCTGGAATACGCTCGCGCCGAAACTGGTCGCCCCGCCCACCTGCTCGAAAAGGACATTTGGGTGGTGTGGGCGTTACGCACTCTGTTCGAGTCGCCGCTGTCGGCTGATCTGACCTTCAAGGGTGGCACATCACTCTCGAAGGTCTACAAGATCATCGACCGCTTCTCCGAAGACATCGACCTGACCTACGACATCCGCAAGCTGATCCCGGACCTGATCGGCGAAGGAGGCGATTTGCCGGCAAGCCGCAGCCAGGCTGGCAAATGGACGAAGGCCGTGCGGCACCGACTGCCCGAGTGGATCACGCAGAACGTGCAACCGGTGATTCAAGCGGCCCTGACACGCGACCGCCTGGACGCCCGGCTCGAACTCGGTGGCCAAGACAACGACAAACTGTTTCTGCACTACCCTGCCCTGACGCAAGGCACAGGATACGTGGCACCTGTCGTCACGCTTGAGTTCGGTGGCCGTGCCACAGGAGAACCACACGAGGTATTTCGGGTGACCTGCGACATTGCAGAACACCTGCCCGAGGTGTCCCTCCCCACCGCCTCGCCGCTGGTCATGAGCGTCGCGCGCACCTTTTGGGAGAAAGCCACGACCGCGCATGTATTCTGCGCGCAGGGCCGTATCCGCAGTGAACGTTACGCGCGGCACTGGCACGACCTGGCCGCGATCGCACGAAGCCACCACTTCGCCGCCGTGATGGCGGACCGCTCGGTAGCAGCAGCCGTCGCTCGCCATAAGTCCCACTTCTTCATCGAGAAGGACGCTGGCGGCCAAGTCATCGACTACGCAGCGGCGACTTCAGGGCACCTGAAGATCGTCCCCGAAGGTGAGGCCAGGGTCGCTCTCGCAAAAGACTATGCGGCCATGTTGGCCGACGAAGTGATGGTGGGCGATGCCTTGCCTTTCGACGAATTGCTGAAGACATGCGCCAAACTCGAAGCAGAAGTCAATAACTACGTCGTTGCCATCAGCAATGACAACCAAAATCCAGGCTCTCAGCCTTTTCGGTGATAGTGCGTATGAGCAACATTCGATCCATCGACATGATGTTTATCGACGACGTGTTCGAGATGGAGGGCGGCTACGTCCTCAACTTCTCGGATCGTACCTTCGCGCAGTTTTTCGCCGCAGAACTCAATATCGACATCGACGACCCACTCTACGCGCGCAATGGTGGCTCAAAAGCCAAGCGCCTGCGCTGCTTCCTACAAACGGTCGATAAGCCAACCGTCGTCCGAACGTTAAAAGCTCTATGGGAGTACCGGGAGGCATTGCGGCAACGCTCTGAGCAGGCCGACAAGGTTCCAAACGCCCACGGCCGCCTCCTGTCATTGCTCAATCGGCTCGAAGGTCGGCCGGAGAGTGCCCCGTCACCAGGTCAAGCTCCGATTCCAGCATTCGATCGCCAGAAGCTGGCCCTGATTAAAAGCGATCTCCTCGCGATGACATCGCTAGAGGCGCATGCGCGTGGCTATGCCTTCGAGAAGTTTCTGCATGACTTGTTTGACACCTACGGGTTGGCGGCGCAAGAGCCATTCCGCCTGAAGGGCGAACAGATCGACGGCAGCTTTCAGTTCGGCAACGAGACCTACCTCGTCGAAGCCAAGTGGCACGGCAAGCCCATCGGTGTCGCCGAGCTTCATACTTTTCACGGCAAGATCGAACAGAAGGCCGCCTGGACTCGGGGGCTGTTCGTCAGCAATAGTGGTTTCACGGAAGATGGCCTCATCGCATTCGGCCGTGGCAAGCGCGTCATCTGCATGGACGGCTATGATCTCTACGAGACTCTGAATCGGGAAATCCCCCTCAACCACGTCCTCGAACGCAAGGTCCGTCGGGCGGCCGAAACCGGCTCACCGTTTGTGCGTGTTCGCGATCTTTTTCCGCATTGATGGTAAATAGGAAAGATGTAATAGAGCGAGAAAACCATAGCGGCTAGAGGCTTCAACGTGGCCTACGAATCCGAAAATGATCTCAATCAGTTGTGATGCAATTATTTCTATCAAGGGGGACAAGTGAAGGTACTGAGCGCAAATACTGGAGGCAATTGGCTTGAGCATCAGGCTCCCCCTCCTCCAGCTCCGGGCGAAGAACCTAAACCTGATGCGGCAACACAGGAATCGCGGCGAATTGTCTCGGACTTGTTCCGGTGTAACAACCTAGTTGTGCTATCGGGGCTCGGCACCTCAATGTGCGTTAGGGCACACCCTGGCGGCGGTGCACCGCCAACGATGAAGGATCTCTGGGATCGAGTCTCCGCACGCATAAACAGGGGTGAGATTGCAGGAATAGCCAATTTTGACCAAGTCCTAACGACAGTCGGGTACGCCGACAGGCCTAATGATATTGAGGCTCTGCTATCTCGCTGCCGCTTGGCCGAAAGCTTCCTCGCGGACCCTGAACGGACATTGATCGCCTCGTTTATCAAGCTGGCAGAACTAGAGATAGCGCTAGCGACAAACTTCGTTTGGCCGAACCATGCACTACCAGTGCATACCGAGTTCCTTCGTCGTGCAGCTAGGCGCACGAATCGAAAGTCCCGCGCGAAGATATTTACGACGAACTACGACCGATGCTTTGAGGAAGCCGGCAGGCAAGGTCGGTATGTTGTCGTAGATGGTTTTTCGCACACGTCTCCACCCACGTTCGATGCGGTTCACTTCACCTATGACATCGTGCGTCGATCGAAAGAGAGTGACACACAGGACTTCATACCGAACGTGTTCCATCTCTACAAACTCCATGGGTCTATTGACTGGACGCGCGACGAGACGACAGGCGAGATTTACAAATGGCACGGCACCGACAAGCCGCTGTTGATCTACCCAAGAAATTCGAAGTACGAACTTGCATTTGAGCAGCCGTACCTAGAAATGATTGCGGCATTTCAAGCGGCTCTACGTGAGCCGAATACTGGGTTGGTCGTGGTTGGCTTTGGCTTCAATGACAACCACCTCGCTGAGCCGATCATGTCGGCCCTGAGGTCAAACCTGAGTCTAAAGGCCGTGGCGATCGGGCCTTTTCTTGCACCCTGGGAGCAAGGCGTGCAGAACGGCCCGGGCGAAGCAGAAACAAACAAGTATCTGAGGCGAATAAAGGATCTAGCAGGCGCAGGCGATGCCCGCCTCGCACTAATTAACTGCGGTTTTGAGGATTTCATCTCATATGTTCCAGACCTGGCTGCTGAGTCCGATATGGAGCTGCACATTGAACGTCTCCGCCGTACGGAGCGTCCATGAGCAAGCTAATGATTGCACCATTCGATCAGAGTCGGTATGTCGGCACCGTATGTCATGTACGGCCAACTAACGCGGAAGTAAACCTACCCCTAGCCTCTACTCCTACCAGTTCACATTTCGCCGGATTCCCGGTCCCTGGCGGCCAAGTTGGTGAATTCGTCGTAATTGAAGGCGAGGAACACGCCGTGCTTGGGAGAGTCATTGAAGTTCGGCTTCCCCCCAGTGTCAGGATGACTGTCGTGCCCTCTGATACCCTGTTCCTATAAACCGATCAGGGGGCGAAAGGAGACACTCATGCCTCGTTACTCAGAGGAGCGCCGGCAAGCCGTGGTCACCAAGCTGCTGCCTCCCCACAACCTCTCCCCGCAGGTGATCGCGGAGCAGGAAGGGATCTCGCTGGGCACCGTCTACACCTGGCGCAAGCAAGCCCGCGCCGAGGGACGTTGCCTGCCGGACGCGCTGGGCAAAGGCACCGATGGCTGGTCGTCCAAGGACAAGTTCAACGCCGTGCTTGAAACCGCCTCGATGAATGCTCAGGAGACCGCGGAATACTGCCGCCGTCGGGGCATCTTCCCCGAACAGCTGGGGCGGTGGCGGCATGACTGCGAGCAAGCCGCCAGCCTCTCGCACTCGGAACGCCAGCGTGAAGCCGACGAGGCCAAGCAACAGCGCAAGCGCATCAAGGCGCTGGAAAAGGAGCTCGCCCGCAAGAACGAGGCCCTGGCGGAGACCGCAGCGTTACTGGCCCTCAGAAAAAAGGCGAGGGCGATCTGGGGGGACGAGGACGCATGATCAGCACCCCAGATCGCCAACGCGCCATCGCGCTGATCGAAGAGGCCAGGGCCCAGGGGGCCCGCCTGGAGGCCGCCTGCCGAGAGCTGGGCATCACCGCCAGGACGTACCAGCGCTGGACGCGCGGCGGCGAGCTGCACGAGGACCAGCGCCCTTTGGTCGGCCGGCCGGTGCCGGCTAACGCGCTAACACCGGCCGAAGAACAGGAGATCCTCGACGTGTGCCACCGCCCCGAGTACGCCAGCCTGCCGCCAGAGCAGATCGTGGTGCGCCTGTTCGACGAGGAGCAGCGCTACTTGGCCTCATCCTCGTCGTTCTACCGCGTGATGCGCAAGCACCACGAAATGGTGCATCGGGGCCGTGCCAAGCCACCTCAACGCCGCGCCAAGCCCACGACCTACCAGGCCACTGCGCCGAATCAGGTGTGGTCGTGGGATTGCACGTGGCTGGGCGGCCCGATCAAGGGACAGCACTACTACCTGGTCATGATGGTCGACATCTTCAGCCGCAAGATCACCAGTTGGGAGGTGTTCCTGGCCGAGTCGGCCTACAACTCCCGCACCGTACTGGAGCGGGCCGTGCTGGCCGAGCGGATCATTGACCAGCCGCTGGTGCTTCACGCGGACAACGGCAGCCCGTTCAAGGGTGCGACGCTGCTGGAGAAGCTTCACGAGCTCGGCATCACGCCATCCTTCAGCCGACCGCGGGTCAGCAACGACAATCCCTACTCAGAGGCGCTGTTCCGCACCTGCAAGTACCGCCCCTGCTACCCCACTGACGGGTTCGCCACGCTCGACAACGCCCGCGAGTGGGTGGCTGGCTTCGTGCAGTGGTACAACCACGAGCACCGGCACAGCGGCATTCGCTTGGTGACACCGGCACAGCGCCATGCGGGCGAAGATAAGGAGGTGCTGGCCAAGCGCCACGTCATCAATCAGGCGGCGCGTGACGCCAACCCTGCGCGATGGAGCGGCAAGACCCGCAACTGGACGCCGATCGGTACCGTGTCACTCAACCCGGAGCGGGAGCTCCAGGTCACCGTCGCCGAACCGGAAAAACAGGTGGCCTGAATGACCTCAGAGGCGACAGATTCCTTGACAACTACCGAGATCAGGTTGTGCGTGCCGTCTTCTTCTTCGATCAGGCGAGCATAGACGGTCGCCGGGAACGTGGGATCGTCGAGGGTTACGGACAGGTACTCCCGCCCGGCCTCGCTGGTTTTCTTCCACGCCGCGCCGATGTCGTGGCTTGCTGCCTGGAGGCGGAAGTCGGGGGCGTTCTCGCTGCTGCCCTTGTCGTTGGGAACCAGCTTGACCTTGACGTTGAGCGTCAGGGTGCGGATGGTGCCGGTGTAACCGTCTTTGTCTGCGGTGAAGGTGCCGATGTTGGCCATGATGTTTTCTCCTTTCGGTTGAACAAGGTTCGCGCCCATCGCGTCCTTGTTGTGATCCGGCCGGCGGGGGACGGGCTGGCTGCACCGCTTGCGGTCGCAGCGCAGTGGAGAACCGGGAGGCGAAAAGAATTTGTCCCGCGAGGAGCCGCGCAGCGGCGGGGAAATTGTTTTCACCGGACGGTTGCAGCCATGAAGCCCGAGGCGCAGCCGCGCCACCGCCAGGATTCACAACGAGACAAGGACGCATTGAGCCGAACCCTCCGAAAGGAGATGTGGCCGGCTCGGCATCCCCGCATGACGGCTGCTCCGGCTCGCCCGCTGACGCGGGCCAGGTCAACCACCCGACGACAGGCGGGAACGCCCCTGCCGCACCTTGCGGCGCCGGTCTTGAGGCGTAGCGTGGAATCTCCATAGCGGTGCCGGGCGAGTTGTCCGTAAACCGTCCTTCGTGATGCAATGGGCAGGAACCGCCAGCGTTGAGGGCGGCACGCATTTGCACAACCTGCCGCAGCAAGCGCTAGCGTGTTCGCCAGTGAGAGGCGCCAAGCATCGCGCGGCGGGGATAGCCCGCAGGGCTTTCCCCTGAAGGCAAGCGCAGCGCCGCAGGCGCGAAGGCGTGAGGGATCGAAGCCGAATGGCCGTGACAGCGAAGTCGGCACGGGGCGCAGCCCGAAAGCCCGGCGGCGCATTGCGCCGACACGCCCAGGCCGTTCTATATTTTCAGGAGGCAACCCAAGACAAACCCATGACCATCCAGCTCCGACACGAAACCCCGGACGACACTGCTGCCATCGAGGCAGTCACGGTTGCTGCCTTTGCCGATGCACCGCACACCAGCCACACCGAACAATTCATCGTGCGCGCCTTGCGCGCCGCCGACGAACTGACGCTTTCCATCGTGGCCGAAGAACACGGGCAGATCGTCGGCCACGTTGCGCTGTCCCCCGTCACGATCACGGATAGCCACCACCAGAAGGCCGAAGGCTGGTATGGATTGGGGCCGATCTCCGTCCTGCCACAACGGCAGGGGCAAGGCATCGGTTCACGCCTGATGGAACAGGCGTTGTCCGAACTGCGAGCCATGCGGGCCGCAGGTTGCGTGCTGTTGGGAGATCCCGCGTACTACGGGCGCTTTGGCTTTCAGGCCCATGCGGGCCTGCAACTGCCGGGCGTGCCGCCCGACTATTTCATGGCGCTGGCCCTGCATGGGTCAGTGCCGGAAGGCATTGCGCACTACAGCGATGCCTTCAACGCCGCCGCCTGAGCCAGCGCGAAGGCGGCGGCGTTTTGAATCGGCTGTTGGCCTTGAACACCGGGCGTGGTGCTGATCGCGGTTTTTCCTTCGTCTCGATGAGCCACCGCACAAAGCAAAGCGCCCCGGTCGAGGCCGGGGCACTTGCCTTCGGCGCGGGTCAAGCGGCTAGCGCCTCGGCGGGTTCATCCGCCACTGCCTCCGCATCCTCCGGGGCGTCCTGCTCCGGGCCTTCTTCCTGCGTTGCCTGCTGCGGGCCTCCGGCCTTGAAGATGGCGGGCATCCAGCCGGTGCCATCGGCCAGCCGCTCGGCTTCGCTGGCAATGTCGGCCTTCTTGAGCTTCGCCAGCCGGGTGACATGATCGGGTGCGAACTCGCCCACGGCTTCCAGAATCACGGCCTTCGAAACATGCCGGAAATAACCTTCGGCAGTCGGCTGCCACCATGTGGCCATGTCCAGCGCCACGGCCTGCGCCAGTTCCTTGCCGGATTGCCGCTGCGTGACTCGGGGCGTGACCACATCCACGGTGGCTGCCACGCATACCGCCAGCAACCGCACCAGTTCATCCTGCGGCATCGCCAACAGCGCGGCGAACAGTCCGGCGCTGTCTTCGGGCAGCTTCCCGGCCCACTCCTGTTGCAGTTCGCGCAAGGCCACGGCGGCAGGCGACTCCGGCCAGTCCGGGGCCATGCCTTCCAGCCGGTCTTGTACGGTCAGGCGCACACCCAGCGGCAGATCGTGGCCGTAGCGGCTGTTCTGCAAGACGACCTGCACCATGCCATGCACCACGGCAGCCAGCGCGGCTTGTGGATGCCGGGCGACTTCGATTTGCAGCGCGGCGGTACGATGGGCGCTCAACCGTTGCGCCAGCCGGTCGGACATGGCGGCGGCCTTGGGCGGTTCGGCGTCCTCGCCTTCGTCGTCGTTCCCGGCTTCCTCGCCGCCGAAACCCTGCCGCAACCGTTCCAGCGTGCGCAGCGCCTTGGCTTCGGCTTCGCGCATCAGGCCGCGATGCACCACCGCCTCGCCGCTGCGGTCGATGGTGACGATGGCACCCGCTGCGGCCTTCACGTTCGCGGCGTAGTCCTGCAAGCCATCTTCCAGCGCTTGCAACTGCTCGCCCAAAGCTTCGCCTTTCTCTTGCAGCGCATCAGCCTTTTCCTCCTCGTCAGCATCCAGCGAGGCATCCACGGCTTCGGCCAGCTCGTGCAGTTTGGCTTGCAGCTTCTCGATGCGCCCGGCTTCGCGCTTGGTCGGGTTGCGGCGCTCCCTCGGGGCACGCTGGAAGGATTGCAGGTCGGCATGGGTCACGGCGGGTGTGGCATCCACCCACGCCCATCCCTCGGCCTTCACCTCGGCGGCGATTCCCGCCAGCTTGTCTTGCGTCAGCCGTTCCAGCAACGCGGCGTCGGTCAGATAGATGCCCTCATCGCCTTCCGCGAACAGGTCGCGGCGGATGCCTCCGCCTGCCCGCTCGTAGGCGTCCAGCCCAACGAAGCGCACCAACGGATGCCGGTGGGCATCAATCTCGCGCTCGGTCAGGCGTTCGCGCAACGCGGACGGGCTACGCTGCCACGTCGGCGCATCATAGAACGCGGCCTCCTGCGCGGAATGGTCGTCGGTGATGGCAAGGGCCATCAACTGGTCGAGCGTGACGGCATCGGCCCGGTAGTCGGCCATCAGCCGGGGCGACACATTTGCCAGCTTCAAGCGGCGCTGCACCACCAGCGGCGTGACGCTGAAATCGGCGGCAATGTCCTCGATGGGCCGTCCTTCGGCCACCAGCGCGGCAAATGCCTCGAACTGGTCAGCCGGGTGCATGGCTTCGCGCTGCACGTTCTCGGTCAGGCTCACGGTGCGGGCACTGCCATCGGCCACCAGCAGGCACGGCACGTCCCAATCCTTCGGGATGCGGCGTTTTTTCGCCAGCAGCTTCAACGCGGCCAGCCTGCGGCCACCGGCCACGACTTCGTAATGCTCGCCATCACTGGCAAGGATCACGGTCAGGTTTTGCAGCAGGCCCACGCGGGCGATGCTGGCGGCCAGTGCGTCGATGGACTGGCCTGCGGTCTTGCGCACGTTGCGGCGCGACGGGCGAAGCTGCGACAGCGGCACCCGAATCAGATTCTGCGCCGGTGCGGCGGTTTCCAGCGTGGCAATAGTTTGGGTTGCGGTTTGGGTAATGGCGTTCATGGTGATACTCCTTGCGGTAATGGGGTGCAGCAGCGAAAGAAACGGCAAGGGCTGCTGCCTGCCCCTGCCGCGTAGGGGTTCAGGCTTTCAACTGGCGTAGGCCATCGGCCAGCAGCCACAGGGCGCGATTCAGGCGGACGTCCGAATCAATGCCCTGCACGGGGCGGGTGCTCTGGCGGCGTCCGTTGGCGCTGCGCCCGGACAGGCCGCCTTTGGTCAGGTTCTCTTGCGTCCGGTTGAACACGCTCCACAGATCGGGGCGGCGGTCGTCGAAGCGGCGCGGCATCAAGATTTGCGATTCGGTGATGGGCGCGGGCTTGTTCGGGTCGTCGTACTTGAGCGACAAGGCCGCACGGGCAAACACTTCGGCCTCGCCCTCGTCCAGCATGGTGGCCTGCATGGCTTCGCGGGATTCCTTCACCCGTTCAAAGCCGCTCAAGACTTCGTAAGCGCCTTCGATAACCTGTCCGGCCACGTCGCCCTTGTGGGGTACGCGCACGTCCGCCACCGTGTCACCGCACACCAAGCCGTTCTGGCAGACGAACCGGAAGGCACCGGCCAGCATTTGGTAACTGCTGGTGCCGTCGTGCGAGTTCAGCAGGATGATTTCATTGGCGATGGCGTCATTGATCTGGCTGGCATGGCGCAGGCGAATCAAGTGTTTCGTGTGTTCGCGCCTGCCTTCGTCGCGCACGCGGGTCTGCGCGACCATGAAAGGCTGAAACCCTTCCTTGCGAAGCTCGGTCAGCACTTGGCCGGTGGGGATGTAGGCGTACCGCTCGGAGCGGCTTTCGTGCGGGGCGTCCGCAAAGATGGACGGCGCTACCCTGTGGATTTGGTCATCGGACAGCGGGGAATCGCTGCGCAGTATCGGAGAACGGGAAGCGAAACGGGATGCAAGCATGGTCTTTCTCCTGACAAAAAGGGGTTGCTGTTCAAACCGCACACCGGATTCCTAGATTCGGAGCCCAGCCTTTCGGCTGTTCGGTGCGGTCGGCACGAAGAACCCGGTTGGCCTCGTTGCCACCGTCTTTCCTGAGTTCATCGCCCGCGACGGTCAGGAGCGCGCGGACGGGGGCCGTCAAGGAGGAAAGCGCAGGGGTTTGGTGCGGCCCGCAGGCGCAGCCGAGGACACGGCCCTGCGCGCCTTGACGGCACACGGGCGCGGGCTACAGTCGCGGACAAGGTGATGGAGTCAGGAAAGATGGCTGGACAGGCAACGGCCATCCCTGTGTGCCGACCGCACGGCAAGCGAAGCGCGCAGGCCCGGATCTGGAAGCCGGGCCGGAGGCGTCAGGGATGTGGAAGGCTGGCGATAACCAGTCCCATCAGGGATGAGCGAATAGCGAACCTGGAGCAGCGCGGTCCGCGAAGCGGAGACGTCAGACGGTTACATAAAAGTGGCATTATTTTTTTGATAGACTGAAGATATAAATACCCCCAACCCAGTAGGAATATTATGCAGAACCAGAGCAATGCAACATTTCACTATTGCTGCATTTACGCTGCAAAAGGCATTTACAATCCAAATCCGGAGTTGGATTCACTATTGCTGAAGGGTGAGAATATTGTGGTCCGACTTCTCGGATCAAATGCTTATGAAAGCCTGGTTGCGAGAGTTATTTCCCCGCTAGGCAAGGAAGGCATTGATGATCTTGATGACAAGGCTAGAGAAAAACTTGAACTTCGCCGAAATAGTCTGATCCTTCAAGCTCTGCATCATGCTGTGATTCACATCGAATCATGTCTACCGCTCGATGTTGTCAACAGTTATCACGAAGAAAACTCCGAATCGCCAGCCTACGTCAAAGCGCCGCTAAAATTAAATGCAGAATCTGGGCGGCGGCAAAAACTGAGTGCAACACCTGACCTTTCCGGTACGGTGCTGCCCCTATGTCTTATACCGAACTCAGCGTTGAAGAGCGCGCCACCATTCAAATCGGTCGTACCCAAGGCTTCAGCCTGCGCAGGATTGCCTGCTTGATCAACCGATCCCCTTCGACCATCAGCCGTGAGCTGCGCCGTAACCGAGGTGCTTGCGGTGGCTACTCGGCCCGCCTGGCCCAGCAGCAAATGCAGGCCCGCCGCCAGGTTTGTCGACCGATGCGAAAACTGTTGCCGGGTAGCGAGCGCTTCGAACTGGTGACCCATATGCTGCGTGAGCGTTTGTCTCCCGAGCAGATTGCCGGCAAGCTGCGCAGCATGAACATACCCAACCTGCGAGATGCCTACGTCTGTCGCGAGACGATCTACAACGCGATCTATGCCCTGCCAGTGGGTGAGCTGCGTAAGGAGCTGATCATCTGTCTGCGCCAAGGCAAGACGACGCGCCGGCCGCGCTCTGGTGGCGTGGATCGGCGCGGCCAGATCCCCGAGATGGTCAGTATTCATGTGCGCCCGCCGGAGATTGAAGACAGGCTGATGCCGGGGCATTGGGAAGGCGACCTCATCAAGGGTAAGGCCAACGCCTCGTCCGTCGGTACGCTGGTGGAACGCACCAGTGGCTACCTGATGTTGGTGAAGATGAACGACGCGACGGCGACTTCGGCGCTGGAAGGCTTCAGCGCCGCGCTCAATAGCATGCCGCTGGCGATGCGCAAGAGCATGACTTACGACCAGGGCCGGGAGATGGCGCGACACGCCGAGATCACCCAAAGAACCGGCGTGGCGATCTACTTCTGCGACCCGCATAGCCCCTGGCAGCGCGGCAGCAACGAAAACATCAACGGCCTGATTCGCCAGTACTTGCCCAAGGGCACAGACCTGTCGGTACATAGCCAGGAGGAGCTGGACGCCATTGCGCTGCAACTGAACATGCGACCGCGCAAGCGCTTCGACTTCAAATGCCCCATCGAGGTGATGGGAGAGGTCATGCAAAATGCCATGGCAATGCGGCATGATGCTCCGGCTTCAATTCAATAACCGTGTTGCACTCAGCTCCTGCAACCGCCGGGCTTTCAATGGGATTGCGTCTTCGTTCCGAATGGACACATTCAAACCTTCGCTGAAATGGGTGAGGCCAAGGACGAGATCTCCATGCGTCGTAAAGCCCTTGACCAGTTCGCGGCATACCTCAATTCCGTGAGAGGCGTGGAATGAACGCTGAATTATTCCATGCACACCGCACCAACAAGCTGATGCTGTTTGTAGGCGCCGGAGTGTCTGCCAATCTCAACCTACCAACCTGGAGCCAGCTGACATCTCACATTGCAACGGAACTGGGTTATGACCCCAAAATTTTCTCCACATATGGCACCGCGCTAGCGCTAGCGGAGTTCTATAAGAAGAAAAAGGGTAGTCTCGGGCCGCTGCGTAGCTGGATGGATCGTGAATGGCACAAGCGCGACGTAGACATCACTCAATCCGAGATTCATCGGCTAATCACCCTTGGAAAATTCTCGCGAATCTACACAACCAACTACGACCGGTGGCTAGAAATCGCCCATGACAAATTCGGCGTCCCATTCGATAAAATTGCAAGTGTAGCCGACCTAGTGTCCGTCACAGACGGCCGTCGCCAGATTGTAAAGTTTCATGGGGACTTCGATGATGACGCATCAATCGTCCTGGACGAGACCAGCTATTTCCAGAGGTTGAACTACGACTCGCCGTTGGATATCAAGCTCAGCAACGATGTCCTGGGGAACTCAGTGCTCTTCATCGGATACAGTCTATCTGACATCAATATCCGACTCCTTTTCTATCGGCTGACAGAAATGTGGGGGCGCTCCGCCATCTCATCTGCGAGACCAAAATCCTACGTTTTCACGAACCGGCCAAACCCGGTAGCACTGGAGGTTCTAGGGCAATGGGGAATCGAAATGATTGTTTCGGAGGAAGACGACCCAAAGAAAGCACTCACTGATTTCCTGAAGGAGCTAGTGAGCTAAGCATAGCTGAACGCGATTGAGTAGCTATCACCTTTAAGAATTGAGTCGACTTAGAGTGTGCTGGCGGTGTTGGGTGCCCGCTTCTGGCCGAAAGCGGTCTTTCGCATGGAGCCGCTTGCTGCCGCTCTGCTAGGGGAGCGTTTCGCAGGCACCGCCAGCAGAATTCGCGCAGATCCTGCAGCGGCCCCATTAATCCTTCGTCGTATAATCTGTATTGGCGTCGCAGGATAGGACGGGCTGGAGTCGAGCAACCGACGCAGTAACAAGGCTGCTTAAGGAGGCAGGAGATCAGGTCATGACCTATACCATTCCAGAAAAGATAATCGAGACGATACGGAAATCTAGACGAATGGTGATCTCCACCGGAGCGGGAATCTCCGCGGAAAGTGGGATAGCGACCTTTAGGGATCCGGTAGACGGACTCTGGTCTCAGTATGACCCGGAACTCCTTTCCACCCCGGAAGCTTTCCGCCGTGACCCGTCGCTAGTATGGGGATGGTACGAGACAATGCGCGGCCAGATGCGCAACGCATCTCCCAATCCAGCGCACCACGCCGTTACGGAGCTCACCGTGATTGTCCCTGAGGTCGCTTTAATCACGCAAAACATAGATGATCTGCACGAACGAGCTGGGGCTTCAGACGTAATACACCTTCACGGGAGAGTGTTTGATTCCCGGTGCTTCGCTTGTGCTCGACCTCACTATCGTCGAGACATACCAGCCACCCTTGGGGGGCCGATCGAGCCGCCTCGTTGCGGCCATTGCAACGGAAGGATTCGTCCAGGAGTGGTGTGGTTCGGGGAACAACTGCCCCAGCGCGACGTCAAGCGCGCTTTCGATGCTGCGAAGCGCTGCGACTGCCTCATTTCAATCGGCACATCTGGTGAGGTAAACCCCGCTGCGACCCTACCCGACATCGCTCTGGACTCGGGGGCAAGTGTCATACACGTCAACATTGACCCTTGGTGCCAGCACAGGCCCAACGAGTACTTGCTGGAAGGCCGAGCCAGCGAAATCATGTCGACAGTTCTAGCAGAGGCGTTCCCGAGCGGCAAAAGATAATGATCTGTACGTCACGCCAGCGGCCCACAAGCATTCGTCGCGAGAACAGATCAAGGATACCATCGGCGGAGCCCTAAGGTGGATATGGCGCCTCTATTTACAAACACCGCTGGCTCTTGGCCGGAAGCGGCCGGACGGAGTCAATTCAAAACAACTCCTTTTCTTCGCGGCTTGAAGAAAATGGCCACACAGGCGGCCGCAGCAAACATGGCCAGCGCACCGAGCGTGCCAATCGCGTTCATAGCTGCCCCGAACAGGGGGGTACCTATGGCCTGGCCGAGCGCTAGGCTGAGAAAAGGAATGCCCAGCCCAAGATCAGGACGATCCGGCATCAACTTGATGCCCTGAATCAGGAACACCCCGGTGGCTACGATGTAGGCCGCGCCGAACAGACCCATGGTGGCAAAGGCAAACACCGGCGAGAAAGCGGTCGCCGTCACACCCAGCGTGCTGATGGAGATCCCGAACAACGCGCAGCCATGAACGTGGGCTGTGCCGAACCTATTGGTCAACACGCCCGTCAGCGAGCCGCAGATACCGGAAAACACCCACCACGATCCAGACCCACGCCAGACGATCAGCCGCAAACTGAAAATCATTGCGCAGAATATCCGCCCCAAATGTCCAGACAGCAGTGCTCGCCGTCCCGGTCAACGCTGCACTTGCGCACAACGCCGGCACTCCAGGCCAGGTAAGGTATGGGAGGGAAAGCGTACCCCCTGGCTGAACGTGTCTGACAGGGGGTACAGCGAACCAGAGCCATAACGAGATCCCTGCGCCTATCAAGGCAAACAAACCGTAGAGCTCCCGCCATGCACCAGCCGCCAACAGCGCCGCCATGCCGGAAAACACGATTCCCGCCGCGGTGCCGGCATTGATCATTCCATTTGCCTTGGGGCTGTCGCGGTCATTGAAGCGTGCAGCAACAGCAGTGGCGAGCGGCGGCGAAGTTAACCCTGTACTCAATCCGGCCAGACCAATGCCCAGGCCCAGCGTCCACGCTGAAGAGGAAAACGTCACGATGCCCATGCCGGCCGTTGCCGCCAGTGCAGCTGCTAATGCGATGAACCGAGGACCCAGCTTCCCAACCCCGTAAAAAGCCAAAAGGATGCCGACGCAGTAAGCTGCAAAGGCGCTTCCGCCGACCCACCCAGCAGCGGTTACTCCCAGAGACAGGTCCTCTCGAATCTGCGGCAACAGCATCCCATACGCAAACCGCGCCAAGCCATATGAAAGGGCGGTCAAGGCAAAGCCCGCCGCCACCAGGTTCAGGTCGCGCTTCATGGCCGGTCAGTTCCAGCAAATGCAATCAGTGACAATGCCGCCTGCTTGGCATCGTCGATGACTGACGCGCCCGCTACACCGGCTCCGGCGGTGGCGCCCTCGAATAGGAGCCAGACCTGTGTGAACAGACGCTCATTGTTTTTCCCCAAAGCGAGCTTCACGCGTTCAGCCACCTCATTTCGAAACTCAGTCTTTTGGGCATCAACGAGCGAGACGACCTCCCTACTCGCCTGGGCATATTCGCTGCGCGCTCGCAGGAGCATACAGCCAAGCGTGCCGTGCTCCCGCACCCAAGCTCGAAGCGTATCGAAAAGCGCCTCGACGCTACCCGGCTGCGCTTGAAGCTGATCCATAAACGTGCGGTGCCGTTCCGCTAGAACGGCGAGCACCAGCCCGTTGCGCGAGCCGAAGTGTTTGTAGAGCGTGCGGGTGGAGATTCCAGAAGGCGCTATGAGACGGTCGATTCCGATGCCCCTAAAACCTTCCGCTTCAAACAGACGCGTAGCGCCATCAATTATTTCTGTACGTTTATTCATGCATCGAGTGTAAAACGATCGATTTACATGTCAAGCACCGGCTCTGAGTGGGCGCATCGCTGCGAAGCTAGTGGAAGATTGGCGTCTATCAGATTTCAGGCTCGCTCAAAGCGAAACGAAGCCGCGGATCCATCTCGAATCTTTCAGCCAATCTCTGGGTGACAGTCCGCATTTCGATTAGAAGGGACGGGGCAGCGCAGACTCACCGCCTTTGCTTGGCCTCATCGGCTATCAGGCCCGCTCCTGAGCCTGCGAACTATCGGTCACGGCCGAAGCGGGTCAGCGGAAAGGATGAGCATATAGATGGGCATTGTGAGCGCCAGCCACCTTGCGGACATCTCACCAGCCAGCACTTGGAAATAAGCTCTCACTTCACGTCGGCCGGGATTGAGGTCGTCACAATCCAGCTAGATCTGCCTCCTCCAATAAGTGCCGCACAAATCCCGGCGGGTGCAGATTTCCGGGAGGTTTGCGCCAGATCAGTTGGAGACGCTTTTCAAGCCCCGGGATGGGAAGAGCTACCAGCGCGCCACTGCGAACTTCGTCTTGTACTGCGGAAGCCATCACCAACGACACGCCGAGTCCCGCCCTGACCGCTTGTTTGACTGCCTCGGTGCTGCCTAGCTGCATACCGCTGCGAGGCACGCCCAGCTCGCCAAAGTATTCGGTCAGAAGCCGTCCGGTACCGCTACCCGGTTCACCTCCCAGCATCGGCAGGTCCACCAGACGATCACGTTCTATGCACCCTGCTTCAGCCAGCGCATGGTCGGGGCTGACGATAAGCACCAGCGGCTCGACCCGCCAGAGGCGGTGTTCGAAGTCGGGGTGAGGTAGCCACCATTCCATGATCGCGGCGTCGAGCTGGCCCGCCAGTAGCTGGTCGGCCACATCCGGGTTGGCGGCGATGCGCAGATCCACCTCGCCCCTCTCATTTGCGGTCGTCAGATAGCTGCGCACGAATGGCTGGAGAAGGTAGGTGCCGATGTTGGAGCTAGCCCCGACGCGCTCACGATTGCCATGCAGGGCTTCTAGCGCCCGGTCGTGCATGTCGAGCAAGGCGGTCGCATGCGGCATGAAGGCCAGCGCCCGTGTGGTAGGCTGGCAGCCGCTACGACTGCGCTGCACCAGCGTTACGCCGACCTGCTCTTCAAGCTTCTGCAAGTGCTGCGACACCGTCGGCTGGGCCAGCCCCAACGCCCTCGCCGCGCTCTGAAAACTGCCTGTTTGAACGATCGCTACCAGGCTCTTCAGCCAGACCGGATTCAACATGCGGCAGGCTCGGCCTGGGGCAGACGGTTCGCAGCGTTGATTGGGCGCGCACCTGCCAATGCCTGGATGATGTTCTGCGCTGCACAACGTTCAATCTCCAGGCGCACCGCGCGCACTGCCGACCCTATGTGCGGAGTGAACAGCGTATTCGGATGCGCGAGCAGCGCAGGATCGATCAGCCGCGGCCGGTCCGCGCGAGCCCAGTCTTCCATTTCGAATACATCCGCCGCATACCCGCCGAGCTGGCCTCGCTCAAGCGCCGCGAGCACGGCGGCTTCATCCACTACCGAACCACGACAGGGGTTTACAAGCAGAGCGCCCGGCCGTACGAGGGCAAGCAGCACGGCGTTGACCAGATGCTGGGTATCGGCATTCAAGGGAAGCGCCAGCAGGATGAAGTCCGAGCTGGCGAAGAGTTCGCTGCACGCCACCTGGCGCAGGCCGAGCCGTTGCTCGGTTTGTGTATCCAGAGCCTTCGCCTCGTGGTACTGCAGGGTCGCGCCCCATCCCTGCAAGCGCTCAGCCATGGCCAGTCCGATGGCGCCCATGCCAAGGATGCCGACCGTAGCGTTATCCAGCCCCGTGCCGTAGAACTGTGGTTGCCAGCCCTGGAACTCGCCAGAGCGGACGAACGCATCTGCTGCTCGCAGATGCCGCCCCAGCCCCACCGCCAGTCCAATCGCCAGCTCGGCAGTCGGGACGGTCAACAGATCAGGCACGAAGGTCAGCCAGACCCCGCGGGCAGTACAGGCGTCCACATCGAAATTGTCGAAGCCCTTGAGCGCGCAGCCGACTACACGCAGCTCAGGGCAGGCTTGAAGAAAGTCTGCATCGACCCGATCGGGCATGAACGCCATCATCGCCTGAGCATCGCGGCAGCGGCGCAGAATTTCCTCGCGCGTCAGCGTGCTGTCGGTCTGGTTGGTCATCAGCTCGCAATGTGGCGCCAGCAGTTGCAGGATCTCATCGTGTACCCGGTGAGTTATAACGAGTTTCGGCAGCATGGAGTTTCCTATTTGAAGCGTTTGCGCAGTACGCCGCTGAAGGCGTCTACCAATGTGACCATGGCCAGGATGACCAGCAGGATCGCGGCCACCTCCTGATACTGCATGATGCGCAGCGAGCCCATGAGTTCGAAGCCGATACCGCCGGCGCCAACCATGCCCATCACAGTTGAGGCGCGAAAGTTGTATTCCCAGCGGTAGATCGCCACGTCAGCGAACTGCGGCGTCACTTGTGGCAAAACCGCGTGGAGCAGCACTTGCATCGGCGTAGCCCCCGCAGCCCGAGCGGCTTCCACCGGCGCTTCGTCGACGTGCTCGATGGCCTCGGCGAAGAACTTGCCGACCATGCCGATCGAATGCAGACCCAGCGCAAGCACGCCTGGCAAGGCGCCGAACCCTACGGCTGCAACGAAGATGATGCCCATGATCAGCTCCGGCACCGACCGCAGGGCATTGAGCAGCACCCGGGCAACACCGAACACAAGGGGGTGCGGCGCCGTATTGCGCGCTGCAACGAAGGCCACCACCAGCGAGAACACCACTGCGATGGCCGTACCGGCGATGCTCATCGCCAAGGTGTCGATCAAGGGGCGAATCCAGCTTCGATAGCCCGAAAAGTCCGGCGGCATCGCCTCGCCTGCCAGGGTCGCGATGGAGGGCAGGCCGTTCAGCAACGTGGTGGCATCGAGCAGCCCCACGTACCAGCAGGCCAGCAGTACCACTCCGAGTACAATCGCCACCTGCCCCAGCTGGCGCCACCAACCGAGGCCGAAGCCTCGGAGGATGTGCTCGCGTTGCTCAGCAGGCAGCGCCTGCACGTCGTAATGAGTAGACATATCGGTGCTCACATCGTGGCGAAGTCGAGGCCGAGCAGCGATCCCATGTTGCGGATCACATCGTAGTCGGCGTCGGTGATGGGCGCGAAGGCCTCGGCCTTGAAGTTGCGCAGCACTTCGGGATCGTCGATACCGACGAACACATCCCGAACCTTGGTTTTCAGCTCGGGGCTCAGGTTGGAGCGCATCGCCCAGGGGTACTGGGGATATTCGCCGCTGTAACCGAGTACCTTCACTTTGCTCGGATCGATCAGGCCACGTTCGGCTACGTGATTGAAGATCACCTCCGACAGCCCACCCGCATCGGCGTTGCCGTTCGCCACGTTGACGGCAACGGCGTCATGCGTGCCGACAAAATGCTGTTCGTAATCCTGCCCACCCGTCAGCTCGGCCGTCTCGAGGAGAACGGTTTTGGGAATCAGATGGCTGGATGTCGAAGCCCGGTCACCGTAGGCCATCTTCTTGCCCTTGAGGTCGGCATAGTCGTTCACGCCTGACGCGACATTGGCGATGATCACCGAGCGATAGGTTGGCTTGCCGTCGATCACCATGGCAGCGAAGGGCTCGATGTCGCTTTTGCTTTTGGCCATGACGTAGGACAGCGGACCGAAATACGCCAGGTCGATACGGCCGAAACGCATCGCCTCGATCATCGAGGAATAGTCGGTGGTTACGATCAGCTGCACCTTCTTGTCCAGATGCTTTTCCAGATAATCCTTCAGCGGCTGGTTACGCTTGATCAGCTCGGAGGCGTTCTCGTCCGGTAGCAGGGCAACTTTCAGTACATCTGGATCGGCATCGGCCGCTACGGCGGACAAACTTGAAACAGCGGACAGCAAGCAGGTCAATAAGAGCGCGGATAAGCGTTTCATCAGGACATCTCCAGTGAAGGTTCGAGCATGACAGGTGGTTCGGCCGGAGCATTCGCTGGCTGAGTCGTAGAGCGGCCTGCATAGATGCGCTCAAGCTGCGCATCGGTGAGTTCCGAGGGCGCGGCATCGAAAACGATCTGAGAATCGGCCAGCCCGACGACGCGATCGGCGAAGCGGCGGGCATATTCGAGTTGATGCAGCGAAACGATGGCGGTGATCCCGTCTTCCTTACAAATGTCGCGCAGCAGTCCGAGAACGCGGACTGAGGTTGCCGGGTCGAGGCTGGCTACCGGCTCATCGGCCAGAATGATCGCCGGCTGCTGCGCTAACGCACGCGCGATGCCTACCCGCTGCTGCTGGCCACCGGACAATTTGTCCACTCGGCTCAGCGCCTTGTCTGCCAGTCCGACCCGGGCGAGGCAACTGAGCGCAATCTCCTGATCGGCACGCGGCAAAGGAAACAGCGAGCGGAGCGTGCTGTGAAAGGCCAGCCGGCCGGTCAGCACATTAGCCAGTGCGCTTTGACGTTCGATCAATTGATGGTGCTGGAAGATCATGGCGGTACGCCTACGATGCTGACGCAAGGCCGAGCCGCTGCCGAGCTCACCGAGTTCGCTGGTGACACTGCCGCCAGTGGGCGTGACGAGTCGATTGAGACTACGGAGCAAGGTCGACTTGCCTGCGCCCGAGAGACCAAGCAGCACGGTGAACTCACCACGCCGGAATGCAACCGAGGTATCGCTCAGGGCGGTCACGCCGCCTGGGTAGATGACGCTCAGTCGGTCGACCCAGAGCACGGCGTCCTGTATCGGGTGGGGTGTCATATGATCACCTTTCGCAATTTTACGGGCCGCAGAATTGCGGTTCGCAATGCAGAAGGTAAGCATTTTTTGTTAATGCACTGCTTCAAAATGATGACGATTCAATGAAAGCTGTGGATTTCCTCGCGAGAGCGAGAATGGCTAGGTCGACAGGCCAAATTTGTTCTCAGCGCATCAAAATCATTCAAGACCGCAGCAGAGAACCCTGACACCGTTATAGCCTACCACCCACTAACGGAGAGACACTCATATGGGCATTCGCTCCAGCAGTATTACTATCGTCACAGAAAGCCTTGTCGCCACGCGTCAGTTTTATGAACGACATTTTCAAGCCCAGCGATTGTTTGACTGCGGCTGGTATGTGGTGCTGCGTCTAAGTGGCCCAGCCGCACAGGAGATTTCCCTGATGCGTCCCCAGCAGGGAATGGAGCCGTTTAGAGGCGGTGCTTATGTTAATTTGGAGGTGGAAGATGTCGATCAACTCTACGCCAACCTGACGTGCGCAGGTCTAGAAGCGGTGAATCCGCTCGACGATCATCCATGGGGCGACCGCGGTTTCGGATTGGAGGATCCCAGCGGAGCTATCGTGTATTGCTATCAGCGCATTGAACCAGCCGACGAATTCAAGGCCTACTTCATCAAGGCCAACTGACAAATAGACTGTCGGTAGTAAGCGGTAGTTGTCAAGGAATCTGTCGCCTCTGAGGTCATTCACGCCACCTGCTTTTCTGGTTCGATGACGGTGACCTGGAGCTCCCGCTCCGGGTTGAGTGACACGGTGCCGATCGGCGTCCAGTTGCGGGTCTTGCCGCTCCAGCGAGCGGGATTGGCATCACGCGCCGCCTGATTGATGACGTGGCGCTTGGCCAGCACTGCCTTGTCTTCGCCCGCATGGCGCTGTGCCGGCGTCACCAGGCGGATCCCGCTGTGGCGATGCTCGTGGTTGTACCATTGGACGAAGCCGGCCACCCACTCTTGCGCGTCATCGAGCGTGGCGAACCCGTGTACGGGGTAACAGGGCCGGTACTTGCAGGTGCGGAACAGCGCCTCCGAGTAGGGATTGTCATTGCTGACCCGCGGTCGGCTGAAGGAGGGCGTGATGCCGAGCTCATGCAGCTTCTCCAGCAGCGTGGCGCCCTTGAAGGGGCTGCCGTTGTCCGCGTGAAGCACCAGCGGCTGGTCAATGATCCGTTCTGCCAGCACGGCACGCTCCAGCACGGTGCGGGAGTTGTGGGCCGACTCGGCCAGGAACACCTCCCAGCCGGTGATCTTGCGGCTGAAGATGTCGACCATCATGACCAGGTAGTAGTGCTGCCCCTTGATCGGGCCGCCCAACCACGTGCAATCCCACGACCACACCTGGTTCGGCGCAGTGGCCTGGTAGGTCGTGGGCTTGGCGCGGCGTTGAGGTGGCTTGGCACGGCCCCGGTGCACCATTTCGCGGTGCTTGCGCATCACCCGGTAGAATGACGAGGGTGAGGCCAGGTAGCGCTGCTCCTCATCGAACAAGCGCACCACGATCTGCTCTGGCGGCAGGCTGGCGTACTCGGGGCGGTGGCACACATCGAGGATTTCCTGTTCTTCGGCCGGTGTCAGCGCATTAGCCGGCACCGGCCGGTCGACCAAAGGGCGCTGGTCCTCGTGCAGCGTTCCGCCGCGCGTCCAGCGCTGGTACGTTCGGGCGGTGATGCCCAGCTCGCGGCAAGCAGTCTCCAGGCGTGCTCCCTGGGCCCTGGCCTCGTCGATCAGCGCGATGGCGCGTTGGCGATCTGGGGTGCTGATCATGCGTCCTCGTCCCCCCAGATCGCCCTCGCCTTTTTTCTGAGGGCCAGCAACGCTGCGGTCTCCGCCAGGGCCTCGTTCTTGCGGGCGAGCTCCTTTTCCAGCGCCTTGATGCGCTTGCGCTGCTGCTTGGCCTCATCGGCTTCACGCTGGCGTTCGGAGTGCGAGAGGCTGGCAGCCTGTTCGCAGTCATGGCGCCACCGCTCCAGCTGCTCGGGGTAGATCCCGCGGCGGCGGCAGTACTCCGCCGTCTCCTGGGCGTTCATCGAAGCGGTCTCAAGCACGGCGTTGAACTTGTCCTTTGACGACCAGCCATCGGCGCCCTTGCCCAGCGCATCCGGCAGGCAGCGCCCTTCGGCACGGGCTTCCTTGCGCCACTTGTAGACGGTGCCCAACGAGATCCCTTCCTGCTCCGCGATCACCTGCGGGGAAAGGTTGTGGGGAGGCAGCAGCTTGGTGACCACGGCTTGCCGGCGCTCCTCTGAGTAACGAGGCATGAGTGTCTCCTTTCGCCCCCTGATCGGTTTATAGGAACAGGGTATCAGAGGGCACGACAGTCATCCTGACACTGGGGGTAAGCAGCGACGTACAGTCGTTTTCGTGACGGCGACTTCGCTGCTCGGTCGACTGGACCGACTAACCGCTTTGGGAAGGAAAGCGCTTCTCCCCCGCCAGATGTTAAATTTGAGCGATGCGCATCCCTTATGAGGATTTGAAGAGCAGCGAGCTATAGCGCACGAACTTCCATATCGGAAATTTTCTTCTTCAAACAGGATGCTGGCCCGCGCCCAAACAAAAGGTGAACGGGGCGGCGGCAAAAACTGAGTGCAACACCTGACCTTTCCGGTACGGTGCTGCCCCTATGTCTTATACCGAACTCAGCGTTGAAGAGCGCGCCACCATTCAAATCGGTCGTACCCAAGGCTTCAGCCTGCGCAGGATTGCCTGCTTGATCAACCGATCCCCTTCGACCATCAGCCGTGAGCTGCGCCGTAACCGAGGTGCTTGCGGTGGCTACTCGGCCCGCCTGGCCCAGCAGCAAATGCAGGCCCGCCGCCAGGTTTGTCGACCGATGCGAAAACTGTTGCCGGGTAGCGAGCGCTTCGAACTGGTGACCCATATGCTGCGTGAGCGTTTGTCTCCCGAGCAGATTGCCGGCAAGCTGCGCAGCATGAACATACCCAACCTGCGAGATGCCTACGTCTGTCGCGAGACGATCTACAACGCGATCTATGCCCTGCCAGTGGGTGAGCTGCGTAAGGAGCTGATCATCTGTCTGCGCCAAGGCAAGACGACGCGCCGGCCGCGCTCTGGTGGCGTGGATCGGCGCGGCCAGATCCCCGAGATGGTCAGTATTCATGTGCGCCCGCCGGAGATTGAAGACAGGCTGATGCCGGGGCATTGGGAAGGCGACCTCATCAAGGGTAAGGCCAACGCCTCGTCCGTCGGTACGCTGGTGGAACGCACCAGTGGCTACCTGATGTTGGTGAAGATGAACGACGCGACGGCGACTTCGGCGCTGGAAGGCTTCAGCGCCGCGCTCAATAGCATGCCGCTGGCGATGCGCAAGAGCATGACTTACGACCAGGGCCGGGAGATGGCGCGACACGCCGAGATCACCCAAAGAACCGGCGTGGCGATCTACTTCTGCGACCCCCCCCAGTGTCAGGATGACTGTCGTGCCCTCTGATACCCTGTTCCTATAAACCGATCAGGGGGCGAAAGGAGACACTCATGCCTCGTTACTCAGAGGAGCGCCGGCAAGCCGTGGTCACCAAGCTGCTGCCTCCCCACAACCTTTCCCCGCAGGTGATCGCGGAGCAGGAAGGGATCTCGTTGGGCACCGTCTACAAGTGGCGCAAGGAAGCCCGTGCCGAAGGGCGCTGCCTGCCGGATGCGCTGGGCAAGGGCGCCGATGGCTGGTCGTCAAAGGACAAGTTCAACGCCGTGCTTGAGACCGCTTCGATGAACGCCCAGGAGACGGCGGAGTACTGCCGCCGCCGCGGGATCTACCCCGAGCAGCTGGAGCGGTGGCGCCATGACTGCGAACAGGCTGCCAGCCTCTCGCACTCCGAACGCCAGCGTGAAGCCGATGAGGCCAAGCAGCAGCGCAAGCGCATCAAGGCGCTGGAAAAGGAGCTCGCCCGCAAGAACGAGGCCCTGGCGGAGACCGCAGCGTTGCTGGCCCTCAGAAAAAAGGCGAGGGCGATCTGGGGGGACGAGGACGCATGATCAGCACCCCAGATCGCCAACGCGCCATCGCGCTGATCGACGAGGCCAGGGCCCAGGGAGCACGCCTGGAGACTGCTTGCCGCGAGCTGGGCATCACCGCCCGAACGTACCAGCGCTGGACGCGCGGCGGAACGCTGCACGAGGACCAGCGCCCTTTGGTCGACCGGCCGGTGCCGGCTAATGCGCTGACACCGGCCGAAGAACAGGAAATCCTCGATGTGTGCCACCGCCCCGAGTACGCCAGCCTGCCGCCAGAGCAGATCGTGGTGCGCTTGTTCGATGAGGAGCAGCGCTACCTGGCCTCACCCTCGTCATTCTACCGGGTGATGCGCAAGCACCGCGAAATGGTGCACCGGGGCCGTGCCAAGCCACCTCAACGCCGCGCCAAGCCCACGACCTACCAGGCCACTGCGCCGAACCAGGTGTGGTCGTGGGATTGCACGTGGTTGGGCGGCCCGATCAAGGGGCAGCACTACTACCTGGTCATGATGGTCGACATCTTCAGCCGCAAGATCACCGGCTGGGAGGTGTTCCTGGCCGAGTCGGCCCACAACTCCCGCACCGTGCTGGAGCGTGCCGTGCTGGCAGAACGGATCATTGACCAGCCGCTGGTGCTTCACGCGGACAACGGCAGCCCCTTCAAGGGCGCCACGCTGCTGGAGAAGCTGCATGAGCTCGGCATCACGCCCTCCTTCAGCCGACCGCGGGTCAGCAATGACAATCCCTACTCGGAGGCGCTGTTCCGCACCTGCAAGTACCGGCCCTGTTACCCCGTACACGGGTTCGCCACGCTCGATGACGCGCAAGAGTGGGTGGCCGGCTTCGTCCAATGGTACAACCACGAGCATCGCCACAGCGGGATCCGCCTGGTGACGCCGGCACAGCGCCATGCGGGCGAAGACAAGGCAGTGCTGGCCAAGCGCCACGTCATCAATCAGGCGGCGCGTGATGCCAATCCCGCTCGCTGGAGCGGCAAGACCCGCAACTGGACGCCGATCGGCACCGTGTCACTCAACCCGGAGCGGGAGCTCCAGGTCACCGTCATCGAACCAGAAAAGCAGGTGGCGTGAATGACCTCAGAGGCGACAGATTCCTTGACAACTACCGACCCGCATAGCCCCTGGCAGCGCGGCAGCAACGAAAACATCAACGGCCTGATTCGCCAGTACTTGCCCAAGGGCACAGACCTGTCGGTACATAGCCAGGAGGAGCTGGACGCCATTGCGCTGCAACTGAACATGCGACCGCGCAAGCGCTTCGACTTCAAATGCCCCATCGAGGTGATGGGAGAGGTCATGCAAAATGCCATGGCAATGCGGCATGATGCTCCGGCTTCAATTCAATAACCGTGTTGCACTCAGCTCCTGCAACCGCCCTGCTTTTAAATCCGTTTCTGCGGCAATGACATTTGCCAGAGGGAGTCTTCTCTCGAAAAATTATGATTTCATCCATGAGCAATACTATATTACGGATGGCAAGTCTTCGATAATAAAAAAGCTGCATCCTGCCATCATCTCCAATGGAGACTCAATGGCAGAACTCGATATGGAAGAGGTGCGAGTTGCAGAAAAAATGGCATCCATCTTCCATAGCGATAAAGAAATAAACGGAATAATTGACATATACTCAGAGTCTCTTACACCATACAAAAGAGGCCATCTTCACGCCTTTATTGCGGCATGGACAGCTCTTGAAATATTCATTGCAAAACAATTTAAAGAATTACAGTCAAGCATAACCATAAACATCAATGGCGCCACCTCACATAAGGATTTTTCAAGCCGCATGATTTCCGTCATGAATGACAAGTATCGCTTGGCAGATAAGTTTGCGGCCTTATCAAACTACTATGACAGCACAGATGCTGACAAAGACATAGCAGAGTTCAAGAGAATAAAAGAAATTAGAGATAAGTTCTTCCACAAGATGGAGGGGGAAGTGAAAAATTTGCCATTGGATCAGACTAGGCAATTGATCTCGAAATACCTTCAAATCTATCTTGAAAAAAAATATGAAGGTTTTGTTTTTCAAAGGGCTACTAGATAGCCAGCGTCATTGAAAGGGATGCACGTGTGTGGATAACTCGTTTAACGCGAGAACGCCGTCAAGATCGCCGACTCTCGTCAGGAAGCTCTAACCGCGTGAATTTCCGAGATACTGTCTAGCATTTTCAGAAGGGCCGTGCGCCCAGGCAGCTCAGCCAAAAAGGGGCCGAAGCCCCTAAGAATCAAATCAGGCCACGTTCGGCAAAGGACGTGGTGTCGCTACCGGCGACAACGACGTGATCCAGCGTGCGCACATCCACCAGCGCCAGTGCGTCCTTGAGCCGCTTGGTGATAGCCTCGTCGGCACGGCTCGGTTCGGGATTCCCGCTGGGATGGTTGTGCGAGAAGATCACCGCCGCAGCATTGACCCGCAGCGCCTCTTTGACCACCTCGCGTGGATACACCGAAGCACCGTCGATGGTGCCCCGGAACATCTCGATGTATTCAATCAGGCGATGCTGCGTATCGAGCAACAGCACGGCAAAGACTTCGTGCTCGAAGCCAGCTAGCTTGGTGCGCAGGTATTCCTTGACGACAGTCGGTGAAGTGAAGGACATGCCCCGCTGTATTTTCTGGTCGATGACCTGGCGCGCGGCATCAAGAATCTGATCTACCGACGCCGGCTGGTAGCGCCCCTGCGCGTCACGTACCAGCAGAGAGGAATCGAACGAGGAAAAGGACAGTTGCGTCATGATCGTGCTCCGGTTGCTGGGGCGGAATTGCCCGGAACCGGCGCCCGCACGGCGCAGCGCAAGCCGTCACAGGGTCACGACGGCCACGGCCGCAAGCGTGCGAGCACGCGCAGCCCTTGACGGCGAGAACGCCGTGATACGGTGAAGGGAACAGCAAGACCGCCCACACCCCGCCCACTGCACACCTGCCTTTTGGCAAGCGGAGCGCGCAGGCCCTCAAGGGCCGGAGGCGTCAGGGATCAAAGCCGGATGGCCGCGATTCGGCACGACGCACGGGGCGCAGCCCGCGAGCCCGACGGCGGCGCGCCGGGATGCCCGATGAATTGTCGTGACAGTGACGCGACAATTTCCCAAGGCCACTCCATGCTCACCTACGCCCCGCTACGCCCACACAGGTTTTCCACGCAGGTAACCTTCGTGACAATTTCTCCATGTCGATCGGCCACCGCGCCTGCCGTGGCCATGTCAGGAGAACCCCATGAGCAATCCCAGCCGATGGGTACTGATCAAGCGATTTGCCGAGGTCACTGGCTACAGCGAGAACGCCGTGCGCCACAAGGTCAAGAATGGAATCTGGGTGCAAGGGCGCATCTGGCGCAAGGCGCCGGACGGTCGCATTTTCCTGAACCTCGTCGAGTTCGAGCGATGGGTCGAAAGCGAAGCTCGCGTTACGTCGTTCTAGCCATCACGGAAGGCAATGCCGCAAGCCATCTGCCCGTTTGACAGCAAGACTTGCAATACGACCAATGGTCGTATAATGTTCAGATGTTGCCTGCGTAAGCAGCGAGTTATTGCCGTCCTTGCCCATGAGCCACTCGAAGAAGTCGCAAAGCCCAGTAGCCGCCGCTATCCGCGATGCCCGCATAGCAGCGGGCCTCACCCAATCGGAAGCGGCAGAGACGGCACGGGTATCACTACGTACATGGCAACACTGGGAGGCAGGTGACCGAGCCATGCCCCCCGGCCTGTTCGAGTTGTTCATGCTCAAGACCGGGCAATGGCCATTCAACGAAGACAAAGGGGTGAAGTAAGTAAGCATCAGAGGCAGAGATATGGCAGTCACAGAAGCCAGGAAGACCGGCTATACCGGCATCGAGATACACGGGCATTCCATCCGAGTGGACTTCATGTACAAAGGAGTCCGCCATCGGCATACCCTGGGCGTTGAGCCAACGAAAGCCAATCTCAAGCACGCCGCCGGCCTGCGTAGCGCAGCTCTGTTCGCCCTGAAATCCGGCAACTACAACGAAACCGACTACTTTCCCCATTCTCGACCGGCCGAAACTGTTGCCCAGACCAGCAAGCGCCTGGACGACCTGTGCGATCGCTACAAGCCACTCAAGGCGGTGGATATCACGCCGGAAACGCAATCACGTTATGAGAACGCACTGAACGTCTGCTTGGAGACGATAGGCCGCAACCGCCTGATCGACACACTGCTGCCGGCGGACATTCAGCAATTGCGTGTGGATCTGATCGCCACGCGCGCGGTTTCGACGGTCAACCACTATCTCGCCACCTTCTCCGGCTTCCTTTACTGGTGCGAGAACAATGGCTACTGCGGCGAACTTGGCAAGCATTGCGTGCGCTTCGCCAAGACCAGCAAAGACCCCGACCCGCTCTCCTTCGAGGAATACGATACGCTGATCGAGAAAGGCTGCCTGCACCCGATCGACAAAGCCGCCGTAACACTGGCGGTCTATACCGGCCTTCGTCCCGGTGAGCTACTGGCCTTGGCTATCGAGGATGTGGCGCCGGATTTCAGCAAGATTGTTGTACGTCGCTCGATCACCCAGTCCGTCACCTTCAAGGTACCCAAGACCAACAAGGAGCGCACGGTACTGCTGTTCCCGCCAGCACAGGACGCCCTGAAGGTGCTAATCGCCGACGCCGTACAGCGCGAAGCGGCCGCCCTGCCAGTCTGGCTCAACCGCCATGAATCCCGCACCGACCGTGTGCGCGTGCTGCTGTCGCCGAAGACGCAGGCTCGCAGAAAGGTGGTCAATGACTACTTCGTGCCGAGCGCCTGGAACACCAAGTGGGCCAATCTGATCCGGCGCGCGGGCATCCGGCCGCGCCCGCCGTATCAGACCCGCCATACCTACGCCTGCTGGAACCTGACGGCACGTGGCAACCTGGCCTTCATCGCCAACCAAATGGGCCACAGCGACTACTCCATGCTGGTGAAGGTCTATGGCCGCTGGATAGATTCAGAGTCCCCCAGGGAGCTTGAGCGTATCTGGGCGGGCATACAAAACATGGCTCGAATTGCCCCAAATTTGCCCCAAGAACTAGCGGCTTAAAATACAAATGGTTGATTTTAATGAGTAAAGTTGAAAACTCATCGCACACGCCCATGATGGCCCAGTACCTGAAGATCAAGCGCGAGCACCCCGAGGTGCTGCTTTTCTACCGCATGGGCGACTTCTACGAGCTCTTCTTCGACGACGCCCGGCGCGCCGCGGCGCTGCTCGATATCACCCTGACCCAGCGCGGCCAGTCCGCCGGCAAGCCGATCCCCATGGCCGGCGTGCCCTACCACAGCGCCGAGGGCTACCTGGCCCGCCTGGTGGCGGCCGGCGAGTCGGTGGCGATCTGCGAGCAGGTCGGCGACCCGGCGGCCTCCAAGGGCCCGGTGGAACGCCGCGTGGTGCGCGTCGTCACCCCCGGCACCCTCTATGACGAGGCGCTGCTGGACGCCCGGCGCGACAACCTGCTGGTGGCCGTGCACGCCGCCGGCGAGCGCTACGGCCTCGCCTGGCTGGAGCTCTCCAGCGGGCGCTTCAGCGTGCTGGAGGTGGAGGGCGAAGGGGAGATGCTGGCCGAGCTCCAGCGCCTGGACCCCGCCGAGCTGCTGGTGGCGGAGAGCCTCTCGCTGCCGCCGGCCCTGACCGGCCGCCGCGGCCTGCGACGCCAGAGCGACTGGCTCTTCGACCTGGAGAGCGCCAACCGCCTGCTCTGCGACCAGTTCCAGGTCCAGGACCTGCGCGGCTTCGGCTGCGCCCATCTCAGCGCCGCCCTCACCGCCGCCGGCGTGCTCATCGAGTACGCCCGGGACACCCAGCGCTCGCGACTGCCCCACGTCACCGCCATCGGCGTGGAGAGCCGCGACGATGCCGTGGTGATCGACGCCGCCAGCCGCCGCAACCTGGAGATCGACGTCAATCTCGGGGGAACCGGCGACAACACCCTGGCCAGCGTCCTCGACGTCACCGCGACGGCCATGGGCTCGCGGCTGCTCAAGCGCTGGCTCAACCGCCCGCTGCGCGACCTGGAGCGGGTCCGGGCCCGCCAGAGTGCCGTGGCCCTGCTGCTCGAGGCCGACGGCTTCGAGGCGCTGCGCGCTTCCCTCAAGGCGGTCGGCGACGTGGAGCGCACCCTGGCTCGGGTGGCTCTCTACAGCGCCCGGCCCCGGGACCTGGCCCGGCTGCGCGACGCCTTCAACGCCCTGCCGGAACTGGAGCAATCGCTTGCCGACTACGCCGAGGGCACGGCCCTGGATGAACTCCGGCGCCATATCCGGCCCTATCCCGCGCTCGCCGACACCCTGACCCGGGCCCTGGTGGAGAACCCCCCGGTGGTGATTCGCGACGGCGGGGTGATCGCCGAGGGCTTCGATGCCGAGCTCGACGAGCACCGCAGCCTGGCCGAACACGCCGGCGACTACCTGGTGAAGCTGGAGGCCCGGGAGCGCGAGCGCACCGGCCTGCCCGGCCTCAAGGTGGGCTACAACCGGGTCCACGGCTACTACATCGAGATCCCCCGGGCCCAGGCCAGGGAGGCGCCGGTGGACTATGTGCGCCGCCAGACCCTGAAGAACGCCGAGCGCTTTATCATCCCCGAGCTCAAGGAGTTCGAGGACAAGGCCCTCTCGGCCAAGTCCCGGGCGCTGGCTCGGGAGAAGCTGCTCTACGACGGCCTGCTCGACACCTTGAATGCCGAACTCGACGCCCTCCAGGCCAGCGCCCGGGCCCTGGCCTCCCTGGACGTGCTCTGCGCCTTCGCCGAGCGCGCCCGGGCCCTGGAGTTCTCCCGGCCTCAGCTGGCCGAGAGGCCGGGCATCGTCATCCGCGGCGGGCGCCATCCGGTGGTGGAGCAGGTCTCCGATGCCCCCTTCGTGCCCAACGACCTGGTCCTGGGCGACGATCGCCGCATGCTGGTGATCACGGGGCCCAATATGGGGGGCAAGTCCACCTACATGCGCCAGGCGGCGCTGATCGTGCTGCTCGCCCACACCGGCAGCTTCGTGCCGGCGGACGCCGCCGAGATCGGCCCGGTGGATCGCATCTTCACCCGCATCGGCTCCTCGGACGACCTGGCCGGCGGGCGCTCCACCTTCATGGTGGAGATGACCGAGACCGCCAGCATCCTGCACAACGCCACCGATCACAGCCTGGTACTGATGGACGAGATCGGCCGCGGCACCAGCACCTTCGACGGCCTCTCCCTGGCCTGGGCCAGCGCCGAGCATCTGACCCGCACCCGCGCCTTCACCCTGTTCGCCACCCACTACTTCGAGATGACCGCCCTGCCCGAGCAGGCCGAGGGGGTGGCCAACGTGCACCTGACGGCGGCGGAGCACCGCGACGGCATCGTCTTCATGCACCGCGTGGAAGAGGGGCCTGCCAACCAGAGCTACGGCCTGCAGGTGGCCCAGCTGGCCGGCGTGCCCCAGGGGGTGATCGCCCGCGCCCGGGAGAAGCTGGCCCAGCTGGAGCAGCAGGAGGTGGACCAGGGCAGCCGTTCGCCTCGCGCCGGCAGCAGCGCCCCGGCCCCCCAGCAGAACGACCTCTTCGCCAGCGCTCCCCATCCGCTGGTGGAGGAGCTCGGCGGGCTGGCCCTGGATGACCTGACGCCGCGCCAGGCCCTGGCGCTGCTCTACCGCTGGCGGGACGCCTTATAGCGAGGCGTGCCGCCCCTTCTCTTGCGAGGCCATGGGGCCACGACTAGAATGGTCAGATTCACCGCCGCCTTAGCATAAGAAACTCGGCTTTTATAACCGTTTCATCAACTATCCACCGTGGCCGAGCGACGCCGGCCCGAGGAAGGGAGAGTGGCATGACGTTCGTCGTCACCGAGAACTGCATCAAGTGCAAGTACACCGACTGTGTCGAGGTCTGCCCGGTAGACTGCTTCTACGAAGGGCCCAACTTCCTGGTGATCCACCCCGACGAGTGCATCGACTGCGCCCTGTGCGAGCCGGAGTGCCCCGCCGAGGCGATCTTCTCGGAAGACGAGCTGCCCGAGGGCCAGGAGCCCTTCATCGAGATCAACGCCGAGCTCGCCGAGGTGTGGCCCAATATCAGCGAGAAGAAGGACCCGCTGCCCGACGCCGAGGAGTGGGACGGCAAGCCCGGCAAGCTGGAGCAGCTGGAACGCTGAGGCCGGCGGCCGGCTCGACAGGCCGCACGCCACACGCCAAAAGAAACGCCGAATGTCTTGCGACATTCGGCGTTTCCGTTTCTGCCTGTCATGCTGGAGAACACCGGCAAAAAAGGCGGCCCGCAGGCCGCCCGCTCCTAGCTGTTCCTTGAGCGGCTCCCTCCGCCCTCTTCCCGTGATGCCTTCCCTGCCCGGAAGCGGCCTCCTGCCGCACCTGGCGCATCACTCAGCATCCCGTTGCATCCTGCCGAGAGCAGCGCGCCGCTCTCATGTCCCGAACTCATTCTCTCAGTTACACGGCACATCACAAGCCGCTGGCCGGCCGCCGTGGCCACGGACAGGGTGGCAGAGCACTCTCGGAAGGCGCAAATAAAATACCTTAAAATCAACATGATAATAAAAAACCGGCGCCACCAGGCGCCGGTTCTCCCGGACGAAGCGAGGCAATCTCTTACGCCACGTGTAAGCGATTTCCTACAAGACGCCCCGCAAAATACACCGGATGCCGCTTACTGCCCCTTGATCGCCGACAGGCCCGGGTAGGCAACCTTGCCCCCCAGCTCGCTTTCGATCACCAGCAGGCGGTTGTACTTGGCCACGCGGTCGGAGCGGCACAGGGAGCCGGTCTTGATCTGGCCGGCACAGGTGCCCACGGCGAGATCGGCGATGGTGGTGTCCTCGGTCTCGCCGGAGCGGTGGGAGATCACCGCGGTGAAGCCGGCATCCTGGGCCATGCGAATGGCGTCCAGGGTCTCGGAGAGCGAGCCGATCTGATTGAACTTGATCAGGATGGAGTTGCCGATCTGCTCATCGATGCCACGCTTGAGGATGCGGGTATTGGTGACGAAGAGGTCATCGCCCACCAGCTGCACGCGGTCGCCCAGCTTGTCGGTCAGCGCCTTCCAGCCGTCCCAGTCGGACTCGTCCATGCCATCCTCGATGGAGACGATGGGGTAATCGTCGCACAGGCCAGCCAGGTAGTCGGCGAAGCCGGCGGCGTCATACTGCTTGCCTTCGCCGGCGAGGTCGTACCGGCCCTCCTTGAAGAACTCGGAGGAGGCACAGTCGAGTGCCAGGGTGACGTCGCTGCCCAGCCGGTAGCCGGCGTCTTCTACCGCCTGCTTGATCACCGCCAGCGCCTCGGCGTTGGATTCGAGGTTGGGCGCGAAGCCGCCCTCATCGCCCACCGAGGTGGAAAGCCCCTTCGCGGAGAGCACCTTCTTCAGGGCATGGAAGATCTCGGCCCCCATGCGCAGGCCTTCGCGGAAGTTGGGCGCGCCCACCGGCTGGACCATGAACTCCTGGATGTCGACGTTGTTGTCGGCATGCTCGCCGCCGTTGAGGATGTTCATCATCGGCACCGGCATGCTGTACTGGCCCGGCTGGCCGTAGAGCTCGGCGATATGGGCGTAGAGCGGCACGCCCTTGGCATTGGCGGCGGCCTTGGCGGCGGCAAGCGACACCGCCAGGATGGCGTTGGCGCCGAGCTTCGCCTTGTTGTCGGTGCCGTCGAGGGCCAGCATGGCGTCGTCGAGGCCGCGCTGGTCGCGAGCGTCCATGCCCACCAGGCGCTCACGGATGGCGCCGTTGACCGCCTCGACGGCCTTCAGCACGCCCTTGCCCAGGTAGCGGGACTTGTCGCCGTCACGCAGCTCCAGGGCCTCCCGGGAGCCGGTGGAGGCACCGCTGGGGGCACAGGCCACGCCTACCGCACCGCTCTCCAGATGCACCTCGGCCTGCACGGTGGGGTTGCCGCGGGAGTCGAGCACCTCGAGGGCGCGAATATCGACGATCTTGGTCATGCGAGTTTCCTTCTTGTGTCAGCGTAGGGAAATCATTGGATGTCGAGGGGGGCGAAGCCCTTGACCAGCTCGTCGATGGCCTTGAGCTGGGCCAGGAAGGGCTCGAGCCGCTCCAGCGGCAGGGCGCAGGGGCCGTCGCAGAGGGCGGCATCGGGGTCCGGATGGGCCTCCAGGAAGAGCCCGGCGAGCCCCACGGCCACCCCGGCCCGGGCCAGCTCGGCCACCTGGGCACGACGCCCGTCGGCGCTGTCGGCGCGCCCGCCGGGGCGCTGCAGCGAATGGGTCACGTCGAAGAGCAGCGGCAGTCCGGTCTGCTTCATCTCGCCGAAGCCGAGCATGTCCACCACCAGGTTGTTGTAGCCGAAGCTCGAGCCCCGTTCGCAGAGCAGCACCCGGTCGTTGCCGGCCTCCTCGCACTTGCGAATGATATGGCGCATCTCGTGGGGGGCGAGGAACTGGGGCTTCTTGACGTTGATCACCGCCCCGGTGCGGGCCATGGCCACGACCAGGTCGGTCTGGCGGGCCAGGAAGGCGGGCAGCTGGATGACATCGGCCACCTCGGCCACCGGCGCCGCCTGCCAGGGCTCGTGGACGTCGGTGATGATCGGCACGCCGAAGCGCGACTTCACCTCGGCCAGGATCTCGAGGCCCTTCTCCAGCCCCGGCCCCCGATAGGAGTGGATGGAGCTGCGGTTGGCCTTGTCGAAGCTCGCCTTGAAGACGTAGGGCATGCCGAGCCGGCCGGTCACCTCGACGTAGGTCTCGGCCACCTCCATGGCCAGGTCTCGGGACTCCAGCACGTTCATCCCGCCGAACAGCATCAGCGGCAACGAATTGCCGGCCTTGAGGCCGGCAATCTCGATGGTTCTCTCGGGTGCGCTCATCCGGCTCACTCCTGGTGGGAGGCCTGGGCGCGAGTGCGCGCCGCCTTGTGCTCCAGCGCCGCATTGACGAAGCCGGTGAACAGCGGGTGGCCGTCACGGGGCGTGGAGGTGAACTCCGGATGGAACTGGCAGGCCAGGTACCAGGGGTGGTCGGGCAGCTCGACCACCTCCACCAGGGAGTTATCGACGCTCTTGCCGGAGACCACCAGGCCGGCCTGCTCCAGCTCCTCGATAAACTGGTTGTTGACCTCGTAGCGGTGGCGGTGGCGCTCGACGATCTCGGCGGCACCGTAGGCCTCCCGGGCCTTGCTGCCGCTCTTCAGCTGACAGACCTGGCCGCCCAAGCGCATGGTGCCGCCCAGGTCCGAGGCCTCGTCGCGCAGCTCGATCCTGCCTTCCGGGGTGATCCACTCGGTGATCAGGCCCACCACCGGGTGCTGGGTGTCGTGGGTGAACTCGGTGGAGTCGGCGTCCTCCCAGCCGGCCACGTTGCGGGCGAACTCGATCACCGCCACCTGCATGCCGAGGCAGATGCCGAGATAGGGAATGCCGTTCTCCCGGGCGTAGCGGGCCGTGGCGATCTTGCCCTCCACGCCGCGCTCGCCGAAACCGCCGGGCACCAGGATGGCGTCCTTGCCGGCGAGGCGCTCGGTGCCGTGGCGCTCGATGTCCTCGGAGTCGATGTAGTCGACGTTGACCTTGACCCGGGTCTGGATGCCGGCGTGGATCAGCGCCTCGTTGAGCGACTTGTAGGCGTCGAGCAGCTCCATGTACTTGCCGACCATGGCGATGTTGATCGACTTGAGCGGGTTGAGCTTGGCGTCGAGGACCTTGATCCACTCGTTGAGGTCGGCCTCGTCGGCCGTGAGGCGCAGCTTGTCGCAGACGATCTCGTCCAGGCCGTGCTCGTGGAGCATGATCGGGATGCGGTAGATGGTGTCGGCATCCTGGAGCGGGATGACGGCGCGCTCTTCCACGTTGGTGAACAGGGCGATCTTGCGCCGCTCGCTCTCCTCGAGCTCCACCTCGCTGCGGCAGATCAGGATATCCGGCTGGATACCGATGGAGCGCAGCTCCTTGACGCTGTGCTGGGTCGGCTTGGTCTTGGTCTCTCCCGCCGTTTTTATATAAGGCACTAACGTAAGGTGCATAAAGATCGCCCGGCTGGCACCCAGCTCGCTGCGAATCTGGCGAATCGACTCCAGGAAGGGCAGCGACTCGATATCGCCCACGGTGCCACCGATCTCCACCAGGGCCACGTCGAAGCCCTCGCCGCCCTCATAGACCCGGCGCTTGATCTCGTCGGTGATATGCGGGATCACCTGCACGGTACCGCCCAGGTAGTCACCGCGGCGCTCCTTGCGCAGCACGTGCTCGTAGACGCGGCCGGTGGTGAAGTTGTTGCCCTGGGTCATGCGCGTGCGGATGAAGCGCTCGTAGTGGCCCAGGTCCAGGTCGGTCTCGGCGCCATCTTCGGTGACGAATACCTCGCCGTGCTGGAAGGGGCTCATGGTGCCCGGGTCCACGTTGATGTACGGGTCGAGCTTGAGCATGGTGACCTTGAGGCCGCGCGCCTCGAGAATCGCCGCCAGCGAGGCCGACGCGATGCCCTTGCCGAGTGAGGACACAACGCCGCCGGTCACGAAGATATATCGTGTCATGGAGAACCTGTCGAAACGTGATCGGTAGGCCCGGCAGGAAGCCGCGCCAGGATGGGACGACAGGATAGCAGAGTGCGACCTTTGGCTCAATTTCAAGCCTTGGCAGCAGTTACCAGTGCCACGTCAGCGAAAGGCGCCGGGGACAGGCCGGAAAGGGGGTCCGTGGACCAGGGAGGGTCTAGGTAGCCCCCAGGGAGGGGTTCATGGCGCCCCCTTGGAGGCCTGTCGCCGGAAAAGCCTTGAGCGATGCTTCCATCTGCGATAGCCCCGCTTGGCAGCGCAGAGCCAGGGAGACCGCCGCCGGCGCCACGCCGAGCGAAACCCTGATGCTCCGCTCGCGGCCCGCGCGTCGCCGCACAACGTAATCCCTCACGGGTGCGGCTCGCTCGCCATCCCTGGCGAGCGCCACGCGGCCGCTTCGCTCCACATCAGCGCTCGGCTAAGGGCTTGTGCGGCGGCTCCCCGTCTCTCTGAGCAGTGCGGAGCCTAGACTCCCAGATAGTCCAGAATGCCCTCGGCGGCCTGGCGGCCCTCATGGATGGCGGTAACCACCAGGTCGGAGCCGCGCACCATGTCGCCGCCGGCGAAGATCTTCTCGTTGCTGGTCTGGAAGCGAAACCGGCCCTGCTCCGAGGCCAGCACCCGGTCGCGCTCGTCGAGCTCGATGCCCTGGCCGGCGAACCACTCGGCGGGGCTCGGCTGGAAGCCGAAGGCCACCACCACGGCGTCGGCGGGGATCACCTCCTCGGAGCCCGGCACCACCTCGGGGCGGCGACGGCCGTTCTCGTCGGCCTCGCCCAGGCGGGTGCGCACCACCTTCACGCCCTCGACCCTGCCCTCGCCCACCACCGCCACCGGCTGGCGGTTGAAGAGGAACTCCACGCCCTCCTCCCGGGCGTTGGCCACCTCGCGGCGGGAGCCCGGCATGTTCTCCTCGTCGCGGCGGTAGGCGCAGGTCACGCTGGCCGCGCCCTGGCGGATGGCGGTGCGGTTGCAGTCCATGGCGGTGTCGCCGCCGCCCAGCACCACGACCCGCTGCCCCTCGAAGGAGATGTACTCCTCGGGCGCCTTCTCGAAGCCTAGGCAGTGATTGACGTTGGCGATCAGGTAGTCCAGCGCCTTGTGCACGCCGGGCAGGCCCTCGCCGGGGAAGCCCCCCTCCATGTACTTGTAGGTGCCCATGCCCATGAAGACGGCGTCGTACTCCTCGAGGAGCTGCTCGATGGTGATATCGCCCCCGATCTCCACGTTGAGGCGGAACTCGATGCCCATCTCCTCGAACACCGCCCGGCGGCGCTCCATGACGCTCTTCTCGAGCTTGAACTCGGGGATGCCGAAGGTCAGCAGACCGCCGATCTCCGGATTGCGGTCGAAGACCACCGGCTTCACGCCGTTGCGGGCCAGGATATCGGCACAGCCGAGCCCCGCCGGGCCCGCGCCGATCACCGCCACCCTCCGGTCGGTCCAGGTGACCCGGGACATGTCCGGGCGCCAGCCCATGGCGAAGGCGGTATCGGTGATGTACTTCTCCACCGAGCCGATGGTGACGGCCCCGAAGCCGTCATTGAGGGTGCAGTCGCCCTCGCAGAGGCGGTCCTGGGGGCAGACCCGGCCGCACACCTCCGGCAGCGAGTTGGTCTGGTGGGAGAGCTCGGCGGCCTCGAGGATGTTGCCCTCGGCCACCAGCTTCAGCCAGTTGGGGATGTAGTTGTGGACCGGGCACTTCCACTCGCAGTAGGGGTTGCCGCACTCCAGGCAGCGGTGCGCCTGGCTGGCGGCCTCCTGGGGCTTGTAGGGCTCGTAGATCTCGGCGAACTCCCGCGAGCGGGTGCGGGCGTCCTTCTTCTGGGGGTCCTGGCGACCCACGTCGATAAACTGGAAGTCGTTGCTCAGACTGCTGGCCATGATGTCTCTCCTGGAAGTCCTGTTGGCCACCCGGCCGGGCTCCTGGCCCGGCGGGGCGCCTATCACCTTTGCCTGCGCCGGCTGGCGTCGCGCCATGCTCGCCCCGACTCGCACCGGGGTTCACTGACTCCGGCTGACGCCGCCTCTTATTCCGGCTGTCGCCGCCTCTCTACTCCGGCTGACGCCGGGATTGGGCCAACAGGCTGTTCAGGCTGGCCGCCTTGGGCTTCACCAGCCAGAAGTGGCGAATGAAGTCGCTGAAGTCCTCGAGGATGGCCTGACCCCGGGCCGAGCCGGTCTCCTCGACGAACTCCTCGATCACCTCGCGCAGGTGGCGGCGGTAGGCCTCCATGGATTCGGTGTTCACCCGGTGGATCTCCACCAGCTCATGGTTGTACTTGTCGACGAAGGTACGGTCCTCGTCGAGCACATAGGCGAAGCCGCCGGTCATGCCCGCGCCGAAGTTGACGCCGGTCTCGCCGAGCACCGCCACCAGGCCGCCGGTCATGTACTCGCAGCAGTGGTCACCGGCCCCCTCGATCACCGCGTGGGCGCCGGAGTTGCGCACCCCGAAGCGCTCGCCGGCGGTGCCGGCGGCGAACAGCTTGCCGCCGGTGGCGCCGTAAAGGCAGGTGTTGCCGACGATGGCGGTCCTGTGGCTCTCGAAGCGGCTGCCCCTGGGCGGGGTGATCACCACCTTGCCGCCGTTCATGCCCTTGCCGACATAGTCGTTGGCGTCGCCCTCCAGGTAGAGGTTGAGGCCCCGGGCGTTCCAGACCCCGAAGCTCTGGCCGGCCACGCCGGTGAAGCGGGCGGTCACCGGGGCCTCCTCGAGCCCCGCCTCGCCGTAGCGCTTGGCGATGGCGCCGGAGGTCAGGGCGCCCACGCTGCGGTCGCAGTTGGTGATGGAGAAGGAGAAGTCGCCGCCGCTCTTCTGCTCGATGGCGTCCTTGAGCGCCGCCAGCACCTCCTGGTTCTTGGCGCCCGGATCGTGGGGCACGTTGCGGCTCACCTGGCAGAACTGGGGCGCGTCCTCCGGCACGAAGTCGTTGCCGAGCAGCGGCGAGAGGTCCAGCTTGCGCTGGGAGGCGGTGACACCCTCCAGCGCCTCCAGCAGGTCGGTGCGGCCGATCAGATCGGTGAGCTGTCGCACCCCCAGCATGGCCATCAGTTCGCGCACCTCCTCGGCGATGAAGCGGAAGTAGTGCTTGACCATGTCGACGGTGCCGCGGAAGTGCTCGCCGCGCAGGAAGTCGTTCTGGGTGGCCACGCCGGTGGCGCAGTTGTTGAGGTGGCAGATGCGCAGGTACTTGCAGCCCAGGGCCACCATGGGCGCGGTGCCGAAGCCGAAGCTCTCGGCGCCGAGGATCGCCGCCTTGACCACGTCCAGACCGGTCTTGAGGCCGCCATCGGTCTGCAGGCGAATCTTGTCGCGCAGGCCGTTGATGCGCAGCGCCTGGTGCACCTCGGGCAGGCCCAGCTCCCAGGGGGAGCCGGCGTGCTTGATGGAGGTGATGGGGCTCGCCGCGGTGCCGCCGTCATAGCCGGAGACGGTGATCAGGTCGGCGTAGGCCTTGGCCACGCCGGTGGCGATGGTGCCGATGCCGGGCTCGGAGACCAGCTTCACCGAAACCTGGGCGTCCGGGTTGACCTGCTTGAGGTCGAAGATCAGCTGGGCCAGATCCTCGATGGAGTAGATGTCATGGTGGGGCGGCGGCGAGATCAGGGTCACGCCGGGCACCGAGTAGCGCAGCCGGGCGATCAGCGCGTTGACCTTGCCGCCGGGGAGCTGGCCGCCCTCGCCCGGCTTGGCGCCCTGGGCCACCTTGATCTGCAGCACCTCGGCGTTGACCAGATAGGCCGGGGTGACGCCGAAGCGCCCGGAGGCGATCTGCTTGATCTTTGAGGAGCGCACGGTGCCATAGCGGGCAGGATCTTCCCCCCCCTCGCCGGAGTTGGAGCGCCCCCCGGCCTCGTTCATGGCCTGGGCCAGGGCCTCGTGGGCCTCCGGGGACAGGGCGCCCAGCGACATGCCGGCGCTGTCGAAGCGCGGGATCAGGCTCTCGACCGACTCCACCTCCTCCAGAGGCAGCGGCTCGGCGGCGGGCTTCAGGGCCAGCAGGTCACGAATGGTGGCCGGCGGACGCTCGTTGACCAGGGCGGCGAACTTCTTCCACTTGGGGTAGCTGCCCTCCTGCACCGCCTCCTGCAGCGCCTTGACCACGTCGGGGTTGTAGGCGTGGTACTCGTGGCCGTGCACATACTTCACCAGGCCGCCCTGGCTGATGCCCTTGCGGGGGCTCCAGGCCTCGCGACCCAGCCACTCCTGCTGCAGCTGCAGCTCGGCGAAGCCGGTGCCCTGGATGCGCGAGGCCATGCCGGTGAAGCAGAGCTCCATCACCTCGTCGGCGAGCCCCACCGCCTCGAAGAGCTGGGAGCCGCGGTAGGAGGCCAGCGTCGAGATCCCCATCTTGGAGAGGATCTTGTAGAGCCCCTTCTGCAGCCCCTTGCGGTAGTTCTCCCGGGCATCGGCGGGGTTGCCGGTGAGCTCGCCGGTGTGCTGCATGTCGGCCATCACCTGGTAGGCGAGCCAGGGGAAGACCGCGGTGGCCCCCACCCCGAAGAGCACCGCCATCTGGTGGGCATCCCGGGCATAGCCGGTCTCTACCACGATGTTGCAGCGGGGGCGCAGCGCCAGCCGGCTCAGATGATGGTGCACGGCACCCACCGCCAGGGCGGCATGGATCGGCAGCTCGCCGCGCTCGAGGTCGGCGTCCGACAGCACCAGCACCACCTTGCCGCCGTTGACGGCCGCCTCGGCCTGGCGGCAGAGCTCGCGAATCGCCGCCTTGAGCCCGAGCGCCTCGGGATCATAGGCCATGCGCAGGCGGTGCGGGGCGAAGGCGGGATCCTGCTCCTCCACCAGGGCGGTGAACTTGCGCGGCGAGAGGATCGGCGTGGTCAGGATGATGCGATGGGCATGCTCCGGGGTCGCCTTGAAGACATTGAGCTCGGCGCCGATGCAGGTCTCCAGGGACATCACGATCGCTTCGCGCAGCGGGTCGATGGCCGGGTTGGTGACCTGGGCGAACTTCTGACGGAAGTAGTCGGTCAGCAGACGCTGCTTGCCGGAGAGCACCGCCATGGGCGTATCGTCACCCATGGAGCCCACCGCCTCCTGGCCGCTCTCGGCCAGCGGGCGCAGCAGCTGGTCGCGCTCCTCGAAGCTCACCTGGAACATCTTCTGGGCGACGTTCAGGGCGTCGCCGTCCATGCTGTGGAAGCTGGCAAGCTCGGTGAGCGCCGACTCCAGGTAGTGGGCCTCCTGCTTCAGCCAGCGCTTGTAGGGGTAGGCGGACTTGAGGCGTTCGTCGATATCGCCGGTATGCAGCACCTCGCCGGTCTCGGTGTCCACGGCGAGTATCTGCCCGGGGCCCACGCGCCCCTTGGCGACCACGTCCTCGGGCTGGTAGTCGTAGGTGCCGATCTCCGAGGCCAGGGTGATAAAGCCGTTCTTGGTGATCACCCAGCGGGCCGGGCGCAGGCCGTTGCGATCCAGCATGCAAAGCGCCTGGCGGCCATCGGTCATCACCACGCCGGCGGGGCCGTCCCAGGGTTCCATGTGCATGGAGTTGTACTCGTAGAAGGCGCGCAGGTCGCCGTCCATCAGCTCCACGTTCTGCCAGGCCGGCGGCACCATCAGGCGCACGGCGCGATGCAGCTCCATGCCGCCGGTCAGCAGCACCTCCAGCATGTTGTCCATGCTGGAGGAGTCGGAGCCCGTGGTGTTGACGATCTCGTCGAGCTCGGCGATCTCCGGCAGGCGCTCGCAGACGAAGTTCGCCTTGCGCGAATTGGCCCAGCCGCGGTTGGCCTCGATGGTGTTGATCTCGCCGTTGTGAGCCAGCAGCCGGAAGGGCTGGGCCAGCGGCCAGCGCGGCGCGGTGTTGGTGGAGAAGCGCTGGTGGAAGACGCAGATGGCGGTCTCCAGGCGCTCGTCGCCCAGGTCACGGTAGAAGGCCGGCAGGTCCACCGGCATCACCAGGCCCTTGTAGGAGATCACCTGCTCCGAGAGGGAGCAGACGTAGAACTCGGACTCGCTGCGCAGGGCCTGTTCGGCCAGGCGGCGGGCCATGAAGAGGTCGACCTCGAAGGTCTCGGCGCTGCCGTTCTTGCCCGGCTCCACGAAGAGGTGGCGGATGCGCGGCAGGCACGCCAGCGCCATGGGGCCGCAGACGCTCGGGTCCACGGGCACGTCGCGCCAGCCGCGAATCACCAGGCCCCGGGCGCGCAGCTCACCCTCGAGGGTGTCGCAGGCCTTCTCGGCCCTGGCATCGTCGTCGGGCAGGAAGACCACCCCCACCGCGAAGCGCTCGCCCAGGCTCACATCCAGGGCCTCTTCGGCCACTTCGCGCATAAAGGCCTCGGGCATCTTGAGCAGCAGGCCGCAGCCGTCGCCGGTCTTGCCGTCGGCGGCGATGCCGCCGCGGTGGGTCATGCAGGTCAGGGACTCGATGGCGGTGCGCAGCAGCTGATGGCTGGCGCGCCCCTCCATATGGGCGATCAGGCCGAACCCGCAGTTGTCGCGGAACTCGCCGGGCTGGTGGAGACCTCTGTTCATTGGCGTGCCTCGAGAAGGTGGTTTTATTACTGCACACCCCGTGGTATCTTAATGGGTTTTTTATTTTTCTATACGGCCCTTTCGGGCATCGGGGCTGCGCGACAAAAAGGTCGCCCAGCATAGTCACCGGCCGGCCGATCGCGCAACGCCACGACGCTCCCTACTTCAGAAAAATCACGACAAATCCGCTAGTTGCGAAACACTCCTTGATAAAAAAAGCCGCTGCGTCAACGACTTGCGACACCCATAAACGGTAATGCAACGATTCAGCCATGATGTAATACTTTAGTATAAAATCCGCCTTTTTATCCATGCGGATCACGCATAAGGCATACGGATAACACGCAACAGGAGCCACCGCCCGGCCGAAAAAAAGCGCCCGCACAGGGTGCGGGCGCCGGATGGGACAGCATGGGTAAAGGGAGCAGCGAGCTCAGTCGACCCGGGGAAACGTCTCGATCAGCGTCTCAAGGAGCTCCAACGGCGTCTCATCGTGCACGCAGGCATCGCCCAGGGCGCGCAGCAGCACCAGCCTCAGCCGACTGTCGATGTTCTTCTTGTCCAGGCGCATGCGAGCCAGGAAGTCCTCCACCGACATGTCGGCCGGCGCCGCCAGGGGCAGGCCGGCGGCCTCGATGATGGCCCGGGCGCGCGCCACCTCGGCCGCGCCGAGCCAGCCCAGGCGCGCCGAGAGCTCGGCGGCCATCAGCATGCCGGCCCCCACGGCCTCACCGTGCAGCCAGGCACCGTAGCCCTGGTGCGCCTCGATGGCATGGCCGAAGGTGTGCCCCAGGTTGAGCAGGGCCCGCACGCCCTGCTCGGTCTCGTCCTCGGACACGATCTCGGCCTTGATGGCACAGCTGCGCTCGATGGCCCGCGCCATCGCCTCGGGCGCCAGGTCGCGCAGCGCCGCCATCTCCCGCTCCAGCCAGGCGAGGAAGTCGACGTCGCGGATCAGGCCGTACTTGATCACCTCGGCCAGCCCCGCCGAGAGCTCCCGCGGCGGAAGACTGGCCAGGGTCTCGGTATCGATCAGCACCGCCCGGGGCTGCCAGAAGGCGCCGATCATGTTCTTGCCCAGCGGATGATTGACCCCGGTCTTGCCCCCCACCGAGGAGTCCACCTGGGAGAGCAGCGTGGTGGGCACCTGGATGAAGGCCACGCCGCGCTGGTAGCAGGCCGCCGCGAAGCCGACCATGTCGCCGATCACCCCGCCTCCCAGGGCAACCAGGGTACAGCGGCGATTGAAGCCCGCCTCCAGCAGGGCATCCCAGATGCGCTCGACGCTGGCCAGGGTCTTGGTCGCCTCGCCGTCGGGCAGCACCAGCTCGCGCACCTCGACGCCCTCCGGCAGGGAGGCGCGGCAGCGCTCCAGATAGAGGGGAGCCACCACCTCGTTGGTGACGATCATCACCTGACGGCCGGCCAGCCAGGGGGCCAGGGCATCGGGCTGGCCCAGCAGGCCGGGGCCGATATGAATGGGATAGCTGCGGCTGCCCAGCGACACCTCGAGGGTGCGGGAGCCGAAGGAAGTCTCGCTCATGGATTCACGCCTTGCATTTCAGGGGGTCGACCAGCCGCGTCACGCGGCGCACGATATCGTTGACCACTGCACGGGGGCCACGACGGTCGGTACGCACGGTGATATCGGCGGTGGCCCGGTAGAGGGGGTCGCGCACGCCGAACATCTCGCGCAGCACCGCCTCCTTGTCCGGCCGCTGCAGCAGCGGCCGGTTGCGATCCTTGGCGGTGCGTTTCAGCTGCTGCTCGACGGTGGTAAAGAGATAGATGACGGTGCCGCGGTCGCGAAGGATACGACGATTCTCCTCGCGCAGCACGGCACCGCCGCCAGTGGCGATCACCACGCCTTCGAGCCGGGTCAGCTCATCCAGCATCTGGGTTTCACGGTCGCGAAAGCCGACCTCCCCCTCCACGTCGAAGATCCAGGGGATGTCGGCGCCGCAGCGCGCCTGGATCTCATGGTCGCTGTCGTAGAAGTCGCGAGAAAGCTCGGCCGCCAGCAGGCGGCCGATGGTGCTCTTGCCGGCCCCCATAGGGCCGATCAGTATCAGGTTGGGTAGTGCCTGCATCAGCGAAGGACCACGCGATCGTCCAGTATTCGGGGAGTGATGAATACCAGCAACTCTACCTTTTCGTTACTCTCTTGGGTATAGCGGAACAGTCTTCCCAGCACCGGGAGGTCACCCAGGAAGGGGGTCTTGGACAGGCTGCGAATCTCCTCGGTCTGCAGGATCCCACCCAGCACCACGGTCTCGCCATCGTCGACCAGCACCTGCGTCTCTATCTCGTTACGGTTGATGGGAGGCTCATGCTGGGCGGTCAGCGTTTCGCCGAAGGTATCGTTGGTGATGATCACATCCATGATGATGCGGTTGTCCGGGGTGATCTGGGGCGTCACCTCCAGGGAGAGCAGCGCCTCCTTGAACTCTATCTGCGGATTCTCCTGGTTCTGCCCGGAAGTATAGGCACGCTCCTGGCCCTGCCGGATCACCGCCGGCCGCTGATTGGCGGTAATCACCCGAGGCTGCGACAGCGTATAGCTACGGCCCTCACTCTCCAGCGCCCTGAGCTCCAGGTCCAGCAGCAGATCGCCGGATACATAGCCGAAGGCAAAGGTGGTCATGGGTTCGCTGCTGCCCAGGTCAACGGCCAGCCCACCACCGGCTCGACTGAGTCCGCCCGGCGTGCGCCGATCGGTAGCGATGGTGGCAGAGCCGTTGTCGAAGTCGATGCGGCTGCCGCTGAAGGCCCCCCAGTTGACCCCAAGCTCCCGCGTCGCAGTATCGCTGGCGATCACGATGCGCGCCTCGATCTGAACCTGGCGCACCGCCACATCGAGACGGTCCAGTGTTCTCAGTATGGCATCGATCTGATCGGCGGTGTCCTGGATCAGCAGCATATTGGTACGCCGATCCACCGCCACCCGGCCCCGCTCGGTGAGCAGACCGAAGCCATCCTGGCCGCGCAGCAGCTCGGCCAGGTCCGAGGCTCGCGCGTAGCGAACCTCCACATACTCGGTCACCAGCGGGGCCAGAGTCTCCATCTGCTCCCTGGACTGGATCTCGAGCTGCTCACGCTGAGCCAGCTCCCCGGCAGGCGCCACCACGATGACGTTGCCCTCCTGGCGACTGGCCAGGCCGTGGCTCTTGAGGACCAGGTCGAGGGCCTGGTCCCAGGGCACATCCTCGAGGTTCAGCGTCACGCGACCCTGGACGCTGTCGCTGGCTACCAGGTTGAGGCCGGTGAAGTCGGCGATGATCGCCAGCACCGAGCGCACCTCGATATCCTGGAAGTTGAGGGAGATGCGCTCGCCGGTATAGGGGAACTGCTCGCGGACTCGCCGCTCACGCTCCTGCTGGGTCACCGGCTGAGCCTCGATGGTGAGCTGGCGGCCGCTCTGGGTGGAGACCATGGCGTAGTCGCCGCTCCCTTCGATATCGAGGGTGATGCCGTCGCGCCCGGCTCGCGGCGTGATGCGGCGCAGCGGGGTACCGAAGTCGGTCACATCGTAGACTTGGTCAAGCTCGGCCGGGAGCGCAACGCCCCGCAGCTCGGCGGTGATACGATTGCGACCGCTCTCGCGCACCCGGGCATCCACTCCGGCGCGATCGAAGGTCACCACCAGGCGTCCTGCCCCGGCGTCACCGCGCCGGAAATCGATATCCTCGACGCTGGGGCCGGCCGCCACGCTGCGGCTTGACGTCGGTGCGGCCTGGGCAGGCTGGGCGACCTCGGCCACACCGGCATCGGCGACACCACCACCGATGGCCAGCCGCAGCCGGTTGCCCTGCTCCCGGGTGCTGTAGGGCAGCGGGCCCTCCAGATCGAAGACCAGCCGAGTGCGCGAACCGGCCTCCAGGGCCGTGACCTGCTGCACGCCACCGATGCCCAGCGCATAGCGGCGCTGGTCGAGGCGATTGGCGGTTTCCATCAGGTCGATGGTCAGGCGTGCAGGGTCATCGAGGCGATAGCCTCGCACCTCGGGCACCGGTCCCGTGAAGGAAAGCTCGACCTCCAGCTCGCCGCCGCCGCCCTGCCAAAAATCGAGGCCTTCAAGGCTTGACGCCGCCATGGCGCCGACGGAAACCGACAGCAGCACGAGTATCGCCAAACCACGCTTCATGATCGACCGCATCATCCTGTTCCTGACTCCCCTGACTCCGACAGCCCTATCGACGACCGCACCGAAGACAGATTGTTGTGACACCTGTTGTACAGCATGTGCAGCTTCGCCATGCAGCATCGTTGTTCAATCCATCATCATCTCTCGGCGGCGTTCAACCCAGGCGCCTCGCTCGACGACCAGTTCCACCAGGGAGAGGGACGTATCGGTGATGCTCACGATCCGGCCGTGATTCAGCCCGAGATAGTTCCCTACCGAGAGCCTGTGCACCTGCCCCCCCGGCGCACGCACCAGCGCAGAGGGCTGACCGCCGACGCGCAGCGTACCGACCAGCTGTAGTTCGCTGAGGCCATGGGCCTCGAGCGGCTCTCGCTGGCGGTCCAGCTGAGGCATGACCGAAGCCCCATCGTCCAGCTCTCTCTCCACGCCCCTCGCCCGCATGATAAAGGGGCTTCGCAGCTCCTCGAGGTCATAGTCCACGCGCTCCACTCTCGGCACCTCCGGCAGCTCGAGCCCCTGGGCCCTGACAGCGTCACTGCGGATGGCAGCCAGCTCGCGCTCCAGGGCCACCAGCTTCGGATCGGCGCAGCCGGCGAGCAGGGCAGCGATCAGCACAGCGCCGCAGCACCCGATGGAGAGGCCACCTCTCATGACCCCCCCCCATCATGGCGGTAGCTGTAGGTCCGCGCCAGCAGCGACAGCCTCAGGTCCCGGGCGCCATCGGAACCTGGCTCCAGGGTAAAGTCATGCAGGGTCACGATGCGCGACAGGCTGGCCACATCGGCAACGAAGCTGGCAAGTCGGTGGTAGTCGCCACGCACCTGTAGATCGAACGGGCGTTCGATGAAGTGCTCCTGACTCGACGGAGAACGCAGTCGAATGAAGTCGATGGAGAGCTGGTTGTCGATAGCAGCTTCGCTGATGCTGTCGATGAGCGACGGCACCTCGGCCCCGGTCGGCAGCATCTCCTGCAGCGCTTCCATCCGGGCCTCGAGCTCCTCCATCTGCCCCCTGACGGTGTCGAGGTTGGCCGCCCGGAGGGACTTGCTGCGGAACTCCCTCACCAGCTCGACCTCCTGATCGCGCACCCGCTGCAGCTCCTGCTTGGCGGGGCTTACCAGATACCAGTGCATGCCGAGAAAGATACCCATGAAGAGAAGCAGGCAGCAGATCAACTGCAGCGACCACGGCCAGATGCCGGCCTCCTTGATGTCCAGCTCGCGCCAGTCCAGCTCCCGCAGGCGACGAATCTCGGCTTCCAGACTCATGGCGACTCCTCCGAGACGACCTCAACGACCGGCATCTGTTGGCGCATGCTCAGGCTGAAGCGCCGCTGACCGCCATCTCCCACTGCCTCCACCTCGGAGAGCACCGGCTCTGTGAACGCTGCTGCCGCCGCCAGCGCACGCAGCTGATCGGATACCTGCCAGTTGGTTTCCGCGTTGCCCGAGAGCCGCAGCGCCCCACCCTGGCGTTCGAGACGGGTGTAATGCACACCATCCACCAGGCTGGTGGTCAGATCGCGCATCACATGTACGGTCTGTGTTCGCTCCACCTGCAGCACCGAGAAGACCCGCACCCGCTCGAGCATCTGCCCGCGCACCGCCTCCAGCTCGCTGACCTCGCGAATGGCCGCATCAAGCTGGCGACTCTGGGCCTGTATATGCGCGTTGCGCTGCTGCTGGGCCTCCACCTCCTGCCCATAGTACCAACTCATGCTGTAGCCGCCGCCCAGGCCGAGTGCCGCCACCAAGACAAGCGCAACATGCAGCCGTCGGCTGCGACGCACACGCTGAGCCTCGCGCCAGGGAAGGAGGTTGATCTCGATAGTCATCCCCGGGACCTCATGGCCAGGCCGCAGGCGGTCAGCATCGCCGGCGCATCCGCAAACAGCGTCTGTACGTCAATACGGCCATTGACCTTCATCCGCGCCAGCGGATTGGCAATGACCACGTCCATTCCGCTCTCCCTCGCCAACTGTTCGGCCAGGCCGGGCAGCATGCCGGTCCCCCCCGCCAGTACCATGTGCCGAATCTCCTGGTTACGCCCGGCGGTGTAGTAGAGCTGCAGGGAGCGTCCCACCTGCTGCACCAGGGTATCCAGGAAGGGCGCCAGAACACTGCTCTCGTAGTCGTCGGGAAGGCCGCCGCGCTTCTTGGCCAGCCCCGCCTCGTCGAGGCTGAGCCCGTAGCGGCTGCGGATCTCCTCGGTCAGCTGGCGGCCGCCGAAGACGGTGTCACGGCTATAGACCACTCGCCCCTCGCGCAGCACATGGAAGGTGTTCATGGTGGCGCCGATATCCACCAGGGCCACGCAATCCTCGTCGCCAGGCAGCTGGGGCAACTGGTGGCGCACCTCGGTAAAGGCGCGCTCCATGGCGAAGGTCTCGACGTCCACCGCCTCCGGCATCAGCCCCGCCTGCAGCAGGGCATCGGTCAGCTGGCTGACATCCTGCTGCCGGCAGGCTACCAGCAGCACATCCTGCTGATCGGCATAGCGAGCGTTGAGGCCGAGTCGCTGGAAATCAAAGGCGACTTCACTGAACGGAAAGGGGATGTGCTTGTCTGAGTCGAGCTGAATGCGCGTTTCGATCTCATCGTCATTTAGGGAAGCCGGCAGCGTGAGCGTCTTGGTGATGGCGGCACTGGCAGAAACGGCAACCACGGCACGGCGGGTGTGCGGCTTGGCCTGCTGTACCGCTCGCGACAAGGCATCGACTACCTCCCCCATGTCCTGGATGCGCCGCTCGACCACCGCGCCCTCGCGCAGCGGCCGCACCGCATAGCTCTCGACCTGGTAGCTGGCGCCAGCACGCCTGAGCTCAACGAGCTTGACGGTTGCCGAGGTGATATCGACACCGATCAGTCCCTTGCTGGATGCCCTGAATCGCATCTCGGTCTTGTCCCTGCATGGTCCGTATGGATTACCGCTTGTAGTTACACCTATCTCTCACTGACAGGAGGTCGCTGAGGCCAGAGGACCTGCCCCTGTAATCAGAGGTTATATGATATTGCCGGCTCCCACACGACCAGCCGCACGGATCCCATGTCAACGCTGCGCTGGTGAGCCAACGACGAGATTCCTATAATGGTGGCTCAGCCGAGCCGGTCCCATCGCTACCGCACCGCCCCAGTTCCCTGCACGGATACCGCTTTTTCATGAAGTTTATCAGAACCCTGCTCTTCTCACTGGCCTGGCTGCTGGTGTCGCTCACCGCCGCCGCGGCCCTGGGCGTGGTGGGCGCCGCGCTCTACTTCGCCCCCGGACTTCCGGACGTGCGCCAGCTTCAGGACTTCGAGCTCCACTCGCCGCTGCGGATCTTTACCCGTGACGGCAAGCTGATCGGCGAATTCGGCGAGGAGCGCCGCATGCCGGTGGAGTACCACGAGATTCCCGAGGAGTTCATCCAGGCCCTGCTGGCCGCCGAGGACGCCCACTTCTACGAGCACCCCGGCGTCGACCCCCGCGGCCTGGCCCGGGCGGCCCTGGAGCTCGCCTCCAGCGGCGGCGAGATCCAGTCGGGCGGCTCTACCATCACCATGCAGGTGGCGCGCAACTATCTGCTGACCCTGGACCGGACCTTCACCCGCAAGATCCGCGAGATCCTGCTGGCCCTGCAGATGGAGCGCGTCCTCTCCAAGGAGGAGATCCTCGAGCTCTATGTCAACAAGATCTTCCTCGGCAACCGCGCCTACGGTATCGCCGCCGCCGCCGAGACCTACTACAACCGCCCTCTCGACGAGCTGACCCTGGCCGAGAAGGCGATGATCGCCGGCCTGCCCAAGGCCCCGTCCGCCTTCAATCCGCTGGCCAACCCGGAACGCTCGCTGATCCGCCGCAACTGGATTCTCTACCGCATGCGCCAGCTGGGGCATATCGACCAGGCCGCCTATGACGAGGCGGTCCAGGCACCGATCACCGCCCGCCGCTATGTCGCCCAGACCGAGGTGGACGCCGACTATGTGGCCGAGATGGCGCGCCAGTACGCCATCGAACGCTTCGGCGAGGAGGCCTACACCGCCGGCTACCGCATCCACACTACCCTGGACAGCGAACTGCAGCCCTTCGCCCGCCGCGCCCTGGCCGACGGCCTGATCGCCTACGACACCCGCCACGGCTGGCGCGGCCCCGAGCAGCGCGACATCCCGGCGAGTCTGGTCGAGGCCCAGGCCCGCACCGATCGCCGCGGCCTGGAGGAGGAGCTCGATGAATCCCCCGAGATCCTCGAGACCGCCCAGCGCGCCGCCGAGCGCAGCCAGACCGAGATCGAGGGCATCGAGGGCGATGTCAGCAACTGGGTTCAGGTGCTGGAGCGGACCCCCGGCTTCGGCCCGCTGCAGCCGGCCATCGTGGTGGAGAGCAGCGGTCGCGAGATGCGCGTGCTGACCCGCGGCGGCGAGCTGCGCACCATCGCCTGGGACGGGCTCTCCTGGGCGCGGGCCTACCGCAGCCCGCGGGCCCGAGGCCCGGAACCCGGCTCCGCTGCCGAGATCGCCAGCACCGGCGATCTCATCCGCGTGCTGGAGCGCGAGGACGGCACCCTGCGCCTGGCCCAGCGACCCGATGCCGAAGGCTCCCTGGTGGTGATGCACCCCGACACCGGCGCCATCCTGGCCCTGCAGGGGGGCTTCAGCTTCACGGCCAGCAAGTTCAATCGCGCCGTCCAGGCCCAGCGTCAGTCCGGCTCAATCTTCAAGCCCTTCGTCTACCTGGCGGCCCTGGACAGCGGTCTGATGAATGCCGCCAGCGTGGTCAACGACGCTCCCGTGGTGGTTCAGGACGGCAGCAACCAGCTGTGGCGCCCGGTCAATGCCAGCGGCGACTTCCTCGGCCCCACCCGCCTGCGGGTCGCCCTGGCGCGCTCGCGCAACCTGGTCACCATTCGCGTGCTCCAGCAGGTCGGCCTGGATGCCACCATCGATTTCCTCGAGGGCTTCGGCTTTGCCAGCTCGCGACTGCCCCGCGGCCTTTCCCTGGCCCTGGGCAGCGCCGACCTGACGCCGCTGGAGATGACCAACGCCTATGCGGTGCTGGCCAACGGTGGCTACCAGGTGACCCCCTGGTTCATCGAGCGCGTCACCCGGGGCGATGACGACACCCTGATCGAGGAGGCCACGCCCACCATCGTCTGCCGCGACTGCCGTGACGGCCAGACCGAGGTGGAGGTCGACGGGCGCCGCCACCCGGTGGCGCCCCGGGTGGTGGACCCGATCTCCGCCTACATCCTTACCGACATGCTGCGCGACGTCATCGAGAGCGGTACCGGCCGACGCGCGCTTGAGCTCGGCCGTGGCGATATCGTCGGCAAGACCGGCACCACCAACAACCAGCGCGACGCCTGGTTCGCCGGCTACAACGCCGACCTCGCCGCCACCGTCTGGATCGGCAAGGACAACAACGAGACCATCGCCGAATACGGTGCCAATGCGGCCCTGCCGGTCTGGATCGACTTCATGCGCGACGCCCTCGAGGGTCGCCCCGAGGCGAAGCATGAGCGCCCCGGCGGCCTGGTCACCGCCCGGGTCGACCCCGACAGCGGGCGCCGACTGCCCGACGGTCAGGGCGGCGGCATGACCGAGCTCTTCCACCCGGACCACCTGCCCGGCGTGCAGCCGCGCCGCGTCGAACGCGAGGTGGAGCAGCACAGCGGTTCCCAGGGCACCGGCTCCTACGAAGCGATCTTCTGACGCCTCGCGACCAGGGCGGCACGGACGCCGCCCTCTTCAACGCCCCTCATCAACAACGCACACCCCAAGCTCACACCCGCTGGGATTCACTCAACGGCCCCGGGGGATGCCCATGTCACACCCTGCCAGCCGCCTGCTGATCGTGGCACTTAGCCTCGGCGCAGGCGCCAATGTCTCCGCCAGCCCCTTCTACGCGCCGCCTCCCGTCGAGGAGAAGGCCCACGGCTTCAGCGGTGAGGCCGAACTCGGCTACACCCACCTCGCCGGCAATACCGACAGCCAGACGCTGATCGGCAAGAGCCAGCTGACCTGGCTGCGCGACCGCTGGACCCACCTGCTGCGCGGCGAGGTCCGCCATGTCTCCCGGGACGGCGAGGCCAGCGCCGAGCAGTATCGCCTGACCGGGCGTGAGCGCTACGACCTCGAGGGCCCCCACTATCTGTTCGGGTTCGCTCGCTGGGAGAAGGACCGCTTCAGCGGCTACGACCACCAGCTGGCCGCCATCGCCGGCTACGGCCGGGAGCTGATCCGCCACGAGCACCATCGGCTCTCGCTGGAGGCCGGCCCGGGCTATCGCCACGACCGCATCGACACGGAGCCCAACGCCTCCCTGGGCGTCGCCTATGGCGCCCTGGCCTGGCAGTTCGAAGCCAGCGAGACCACCACCCTGAAGCAGGAGCTCTCGGTGGAGGCCACCGACGACAACACCACCTCCCGCGCGCTCTCATCGCTGACGGCGCGGCTCAACTCGCGCCTGGCCCTGCGCCTCTCCCATGAAGTCAGGCGCAACTCGCAGCCGCCGGACGAAGCCAAGGCCCGCACCGACCACACCACCAGCGCCGCGCTGCTCTACAGCTGGTAGCTCACTTCACTCGACTTCCTCTCTCCCCCGGATACGACGACGCCGGCCCGAAGGCCGGCGTCGCGGAAGGCAATGTCCCGTGCGTTACACGCCGCATGCTACACGCCGTAAACGTCATCCACGCTCTTCAGCGGGTAGTGGGCCGGGTAGGGGCGGCGCGCCACGCCGGAGTCCACGGCCGCCTGAGCCACGGCGGAGGTGATGCGCTCCAGCAGACGCACATCCACCGGCGTGGGGATGATGTAGTCGCGGCCGAAGCTCATGCTCTCCTTCTCGTAGGCGTCCAGCACCGCCTGAGGCACCGGCTCCCGGGCCAGGTCCTTGAGGGCGTGAACCGCGGCCACCTTCATCTCCTCGTTGATACGGGTAGCGCGCACGTCCAGGGCCCCGCGGAAGATGAAGGGGAAGCCCAGCACGTTGTTGACCTGATTGGGGTAATCCGAACGGCCGGTGGCCATGATCACGTCGGGGCGCACCTCCCGGGCCAGGTCCGGGTGGATCTCCGGGTCCGGATTGGTGCAGGCGAAGACCACCGGGTTGGGCGCCATCTTGCGAATATGATCGGCGCTCATCAGACCCGGACCGGAAAGGCCCACGAAGACGTCGGCCCCATCGATGGCGTCGTCCAGGGTGCGCTTGTCGGTGTCGACGGCGAACATCGCCTTGTAGGGGTTCAGGCCGTCGCGCTCGGTGTGGATCACGCCGCGACGGTCGAGCATCACGATGTTCTCGGCACGCGCGCCGCAGGAGACCAGCAGCTTCATGCAGGCGATGGCGGCGGCGCCGGCCCCCATGCAGACGATGCTGGCGTCCTCGAGGCGCTTGCCGGCGATCTCCAAGGCGTTGAGCATGCCCGCCGCGGTGACGATGGCGGTGCCGTGCTGGTCATCGTGGAAGACCGGGATGTTGCACTGCTCGATCAGCGCCTGCTCGATCTCGAAGCACTCCGGCGCCTTGATATCCTCGAGATTGATGCCTCCCCAGGTATCGGCGATGCGCGCCACGGTATCGATGAAGGCCTGGGGGCTCTCGGCGTTGACCTCGATATCCACGGAGTTGATGCCGGCAAAGCGCTTGAACAGCACACCCTTGCCCTCCATGACCGGCTTGCTGGCCAGGGCGCCGAGGTTGCCCAGCCCCAGGATGGCGGAGCCGTCGGAGATGACCGCCACCAGGTTGCCCTTGCCGGTGTAGCGATAGGCGTTCTCCGGGTCGCGGGCGATCTCGCGACACGGCTCGGCCACACCCGGGCTGTAGGCCAGGGCGAGGTCCTTGGCGGTGGCGGTGGGCTTGGTCAGCTCGATGGAGAGCTTCCCGGGGATGGGCTTGGCGTGATAGTCCAGCGCGGCCTGTCTTGCGTCACTCATGTGGGTGAATTCCGGTCAGGGTGAAAATGTTGCACCACGATATAGAAAAAAGCCCCCGCGCTCAAGCTTGCGCCATTTCCTGCCTGTTGCACGCTCGTTTGACACCGATACCAACCATTTGCCGCAACTTATGGCTGAAGCTCCAGCCATAACCCAGGCCTTATCGACACCGCCGCCGCATCGGCCGCGGCGATCGGACCGAAAAAAACCCGCCTCGAAGGGCGGGTTTCCTGACAGGTCGGCGTACGCCTGGGCGATCAGCGCTTGAGTGCGGCACCGAAACGCTTGTTGAAGCGCTCGACGCGACCACCGGTGGTCGCCTGCTTCTGCTTGCCGGTGTAGAAGGGGTGGCACTGGGAGCAGACGTCCAGGGAGAAGTCCTGGCCGGAAGTGGAGCCTACCTGAAAGGTGGCACCACAGGAGCAGGTGGCGCTGACCGTCTTGTATTCGGGGTGGATACCTTGTTTCATCTTGAGCCTCGTTGAGCTGTATGCCGCCACCTGATCCGCTGCCAGGCACCGCATACGGGTTGTCTATCGGTCGCGCCGGTGGCAGGCGCGAGTGCAAACCGGTTGATCCCGCCCTGGCCGCACTCGGCAGGCAGGGAGGCGCAGCATTCTAGCAGAGCCAGTCCCGGAGGCCAATTGCCCACCACCTCTTCCCCCCGCGCCCTGGGCGTGGCGGTCCCCTCGCCGCTGCGCCGCCTGTTCGACTACCGCCCCGCCGGCACGCCGCCCCCCGGCGGCTGGGCACCCGGCCTGCGGGTGCGCGTTCCCTTCGGCCGACGCCAGGTGGTCGGCGTGGTGATGGAGTGCCGCGATCACAGCGAGCTGCCCCTGGCCGAGCTCAAGCCCGTCGTCGCCTGCCTGGACGCCGCCCCCCTGCCCGCCGACTGGCTGTGGCTGTGCCGCTTCACCGCCCGCTACTATCAGCACTCCCTGGGCGACACCTTCCACCAGGCCATGCCCACCCTGCTGCGCCAGGGGCGCGCCCTGGAGGGACGCACCCGGGAGCGCTGGCAGCTCACCGCCGCCGGCCGCGACACGCCCGCCGAGGCCCTCGCCCGCGCCCCCCGCCAGGCGGAGCTGCTGGCCATGCTCGCCCAGCACCCCCACGGCCTGGCCACCCAGGCGATCCTGGCCCAATCGTTTTCCCGCGAACAGCTCAGGGCGCTGGCCGCCAAGGGACTGGTGGCGTCTCACGAGGAACCGCTGACCGCTCGCCCCCTGCCCGACGCCGACCACCTGCTGGCCGAGCCCGCCCTGCCGCTCAACCGCGAGCAGGCCGCGGCCCTGGCCACCCTCCACGAGCGGCTGGATGCCTATCACCCCTGCCTGCTGGAGGGGGTCACCGGCAGCGGCAAGACCGAGGTCTACCTGCAGCTGATCGAGGCGGTGGTGGGGCGCGGCCGCCAGGCCCTGGTGCTGGTGCCGGAGATCGGCCTGACGCCCCAGACCCTGGCTCGCTTTCGGCACCGCTTCCGGGTGCCGGTGGTAGCGCTGCACTCCGGCCTTACCGACCACGAGCGCCTGGACGCCTGGGAGGCCGCCGCCAGCGGGCGTGCGCCCATCGTGATCGGCACCCGCTCGGCGATCTTCACCCCGCTGGCGCGCCCCGGGGCGATCATCGTCGACGAGGAGCATGACGGCTCCTACAAGCAGCAGGACGGGCTGCGCTACCACGCCCGGGACCTGGCCGTGGCCCGGGCCCACCACCACGGCATCCCGCTGCTGCTGGGCAGCGCCACCCCCTCCCTGGAGAGCCTCGCCAGGGGGCTCAGCGGCGAATGGCGCCACCTGCCGCTGACCCGCCGCGCCACCCGCCACGCCCCGGCCCGGCTGGAGCTGGTGGACCTGCGCGGGCGCCCCCGCCAGGGCGGCCTGATCCCGCCGGTCATGGAGGCCATCGAGGAGACCCTGGCGGCCGGCCATCAGGTGCTGGTCTTCGTCAACCGCCGCGGCTTCGCCCCCACCCTGGCCTGTCACGCCTGCGGCTGGCTGGCCGAGTGCGACGCCTGCGACGCCCGCATGACCCTTCACCGCCAGCCGCCGCTGCTCGCCTGCCACCACTGCGACCGCCGCCGCGCCCTGCCCGAGGCCTGTCCGGCCTGCGGCAGCATCGACCTGCGCCCCCTGGGCAGCGGTACCGAGCGCACCGAGGAGACCCTGGCCGCACGCTTTCCGAAGGTGCCGGTCTATCGCATCGACCGCGACAGCACCCGGCGCCGCGATGCCTTCGAGCAGGCGCTCGCCGAGGTGCGCCGCGGCGACCCCTGCCTGCTGGTGGGCACCCAGATGCTGGCCAAGGGCCACCACCTGCCCCATGTCACCCTGGTGGTAGTGGTCAACGCCGACGCCGGCCTCTATGCCAGCGACTTTCGCGCCCTGGAACAGAGCGCCCAGCTGCTGGTCCAGGTGGCCGGGCGCGCCGGGCGCGCCGCCCACCCCGGCCGCGTGCTGGTTCAGACCCTGCACCCGGAGGACCCGCAGCTGCGCCTGCTGGCGGAGCGCGGCTACGCCGCCCTGGCCGAGCAGCTCCTGGAGGAGCGTCGCGCCGCCGCCCTGCCCCCCTTTCGCTTCCTCGCCCTGCTGCGCCTGGAGAGCGCCAGGGAGGAGGCCGCCGGCGAGCTCGCCCGCCGCGCCGCCGGCGCCCTGCGCGGCTGGCTGGCCGAGCACGCGCTCGCGGTGGACTGCCTGGGCCCGGTGCCGGCCCCCATGGAGCGCCGCCAGGGCCGCTACCACCTGCAGCTGATGCTGAGCGCGGCGAAGCGCAGCGCCCTGCACTCGGCCTGCGCCTGGCTCACCGCCTGGCTGGAGGCGACCCCCGAGGCGCGGCGAGTACGCTGGTCGCTGGATATCGACCCCCAGACGCTGAGCTGAAAGCCGTAAACCGTAAGCCGTAAGCCGTAAGCCGTAAGCCGTAAGCCGTAAGCCGTAAGCCGTAAGCCGTAAGCCGTAAGCCGGGATGCTGCCATCACACCTCGCAACAAGGGGGTTCTTAAAGCTTAGAGCTTATGGCTTACCGCTTCGGGCGCAGCCCGGTTGGGCTTTAAAGCCGCGCCACAATTACCGATAATGGCCGGCCGTGCCCGCTAAAGGCTCCGTTTCCATGCCCACGCCCCGGGCGAGCGCCTCGTCACCGCCGGTTCATCGGCCGCTCGCTCCCCAAGGCGCCCCCAGGGCCTTCGCTCCAGGATAGAAGTTCGCCTCATGAAAGAGACCATCGTGACCCTGCTCGAGGGCGCCCTCGACACCCTCAAGCAGCAGGACCTGCTGCCCGCCGATATCGCCCCGACCATCAAGGTCGACCCGACGAAGGACAAGGCCCACGGCGACTACGCCACCAACCTGGCGCTGATGCTGGCCAAGCCCGCCGGCCGCAAGCCCCGGGAGCTGGCCGAGGCCCTGGTGGCCGCCCTCCCCGAAAGCGACGCCGTCAGCCAGGTGGAGATCGCCGGGCCCGGCTTCATCAACTTCTTCGCCGCCACCGACGCCGCCGCCCAGGTGGTGCGCCAGGTGCTCGACGCAGGCGACGCCTTCGGCCGCAGCCTGATCGGCCAGGGCCAGAAGGTGCAGGTAGAGTTCGTCTCCGCCAACCCCACCGGGCCGCTCCACGTGGGTCACGGCCGCGGCGCCGCCATCGGCGACTCCATCTGCCGCCTGCTGGAGGCGGTGGGTTATGACGTGACCCGGGAGTTCTACTACAACGACGCCGGCGCCCAGATCAGCAACCTGGCCCTCTCGGTGCAGGCCCGCGCCAAGGGGCTCGACCCCGACGACCCGAGCTGGCCCGCCGACGGCTACCGCGGCGGCTACATCATCGATGTGGCCAACAGCTACCTGGCCGGCGAGACCGTCCACGCCGACGACCGCCACGTTACCGGCCAGGGCGACCCGGAGGATCTCGAGGCGATCCAGGAGTTTGCCGTGGCCTACCTGCGCCGGGAGCAGGACCTCGACCTCAAGGCCTTCGGCGTCCACTTCGACGTCTACTTCCTGGAGTCCTCCCTCTACCGCGAGGGCAAGGTGGAGGCCACCGTCGAGCGGCTGATCGAGAAGGGCCACACCTATGAAGAGGACGGCGCCCTCTGGCTGCGCACCACCGACTTCGGTGACGACAAGGACCGGGTGATGCGCAAGACCGACGGCGGCTACACCTACTTCCTGCCCGACGTCGCCTACCACCTCGACAAGTGGCAGCGCGGCTTCACCACCGTGATCAACGAGCAGGGCGCCGACCACCACTCCACCGTGACCCGGGTGCGCGCCGGCCTGCAGGCCCTGGAAGCGGGCATTCCCCAGGGGTGGCCGGACTATGTGCTGCACCAGATGGTGATGGTCACCCGCTCCGGTGTGGAGGTGAAGCTCTCCAAGCGCGCCGGCAGCTACGTCACGGTGCGCGACCTGATCGACGAGGTGGGTCGCGATGCCACCCGCTTCTTCCTGGCCGCCCGCCGGGCCGACTCCCAGCTCACCTTCGACATCGACCTGGCGCGCTCCCAGTCCAACGACAACCCGGTCTACTATGTGCAGTACGCCCACGCCCGGGTGTGCAGCGTGATGCGCCGCGCCGAGGCCGACGGCCTGGCCTTCGACCACGCCCTGGCCACGGCCAGCCTGGGCCGGCTCGCGGAGGATCAGGAGAAGGCGCTGATGAACCGCCTGGCCCGCTACCCCGAGGTGGTCGAGCACGCCGCCGCCTCCCGGGAGCCCCAGCAGGTCGCCCAGTATCTGCTGGACCTGGCCGCCGACTTCCACACCTGCTACAACGCGGTGAAGGTGATGGTCGAGGATGACGCCCTGCGCAATGCCCGCCTGGCCCTGGGCCTGGCCACCCGCCAGGTGCTGCGCAACGGTCTCGACCTGATGGGAGTCAGCGCCCCCGAGGAGATGTAACCCATGGCGACCCGCAAGCAGCCGCCCAAGCGGCGCGGTGCTACCAGCAGCCGCCGCCAGACCGCACGCAAGCCCCGCCGCGAGTGGCGGCTGCCCGGCTGGGTCTGGGGCCTGGCCGGCCTGGTGGGCGGCTTTCTGCTCTCTCAGCACCAGCACGGGGTGGCGCCCTGGCAGGTGGAGGATTCGCCTCTGGCCACGGTGCTGCCGCGCAGCGCGCCGCCGGAACCGGAGGCCGCCGCCCCGGCCAGGCCCAGCGAACCGCGCATGCCGACCTTCGAGTTCTACACCCTGCTGCCGGAGTCGGAGGTGATCGCCCCCCGCGGGGAGATGCCCGCCTCCACGGCTCGGCCCCCGGCGCCCCCTCCTGCCGAGGAGAGCAGCGAGGCGGCGTCCGCCCAGGAGAGCGCCGACCCCATCGCCGAGGTGATCGCCGCCAACCTGGCGACCGAGCGCAGCGAGCCCACCGCCGCCGCCGAGCCCGCCAGCAACGGCCACCGCTACATGCTCCAGGCGGCCTCCTTCCGCGAATCCGGCGACGCCCAGCAGCTGCAGCGCCGCCTGCGCGACTTCGGCCTGCTGGCCCAGGTCAGCGAGGTCAGGGCCGGCGGCGGCGAGACCTGGCACCGGGTCCAGGTCGGCCCCTATGACGACAACCGCGAGCTCAGCCGCGCCCAGGACCTGATGGTCACCCAAGGCATCGAGCCGCTGCTGATCCGCCTGCAGAACTAGGCAATCACCCATTCACCGCTGCGCTCGCGACGTGGCTCGGCGACTTCATTGAAGCCTTGAATTCAGGGCGCTCCGCCCGCACCTCTCCCTTCAGCCTTATCGCGGCGCCCGGGGCCATGCCCCGCGGCGCCGAAAGTCATCGGGAGCCAGGCGCTCCCCCAAGGAGAGACTCCTCCATGACCACGATCGTATCCGTGCGCCGCGGTGACCAGGTGGCCCTGGCCGGCGACGGCCAGGTGTCGCTGGGCAACACCGTGATGAAGGGCAATGCCAGCAAGGTGCGCCGCCTCTACCGCGGCGAGGTGCTGGCGGGCTTCGCCGGCGGCACCGCCGACGCCTTCACCCTCTTCGAGCGCTTCGAGGCGCAGCTGGAGAAGTACCAGGGCAACCTGGTCAAGGCCGCCGTGGAGCTGGCCAAGGACTGGCGCACCGACCGCGCCCTGCGCCGCCTGGAGGCACTGCTCGCCGTGGCCAACAAGGACGCCTCCCTGATCATCACCGGCAATGGCGACGTGGTGGAGCCCGAGCGCGGCATCATAGCCATCGGCTCCGGGGGCAACTACGCCCTGGCCGCCGCCCGCGCCCTGCTCGAGAACACCGACCTCTCGGCCAGAGAGATCACCGAGAAGTCCTTGGAGATCGCCGGCGACATCTGCGTGTTCACCAACCACCACGTCACTCTCGAAACGCTCTGAGGCGCCCCATGACCCAGATGACCCCCCGTGAGATCGTCCACGCCCTGGACCAGTACATCATCGGCCAGCAGGACGCCAAGCGCGCCGTGGCCATCGCCCTGCGCAACCGCTGGCGTCGCATGCAGCTCGACAGCGACCTGCGTCAGGAGGTGACGCCCAAGAACATCCTGATGATCGGTCCCACCGGGGTGGGCAAGACCGAGATCGCCCGGCGCCTGGCCAAGCTGGCCCGCGCACCCTTCATCAAGGTCGAGGCCACCAAGTTCACCGAGGTGGGCTATGTGGGCCGCGACGTGGATTCCATCATCCGCGACCTGACCGAAGCCGCCATCAAGCTGGTGCGCGAACAGGCCAAGGAGGAGGTGGGCCACCGCGCCGAGGACGCCGCCGAGGACCGCATCCTGGATGCCCTGCTGCCGCCGCCCCGGGGCCAGGAGGAGGCGCCCCGCCAGGACAGCGGCACCCGCCAGATCTTCCGCAAGAAGCTCCGCGAGGGACAGCTCGACGACAAGGAGATCGATATCGAGCTGACCCAGCAGGGCCCCGGCATCGACATCATGACTCCGCCGGGCATGGAGGAGATGACCCAGCAGCTCTCCAGCCTCTTCTCCGGCATGGGCAAGCAGAAGACCGAGACCCGCCGGGTCACGGTGAAGGACGCCTTCGCCCTGCTGCGCGACGAGGAGGCCAGCAAGCTGGTCAACGAGGAGGAGATCAAGGCCCGCGCCATCGAGGCGGTGGAGCAGCACGGCATCGTCTTCCTCGACGAGATCGACAAGGTGGCCAAGGGCAGCGGCCAGTCCAGCGGCGGCGAGGTCTCCCGGGAGGGGGTGCAGCGCGACCTGCTGCCGCTGATCGAGGGCTCCACGGTCTCCACCAAGTACGGCATGGTGAAGACCGACCACATCCTGTTCATCGCCTCCGGCGCCTTCCACCTGTCGCGCCCCTCGGACCTGATTCCCGAGCTGCAGGGTCGCCTGCCGATCCGCGTGGAGCTCAACGCCCTGACCCCGGAGGACTTCAAGCGCATTCTCACCGAGCCCTCAGCGGCGCTCACCAAGCAGTACCAGGCGTTGCTGGCCACCGAGGGCCTCGAGGTGGAGTTCACCGCCGACGGCATCGAACGCATCGCCCAGATCGCCTGGCAGGTCAACGAGGGCACCGAGAACATCGGCGCGCGCCGCCTGCACACGGTGATGGAGCGCCTGCTCGAGGAGGCCTCCTACAAGGGCAGCGACATCGGCACGCCGCTGACCATCGACGCCGCCTACGTGGACTCCCAGCTCGGCGAGCTGGCCATGGACGAGGATCTGTCGCGGTATATCCTGTAACCCTGAGCAGCCGACGTTGGCAGCCTGGAAGCCGGTGTCGCACTCAGCGATCCCGTGAGCGCTGAAGCAGGCGAATCGCGGGCTGCGCGACGCCGGGGGCAGGTCGTAGAGGGGGGCCTATGCCAGGGATGGCATCGGTAGCGTCCAGGGATGGATTCACAGCGCCCCCTCGTAGACCTGTCGCCGGAGTAGTCGCGCTTTCACCAAGCCTGGACTGGAGCTGTGCCATGAGCGCCCCCATCCCCACCCGAGTGCACTACCACCGCAAGGCCCAGGAGCTGGAGCTCGGCTATGAGAACGGCGAGAGCTACCGGCTATCCGTGGAGTACCTGCGGGTCTTCTCCCCCTCCGCCGAGGTGCGCGGCCACGGCCGCGGCCAGGAAACCCTGCAGGTCGGCAAGAAGTTCGTCGGCCTGAAGGACATCACCCCGACCGGCCGCTACGCCCTCAAGCTGCACTTCGACGACGGCCACGACAGCGGCCTCTACAGCTGGGACTACCTCTGGTGGCTGATCGAGCAGCGCGAGGCCAACTGGGCCGACTACCTCCGCCGCCTGGAGGAGGCCGGCGCCAGCCGCGAGCCCCTGGGCATCGAGATCAAGCAGCTGTAAACGGCCCCCCGTCAAGACAACCGCCGCCGCGGGAGGCTACAATGGCGCCCATTCGAGGCAGCGGCCTCTCCCATGCAGCGATTCGGGAGCCCCATCGCATGAGCGCCAACCCCAGCTCCAGGGACAAGCAGACCACCCACTTCGGCTATCAGGAAGTGCCCGTCGAGGAGAAAGCCTCCCGTGTGGCCGACGTCTTCCACTCAGTGGCGGCCCGCTACGACGTGATGAACGACCTGATGTCCTTCGGCATCCACCGCCTGTGGAAGCGCCTGACCATCGAACGCTCCGGCGTGCGGCCCGGCCACAGCGTGCTGGATATCGCCGGCGGCACCGGCGACCTGACCCTGAAGTTCTCGCGCATGGTGGGGCCGCGCGGGCGCGTGGTACTAGCGGACATCAACGAGTCGATGCTGCGCGTAGGCCGCGACAAGCTCCTCGACCGCGGCGTGGGCGGCAACGTCGAGTATGTCCAGGCCAACGCCGAGTGCCTGCCCTTCCCGGACAACACCTTCGACTGCATCACCATCGCCTTCGGCCTGCGCAACGTCACCGACAAGGATGCCGCCCTGCGCTCCATGGCCCGGGTCCTCAAGCCCGGCGGCCGCCTGCTGGTGCTGGAGTTTTCCAAGCCGCCCAGCGCCCTGCTCTCCAGAGTCTATGACGAATACTCCTTCCGCCTGCTGCCGAAGATCGGCGAGGTGGTGGCCAGCGACGCCGACAGCTACCGCTACCTGGCCGAGTCGATCCGCATGCATCCGGACCAGGAGACCCTCAAGGGGATGATGGAAACGGCCGGTCTGGAGCGGGTCGAGTACACCAACCTGACCGGGGGCATCGTCGCCCTGCATCGCGGCATAAAGCTATAATGTTATTACTAGCCGGCCTGGAACGAACCCTCAACGCCCTGCTTGCCCGGGATCCCGCCGCCCCCTCGCGGCTGGCGCGCCTGGCCGGCCAGCGGCTGCTGCTGCGCCTGGAGAACCCCGAGCTGGCCCTGGCGGTGCACTTCCATCCTCAGGGGCTCGACCTGCTGCGCCCCGACGACACCGACGAGGCGGCCTTCGACGCGGTCGTGGAGCTGGATGCAGAGACCGCCGGCGCCCTGCTGGGCGGCGCCTCCATGGAGCGACTGATGTTCCAGGGCCGCCTGGCGGTACGCGGTCATATCGGCCTGCTCGAGGCGACCCGCGACCTGCTGCTCGACCTCGACCTGGACTGGGAAGGGGAGCTGGCCCGCTGGCTGGGTGATATCCCCGCCCACAGCCTGGCCGAGGGGCTTCGCCGCCTGGGCCGCTTCGGCCTGCGCACCCGGGAAGAGTTCTGCGCCGACCTCTCCGAGTACCTGGTGGAGGAGGCACGGCTGCTGCCCGGCCGCCCCCAGCTGGAGGTGCTGCGCGATCACCTCACCGAGCTCGAGGTCGCCGCCGACCGCCTCGAGGCGCGGCTGGCCAGGCTGCATCGCCGCCTGGCGGCCCGGCGCGACGCGCAGGCGGCCCCATGATGATGCTGCGGCTGCTGCGCATTCTCTGGGTGATCACCCGCTACCGGCTGGATACCCTGATTCCCCTTGAACGCCTGCCCTGGGCGCTGCGCACCCTCTTCAGGCTCTCGCCGCTGCGCCTGGTGCCCATCGGCGAGCGCTCTCGCGGGGCGCGGCTGCGCCTGGCGCTGGAGTCCCTTGGGCCGATCTTCGTCAAGTTCGGCCAGGTGCTCTCCACCCGCCGCGACCTGCTGCCGCCGGATATCGCCGACGAGCTCAAGCGCCTGCAGGACCAGGTCCCTCCCTTCCCCGGCGACCAGGCCCGGGCCGTGGTGGAAGACGAGCTCGGCATGACGGTGGCCCTGGCCTTCGCCCGCTTCGACCCGGAGCCGCTCGCCTCGGCCTCCATCGCCCAGGTGCATGGCGCCCGGCTGCACAGCGGCGAGGAGGTGGTGGTCAAGATCATCCGCCCCGGCATCCACCGGGTGATGCGCCAGGACATGGCGCTGATGTACCGCTTTGCCCGGCTGCTGACCCTGGTGCCCGAGGCGCGCCGCCTGCGCCCGGTGGAGGTGGTGCGCGACTACGAGGCCACCCTGTTCGACGAGCTCGACCTGCACAAGGAGGCGGCCAACACCTCCCAGCTCAAGCGCAACTTCAAGAACTCGCCGCTGCTTTACATCCCGGCCATCCACTGGGAGCTGACCCGCCAGCGCGTCATGGTACAGGAGCGCATCTACGGCATCCCCGTAGCCGACGTGGCCGCCCTGGAGGCCCAGGGGACCGACCTCAAGAAGCTCGCCGAGCGCGGTGTGGAGATCTTCTTCACCCAGGTATTCCGCGACAACTTCTTCCATGCCGACATGCACCCGGGCAATATCTTCGTCTCCCGGGAACACCCCCGGGACCCACAGTACATCGGCATCGACTGCGGCATCGTCGGCAGCCTGACCCGGGAAGACCAGGACTACCTGGCCCGCAACCTGCTGGCCTTCTTCCACCAGGACTACTACGAGGTGGCGGCCCTGCACATCGAGTCGGGCTGGGTGGGCGAGAACACCCGGGCCAACGAGTTCGCCGCGGCGATCCGCACCGTCTGCGAACCCATCCTGGAGAAGCCCCTCAAGGACATCTCCTTCGGCCAGGTGCTGCTGGGTCTCTTCCAGACCGCCCGACGCTTCGACATGGAGGTGCAGCCCCAGCTGGTGCTGCTGCAGAAGACCCTGCTCAATATCGAGGGGCTGGGGCGCCAGCTCTACCCGGACCTGGACCTCTGGAAGACCGCCAAGCCCTTCCTGGAACAGTGGATGCGGGAGCGCGCCGGCGTCAGCGGCTTCTGGGACTCCCTCAAGCGTCAGGCGCCCGAGCTGACTCGACAGCTGCCGGAGCTGCCCGTGCTGGCCCACCAGGCCCTCTCACGGGTCGACCAGGAGACCCGCCAGCGACGCCGCCAGGGCGAGGCGATCGGCGCCATCCGCCACCAGCTGGTGCGCCAGGGGCGGCGCGGCCGCCGGCTGCGCCTGGGGCTCCTCCTGGTGGCGCTGGCGCTGGCCTGGCAGCCGCTCTCCCAGTGGGCCGCGGACCAGCCCTGGCCGGCGTTGGCCGCCGCCGCCCTCGGCCTGCTACTGCTGGCCTGGCACTGACCCCTGAACCCTGCAACGGAACCTTAACTCATGAGCGATATTCTCGACCGGCTGCAAGCTGTCCTGGATCAACGCCGCCAGGCAGATCCGCAGGATTCCTACGTCGCCGCCTTGCATCACAAGGGCTTGAACAAGATACTCGAGAAAGTTGGCGAGGAGGCCACCGAAACCCTGCTGGCCGCCAAGGATGCCGAGGGCGGCGGCGAGGCCGAACGCCAGGCGCTGATCGCCGAAACCGCCGACCTGTGGTTTCATAGCCTGGTGATGCTATCGCATCTCGACCTCGACCACCGCGCCGTGCTCGACGAGCTGGGCCGCCGCTTCGGCGTCTCCGGCCACGACGAGAAGGCCGCAAGACCCCAGTGAGAACCGGGGCCAACCAGACAGACTCAAAGACAAAGGCTCCCGGACAGCCCGGGGCTACGACACAGAGGAAAGACCCATGTTAGGTGGTATCAGTATCTGGCAGCTGCTGATCGTACTCGGCATCATCATCCTGATCTTCGGCACCAAGAAGCTGCGCAACGTCGGCACCGACCTCGGCGGCGCGGTCAAGGGGTTCAAGCAGGCCATGAGCGAAGAGGAGAAGGCCGAGAAGAAGAAGGAAGAGGCCGAGGCGCAGGCTCGCGTGGACCACAAGGAGGAGACCAACACCTACGACGTCCAGGCCGAGCGTAAATCCGAGGAACAGGAAGAGCGCAAGTAAGCCGCCATGTTCGACATCGGCTTTCTCGAACTGATGTTCATCGGCGTGGTCGGCCTGCTGGTGCTGGGCCCGGAGCGGCTGCCCAAGGCGGCCCGCACGGCGGGTCTCTGGATCGGCAAGATCAAGCGCAGCGTCTCCGGCATGCAGCGTGAGATCAGCGCCCAGCTCGAAGCGGAGGAGCTGCGCCAGAAGCTCAACGAGCAGCAGAAGAAGCTCGACGACAGCGTGCGTCAGGTCCAGCGCGACGTGGAGAGCATCGCCGAGCCCGACCGCCCCGCCGAGGCGCCGGAGAAGGCGCCTGCCCCCAGCGCCGAACAGCGCCTGGACGACGCCCTGGCCCGCGCCCGCCGCGCCCCTTCGGAAGCCGACGCTTCGGAAGCCGCGGCGCCGAACGCCGATGAACCCACCGCGCCCTCCGCCTCCGACAAGGACGCCTCCTCACGATGAGCAACACCGGTGACCGCCCGGAACAGCCACAGGCCCCGCTGATCGAGCACCTGATCGAGCTCCGCTCGCGGCTGCTGCGTAGCGTGGTCGCCATCCTGGTGATCTTCCTGGGCCTCTACGCCTTCGCCAACGACATCTACCTCTTCGTGGCCCAGCCGCTGATGGCACTGCTGCCGGAGGGGTCCCAGATGATCGCCACCGAGGTGGCCTCGCCCTTCCTGGCACCCTTCAAGCTGACCCTGGTCGCGGCGGTCTTCATCGCCGTGCCCTATGTGCTGCACCAGGCCTGGGCCTTCGTGGCCCCGGGGCTCTACGACAACGAGAAGGCCCTGGCCATCCCCATCCTCACCTCCAGCGTCCTGCTCTTCTACGCCGGTGCGGCCTTCGCCTACTACGTGGTCTTTCCGCTGCTGTTCTCCTTCTTCACCCAGACGGGGCCGGAGAACGTGGCGGTGATGACCGACATCAACGCCTACCTGAACTTCGTCCTCAAGCTCTTCTTCGCCTTCGGGGTGGCCTTCGAGATCCCCATCGCCACCTTCCTGCTGATCGCCTCCGGCATCACCACGGTGGAGAGCCTCTCGAAGAAGCGCCCCTACATCATCCTCGGCTGCTTCGTGGTGGGCATGCTGCTCACCCCGCCGGACATCATCTCCCAGAGCCTGCTGGCGGTGCCCATGTACCTGCTCTACGAAGTGGGGCTGCTGTTCGGCCGCCTGGCGCGGCGCAAGAAGGCTCGGCGCGAGGCGGAGGAAGAAGACGCCTGAGCCATCAGCTGTAAGCTGTAAGCTGTAAGCTGTAAGCTGCTCTGCAGCCTAGAACAGATCGCCCCCATGGCAATACCATGGGGGCGATCTCACTTCCAGCTTCCAGGCGCGAAGTGCCGCTCTTCAAACTTCCGGCTCTAGCCGCTTCGCGGCTAGAGATCCATCAGCTCGTCGATGCGATCGACCAGCTTGAAGATGCCGACGGCCGCCTCGCTGATCCGGGTCGCCAGCATATAGGCCGGGGTGGTGACCACACGGTTCTCGAAGTCCACCACGATCTCCTCCACCCCGCAGCTGCGATGCAGGCCACCCATGGCACTGATGGCGCCGGAGACGCCCGGATCGTGGCCGATGGTCACGGCGATGCCGGGTCCCAGCAGCTTGGGCACCATCACCGGGGCGATGCACATCAGGCCGATGGGCTTGCGCGCCTCGTGGAACTCGCCCAGGGCCTCCGCCAGCGTCTCGAGCACCTCCATCTCGGCGCCCTTCTCCGCGAAGCTGGAGAGATTCTTGGCCGCGCCGAAGCCGCCGGGCAGGATCACGGCGTCGAACTCGTCGGCGGCCAGCTCGGCCAGCGGCGAGATCTCGCCCCGCGCCAGGCGCGCCGCCTCGGTCAGCACGTTGCGGGTTTCGCCCTCGGCCGCCTCGCCGCTGCGATGGTCGATGACGTGATGCTGCGCCATATCCGGTGCAAAGCAGCGATAGCCGATACCCAGCTGGTCAAGCCGCAGCAGGGTCAGGGTGGTCTCGTAGATCTCGGAACCGTCCTGGACGCCGCAGCCCGAGAGGATCACCGCCACCTGTTTGCTCATGCCTGTCTCCTTGCAGGATTCGCCCGCCGCCGAGGCAGGCCCGATATTCGAACCCCACACTCTAGAGCGAACGCCGGTAGGCGACAAGGCGAGACTTTCGGCGCACGGCTGCGCTGATATACTCGAGAACACACGGGTGACACTGTCACCCCACTGTCATCTTGCGTCGCCATACTCACCGGCAGTGGCGACCAACGCTGGAGAATCGCCTTGAGCTTCATGACCACCCGCCAGTTCCCCGCCACCCGCCTGCGCCGCATGCGCCGCGACGACTTCTCACGCCGCCTGATGCGGGAGAACACCTTGACCGCCGCCGACCTGATCTGGCCGGTCTTTGTTCTGGAAGGCGAGAACCGCCGCGAGGCGGTGCCCTCCATGCCCGGCGTGGAGCGTCTCTCCCTGGACCTGCTGATCGAGGAGGCGCGGGAGGCCTACGCGCTGGGCATCCCCGCTCTGGCGCTCTTCCCCGTCGTCGACGCCACCCTCAAGAGCGAGCTGGCCGAGGAAGCCTTCAACGCCAACGGCCTGGTGCAGCGCAGCGTGCGGGCGCTCAAGGCGGCCCTGCCCGAACTCGGCATCATCACCGATGTGGCCCTGGACCCCTACACCAGCCACGGCCAGGACGGCATCATCGACGCCCAGGGCTATGTGCTGAACGACCGCACCGTGGAGACGCTGCTCAAGCAGGCGCTCTCCCACGCCGAGGCGGGTGCCGACGTGGTGGCTCCCTCGGATATGATGGATGGCCGCATCGGCGAGATTCGCCGGGTGCTGGAGCAGGAACAGCTGCCCCACACCCGCATCATGGCCTACAGCGCCAAGTACGCCTCGCGCTACTACGGCCCCTTCCGGGACGCCGTGGGCTCCGCCGCCAATCTCGGCCGCGCAGACAAGAGCACCTATCAGATGGACCCGGCCAACGGCGACGAGGCGCTCCACGAGGTCGCCCTCGACCTCGCCGAGGGCGCCGACATGGTGATGATCAAGCCCGGCATGCCCTACCTCGACGTGGTGCGCCGGGTGAAGGAAGAGCTCCGGGTGCCCACCTTCGCCTACCAGGTGAGCGGTGAATATGCCATGCACATGGCCGCCTTCGAGAACGGCTGGCTGGACGCCGACAGCGTGATCCTCGAATCGCTGACCTGCTTCAAGCGCGCCGGCGCCGACGGCGTGCTGACCTATTTCGCCAAGCGAGCGGCCCGCCTGCTCGCCGCCCAGTAACGGAAGGGGCGCGGCCCCTTCCATGACCCCGTGAGAGTTGCCCATGGAAGACCGCAGCCCCGCACTCCCCGATGCGCCGCAGCCCGGTCCCGGCGAAGATGCCAGCGCCGAGCCGCCCGCGCCTCGCCTCAACCAGACCCGCACCGGCATCAAGCCCAAGGCGCCGCCGGATGCCGAGGCGGACCTTGCCGACCCGAGCCTCTACTTCAACCGCGAACTTTCCCACCTGCAGTTCAATATCCGGGTGCTGGAGCAGGCCCTGGATGAGGCGCATCCGCTGCTCAACCGGCTGATGTTCCTGCTGATCTTCTCTTCCAACATGGACGAGTTCTTCGAGATCCGGGTGGCCGGGCTGAAGCGCAGGGTCGCCATCGGCGACGAGAGCGCCAGCTTCGACGGCCGCTCGCCGCGCTCGGTGGTCGCGGAGATCTCCCGGGTGGCCCACGAGCAGATCGAGCGGCAGTACCGCATCCTCAACGAGGCGCTGCTGCCGGCACTGGAGGAGAAGGGAATACGCTTCCGCCGCCGCAGCGAGTGGACTCCGGCCCAGCGCGACTGGGTACGCGACTACTTCGAGGAGGAGATTCTGCCGGTGATCAGCCCCATCGGCCTGGACCCTTCCCACCCCTTTCCCCGGCTGGTCAACAAGAGCCTCAACTTCATCGTACAGCTGGAGGGCAAGGACGCCTTCGGCCGCGAAGGGGGGCTGGCCATTCTGCCGGCACCGCGCTCGCTGCCCCGGGTCATCGCCCTGCCCCGGGCGCTCTGCGACGAGGGCTTCGACGAGGCCGTCTTCCTCTCCTCCATGATCCACGCCCACGCCGGCGAGCTCTTTCCGGGCATGCAGGTGCGCGGCTGCTACCAGTTCCGCCTGACCCGCAACGCCGACATGACGGTGGACCCGGAGGAGGTGTCGGACCTCGCCTCGGCCCTGCGCGGCGAGCTCCTGGCCCGGCGCTACGGCAGCGGCGTGCGCCTCGAGGTGGTGGACACCTGCCCCGACGAGCTGGCGGCCTTCCTGCTCAAGGAGTTCGAGCTCGGCGAGGAGGATCTCTACCGGGTCAACGGGCCGGTCAATCTCACTCGCATGATGTCCCTGCTCGGCGAGGTGGAGCGCCCCGAGCTGCTCTACCGTCCCTATACGCCGGGGCTGCCCAAGAGCCTGCAGAAGAGCGGGAGCCTCTTCGACACCATCGCCGCCGGCGACATCCTGCTGCACCACCCCTTCCAGGCCTTCTCTCCGGTGGAGGAGCTGCTGGCCGAGGCGGCTCGGGACCCCTCGGTGCTGGCCATCAAGCAGACCCTCTACCGCACCGGCGCCGACTCCCCCATCGTGAGCTCCCTGGTGGAGGCGGCCCGCGGCGGCAAGGAGGTCACCGTGGTGGTGGAGCTGCGCGCCCGCTTCGACGAGGCGGACAACCTGGCCCTGGCGTCGCGGCTTCAGGAGGCCGGCGCCATCGTCATCTACGGCGTGATGGCCTACAAGACCCACGCCAAGATGATGCACATCGTGCGCCGGGAGAAGGGGCGGCTGCGCCACTACGCCCACCTGGGCACCGGCAACTACCACTCGAAGACCGCCAGGCTCTATACCGACTACAGCCTGCTGACCGCCAACGAGGCGCTCTGCGAGGACGTGCACCAGGTCTTCCAGCAGCTCTCGGGGATGGGGCGCGCCCGCCATATCGAAACCCTGCTGCACGCCCCCTTCACCCTCCACGACGGCATGGTGGCGATGATCGAGCGGGAGGCGGAACACGCCCGCAGGGGGCGCCGCGCCCACCTGATCATCAAGTGCAACTCCCTGACCGAGCCGAAACTGATCCAGGCGCTCTACCGCGCCTCCCGGGCCGGGGTGGAGTGCGATCTGATCATCCGCGGCCAGTGCTGCCTGCGGCCGGGCATCCCGGGCGTCTCGGAAAGCATACGCGTGCGCTCCATCATCGGCCGTTTCCTGGAGCACACCCGGGTCTTCTACTTCCACAACAACGGCAAACCCGAGGTGTGGGGCTCCAGCGCCGACTTCATGAGCCGCAACATGTTTCACCGGGTAGAGACCTGCTTTCCGCTGCTGGACCGCAAGCTGGCCGCCCGGGTGCGCAAGGACCTGGAAACCTACCTGGTGGACAACTGCCAGAGCTGGCTGCTGCAGCCCGACGGCAGCTACGTCAAGCAGCAGTCCGGCGACGCCGCGCCCATCAGCGCCCAGGAGACGCTGCTCTACGCCTACGCCGCCAAGGCCTGAGGGGCGCGCCTGCCGCCGCGCCGGTAGCGCGACGGCAGAGGCTCGGGCGTCAGCCGCGCTTGAAGGCGGCCAGGTCCTGGGGGTCGAAGCCGTCCACCGTTTCGGGCAGCCCGCGCTCCTGACGGAGTAGGCGGATCTTCTGGCGCTCGGCGATCAGCTCGGCGTCGTCATCCAGGGTGCGGCCATTGAGCTCGGCCAGCTGGGCCATGCCCTGGTGATAGAAGGTGAGAATGGAGAGCGCCGTGCCGTTGCCCTCCTCGACACCCCGGCGCAGGGCGGGCAGGTAGCCGCTGACCCGGGAGAGGTGGTGCTTGAGCTGCCAGACATAGCGCATCTCGGTCATCCAGGGGCGCTCGCGCAGCACCGCGAAGGTCAGGCTGGTCGCCACCAGGCCCAGCAGCACCCCCACCACGTTGAGCAGGAAGCCGCCGTCGAAGGCGGCCTGCAGCAGCTGGACGAAGACCAGGCCGAAGACGATCAGCTGGCCGGCCATGGCCAGGCTGATCATCTTCGCCTTGCGGCGGTAGGTCTCGGGGTCGTGCTGTTCGAACCGGAATGACATGGGGCCTCCTGGGGGCGAGCGGGAAATCGAGGTGATTATCCCGACTCGGCCCCCCGGGGTACAGGCCTACCTCAGCCGCTCGGCGGCGCCGAGCAGCAGGCGTTCGGTGGTTTCCCAGCCGATGCAGGCGTCGGTGACCGAGACGCCGTGGCGCAGCCGGCCGGGCGACAGCGCCTGCTTGCCCTCGTGCAGATGGCTCTCGATCATCAGCCCGGCCAGGGCCGTCTCCCCCGCCTCGCGCTGGGCCAGGACGTCGAGCAGCACCTCGCTCTGGCGGCGGTGGTCCTTGCGGGCGTTGGCGTGGCTGCAGTCCACCATCAGCCGCGGCGTGAGGCCGGCCTCCTCCAGGGCGCGGCGCGCCGCCTGGACGTGAGGCGCCTGGTAGTTGGGTTCGCCGTGGCCGCCGCGCAGCACCAGGTGGGTATGGGCGTTGCCGTCGGTGTCGCGAATCATCGGGCGCCCCTCGCCGTCCAGCCCGAAGTGGCTATGGGGATGGGCGGCGGCGCGCATGGCGTCCAGGGCCACGCCGATATCGCCGCCGGTGGCGTTCTTGAAACCCACCACGGCGTCGAGGCCGCTGGCCATCTCGCGGTGCAGCTGGGACTCGGTGGTGCGGGCGCCGATGGCCACCCAGGCCAGCAGGTCCTCCAGGTAGGGGGCCAGCATCGGCTGGAGCAGCTCGGTGGCTACCGGCAGGCCCAGCTCGGCGACGTCGCGCATCAGCCGACGCGAGACCTCGAGGCCGCGGGCCATGTCCCCGCTGCCATCCAGGTCGGGGTCGTAGGCGAGCCCCTTCCAGCCCACCGTGGTGCGCGGCTTCTCCACATAGACCCGCATCACCGGCAGCAGGCGGTCGGCGACCCGGGGCGCCAGCTCGGCCAGGCGGCGGGCGTACTCCAGGGCCGCCTCGGGGTCGTGGATGGAGCAGGGGCCGACCACCACCAGCAGGCGGTCGTCGCGGCCGGCGAGGATATCGCGAACGGCCTGGCGCTGGGCCTCGATCCGGCGGGTAAGCTCGGGGGCCAGGGTCAGTTCGCGGCGCAGGGCGTCCGGCGCGGGCAGGCGGCGCACGGGGGCAGCGGCAGGACGGGCGGGGTTCAGGGCGGCGGCAAGCGTGGCGTTCATGGTGTCATCGGCTCCGGGTAGCGGTCATACATCGTGTCGATCGGGTGCCACCGAACTCGCTACGGCCGGACGTGGCGGAGTGAGCCGACCGCAGCTCGCTAAATCGCCAATAGCCGTAATAGCCGATGAGGCCGGTCAGCGGGCGAATGGCGATGGATGCGGTCATGGTCTCTCTCCTTGATGTCATCTCTGTGTGGCATGCCGTGAAACGCAGAACCCCCGGGGCGGGTAGCCTTCCGGGGGTTCTGTCGGGAGGCGACCCTGGCGGGGCGTGCCTCTCGGCGATGTCGTGTCTGCTGCTCAGGACATGGCCGCCGGCACACCGGTCATAAAATAGCCATACCACCAGAAGCCCGCGCTCGCCCCCGTGCACGCGCCGGCGTCGCCTGCGTGGGCGGCGCTGTGGCAGTGCATGGCGGTGGCGAGTGGGGTCATGGTCGTCTCCTGGGCGATGGATTCATCCTGCCGCATCGAGCGGCGGCAGGCAAGTCCGTATCAGCCGGCAAACAGCTGGTACCAGCCGATGGTGGCCGGCAGGGCACTCATGGCCACGAGCACGATCAGGCCCATGATGATGGACAGCACGCCGCTGCTGTCACGGAAGTTCTCGTCATGTCCCGCCATGTGTCTCTCCTTCGGTTTGCTGTCAGGGTAGGTCCGCATTCTAGCGAAGAACCCGGCGGCGAGCACGCCACCTTGGTCGCAGGTAGGCGCTAGCGCAGGTGGCGGCCGCCATCCACTGGCAGGGTCGCCCCGGTCACGTAGCGGTTGTCGAGCAGGTAGCGCAGGGTCTGATAGATCACCCCGGGGCCGGGCACCATCTCCATGGCCGACTTGGCCCGCGCCTTCTCGACATAGGCCTCGTCGTCGCCCTCGTTGAGCATGATCAGCGCCGGGGCAATGGCGTTGACCTGGATCGTCGGCGCCAGCATGGCGGCGAAGGAGAGGGTCAGGTTGTCGAGCCCCGCCTTGGTGGCGGCGTAGGCGGCGTGCTTCTTCGACCCCTTCTGCACCACATAGTCGGTCATGTGCACGATATCGCGCTGGGGCTCGCTGCAGCGCTCCAGGAGCTCGCGTGCGTGCAGGTTGATCAGGTAGGGCGCCAGCATATGGATGCGGAAGAGCCGCTCGAAGGTGGCCCCCGCCTCGGGGCCGGTGGAATCCGGTGCCCAGTCGCTGGCGTTGTGGACGATCGCCCGCAGCGAGCTCGTCTCGGCCCTGAGCCGCTCGAGGAAGTCGAGGATGCCCGCCTCGCTTGCGAAGTCCGCCGGCAGGGTCACGATCCCCCGCTCCCGCAGCGCCGCAAGCTCCGGCCGCTCGCGGCGGTAGCTGATGATCACCGGGTGTCCGTCGTCCACCAGGCGCTCGGCGCAGTGGCGCCCCAGGCGCTGGGCGCCGCCGGTGATCAGGATCGGCGAGGCGCTCATGGGTGACTCTCCCGACGCAGGCTGCCGGTCACCGGAATCAGCGGGTCCCGGGGGGCATAGGCGAAGACGTCGGAGAAGGTGCGCGACGCCGAGAGCCCAAGCGAGGCGAGGACATCGACGCAGGCGTAGACCATGCCCGGCGAGCCGGAGAGGTAGACGTCATGGCCGGAGACATCCTCGAGCCCCGCGGCCAGGGCCTGGTCGATGCGTCCCCGGTGGCCGATGACGCCCTCCCCCGCCCAGGGCTCCTCCGGCGAAAGCTCGGTCACCGGATGGAAGCGCACCTTCGGATGGGCCTCGGCCCACTCCCGAGGCAGGCGCTCCAGGTAGAGCTGGCGCCGCTCCCGGGCCGCCCACCAGAGGTCGATCTCGCGCTCGGGGTCGGCGGCCAGCGCCGCCTCGACGATCGCCTTCATCTGGGAGAAGCCGGTTCCCGCCGCGACCAGCAGCAGCGGGCGGGTGCTGTCCGGGTCGAGCACGCAATCGCCGCCGGGCAGGCGCAGGGTCAGGCGGTTGGCGACCTGGACCAGGTCGCGCAGCCGGGCGGAGTTCTCCCGCTCCGGCCAGTGCTGGATATGCAGCTCGATCACGCCGTCGCCGCCGTGGGCGTTGGCAATGGAGAAGGGCACCCAGGTCTCGTCATCGAGCCTGAGTTCGAGATACTGCCCGGGGGCGTGGGCCACCGCCTCCGGGCGGCCCTCCAGCTGCACCCGAAAGACATCCGGGGTGAGGTCCTCGACCTCGTCGACCAGGCAGGTCAGGGTCCTTGGCGTCATGCGTGCCTCGTGGGGTTATCAGGGGGTCTTGTCGTCGGGAAGCTCGATGCCCAGCTCGTTCCAGCGCTCGCTGACGCGGGCCTTGACGGCCTCGTCCATGACGATGGGCACTCCCCACTCGCGGTCGGTCTCGCCCGGCCACTTGCTGGTGGCATCCAGGCCCATCTTGGAGCCGAGGCCGGAGACCGGCGAGGCGAAGTCCAGGTAGTCGATGGGGGTGTTCTCCACCATCACGGTGTCCCGGGCCGGGTCCATGCGGGTGGTGATGGCCCAGATCACGTCCTCCCAGTCCCGGGCGCTGACGTCGTCGTCGAGCACCACCACGAACTTGGTGTACATGAACTGGCGCAGGAAGCTCCACACCCCCATCATCACCCGCTTGGCGTGGCCCGGATACTGCTTCTTCATGGTCACCACCGCCATGCGGTAGGAGCAGCCCTCCGGGGGCAGGTAGAAGTCGACGATCTCCGGGAACTGCCGGCGCAGGATAGGAACGAAGACCTCGTTGAGGGCCAGGCCGAGAATGGCCGGCTCATCCGGCGGCCGACCGGTGTAGGTGGAGTGGTAGATGGCGCCGCGGCGCATGGTCATGCGCGTCACCGTGAACACCGGGAAGTGGTCGACCTCGTTGTAGTAGCCGGTGTGGTCGCCGTAGGGGCCCTCGGGCGCGGTGTCGTCCGGGTAGATGAAGCCCTCCAGGATGATCTCCGCCGAGGCCGGCACTTCCAGGTCGGCGTGGCCGCACCTGACCAGCTCGGTGCGCGAGCCGCGCAGCAGTCCGGCGAAGGCGTACTCGGAGAGCGAGTCCGGCACCGGCGTCACCGCGCCGAGAATGGTGGCCGGATCGGCGCCGAGTGCCACCGCCACCGGGAAGGGCTCGCCGGGATGGGCCTTCTGGAACTCCAGGAAGTCCAGGGCCCCGCCGCGATGGGAGAGCCAGCGCATGATCAGGCGGTTCTTCGAGAGCTTCTGCTGACGGTAGATGCCGAGGTTCTGGCGCTTCTTGTGGGGGCCACGGGTGATCACCAGGGGCCAGGTGACCAGAGGGGCGGCGTCGCCGGGCCAGCAGTGCTGGATCGGCAGGCGGTCGAGGTCGACCTCGTCGCCCTCATAGACGAGCTCCTGCACCGGCGCCGAACGCACCTTCTTCGGCCCCATGCTCATCACCTGCTTGAAGATGGGCAGCTTGTCCCAGGCGTCGCGAAAGCCCTTGGGGGGCTCCGGCTCCTTGAGGAAGGCGAGCAGCTCGCCCACCTCGCGCAGGGCAGCCACGGAGTCCTGGCCCATGCCGAGGGCCACCCGCTTGGGCGTACCGAAGAGGTTGCCCAGCAGCGGCATATCATGGCCCTTGACGTTCTCGAAGAGCAGCGCCGGGCCGCCGGCACGCAGGGTGCGATCGCAGATCTCGGTGATCTCGAGGTAGGGGTCCACCTCGGCGGTGATGCGCTTGAGCTCGCCCTGGGCCTCCAGGGCGCTGATGAATTCCCGCAGGTCCTTGTACTTCATTCGGGTTTCCCGGTTCCAGTACGACGAAAGGGGCAGCATAGCATGCTACCCCCCGGCCCTTCGTACAACGTTTGCACAGTTTTCTGCGCTCGGCGGCCCTTGCGCTGCTGACGAAACCCTTCAAGGCGAAGGCGTTGAAAGCTGGCCGTCGCGAGCGAAGGCGAGACAAGGCGGAAAACAGCGAAAGCGCGGAGTTTACTTCAGTAAATGAGCAGCTTGAGCTGTTTTCCAACGCAGTATCGCCAAGCGCAGCAGGCCAGAATCAACGCCGTTTCATGGCCTCGAAGAACTCGATGTTCGTCTTGGTATCCTTGAGGCGGTCGATCAGGAACTCGGTGGCCGCGGTGTCATCCATGGGGTTGAGCAGCTTGCGCAGGATCCACATGCGCTGCATCTCGTCCTCGGAGGCGAGCAGGTCCTCGCGGCGGGTGCCGGAGCGGCGGATGTTCATCGCCGGGTAGACGCGACGCTCGGCCAGCTTGCGGTCCAGGTGCGCCTCCATGTTGCCGGTGCCCTTGAACTCCTCGAAGATCACCTCGTCCATCTTGGAGCCGGTATCCACCAGCGCCGTGGCGATGATGGTCAGGCTGCCGCCCTCCTCGATGTTGCGCGCCGCACCGAAGAAGCGCTTTGGCTTCTCCAGGGCGTGGGCGTCGACGCCGCCGGTCAGCACCTTGCCGGAGCTCGGCACTACGGTGTTGTAGGCCCGCGCCAGGCGGGTGATGGAGTCGAGCAGGATCACCACGTCCTTCTTGTGCTCAACCAGGCGCTTGGCCTTCTCGATCACCATCTCGGCCACCTGGACGTGGCGCGCCGGCGGCTCGTCGAAGGTCGAGGCCACCACCTCGCCACGCACGGTGCGCTGCATCTCGGTGACCTCCTCGGGCCGCTCGTCGATCAGCAGCACGATCAGGTGGCACTCGGGATTGTTGCGGGTGATGGAGGTGGCGATGTTCTGCAGCATCAGCGTCTTGCCCGCCTTGGGCGGCGAGACCAGCAGGCCCCGCTGTCCCTTGCCGATGGGCGCGGTGAGATCGATGATGCGCGCCGTGATGTCCTCGGTGGAGCCGTTGCCGATCTCCATGCGCAGGCGCTCGTCGGGAAACAGCGGCGTCAGGTTCTCGAAGAGGATCTTCGACTTGGCGTTCTCGGGGCGGTCGAAGTTGATCTCGCTGACCTTGAGCAGGGCAAAGTAGCGCTCGCCCTCCTTCGGGGGGCGGATCTTGCCCGAGATGGAGTCGCCCTTGCGCAGGTTGAAGCGACGGATCTGGGAGGGCGACACATAGATGTCGTCGGGGCCGGCCAGGTAGGAGCTGTCTGCACTGCGCAGGAAGCCGAACCCGTCCTGCAGGATCTCGAGGACGCCATCGCCGTAGATCGGCTCGCCGCTCTTGGCGTGCTTCTTGAGGATGGCGAAGATAATGTCCTGCTTGCGGGAGCGCGCCAGGTTGTCGATGCCCATCTCGCGGGCGATCTCCAGGAGTTCCGGCACGGGCTTTTGCTTGAGTTCGGTAAGATTCATCGGTGTGTTCAGAGATTGCTCGTGGAAGCCGGGCGTCGATGCGCCGCAAATGACGGGGGGCGAGACGAAAACGCCGCATGGGGTGCGTTCAGAGCCCGGACAGGCTGCCACTCGCCGTCTTGCATCCAGATGGCCATGGGGAAGGCAACCGCCGAGGGCAGCCGGCCGATAGGGAGTCGAGGGAGCAGATTCGCTTTCGCCTGACCAGCGGCCACGGCAGGAACCGGGCTTCCGCTGAGTACAGTGGGCTGTCTGACGACTTGGAGTGACCGAGACGGGATCGCCGTGGAACGGTCGGAAAGCATTCGGAACAGGCGAACGCCTCGATACTAGACAAGGGAAGGCCCGAACGCAAGCCCTCAACAATTGACACGGCCGCAGGCGAGCCGCAACCTTTCCCCCAGTCAACTCGAAGGAAGCCACCATGACCTCGCCAGCGGATCCGGCCCCCACCCTCCCCCCGACGCGGCGGCTCGCCGCCATCGACCTCGGCTCCAACAGCTTTCACCTGCTGGTGGCCAACTACCAGGAGGAGCGCCTCCAGGTAGTGGCCCGCCTCGGCGAAAAAGTGCAGCTGGCGGCGGGCCTCGACGACGAGGGCCTACTCGACGAGGCCACCATGCAGCGCGCCCTGGACTGCCTGGCCCGCTTCGCCCCCTTCGTGGCCGACATCGCCCCGGGGCAGCTGCGGGTGGTGGGCACCAACGCCCTGCGCGACGCTGCCAACAGTCAGGCGCTGATCGAGCGCGCCGAAGCGCTGCTGGGCTGCCCGGTCGAGATCATCGCCGGCCGCGAGGAGGCGCGCCTGATCTATCTGGGCGCCGCCCACGCCCTGGCCGAGGAGGGCCGTCGCCTGATCGTCGACATCGGCGGCGGCTCCACCGAGTTCATCATCGGCGAGCGTTTCGAGCCCCAGGCCCTGGAGAGCCTGCGCATGGGCTGCGTCACCTTTACCCGGCGCTTCTTCGACGGAGGCGAGATCACCGAGAAGCGCATGCGCCGCGCCGAGCTCGCCGCCCTCTCGGAGCTGGCCAATATCCGCCGCCACTACCTGGCCCTGGGCTGGGAAGATCCGGTAGGCTCCAGCGGCACCATCAAGGCCGCTGCCGCGGTGATCCACGCCGCCGGCGACGGCCCTGAGGGGGTCATCACCCGGCAGGGCCTTACCGCCCTGCGCGAGCGGCTGATCAAGTGCAAGCGTCTGGACAGGGTGAGCCTGGAGGGGCTCAAGCCGGACCGCGCTCGGGTCTTCCCCGCCGGCATCGCCGTGCTCGGGGCCATCTTCGAGGCCTTCGACCTCGACCAGATGCGTTTCGCCGACGGCGCCCTGCGCGAGGGGGTGCTCTACGACATGGCAGGGCGCAACAGCCCCGAGGACTCCCGGCTCAAGAGCCTGGAGCTGCTCGAGCGCCGCTACGGCGTGGACGCCCGCCAGGCCGGCAACGTCGCCGCCACGGCCGGCGCGCTGCTCGGCCAGGTCCGCGACGCCTGGGGGCTCGACGACGACCAGGCCCGCTTCCTGGCCTGGGGGGCGCGCCTCCACGAGATCGGCCTGGCCATCTCCCACAGCCAGTTCCATCGCCACGGCGCCTATCTGCTGGAGCACTCCGACCTGGCCGGCTTCTCCCGCCCGGAGCAGCGCCTGCTGGCCTTCCTGGTGCGCGCCCACCGCCGCAAGTTCCCGCTCCGGGAGTGGCAGGCGCTGCCCGCCTCCGTGCACTCCTCCCACGCCCGGCTGGCCCGACTGCTGCGCCTGGCGGTGCTGCTCAATCACAGCCGCCCGGAGCAGCCGCCCGCGCCACCGCGCCTCGACGCCGACGGCGAGGCGCTGCGCCTCACCTTGCCCGGCGGTGACGACCCCATGCTGCTGCTCACCGACCTGGAGCAGGAGTGCGCCTATCAGCAGGCGGCGGGCTTCTCCCTGGAGCTCGCCCCCGCCTGAGCCCGCCACCCCTCGGCCAGCGCCAGCCAGCGCCCGGCCAGGGGGTCGAGCAGCGCCACCGGCGTCTCCGCTCCGCTGCTGCCCATCTGCCAGGCCACCAGCAGCCGCTGCCGCCGCCAGGGCGGCACCTCGAGCTCCTGCAGCAGCCGCTTGAGATCCCGGGAGCCGCGCCCCGCCAGGCGCAGGCGCTCGCCGCCCCGGCGGAGTCGAAGCGTCAGGTCGCCTTTCCCTGCCCCCTCCCCTTCCGTCGGCCCGGCCAGGCTCACCCCGCAGACGCCCAGTGGCGTGTGCAGCGGTGGTGCCCCCTCCCAGCGGCGCTCCCAGCCCGTCGGCAGCGCCGGCAGCGGCGCCATCAGGTACAGCCTACCTCGCCATAGTCGCGCCTCGGCGCCGGGCCAGGCGACGCGCGCCTCGCCGTCGAGGCGCGCCCCCAGCTGCGACAGCAGCGTTGCCAGGCGCGAGGCCGGCGGGGTGGGCAGCCCCAGCCGCTGGCAGGCGTGGCGCAGCAGCAGCCGCTGCCGTGGCGGCGAAAGCGCGCCAAGCTCGCCCGCCGCCAGGCAGGCGGGGTCGCCGCCGAGGCGCTCGAGGTCCAGCTCGGCCAGCTCGCCGAGCAGCGCCTCGGCCTCCCCGGCAAGCGCCGCGCTCCTGGCCAGCGCCGCGCCGGCCCGGGGCCAGCGCTCCTCGAGCCGCGGCAGCAGGGAGACACGCAGGAGGTTGCGATCCAGGCCCTCGTCGGCATTGGAGGGATCCTCCTCCCAGGCCAGCCCCCGCCGCGCCGCCTCGGCCTCGAGGGCCGACCGGGAAACCGTCAGCAGCGGGCGAGCGAGCGCCCTGCCCCGCCAGACGCGCCGCGACGGCATGCCGGCCAGGCCCCTCACCCCGCTGCCGCGCAGGGCGGCGAGCAGGAAGGTCTCGGCCTGGTCGTCGCGATGCTGGGCCAGCCAGAGGGTCTCGCCGGGGGCGACCCGGCGGGCGAAGGCGGCATAGCGCGCCTCCCGGGCCGCCCCCTCCAGGCCCTTCCCCGCGGCGAGGTCGACGGCAACCCGCTCGACGCAGAGCGGCACGCCAAGGCGCGAGCAGAGCCGCCGGCAGTGGCGCTCGAAGTCGTCGGCGGCGGCCTGGAGGCCGTGATGCACATGGAGGGCACGCAGCGGGCGGGGGTGGCGGCGGCAGGCGTCCGCGGCGAGGGTCAGCAGCAGGGAGGAGTCGAGGCCGCCGGAGAGGGCCACCCAGACGACGCGCCCCGGCGGGGTCTGGGCCAGGGCGCTGTCGATCACGGCCTGCAGGGGCATGGGATCAGGCGGGCATGCCATAGCTCATCAGGCGCTCGTAGCGGCGGGCGAGGAGGCTCTCCGTGTCCATCGCCGCGAGGCGGTCGAGGCTCGCCAGCAGCGACTCCCTGACCCGTTCGGCGGTGGCCAGGGGCTGGCGGTGGGCGCCCCCCAGGGGCTCCTCGATCAGGGTATCGACGAAGCCCAGTTCCTGCAGGCGCTCGGCGGTCACCCCCATGGCCTGGGCGGCATCGGCGGCCTTCTCGGCGCTGCGCCAGAGGATGGAGGCGCAGCCCTCGGGGGAGATCACCGAATAGGTGGAGTACTGCAGCATGGCCAGCTCGTCACAGACGCCGATGGCCAGGGCCCCGCCGGAGCCGCCCTCGCCCACCACGGTGGCCAGGATCGGGGTGCGCAGGCGCGACATCACCGCCAGGTTGTAGGCGATGGCCTCGGACTGGCCGCGCTCCTCGGCGTCGATGCCGGGATAGGCGCCGGGGGTGTCGATAAAGGTCAACACCGGCATCCGGAAGCGCTCGGCCATCTCCATCAGGCGGCACGCCTTGCGGTAGCCCTCAGGGCGCGGCATGCCGAAGTTGCGGCGCACCTTCTCCTTCACGTCGCGGCCCTTCTGGTGGCCGATCACCATCACCGGGCGGTCGTCGAGACGCGCCACGCCGCCGACGATGGCGGCATCGTCGGCGAAGTGGCGGTCGCCGTGAAGCTCGTCGAAGTCGGTGAAGACGTGCTCCAGGTAGTCCAGGGTATAGGGGCGCTGGGGATGGCGGGAGAGCTGGGAGACCTGCCAGGGGGTGAGATCCTTGAAGATGGACTCGGTGAGCTTGCGACTCTTCTCCTCGAGGCGCTCGATCTCGTCGCTGAGGTTGACCTGGCTGTCGTTGCCGACCAGCCGCAGCTCCTCGATCTTGGCCTGGAGCTCGGCGATGGGCTGTTCGAAGTCGAGATAGTTGGGATTCATTGGCGGACGGCCTTGTGGTGTTTCACCGCCCGGCCCGTGGCAGGCGGCGCGAAAAATGAGAAGTGGCAGGCATTATCGCACCGTGAACGCGGCGCGCAAGGCGATGCCTCAGCGGTACTTGAGCCGCACCCCGTCCTGCCCCTGCACCTCGCGCAGGCGGATCAGCAGCTCGTCGGTGGGCGCGACCCTCCAGTCCGCGTCGAGCTCCAGCCAACCGGCGGCCTCGGCATTGCGGTAGCGCAGGCGCACCGGCAGACCCTCGGCGTTGCGGTGGGGCTCCAGGCTCTCGCGCAGGGAGTCCACCAGCCGGCCGTTGATGGCTGCCCCGTCCAGGGAGAGCTCCACCGCCTGGCCGTAGCGGGTGCGCGCCGCCACCATGGGGGTGACCTCCTTGCCGCGCAGGCGCAGCCCTCCCGAGTAGTCGTCGGAGGAGACCTCCCCCTCCACGATCAGCACCTGATCGGGTTCGAGCTGACCGCGCAGCTGGTCATAGAGCTCGCCGAACAGCGACGCCTCGATGCGTCCGGTGCGGTCGTCCAGGGTCAGGAAGGCCATGGTGTCACCGCGCTTGGACTTCATGGTGCGCATGCCCACCACCAGGCCGGCGACCCGCTGGGGCTCACGCGACGGCTTGAGGTCGCTGATGCGGGTGGAGACGAAGCGCGCAAGCTCACCCTCGTACTCGTCGATGGGGTGGCCGGTCAGATAGAGCCCCAGGGTCTCCTTCTCGCCGGCCAGACGCTCCTTGTCGGTCCACTCCCGCACCCCGAGATAGTCGGCATAGACATCGCCATCCGCCCCGGCATCGTCGACGAAGGCCTCGCCGAACATGTCCATCATGCCCAGGTTCTGGTTGGTCTGGCTCTGGGCGGCGGCCTTGAGGGCATCCTCCAGCGCCGCCGCCAGCACGGCGCGGTTGGGGCCGAGGGTGTCCAGGGCGCCGGAGCGGATCAGCGCCTCCAGGGTGCGCTTGTTCATCCGCTTGGGGTCGACGCGGCGGCAGAAGTCGAAGAGGTCCTGGAAGGGGCCCTCCGCCTCCCGGGCCTCGACGATGGCCCCGATGGGCCCCTCGCCCACGCCGCGGATGGCGCCGAGGCCGTAGACCACCCGGGCCTGGTCATCCACGGTGAACTTGTAGCCGCCCACGTTGACGTCCGGCGGCGTGACGGTGAGCCCGAGGTTGCGGCACTCCTCGATCAGCGGCACCACCTTGTCGAGGTTGTCCATCTCGGTGGAGATCACCGCCGCCATGAAGGGGCCAGGATAGTGCGCCTTCAGCCAGGCCGTCTGATACGAGACCAGCGCATAGGCCGCCGAGTGGGACTTGTTGAAGCCGTAGCCGGCGAACTTCTCCACCAGGTCGAAGATGTTGCCGGCGAGCTCCTTGTCGATGCCGTTGGCCGCGCACCCCTCCATGAAGCCCGCGCGCTGCTTGGCCATCTCCTCGGGCTTCTTCTTGCCCATGGCGCGGCGCAGCATGTCGGCCTGGCCCAGGGTATAGCCCGCCAGCACCTGGGCAATCTGCATCACCTGCTCCTGATAGAGGATGATGCCGTAGGTGGGCTCCAGCACCGGCTTGAGCCACTCGTGCTGGTAGTCCGGGTGGGGGTAGGAGATCTCGGCGCGGCCGTGCTTGCGGTTGATGAAGTCGTCCACCATGCCCGACTGCAGCGGGCCGGGGCGGAACAGGGCCACCAGGGCGATCATGTCGTCCAGCGAATCGGGCAGCAGGCGCTTGATCAGCTCCTTCATGCCGCGGGATTCGAGCTGGAAGACCGCCGTGGTCTCGGCGCGCTTGAGCATCTCGAAGGTGGGGGCGTCGTCCAGCGGGATGCTGTCGATATCCAGCGGCCCCTGCCCCTCCACGGCACGCACCTTGTCGACCATCTCAAGTGCCCAGTCGATAATGGTCAGGGTGCGAAGGCCCAGGAAGTCGAACTTGACCAGGCCCGCGTCCTCGATGTCGTTCTTGTCGAACTGCACGACGAGCCCGGTGCCATCCTCGTCGCAGAGCAGCGGCGAGAAGTCGGTCAGCTTGGTGGGGGCGATCACCACGCCCCCGGCGTGCTTGCCGGTGCCGCGGGTGATGCCCTCGAGCTTGAGCGCCATCTCCCAGATCTCGGCGGCCTCGTCGTCGTTCTCGACGAACTCCTTGAGGGCCGGCTCCGCCTCGATCGCCTTGGCCAGCGTCATGCCCACCTCGAAGGGGATCAGCTTGGAGAGCTTGTCGCCCAGCGAATAGGGGCGCCCCTGGGCCCGGGCCACGTCACGCACCACCGCCTTGGCCGCCATGGTGCCGAAGGTGACGATCTGGGAGACGGCGTTGCGGCCGTAGCGGTCGGCCACATACTCGATCACCCGGTCACGCTTCTCCATGCAGAAATCGACGTCGAAGTCGGGCATCGAGACCCGCTCGGGGTTGAGGAAGCGCTCGAAGAGCAGGTCGTAGCCGATGGGGTCCAGATCGGTGATCTTCTGGGCGTAGGCCACCAGGGAGCCGGCGCCGGAGCCGCGGCCGGGGCCCACCGGGACGTCGTTGTCCTTGGCCCACTGGATGAAGTCCATCACGATCAGGAAGTAGCCGGGGAACCCCATCTGGATGATGACGTCGAGCTCGAAGTCCAGGCGCTCCCGGTAGCGCTGGTCGATCTCGGCATACTCGGCGCCATCGCGGGGGTAGCGCTCGGCGGGGAAGAGGAAGTCGAGGCGCTCGGTGAGGCCGTCGTGGGAGATCTTGCGGAAGAACTCGTCCTGGGTCATGCCCTCGGGAATCTCGAACTCCGGCAGGAAGATCTCCCCCAGGCGCACCTCCACGCTGCAGCGCGCGGCGATCATCACGCTGTTGGCGAGGGCCTCCGGGATATCCGAGAAGAGCTCGGCCATCTCCTCGGGGCTCTTGAGATACTGCTCCTCGCTGTACTTGCGCTCGCGGCGGGAGTCGTCCAGGGCCCGCCCCTCGCCGATGGCGACCCGGGTCTCATGGGCCCAGAAGTCCGCCTTCTCGAGGAAGCGGACATCGTTGGTGGCCACCACCGGGGTGCCGCTCTCCAGGGCCAGCTCCACCGAGAGATGCAGGCACTCCTCCTCCAGGGGGCGGCCGGTGCGAGTCAGCTCCAGATAGAAGCGCCCGGGGAAGGCGGCGTTCCACTCCGCGAGCAGCGCACGGGCCTCGTCGCCGTGGTCGCTGAGCAGGTAGCGGCCCACCTCGCCGTCGCGGCCCCCGGAGAGGGCGATCAGTCCCTCGCTCTGGGCCAGCACCCAGTCGCGCTTCAGCTCGGCGCGCCCCAGGCGCTGCCCCTCCATCCAGCCCCGGGAGATCAGCTCGGTGAGGTTGCGATAGCCCGTGTCGTTCATGGCCAGCAGGGTCAGCCGGTAGGGGTGCTCCTCGTCGTGGGGGTTGGCAAGCCAGAGGTCGGCGCCGATGATCGGCTTGATCCCGGCCCCCTGAGCGGCCTTGTAGAACTTGACCAGGCCGAAGAGGTTGGCCTCGTCGGTCATGGCCAGCGCCGGCATGCCGTGCTCCCCAGCCGCCTTGACCAGCGGCTTGAGGCGCACCAGGCCGTCGACCAGGGAGTATTCGGTGTGGACGCGGAGATGAACGAAGGGCGTGGTCATAGGGAGCTCGGGGCTTGGGTGTTCAGAACAGCGCCAGCTGGCGCTTGACCGGGGCGAAGGAGCGGCGGTGCTCCGGCAGCGCGCCGAGGCGCTCCAGGGCGGCCAGGTGCTCCCGGGTCGGGTAGCCCTTGTGGCGGGCGAAGCCGTAGTCGGGATGGCGGGCGTCGAGGGCCAGCATCTGGGCATCCCGGGCCACCTTGGCGAGTATCGAAGCGGCGGCGATGGCCGGGTGGCGGGCGTCGCCCTTGACCACCGGCTGCCCCGGCAGATGATGCCCGGGCAGGCGATTGCCGTCCACCAGCAGGTACTCCGCCGCCGGGGCCAGGGCGTCGATGGCCCGGCGCATGGCCAGGTGGGTGGCATGATAGATGTTGAGCGCATCCACCTCGGCGGGGCTGGCCTCGGCCACGGCGAAGGCCAGGGCCCGCTCGCGGATCTCGACGTCCAGCGCCTCGCGGCGCCGGGCGGGGAGCGCCTTGGAGTCGGTGAGCCCCTCGATGGGGCGCGCCGGGTCGAGGATCACCGCGGCGGCCACCACCGCCCCGACCAGGGGGCCGCGGCCCACCTCGTCGACCCCGGCCAGGCGCTCGCCGCGATAGTCGACCACCAGGGGCGGCAGCTCCCGGGGAGCGCCTCTCTGCCGGGTCAAGGCGCCGCCTCCTCGGCCCGCTCGGGGGCGACGCTCTCGGGCAGCGGCTCGCCGGCCACCAGCGCCTCGATAGCCTCGGCCGCGCGGCGGCTGGCATCGCGCTGCAGGCCTTGGTGCATCGCCGCGAAGCGCGCCTCCAGGGCGGCTCGGCCCGGGGCATCGTCGAGCAGCGCGCCGAGCCGGTCGGCGATCGTCTCGGGGCTCGCCGCCTCCTGGATCAGCTCCGGCACCAGGGTCTCCCGGGCGATCAGGTTGGGCAGCGAGATCCACTCGGTCTTGACCAGCCGCCTGGCGAGCCAGTGTGTCGCCGGCGCCATCCGGTAGGCCACCAGCATCGGCCGGTGGCAGAGCATCGCCTCGAGCGCCGCGGTTCCCGAGGCGAGCAGCACGGCATCAGAGGCCACCATCGCCTCCCGGGACTGGCCGTCGAGCAGGGTCAGGCGCTCTACCAGCGCGGAGCGTTCAGCAAGCAGCCCCTCCAGTTCGGCGCGGCGCTCGGGCGTGGCCGCCGGCACCACGATTTTCAGGTCCGGCCGGGCCGCGCAGAGGCGCTCGGCGGCGGCGAGAAAGGTCTCGCCCAGAAAGCGGATCTCGTTGGCCCGGGAGCCCGGCAGCAGCGCCAGCACCTCACCCTCGGCGGGCAGGCCCAGCGCCCCACGCGCCGCGAACCGATCGTTCTCGAGGGGCAGCTCGTCGGCCAGCGGGTGGCCGACGAAGGCCACCGGCACCCGGTGGCGAGCGTAGAAGGCTGCCTCGAAGGGCAGGAAGGTCAGCATGGCATCCACGGACTTCGCGATGCCCTTGACCCGCCCCTGACGCCAGGCCCAGACGGAGGGGCTGACGTAGTGGGCGGTAGTGAGCCCAGCCTCGCGCAGCTGTCGCTCCAGGCCCAGGTTGAAGTCCGGGGCGTCGATGCCGACCATGATATCGGGCCGCCAGGCCAGGGCGTCGGCCCTGAGGGCGCGCCGCACCCGGATCAGCCCCGGCAGGTGCCTGAGCACCTCGACCAGCCCCATCACCGAGAGGGTCTCCAGGGGGAAGCGGCTGTCGATGCCCTGCGCGATCATGCGCGGGCCGCCGATGCCGCGGAACTCGACGCCGGGGTGGCGCGCTTTCAGGGCGCGCATCAGGCCGGCGCCCAGGATATCGCCGGAGAGCTCACCGGCCACCAGATAGACGCGCTTGACGGCCCGCTGCTCGGGCGCCGCCATTTCCTGGGGATCCACCATCGTCAGCGCACGATGCCGCGGGAGGCGATCTCGATGGAGGCGGCGAAGGCCTCGGTCTCGGGCAGGTCGAAGCGGCTGCGTATCTGGGATAGCGCCTGCTCCACGGTGAGCCCCTGACGGTAGACCAGCTTGTAGGCCTCGCCCAGAGCGCGCATCGACTCCCTGGAGAAGCCGCGGCGTTTGAGTCCCACCAGGTTGAGGCCGTGGGCCTGGGCCGGGTTGCCGTTGATCATCACATAGGCCGGAGTGTCCTTGGTGATGATGGAGCCGCCGCCGGCCATGGCGTGGGTGCCGAAGTGGCAGAACTGGTGCACCGCGGAGAGGCCGCCGAGGATGGCAAAATCGCCGAGCTTGACGTGGCCCGCCAGGGTCACCTGATTGGCCAGGATGCAGTCGTTGCCGATCACGCAGTCATGGCCCACGTGCACATAGGCCATGAAGAGGTTGCGCGAGCCGATGGTGGTCTCGCCGCGGTCCTGGACGGTGCCGCGATGCAGGGTCACCCCCTCGCGGATCACGTTGTCGTCGCCCACCACCAGGCGGGTGGGCTCGCCGGCATACTTCTTGTCCTGGCAATCCTCGCCTACCGAGGCGAACTGGAAGATGCGGGTTCGCGCCCCCAGCGTCGTGGGCCCCTTGATGACCACGTGAGGACCGATGCGGCTGCCGGGCCCGATCTCCACATCGGGACCGATCACCGTGAAGGGGCCCACCTCGACGTCATCGGCGAGGCGCGCGGCGGGATCGACAAGGGCGGTGGGATGGATCAAGCAACCTTCCTCTCGGCACAGATGATCTCGGCCTCGCAGGCCAGCTCGCCATCCACGGTAGCATGGCAGGCGAATTTCCAGATGCCCCTCTTCTCGCGGATCACGTCGGCGCGCAGCTGAAGCTGGTCACCGGGCATCACAGGACGCTTGAAGCGCACGTTGTCGCTGCCCACCAGGTAGTAGACATAGCCATCGGCGGGCAGCTTGTTGACGGTTTTGAAGCCGAGGATGCCACAGGCCTGGGCCAGCGCCTCCACCACCAGCACGCCGGGCATGATGGGGTGATGGGGAAAGTGCCCATTGAAGAACGGCTCGTTGATGCTGACATTCTTGTAGGCGACGATGGATTCGCCGAGGCTCAGCTCGGTGACCCTGTCCACCAGCAGAAAAGGATAGCGGTGGGGCAGGTAGTCTCGAATCTCGTTGATGTCCATTACCATCGTCACAACCTCTGAAGTATCGGGAGCCCCGCCGTCCCGGCGGGTGCGAGCCGACGGCGCGGGCCGTCGGGCAGGCGGGGGATTATAGCGCCCCGGGCGCGACCCTCAACCGTCGCGCCCCTTCTCGAGCCGCGAGAGCCGCTTGGCGATGTCGTCGAGCTGCTTGAAGCGCACCGCGTTCTTGCGCCACTGGGCGTTCTTCATGGCGCCGGTACCGGAGGAGTAGACCCCGGGCTCGGTGATCGAGTTGGTCACCAGGCTCATGCCGGTGACCTGGACCCCGTCGCAGATCGTCAGATGGCCGGAGAGCCCCACGCCGCCGCCCAGCATGCAGTGCTTCCCGACCCGGGTGGAGCCGGCGATACCCACGCAGCCGGCCAGGGCGCTGTGGTCGCCGATCTGCACGTTATGAGCGATCTGTACCTGGCTGTCGATCTTGACGTCGTGGCCGATGACGGTGTCGCCGAGGGCGCCGCGGTCGATGCTCGAACAGCTGCCCACCTCGACGTCATCGCCCAGTATCACCCCTCCCAGCTGGGCGATCTTGTGCCAGCGCGCCCCGTCGTGGGCGAAGCCGAAGCCGTCGCCGCCGATCACGCAGCCGCTGTGCAGGATGGCGCGCTGGCCCACCACCACGCCGTGGCAGACGGTGGCGTTGGCGTGGAGCCGGGAGCCGGCGCCGATGACGCTGTCGGCGCCGACCACGGAGCCGGGCCCGATGATGACGTCATCGCCCAGGGTCACGCCCGCCTCGATGACGGCGCAGGGACCGACCTCGACACGCGCCCCCAGGCTGGCGGAGGGATCCACCACCGCCGAGGAATGCACACCGGCGGGCTCGCGGCCCGCTAGGGGATCGAAGAGCCGCGACAGGGCCGCATAGCCGAGATAGGGGTTGTCGAGCTCGAGGCGCGCCGTGGGGCAGGTCTCGCCATGCTGCGGATGGAGCAGCACGGCCGCGGCCCGAGCCTCCGGCAGGTCCTTGAGATAGGCGCGGTTGGCCAGGAAGGCCACTTGATCCGGGCCGGCTTCCTTGAGGGTGGAGAGGCCGACGATTCGCCGGTCGGCGTCTCCGACCAGTCGAGCTCCCAGGCGTTCGGCCAGTTCACCCAGGGTGTAGACAGGAGAGTTGCGTCGCGTCATCGGAACCGGGCCTTCACAGCATGGTATTGAGGATCTGAGTCAGCTCGGAGGTCAGGTCCTGCAGCGGCTGCTCCGAGTGCAGCACACCCATGGGCTCCACCAGCACCTTCACGCTGTGGCGGGTGATCAGCTGATCCACGGACCGCTCCAGATGTGGCTCGGCGCGCTGCAGGAACTGCTGCTCGGCCTGCTGGCGCGCCTGCATGATCTCGCTCATCAGCTGGTTGAGCTCGCCCACCTTGCGGTTGGCCTCCTGCCGCTCGCTGTCGGTGAGGCTGCCGGCGCGCTGCTGCAGGGCGTTCAGCTCCTGTTCCAGGGACTGGGCCTGGCGCTGCTGGCTGCCCACCCGGCTATCCAGCTCATCCATGGAGCGCTGGGCGGCGTCGGTCTCGAGCAAGGCGCGGCGCCAGTCGAGCATGGCGACGTCGGCCGCCTGGGCGGGCAGAGCCAGCAGCATCAGCAGGGCGAGGCCGAGGGCGGCGGTCAATCTACGCATCTCTCACTCCTTGAAGGGCCGCCCTTGCGGCCCGGCAGCGGTATGGGATCACGCCAGGGTCAGAAGGTCTGCCCCAGGGAGAACTGGAAGAACTGGGTGTCATCACCCGACTCGTCGTTGATCGGCTCGGCGATGCTGAAGGTCAAGGGCCCCACCGGCGTCAGCCAGGAGAGCCCCACGCCGACGCTATAGCGCAGGTCGCCCAGATCCACTCCGGAGCTGCAGTTCGAGGTACCGGTCTCGGTGGCATAGCAGTCGGTGAGGAAGGTATTGCCCGCATCCAGGAAGAGCGAGGTCTGCAGGGAGCGGCGGTCCTCGATAAAGGGCAGCGGGAAGAGCAGCTCGGCGCTCCCCTGCACCAGCACGTTGCCCCCCAGGGTGCGGTCGCGCCCTCCGGAGGGTGGCGGCGTGGTGCGCTGTCCCAGGGTGTTGGCGGTGAAGCCGCGCACCGAGCCGAGGCCCCCGGCATAGAAGTTTTCATAGAAGGGGTAGGGATCGCTGCCCACCGAGTCGGCGTACCCCAGCTCGCCGCTGAATTTGAGCGCCCAGTCGTGATTGTCGTTGAGCGGGAAGAGCTGACGGGCCTGGGCGCGCAGCTTGTAGTACTCGGCGTCGCTGCCGGGCACCGCGGTCTCCAGCGACAGGCGCTGATAGTTGCCGGCGGTGGGCATGATGCCGCGGTTGAGGTTGTTGCGAGTCCAGCTGGCGGTCAGCTTGAGGCTCTGGGCATCTTCGCCCTGGTCCTCCACGTACTGCTGGATCTCCTGGGCGGTGTCGCGATAAGTCTTGACCGTCAGGTCCTCCACCGCGGCGCCGAAGTTGAGACGGGTGATCTCGTTGATCGGGTAGCCGAAGTTGATCCCCGCGCCGTAGGCGTCGGTGGAGTAGGTGGAGATATCGGAGTCCTCGTAGTCGGTCTCGCGGTAGTAGAAGTTGTAGCCGCGGGAGATGCCGTCGAGGGTCCAATAGGGGTCGGTGAAGCCGAAGTTGACGCTAGTGAAGGTGTCGCTACGCTGAGCGCCGATGTTCACCCGGTTGCCGGTGCCCAGGAAGTTGGTCTGGGAGAGGCCCAGACCGTAGATGACCCCGGCGCTCTGGGAGAAGCCGACGCTGGCGGAGATGGAGCCGGAGGGCTGCTCCTCCACGGTATAGGTGACGTCGAGCTTGTCCGGCTCGCCGGCCACCGGACGCGTCTCCACGTCCACCTGGCGGAAGAAGCCGAGGCGCTCCAGGCGCTGGCGGGACTGCGTGATCGACTGGGTCGAGGCCGGCGCCCCCTCCAGCTGGATCATCTCGCGGCGCAGCACCTCGTCCTGGGTGGTGGTATTGCCGATGAACTCGATGCGGCGCACATAGGCGCGGCGGCCGGCATCGACCCGGAACGCCAGGTCCACGGTGTCGCCCGAGGCGGAGACCTCGGGAATGCCGTCCACGTTGGCGAAGGCGAAGCCCTCGGCGCCGAGGCGCGCGCGCAGCGCCTCGGAGGAGGCGGTCACGTCGCTGCGAGAGAAGACCTCCCCGGACTCGACCCGCAGCAGCTCTCGGGCCTCCCGCTCGCTGATCTGCAGGTCGCCCACGAAGCGCACGTCGCCGATGCGGTACTGGCGACCCTCGTCGACGTTGACGGTGATGAAGATCTGCGACTTGTCGGGGGTGATCGAGACCTGGGTCGACTCCACGTTGAAGTTGACGTAGCCGCGATCCAGGTAGAAGGAGCGCAGGCGCTCCAGGTCGCCGGCCAGGGCCTCACGAGAGTACTCGTCACGGGAGAACCAGCCGAAGATGCGACCGGGGCGATCGTTGAGCTCGAAGACGTCGCGCAGGGTGTCGTCGTCGAAGGCGCGGTTGCCGACCAGGTTGATCTGGCGGATGCGCGCCACGGCACCCTCGTTGATCTCGACGTCGACCTGTACGCGGCCCTCGTCGATCTCGCGCACGCTGGTCTCGATGCTGGCACTGTAGCGCCCCTGGCTCTGGTAGACGCCCTCCAGCTCACGCTGGATCTCGTCCAGGGTGGAGAGCTGGAGCACCTCACCTTCGGCCAGGCCTGCCTGACGCAGCCCCTGGCGCAGTTCCTGGTCGCCGATGCGGCGGTTGCCGGAGATATTGAGACGGCTGATGGTGGGTCGCTCCACCACCTGGATGATCAGCACGTCGCCGTCCCGGGCGAGACGGATATCCTCGAACATGCCAGTGGCGAAGAGGCTGCGGGTGGCCTCGGCCAGTTCCCGCTCGTCGACGCGATCGCGAGCGCTGACAGGAAAGGCGTTGAAGACAGAAGCGGCAGAGACCCGCTGCAGGCCTTCCACACGAATGTCCGAAACCTCGAAGGGTTGTGCCTGGGCCGTCCCGGCCCCGACGAGCAGCAGCGCTGCCAGTCCGATGGTCTTGATTCTCATGCAGTCGATTCGCTCGCGTTGATCTGCCAAACCTGTCCAGACAGGCACCTTATACATTTGTGCGGCTCGCTGACAAGACGAAGGGCCGCCTACCAGAGCCGCATCAGATCGAAATAGATTGCCATCAGCATCAGGGTGCCCACCAGCGCCAAGCCGATGCGCAGCCCGATCGCCTGGGCCTGCTCGGAGACCGGGCGCCCGCGCACCACCTCCATGAAGTAGTAGAGCAGGTGGCCGCCGTCGAGCACCGGGATCGGCAGCAGGTTGAGCACCGCCAGGCTGATGGAGAGATAGGCCAGGAAGCTGACGAAGCTCTCAAGCCCCGCCCGGGCCGAGTCGCCGGAGATCTGGGCGATGGTGATCGGCCCCGAGAGGTTCGAGGGCGAGATCAGCCCCACCAGCATCTTGCGGATGGCATCCACGGTGAGCAGGGTCATCTCGCCGGTGCGCGACACCGCCTGGCCCACCGCCGCCACCGGCCCGTAGCGGATCTCGCGGCGGTACTCCTCCGGCCACTCCACCGGGGCCACCCCGGCGCCGATATAGCCGATGGTGACGCCCTCTTCCAGCTCGTTGCTGCCGGGGGTGATGGCCAGGCTCAGGCGCTCGCCGTCACGCGCGACCTCAAGCGTCAGCGCCTCGCCCGGGCTCGCCCGCACGATGTCGACGAAGTGCATCCAGTCGTCCACCGGCGCGCCGTCCACCGCCAGGATCTCGTCACCGGCCTGAAGGCCGGCGGCGGCGGCCGCCTCGCCGGGCAGCAGCTGGCCCAGCACCGCCGGGAAGGGCGGGCGCCACGGGGTCACGCCGAGGCTCGGCAGCGGCTGGGGCGGGTCCTGGCGCACCAGCCAGTTCTCCACCGGCAGGCGATACTCCCGAGGCTCGGCGGTGGCGTCGGCGCGGGCGTCGACGGTGAGTTCGCCGCTCATGCCGATGGCGGCCACCAGCTTGAGGTTGATCTCGTCCCAGCCGCGCACCGCCTCGCCGCGCACCGCGACGATTTCCTGGCCGGCGACGAGGCCACCACGCGCCGCCGGCGAGTCGGGCTCGACGCTGCCGATCACCGGCGCCACCGTGGTGGTGCCGGCCACGAAGAGCGCCCAGTAGGCGACGATGGCGAGCAGGAAATTGGCCAGGGGGCCGGCGGCGACGATGGCGATGCGCTGCCACACCGTCTTGCGATTGAAGGCCTGGTCGAGCTCATGCTCGGGCACCGGGGCCTCCCGCTCGTCGAGCATCTTGACGTAGCCGCCCAGGGGAATGGCGGCCACCACGAACTCGGTGCCGTGGCGGTCGACCCGGGACCAGATCGGCTGGCCGAAGCCCACCGAGAAGCGCAGCACCCGGACGCCGCAGCGCCTGGCCACCCAGAAGTGGCCGAACTCGTGGAAGGTGATCAAAAGGCCCAGCACCACGATCACGGCCAGGATATTCTGGATCAGGCCCAAGTCAGTCTCCTCCAGGAAGCGTAATGAAATGACACGGGATCAGCGGCGAGCCAGCCACTCCCGTGCGGCGCGACGGGCGCCGGCATCGGCCTCAAGCACCGTCTCGAGGTCGCGGGCCGGGGCGATCGGCTCGATATCGCGCACCCGGGCGACCAGCTCGGCGATGCCGGTGAAGGCGAGGCGCCCCTCGAGGAAGGCCTCCACCGCCACCTCATTGGCCGCATTGAGCACCGCCGGCGCCGTGCCGCCCGCCGCCATGGCCTCCCGCGCCAGGCGCAGGCAGGGGAAGGCGGCCTCGTCCGGCGCCTCGAAGTCGAGCCGGGCGACCTGGAAGAGGTCCAGCGCCTCGACCCCGGCCTCGATCCGCTCCGGCCAGGCCAGCCCGTAGGCGATGGGGGTGCGCATGTCGGGGTTGCCCAGCTGGGCGATCACCGAGCCGTCGCTGTAGGCGGCCATGGAGTGGATCACGCTCTGGGGGTGCACCACCACCTGGACCTGCTCGGGCCGGGCGTCGAAGAGCCAGCACGCCTCGATCAGCTCCAGCCCCTTGTTCATCAGGGTGGCGCTATCCACCGAGATCTTGCGACCCATGGACCAGTTCGGGTGGGCGCAGGCCTGCGACGGCGTCACCTCGGCCAGCTCTCGAGCCGACCAGCCGCGGAAGGGGCCGCCGGAGGCGGTCAGCAGCAGCTGGGTCACGCCGTGGCGGGCAAGCCCCCCGCGGTGGTCAACGGGTAGACACTGATAGATGGCGTTATGTTCTGAGTCGATGGGCAGCAGGGTTGCCCCGCTTTTCGCCACCGCCTCCATGAACAGCGCCCCGGACATCACCAGGGCCTCCTTGTTGGCCAGCAGCACCCGCTTGCCGGCATCCACAGCGGCGAGCGTCGGCAGCAGGCCCGCGGCACCGACGATGGCCGCCATCACCACGTCCACCGCGGAGGCCTCGGCCACCGCCACCAGGGCGTCCGTGCCGCTCTCGACCTCGGTGGCCAGCCCCGCCTCGGCCAGGCGCGCCCGCAGCCAGGCGGCATCGGCCTCGCGGTCGAGCACCGCCACCGCCGGCCGATGTACCCGACACTGGGCCAGCAGCGCCTCTCGGGAGCGGTGGGCGGTCAGGGCATGGACCCGGTAGCGCTCCGGGTGGCGGGCGATCACATCCAGGGTGCTGGTGCCGATGGAGCCGGTGGCACCCAGCACGGTAACGGCCTGGCGACGCGGCTCGCCGCGCACTCCCCCCACCCTAGAGCCCCCCCATCATCAGCAGGGCAAACAGCGGGACGGCGGCGGTGAGGCTGTCGATGCGGTCGAGCACGCCGCCGTGGCCCGGCAGCAGCTGGCTGGAGTCCTTGATGCCGCGGAAGCGCTTGAGCATGCTCTCCAGCAGGTCGCCCAGCACCGAGACCAGGGTCACCACCAGGGTCGCCAGCAGCAGGGCCAGCCCGCCGCCGAGGCCGAGCCCCTGCCAGCTGGCAAACACCAGCGCCAGCGCGGCGGTGGCGACCAGGCCACCGGCCACCCCCTCCCAGCTCTTGCCCGGGCTTACCCTGGGCGCCAGCTTGCGCCGGCCGAAGGCGCGACCGGCGAAGTAGGCGCCGATATCGGCGCACCACACCAGCAGCAGCACGAAGAGCAGCCAGACCGCGCCGCTGTCGCGCAGCACATTGAGGCCGACCCAGGCCGGCAGCAGCACCCAGAGCCCCATCAGCAGGCGGCGCGTGGGCGAGCTCCACTGGGCCACGCCTGCGGGATAGCGGGTGACCCAGGTGAGGTTGACCAGCCAGCCGGCCACACCCAGCCACAGCGGCCAGGCCATCAGCGCCCCGCCACTGATCCATAGCATCAGCATGGCCATGGCCAGCACGCCCACCAGCATGAGGCGGTTGTCGCGCTGGCGGATGCCCGCCAGGTTGGTCCACTCCCAGCCCGCCAGCAGCACGATGGCCGCGGTGAAGAGGGCGAAGAACCCGCCGGAAAGGCCAAACAGGCCGGCCAGCATCAGCGGTGCCAGCCAGGCTGCGGTAATGATGCGCTGTCTAAGCACCTTGAGCCTCGATCTGTTCGTCGGTCATGCCGAAACGTCGCTGGCGCCGCTGGTAGTCGGCCAGCGCCTGGTCGAAGGCCTCGGCATCGAAGTCGGGCCACAGCAGTGGCGTGAAGTGGAGCTCGGCGTAGGCCAGCTCCCAGAGGATGAAGTTGGAGATGCGCTGCTCGCCGCTGGTGCGGATGCAGAGATCCACCGGCGCCACCCCGGCCAGGCTCAGCTGGCCGGCGAAGGCGGCCTCATCAATGGCGGAGGGGTCGAGCTCGCCGGCCGCCACCCGCTCCCCCAGGCGGCGGGCCGCCCGGGCCAGGTCCCACTGGCCGCCGTAGTTGGCGGCGATCACCAGGTGCAGGCGGGTGTTGTGGCGGGTCTTCTCCTCGGCCCGGGCGATATGCTTCTGGATCGAATCCGAGAAGGCCGAGGCGTCGCCGATCACCGAGAGGCGGATGCCGTTGGCATGCAGCTTGTTCACCTCCCGCTTCAGCGCCAGCAGGAAGAGTTCCATCAGGGCGCTGACCTCGGCCCGGGGACGCTTCCAGTTCTCGCTGGAGAAGGCAAACAGGGTCAGGGTCTCGATGCCCCGCTCGGCGGCGCGGCGGATGGTGGCACGCACCGCCTCCACGCCGGCATGGTGGCCGCGCACGCCGGAGAGCCCTCTGGCCCTGGCCCAGCGGTTGTTGCCATCCATGATGATCGCCACGTGGCGTGGCAGTGCGCCCCCTGGGACAGCGGGCGTGCCATCCGTGGCGCTGGAGTCTGGGGAGTGCGGTGACGTCATGGGGTCTCGCATCGGGGGGAGTGAATGAGAAGGCAGGAGGCCGCCCTCCTGGCGGCCCCGAACTTGCTCAGATCTGCATCAGATCCTGTTCCTTCAGCTCCAGCGTCTTGTCGATCTCGGCGATGTACTTGTCGGTCAGCTTCTGGATCGCATCCTCGGCCTGGCGCTGCTCGTCCTCGGTGATCTCCTTCTCCTTGAGCAGGGCCTTGACGTCACCGTTGGCGTCGCGACGCACGTTGCGCACCGCCACCCGAGCATTCTCCGCCTCCTGGCGGGCCTGCTTGATATAGCCCTTGCGGGTCTCCTCGGTGAGCATCGGCATCGGCACGCGGATGTTGTTGCCGGCGGTGGAGGGGTTGAGGCCCAGGTCGGAGGTCATGATCGCCTTCTCGACCTTGGGCACCATGCTCTGCTCCCAGGGCACCACTGAGAGGGTGCGGGCATCCTCGGTGTTGATGTTGGCGACCTGGTTCAGGGGCACCTGGCTGCCGTAGTAGTCGACGGTCACCGCATCCAGGATGCTGGAGTGGGCGCGACCGGTACGGATCTTGTTCAGGTTGCCATGCAGAGCGTCCACGCTCTTCTTCATGCGGGATTCCGCATCCTTCTTGATGTCATTGATCACGGTGTCAACCTCTGTCTATCAGCGTGCCTTCTTCGCCGCCCACCACCAGGTTGAGCAGGGCGCCGGGCTTGTTCATGTTGAAGACGCGGACCGGCATATCATGGTCACGCACCAGGCAGATGGCGGTCAAATCCATGACCCCCAGCTTCTGGTCCAGCGCGTCGTCGTAGCTCAGCTGGTCATACTTGACCGCGTCGTCGTGCTTGACCGGATCCTTGTCGTAGACCCCGTCCACCTTGGTGGCCTTGACCACCACGTCGGCATCGATCTCGATGCCGCGCAGGCAGGCCGCGGAGTCGGTGGTGAAGAAGGGGTTACCGGTACCGGCGGAGAACAGTACCACATCTCCGGAGGTGAGATAGCGGATGGCCGTACGGCGATCGTAGTGCTCCACCACGCCGCTCATGGGGATGGCGGACATCACCCGGGAGCGGATATTGGAGCGCTCCAGGGCGTCACGCATGGCCAGGGCGTTCATCACCGTGGCCAGCATGCCCATGTGATCACCGGTCACCCGGTCCATGCCCGCCTCGTTGAGAGCGGCACCGCGGAACAGGTTGCCACCGCCGATCACGATGCCGACCTGGACCCCGATACCGACCAGCTGGCCGATCTCCAGGGCCATGCGGTCGAGCACCTTGGGGTCGATGCCGAAGTCATGCTCGCCCATCAGCGCCTCACCGGAGAGCTTGAGCAGAATTCGCTTGTACTTCGACTTCTCGGCGCGGCCCTTGGCCGGCGACTCGACGTGATCGGATGTGGGCATGGCATCTCTCCTGGCATCAGCGGTGGCATGTCGGGGTGGCCGGAACGCACCGGCCGAATACGCGAAGGCGTGCGCTTGCGCGCACGCCATCGTCCTGCAGGAACCTGTGACCTTAGCTGCGCTTGGCCTGTTCCATCACTTCCTTGGCGAAGTCGACCTCTTCCTTCTCGATGCCCTCGCCCACTTCGAAGCGGGTGAAGCCTACCACCTCGCCGCCGGCCGCCTTGGCGAACTGGGCAACGCTCTGGTTCGGATCCTTGACGAAGGGCTGCTCGGTCAGGCTGTTCTCGGCCAGGTACTTCTTCAGGCGACCCTGGACCATCTTCTCGGCGATCTCGGCGGGCTTGCCGGCCATATCGGGCTGGGCGAGGATGATATCCTTTTCCTGGTCCAGCTGCTCCTGAGGCATGTCCTCGGGGCGGGCCACGGCCGGGTTGATGGCGGCGACGTGCATGGCGATATCCTTGGCCACCTCGGCGTTGCCGCCGGTCAGCACGGTCAGCACGCCGATGCGGCCGCCGTGGACGTACTCGCCCACCAGGCCACCCTCGACGGCATTGACCACCACGCAGCGGCGCACGCCGATGTTCTCGCCGATCTTCTGGACCAGCTGCTCGCGAGCGGTCTCCAGGTCACCGGCCATCACGGCGGCCACGTCTTCGCTCTTGGCGGCGAAGAAGGCGTCGGCGATCTTGTCGGCGAAGGCCTTGAAGTTGTCGTCGCGGGCCACGAAGTCGGTCTCGGAGTTGATCTCGACCATCACGCCGTAGCTGCCATCCTGGGCGACGCGGGTCACCACGGTGCCTTCGGCGGCGGTGCGGCCGGCCTTCTTGGCGGCCTTGAGGCCTGAGCTCTTGCGCAGGTTCTCGATGGCGACGTCGATATCACCGCCGGCCTCGGTGAGGGCCTTCTTGCACTCCATCATGCCGAGCCCGGTACGCTCGCGCAGTTCCTTGACCTGGGAGGCGCTGATAGCTGCCATGGGGTTCACCTCTGAATCTGTGTGTCAACGGATAGCGGACCCGTCGCTGGGACGAATCCGGCGAATACTGAGAAAAAAGGGGGCCTCGGCCCCCTTTCTCGTCTGTCCGGCCCCCTTTCTCGTCTGTCCGGCCGCCGTGGCGACGGCCACTCCGGCGCCGGCGAGCGGACAGACGGGCCGCGATCACTCGGCGGCGCTGTCGCTCTCTGCGGTGACCTCGACGAACTCGTCGGGACGACCTTCCTTCGCACGGGCGCAGGCGTCGGCGATGGCCTTGACGTAGATCTGGATGGCACGGATGGAGTCATCGTTGCCGGGGATCACGTAGTCGACGCCGTCCGGGTCGGAGTTGGTATCCACCACGCCGATGACCGGGATGCCCAGCTTGTTCGCCTCGTTGATGGCGATGCGCTCGTGGTCAACGTCGATCACGAACAGGGCGTCGGGCAGGCCGCCCATCTCCTTGATGCCACCCACGGACCGCTCGAGCTTGGCCTGCTCGCGGGTCGCCATCAGGACTTCCTTCTTGGTCAGCTTCTCGAAGGTGCCGTCCTGGTGCATGGCCTCGAGCTCACCGAGGCGCTTGATGGAGACGCGGATGGTCTTGTAGTTGGTCAGCATGCCGCCGAGCCAGCGATGGTTCACGAAGGGCATGCCAACGCGGTTGGCTTCTTCCTTGATGATCTTGCTGGCGCTGCGCTTGGTGCCAACAAACATGATCTTGTTGTTGGCCGCTGCCATCTTCTCGACCACGTCGATCGCCTCGTTGAGGGCCGGCAGGGTGTGCTCGAGGTTGATGATGTGGATCTTGTTACGGGCGCCGAAGATGAACTTGCTCATCTTCGGGTTCCAGTACTTGGTCTGGTGACCGAAGTGGGCGCCTGCCTTGAGCAGGTCACGCATGTTGACGTGTGCCATGGATGACTCCTGGAAAATCGGGTTAGGCCTCCACGCACCCCATGGATCCGACCGCCGCGCCTCGCGAGGAGACAACGACAGCACCCGGGACCATGTGCCGGTGCATGTGTGTTTTCAAGGCGTTACGTTGATTGTCGCCGTCGAGATCGCCACGCCCCTGACATCCGTACGCGAAAACCTGGGCGTATCGGGGTGCAGGAGGGTCGGGCGATTGCAGGAAGGCGCGCAGCTTTATACCATGGATCATCCGCAAGTTGAAGTCGCCAGGCGACCCCACCCTAGCCTCGAGATTCCATGAACGTACCCATCAAGACGCCCGACGAGATCGAGAAGATGCGCGAGGCGGGCCGCCAGGCCGCCAGCGTGATCGAGATGATCACCCCCTTCGTCAAGGCCGGCATCAGCACCGGCGAGATCGACCGCCGCTGCCACGACTATATCGTCGACGAGCTGGGCTCCACCCCGGCGCCGCTCAACTACCACGGCTTCCCCAAGTCGGTCTGCACCTCCATCAACCATGTGGTCTGCCACGGCATCCCCGACGACGGCAAGAAGCTGAAGAAGGGCGACATCATGAACCTCGACATCACCGTGAGGACCGCCGACGGCTACCACGGCGACTCCAGCGTGATGTTCGTGATCGGCGAGACCATCCAGGGCGAGCGGCTCTGCCGGGTCACCCAGGAGTGCCTCTACCGCAGCATCGCCCTGGTGCGCCCGGGCGCGCGCCTCTCCGAGCTGGCCCGGGCCATCCAGGGCCACGCCGAGGCCAACGGCTACTCGGTGGTGCGCGACTTCTGCGGCCACGGCATCGGCGCCGGCTTCCACGAGGACCCCCAGGTGCTGCACTACGACGGCTACGCCCCGGAGGCGGATATCGCCCTGGAGGCCGGCATGTGCTTCACCATCGAGCCCATGATCAACGTCGGCGACCACCGCACCAAGGTACTGCGCGACGGCTGGACCGCGGTCACCAAGGACCGCAGCCTCACGGCCCAGTGGGAGCACACCCTGCTGGTCACCGAGAGCGGCGTCGAGGTGCTGACCGCACGCAGCGACGAAGACCTCTCTTTCCTGGAGCGCTGAGCCCATGCTGCTCCACCACTACCGCTTCGCCCCCGACGAGAGCCTGTTCGACGTCGAGGCGTTTCGCGCGGAGCTCGCCGGCAGCCGCTCGCCCATCGCCCCCTTCAAGGCGGCGCTGCGCGAGATCCAGGCCCGGCTCGACGCGCGTTTCCGGGAAGGCGCCGATATCCGCGACCTCATCCACGGTCGCGCCTGGTGCCTGGACCGGCTGCTGGCGGTAGCCTGGGAGCAGCATGAGTGGCCCGAGGGTGAGGGCCTGGCGCTGCTTGCCGTGGGCGGCTACGGCCGCGGCGAGCTGCACCCCCACTCCGACGTCGACCTGCTGCTGCTGCTCGAGCAGGACGACGACGCCCCCTATCGGGAGCCGCTCACCGCCTTTATCACCTTTCTTTGGGACATCGGTCTGGAGATCGGCCACAGCGTGCGCTCGCTCAACGACTGCGTCCGGGAGGCGGAAAGCGACGTCACGGTGATCACCAACCTGCTGGAGAGCCGCACCGTGGCCGGCCCCGAGCGCCTGCGCGAGGCGATGAAGGCGCGCCTGGCGCCCGAGCGGCTGTGGCCCGCCGACCGCTTCTTCGAGGCCAAGTGGCAGGAGCAGATCAGCCGCCACCGCCGCTTCAACAACTCCGAGTACCACCTGGAGCCCAACATCAAGAGCTCCCCCGGGGGGCTGCGCGACATCCAGATGATCGGCTGGGTGGCCAAGCGCCACTTCGGCAGCCAGCGCTACGAGGACCTGGTGGCCGAGGGCTTCATGAACGACCCCGAGCTGCGCATCCTCAGCCAGGGCCAGGCCTTCCTGTGGCAGGTGCGCTACGCCCTGCACATGCTGACCGGCCGCGCCGAGGACCGCCTGCTCTTCGACCACCAGCGCACCATCGCCGAGCTGTTCGGCTTCCGCGACACCCCGGAGCGCCTGGCCGTCGAGCAGTTCATGAAGCGCTACTATCGCCACGTGACGGCCCTGGCCGGCCTCAACGACATGCTGCTGCAGCACTTCGACGAGGTGATCCTGCACGCCGGCGAGGCGCTGGAGACCACGCCGCTCAACGACCGCTTCGAGATCAAGGGTGGCTATATCCAGGCGCGCTCCCGCAGCGTCTTCCGGGACCGCCCCGCGGCGCTGCTCGAGCTCTTCCTGCTGATGGCCGAACACCCGGAGATCGAGGGGGTGCGGGCCGACACCATCCGCCTGATCCGCGACCACCGCCACCTGATCGACGACCTCTACCGAGACGACGTCCGCCACCAGAGCCTGTTCATGGCGCTGCTGCGCTCCGGCGGCAATGTGGCCCGCCAGCTCAGGCGCATGAACCGCTACGGCGTGCTCGGCAAGTACCTGCCGGAGTTCGGCCGCGCCGTGGGGCTGATGCAGCACGACCTCTTCCATATCTACACCGTGGACGCCCACACCCTGCGGCTGCTGAAGTTCATCCACGGCTTCCGCAAGCCGGCGGCCCGGGAGGAGTTCCCGGTGGCCGCCAACCTGGTCCACCAGCTGCCCAAGCTGGAGCTCTTGTGGATCGCCGGGCTCTTCCACGATATCGGCAAGGGGCGCGGCGGCGACCACTCGCTGCTCGGCGCCCGGGACGTGGAGGTGTTCGCCGAGCGCCACGGCCTCTCGACCCGGGATACCCGCCTGGTCAGCTGGCTGGTGGAGCACCACCTGACCATGTCCATGGTGGCCCAGAAGCGCGACATCAGTGACCCGGACGTGATCGCCGACTTCGCCCGCCTGGTGGGTGACGAGACCCGTCTCGACTATCTCTACCTGCTCACCGTGGCCGACATCAACGCCACCAACCCCACGCTCTGGAACGGCTGGCGCGCCTCGCTGCTGCGCCAGCTCCACGCCGAGGCCAAGCGCGCCCTGCGCCGCGGCCTGGAGAACCCCCTGGAGCGCGACGACTGGGTCAACGAGACCCGGGACGAGGCGCTCTCCCTGCTCGCCTCTGTGGGCGCCGACATGGCCCGGGTGGAGCGGCTCTGGGAGTCCCTGGGGGAGGAGTACTTCCTGCAGTATGCGCCCAGCGAGATCGCCTGGCAGACCCAGGGCATCCTCGCCCACGGCGAGAGCCAGCTGCCGCTGATCCTGATCAGCGCCCCGGCCGAGGACATGGCCGAGGGCGGCACCAAGGTGTTCATCCACACCCGCTCGGTGGACGACCTCTTCGCCGCCACCGCCGCCGCCCTGGACCAGCTCGGGCTCTCCATCCACGACGCCCGCATCGCCACCTCCAGCAACGACTGGACGCTGAACACCTTCATCGTCCTGGACGACCAGGGGCGCGCCATCCACGACCCGGCGCGCATCGAGGAGATCCGCGCCCACCTGGTGGAGGAGCTCGACGACCCGGACGACTACCCGGAGATCGTCACCCGCCACACCCCGCGCCAGCTGCGCCACTTCCGGGTCCCCACCGAGGTGATCATCGAGCAGGACCCGGCCAACGAGCGCACCCTGCTGGAGCTGATCGCCCCGGACCGCCCCGGCCTGCTGGCCCGGGTGGGGCGCATCTTCATGGAGCAGGACATCGCCCTCTCGGCGGCCAAGATCGCCACCCTGGGCGAGAAGGTGGAGGACGTCTTCTTCATCACCACCAAGGCCGGGGAGCCCCTCACCGACCCCGAGCGCCAGGCCCGGCTGCGCGAGCGGCTGGTGGAGGTGCTGGATGTCTCCGGCTAGGCCCGAGACGACAGAGTAGCGAGGAGCGCCGGGGATGGGGCGAAGAGGGGGTCCTATTCCAGGGGTGAGGAGCATTGCTCCGAACGGGCTGGCCATGGATGGCCAGCACCGGACCTGCAAGCGGAGCAGGACGCGAGAGCGAAGCAGGGAATCGGTAGCGCCCAGGGAAGGGTTCAGAGCGCCCCCTCGAAGGCCCGTCGCCGGATCAGCTCCAAGCGGCCAGGCAGGCAGGCGCTGCGTTTGAGGCATTCTCCCGCCTTCCCTATAATCAAGCCCCTTCCGACCACGTCTCACGACAACGACTCACATAACGACGCCCGAGGCCACGGCCGGCGAGGCGCGCCTGGACAGCCATGAACCCCGATCTCGACGTCCTCAAGCCCTATCCCTTCGAGAAGCTCGCCGCTCTCAAGGCCGGCGTGACGCCCCCAAAGGGGCTTGACCACGTGCCGCTGACCATCGGCGAGCCCCAGCACCCCCCCTACCCGGCGGCGCTGGCCACCCTGGTCGCGCGCCAGGCCGAGTTCGCCCGCTACCCCGCCACCGCCGGGCTGCCCGAACTGCGCCAGGCGATCAGCGGCTGGGCGACCCGACGCTTCTCCCTCACCGGCATCGACCCGGAGCGCCAGGTGCTGCCGGTCAACGGCACTCGGGAGGCGATCTTCGCCTTCGTCCAGGCCGCTCTGGATCGCACTCGCCCGGCCAAGGTGGCGATGCCCAACCCCTTCTACCAGATCTATGAGGGGGCCACCCTGCTCGCCGGCGGCGAGCCCCTCTATCTGGACTGCAGCGCCGAGAACGGCTTTCGCCCCGACCTCGACGCCGTGCCCGCCGAGACCTGGCGGGAGGTGCAGATCCTCTTTCTCTGCTCGCCGGGCAACCCCACCGGGGCGGTGACGCCCCTGGCCGAGTTCCAGAAGCTGATCCGGCTGGCCGACGAGCATGACTTCATCATCGCCTCGGACGAATGCTATTCGGAGCTCTACCTGGACGAGGCCGCCCCGCCGCCGGGGCTGCTCGAGGCCTGCGCGGCGCTCGGCCGCCACGACTACCGCCGCTGCCTGGTGTTCCACTCGCTCTCCAAGCGCTCCAACCTGCCGGGGCTGCGCTCCGGCTTCGTGGCCGGGGACGCCGAGCTGATCGCCCCCTTCAAGCGCTACCGCACCTACCACGGCTGCGCCATGGCCCTCCCCGTGCAGCGCGCCTCGATCACCGCCTGGAACGACGAGGCCCACGTGCGCGCCAACCGCGACGCCTACCGCGAGAAGTTCGCCGCGGTGACCGAGATCCTCGCCCCGGTGATGGCGTTCCCCACCCCGGAGGCGAGCTTCTACCTGTGGCCGGCGGTGCCCGGCGGCGACGACGAGGCCTTTACCCGGGCGCTCTACGCCGAGGAGCACGTCAGCGTGCTGCCCGGTAGCTATATGGGTCGTCCCGCCGCCAACGGCACCAACCCCGGCAGCAGCCGGCTGCGCCTGGCGCTGGTGGCCGAGGTCGACGCCACGGTGGAGGCGGCTCGCCGCCTGCGCCGCTTTATCGAAAGGAGGCTGTGATGTTCACCCTGTACGGCATCAAGAACTGCGACACCTGCCGCAAGGCCCGCAAGGCGATGGACGGCACCGGCATCCCCTACCAGTTCCACGACCTGCGCGAGGACGGCCTCTCCGCCGCCCTGCTCGAACACATCCTCGAGAAGGTGCCGGTGGTGGAGGCGCTCAACAAGCGCAGCACCACCTGGCGCAACCTCCCCGACGAGGAGAAGCAGGCGGTAGACGCCAACAAGGCCCGGGAGCTGCTGCTCGCCAACCCCACCCTGCTCAAGCGACCGCTGCTCGACACCGGCGACGAGATCCTCGTCGGCTACCGGGACGGCGACTATGACGCCCTGAGCGGCTAGGCCATCCAAACACGCGGCGGCCGCCCCGGCGGCACGCCTACCACCCGTATACGCCACCTCCACAAGGACACAGACATGCTCAGCTTTGCACTCGGTATCGGCACCCAGAACACCCAGGGCGACTGGCTGGAGATCTACTACCCGGCCCCGCTGCTCAACCCCGACGCCGGCCTGGTCAAGGCCGCCGCCAAGGCACTGGACGCCCCCGCCGGCAACGCCGCGGTGAGCTTCCTGCCCGAACAGTGCGCCGAGCTCGCCAGCGCCCTGCGCGACGCCGGCCACGCCGACCAGGCGGAGCTGGCCGAGGCCTTCGCCGCCAGCCAGCGCCCCCTGGTCGCCATGTTCCTGGAGAAGGACGACGCCCCCGAGACGGCCCCGGAGGTCTATCTCAAGCTGCACCTGCTCTCCCACCGCCTGGTCAAGCCCCATGGCCTGGACCTCACCGGCATGTTCGGCTTGCTGCGCAACGTGGCCTGGACCAGCGAGGGTCCCATCGACGTCCAGGAGCTCCCCGCCCGCCGCCTCAAGGCGCGCCTGGCCGGCCGCACCCTCTCCGTGGACTGCGTCGACAAGTTCCCGAAGATGACCGACTACGTGGTGCCCGGCGGCGTGCGCATCGGTGACACCGCCCGGGTGCGCCTGGGCGCCTACCTGGGCGAGGGCACCACCGTCATGCACGAGGGCTTCGTCAACTTCAATGCCGGCACCGAAGGTCCCGGCATGATCGAGGGCCGCATCTCCGCCGGCGTCATGGTCGGCAAGGGCTCGGATCTCGGCGGCGGCTGCTCCACCATGGGCACCCTCTCCGGCGGCGGCAACATCGTCATCAAGGTGGGCGAGGGCTGCCTGATCGGCGCCAACGCCGGCATCGGCATCCCCCTGGGTGACCGCTGCACCGTGGAGGCGGGCCTCTACCTCACCGCCGGCGCCAAGGTCACCCTGCTCGACGACCAGGGCCAGGAGGTCAGGACCGTGGCCGCCCGCGAGCTGGCCGGGCAGGACGACCTGCTGCTGCGCCGCAACTCCCAGAACGGCCGCATCGAGTGCCTGACCAACAAGAGCGCCATCGCGCTCAACGAGGCGCTGCATGCCCACAACTGATCCCGCCGGCCTCTCGCCCACCCTGCAGCTCGCCTTCGAGCTGCTGCGCCGCCCCTCGGTGACGCCGGACGACCTGGGCTGCCAGGCGCTGATGATCGAGCGCCTGGAGGCGCTCGGTTTCCGCGTGGAGCGCCTGCCCTTCGGCGACGTGGAGAACTTCTGGGCCACCCGGGGCCACCACGGCCCCCTGCTGGCCTTCGCCGGCCATACCGACGTGGTGCCGAGCGGCCCCCACACCCGCTGGGACTACCCCCCCTTCGAGCCCTGCATCGACGATGAGGGCATGCTGCGCGGCCGCGGCGCCGCCGACATGAAGGGGAGCCTGGCGGCCATGGTCACCGCGGTGGAGCGCTTCCTGGCGGCACATCCGGACCACCACGGCCAGATCGGCTTTCTGATCACCTCCGACGAGGAGGGGCCCGCGGTGGACGGCACTCGCGCCGTGGTCGAGCACCTGCGCGAGCGTCACGAGCGCCTCGACTACTGCATCGTCGGCGAGCCCTCCTCCACCGCCCGGCTGGGCGACGTGATCAAGAACGGCCGGCGCGGTTCCCTGGGCGGCGTGATGCACATCAAAGGGGTCCAGGGCCACGTGGCCTACCCCCACCTGGCACGCAACCCCATCCATCAGGCGATGCCGGCCCTGGACGCCCTGACCCGGGAGCACTGGGACGACGGCAACGACTTCTTCCCCGCCACCAGCTTCCAGGTCTCGAACTTCCGCGCGGGCACCGGCGCCACCAACGTCATTCCCGGCGAGGTGGAGGTGGTCTTCAACTTCCGCTTCTCCACCGAGGTGACCCACGAGGAGCTCCGCGCTCGCACCGAGGCGATCCTCGACGCTCACGGCCTGGAGTACGAGCTGGACTGGACCCTCAACGGCGAGCCCTTCCTCACCGCCGAGGGCGAGCTGGTGGAGGCCGCCGTGCTCGGCGTGGAGCAGGTCACCGGGCACCGTCCGGAGCTGTCGACCAGCGGTGGCACCTCCGACGGCCGCTTTATCGCCACCCTGGGCAGCCAGGTGGTGGAGCTGGGGCCCCTCAACGCCACCATCCATCAGGTCAACGAGCGCATCCGCGCCGCCGACCTGGATGAGCTGAGCCGGGTCTACGAGGCGATCCTCACCCACCTGTTCGTCAACGGCAGCGCCCGACCCTGAGGCATCCATGACCCCCGATAGCCAACCGCGCTACCCCGATATCGAGATCTACCTGGCCAAGGCCCCCATCGAAGGGGTGAGCGACTGGCTCGGCGCCGCCATCGGCGCCGAGCCCCTGGCCCCCGCCGGCAAGGGCAAGTGGCGCACCCGCGGCCACCACGAGGGGAGCGAGATCCCTGTGCTGCTGGTGGAGAAGGCCGCCGACGGCTACGCCAGCCTCTGGTTCGACAGCCCCGCCACCCCCTGGGAGAGCGACGCCGCCTGCGCCCGGTCTGCCGCCGCCCGGCTCGGCTGCGAGGTGCGCTGCTCCCTGGGCGGCTGGCAGCCCGGTGACGATCCGGACCGCTTCCTCCAGGTGCTGCCCGACGGCAGCGAGGAAGAGCTCCACTGGCCCGACTCGGGCCACTGAGCGGCCATTCGCACCCCGCAGGCCCCATAACGACAGCGCCCCGCACGAAGGCGGGGCGCTGTTATCAGGACCGACGGCAGGCGACGAAGATCAGGTGATCACCGTCACATCATCGGCCTGAAGCCCTCTTTCATTTTCGATGATGTGATAGCGGACCTTCTGCCCCTCGGCCAGGGTGCGATGGCCGCGGCCGCGGATGGCGCGGAAGTGGACGAAGACATCCTCACCGCTGTCGCGGGTGATGAAGCCGTAGCCCTTGTTGACGTTGAACCACTTCACCTCGCCGATCTCGCGATCGTCGCTCTCGACCTCGGCCAGGTTAACCAGCTGCGGGGTGAGCACGTTGACTGCCAGGGTGGCGAGAAGCAGCAGCAGGAAGACCGCCAGGGCGGCGGCGGCATAGACCACGGCGACGCCGCCGATCTCGAGGCTCGCGAACAGCGCCTCGGCAAGCTCCCCGCCGGCGAGGTGAACAAAGAGGGCGATCAACAGGGGCGCGGGGGCGGCCAGCAGCAGGCTGACCAGGGTGCAGCGAAACATGACCTTTCGATTCATGGACTCGAATGACTCTCTTGTTGGTGGATACTGGACGATAACGTTCTGGAGGTGGTGCCACGATGAACGGTGACACGCAACGAAGTGATTCTAACATGGGCGCCGATCGGGCGTCCCTCGACCTGATGGCGCGCCTGGAGGCGCTGGAGAGCCGTATCGCCTATCAGGAGCACTGGCTGGACACCCTGGACCAGGCGGTGGCCGCCCAGGAGCGGCGCCTGGCGACACTGGAGCGCATCAACGACCTGATGCAGGAGAAGATTCGCGAGCAGCAGCGGGCGCTGCAGGAGGGCGATGCGATGACACCTCGCCCCGAGGACGAGGTGCCGCCGCACTATTGAAGGTTTATAACTCGTCCAGGTAGCGCTCGGCGTCCAGGGCGGCCATGCAGCCGCTGCCGGCGGAGGTGATGGCCTGGCGGTAGACATGGTCCATGACGTCGCCGGCGGCGAAGACGCCCGGCACGCTGGTGGCGGTGGCGTTGCCCTCGAGGCCGGACTGCACCTTGATGTAGCCGCCGTTCATCGCAAGCTGCCCCTCGAAAATGCCGGTGTTGGGGCTGTGGCCGATGGCGATGAAGACGCCCGGCGCGGCCAGCTCCTTGGTCTCACCGGTCAGCGTGGACTTCAGGCGCACGCCGGTCACGCCGGTGTTGTCGCCCAGCACCTCCTCCAGGGTGTGGTTCCACTCCAGTACCACCTTGCCCTCCTCGGCCCGCTGGAAGAGCTTGTCCTGGAGGATCTTCTCCGAGCGCAGGCTGTCGCGGCGGTGCACCAGGGTCACCTTCGAGGCGATGTTGGAGAGATAGAGCGCCTCCTCCACGGCGGTGTTGCCGCCGCCTACCACCACCACCTCCTGGTTGCGGTAGAAGAAGCCGTCGCAGGTAGCGCAGGCGGAGACCCCCTGGCCCATGAACTTCTGCTCCGACTCGAGCCCCAGGTAGCGGGCGCTGGCACCGGTGGCGATGATCAGGGCGTCACAGGTGTAGGTGCCGTTGTCGCCCTTGAGGGTGAAGGGTCGGCTGCGCAGCTCCACCTCATGGATATGGTCGAAGAGCACCTCGGTGTCGAAGCGCTCGGCGTGACGCTTCATCCGCTCCATCAGCTCCGGCCCCTGCACGCCGGCATCATCGCCGGGCCAGTTGTCCACGTCGGTGGTGGTGGTCAGCTGGCCACCCGCCTGCATCCCGGTGATCAGCAGCGGCTTCAGGTTGGCGCGGGCCGCATAGACCGCGGCGGTATAGCCGGCCGGGCCCGAGCCCAGGATGATCAGGCGTTCGTGACGCACATCGCTCATGGAAGATACCTCGTGGATAGCGTTCAGGTTCTGAAGTGGCGCCATTGTACCAGTCGCGCCGGGATCCGGGCGCGGTTGAGCGGCTCCATAGCAAGGGGCTATCGAGATGGACACCGGGCCGCTGGGGTACCTTGCACTGACGCCGCGGGGCTACAGCACCTCGTCGTCGCGTCCCAGGGTCACGGTCAGCGCCTCCGGCTCGACGGGGTCGGCATCGATGCGCACCTGGATCGGCGCGCAGCAGACGTGGCAGTCCTCCCAGGTGAGCTGGCTGCCCTGGGAGGCATCCAGCAGCAGGTCGAAGGGGGCATCGCAGTAGGGGCAGCGTACCCGGCGCGGGCTCAGTGACTCTTCGTGCATGGAGACTCCCCGGCCGTCGCCGGCCTGTCACGGGATGGTGGCATCCTGGAACCGAAAGTCCCGGTCCGTTGCCTTTGAAGATGGTGGCCCGGCACCGCCGTTTCAAGCGTTCCCCCGGGCAGCGGTTGAAAACGCCGCCTATCATGACCATGTCCCAAGAATACCAGGATGGTTCGTTCACTCTCTCCGATGAGGAGGACACCGATGAGCACCGACGCGACCCCCGATACCCTCAAGACCCTCGAGGTGGGCGGCAGGACCTATCACTACTACAGCCTGCCCGAGGCCGCCCAGGCGCTGGGCAGCATCGAGCGGCTGCCCAAGACCCTCAAGATCCTGCTGGAGAACCAGCTGCGCTTCGCCGATGACGAGAGCGTCGCCCGGGAGGACATGCAGGCGCTGGTGGACTGGCAGAAGGAGGCCCGCTCCGACCGCGAGATCGGCTACCGCCCGGCCCGGGTGCTGATGCAGGACTTCACCGGGGTGCCCGGGGTGGTGGACCTCGCCTCCATGCGCGCCGCGGTGGAGTCACTGGGCGAGGACCCCGCCCGCATCAACCCGCTCTCCCCGGTGGACCTGGTCATCGACCACTCGGTGATGGTCGACAAGTTCGGCAACGCCACGGCCTTCCGGGACAACGTCGCCATCGAGATGGAGCGCAACCGCGAACGCTACGAGTTCCTGCGCTGGGGCCAGCAGGCCTTCGACAACTTCCGGGTGGTGCCGCCCGGCACCGGCATCTGCCACCAGGTCAACCTGGAGTACCTGGGCCAGACGGTCTGGACCAAGGAGGAGGACGGCAAGACCTTCGCCTATCCCGACACCCTGGTGGGCACCGACTCCCACACCACCATGATCAACGGCCTGGGCGTACTGGGCTGGGGCGTGGGCGGCATCGAGGCCGAGGCCGCCATGCTCGGCCAGCCGGTCTCCATGCTGATTCCCGAGGTGATCGGCTTCAAGCTCACCGGCAAGCTGCGCGAGGGCATCACCGCCACCGACCTGGTGCTCACGGTGACCGAGATGCTGCGCAAGAAGGGCGTGGTAGGCAAGTTCGTGGAGTTCTACGGCGACGGCCTCAAGGACCTGCCCCTGGCCGACCGCGCCACCATCGCCAACATGGCCCCGGAGTACGGCGCCACCTGCGGCTTCTTCCCGGTGGACGACGAGACCCTCAACTACCTGCGCCTGACCGGCCGCGACGACGACCAGGTGGCCCTGGTGGAGGCCTACAGCAAGACCCAGGGCCTGTGGCGCGAGCCCGGCGACGAGCCGATCTTCAGCGACACCCTGGCGCTGGACATGACCGAGGTGGAGGCCAGCCTGGCCGGCCCCAAGCGCCCCCAGGACCGCGTGGCCCTCGGCGACATGCGCGCGGCCTTCGAGAAGGTCATGGAAGAGGACGGCAAGCCGGTCACCTCCTCCGAGGAGAAGGGCCGGCTGTTTTCCGAAGGCGGCCAGACCGCGGTCGGCGTCGAGGAGAGCTACGAGCACCATGACAGTCAAGCGGTGGACCTCGACGGCGAGGCCTTCCGCCTCGACCCCGGCGCCGTGGTGATCGCCGCCATCACCTCCTGCACCAATACCTCCAACCCCAGCGTGATGATGGCCGCCGGCCTGCTGGCCCGGAAGGCCCGCGAGAAAGGCCTGACCACCAAGCCCTGGGTCAAGACCTCCCTCGCCCCCGGCTCCAAGGTGGTCACCGACTACCTCGCCGCCGCTGGCCTCAACGAGGACCTCGACGCCCTGGGCTTCCAGCTGGTGGGCTACGGCTGCACCACCTGCATCGGCAACTCCGGCCCCCTGCCCGAGGCCATCGAGAAGGCGATCGAGGACGCCGACCTCACCGTGGCCTCGGTGCTCTCCGGCAACCGCAACTTCGAAGGCCGGGTCCACCCCCTGGTCAAGACCAACTGGCTCGCCTCACCGCCCCTGGTGGTGGCCTATGCGCTGGCCGGCAATGTGCGCTGCGACCTGACGACGGACCCCATCGGCATCGGCAGCGACGGCGAGCCCGTCACCCTCAGGGACATCTGGCCGAGTCAGGCGGAGATCGCCGAGGCGGTGGCCCGGGTCAACACCGGGATGTTCTCCAAGGAGTACGCCGAGGTGTTCGACGGCGACGACGCCTGGAAGGCCATCGAGGTGCCCGAGAGCAAGGTCTACGAGTGGTCGGAGGATTCCACCTATATCCAGCACCCGCCCTTCTTCGAGGGCATGGGGCGGACGCCCGACGCCATCGAGGATGTTCAGGAGGCGCGCATCCTGGCGATGCTCGGCGACTCGGTAACCACCGACCATATCTCGCCGGCCGGCAGCATCAAGCCGGACAGCCCCGCCGGGCGCTACCTGCAGGAGCGCGGCATCAAGCCGGTGGACTTCAACTCCTACGGCTCCCGGCGCGGCAACCACGAGATCATGATGCGCGGTACCTTCGCCAACGTGCGCATCAGAAACGAGATGCTCGACGGCGTGGTCGGCGGCGAGACCCGCCACGTGCCCTCCGGTGAGCAGATGGCGATCTACGACGCCGCCATGCGCTATCAGGAGGAGGGCACGCCGCTGGTGGTGATCGCCGGCAAGGAGTACGGCACCGGCTCCAGCCGCGACTGGGCCGCCAAGGGCACCCGGCTGCTCGGCGTGCGGGCGGTGATCGCCGAATCCTACGAGCGCATTCACCGCTCCAACCTGATCGGCATGGGCGTGGTGCCGCTGCAGTTCCCCGAGGGGGAGAGCCGCCAGACCCTGGGCCTGACCGGCGACGAGCAGATCTCCATCGCGGGGCTCGCCGAGCTTACCCCGGGCGGCAAGGTGAAGGTGACGGTCAAGAGCGACAAGGGCGAGAAGCACTTCGAGGCGCTCTGCCGCATCGATACCGCCAACGAGCTGGAGTACTACCGCCACGGCGGCATCCTTCACTATGTGCTGCGCCGTATGATTGGGGCCGCCTAGGTAGTCGTCTGGCCTGCCGCGAAAGGCACCGAAAGGCGAAAGGCCCTGCCGGGATACCCGGCAGGGCCTTTTTCAATTCAGTGGATAGTGCGTCAGAAGGAGCGGCGACGGTAGGCACGATACGCCGGCGTCCAGCAGTTGCGCTCGATGGAGGCACGCAGCTTGAGGCCGTCGGTCTTCAGCGCCACGCCCTCCCCCTGGGCCTGGGCGGCCACATCGAAGGCGATCGCCTTGGAGAGCTCACGTATCCGGGTCAGCGGCGGCAGCAGCGCCCCCTCCCCCTCCTTGACGATGGGCGCCTCCCGGGCCAGCGCCCGGGAGGCCGCCATCAGCATGTCGTCGGTGACCCGCCGCGCCTCGGCCGCCACCACCCCCAGGCCGATGCCGGGGAAGATATAGGCGTTGTTGCACTGGGCGATGGGGTAGCTGCGCCCCCCATGCTCCACCGGCGGGAAGGGGCTGCCGGTGGCCACCAGGGCCGCACCGTCGGTCCAGCGGATCACGTCCTCGGGCAGCGCCTCCGCCTGGGAGGTGGGGTTGGAGAGCGGCATGATCACCGGCGTTTCGCAGCCCGCATGCATGGTGCGCACCACCTCCTCGGTGAGGATGCCCGGCCGCCCGCAGACCCCGATCAGCACCGTGGGCTGAATCCGGCGAATCGTCTCCACCAGGTCCTGGCCCTGCCAGCCCTCGGTAAGGGCCGGGTCGTGGGCCAGACGCGCCTGGAAGTCCCGCAGCCAGGTCTGGCCCGAGGTCACCAGCCCCTCCCGGTCCACCATGAAGATCCGCGCCCGGGCCTCCTTCTCGGTGAGCCCCTCGGCCTGCATGGCCACCACCACCTGCTCGGCGATGCCGCAGCCGGCGGAGCCCGCCCCCACGAAGACCACCCGCTGCTGGCCGATGCCCTCCTCGCGGGCCTGGCAGGCCGCCATCAGGGTGCCCACCACCACCGCCGCCGTGCCCTGGACGTCGTCGTTGAAGCAGCAGAGTTCGTTACGATAGCGCTCGAGCAGCGGCACGGCGTTGGCCTGGGCGAAGTCCTCGAACTGCAGCAGCACCTCGGGCCAGCGGCGCTTCACCGCCGTGATGAAGGTGTCGATGAACTCATCGTACTCCTCCTGGGAGATACGCGGATGGCGCCACCCCATGTACATGGGGTCATCCAGCAGCGCCTGATTGTTGGTGCCCACGTCGAGCATGATCGGCAGCGTATAGGCGGGGCTGATGCCGCCGCAGGCGGTGTAGAGCGCCAGCTTGCCGATGGGGATGCCCATGCCGCCGATGCCCTGGTCGCCCAGGCCCAGGATGCGCTCGCCGTCGGTGACCACGATCACCTTCACCTGCCCCTTGGTGGCGCTGCGCAGGATGTCGTCCATGCGGTGGCGATCCGGATAGGCGATAAAGAGGCCGCGGTGGTTGCGGTAGATATTGGAGAACTCCTGGCACGCCTTGCCCACGGTGGGCGTGTAGATGATCGGCAGCATCTCCTCCAGGTGCTCGGAGACCATGCGGAAGTAGAGGGTCTCGTTGTCATCCTGGATGGCGCGCAGGTAGATGTGCTTGTCCAGGTCGGTCTGGCACTGCTGGTACTGGCGGTAGGCCCGCTCGAGCTGCTCCTCGATGGACTCCACGCACTGGGGCAGCAGCCCGATCAGGTTGAACTCGATGCGCTCCTCCTGGGTGAAGGCGCTGCCCTTGTTGAGCAGCGGCATCTCCAGCAGCGGAGGGCCGGCATAGGGAATATAGAGAGGGCGCTTGTCGGTGGTCATCTCTGCTCTCGGTTGCGGTAACTGGAACGGGCCGTTGGCGCTCTGACGGCGCCTCGTCAGCACTCTACCATGCCCGAAACGACCGCGCCCCGGCCGAGGCCGGGGCGCAGTTCACGGGGCGTGTCCGCCAGGCGCGGGGCGGGCTCAGCAGCCCTTGGCCACCGGCTGGCGGCCCGCCTCGCCCTCGAAGAAGAGGGGCCGCAGGCGCACACCGAGCATGTTGCCGGCGAAGGCGGCGATGAGCCACACCCAGCCGTGCAGGCTGCCGGAGGCGATGCCCCCGAAGTAGGCGCCGATATTGCAGCCGAAGGCCAGGCGGGCGCCGTAGCCGAGCATGATGCCGCCGATCACCGCCGCCAGCACCGACTTGGCCGGGATGCGGAAGTTGGGAGCGAAGCGCCCGGCCAGGGAGGCCGCCACCAGGGCGCCGACCATGATGCCGACGTTCATCACCGTGGTGATATCGCTCCACACGCTGGCCTGCAGGGCCGCGGCGTTGCCCGGCGCCTGCCAGTAGCCCCAGCCGGTCACGTCGCCGCCCAGGAATTCGAAGCCCTTGGCGCCCCACAGGGCGAAGGCGCCAGTGACGCCCCAGGGGCGGCCGGCCAGGGCCAGGATGGCGTAGTTGAGCAGGGCCAGGGCCACGGCGCCGAACAGCAGCGGCCAGGGGCCGGTGAGCCAGCGGCGGTTGCCGGCGTCGATGCGGGGCGTCTGCTCCAGCTGGCCATGGCGGCGCTTCTCCATCACCAGGGTGAAGGCGGCGATGGCGGCGAAGAGCGCCAGGCTCACCGCGATGCCGCCACCCACGCCGGCGGTCTGCACCAGGGAGACCGGCTGCAGGGCGGGCAGGCTCTGCCACCAGGCGAAGTGGGCGGTGCCGATCACCGAGCCCACCACGAAGAACAGCAGGGTGATCAGCATGCGGGCGTTGCCGCCGCCGGCGGTGAAGAGGGTGCCGGAGGCGCAGCCGCCGCCCAGCTGCATGCCGATGCCGAACAGGAAGGCGCCGAAGATCACCGAGACACCTACAGGGGCCACATAGCCGCTCACCTCGGTGCCGAACAGGGTGCCGGCCCCCAGGGCGGGGAAGAAGAGCAGCACGGCGATGGCCAGCATCACCATCTGGGCGCGCAGGCCGCGGCCGCGGCGCTCGGTGATAAAGACCCGCCAGGCGGCGGTGAAGCCGAAGGCGGCATGGTAGAGCACCATGCCCAGCAGGCCGCCGATCACCATCAGGGCGCCGATACGGGCGCCGAAGGCGGCCCCCACGGCCAGGGCCCCCAGCAGCAGGGCGCCGGTGGCCACCGCGGGCACGGAAAGTCGGGAGCGTCGGGTCAGGGCGAGTTCACTCATGGCAGGCTCTCTCGAAGTCGGTCAGGGGGCTCTGGGGCCCCATAGAGCGAGCATGCTAATCATCTAAGCAAAGAACATAAAGAAATTTAAAAGAAAATATTAATAACTTTATAGAATATAAAAGAAACCTGATCCACCCGCCATCGCCTCGACACGAAGAAGGGGCCGAAAGGCCCCTTCCGGTCTCGCCGCGGGCATCGCCCTAGCAGTCTGTCGGACTTGAGGTTAATGGATGAGCTGAGGCGTGGGTTCTTCACCAACCCCCTGTGTTGGTGTTGGTGTGTGGCTCTTAACCTGCCCCTCAGCTTCTGCAAGGCGGTTCTGACGCCTTGCCTGCTGGCCGGTTGGGCGCGGCGAGCCCTCGGCCCTCAGCCCGCCGTCAACCGGTGCATCCGCTTGATATTCCACGCCATGGTGGCCAATCGCCACTCACCACTGACGTTCTCCAGGCCGCGCAGCGAGAACTGCCGGAACCCCATCACGTGCTTGATGATCCCGAAGACGGGTTCCACGGTATGTTTGCGCAATGCGTAGAGCGCTCGGCCCGCCTGCGTCTTCAAGCGGTGTGCCATTTGCTCGACGGGATCCTCGCTCGCCGGGGCAGGAGGATCAGCGGCGAAGCGCTCGAAGACCGGGAGGTGGTGGACGTCGCGCTGCATCGCCAACAGCGGTTCGATGCCATGGGCATGGCAGGCCTGGACATTGGCGCCACTGAAGTAGCCGGTATCGGCCAGCAGGTGGTCAGGTTTTTCCAGCGTTTCCGGGTAACCTTGCCAGGCCGTCAGTAGCGGCATGACTTGCTGCTTGTCATTGGTCGCCTGGGTGACGTGGACATGGGTCACCAACAGGCTGTCGGTATCAACCGCGGCTTGGGCGTTGTAGCACTGATCAAACCCCTTGCCGGTGACCGGCATGATGCGCGACTGCGGGTCGGTGAAATTGATCTGATCCTTGTCACGCGGGCCACCAGTGGGCGGTTCGGGGTCACGCCCACGGGGCTTCTTGCCGGCCTTGCGCTGCGCCTCCCGCCGCGCCACCTTTTCCTGATAGGCGGCTTGCTCGGTGGCGTCCCGCTCCTCGGCGCGCGCCTCGATCTTGGCCTTCGCCTCGGCGATGGCCGCCAGGCGGGCTTCACGGCGGGCAATCTCGGCGGGGATGTCCATGCCGTCGGCCGCGTCCTCCTTGTCCGCCGACTCGGCCCGCTCGGTCAGCGCTTTCACCTCTGCCCTGAACTGTGCCTCCAGCTTCTTGGCATGGCCATACGACAACGCCTTGTGCTTGCTGGCGTTGGCCTTGAGCTTGGTGCCGTCCAGGGCGATGGTGCCAAGCTTGAGCAGCTTCATCTCGCGGGCCAGCAGCAGCACCTGTACGAACAACTGTTCCAGTTCCGGCAGAAAGCGGCGGCGAAAGGTGGCCAGCGTGTCATGGTCGGGATGGGTATTGGCGGCCAGGTAGCGGAACGCCACCGAGTCATAGGTGGCACGCTCGATCTTGCGGCTGGAGACCACCCCGGTGGCGTAGCCGTAGATCAGCAGGCTCAGCAGCACCGCCGGGTGATGTGCCTTGGAACCCCGCCCCATGTAACGCCGGGTCAACGTCGAGAGGTCCAGTTGTTCGACAACATCGACAACGAACCGCGCCAGGTGACCATCGGGCAACCACTCGTCTACCGAAGGCGGCAGCAGGTAATCGGTCTGGCGGTCCACAGGGATGAAGCGGCTCATGGCGATCTTCTCAGCTCGGCGATGACGGTGGTCAGTATCTCACGGTGCGACGGAAAGTCCGACAGACTGCTAGACGAAGCGGCCCAGCCCTACCGCCTGGCGCAGGCGATCCATGGTCGGCGCCGCCTCTTCCCGGGCGCGTTCGGCGCCCTTCTTCAGCACCGCCTCGATATGGCCTGGGTCCTCCAGCAGCGCCTGGTAGCGCTCCCGGGGCTCGCGCAGCTGCTCGTTGAGGGTCTCGAAGAGACGATTCTTGGCCTCGCCCCAGCCGATGCCGTTCTCGTACTCGGTGCGCATGGCGGCGGTCTCCTCCGCCGTGGCGAAGGCGGAGTAGATCTGGAAGAGGGTGCAGGTCTCGGGGTCCTTGGGCTCGCCGGGCTCCAGGGAGTTGGTCTTGATCTTGCGCACCAGCTTCAGGAGCTTCTTCTCGGGGGCGAAGAGCGGGATGGTGTTGTTGTAGCTCTTGGACATCTTGCGGCCGTCCAGGCCGTTGAGCACCGCCACGTTATCGTCGACCACCGCCTCGGGCTGGGTGAAGTAGTCGCCCTTGTAGAGATGGTTGAAGCGCCCGGCGATATCCCGGGCCATCTCGATATGCTGGATCTGGTCGCGGCCCACCGGCACCCGGTTGGCGTTGAACATCAGGATATCGGCGGCCATCAGCACCGGGTAGCCGAACAGGCCCATGGTGATGCCCTTGTCGGGGTCCTGGTTGCCGGCGGCCTCGTTCTCCGCTACCGCCGCCTTGTAGGCGTGGGCGCGGTTCATCAGCCCCTTGGCGCAGACGCAGGAGAGCATCCAGGTCAGCTCCGGGATCTCGGGGATATCGGACTGCTGGTAGAAGATGGCGTTGTCGGTATCCAGCCCCAGCGCCAGCCAGGTGGCGGCGATCTCCAGGCGCGACTCCTGGACGCGCCCGGGCTCCTGGCACTTGATCAGCGCATGTAGGTCGGCGAGGAAGTAGTAGGACTGCACGGTCGGGTCCTGGCTCGCCTCGATGGCGGGCTTGATGGCGCCGACGTAATTGCCCAGGTGGGGAGTACCGGTGGTGGTGATGCCGGTGAGAACGCGGGTCTTCTCGGAAGCTGCACTCATGAGGAAAACGGACTCTGCTGTTCGTAAATGGCGGCTATGGTAACGCGCGCTCCCCATCAAGGCGACCGGAGCAGCGCCTGGGGCTCGGCCGCCTCGAGGCCGAAGGCCTCGGCCACCGCCCGATAGGCGACCTGGCCTGCATGCACGTTGAGGCCGGCCAGGAAGTGGGGGTCGTCGGCCAGGGCCTGCCGCCAGCCCTTGTCGGCCAGGGCGATCACGAACGGCAGGGTGGCGTTGGTGAGCGCCTGGGTGGAGGTGCGGGCCACGGCGCCGGGCATGTTGGCCACACCATAGTGGACGATGCCGTCGACCACATAGGTAGGGTCGGCGTGGGTGGTGGGACGGCTGGTCTCGAAACAGCCCCCCTGGTCGATGGCCACATCGAGCAGCACGCTGCCGGGCCTCATCTCCGCCAGCATCGCCCGGGTCACCAGCCGGGGAGCGGCGGCCCCGGGCACCAGCACCGCGCCGATCACCAGGTCGGACTCGCGCACCGTCGCCTCGATGGCATCGGCGGTGGCGAAGAGCGTCCGCATGCGCCCCTGATAGCGGTCATCCAGGACCTCCAGGCGCGGTATCGACTTGTCGAGCACCGTCACCTCGGCGCCCAGGCCCAGCGCCATGCGCGCGGCGTTCTCCCCTACCACGCCGCCGCCGATCACCGCGACCCGGGCCGGCGGCACCCCGGGCACCCCGGGCAGCAGCACGCCGGAACCGCCCTGGGCCTTCTCCAGGCCGTGAGCGCCGGCCTGGATCGCCATGCGCCCGGCCACGGTGCTCATGGGCGCCAGCAGCGGCAGGCCGCCCTGGCGGTCGGTGACGGTCTCGTAGGCAATAGCGGTGGCACCGCTTGCCATCAACCCCCGGGTCAGGGCCTCGTCGGCGGCCAGGTGCAGGTAGGTGAAGAGCGTCTGGCCGGAGCCCAGGCGCACAAGCTCCTCGGGCTGGGGCTCCTTGACCTTGAGGATCAGCTCGGCACTCTCCCACACCGCCGCTGCATCGGCCACGACCCGGGCACCGGCCGCCTCATAGGCGGCATCGTCGAAGCCTGCCCCCTCGCCGGCCCCGGCCTGCACCGTGACCGAATGGCCACGACCAACCAGCTCCCGCGCCCCGGCGGGGGTCAAGGCGACGCGGTACTCGTGGGTCTTGATCTCACGGGGAACGGCGATCTGCATGGTGGCTCCTTTGCCTGGCGTGTCCTGGCCCTCCATTACACCACAGCCCGACTCGCCCTGTCGGCACGCTCACTCCACCACGGCGGCCTCGCCGTAGATTCGCCGGTACTCCTCGGGCAGGCGCCGCGGGCGACCGCTGGAGAGCTCGATGCAGGCGAAGCGGGTGCGGGCCTTGAGCAGGGTGCGGCCATCGGCGGGGCGGACCAGCTGGAAGCGGCGGGTCAGGGTCAGGCGGCTGTCGTCGGCGATGATCCAGGTGGCCAGGGCCAGGCGGTCCCCTTCGAAGGCCGGGGCCAGGTAGTCCAGCTCGTGGCGATGCACCGCCATGCCGCGATCCAGCTCCCGGTAGCGCTCGAGGGTCAGCCCCAGGGCGTCGGAGTGGGCCCAGCTCACCCGCTCGATCCAGCGCAGGTACTCGGCGTTGTTGGCATGGTCGTACTCGTCGATGGCCGAGGGCTCGACGACGAGCTCGATCACGAAGGGGTCGGGCAGGTCCCACGCCATGGCAGGCTCCTTTCGCATCAGGGGCTCGGCGCTCAGGGGCGGTGCGCCCCGCAGCTCCAGCAGGTGTCGAAGACGCCCTCCAGCGACTCGCCGCAGCCGGGACAGCGCCAGGCCGGCGCTTCGCTCTCCCCGGACAGGGCATCGCGAATCAGCGCCTCGGCCCGCTCGCGGTTGTGGGGTTTCACCCACACCTCGGGCTCGCACTCCCCCAGGGGCAGCTCGCCGGCGCCGCCGCCCAGGGTCATGTTGCGCAGCTCGCCCGGAATGCCCGCGGCCTCCAGCAGGTTGCGCACATGGCTGACCAGCAGCGCGTTGGAGTGGGCGAAGACGCGCACCGAGTCGCCGACCATGATCAGTCCCGGAAGACCCGCACGCCCAGGGCCTTGAGATAGCTGGTCTCCGGAATCGCCGGATGCACCGGGTGATCCGGTCCCTGGTGGCCCTGGAAGAGGATCTGACCGTGGCGATCCTGGTGGCGCACCGCGCCGCGCACCGCGTCCACCAGCCGCTCCGGCGCCAGGTGCATGGAGCACGACGCCGACAGCAGCAGGCCGTCGCGGCCCAGCAGGCGCATCGCCTCGCGGTTGAGCTTGCCGTAGGCCCGCTCGCCGTTGGGGATGTCCTTGCGCTTCTTGATGAAGGCGGGCGGGTCGAGGATCACCACGTCGAACTCTTCGCCGTCGGCCTTGAGCGCCGCCAGCGCCTCGAAGGCATCGCCCTCGCCCACCGCCACCCGCTCGTGAAGGCCGTTCAGTGCGGCGTTCTCGGCCACCCGCTCGAGGGCCGCCGCGGAGGAATCCACGCAGAGCACCTCGCTGGCGCCGTGGGCGGCGGCCTGCACGCCCCAGCCGCCCACGTAGCTGAACAGGTCCAGCACCCGCTTGCCGGCCACGTGCTGGTTGAGCCAGGCGCGGTTGATGCGGTGGTCGTAGAACCAGCCGGTCTTCTGGCCGTCGAGCACCGGGGCGGCGAAGCGCACGCCGTTCTCCTCCAGCAGCACCGGGTCTGCCACCTCGCCCTTGACCACCTCGACGTAGCGCTCGAGGCCCTCCTGGCGGCGGCCGCTGGTGTCGTTGCGCAGCACCACCGTGGTCGGCGAGAGCACCTTGTCCAGGGCGTCGAGCAGCTCGGGCAGCACCGCCTGCATGCCGGCGGTATTGAGCTGCACCACCAGGGTGTCGGCGAAGCGGTCGATCACCAGGCCCGGCAGCAGGTCGCCCTCGCCGTGCACCAGGCGGTAGTAGGGGGCGGCGAAGAGGCGCTGGCGCAGGGCCAGGGCCTGGTTGAGCCGGTGCACCAGCAGCGAGCGGTCGAGCCCCTGCTTGGGCTCCCGGGAGACCAGCCGCGCGCAGATCAGCGAGTTGGGGTTGACGTAGGCCACCCCCAGCGCCTTGCCGTTGGCGGCCTCCACCACCACCTGCTGGCCAGGCTCGAGGCCCTTGAGCGGGGTGGCGCCGGTGTCGATCTCGTTGGAGTAGAGCCACAGGTGGCCGGCCTTGAGGCGACGGTCGGCGTGCTTCTTCAGGCGCAGGGAGGACAGGGTCATGGAAATCTCTCGCAAATCAGATCTGGCAGTGGGGGCAGTAGACGCTGGCCCGCTGCCCGAGGGTGACGAGGCGCAGCTCGGCGCCGCACTGCCGGCAGGGCTCGCCGTGACGGCCGTAGACGTTGAGGCGCTGCTTGAAGTAGCCCGGCTCGCCGGTACCGCTGACGAAGTCGCGCAGGGTGGTGCCGCCCTGGGTGATGGCCGCGGCCAGCACTTCCCGGGCGGCGGCGGCCAGGCGGTCATAGCGCTCGCGGCTGATGCGCCCGGCGGCGCGGCGCGGGTCGATGCCGGCCATGAAGAGCGCCTCGCTGGCGTAGATGTTGCCCACCCCCACCACCACGGCGTTATCCATCAGGAAGGGCTTTACCGCCACCCGGCGACCGCGGGAGAGCGCGAACAGGCGCTCGCCGTCGAAGGCGTCCGACAGGGGCTCCGGGCCAAGGCGCGCCAGGCGCGGGTCCTGCTCGGGGCTGCCGGCCAGCCAGTCGACAAAGCCGAAGCGGCGCGGGTCGTGGTAGCGCAGGATGGCGCCACCCTCGAGCACCAGGTCGATGTGGTCGTGCTTCTTCGGCAGCTCGCCGAGGCGGGCGATACGCAGGCTGCCGGACATGCCCAGGTGCCAGAGCAGGGTGCCGCCGGCCAGATGACCACCAGCTGAGTCGCCGCCGGCGAGCGGCACCAGCAGGTACTTGGCGCGGCGGGCGAGCTCGCCGATACGCGCGCCCACCAGGCGCTCCACCAGGTCTCCCGGCACCGGCACGCGCAGGCGCGGCTGGCGCACGATCACTTCACTGATCTCGCGCCCCTCCAGGTGGGGGGCAATACCGCGGCGGGTCGTCTCGACTTCGGGCAGCTCGGGCATGGCGGCGCTCGTTGGGCGGGGCTGTTGCGAAGGGCTCTGGCGGAGGCGGTCTACAAACGCCTGAACCCGGCTGACCAGGCAGCCGGGTTCAGAAGGACAGGTAGAACACCTGCGGAAGACGACCAAGACTTACTTGATCTTGGCTTCCTTGTACATCACGTGCTTGCGGACGACCGGGTCAAACTTCTTGAACTCGAGCTTGTCCGGGGTGTTCCGCTTGTTCTTGTCGGTGGTGTAGAAGTGGCCGGTACCGGCACTGGACACCAGCTTGATCTTGTCACGCATGACTGCTGCTCCCTGAATGGATATCGCTTAGACGGCGTCGCCGCGCTTGCGGAGGTCGCTGAGCACCGCTTCGATGCCCTTCTTGTCGATGATGCGCATGCCCTTGGAGGAGACGCGCAGCTTGACGAAGCGATTCTCGGACTCGACCCAGAAACGATGGGTGTGCAGGTTCGGCAGGAACCGACGGCGGGTCTTGCGCTGGGAGTGTGAAACGTTGTTACCAGTCACCGGGCGCTTGCCGGTAACCTGACATACTTTTGACATTGGAGCCTCCAACCGCTGGCCAGGTGTTCGATGGCCGCAGCGATCGAACCCTGAGTGTTCAAAACCTGTCGGGCAAACCGGGAGATCCCGTGAAATTTGACCCAAGGGAATTCAAAGGCTGCACTTTATACCAGAGACCGCCTCGCCGGGCAAGCGTGAAGCGGAGATCCAGCAGGACCCAACAGGGGGCGTAGTATGGCGCCGCAACAGGGGCGTGGCGCATGGGGCTTGGCGCACAGCGTCAGCCGGTGGCGGAGAGCATGCTTGCGACCCTGATTCCCGGGAGTCAGATCGACGTCAAACCCAGGAGCCGAGCGCAGCCGGGCACGCATTCTACCAAAGCGCCCAATAAAGCACCATAGTCCCCGACTGAAATCCGGGGCTATCGCAGCTGCTCCGAGGGGGAAAGCGAAAGGCGCCGGGGATAGGTCCGAGAGGGGGTCCGAGGACCAGGGACGGCCGAGGTAGCCTACAAGGAAGTACTCGTAGCGCCCCCTCGAGGGCCTGTCGCCGGAGAAGCCTTGAGCCGGGCTGCCATCTTCGATAGCTCCGGGCTTACAGCCACCCCCGCTCGGCGAAGGAGACCACCTCGCCATCCCCCACCACGAAGTGATCCAGCACCCGGATCTCGAAGAGCCCCAGCGCCTCGCGCAGCCGATCGGTGATGCGCCGGTCGGCGTCCGAGGGCTCGGCCACCCCGGAGGGGTGGTTATGGGCGAAGATGATCGCCCCGGCCCCCAGCTCCAGGGCACGGCGGGCCACCTCCCGGGGGTAGACCGAGGCGCTGTCCAGGGTGCCCCGAAACAGCGACTCGTAGCGGATCACCCGATGCTGGCTGTCGAGGAAGAGGGCGGCGAACTCCTCGTGGCCCAGGTGGCGCAGCTGGGCGGCCAGGTAGCGGCGCACCAGGGTCGGCGAGGTGAGCGCCTCGCCCCGGGCCAGCTGGCTCGCCAGGTGGCGCCGGGAGAGCTCCAGAGTCGCCTGGAGCTGAACGTACTTGGCGCTGCCCATGCCCCGGGCGGCGCAGAAGCGCTCGCGGTCGGCCTCCAGCAGCTGGCGCAGCCCGCCGAACTCCAGCAGCAGGTCCCGGGCGAGATCCACCGCCGAGCGCCCCTGAACCCCCACCCGCAGGAAGATCGCCAGCAGCTCCGCATCCGACAGCACCTCCGGCCCCAGCGCCAGCAGCTTCTCCCGGGGGCGCTCCCCCTCCGGCCAGTCCCTGATCGACATCTTCGGCTCCCTGCTCCGCCACCCGTCTGTTGACCAGTGTAGCCGCTGGCGGCTCGCAGGGTGCCTGCGCTACGCAAGGCTGGACGCCAGTGGTAAGGTAGGCGGCTGACAATCGCGCTCCGGACAACGCCCATGTCATCGCTTCCCGCCTCGTCACGCCCCGGCCACAAGGTGCTGCTCGGCATCAGCGCCGGCATCGCCGCCTACAAGAGCGCCATGCTCGCCCGCCTGCTCAAGCAGGCCGGCTGCGAGGTGCGCGTGGTGATGACCGAGGGTGCTCAGGCCTTTATTACCCCGCTCACCCTGCAGGCGCTGACCGGCGAGCCGGTACGCACCTCCCTGCTCGACCCCGAGGCCGAGGCCGGCATGGGGCATATCGAGCTCGCCCGCTGGGCCGATACCATCCTGATCGCCCCGGCCACCGCCGACCTGATGGCGCGGCTGGCCGCCGGCATGGCCGACGACCTGCTCACCACCCTCTGCCTGGCCAGCCAGTCGAGGAAGGTGATGGCGCCGGCCATGAACCAGGCCATGTGGTCCCACCCGGCGACGCAGCGCAACGCGGCCCGCCTCGCCGAGGATGGCTGGCGCCTTTTGGGGCCTGCGAGCGGCGACCAGGCCTGCGGCGACGTGGGCCCGGGCCGCATGCTGGAGCCCGAGGCGATCCTCGAGGCCCTGCTGGCGCTCTTCCAGGCGCCCGAAGCCGCGGGCCTGGCCGTGACCATTACCGCCGGCCCGACCCGGGAGCCCCTGGACCCGGTGCGCTACCTCTCCAACCACAGCTCCGGCAAGATGGGCTACGCCCTGGCCGAGGCCGCCGCCGAACTGGGCGCCCGGGTCACCCTGATCAGCGGCCCGGTCAGCCTGCCCTGCCCGGCGGGGGTCGAGCGCCTCGAGGTGGAGACGGCCGTGGAGATGCACGAGGCGGCCCAGCGCCTGGCGCCCGAAAGCGACCTCTTTATCGGCTGCGCCGCCGTGGCCGATTACCGCGCCGAGAGCGCCGCCGAGCACAAGATCAAGAAGGTGGAGGGCGAGGAGGAGCTCGTGCTGCGCCTGGTGAAGAACCCCGACATCATCGCCGCCGTGGCCGCCCTGCCGACGGAGCACCGCCCCCTGGTGGTGGGCTTTGCCGCCGAGACCCGAGACCTCGCCACCTACGCCAGGGACAAGCTGGCTCGCAAGGGGCTCGACATGATCGTCGCCAACGACGTCTCCCGGGAGGGGCTCGGCTTCGGCAGCGACCACAACGCCGCCCTGCTGCTGTGGCGCAGCGGCGACGGCGGGGTCGATCAGGAGAGCCTCGACCCCCAGCCCAAGCGCGAGATGGCCGGCGCCGTGATCCGCCGGGCGCTGGCCTGCCTGGCCCGGCCGCCGAGCCGCTGAAGGCCCAGAGCGACGCAGGCGGCCCCGCGGGCCGGCCTGCGTCAGCCCCGACTCATCCAGCCCCTCTCTCAGGCATACCCAGCAGGAAGACCGATGCCCCGACCCGACACCAAGCCGCGCCTGGCCGTGAAGCTCCTCGACGAGCGCCTGCGCGACCACCTGCCCCGCTACGCCACCGACGGCTCCGCCGGCATGGACCTGCGCGCCCTGCTCGACGCCCCCCTCACCCTGGCCCCCGGCCAGTGCGAGCTGGTGCGCACCGGGCTCGCCATCCATATCGCCGACCCCGGCCTCGCCGGCATGATCCTGCCCCGCTCGGGGCTGGGCCACAAGCACGGCATCGTGCTCGGCAACCTGGTCGGCCTGATCGACTCCGACTACCAGGGCGAGCTGATGATCTCGGTGTGGAACCGCGGCCAGCGCGACTTCACCCTCGAGCCCTTCGAACGCCTCGCCCAGTACGTGCTGGTCCCGGTGATGCAGGCCGAGCTCGAGGTGGTCGACGACTTCGACACCAGCCTCCGCGGCGCCGGCGGCTTCGGCAGCTCCGGCCGCCACTGACGCCTCTGACGCTACAAGGACAAGGAAAGGACACCCCATGACAGCCGAACGCCAGACCGTTCCCGCCTCCATCTTCCGCGCCTACGATATCCGCGGCATCGTCGACGACACCCTCACCGAAGCGAGCGTCGAGGCGATCGGCCGCGCCATCGGCAGCGAGGCCGCCGCCCGAGGCGAGTCTACCGTGGTGGTGGCCCGGGACGGCCGCCTCTCGGGCCCCCGCCTCAAGGATGCCCTGGTGCGCGGCCTGACCGCCGCCGGCCGCGACGTCATCGACGTCGGCATGGTGCCCACGCCGGTGCTCTACTTCGCCACCCACGCCCTGGACGGCACCGCCTCCGGCGTCATGGTGACCGGCAGCCACAACCCGCCGGACTACAACGGCTTCAAGATCGTGCTCGGCGGCGAGACCCTCTCCGGCGAGGCGATCACCGCCCTGCACACCCGCATCACCACGGGCGACCTGGCCGAGGGCGCCGGCAGCGTGCGCGAGGTGGACGTGCGCAGCGCCTACCTGGCGCGGATACTGGCCGACGTGCGCCTGGCCCGTCCCCTCAAGGCGGTGGTGGACTGCGGCAACGGCGTGGCCGGCGAGCTGGGCCCGCAGCTGATCGAGAAGCTCGGCGTCGAGACGCTCCCGCTCTTCGCCGAGATCGACGGCACCTTCCCCAACCACCACCCGGACCCGGGCAAGCCGGAGAACCTCCAGGACCTGATCCGGGTGGTGCAGGAGAGCGGCGCCGATATCGGCCTGGCCTTCGACGGCGACGGCGACCGCCTGGGGGTGATCACCCCCGCCGGCCGGATGATCTACCCCGACCACCTGATGATGGCCTTCGCCGAGGACATGCTCGAGCGCAACCCGGGCGCCAAGGTGATCTTCGACGTCAAGTGCACCGGCAACCTGGCTCGGGTGATCGATGAGGCCGGCGGCGAGCCGGAGATGTGGCGCACCGGCCACTCCCTGATCAAGGCGCGCATGAAGGAGACCGGCGCGCAGTTGGCCGGCGAGATGAGCGGGCATATCTTCTTCAAGGAGCGCTGGTACGGCTTCGACGACGGCCTCTACGGTGCCGCCCGCCTGCTGGAGATCCTTTCCCGCCAGGAGGAGGACGCCGACGCCTTCTTCGACCGCTACCCCCAGGACCTCGGCACCCCGGAGATCAACGTCACCGTCACCGACGAGACCAAGTTCGACCTGGTGGCCCGCCTGGCCCGGGAGGGCGACTTCGGCGAGGAGGGGGTGAAGACCACCCTGGACGGCATCCGCGTCGACTACCCGGACGGCTGGGGCCTGTGCCGCGCCTCCAACACCACGCCGGTGCTGGTGCTGCGCTTCGAGGGCAAGAGCGAGGCGGCACTCGAACGCATCAAGGCGCAGTTCGCCGCCGCCCTGGCCAAGGTAGCGCCGGAGCTGGATCTGGCGCTGTAGCCCCACACTAGCTGGACAGAACACAAGGAAGGATGGACATGACCGAACAGACCCGCGACCCCCGCCTGGTGGTAGAGGTACTCTCCGAGGCGCTGCCCTATATCCAGCGCTTCACCGGCAAGACCGTGGTGGTGAAGTACGGCGGCAACGCCATGACCGAGGACACCCTGATCGACTCCTTCGCGCGCAACATCGTGCTGATGAAGGAGGTAGGCATCAACCCGGTGGTGGTGCACGGCGGCGGCCCGCAGATCGGCGACCTGCTCAAGAAGCTCAACATCGAGTCGCGCTTCGTCAACGGCATGCGGGTGACCGACGCCGAGACCATGGACGTGGTGGAGATGGTGCTGGGCGGCCTGGTCAACAAGGGCATCGTCAACCTGATCAACCAGTGCGGCGGCAAGGCGATCGGCCTCACCGGCAAGGACGGCAGCCAGATCCGCGCCCGCCAGCTCAAGGTGGAGCACCAGACCCCGGAGATGACCGTTCCCGAGATCATCGACATCGGCCACGTGGGCGAGGTGGAGCATATCTCCACCGACCTGATCGAGATGCTCGCCGAGCGCGACTTCATTCCGGTGATCGCCCCCATCGGCGTGGATGCCGAGGGCCACAGCTACAACATCAACGCCGACCTGGTGGCCGGCAAGGTGGCCGAGGCCCTCTGTGCCGAGAAGCTGATGCTGCTGACCAACGTGGCCGGCCTGATGAACGCCGAGGGCGAGGTGCTGACCGGGCTGACCACCGCCCAGGTGGACGAGCTCATCGCCGACGGCACCATCCACGGCGGCATGCTGCCCAAGATCCGCTGCGCCCTGGAGGCGGTGAAGGGCGGCGTGAAGAGCGCCCATATCATCGACGGCCGGGTCCCCCACGCCACCCTGCTGGAGATCTTCACCAACGCCGGGGTGGGCACCCTGATCACCGACGCCAGCCAGCAGGGCTGACGCCTCCCGCTGCGGCCTTTGCGTCGCGGCGGGCACCCGACTAGCATGGGTCGACCATTAGAAAAGAAAAGAACACTATGACGCAGGCAACCCCACCCCCCAGCCGTCGCGAGCAGATCCTGCAGGCGCTGGCCCTGATGCTGGAGGAGGACAGCGGCAAGCGCATCACCATCGCCGCCCTGGCGAAGCAGGTCGGCGTCTCCGAGGCCGCCCTCTACCGCCACTTTCCCAGCAAGGCGCGCATGTTCGAGGGGCTCATCGAGTTCATCGAGGAGACGCTCTTCGCGCGGATCACCCGCATCCTGGAGGAGAGCCCCGAGGCGCTGCCCCGCTGCGGGGCGCTGCTCACCCTGCTGCTCGCCTTCGCCGAGAAGAACCCGGGGCTCTCCCGGCTGCTCGACGGCGGCGTTCTCACCGGCGAAACGGCGCGGCTGCGGGTGCGCATCCACCAGCTCTTCGAACGGCTCGAGACCCAGCTCAAGCAGATCCTGCGCGAGGCCGAGCTCCGCGAGGGGCGCCGCCCCAGCCTGCCCGCCCCCGCCGCCGCCAACCTGCTGCTGGCCGCCGCCGAGGGGCGCATCAGCCAGTACGTGAGAAGCGACTTCCAGCGCCGCCCCACCGAGCACTGGGAGGACCAGTGGGCGCTGCTCTCGACGCAGCTGCTCAGGGAGGCGCCGCAGACGGCGTAGCCGGAACCGGATTGCAGAAACGTCGCAGGCGCCCGATCTATCGGCGATAAACGCCAGAGCCCCGCCGGACTCTCATCCGACGGGGCTCTTCGCTTCCAGATCGCGCAGAATCTGCGCTCCTACAGCAGGGCGACAGAACGCCGTGGGGGGCGACAGAACGCCGTGAGGGAAGGTCGGCAGAAGGCCGTGGGAGCCCGATTTATCGGCGATTTGGCGGCGCCACCCACGGTGGCTGGCACCGCGGGAGGCCTGCGGCCTCCATCGCGCAGAATCTGCGCTCCTACAGGAGGTCGGCAGAACGCCGTGGGGGGCGACAGAACGCCGTAGGAGCCCGATTTATCGGCGATGGAGGCCTTACGCCACCAGGGCGTCACCGATCTGCTGGCGGATCTTCTTCATGGCGTTCTTCTCGAGCTGGCGGATGCGCTCGGCGGAGACGCCGTAGACGTCGGCCAGCTCATGCAGGGTCGCCTTCTCCTCGGCCAGCCAGCGGCGCTGGAGAATGTCTCGGGAGCGCTCGTCCAGGGCCGCCATGGCCAGCTGCAGGCGGCGGGTGGCATCATCTTCCCAGTCACTCTCCTCGAGCTGGGTGGCCGGGTCGGCGGAGGCGTCATCGAGGAAGTGCACCGGCGCCTGCCAGCTGCTCTCCTCGTCCTCGTTCGGCGCCGCGTCGAAGCCGGCGTCATGGGCGGAGAGGCGGCCTTCCATCTCGCGCACCACCTCGGGCTTGACGTCGAGATCCTTGGCGATGGCGTCGACCTCGTCGCTGTTCAGCCAGGCGAGGCGCTTCTTGGCGCTGCGCAGGTTGAAGAAGAGCTTGCGCTGGGCCTTGGTGGTGGCGACCTTGACGATGCGCCAGTTGCGCAGCACGAACTCGTGGATCTCGGCCTTGATCCAGTGCACGGCGAAGGAGACCAGGCGCACCCCCTGGTTGGGGTCGAAGCGCTTGACCGCCTTCATCAGGCCGATATTGCCCTCCTGGATCAGGTCCGCCTGGGGCAGGCCGTAGCCGGAGTAGCTGCGAGCGATATGCACGACGAAACGCAGGTGCGACAGGACCAGGCGGCGAGCCGCCTCCAGGTCGCCCTCGTCGTGCAGGCGATAGGCCAGCTCGCTCTCCTCCTCGGCGGTCAGCATCGGGATGCTGCCCACCGCCTGAAGGTACCCGTTGAGGTCGTGCCCCGGGGAGAGTTGGCCCACCGGAAGAAGACTGGTGCTCATGTGCAGGATGTCTCCTCGTTAGCCCAGGAATCCATTGGCATACGCTTGCCTATGATGCCAGAAACCGGAAAAAGTTCCATGAAATCACGGGATAGCCCGTGAATCCCATGCGGACGGCGGTCTGCTCGCAGGCCCTGCTCTCGCCTCGTGCCGCTAACGCGGCTTGACCTGGGCGAGGTGGCGGCTGACGGCGATCCAGGCGCCCAACCAGCCAAGCAGTATACTACAGCCTACCAGGGTCACGGAACCGACCGCCCCAAGCTGGGGCAGGCTGAAGCTCGCCCCGTAGCTGGCCGCCAGGGCCGCGACCGGCGCGGCCAGCCACTCGCTGCCAAGCGTCAGCAGCCCCCAGGCCATGAGGCCGCCGCCCAGCCCGTACCAGGCCCCGCTGTAGAGGAAGGGGCGGCGCACGAAGGCGTGGGTGGCCCCGATCAGGGTCACCACCTCGATCTCCCGCCGGCGGTTCTCCACCGCCAGGCGAATGGTATTGCCCACCACCAGCAGCACCCCGCCACCGAACAGCACCCCCAGCGCCAGGGCGACCCGCCGCCCCAGCTCAGCCAGGTGGCGCAGCCGCTCGATCCAGGCCAGGTCCAGGCGCACCTCATCGACCCCCGTCACCGACTCGAGCTCGGCGGCCAGGGCACGCACCGCCGCAGGCGCCGGGTCCGCGGGGCTCACCACCACGCTTGCCGGCAGCGGATTCTCCTCCAGTCGCCCCAGAGCATCGGCCAGCCCCAGGGAGTGCTGGAACTCCGCCATGCCCTCGGCGGCGGTGATCAGCCGGGTGCGCGCCACCCCCTCCCGGGCAGCCAGCGCCTCCTCGATGCGCGCGGCCTGGGCCTCGTCCACCCGATGCTCCAGGTAGACGGTCAGGGTCGCGCTCTCGGTCAGCTCGCTGTCGAGCAGCCGGGCACTGTCCAGGGTCAGCCAGAGCGCCGCCGGCAGCACCAGGGCGATGGCGATGGCCAGCATGGTGACCAGGCTGTCGAAGGGGGCGCGCAGCAGGCGCCAGCTGCTGTCCAGGGCCATGGCCCGATGGTGGCGCAGCCAGCCGCGAAAGCGGCTGGAGGAGCGGGTACGGTGGGTGCGGGCCCCGCGGGGCGGCGCCTCGGGACGGCGACTCATGCGGCCTCCTGATCGGCCACCAGGCGCCCGTCGCGCAGGCGCAGGATGCGGTGGCGCAGCCGGGCGATCAGCGCCAGGTCGTGGCTGGCGATCATCACCGTGGTGCCGATGCGGTTGAAGTCCTCGAAGAGCCCCATGATGTCGGCGGAGAGCTGGGGGTCGAGGTTGCCGGTGGGCTCGTCGGCCAGCAGCAGAGCCGGCTTGTTGACCACCGCCCGGGCGATGCCCACCCGCTGCTGCTCGCCGCCGGAGAGCTCGATGGGCAACGCCTTCTCCCGATAGAGCAGCCCCACCTTGTCCAGCGCCGCCCGCACCCGGCGCGCCGCCTCCCGGGGCTCAACGCCCTGGATCTCCAGGGGCAGCGCCACGTTATGGAAGATCGAGCGGTCGTGGAGCAGCTGGTGGTCCTGGAAGACCACGCCGATCTGGCGCCGGTAGAAGGGCACCTGGCTGGGGTGGAGCCGGCCGATATCGTGCCCCGCCACCAGGATACGCCCCCGGCTGGGGCGCTCCAGGCGCATGATCAGCCGCAGCAGGGAGCTCTTGCCGGCACCGGAGTGGCCGGTCAGGAAGACCATCTCGCCGCGGCGCACGCGAAAATCAAGGTTGGCGAGCGCCTCGAAGCGCCCGCCGTAGCGCTTGCCCACGTGCTCGAAGACGATCATTTCTCGGCGTCGTTCCCGTCACGGTCGAAGAGGGCGTCGACGAAGTCGTGAGCCGCGAAGGGGCGCAGGTCGTCCAGGGTCTCACCGACCCCGATGAAACGGATCGGCGTGCCAAGCTGCTTGGCCAGGGCGAAGATGATGCCGCCCTTGGCGGTACCGTCGAGCTTGGTCAGGGTAATCCCGGTGATCGGCACCGCCTCGTTGAAGGTGCTGGCCTGGGAGAGGGCGTTCTGGCCGGTGCCGGCGTCGAGTACCAGCATCACCTCGTGGGGGGCGGTGGCGTCCACCTTGCCCATCACCCGATGGACCTTCTTGAGTTCCTCCATCAGGTGGGCCTTGTTGTGCAGGCGACCGGCGGTATCGGCAATCAGCACATCGACGCCCCGCGCCTTGGCGGCGGCCACGGCGTCGAAGATCACCGAGGCGCTGTCGGCGCCGGTGTGCTGGGCGATCACCGGTACCTGGTTGCGCTCCCCCCATACCTTGAGCTGCTCCACCGCGGCGGCGCGGAAGGTATCGCCGGCGGCCAGCATCACGCTGCGCCCCTCGCGCTGGAAGCGCTGGGTCAGCTTGCCGATGGTAGTGGTCTTGCCCACCCCGTTGACCCCCACCACCAGGATCACGAAGGGGCCCTCCCCCTTGGGCGGCAGGGTCAGGGGCGCGCTCACCGGCTCGAGGAGGTCGGCCAGCTCCTCCTGGAGGGCGCGGTAGAGCGCCTCGCTGTCCTGGAGCTCCTTGCGGGAGACTCGAGCGGCCAGGCGGTCGATGATCTCGGTGGTGGCCTCGATGCCCACGTCCGCCAGCAGCAGCTGGGTCTCGAGGTCCTCCATCAGGTCGTCGTCGATCTGCTTCTTGCCGAGGAAGAGATCCGCCAGGCCGTCGGTCAGATTGGCGCGGGTCTTGCCGAGGCCGGCCTTGATGCGCGCGAACCAGCCCTTCTTCTCCCCGGCCTGGGGCTTCTCCTGCAGCGCGGCGGGAGCGGGAGCGGGAACAGGCGCCGGCTCGGGCTCGGGTTCCGGCTCGGGTTCAGGCTCGGGCTCGGGTTCGGGCTCGGGTTCAGGCTCCGGCTCGGGTTCAGGCTCGGGTTCGGGTTCAGGCTCAGGCTCGGGCTGCGGCTCCGGCTCGGGCTCAGGCTCGGGTTCGGGTTCAGGCTCGGGCTCGGGCTCAGGCTCGGGCTCGGGCTCGGGCTCAGGCTCGGGTTTCGGCTCGGGCTGCGGCTCGGGTTTCGGCTCGGGCTCGGGTTCGAGCTCGGGCTGCGGCTCAGGTTCTGGCTCGGGTGCCGGGGCCGTATCGCGGGCCGCCTCGGGCGCCGGCGGCTCGGAGCGCCCCTCCGGCTCAGCGGTCTCCTCCCCCTCGGCGGATTCAACAGCCTCCTCCTGACGCTCCTGCTCCTGGCGGGTCGCCTCTTGTTCCTGCTGCTTCTTCTTGCGCTTGAAAAAACCGAACATGGACAGAATCAGCCTTGCGAATAAACGAATCGCCACATCCTACCACCGCCCACCATGACTGTGGATAAGCCGCCGGGTACAATCCCCGCCATGACACGACGCCCACCACGCCCCCGCCGCTCCGGCAGGCCCGCCGGCGACGGCCGGCCCGGCAGCAAGAGCGCCGGCCGCCAGAGCCACGGCCGCCGGGACGCCGGCCGCCTGCGGATCATCGGCGGCGACTACCGCCGCCGCCTGCTGCCGGTGCTCGACAGCCCCGGCCTGCGCCCCACCCCGGACCGGGTGCGGGAGACCCTCTTCAACTGGCTGACCGCCGCCCTGCCCGGCGCCCGGGTGCTGGACCTCTTTGCCGGCACCGGGGCGCTGGGCCTGGAGGCGCTCTCCCGGGGCGCCCGGGAGGCCACCTTCGTGGAGCGCGATGCCCGGGTGGCCGCACAGCTTCGCGAGAACCTGGCCACCCTGGGCGCCGACACCCAGGCTCGAGTGGTCGGCGCCGATGCCGCCAGCTTCCTCGCCGGCCCCGCCGCGCCCTGCTCCCTGGTGTTTCTCGACCCCCCCTTCCGCATGGGGCTCGCCGCGCCCTGCTGTGCGGCCCTGGAGGCGGGCTGGCTGGATGAGAACGCCTGGATCTACCTGGAGACCGAGGCGGAGCTCGCCCCCGAGGTGCCGGCCAACTGGCAGCTCCATCGGGAGGTGCGCGCCGGCGACAGCCACGGGCGGCTCTACCGGCGGGCGGCAGCTCAACAACCTTGAGCGTCGCAGCAAGACGATGCTTGCTGAGGCCGAAGCGCGGCGTTACGCTGCTGCCCAGTCATCCACCAAATACAGGCTCGGCCTCGGGGAGCTTTCCAGCAGGCCCCTTCCAGAAGGACATCAGGAGAAGTATATGAGCATCGAACTCTTCAACCGGCTCGAACAGAAGGTCACCAGTGCCGTGGAGGCCCTGGAACTGCTGAAGATGGAAGCCGAGGAACTGCGTGAGGAAAACGCCCGCCTGAAGCAGGAGCGCGAAGAGTGGGAGCGCCGCCTGACCGCCGTGCTCGGCAAGCTCGACGAGATCGAGTCCACCGAAACGGCCTGAGCCGGCTCAGTCGCCGGCGGCGCCCGCCGCCAGCGCCAGCGACATCAGCAGCGCATCTTCTCGCGCGCCAGCCGCCGCCCCGCCCTGTCGGGGCGGCGTCGTTTCCGGCGATTGGCCGGTGCCCGGCAGCGGCGGATAGTAACCGCGACGCCGGCCGTCCTCCTGAAAGCCCCCACGGCGATAGAGGGCGATGGCGGCCGCATTTCCCGCCCGCACCTCCAGCAGCAGCCGCTCGCTGCCCCAGCCCCGGGCCTGATCAACCACCGCCGCCAGCAGCTTCAGGGCAAGCCCCTGGCCGCGCCGGACCTCGCTCACCAAAAGCGCCTGCAGCTCCGCCTCGAAGGGGAGCCGGGCCGCCACCGCATAGCCCACCAGCCCACCCTGCTCCACCGGCGCATTGCGCTCCATCAGGCCGAAGACCGCCGCGGCAGGGTCCGCCAGGGCCGCCCCAAGCGAAGACTCGGAGCCGCCCATGGGCCAGCCCTGGGCCTCCTCCAGCGCCACCAGGGCGGGCAGGTCGGCCTCGGTCAGGCGCACCAGCATCGGCCTCTTCCCGCTCGGACTAGCCTTCATCCGGCGCCTCCTCCGCCGCCTCGCGCCACGCCTCCCCAAGGTCCAGCAGCCGAGGCAGCAGCTCGCGCTTGGCCGCGGCGCTCTCTGCCAGCTCGCCCAGCGCCGGCCCCCGCCAGGCGGGGAGCTCCAGCAGCAGGCAGCGCTCGCCTTCCAGGCCGAGCACCTCGTCCAGCGCCGGCTCGCTGCCGAACAGCAGCAGGCGCTCGGGCGACCAGCCGCGCCGTCGCGTGCCGTCGATAAAGGCTCTGAGGCCCTCCCGGGCCTCCTCTCGGGGCTCATGGACCGCCAGCCCCTCCTGGAGCGGCCAGCGAAAGGGCTGAAACACCGGCAGCGGCGCCGCGATGCCCGCGGCGCGCAGCAGGTTGGCCAGCAGCTTGAGCTCCACGGGCTCGGGGGCCCGCTCGCCGGCCAGGACCAGCAGCCAGCGCCCCTCCAGGCAGGCCACCTGGAAGGCGAAGCGCAGCGCCTCACCGGACGCCTGGGCTTCTGGTGCGGCAGGCTCGGGCGCCACCGCGGTCTTGTCCACCGGCGCCTCGCCCAGCAGGGCGCGGGCCATGCCGGGCCGCGCCTGGCGTGCGGCCCGGGGCGGCTCCGCCTCGGCGGGCGCCGGGGCCGGAGCCTCACGGGCCTCCTCCAGCAGCGCATGCAGCCGCTCGCCCGGCGCTTCCGCGGCGGGCGCTTCGGGCAGCTCCCAGTCGCAGGCCGGGGTCGGGCGCGCATTGGGCAGCGCATAGCGCGCCACCCAAGCGGTCAGGCCCATGGCCTCCAGATACTGCAGCCGCTGAGGCCCGGTGGTCACGACTTGTTGGCGCCCTGACAGTCCGGGGAGTCGGGGCGGCGCTGACCGCTCGCTTCCCACTCGCTCGGGGTGTAGAGATGCAGCGCCAGGGCGTGGACCGGCCCTGAGAGCTCATCGGCCAGCACGGCGTAGATCTGCTGGTGGCGCTTGACGGGCATCAGCCCCTCAAAGCGCGTGGAGACCAGCGTCACCTTGAAATGGGTCTCGGAGTTGGGCGGCACGGCGTGCCGATGGCTCTCGTTCTCCACCGCCAGATAGGCGGGCTCGAGGGCCTGAAGCTTCTCTTCGATGGTGGCCTGTATGCGCATGTCGGCTTCCGGGTGATGAAGTGGAGGATCCATTGTACTCGCTCTGTCGAGCAGGAACGATGCGACTCACTCACGCGCCGCTGCTGCCTCACGCGCCGCTGCCTCCCGGGCATGGCGCTGGGCGGCGCCGGCCATCGGCACCCGGGCCAGGCTGGCACCCAGCGCCAGCAGGGTGAAGAAGGCGCCCAGCCAGAGGGTCGCCTGGATCGGCATGCCGGTGGCCAGGAAGGCGCCCACCAGAGCCACCCCGAACGACTGCCCCACGGTGCGCGAGGTGCTCATCACCCCGGAGGCGTTGGCGCTGCGCTCCCGGGGCACCGTGCCCATCAGCTCACGGTTGTTGGGGGGCTGGAAGAGCCCGAAGCCGACCCCGCACAGCAGCATACGCCACAGCACGTCGACCACCGACGCCTCGGCGCCGAGCCGCGCCAGCAGGGCCAGCCCCAGAAGCAGCAGGCCGAGCCCGGCGCTGGAGAGCAGGCTGGGGTTGAGCCGGTCGGCCAGGCGCCCGGCCCGGGGCCCCACCAGCATGATGGCCAGGGGCCAGGGGGTGAAGAGCCAGGCGGTCTCCAGCGGAGTAAAGCCCATCTCCTGCTGGAACAGGAAGGAGAGCGCCACGAAGGCCAGCCCCTGGCCCACGAAGGCGGTGCCCTGGGCCACCAGCGCCAGGCTGAAGCGCGGCTCCCGGAAGATATCCAGCGGCATCAGCGGATGGGGGGCGCGACGCTGGCGGCCCAGGAAGAGCGTGGCGGCCGCCAGGCTCACCCCCAGCCAGGCCGCCACCTGCCATGCCGGCATGCCGTGGCCGACCCCGTCCATGGCCAGGAAGAAGCCGCACAGCATGGCCACCGAGAAGAGCGCGCCGGCCCAGTCGAAGCCCCCCTCGCGGCGCGCCTCCCGGGGCAGCGCCCGCCAGGCCAGCACCAGGGCCACCGCCCCCAGGGGCAGGTGCAGCGCGAAGAGCCAGGGCCAGTCGGCCACCGAGAGCAGCACCCCGCCGACCGCCGGCCCCGCCGCATAGCCGCCGGCCACCACCAGGGCGGAGAGCCCCAGGGCGCTGCCCAGCAGCCGCGAGGGAAAGACCTGCCGGTAGATGGAGGGGCCGATGGAGAGCATGGCCGCCGCCCCCAGCCCCTGCAGGGCCCGGAAGAGCAGCAGGCTCTCCAGGCTCGCCGAGAGCGCCGCCCCCAGGGAGGCCAGGGTGAAGACGCCGACCCCGGCCACGTAGATGCGTCGGCGGCTGAGCAGCTGGCTCAAGGCGGCAAACACCAGCAGGAAGGCGGCGCAGCTGATCTGGAAGAGGTTGGTGACCCACACCGCCCGGGAGGCGGGCACCTCGAGACTCGCCGCGATGGAGGGCAGCGCGATATTGATCATGGTGGTATCCACCACCGCCATCAGGGTCCCGAGGATCAGCGCCAGCACCGCCAGGCGCCGCTCGGGGCCCGGCAGGCCGTCATCTCCCTCGCGGGTATCGAAGAGTCGGCTCATTCCATGTTCCGTCGGGGTTGAACACGAAGAAACCGGCCGAAGCCGGTTTCCATGGGCCAGCGTTCGGGCTGGGCCTAGTCCTGGTCGACGTCCAGCAGCAGCGAGTCGTCGATCTCGGAGATCTCCAGTGCCGCCTCGTCGTCGAGGTCGATGGCCAGGTAGCTGTGCTCCACCTGCAGAAAGCGCTGGAAGAGCGGCCAGTCGACGGTTTCCGGCCACTGGCGCTCGTCCTCTTCCCAGGCGCGCAGCTCGGTCTCGAGGATCTCGAGATAGCGCTCGCGCACGAAGGCCTCCAGGGCCTCCGGGGTGTCCATCTCCGGGATCAGGTAGACGGTGCTTTCGCGCTCGACGTCGGCCAGCGCCAGGTCGTCGTCACCGAGGGTGGGCTCGAGCCCGTTGATCCAATCCACGAAGTGCTGGGTCGGGCGGACGCTCAGGGCAGAGCGGTTGAGCAGTTTCATGGCGGTCTCCTCGACGTCGAAACGACGACCATTATGGGCGCTGGCCGCGGGGTTTACCAATGCTTCCCGCCCCCTCACTCCACCTCGGGGCGCATGGCCGGGAACAGCAGCACATCGCGGATCGAGGCGCTGTCGGTCAGCAGCATCACCAGGCGGTCGATGCCGATGCCCTCGCCGGCGGTGGGCGGCAGGCCATATTCGAGCGCACGCACATAGTCGGCGTCGTAGTACATCGCCTCGTCGTCGCCGGCCTCCTTCTCCGCCACCTGCTCGCGGAAGCGCTCGGCCTGGTCCTCGGCATCGTTGAGCTCCGAGAAGCCATTGGCGATCTCGCGGCCGCCCACGAAGAACTCGAAGCGCTCGGTGACGAAGGGGTTGGCGTCCTTGCGCCGCGCCAGCGGGCTCACCTCGGTGGGGTACTCGGTCACGAAGGTGGGCTGCTTGAGACGGTGCTCCACGGTCTTCTCGAAGATCTCGATCTGGATCTTGCCCAGGCCCCAGCCATCCTTGACGTCGATGTCCAGGCGCTCGGCGATCTGGCGGGCGGCGGACTCGTCGGCCAGCGCCTCGGCGTGGATATCCGGGTTGTACTCGAGGATCGAGTCGAAGACGGTGATCCGCCTGAGCGGGCTGCCGAAGTCGTACTCGTAGTGCTCGAGCACCTCACCCTCGCTGTTGCGCACGGTGTTGACCACGGTGGTGGTGCCCAGCACCTCCTGGGTGATGCTGCGCAGCATCTCCTCGGTGAGGTCCATCAGGTCGTGGTAGTCCGCGTAGGCCTGATAGAACTCGATCATGGTGAACTCGGGGTTGTGCCGAGTGGAGAGGCCTTCGTTGCGGAAGTTGCGGTTGATCTCGAAGACCTTCTCGAAGCCGCCCACCACCAGGCGCTTGAGGTAGAGCTCCGGCGCGATGCGCAGGAACATGTCGATATCCAGCGCGTTGTGGTGGGTCTTGAAGGGGCGCGCCGTGGCACCGCCGGGGATCGCCTGCAGCATGGGGGTCTCCACCTCCATGTAGCCGCGGGCCTCGAAGAAGCGGCGCATGGCGCTGATCACCCCGGCGCGGGTCTCGAACACCTGGCGGGAGTCCGGATTCATGATCAGGTCCACGTAGCGCTGGCGGTAGCGCGCCTCGAGATCGGTGAGGCCGTGGAACTTGTCGGGCAGCGGGCGCAGGCTCTTGGTGAGCAGCTTCGCCTCCACCATCATCACGTAGAGGTCGCCCTTGCCGGACTTGTGCACCGGACCGCGGGCGGCCACCAGGTCGCCGATATCCCAGCCCTTGATGTCCTCGAGCACCTCGGCGGGCAGGCCCTTCTTGTCGACGTAGAGCTGGATCTGGCCGCTGACGTCCTGGATGACGATGAAGGGGCCGCGCTTGCGCATGATGCGTCCGGCCACGCCGGCCTGGCGGTTCAGCGCCTCCAGCTCCTCCTTCTCCTTGTCGCCCAGCTCCTCGATCAGCTCGGCGGCGTGGCTGTCGCGGCGGAAGTCGTTGGGGAAGGCGCTCTCGCCGCGCTCGGCGGCCTGCTCGCGGCGCGCGGCCAGCTTGGCGCGACGCTCGGCGATCAGGCGGTTCTCATCGTTCTGCGGGGAGGGGCTCTCGTTGGCCATTTCGCTACCTGTTGGAAATCTTTGATAAGGAAACTGGGACACGCTTGCCGCTATAGCCGCGCGAGCCTGGTGGGAGGCCGGCTCTGCCGGGCGAAAGGAGGCCGAAGGCCTCCCCGCTTCGCGGTTCCAGACGGGTAACTACAGACCCTGCTTCAGGCTGGCGACAATAAACTGGTCCAGATCACCATCCAGCACCTTGTCGCAGTTGCTGGTCTGCACGCCGGTGCGCAGGTCCTTGATGCGCTGGTCATCCAGCACGTAGGAGCGGATCTGGCTGCCCCAGCCGATATCGGCCTTGGAGTCTTCCGCCTCCTGCTTGGCGGCGTTGCGCTTCTCCATCTCGTGCTCCCACAGCTTCGCCTTGAGCTGCTTCATGGCGAAGTCGCGGTTGGCGTGCTGGCTGCGCTGGCTCTGGCAGGCCACCACGATGCCGGTGGGCTCGTGGGTGATCCGCACCGCCGAGTCGGTGGTGTTGACGTGCTGGCCGCCGGCGCCGCTGGAGCGGTAGGTGTCGACGCGCAGGTCCGCCGGGTTGATCTCCACCTCGAAGCTGTCGTCGATCTCCGGCGACAGGAACACCGAGCAGAAGGAGGTGTGGCGACGGCCACCGGAGTCGAACGGGCTCTTGCGCACCAGGCGGTGCACGCCGGTCTCGGTGCGCAGCCAGCCGAAGGCGTGGTCGCCCTGGATATGCACCGTGGCCGACTTGATACCCGCCACCTCGCCGGCAGAGAGCTCGATGATCTCGGCCTTGAAGCCGTGATGCTCGGCCCAGCGCAGGTACATGCGCAGCAGCATGTTGGCCCAGTCCTGGGCCTCGGTGCCGCCGGAGCCCGACTGGATATCCAGGTAGGCGTTGTTGGCGTCCATCTCGCCGGAGAACATGCGGCGGAACTCGAGCTTCTCGAGGCTGCCCTGCAGGCCCGCCAGCTCCTTCTCCACCTCGGCGACGGTGTCCTCGTCCTCCTCCATCTCGGCGAGCTCGAGCAGGTCGCGGCTGTCGGCCAGGCCCTGCTCCATCTCGTCGATGGTCTCGACGACCAGCTCCAGGGAGGCACGCTCCTTGCCGAGCTTCTGGGCGTAATCCGGATCGTTCCAGACGCCCGGGTCCTCGAGCTCCCGGGAGACTTCCTCTAGCCGGTCTTTCTTCTCGGCATAGTCAAAGATACCCCCTCAGGACGTCTGTCCGCTCAGACAGGTCCTTGATGAGGTTGTGGATGGGGTTGGTTTCCAGCATGGCATGCTCGCCTGAATCTGCGGTGGAAAAACGGCCGCCGCGGCGCGGCATGGCGCCTGGGCCGCGGCGGCTCGGAAAAGTCATCCATTGTAGCGAACCTGGCGCCGCCCCGCATCCGCCGCGGAGCGGCTTCCGGGCAGCACCGCTATCGCCGATAAATCGGGCTCCCACCATAAAAACGGCCCCTATCAGCGATCGCCTTCCGCGGCCTGGGCCCAGACGCAGGAAACCCGGCCGAGGCCGGGTTCCCGTATCGCGCTGGCTGGCTGACACTTAGAAGCGGTAGGTCAGCTGGGCGCCGAAGCCGTGGGCCTCGTTCTTGTAGTCGGCGGAGTAGCTTGCTCCCCCAACGGGGACGCCGCCAGTCGCTTCACTTGCCAGGAGGTCACTGCGCTCCTGACTGACGCTAGTGCCTCGCTCGGTCAGGTAGGAGTAGGCGAAGTCCAGGGTCAGGTCGTCGGTCGGGCTCCAGCCTGCACCGATGGAGAAGATGCGGCGGTCGTCAGACGGAATCCGTACGCTACGACGATCATTGTTGGTCGGCGTGAAGTCCAGGGTGATACCGGCACGCAGCGCGAGCTGCGGATTGAGCTGGTACTCACCGCCCAGCGAGTAGGCCCAGGCGTTGGAGTAGTTCTGGATTTCCTGGGTGATGGTGTCGCCCTGGCTGCCCGTGACCAGGATCTGATCGAAGCGGCTCCAGCGCACCCAGGAGGCCCCCGCCATCAGCTTCAGGCGATCGGTCATCTCTTGAGTGATGGAAAAGTTCACGGTTTCCGGCGTGCTCAGGTCCAGATTGGCATCGTCGGCACGCACCACATTGCCCGCGGGATCATAGGCGCGAAAGTCACCGGTCAGGGTGTAGTCCACCTTGGAGCGATAGGTCAGGCCCAGCGTCGTCTCGGGAATCGGCTGATAGATGACGCCGATATTGTAGCCCCAGCCGTCGTCGTCACCCTCGACCCGCGAATCGATATCGTTAGCGGCATTGAAGCCAGGCTCCGAGGGCAGCTGGCGGCGCAGCTCGCCATCAACGCGGTTGTAGGTGATGCCGGCACCCACCGCCAACTGGTCATTGAAGCGGTAGGAGACCGTAGGCTGGGCGCTGATGACCGTCAGCTCGGTGTAGTTACCGAAATAGCGCCCCTGGAAGTCACCTTCATAATCGGTCTTGGAGCCGAAGGGGGCATAGACCCCGAAGCCGAAGGCCAGACGCTCATTGACCGGATGGGCGTAAAAGGCGAAGGGCACCAGAGTCCCGGGCACCATGTCGCCATCATTACCACCGGGAATATCGCCGATGGGCACCTGTACCCCCATGGGCGCTCCACCCTGAGCAACTCCCGCATCCAGCGTACGCTGGGCTTGGACGTTCTTGATATCGCTATTGACGTTCAGATAGGTCCCACCGGCCGTTACCTGGGCGCGATCCAGGAACGACATGCCGGCCGGGTTGCCGAAGACGATGGTGGCGTCGTTGACGTTGGAGCTACGCCCGGCGTGGCCATAGCCCTGGCCGCTGACGCTCTGCTCGTTGATCTGGTAGCCGCCGGCGTGGGCCTGGCTGGCGAGGGCAGCGGCGGCGATGGCCACGGCCAGGGAGAGGCGATTGAACTTGTTCTTCATGAGATCCATCCCTTGCGGTTCTATTGTCGCGTTGGCGCTGGCGTGTGCTCGCGGTGGAGACGCGCGCTTGCCCTCCCCTTTTCTCGCAACCCAACGGGCGTTTCAACCCCAAACGCTCGTTTTAATGACGCAATCGCTAATACTTTGGTTGCATGACCGTTTGATTGATCGAACTTTCAGGGAGTTAGGCAATACAGCCGTGACGGTACCACTCCCTTGCTTATCCGCCTTGACCCTTGGGTAACACATAGGTTTTACACTGAGGTCATTCGCAGACAGCGCGAGAAAGGCATCAGCGAGGCACCCCATGAAGGTAAGCGAACTGGCGAAGTCCGCCGGCGTCACCGCCGAGACCGTCCGCCACTATGTGCGCGAGGGGCTACTGCACCCGGAGCGCCACCCCGACAACGGCTACCAGCTCTTCGAGCGGGATGACCTGGAGCGGCTGCGCTTCATCCAGCGCGCCCGCACCCTGGGCTTCGGCGTGGCCGAGATCCGCGAGATCCTCGCCCACGCCGACCAGGGCGACTCCCCCTGCCCCATGGTCCGCGACCTGCTGGCCAGCCGGCTGCCGGAGATCCAGGCGCGCATCGCGGAGCTTCAGGCCCTGGCCGCGCGCATGGAGCAGGCCCTCGAGACATGGGCCGAGATGCCCGACGGCACCCCGGATGGCCACAGCCTCTGCCGGTTGATCGAAAGCTTTCCGGAGCCGCTGTGTGACAACCCGCGCGACAACCATGAGCGCAGCAACGACGACCACCGCACGCCCATCGGCGCCACATCCAGCGAGGAGACCCAGTGAACGCTCGCACCCCACTCGAACGTATCGTGCCCGGCATGAGCTGCCAGGGCTGCGTGAAGCGCATGCGCGAGGCGATCCAGGCCCGGGACCCGGAAGCCGAGGTGGTCGGCACGCCGGCCGAGAAGCACCTGGCCGTTACCACCACCCTGGACGAAGACGCCCTGGACCAGGCCCTGTCTGATGCCGGCTACCCCCCCGGCGAGCTCGAGGAGGACACGGGCAAAAACACTGGCGAGGATGCGGGCGCCGAGACGCCGGACAGCAGGGAGCCCAGGGCAGCCGAATCGGCGCCCGCCGCCGAGAGCGCGGCTCCAGCGGCATCCGGCGAGGAGCGCGCCACCGCTCGACGCCTCTCCATCAGCGGCATGACCTGTGCCAGCTGCGTGAAGAGCGTGCAGCAGGCGCTGGAGCGCACGCCGGGCGTGGTCAGCGCCGAGGTCAACTTCGGCACTCATACCGCCCAGGTTCGCGGCAGCGCCGGCGAGGCCGAGCTGATTCGCGCCGTGGAGGCGGTAGGCTACGAGGCCGAACCGATCCTCGACCTGCGCCAGGCGGAGGAGGCCCGGGCCGAGAAGGACGCCCGGGAATACCGCCGCCGCCTCAAGGGCAGCTTCTGGTCCCTGGCCCTGGCGGTGCCGCTGATGGCCAGCATGTTCTTCTACCACCCCCACCCCGTGGGCATGGGGCGGCTCTTCTGGCTGGTGATCGGCCTCTTGACGCTGGCCGTGATGGCAGGGCCCGGCCGCCATTTCTTCATCAACGCCTGGAAGAATCTCAAGCACCATCAGGCCAACATGGACACCCTGATCGCCATGGGCACCGGCACCGCCTGGATCTACTCCATGGGCGTGGTGGCCTTCGCGCCCTGGCTCCCCCACGTGGCCCACGGCATCTATTTTGAAGCCTCGGCCATGATCATCGGCCTGGTGCTGCTCGGCAACGCCCTGGAGCTGCGCGCCCGGGGGCGCACCAGCGATGCCCTCAAGCGGCTGCTGGACCTGCAGAGCCGCACCGCCCGGGTGATCCGCGACGGCGAGGAGCGCGAGCTCGACATCGACGCGGTGCGCGAGGGCGACCAGATCCGCGTGCGGCCCGGCGAGCGCCTGCCGGTGGATGGCGAGGTGACCGAGGGGCAGAGCCATATCGATGAATCCATGCTCACCGGCGAGCCCCTGCCGATGGCCAAGGCCGCCGGCGACGAGGTGAGCGCCGGCACCGTGAATGGCAAGGGCTCGCTGGTCTACCGCGCCACCCGGGTCGGCGCCGACACCCGCCTGGGGCGCATCACCGAGCAGGTCGCCAGCGCCCAGAACTCCCGGCCGCCCATCGGCGAGCTGGCCGACAAGGTCTCCAGCATCTTCGTGCCGTCGGTGATGATCATCGCCGTGCTTACGGCGCTTGCCTGGTTCAACTTCGGCGCCGAGCCCCGGGTGATTCATATGGTCGTGACGGCCACCACGGTGCTGATCATCGCCTGCCCCTGCGCCCTGGGCCTGGCCACACCCATCTCCACCATGATCGGCGTGGGCAAGGCCGCCGAGCACGGCGTGCTGGTGAGAAGCGGCGAGGCGCTGCAGGTGGCCAGCAGGCTCACCACCCTGGTGGTGGACAAGACCGGCACCCTCACCGAGGGCAAGCCCAGCGTGACCGAGGCCGAGGTGATCGACGGCGACAGGCAGGCGCTGCTGGGCCTGGTGGCGGCCCTGGAGCGCGGCTCCGAGCATCCCCTCGCCGCGGCTCTGCTCTCACACGCTGAAGAGGCCAGCGCCGAGGCCGCCGAGATTCGCCACTTCGAGAGCGTGACCGGCGGCGGCGTGAAGGCCGAGACCCTTGAGGGCAAGCCGCTGCTGCTGGGCAACGCCCGCCTGCTGGAAGAGGCCGGCATCGAGCTGGCCGGCGGCCGCGAGAAGGCCGGCGAACTGGAGGAAAAGGCGCGCACCGTGGTTTACCTCGCCGTGGATGGCAGGCTCGCGGCGCTTTTCGGCATCAGCGACCCGCTGCGCCACGACACCGTGGCGGCGGTCAAGCGGCTGCAGGCCGACGGCCTCAAGGTGGTGATGCTGACCGGCGACAACGAGCACACCGCCGCCGCCATCGCCCGGGAGGTGGGCATCGACGAGTTCCGCGCCGGCCTCCTGCCCGAGGACAAGCACGCCGAGATCGAGCGGTTGCAGGCGGCGGGCGAGAAAGTCGGCATGGTGGGCGACGGCATCAACGACGCCCCGGCCCTGGCCCGAGCCGACGTGGGCTTCGCCATCGGCCAGGGCACCGACGTGGCCATCGAGAGCGCCGGCATCACCCTGATGCGCGGCTCGCTGCACGGCGTGGCCTCGGCCATCGAGATCAGCCGCGCCACGCTCACCAACATCAAGCAGAACCTGGTGGGCGCCTTCGGCTACAACACGCTCTGCATTCCCATCGCCGCCGGGGTGCTCTACCCGATCACCGGCATGCTGCTCTCGCCGATGATCGCGGGCGTTGCCATGTCGCTCTCCTCCGTCACGGTGGTGAGCAACGCCAACCGCCTGCGGCTGTTCCGCCCCGGCGGCGAGGCCGCCGGCAGCCCACAGGGCAAGAACGCACAGGACAAGGAGGCTACCGCATGAGCTGGCTTATCAACCTGGCCGGTATGGCCCTGATCGCCCTGATCGTCTGGTGGTTCTGGATCGGCCGCTAGACGTCGGCACGCGTCAGCCAAGGCTTACAGCACGCGTCGGGGATGGCTGACAGAGCCATCCCCCGTTCGGGCTAACCTGACAGGTATTCACTTGCCGCCGATGCGCGTGCCAGGAGGAGGTCATGCGCCTCCACGCCGAGCGGGGTCTGACGCTTGCCGAGCTGCTGGTGGCGATCGCGGTACTGTCGCTTATCGTCACCGTGGGCGTTCCCGGCTATCAGCGCTTCACCGCCCGCAACGAAGTCGCCACCGAGGTCCTGCGCCTGCAGACGGCGCTGGCCATGGCGCGCAATACGGCGATCACCCGCCGCGCTACCGTGACCCTCTGCCCCAGCGCCGACGGCGTGCAGTGTCAGATTGCCAACAACGCCAGCGGCGAGGCCTGGCTAGCGCCGCTGGTCATCTTCGAGGGGCGGGGCGAGCCCGGCGACCCGCTGCTGCGCACCTTCGGCGAGAGCCGCCTGGTATCGCTGACCTACCGCAACGACAACCGCCCGGTGCGCTACACCGCCCTGGGCCGCTCCGGGGGGCATAACGGCACCTTTCGGCTATGCGGGCGGCTGGAAACAGGGGCCAAGGTAGTGGTCAGCAATATGGGGAGGGTGAGGATGGGGAGCGAGAGCCCCTTATGCTGACTCCCGCCCCGGACCGCCGTCTACTACCCCCCAGTGTCAGGATGACTGTCGTGCCCTCTGATACCCTGTTCTTGTAAACCGACCAGGGGGCGAAAGGAGACACTCATGCCTCGTTACTCAGAGGAGCGCCGGCAAGCCGTGGTCACCAAGCTGCTGCCTCCCCACAACCTCTCCCCGCAGGTGATCGCGGAGCAGGAAGGGATCTCGTTGGGCACCGTCTACAAGTGGCGCAAGGAAGCCCGTGCCGAAGGGCGCTGCCTGCCGGATGCGCTGGGCAAGGGCGCCGATGGCTGGTCGTCAAAGGACAAGTTCAACGCCGTGCTTGAAACCGCTTCGATGAACGCCCAGGAGACGGCGGAGTACTGCCGCCGCCGCGGGATCTACCCCGAGCAGCTGGAGCGGTGGCGCCATGACTGCGAACAGGCTGCCAGCCTCTCGCACTCCGAACGCCAGCGTGAAGCCGATGAGGCCAAGCAGCAGCGCAAGCGCATCAAGGCGCTGGAAAAGGAGCTCGCCCGCAAGAACGAGGCCCTGGCGGAGACCGCAGCGTTGCTGGCCCTCAGAAAAAAGGCGAGGGCGATCTGGGGGGACGAGGACGCATGATCAGCACCCCAGATCGCCAACGCGCCATCGCGCTGATCGACGAGGCCAGGGCCCAGGGAGCACGCCTGGAGACTGCTTGCCGCGAGCTGGGCATCACCGCCCGAACGTACCAGCGCTGGACGCGCGGCGGAACGCTGCACGAGGACCAGCGCCCTTTGGTCGACCGGCCGGTGCCGGCTAATGCGCTGACACCGGCCGAAGAACAGGAAATCCTCGATGTGTGCCACCGCCCCGAGTACGCCAGCCTGCCGCCAGAGCAGATCGTGGTGCGCTTGTTCGATGAGGAGCAGCGCTACCTGGCCTCACCCTCGTCATTCTACCGGGTGATGCGCAAGCACCGCGAAATGGTGCACCGGGGCCGTGCCAAGCCACCTCAACGCCGCGCCAAGCCCACGACCTACCAGGCCACTGCGCCGAACCAGGTGTGGTCGTGGGATTGCACGTGGTTGGGCGGCCCGATCAAGGGGCAGCACTACTACCTGGTCATGATGGTCGACATCTTCAGCCGCAAGGTCACCGGCTGGGAGGTGTTCCTGGCCGAGTCGGCCCACAACTCCCGCACCGTGCTGGAGCGTGCCGTGCTGGCAGAACGGATCATTGACCAGCCGCTGGTGCTTCACGCGGACAACGGCAGCCCCTTCAAGGGCGCCACGCTGCTGGAGAAGCTGCATGAGCTCGGCATCACGCCCTCCTTCAGCCGACCGCGGGTCAGCAATGACAATCCCTACTCGGAGGCGCTGTTCCGCACCTGCAAGTACCGGCCCTGTTACCCCATACACGGGTTCGCCACGCTTAGCGACGCGCAAGAGTGGGTGGCCGGCTTCGTCCAATGGTACAACCACGAGCATCGCCACAGCGGGATCCGCCTGGTGACGCCGGCACAGCGCCATGCGGGCGAAGACAAGGCAGTGCTGGCCAAGCGCCACGTCATCAATCAGGCGGCGCGTGATGCCAATCCCGCTCGCTGGAGCGGCAAGACCCGCAACTGGACGCCGATCGGCACCGTGTCACTCAACCCGGAGCGGGAGCTCCAGGTCTCCGTCATCGAACCAGAAAAGCAGGTGGCGTGAATGACCTCAGAGGCGACAGATTCCTTGACAACTACCGCTACCTCCAGAAAAGTATCCTAGGGTCCTCTAAGCTAGCCCCCCCACCAAGCTGAAAGCCTTCTAAACCTTCTGCAAACGTTACACTACCCGCACCGCTCACCTCTACATTCTTCCCCAGAAGGGATCCGGCAACCCCACCACTTCCAGTTACCCTTATATTTGAGTAGGGCGCATAAATTGCAACCTGAGACTGATTATTACCATCCACCGTCACACCGGGGCTGCCGGAAGCTTGCTGATATGCACTAAAAATCGCCAATGCCGGTCTGAGCTCCCCACTGCCAGTTTGACGGACAAATTCATCTGATACCTGCAAGTTAGTGCCACCACCCAAATTCACCTGACCCGTAGTATAAACGCTCAAGCTTGCACCTTCATCTATAGTAAGACTTGCATTCCCCCCGAGATCAAAGACCCCATCAACAATAAGCGTTACATCCCCCTTCACCACAAGCTCGCTTAGCCGCCCTTGCGTCAACAAATCACCATCAACCTTTACAGTGAGGCTCTCTCCTTCGCTCCCCAAAAAGGTAGTAGACGCATCGCTATTACCAGCACCGCCCGTCAGGGTGAGCCCGCGAGGACCTGTGTTAAAGCAGTGCGCGCAACCAGCCATACTAAACCAGTCACCAAGAGCTTGACCTGAGGGGGATTCCATCGCACTCGTAAAAAAATCACCTAGCCCGCCTGACTCGGCACGAACCTCTAGAACATCACATCCCTCAGGGTGTATATCCTGACCAGTTTGATAACTTGCAACCACTTCCATTTTTGCTGCATCGCCCTGCCACCAGGGCGGATAGTCTGGGGTTGCTTCACCTATGGCTGCCGACGCGGGAGGAGAAACACCGCCTGACATGATCAGACTGGAGCCAGCAACGACCTTGCCGTTGACTTGCCCACTTCCTGAAAGCTCTACATTTTCACACGCCTCAACCGCGGAATTGAAAGGCGAAATACCGCCAGGAACACCCAGCAAAAAAATCAATTTCACCTGCTCACTCTCCGCCAGAACCTTACGGCCATCGCCTATAAGGGCAGCCATAGCGACAATGCAGCCATCATAATTTTCGCAGCTATCAAAGATCCGAAAGTAGCACTCGACACCGTCAGGGCAGTCTGCCTCCACCGCGTCTTCAGAAAAGAACTCCTCCCCTGCGTAAAGATAGTTATCATTAGTGAAAGACTCCCAGCTCATTCCACTCAACTCATCCATATCTACCAAGGAGTCCCATTCATGCTCTTCTCTTTCACTCCATCCTTGAGCAGCCGCCACCTCAGCGGCCATCTGCACGTCTGAAGCGGCCCGATAGTTCCCCGCCAGCCGCTCATCGACCTGAGAAGACTGCATGCTCATCAGACCCAGCGTTAGCGAAACGGCCAGCAGCGACATCACAACGATTAACGCGACGCCTTTTTGTTTATGCATTTACAACCTCTACTACTCAAATACATATTCTAATAATATTAAATATGCTAATTCTAATGAGCCTGCAGTTCCTACCCTCCTCGGGGTCGGGATCGGGATCGGGATCGGGATCGGGATCGGGATCGGGATCGGGATCGGGACCGGGACCGGGACCGGGACCGGGACCGGGACCGGGACCGGGATCGGGGCCGGGGCCGGGGTCGGGGTCGGGACCGGGGAGGACGGAAGTACCGCCACCCACAGCCCTCGTGCGATTCATGGCATGAAAGACAAGAACATCCGGATCTGGCTTATTGCCTGTGGGCACAAGCTGAAACACTATAGAGACAACGCCGTCCTCGATATATTCATCAAGCACATAAAACCCTGGTCCATCAGGACCTAAAAATCCCCGAACCAGCTCTTGAAAAGCATCGTTAGTTGCACTCCCAGCACATTCTTTTACCCTTGACTCCAAGGCACCACGACTGTTGCCGCCGTCTGAAATATCTTTTAGGCGATAAGCCTTGACAATGTCATCACCCTGCGAACAGCCAGATGAAAAGTCACCTCTATTTTTCAGACGAAGATTCAAAACCTCACCATCCCACTCGTCACCATGCCAATCAGCTCGCCGAATATCTCGCAGCAGCGTCTCCACGGCGAAATTGACCGCCGCCTGTTTTTCACTCAGCCGGGTAATACGCTCGCTGGTCTGAGAGAGGGAGATAAACAGCTGACCGGCGCCCAGGATTACCACCAGGCTGACGACCATGGCAACCATCAGCTCGACAAGGGAGAAACCATTTTGCCGCTTCATTTTCATAACTGGGGCAGCCTGACATGGTAAATAAATTCAGGCTTTTCGCCTGAAGCGCGCGGCTCGTCCCATGAAATGGTTATAGTGAACCCACATTCAGAACTTGATCCATTCGACTCGGAATCTACGTCGCTTGAGTCGCTAAAGCCAGGCAGATAGCCGCTCCAGGCATCATACCAGTCGATTCCGTTATTACCTTCCCTGGCATCACTCCAGTTAGGACAGGTACCACCGGCTATCTGCGCCCAGAGCCGCTCCTGGGCATCCTGGGCCGCCAGGGTAGCGATGGAGCGCTGGTAGGCGATATGGGCACTCTGCAGCGCGTTCAGCTGCATGGCGGCGGCACCCAGCATGCCGATGGAGAGCACCAGCAGGGCAATCAGCGCCTCGATCAGGGAGAAGCCCCGGCTCGTATGAAATCTTTCAGCTCTCATCATCGCTGTCCCTTCTGCCAACCCGACCCTGGCGGGATACCTCCAGCACGCGGTCCTCGATGCCGTCATTGGATGAGCTTAGCGTGATCCGGCAGTCATCGGGACAGCCACTGCCTGCCACCGGCTTACCCAAAGCGTCGAAGGTCAACGACAGTTCAGCCGGCGATACCTGCGTTCCCGCCCCCTGCAGGCTGCGCAGCACGGTGTCATCCGCTGCCGTGACCCGATAGCCCCAAGGAGTGTTGTGAGTGAGCTCGAAGGTAACCTCGGCACGCCGTTTGATCGCCTCGCTGCGAGCATAATTCAGGCCGGACAACATCAGATTGTAGTCCGACGCCATGCGGTTCACCGCCATGGTGCGCTGAAAGCCGGGTACCGCCACGGAAGCCATGATGGCAATCACGGCCAGCACCACCAGCAGCTCGAGCAGGGTAAAACCGCGCGCTCGTCTCATGGGGCGGTTACCAGCATCCGCTGGGGCCGCGGCTACCGTCGCTGCTCAGCGTAAGATCGCCATCGCAGCCATCGCGCCGCGCCGTGCTTGCCGTGATGAGATATCCCTGCCCTCCGTTCTGAGGCGCATAGGTAATGGCATAGTTGCCGTCAGGGGAAGTGTCGGTGATCGAACAGTCGCCATAGCTGTAGCTGCGGGTATAGCAGCGCTCGAGCTCTCCTGCTGCGATATTCAGCCCGGCCTGGGCATCGGCGCGCAGCGAGCGCTCCACATACCGCTGATAGCCGGGAATCGCCACCGAGGCCAGAATGCCGACAATGGCCACGGCGATCAGCAGCTCGACTAGGGTAAAGCCGGCGCAGCCCCTCGGCGACGCGGCGGGCGTGCGGGAGCTGCGGCGAGAGCTTGGCGAATTCACGCGATATCCCCTCCACACTTCGTTACATCATGTTTCAGTATGTGGCAAGACGGGGATTTTTGATAGGGCCCCGCGCAGGGCGTTCAGCCCCTGCGCGGAGGGCGCCAGCCTATTCGCTGACGATGACGCGCTCGCGCAGCTCGCGAGGCATGGAGAAGGTGATGGTCTCGGCACGGCCGTCGAGCTCCTCGGGAGCCGCGGCGCCCAGGTCCTGGAGACGCTGGATCACCCCCTGCACCAGCACCTCCGGCGCGCTGGCGCCGGCGGTGACGCCTACGGCCTTGACTCCCTCCAGCCAGGCGGGATCGATCTGCTCGGCGTTGTCGATCAGGTGGGCCGGGGTGCCGATGCGCTCGGAGAGCTCGCGCAGGCGGTTGGAGTTGGAGCTGTTGGGGCTGCCCACCACCAGTACCAGATCGCTGCCCGCGGCCAGTTCGCGCACGGCGTCCTGGCGATTCTGGGTGGCGTAGCAGATGTCGTCCTTGCGCGGCCCCTCGATCTCCGGGAACTTGGCGCGCAGGGCGTCGATCACCTTGGCGGTGTCGTCCATGGAGAGCGTCGTCTGGGTGACGAAGGCGAGCCGGCTCGGGTCCTTCACCTCGAGGGTGGCTACGTCCCCTTCATCTTCCACCAGGTAGATGGCACCGCCGTGGGAGGTGTCGTAGCGCCCCATGGTGCCCTCCACCTCGGGGTGCCCCTCGTGGCCGATCAGCACACACTCCTGGCCGCGGCGGGCGTAGCGCAGCACCTCCAGGTGGACCTTGGTGACCAGCGGGCAGGTGGCGTCGAACACCTTGAGGCCGCGGCGCTCGGCCTCCTCCTGCACGGCGCGGGAGACGCCGTGGGCGGAGAAGATCACGATGACGTCGTCGGGCACCTCGTGGAGCTCCTCAACGAAGACCGCACCGCGCTCGCGCAGGGTGTCCACCACGAAGCGGTTGTGGACCACTTCATGGCGCACGTAGATGGGCGGCCCGAAGACGTCCAGCGCCCGGTTGACGATCTCGATGGCGCGGTCGACGCCGGCGCAGAAGCCGCGGGGGTTGGCCAGTTTGATCTGCATGAGTCTCTGCCTTGATGCGTCAGGGGCATCTGCTGGTTGATTCGTTGGGGGCTGACCGCCGAGGCCGATCGCCGATAAATCGGGCTCCTACAGGGGCCCTTGGCGATACCTCAGCGGCTGATCGCCGATGAATCGGGCTCCTACAGGGCCGGGTGGCACCGCCGGGGCGCCCTCAGCTCCGCCTTAGTGGGTCGTGGCGGGCTTAACGTCTATGACTTCCACCTCGAAGGTCAGGGTACGCCCTGCCAGCGGGTGGTTGAAGTCCACGTCGACCATGTCGCCATCGATGGCGCTGATCACCCCGGGCAGCTCGCCGCCGGAGGGGTCGGCGAAGGACATCACCGTGCCCACCTCCAGCTCCTCGTCGCCGAAGTCGTCGCGCTTGAGGCGCTGGATGTTCTGGGGGTTGTGCTGGCCGAAGGCGTGCTCCGGGGTGATCTCGAAGCTACCGCTCTCGCCGGCGGCCATGCCCTTCATGGGATGCTCGAAGCCGGGCGGCAGGTTGCCGTCGCCCACCTGGAAGGTGGCGGCGGCCTTGTCGCGGGTGGAGTCCACCACGGTGCCGTCTTCCAGCTTGAGGGTGAAGTGCAGGGTCACTTCCATGCCCTCGTCGATGCGGTACTGCTGGCTGTTCTGGTCGGTCATGGGATCTTGGGCTCGGTAAAAATGATTAGGTTCGGGGCAGCGCCGGGCCGCCAATCGCCGATAAATCGGGCTCCTACAATGTCGTTGCCATGCGCTGGTGGCTCAGCTGCGCTGGCGGGCGCGGCGCTTCTCGCCGAACACCGACTCCCAGATCAGGCCGATGGCCCCCAGGGTGATGCCGATGTCCGCGATATTGAAGGCCGGGTAGTACCAGCCGGCGACGTGGAAGGAGAGGAAGTCCACCACGTAGCCGTGCACCAGGCGGTCGTAGAGGTTGCCCAGGGCGCCGCCGATGATGCCTGCCAGAGACGCCGCCAGCAGCGTCTCGTCGCGCTTCAGCCGGGTCAGCCAGATGGTCAGGCCGAAGCTGGCCCCCACCGCGATGGCGGCGAAGAACCAGCGCTGCCAGCCCGGGTGGTCGGCCAGGAAGCTGAAGGCCGCACCGGTGTTGTGCAGCAGCGTCAGGTTGAAGAAGGGCAGCACCTCCACCGGCCGGGCGTACTCCAGCCAGGCGCTGGCGGCGTACTTGGTGGCCAGGTCCAGCACGATGATCGCCACGGCCAGCCACAGCCAGCGCAGCGGGCGCTGCATGGGCGGCACTTCCGGGTGGCTGGAAGGGCCGCCGCCGCTCGGCTTGGCGTCAGGCATAGAGGCGCGTCTCGCCGGGGCCCTCGGGCAGGTTGCTCACGCAGCGCCCGCAGAGGTCGTCGTGGCCTTCGTGCTGGCCCACGTCCTCGCGGTGGTGCCAGCAGCGCTCGCACTTTTTATGGGCGCTTGCAGCCACGGCCACCTTCAGGCCGGGAAGCTCGGTGGCCTCGGCGCTCTCTCCTTCACCCTCGGCCTCGGCGAGGGGCTTGAGGGTCACCTCGCTGGTCAGCATCACGAAGCGCAGCTCCTCGCCCAGCTTGGCCAGGGTGGCGTGCAGGGCGTCGTCCACGTAGAGGGTGACCTCGGCGGCCAGGCTGCCCTTGATGGTCTTGGCGTTGCGAGCGTCCTCCAGGCACTTGTTGACCGCCTGCTTCACCTCGAGCACCTGCTCCCAGAAGTCGCGGCCCATCTCGGCGCCGTCGTCCAGGGTCCCCAGGCCCTGGTAGTACTCCTCCAGCAGCACGCTGTCGCCGCGCTCGCCGGGGATATTCTCGAAGATCTCCTCGGCGGTGAAGCTGAGGATCGGGGCGATCCAGCGGGAGAGCGCCTCCACCACCTGGTAGAGGGCGGTCTGGGCGCTGCGCCGGGCCAGGGAGTCGGTCTGAGTGGTGTACTGGCGATCCTTGATCACGTCCAGGTAGAAGCCGCCCAGCTCCCGGGCGCAGAAGCCGTGGACCTGCTGGTAGACGTCCAGGAAGCGGTACTCCTCGTAGGCGGTCTCGATGCGCGCCTGCAGCTGGGCAGCGCGGTCCACCACCCACTGGTCCAGGGCCAGCATCTCGCCGAAGGCCACGGCGTCGCGGCTAGGCTCGAAGCCGTTGAGGTTGGCCAGCAGAAAGCGCGCGGTGTTGCGGATGCGGCGGTAGACGTCGGCGGTGCGCTTGAGGATCTCGTCGGAAACCGCCATCTCGTTGCCGTAGTCGGTGGAGGCGACCCAGAGGCGCAGGATGTCGGCGCCGAGCTTGTCCATCACCTCCTGGGGGGCCACCACGTTGCCCATGGACTTGGACATCTTGCGGCCCTGGGCGTCCACGGTGAAGCCGTGGGTGAGCAGCCCGCGGTAGGGCGGGTGGCCGTCGATGGCGCAGCCGGTGAGCAGCGAGGAGTGGAACCAGCCGCGGTGCTGGTCGGAGCCCTCCAGGTAGAGGTCAGCGCGGGGGCCGGCCTCGTGGCCGTGGGGATGCGAGCCGCGCAGCACGTGGCGGTGGGTGGTGCCGGAGTCGAACCAGACGTCCAGGGTATCGGTGACCTTGTCGTAGTCGGCGGCCTCGTCGCCGAGCAGCTCCGCCGGGGCGAGGCGGAACCAGGCGTCGATGCCCTCCTTCTCCACCCGCTGGGCGGCCTCCTCCATCAGCTCGACGGTGCGCGGGTGCAGCTCGCCGGTGGCCTTGTGCAGGAAGAAGGGGATCGGCACGCCCCAGTTGCGCTGGCGGGAGATGCACCAGTCGGGGCGGTTGGCGATCATGCTGTGCAGGCGCGCTTGGCCCCAGGCGGGCGTGAAGCGGGTGGCCTCGATGCCTTCCAGGGCGCGCTCGCGCAGGGTCTTGCCATCTTTGCCCTTCACGTCCATGCCCACGAACCACTGGGCGGTGGCGCGATAGATCACCGGGGTCTTGTGGCGCCAGCAGTGCATATAGCTGTGGGTGATGCGCTTGTGGGCCATCAGCGCCCCGACCTCGGCCAGCTTCTCGACGATCTGCGGGTTGGCCTTCCAGATCAGCTGGCCGCCGAAGAAGGGCAGGTCGTCGACGTAGACGCCGTTGCCCTGTACCGGGTTGAGCATCTCATCGAAGCTCATGCCGTAGGCGCGGCAGGTATTGAAGTCGTCCACGCCATAGGAGGGGGCCGAGTGGACGATGCCGGTGCTGCCCACCTCGCTCTCCACGTAGTCGGCCAGGTAGACCGGGGAGAGGCGATCATAGAAGGGGTGGCGGAAGTTGACGTGCTCCAGGGCCTCGCCCCGGGCGGTGGCGATCACTTCGCCCTGCAGCGCGAAGCGCTCGAGGCAGGACTCGACCAGCTCCTCGGCCAGCAGCAGCAGCCGCTCGCCGGTATCCACCAGGGCGTAGGTGAACTCGGGGTGGACGTTGAGCGCCTGGTTGGCGGGTACCGTCCAGGGGGTGGTGGTCCAGATGACGATGGCGGCCGGCTTGGGCAGCGCCTCCAGGCCGAAGGCGGCGGCCAGGCGGTCGGCGTCCTCCACCGGGAAGGCGACATCGATGGCGTCAGACTGCTTGTCGGCGTACTCCACCTCGGCTTCGGCGAGGGCCGAGCCGCAGTCGAAGCACCAGTTGACGGGCTTGAGCCCCTTGAAGACGTAGCCCGCCTCGACCATCTCGGCCAGGGCGCGAATCTCGCCCGCCTCGTTGGCGTAGTCCATGGAGCGATAGGGGTTCTCCCAGTCGCCCATCACCCCCAGGCGCACGAAGTCGCTCATCTGCCCCTGGATCTGCTCGGCAGCGTACTCGCGGCAGAGCTCACGGGCCCGCTCGGCCTCCAGGTGCTTGCCGTGGGTGACCTCCACCTTGTGCTCGATGGGCAGGCCGTGGCAGTCCCAGCCGGGCACATAGGGGGCGTCGAAGCCAGCCAGATTCTTCGACTTGACGATGATGTCCTTGAGGATCTTGTTGACGGCGTGACCGATGTGGATGCTGCCGTTGGCGTAGGGAGGGCCGTCGTGAAGCACGAACAGCGGCCGGCCCTGGCGCTCCTCGCGCAGGCGGTGGTAGAGGTTCTTCTCCTGCCACTCGGCCAGGCGCTCCGGCTCACGCTTGGGCAGCATGCCGCGCATGGGGAAATCGGTTTCTGGCAGGTTCAGAGTGTGCTTGTAGTCGCTCATATCCTGGGGGTCAGCCGTCGTCGTGGTCGGCGGGGGTCCCCGCCGAGGAATCGGAAGTCACGGCCTCGCGCGCCAGCGGCGCCGATGCCAGAGGAAGAGAATCGTCGTTATTCAGGCCGGGGCGCGGACCTGCGCCGGCTTCGGGGCGCTGTAAAGTGTGCTTGGAAAAGTACGCGCGGGCGCGGCGCTGGTCGGCCCCGATCTGCTGCTTCAGGGCGTCGAAGTGCTCGAACTTCACCTCGCCGCGCAGCTTGGCGCAGGGGAACACCGTCAGGCGCTGACCGTAGAGGTCGCCGTCGAAGTCGAAGAGGTGCACCTCCAGCACCGGCCGGTTGCTGCCCAGCGTGGGGCGCCAGCCGATATTGGCCACGCCCGTCCGTCGTCCGCCGTCGGGCAGCTCGCAGACCGCCGCATAGACGCCGTGCAGGGCCAGGGAGCGCACCGGCTGAGGCAGGTTGGCGGTGGGCACGCCGATGGTGCGGCCGAGCTTCTGGTCGGACACGACCCGACCGCCCAGGCGGTAGGGGCGGCCCAGCAGGCGAGCCGCCGCCTCGAAGTTGCCGCTGGCCAGCAGGGTGCGAATCCGCGTGCTGGAGACGCGGTCGTCGTCGACGGTGAAGGTACGGGTGTGCTCGACGCTGAAGCCGCGCCGCTCGCCCACTTCGGCCAGCAGGTGGAAGTCGCCGCGGCGGTCGCAGCCGAAGCGGAAATCGTCGCCCACCACCAGGTGGCGCACGCCGAGGCCGGCGATCAGAACCTTCTCGATGAAGGCCTCGGCGGTGAGGCCGCGCAGGGCGTCGTTGAAGGGCAGGCAGAGCACCCGTTCCACCCCCGCCTCGCCCAGCAGGCGCACCTTCTCGCTGAGGCGGGTCAGCCGCGGCGGCGCCTGGTCGCCGGCGAAGAACTCCCGGGGCTGAGGCTCGAACACCACCACGGTGACCGGCAGCTGGAGCGTGGCGGCCTGCTCGCGGCACTGATCGAGAATCGCCTGGTGGCCGCGGTGGACCCCATCGAAGTTGCCGATGGTGGCCACGCAGCCGCGATGCTCGTCGCGCAGGTTGTGCAGTCCTCGGATCACTTGCATGGCTTGCGAGCCCCGCTGCCAGGAAGATAGACGTAAAGTCGGCGATTATACCGGACAGCGAGCCCCTTGACAGCCGGGGCGGGCTTGTCCTGGCAATCCAGCGCGATTCGTTGCAGGGCACCCTGTGGGAGCTCGGGTTCCCCGAGCGAATGGAGACCGAAGGGCTCCTAGCGGCATGCGCCAACGCTAGCAACACCGCCGGGGCGCCTGCGGCGCCATTCGCCCGGCAGAGCCGGCCTCCCACAAGGTCCGGTCAGCCGGCAGGCGCCCGGTCAAAACCGCTATCGCCGATAAATCGGGCTCCTACACATTCAGGTCAGCTCTTCATCCGGAAGTGCCGGAGGCGCACGCCGGTGGCGGCGAGCCAGGCGAAGTAGACCGCCGCGCCGGCCACCACCAGGGCGGCCAGCCAGGCCACTCGCGTCCAGACGCTCCAGCCCAGCCAGGCCTGCCAGTCGGGCGCGATCAGCCACAGGCCGACCCCCATCACCGCACAGCCGCCCAGCAGCTGCACCGCATAGCGGCCCCAGCCGGGCTGGAACACCAGCACCCGCTCCTTGTGGAGCAGCCAGCCCAGCAGGCCGGCGTTCAGGAACGCCGAGAGCGCCGTGGCCAGCGCCAGGCCGGCGTGGGCCAGGGGCCAGATCAGGATCAGGTTGAAGACCATGTTGGCGACCATGGCGATGATGCCGACCTTCACCGGCGTCTTGGTGTTCTGGCGGGCGAAGAAGCCCGGCGCCAGCACCTTGATCAGCATGAAGGCCACTAATCCAAACGCATAGGCCCTGAGGCTCATGGCCGCCATGGCGATGTCATGCTCGGTCATGGCGCCGTAGTGGAACAGCGAGATCAACAGCGGCTCGGCGAGTATCGCCAGCGCCAGGGCCGCCGGCAGCCCCAGCAGCAGCACGGCGCGGATCGCCCAGTCGAGCATCTCGCTGAAGTGCTGGCCGGACTGCTCCGCGTGGCGTTTCGAGAGCGCCGGCAGGATCACGGTGCCGATGGCGATGCCGAAGACCCCCAGAGGCAGCTCCACCAGGCGGTCGGAGTAGTAGAGCCAGGAGACGCTGCCCGGCGCCAGCAGGGAGGCGAGGATGGTGTCGAGCAGCAGGTTGATCTGGGAGACCGAGACGCCGAACAGCGCCGGCGCCATCAGCACCATGATCTGCTTCACCCCGGGGTGCACGAAGCTCGGCCAGGGCCTGGGCATCAGCCCCAGGCGCACCAGGAAGGGCACCTGGAAGGCGAGCTGGGCCACGCCGGCGATCAGCACCCCCCAGGCCAGGGCCATGGCCGGCTCGGTCATCAGCGGGGTGAGCAGCAGGGCGGCGCCGATCAGCGAGAGGTTGAGCAGCACCGGTGTGAAGGCCGGGATGGCGAAGCGGTTCCAGGTGTTGAGCACGCTGCCGGCGAAGGCCGTCAGCGAGATCAGCAGCAGGTAGGGGAAGGTGAGCCGCAGCATGTCGGCGGTGAGCGCCAGCTTGGCGGGGTCGCGGCCGAAGCCGGGGGCGAAGACCCACACCAGCCAGGGGGCGGCCACCATGAACAGGGCAGTGAGCAGCGCCAGCACCACGGTGAGGCTGCCCGAGACGGCGTCGAGCAGCTCGCGCACCTCGCGCTTGCTGCCCCGGGTGGCGTACTCCGAGAGCACCGGCACGAAGGCCTGGTTGAAGGCCCCCTCGGCGAACAGCCGGCGCATGAAGTTGGGGATCTTGAAGGCGACGAAGAAGGCGTCGGCGCCGCTGCCGGCGCCGAACAGGGTGGCCACCACCACGTCGCGCACCAGGCCCATCACCCGGGAGAGCATGGTCATCACGCTGACCACCAGGCCCGAGCGCATCAGCCCACCGGCCTTGGGGGCCACCACCTTGTCCTGCTCGTCCACCGGCGCGGGTGGCGACTGTTCGCGATCCGTCACGTCTGGGTCCTCACCTGTCTGACAGCCACAAAAAAACCGGCCGCAGCCGGTCTTTCTGCTGGAGGCCCGCCCGAGCGGGGCGAGTCACTCCGTAGGCGTCCGGTCTGCTCAGGCAGCCAGGGCCTTGATGCGCGCGTTCAGGCGGCTCTTCAGGCGGGCAGCCTTCTTCTTGGAGAGCACGTCCTTGTCGGCGATGCGGTCGATGACGCGCTGGGCCTGCTTGAACTCGGCCATGGCGGTGGCGTGGTCGCCGCCGCCGATGGCCTTGATGACGCGCTTGATGTAGGTGCGCACCATGGAGCGCTGACCGGCCTTCAGTACACGACGGCCTTCGGCCTGACGGGCGCGCTTGCGAGCTTGCTTGCTGTTTGCCACTGCTATTGTCTCCTTGGAGATTTTTCGCCGCCCGTGTGGTGACGGCTTCTATAACGTATTGATCCGGCAGGAAGGCGTGAGCCTTTCCGCCGGCCTGGGCCATCTGGCCGACCGCTTGACATCAGCGGTCGTTCACGGGCCGTGTCTGAGAGGATGGCGTATCCTATCATAGCCCTTGCCAAGCTTGCTATAGCACCACCAGGTTGTCGCGGTGGATCAGCTCCGGGGCCTCCATAAAGCCGAGGATCGCCTCGATCTGATGGCTCGGCTTGCCGAGGATGCGCGCGGCATCGTCGGCGCCGTAGTTGACCAGCCCCTTGGCGACGCGCTGCCCGGTCTCGTCCACGCACTGCACCATGTCGCCGCGGCGGAACTGCCCCGCCACCGCCCTGACCCCCACCGCCAGCAGGCTGGAGCCGCTCTCGCGCAGCACCTTGACCGCCCCGGCATCCAGGGTGAGGGTGCCGCGCACCTGGAGCTGGCCGGCCAGCCAGCGCTTGCGCGCCGCCATGGGGGCCTGGTCCGGGTGCAGCAGGGTGCCCAGGCGCTCGCCGGCCATCAGCCGGGTCAGCACCTCGGGCTGGCGGCCGCTGGCGATGGCGGTGTAGGCGCCGGAGCGCGCCGCCAGGTGCGCGGCGCGGATCTTGGTGGCCATGCCGCCGCGGCCCAGCGCCCCGCCGCCGCCGGCCACCGCCGCCAGCGCCGGGTCGTCGGCGCGCCCCTCGCTGATCAGCCGCGCCTCGGGGTTGCCGCGCGGGTCGGCGTCGAAGAGCCCCTCCTGGTCGGTGAGGATCACCAGGGCATCGGCCTCCAGCAGGTTGGCCACCAGGGCCCCCAGGGTGTCGTTGTCGCCGAAGCGGATCTCGTCGGTGACCACGGTGTCGTTCTCGTTGATCACCGGCACCACCCGCAGGTCGACCAGGGTGCGCAGCGCCGAGCGGGCGTTGAGGTAGCGCTTGCGGTTGGAGAGGTCGTCATGGGTCAGCAGCACCTGGGCGGTGAGCAGGCCGTGGCGGGCGAAGTGACCCTCGTAGCACTCGGTGAGGCCGTTCTGCCCTACCGCGGCGGCGGCCTGCAGCTCGTGCACCGCCGAGGGGCGCGCCTGCCAGCCGAGACGCACCATGCCGGCGGCCACGGCGCCGGAGGAGACCAGCACCACCTCCACGCCGCGGCGATGCAGGGCGGCGATCTGGTCGACCCAGCCGCCGATGGCGGCCTCGTCGAGGCCGCGGCCGTCGTTGGTCAGCAGCGCGCTGCCGATCTTCACCACCACCCGGCGGGCGCCCGTCAGCGCCTCGCGGCCCGCCACCTGCTCGTTGCTTTCCATCGGCTCTCGACCCTCAGGGCGCGTATTCGACCTCGACGTCGTAGTCGTCGTCATCGAAGTCATCATCATCGTCATCGGCACGCTTGCGCCGGCGGCCCAGGCGCGCCTCGGTGCGGGCCACCGCTTCGTCCTCCATGCGGGCTCGCATCTCGCGGGCGCGCTCGGCGGCCTCCTCGTCCTCGTTCTCCAGCTGGCGCTGCTCGGTGAGCCAGCGGTGGGCGGCCTGGACCAGGGCGTCGGTGCCGTCGGCGGAGATCGCCGAGATGCGGAACACCGGCCCCTCCCAGCCCAGGCGGCGCACGATCTCCTCGGCCTTCGCCTCGCGCCCCTCGGCGGGAAGCAGGTCGAGCTTGTTGAGCACCAGCCAGCGCGGCAGCTCGGCCAGGGCCGGGGAGAACTCGCCCAGCTCGTGGATGATCGCCTCGGCGGCCTCCACGGGGTCGGACTCGTCGAAGGGCGCCACGTCCACCACATGGAAGAGCAGCCGGGTGCGGGTCAGGTGCTTGAGAAAGCGCAGCCCCAGGCCGGCGCCCTCGGAGGCCCCCTCGATCAGCCCCGGCACGTCGGCCATCACGAAGTGCTCGTGCATGCCGAGCTTCACCACGCCCAGGTTGGGCACCAGGGTGGTGAAGGGGTAGTTGGCCACCTTGGGCTTGGCGGCGGAGACGGCGCGGATCAGCGTCGACTTGCCGGCATTGGGCATGCCCAGCAGGCCCACGTCGGCCATCACCTTCATCTCCAGGCGCAGGTTGCGCCGCTCCCCTTCCGTGCCCGGCGTGGTCCGCCGCGGCGCGCGATTGGTGGAGGACTTGAAGTGGATGTTGCCGAGCCCCCGGCGACCGGCCTGGGCCACCAGCACCACCTGCCCGATCTCGGTGACATCGGCGATCACCTCCAGGGTGTCCTCGTCGATCACCGTGGTGCCCACCGGCACCTTGATATGCAGGTCTTCCCCGGCCTTGCCGCTCATCTGGCGACCCATGCCGGGCTGGCCGTTCTGGGCCTTGTAGAAGCGCTGATACTTGAAGTCGATCAGGGTGTTGAGGGCGTCATCACCGATCAGGTAGACGCTGCCACCGTGGCCGCCATCGCCGCCGTCGGGGCCGCCCTTGGGCACGTACTTCTCACGGCGGAAGCTGAGGCAGCCATTGCCCCCCTTGCCGGCCTCCACGATGATCGAGGCTTCGTCGACGAACTGCATCTGTCACTCTCCTGACGGTATCTACCGTCATGATACAAGAAGGCCCCGCCATGGCGGGGCCTTCCTGCGGCAAGGGTCAGGCGTCTCAGGCAGAGACGACGCTGACGAACTTGCGGTTCTTCGGACCCTTGGTCTCGAACTTGATCACACCGTCGTTCAGGGCGAACAGGGTGTGGTCGCGGCCGAGGCCAACGCCGACGCCGGCGTGGAACTTGGTGCCGCGCTGACGCACGATGATGTTGCCGGCGGTGACGGCCTGGCCACCGAACAGCTTGACGCCAAGGCGCTTGGATTCTGAATCGCGGCCGTTACGCGTGGAGCCGGCTGCCTTCTTATGTGCCATGGAAAAATCCTCCGTTCAGGGGATGGACCGCTTAGGCGGAGATCCCGGTGATCTTGACTTCGGTGAACCACTGACGGTGGCCCTGACGCTTCATGCTGTGCTTGCGACGACGGAACTTGATGATGGTGACCTTGTCGCCACGGCCGTGGGAGACGATCTCGGCAGAGACCTTGGCACCCTCGACCAGCGGAGCGCCGACCTTGACGTCGTCGTCGCTGCCGACCAGAAGCACTTCGTCGAAGTCGATGGACTCGCCGGTCGGGACTTCGATCTTCTCGAGCTTCAGGGTCTGGCCTTCCTGAACGCGGTACTGCTTGCCACCGCTCTTGATTACTGCGTACATGGTTTCTCTCCAGGACTCATCGGGGGTTGGCTCTTGATCGACCTGCTTCGAGTGGCGCCCCTTTCGGCACCATCTGACAGGGAGCGGGATGAGTGGGCCGCGCATTATAACCGCGGGCAGAGGGCGACACAACCCGATCGACGATTGCCCCGACGCCCGCCCGACAGCCGCGAGCGGGCTGCCTTGACGCCCAAGAGGGGGCCCCATAGCATGGCCGGCAACCCGATGGCCAGAGGGGGCCGCCAAGCCCCGGCCCCACCATTTCCCTGTCGAAATCGCCCACATGCCTGCCAACGCCACTACCGAAACCGCCGCCCCCTCGCCGATCCACGCCGTGGTCGCCGACGACTTCGCGGCGGTCAACCGCACCATCATGAGCCAGCTCGGCTCGCGGATCCCGCTGGTGGAGACCATCGGCCAGTACATCATCCAGAGCGGCGGCAAGCGCCTGCGCCCGCTGCTGGTGCTGCTGGCGGCCCGCTCCCTGGGCTATGAGGGCGAGCGCCATATCACCCTGGCCACCCTGATCGAGTTCATGCACACCTCCACCCTGCTCCACGACGACGTGGTGGACGAGTCGCACATGCGCCGCGGCAAGGCCACCGCCAACGACGCCTGGGGCAACGCCCCCTCGGTGCTGGTGGGCGACTTCCTCTACTCGCGCTCCTTCCAGATGATGGTGGAGGTGGGCTCCATGCGGATCATGGAGGTGCTCTCCTCGGCCACCTGCGTGATCGCCGAGGGCGAGGTGCAGCAGCTCACCAACGTGGGCAACCCGGACATCGACGAGGCGGCCTACTTCGAGACCATCCAGGGCAAGACCGCCATGCTCTTCGAGGCGGCCAGCCACAGCGGCGCCATCCTCGCCGAGGCCACCCCGGAGCAGGAGACCGCCCTGCAGTACTACGGCCGCTACCTGGGCCTCGCCTTCCAGCTGATCGACGACCTGCTCGACTACCAGGGCGACGCCGAGGCCATGGGCAAGAACGTCGGCGACGACCTGGCCGAGGGCAAGCCGACCCTGCCGCTCATCCAGGCCATGGCCCGGGGCACCCCGGAGCAGGCTGCCCTGATCCGCCGCGCGATCCGCAATGGCGGCCTCGACCAGCTGGACGAGGTGCTCGAGATCGTCAACGCCACCGGCGCCCTGGCGTACACCCGCACCCGGGCCGAGGAGATGGCCGACCTGGCGCTGGCAGAGCTCGAGAAGCTGCCCGCCTCGCCCTATCGCGACCGCATGGCGGACCTGGCCCGTCTGGCAGTGGAGCGCCAGTCGTAAGCCACGCCCGCCACTCGGGGCTTGCAAAGCCCGCGCCGGCGGGTATAATGCGACCCCGTTGAGGCATCAGCCCAACGCGTCGGAGCGTAGCTCAGCTTGGTAGAGCGCTGCCTTCGGGAGGCAGAGGTCGTAGGTTCGAATCCTGTCGCTCCGACCACGAATTCAAGGCCTTGCGGTTCTCCGCAAGGCCTTTTTCGTATGCCCGGCAGGCCCGAAGGGCGCCGCCTTCCGACGGCTGCGCCCGCCGGCGCCTCAGGTCACCGTGATCACGCTGCAGCCGGCGGTATGGCTGACCCGGTGGGAGACGCTGCCCACCACCATGCCCTTGAGATCGCTCATGCCGCGGCTGCCCATGACGATGGCGTCGGCCTTGAGCTCCTCGGCGGCCTCGATGATGCGCTCGCCGGCCTTGCCCTGGCGCACCAGCGCCTTGACCTCGAGGCCGGCCAGATCCACCGCGGCCTTGGCCTTGTCGATCACCTTCTCACCGGCCTTGCGCACCCCCTCGGCCAGCTTCTCGCGCTCGGCCTCGGACATGGGCTCGGTGCTGCCGCCCACCAGGATGCCGATATTGTCGGGAGTCGCCTCGGCGACGTTGAGCAGATGGAGAGTGCCGCCGCCGCTGCGCGCCAGCTCGGCCGCCACCGCCAGCGCCTTTTCCGCATGAACGGAGCCGTCGACGGGAACCAGTAGGGTCTTGTACATGGCGTGAATGCCCTTGTTCGCTGTTATGGAGGAAGGGGGAAGGCTCCCCTGCCCCTTCAGACTAGACCCTGTGCACGTTTCGGCAATGCCCTGGATCAAGCCGCCCAGCCGAAGCCCAGCAGCGGCATGGCCAGCGCGAACACCACCAGGGTGATCACCACCAGCGCCGCGACGCTGATCAGGGCCCCGGCCCGCACCATCTCGGCCACGCTCAGCTTGCCGCTGGCGAAGACCACGGCGTTGGGCGGCGTGGCCACCGGCAGCATGAAGGCGCAGCTGGCGGCCATGGCCACCGGCACCGAGAGCAGCAGCGGGCTCGCCCCCAGGCTGACGGTGAGCGAGGCGGTCAGCGGCAGGATCGCCGCCGCGGTGGCGGTGTTGCTGGTCACGTGGCTCATCAGCATCACCGCCAGGGCCACCATGGCCACCATGGTCCAGACGGGCCAGCTGCCGAAGACGCCCAGCCCCTCGGCCACCACGGCGGCGAGCCCGCTCTCCTCGATGGCGGTGCCGAGGCTGAGCCCCCCGCCCACCATGATCAGCACGCCCCAGGGCAGGTGCTTGGCGCTCTCCCAGTCCATCAGGAACTGGCGCTGGCGCCAGCGAGCCGGCACCACGAAGAGCAGCAGGGCCCCGATGATGGCGATGCCGGCATCGCTGAGCTCCAGCCCCAGGGCGCCCTCCAGCAGCGGCCGGGTGATCCAGGCCAGGGCGACCAGGGCGAAGATCGCCGCCACCCGCAGCTCGGGGCGGGTCATGCGCCCCAGATCCCGAGCCTGATCGGCCAGCATCTCGGCCACCCCGGGCACCTCGCTGCGCTCCACCGGGTAGACCAAGCGGGTGAGCAGCCACCAGGCCAGGGCCAGCAGCAGCAGCGACGGCGGCACGGCCACCGCCATCCACTGGGCGAAGCCGATCTCGATGCCGTAGCTGTCCCCCATGAAGCCGGCCAGCAGGGCGTTGGGGGGCGTGCCAATCAGGGTGCCCATGCCGCCGATATTGGCGGCCAGGGCGATCCCCAGCAGCAGGGTCAGCGCCATGTGACGGCTGGCGCCGGCGCCGCCCTGGCGCTCCAGCATGGCCAGCACCGAGAGGCCGATGGGCACCATCAGCGCCGCGGTGGCGGTGTTGCTGACCCACATGCTCAGGGCCGCGGTGGCCAGCATGAAGCCCGCCACCAGGCGGTCCGGGCGGCTGCCGGAGACCCGCAGCACCAGCATGGCGATGCGCCGATGCAGCCCCCAGCGCTGGATCGCCTCGGCCAGCAGGAAGCCGCCGAGGAAGAGAAAGATCAGCGGGTTGGCATAGGGCACCGCCACCGAATGGATGGTGCCCACGCCGAGCAGCGGCAGCAGCGCCACCGGCAGCAGGGCGGTGACGGCGATGGGCACCGGCTCCAGCACCCACCAGGCCGCCATCCAGGCGGTCAGCGCCACCACCTGCCAGGCCGCCAGGGGCATGCCGGCGGGAGGCTCCAGCAGCAGCAGCAGGGCCGCCGCCAGGGGGCCGAGGAAGAGGCCCAGGGTGACCTTGAGGCGCTGGCGGCGAGCCTGGCGCAGCTCGGCCTCCTCGGGGGCGTCAGTCGATGGCAGCTCGCTCATGGCGGCACTCCTTCGCTAGTCGTTCGCGCTACAGCCAGCGCTCCAGGCGCAGCAGGCGGCTCAGCCAGGCGTTGGCATGGCGCCAGGGGCCGCCGGGCTCGCGGGCAAGGCGCAGCGTCTCATCATCCTGGCGCATCTCCCAGCCCAGGCGACCCTCCTCGTCCAGGGTAACCGCATAGCTCAGCGCCGGGCTGGCCCCTACCTCCACCAGCTCCCGGAACTCCCGGGCCAGGCTTTCACTCTCCGCCAGCACGCCCACCTCGCTGTTCCACCACACCGAACGCGGGTCGGCGTTGGGCGACCCCACGAAGACGGTGTCGTCGTCCACCGCCAGGGCCTTGATATGCAGCGCCGAGGCGGAGCTTCCCGGCACGCCGATGGCGGCCTCCTCGCCGTTGGCGTGCTCGGCGCGCAGCTCGAAGAGCGCCACCCCGCTCTTCAGCAGGTCACGGCGATAGGGCATATAGGCGCCATGCACCACCGGCACGTCGGTGGCCTCCAGGGAGTTGGTGACCACCTGCACCTCGACACCCCCTTCGGCCAGCGCCTGCAGCGCGCGACTCCCTTCGGCGGTGGGCACGAAGTAGGCCGAGACCAGGCTGAGACGCGCCTCCGGCGCCAGCCGCGACCAGAGCCGCCCGCCCATGGTCTCGTCGAGCGCCGGGCGCCCGCGGCGGGCCGGCTTGCCGGGCGGGTCCCACAGCGCCTCGGCCCGCCCCCAGTGGAGGGCATCCACCAGCCGGCTGCGCTCGCGCTCCTCGTGGCGCCGGCGCAGGGCGGCGAAGTAGTCGGAGTCGTTCTCCTCGGCCAGCCAGGCGGCGAGCCGGTCGCGCAGAGCGCGCCAGGCCTCGGCGTCGGCGCGATGGTAGCGGCCGACCGGCTGGGCCAGGCCGTGATTCCAGTAGAGGTCGAAGCTCATCGACAGGGGGGCCACCACCTCCCCCAGGGTCAGCAGGTCGAGGTCGGCGAAGTTGCGGGGTTCGCTGGCGTTGTAGTACTCGTCGCCCAGGTTGCGGCCGCCGACGATGGCCAGGGCGTTATCGGCCACCCACAGCTTATTGTGCATGCGGCGGTGGTGGCGCGGCAGCACCGGGATGGTGGCCAGCACCCGGGTGGCCAGGTTGGCGCGCCCCACCGGCAGCGGGTGAAAGGCCCGCACCTGCACCCGAGGGTGGCTATCCAGGGCCACCAGCCGCTCCCCCTGCCCCACCGCGCCGATGTCATCGATCAGCAGGCGCACCTCGACCCCGCGTTCGGCGGCGTCCAGCACCTGCGCCAGCAGCGCCCGGGTGGTGAGGCCGTCGCCCATCAGGTAGGTCTGGATATCCAGGCGGCGTTCGGCCCGGGTGGTGAGCAGGGCGCGCACCGCGAAGGCGTCCTTGCCGTTGGCCAGCAGCGCCATGCCGCTCTGCCCCGGGTGCGCCTCGGCCTGCTCGGCGGCCCAGCGCCCCAGCCCGGTCTCGGCCACCTCCCAGGGCGGCAGCGCGTGGGAGTGCTCTCGGGGCACCGGAGCGCCGGCGCAGCCCGCCAGCAGGCTCAGCGCCAGCAGCAGCAGCCACAGCGCCGCCGACCGGTAGCGGCCCGGGCGGCGCGCCTCAGGTATCGCCATCGTCGTCGGCCAGCCGTCGCGCCAGCGCCTTACGCGCCTTGTTGCGCCGGTAGAGGCGCACCAGGGCGGTCCCCAGCGCCACCGTCACCATGGCCGCCAGGGTCCAGCCCTGCCAGGGGCGAGCGGCGTCGCCCATCAGCGTTTCCAGGGTGATGATCAGGATGAAGCCCAGCGCCTGGCTGGCGATGGCCAGGGCGCGCAGGGTGTCGAAGGCTGACTTGGCCATGGTGGCTCCCGTGACGAGGGTCGCTGACGGATGACAGCCATGCCGGCCGGCAGTAGGCTTGGCATGGAAAGGGACGGCGGCGTCCCGAGGGTGCCCAAGTGTAACCGCTAAGGCGCCGATCGCCGACCCTGCAGCGCCACCCCACCTCTGCCATGACCAGGAGCCCCCATGGATGCCATCGCCCTCGGCCCCGTGCTGATCTCGGTGCCGCGCCTCTACGCGCTGGGCGCCGCCGCGCTGCTGCTGGCGCTCAGCGCCTGGCTGCTGGGCCTGCCGAGGCGCGAGCACGCCCGCTGGTTCAATGGCCTGGTGCTGGCCTGGCTGGTGGGGGCGCGCGCCGGCCACGTGCTGACGCACCTGGAGGCCTATGCCGCCGCCCCTCTGGATATCCTCAAGCTGTGGCAGCCGGGCTTTCACGGCCTCTGGGGGCTGCTGGCCGCCCTGATCTGGACCGGCTGGACGCTGCGCCATCACCTGCTGCGGCTGATCGGCGCCATGGCGCTGACCGTGGGGGCGGCGAGCCTCTGGCTGGTGCTGATGACCCTGGCACCGCTGGGCGGCGGCATGCCCATCGACGAGCTGCCCGATATCACCCTGGAGACCCTGGACGGCGACAGCGTCAACCTGCGCGACCTGCGGGGGGAGACGGTGGTGCTCAACCTCTGGGCCACCTGGTGCCCCCCCTGCCTGCGCGAGATGCCGCTGCTGGCCGAGGCCGACGCCCGCGACGGCGTCACGGCGGTGATTGCCAACCAGGGCGAGGAGCTGCTGCAGGTGGCCCGCTACCTGGACGATCAGGGGCTGGCGTTCCGCTACCCGCTGCTCGACCCGCGCCAGGAGCTGATGGTGCTGCTGGCGTCCCCCGGCCTGCCCACCACCCTGCTGTTCGACGCCTCCGGGCGCACCGTGGAGCGCCACGTGGGCGAGCTCTCCCGGGCCCAGCTCGGCGCCTGGCTCGACCGCCACGGCGCCGAGAGCCCTTAAGCCCCGCGAGGCTTTGCTGTAAGATACCGCGCCCTGTTCGGTCCGCCCCGTCCCGGCGGCCATGAGCGCACCCAATCTTCAGCATCCTCCGAGGCATCATGAGCGACTTCTCCCCCGGCCAGCGCTGGATCAGTGACGGCGAGGCCGAACTCGGCCTGGGCACCATCCTCAGCGTCGACCCCCGCAGCGTCACCGTGCTGTTCGGCGCCAGCCAGGAAACCCGCACCTACAGCAGCCGCCAGGCCCCGCTCACCCGGGTGGTATTCGGCAGCGGCGACCGCATCCGCGCCGCCGAGGGCTGGACCCTCACCGTGGACGACACCAAGGAGGTCGGCGGGCTGATCGTCTATATCGGCGAGGACGAACAGGGCGAGCTCACCGAGCTGCCCGAGGCGCGGCTCGCCGACACCATGCAGTTCGACCAGGCCCGCGACCGCCTGCTCACCGGCCAGGTGGATCGCAACGACTGGTTCGACCTGCGCTTCCGCACCCTGCACCATCACCACCGCATCGAGCAGAACCCGGCGCTCGGCCTGGCCGGCCCGCGCATCGACCTGATCCCCCATCAGCTCTATATCGCCGACGAGGTCTCGCGGCGCCACGCGCCCCGGGTGCTGCTGGCCGACGAGGTGGGGCTCGGCAAGACCATCGAGGCGGGGCTGATCCTGCACCGCCTGCTGCTCACCGGGCGCGCCGAGCGGGCGCTGATCCTGGTGCCGGCGAGCCTCTGCCACCAGTGGCTGGTGGAGCTGCTGCGCCGCTTCGCCCTGGAGGTGACCCTGCTCGACGAGCAGCAGAGCCTGGCCCACGGCGACGCCAACCCCTTCGAGGCCGGCCAGATCATCCTGGCCAGCCAGGACTGGCTCTTCGCCAACCCCCACCGCCAGTCCCAGGCCCTGGCCTGCCGCTGGGACCTGCTGATCGTCGATGAGGCCCACCACCTGGACTGGAGCGAGGAGAAGGTGGGCCCGGGCTACGCCTGCGTGACCCGCCTGGCCGGCGAGAGCGAGGGGGTGCTGCTGCTCACCGCCACCCCAGAGCAGATGGGGGTGGCAAGCCACTTCGCCCGCCTGCGCCTGCTCGACCCCGACCGCTACCATAGCCTCGAGCGCTTCCGCGAGGAGGAGGCCCACTATGTGGAGGTGGCCGAGGCCATCGACGCCCTGGAGCGCCTGCCCGGCGAGGCCGCGGACCGCGAGCGGGTCGCCGCGGTGATCGACGAGGCCGACAGCCTGGCGCTGCTCGATACCCTGGCCAACCCCGAGGCCAGCGAGGCCCAGCACGCGGCCGCCCGGGACCAGCTCCGCGACCAGCTGCTCGACCGTCACGGCACCGGCCGGGTGATGTTCCGCAACAGCCGCCGCCACGTGGGCGGCTTCCCGGAGCGCCGCCTGCACGTCACCGAGCTCGCACCGCCCTCCGCCTACCGCCGGGTGCTGCGCAAGCTGGAGCGCGACGAGGACTACCTGGACGAGCTGCTGATCGAGACCGGCCTCGACCACCCTGAAGTGCTGATCTATCTCGACGCCATGTACCGGGCACTTGCCGACGACCCCTTGAACGAGGAGCCCTGGTGGCAGATCGACCCCCGAGTCAACTGGCTGCTGGAGCGGCTGGCCGATGACGGCGAGGGGGGACTCGCCGGCGACAAGGTGCTGGTGATCGCCCACGACCGGGAGACCGCCCAGGGGCTCGCCGAGGCGCTGCGGGTGCTGGGCGGCTACCACGCCCCGGTGTTCCACGAGGGGCTCTCCCTGGTGGAACGCGACCGCGCCGCCGCCGCCTTCGCCGACGAGGAGGAGGGGTGCCAGGTGCTGGTCTGCTCGGAGATCGGCTCCGAGGGGCGCAACTTCCAGTTCTGCCGGCACCTGGTGATGTTCGACCTGCCCATCCACCCGGACCAGCTGGAGCAGCGCATCGGCCGCCTGGACCGCATCGGCCAGCGCCACGCCATCGAGCTCCACGTTCCGGTCTTCGAGGCCAGCCCCGGCGAGAAGCTGCTGCGCTGGTATCGGGACGGCATGGACGCCTTCCGCGCCCCCCACGGCATCGGCAGCGAGATCTTCGACGCCTTCGGCGACGCCCTGGCCGAGGCGCTGCTCGACGAGGAGGCACTGGCCGAGGTGGTCGAGGAGACCCGGACCTTCTTCGAGAGCCGCCTGGCCGAGCGCGACGCCGGCCGCAACCGCCTGCTGGAGCTCAACGCCTGCCGCCCGGAGCGCGCCGAGGCGGTGGCCGCGGCGATCCGCGAGCTGGATGAGGACCGCGCCCTGCCCCGCTACCTGGACCTGGCCCTGGACATCTTCGGGGTCGACAGCCAGGAGCTGGGCGGCGGCATCCAGCACCTGACGCCCAGCCAGCAGATGCTCGACGGCCTGCCCGGCCTGGCCAAGGGGGAGGAGGGCTTCTCGGCCACCTTCTCGCGGCTGCGGGCCCTGGCCCGGGACGACGTCCAGCGGCTCTCCTGGGAGCATCCGCTGCTGCGCGAGATGATGGGACGGATTCTGGACGGCACCATGGGCAACACGGCGCTGGCGCTGCTCAAGCATCCGGCGCTGCCCGCCGGCCGCATGATGGCGGAGCTGGTGTTCCGCACCCACTGCCCGGCGCCGCGGAAACTGCACCTCAACCGCTTCCTGCCGCCCACCGCGGTGCGCGTGCTGCTGGACGAGTCCGGCGCCAACCTCACCGACAAGATCTCCTTTACCGGGCTCGCGAAGAACCTGCAGAAGGTCAAGAAGGCCATGGCCCGGGACCTGATCCGCAGCCGGCTCGAGGTGCTGCGCGAGCTGCTCGACCGCGGCGAGGGGGAGGCGGAGCGCGAGCTGCCCTCCATCGTCGAGGCGGCCCAGGGGCGCATGCGCGAGGCCCTGGACGGCGAGCTGGCGCGACTCACGGCGCTCGCCCGCCACAACCCGGCGGTGCGCGAGGACGAGATCGCCGCCCTGCGCGCCGAGCGCCAGGCGCTGGACGAGGCCATCGAGGGCACCCGCCTGCGCCTGGACTCGGTGCGCGTCATTGTGACGGTGGGCGAAGAAGCAAGGTAGACGGGGCTGTTCCGGCGACAGGCCTTCAGCCCAGAATATCCGCCAGGGCGGCGTCCAGGGTCTCGAACTGGAACCGGAAGCCCGCCTCCTGGAGACGCTTCGGGCGCATGTCGGCACCGGTCAGCAGCAGCCGTGACATCTCACCGAAGGCGGTCTTCAGCACGATGGCGGGCACCGGGAAGATGGCCGGGCGCTTGAGCTGCTTCGCCAGGGTGCGGGTGAACTCGGCGTTGGTGACGGGATGGGGGGCGCCGGCATTGAAGGCGCCCTCCAGCTCGTCGTTGGCGAGCAGGAAAAGGATCGCCTGCACCAGGTCCTCCCGGTGCACCCAGGGCATGAACTGCTTGCCGCTGCCGAAGCGCCCGCCCAGCCCCAGCTTGAAGGGGGGCAGCATCTTCTCCAGGCTGCCGCCGCCGGCATCGAGCACCAGGCCGATGCGCAGGATGGCGACCCGGGTACCGTAGTCCGCCGCCTCCCGGGCGGTCTCCTCCCAGCGCTTGCAGAGCCGGTGGGCGAACTCGTCGTGGGGCGGCGTCTCCTCGGTCACCTCGCGGTCGCCCTGGTCGCCGTAGTAGCCCATGGCCGAGGCCGACACCATGACCCGCGGCGCTCGCCCGCCGCTGCTCTTGAGCTGCTCGCAGAGAATGACCAGGTCGCGGGTGATATTGACCCGGGACTCGATCAGCCGCGACTTCTGGTCGTCGCTCCAGCGCCTGGCGGCGATGGACTCGCCGGCCAGGTTGACGATGGCATCGGGCGGGGTGTCGACGAAGTCGAGCACCGAGCGGCGGACCTCCGCCCCCTCGGGAAGCCGTTTGCGCACCGCCTCGGGGTCCCGGGAGACCACCAGCAGCCGATGGTCCGCCTCGGCCAGGCGCTGGCATAGCCGCTGCCCCACGAAACCGCTGCCACCGGTGATAAGCACTCGCATTGGGATCTCCTTGTCTGTCATCGATATGGACCCGGCCGAAGCCAGTCGCTGCCATAGGTTATACAGCTGTTGTACACTTCTGCTAGTCTAGCTGAAAACCCCGGAGGCAACGCGTCGATGCGCTCACCGCTCTCACACTCTACCGCCATCATCGGCGCCGGCATCGCGGGCCTCGCCTGCGCCAGGGCCCTGGACGCCGCCGGGCTGCCGGCCACCCTGTTCGACAAGGCGCGCGGCCCGGGCGGGCGCATGTCCAGCCGGCGCCTGCCGGAGGCGGTGGTCGACCTCGGCGCCCAGTTCTTCAGCGTGCGCGACCCCGACTTCAGCCGCCAGGTCGAGGCCTGGCGCCGGGCCGGCTGTGCGGCGCCCTGGCCCACCTCCCTCTGGTCGGCAGAGGCGGGCCGCTGGCAGCGCCATGCGGACGACCTGGCACGCTTCGCCGGCGCGCCGCGCATGAGCGCCGTGACCCGCCACCTGGCCTCGGGCCTGGAGGTGGTCGCCGGCACCCGCATCGAGCGCCTGGAGGGAAGTGCCGGCCGCTGGACGCTGGTGGATGAGCGCGGCGCGCGCCACGGCCCTTTCGCCCGGGTGGTGATCACGGCTCCCTCGCCCCAGGCCCAGGCTCTGGTGGCGCCCCACGACGCCACCCTGGCCGCGGCCTGCGAGGCGGTGGTCCAGCGCCCCTGCTGGGCCGCCTGGGCGCTCTTCGACGCGCCACTGCCCGCCCTGCCCGGCGTGGACGACGGCTGGCAGGCGGTGCGCCTGAACGATCCACGGCTGCGCTTCGTCACCCGCAACCAGCTCAAGCCGGGGCGCCAGGAGCAGGGCGAGAGCCTCAGCCTGCTGGCCAACCTCGCCTGGAGCGAAACGCGCCTCGAGGAGAGCCCCGAGGCCATCGGCGAGGCGCTGCTCGAGGCCTTCCGGGAGGCACTGCCCGCGGGCGTGCACCTGCCGGCCCCCAGCGCCCTGGGTGCCCACCGCTGGCTCTACGCCCAGCCCGAAGAGAGCGGCGTCGGCGAGGCGGACTACCGCCTGTCGGCCAGCGGCCTGGCCCTGTGCGGCGACGGCTGGCGCGGCCCCCGGGTCGAGGACGCCTGGCTCTCCGGCCACCATCTCGGCGAGGCCCTGGCGGCCGACGCCCCATGAATCGACCGCGACAGGAGTCCGCCATGTCAGCCATGTCAAATGTCCAGGCAGTGAGTACCGACAGGATCCGGGAGGCGGTTTCGCCATGAACGACCACTCGCAGCACGGCAGCGATACGCCGCTCTATCCGATTCGCGAGGTCTCTCGCCTGACCGGGGTGAACTCGGTCACCCTGCGCGCCTGGGAGCGCCGCTACGGCCTGATCCAGCCCCAGCGCACCCCCAAGGGCCACCGCCTCTACACCCGCGAGGATATCGAGCGGGTGGAGCAGGTCCTGCAGTGGCTCAACCGCGGCGTGCCGGTGAGCCAGGTGCGCGAGCTGCTCGACCGCCCCGAGGCGAGCGAGGCGCCGCCGGCCGACGTCAGCGACTGGCCGGGGCAGCGCGCCCAGCTGGTGACCGCCGCCGAGGCGCTGGACCTCGAGCGCCTGGCCACCCTCCACGACCGCTCCCTGTCGCTCTACCCCGTCTCGGTCTGCCTCGCCGAGCTCTGGGCCCCCGCCGTGCGCGAGCTGGAGGAGCGCTGGGGGGAGCGGCTCGGCGACACCCTGCAGCGCCTGACCCTGGAGGCCTTCCTGCGCACCCGCATCGGTACGCGCCTGCTGCACGCCAACGAGCAGGCCCGGGGCCCCGTGCTGCTGCTCGTGCCGCTGCCCGATGACCCCGGCACCCTGTGGCGCCTGCTGGCCGCCCTGGCCGCCAGCGACCGGGGCTACCGGGTCGCCCTGCTGGATACCGAGCTGCCCTTCGGCGAGCTGCCCCTGGCGGTGGAGGCCCTGGGCGCCAGCGGCGTGCTGATGGCCGGCAGCCACGCCGGCCGCAGCGACCTGGTGCGGCGCCAGCTGCCGCGCCTGGCCGAGCAGCTCGAGGTGCCCCTGGCGCTGTGCGGCCCGGTGGCGCGCATCCGCGAGGCCGACCTGGCCGACAGCGGGGTGGCCATGCTCGGCGATGACCTGGCCCAGGCCATGAACGGTCTCGCCGGCCTGCTGCCGCCCGCCGGGGAGTAAACGCCATGGCCGCTACCCTGATGTGGTTTCGCAGCGACCTGCGCGTCCAGGACAACCGCGCCCTGGCGGCGGCCGCCGCCCGCGGGCCGGTGGTGGCCGTCTTCCTGCGCGCCCTGCCCCACTGGCGGCGCCACGGCCACGGCGCCAATCAGCTCGACTTTCGCGCCCGGGGGGTGGCGGCCCTGAAGGCGTCGCTGGCCGGCCTCAACATCCCCCTGCTGCACCGCGATATCGACGACTTCAGCGAGGCCCCCACGGCCCTGCTGGAGATCGCCCGGGAGCACGGCGCCACCGCCCTGCACTTCAACCACGAATACCCGCTGGACGAGCAGCGCCGCGACGCCGCCGTGCTCGCCGCCTTCCGGGAGGCCGGCCTCGAGGCCCGGGGGCACCACGATGCCGTCGCCTTCGCCCCGGGGGAGCTCCTCACCGGCAAGGGCGACTACTACGGCGTCTTCACCCCCTTCTCGAAAAGCTGGCATCGCCAGCTGACGGCCGAGCGCCTGGCCCTGGCCGATACTCCCGCCCCCCAGGCGGAGACCGGTATCGCCTCCGACCCCCTGCCCGAGCTGCCCGACCTCGAGGACGCCCCCATCGACGGCCGCCACTGGCCCGCCGGCGAGGGGCCCGCCGCCGACCGCCTGGAGCGTTTCCTGCGCTTTCGCGGACGCTACTACGCCAAGCAGCGCGACTTCCCGGCCATTCGCGGCACCAGCGAGCTCTCCCCCTACCTGGCCCTGGGCATGCTCTCCCACCGCCAGTGCCTGCAGGCGGTGCTGGCCGAGAACGGCGGCAGCCTGGCCGAGGGCGATGCGGGCCTGGTGGCCTGGGTCAACGAGCTGGTATGGCGGGAGTTCTACCGCCACGTGGCGGTGGGCTTCCCCCAGGTGTGTCGTTACCGCCCCTTCCAGGCCCACACCGAGGCGCTGGCCTGGCGCGATGACGACGAGGGCTTCGCCGCCTGGTGCGAGGGGCGTACCGGCTATCCCATCGTCGACGCCGCCATGCGCCAGCTCGTCGCCACCGGCTGGATGCACAACCGCCTGCGCATGATTACCGCCATGTTTCTCTCCAAGCACCTGCTGATCGACTGGCGGCGCGGCGAGGCCTTCTTCATGCGCCACCTGGTCGACGGCGAGTTCTGCGCCAACAACGGCGGCTGGCAGTGGGCCGCCTCCACCGGCACCGATGCGGCCCCCTACTTCCGCATCTTCAACCCCACGACCCAGTCGAGCCGCTTCGACCCCGAGGGCACCTTCCTGGCCGAGTGGCTGCCGGCGCTGGCCGAGCTGCCGGCCAAGGCCCGCCACGCCCCGCCCCGGGACCTGCTCGGCGGCGTCGACTATCCGCCTCCCATCGTCGACCACAAGGCGGCCCGGGCCCGCGCCCTGGAGGCCTTCAAGGCCCTCAAGGCCGGCTGAGGCCGCGCCCCCGCCCTCCCATCCACCGCCGGAGCCGAGCATGACCGCCGACGAGCGCCTGGAGGCCTTCTGCGCCTTCTTCAATAAACTGGACAAAAGCTGTACAAGAGAGCTCTACGAGTTCTATACTCCTGACGTGCTCTTTATCGACCCGCTTCACCGGATAGAGGGCTCAAGGGCGCTGGAGCGCTACTTTGCGACCCTGTACGAGAATGTGACAGCGTGCCGTTTCCGCTTCCACGACCGTCAGGCCTCGGGCCAGCAGGCCTTCGTGACCTGGACCATGCAGCTGGTCCACCCGCGGCTGAACGGCGGGCGCGAGATCGAGGTCGAGGGCTGCTCCCAGCTGACCTTCGCCGAGGACGGCCGAGTGGCCCGGCACCGCGACTACTTCGATGCCGCCGCCCTGCTCTACGAGCGCCTGCCGCTGCTGGGCGGGGTCATACGGATGGTGAAGCGACGAATCGACGGCTGACCGGGGGCATCCGGCGGCCGCCAACACCGGCGCACCGCGCCGACCCAGGAGGTCCCATGCCCCTCGATGGCAAGCAACGCATCTGGCTCACCGGTGCCACCTCAGGCATCGGCCGCGCCCTGGCGCTGCGCCTGCTGGCCGATGGCCACCGGGTGGCGCTGAGCGCGCGCAGCGAATCGGCCCTGGCCGAGCTCTCCGAGGGGCATGCCAACGCCCTGCTGCTGCCCCTGGACGTGAGCGATCGCGCCGCCGTGGCACGCGCCGGGGAGCGCCTGGCGGAGGCCTTCGGCGGGCTGGACCTGGCGCTGCTCAACGCCGGCACCTGCGAGTACCTGGAGGCTCGCTCCTTCGACGTGGACCTGGTGGAGCGGGTCTTCGCTCCGAACTTTCACGGCGCCATCTACTGCATCGATGCCGCCCTGCCGCTGCTGCGCCGGGCCAGGACCGAGGGGGGCCGGCCGCTGCTCGCCGCCACCTCCAGCGCCGCGGCCTACCTGCCGCTGCCCCGGGCCGAGGCCTACGGCGCCTCCAAGGCGGCGCTCAGCCACTTTCTCGAGTCCCTGCGCCTGGACCTGCACGGCGAGGGTATCGACGTCAGCCTGATCCACCCCGGCTTCGTGAAGACCCCGCTGACCGACCGCAACGACTTCGCGATGCCGCTGCGTATCGAGGCCGCCCAGGCCGCCGAGGCGATCCTCCAGGGGCTCGCCCGCCGCCGTCTGGATATCCACTTCCCGCGCCGCTTCACCCTGCTGGTGAAGCTGATGGGGCTGCTGCCCCCGGCGCTGCGCTACCGCCTGGGCCTGCGCCTGGTGCGCCAGCCTTCCACCGCGGAGACCACCCCATGACCGCCTTTCAACACCCCTCCGGAATGGCCGTGCCCAGGCGCCGCATCGCCGTGGTCGGCAGCGGCATCGGCGGCATGGCCGCCGCCTGGTACCTGTCGAGCCGCCACCAGGTCACCCTCTTCGAGGCAGACGAGCGCCTGGGCGGACACACCGCCACCGTGGATGTCGAGCTGGACGGCAGGCACTACGCCATCGATACCGGCTTTATCGTCTTCAACGACTGGACCTACCCCCACTTCCAGCGGCTGCTGGCGCGGCTGGGGGTGCGCACCCAGCCCACCGAGATGAGCTTCTCGGTGCACGAGACGGCCCGGGACTTCGAGTACAACGGCCACACCCTGGCGAGCCTCTTTGCCCAGCGCCGCAACCTGCTGCGGCCGAGCTTCTACCGCCTGCTGCGCGATATCCTGCGCTTCAACCGGGAGGCGACCCGGGCCCTGGAGAGCGGCGACCTGGCCCCGTCCATGACCCTGGGCGAGTGGCTCGCGGCCAACGGCTACAATGAAGCCTTCCAGCGCCGCTACCTGCTGCCCATGGGGGCGGCCATCTGGTCCGGCAGCCTCCAGGAGCTGCGCGACTTCCCGCTGCAGTTCTTCGTGCGCTTCTTCCGCAACCACGGCCTGCTCTCGGTAAACGACCGTCCCCAGTGGCACACCCTGGTCGGGGGCTCGCGCAGCTATATTCCGGCGCTGACCGCCCCCTATGCCGGCCGCATCCGGCTCTCGACCCCGGTGCGGGGCATCCGCCGCCTGGTCGACGGCGTGGAGCTGCGCACCGACGCGGGCAGCGAGCGCTTCGACGAGGTGGTGCTGGCCTGCCACGCCGACCAGGCGCTGGCCATGCTGGAGGACCCGACCCCCGCCGAGCGGGAGATCCTCGCCGCCCTGCCCTACCAGGATAACGAGGTGGTGCTGCATACCGACACCCGCCTGCTGCCCCGCCGTCGCCGGGCCTGGGCGAGCTGGAACTACCGGCTGGACGACCGCGACGAGGGCCAGCGCATCTCCGTCACCTACGACATGAACATCCTCCAGCGGCTCGAGGCGCCCCACACCTTCTGCGTGACCCTCAACGACGGCGACGCCGTCGCACCGGACAAGGTGCTGGGACGCTTCACCTATGCCCACCCCCAGTTCACCCTGGCCGGCGAGGCGGCCAAGGCGCGCCACGCCGAGATCTCCGGCGCCGCCCTGCACACCCACTACTGCGGCGCCTACTGGCGCAACGGCTTCCACGAGGACGGCGTCTGGAGCGCCCTGCGGGTGGCCCGCGCCCTGGGCTGCGACGAGGAGGAGCCGCGTCCCGGCGAGCCCGGCTGGGCCCCCGCCGTTCCGGAAGAGAGCGCCGCATGAGCTGCCCCCCCCGCTCCCGGGTCTACCGCGGCACCCTGCGCCACCGGCGCTTCCTGCCGCGCACTCACGCCTTCACCTACCGGGTGTGGATGGCCTGGCTGGACCTGGACGAGCTGCCCGCGCTGTTCGACGGCGTCCCCGGCTTCAGCGCCCGGCGCCGCGCCCTGGCGCGGTTTCGCCGCGACGACTACCTGGCCCCCCACGACCGGCCGCTGAAGGAGGTGGTGCGCGAGGAGCTGGAGAAGCAGCTGGGGTTCGCGCCCGACGGGCGCATCTGCCTGCTGACCCAGCTGCGCCTGCTGGGGGTGGGGTTCAACCCGATCTCGCTCTACTACGCCTTCGACGCCTCGGGCGAGCTGCGTGCCGTGCTCGGCGAGGTGAGCAATGTGCCCTGGGGAGAGCGCGTCCGCTACGCCTGCGCCGTGGACCCGAGGCGCCAGAGCCACGCCGCCGAGTTCGCCAAGGCGATGCATGTCTCGCCCTTCAACCCCATGGAGATGACCTACCGCTGGCGCTTCAACACTCCCGGGGGCCAGCTGCTGATGCATATGGAGAACTGGCAGGCGGGCGAGCGCCACTTCGACGCCACCCTGACCCTCGAGGCCAGCCCGGCGACCCGGGGCGAGCTGCTGCGCACCCTGATGCGCCAGCCCTGGATGAGCCTCAAGACCCTGGCCGGCATCCACTTCGAGGCCCTGCGCCTGTGGCTCAAGCGCGTGCCGATCCATGACCACCCCGGCCCCGACCCGAGATCCCGTGAGGAGAGTTCATCGTGAACACCCTGCGCTCTGCTAGCACCACCCGCCCCCTGGCGGAGGAGACCGACCGCCTGACCCGCTGGCTGCAACCGCGCCTGCTGGCCCAGCTCGACCGCCTGGAGGGCGGCCAGGTGACCCTGATCGAGGGGCACCGCCGCCATCGCCTGGGCCAGGGCGGCGAGCTGAACGTCACCCTGGTGGTGCGCAACAGCCGGGTGTGGAAGCGCCTGGCCCTGGGGGGCACCGTGGGCGCCGCCGAGGCCTACATGGACGGGGACTGGGATGCCGACGACCTGGTGGCCCTGGTGCGTCTCTTTGCCCTCAACCTGGAGCGGGTCAACGGCGAGATGGAAAACGGCACCGCGCGGCTCGGCCGCTGGCTGCTGACCGCCCTCTATGGCCTGCAGCGCAACAGCCTCAAGGGCTCCCGACGCAATATCGCCGCCCACTACGATATCGGCAACGAGCTCTTCGCCACCTTCCTGGACAAGCACCACCGGATGTACTCCAGCGCCGTCTTTCCCTACCCGGAAGCGAGCCTGGAGGAGGCCTCCACCTTCAAGCTGGACCTCATGCTCGACCGCCTGGACGTGCGCCCCGAGCATCACCTGCTGGAGATCGGCACCGGCTGGGGCGGGCTCGCCATCCACGCGGCGAAGACCCGCGGCTGCCGGGTCACCACCACCACCATCTCCGAGGAGCAGCACGCGCATACCGCTCAGCGCATCGCCGAGGAGGGGCTCGGCGATCGCATCACCCTGCTCAAGCGGGACTACCGGGAGCTTCAGGGGCGCTTCGACCGGCTGATCTCGGTGGAGATGGTGGAGGCGGTGGGGCACCAGTACCTGGACACCTACCTGGCCACCCTCGACCGGCTGCTGACCGACGACGGCCAGGCCATGCTCCAGGCGATCACCATTCGCGACCAGCGCTTCGAGGAGGCCAAGCGCGAGATGGACTTCATCAAGCGCTATATCTTCCCCGGCGGCTTCCTGCCCTCCCATCGCGCCCTGCTCGACGGGCTGGCCCGCCGCACCTCACTCAACGTGCTCTCCCTGGACGAGATCGGCCTCCACTATGCGCGCACCCTGCGCGAGTGGCGCCACCGCTTCGAGGCCAGCCTGGAGACCGTGCGCAAGCTCGGCTATGACGAGCGCTTCATCCGCATGTGGCGCTACTACCTCTGCTACTGCGAGGGGGGCTTCCTGGAGCGCACCATCGGCACCTGCCACCTGCTGGTGGCCAAGCCGGGGGCGCGACCGGCGCCCCAGACCGGCGGCCTGTGAGGGCGTTCCGTGCTCGCCGCCCTGCGTGAGCCCGCCGGCCGCCGGCTGCTGATCAACTTCACCGCCTTCGAGCTGGGCTGGCTGGCCTGCGTGCTGGGGGGGTCGGCGATCGGCGCCCTGGCGGCGGCGGCGATCCTCGCCCTGCACCTGGGCTGGCAGGCGCGCCCCGGGGAGTGGCGCTGGCTGGCGGGCTTCGCCCTGCTGGGCCTGGCGGTGGACGGCGGCCTGCACCTGGCCGGCGGCTTCGATTTCGGCGAGGCCACGCTGGCCTTCGGCCTACTGCCGCCCTGGCTCTGGCTGCTCTGGCCGCTGTTCGCCACCCTGCTTCACCACTCCCTGGCCTGGCTCTGGCAGCGCCCCTGGCTGGCGGTGGTCGGCGGCGCCCTCAGCGGCCCCCTCTCTTACTACGCCGGCGCCCGCCTGGCGAGAGTCGAGCTCGCCCCCTGGCTGCTGCCCGCCCAGGCGCTGGTATGGGGCCTGCTCTGCCTGTGGCTAACCGTTCGCCTCGGCCGCGGCGAGCGCAGCACCCGGCCCTGAGCCCTTCCGCTGCGCTCTCGGCGTGCATTCCCCCTGCGTGGACAGTAGACTTAATGCCAGTCGCCTGGCGGCGGCCACGTCGCTGCCGCGCACAATAACTTCGACCTTCGGAATGACTCAGTGACCAAGCAACACTCCTTTGATCGCGAAGAACTGCTGGCCTGCTCCCGCGGCGAGCTGTTCGGCCCGGGCAATGCGCAGCTGCCGGCCCCCAACATGCTGATGCTCGACCGCATCACCCGCATCTACGAGGATGGCGGCGACTTCGGCAAGGGAGAGCTGATCGCCGAGCTGGATATCCACCCCGACCTGTGGTTCTTCGACTGCCACTTCCCCGGCGACCCGGTCATGCCCGGCTGCCTGGGGCTGGATGCCATGTGGCAGCTGGTCGGCTTCTACCTGGGCTGGCTGGGCAACCCCGGCCGCGGCCGCGCCCTGGGCTGCGGCGAGGTGAAGTTCACCGGCCAGATCCTGCCCGATGCCAAGAAGGTCACCTACAAGATCGATATCAAGCGCATCATTACCCGGCGCCTGATCCTCGGCATCGCCGACGGCACCGTGTCGGTCGATGGCCGCGACATCTACCAGGCCACCGACCTGCGCGTGGGCCTGTTCACCTCCACCGCGAACTTCTGAATCAGGAGGCTTCCATGCGACGAGTGGTAGTCACCGGCCTGGGTATCGTGTCCTGTCTGGGCAATGACCGTCAGGCCGTTCTCGAGGCGCTCAAGGAAGGGCGTTCCGGTATCCGTTTCAAGGAGGAGTACGCCGAGCGCGGCTTCCGCAGCCAGGTGGCAGGGGTGGTCGATATCGACCTGGACGCCCTGATCGACCGCAAGCTGAGACGCTTCATGGGCGACGCCGCGGCCTTCGCCTATGTGAGCATGGCCCAGGCCATCGAGGACTCGGGGCTGACCCCGGAGATGGTCTCCAGCGAGCGCACCGGCCTGATCGCCGGCTCCGGCGGCGCCTCCAGCGCCAACCAGGTCGAGGCCGCCGACGTGATGCGCGAGAAGGGCCTGCGCCGGGTGGGTCCCTACCGGGTCACCCGCACCATGGGCAGCACCGTCTCCGCCTGCCTGGCCACGCCGTTCAAGATCAAGGGGGTCAACTACTCGATCTCCTCGGCCTGCGCCACCTCCGCCCACTGCATCGGCAACGCCATGGAGCAGATCCAGATGGGCAAGCAGGACGTGGTCTTCGCCGGCGGCGGCGAGGAGGAGCACTGGACCCTCTCCTGCCTGTTCGACGCCATGGGGGCGCTCTCCACCCAGTACAACGAGAGCCCAGAGAAGGCCTCCCGCCCCTATGACCAGGCCCGCGACGGCTTCGTCATCGCCGGCGGCGGCGGCATGCTGGTGCTCGAGGAGCTGGAGCACGCCCGCGCCCGCGGCGCGAAGATCTACGCCGAAGTGGTCGGCTACGGCGCCACCTCCGACGGCCACGACATGGTCGCCCCCTCCGGCGAAGGCGCCATGCGCTGCATGCGTCAGGCCATGGCCACGGTGGACGGCAAGATCGACTACATCAACACCCACGGCACCTCCACCCCGGTGGGCGACGTGGCCGAGCTCAAGGCGATCCGCGAGGTGTTCGGCAACACCACCCCGGCCATGAGCTCCACCAAGTCGCTGACCGGCCACTCCCTGGGCGCCACCGGCGTGCAGGAGGCGATCTACTCGCTGCTGATGATGGAGAACGACTTCATCGCCGCCTCGGCCAACGTCGAGACCCTCGACGAGCAGGCCGACGGCTTCGATATCGTCACCCAGCGTCGCGATGGCGTGAACATCGAGCGGGTGCTCTCCAACAGCTTCGGCTTCGGCGGCACCAACGCCTGCCTGGTGCTGGAGAAATTCAAGGACTGAGTTCAAGGACTGGGCTCGAGGAGTGAGCCCGACAGCCTGCCCGGCAGACACGAGAACGGCGCCCCGCGGGGCGCCGTTCTCGTTCGCGTCTCGTCATCGGGCCCTGCCGTCAGCCGGGTGCCCCTCAGGCCGACGGTCGCGGCACCTCGGAGATCTCCGCCAGCCGGGCCTCGATCCACGCCTCCACCTCGACCAGCACCTCCTCCGGCGTGCGGCCGGCGGTCGCGATGGGCTCGCCGACTACCAGGGAGAGCCGCCCGGGATTCTTGATCCAGTGGCGCCCCGGCCAGCGTTCGCCGGCGTTGTGGGCCACCGGCACCACCGGCACCCCGGCACGGCAGGCGATCACCGCACCGCTCTTGTTGTAGCGCTTGCGGTGCCCCGGTGCGACCCGGGTCCCCTCCGGAAAGATCAGCACCGAGAGCCCCTCGTCCAGGCGCTGCTTGCCCTGGGTCAGCACCTGCTTCATGGCCCGGGCGGGCCGGCTGCGGTCCAGGGCGATGGGATGCAGCAGGCGCAGCCCCCAGCCGAACAGCGGGATGCGCAGCAGCTCCTGCTTGAGCACGGTGCAGACCGGTGGCTTGAGGATCTGCAGGTAGATGGTCTCCCACTCGCACTGGTGGTTGGCCAGGATAACGCAGGCCCCCTCGGGCAGGTGCTCGCGGCCGCGGATCTCGTAGCGCACCCCGCAGGCCCAGCGAAACCAGGCGGTGATCAGGTGGTTGTAGACGTTGAGCAGGCGGTAGCGGCCGCTCAGCGGCAGCAGCGGCGCCAGCGGCAGGAAGAGCACCCCGCACACCAGCATGACCAGGAAGTAGCCGACGTAGAAGAGCAGGCTGCGCAGGGCATTCATGAGGACGCGGGTCCCTCCGGCGACTCCTGGCAGCGATGGTTGGCCTGGCACCAGGCGTCCAGCATGGTCCCCACCTCCAGCCGCCAGGGTTTCTGGTGCACGCCGAATACCTCCAGCACCCGCCGGCAGTTGAGCACTCGGCGCAGCGGGTGGTCGTGGTGGTGGTGCAGCGCCTTGACCTCGCCCAGGGTCACCTGCTCGCCGCGCCCCTCGAGGCGGGTGGCGAGCTGGGTGCGCACCATGGAGACGAAGGTGTAGACGCTGACCGGCTCGGTGCCCGCCATATGGTAGCTGCCCCAGGCACCGGCCCCGCAGTGCTGCTGCTGGAGCATGCCGATCAGCGCCATGGCCACGGCGTCCGCCGAGGTGGGGCAGCAGGTGACGTCGGCCTCGCCGCGCACCTCGCGACCGCTCACCAGGGTGTCGATCAGCTCGGCCAGCCAGGCGTGGCCACCCTCCAGGGCAAACAGCGGGCCCAGGCGCACGATCAGGTGGCGCGGATGCTCCGCGCGAATGCGGTCGCCGGTGACGACCAGGCGGCGCAGGCTCTCGTCACGGGGGCGCGGAATGACATGCTCGTCGATGGGCTCGGCGAAGCCGTCCTCGTAGAGCTGGTCGGAGACGCACCACACCAGGGGGACGCCCGCCTCCCGGCAGCGCTCCATGCACTGCTCCACCGCCTCGGCGTGGGCGCTGACCTCCGCCGGCGCCGCCCGGATGGGGCGCGACAGCGGCGGAATGATCAGCGCATCCGGCGCCACCTCGGCAAGCCGTTCGGCATCGACCACGCTGGCGGCGTCGATCACCAGCTCGGTGTCGCTCCGCCGGTTGGCCTCTCGCGCCAGTGCCAGGCTCAGGCAGTGGCCGGCATCCAGTATCAGCAGCTTCACTCGTGCTCCTCCCTGCGCCCCCGGGGCTCCCGGTGTCCCGCGTCCGACAAGGTGGTCAGAACGGGATTTCGTCATCGAAGTCGTCGAAGCTGCCAGGATCCGGCGCCCCGTAGTTACCCTGCTGGTTGCCCTGCTGGCCCTGCTGCTGCTGGCCGCCCGGCTGGGCCGGCGCGGGGCGCTGCTGGGGCTGGGCCGGCCGCTGAGGCTGACCGCCGAAGCCGCCGCCCTGCTGAGGCTGACCGCCGAAGCCGCCGCTCTGCTGAGGCTGGCCACCATAGCCGCCGCCCTGCTGGGGCGCACCGCCGCCGTACTGACCGCCCTGATAGCCCCCCTGCGGGGCCTGGCCACCGCCCTGGAAATCACCGCCGCCTCGAGAGTCGAGCATCTGCATGTCGTTGACCACGATCTCGGTGGTGTAGCGGTCCTGGCCGTCCTGGCCCTGCCATTTGCGGGTCTGCAGGCGCCCCTCGACGTAGACCTTGCTGCCCTTCTTGAGATACTGCTGGGCGATCTCGGCCAGCTTGTTGAACATCACCACGTTGTGCCACTCGGTGCGCTCCTGGCGCTGGCCGGACTGCTTGTCCATCCAGGTGTCGGTGGTCGCCAGCCGCAGGTTGGCGACCGGCGCACCGGAGGGCATGAAGCGAACCTCGGGATCCTGTCCCAGGTTGCCGATAAGAATGACCTTGTTGACGCCGCGGGCCATTTGGGACTCCTTTAATCATGAATGCATGTGTCTGCAGGCAGGCCTGCAGGATGGCGCATCGGGCGCCCGGTTGCGAGCGCGGCCGAGGGTTGCGCTCTCCCTCAGGCGCGCTCCTTGCCATTATCGATCACTCTGGCCAGCGCCTGCTCGTCGAGGCGCTGGCGATCCACCTTCAGGTAGGCCAGCCGCTCCTCGGGCACCACCAGCACGTCCTCCACACCTGCCACCTCGGCAAAGCGCGCGGCGAGGCTCTCCAGGGCCGTTCCCTGGTGCTCCTCATCCAGGGCCACCACCTCGCTGGCCAGGTGGGGCGGCGGTGACATGCCCGCCATGGCCGCCAGCCAGCCCAGCGCCAGCAGGCCGGCCCCGACAAAGACCGCGGAGAGGCCCCACTGCTGGGCCAGGAAGCCGCCCAGCACCCCGCCCAGGAAGGCGCCCAGGAACTGGCTGGTGGAGTAGACCCCCATGGCGGTGCCCTTGGCGCCCGCCGGGGCCAGCTTGCTGAGCATGGAGGGCAGGGTCGCCTCGAGCAGGTTGAAGGCCACGAAGAAGAGCCACAGCCAGGCCAGCAACCCCCAGAGGCCGCCACCCAGCCCCGCCATGCCGCCCAGGCTCAGGGCGATGGCGCCGATGGCGGCCAGACACATCGCCTTCATCTGACGGCGCTTCTCGGCCAGGATCACCAGCGGAATCATGCCGATGAAGGCCAGCAGCATCACGCCCAGGTAGGTGAGGCCGTGACGCTCCACCGCGATGCCGGCCTCCACCAGCCGGAAGGGCACGGCAACGAAGATCGCCATCAGGACCAGGTGCAGGGCGAAGATGGAGAGGTCCAGGCGCAGCAGGTCCGAGCGCCCCAGGGTCGACCCGAGCTGGGCCCGGTCGATGCCCACGTCGCGATGGCGCAGGCGCCGCGGCGCAGGCGGCACCAGCCGCCACAGAACGATGAGCCCCAGCCCCGCCAGTAGCGCAGTGAACCAGAACACCGAGGAGAGCCCGAAGGCGGCGGCCAGCCAGGGCCCCAGCACCATGGCCACGGCGAAGGCCACGCCGATGGAGAGGCCGATGGTGGCCATGGCGGCGGTGCGCACCTGCTCCCGGGTCTGGTCGGCGAGCAGCGCCATGATGGCCGCGGCCACCGCCCCGCTGCCCTGCAGGCAGCGCCCCAGGATCACGCCGCCGATGCTATCGGCGTTGGCCGCCACCACGCTGCCGACCAGGAAGAGCAGCAGGCCAAAGGCGATGACCGGCTTGCGGCCGAGGCGGTCGGAGAGAGCGCCGAAGGGGATCTGCAGCACCGCCTGGGTCAGGCCGTAGACGCCCAGCGCCAGCCCCACCAGCAGCGGCGTGGCGCCGACCAGCTCATCGGCGTAGAGCGCCAGCACCGGCAGCACCATGAACAGGCCCAGCATGCGCGTGGCATAGAGGCCAGCCAGGCCGGAAATGGCACGCCGCTCGGCGGGGAGCAGCAGCCCGGAAACCTTTCGCATAGGGTTGTTGACGTTCCATGCTCGGGTGCGAGGCACCCCTGAGTGAATCGCATATTCTAGCGGCTCGCCGCCACCCAGGGAAAGCCGCACCCCGGCGTTGCTTTGCCGCCGCCGCGGGCGGGCCCGTATAATCGATCTTTTGCCGCGGCCACGAGGTAGGAATGGACAGGATTCTGGTCAGGGGTGCGCGCACCCACAACCTGAAGGAGATCGACGTCGAGCTGCCCCGGGACAAGCTGATCGTGGTCACCGGGCTCTCCGGCTCCGGCAAGTCGTCGCTGGCCTTCGATACCCTCTATGCCGAGGGGCAGCGCCGCTACGTGGAGTCGCTCTCCACCTATGCCCGCCAGTTCCTGTCGATGATGGAGAAGCCCGACGTCGACCATATCGAGGGGCTCTCTCCAGCGATCTCCATCGAGCAGAAGTCCACCTCCCACAACCCCCGCTCCACGGTGGGGACCATCACCGAGATCTACGACTACCTGCGCCTGCTGTTCGCCCGGGCCGGCACGCCCCGCTGCCCGGAGCACGGCGAGGACCTGGAGGCCCAGACCGTCTCCCAGATGGTGGACCAGGTGCTGGCCCTGCCCGAGGGCAGCAAGCTGATGCTGCTGGCCCCGGTGGTCAAGGGGCGCAAGGGGGAGCACCTGCAGCTGCTGGCCGAGCTGCGCGCCCAGGGCTTCGTGCGCGCCATGATCGACGGCCAGGTGCTGGAGCTCGACGACGTCGCGCCTCTCGACAAGAACAAGAAGCACGACATCAGCGTGGTGGTGGACCGCATCAAGGTACGCGACGGCCTCCAGCAGCGCCTGGCGGAGTCCTTCGAGACGGCCCTGGGTCTCTCCGACGGCGTCGCCATGATCCACTTCATGGAGGGCGAGCGCGAGGATATCGCCTTCTCGGCGCGCTTCGCCTGCCCCCAGTGCGGCTACTCCATCGCCGAGCTGGAGCCGCGCATGTTCTCCTTCAACAACCCCGCCGGCGCCTGCGCCACCTGCGACGGCCTGGGGGTCCAGCAGGTGTTCGACCCCGAGAAGCTGATCAGCCATCCGGAGCTCTCTCTGGCGGAGGGGGTGATCAAGGGCTGGGACCGGCGCAGCGTCTTCTACTTCAACCAGCTCCAGGCCGTGGCGGAGCACTACCGCTTCACCCTGGAGACCCCCTGGCAGGAGCTCGCCCGCCACGAGCGCGAGGTGATCCTCCACGGCAGCGGTCACGACGAGATCGCCTTCCACTACGTCAACGACCGCGGCCGCAAGGTGACCCGCCACCACCCCTTCGAGGGGGTGCTGCCCAACCTGCAGCGGCGCTACCGCGAGACCGAGTCCAATATGGTCCGGGAGGAGCTGGCCCGCTACATCGCCGTACAGCCCTGCCCCGCCTGTCACGGCTCCCGGCTGCGCAAGGAGTCCCGCCACGTCTTCATCGACGAGCACACCCTGCCGCAGATGGTGCACCTGCCCATCGGCGAGGCCTGGCGCTACTTCAAGACCCTCGAGCTGCCGGGCCGCCGCGGCGAGATCGCCGTGAAGATCGTCAACGAGATCCACGCCCGCCTGGAGTTCCTGGTCAACGTGGGGCTCGACTACCTGACCCTGGAGCGCAGCGCCGACACCCTCTCCGGCGGCGAGGCCCAGCGCATCCGGCTGGCGAGCCAGATCGGCGCCGGCCTGGTGGGGGTCATGTATATCCTCGACGAGCCCTCCATCGGGCTGCACCAGCGCGACAACGACCGCCTGCTCAAGACCCTGGAGCATCTGCGCGACCTGGGTAACACCGTGATCGTGGTGGAGCACGACGAGGACGCCATCCGCGCCGCCGACCATGTGCTCGACATCGGCCCCGGGGCCGGGGTCCACGGTGGCCGGGTCATCGCCCAGGGCACCCCCGAGGCGGTGATGGCGACCCCAGAGTCGCTCACCGGCCAGTACCTGGCCGGCACCCGGCGCATCGAGGTCCCGCCCTGGCGGATTCCCGGCAACCCGGAGAAGGTGCTCCGCCTGGTGGGGGCCACCGGCAACAACCTCCAGGACGTGACCCTCGAGCTGCCGCTGGGGCTCTTCATCTGCGTCACCGGCGTCTCCGGCTCCGGCAAGTCGACGCTGATCAACTCGACCCTGATGCCCATCGCGGCCCGGGAGCTCAACCACGCCACCAGCCTCACCCCGGCTCCCCACCGCGGCATCGAGGGGCTCGATCAGCTCGACAAGGTGATCGACATCGACCAGAGCCCCATCGGCCGCACGCCGCGCTCCAACCCGGCCACCTACACCGGCATCTTCACCCCGATCCGCGAGCTCTTCGCCGGCACCCAGGAGGCGCGCTCCCGGGGCTACAAGCCGGGGCGCTTCTCCTTCAACGTCAAGGGCGGGCGCTGCGAGGCGTGCCAGGGCGAGGGGATGATCAAGGTGGAGATGCACTTCCTCCCCGACATCTACGTGCCTTGCGACGTCTGCAAGGGGAAGCGCTACAACCGCGAGACCCTGGAGATCCAGTACAAGGGCAAGAGCATCGACGAGGTGCTGCAGATGACCGTGGAGGACGCCCTGGCGTTCTTCTCCCCGGTGCCGGCCATCGCCCGCCGCCTGCAGACCCTGCTCGACGTGGGACTCTCCTATATCCGCCTGGGGCAGAGCGCCACGACGCTGTCCGGCGGCGAGGCCCAGCGGGTCAAGCTGGCCCGGGAGCTGGCCAAGCGCGACACCGGCAAGACCCTCTATATCCTCGACGAGCCCACCACCGGGCTGCACTTCGAGGATATCCGCCAGCTGCTCACCGTGCTGCACCGCCTGCGCGACCACGGCAACACCATCGTGGTGATCGAACACAACCTGGACGTGATCAAGACCGCCGACTGGATCGTCGACCTCGGCCCCGAGGGCGGCTCCGGCGGCGGGCGCATCATCGCCGAGGGCACCCCGGAGCAGGTGGCCAAGATGGAGGCCTCCCATACCGGGCGCTTCCTCAGGCCGCTGCTGGAGCGGGCCGAGCAAAGCAAGAAAAGGACAGAAAGCGTCAACTGATGCCCCAGAGGGCAGCGGCGCCGGGGGCAGGCCTGGAGGGGGTCCTACGCCAGGGATGGCGTCGGTAGCGCCCAGGGAGGGGTTCACAGCGCCCCCGCTCAGGCCTGTCGCCGGAAAAGCCGCGGATTCAGCCCACTCACCGGAACTCCTCTCAGCATGCCCAAGATGAAAAAAACCGGCCCCTCGAGAGGGGCCGGTTTGGCGTGCCTTGGCGGAAGGCCGGTCGAGGATCACTCCTCGGCGGCAGCTTCCTCGGCCTCGACGACCGGACGGTCGACGAGCTCGACGTAGGCCATGGGGGCGTTGTCGCCGGTGCGGAAACCGCACTTGAGAATACGAACGTAACCGCCCGGACGCTCGACGTAACGCGGACCCAGCTCGTTGAAGAGCTTGCCCACCGCTTCCTTCGAGCGGGTGCGGGCGAAAGCCAGACGACGATTGGCGACGCTGTCCTGCTTGGCCAGGGTGATGAGCGGCTCGATGACGCGACGCAGCTCCTTGGCCTTGGGCAGGGTTGTCTTGATGACCTCATGCTCGATCAGCGACACGCTCATGTTCTTGAACATGGCCTGGCGATGCGAGCTGGTCCGATTCAGATGACGACCACTCTTACGATGACGCATGGTTGTGATTCCTTACCAAACTGGGACTCGAGTCGGCGCTCACGCGGAGGCCTTGTCGTCCTTCAGGCTAGCCGGCGGCCAGTTCTCCAGCCGCATGCCCAGGGAAAGACCGCGCGCTGCCAGAACGTCCTTGATCTCGTTCAGGGACTTCTTGCCGAGGTTGGGGGTCTTCAGCAGCTCCACTTCGGTGCGCTGGATCAGATCCCCGATGTAGTAGATGTTCTCGGCCTTCAGGCAGTTGGCGCTGCGAACGGTCAACTCGAGATCGTCTACGGGGCGCAGCAGGATAGGATCGATATGATCCTCTTCCTCTTCCACTTCCTGTTCCTTGTCGGCTTCCAGGTCGACGAACGCACCCAGCTGCTCCTGCAGGATGGTGGCGCTGCGACGGATTGCCTCTTCCGGATCCAGGGTGCCATCGGTTTCCAGGTTGATGATCAGCTTGTCGAGGTCGGTGCGCTGTTCAACACGCGCGGCCTCGACGCTGTAGGAAACACGACGCACGGGGCTGAAGGTCGCATCCAGCTGCAGGCGGCCGATGGCACGAGATTCATCGTCGGCGCCGACGCGGGCATCTGCCGGCTCGTAGCCGCGACCGCGCGCCACCTTGAGCTGCATCTTCAGCTCGGCGCCCTCATTGACATGGGCGATGACGTGGTCGGGGTTGACGATCTCGACATCGTGGTCGAGGGCGATATCACCCGCGGTCACGACGGCCGGGCCCTGCTTGTTCAGCGAGAGCATCGCCTCGTCGCGGCTGTGCATCTTGATCGCCACGTCCTTGAGGTTCAGGAGGATCTCGATGACATCTTCCTGGACGCCTTCGATCGCGCTGTACTCGTGATCGACGCCGCTGATCTCGGCTTCCACCACGGCGCAGCCGGGCATGGACGAGAGCAGGATACGACGCAGTGCGTTGCCCAGGGTGTGGCCGAAGCCACGCTCGAAGGGCTCGAGCACGATCTTCGCGTGATGTGCGCTGATCTCTTCGACCTTGATGTCGCGCGGACGAAGAAACTCGGTCACTGAACGCTGCATATGTACACCTATCAGGCTGCCAAACGGATACTCGGTACTCGGAGCCGACCCCCGTCAGGGGGTCGGGCGCTAGCAGCGCTTACTTGGAGTACAGCTCGACGATCAGGGCCTCGTTGATGTCGGCAGTCAGGTCGCCACGCTCGGGCAGCGCCTTGAAAGTGCCTTCCATCTTCTTGGCATCGACCTCGATCCAGGTCACATCGCCGCGGTTGGCGGCGATGGACAGGGCGTTCTGGATGCGCGCCTGATTCTTCGCCTTCTCGCGAACGGAGACCACGTCACCCGGCTTGACCTGATAGGACGCCACGTTGACGGTCTTGCCGTTCACGGCGATGGCCTTGTGGCTGACCAGCTGACGAGCCTCGGAGCGGGTCGAGCCGTAGCCCATGCGGTAGACGACGTTGTCCAGTCGGGATTCGAGAAGCTGCAGCAGCACTTCGCCGGTCGCGCCCTTGAGACGGGCCGCTTCCTTGTAGTAGTTGCGGAACTGCTTCTCGAGTACGCCATACATACGACGTACTTTCTGCTTCTCGCGAAGCTGCAAGCCGTATTCGGAAAGACGCTGACGGCGCTGGCCGTGCACACCCGGAATCTGCTCGGATTTGCACTTCTTCTCGAAGGGAGTGACACCGCTCTTCAGAAAGAGGTCGGTCCCCTCACGACGAGACAGTTTGCACTTCGGTCCAATATAACGAGCCATGAATCTGTCTCCTTAAACGCGGCGTTTCTTCGGCGGACGGCAGCCATTGTGGGGAATGGGCGTCGCGTCGGTGATGCTCTGCACGCGGAAGCCGGCGGCGTTGAGTGCGCGCACGGCGGATTCACGGCCAGGACCGGGGCCCTTGACCAGCACGTCGACGTTTTTCACACCATACTCGGCTGCAGCGGTCGCTGCACGCTCGCTTGCTACTTGAGCAGCGAACGGGGTGCTCTTGCGAGAACCACGAAAACCCGAACCACCGGCAGTCGCCCAGGAAAGAGCGTTGCCCTGGCGGTCTGTGATCGTAATGATCGTGTTGTTAAAAGAGGCGTGGATATGCGCTACCGCATCCACCACCTGCTTTTTAACCTTTTTACGGTTGCTACGCGGGTTAGCCATGTTGATGTTTCTTCCTGTCTTTACGCCAGAACGTGCGTGTTATTTGCGGATCGGCTTGCGCGGGCCCTTACGGGTACGCGCATTGGTCTTCGTACGCTGACCACGCAGCGGAAGACTACGACGATGACGCAGACCACGGTAGCAACCCAGGTCCATGAGACGCTTGATATTCAGCGTGACATCACGGCGAAGGTCACCTTCTACGGTGTACTTGCCGACCTCGGAACGCAGGGTGTCAAGCTCTTCGCTAGACAGCTCCTGGATCTTGGTGGTCGGCGCGATGCCGGACGCGGCACAGATCTCCTGTGCGCGAGTGCGGCCAATCCCGAAGATATAGGTCAGCGAGATCGCCGCATGCTTGTTGTCCGGGATATTGACGCCTGCAATACGGGCCATCAGCTTACTCCGAAATTTGAGCGGCTTGCTCGTTGGGTCATCTACAAAAGGCGCAACAGCATACCCCTTTACCCCGGAAAGGGCAAGAGGCATGCCGGCGCCGGTCCATCACAGTGCCAGGGGATCAGCCCTGACGCTGCTTGTGCCGCGGCTCGCTGCAGATGACGCGGACAGCGCCATTGCGACGAATGATCTTGCAGTTGCGGCACATTTTCTTTACGGAAGCTCGAACTTTCATCGTTCCTCTCCAAGGTTGGCTCGCGCCGCGGACCGATGCCTCGACCCGCGGCGCGCCAATTCACGTGCGGCACGCCTCAGCGCATGATGCCGCCGCTGCCGTAGCCTTTCAGGTTGGACTTCTTCATCACCGACTCGTACTGGTGCGACATGAGGTGCGACTGCACCTGGGCCATGAAGTCCATGATGACCACCACGATGATCAGCAGGGCCGTGCCACCGAAGAAGAACGGCACGTTCCAGGCCACGATCAGGAACTGGGGCATCAGGGAAACCGCAGTGATGTACAAGGCGCCGAACAGGGTCAGACGGGTCATGACCTTGTCGACATAGCGAGCGGTCTGCTCGCCCGGACGAATCCCCGGCAGGAAGGCACCCGACTTCTTGAGGTTGTCGGCGACGTCCTTGGGATTGAAGACCAGCGCTGTGTAAAAGAAGCAGAAGAATACCACCGCCGCGGCGAAAAGCAAGATGTGCAGCGGCTGACCCGGGCCAAGGGCCTGGGAAGCGCGCTGCAGCCACTCGAGGCCGTCACCTGAACCGACCCACTGCCCCATGGAGGCGGGGAACAGCAGGATGCTCGAGGCGAAGATGGGCGGAATCACGCCCGCCATGTTCACCTTGAGCGGCAGGTAGCTGCTCTGGCCGGCATACATCTTGTTGCCCACCTGGCGACGCGGGTAGTTCACCGTGATGCGGCGCTGACCGCGCTCGATGAACACCACGAAGGCCACGGTGGCCACACCCAGGGCCGAAAGGGCCAGCAGCGGCAGCACGTTCCAGGCGCCCTCGTTGCGAGCCAGCTCGAAGGCCTGACCGACGGCGCCGGGCAGGCCGGCGACGATACCGGCGAAGATCAGCAGCGAGATACCGTTGCCGATCCCCTTCTCGGTGATCTGCTCGCCCAGCCACATCAGGAACACCGCACCGCACACGAAGGTGACGATGGCGGTGAAGTAGAAGCTGAAGTCGGCCGTATAGGCGATGCCCTGGCTGGCCAGGCCCACCGACATGCCGGTGCCCTGCACCAGGGCGAGCAGCACGGTGCCGTAGCGGGTGTACTGGCTGATCTTGCGACGGCCGGCCTCGCCCTCCTTCTTGAGCTGCTCAAGATGGGGCGAGACGGCAGTCAGCAGCTGCATGATGATCGACGCCGAGATGTAGGGCATGATGCCCAGCGCCATGATGCTCATGCGCTCCAGGGCGCCACCCGAGAACATGTTGAACATGCCCAGGATGGTGCCCTGCTGCTCCCTGAACAAGGCAGCAAGCTGGTCAGGATTCATACCGGGCACGGGGATGTGGGCACCGATTCGGTACACCACGATGGCGAGGAGCACGAAGCGCAGACGCGCCCACAGTTCACTCAGACCGCTGCCCATCGCCGGCATCTTTCCTGACTTGGCCATTTAGTCCTCTACCTTGCCGCCGGCGGCTTCGATCGCGGCACGGGCACCCTTGGTGACCTTGATGCCGCGGACGGTAACCGCCTTGTTCAGTTCGCCGGAGAGGATCACCTTCGCGTGCAGCGTGGCGTCCTTCAGCACGTTGGCCTGCTTCAGGGTCTCGAGGGTGACTTCGTCACCGGCAACCTTGGCCAGTTCGGCCAGGCGCACTTCCTCGGAGACCAGCGACTTCATGGAGGTGAAGCCGAACTTCGGCAGACGACGCTGCAGCGGCATCTGACCGCCCTCGAAGCCGGGCTTGACGCTGCCGCCGCTGCGTGACTTCTGGCCCTTGTGACCACGGCCGCCGGTCTTGCCCAGACCGGAGCCGATGCCACGACCGACACGCTTCTCGGCGTGCTTGGAGCCCGGTGCCGGGCTCAGGCTATTGAGTTTCATGGATTACTCTCCCTCAACGCGCACAAGGTAGTTCACCTTGTGGACCATGCCGCGCACGGCAGGGGTGTCTTCCAGTTCAACCGTATGACCGATGCGGCGCAGCCCGAGGCCCTTCATGGTGGCCTTGTGCTTGGGCAGGATGCCGATGGTGCTGCGGGTCTGGGTAACCTTGATCGTTGCTGCCATGGTGCTCACCCCGTGATTGCTTCGACGGACAGACCGCGCTTGGCGGCGATGTCTTCCGGCGCTTGCATGGAGGTCAGGCCCTTGACGGTAGCCCGCACCACGTTCACCGGGTTGGTGGAACCGTAGCACTTGGCCAGAACGTCATGGACGCCCGCCAGTTCCAGCACGGAGCGCATGGCGCCGCCGGCGATGATACCGGTACCTTCGGAGGCCGGCTGCATGTACACCTTGGAGGCGCCGTGACGGGCCTTGACCGGGTACTGCAGGGTGCCACCCGCGAGGTTGACCTTGACCATGTTGCGGCGAGCCTGGTCCATGGCCTTCTGGATCGCGACCGGCACTTCACGCGCCTTGCCACGACCGAAGCCGACCCGGCCCTTGCCGTCGCCTACGACGGTCAGGGCGGTGAAACCGAAGATACGGCCACCCTTGACCACCTTGGCGACACGGTTGACCTGGACCAGTTTCTCCTGGAGGTCGCCGCTTTGCTGTTCGTTCTTCGCCATCGTAAAACCCTTTAGAATTCCAGGCCGCCTTCACGAGCGGCGTCGGCCAGGGCCTTGACGCGGCCGTGGTACTTGAAACCGGCACGATCGAAGGCTACCTGGGTGATGCCTGCTTCTTTAGCGCGTTCGGCAATCAGCGCGCCCACCTTGGCGGCGGCGTCGGCGTTGCCGGTAGCACCCTCACGCAGGGCCTTGTCCAGCGTGGAAGCGCTGGCGAGGACCTTGCCACCATCCGGCGAGATGATCTGCGCGTAGATGTGACGGGGGGTACGGTTGACGCACAGGCGATACACGCCCAGCTCGCGGATCTTGGCGCGAGCGCGGCGGGCACGACGGAGACGAGATTCTTTCTTCGCGTTCATAACCCTGCCTTACTTCTTCTTGGCTTCTTTGCGACGCACCTGCTCGTCGGCGTACCGGACACCCTTGCCCTTGTAGGGCTCGGGCGGACGGAAGGCGCGGATTTCCGCGGCAGCATGGCCGAGCTTCTGCTTGTCCGCGCTCTTCAGCACGATCTGGGTGTTCTTGGGCGTTTCCGCCGTGACACCCTCAGGCAGCGTGTAATCGACCGGGTGCGAGAAGCCCAGTGACAGATTGAGCGTCTGGCCCTTGGCCTGGGCACGATAACCGACGCCGATGATTTCGAGGGTCTTGGTGAAGCCTTCGTTCACGCCGGTGACCAGGTTCTGAACCAGGGCACGGGTGGTACCGACCATGGCCCAGCTCTTGGCGGACTCACTCGGAGTGAAGGTCAGCTGACCCTCTTCCTGACCGATCACCACGTCGGGGTGAATGGTCAGTGACAGAGTGCCCTGGCCGCCCTTGGCGGTCAGCTGGTCACCGTCGAACTTGATCTCGACGCCAGCGGGCACTTTTACCGGATATTTGGCTACGCGGGACATTCCAAACTCCTAGAATACGGTGCAGATGACTTCGCCACCGACACCGGCCTTGCGAGCCGCGCGATCGGTCATCACACCCTGAGAGGTAGTGACAATCGCGATTCCCAGACCATCGGCGACCTTCGGCAGCGCGTCCTTGCCCTTGTACTGACGCAGGGACGGCTTGGACACGCGCTGCAGGTGCTCGATGACCGGCTTGCCCTCGAAGTACTTGAGGGTAACGGTCAGCTCGGGCTTGGCGCTATCGGCCACCGCGAAGTCGGTGATGTAACCCTCTTCCTTCAGCACGCGGGCCACCTCGACCTTCAGCTTGGAGGACGGCATGGTGACCGTCTCCTTGGTGGCCATCTGCGCATTGCGGATACGGGTAAACATATCCGCCAGAGTGTCTTGCATGCTCATTTACGTTGCGCTCCTGATATCTCTACGTGGCGTTACCAGCTGGACTTCTTGAGCCCGGGCACGTCGCCACGCATGGCGGCTTCACGCAGCTTGTTGCGGCCGAGACCGAACTTGTTGTAGAAGCCGTGCGGACGGCCAGTGACGCGACAGCGGTTACGCTGACGCACCGGGCTGGAGTCGCGCGGCAGCTGCTGCAGCTTCAGCGTTGCCTCGAAGCGCTCTTCGTCGGAAGCGTTCACGTCCTGGATGATCGCCTTGAGCTCGGCACGCTTGGCGGCGTACTTCGCTACCAGCTTGGTGCGCTTGAGCTCACGCTCTATCATGCTCTTCTTTGCCATGGTCCCACCCTTATTTCTTGAACGGGAAGTTCAGCGCGCTCAGCAGCGCACGACCTTCGTCATCGGTGTTGGCGGTGGTGGTGATGGTGACATCCAGACCACGGATCCGATCGATCTTATCATACTCGATCTCCGGGAAGATGATCTGCTCACGCACCCCCATGGAGTAGTTGCCACGACCGTCGAAGGACTTCGGGTTGAGACCACGGAAGTCACGAACGCGGGGGATCGCGATATTCACCAGGCGATCGAGGAAGTCCCACATGCGCTCGGAGCGCAGGGTCACCTTGATCCCGATCGGCCAGCCTTCACGCACCTTGAAGCCCGCGATGGACTTGCGTGCCTTGGTCACCATCGGCTTCTGACCGGAGAGCTTCTCCATGTCACCGATGGCATTCTCGATCAGCTTCTTGTCGCTGGTCGCTTCGCCGATACCCATGTTCAGGGTCACCTTGGTGATCCGGGGTACCTGCATAACGTTGGCGTAGCTGAACTGCTCTTTGAGTTGAGCCACCACCTCGTTCTGATAACGTTCTTTCAAGTTCGCCATTTTGCTACCCGACTCGCGTTAGGCGTCGATCTGCGTCTGCGTCGACTTGTAGATACGTACCTTGGTACCGTCTTCCTTAACCTGGAAGCCGACGCGATCCGCCTTACCGGTCTCCTGATTGAAGATGGCTACGTTGGACGCGTGAATCGGAGCCTCGCGCTCGACGATACCGCCCTGATTGCCCGCCATGGGGTTGGGCTTGGTGTGACGCTTGATCATGTTCACACCGGACACGACAAAGCGGTCGTCCTTCAGGACGCGCTTGATAGTGCCTCGCTTGCCCTTGTCCTTGCCGGCGATGACGATCACTTCATCGTCACGTTTGATCTTTTGCATATCCGCCTCGCTCCTTACAGCACTTCAGGCGCCAAGGAAATGATCTTCATGAACTTCTCGTTCCGAAGCTCACGGGTCACCGGCCCGAAGATACGGGTACCGATCGGCTGTTCGTTGGTGTTGTTCAACAGAACCGCCGCATTTCCGTCGAAGCGGATCAGCGAACCGTCGGGACGACGGACGCCACTACGGGTGCGAACCACCACCGCCTTGAGGACCTGGCCCTTCTTGACCTTGCCACGCGGAATGGCTTCCTTCACCGTGACCTTGATGATGTCGCCAACGTGGGCGTAGCGACGGTGTGAACCGCCCAGCACCTTGATGCATTGCACCCGGCGCGCCCCGCTGTTGTCGGCGACATCCAGCATTGTCTGAGTCTGAATCATCGGTTTTCTCCAAACCTAATCTGACTGCACTGGTTTGACAGGCGTGAGCCGATCAGCCCTTGGCCTGCTCGACCACCTCGACCAGCGTCCAGGACTTGTTCCTGGACAGCGGACGGCACTCCTGGATGGAGACCGTGTCACCGGCCTTCGCCTGGTTCGCCTCGTCATGGGCGTGCAGCTTGGTGGAGCGCTTGACGTATTTTCCGTAGATCGGGTGACGCTCACGGCGCTCGATCATCACGACGATGGACTTGTCCATCTTGTCGCTCACCACCTTGCCGGTGAGCGTACGGGTTTTCTTCTCTGCGGCCATCTCAGTCACCTGCCTTCTCGTTGAGCACAGTCTTCACCCGGGCGATGTCCCGACGAACCTGCTTGAGCAGATGAGTCTGGCTGAGCTGGCCGGTGGCCTTCTGCATGCGCAGGTTGAACTGCTCGCGGAGGAGTTCGAGGAGCTGACTGTTCAGCTCGTCGACTGACTTTTCACGAATTTCCTGGGCTTTCATCACATCACCGTCCGTTTCGCAAAGGTGGTGGATACGGGCATCTTCTGGGCGGCGAGAGAGAAGGCCTCACGAGCCAGCTCTTCGGACACGCCCTCGATCTCGTACAGGACCCGGCCCGGCTGGATCTGTGCGACCCAGTACTCGACGGAGCCCTTGCCCTTACCCATACGGACTTCGAGAGGCTTCTTGGAAATCGGCTTGTCCGGGAATACGCGGATCCAGATCTTGCCGCCACGCTTGACGTGACGGGTGATCGCACGACGGCCGGCTTCGATCTGGCGCGCAGTAATGCGGCCGCGACCGGTTGCCTTCAGGCCGTATTCCCCGAAGCTGATCTTGCTCCCGCGATGCGCCAGGCCACGGTTACGGCCTTTCTGCATCTTGCGGAATTTCATACGCTTGGGTTGTAACATCGACTCGCTCTCCCCTTACCTGGAACCTTTCTTCTTGGAGGGCGCGGCCTGAGGCTGCTTCGCCTTGGCGCGGACCTCTTCGATGCCCCCGAGGATCTCACCCTTGAAGACCCACACCTTGACACCGATGATGCCGTAGGTGGTCTTGGCCTCGTAGGTGGCGTAGTCGATGTCCGCACGCAGGGTGTGCAGCGGAACACGACCTTCCCGGTACCACTCGGTGCGAGCGATCTCGGCGCCACCCAGGCGACCGGAGAGCTGCACCTTGATGCCGCCGGCACCCAGACGCATGGCGTTCTGTACCGCACGCTTCATGGCGCGACGGAACATGACGCGGCGCTCGAGCTGGCCAGCGATGTTCTGAGCAACGAGCATGGCATCCAGCTCGGGCTTGCGAACTTCCTCGATGTTGACGTGCACGGGCACGCCCATCATCGCGGTGACCTCACGACGCAGGCGATCGACATCCTCGCCCTTCTTGCCAATCACGATGCCCGGACGGGCGGTGTGAATGGTGATGCGTGCGTTGTTGGCCGGACGCTCGATGGTGATGCGGCTCACGGAGGCGTTCTTGAGACGCTCTTCCAGGAAGCGGCGCACTTCGAGGTCGTTGTTCAGCTTGTCGGCATAGGCGCCGCGCTCGGCATACCAGACCGAGGTATGGTCCTTGACGATACCCAGGCGGATGCCTGTCGGATTGACTTTCTGACCCATCTGGTCGACTCCTACTTCTCGGCTACCTTGACGGTGATGTGGCAGGTGCGCTTCAAGATACGATCCGCGCGGCCCTTGGCACGCGGCTTGATACGCTTGAGCGTCATGCCCTCATCGACGCAGATGGTCGAGACACGCAGCTCGTCGATATCCATGCCGTTGTTTTCTTCCGCATTCGCGATGGCGGACTGCAGCACCTTCTTGACCAGCTTGGCAGCCTTCTTCGGTGAGAAGGTCAGCAGGTCGAGCGCCTCGGCGACCGGCTTACCGCGCACCTGGTCAGCCACCAAACGGGCCTTCTGGGCGGATAAACGAGCGCCACGCAGCTTAGCTGTGACTTCCATCTCTCAATCCTCTCTGGCTTACCGTTTGGCTTTCTTGTCCGCCGCATGACCGCGATAGGTGCGGGTAGCAGCGAATTCGCCCAGCTTGTGGCCAACCATTTCCTCGGAGACATGCACCGGGACGTGCTGGCGACCGTTATGGACTGCAATGGTGAGCCCGACCATGTTGGGCAGGATCATGGAGCGACGCGACCAGGTCTTGATCGGTTTGCGGTCGCTCTTCTCCACTGCAGCCTCAACCTTCTTCAGCAGATGAAGGTCAATAAAGGGACCTTTCTTCAGTGAACGTGGCACAGCCGTTACCTCTTAATGTCTGTTACTTGGCCTTGCGGCGACGAACGATCAGCTTGTCGGTGCGCTTGTTCTTACGGGTCTTGTGGCCCTTGGTGGGGATACCCCACGGGGAGACCGGGTGACGACCACCGCTGGTGCGGCCTTCACCGCCACCGTGCGGGTGATCCACCGGGTTCATGGCCACGCCGCGAACGGTCGGACGCACACCTCTCCAGCGCTTTGCACCGGCCTTGCCAAGCTGACGCAGGCTGTGCTCGGAGTTGCTCACTTCACCCAGGGTCGCGCGGCACTCGCTCAGCACCTTGCGCATCTCGCCGGAGCGCAGACGCAGGGTGGCGTAGTTGCCTTCGCGGGCGACCAGCTGGGCGCTGGTGCCGGCGCTGCGAGCGATCTGGGCGCCCTTGCCGGGCTTGAGCTCGATGCAGTGCACGGTGGAACCCAGCGGGATGTTACGCAGCGGCAGGGCGTTGCCCTTCTTGATGGCTGCGTTCACGCCGGACTCGAGCTTGTCGCCTGCGCTCACGCCCTTGGGCGCGATGATGTAGCGACGCTCGCCGTCCAGGTACTTGAGCAGCGCGATATGGGCGCTACGGTTCGGATCGTACTCGAGGCGCTCAACGACGGCGGGGACGCCATCCTTGGTGCGCTTGAAGTCAATGATCCGGTAGTGCTGACGGTGACCACCGCCCACGTGGCGGGTGGTGATGCGACCGTTGTTGTTACGACCACCGCTGCGGGACTGCTTCTCGAGCAGCGGCGCATACGGCTTGCCCTTGTGCAGGTCGTTGCCAACGATCTTGACGACGTGGCGACGGCCGGCGGATGTGGGTTTGGTCTTGACGATTGCCATTGTCCGTACTCCTGCCCTTATTCGGCGCCAGAGAAGTCTTCAAGGGTCTCACCGGCGGCCAGCGTAACGTAGGCCTTGCGGTAACCCTTGCGATGACCCAGACCGTGCGCGGTGCGCTTGGTCTTGCCCTTGACGTTCAGCGTCTGAACGCGGTCGACCTTCTTGCCGAACAGAGCCTCGACGGCCTTCTTGATCTCGGGCTTGGTCGCGTCGCTGGCCACCTTGAACACGTACTGGTTGCGTTCGGCAGCCATGGCGGCCTTCTCGGTCACGTGCGGACCCAGCAGGACCTTGAATACACGCTCCTGGTTCATGCCAGCTTCTCCTCGAATTTGCGCAGGGCGGAGACGGTGACCAGCACCTTGTCGAAGGCGACCAGGCTCACCGGGTCAGCGGCGGCCACGTCCACCACATCCACGTTGGGGATGTTGCGGGCGGCCAGGTAGAGCTTCTCGTCGACCTCTTCGGTGACGATCAGCACCTTCTCCAGGCCCAGCTCTTCGAGCTTGGCGACCAGCTGCTTGGTCTTGGGTGCCTCGACGGTGATCTCCTCGACGGCCACCAGACGCTCCTGGCGAACCAGCTCGGAGAGGATCGAGCGCATCGCCGCACGGTACATCTTGCGGTTGACCTTCTGGCTGTGGTCCTGGGGACGCGCCGCAAAGGTCACGCCGCCGCTGCGCCACAGCGGAGAGCGGATGGTACCGGCACGAGCGCGGCCGGTGCCCTTCTGGCGCCACGGCTTCTTGCCGCCGCCACGCACGTCGGAACGGTTCTTCTGGGCGCGGGTGCCCTGGCGACCACCGGCCAGATAGGCGGTGACGACCTGATGCACGAGCGCTTCGTTGAATTCTTTGCCAAAGGTGACGTCGGACACTTCGACGGTGCCGGCGCCGGCAGCAAGATTCAGATTCATCGGTGTATTCCCCTTCAGCCTGCTTTCACGGCGCTGCGCACGATGACGTCACTACCGGTGGCACCGGGCACGGCGCCCTTGACCAGCAGCAGGTTGCGTTCGGCGTCTACGCGCACGACTTCGAGGCTCTGGACGGTGCAACGAACGCTGCCCATCTGACCAGCCATCTTCTTGCCCTTGAACACGCGACCCGGGGTCTGGCACATGCCGATGGAGCCCGGCGCACGGTGGGACAGGGAGTTACCGTGGCTGTTGTCCTGGGTACGGAAGTTCCAGCGCTTGACGGCGCCCTGGAAACCCTTGCCCTTGGAGGTGCCGGTCACGTCGATCTTCTGACCAGCTTCGAAGAGGGATACGGTGAATTCGCCGCCCACTTCCGGAGCCTCATCGCCTTCTTCAAGACGGAACTCCATCAGCGAACGACCGGCCTCGACACCCGCCTTGGCGAACTGACCCGCCTGGGACTTGGTGAGGTGCTTGGCCTTGCGGGAGCCGGTTGTCACCTGAACCGCGGCGTAGCCGTCGGACTCGACGGTCTTGACGCGAGTGATGCGGTTGGGCTCAACCTCGATCACGGTTACGGGCACGGATGCGCCATCTTCGGCAAAGACGCGGGTCATCCCGGCCTTCTTACCGACCAAACCGATAGTCATACTCAGTCTCCTATAGTGTACGGGGCTATCACCCGCTATGGCTGCCCTTTCCAGAGCATTCCACTAGCACGTTGTATGGCGCCTCACGGCGCGGCGGCTGCTGCTCATCCAAGCTCTTCGAAAGAGGCGACGAGCGCTGGGCCGCGAGTGTCTAGTGTGGAAATATCAGTCGAGCTTGATCTGCACGTCCACGCCAGCGGCGAGATCGAGCTTCATCAGGGCATCGACGGTCTTTTCCGTGGGCTCGACGATGTCGAGCACACGCTTGTGGGTACGAATCTCGTACTGGTCGCGCGCGTCCTTGTTGACGTGCGGCGAGACCAGCACGGTGTACCGCTCGCGATTGGTCGGCAGAGGGATCGGACCACGAACCTGAGCGCCGGTACGCTTGGCGGTCTCTACGATCTCCGCGGCGGACTGGTCGATCAGGCGATGGTCGAAGGCCTTCAACCGAATGCGAATCTTCTGGTTCTGCATTAGCCCTTAACTCCAATGGATCTCGACGGCGCGAGCCGTCTACCCACGCATTCAAAGGATGCGCATTATAGGTGCGCCGCGGAAGAGTGTCAAACACTCTCCGCGGTGCGCAGAAAGGGGGCCCCTGACGGAGCCCCCTTCGATCGCCATTCAGCCGAAGCTTACTGGACGATCTTGGCCACGACGCCGGCGCCGACGGTGCGGCCGCCTTCACGGATGGCGAAGCGCAGGCCTTCGTCCATGGCGATCGGGGCGATCAGGGTGACAACCATCTTGACGTTGTCGCCCGGCATGACCATCTCGACGCCTTCCGGCAGCTCACAGGTACCGGTGACATCAGTGGTACGGAAGTAGAACTGCGGACGGTAGCCCTTGAAGAAGGGAGTGTGACGACCACCCTCTTCCTTGGACAGCACGTACACCTCAGCCTCGAACACGGTGTGCGGGTTGATGGTGCCCGGCTTGGCCAGAACCTGACCACGCTCGACCTCGTCACGCTTGGTGCCGCGCAGCAGGGCGCCGACGTTCTCACCGGCACGACCTTCGTCGAGCAGCTTGCGGAACATCTCGACACCGGTAACGGTGGTCTTGGTGGTGTCACGGATACCGACGATCTCGATCTCTTCGCCGGCCTTGACGATGCCGCGCTCGATACGACCGGTCACCACGGTGCCGCGGCCGGAGATGGAGAAGACGTCCTCGATCGGCATCAGGAACGGCTGGTCGATAGCGCGCTCCGGCTCCGGAATGTACTCGTCCAGGGCCTTGATCAGGTTGGCAACGGCGGTGGTGCCCATGCCGTTCTCGTCCTCACCGTTCAGCGCCATCAGGGCAGAACCGGTGATGATCGGAGTGTCGTCGCCCGGGAAGTCGTACTCGTTCAGCAGCTCGCGAACTTCCATCTCGACCAGCTCGAGCAGCTCCTCGTCGTCGACCATGTCGGCCTTGTTCAGGAACACGACGATGTACGGAACGCCAACCTGACGGGACAGCAGGATGTGCTCGCGGGTCTGCGGCATGGGGCCGTCAGCGGCGGAACAGACCAGGATAGCGCCGTCCATCTGGGCAGCACCGGTGATCATGTTCTTGACGTAGTCGGCGTGACCGGGGCAGTCGACGTGAGCGTAGTGACGCTGCTCGGACTGGTACTCCACGTGAGAGGTGGCGATGGTGATACCGCGCTCACGCTCTTCCGGGGCGTTGTCGATGGTGTCGAACTCGCGCCAGTCACCACCGAAAACCTCGGCGGAGACGCGGGTCAGGGCCGCAGTCAGAGTGGTCTTGCCGTGGTCGACGTGACCGATGGTGCCGACGTTGACGTGCGGTTTGGAACGCTCAAATTTTTCCTTAGCCACTGCTATAACCTCTTTACGTTAGCTAACGGTTAACCGTTTTGGTTGATGACGGCTTCAACGACGCTGGACGGCGCCTCTTCGTAATCCGCAAACTCCATGACGTAGCTTGCGCGGCCCTGGGTCTGAGAACGCAGATCGGTCGCGTAACCGAACATCTCAGCCAACGGAACCCGAGCGCGGATGATCTTGCCCATGGAGGAGTCATCCATGCCCGAAACAAGGCCGCGACGGCGGTTCAGGTCGCCCATGACGTCACCCATGTAGTCCTCGGGGGTCACGACCTCGACCTTCATCACCGGCTCCAGCAGCACGGCCTTGGCCTTCTTGGCACCTTCTTTGATCGCCATGGAAGAGGCGACCTTGAACGCGGTCTCGTTGGAGTCCACGTCGTGGTAGGAACCATCGTACAGCGTAACCTTGACGTCGATCATCGGGTAGCCCGCGATGACACCGTTCTGCAGCTGCTCGTAGGCCCCTTTCTCGACGGCCGGCACGTATTCCTTGGGAACCACGCCGCCGACGATCTCGGAGGCGAATTTGAAGCTCATCTCTTCATCTTCGCCCTTGTCTTCCTTGGTGAGCGGCTCGATGCGCAGCCAGACGTGGCCGTACTGGCCGCGACCGCCGGACTGGCGCACGAACTTGCCTTCCTGCTCCACCGTGCCGCGAATGGTCTCGCGGTAGGCCACCTGCGGCTTGCCGATGTTGGCCTCGACCTTGAACTCGCGACGCATGCGGTCGACGATGATGTCCAGGTGCAGCTCGCCCATGCCGGAGATGATGGTCTGGCCGGTCTCTTCGTCGGTCTTGACGCGGAAGGAGGGATCCTCCTGGGCCAGCTTGCCCAGCGCCACGCCCATCTTCTCCTGGTCGGCCTTGGACTTGGGCTCCACGGCCACGGAGATGACGGGGTCCGGAAACTCCATGCGCTCCAGGATGATCTTGTCTTCCTGGTCGCAAAGGGTATCACCGGTGGTGACGTCCTTCATGCCGATACAGGCGGCGATATCGCCGGCGCGCACTTCCTTGATCTCCTCGCGGGAGTTGGCGTGCATCTGGACGATACGGCCGACGCGCTCCTTCTTCATCTTCACGGAGTTGAAGACGCTGTCGCCGGACTTCAGCACGCCGGAGTAGACGCGGATGAAGGTCAGGGTACCAACGAAGGGGTCGGTGGCGATCTTGAAGGCCAGGGCAGCGAAGGGAGCGTTGTCGTCCGCCTCGCGAGTGGCCACGGTGCCGTCCTTGTCGTCCAGCTCACCCTCGATGGCCTTGACCTCGGTGGGTGACGGCAGGTACTCGATGACCGCATCCAGCACCGCCTGCACGCCCTTGTTCTTGAACGCGGAGCCGCAGGTGACCAGGACGATCTCGTTGTCGAGGGTACGACGACGCAGGCCGGCCTTGATCTCTTCCTTGGTCAGCTCACCGCCTTCCAGGTACTTGTCCATCAGCTCCTCGGACGCCTCGGCGGCGGCCTCGACCATCTGCTCGCGGTACTCCGCAGCGGTCTCCTGGAGCTCGGCCGGAATATCGACGAGGTCATAGGTGGTGCCGAGGTCAGCCTCGTTCCACTTGATGGCCTTCATCTCGATCAGGTCGATGACGCCCTGGAACTCCTCCTCGGTGCCCCAGTTGATCTGGATCGGCACGGCGTTGGCGCCCAGGCGATCCTTGAGCTGATCGACGACCATGAAGAAGTCGGCACCGGTGCGGTCCATCTTGTTGACGAACACCATGCGCGGCACTTCGTACTTGTTGGCCTGACGCCACACGGTCTCGGTCTGCGGCTGAACGCCGGAAGAGCCGCACAGCACCACGACAGCACCGTCGAGAACCCGCAGGGAGCGCTCCACCTCGATGGTGAAGTCGACGTGCCCAGGGGTGTCGATGATGTTGATGCGGTGCTCATCGAACTGGTGGTTCATGCCCTTCCAGAAGGTGGTCACGGCAGCGGAGGTGATGGTGATACCCCGCTCCTGCTCCTGCTCCATCCAGTCGGTGGTGGAGGCGCCTTCGTGAGTCTCGCCCAGCTTGTGGTTGACACCGGTATAGAACAGCACGCGCTCGGTCGTGGTGGTCTTGCCGGCATCGACGTGTGCGACGATACCCAGGTTGCGGTAGCGGTTTAGTGGAGTCTTGCGAGCCACGGTGGAACTCCCCGTTGGTTGGCGGTGCGATGATTGGCGCTACGCTTATCAGAAGCGATAGTGCGAGAAAGCCTTGTTGGCTTCCGCCATGCGGTGCACGTCTTCACGCTTCTTGACCGCGGAGCCCTTGCCTTCGGCGGCATCGAGCATCTCGCCTGCGAGGCGCTGCACCATGGTCTTCTCGCCGCGACGACGAGCCGCATCCACCAGCCAACGCATGGCCAGCGCCTGACGGCGGGACGGGCGAACCTCGACCGGCACCTGATAGGTCGCACCGCCGACGCGGCGGGACTTCACCTCGACCATGGGCTGGATGGTTTCCAGCGCCTTGTCGAAGATCTCCAGCGGGTCTTCATTACTGCGCTCGGCAACCCTGTCCAGCGCACCGTAGACGATACGCTCAGCTGTGGACTTCTTCCCGCTGACCATCAGGTGGTTCATGAACTTAGCCAGACGCTCGCTTCCGAACTTGGGATCCGGGAGGATCTCGCGCTTGGCCGCAACTCTTCTTCTAGGCATGATAAGCCCTCTGTTGAAGGGTCCTTCAGGTAAACCCGAGACTCCCGCACGCTCGACTCGAACCCGCGACGCTCGACCTTACTCTTATCAGACCGATATCAATTCTGGATGAATGCGTGTACCGAGACCTATCAGGCCTTGGGACGCTTGGCGCCGTACTTGGAACGGCCCTGCTTACGGTTCTGCACGCCGGAGGTGTCCAGGGCGCCACGCACGGTGTGGTAGCGAACACCGGGAAGGTCCTTGACGCGGCCGCCGCGGATCAGGACCACGGAGTGCTCCTGCAGGTTGTGGCCTTCACCACCGATGTAGGACGAGACCTCGAAACCGTTGGTCAGGCGCACACGGCAGACCTTACGCAGGGCCGAGTTCGGCTTCTTCGGGGTGGTGGTGTAGACGCGGGTGCAGACGCCGCGCTTCTGCGGACAGGCCTGCAGCGCCGGCACGTCGCTCTTGCTGACGGGGCGCTTGCGCGGCTTGCGCACGAGCTGATTAATCGTTGCCATGGGTAGTAGCTGACTCCAATGGGTTGCCTTGGCCTTTTCCAGGGGTGCGGGCGTACCCGCCCCACTGTTAAAGGCTGCGCATTCTAATGGCTGACACCGGCTGCCGTCAAGAGCGGCGGCCCTCCCCCGCGGGGAAAGCCGCCGCGCCTAAGCGCTCGGGTCAGAGCTCCTCGTCGCCGGAATCCAGCGCGGTAAGCTGGGCGCCGAGCTCCTGCTCCACGTCGTAGGCCGACGGGGCCAGCAGGCGGTCGGTGTCCTCGCGCCGACGGCGACGCTCCGCGTGGTGGGTCAGGCCGGTACCGGCCGGGATCAGACGACCCACCACCACGTTCTCCTTCAGGCCGCGCAGGTAGTCGCGCTTGCCGGTGACCGCCGCCTCGGTCAGCACCCGCGTGGTCTCCTGGAAGGAGGCAGCGGAGATGAACGACTCGGTGGCCAGGCTGGCCTTGGTGATACCCAGCAGTACCCGCTGGTACTTGGCCGGGAATTTCTCTGCCTTCTCGAGGCGAGCATTCTGCTCCAGCACCCGCACCAGTTCGACCTGGTCGCCGGGGATGAAGTCGGAATCACCCGCGTCGGTGATCTCCACCTTGCGCAGCATCTGACGCACGATCACTTCGATGTGCTTGTCGTTGATGCCCACGCCCTGGAGGCGATAGACCTCCTGGATCTCGGCGGTGATGTACTTGGCCAGCTCCGCCACGCCCAGCAGCCGCAGGATATCGTGGGGGTTGCTGGGGCCGTCGGAGATCACCTCGCCCTTCTCGACGCTCTCGCCCTCGAAGACCGCGATCTGGCGCCACTTCGGGATCAGCGCCTCGTAGGGGTCGCCGCCGCCCTCGGGGGTGATGGTCAGGCGACGCTTGCCCTTGGTCTCCTTGCCGAAGCTGATCACGCCGCTGATCTCGGCGAGGATGGCCGGCTCCTTCGGCTTGCGCGCCTCGAAGAGGTCGGCCACGCGGGGCAGACCCCCGGTGATGTCTTTGTTGCCGGACGCCTCCACCGGGATGCGCGCCACGATCTCGCCGACGCCGATCCGCGAGCCGTTGTCCGCGGTGACGATCGCCTTGCCGGGCAGCAGGTACTGCACCGGGGTATCGGAACCGGTCACGGTAACCGGCTTGCCGGCCTCGTCGTTGAGCAGGATCATCGGGCGCTTGTCGCGGCCGGCCATGGGCCGTGCCGCCGCCTCGATCACTTCGATGGAGGAGAGGCCGGTCATCTCGTCCACGGTACGGTGGATGGTGAGACCCTCCTCCATCTCCGCATACTGCACGGTACCCTCGGCCTCGGCCACGATGGGGTGGGTGTGGGGGTCCCACTTGGCCACCGCCTGACCGGCCTCCACGGCATCCCCCTCCTTGACGGAGAGCTCGGCCCCGTAGGGCAGCTTGTAGTACTCGCGCTCGCGGCCGTGGTCGTCGGCAACGGCCAGGGCGCTGGAGCGAGAGACCACCACCAGCTTGCCGTCGCCACGCTCCACGAACTTGATGTTGTGCAGGCGCACCTTGCCGCCGTGCTTGACCTGGACGCTGTCCACTGCGGAGGCCCGGGAGGCCGCGCCGCCGATGTGGAAGGTCCGCATGGTCAGCTGGGTGCCCGGCTCGCCGATGGACTGGGCCGCGATGACGCCCACCGCCTCACCGATGTTGACCTGATGCCCGCGGGCCAGGTCGCGACCGTAGCAGGCGGAGCAGACGCCGTGGGCGGTCTGACAGCTGATGGCGCTGCGCACCACGATCTCGTCGACGCCCATGGTGTCGAGCTCGGCACACCACTTCTCGTCGAGCAGGGTGTTGCGCGGGATCAGCACCTCTTCGGTTGCCGGGTCGATGACGTCCTGAGCCACCACGCGGCCGAGCACACGCTGGGCCAGGGAGACGATGATGTCGCCGCCCTCGATGACCGGGTGCAGGGTCAGACCCTCCTCGGTGCCACAGTCGGTCTCGGTGATCACCATGTCCTGGGCCACGTCCACCAGGCGACGGGTCAGGTAACCGGAGTTGGCCGTCTTGAGTGCCGTATCCGCCAGACCCTTACGCGCGCCGTGGGTGGAGATGAAGTACTGGAGTACGTTCAGGCCCTCACGGAAGTTGGCGATGATCGGCGTCTCGATGATGGAGCCGTCCGGCTTGGCCATCAGGCCGCGCATGCCCGCCAGCTGACGAATCTGGGCGGCACTACCCCGGGCGCCGGAGTCGGCCATGATGAAGACGCTGTTGAAGGAGTCCTGCTCGACCTCGTTGCCCTCGCGGTCGACCACGGTCTCCTTGGAGATGCCGACCATCATCGCCTTGGCCACCTTGTCGTTGGCCTTGGACCAGATGTCGATCACCTTGTTGTACTTCTCGCCGGCGGTGACGAGGCCCGAGGAGAACTGGTCCTCGATCTCCTTCACCTCCTCCTCGGCGGCCTCGATGATCTCGGCCTTGGCGTCCGGGATGACGAAGTCGTTGACGCCGATGGAGGCGCCGGACCAGGTGGCCAGGCGGAAGCCGGTGTACATCAGCTGGTCGGCGAAGATGACGGTCGGCTTGAGGCCGGCGCGACGATAGACCTCGTTGAGCAGGCCGGAGATCGCCTTCTTCTTCATCGGCTGGTCGATCAACGCGAAGGGCACGCCCTCGGGCAGGATGCGGAACAGCAGCGCACGGCCCACGGTGGTGTCATAGAGGCGGCGGTGATGGCTGCGCTCGCCGCTCTCCTCATCGACATCCACCTCGTCCAGGCGCACCTTGACCCGGGCGTGCAGCGCCACGTTCTGGGTGCCGAAGGCGCGCTCCACCTCGTCGAGGTTGGCGAACACCATGCCCTCGCCCTTGGCGTTGATCTTCTCGCGGGTCATGTAATAAAGACCCAGCACCACGTCCTGGGAGGGCACGATGATCGGCTCCCCGTTAGCCGGCGACAGCACGTTGTTGGTGGCCATCATCAGCGCCCGGGCCTCGAGCTGGGCTTCCAGGGTCAGCGGCACGTGGACCGCCATCTGGTCACCGTCGAAGTCGGCGTTGTAGGCGGCACACACCAGCGGGTGCAGCTGGATCGCCTTGCCCTCGATCAGCAGCGGCTCGAAGGCCTGGATGCCGAGGCGGTGCAGGGTCGGGGCGCGGTTGAGCAGCACCGGGTGCTCGCGGATGACGTCGGCGAGGATGTCCCACACCTCGGGCAGCTCGCGCTCGACCATCTTCTTGGCGGCCTTGATCGTGGACGCATGGCCCAGCGACTGCAGCTTGGAGTAGATGAACGGCTTGAACAGCTCCAGGGCCATCTTCTTGGGCAGGCCGCACTGATGCAGGCGCAGGGTCGGGCCCACGGTGATGACCGAGCGGCCGGAGTAGTCGACGCGCTTGCCCAGCAGGTTCTGACGGAAGCGGCCCTGCTTGCCCTTGATCATGTCGGCCAGGGACTTCAGCGGGCGCTTGTTGGAGCCGGTGATGGCGCGGCCGCGACGGCCGTTATCCAGCAGGGCGTCCACCGCTTCCTGCAGCATGCGCTTCTCGTTGCGCACGATGATGTCAGGCGCATTGAGGTCGAGCAGCCGCTTGAGGCGGTTGTTGCGGTTGATCACACGACGGTAGAGGTCGTTGAGGTCGGAGGTCGCGAAGCGGCCGCCATCCAGGGGGACCAGCGGACGCAGGTCCGGCGGCAGCACCGGCAGCACCTCCATGACCATCCACGCCGGGGCGTTGCCGGAGTTGTAGAAGGCCTCGAGCAGCTTGAGCCGCTTGGAGAGCTTCTTGATCTTGGTCTCGGAGTTGGTCTGGGGGATCTCCTCGCGCAGGCGATCGATCTCCTCGCCGAGGTCGATATCCTTGAGCAGCGCCTGAACCGCCTCGGCGCCCATGCGGGCATCGAAGTCGTCACCGAACTCCTCGAGGGCCTCGAAGTACTGCTCGTCATTGAGCAGCTGGCCGCGCTCGAGGGTGGTCATGCCCGGATCGATGACCACGAAGCTCTCGAAGTAGAGCACGCGCTCGATGTCGCGCAGGGTCATGTCCAGGAACATGCCGATGCGGGACGGCAGCGACTTGAGGAACCAGATATGGGCGACGGGGCTTGCCAGCTCGATATGGCCCATGCGCTCGCGGCGCACGGCGGCCTTGGTGACCTCCACGCCGCACTTCTCGCAGATGATGCCGCGATGCTTCATCCGCTTGTACTTGCCGCACAGGCACTCGTAGTCCTTCACCGGGCCAAAGATCTTGGCGCAGAACAGGCCGTCACGCTCCGGCTTGAAGGTCCGGTAGTTGATGGTCTCCGGCTTCTTCACCTCGCCGTAGGACCAGGAGCGGATCATGTCCGGGGACGCCAGGGTAATCTTGATCGCGTCGAACTCTTCGGACTGAGACTGCGATTTGAGGACTTTCACCAAATCTTTCATGGGGTCGGCTCCGCTGCGGAGTTGTCATGGGCGGGGGCGACTTGCGCCCCCGCGGACCGTCATTCTGTGAAGCGTCGGCCGCCTCAGCTCTCGAGCTCGATGTCGATGCCCAGCGAGCGGATTTCCTTCACCAGCACGTTGAAGGATTCCGGCATGCCCGCCTGCATGGTGTGATCGCCATCCACGATGTTCTTGTACATCTTGGTGCGACCCTCCACGTCATCGGACTTGACGGTGAGCATCTCCTGGAGGGTGTAGGCGGCGCCATAGGCTTCCAGGGCCCACACCTCCATCTCACCGAAGCGCTGACCACCGAACTGCGCCTTGCCGCCCAGCGGCTGCTGGGTGACCAGGGAGTAGGAGCCGGTGGAACGGGCGTGCATCTTGTCGTCCACCAGGTGGTTGAGCTTGAGCATGTACATGTAGCCGACGGTCACCGGACGGTCGAAGGCGTCGCCGGTACGGCCGTCGTAGAGGGTCATCTGGCCCGAATCCGGCAGGTCGGCGAGTCGCAGCAGATGCTTGATCTCGCCCTCCTCGGCGCCGTCGAACACCGGCGTGGACATCGGCACGCCCGCCTTGAGGTTCTTCGCCAGGGCGATCACCTCCTCGTCGCTGAGGCTCTCGAGCTCCTCGACCCGGGTACCCGGGGTGGAGTTGTAGACCTGACCCAGGAAGTCGCGCAGCTGAGCCACCTGCTGCTCGCGGGCATCGCGCAGCATGGCGTCGATCTTGCGGCCCAGGCCCCAGGCGGCGAGGCCCAGGTGGGTCTCGAGGATCTGCCCGACGTTCATCCGCGACGGTACGCCCAGCGGGTTGAGGACCACGTCCACCGGCTCGCCGTTGTCGTCGAAGGGCATGTCTTCGATGGGCATGATCGCCGAGATGACACCCTTGTTACCGTGACGGCCGGCCATCTTGTCGCCGGGCTGCAGGCGACGCTTCACCGCCATGTAGACCTTGACGATCTTGAGCACGCCCGGCGCCAGATCGTCGCCCTGGGTCAGCTTGCGCTTCTTGTCCTCGAAGCGCTCGTCCATCTCGCGGCGGCGATTCTCCAGCTGCTCGTCGGCCTGGGCCAGCAGCTCGTTGAGGGCCTCATCCTGCAGGCGCAGCTTGAACCACTGCTGGCGCGGCAGCTCCTCGAGATAGCTCTCGGTGAGCACGTCGCCCTTCTTCAGCTTGGGACCGCCGTTGACGACCTCGCCGTTCAGGGTGCGCTTGAGACGCTCGAAGGTGGCATCCTCGGCGATACGGTAGGTCTCCTGGAGATCCTTGCGCACCTCGTCGAGCTGCATCTGCTCGATGGCCAGCGCACGGGAGTCCTTCTCCACGCCGTCGCGGGTGAAGACCTGGACGTCGATGACGGTACCGCGCATGCCGGTGGGGGCACGCAAGGAGGTGTCCTTAACGTCGCTGGCCTTCTCGCCGAAGATGGCGCGCAGCAGCTTCTCTTCCGGGGTCAGCTGGGTCTCGCCCTTGGGCGTGACCTTGCCGACCAGGATGTCACCCGGCCCCACTTCGGCACCGATGTAGACCACGCCCGCCTCATCCAGCTTGGAGAGCGCCGACTCGCCCACGTTGGGGATATCGGAGGTGATCTCCTCCGGCCCCAGCTTGGTGTCGCGGGAGACGCAGGTCAGCTCCTGGATGTGGATGGTGGTGAAACGATCCTCCTGGACCACCCGCTCGGAGAGCAGGATGGAGTCCTCGAAGTTGTAGCCGTTCCAGGGCATGAAGGCGATGCGCATGTTCTGGCCCAGGGCCAGGTCGCCCATGTCCACGGAGGGGCCATCGGCGAGGATGTCGCCGCGCGCCACCTGGTCACCGGGGCGCACGATGGGACGCTGGTTCTGGCAGGTGTTCTGGTTCGAGCGCACGTACTTGGTGAGGTTGTAGATATCGACGCCGGCCTCGCCGCCGATGATCTCGTCTTCGCTGACCCGCACCACGATGCGCTTGGCATCCACGGAGTCGATGACGCCGCCGCGGCGCGCCACGGCGCAGACGCCGGAGTCGCGGGCCACGAAGCGCTCCATGCCGGTGCCGACCAGCGGCTTGTCGGCGCGCAGGGTGGGCACCGCCTGGCGCTGCATGTTGGCCCCCATCAGGGCGCGGTTGGCGTCATCGTGCTCGAGGAAGGGAATCAGCGCCGCGGCCACGGAGACCACCTGACGCGGGGAGACGTCCATCAGCGTCACCTGCTCGGGACGCATGAAGGTGGTCTCGCCCTTGTGACGCACCTGCACCAGGTCGTCCGCCAGCTTGCCGGCCTCGTCCACGGTGGCGGAGGCCTGGGCGATGACGAAGTCACCCTCCTCGATGGCGGAGAGGTGCACCACCTCGTCGGTCACCTGGCTGTCTACCACCTTGCGGTACGGCGTCTCCAGGAAGCCGTAGCTGTTGGTGTGGCTGTAGGTGGCCAGGGAGTTGATCAGGCCGATGTTGGGACCTTCCGGGGTCTCGATCGGGCAGAGGCGGCCGTAGTGGGTGGCGTGAACGTCGCGCACCTCGAAGCCGGCCCGCTCGCGGGTCAGGCCACCCGGGCCAAGCGCGGAGACGCGGCGCTTGTGGGTGACCTCGGAGAGCGGGTTGTTCTGGTCCATGAACTGGGAGAGCTGGCTGGAACCGAAGAACTCCTTGACCGCCGCGGCGACGGGCTTGGCGTTGATCAGGTCCTGGGGCATCAGGCCCTCGCTCTCGGCCATGGAGAGACGCTCCTTGACCGCGCGCTCGACGCGCACCAGGCCCACGCGGAACTGGTTCTCGGCCATCTCGCCGACGCAGCGGATGCGGCGGTTGCCCAGGTGGTCGATGTCGTCCACCTCGCCGAAGCCGTTACGGATGTGGATCAGCTCCTTGAGCACGTCAAGGATGTCGCCCTTGTCAAGCACGCCGGAGCCGGTGTCGCTGTCGCGACGCAGGCGGCGGTTGAACTTCATGCGACCGACGCCGGAGAGGTCGTAGCGGTCCGCGGTGAAGAACAGGTTGTGGAACAGCGTCTCGGCAGCCTCCTTGGTGGGCGGCTCGCCGGGGCGCATCATGCGGTAGATCTCGACCAGCGCCTCGAGCTGGGAACCGGTGGTGTCCAGCTTGAGGGTGTCGGAGATGAAGGGGCCGCAGTCGAGATCGTTGGTGTAGAGGGTCTCGAGACGGGTCACGCCCGCCTGGCCCAGCTTCTCGAGCAGCTCCGGGGTGATCTCGGTGTTGCAGGGGCAGATCAGCTCGCCGGTATTGGGGTCGACCTGGTCATGGGCCAGGGTCTTGCCGAAGAGGTACTCCATCGGCACCTCGAGGCGCTCGAGGCCGGCCTTCTCCAGCTGGCGGATATGCTTCTGGGTAACGCGGCGCCCCTCCTCGACGATCACGGCGCCATCGGCGTCCTTGATGTCGAAGGTGGCGGTTTCACCGCGCAGGCGCGACGGCACCAGCTCCACGGAGAAGCCTGACTTCTCGACGTGGAAGACGCTGGTCTCGAAGAACTCACCCAGGATCTCCTCGGCGCTCATGCCCAGCGCGCGCAGCAGCACGCTCGCCGGCAGCTTGCGACGACGGTCGATACGCACGAAGACGCTGTCCTTCGGGTCGAACTCGAAGTCGAGCCAGGAGCCGCGGTAGGGAATCACGCGGGCCGAATAGAGCAGCTTGCCGGAGGAGTGGCTCTTGCCCTTGTCGTGGTCGAAGAAGACGCCGGGGGAGCGGTGCAGCTGGGAGACGATGACGCGCTCGGTGCCATTGACAACGAAGGTGCCGTTCTCGGTCATCAGGGGGATCTCCCCCATGTAGACTTCCTGCTCCTTGATGTCCTTGATCGCCTTGTTAGACGACTCCTTGTCGTAGATGATCAGGCGCACCTTCACACGCAGCGGCGCCGAGTAGGTCACACCGCGCAGCTGGCACTCCTTGACGTCGAAGGCCGGGGTGCCGAAACGGTAGCTGACGTACTCCAGGGCGGCGTTGCCGGAGAAGCTCTCGATCGGGAAGACGGACTTGAAGGCGGCGTGCAGGCCGACCTCCATCCGCTCTTCGGGCGAACGGTCCTGCTGGAGGAAGTCGTAGTAGGAATCAAGCTGGATCGCCAGCAGGTAGGGCACATCCATCACTTGGGGCAGTTTGCCGAAATCCTTGCGGATGCGTTTTTTCTCAGTGTATGAGTAAGCCATCTGTATTCCCCAGCTTGTTCACCATGGGTGACCGATGCGTGGTCGGCGCCACCCGACGGGAGCGGCTCCGTCAGGCGATGAAGGCAAGCGCCGTGGGGTCGCTCGCCTTCGGAATTCGGCTGGCGTTTCTGCGGCTCTGCGCAGAGGCCAGTGACAACAGAAAAAGGCCGGCAGCGGGTGTCCCGCCACCAGCCGTGGAAGCTTACGCAGCGCGTGAAGCCATGGAGCCCAAGTCTTACTTGAGTTCCACGCCTGCGCCGGCTTCTTCCAGCTTGGCCTTGGCCGCTTCTGCGTCTTCCTTGGACATGGCTTCCTTGATGGTCGCCGGCGCGCCGTCGACGGCACCCTTGGCTTCCTTCAGGCCCAGGCCAGTGATCTCGCGGACCACCTTGATGACGTTGACCTTCTTGTCACCGGCGCTGGTCAGCACCAGGTCGAACTCGGTCTGCTCTTCGGCAGCGGCTTCAGCGCCGGCAGCCGGGCCGGCCATCACGGCGGCGGCAGCAGAGACGCCGAACTTCTCTTCCATCGCTTCGATCAGCTCGACCACTTCCATGACGGACATGTCGGCGACGGCGTTGATGATGTCTTCTTTGGTCAGTGCCATTGTCACAATTCCTAACTTTGCGGGAGTCGCGGTAGCCCGTCGACTCGGGATTCAATGTTCGATTCAGGCGGCCAGCAGGAGTTCGCCGATCAGGCGGCTTCTTCTTCCTGCTTCTGGTCGCGCAGGGCGGCCAGGGTACGGACCAGCTTGCCGGCAGACGCTTCCTTCATGACGGACATCAGCTTGGCGATGGCCTCGTCGTAGGTCGGCAGGGTCGCCAGGCGGTCGATATCGGCAGCCGGGATCAGCTCGCCTTCGTAGGCCAGCGCCTTGACTTCGAAGTCCTTCTCTGTCTTGGCGAACTCCTTGAACAGACGGGCGGCAGCGCCCGGGTGCTCGGTGGAGAAGGCCAGCAGGGTCGGACCCACGAAGCTCTCGTTCAGACACTCCCACTGAGTGCCTTCGAGGGCGCGGCGTGCCAGGGTGTTGCGAACAACACGCAGCTGGACGCCATTCTCGCGGGCCTGCTTGCGCAGGTCGGTCATCTTGCTGACCGTGACGCCACGAGAATCGGCAACTACGACGGAGAGCGCATCCTTGGCCGCTTCACTGACCTCGGCAACAATCGCCTTCTTGCCTTCGAGTGCTAGTGGCACAGTGATCACTCCTTCGTGCCGGAACCTCGCAATGAGGATTCCGGTGGTTACCATCTCCTCCGCGCCTGCCCGGGGACAGGGCGGAGGTCCTGGGTGATGGTGCTCACCAGAAGCCTGGCGGCCACACCATCTGCGCAGGCCATCCCGGAGGGATGATTAAGCCGCCCTTCACGAGGAGGGGCGGCACCTGCGGTCTTTGACGGTGCCCCGCCGGCGAGTCATGACTCGACACGGGGACCGCAAAGTTCTTGCAATCGTTCGACCGCTGCCCGATCAGACCAGGGCAGAGTGGTCGAGGGTCAGACCCGGGCCCATGGTAGTGGACAGGGTGACCTTCTTGAAGTAGATGCCCTTGGAGGCGCTCGGCTTCAGGCGCTTCAGGTCGGCGATCAGCGCCTCCAGGTTGCCCTGGATGGCGGCAGCATCGAAGTCGACCTTGCCAAGGGTGGTGTGGATGATGCCGTTCTTGTCGGTACGGAAGCGCACCTGACCGGCCTTGGCGTTCTTGACCGCAGTGGCCACGTCCGGGGTCACGGTGCCGACCTTGGGGTTCGGCATCAGGCCGCGCGGGCCGAGAATCTGGCCCAGCTGGCCGACGACGCGCATGGCGTCCGGCGAGGCGATGACCACGTCGAAGTCGAGCTGGCCCTTCTTGACCTGCTCGGCCAGGTCTTCCATGCCGACGATATCGGCACCGGCTTCCTTGGCCGCATCGGCATTGGCACCCTGGGTAAAGACGGCAACGCGCACGTCTTTGCCGGTACCGTTGGGCATCACGGTTGCGCCGCGAACCACCTGGTCGGATTTACGCGGATCGACGCCCAGGTTGATGGCGACGTCCAGCGACTCCTTGAACTTGACGGTGGAGAGCTCGGCGAGCAGCGCCACGGCCTCTTCCAGGGAGTAGGCCTTGGTCGGATCGACCTTCTCACGAATCAGTTTTGCACGCTTGGTCAGCTTGGCCATGATCAGAGACCCTCCACGTTCAGGCCCATGCTGCGGGCGCTACCGGCAATGGTACGCACAGCGGCGTCGAGATCGGCAGCCGTCAGATCCGGCTCCTTGGTCTTGGCGATCTCTTCGAGCTGCTCGCGGGTCACGGTGCCAACCTTCTTCTTGTTCGGCTCACCGGAGCCGGACTTGATGCCAGCGGCCTTCTTCAGCAGGACCGCGGCGGGCGGGGTCTTGGTGACGAAGGTGAAGCTGCGGTCGGAATAGACGGTAATCACCACGGGAGTGGGCAGACCCGGCTCGATCTCCTGGGTCGCGGCGTTGAACGCCTTGCAGAACTCCATGATGTTCACGCCGTGCTGACCCAGGGCGGGGCCGACGGGGGGACTCGGGTTGGCTTTGCCAGCTGCGACCTGCAGCTTGATGTAAGCCTGTACTTTCTTGGCCATATTGGACTCCAGTTGGGTAGTAGCGCCTTGCGGCTCCCCGGTGATGCGGCCGCCTCAGCGACCGCCTTGCAGATGACAGGACGAGAAGGGTTACTCCTTCTCGACCTGTGCGAATTCCAGCTCGACAGGAGTGGCACGACCGAAGATCAGCACGCTGACCTGGAGGCGACTCTTGTCGTAGTTGACCTCTTCCACCACGCCGTTGAAGTCGGCGAAGGGGCCATCGATGACGCGAACGGACTGGCCCGGCTCGAACAGCGTCTTGGGGCGGGGCTTGTCGGTGCCGTCCTGGACGCGGCGCAGGATAGCGTCCGCTTCCTTCTGGGTGATCGCGGCCGGCTTCTCCTTGGTACCACCGATGAACCCCATCACGCGGGGTGTCTCGTTGACCAGGTGCCAGGTCTCGTCATCCATCTCCATCTCGACCAGCACATAGCCGGGATAGAACTTGCGCTCACTCTTGCGGCGCTTGCCGTCACGCATCTCGACGACTTCTTCGGTCGGCACCAGGATCTCGCCGAAGCGATCCTCCATGCCATACATCTTCACGCGCTCCTTGAGGGAGCGCATGACATGCTTCTCGAAGCCGGAGTAGGCGTGCACGACGTACCAACGCTTGGACATGAGGGCTCCTAACCAATGACGCCGGACATCGCCCAGCCAAGAAGAGTGTCGATCAGCCACAGCATCAGACCCACGACCAGCACGGCCACCAGCACGATGCCGGTGGTCTGTACGGTCTCGGGGCGGGTCGGCCAGACCACGCGCTGAATTTCCTTCTTGGCGGCGCGGGCCAGCTCGGCCAGCTCGCGGCCCTTGGCGGTGGTCAGGGCCACCACGCCGGCCAGCGCGCACAGCACAACGACGCCCAGCACACGGTAGAGCAGGGCCTGATCGGCGAACCAGGTATTGCCGACGACGGCCAGAACCAGCAGAGTGACGACAACCGCCCACTTGAGCCCGTCGTGGCGCGACTCCTGCACCTCGGCGTTATGTTTCATGGAACGAGACTCCTCAGGGCGCGGCAATCGAAACGTGAAAACATCTGGGGACTCGCCAGCCTGGGGAAGACTGGCAGGCCAGGAGGGAATCGAACCCCCAACCTGCGGTTTTGGAGACCGCTGCTCTGCCAATTGAGCTACTGGCCTGTATCTGCCTTGCGACCACCCTTTGCAGGCGGCTTCATAACAGCGGGCGCCATGTTAGCGAATCGAGCTCCGCCTGGCAACCCCTTTCCGCACAATCGCTGCCGGAAAGAGAAAAGGCGAGCCTTAGCTCGCCTTTTCAATGTGGAGCTCATGGACGGATTTGAACCGTCGACCTCACCCTTACCAAGGGTGTGCTCTACCCCTGAGCTACATGAGCATAACCTTTGCATCGCGAGATGCTGGAGCGGGCAGCGGGAATCGAACCCGCACCATCAGCTTGGAAGGCTGAGGTTCTACCATTGAACTATGCCCGCCTACCCACTCTTGCTACCTGACCCCAGACGGGATCTGGCGAAATCTGGTGGAGGGGGAAGGATTCGAACCTTCGAAGCTTTCGCGGCAGATTTACAGTCTGCTCCCTTTGGCCACTCGGGAACCCCTCCAACTGGTGGCACATCTTACCACCTCACTCCTCGGTGTCAAGATGCTGTTTTCTCAGCTTTCTCGACAAGGAAGCTTGGACAGCGCCCTTCGCTTCCCCTTGGAACGCGGCGCATTGTGTCAAAGCAGCATGGAGAATGCAAGCCCTGCCCGAATCTTTTCCAGCGAAACCGGGGGTGGCACCCGCGGAGCCCCCGACATCCGACCGGCGCGCTCGGCGGCGGTCAGCGGGAAACAGGCCTCCAGGCCGCCATAGACCATGTCCGGCCAGACGGCATGGGGCACCTGGAGCCCCCGAGAGACGACCCGGGCATCACCGCCGGTCAGCAGCAGCGGCAGGGCCACCCCTTCCATATCGCACACTTCGGCATAGACGCGGTTGATGGCGCTGACCGCGGCCATGTAGATGCCGTGGTTGACCGCCTCCACCGTGCGCCTGCCCGGCGCCAGGAGCTCCTCGGCCTCGCTGTCGGGATCGATCGCCACGTTGCGGGTGCCGAGCTTGAGGCTCTCCTTCATCAGCCTCAGGCCCGGCAGGATATAGCCCCCCAGGTGGCGCCCACCCGGCAGCACGAAGTCGATAGTAATGGCGCTCCCACAGTCCACCGCGCAGCAGCCGCCGGCCAGCTGGTAGCCGGCCAGGGCTCCGAGCCAGCGATCGACGCCGAGCCGCTCCGGCTCCTCGTAGCCGTTGGCGACCCCCAGGGCCTCGGGCGTGGAGCGCGCCACATGCACGTTGCCAACCTGACGCTGCAGCAGGGCCACCGTCTCCTCCAGCACCGCCCGACGCGCCACGCTGGAGATGCGCACCGCTTCCACGATATCGAGATCGGGAATATCGGAGCCCGGGCGCCACTCCTCCCGGGTCCAGACCGCGCCCCGGGAGCGAATCTCGCTGCTGTCGGCATCCTTGAGCCGCCACTTGGTGAGGGTGTTGCCGATATCGAGGTCCAGGATCATGGGCGAACCCGCAGGCTTATCTCGCCGCCGGCCAGGCGCTCCAGGCACCCCTCCCGACGAACCAGCAGGTTGCCCGTGGCATCCACCCCCTCAGCGACTGCCGGCTCACGGCGCTCACCGCGCAGGATATCCACGTCGTATCCGGCAAAGGCGTGTCGTGCGTTCCAGGCCTCCTGCCAGGCGGCAAACCCCTGCTCCTCGAAGTGCGCCACCAGGGGCATCAGCGCTTCGATCAGCTCCACGGCAAGGTCATTGCGGGAGAGCCCGGGGGCCTGGTCGTGGACCGCCGCTGCCGGCTGATCCAGCCCCTTCCGGAACCCCGGGGGGAGGCCCACGTTGATCCCCATGCCGATGACCACCTCACAGGGCCCTGCGGCGTCGCCGGAGACCTCCACCAGGATCCCGGCCAGCTTGCCAAGCCCGCCCTCAGGCAGCTCGAGCAGCACGTCATTGGGCCACTTGAGCCGCGGCTCGACGCCATGGCCTTCCAGGACCTGGGCAAGGGCCACCCCCACGGCGAGGCTGAGCCCCTCCAGGGAGGCAACGCCTGACTCGACCCGCCAGCCCAGCGACAGCATGAGGCTCTGCCCCCAGGGCGTATTCCAGGCGCGCCCACGCCGGCCGCGGCCGGCGGTCTGCTGCTCCACCAGGCAGACCTCGGCATGGCCGGCGCCCTGCTCGAAGCGTTCGCGCATAAAGGCATTGGACGAGGGCAGGGTCTCCTCCACGAAGAGCCGGGAGAGGTAGCTTCGGGCCTCCCGCGAGAGGCCTGCCACGATACGACCACCGTCCAGGAGCTCCAGCGGCTCGGCCAGGCGATAGCCCTGCCCTTTCACCGCCTCCATGGCGATCCCCAGCGCCTCCAGCTTGCGCAGCTGCTTCCAGACGGCAGCCCGCGATACGCCAAGCCGCTCACCCAGCTGCTCGCCGGAGTGGAACTCGCCATCGCTCAGCAAGCGAATCAGGTCTCCGATGGTCATGCGTCGCTCTCTGACGGGAAAGGACTCATTCTAGCGGATGGGGTGCCTCACCGAAAACTTTCAAAGCGACCTCATACCAGGCGCCGCCTCCTGATGCACCTCGCCCCATAACGACGACACCCCAGCCACTGAGGACTGGGGTGTCTGAGAAAACGGCGAACGGAAATGGCGCACATGAAAAAACCCCGAGCAACTGAATGCCCGGGGTTTTCTCGGTATAAGTGCCTGACGATGATCGCGCCGGGCTCCGGGGGCCGGCACTCCGTAACGGGCCGGTGAACACGCCTTCCGCGGAACCCTCTGGCCAGCGACATTAGGTGCCCACGTAACAATAGATGGGCACCTATTCATGACATCCCCAAGCACCGAACGTGAGATCCGTCGCCGCCGTCGCTACGCCCCGTCGTTCAAGGCCAAGATCGTCGCGGCCTGCCTGGAGGGCGACGCTTCAATTGCCCAGGTCGCGTTGCAGCACGGGCTCAACACCAACCTCGTCCAGACCTGGATCCGCAAGGCCAAGCGGCAGAGCCAACTGCCGGCGGTGCCGGATTTTGTGCCCCTGCCGGTGCCGCCACCGGCCGACCTGCCAACGCCACCTGCCACTGCCAGCGAGATCTGCATCGAGCTGCCCTCATCACAGGGCACGATCACCGTGCGTTGGCCGGTCGCCGAGGCGGCCCAGTGTGCCCACTGGCTAAAGGGGCTGCTGGGATGATCCGCATCGACGAGATCTGGCTGGCCATCGAGCCGCTGGACATGCGCGCCGGCCCGGACACGGCCCTGGCCCGCGTGGTCAAGGTGTTCGGCGCGGCGCGCCCGCACTGTGCCTATCTCTTCGCCAACCGGCGCGGCAACCGCATGAAGGTACTGATTCACGATGGCCTGGGCGTCTGGCTGTGCGCCCGGCGCCTGAACCAGGGCAAGTTCCACTGGGCCGGTAACTGGCACGGCGATCGCGTCGCGCTCTGCCCCGAGCAGGTGACGGCGCTGGTTCAAGGCCTGCCCTGGCAGCGTCTCGGCGCCGGCGGAGTGATCTCCGTCGTGTGATCCGCGGCACAGACGTGGCGGCCCGGCTATTCGCGGATGCGCTAATCCCGCTGTCAGCGTCGGGCTGGCATACTCGTCGGATGACCACGTCGCCCGATCTGTCTCAGCTCTCACCCGATCAGCTCCGCCATCTGGCGGCAACGCTGATGTCTCAGGTGGAAGAAAAGGACAAAGCCCTCCGCCACCGCGAGCAGGTCAACCAGAAGCTGACCTATGAATTGGCATTGCTCAAGCGCCACGCCTTCGGCAAGCGCAGCGAGCAGCTCAACGTCCTGCAGATCAGCCTGCTGGAGGAGGTGGTGGATGCCGACATCGCCGCCATTGAGGCCGAGCTGGAAGACCTGGCGCTGACGTCTCCCGCACCGGCGGCGAAGAAGGCCCCCAAGCGCGCTCCCTTGCCCCCCGAACTGCCGCGCACCGAGATCCACCATGACCCGAAGAGCGAACATTGCGCCTGCGGCTGCCAGCTGCGGCGGATCGGCGAGGAGATCAGCGAGAAGCTCGACTACACGCCGGGCGTGTTCCACGTCGAGCGGCATATCCGTGGCAAGTGGGTCTGCGACCAGTGCGAGACGCTGACCCAGGCGCCGATGCCGGCGCAGATCATCGACAAGGGCATCCCCACCGCCGGCCTGCTGGCCCAGGTGCTGATCGCCAAATATGCCGATCATCTGCCGCTCTATCGCCAGGCACAGATCTTTACCCGCGCCGGCGTGGCGATTCCGCGCTCCACCCTGGCCGAATGGGTCGGCATCTGCGGCGTGCGGCTCCAGCCGCTGATTGATGCCCTGCGTGACCTGCTGCTCCGCGAGCCGGTGCTGCATGCCGACGAGACGCCGGTGCCGATGCTGGCTCCGGGCAAGAAGAAGACGCACCGCGCCTACCTCTGGGCCTACGCCACCACGCCCTTCGCCGGGTTACAGGCGGTGGTCTACGACTTCAGCGAGGGGCGCGGTGGTCAGCATGCCCGCAACTTCCTCGGCGACTGGCGAGGCAAACTGGTGTGCGACGACTACAGCGGCTACAAGCAGAGCTTCGCCAACGGCGTCACCGAAATCGGCTGCATGGCCCACGCCCGGCGCAAGTTCGTCGATCTGCACGTGGCCGACAAGAGCCAGATCGCCGGTCAGGCCATTGAGCTGATCGGTCAGCTCTACCAAGTGGAGCGCGAGGCCCAGTCACTGAGCGCTGAAGAGCGCCAACGGCTGCGAGAGGCAAGAGCGAGGCCTATCGCCGACGCGCTGCAACGCTGGATGTTGGCTCACCGAGAGAAAGTGCCGAACGGCTCGGCGACAGCGAAAGCGCTGGATTACAGCCTGAAGCGTTGGGCGGCGCTGACGCGCTACCTCGACGACGGCGGGTTGCCGATCGACAATAACCGAGTCGAGAACCTGATTCGTCCCTGGGCGTTGGGTCGCAGTAACTGGCTGTTCGCCGGATCACTGCGCAGTGGCCAGCGCGCCGCCAACATCATGAGCCTGATCCAGTGCGCCAAGCTGAATGGCCATGAGCCCTACGCCTACCTGAAGGACGTGCTGGAACGGCTGCCGACCCAGAAGGCCAGCCAACTCCACGAACTCCTGCCCCACCACTGGCAACAACCCGGCTGATCACTGACAAGCGGTGATGCCCGGTCGCTTACGGCACTCCGGGACTCTACTCGTCTCATCCTGAGACTCGCCCTACGGGCCCGCTGACGCGGTTCCCGTTTGTTCCCGACAAACGGGTCCATGGGGAGAGCCCTGGTTCGTCACGCTGCCGCCATGCGAAAAACCCCGACCATCTCACGATGATCGGGGCTTTTCTGTATAAGTGCCTGACGATGACCTACTCTCACATGGGGAGACCCCACACTACCATCGGCGCTGAGCGGTTTCACTGCTGAGTTCGGCATGGGATCAGGTGGTTCACGCACGCTATGGTCGTCAGGCGAAAAGGGTGTGAATCATGCTGAGATACGTCTCGCGTACCCGGCGTCGTCTGTTATCGACAGACCCCTTGGGTGTTATATGGTCAAGCCTCACGGGCCATTAGTATCGGTTAGCTCAACGCCTTGCAGCGCTTCCACATCCGACCTATCAACCAGCTGGTCTCGCTGGGCCCTTCAGGAGGCTCGAGGCCTCAGGGAAGTCTCATCTTGAAGGGGGCTTCCCGCTTAGATGCTTTCAGCGGTTATCCTGTCCGCACATAGCTACCCGGCAATGCCACTGGCGTGACAACCGGAACACCAGAGGTGCGTCCACTCCGGTCCTCTCGTACTAGGAGCAGCTCTTCTCAAACTTCCAACGCCCACGGCAGATAGGGACCGAACTGTCTCACGACGTTCTAAACCCAGCTCGCGTACCACTTTAAATGGCGAACAGCCATACCCTTGGGACCGACTTCAGCCCCAGGATGTGATGAGCCGACATCGAGGTGCCAAACACCGCCGTCGATGTGAACTCTTGGGCGGTATCAGCCTGTTATCCCCGGAGTACCTTTTATCCGTTGAGCGATGGCCCTTCCATACAGAACCACCGGATCACTAGAACCTACTTTCGTACCTGCTCGACGTGTCTGTCTCGCAGTCAAGCACCCTTATGCTCTTGCACTCAATGCACGATTTCCAACCGTGCTGAGGGTACCTTCGTGCTCCTCCGTTACGCTTTGGGAGGAGACCGCCCCAGTCAAACTACCCACCACACACGGTCCTCGATCCGGATAACGGACCTGAGTTAGAACGCCAATGATGCCAGGCTGGTATTTCAAGGTTGGCTCCACCCGAACTGGCGTCCGGGTTTCAAAGCCTCCCAGCTATCCTACACAAGCAACATCAGCGTCCAGTGTGAAGCTATAGTAAAGGTTCACGGGGTCTTTCCGTCTAGCCGCGGGTACACAGCATCTTCACTGCGATTTCAATTTCACTGAGTCTCGGGTGGAGACAGCGTGGCCATCATTACGCCATTCGTGCAGGTCGGAACTTACCCGACAAGGAATTTCGCTACCTTAGGACCGTTATAGTTACGGCCGCCGTTTACCGGGGCTTCGATCAGGAGCTTCGCTTGCGCTAACACCATCAATTAACCTTCCGGCACCGGGCAGGCGTCACACCCTATACGTCCGCTTACGCGTTTGCAGAGTGCTGTGTTTTTAATAAACAGTTGCAGCCACCTGGTATCTTCGACCGCTTCGTGCTCCGACCGCGAGGGCCTTCACACTAATGCGGCGTGCCTTCTCCCGAAGTTACGGCACCATTTTGCCTAGTTCCTTCACCCGAGTTCTCTCAAGCGCCTTGGTATTCTCTACCTGACCACCTGTGTCGGTTTGGGGTACGGTCTCACTGTATCTGAAGCTTAGAGGCTTTTCCTGGAAGCGTGGCATCGATGACTTCCTGACCGTAGTCAGTTCGTCTCGCCTCTCGGCCTTAGGATCCCGGATTTGCCTGAGATCCCAGCCTACTGGCTTTCACCAGGACAACCAACGCCTGGCTCACCTAGCCTTCTTCGTCCCCCCATCGCAATACAGTGAGGTACGGGAATATTGACCCGTTTCCCATCGACTACGCCTTTCGGCCTCGCCTTAGGGGCCGACTCACTCTGCTCCGATTAGCGTCGAACAGAAACCCTTGGTCTTCCGGCGGGGGAGTTTTTCACTCCCCTTGTCGTTACTCATGTCAGCATTCGCACTCGTGATACCTCCAGCAAGCCTCTCGACTCACCTTCATCGGCTTACACGACGCTCCTCTACCGCGTGCCTGCATCCTTAAGCCTACTCATCATGATCCGCCCACCCAACTCAACGTTCGGGGAGCGCTTGAACGTCGCTTCGCGACGTTAATCGAATAGCCTTAAGTGATGCAGGCACACCCGTAGCTTCGGTACCTGGTTTGAGCCCCGTTACATCTTCCGCGCAGGCCGACTCGACTAGTGAGCTATTACGCTTTCTTTAAAGGATGGCTGCTTCTAAGCCAACCTCCTAGCTGTCTGAGCCTTCCCACATCGTTTCCCACTTAACCAGGATTTGGGGACCTTAGCTGACGGTCTGGGTTGTTTCCCTTTTCACAACGGACGTTAGCACCCGCTGTGTGTCTCCCACGCTTGCACTCACCGGTATTCGGAGTTTGCCTCGGGTTGGTAAGTCGGGATGACCCCCTAGCCGAAACAGTGCTCTACCCCCGGCGGTGATACGTGAGGCGCTACCTAAATAGCTTTCGAGGAGAACCAGCTATCTCCGGGCTTGATTAGCCTTTCACTCCGATCCACAAGTCATCCAAATCTTTTTCAACAGATCCTGGTTCGGTCCTCCAGTTGATGTTACTCAACCTTCAACCTGCTCATGGATAGATCGCCCGGTTTCGGGTCTATTCCCAGCGACTGGTCGCCCAGTTAAGACTCGGTTTCCCTACGCCTCCCCTATACGGTTAAGCTCGCCACTGAAAATAAGTCGCTGACCCATTATACAAAAGGTACGCGGTCACAGAACGAGTCTGCTCCCACTGCTTGTACGCACACGGTTTCAGGATCTATTTCACTCCCCTCTCCGGGGTTCTTTTCGCCTTTCCCTCACGGTACTGGTTCACTATCGGTCAGCCAGGAGTATTTAGCCTTGGAGGATGGTCCCCCCATGTTCAGTCAAGGTTTCACGTGCCCCGACCTACTCGATTTCACATGATCAGATTTTCGACTACGGGGCTATCACCCACTATGGCCGCGCTTCCCAGCGCGTTCGCCTAATCAGTCACATGCTTAAGGGCTGGTCCCCGTTCGCTCGCCGCTACTGGGGGAATCTCGGTTGATTTCTTTTCCTCAGGGTACTTAGATGTTTCAGTTCCCCTGGTTCGCCTCCCGACACCTATGTATTCAGTGCGGGATACCCAGCTTGTGCTGGGTGGGTTTCCCCATTCAGAGATGCCCGGGTCACAGGTTGTTTGCCACCTCGCCGAGCCTTATCGCAGGCTTCCACGTCTTTCATCGCCTCTGGCTGCCTAGGCATCCACCGTGTGCGCTTAATCGCTTGACCATATAACCCCAAAGGGTCTGGTCTGCGATAACGTACGACATTGCCGGATACGCTTGAGACGTATCACTTGTTTCTTCTGGATCACTCCAGAAGGAACGTTTGTCAGCATGATTCACATTGTTAAAGAGCGACTGTCAATCGACAGTCATAAACCTGACATCTTTTGCTGCGATGCTGGCTTATGACTGCAGATCCGATCAGGTAAGACTGCTGTAGGGGAGACGATGGTGGAGCCAAGCGGGATCGAAGTCGAACGCGACCCTGGCGCGACCTCCTGGTGCCGGCAAGCGCTCTCCCAGCTGAGCCATGACCAAGTTCCCCGAGAGGAAATTGGTGGAGCCTAGCGGGATCGAACCGCTGACCTCCTGCGTGCAAGGCAGGCGCTCTCCCAGCTGAGCTAAGGCCCCGCTAAATGGTGGGTCTGGGCAGATTTGAACTGCCGACCTCACCCTTATCAGGGGTGCGCTCTAACCAACTGAGCTACAGACCCGGCTTCCAACCACTGGGTCCGCGACCCAAACAGTCTTTTGCTCTGGTCGATCAGGTAATTCATTGTGAGCACTTGTCGCGAGTCGGTGACGTCGTCGATAAGGAGGTGATCCAGCCGCAGGTTCCCCTACGGCTACCTTGTTACGACTTCACCCCAGTCATGAACCACACCGTGGTGATCGCCCTCCGAAGTTAGGCTAACCACTTCTGGTGCAGTCCACTCCCATGGTGTGACGGGCGGTGTGTACAAGGCCCGGGAACGTATTCACCGTGACATTCTGATTCACGATTACTAGCGATTCCGACTTCACGGAGTCGAGTTGCAGACTCCGATCCGGACTGAGAACAGCTTTATGGGATTAGCTCCACCTCGCGGCTTTGCAACCCTTTGTACCGTCCATTGTAGCACGTGTGTAGCCCTACCCGTAAGGGCCATGATGACTTGACGTCGTCCCCACCTTCCTCCGGTTTGTCACCGGCAGTCTCCTTAGAGTTCCCGCCATTACGCGCTGGCAAATAAGGACAAGGGTTGCGCTCGTTACGGGACTTAACCCAACATTTCACAACACGAGCTGACGACAGCCATGCAGCACCTGTCTGAGAGTTCCCGAAGGCACCAAGGCATCTCTGCCAAGTTCTCTCGATGTCAAGGGTAGGTAAGGTTCTTCGCGTTGCATCGAATTAAACCACATGCTCCACCGCTTGTGCGGGCCCCCGTCAATTCATTTGAGTTTTAACCTTGCGGCCGTACTCCCCAGGCGGTCGACTTATCGCGTTAACTGCGCCACAAAGGTCTCAAGGACCCCAACGGCTAGTCGACATCGTTTACGGCGTGGACTACCAGGGTATCTAATCCTGTTTGCTACCCACGCTTTCGCACCTCAGCGTCAGTGTCAGTCCAGAAGGCCGCCTTCGCCACTGGTATTCCTCCCGATCTCTACGCATTTCACCGCTACACCGGGAATTCTACCTTCCTCTCCTGCACTCTAGCCTGACAGTTCCGGATGCCGTTCCCAGGTTGAGCCCGGGGCTTTCACAACCGGCTTATCAGACCGCCTACGCGCGCTTTACGCCCAGTAATTCCGATTAACGCTCGCACCCTCCGTATTACCGCGGCTGCTGGCACGGAGTTAGCCGGTGCTTCTTCTGTGGGTGATGTCCTTCCTCGGGAGTATTAATCCCAAGGCTTTCTTCCCCACTGAAAGTGCTTTACAACCCGAGGGCCTTCTTCACACACGCGGCATGGCTGGATCAGGCTTTCGCCCATTGTCCAATATTCCCCACTGCTGCCTCCCGTAGGAGTTCGGGCCGTGTCTCAGTCCCGATGTGGCTGATCATCCTCTCAGACCAGCTACGGATCGTCGCCTTGGTGAGCCATTACCTCACCAACAAGCTAATCCGACATGGGCTCATCCGATAGCGCAAGGTCCGAAGATCCCCTGCTTTCTCCCGTAGGACGTATGCGGTATTAGCCTGGGTTTCCCCAGGTTATCCCCCACTATCGGGCAGATTCCCATGCATTACTCACCCGTCCGCCGCTCGACGCCTGGAAGCAAGCTTCCATCGTTTCCGCTCGACTTGCATGTGTTAGGCCTGCCGCCAGCGTTCAATCTGAGCCATGATCAAACTCTTCAGTTTAAGATCATATAGTGCATTAAGTGCACCAAACTTGGCTCAAGGTTCAAACGTTTCTCAAAAGACCCGGAGGTCTTGACGAGTCGCTTGCCTTGATGGCTCTGTGACTGGTCACCGAACTCATCGACAAGCGCCCACATGAATTACCTGATCGATTGTTAAAGAGCGGCTTCGAACTCTCGGGCGAACCCTGTGGAGTGAAGCGTCTCGCTGTGCTGCCGACCGGAGCAGGCTCTCTTGAACTCTTCGCCTGTCGTCAGCGCCCCGCGAGGAAGGCGTATTCTACCGATTCGCTTCAGCGTGTCAAGCGGTGGTTGGCGATGCGCTGCATCCCGACCGACTTCTGCTGACTGCCCGCCCCATCCTGCCGAGGCGACTGCGAATCCAGTGGCGCACATTCTAGCGAATCTACGGCGATTGTCAACTGAAAGTTTTTCGAAGCGTTTCAAAAAACTCAGACAGATCAATCACTTCTGCCACCTGTTACCGCCTGCAACCTTGCTGGTCACCGGCAGCGGATGCGTACTTTACGGTTTTCCCCGGGGCCCTGCAAGCCCTTCCGGTAAAAAAGTTTCAGGAAGGGCTCTTCTCTAGTTTGCAGCCTCTCCCGCAGGCTGGCTGGCCCGATCCAGCAGCGAGAGAATCGAGCGGTAGGGAATGCCGCCATGCTGCGCCAACCCGATCTCGCAGGTACGCGAATTGGAGTAGCCCGCGCTGCACGCCTCCACCTGCCCGGCAAGCCCCGCCAGCGCCGAGGCGTTCAGTTCCGGCGTCGCGAATCCCTTGTCGCCGGCGAAGCCGCAGCAGGTGATCTCGGCAGGCACCACCACCTCCCGGGCGCAGGCGCGAGCCAGGGCCACCATCTTCTCACCGAGGCCCATATGGGTGCTCGAACAGGTCACATGCACCGCGACCCGCTCGTCCAGCGGAGAGAGGGTGAGGCGCGGCAGCAGGTGGTCATGGGCAAAGGCCACCGGTTCGCTGATCGCCAGGCGCTTATCCAGGCGTGACTGCAGGTGCAGCACGCAGGGGCTGGTGTCCATCAGGATCGGAAAGCGCCCGTTCTCGCTTGCCACCAGCAGTTCGCGATTCAGCTCCCCTGCCTTGCGAGCCGCCTCCTCGAACTGCCCCTTGGAGTTGAAGGCCATGCCGCAGCAGAGCCGGTCGACACCCTCGGGAATGGTCACCTCGAAGCCCGCCTTCTCCAGCAGCGACAGGGTGATCTCCATGGCGGAGCGCCTCTCCTCGCGATCCTGTCGACTGGCGCCGAATACCCGAGTAGCACAGCTGGGCAGGTAGACGACCCTGTCCCGGCCCGGCGCCGAGGACGCCTGACCGAGCACCCTGACCGGTGCGGCCTGGGGTAGCGCCGGGGTCCACTGGGGAAGGCGCTCTCCGCTGAGGCGGCGCGCACTACCGCTGACCTTCTCCATCAGGTCGTCGCCGAGCACCCGGTTGACCGTACTGGCGACGTTCAGGGCCCCTCGCGCTACGCGGGTCGCCCCGGAGAAGTGACGTCCCACACGATGGGCCAGGCCGGCCCGACTCGCCAGGCGCTCATGGCGAAGTTCGCGCACCAGGTCGCCGGTATTGATGCCCACCGGACACTGGGTGGCGCAGAGGCCATCCGCGGCGCAGGTCTCATCAACGGCATAGCCGCCGTCGACCCGCAGCCTCGCCAGGCGCTCGGCCTCCTCGCTGCCGGCCGCACCGCCTAGCGCCTCCAGGCGAGCCATCTCGCGGGCGATGACGATGCGCTGACGCGGCGTCAGGCTGAGGTCCTTCGAGGGGCAGACATGCTCGCAGAAGCCGCACTCGATGCACTTGTCGACGATCTCGTGAGCCGCCGGCAGCGGCTTCAGGTTTTCCAGATGCAGGGTGGGGTTGCGACTCAGGATCACCTCGGGATTGAGCAGGTTCTCCGGGTCGAACAGCGCCTTGATCTCCCACATCAGGGCGTAGGCGTCGGCGCCCCACTCGAGCTCCACATAGGGAGCCATGTTGCGCCCGGTGCCGTGCTCGGCCTTGAGAGAGCCGCCGTACTCGACGCCCACCAGCTGGGCGACCTCGTCCATTAGCGCCTGGTAGCGCTCCACCTCGCCGGGCTTCTCGAACCCCTGGGGAAAGACGAAGTGCAGGTTGCCCTCCAGGGCGTGGCCGAAAAGAATCGTCTCCGCATAGCCGTGGCGATGGAAGACATCGGTCAGCGCCAGCACCCCCTCGTCGAGGCGTTCGATGGGAAAGGCCACGTCCTCGATGATCACCGTGGTGCCGGTCTCGCGCACCGCGCCGACCGCCGGGAAGAGCCCCTTGCGAATCTTCCAGTACAGCTCGTAGGTGGCCGGCTCGCGGGTGAAGGTGACCGGTTCCAGGGTGCGGATACCCTCCAGGCTCGCCTGCACCTCTGCCATGCGCGCCGCCAGCTCCTCCTCGTCATGGCCGCGCACGTCGATCAGCAGCGCCGCCGCCCCGTCCGGCAGGGTGCGCAGGGCCTCGGGCATGCCGGGCTTGTCTTGCACCGAGCGCAGGGCGGCGCGATCCATCAGCTCCACGGCGGAGACCGGCGAGGGCTTGAGGGCGATAGTGGCCCGACAGGTGGTGGCCATGTCGGGGAAGAAGGCCAGCGCCGCCGCCTTGCAGGGCTCGTCCACCACGCTGTCGTAGGTGATGGCGCTGAGAAAGCCCAGGGTGCCCTCGGAGCCGATCATCAGGTGCTTGAGGATCTCGATGCCATCCTCGAAGTCGACCAGGCTGTTGAGGGCATAGCCGGTGGTGTTCTTGAGGCGGTACTTGTGGCGGATTTTCTCGGCGAGCGCCTCATTGGCGCGGGTCTCGGCGGAGAGGCGCTCCAGCCCCTCGATCAGTCCGGCATGGGAGCGCCGGAAGGCCTCGCGGCTGGCCGGGTCGGCGGTATCCAGCAGGGTGCCGTCGGCCAGGATCACGCGCAGGTCGCGCAGCGTGCGATAGCTGTTCTGGGCGGTGCCGCAGCACATGCCCGAGGCGTTGTTGGCGGCGATGCCGCCGATCATGCAGCTGTTGATGGAGGCCGGATCCGGGCCGATCTTGCGCCCGAAGGGCGCCAGCAGCTGGTTGGCCCGGGCACCGATCACTCCGGGCTGCAGGCGGATCACACGCCCCTCGTCGAGGATCTCGTGGCCGCGCCAGCCGCGGCCGAGCTGGATCAGCACCGAGTCGGTCACCGCCTGGCCGGAGAGCGAGGTGCCGGCGGCCCGGAAGGTCACCGGGATCCCCCGCGCACGGCACTCGGCCAGCGTCCGCTGCAGCTCCGCCTCGCTCTCGGGGCGCACCACCAGCTTGGGAATCAGCCGATAGAAGCTGGCATCGGTGCCATAGGCCAGGGTGCGCAGCGGGTCATCGATCAGCCGCTGCGCGGGGAGCACACCGCGCAGGGCCTCGAGCAGTTGCTTGTAGGCAGTATCCATGGAGATTCCCGGTCAGCAGAGGTGGGAGGCAGCGCCAGGAGGTAGCCCAGCGGTGTCATTCGTCCGATGCCGTCACTCGGCCAGCGCTTCGGCGGCACTCGCGACCAGGGAGTCAGGGCCGAGGTCGGCGATGGTGCGCGCGCCGGTCAGCGTCATGGCAACGCGCATCTCCTTCTCGAACAGCTCAAGCAGATGGACCACACCAGACTCGCCGGCAGCGGCAAGCGCATAGATAAAGGCGCGCCCCAGCAGCACGGTATCGGCCCCCATGGCCACCATGCGCACCACGTCGAGACCGTTGCGCAAGCCCGAATCGGCCAGAAGGGCAATATCCCCCTTCACGGCATCGGCAATGGCAGGCAGGGCGCGCGCGGTCGAGGGCACGCCATCGAGCTGACGACCGCCATGATTGGAGACCACAATGCCGTCAGCGCCGAAGCGAACCGCATCGCGGGCGTCCTCGGCATCGAGTACCCCCTTGATGATCATCGGGCCGTCCCAGAACTCGCGAATCCACTCCAGGTCTTGCCAGGAAATGGAAGGGTCGAAGTTGTCGCCCAGCCAGGCAATGTAGTCCTCGAGCTCCGTGGGCTTGCCGCGATAGTCCGACACGTTGCCCAGATCATGGGGGCGACCGTGAAGGCCCACGTCCCAGGCCCAGAGGGGGTGAGCGGCAGCCTGGAGCATGCGCCGAATCGCGCCGTGCTTGCCGCTCATGCCGGAATGGGCGTCGCGGTAGCGCGCTCCGGGCACCGGCATATCAACAGTGAAGACCAGCGTCTTCACGCCGGCGGCCTTCGCCTTTTCCAGAACGTGCTTCATGAACCCCCGGTCCTTGAGCACATACAGCTGGAACCAGATGGGGCGGTCGATCGCTGCGGCCACCTCGTCGATGGGGCACACCGACACCGTCGAGAGAGTGAACGGAATCCCCTTGCTGGCCGCGGCGCGTGCCGCCTGAACCTCGCCACGCCTGGCGTACATGCCGGTCAGGCCCACCGGCGCCAGCGCCACCGGCATAGCAAGCGATTCACCAAACAGCTCAGTGCCAAGCGACAGCGTTGACATATCCTTCAATACGCGCTGGCGCAGTGCGATACCGGCAAGGTCCTCGACGTTGTGCCGCAGGGTATGCTCGGCGTAGGCGCCCCCGTCGGCATAGTGAAAAAGAAAGGGTGGCAGGCGACGCCGTGCAGCCTGGCGGTAGTCTGTGGGGGCGGAAATGATCATGGCGGACTCTGTGTGCGGTTGTTGCGCTATTAAGGCAGCATCGCCGGTGATGGCCCCGCCGGCGTTCGGCAGGAGGCAGCGGAGTGGCCGAAAGGTGCGCAGAGCGGCGATACAAATTGGTAAAACCAAATTACCGAAATGGAGAAAGCCACATTATGGAGAGGCTCGCACAGTGTCAAATCGCGGCGAGGAATTTACCGCCCAATACCCCTATACTTTGGTATTAGCCAACAAAAACCCCAGATAAATCGCTGATATAAAATCAATTTTTCACGCCATTGCTGCATTGCACTGAAGCGGGAAGCACGCCATTATTGGTAATACCAATTAAGCGACTCGAAGACCTTCCAGGGAGCACCGATGGTTTATCAACCTGTTCGCCAACCACGCCTTGCCGATGTGATCACCGAGCGCCTCGAGGCGATGATCCTCGAGGGCAGCCTCAAGCCCGGGCAGCGCCTGCCCCCCGAGCGCGAGCTGGCCGAGCAGTTCGGGGTCTCCCGGCCCTCCCTGCGCGAGGCGATCCAGAAGCTGTCGGCGCGCAACCTCCTGGTGAGCCGTCAGGGGGGCGGCACCTTTATCTCGGAGGCGCTGACCAGCGGCTATAGCGACCCCATCCTGGAGATGCTCTCTCGCCACGGAGAGTTCCACCTGGACCTGCTGGAGTTCCGCGACGCCATGGAAGGCCTCTCCGCCTACTATGCGGCGCTGCGCTCAACGCCCACCGACAGGGCGCTGCTGATCAAGCGCTTCGAGGAGCTCGACGCCTGCTTCCAGGGCAAGGACCCGGCCCGGGAGGCCAAGGCCGACGCCGCCTTCCACCTGGCCATCGCCGAGGCCGCCCACAACGTCCTGCTGCTGCACACCATTCGGGGCATCTTCCACCTGCTGGAGAGGAGCATCGTCGACAACCTGGCCCACCTGTTCGAGAAGGAAGAGGCTCGCGGCCAGCTGATGACCCAGCACCGCGCTCTGCTGGACGCCATCCTCGAGGGGCGCGCCGAGGACGCCCGGGACCGGGCCCACGAGCACCTGGTCTACGTGGAGGAGGGCCTGCTGGAGCTGGCCCGCGCCGAGACCCGCGCCCAGCGTGCCCTGCGGCGCGCCCAGGCAATGCCGGCACCGCGCCGGGAAGCCGCCTCGTGAGGGTAGCGCCCAGCTGGCGAACCCTGCTGCTGCTGGCAGCCCCCCTGGGGCTGGCCCTGGTCATGTGGCAGTCCGCCCTGGTGGCCCGTGACCAGGCCCTGCAGACCCTGCAGCAGGACGCCGAGAACGAGCTACGCCTCTCCGCGGCGGGGCTGACCGGCCACCTCTCACGTCACGACTACCTGCCGCGGCTGCTCGCCTCCCGGGAGGGGGTCCAGCGCTTTCTCTCCTCGCCACATGCCCAGGACGCCATGCCGCTCAACCTGCTGCTGGACCGCTTCCGGGCCACCGCCGACGTCTCAGACGTCTACCTGCTCGACCGCCACGCCGACACCCTGGCCGCCAGCAACTGGCACCGCCCCAACACCTTCATCGGCCAGAACTATGCCTTCCGCAGCTACTACACCGACGCCATCGCCGGGGGCCAGGGGCGCTTCTACGGCCTGGGCGTGCAGTCCCTGGAGCGCGGCTACTACTTCTCGTCGCCGGTCTGGCTCGATGACACCCAGCCCGACTCCAGCCCCGACGGGGTCATGGTGGTCAAGGTGCTGCTCGACGCCGTGGAGGAGAGCTGGGCCGACCAGGACGCCGAGCTGCTGGTCACCGACGAGGACGACATCATCTTCATGGCCAGCCGGGCGGAGCTGCGCATGACCTCCCTCCACCCCCTCTCCGAGGAGGAGCGTCAGGCGCTGCTGGCCACCCGCCGCTATGCCGACGAGCCGCTGACCCACTCCGGCGTCGAGGTGCTCGAGCACCGCGGCGCATACAGCCGCTTGGTTCGCTTCACTGATGGCCCCCTGGCCGGCCCCCGCTACCTCAGCGTCACCCGTCCCATGACCGAGTTCGGCTGGCAGATGCATATCCTCAAGCCGCTGAACCCGGTGCTGCAGGCCCAGTGGGTCTCGGCCCTGCTGGCCGGCGGCCTCTACGGCATCGTGCTGCTGGGCGGCGGCATCGGCTGGCAGCGCCTGCGCCTGCGCCGGGAGCGCGAGCAGTTCGCCGAACGCGAGCGCCAGACCCTGGCACGGGCCAGGGACGAGCTGGAACGCAGCGTTGCCCACCGGACGCGCGACCTGGTGGAGACCAACCGCCGGCTATCCGGCGAGATCGAGGAGCGCAAGCGCGCCGAGGAGAGCCTGCGCCAGACCCGCGACGAGCTGATCCAGGCCGCCAAGCTGGCGATGCTCGGACAGCTCGCCGCCGGCATCAACCACGAGCTCAACCAGCCCCTGGCCGCCATCCGCGCCTATGCGGAGAACGCTCGCACCTTCCTGGCGCGCCAGCGCCTGGAGAGCGCCGACCTCAACCTCGAGCAGATCGTCGAGCTGACCGCCCGGATGTCGGAGATCAGCGCCCAGCTGCGCCAGTTCTCGCGCAAGAGCGGCGAAACCCTCACCGCGGTCTCCCCCGAGGCCTGCTTCGACTATGCCCTGCGCCTCTTCCAGGCTCGGCTGCGGGAAACCGGCGTGGAGGTGGTCCGCCGCTGGCCCGAGCAGGCCGTCTGGGTACGCGCCGACCTGGTCCGCCTCGAACAGGTACTCGTCAACCTGATCGGCAACGCCCTCCAGGCCATGGCCGGCACCGCCGCCCCGCGCCTGGAGCTCACCATCGACACCCAGGGCGATCAGGTCGTGATGAGCGTGGCCGACAGCGGGCCCGGCATCCCCATCGAGCACCTGGGCCAGATCTTCGAACCCTTCTTCACCACCAAGCCCACCGGCAAGGGCCTCGGACTCGGCCTGTCGATCTCCTCGCGCATCATCGATGACCTGGGCGGCAGCCTGACCGCCGCCAACTGCCCCGAAGGGGGAGCCCGCTTCACCATCCGCCTGCCCCGACACGCCATCCCATCCCCCGGCGGAGCCACCACCCACCAGGAGACTCTTCCCCATGCATGATCCGGCGGCTATCCCGGTGATGATCATCGACGATGAACCCCACCTGCGGATCACCGCCGGCCAGACCCTGGAGCTGGCCGGCTACGCACCCGCGCCCTACTCCGGCGCCGAAGAGGCGCTCGCCGCCCTGGCCCCGGACTTTCCCGGCGTGGTGGTCAGCGATATCCGCATGCCCGGCATGGACGGCATGGCGCTGCTGCGCGAGGTGCGCCAGCGGGATCCCGACCTGCCGGTGATCCTGATTACCGGTCACGGCGACATCTCCACGGCGGTGGAGGCGATGCGCGAAGGCGCCTGGGACTTCCTCGAGAAGCCCTTCGCCGCCGAGCGCCTGGTGGAGGTAGTGCGGCGCGGCGTCGAGAAACGCCGCCTGAGCCTGGAGAACCGCGCGCTCAAGGCCGAGCTGGAGGCCCAGCAGTCAGCCCTCGGCCCGCGGCTGGTGGGGCGCACCCCGGCCATCCAGCGCCTCGCCGCCATGGTGCAGCGCATCAGTCAGGTGGATGCCGACGTGCTGCTCTACGGCGAAACCGGCGCCGGCAAGGACCTGGTCGCCCGAGCCATCCACGAACGCAGCCAGCGCGCCAGCCACCCCTTCGTGGCCATCAACTGCGGCGCGGTGCCCGAGAGCACCATCGAGTCGGAGCTGTTCGGCCACGAGAAGGGCGCCTTCACCGGCGCCGTGGAGCGGCGCATCGGCAAGTTCGAGCACGCCAGCGGCGGCACGGTGTTCCTGGACGAGATCGAGTCGATGCCCCTGTCACTGCAGGTCAAGCTGCTGCGGGTACTGCAGGAGCGCAGCGTGGAGCGACTGGGCGCCAATGTGCCGATTCCCCTGGATATTCGCGTGATCGCCGCCACCAAGGTGGACCTCAAGGCCGCCGCCGAGGCCGGGGAATTCCGCGAGGATCTCTACTACCGGCTCAACGTGGTCACCCTGCCCATTCCGCCCCTGCGCGAGCGCCGCGAGGACATTCCACTGCTCTTCCAGCACTTTGCAGTGGTCGCCGCCAACCGCAGCGGCCTGGAAGCGCCGCCCCTGGACGCCGCCGGCATCAGCGCCCTGCTGGCCCACGACTGGCCGGGCAACGTTCGCGAGCTGCGCAACCTGGCGGAGCGCTACGTGCTGCTGGGCGCCGCCTTCGACTACCGCCTGGAGGCGCTGCTGGAGGGCGCCGAGAGCGAGGCCGGCGAGCTTCCGCTACCCCAGCAGGTGGAGCTGTTCGAGAAGAGCCTGATCGACCAGGCGCTGGCGCGCCATCGCGGCCGGGTCACCGAAGTGGCCGAGGGGCTGGGCCTGCCGCGCAAGACCCTCTACGACAAGCTGAAGAAGTACGGCCTCAAGGCCGAGGACTACCGCCAGAGCGCCGCGCCCTGAGCCAGCAGGCTCCACAGCGGCGCCAGCGGAGGCAGCCAGGGCAGAAGGTTGACCGCCGCCAGCAGCATCACCAGAGAGTTGCCCGGGGAGCGCCAGTCGAAGGGCTTGAGGGCCGTGCCGAAGGAGCGTTTGATGCGCGCCCCGGTGAGGTCGACGCTGTAGAGCTCATCCAGCGCCAGATGGATCACGAAGCCCAGGGTCACCGCCACCCCGTGGGCCCAGGCCAGGGTATCGGGCTGGGCAAACAGCCGATGGCTGAGCGCTGCAGTCACCAGGCCACAGAGCCCGGCCGCCAGCAGCGAGTGCCAGAGGCCGCGGTGCACGGTAAAGCGCGAGAACAGCCTTGCGCCCAGATAGCGAACGCCGAGATAGATGGCGCCGCAGGCTAGCAGCAGGCCACCGGTATCGAGCCGCCCCTGCAGCAGCAGGGCTCCGGCCACCACCGCCGGCACCGCCAGCAGGTTGAAGATCAGCCGGATGGCCTTGGAACGGTCGGCGTCGATATCGGGCAGGATGCCCCCGAAGGTCACCAGCGCCAGCACCGGCAGGGCCTCCCAGGCCGTCCACAGGCCCGCCTGCCAGCCGCCATGGGCGGCCACGGCGCCGCCGGCGGCGGCCACGCCAAGATGGGTGCGAAAATCGGCCATGCCGGGGCGAGCCCTCGATGAACTGCAGAAATGCGTACTGGATAAATCGCCAGATTATCACCGCCTCGGCATGGGGAAACAATGGCTTAGGAAATTATTCCTTCATTGCCACCGAGTCGTCACCCCTGGGCCTGACCCAGGTATTCATCCTTGAGCCTGACATAGTTGCCGGCGGTATAGGGGAAGAAGGCGCGCTCCTTCTCCTTGAGGGGACGCAGCGCCTTGGCCGGATTGCCGGCATAGACGTAGCCGCTCTCCAGGCGCTTGCCCGGGGTCACCACCGCGCCGGCGGCGATGATCACCTCGTCCTCCACCACGGCGCCGTCCATGACGATAGCCCCCATGCCCACCAGGATGCGGCTGCCCAGGGTCGCACCGTGCAGGATCGCCTTGTGGCCGATGGTGACGTCGTCGCCGATGGTCAGGGGGAAGCCGCCGGGATTGAAGTCGCTGGCGTGGGTGATATGCAGCACGCAGCCATCCTGCACGCTGGTACGCGCGCCGATGCGGATGCGGTGCATGTCGCCGCGCACCACCGCCATGGGCCACACCGAGCTGTCATCCCCAAGCTCCACATCGCCCAGCACCAGGCTGGCCGGATCGATATAGACCCGCGCACCGAGCCGGGGAGTGGTGTCCTTCCAGGGGCGAATCGCCGTTGTCGCGCTCATCGTGAAATCCTCGTGTCGGTTCAGAACAGGCCGGCCACCAATACTACCAGCGTCAGGGGAATGGCGACCCAGCGCACCAGGCCGCGCCAGACGGCGAAGGCGCCGGGCGTCACGCCGAGCGCCCGGCGGGCCGCCTCCTCGGACATCACCCAGGCGGCGAAGATGGCGATCAGCAGCCCCCCCAGCGGCAGGAAGATCTCCGGCGGGATGGTGCTGACCAGCTCGAAGGCGTTCATGCCGAACAGCGGTCGCCACTCGGCCAGGGTCGAGAAGGAGAGCACGCTGAGCAGCCCCACCAGCCAGACCGCCAGGCCCACCAGGGCCGCCGCCGGGCCGCGGGCGAGCCCCAGTCCCTGCAGGGTCGCCACCATGGGTTCGGCCAGGTTGATCGAGGAGGTCCAGGTGGCCAGCAGCAGCAGCAGGAAGAAGACGCTGAGCCAGAGCGCCCCCCAGGGCAGCTGGGCGAAGGCGACGGGCAGGGTGACAAACATCAGCCCCGGCCCCTCGCCCGGGTCCATGCCCTGGGCGAAGACCACCGAGAAGATGGCGATGCCGGCCAGCAGCGCCACCGAGACATCCAGCACCGCCACGGCGCCGGCGGCACGGGGCAGGCTCTGACGGTCCGGCATGTAGGCGCCGTAGGCCATCAGCGCGCAGGCCCCCACCGCCAGGGTAAAGAAGGCGTGGCCCATGGCGTGCATCACCACCAGCGGCGTCACCGCCGAGAAGTCGGGCATGAAGAGCCAGGCCAGGGCCGGACCGAAGCCCTCGGTGGTGGCGGCGTAGCCGGCCAGCAGCAGCAGCAGCACGTAGAGCAGCGGCATCAGCAGGTTGTTGAGCCGCTCCAGCCCCTTGGCCACGCCGGCGGCCACCACCAGCATGGTCATGGCCAGGAAGAGGGTATGGTTGAAGGTCATGCGTCCCGGGTCGGCCAGGAAGGCATCGAAGCCGGCCCCGATCTCGGCGGCCGAGGCCCCCACGAAACCGCCGTTGATGGAGGTGACCAGGAACTCGATGGACCAGCCCGATACCACCGAGTAGAAGGAGAGGATGCAGAACACCGTGAAGGCCCCGAACAGCCCCAGGAGCCGCCAGTGGCGGCTGGCGCCGACCTCGGCCGCCAGGTGGCCCAGGGACGCCACCGGGCTGCGCCGGCCGGCGCGCCCCACCATGATCTCGGCCATCATCACCGGCAGCCCCAGCAGCAGCACGAAGGCAATATAGAGCAGCAGGAAGGCCGCTCCGCCGTTCTCGCCGGTGATATAGGGGAAGCGCCAGATGTTGCCCAGCCCCACCGCGGCACCGGTTACCGCCAGGATAAAGGCGCGCCGCGTGCTCCAGCGCTCCAGGGTCTCGCTCATCGTCTGCCCTCCCGCCGGGCCATCATGAAAGGCGGCAAGCCTAGCAGGCCGGCTCCTGCCGGCCAAACGTACGCATTGAAACCCGGGCCCGGCGCCCGCATCTAAGCCTCATTACACTCCCCCGACCCCCGAGGTGCGCATGTCCCGCAACCCGCTGCTCGAATCCCATGAGCTCCCCCCCTTCCACGAGATCCACGCCGACCAGGTGGTACCGGCCGTGGAGGAGCTGCTGGCCGAGAACCGCCGCGCCATCGAGGCGCTGGTCGAGCAGGCGAGCCGCGAGGCACCCAGCTGGGCGAGCCTGGCCGCCCCCCTGGAGTCCCTCAACGACCGCCTCTCCCGGGCCTGGTCGCCGGTCTCCCACCTCAACGGCACCATGAACAGCCCCGAGCTACGCGAGGCCTATCAGGCCTGCCTGGGCAAGCTCTCCGAGTACAGCACCTGGCTCGGCCAGCATGAGGGGCTGTTCCGCGCCTGGCAGGCCCTCAAGGAGGGGCCGGCCTGGGCCGAGCTCGACGCGGGACAGCGCCGCACGGTGGAGAACACCCTGCGCGACTTCCGCCTGGCCGGGGTAGACCTGCCCGCCGAGCAGAAGCAGCGCTACGGCGAGATCAAGGCGCGCCTCTCGGAGCTCGGCAATACCTTCTCCAACCAGCTGCTCGACGCCACCCAGGCCTGGCACCTGGACCTCGCCGACGAGAGCCGCCTGGCCGGCCTGCCGGAGAGCGCCCTTGCCGCCCTGCGCGCCAACGCCGAGGCCAAGGGCCAGGCCGGCTATCGGATCACCCTGGACTTCCCGAGCTTCTTCCCGGTGATGAGCTACGCCGACGACCGCGAGCTGCGCCGTGAGGTCTATACCGCCTTCGTGACCCGGGCCTCCGATCAGGGCCCCCACGCCGGAGAGTACGACAACGCCCCGATCATGGAGGAGACCCTGGCCCTGCGCCGGGAGCTCGCCGAGCTGCTCGGCTTTGCCACCTATGCCGACCTGTCGCTGGCCACCAAGATGGCCGAGTCGCCCGCTCAGGTGCTCGACTTCCTCGAGGACCTGGCCCGCCGCGCCGTGCCCCAGGCGAAGGAGGAGTTCGCCGAGCTCGAGGCCTACGCCCGGGAGGAGCTGGGCATGGCCGAGCTCGCCCCCTGGGACGTGGGCTACGCCAGCGAGAAGCTGCGCGAGGCGCGCCACGCCATCTCCCAGGAGCAGCTGCGCCCCTACTTCCCCGCCCCCCGGGTGGTGGATGGTCTCTTCCAGGTGGTGGAGCGGCTCTTCGGCGTCACCTTCGAGGAGGACAACGAGGCGCCCCGCTACCACAAGGATGTGCGTTTCTTCCGCATCCTGGAGGGCGGTACTCCCATCGCCGGCTTCTACCTGGATCTCTACGCCCGGGAGGGCAAGCGCGGCGGCGCCTGGATGGACGAGTGCCGGGTTCGCCGCCTGGAGGGCGACAGCCTCCAGCTGCCGGTGGCCTACCTGACCTGCAACTTCACCCGCCCGGTAGGCGACAAGCCCGCGCTGCTCACCCATGACGAGGTCACCACCCTCTTCCACGAGTTCGGGCACGGCCTGCACCATATGCTGACCCGGCAGACGGTGGCGGACATCTCCGGCATCAACGGCGTGGCCTGGGACGCCGTGGAGCTCCCCAGCCAGTTCATGGAGAACTACTGCTGGGAGCGCGAGGGCCTCGACCTGATTGCCGGCCACGTGGAGAGCGGCGAGCCGCTACCCGCCGAGCTGCTGGAGAAGCTCCAGGCGGCCAAGAACTTCCAGTCCGCCATGGGCATGGTGCGCCAGCTGGAATTCTCGATCTTCGACCTGCGCCTGCACCACGAGCTCGAGGCCCCCGCGGCCGATGAGGTCCAGGGGCTGCTCGACGAGGTGCGCAGTCGCGTCTCGGTGGTGCCCCGCGCCCCCTTCAACCGCTTCCAGAACGGCTTCAGCCATATCTTTGCCGGCGGCTATGCCGCGGGCTACTACAGTTACAAGTGGGCCGAGGTGCTCTCCGCCGACGCCTGGAGCGCCTTCGAGGAAGCGGGTATCTTCGACCCCGAGACCGGCCGCCGCTTCCGCACCGAGATCCTCGAGCAGGGCGGCGCCCGGGATGCCGCCGAGCTGTTCCGCGCCTTCCGCGGCCGCGAGCCCAGCGTCGAACCGCTGCTGCGCCACAGCGGCATCCGGGCGGCCTGAACCGTCCCCCCTGCCGCCGAGCCGGCCTCGGCGGCATCGCCTTCCCTTCACCCCTGGAGACAACATGGCCGTAGCCAAACGCTTTATTGCCGGCGCCATCTGCCCGCGCTGCGCGGAGATGGACCGCATCCGCAGCTGGGAACAGCACGGCATCCGCTACCGTGAGTGCGTCAGCTGCGACTTCTTCGAGCAGCTGCCCATCGAGGACGAGACACTTCCCGAGCTGACCACCCGCGTCAACCAGGCGCGCGAGGAGCAGAGCCAGGAGGACTTCCAGCCGGTGAAGATCCTCGACCCCAAGGGACACTGACGTGAATCGCCAGGGAGTGGCAGAGGCGCTGCTGTCGCGGCGCCACCACCTGGAGGCGCTGGGGCTTGCCGCCGCCGCCGCCCTGCTGCTGGCGCGCATGGACCTGGCCACCCTGGCCGCCGGGCTCGGCCTCTTCCTGTGGGGCATGACCCACCTGAGTGACGCCATCAAGCGCCTCTCGGGCGGCACCCTGAACCGCTGGCTCCACGCGGCCACCCGTCATCCCCTGCGCGCCATCGGCGTCGGCGCCACCGCCACGGCGCTGGTGCAGTCCAGCTCCCTGGTCACCCTGCTCTCGCTCTCCTTCGTCGGTGCGGGCCTCGTCGCCCTGCCCGGCGCCATCGCCCTGCTGTTTGGCGCCAACCTCGGGACCACCACCGGCGCCTGGCTGATCTCCGGCTTCGGCCTGCGCTTCGACCTCGCCCACTTCGCCATGCCCTTCCTGGCCCTGGGGCTGCTGGGCTCGCGAGTGCTCAAGGATGGCCGCGCCGCGGCGGCCGGCGTGCTGCTGGGCATCGGCCTGCTGTTTCTCGGCATCGACTTCATGAAGCTCGGCTTCGAGGCGTGGCAGGACGGCCTCTCCCTGGACGGCCTGGCCGGCGGCAGCATCTGGCACTGGCCGCTGTTCGTACTCTTCGGCATCGTCGCCACGGTAGTGATGCAGTCGAGCCACGCCACCCTGCTGATTACCCTGGCGGCTCTGGCCGGCGGACAGCTGCCCTACCTGCCGGCCCTGGCCATCGCCATCGGTGCCAATATCGGCACCACCGTCACCGCGGTGCTGGGGGCGCTGGGCGCCGGGGCGGCGGCAAGGCGCCTGGCCGGCGCCCACGTGGTGTTCAACCTGGTCACCGCCGCCGTGGCCCTGGCGCTGCTGGTGCCGCTGGCCTGGCTGGTGGATGAGCTGGCCGAGCTGATCGGCCTCGCCGCGGACGCCTGGCCGCTCAAGCTGGCGCTCTTCCACACCCTGTTCAACCTGCTGGGCATCGCCCTGATGCTGCCGCTGATTCCGCGGCTCGCCGCACGGCTGGAGCGCGCCTTCCCCGAGCCTGCGCGCATCCCGCCCGCCCAGGCACGCTACCTGAACAGCACCGCCCTGGAGCACGCCGACACGGCACTTGCCGCCATGGAGCAGGAGTGTCAGCGCCTCAACCGGCGCGCCTACCACCTGCTCTGCTCGGCGATCCTGATGCCCAGCGCCGACGTCATCGGCCACCCGCCCAGCCGGGAGGCGGTCAAGGCGCGCATCGACCCCAGCGCCTGGCCAAAGGTCAACGCCCGCTATCACGAGCAGATCAAGCCGCTGATGGCGGAGATCCTCGACTTCTATGCCCGACTCGACATGCCCCTCACCGACGCCCAGCAGGCGCGGCTCGCCACCCTCTATTCGCGCACCCTGCGCATGGTGGAGGCGGTACGCTTCGGCGAGGTGCTGCAGCGCAGCCTGATGCGCCATGCCGCCCCGGCCAGCCCCCTGCGCGAGGCCCATGACGATATCCGCCTGGCCCTGGCCCGGGGCCTCAACCGCCTGGCCGTCGCACCGGAGTCGGCGGATGTCACCTCGCCCATCGACGAGGTGCGCGAGCAGTGGCAGCAGGCCCTGGCCGAGCGGCTGCGTCAGCACCGCCTGGACCCCTGGCTCGCCTCCTCGCTGATGAACGATCTGCATCAGGCGACGCGCCTGATGGGAGCCCTGACGCCCGCCTGACCCTCGTGCGGATTTCCGCACACGGTCACCCCCGCCGGCGTGCGGTGATCCGCCACCGGCGACCCGCCGCCTCTTCGACCAAGGTCTCAAAGCGCCAGCGCAATTGATTGAAATCATGGCTTTTGATGGCGTCTGGCCCGACCCTTGCCATGTACAGCGTTGAATCGCCTTCTCGCTCGGCGGCGGCAGGCTCCAGGGGAGCTGCCAGACTGTGCAGGCAACTGCACGGGCCCACCGACCGGGGGCACCATCCAACAATCACATGTCTCGGAGTCACGCCATGCGTCACCTCTCCACCAAGCTTCTCGCCGGCACCGTCGCCGGTTCCCTGCTGGTCGCCGCAGCCGCCGCCCAGGCCGACCGCAGCGACTGGCCCTCCAACTTCACCGTGGGCACCGCCAGTCAGGGCGGCACCTACTACGTCTACGGCTCCGGCTGGGCCAACCTGGTAGCCGACGAGCTGGGCCTCTCCGGCGGCGGCGAGGTGACCGGCGGTCCGACCCAGAACCTGGCACTGGTGCATACCGGCGACCTGGCCTTCGGCCTGACCACCATGGGCCCCGCCGCCGATGCGGTGAAGGGCGAGAGTCCGCTGGCTCCCGGCATCCCCATGGACAACGTCTGCGCGCTCTTCCCGATGTACGAGACCCCGTTCTCCATCACCGCCCTGCGCAGCTCCGGCATCGAGTCGATCTCCGATATCCCGGACGGCGCCCGCATCGGCTTCGGCCCTGCGGCCTCCACCTCCGACACCTACTTCCCGGCCATCCTCGAGGAGCTCGGCGTCGACTTCCAGCGCCGCAACGGCGGCTGGTCCGACCTGGGCGGCCAGCTTCAGGACGGCCTGCTGGACGTCATCGCCTTCGCCGCCGGCATCCCGATCCCGGCGGTCAGCCAGCTCGAGGTGCAGACCAACGTCAACATCATCGAGTTCACCGAGGAGGAGCAGGCCACGGTGCTGGAGAACTTCCCGGTCTCCGAGTTCTGGATTCCCGCCAGCACCTACAGCACCCTGGAAGAGGATGCCCGGGCGGTCTCCATGTGGAACTTCGCCATCTCCCGCTGCGACCTGCCGGAGGACTTCATCTACGAAGTCACCAAGGCGACCATGGAGAACAACGACAAGATGCGTAACGTACACCGCTCCGCCGAGACCACCATCCCGGAGAATATCGTGCACAACACCGTGCTGCCCTTCCATCCGGGTGCGGCGCGCTGGTACCAGGAGAACGGCTACGAGATCGACGAGTCGCTGATCAACTAAGCCCTTCCGCTGGCACACCTCGCCCCGCCCCGGCAGCGCCGGCGCGGGGCTTGTCGTCCCCAAGCCGTCTACCCCACCCAAGGGTGAATGTCCCATGAATCACACCCCCGACCCGCACAAGGGCTCCGAGGATGCCGCCCCGCACGTCCCCGACACCGTTGCCGAGGGCGTCGACGAGGAGATCGTCGAGTCAAACCGCCGCCTCTACGTCGGCTGGCAGTGGCTGCTCTTCGGCGCCCTGGCCATCATCTACGCCACCTTCCACCTGGTCTCCCTCAACGTCTACCCGATGGAGACCTGGTCGTTTCGCATCGTGCATATCGCCGGCGCCCTGATCCTCGGCTTCGCCCTCTACACCGGCACCCGCTTCGCCGGCGAGGCCAGCGTCAGGCAGTCGCCGCCCTGGCTGGGCTGGATCAGCTACGCGCTGCTGATTCCTGCCGGCTACGCGCTCTTCCAGGTCTGGCGCATGAACCAGATGATCGCGGGCGGCGCCATGCGCATCGACCCGGCTATCGAGGCCTGGCACTTCGGCTACCCGCTGATCTTCGCCGTCAGCGCCGCCATCCTGCTCTCCTGGACCTATCGCCAGGTGCGCCAGAAGCTATCGCCCCCCGACCTGGTGCTGATGGTCGGCGCCCTGGCCGTGGCCGGCTACCTGATCCTGATCTTCGGCACCCCGCTGCGCGCCTCCACCGGTACCGCCTTCGCCCCCATCGGCATCTCCTATGCGGCACTGGCCGGCTCGCTGCTGATCCTCGAGCTGACCCGCCGCGTGGCCGGCATGGCCCTGGTGGTGATCTCCGCCATCTTCCTGGCCTACGTCTGGGCAGGCCCCTACCTGCCGGGCTTCCTGGGCTATCCGGGGCTCTCCTTCAACCGCTTCTTCAGCCAGCTCTATACCGATACCGGCATCCTCGGCCCGACCACCGCGGTCTCCTCGACCTACATCATCCTCTTCATCATCTTCGCAGCCTTCCTGCAGGCCTCCAAGGTGGGCGACTACTTCGTCAACTTCGCCTTCGCCGCGGCCGGCCGCGCCCGGGGCGGCCCCGCCAAGGTCTCCATCTTCGCCTCGGGCCTGATGGGCATGATCAACGGCACCAGCGCCGGCAACGTGGTCTCCACCGGCTCCCTGACCATCCCGCTGATGAAAAAGGTGGGCTACCCGGGCCGCAGCGCCGGTGCCATCGAGGCCGCCGCCTCCACCGGCGGGCAGATCATGCCGCCGATCATGGGCGCCGGCGCCTTCATCATGGCCGAGATCACCGGCATCCCCTATACCGAGATCGCCATGGCGGCGATCATCCCCGCCATCCTCTACTTCCTCTCGGTCTACTGCATGGTGGACTTCGAGGCGGCCCGCAAGGGCATGCGCGGCATGCGCAAGGACGAGATCCCGCTCTTCTCGAAGCTGGCCAAGCAGGTCTATCTCTTCGCCCCCATCATCATCCTGATCGCCGCGCTGTTCATGGGCTACTCGGTGATCCGCGCCGGCACCCTGGCCACCGCCTCCGCCGCCGTGGTGAGCTGGCTCTCTCCCAACAGGATGGGCATCCGCGAGATCCTCAAGGCGCTGCAGCTGGCCGGCACCATGTCGATCCAGATCATCGCCGTCTGCGCCTGCGCGGGCATCATCGTCGGCGTGATCTCGCTGACCGGCGTGGGCGCGCGCTTCTCCTCCCTGCTGCTGGGTCTGGCCGGGGTCAGCCAGCTGCTGGCGCTGTTCTTCGCCATGTGCATCTCGATCCTGCTGGGCATGGGCATGCCGACGACCGCCGCCTATGCGGTAGCCGCCTCGGTGGTGGCCCCCGGCCTGATCAATATCGGCATCCAGCCGCTGGTGGCGCACTTCTTCGTGTTCTACTTCGCGGTGGTCTCGGCGATCACCCCGCCAGTGGCCCTGGCCTCCTATGCCGCGGCGGGCATCTCCGGCGACAACGCCATGGCCACCTCCGTGACCTCCTTCAAGGTCGGCCTGGCCGCCTTCATCGTGCCCTTCATGTTCTTCTACAGCCCGGCCATGCTGATGGAGGGCACCTGGCCGCAGATCCTGCGGGTCGGCGTCACCGCCACTCTGGGGATCGTGCTGCTGGCGGGCACCGTCCAGGCCTGGTTCTTCGGGCCGGTGAAGCTGTGGCAGCGCCTGGTGATGTTCGTGGGCGCCATGTTCATGATCTACGGCGGCATCTACACCGACGTGGCCGGCCTGGCCATCGGCGCCGCCCTGTTCATGATGCAGCGCAAGCTGCACGGCGGCGGCGGCTCGCCCCAGGCAGCCACCAGCAGCGGCTGACCGGCAAGGGCCTGCCCGGCGGGCCCTCTTCCCGGGCCGCGGTCGCCCCAACGCGCGAGGCCCCGCCATTGGCGGGGCCTCGCGCATTTATCGTGTCTCGTCCTCGGCGTAGGCGGTGACTCCCGGCCGCGCCCTCTCAACCAACAATGTTATCCAGAACCTTTAGGGTCGGGGCGGCCTGGTTCAGGGTGTAGAAGTGCAGCCCCGGGGCGCCGCCGTCGAGCAGACGCTGGCAGAGGCGCGAGATCACCTCCTCGCCGAAGGCCGCGATGGCCTCGCTGTCGTCGCCATAGGCCTCGAGCTGCTTGCGGATCCAGCGCGGAATCTCGGCTCCGCAGGCGTCGGAGAAGCGCGCCAGCTTGGTGTAGTTGGTGATCGGCATGATGCCCGGCACGATGGGCGCCTCGACGCCCAGGGCGCGCGCCCGCTCCACGAAGTGGAAGTAGGCGTCGGCATTGAAGAAGTACTGGGTGATGGCGAGGTTGGCGCCGGCCTTCATCTTGCGGGCAAAGTTCTCGACATCGCGGTCGAAGCTCGGCGCCTGGGGATGCGACTCCGGATAGGCGGCCACGGCGATCTCGAAGTGATCCCCGCTCTCCTCGCGAATGAACTCGACCAGCTCGTTGGCGTAGCGCAGCTCGCCGATGCCGCCCATGCCCGAGGGCAGGTCGCCGCGCAGGGCCACCAGGCTGTTGATCCCCTCCTCGCGATAGCGTGCCAGGAGCTCCCGCAGCTGCCCCTTTTCGCTGCCGATGCAGGAGAGGTGGGGCGCCGTGGTAATGCCCGAATCACGCACCTGACGCACCGTGTTCAGGGTGCGATCCTGGGTGGAGCCGCCGGCCCCGTAGGTCACCGAAAAGAAGCGCGGCCCGCGCTCCGCCAGGGCATCGCGCACCTTGACCAGCTTCTCCCGGCCGGCATCGGTGTTGGGCGGGAAGAACTCGAAGCTGATACCCAGCGGATGTTCCTGCGTGCTCATCGGATGACCTCATGAAAACGTTGCATAATGGTGCCATTGTGACCGCTGCATGTTCGGGGCTCCAATGAAAGATTCGCGGCCCCATCATCAATCTTCTTCAAGTTCGGAGATTCCATGACCGTCCTCGACCCGGCGACCCTGATGGGCCCGCTCTGGACCCTGCTGGCCTATATCGCCCTGGGCTGGCTGGCCGCCCGGCGGCTGGCCATCGACCCGCGCCCCATCGCCACCCTGCTGATCTATCTGGTCGCACCGCTCACCTTCTTCCGCGGGCTGGTCCAGGGCGGCCCCACGCCGGACTATCTGCTGCTGACCCTGGCCGCCTTCCTGGTTTCCAGCCTGCTGGCCCTGGCCGTGCACCGCCTGACGCGGCACCGCTTCCCCCCCCAGGAGAGCGCCCTGCTCGCCTTCTCCGCCGGCACCGGCAACACCGGCTACTTCGGCCTGCCGGTGGCCATGGTGCTGCTGCCGCCGGAGGGCGTGACCCTCTACCTCTTCTGCGTGCTGGGCATCACCCTCTACGAGTTCACGGTGGGCTTCTACCTCTCCGCCCGGGGGCAGTTCTCGGTGGCCGACAGCCTGACCAAGATCGTGCGGCTACCGCTGGTCTACGCCTTCCTGGCGGCGCTGGTGGTCAGCGGCCTGGACCTGACAGTGCCGGAGGCCGCCATGCAGGGCCTGGCGGTCTTTCCCGCCACCTATACGCTGCTCGGCATGATGATCATCGGCATGACCCTGGGGCGGGTCTCGCTGCGCGAGATCGACGGCCGCTTCATGGCCGCCTGCGTGGCGGTGCGCAGCGTGATGTGGCCGCTGCTGGCCCTGGGCAGCGTGCTGGCCCTGCAGTCCCTGGTGCCGCTCTCCCGGGAGATGGCCATGGCGCTTTTGCTGCTGGGGGTGGTGCCCATGGCCGCCAACGTGGTGGTGGTGGCCATGGAGCTCGGCATCGCCCCGGCCAAGGGGGCGCTCGCCGTGCTGGCCACCACCCTGGCCGCCCCGCTGCTGATCCCGCTCTACCTGACGCTGATGATGCGGCTGGCGGGACTGTGATCAATAGCGGTAGCTGTCGGGCTTGTAGGGGCCGTCGGCGGGCACGCCGGTGTAGGCCTCCTGGGCCTCGGTCAGGCGAGTGATCACCCCGCCGAAGCCCTCCACCATGTAGCGGGCCACCTCCTCGTCCAGATGGCGGGGCAGCACCCTGACCGCCAGCGCCTCGCGCTTCTCTTCCGCGGGCAGCTCGGCGAAGCGCCCCTGGTAGAGGTGCATCTGCGCCAGCACCTGGTTGGCGAAGGAGCCGTCCATCACCCGTGACGGGTGGCCGGTGGCATTGCCCAGGTTCACCAGCCGCCCCTCGGCGAGCAGGATCAGATAGTCGCGGCTCTCGGGGTCGAAGTGGCCCGGCCGGCTGTCCCGGTAGACCTTGTGCACCTGGGGCTTGACCTCCTCCCAGTGCCACTGGCGACGCAGGAAAGCGGTATCGATCTCGCTGTCGAAGTGGCCGATATTGCACACCACGGCCCCCGGCTTGAGGGCCTCGAGCATGGCCGCATCGCAGGCGTCGATATTGCCGGTGGCGGTCACCACCAGGTCGATTCTCTGCAGCAGCCCGCGGTCGACGCTCTCGGCGCCGCGATTGAGGCCGCCAACGTAGGGCGAGGCCACCTCGAAGCCGTCCATGCAGGCCTGCATGGCGCAGATCGGGTCGATCTCGGCCACCTTGACGATCATCCCCTCCTGGCGCAGCGACGCCGCCGAGCCCTTGCCCACGTCGCCGTAGCCCACCACCAGCGCCTGCTTGCCGGCCAGCAGATGGTCGGTGGCGCGTTTGATGGCATCGCTCAGGGAGTGGCGACAGCCGTACTTGTTGTCGTTCTTCGACTTGGTCACGGCGTCGTTGACGTTGATGGCGGGCACCCTAAGCAGGCCATCGCGCAACATCTCCTGCAGGCGATGCACCCCGGTGGTGGTCTCCTCGCTGATGCCGTGGATGGCGTCGAGCCGCTCCGGATACTTGTCGTGCAGGAGCGCGGTAAGGTCGCCGCCGTCGTCGAGCACCAGGTTGGGGGTCCAGCCGTCGGGCCCCTCGACGGTCTGCTCGATGCACCACCAGAACTCCGCCTCGCTCTCGCCCTTCCAGGCGAACACCGGGATGCCGGCGGCCGCGACAGCCGCGGCGGCATGGTCCTGGGTGGAGAAGATGTTGCACGACGACCAGCGCACGCTGGCGCCCAGATCGACGAGCGTCTCGATCAGCACCGCGGTCTGGATGGTCATGTGGATGCAGCCGGCGATGCGCGCCCCCGCCAGGGGCCGAGCGTCGCGATACCTGGCGCGGATCGCCATCAGGGCGGGCATCTCGGTCTCGGCGATGCGAATTTCGCGGCGGCCCCACTCGGCCAGGGCGAGGTCCGCCACCTTGAAGTCCTGACGGGTGGGGGGAGTCACGGCGGGCTGGGTCATGGGTCACCTCTTCCAGGGAGCAGGGTGACCTTCACTATAGGCCGCCCGCGCCGCGTCCCGCCAAGCCCCCTCTCAATCCATCAACGGCCGTCCAGCCAGCCGGCCATGCCGGGCCAGGTAGCCCCTCAGGCGCTCCAGCAGCCAGTTGGTGATTCGGCCATCGCGGAAGTCGCGGGAGCGCAACGCCACGAAAGCCTGGGGCTGCACCGCTTCGGGGTGGGCCAGCAGGGTCAGCCGGCCGTCCTCGAGGCGCTCCCTCGCCAGCGGCGCCGGCACCAGCGCCCAGCCGATGCCGTCGCTCGCCATATCGCGCATCAGCTCGAAGTGGGAGACACCGATGCGCTGACGCACATCGAGCCGCGCCTGGCGCAGCCCTCCTTCCCCGTACCAGCTCTGGGCGATGAAGGGGTGCTCGCGCAGGTCCCGCTGGGTCACTCGACCCAGCCGGGCCAGCGGATGCTTGGGCGAGACCACCATCAGCATGTCCACGTCTCCCAGCACCAGCCGCTCGCTGCCGGCCACGTGGATCTCCTCGTCCATGACCCCGAGCCCCAGATCCACGGCGCCCTCGGCCAGCGTCGTCGCCAGCTCCGCCGCCGGCGAGAGGCCGAAGCCCAGGCTCAGAGCGGGAAAGGTAGCGCTCATCTCCGCCACCAGATCACGCCAGAAGGCTTCCGGCAGCGCATCGTCGCGGGCGATACGCAGCAGCGCCTCTTCGCCTTCCAGGTGGCGATGACAGCGCGCCTCGATGGCCCGGGCCAGGTCGCTGAGGCGCCGGCAGTCATCCAGCAGCTCCAGCGCCAACGGCGTAGGCGCCAGGCGGTTGCCGCGGCGCTGAAAGAGCGTCACACCGAGCTGATCCTCCAGCGCCGATAGGCTCATGCTGACCGCTCCCCGGCTCTTGCCCAGCGCCCGTGCCGCCGCGGCGATGGAGCCGCGATGGCAGGTCTCCAGCAGCTCCTCGATCTGAATCAGCGTCATGTTGAGCGGCACGGCAGCTCCTCGGACTTGCGCATCAGGCGTCAGAATAGCTGACGCCGAGCGATTATGGCAGGCACCCGGCCCCACCTAGAATGGCACCCCACCCCATGACACGGAGAGACATTTTTATGCTGCTTGCCTGGACCTTTCTGTTGCTGGCGATCCTGACCGAGGTCTCCGGCGTCAGCACCATGAACCTGCTGAGCCAGGAGGGCGGCCCACTCGGCTACCTGGTCATGTACGCCTGCATCGCCCTCTCCTACGTCTTCCTGGGCTTCGCCGTGAAGCGCATCGCCGTGGGCGTGGCCTTCGCCATGTGGGAAGGCGTCGGCATCGCACTGATCACCGCCCTGTCGCTGCTGGTCTTCGACAGCGTGCTGTCGACCCAGGAGCTGGTCGGCCTCGGCCTGGTGGTGGTGGGTATCGTGATGATCAACGCCGGCGAAGTGCATGCCCCGGCCGCCGTAGAGGAGCACACAGCATGTCGCTGATCGGTCTGCCGCTGCTGCTGGTGGTGGGCGCCGCCGTCCTGGACGTGGCCGCCAACCTGCTGCTCAACCTCTCCGACGGCTTTCGCCGTCGAGGCTGGGGCATCCTGGCCATCCTGCTGGTGCTCGGGGCCTTCACCCTGCTGGCTCAGGCGGTCAGGCACATGGACCTGGCCATCGCCTATGCGACCTGGGGCGCCCTGGGCATCCTGGGCACCGCCCTGGGCGGCCGCTGGTGGTTCGGTCAGCGCCTCAACGCCCTGGGCTGGAGCGGCATCCTGGTGGTCATCATCGCCGTCATCGTGATCAAGACGGCCTGAGCGGGCCGCTCACCGCCCGCCCGCGAGCCATACGGCAGCGCCCGGCCAGTTCTGCTGGCCGGGCGCTGTCCCGTTCACCGGGGTGATACAGAAGGCTCGGGCGCCGGGCGTCAGAGACCAGCGGCCTGGCGCAGGGCGTTGGCGCGGTCGGTCTTCTCCCAGGGGAAGGCGGTGAAGGTCTCGGTATGCTCCTCGCCCTGGGTATCGGTCCAGGTGTAGGAGGTCTCGAAGGGCTCGCGGCCGAAGTGGCCGTAGGCCGCGGTGAGCCGGTACATGGGGTGCAGCAGGTCGAGCATGCGGGTGATGGCGTGGGGGCGCAGGTCGAAGTGCTCGCGCACCAGTTCGATGATCCGTGCGTCGTCCACCTTGCCGGTGCCGAAGGTGTTGATGGAGACCGAGGTGGGCTCGGCCACGCCGATGGCGTAAGAGACCTGGATCTCGCACTTGTCGGCCAGCCCCGCGGCGACGATGTTCTTGGCCACGTAGCGGCCGGCGTAGGCGGCGCTGCGGTCCACCTTGGAGGGGTCCTTGCCGGAGAAGGCGCCGCCGCCGTGGCGGGCCATGCCGCCGTAGGTATCGACGATGATCTTGCGCCCGGTCAGGCCGCAGTCGCCCACCGGACCGCCGATCACGAACTTGCCGGTGGGGTTGATGTGATACTGGGTAGTCTCGGAGAGCCACTCGGCGGGAATCACCTGCTCGATGATCTCGCGCTTGACCATCTTGCGCAGCTCCTCCTGGTCGATGCCCGGATCGTGCTGGGTGGAGAGCACCACCGCCTCCACCGCGCAGGGCTTGCCCTCGGCGTCGTAGCGGAAGGTGACCTGGCTCTTGGCATCCGGGCGCAGCCAGGGCAGCAGGCCGTGCTTGCGCAGCTCCGCCTGGCGCTCCACCAGGCGATGGGCGTAGTGGATCGGCGCCGGCATGAAGGAGTCGGTCTCGTTGGTGGCGTAGCCGAACATCAGCCCCTGGTCGCCGGCCCCCTGGTCCTCGGGGTGGCTGCGATCGACCCCCTGGGCGATATCCAGGCTCTGCTTGCCGATCAGGTTGAGCACGCCGCAGGTCTCACCGTCGAAGCCCACGTCCGAGGAGGTGTAGCCGATATCCAGGATCACCTGGCGCACCAGCTCCTCCAGGTCGACCCAGGCGGAGGTGCTGATCTCGCCGGCGACGATGGCCACCCCGGTCTTGACCAGGGTCTCGCAGGCCACCCGGGCCTGCTTGTCGCGGGCAATGATGGCGTCCAGCACCGCATCGGAAATCTGATCGGCAATCTTGTCCGGATGCCCCTCGGAAACGGACTCGGAAGTAAAGAGGGAGTATTCGCTCATGGCGTCCTCGACCTTGTGTGGTGCGGCAGTGCGACTGCGCCGGATGATCTGGGCGGCGCGAACGGGCGCGAAGCCCTGGCCTTTTGGGGCCAAGAGTCTACACCCTGGGGCAGGGCGAGGCATCCACGATTTGAAGCGCGGCGTCAAGTCGGCGACAATAAAGGGACCGAATTCGATTCCGCCGCGAGCGTCCCGCGGCGGCTTACCCCAGCCGGAATGCCTGCCTTCGCTGCTCCCCCAGCGAAGGCAGGCATTCTGCCGCAGGCGAGGAGCTACCCAATGCCGTCCCGTTTCGAACTGGCCAATGCCATTCGCGCCCTGTCCATGGATGCCGTCCAGCGGGCCAAGTCCGGCCACCCCGGTGCGCCCATGGGCATGGCCGATATCGCCGAAGTGCTGTGGAACGACTACCTCAAGCACAACCCGGCCGACCCCAAGTGGCCCGACCGCGACCGCTTCGTGCTCTCCAACGGCCACGGCTCCATGCTGCTCTACTCCCTGCTGCACCTCAGCGGCTATGAGCTGAGCCTCGAAGAGCTGCAGGGCTTCCGCCAGCTCCACTCCAAGACCGCCGGCCATCCGGAATACGGCTACGCGCCGGGCGTCGAGACCACCACCGGCCCCCTCGGCCAGGGCCTGGCCAACGCCGTGGGCATGGCCATCGCCGAGAAGACCCTGGCGGCACAGTTCAACCGCCCCGGGCACACCATCGTCGACCACAATACCTATGTGTTCCTGGGCGACGGCTGCCTGATGGAGGGCATCTCCCACGAGGTGTGCTCCCTGGCCGGCACCCAGAAGCTGGGCAAGCTGGTCGCCTTCTACGACGACAACGGCATCTCCATCGACGGCGAGGTCGAAGGCTGGTTCACCGATGACACCGCCAAGCGCTTCGAGGCCTACGGCTGGCACGTGGTGCCCAACGTCGACGGCCACAAGCCCGAGGAGATCAAGGCCGCCATCGAGCTGGCGAAGAGCCACGACGACAAGCCGAGCCTGATCATCTGCAAGACCGTCATCGGCTTCGGCGCCCCCAACAAGCAGGGCAAGGAGGAGTGCCACGGCGCCCCCCTGGGTGAGGAGGAGGTCGCCGCCGCCCGCCAGCAGCTCGACTGGCCCCACGCCCCCTTCCACATCCCGGAGCCCGTCTACCAGGGCTGGGACGCTCGCAAGCAGGGCAGCGCCGCCCAGAGCGAGTGGCAGGCGCGCTTCGAGCGCTATCGCGAAGAGTATCCGGCGCTGGCCCGCGAGTTCCAGCGCCGCCTGCAGCGCAAGCTGCCCGCCGACCTGAAGAGCGAAGCCCTCCAGGAAAAGGCCAACCAGGCCGAAGAGAGCATCGCCAGCCGCAAAGCCTCGCTCAACTGCCTCAACGAGCTGGGCCCGCAGCTGCCCGAGCTGCTGGGCGGCAGCGCCGACCTGGCGCCCTCCAACCTGACCTTCTGGAACGGCGCCAAGGCGATCACCCCGGAGACGCCGGACGGCAACTATCTGCACTACGGGGTGCGCGAATTCGGCATGGGCGCCATCATGAACGGCATCGCCCTGCACGGCGGCTTCGTGCCCTACGGCGCCACCTTCCTGATCTTCATGGAGTACATGCGCAACGCCGTGCGCATGGCGGCCCTGATGGATCAGCAGGCGATCTTCGTCTTCACCCACGACTCCATCGGCCTGGGCGAGGATGGCCCCACCCACCAGCCCATCGAGCAGCTGGCCAGCCTGCGCTCCACTCCCAACCTGGCCACCTGGCGCCCCTGTGACGCCGTGGAAACGGCTGCCGCCTGGGATGCCGCCCTCAAGCGCCACTCCGGCCCCTCCGCCCTGGTGCTCTCCCGTCAGAACCTGCCGCACCAGACCCGTACCAAGCAGCAGCTGGGCAATATCCAGCGCGGTGGATACGTCCTCAAGGACAGCGAAGGTACTCCGGAGCTGATCCTGATCGCCACCGGCTCCGAGGTCGGCCTGGCCATGGACGCCGCGGCCGAGCTCGAGCAGGCGGGCCACGCCGTGCGCGTGGTCTCCATGCCCTCCGCCTTCCGCTTCGACGGCCAGGAGGCCGAGTACCGCGAGAAGGTGCTGCCGAGCAGCGTCACCAAGCGGATCGCCATCGAGGCGAGCCATCGCGACTACTGGTACAAGTACGTGGGCCTCAACGGCCGCGTCATCGGCATGAGCACCTACGGCGAGTCCGCGCCGGCCGGCGACCTGTTCAAGCACTTCGGCTTCACCGTCGAGAACCTGGTGCAGGAAGCCAGGGAGCTGCTGGAGGGCTGATCCTCTCCGCTTCCGCTGCCCAGAGTGACAGGGGGCGCAGCCAGTCGGCTGCGCCCCCTTTGTTTTCAACGCAGCGCAACGTCTTCAGCGCCGCGCGGCCTCGGGACAGCCGATAGCGTGCTAACATGCCACTTCGATTCCGCCTTCTCTTCTCAAGGAGCCTCGATGCCCGTTCTGCGCGGTTTTCTCTGGCTGCTGGGCTTCCTGCTGCTCGGCGATGCGCTGGTCACCCTGACGGGGCTGCCGGTCTCCGCCGGCGTGGCGGGCATGCTGCTGCTCACCCTCTGGCTGGTGCTTCGGGGCAGCGTGAATGCCGATATCGCCGCCGCCGCCCGGCCGCTGATCAATGTGCTGGCCATGCTGATCATGCCCGGCGTCGTCGGCGTCTTCTTTATCCTCGATAGCCTGAGCGGCCAGTGGGCGGCGATCCTCGGCGCCCTGGTGGGGGGTACCCTGCTCAGCGTCTTCACCACCCTGTGGCTGATGCGCCGCCTGATCGTCGGGGAGGAGCCCGGCCGTGAGTGAGCTCCTCGACCACCTGCTGGCCACCCCGCTGCTGGCCATCGCCCTGACGCTTGCCGCCTACTTCGCCGGCGCCCGGCTGTTCCGCCTGGTGGGCGCACCGAGCTGGTGCCCGCCGATTCTGGTCGCCGCCCTGCTGCTGGCCGGGGTGCTGGCGCTGACCGGCATCGACTACGCCGACTACCGGGAGGGGGCCGGCTGGCTGATGCTGCTGCTGGGCCCGGCCACCGTGGCCCTGGGGCTGCCGCTCTACCAGCAGATGGCTCATATCCGCGACCTCTGGCGGCCGCTGCTGGTCTGCCTGCCCATCGCCTCCGCCATGGCGGCCCTCTACGCGGTGGCCATCGCCTGGCTGCTGGGCGCCTCGCCGGAGGTGATGGCCTCCCTGGCGCCGAAGTCGGTCACCGCCCCCATCGCCATCGGCATCACCGAACAGCTCGGCGGCTCGGTGGCGCTGATGATGGGGGGCCTGCTGCTGACCGGCGTTGCCGCCATCGGCTTCGTCGACCTGGTGGCCCGCGGGCTGGGCATCCGCGACCAGCGCCTGCTGGGGCTCGCCCTGGGTATCAACGGCCACGCCCTGGGCACGGTGCGCGCCTTCGAGATCGGCCCCACCGCCGGCGCCTTCGCCTCCCTGGGCATGAGCCTCACCGGCATCCTCACCGCCCTGCTGCTGCCACTGGCCTGGCGGCTGCCGGGACTCGCCGGCTGAAGTGCGCTAGAATTGCGCCTTTCATTTCCCTCGTGACACCCCGCGACCTGGAGCCTCCACCACCGCCATGGCCTACCGCATCGCCATCAACGGTTACGGCCGCATCGGCCAGTGCGTGCTGCGTGCCCTGTTTGAAGAACAGAGGGCCGAACAGCAGAGAGCCACACGGCAGCGGGGCAGAGCGATCGGCGAGAGCGCTGCGTCGCTGGAGATCGTCGCCATCAACGAGCTCTCGGATCTCGATACCATCGCCTACCTGACTCGCTATGACACCACCCACGGCCGCTTCCCCGGCGAGGTGGAGACGGGTGACGGTCGCCTGGTCATCGATGGCCACCCCATCCGGGTGCTCTCCGAATCCGACCCCGAGCGCCTGCCCTGGCGGGAGCTGGGCATCGACCTGGTGCTGGAGTGCTCCGGCAGCTTCAAGGATCGCGCCACGGCATCCCGCCACCTGGCGGCCGGCGCCGGCCGCCTGCTCTTCTCCCAGCCGGCGGAGAGCGACGTGGACGCCACCATCGTCACCGGCATCAACGACGGCGACCTGGCCGCCTCCCACCGCATCGTCTCGGCCGCCTCCTGCACCACCAACTGCCTGGTGCCGGTGCTCACTGTGCTGGACGAGGCCCTGGGCATCGAGCACGGCGTCACCACCACCATCCACTCGGCCATGAACGACCAGCCGGTGATCGACGCCTACCACCAGACCGATCTGCGCCTGACCCGCTCGGCGATGCACTCCATCGTGCCGGTGGATACCGGCCTGGCCCTGGGCATCAACCGCCTGGTGCCCCACCTGGCCGGGCGCTTCGAGTGCCTCCATGTCCGGGTGCCGACCATCAACGTCTCGGCCATGGATATCAGCCTCACGGTGCGCCGGGAGACCAGCGCCGCCGAGGTCAACGCCCTGCTCGCCGAGGCGAGCCGCGGCCGACTGGCCGGGCTGCTCGGCTACACCGAGGAGCCGATGGCCTCGGTCGACTTCAACCACGATCCGCGCTCCGGTATCGTGGACGCCACCCAGACCCGGGTGGCCGGCGGCCGCCTGCTCAAGCTGCTGTGCTGGTTCGACAACGAGTGGGGATTCGCCAACCGCATGCTCGACGTCGGCCGGCGCCTGGCCGCCCTGCCCCTCGACACCCCTTGACCGCTTTTCGTTTGCTCAGATGAGGAACACGCCCCGATGAACGTGCGCAAGATGACCGACCTCGACCTCAGCGGCCAGCGCGTGCTGATCCGCGAGGACCTGAACGTGCCCGTCAAGCACGGCAAGGTGACCAGCGACGCCCGCCTGCGCGCGGCGCTGCCCACCATTCAGGCCGCCCGGGATGCCGGCGCCAAGGTGATGCTGATGAGCCACCTGGGCCGTCCCACCGAGGGCGAGCCCGCCGAGGAGTTCTCCCTGGCGCCGGTGGCCGAGCAACTTGGCGAGCTGCTGGGCCGTCCGGTGTCCCTGGTCAAGGAGTACCTCGACGTGGCGCTGGACCTGGCCGACGGCGAGGTGGTGCTGCTCGAGAACGTGCGCTTCAACGCCGGTGAGAAGAAGGATGAGGAGACCCTGGCCCGGCAGTACGCCGACCTGTGCGACATCTACGTGATGGACGCCTTCGGCACCGCCCACCGCGCCCAGGCCTCTACCCACGGCGTGGCGCGCTTTGCGCCGGTGGCCTGCGCCGGCCCCCTGCTGGCCGCCGAGCTCGATGCCCTGGAGAAGGCGCTGGCCACCCCGGCCCGGCCCTTGACCGCCATCGTCGGCGGCTCCAAGGTCTCCACCAAGCTCGACGTGCTCAACGCCCTCTCCGAGAAGTGCGACCAGCTGATCGTCGGCGGCGGCATCGCCAATACCTTTATCGCCGCGGCGGGCCACAATGTCGGCAAGTCGCTGCATGAGGCCGATCTGATCGACCAGGCCAAGGCCCTGATGGCCAGGGTCGAGATCCCGCTGCCCACCGACGTGGTGGTGGCCACCGAGTTCTCCGACGCCGCCGAGGCCGTGGTCAAGCCGGTGGACCAGGTAAGCGACGACGAGATGATCCTCGACATCGGCCCCGAGAGCGCCACGCGCCTGGCCGCCATGCTCAAGGACGCCGGCACCATCCTCTGGAACGGCCCCGTGGGCGTGTTCGAGATCGACCAGTTCGGCCACGGCACCGAGGTGATCTCCCGGGCCATCGCCGAGAGCCCGGCCTTCTCCATCGCCGGCGGCGGCGACACCCTGGCCGCCATCGACAAGTACGCCATCGCGGACCGGGTCTCCTACATCTCCACCGGCGGCGGCGCCTTCCTCGAGTACGTGGAGGGCAAGACCCTGCCGGCAGTGGCCGCCCTCGAGGCAGCCGCCGAGCGGGCCTGATAGACTCCAGGCACTCATTACCCCATCTCCCCAACGACCGACTCGCGGCGCCCCGGGCGCCGCGGCCACGCAAAAAGGTGACACCATGGCACTGATCAGCATGCGCCAGATGCTGGACCACGCCGCCGAGTACGGCTACGGCGTTCCGGCCTTCAACGTCAACAACCTCGAGCAGATGCGCGCCATCATGGAAGCCGCCGATCGCACCGACTCCCCGGTGATCGTCCAGGCCTCCGCCGGCGCCCGCAAGTACGCCGGCGCCCCCTTCCTGCGCCACCTGATCCTGGCCGCGGTGGAGGAGTTCCCGCATATCCCGGTCTGCATGCACCAGGACCACGGCACCAGCCCCGCGGTGTGCCAGCGCTCCATCCAGCTGGGCTTCTCCTCGGTGATGATGGACGGCTCCCTGGGCGAGGACGGCAAGACCCCGATGGACTACGACTACAACGTCGACGTCACCCGTCGCACCGTGGAGATGGCCCACGCCTGCGGCGTCTCCGTGGAGGGCGAGCTGGGCTGCCTGGGCTCCCTGGAGACCGGCATGGCCGGCGAAGAGGACGGCATCGGCGCCGAGGGCAAGCTGGACATGGAGCAGCTGCTCACCGACCCGGAGGAGGCCGCCGAGTTCGTCAAGGCCACCGGCGTGGATGCCCTGGCCATTGCCATCGGCACCAGCCACGGCGCCTACAAGTTCACCAAGCCGCCCACCGGCGACACCCTCTCCATCCAGCGCATCAAGGAGATCCACGCCCGCATCCCCGACACCCACCTGGTGATGCATGGCTCCTCCTCGGTGCCCCAGGAGTGGCTCGAGGTGATCAACCGCTATGGCGGCGAGATCCCCGAGACCTACGGCGTGCCGGTGGAGGAGATCGTCGAGGGCATCAAGCACGGCGTGCGCAAGGTCAACATCGACACCGACCTGCGCCTGGCCTCCACCGGGGCGGTGCGTCGCTTCCTGGCCGAGAACCCCAGCGAGTTCGACCCGCGCAAGTTCCTCAAGGAGACCGTCTCCGCCATGCGCGACGTCTGCATCGCCCGCTACGAGGCCTTCGGCACCGCCGGCCACGCCTCGAAGATCAGGCCGATCAGCCTGGAAGCCATGGTCGCCCGCTACGAGAGCGGCGAGCTGGCGCCCAAGGTGAAGTAAGGCGCCGACGCCTGCCCGCCGCGGCAGGCGAGCACCGCAAGGGGCGGCCCACCGGGCCGCCCCTCGTCGTTTCCGTACCCAGCCGCCTCCCACCAACGACGACGCCCCCGGCCAGGGCCGGGGGCGTCAGTGAGGAAGCGGCTTCCTCGGAGGGGAGTGGCGAGGCGATTACCAGGTGGATTCCTCGTCCTCGTCAGGGGTCTCCCACTCCTGCTCTTCCTCTTCGTCGAAGGTCCACTCCTCTTCCTCATTCTCGTACTCGGTCTCGTAGTCGGAGCCTTCGGCCTCAGTGCCCGCGAAGGGGTCGTCGGTGCCGGCACCGCCCCAGTTCTCATCCGGGGCCGGCTCCTCATGCGGCGCAGGCTCCTGGGGCTCATCGGGCTGCTCGCCGAAGCCGAAGGCCAGCGGGCTTGCGGTCAGGCCAACGGTGATACCGAAGATACCGAGCTTCTTGAGAAATTCCTTGGACATCATGTTCGCGCCTCCTGTGGGGTCTGAACCTGAGTTTCCTGAAATGAAGCCTCCTGGCTTCCTGTACCGGCGGCGAGCCTGTCGTCCTGCGCCACCGGGTCCTGCTCGCCCAGAGAGTTGCAGAAGCCGGGCCAAGCCGTGCCATGAAAACGAAAAATAAATTAAAATCATAACGTTGAAATAACCCCCGCCGGCCGAAAGGCTCGCTCCGGACGCCGCACCGGGGTGGTAAAATCTGACACATGGGGCCCGCCGACACAGCCCGCCGGCCCCGAAGGACCCGATGAAGCATCTCTGCCCCCATCCGGCTCCAACAACGGAAACAGTGTTCACAAAAACCTGAAACTAGGCTTTAATATTCACATGATCACGCTCGGCAATTTCCCGCGAGGTTAGGTGATGGGCCGCCCCCTCTGTCTGCTCTTCGACTGCGACGGCACCCTGGTCGACAGCGAGCCGCTGCTCGCCGACGAAATGGCCACGGCGCTCAACGCCGTGGGCCTGCCCTTCCAGGCCAGCGACTACGTGGGTGAGTTTCGCGGGGCACGCTTCCGGCGCATCGTCGCCGCCTTGGAGAACCGCCACGGCAGCGTCGACCCGGCGGCGCTGGAGCCCCTGGAGGCGACCATGCGCGCCAACCTGAACCGCCGCCTGGCTACCGAGCTCACCCCCATCGAGGGCGCCAGCGAAGCCCTGGCCGCCCTGGCCGACTACCCCATGGGCGTGGTCTCCAACGGTCCCGAGAGCAAGATCCGCACCTCCCTCGGCGCCACCGGCCTGGATACCCTCTTCGGCGACCGCCTCTTCAGCGCCTATACCGCCAACTGCTGGAAGCCCGACCCCTGCCTCTATCGCTATGCCGCCAGCGCCCTGGGCTATTCACCGGAGCAGTGCCTGGCCATTGAGGACTCGGTGGTGGGCGTCAAGGCGGCTTTGGCGGCCGGCATGCGCGTGGTGCACCTCAATCGCTACCCCGACGTGGAGGAGACGCCGGAGGGCGCCATCATGATCACCAGCATGTTCCAGCTGCCCGCCGTGGTGGCCCGGGTGGTCATGGAGCCGGTCCTGGCCCGCGCCGCCGGGCGCTGAACCCCATGCAGCCGGCGCCCGCCGGCGCTATCATCGCCCCGACACCTTATTCACCCTTTCGGGAGTCTTCTCATGCCTTCTCTGCAGGATCAGCTACGCGGCCTCGTCTACTCCACCGAGCACGGGGAGCTCTGCCCCGACTGCCGCGAGCCGGTGGCCGCCTGCCGCTGCGCCGAACTCGCCGAACAGGCCCGGCTGGCCGAGCTCGACGGTATCGTGCGCCTGCGCCGGGAAACCAGCGGCCGCAAGGGCAAGGGGGTCACCACGGTCACCGGCGTGCCGCTCCCCGAGGCGGAGCTCAAGGTCCTGGCCAAGCAGCTGAAGAAGGTGTGCGGCACCGGCGGCGCCGTGAAGGAGGGGGTGATCGAGATCCAGGGCGACCAGCGCGAGCGGCTCAAGGCGGAGCTGGAGAAGCGCGGCTATACCGTCAAGCTGGCCGGCGGCTGAGAGGCCTCAGGCACCGCCTTCACAGAGGGCCCGCAGCGCCGCCAGGGAGGCCTCCACCGGCGCCTCCACCTTGAGGGCGTAGAGGTCGTCGGCGCGGGTGCGGCCGAGGTTGAAGCAGGCAATGGGCTTGCCCTCCCGGGCGGCCGCCCGAGCGAAGCGGAATCCCGAATAGACCATCAGCGAGGAGCCCACCACCAGCAGCGCATCGCTCCTCTCGAGCAGGCCAAAGGCACGCGCCACGCTCTCCCGGGGCACGCTGTCACCGAAGAAGACCACGTCGGGCTTCCAGATGCCGTGCCCGCAGCGGCTACAGTCGGGCACCCGGAAGTCGGAGAAGTCCGCCTCCAGGTCGGCGTCGCCGTCCGGCGCGGCCCGGGCCGACACCTCGGCCCAGCGCGGGTTGAGCCGCGCCAGCTCGGCGTGCAGGTCGTGGCGCATGCGGTTGGCGCCGCAGCCCATGCAGCGCACCCGGTCGGCCCGGCCGTGCAGATCGATCACCCGCCGGGAGCCGGCCCGCTGGTGCAGGCCGTCGACGTTCTGGGTGATGATCCCCGCCACCCGGCCCAGCGCCTCCAGCTCGGCCAGCCGCCGGTGGGCGGGATTGGGGCGCGCCTCACCGAGCACCCGAAAGCCCGCCAGGGCCCGCGCCCAGTAGCGCTGGCGCGCCGCCTGGCTGCCCATGAACTGCTGATGCTGCATGGGCGGCGAGCGCTTCCAGGCGCCGGCGGCATCCCGGTAGTCGGGAATCCCGCTGGCGGTGCTGATGCCCGCCCCGGTCAATACCGCCAGGCGCGGATGGCGCCGGGCAAAGCCCGCCAGGGCCTCGAACTGTCGCGATTCCAGTGTCACCGGCTGCTCCACGCGCCTCTCCTCGCCGCTTACCGAGTGAAAGAGAATGGCCCCGTGGGGGCAAGGTTGTCTAGAATGGCCGCAGACTCCGCCTCTCCCACAGATGGGCAAGGAACCCCCGATGGCCTGGCTGGAATACCTGCTTCCCCTGATCTTCCTCTTTCCCCTCGCCGCCCTGGCGGTGATCGTGGTGGCGCTGCGCAACCTCCATGACGCCCGGGTGCGCTCCCCCTTCGATGCCCATCCGCTGCGGGAACCCGGCCAGGGGCTGCGCGACCGCCTCGACGGCGCCTTCGCCGGCCTCTTCCTCAACGGCGCCCTGGGGCCCATCGCCACCCTGGCCCCGCTGGTCTACGGCATGGGGCGCATGCTCTTTGCCAGCGATCAGGACTGGATCGAGTGGGGGCTCTACGGGATGCTCAGCACCCTGCTGGTGCTGCTCTTCTGCTTCCTGCTGATGCGCGACTTCCAGCGTATCCGCCGCCTGAAGCTGGGGCTCGCCTGCGAGCTGGCGGTGGGCCAGGAGCTCGAACGCCTGATCCGCCCCGAGGCGCACCCCTACTACGTCTTCCACGATGTGCCCGCCCGGGGCACCCGCATCGACCATGTGGTGGTGACCCCCTGCGGCGTCTTCGTGGTGGAGACCCGTGCCCGCACTCGCCCCTTCACCCCGTCGGGCAAGGAGATCAACCTGGTCACGGTGGAGCGGGAGCGGCTGCGCTTCCCCGGCTGGAGCGAGCACGCCCCCCTGGAGAAGACCCGCGAGCTGGCCCAGTGGATGGCGGGCTGGCTCTCCGAACTGACCAGACGCGAGGTGCCGGTCATGGGGGTGCTGACCCTGCCCGGCTGGGACGTCGATGCCCGCCAGGGCCCTGAGGATCTACTGGTGGTCAGCGGCCAGGGGCTGGCCGCTCAGCTCGCCGCGCTCTGCCCCGGCGAGTTCGACAACGAGACCCACGACGCCGTGATCGGCGTGCTGCTGGAGCGGGCCGCCCGCCTCGAGCGCCTGCCCGAACGGGACTGAGCCGCCCTCGCCGGCTCAGTCCCCCCTGAGCCGGCCGCCCATCTCCTGAGCCAGGTCCACCGCATAGTGGTCGGTCATGCCGCCGATGAAGTCGAGCATGCGCCGGTAGCTGTCATAGAGGCTCCAGGAGGGGCGCGGCGTGTTCTCGCCGATCAGCGCCAGTACCCGCTGGTGCTTGAAGGTGGAGCGGCCGCTGTGGTGCAGCTCGTGTGCCGCACCGATAAAGGCCTCGAGCAGGATCCCGAGCGTCGTATAGGCCCCGATCTCCAGCTTCGCCTTGCGCTCGTTCTGGAAGATGCGTTCCCGGGCGAGCTGCTTGGCCGCCTTGACCCCCCAGTCCAGATCGGGATGGCAGAGCTCGAGCAGGTCCTGGCGCAGCCGTCCGCTCAACAGCTCCCCCTCGTGCTGCACGAAGACCGCGCCGACGTCGTTCACCGCCCGCTCCATGGCCGCCCCGCGCAGGGCGGCGATGCGCCGCCGCTGGGAGACCCGGTGGCGCTGCATGGCGGCGTAGTCGGCGGGGGCGCCGCCGGCGATCTGGGTCAGGATCTCGGCCACTTCATCGAAGCGCAGGATCCCCATCTCCAGGCCATCCTCCAGGTCGAGCAGGGCGTAGCAGATGTCATCGGCAGCCTCCACCAGCCAGGCCAGCGGATGGCGGCACCAGCGCTGCGGCCCGTTGGGCAGCAGCCCCAGGCGCTCGGCCACCTCGGCCAGCAGGTGGCGCTCGCTCTGGTAGCAGCCGAACTTGCCGGCCGCCCCGCCGTGCTCCACGGTCCAGGGGTACTTGAGCATGGTGCCCAGCGTCGCCGTGGTCAGCCGCATGCCGCCGCGGAACTGGTTGTACTCCACCTGGGTGACGATGCGAAAACCCTGGGCGTTGCCCTCATAGGTAAGCAGGTCCTGCTTCTCGAGGGGCGAGAGCCCCTCCAGCAGGCCGCTGCCGTCGCTTTCGGCCCGGGCGAACCAGTCGCGGATGGCATATTCGCCGGCGTGGCCGAAGGGCGGGTTGCCGATATCGTGGCCCAGGCAGGCGGCCTGGACGATCACGCCGAGATCCGCCGGGGTGATCCAGGCCGGCAGACGGCCGCTGAGCCGCTCGCCGACGATCATCCCCAGGGAGCGCCCCACGCAGCCCACCTCCAGGGAGTGGGTCAGGCGGGTGTGGATATGGTCGTTGTCGGTCAGGGGGTGCACCTGGGTCTTGCGCCCCAGGCGCCGGAAGGAGCCGGCGAAGACGATGCGGTCGTGATCCTTGTGGAAGGGGCTGCGGCCGATCTCGTCGCGCTCCCCGCCGGGGCGCTCCTCGCGCCGGTCGTGCAGGCGGCTCGGGTCCAGCAGCCGCTCCCAGCTCATCTGCGTCATGGGCATGCTCTCCTTGAGAGCCCCATTCTGGCAGCCCCGGCCGCCGCCGCCCAGCCCTGACGCACGTCGTTGGCCCAGTCCCCGGTTGCCGCGGCACCAAATCCGGACTAAATTCAGTCCACACATCCATGCGGAACCGAACGCCATGAAGTACTCAGAGAACATCAAGCCGATCAGTTACCTGAAGGCGAATGCCGCCGAAATTTCCCGGACGCTCAACGAGCTGCGCGAGCCCATGGTGATCACTCAGAACGGCGAGGCCAAGATGGTCGTGCAGGACATCAGGAGCTATGAGCAGACCCAGGAGACACTGGCACTGCTCAAGATCCTGGCGCTTGGCAGCCAGGAGGTCGAGCAGGGCAAGACGCTGGATGCGGCCGAGTGTTTCAACCAGTTGCGCCGAGGAGAGCGCTAGCGGTGGCGCTGCAGGTCGAACTCACTGCCTCGGCCTTCGAGGACCTTCGCGAGCTCTACGACTTCATTGCCGAAGACTCGCCCCCTGCGGCCGAGCGGCTTCTCGCCGCCATCGAGGCGCGCATCATGTCGCTGGGGCAGCACCCCGAGCGCGACAGCCATCCCCGTGAGCTGCTGGAGCTGGGTATCCGGGACTATCGCCAGGTCATCGAGCCGCCGGTACGCATCCTCTATCGTCAGCATCGCGAGCGGCTCATCGTCTACCTGATTGCCCACAGCCGCCGTGACATGCAGCGGCTGCTGGCGCGCCGACTCCTGAGCTGACTCACTCGCCGTCCGCCAGCGCCGGCAGCAGCGTCTTGAGCTTGCGGGTCAGGGTGTTGCGGCCCCAGCCCAGCAGTTCGGCGGCTTCGCCCTTGCGCCCGCCGGTATGGCGCAGGGCGGTCTCGATCAGGATGCGTTCGAAATCCGGCACGGCCTCCTCCAACAGGTGGGTGTGCCCCGCCGCCAGGGCGCGGTCGGCCCAGTCTCGGAAGGCCGTCCGCCAGTCACCGCTGACCGTCCCGCTGCCGTCGTCGGCGCGCAGCTCCGGGGGCAGGTCTTCCACCAGGATCTCGCGACCGGAGGCCATCACCGTCAGCCAGCGGCAGGTGTTCTCCAGCTGGCGCACGTTGCCGGGCCAGGCCATGCGGGTCAGATGGGTCTCGGCCTCGGGCGTCAGCACCTTGATATCGGTGGCGAGCTCCTTGGCCGCCTCGGCCAGGAAGTGGCGGGCCAGCCGCGGAATGTCCTCGCGACGCTCGGCCAGCTTCGGCAGGTGCACGCGGATCACATTGAGCCGGTGGAAGAGGTCCTCGCGAAAGCGCCCATCCTCCACCAGGCGCTCCAGGTCCTGGTGGGTGGCGGCGATGATGCGCACGTCCACCTTGACCGGCGTATGCCCCCCGACCCGGTAGAACTCCCCGTCGGCCAGCACCCGCAGCAGGCGGGTCTGGGTCTCGGCGGGCATGTCGCCGATCTCGTCCAGGAAGAGGGTGCCGCCGTTGGCCTGCTCGAAGCGCCCCTGGCGGGTCGCCGTGGCCCCGGTAAAGGCACCCTTCTCGTGGCCGAACAGCTCGGATTCGATCAGGTCCCGGGGGATCGCCGCCATGTTGAGGGCGATAAAGGGCTGGCCCGCCCTGGGGCTGTGCTGATGCAGGGCCCGGGCCACCCGCTCCTTACCGGTGCCCGACTCGCCGTTGATCAGCACGGTGATATGGGAGTGGGAGAGCCGGCCGATGGCGCGGAACACCTCCTGCATGGCCGGCGCCTCGCCGATGATCTCGGCATCCAGCCCCTCGGGCACGACGACCGGGCGCTGGCGCTCCCGGGCGTGGGCCACCGCGCGACGCACCAGGGCCAGCGCCTCGTCGACGTCGAAGGGCTTGGGCAGGTACTCGAAGGCCCCGCCCTGGTAGGAGGCCACGGCGCTGTCCAGGTCGGAGTGAGCGGTCATCACGATCACCGGCAGGTCCGGGTGGGCCTCGCGCACCCGGGCCATCAGGTCGAGGCCGTCGATGCCGGGCATGCGGATATCGGTCACCAGCACGTCCGGGGGGTTGTCGAGCAGGCCCTGCAGGGCGCTGTCGGCGCGCTCCATGCACTCCACCTTCAGGTCGGGCTGGGCGAGCGCGCGCTCCAGCACCCAGCGGATGGCGCGGTCGTCATCGACGATCACCACGCGTGCGACGTCAGTCATGGCGCTTCTCCAGGGGTATCAGCAGTCGAAATTCGGTGTGGCCGGGCTCGGAGTCGCACTCGATCAGGCCCTGATGCTGGTGCAGGATCGCCTGGGCGATGGAGAGCCCCAGGCCGCTGCCCTCGGCGCGGCCGGAGACCATGGGGTAGAAGAGGGTCTCGCGCAGCGCCTCGGGGACCCCGGGGCCGTTGTCGACCAGCGCCACCTCGCACACCAGACGGTGGCGCTCGGCCCCCAGGGTGAACTGGCGCCGCGCCCGGGTGCGCAGCACCAGCCGGGGGTCCGGCGTCCCCGCCTCGCTCATCGCCTCCACGGCGTTGCGGGCCACGTTGAGCACCGCCTGGATCATCTGCGCCTCGTCACCGGCCAGGTCCGGCAGGCTAGGGTCATAGTCGCGCTCGATGGCGACCCGGGGATGTTCGGCGAGCAGCAGCGACCTGACCCGCTCCAGCACCTTGTGGATATTGAGGGGCTCGTGGTGGGTCATGCGGTTGGGGCCGAGCATGGAGTCCACCAGGTCGCGCAGACGGTCCACCTCCTCGACGATGATGCGGGTGAACTCCCGCTGGCCGGGGTCGTCGAGGTCGCGCTCCAGCAGCTGGGCGGCGCCGCGGATGCCCCCCAGAGGGTTCTTTACCTCGTGGGCCAGGCCGCGGGTCAGCACCTTGATGGTCTCCTGGCGGGTCAGGAGCGCCTCCTCCCGGGAGATCTGCATCAGCCGGTCACGGGGCTCGACCTCCAGCAGCAGCTCCTCCCGGGAGAGCGGCGTCACCGTGTAGTCCACCACCAGGGCATCACCGGCCAGCATCACCAGGCGCGCCTCCCGCTGGGTGAAGGGGTGGAACTCGTCACGGGCCTTGCCGAGCACCTCGCCGAGCCCGTCGTCGCTCTCCATCAGCTGGCAGAGCCTTGCCCCCTGCACGCGTCCCAGGCTGATCGCCAGCAGCGCCTCGGCGGCGGGGTTCATCCACTGCAGTCTCAGCTCGCCATCGAGCAGCACCACGGCGGTGGTGAGGTGCTCCATCAGGCGCTGATACATCGAATCGGCCATATCGGCTCCACGGCTTCCCATCGCTATCTCCTGGCTCCTGCGGGATGTTCTGCAAGAAGCGCGCCAGGCCGGCCGGGCTCATGCCCCGGGGCTTGCCGGGCGATAAGGGGGCGGCTCTGCACCAAAATAGTGCACAAACGCCTGGCCTGCACCCGCCCATGACCTCAGATGGTGCGACGCCTGCACGGTCTCAGTTCAGCCGAGAGGCATCCCGCGCCTCCTGGCGGCGCAGGGGCGCCTTCCGGGCGCCGCGGCCAGGGTGCCCAGCGAGGGGGAGCTAATCGGCCGGGCGGTTGACGCTGGTCCGGTGCACATGGACGGTGACCGGCGAGGTGCGGTGGCGCACTGCCCCGCTGCTGTCCAACAGCTCCGCCTGCAGCACATGCTCGCCGGGGTCCATGTTGGCCACCATGAAGGCCGTGGTATGCATTGCCGACTGGCTGACCTGGCCATTCACCAGCAGCCGCACGCGGTGATCCTCACGCAGCTCGGGCTCAATGCCAAGCTCCACCGCGACATTGCCCGCGACCCCCACCGGAAAGGCCTGTTCATGGATAGGCGAGCGCATCCGGAAGCTGTCGTAGGGCATGAAGGGCTGGCCCGGCGAGGTTCTGGGGGCCGGCGCGGCGCCACCCTCGAGCCGTGGCGCCGGCGCGCCGGTGCGCACCTCGCCGCTGGAGGGCACCACGGTCAGCGGCGCCAGCTCCACCTGCTCGCCGCCTCGTTCGGGGTTGTCGGTAAACACCACCCTGCCCTGGGCATCGGTGATGCGATAGATCGTCTGGGCCTGAGCCGCCAGGCTGAACGATAGCCCCACCGTCAGTGCCAACATGACCTTGTGCATGACTCCTCCCCCGCGCTGCCGCCTGCCCGGCGTATCGTGACAGCCTGATCCGAATCTCGCCCCTGCTGGATAGTGAAATCGAGTAGGAGGGGGAGTCGCCTCCCCCGTCCTCTCACACCACCGGGCATACGGTTCCGTACCACGGCGGTTCACGAAGAACGACTAAGCCCTCTTGACCGTATCGAGTACCGAGATCAGGCCCTGCTGCTCGAACCATTTCCGTGGCAAAGCCTGATTCATGTGCGAGGCGCCGGCGTTCCACCAGGGACCTCGCCCATTCCCCGCTGATTTCCAGGCACGCTTGTCGCCCAGGCCCAGCGCCAGTAGCTTGCGCCGCCGGGTCCATGGGCGCTTCCACTGCCGCCAGATCACGCAGCGCAGTCGACGGCGTATCCATTGATCCAGCACTTCCAGGGGGTGCCTTACATCGACAAGGCGGAAGTAATTGGCCCAGCCCCGCAGGACGGGGGCCAGCTCCTCAATGACTCGCCGTATGTTGCGCCCCCTGCCGCGCTTGAGGATCTCGCGGACACGCTGCATCAGGCGCTGCAGGCTGGCCTTGGCCAGCGTCAGCTTCGGCAACTTGTGCCGGGTCAGCGTGTAACCCAGGTACCCCCGGTTCCAGGGTCGGTCCACCGCACTCTTGTCGCCATTGACCGTCAGCCTGAGCGAGCTCTCGAGAAAATCACTCAGACTGGCCATGACGCGCTCGCCCGCTCGCCGACTCCTGACATACACCTGCATGTCATCGGCGTAGCGGCAGAAGCGGTGACCGCGGCGTTCCAGCTCCTTATCCACGTCATCCAGCAGGATATTGGCCAGCAGCGGGCTGAGTGGCCCGCCCTGGGGCGTGCCCTGCCGGCGTGGCGCGGCCAGGCCGTCCTGGAACATCCCGGCTTCCAGATAGCGTCGGATCAGGCGCAATGCTCGCTTGTCGCGGATGCGGCGCGCGACCCGCGCCATCAGCAGGTCGTGGTTTACCCGGTCGAAGAAGGCTTCCAGGTCGAGGTCGACCACCCAGCGGTGGCCGGCAGTGACATGGGACTTCATCGCCGAGACGGCCTGCTGGGCACTGCGCCCAGGGCGATAGCCGTAACTCGATGCGGAGAATTCCGGATCGAAGATCGGCGTCAGCACCTGAAGCAGAGCCTGCTGAATCAGCCGGTCGGTAACCGTGGGGATGCCGAGCTGTCGCGTTCCGCCCTTGGGCTTGGGGATCTCGACGGCTCGGATCGGGCTGGGGTGGTACTCACCGGCCAGTAGCCGTTCGCACAGCGTTGGCCAGCATTCCTTCAGGTGGTCGGCCAACTGGTGGACCGTCATGCCATCGGCACCCGGCGCCCCCTTGTTGGCGACCACCCTTCGGTAAGCCCGCGCCATGTTGGCCTTCTCTACCACGGCTTCCATGAGCGGGGCGGGCTCCGCTTTCGTCCACGATGACGACGCCGGGACCGTCTCGACGCCCACCGGCCGGGACCCGGGGTACTGCCCCTGCCCCTCTGGGTGGGTGGCGGTATCAGCGCCACTTTCTGCCTTCATGATCGATCCTCGAGACATCATCGCCTACTCGCGGTTCTTCATGTTCGGCCCTTGGTGTCGGGGTGAGTCGACACTTACTATGGCCTCTGCTGACGTCTGGTGGCCCATCCCGCCGCCTCTCGGCGCCGGTAGCACCGTGGCAGACCACCAGACCTCCCAGGGTAAGACGCGCGACCTTCCTCCCATCTACCCGCCGCATTTACTGCCGCCCCTTCCGGATAGCTATCGGGCTTCGGGTAACTTGGCGCCCTCGCCCAGGTGCGACAGCCTCGTATGCGATTTCTGTCCGTCAGGCCGGGAGTTTGCCTTCAGCTTCCTTCAGATTCCGCCTCGCGGCGGACACCCTTGCTGTTCGGCTAGCGGTTCCCGCTATCAGGGTCCGCAGGGGACTTTCACCCCCAAGTCATCCCGAGGCACCACCCTCGGGAACAGCACCTATCGGTGCTACGCGCCATGCCTGGCGCACCAAGATAAAGGGGTTCCGCCATGGCGGAACCCCTTTCGTCTCTCAACGTCGCTGGATCGCAGGAGGATCAGCAGCTGTAGTACATGTCGAACTCGATCGGGTGGGTGGTCATGCGGATGCGCTCCACATCTTCCATCTTCAGCTCGATATAGGCATCGATCATGTCGTCGGTGAAGACACCGCCCTCGGTCAGGAAGGCGCGATCCTTGTCCAGCGCCTCCAGGGCCTGGTCGAGGCTATGAGCCACGGTCGGCACCTTCTTGCCCTCTTCCGGCGGCAGGTCATAGAGGTTCTTGTCCATGGCGTCGCCGGGGTGAATCTTGTTCTTGATGCCGTCGATGCCGGCCATCAGCATCGCCGCGAAGCAGAGGTAGGGGTTGGCGGTCGGATCCGGGAAGCGGAGCTCGACGCGCTTGCCCTTGGGGCTGGCGGTGTAGGGGATGCGGATGGAGGCGGAGCGGTTGCGGGCCGAGTAAGCCAGCATCACCGGCGCCTCGAAGCCCGGCACCAGACGCTTGTAGGAGTTGGTGGAGGCGTTGGCGAAGGCGTTCAGGGCCCGGGCGTGCTTGATGATGCCGCCGATGTAGTAGAGAGCCATCTCGGAGAGACCCGCGTACTCGTCGCCCGCGAACTGGTTGTTGCCATCCTTCCAGAAGGACTGGTGGACGTGCATGCCACTGCCGTTGTCGCCGACCAGCGGCTTGGGCATGAAGGTGGCGGTCTTGCCGTAGGCGTGAGCCACGTTGTGGATCACGTACTTCATCTCCTGGACCTCATCGGCCTTCTTGACCAGGGTGTTGAACTTGATCCCGATCTCGTTCTGGCCGGCGTTGGCCACCTCATGGTGGTGCACCTCAACGGTCTGGCCGATGGCCTCCAGGGTGTTGCACATGGCGCCACGGATATCGTGGAAGCTGTCTACCGGGGGCACCGGGAAGTAGCCACCCTTGACCCGCGGGCGGTGGGCCAGGTTGCCGCCCTCGATGGTACGGTCGGTGGCCCAGGCGCCCTCTTCGGAGGTGATCTTGTACATGGAGCCCTCGATATCGGACTTCCAGTGCACCTCGTCGAAGATGAAGAACTCAGGCTCGGGGCCGAAGAAGGCGGTGTCGCCCAGGCCGGTAGACTGCAGGTAGGCCTCTGCGCGCTTGGCGATGGAGCGCGGGTCACGCTCGTAGCCCTGCATGGTGGCCGGCTCGATAATGTCGCAGCGCAGCACCAGCGTGGAGTCCTCGGTGAAGGGGTCGAGGAAGGCGGTGCCATCTTCCGGACGCAGGATCATGTCCGACTCGTTGATGCCCTTCCAGCCGGAGATGGAGGAGCCGTCGAACATCTGACCGTTCTCGAAAAATTCCTCATCGATGTCACGGGCCGGGATGGTGACGTGCTGCTCCTTGCCGCGGGTATCGGTAAAGCGCAGGTCGACCCACTTCACGTCGTGTTCTTCAATCAGGGCGAGAGTCTTGGCAGACATGGTGTCCTCCGGTTGAGCGGTGCTCGGGGCGTTGAGGTGTTGCGAAGTTGTAGCATGCCGTGGGCACTCTGCCCACGACCACCGGGCATGACCCGATGCTGCCCAATACAATGCACGCCCCATGCCAGAATTGCACCCAGATGCAACAGGACATTGGCACAGGGCTGATTTGAAAGACAAAAACATCCCCGACAAGCGCACCACCCTGACCCGGGCCCTGCGCCTTTTCGTGGCTCACCGTCGCCTCTGCCCTCGTTTCGCACCATGTTGGTGCAATAACCGTTTTCCATGCACTGCTGCAGGGCACGCACGGTCCGACCGGCGAGTATGGTCCTGTCTCAGTCCCGGCAGAACGAGAATTGCGCCACGCCGGGGTGGCGCAACTTCACACGTAAACTCTTTGATACTAAAGGACGCTTATAGATACAATATATTACAGCAGCATACCCCCACCAGCAGCGCCTCTCGGCCGCTGGCCACCCTCCATCGCTGCGGCCAACTGTCGGAGCTCGCATGGCTACCTTCACCGCCTGCATTCTGATCGACGCCCGCAGTGCCGGCGCCAGGCTGCCCCGGCAGCTGGCGGTCGTGGCACCGCTGGCGCAGGCCTCAGGCGATGTCACCTTTACCCTCTGGGTACTGGATGACACCGGCGATACGCGCCTGCCGCGCATCGCCCAGCGCTTCGGCGCACGCCTGGTGTCGGCAACACCGCTGCCGCTGGGCCAGCGACTGAACGAAGCCATTGCCCTCAGCAATGGCGGCGTGCTGCTGTTTCCCGGCATCGGCAACGCCACCAGAGCGGAGGCCCTGGCACGGCTGGCGGCCGAGGTCGCCGCCGGAAAGCTCGACGCCGCTACCCTGCCCACCCGGCACGCTGGATGGCTGGCGCGCCTGCTGGCCAGGCTGCGGCGGCTGCCCAGCGGCGATGGCCTCTGCCTGTCCCGCAGCTGGTTCGAACGCATCGGCGGCTGCGACCCCGAGCTCGATGAGCGAGCCCTCGGGGAGCTGCTCGAACGCCTGCAGGCCTGCGGCGTCCGGATCAGGCCCGCCCGCGTTGACAGCCCATCGAAAGCGTAAATCCGCTATTCCCGGACCGGGGTAGGCTGTACAATGCTGGCCCAACCTCCCTACCCCACGCGCCCAGGGCACTGAATCGTTACGTGCAAGGAGGGTGCGCCTCTAATTCGATGAGCAGCAATCTATGACCACCGCAACGCCTTCCGAGATCGCCAATCTCCGGAACATCGCCATCATCGCCCACGTTGACCACGGCAAGACCACCCTGGTCGACAAGCTCCTCAGCCAGTCCGGCACCCTGGACCGCAAGGCCGAGGGACAGGAGCGGATCATGGACTCCAACGACCAGGAGCGTGAGCGCGGCATCACCATCCTGGCCAAGAACACGGCGATCCGCTGGAACTCGCCCGACGGCGAGGAGTACCGCATCAACATCGTGGATACCCCCGGACACGCCGACTTCGGCGGCGAGGTCGAGCGGGTGATGTCCATGGTGGACTCGGTACTGCTGCTGGTGGATTCGGTCGACGGCCCCATGCCGCAGACCCGCTTCGTCACCCAGAAGGCCTTCGCTCAGGGCCTCAGGCCCATCGTGGTGGTCAACAAGATCGACCGTCCCGGCGCCCGCCCCGACTGGGTCATCGACCAGATCTTCGACCTGTTCGACAATCTCGGCGCCACCGACGAGCAGCTCGACTTCCCGATCATCTACTGCTCGGCCCTCAACGGCATCGCCGGCCCCGACCCCGAGGAGCTGGCCGAGGACATGACCCCCATGTTCCAGGCCATCGTCGATATCGTCGAGCCGCCCAAGGTGGAGCTGGATGGTCCCTTCCAGATGCAGATCTCGGCGCTGGACTACAACAGCTATGTGGGCGTCATCGGCCTGGGCCGCATCAAGCGCGGCGCGGTGAAGCCCAATCAGCAGGTCACCGTCATCGGCACCGACGGCGCCACCCGCAAGGGCAAGATCGGCCAGGTGATGACCCACCTGGGCCTGGAGCGCGTGCAGACCGAAGAGGCCACCGCCGGCGACATCGTCTGCATTACCGGCATCGACTCCCTCTCCATCTCCGACACCCTGTGTGACCCGGCCGCCGTCGAGGCGCTGCCGCCGCTCTCCGTGGACGAGCCCACCGTCTCCATGACCTTCCAGGTCAACGACTCGCCCTTTGCGGGCAAGGACGGCAAGTTCGTCACCAGCCGCAACATCAAGGATCGCCTCGACCAGGAGCTGATCCACAATGTGGCGCTGCGCGTCGAGCAGGGCGAGACCCCGGAGAAGTTCATCGTCTCCGGCCGCGGCGAGCTGCACCTCTCGGTGCTGATCGAGACCATGCGTCGCGAAGGCTTCGAGCTGGCCGTGGGCCGCCCCGAGGTGATCATCAAGGAGATCGACGGCGTCAGGCAGGAGCCGTACGAGGAGGTGATCATCGACTGCGAGGAGCAGCACCAGGGCGCCATCATGGAGGAGCTCGGCTACCGCAAGGGCGAGATGACCAACATGAACCCGGACGGCAAGGGCCGGGTGCGTCTGGACTTCATCATCCCCGCCCGGGGCCTGATCGGCTTCCGCGGCCAGTTCATGACCCTGACCTCCGGCACCGGCATCCTGACCAGCCGCTTCGACCACTACGGCCCGCTGAAGCCCGACGCCGCCACCGAGCGCCGCAACGGCGTGATGGTCTCCATGGTCGACGGCAAGGCGCTGGCCTATGCGCTCTACGCCCTGCAGGACCGCGGCCGCCTGATCATCGATCACGGCACCGAGGTCTACGAGGGCATGCTGATCGGCATCCATAGCCGCGCCAACGACCTGGTGGTCAACCCCACCAAGGGCAAGAAGCTCGACAACATGCGCGCCTCCGGCAACGACGAGAACATCGTGCTGACCCCGCCGGTGAAGTTCTCCCTAGAGCAGGCCATCGAGTTCCTGGACGACGACGAGCTGGTGGAGGTCACCCCCAACCACCTGCGTCTGCGCAAGAAGTTCCTCAAGGAGCACGAGCGCAAGCGCGCCAGCAAGAAGTAAGGCCGGCCGCCACGCCTGAAGACGCCCGCCCGGGAACCTCCCGGGCGGGCGTTGTCGTTTCCGCGAGTCACATCTTCTATGCTGAAGGCCTGACAGCCCCTGCCACCCAACCAGGAGAGCAGCATGCACAAGCACGTGGAGTGGGACGACCCCGGCGCCGACAGCGTGATGCGCCACTTCGAGAAGGACCCCATGGGCCACTCGGCCCCCGGGCGCGGCGACATCCTCTCGGCCCGCTACCAGGGCACCGTGGTGCGCATTCGGGTCGAGGCCTACGTGGAGGGCACCAGCATCGGCGAGGTGGCAGCGATCATCGCCATCAACAATGGCCGCCGCCTCAAGTCCCACGGCAAGCTCGCCCTGGGCGATACCGTACGCCTGCCGGACGAGTCCAGGGCGCTGGAGCCTCGCATCGGCCAGCAGGACGACGACGAGGAAGAAGAGCAGGAACAGTAGTCGATAGCGACACCATCGCCGAACTTAACGGCCGGTAAACGCTAGCCAGCTGGTTCCCGAGTGCGTTTTGTCGCAAAGTGGCGGCACGGCCCACAAGGCCATACGAATCGCATCCGGAGCCTCCATGAGCAAGCATAACGTCTGGACCCACAAGGGCACCTTCCTGCTGGCCGCCGTCGGGTCGGCGGTGGGACTCGGCAACCTGTGGCGCTTTCCCTACCTCACCGGCGAGAACGGTGGCGGCGCCTTCATCCTGGTCTACGCCCTGACCATCTTCGCCGTGGGCATCCCCATCCTGATCGCCGAGACCATGCTGGGCCGCGCCAGCCGCCGAAGCCCTATCATGGGCATGCGCTTCCTCACCCGCACCCACAACACCTCGCGAGCCTGGGAGTCCATCGGCTGGCTGGGGGCCGCCTCGGCCTTCCTGATCCTGAGCTTCTACTCGGTGATCGCCGGCTGGGCCATCCACTACACCTGGCAGATGCTGACAGGCTCGCTATCCGGCGCCGATGCCGAGACCATCGGCGAAGGCTTCAACGCCCTGCTCGCCTCCCCGGCCCTGCTGACCTTCTACCACACCCTCTTCATCATCGCCTCGGGGCTGATCGTGGGCATGGGCATCCACAAGGGCATCGAGAGCGGGCTGCGCATCCTGATGCCGGCGCTCTTCGTGATCCTGCTGCTGGTGCTGGGATACGGCGTGGCCAACGGCGACTTCGGCGCCGCGGCCAGCTTCCTGTTCACCTTCAACCTGGCCGACCTCAGCCTCGAGGGCTGGCTGGCCGCCATGGGGCAGTCCTTCTTCACCCTGAGCCTCGGCATGGGCGCCATCATGGCCTACGGCGCCTACATGTCCAGCGAGCTCTCGCTGACCCGCACCGCCGTCTCCATCGCCATCGTCGACACCGCCGTGGCCATGATCGCGGGCCTGGCGATCTTCTCGCTGGTGTTCGGCGCCGGCCTCGACGCCGGCCAGGGACCGGGGCTGATGTTCGTCACCCTGCCGCTGGCCTTCGCCGAGATGCCCTTCGGCGCCCTGATCGGCGGGGTCTTCTTCATCCTGGTGCTGGGGGCCGCCATCAGCTCCTCCATCTCGCTGATCGAGCCGGTGGCCGCCTTCCTGGTGGAGCGCTTCGACCTCACCCGTCCCCAGGCGGTGTTCGGCATGGTCGTGGCCAGCTGGGCCCTGGGCCTGCTCACCGTGGTCAGCTTCAATATCTACGCCGAGGGCACCCTCTTCCACACCCTCTTCGGCCGCAGCGCCTTCGACTTCATCGAGCTGCTCACCAACATCTTCATGCCGCTCGGTGGCCTTCTGATCGCGCTCTTCGCCGGCTGGGCCCTGACCCACAGCGAGGTGATGAAGGAGATGCGCACCAACGAGACCTGGTTCGCCATCTGGCGCTTCCTGGTGCGCTTCGTGGCCCCGGCGGCGGTGGCCTTCGTCTTCTTGCGCGCCATTCCCCAGGTGGAGGGCTATCTCATCCCCACCATCGGCGCCCTGGTGATCGTCGGTGCCTTTGCCGCCGGCCGCACCTTCCTGGTGGATGACAGCCAGGAGCGCTAGCAGGATACCCGCCGCCCGCACCGCGGGCGGCGCCCAGGCATAACAGGCCACCAACAGCGGCCATCAACAAGAACAACAGGACAGTGCCATGGCAGCCATGATCGAGGTGCGTCACGTCAACAAGGCCTTCGGCGGCCTGAGGGTCATCAACGACTGCTCCCTCCGGGTCGAGAAGGGCTCCATCACCGGTCTGATCGGCCCCAATGGGGCCGGCAAGTCGACCCTCTTCAACATCATCGCCGGCGCCCTGCCGCTGGACAGCGGTCAGGTGCTGCTCGACGGCGAGGAGATCACCAACCGCCCCGCCAACGAGCTCTTCCACAAGGGGCTGTTGCGCACCTTCCAGATCGCCCACGAGTTCTCCCAGATGACCGCCCTGGAGAACCTGATGATGGTGCCGCCGCGACAGGCCGGCGAGCAGCTTTTCAGCGCCTGGCTCAAGCCCGGCGCGGTGCGAGAAGAAGAGACGGAGGTGCGCCGCAAGGCCCTCGAGGTGATCGACTTCATCGGCCTCTACCACGTGCGCAACGAGCTGGCCGGCAACCTCTCCGGCGGCCAGAAGAAGCTGCTTGAGCTCGGCCGCACCATGATGACCGACGCCCGGGTGGTACTGCTCGACGAGATCGCCGCCGGGGTCAACCGCACCCTGCTGGGCGACCTGGTGGAGAACATCGAACGCCTCAACCGCGAACTGGGCTACACCTTCCTGGTCATCGAGCACGACATGGAGATGATCGCGAGGCTCTGCGATCCGGTGATCGTGCTGGCCCAGGGCAGCGTGATGGTCCAAGGCACCATCGAGGAGATCCAGAACAACCCCGAGGTCATCGAGGCCTACTTTGGAGCGTCCCACGATGCCACTGCTTGATGCCCGCGACGTGCACGGCGGCTACGGCGGCATGAACATCCTCAACGGGGTGGACATGGCCATCGAAGCCGACGAGATCGGCGTCATCGTCGGCCCCAACGGCGCCGGCAAGTCCACCATGCTCAAGGCCATCTTCGGCCTGCTCACCGTCTCCCAGGGAGAGATCCTGCTGCGCGGCGAGCCGATCCACAACCTACCCCCCAACAAGCTGGTGCAGAAGGGCATGGGCTTTGTCCCCCAGGAGAAGAACGTCTTTCCGAGCATGACGGTTCAGGAGAACCTGGAGATGGGGGCCTTTCTCAAGCCCCAGAACGTCAAGCGCATGCTGGGCCAGATCTACGACTTCTTCCCACCGCTCTTCGACAAGCGCCACCAGCCCGCCGGCGAGCTCTCCGGCGGCCAGCGCCAGATGGTGGCCATGGGCCGAGCGCTGATGGCCGAGCCCAGCCTGCTGCTGCTCGACGAGCCCACCGCGGGCCTCTCACCGCTCTACATGAACGAGATCTTCGAGCAGGTGAAGCAGATCAACGCCGCCGGCGTGGGCATCCTGATGGTGGAGCAGAACGCCAAGCAGGCACTGGCCATCGCCGACAAGGGCTTCGTGCTGGCCGCCGGCCAGAACCGCTTCACCGATACCGGTGCCGCTCTGCTGGCGGACCCGGAAGTGGCCAAGAGCTTCCTGGGCGGCTGAGCCAGAGGCAGGAGAACAACCGTCGTGAACGAACTCGTCTTCTTCATCAACAACGTGATCATCGCCGGCAGCGTCACCGGCTCGATCTACGCCATCGGCGCCATCGGCGTCACCCTGATCTTCAGCATCATGCGCTTCGCGCACTTCGCCCACGCCGATATGATGACCTTCGGCGCCTTCATGGTGCTGCTGCTCACAGCGGCCTTCCCGGGCGTGGGCGGCATCGTCGGGCTGCCCACTCCGGTGGTGATGCTGCCGGCGGCCATGGTGCTCACCGCCCTGCTCGCCGTGGGCATCGACAAGGCCTTCTACAAGCCGCTGCGCGCCCACGGGGTCAAGCCCATCGTCATCGTCATCGGCTCGCTCGGCGTCACCCTGATGCTGCAGGGGCTGATCCGCCTCTTCGCCGGCACCAGCGGCCAGAGCCTCTACATGGCCGGGGAGCGCAAGGAGATCTATCGCCTCGCCCTGCCCTTCGAGGGGGTGCGCGCGCCCATCGTGATCACCGAGCCCCAGATCATCCTCTTCGTGCTGACCATCGCCTGCGTGGTGGGACTGCACCTCTTCCTCAACCGCTCGCGACTGGGCAAGGCGATGCGCGCCATGTCCGACAACCCCGACCTGGCGCGAGCTTCGGGCATCAACACCAACGCCATCGTGGCGGTGACCTGGGTGATAGCCGGGGGCCTGGCGGCCATCGCCGGCACCCTGCTCTCCCTGGACGTCACCTTCAAGCCCGACCTCAGCTTCTTCCTGCTGCTGCCGATCTTCGCCGCGGCCATCGTCGGCGGTGTGGGGCACCCCTGGGGCGCCATTGCCGGTGGCTTCGTGGTGGGCTTCGCCGAGACCCTTGCGGTGTTCAACTGGGCGGTGCTGCTGAGACCCATCGCCCACCACTTCCCCGAGTGGCTGGAGCTGCCGCGCAACCTGGCCTTCGTCGGCACCGAGTACAAGATCGTGGTGCCCTTTTTCATCCTGGTGGCCATCCTGGTATGGCGTCCCACCGGCATCTTCAAGGGCAAGGTGATCTGATGAACACTCAAGACAAGCGCCGCGCAGACCTGGTCAACGCCCCGTCGCGCTTTCCCCTGCGCGAGGTGGTGCTGTTTGCCGCCCTGCTGGCGGCCATCCTCGGCGTCTACCTGGCCATGGGTGCCGCCTACAGCACCCGCATGCTGGTGGAGGCCGCCTGCTACGCCATCCTGGCCCTCGGCCTCACCATCCAGTGGGGCTATGCCGGCCAGTTCAACGCCGGCGTCATGGGCTTCGTGGCCCTCGGCGGCTACTGCGCCATGGCCTTCAGCGTGCCGGTGAACCCCGCCTTCTGGGACAGCGAGCTGCCCGGGGAGCTGGCCCGGGTACTGCTCTACGCCGCGGCCGCGACCCTGCTGGTCGTTGGCGCCACCAGGCTCGACCGGCTGGGCGTGCCGAAGCGGCTGCGCACGGTGATTGCCGTCGTGCTGGCGGTGGTGCTCTACCTGGTGGTGATCAGCCTGCTGCGCGGGGTCACCGGCGAGATCCAGTCCCGGGCGGGCTTCGTGGGTGGGCTCGGCCTGCCGGCCTGGACCGGCTGGATCGTCGGCGGGGCGCTGGCCGGGGCCGTAGGCTACTTCATCGGCCATATCTGCCTGGGCCTGCGCAGCGACTACCTGGCCATCGCCACCCTGGGCATCGCCGAGATCATCAAGGCCTTCCTCAAGAACTCCGACTGGCTGACCCGCGGCACCGCCACCGTCTCGCCACTGCCCTGGCCCACCCCGGGGCCGGCGGAGCTGGGCTTCACCCTGGCCCGAGCGCTCTACCTCTCGGTGACGGCGGTGCTGATCGCGATGATCTTCTTCCTGCTGCACCGCGCCTACCACGCCCCCTGGGGCCGCATGGTGCGCGCCATCCGCGACAACGAGGTGGCCGCCTCGGCCATGGGCAAGGACATCAACAAGCGGCGCCTGGAGATCTTCGTGCTGGGCTGCATCCTGATGGGCCTGGGCGGCGGCGTGCTGGCCACCTTCAACAGCCTCTTCGACCCCAACGGCTATCTGCCCCTCAACCACACCTTTCTGGTGCTGGTGATGGTGATCCTGGGCGGGCCCGGCAACAACCTGGGCACCATTTTCGGCGCCATGGCGGTCTACATCATCTGGATCATGTCAGAGCCGCTGGCGCTGGCGGTGATGAACCTGGCGGTGCACCTGGGCGATCTCTGGTTCGGCTGGGAGCCGCCGCGCAATATCGAGAGCCGCGCCCTGCAGGCCCGGGTCTTCGTGATCGGCTTGCTGATCACCCTGGTGCTGCGCTTCGCGCCTCAAGGACTCTTACCTGAAAAGGTCAGGCACCACGGGTAGGCTTTATCGAAAACTGTCTACGCTCGGCCATACGGCGTTAAAAATCAGCTCAAGGTACTCATTTACAGCTGTAAACTCCGTCCTTTCGCTGATTTTTGCCTTGTCTGGCCTTCGCTCGACGACTTTTCGAAAAAAGCCTTATCAACGTGAAAGGCCCCGGCGGGAAACCGCCGGGGCCTTTCTGGTCAGAGTGCTCGGATCAGCTCAGTGTCAGGCGCTCAGGGCTCGACGAAGCCCTTGCTGACGAAGCGGCCGTCCTCGACCACCATCTCCACCACCACGCCCGGCACGTCGCCGTTCTCGTCGAACTCGTGGCTGCCGGAGGCGCCCTCGTAGTTGATCTCTACCCCCTGAGCGATCAGCTCCACGGCCTTCTCCCACTCGCCGGGCAGGATGATCTCGCCCGGCTCGCTGGCCACGCTGCGCAGCACCGCGGAGAGCCCCTCGCGCTCGGCGCTGCCGTTCTGCTCGATGGCCAGGGCCACCAGGAAGGCGGCATCGTAGGCCTGGGCGGCGAACACGGCACTGGGGTCGATGCCGGCGGCCTCGGCGGCCTCGTTGAACAGCTCGGTGCCCGGCAGATCGGGGCTGCCCGGGCGGGTGGCGATCATGCCCTCCAGCACGTCGGCGCCCACCGCCTGGACCAGGCTATCGCCTACCATCCCGTCGGCGCCCACATACTGGGTAAACATGCCGCTCTCGTAGGCCTGGCGCAGCACCGTCTGGCCGGAGGTGTCGGCATAGGCCAGCACCACCAGGGTGTCGGCGCCGCTGGCCGAGAGTGAGCCCAGCTCGGAGCGGTAGTCGGCGCGGTTGTCCTCGTGGGCCAGGTTCTCGGCCACGGTGCCGCCGCCGGCCTCGAAGGCCTCGCTGAAGGCCTCCGACAGGCCGCGGCCGTAATCGTTGTTCACATAGGTCACGGCTACATAGTCGATGCCCTTGTCGAGCACCAGCTTGGCCAGCATCTCGCCCTGAAAGGCATCGGAGGGGACGGTGCGGAACACCAGGTCGTTGTCGTCCAGCTCGCTCACCGCCGGTGCCGTGGAGGCCGGCGAGACCATCAGTACGCCGCCGGGAATCGCCGCGTTGTTGGCCGCGGCGATGGTCGCCCCGGTACAGAGCGCGCCGACGATAGCGGTGACGTTCTCGGTGTTGACCATGCGGTCCGCCGCGTTGGAGGCCGCCGAGGCGTCGGCACAGGTGGTATCACCGCTGGGCATCACCAGGGTCTGCCCCCCGAGGATACCGCCCTGCTCGTTGACCTGCTGCACCGCCAGGCGCGCCCCTTCGAAGATAGGCGGCGTCAGGCTCTCGATGCCCCCGGTGAAACCGCCCAGAAAACCGACCTTCACCTCGGCCTGGACCGCGCCGGCCAGGCTCAGCGCTGAGGCCGCAATGGCCATCGACAGGATGCTCTTCTTCATGTTGTTGTCCCGTTGGTTGCGAATAATATGCTGGTGACTCCCACGCTCAATCTGGAACGCCCCGCGGGAAATCTCAAGCCGTCGCTACCAACGCTGGCGGTGCCGTCCGTCAACCTCAGAGCGAGGCGGCGCGTGACGCCAGCAGACCTATACTGAGACTCTACCCCGCCAGGAGGAGGCGCTCGAACCATGCTGCAGCAGCTGCTTACCGTCACAGAACTCAGCGGCAGCCGCCGCGAGATCGGCCTGGCCCACGGCCGTACCCACGCCCTGCTGATCCAGCGTAGCCTGGAGGTCTACGACCGGCTCTTCCACGACTTCGTGGGCATCCGCTGGGTGCGGGCCCGGGCCGAGGCCAAGCGCTTCGGGCGAATGATCGAGCGCAGCTTTCCCGAGATCCTCGAGGAGATGGACGCCATCGCCGAGGGGGCCGGCGTCGAGCCCATCGATATCCTCACCCTCAACTGCCGCAGCGAGATCTCGCTGACCCGGGCCAGCGGCGGCTGCTCCGCCTTTTCCCTGGCCCACGCCGGCACCCAGTGGCTGGCCCAGAACTGGGACTGGCGCACCGACCAGCTGCACAACGTGGTAGCGCTGAGGATACAAGGCCGGGACGCCGCGCCCCTAGTCAGCGTCGGCGAGGCGGGCATGGTAGCCAAGATCGGCCTCAACGCCCACGGTATCGGCGTCTGCCTCAACGCCATCCGTTCGCAAACCTGCGGCGAGGGGCTGCCGATCCACGTGGCGCTGCGCAAGATCCTCGAGAGCCCCGATATGGAAAGCGCCCTGGCGGTGGCCAGCCGCGACCGGGTCTGCTCCCCCGCCCACTTCCTGGTAGCCAGCGCTTCGGGAGAGGCGGTGGGGCTCGAGGTGCACCCCGGCGAGCCCGGTCGGCTCGGGGCCGAGGGCGGCGTGGTCACCCACACCAACCACCTCTACGCCCCGGACGCCACCGCCCAGGTAGAGGACTTCCCCCGTCCGGATTCGAGGCCGCGACTGGTACGCCTGGACGACCTGCTGCGTCAGGCGCTGCCCGCCAAGGGCCCCGTGGATGAGCACACCCTGTTCGAGATTCTCGCCGACCACCACGGCGAGCCACTCTCGATCTGTCGCCACTTCAATCCCGCCCAGCCCCCGGAGGAGCGCATGGAGACCCTGTTCGGCGTGGTCATGAACCTCACCGAGCGGCGCCTAACCCTGCGCCACGGCAAGCCCTGCGAGACCGAGGAGACGCTGGTGGTGGCCCTCTGAGCCGCCCAGCCTCATAACAGCGGCCACATGCCGCGCCCGATTCGCTATACTGGCCACCGACTTGCTGCAATGCAGCGCAAACAGGACCCAAGACGATGGCCGATTCACCCTTCTCACTTCACGGCAGGGTTGCCCTGGTCACGGGGCTTGCCAACCGCGACAGCATCGCCTTCGGCTGCGCCCAGGCGCTGCAGCAGGCGGGCGCCCGGGTGGTGGTCACCCACATGCCCGGCGCGGAGCGCTTCGTCCACCCCCTGGCCGAGGCGCTCGGCAAGGCCGAACTGATACCCTGCGACGTTCAGGATGATGCCCAGCTCGCCGCGCTGTTCGAGCATATCGCCAGCCGGCATGGGCAGCTCGACGTGATGGTGCACTCCATCGCCTACGCCCCGCTGGAGGATCTGCGCGGTCGCCTGATCGACGCCTCCCGCGACGGCTTCCTGCTGGCCATGGACGTCTCCTGCCACTCCTTCCTGCGCATGGCGCGGCTGGCCGAGCCGCTGATGCCCAGGGGAGGCACCCTGCTCAACATGTCCTACCTCGGCGCCGAGCGGGTGGTGGACAACTACGCCCTGATGGGCCCGGTCAAGGCGGCCCTGGAGTCCATGACCCGCTACCTGGCCGCCGAGCTGGGCCCCCAGGGCATTCGCGTGCATGCCGTTTCGCCGGGGCCCATCCGCACCCGTGCCGCTTCCGGCCTCAAGGACTTCGACGCCCTGGCCGACACCAGCGAGGCCCGCGCCCCGCTGCGCCGCCTGGCCACCGTGGAGGACGTGGGCAACGCCGTGGTCTACCTGGCATCCCCCGCCGGCGCCGCCACCACCGGCAGCGTCCACTACGTCGACGGCGGCGACAACATCCGCTATTGAGCGGCGCCTCTCCACGGCGAGCGCGGCCTCAGCCGGAGCGCCGCCGCCAGGCCCCCAGCCGCGGCGGCGTATCCAGCTCTCCCTTCAGGTACTGCTCGGTGGTCAGCAGGAAGAGCCGCCGGAACAGGTCGTGAACCGCCTCTTCCCGGCGCAGTTGAAACAGCTCCCGCTCCTCCTCGCTCAGACCGGCCGGTTCTCTCGGATACTCCCAGGCCACCCGCACCGAGCCGGTGGTGGCATCGCAGATCTGCAGCGTCGGCTGGGCGCCATTCCTGAGCCCGGTGTTGATGCGATATGTCATGTCGACCTCCCGAATCAAGGCGATAAATGATAACAATTATCATTAGCGAGTGATAAGCTAGGTCGATTCCAGCCCCCTGTCAAACCTGCTCTGGATCAAATCCTGGCAGGATGCCACCGGCGCTCGGCGACCCGACCTTGCCGGGCTGCCGGAAAAGGGGTAAATTCTCTCTTGCGAATAGTTTTCATTACCAAAAAGGAGCCCGCCATGAAAAAAACGCTGCTGCTGAGCACCCTCCTCGCCGGCCTGCTGACCACCGCCGTCCAGGCCCATGACCACAGTGACGAGCGCCCCGCCCACTTCAAGGGTAAGGCGTCACCCGACCTGACCACCGCGGTGGCCAACTTCTCCACCTACAACCAGCAGCTGGCCGAGATCCTCGCCGCCGACGAACTCGGCCTGGAGGACCTGGGGGTGATCCACGAGCTCACCTACACCCTGGAGACCATCACCGAGCAGGTCGCCGAGATGGCCATAACCCTGGAAGAGGTGCACCAGGGCTCCGAGACCGGGGACTTCGAACGGGTCCAGAGCAACGGCGCCGCCTACCTAGAGGCCGCCCAGACACTGGTTCCTTAGGAGCAAGGGCCCACAAGCGCAACGGGCGGGCCACTCACATGGCCCGCCCGCCTGTTGCACGCTCGTTACCGGCACCTCCGCCAACCCGGCGTGGTTGTACCTTCACAGCCATCGGCGGTATCGCAAGGTCGCACGGGGCAGCGCAAGGAGGCCAGTGACAGGCTATGATGGGGGCTGAATTTGCTGCATCGCAGTAACCACCCTCGGAGCCGCCCCCATGGACGCCCCCCAAGACGATAGCTTCATCGAGAACCGCACCTTCGACGAGATTCAGGTAGGCGACGAGGCGCACCTCGAGAAGCGCCTGACCCTGGACGACATCAAGCTGTTCGCCATCATGTCCGGCGACGTCAATCCCTCCCACGTGGACGACGATTTCGCACGCAGCTCACGCTTCCAGGAGGTCATCGCCCACGGCATGTGGGGCGGTGCGCTGATCTCCACGGTGCTGGGCACCCAGCTGCCAGGCCCCGGCACCCTCTACCTCGGGCAGACGCTGAGCTTCCGGGCGCCGGTCGCCCTCGGCGACGTGCTCAAGGTCAGCGTTCGCGTCAGCGCCAAGGAAGACGCACGCTCCCAGCTGACCCTCGACTGCCGCTGCGAGAACCAGAGAGGCAAGGTGGTGATCGAGGGCGAGGCCCGGGTGCTCGCCCCCACGGAGAAGATCCGCCGGCCCCGAGCCGTGCTGCCCAGGGTGCGCCTGGCCGAGCGCGGCCGCCTGCACGAGATCCTCTCCGCCGCCGACCATCCCCCCGCCATTCCCGTGGCGGTGGTGCACCCGGTGGACGATGTCTCGCTGACCGGCGCCGTAGCCGCCGCCCACCAGGGCCTGATCATCCCCCTGCTGGTGGGCCCGGAGGCGAAGATCCGCGCCGCAGCGGATGCCGCCCGGCTCGATATCAGCGAGTTCGAACTGATCGATGTGCCCCACAGCCACGCCGCCGCGGAGCGCGCCGTGGCGCTGGTGCGGGAGGGGCGCGCCGAGGCCCTGATGAAGGGAGCCCTGCACACCGACGAGCTGATGCACGAGGTACTCAAGCGCGACGGCGGCCTGCGCACCGAGCGCTGCATCAGTCACGTGATGGCCTTCGACGTGCCGACCTACCCGCGCCCGCTGTTCATCACCGACGCCGCCATCAATATCTCCCCCAACCTCGACCAGAAACGCGACATCATCGGCAACGCCATCGAGCTGGCCCACGCCCTGGGCAATCACGACCCCAAGGTGGCCATCCTCTCCGCCGTGGAGACCGTCAATCCGCGGATGCCCTCCACCCTGGATGCCGCCGCCCTGTGCAAGATGGCCGACCGCGGCCAGATCAAGGGCGGCACCCTGGACGGACCGCTGGCCTTCGACAACGCCATCTCGGAGAGCGCCGCGCGCACCAAGGGCATCGACTCTCCGGTGGCGGGCCGCGCGGACATCCTGGTGGCCCCGGACCTGGAATCCGCCAACATGCTGATGAAGCAGCTGACCTACCTGGCCGATGCCACCGGCGCCGGCCTGGTGCTGGGCGCCCGGGTCCCCATCATCCTCACCAGCCGCGCCGACGAAGCCATCACCCGCATGGCCTCCTGCGCTCTGGCCCTGCTGGTGGCCGACCACCAGAAGCGGCAGGGCCTGCCCGAGCAGGGAGCCTGAGATGCGCCATATCCTGACCCTCAACAGCGGCTCTTCCAGCCTCAAGTTCGCCCTCTACCCGCTGGCGGGTGTCGCTTCCCTCGACGCCCTGAAGCCCCGCTATCGCGGCAAGTTCTCGGGGCTCAACGGCGGCACGCCCCGCTTGACGCTCAAGGATGGGGAGGGCACCCTCCTGGACGTCGACATGGGTGAGCTGCCCGCACGGCTTGAGCTGCCGGGCGCCACCGAGCGCCTGCTGGGCTGGCTCGACGACCTTCCCGACCTGGCGCTGGCCGTGGTGGGGCATCGGGTGGTGCACGGCGGCCGCGCCTACCACCGCCCGGTGCGGCTCACACCCGAGATCATCGACGCGCTCAAGGCGTTCGAGTCGCTGGCACCGCTGCACCAGCCCTTCTGCCTGGCGCCGGTGGCGGCACTGGCCGAGCGCTATCCCGAGCTGCCCCAGGTGGCCTGCTTCGACACCGCCTTCCACGCCGACCAGCCCGAAGTCGCCCGCCAGTTCGCCCTGCCCCGGGAGCTGACTCAGCGCGGGCTGATCCGCTACGGCTTCCACGGTCTCTCCTACGACTACATCAACCAGGTGCTGCCGGCCTACCTGGGCGATGCCCCCGGCGAGCGGGTGATCGTCGCCCACCTGGGCAACGGCGCCAGCCTCTGTGCCATCCGCAACGGCCAGAGCGTGGCCTCCACCATGGGCTTCACCGCCATCGAGGGGATGCCCATGGGCACCCGCAGCGGTAGCCTCGACCCCGGCCTGGTGCTGCACCTGATCCAGCAGGAGGGCATGAGCGCCGACGAAGTCACCGAGCTGCTCTACAAGCGCTCCGGCCTGCTCGGCGTTTCCGGCATCAGCGGCGACATGCGCGAGCTGCTCGAAAGCCCCGCGGAAGAGGCACGAGAAGCGGTGGCGCTCTACGCCTACCGCGCCGTGCGCGAGATCGGCAGCCTGGCGGCCGCCCTGGGCGGGCTCGACCAGCTGGTCTTCACCGCCGGCATCGGCGAACGCGCCGGCCCGGTGCGCGAGGCCATCTGCCGGGGCTGCGAGTGGCTGGGCCTCGAGCTTGATCCCGACGCCAACCGCCGCGACGCCAGCCGCATCAGCCGTGCCGAGAGCCGCGTGGGCGCCTGGGTGATCCCCACCGACGAGGAGCGCATGATCGCCTGGTACAGCGCTCGCCTGCTGGACCAGGGCTAGCTTCCCAACGCCTCCTCCACCAGACCGCGCGCCGCATCGCTCATGGGCAGGCCCAGCGCCAGCTCATGGGCCTGCGGCGACATCTTCTTCCAGGTCATCTGCACGATGCGGATCAGGTGATCGTGGTCGATCTGCCGGGCGAAATCGGCGAAGTAGTTCTCCAGGAACACCAGGCAGGCGCAGTCCTCCACCGCCTGGGAGCCCGGCTCGCGCCCGAGCCCCTGCTTGCGGATCATCCGCTCCACCGCCTCGGCGGCCTCATCGGCATAGCCCGCCTCGCGCATCAGCGCGGCGGTGGTCTCCCCGGCGCGCCGGCCCTGGTCGCGTCGCCAGGTCAAGTAGCCCACCCGCCCTTCCGGGTAGTCGCTGCGCGGCACCTGCCAGCGCTGCAGGTGCTGGCCGCGCACCGCCAGGCTCACCAGCTCATCGGGCCGCTCATGCAGCCGCTCCAGCCAGGCGCTCATGCGCCCGGCGTGCCACAGCTCCCGAGGCACGGCCTCACCCGCCACCTCCACGCTCCGCGGATCCTGTGCGTGAAGCGCATCCAGGGCGGCCAGGGTCTTCGCATAGGGGGTCTCGGACATGCCCACTCCTCGTGATCGATAACGGCAGTGACAGCCTATCACCCAAGCGGGGCCGCCAGGGTGATCGTCCGGGGAATCGCGAACAGGGGCCGGACTACTCCAGCGGCGGCACGCACCTCGCCCGCACCAGAGTCGACGGCCGGTAGCGGCGATCTTCTCGCCAGCGGCGCCATACCGAAGGGTCGATGGTCACGCCGAGGGCCGGATTGCCTTGGTGGTCCTGGGCATGACGCCGGTAGTGGCGGCCATCGCCACCCCGATCCCGCAGGGAACGATAGCGTCGGTAGAGCCCCTTCATGAAGTCGCGATAGGAATCCCTCGGCGCCATGCGATGGGCATCGGCCGGGACTTCCGGCATATGCAGCGACAGCCCGGCCGCCTGCGCCTTCTCGCACATCCACGCATAGCCCAGCGTGGCCAGCGGATCGAACCCGCCATCATCCATCCGGTAGCCGCCGCCCACGTTGGCGTGAGCGCCGATGAACCAGCGCTGCTCCACCTCCTCCTGGCAGGGCTTCTTCGCGCCGCTGGGGTGCGTCCACAGGGCGATATCATAGGCCTTGCGGTGCTCATCCAGCGCCATCGCCTGATAGGCCCGCCGCACGATGGATGACAGCTCGGTATCGTGCCAGGCATAGCGACCATGCTCCGAGAAGCTGGTGCCGGGAATCCCCAGGGCGCCCACGGTGTCCCAGACCCCGAGGCAGTGGATCTCGATCTCGCGGCTGTAGCGTTCACGGAACCGATGGCAGACCGCATCCTTTGGCGTCACTTTCCCGTTGCGGTAGAGCTGTTCCGCTTCCTTGACGAGCCTCGGCGTGGCGACTCTCAGCAGCCCGCACTTGCGGATCATCCCCACCAGGCTGCGAGCCGTGTAGGCGCCCCGGCTGAAGCCGAAGACGAAGACCTGAGTGTTTGCGCAGTAGTGCCGAACCAGCCAGTCATAGCCACTCTGCAGGTTGCGGCTCAGCCCCAGCCCGAAGGCGCCACCCGCCAGGCGCTCCCACTGCCGCGTGCCGACACCGGGCTCGTAATAGAAGCGCTGGCGAACCCCCTGCCCATCGTAGTCATGGATATCCCGCGCCAGCCGGTAGACGTTGGTGCGATCCTGGGGGTCGTTCCAGGTGCCATCGAACAGCAGAACCAGGCGCTGAGTGGGTTGAGACATGAGACGACTCCCCTTTGCCGAGGTGCTTGCGCGGCTCCGAACGCGCCGCCCCGCCTCAGGGTCGAGGCATGGCTTAAAGATAGGAAAGGCCGCGGCACCACGCCATGGGGAGGCGGCATCTCCCGCCGGTTGCGTATCCTCAGAGGGAGAACCGGCAAGGAGTCACGCATGAAATATATCTTCGAGGTGCATATCCGCGACGGCTACACCGCCGAGGACTACGCCGAGGCCTGGGTGCGCGCCAGCGAGATCATCCAGCGGGCGCCGGGGGCTCGCGGCACCGAGCTGCATCGCAAGATCGACGACCCCAGCACACTGATCGCTATCGCCCACTGGGACAGCAAGGCCAGCCGCGACGCCATGGAGGCCGAGCCCGACCCGACGGTGAAGGCGATCATCAGAAGCGCCGCCCCCTGCTGCGAGATCCGCCTGATCGGCGAGTTCGAGGAGCCGGAGTGGGTGGTGATGCCGCCCTCGGACACGCCCGAATAGCTCTACGCGCCACCGGCGCAGGCAGGGGTACCCGCCACAGGGGGTGGGCATCGCAGACTCGTCGTCAGGGCCTCCCGGGATCGGGGCAGTCGGGGAAGCGGGGCGGATAGGCGCTCATGAAGGCGTGGCGCCGAAGACCCGGTTGTCGGTCACCGCCTTCTAGCCGAATTCGGGGGTATTGGTCTTGCCCAGGACCACCGCCCCAGCCTCGCGCAGCAGCCGCGCCCCCTGAACGGCAGGAGACGCACTCACCCCACCACACTGCAAAATACCCATAATCGGTGATGACACGCTGTGAAATGGTCAATCCATGGTTTCAGACAAGCAGGAGAAGCCAGGATTTTGCCGGCCCTTTACCGTGCGGACGTTCTTGAGGCTCTTGGTCAGAAAGTGCATCGCTTCCATCCAAGCCTTCAGTGTGCCTAACGTAGAAACGTTTACGAAATTGCTTTACGCGAATCCGCCCCGCCAGAGTCTCCTGGCGGGGTGGTCAGCGCGTGAAAAAAACGACCATATGATTCATGGCCGCTACCGGCCAGGAGCGGCCATTGAAATTTTCTTAATATATAACGCCTTGCTCACCGGAAAATTGGGAGCGCAACGAGTAGTTTTTCCGCGTGCAGCAAATTGTCATACCGCGTCATGAACCCATAGTGTTGTTAATTATAGTAAATAGCTTAGCGAATCGATCCATCGTAGTATCGGTAAAGCTCATATTTAAGTGAGACCGTAGCAATGTTTCCGAAACCTCTCCATGGTCGAATGAGGTGTTTATCTTTGCCTCAATTCGTTTAACAATACGATTGCCGCCTGGGAGGTCTGACAATTTTATCGACGACCCAAATGTCTCGTTATAAATTTTCAAATAATCGCCTTCACTGAACAAATCCTCCAAATCAGCATGATTTGACTCGATGGCAGCATTGGCCAATATTAAACGACTGGGTTTTAACAAGCCGTTATGACTCATATTTGTTACCCGCTGCATCCCCTTCGTATCAGAATCAGCTAGTACCGTTATATCAAGATGTGGACCGATCAAACTGACAAACGTTGGTATGTTAGTTGCCCCTCCTGCAGGAAGAATTCGCCATTTAGCATCAAGAAAACTTCGTGATGACACCTTACATAACGAGCTCATTACAGACAAATAAATAAAGTCTGATGTACCCTCCACAACTAAATTATTGGAACCAACAAATAAGCTTTGTGCAATATCATAACCAAGGGCCGCTTGAAGAGGAAATAGACTATCAGGATCAGAAGACAATATATCTGGAGAGACTACAGCACCTAGAGGCGGACCTTTATCTTCGACTATCCTAGCTCTTTCTAGTCTGTCAGCTTCAACCATAAAAGGCGAGTGGGTTGTATAGAGCACTTGTGACTCACTTGCCAAACGCTCGTTAATAAACCTAAGAAAATCAGCCTGAGCCTTTCCATGTAGCGTTAACGCTGGCTCATCAAGAAGTACGATTGGATTGCTTTTATTTTCAAACTCCGAAAAGGCGGCGAGAAACGAAAAAAACCACTGAAACCCCGAAGACCGCTGAGTAAAGTTATTTGAATATCCTGTTCGTTTATCGCGGAGACGAATATCCAAGAACCTTGAAACCGCGGTCGTTCCATTGGAAGCTCTTTGAGTTTCCTTGTCTACATCAATCAAAACCTCTAACTGTGGGTTTTGTTTCCAGTATTCGAAAACTTGGTTAGTTAAATCGATTTGAACCGCCTCTAGCTCACCCTTGCGAAGCTCATAATTATCATTCGCTAATTGTTCAGGTTCAGTTCCAGCTAATGCAAGAAGCGCCCTTGCAGCTTGGAGCCCACTTTCTCCTGGACCTTCCTCACTTGTAGAAGATAGCTCTCGAAAATCGATGCGCCCTGGGAGCGTACTGTATGAAGTGAATCTAAAAAAAGATGGAAGTCGCTTGATCAAGATTGGATTCACAACCGACCATGCAGAAGCGCCTTCTAACCCCTTGGCCTCAATTTCTTTTATTGCAGCACCAATATTGCTGTCATCCTGACCTTCCTTCTCTTTAGCCTCAGAAAGCAGAGCAAAAAGGGCTTTTGAATCCTCCGCATTCACAAACTCTTTTTCCTTTAAAGAGTTATTGGCGCATATATTCTTAACAAGCTGCTTATCGTTACACGAGATAGACCATTTCCGCTTCCCAGCATAGTTCTTTGACACCGTAAATTCGTGACCAGTTAAAACATCAGACCCAACAAGACTCTCTACTTCTTCTATATCTTCACTTTCAAGAGTAAGCGTTACGGAAATTGGTGTCTGCTCAGCCAACTCACCTTTCCGACGGTCAGAAACAACTAGCCATCGCGGATAATGCTCATCCACGTTAAAGGTTTCGTCATAGGAGGGGTTGAAATAATAAAGCGCTTCCAAGATGCCTGACTTACCAGCTTCATTTTTGCCAACAAGACAGGTCACCATTTCATCGACTGAGATTTCTCCCGAGTCAACTACATTTCGGAACTTCTTAACTCTAAAGGACTTTAATATCACTTTTTTCTCCTTTAACTCTGCAGTGTTTGGCTAGCGGAATAACGCCTAGCTTTGCGGTACCGGAGCGCAAGCGTAGGTGCGTCCGACAACAGCAATTTTTTATGGCCTGGCTTTAAGATGCGAAATCCCAAATGAAGAAAACCCAGTGTAGTCTGGATAAATTGTCGCATGTGTGTAGCCGAAGAGCTTTTCCAGCCGATGTCGAATCTCTTTTTTGGCTGAAGCTTTGATTCGGAATGTGTAGAGAGCTCCAGTGGTTACGCCGCCATGCTTTGGGTCAAACTTATGGGGCCGCAATGCAAGGCAACATGCTTTGTGTGCATCCTCAATATTCCAGAACCCATTTTTACCCCCTTTGGGGAATTGAAACCTTTTACCGTCTGGTTTAATTGATCCAGCAACTCCACCGAACAAAAAACCACCATTCTGAGCAGCTATTCGTCCATCTAGGTTGGGCGGTTTCCAGGCAAAAACGTTGGTAGTCCAAAAGTGCTTATCAATTTTAGGGATATAGGACTTCCCCCATGGCCTCACCAGAGAGTCCTCCCATTGCCTCCATTCATTGTTTTCGTTAATCAACCTGTCGGTCACATCAATGGCGAACAAACGAGCATCGGACTCCTCCAACACTGACCGTCCGTTGTCCCACTTCTTTTCAACAGCAAACCATGCCCCTATCCATGCGTTAAAGGTAATATCAACGAGTCTGGTAGGTGCGCCATAGTGCTGCAGCATCGCAAGCTGGTTCAGAATCGACAGCCGACCTGACTGGTCGGACCAATGAAGCCCCCAGCGATGAAGGTTAACCAAAATTTTATCTTCCTCAGAAGCAAACTCCTTTTCCTTTAGTGTGCCCCCTTTGGTGAGAGCCATTCGGCGATATAGCGAACTATGGAGAGCCCAGTCTGCGCAGACCAAACCACGCCAGGCAAACTGGATGCCTCTTTTCTGAGAACGCTCTGCCAACTTGTTGATAACCTCAACCAACTCATCAAACGTTGAGATTTTTTTTCAAAGGGTTGCCAGAAATCCGCTACATCCATTTAAGCTCCTAAGCCATAGGTATTAGACCGCGTGCCTGATATTGGTTCTTCGTCGTTTCATGTGGATTTGGCCTGATCGAACAGGCGGCCCACCGGGCTGCCAATCAGGTAGATCATGGCGATGAAGTTGGCCTCGTTCCGGTAGCCGCGTGCGCGTGACCGAGCCGCCTGGAACAAGCCGTTCATCCCTTCCAGTCGTGCGTTGGTCAGTCCCGAGATCCACCGCCTGACTACCGCGTCGGCGTGCCGCTCCAGCGTCGCCAGGGCCTTCCCCATCGGCTTCAGGAGAGGCTTCTCCGAGACCGCCGCCTTCATGACCTTGAGGTAGTTCGTGATACGCCACCGAGCCGCTCGCGGCGTCGGGGCCTTCTGGATCCAGCGCAGCTTCTCCTTGATCACCCAGGCATCGGACGTGGCGCTCTGGTCGGCCACCAGTTCCTGGAGCGCCGCCAGCTGCTTGGGCGTCAGGTTCTCGTTTTCCAAGCTCTTCAGCAGAGCCCAGCGCAGCGACTTGGGGTGCCCCTGCTCCCGGCGCTCCTTCTTGCGCACTTCGTCCAGCCGCTTAGTGAAGGTCTGCACGATATGGAACCAGTCGACCGTAACCTCGGCCTTGGGAAGGTGCTCGGCCACGCCGCTGAGGAAGGCTTGTGACATGTCGCAGACGACCTCGACCACGTTGTCCGGATCGCCGCCATGGGCCGCCAGGAAGGCGCTGAAGGCCTTGATGGTGTCCTTGCCGTGGCCTGGGACGGCGAAGATCACCGGCTCCTGCTTGCGCTGCATGTCGAGGAACACAGTGACGTAGCGCTGGCCGCGTCGGGATGCGGTTTCATCGACGCCGACGGTGGCCACATTGCTCAAATCCAGTTCCCCCAGCATGCGGCCGACGTAGTGGTGCACGATGCGCCACAGCCGCTTGTCGGAGATCTCCAGCTGCCGGGAGACGGCCAGTACCGGCATTTCCTTGACCAGCGACATGGCGGCTTGCTCGAACAACAGGGTGAAGTCGCTGCCTGGCCGGGCCCAGGGCACCTCGATGCGCTTGACGCCATGCTCCGGGCACTTGGTGCGGGGCACGCGGGCGTGCAGGTGGCAGTGATGCTGGAAGAAGTTCAGATGCCGCCAGGTCTTGTTGGAGAAGTCGTGAGCCGGACAGGCCTCACCGCACTCAGGGCAGGGGTAGAGGCTGCCGCGCTCGGCCTCGACGTAGAGGTCCAACCGGTGGGGCGATACGGAGGTATCCAGGTGCTGGTCCTTGAGGATCCAGGGCGCTTCCAGGCCCAGGCCGAGGGTCAGAATCTGGGTGCCGTCCATGCCATGCCTCCTGTCGTCGTGGAGGTCATATCCTGGCCCAGCTCAGGGGGCGAATTCCACACCCAACGACGAAGAGCCCTGATATTCCACTTGAACGCGCACGTGCGTTTAATAATGTCACGCTGCCGGCCTCGTTCACCAATGCATTCTTTGCACAACCATACCGCGCAGACCAGTCGTTGGAAACTACTGCCTCTCAACAAGGTGCAAGTAATTTTCACACAGACTGTCGCGAATTTTTACCTGCAGCGAACGGCATCTATCCGCCCTCCACGTCGATGATCCGACATATGCCGCACCCTGTATGACGGTCCGCATTGGGTCGATAGCTGCCGCCAATTTAAAATCCCCCCCCTCGCAACACTACCTCCCCCCTCTCCCAGCACTGGCCTGGCTTGCCGACCGAATGACCTCAGCCTAGCACAGGATGCTTAGCCTGCTCGGCTAGCGTAAGCTTGGATAACCAATGCCCGCCACCGACAAGCAGGATGCTGACATGGACAAGAAGGCCCTCAGCGAACGGGACATCTGCACCAAGTTCATCACCCCGGCGCTGGCGCACGCCGGCTGGGACATCCAGACCCAGGTGCGCGAGGAGGTCTCCTTCACCGACGGGCGCATCATCGTGCGCGGGCGGCTGCATATTCGCGGCAAGCGCCGCCGCGCCGACTACTTGCTCAGCTACCACAAGAACCAGCCCATCGCGGTGATCGAGGCCAAGGACAACAAGCACGGCCTCGGCGACGGCATGCAGCAGGCGCTCGCCTACAGCGACGCCCTGGACGTGCCCTTCGTGTTCTCAAGCAACGGCGACGGCTTCCTGTTCCACGACCGCACCGGTCTCGGCAGCCAGACCGAAACCGTGCTCGGCCTCGACGACTTCCCCTCCCCGGAGATGCTCTGGGAACGCTACTGCCGCTACCGGGGCCTGGGGCCCGCCGAGCGCTCCGTGGTGGAGCAGCCCTACTACGACGACGGCAGCGGCCGCAGCCCGCGCTACTACCAGCGCATCGCCATCAACCGCACCGTAGAGGCGGTGGCCCGCGGCCAAAACCGCATACTGCTGGTGATGGCCACTGGCACCGGCAAGACCTTCACCGCCTTCCAGATCATCTGGCGGCTGTGGAAGGCCAAGCAGAAGAAACGCATCCTCTTCCTCGCCGACCGCAACATCCTGGTCGACCAGACCAAGAACAACGACTTCAAGCCCTTCGGCCAGGCGATGACCAAGGTCACCAACCGCACGGTGGACCCCTCCTACGAGATCTACCTGTCGCTCTACCAGGCGGTGACCGGCAGCGAGGAGGAGCAGAACATCTACCGGCAGTTTTCGCCGGACTTCTTCGACCTGATCGTCATCGACGAATGCCATCGGGGCAGCGCGGCGGTGGATTCCGCCTGGCGCCGGGTGATCGACTACTTCGCATCCGCCACCCATATCGGCCTGACCGCCACGCCCAAGGAGACGAAAGAGGTCTCCAACATCGACTACTTCGGCGAGCCGCTCTACACCTACTCGCTCAAGCAGGGCATCGAGGATGGCTTCCTCGCCCCCTACAAGGTCATCCGCGTGGATATCGACCGCGACCTGCAGGGCTGGCGGCCAAGCAAGGGGCAGCGCGACAAGTTCGGCCAGGAGATCGAGGACCGCATCTACAACCAGAAGGACTTCGACCGCCAGCTGGTGCTGGAGCCGCGCACCGAGCTGGTGGCGCGCAAGATCACCGAGTTCCTGGAAGGCAGCGACCCCTACCAGAAGACCATCGTCTTCTGCGAGGACATCGACCACGCCGAGCGCATGCGCCAGGCACTGGTCAACCTCAACCCCAAGCGGGTGGCGGAAAACCGCAAGTACGTGATGCGCATCACCGGCGACGAGGCCGAGGGCAAGGCGGAGCTCGACAACTTCATCAACCCCGAGGCGCGCTACCCGGTCATCGCCACCACCAGCAAGCTGATGACCACCGGCGTCGACGCCCAGACCTGCAAGCTGATCGTGCTCGACCAGCGCATCCAGTCGATGACCGAGTTCAAGCAGATCATCGGCCGCGGCACCCGCATCAACGACGACTACCACAAGCACTGGTTCACCATCCTCGACTTCAAGAAGGCCACCGAGCTGTTCGCCGATCCCGACTTCGACGGTGACCCGGTGAAGGTCTACCAGCCCGGCGCCGACGACCCCGTCACGCCGGATGATGAGCAGGAAGAGAGCGAGACAGCAGTGGAAGGCGTCGAGGAAGGGCTCGCCGGCTACGAGCTGGAGGATGGCGCCACCTGGCAGAACGACGACGCCACGGCCGCGCCCGATACCGGCTTCGGAGACGATGAGGGCCAGGGCAAGCGGGTGAAGTACGTAGTCGATGACGTCACCGTCAGCGTGGTGGCCGAGCGGGTGCTGTATCACGATGCTAATGGCAACCTGATCACCGAGAGCCTGCGCGATTACACCCGCCAAAAGGTGAAGGAGCAGTTCGCCTCCCTCGACGACTTCCTGCGCCGCTGGCACGACGCCGAGCGCAAGCAGGCGATCCTCGACGAGCTGGCCGAGCAGGGCATCTTCTGGGAGGAGCTGACCGCCGAGCTCGGCAAGAAGCTCGGCGACGAGCCCGACCCCTTCGACGTGATCTGCCATATCGCCTTCGATCGCCCGCCGCTGACCCGCCGGGAGCGCGCCGAGCAGGTGAAGAAGCGCGACCTCTTCGGCCGCTACGAGGGTCAGGCGCGAAAGGTGCTGGAGTCGCTGGTGGAGAAGTACGCCGACGCCGGCATCACGCCCATCGAGGACCCCAAGGTGCTCACCCTGGCTCCCTTCAGCGCCATCGGCGCCCCCATGGAGCTGGTCAATGCCTTCGGCGGCAAGGCCGGCTACACCCGCGCCGTCCACGAGCTGGAAGATGCCCTCTACCACTCCAGCGGCTGACCGGTATCCTGTCGCCATTCGCCATCGCGCCACCCGGCGTTATCCATACCCCGATGCCGCCCCTCCCGCCTGTGGATGAGCCGGCATCCGCCCAGCATCGCAAGGAATCGACACCCCCATGAGCATCAGCACCACCATCAAGTCCATCCAGGACATCATGCGCAAGGACGTCGGCGTCGACGGCGACGCCCAGCGCATCGGCCAGCTTGTCTGGATGCTGTTCCTGAAGATCTTCGATGATCGGGAGCAGGAGTGGGAGATGTTCGACGACGCCTACCGCTCGCCGATCCCCGAGCCGCTGCGCTGGCGCCGCTGGGCCGCCGACCCCGAGGGCATGACCGGCGACGAGCTCAAGGAGTTCGTCGATACCATGCTATTCCCCGGCCTGCAGCAGCTGCAGCCCCGCGGCGACGACACCCGGGCCGTGGTGATCCGCAACGTCTTCGAGGACGCCTACAACTACATGAAGTCCGGCCAGCTGATGCGCCAGGTCATCAACCGGCTGCAGGACGGCATCGACATCAACACCCAGGCCGACCGTCACCAGCTCGGCGACATGTACGAGCAGATCCTCAAGGACCTGCAGAGCGCCGGCAACGCCGGCGAGTTCTACACGCCGCGGGCGGTGACCGAGTTCATGGTCAATCGGGTAGACCCCAAGCTCGACGAAATCGTCATGGACCCGGCCTGCGGCACCGGCGGCTTTCTCACCTGCACCATCGAGCACAAGCGCAGCCGCTACGTGCAGACCCCGGAGGACGAGCAGACCCTGCAGGCCAGCATCCGCGGCATCGAGAAGAAGCCCCTGCCCCACCTGCTGGCCACCACCAACCTGATCCTCCACGGCATCGAGGTGCCGGAGCAGATCCGCCACGACAACGCCCTGGCCCGCCCGCTGATCAGCTGGGGGCCCAAGGAGCGGGTGGATGTGATCATCGCCAACCCGCCCTTCGGCGGCATGGAGGAGGACGGCATCGAGACCAACTTCCCCCAGGCCTTCCGCACCCGGGAGACCGCGGATCTGTTCATGACGCTGTTTATCCAGCTCTTGAAGGAGGGCGGCCGCGCCGCCGTGGTGCTGCCGGACGGCTTCCTGTTCGGCGAGGGCATGAAGACTCGCCTCAAGGAGAAGCTGCTTTCCGAGTGCAACCTGCACACCATCGTTCGCCTGCCCAACGGGGTGTTCAACCCCTACACCGGCATCAAGACCAACCTGCTCTTCTTCACCAAGGGCCAGCCCACCGAGCAGATCTGGTACTACGAGCACCCCTACCCCGAGGGCTACAAGAGCTACAGCAAGACCAAGCCGATGCGCTTTGCGGAGTTCGCCACCGAGATCGACTGGTGGGGCGAGGAGTGCGACGGCTTCGCCGCCCGGGAGGAGACCGAGCAGGCCTGGAAGGTCGGCATCGAGGAGATCAAGGCGCGCAACTACAACCTGGATATCAAGAACCCCCACCAGGGCGAGCAGATCAGCCACGACCCGGAGGAGCTGCTTGCGAAATATGCCCAGCAGCAGGCGGAGATCCAGGAGCTGCGCGACCAGCTCAAGCAGATCCTCGGCGACGCGCTGAGCCATGCGACTTCCAGGGAGGGCGAACAGGCATGAGTGCGCGTGAGCTGATTACCGACCACCTCGACCTCTGGACCGGCGCCGTCACCTCCAGATCGACAGCGGGCAGAGGACGCAATGGAAAGATCGAGCTCACCGGCATCAAGAAGCTGCGCGAGCTGATTCTGGAGCTCGCCGTGCGCGGCAAGCTGGTGGAGCAGGACCCCGACGACGAGCCCGCCAGCGTACTGCTGGCGCGCATCGCCGAGGAGAAGGCCCGGCTGGTCAAGGAAGGGAAGATCAAGAAGCCTAAGAAGCTGCCGGAGGTTGCTCGCAACGACCTTCCAGCCCCGTTGCCGAGAGGGTGGGTGGCAATAACATTATCTCATCTTGGGGTATTCTGTGGGGGCAAGACCCCTAGCAAATCCAAGGGCGAATTCTGGGATGGGGATATTCCGTGGGTCACCCCCAAAGACATGAAGTTCGCCGAGATCACTGACACTAAGGATCACGTAACTGATGCAGCAACGGCTTCTGGAGGCCTTGAACTTCTTCCACAAAGCGCTGTACTTTTCGTAGTTCGAAGTGGCATTCTCCGGCGCATGTTCCCCACCGCTATAACGCGCACTCAGTGCACCATCAATCAAGACCTGAAGGCACTACAATTATTCAAGCCAGACATGGCACGATACATCCAAATCATGTCTTGGGGTTTTGAAGGATTCATCCTGACCAATCTCACCAAAACTGGCACAACGGTAGAAAGCTTAAAATTCAGCGATTTCGCTTCACAAGCATTCCCTCTCCCACCTTTGGATGAGCAACACCGCATCGTCGAAAAAGTCGACGAGCTGATGGCCCTCTGCGACCGACTGGAGCAGCAGGTCGGCGACCAGCTGGAAGCCCATGAGGTGCTGGTCGATACCCTACTCGACGCCCTCACCCGCTCCGCCGATGCCGCCAAAGTGGGCGAAAACTGGGCCCGCATCGCCGAGCATTTCGATACCCTGTTCACCACCGAAGCCAGCATCGACAAGCTGAAGCAGGCCATCCTTCAGCTGGCGGTGATGGGGCGGCTGGTGGAGCAGGATCCCAATGACGAGACTGCAAGCATGCTGCTGGGCCGTATAGCCGGAGAGAAGGCACGGCTGGTCCAGGAAGGGAAGATCAAGAAGTCGAAGTCGCTGCCACCGGTCAGAGACGAAGAGCGTTCCTATGCTACTCATGAAAACTGGGTTTGGGCTAGGTTTCAAGATATAGCCAATGAGATATCTACTGGCCCTTTCGGGTCCATGATTCACAAACATGACTACGTAGACGATGGCGTACCATTGATCAATCCATCACATATGATCAACGGACAAATTCAGGAAGATAGGTCCGTCAGCGTTACAGCACATAAGGCGGAAGAGCTATCCAGCTACAAGCTAAGTTCAGGCGACATCGTGATGGCCAGGCGTGGCGAGGTTGGCCGATGTGCTATCGTCACCGATAGGGAGGCCGGTTGGCTATGTGGCACAGGAAGCTTCGCACTGCGCTTCTACAAAAATATCAGTCGCAGATATATTCTGATGATGTTTTCAACAGTTGCCGTTCGTGGTTACCTGGCCGGCAACTCGGTTGGCACGACAATGACCAATCTTAACCATGGCATTTTAAACAAGATGCCAGTCGCCCTCCCTCCGAAAGATGAACAACACCGTATCGTCGAAAAAGTCGACGAGCTGATGGCCCTCTGCGATCAGCTCAAGGCCCGCCTAGGCGAGGCCGGCGAGACCCAAACCAAGCTGGCAACAAACATTGTAGAGAAAACCATCCAGGAAGAATCATGCCAATAAAACAAAAGGAGTACGACAACCTTGCTTTAACAGATCGTTATCTTACAGACCCGCTACTTCTCGCGCTAGCTTGGAAGAAAGCACACGACTATGTCCGAAATATCAACTGGTACGCAGATAATTTTGAGCTAGACAAATCCGCTATAAACCTTGCCGAACGCTGCAAGGAGTGGGGTGCGGAAATTGAAAAAGGCGTTATATTTTCACCACTCGACCTTGTACCAGCGCCAAAAAACCAAGAGTGGGAGTTCAAGAGCCTCAGTAAAGCAAACGATGAGAAGGGACAAGCATACTGCGTTGAGTGGGGGCCTAAAGAAGAAACAAAAACAAGATTAAGACCTCTGGCTCATATCGGAATAAAAGAACAAACAATTATGACGCTGGTGATGATGTGCTTAGCCAACAAAGTTGAAAGTGAACAAGGTGACCCATCGATCAGCTACGAAGAAGTTCATAAAAAGAAAGTCGTCAGCTACGGCAATAGACTTTATTGCAAATATTCTGATGATGGAGAGGCTGAGCATAATTATGGCGCCACAACAACTTACAGCAAGTTTTTCACGGACTATCGTAAATTTCTACAGCGCCCTTACTACTTTGCCAATCAATCTCTACCTGAAAAATCACCCGACGAAGAGGTGTATCTAGTTGAGCTTGACCTAACGCAGTTTTTCGATTTGATTGATCGAAAAAGGCTGAATGAGCTTGTCCTGAAACTAGCAGAAGAACAAGAAGAGCATCAGGCCGAAAAGCAGGCAGCTTCAAAGAAAACTCTTAAGTCATTTGAAGACTGGGAGTGGACAAGCTGTGCAGAGAAAGGATATTTTCTCTGCGAAACTGAAATAGTAAAAACCCCACCTAAAGGATTGCCGCAAGGGTTAGTTGCTTCCGGTTTTTTATCAAATATTTACATGCTGAGCTTTGATACCTATATGTCAGAGCACATGGGAGAGGCGATCCCTCTTAAAGAAAAAGGAAATGGCCTTAAATTAACTCTTATTGATTACTGCCGGTATGTTGATGACATGCGACTTGTGGTTGCAGGTCCAAGCAGAAAAATATATAACAACAAGAGTCCAGCAAAGGATATTAAGGATGCTGTTAGCAATTGGCTAGACGTTAAGTTAGAAGAAATTAATTTGCATTTAAACAAAAGCAAGACCAAGGTTGAGGTTTACCGAGGAAAGTCAAAAGGAATATCCACGTCGCTAGAGGAAATACAAAGCAAAAGCAGTGGGCCAGTGTCCTTTGAAGATACGGGAGAGTTGCTTAATCAGCTTGAATCACTGCTAATTATCTCTGGAGATGCAGCGTCACAGCAAACGGGAGAAAACTGCAAGATAAATCGGCTTGCGCTAATTGAAAAAAGCGTTTTTGACGTACGTGAGGACACACTTAGACGCTTCGCGGCAAATAAGATATCCAGAATGCTTAATAGCATGCGTCACTTCACATCTCGTGACGTCGATAGCAACGAAAAACCGCTACCTGGTGAGTGGGACTATCTTCAAGAACGTCTTGCGCGCCGTTTGGTGGCTTGCTGGTCGCGTGACCCCGCTCTAGTCTTACTACTCAAGAAAGGGTTAGAGCTGTTCCCCAGCCCGAAGCTGATAGAGCCCGTACTTGAGCAAATTAGTCATCTCTTAAGCAATGGAGACTCCACTTGTCAGAAGTATACCAAACAAGTTGCCATAGCCCGTTATTGCCTTGCAGAAATATTAAGGCATTCGGCCATTTCAATTCACAGAAAAGACCCACAAGCCATACCAGCTCAAGCTGATAGCGAAGCTTACTTTGACCTGCTTCAGGACTATGCTGCTAAAATTTTAGAAGATTCATCTGGCAGTGTAAGCAACGACAATGAAGTCAAGTGTTTTGACTTGCTTTCAGATCAGGCTCGCTTCTTGTTAATGACACGCCTTGACACAGTACTTGAAAGGTCATCAGGTAACTCCGAACAAGACATCATTTTCAAGCTGGCGAAAGGTTATCGATATATCACACAGGCACCAGAATCCCAAGACTCGCAATGCCTTGCGACATGCATTCTTATTTCTAGTCAGCTAGTGACAGACCTCAAGCCAGTAATACGTGCCGCAAGTTGTTTTCTGGACTCCCCCGGCGTGGATGCTAAAAATGTGCTTGAAAGAGTTGCAATTAATTCACCTTCTTTAGTGAGAAGCATAATTCTCCATGCCAGACCTCTGACCTATTCTTGGTATAAACTCCCTTTCACAAAAGAGCTTTCTGAAAGGCTATATATTTATGTTAAACCTTCAGCAAAGCCTTTGTCTGAAATAACAAGCCCTATAGAAATTTACAAGCTAAGCAGCAGAAATGACAATCCTTTTGCAAATGAAATAATGGCCTTGAAGCTTATGCATGGACTTTTAGGAGAGTCCAAAAGGTTTAATCAAGAAAGCGATGAAAATATTGTTGACCTTAGCCGCACAAAGGTTTCGCTTGCAAGGAAGATTAAAAAGGGAGAAAAAAGCCATTCAACGATTGTGGGGTACTCTTCTCCACCTAGTTACGAGACGTTTGATTTAGAGATTCGCGTTGATAGAATTGAATTTCACGCTTCGCTTGCCGAGCTTTCTAGCCATCTGCGACTAGAGCATTTCGGAGATTCAGGTGAGAGCTATCATGAAGCGTCCGTTCTACAAAAAATCTCATTAGCTATGCGTGCAATTCTCGCAGGCTCTGCAGACCCGACTGGGTTTGGTCAATCAATAACACCTAAAATAGGATATAGAGGGATAAAGTCCACTAGTTTCAAGCGACAATTTGGAATGATGACTTCCCCGGAATCTCTCGCTGGGGAGCAGGCACAATTCTCTGCATGGTTAACTACCTTGCTGTCTAAACTACTAAAATGGCCTGGAATACATGTCAATGACCAAGGTTTTCAGTGGCCAAGAGAATTCACGATTGAAAATGTAAAAAAACTTATAGAAGAACGTCTTTCGGCGCTAAAGAAGAGTTATTGCACGCTTTCAAGCATGCCAGGACTTCCTGAGCTTGTCTCTCCGGCATGGGACGAGAGTAAGAGAAGTTTAGTTGTCGCTATGGTTCAGTCCAAACTGCCTTTTAAGAAAGATTTTTCACAGTATGGGCTTATGCTGGATAATCCTGATTATAGGGCAAAACATCGGCGGCATGTTGCTCGCATAGCCAAATTAGTGATTCAGCACATAGAGGCTCAGCACATTGAAACGCCAGAAGATGGATCACAGGAGAATCATACCGACCTGATAATATGGCCAGAACTGGCTGTTCACAAGGATGATATAGACATCCTTGTACAACTCTCTCGCAAGACTCATGCCATCGTTTTTTCCGGTCTGTCTTTTATGCACCAAAATGGCGTCAAAGGCCCTAATAACTGCGCTTTATGGATTGTCCCTAGAAAGCATAATGGGAATCAGCATGAAATCATGAGGCTGCAGGGGAAGCAGCACATGATGAAAGATGAGCTGGGAGTGAGTCCTTGGCGGCCCTATCAACTAATGCTTGAACTTAGACACCCAAAATTCAAAGACAAAAGAGGGTTTGTTATGACAGGAGCGATTTGCTTTGATGCGACTGATATAGCCCTAAGCGCTGACTTGCGAGATAAATCTAACGCATTTCTTGTGCCTGCACTGAACCAAGATGTGAACTCCTTCGACACCATGGTAGATGCATTGCACTATCACATGTATCAACCTGTTGTGCTTGTAAATTCCGGAGAGTTTGGGAGTTCTTATGCAAAAGCCCCTTACAGAGATGCACACAAGCGACTTATTGCCCACTCATCAGGAAACAATCAAGTTGCAATTAATACCTTTGAAATAAATATGTTTGATTTCCGTCGTGATGGAGTAGGCAAGAGCATGCAGTCAGGCATTGAATTGAAAACGGCCCCTGCTGGCGTAAATAACACCTAATAGAGGAGATGTTATTAATTATGGCCATCAAGCAGGGCATCTGGAAACTGGCGGATAGCGCCGGCGAGCCACCACGCAAGCTGCGCGCCGCGGGGCTGGCCGACGAGGGGCTGCTGGAAGAGCAGATCATGCAGGACGTGGCGATCCTCAATCGAGACTGGCTGCTGATCGGCCGCCAGGTGCGCACCGCCTTCGACAAGCTGGTCGACCTGCTGGCCATCGACGCCAACGGCACGGTGATCATCATCGAGCTCAAGCGCGACAAGACCCCACGGGACGTGGTGGCCCAGGCCATCGACTACGCCTCCTGGGTGGTCACCCTGGCCGACTACCAGCTGATCGATATCTACCAGGCGTTCGCCGAGCGCTATGGCAGGCCTCACGCCACCCTTGGCGAGGCCTTCGAGGCCAAGTTCGGCATCCCGCTGGATAGCGTGACGCTCAACGAGAGTCATCAGCTGGTGTTGGTCGCCACCCGGCTCGACGCCAGCAGCGAGCGCATCATCACCTACCTCAACGACCACGCTCAGCTGTCGATCAACGCCATGTTCTTGGCCGCCTTCGAGGATGGCGGCAACCGCTACCTGAGCCGCGCCTGGATGATCGACCCGGACGAACCCAGCCAGCCCGTGGCCCGCAAGGCGAAGAAGGAGCCGTGGAACGGCGAGTTCTATGTCTCTTTCGGCCCTCACTATCCGTGGGCCGATCCCTGTGTGTCAACCTGAATCCATACACCGGCTCTGTGAGTTAAGCTCAATATCAGAGCCCGAGGTTCAGGAGCCCGTATCATGCCAAAACCGCCAACCGAGCTGCCCGATCATCAGGTCACGCCGAACCCCAAGCTGGAGAAGCGCACGCGTCGTCAGTTCTCGACCGAGTACAAGCTGCGCATCCTCGCGGAAGCGGATGCTTGCCAGCATGGTGAGCTCGGGCAGCTGTTACGCCGCGAAAAACTCTACAACAGCCAGCTGACGACATGGCGTAAGGAGCTTGCCGAGAGCGGCGTGGAGAAGCTCCACAAGACCGCCCCGGGGCCGACCCCGAGCAAGACGCCGGAGCAGAAGCGTATTGAGGCACTGGAGCGAGAGAATGCCCGTCTTCAGCAACGGCTTTCGACCGCCGAAGACTGCCTGTCGCTCCAAAAAAAAGCCTTATCGATGCTCGATCGCCTGAACAATGGGAGCGAACCATGATCACGGTGCTCGAAGAGCGCCCGGCGTACCTCCCAATGGCCATGGCCTGTCGAGCTCTGGGCATCAACCGCAGCACGGTGTACGCCTGGCGAAAGCGTCGCGATGAGCTTTCTACAGAGGCATCGACTTCACGCCGGCACTGCCCGCAGCCCCGAGCCCTGTCGGCCGAGGAGCGAGCGCAAATGCTGGAGATCTCGCATAGCGAGCCCTATCGGGATCAGCCGGTGTATGAGATCTACCACGACCTGCTGCAGCAAGGGATCTATCTCGGCTCGCTCAGCACGTGGTACCGGCAGCTGCGTGAGGCCAAGGAGAGCGGTGACCGCCGTCCTCAGCGTGCGCCCCAACACCATGCCGTGCCACGTATCACAGCAAGGGCCGCCAATGAGGCCTGGACATGGGACATCAGCAAATTGCCCACGCGGCGACGCGGCGTCTACCTCAATCTCTACGTGGTGCTGGACCTCTACAGCCGCTTCATCGTGGCCTGGATGGTCTCCCACAAGGAGAATGCCGCCTTGGCTCAGCAGCTCTTCCAGGAGGCGGTGGATCGCTACGGCATCCCGCATGGCGCGCTGACGCTCCACCAGGACCGAGGCTCGCCGATGATCGCACGCAGCTACCTGGACCTCATGGGGGAACTGGGGGTGACGTGCAGCCACAGCCGCCCGAGGGTGAGTAATGACAACCCGTTCAGCGAAAGCCAGTTCAAGACCAGCAAGTACCAGCCCGACTATCCCGGGCGCTTCGAGAGCATCGTCCATGCCCGGCAGTGGTACAACGCTTACGTTGACTGGTACAACCTGCAGCATCATCACAGTGGCCTGGCTGGCTTCACGCCGGAGCAGGTCTTCACTGGCCGATACCGCGAGATTGCAGAGATCCGCCAGCGAGCGCTCGATGACAGCTTCGAGGCGCATCCCGAGCGGTTCACGCGCGGGCGCCCCAAAGTGGCGATGCCGCCGGCCAGCGTCTCGATCAATCCAGTACAGCCCGATGACGACGACCCGGCACCCTATAGCGTGGTGAACTTCCCGACCCTACCGGCGGCAAGCGACACCGCGACGAAATCGACATTAATTTTTAACAAGCTGTCCGAATCAGGTTGACAGGTTCCGCGATGCCCGGCGCCTCGGCTTTATCTGCGGCGGCGGCGCGGCCTGGTACTCCAAGTGTAGTGGCATAGTGAATCTGGCCACCTGATTTTGAGTGTATGATCACTCCCATGGATAGTCAGGTGCAGATGATGACGAAGAAGAGAACATTCAGCCCAGAGTTTCGTTTGGAGGCGGCCCAGCTCGTGGTCGATCAGGGTTACACGCTCAAGGCAGCGTGTGAGGCCATGGGTGTTGGCAAATCCACCATGGAATATTGGGTGCGCAGGTTGCGGGCTGAGCGGAAAGGCAAGGTACCGCTGAAAGGTGAAGCTATGACGCCGGAACAGCGTGAAATTCAGGAGCTGAAACGCAAGCTGCGTCGGGTGGAGGAAGAGAAGGAAATATTAAAAAAGGCTACTGCTCTCTTGATGTCGGACTCCCTGAGCAATTCTCGATAATCGAGCGACTTGAAGAGAGCTATGCGGTGCAGCACCTGTGTCAGGTGTTTGGGGTGCATCGCAGTAGCTACCGGGCCTGGCGTGACCGGGATAAAAGGCCCTGCGAGGCTGAGCAGAAGCTGCTGGACCAAGTTGTCGAAGCACATGCCGTCAGTAACGGTTCTGCCGGCGCTCGCAGCATTGCCAAAATGGTCACGCAAGCGGGTACGCCGCTGAGTCGTTACCGGGCCAGCAGGCGGATGAAGCAGCTGGGGCTGGTGAGCACGCAGCCGCCAAGCCATGCCTACAAGAAGGCTGATCAGCCGCATTTGGATATCCCGAACCTTCTCGATCGCAAGTTCGATGTCAAGGAGCCAAATCAGGTATGGAGCGGCGACATCACCTACATCTGGACAGGGGCTCGCTGGGCTTATCTTGCTGTGGTCATCGACTTGTATGCGCGTAAACCTGTAGGCTGGGCACTGTCGTTGTCTCCGAATACGGAACTGGTGAAGAAAGCGCTAACCATGGCCTATGAGTCGCGTGGAGAGCCATCGGGGCTCCTATTTCACTCAGACCAGGGCTGTCAGTATACCAGCCTGGCATTCCGACAGATGCTCTGGCGGTACCAGATGACCCAGAGTCTAAGTCGCCGCGGAAATTGCTGGGACAACGCCCCGACAGAGCGTTTTTTCAGGAGCTTCAAGTCGGAGTGGATGCCAGAGATTGGCTACTCTGATGTTGCCATGGCGAAGAAGTCGATCACTGACTATATGCTCGGTTACTACAGTAGCCTAAGGCCGCACAGGCATAACGATGGACTGCCGCCGAATGTGGCAGAAAAGAACTACTGGAATGCTCAAAAATCAGTGGCCAAAAACACTTGACCACTACAAAGACCCTGGCCATGCTCTCCGAAGGCGACCGGGTATGGGTCTATATCCCCAAGACCGGCTATGTGGGCGTGGGCGAAGTGACCGGCGAGCGCTGCCGTGCCGACGAATACCGTTTCGACACCCCGGATGGGCCCATGACGCTTCCCGAGATGACGCTGATCGAAGGCTACCCGCAGATCGATCCGACCAAGGATGACGACGATGCCGAGTACCTGGTGCCGGTGCGCTGGCTGCACACGGTCAGCCGAGAGGAAGCCTTCAGCGAGGTGGGCCTGTTCGGCAACCAGAACACCGTCTGCAAGCCGACCACGCCCAAGTGGTCGCATACCGTGGAGCGCCTAAAGCAGGCGTGGCGCCTCGGCGACGAGAGCACATAAGAACCCCCGCGTAAGCTCGTGAGAGCCAAGAGGCGGGGGCCGTGTTGACATATATGGACGGCGTTCAGCGCATTAGGCTCAAGCCTGCATCCGGAACACATTGGCCGGCATCGCCGGCCGGTCATCCAGCCGGATCCGGGTCAACACATAGACCAGGGGGCGCTCTGGGCTGCCATTGATGCGGAACACCTCGCCGTCGAGGGCAGCACCCCGGTCCAGCATGCGGTGAAGCATGTCCAGGTGTCCCCGTGGAACATAACCGAGCTTTCGTCCGGCGCTCTCCATCCTGATAGCGTGTGCATCAACCTGGTTTTCAGGCTCCGGCACGAACTGCACGGGATCGCCCTGATTCAGCTCTGAGGCGTCGAGTTCGGCTTCATGGCGGAACCCGGCCACCTCCACTAGCACCTCGAAGGCTTCAGGCGGATCATCGAAGGGATGAACCAGCTCGAAGCCATCGTTGGGCAGCTTGGCACCGCTGTAGCCCAGCAGGGCGAAGTCGCTGATCTCGGCATCGGCAGGGATGGCACGCAGCTCCAGATAGCGGCTGAAATCCCCTCGGCTCCGCGGCGGCAGACGCCGCTTGAAGGCCTCCATCACCTGGTGGCTATGCTCCGCCTGCTTCAGCGGGAAGGCCGGATGGCCCTCGAAGCCCATTTGCTTCGCCTCTACTATCTCGGGGCCGTGGTCATATTGAAGCACCACCTGACCGCCCTTCATCACCAGCTGGCCCACGCGATAGCGAGAGCGCTTCTTGCTCTCGCGAGCCTGCCAGTAAAGCAGCAGCCGCTGTGGTTCCACCAGATGTTCGATAAAGCGGGTCATGTCAGTTCTCCAGCGCCTCTAGCAGTCGCGGCCCCTGCCAGCCCGGAATCAAAAAACCCCTCAGCAACATCACCGCAAAGCGGATCCGCCGATCGGGGCCGTGTTGGTAGTTGTCGGGTCCCGGATGATCAAATCGCCTATAGGAGTTATCCTTTGCTAGCCGCCAGGGGGCTTCTTCAGCAATTCATCCGGGAACAGGTTCATGGACATCAAGCTGCATAAACAAGCGACGACGACACCGAAGATCCGTGCCGAGATCCAGGCAGCCCCCTCCAGCATCACGGACAGCGAGCTGGCCCGGCAGTATGGCGTCGCTACTGCGACCATCCAGCGATGGCGTTACCGCGACGATGTCTATGACCGATCGCATACCCGTCACAACCTCCTGGCCACGCTCACAGCTGAGCAGGAGGAGGTGCTGATCACGGCTCGTGAGTTCCTGCGCCTCGGCCTGGATGATCTCCTCGTCGTGGCGCGTGAGTTCCTGAACCCCGGCTTGTCGCGCTCCGCCCTGCATCGCATGCTCAAACGGCGTGAGGTGCCGACGCTGGCGGAACTGGCGCGGCAGGATGCCGGTGGCGACGAGAAACCCCGGCACAAGCCCTTCAAGGACTACGAACCGGGCTACGTGCATATCGACATCAAGCACCTGCCCCAGATGCCCGACGAGGAGAAGAAACGCTACCTGTACGTTGCCATCGACCGTGCGACACGCTGGGTCTACCTGGAGGTGCGACGCAGCCAGTCCGCGAAGGATGCTCGGGCGTTTATGAAGGAAGTGGAGAAGAAGGCACCTTTCAAGATCCAGACGGTGCTGACCGACAACGGCAAGTCGTTCACGGACCGCTTCACGCGGGCAGGTGAGCGCAAGCCCAGCGGGCACCATCCCTTCGATCAGGAGTGCCAGGCCCATGGTATCGACCATCGCCTGATCAAGCCGGGAAGGCCACAGACGAACGGCATGGTGGAGCGGTTCAACGGCCGCATCAGCGACGTGCTGGCCACCCGGCGGTATACCTCAGGCGAGGACCTGGAGCAGACGCTCAAACGCTACGCTTGGCTGTACAATCACCACATCCCGCAGAAGGCGCTGCATCATCAAGCACCGATCACGGCGATGAAGGAGTGGCAGGCCAAGCGACCAGAGTTATTTACCAAGCGGGTAATCAATCACACGGGACCCGACAGGTAGTTACTATAACACCCCTTCGCAACCTGCCCACCTCCCACAAAAAACCCCCGCGGGGTGCGGGGGTGAAGGACGCGGTCCGGCCGGACATGCCGAGGGGATGGGGAAACACTGGCCGGCCGCGCCGGGGAACACCATAGAGAAGGCTTGATGCCCTGGGCTTACCAGTCGCTCTGCTCCTGGTCGTCGGACATCTCCCATTCGCCCTGGTCATCGGGCTGAGCGGCGCCCTCGCCGCTGGGCATCGGCTCGGTGCCGCTGCCGAAGCCGGGCTCTTCCGCCGGGGTGCCCGGCTCGGCCGGGGCGCCCGGGTCCGCCATGGGGTCGGCGGCAGGGTCGGCCGGCTGGGCCGCGGGGTCAGCCGGCTGGGTGGTCATGGGGTCGGCGGGATCATGCTCGTCGGCCGCCGGGGCGTGCATGTCGCCGAAGGCCAGGGGGCTGGCCAGCAGGCCGAGAGATACGCCCAGAATACCGGCTCTCTTCAGGAGTTGCTTCGTCATCATGCTTCGCTCTTCATCCATAGGGTGATCGAGTCGTGATATCGAAGTGGGTCAGTCTCAGGACTGCGCCATCTCCTGAACGCGCTGCATCAGCTCGGGGTCCTGCTGGACGGCCATGCCGATGGCGTTGAAGGTATCCACGTCGAGACCGCCGTCTTCAACCGCTTCGACCATCTTGTCGTTGGCCTCCATCTGCACCTCCTGCTGGGCGGCCTCATCCTCGGCGGCCTGCAGGCGCTCGGTGTACTCCTCGGAGATCACCACAATCTCCTGGGAGACCTCGGCAAACTGCTGCAGCTGCTCATCGGAGAAGTCCATCGCCGGGGCGGCGGCCTGGGGCTGCTCGGGAGCGGCGGCCGGGTCCTGCTGGGCGTGAGCGGTGGCAGACATCAGGCCGGCGCTGAGCAGGGCGGCAGAGAACAGGGCGGTCATCCGTTTCATTGATTCCTCCAAGTGCCCCCCGCCAGGGGGAGCGTTTTATGCATGTGCCCCCTGTGACGATAGCCCCTGGCTCGCGTTCAGAATTTTCCGGTAAGGGTTGGTAACAGAATGATTCATGGCGTCATGCCACCCGCAGCCGCTTGCCGAAGAGCAGCCCGCCCCACGCCTGGCGGTTGACCACCAGGTTCCAGGCGATGGAGCCCACCAGGCCCACCGCGGCCAGCGCCAGCGCATAGAGCGGCAGCGGCAGGCGCTGGCCGGGGTCGAGGAGGTCGACCAGATTGAAGAACATCGGATGCGCCAGGTAGATGCCGAAGGAGAACTCGTTGAGGCGCCTGACCAGCAGCGGCGCCGGCCGGCCGCGCAGGCGTCCCATGAGCCAGAGGGTGAAGAGCACGAAGAGGGGAACCACCCACACCTCCTTGGAGGAGTACTCCAGCCAGCCGGGCAGGGAGAGCAGCACCACCAGGCCGACCATGGCCATCAGCCAGGACGGCCGTGCCAGGGCGTCGAGCCAGGCGGGGCGCTCGCCGGGCCGGGCGTGATAGTGCTTCACCAGCACCAGCGCCAGGAAGAAGAGGTAGAGCCATCCCAGCGGAGCGATCCAGTGCAGGTAACCGGGCGGCAGGCTGCTGCGCCACTGCCAGAAGCCCCACCAGCCCATGCTGATCAGGCTGCCGATCACAAGCCACAGGGTAGCGGGCAGCCAGCGCTCCAGGTGCAGGCGGCCATAGAGCCAGTAGAAGGCGTAGAACTGGGCGGCGATGATCAGGAAGTAGCCGTGCCAGCCGGCGTAGACCAGGTATTCGCGCAGGGTCTCCCAGAGGCCGGCCTCCACGCCGACAGCGCGCAGGCGCAGGCGCAGGAACTCCGCCACGGAGTAGGCCAGGCCGTAGACCAGGTAGGGCACCATCACGTACTTGACCCGGCTGCCGAGAAAGCCACGGGGAATACGGTTCCCGTAGCGCATCGAGAACAGGAAGATCGAGATGAAGATGAAGATCGGGGTGCCGAGCACCGTGGGAATGCGGGCGAGGTCGGTGGCCAGGGTATCGAGGCGCTGGTTGAGATGGTCGAGGAGATGGAAACTGAACACGGCCAGGCAGCCATAGGCGCGCAGCCAGTAGATTTCCTCGATTCGCTGCATGTCGCGGCTCCCTGGGTCCTCGTGTGGGTTGAACGCCTCCTGTACGCCTGTTGTCGGACCGCGACAGGCAGCATGAATTCCCTTCATGGGAAAACGGCATCCATCCACCCACGGGAGGCCACATCATGAGAGCCGCCAGAGGCGTTGCCCTGTGTATCCTGATGCTCCTGCTGCTGGCCGGCCAGGCGCTGGCCAGCCAGGTGTCCCACCACCGCTTCCACTCGGAGCTGCTGGGGCGCGACTACCCCTACACCCTCTACCTGCCCGAGGGATACCACGACTCCGGGCTCGAATACCCGGTGCTCTACCTGCTGCACGGCTCCTTCGGCAGCGACCGCGACTGGGTCACCCGAGGCGCCCTCAAGGAGATCGCCGACCGCATGATCCGCCAGGGGCGCATTCCGCCGGCGCTGATCGTGATGCCGGGCAGCCAGAGCTGGTGGGTCGATGGCCACAACGAACCGGCCCGCAGCGCCTTCCTCGAGGAGCTGCTGCCCCACGTGGAGGAGGTCTGGCGGGTGGTGCCCGAGCGCGAGTGGCGCGGTATTGCCGGGCTCTCCGCCGGCGGCTACGGCACCGTCAATTTCATTCTCGAGCGGCCCGAGCTGTTCGCCGCCGCCGCGGCCCTGAGCCCGGCCAGCTACTACCCCCTGCCCCCGGCCAACTCCAGCGCCCGGGAGCACGCCGCCTTCCTGACCCCGGAGGGGCGCTTCGATGCGGACCTCTGGCAGCGGCTCAACTATCCCGCCCATCTCGACAGCTACCTGACACAGGACTACGTGGTGCCGCTCTACCTGAGCGCCGGCAACCGCGACGTCTTCGATGCGGTGGGCCACGCCCGCCGGCTGCAGGCCGCCCTGGAAGAGAACCAGCCGGGCCAGGTGCCGCTGGAGGTGCTCTCCGGCGGCCACACCTGGCGAGTGTGGCGGGCCAGCCTGGGGCCGGCGCTGGCCTTCATGTTTCGCTACCTGCAGCCGCCGCTCTCCCCAGAGGAGTAAGGCGGCTCAGGTGTGCGCCGGCACTCTCGCCTCATCGTCCAGCCGCTGGGCCGTGCGATCCACCAGGCGCAGCCAGACCAGCAGCCCGGCCCCCAGGGCCACGAAGCCGCCGGCCAGCCAGAGGCCCACGGCGTAGTGGCCGCTGGCCTCGGCCAGCATGCCGGTAAGGGCCGGGGCGACGATCTGGGCGACCCCGTAGGCGAGCGTCATGCGCCCCATCATCCTGGCGGGGCTCTGGGGATAGAGCCGGCCGGCCATGGTCAGCACCAGGCTCACGCAGCCCAGGAAGGTGCCGCCATAGAGCACGGCGCTGAGCAGCACCCCGGCCAGGCTCGAGGTCATGGCCGGCAGCAGGATGCCCACCACCTGCAGCGCCATGGCGGCGATCAGGGCGCCCAGATAGCCGAGGCGGCGCGCCACCAGGTCCCACAGCATCACGGTGGGCGCCGCTGCCAGCCCCACCAGGGCGAAGGTCCAATTGCCGGCACCGGCCAGCAGCGGCTCGCGCTCGATGATGGCGACGATAAAGGTGGCGCTGACCACATAGCCGTAGCCGGCACAGAAGTAGGCGGCCAGCATCAGGCGCATGAAGGTTCGGCTGGGCGGCTCCGCCTGGCGCTGCCCGCCGCCTCCGCCCGCCAGGGGCTTCTCGGGGCGCGGCAGCCAGCGCCAGGCAGGCACCAGCAGCACCACACCCAGCAGGGCGAAGCCCCACCACTGGGCCTGCCAGTCCAGCGCGAAGCGCATCATCAGCTCCACGGCCAGGGCGGCCAGCAGCATGCCGAGCCCCACCCCGGCGAAGTGGATGCCCAGCTCGCCGCGGTGGCGGTTCTGGATCAGCCAGTGGAGGATCAGCCCCGAGGCCAGCAGCATGGCGCCGCTGCTGGAGAAGCCGGCCACCAGGCGCATGGCCGCCCAGAGCCAGAAGCTGTCGGCAAGCGCCATGCCCGCGGTGGAGAGCACCGCCAGGAGCAGGGTCAGGCGGTAGAGGGTGTCCTTGAGGCGAAGGCTGCTGATGGAGGCCGCGGTAAGCGCTCCCAGCATGTAGCCGGCATAGTTGAGGGCGGCCAGCCAGCCGCCCTGGGCGTCACTGAGCCAGGCCTGCTGCTGCATCACCGGCAGCAGCGGCGTGTAGGCGAAGCGGGCGATACCGATGCAGAGCAGCTGGCTGAATACCCCGGCCAGCAGCACCCGGTAGCGCGGGGAGAAAAACCCAGGGGAAGGCGCCCCGAGCGATGATGATGTAGGCGTGGCCATGCCTGGCGCTCCTGATGTCCGCGTTGTCGTTGTGTCGCTGTGTCGTTTGGACGCTAAGGGTTCTACCTTAACTCGACTTGCCAGACATCACCCCCCCGACGAAAGCCAAGGAGAGGCCCCGGCGTGACGTCGCCGAACACCGACATGTTGCTGCCACTTTGTCGGCATAACTTGCTACTCTCGTGCTCTGATCACCCCAACAGGAGAGTTGCCCCCATGTGGGACGAACGCTACAGCACGGATGACTACGTCTACGGCACCGAGCCCAACGACTTCCTGCGCGAGCAGGCCGAACTCATCGGCGAGGCGCCCAAGCGCGTGCTCTGCCTGGCCGATGGCGAAGGCCGCAACGGGGTCTACCTGGCGGGGCTCGGCCACTGGGTCACCTCGGTGGACGCCTCCTCGGTGGGCCTGCGCAAGGCCGCCCAGCTGGCCGAGGAGAAGGGCGTGGCGCTGACCACCCTCAACGCCGACCTCACCGCCCACGAGTTCGAGCCGGAGTCCTATGACGCCGTGGTCTCGATCTTCTGCCACCTGCCGGCGGAGGGGCGCCCCCACCTGCACCGCCAGGTGATCCGCGCCCTCAAGCCCGGCGGCGTGCTGATTCTCGAGGCCTATACGCCGGCGCAGGCGAGCCGCAACACCGGCGGCCCCGGCACCCCAGACCGCACCCTCACCGCCGCCGAGCTCGAGGCGGACTTCGCCGAGCTGGAGATCCAGCTCAGCCGGGAGTGCGAGCGCGAGGTGCTGGAGGGCCGCGGCCATACCGGCCCGGGCTGCGTGGTGCAGTTCATCGCCCGCAAGCCCTGACGAGGAGCCGCCATGTCATCCCTGACCTCTCGCCTCGCGGCCCTGGCCTCCCCCGCCATCGGCCTGGGCTGCATGAACCTCTCCCACGGCTACGGTCAGCGCGTGCCGGAGGCCGAGGCGCTGCGCGCCCTGGAGGCCGCCTTCGAGATGGGCTACCGCCACTTCGATACCGCCACCCTCTACGGCGCCACCGCCAACGAGCGGCTGGTGGGCAAGGCCCTCTCGGCCAAGCGCGGCGAGCTGCTGCTGGCCAGCAAGTGCGGCATGGCCATGGACCCCGAGCAGGGCAGGAAGGTGATCGACGGCCGCCCGGCTACCCTGCGCCGCCAGTGCGAGGAGAGCCTGGCGCGCCTGCAGACCGACCATATCGACCTCTACTACCTGCACCGCTGGGACCGTCAGGTGCCCATCGAGGAGAGCGTGGGCGAGCTCGGGCGGCTGGTGGAAGAGGGCAAGATCGGCGCCGTCGGCCTCTCCGAAGTCTCGGCTCAGACGCTGAGACGCGCCCGGGCCGAGCACCCCATCGCCGCGGTACAGTCGGAGTATTCGCTCTGGACCCGCAACCCCGAGATCGCGGTGCTCGAGGCGTGCCGCGAGGCGGAGACGCTCTTCGTGGCCTTCAGCCCCCTGGGGCGGGGTTTCCTGACCGGGGCCGTCAGGCAGCGCGAGCGCCTGGCGGAGGGCGACATGCGCCGCGGCATGCCGCGCTTCAGCGACGAGCACCTGCCTCGTAACCTGGCGCTGCTGGCCGAGTTCGAGGCCGTGGCCCGGGAGCTCGAGGTCAGCAGCGGCCAGCTGGCCCTGGGCTGGCTAAGGGCCAAGGGGGAGGACATCCTGCCGATCCCCGGCACCTGCTCCGTGGCCCATATGCGCGAGAACCTGGCCGCCGAGGGGCTGCGCCTGGAAGCCACCACGGTGGCGCGGCTCGACGCCCTCCTGGCCCCGGAGCGCATCGCCGGCGCCCGCTACGGCGAGGCGCAGCAGGCCGAGGTGGACACCGAGGAGTTCGAGCAGGCCTGAGGCACGCCCTGGCAGCACGAAGAACCCCGCGCCGGCTCACGCTGGCGCGGGGTTCTCGCTGTCAGAGGCGAGTCGCCGGGGCGAGGGCCTCAGTCCAGGGCGCGGTCGTCGGCCTCGCTGGGGAAGTCCAGGTCCTCCAGCCGGCCGGTGACCGCGGTGGCGATATTGGCCAGGTGAGAGGCGACCCGCTTGTAGTGGCGGGCCAGCAGGGAGTAGGCCACCGCCTCGTGGAACTCGATGGCCTGCTCCTCGCGCAGCAGCGCCTCGATCAGCCCGTCACAGCGCCCGCGGATCTCGCGTGCGGCGCTGATCACGCGGTGGGCCCTGGCCTCGTCGGAGTCGCGGGTGGCAGCGATCAACTCCTTGAACAGGCCGTTCAGGCGCTCGGCTGCCTCGTCCAGGGGCTGCTGGTAGCGCTCCACGTGAAAGCCTTCGCTGTAGAAGACGCCGACCTCGAAGACGTTCTTGCAGTAGTCGCCGATGCGCTCGGCGTCCTTGGCCACGCTCATCAGCGCCAGGCAGATCGCCACGTCATGGCCCGGGTTGACGGTCAGGTGACGCAGCACCTTGCGGCGGATGGAGCGCTCCAGCTCGTTGACGGCGCCATCGCGCTGATAGAGCGGCTGACGCACCTCCTCGGCGGGCACGGTGCTGTAGAGCACCTCGTTGGCGCGGGCGAACATCCAGGCGCCGTGCTCCAGCATCCGGGTCAGGTCGGCGTAGGCCTCGTCGATGCTGTTTTCCGAGGTGAGCGCGCTATAGAGCTGTTTGAACATGGGGAACCTCCCGGTTGGCCGCGCTCAGCGCAGGCGCATGAACAGTTCGGTGATGGTGATGCCGACCAGCGGCACCACCAGGAATACGCCGATCAGGAACAGGAAGGCGTAACGTATCTGCTTGCCGGCCAGCCGCCCGTACCAGGTGGCTATGCGCAGCGGAATGACCCGCAGCGGCCACCAGACGAGGGTGCCGGTCAGGTTGAAGATGACATGGAACAGCGCCACCGTCATCGCCGCGGCGACGGGATTGGCGGTGGCCGCCAGCACGCTGGTCACGGTGGTGCCCAGGTTGGCGCCCATCATGAAGGGTAGCACTCGCCGCAGGCGCACCACCCCGGCACCGGCCAGGGGCACCATCAGGCTACTGGTAATGGAGCTCGACTGCACCAGCACGGTGGAGACCACCCCCACCCCATAGGCCCGGGCGTCGGTGCGGAAGAAGTAGGTGCGAAACAGGCCGTCCATATGGCGCAGCAGGGCGCCGCGCAGGTTCTGGACCATGAACACCAGGGCGGTGAACATCAGCGCGAGGCCGATGCCGGCCGTCAGCAGACCGGCCGATGCCGGGCTCGGCATCAGGGCGGCGCCGATCCAGTTGGCGCTGTCCACGATGGGCGCGGTGATCACCTTGATCGGGCTGTTGGGGCGCGCGACCTCCTCCAGGCCGATCAGCTCGGCGAGCCAGCCGGCCAGGCGCGAGAAGATGCCGCGCCCCGCCTCGTGGAACATGCCGGTGAACCACTCCAGGGGAAAGACGATCAGCACGGTTAGGATATTGAAGAAGTCGTGCATCATGGCCGCAGTGAAGGAGCGCCGGAAGTTGCGCTTGATGCGCACGTTGGCCAGGGCCACGATCACCCCGGTCACTGCGGTGCCGATATTGGCCCCCATGATGGCGAAGACCGCAGTGCCCAGGGTCATCTCGCCGCTGGCCACCAGGGTGACGATCAGCGCCGAGGTGAAGGAGGAGCTCTGCACCACCATGGTGACCAGCACGCCGGCCATCAGGGCAATGAAGGGGTTCTCGCCATAGGCGAAGGCCCGGGTCAGCATATCGCTGGCCCCGCCAAAGGTACCCAGGCCCGAGCCCAGCACGTTGAGGGCGGCCAGGAACAGGTACAGGCACAGGCCAGCGTAGATGCCTCGCAGCCAGGCGGGCACCTCTTGAGTGGCCTGACGGGCGAGTGCAGGACGATCGGTTGAAGGTCCGAGATTCGACATGAGCGGTCTGCCGTGTTTGGTGAACGATCCCTTCGTGACGCTTTGGTGACAAATCCATGTCAGTGCGCGCAACGTAGCGCCACTATATGACACTTTGATGACGACTGGGCCACCTTGGGCCCAATACCACCGCCCGGGCAGACCCCAACTGAGGAGAGCAGCAATGGATGAGACCCTGGATGTCATTATCGCGGGGGGCGGCATGGTCGGTGCCGCCGTGGCGGCGGCGCTGGGCCAGGCCGGCCTCTCGGTGGCCCTGGTGGAGGGCGGCGACCCGCCCGCGGCGGTGGCCGACGACGCCCCCTTCGACCTGCGCGTCTCGTCGCTGAACCTCGCTTCCCGGCAGCTGCTGGAGGCCGTGGGTGCCTGGGATTTCATTCCCGCGGCTCGCCGCTGCCCCTTTCTCCATATCGAGGCCAGCGACGAGGAGGAGCGGCACCATATCCACTTCAGCGCCGCTGAACTGGGTGTGGACAACTTCGGCCACTTCGTCGAGAACCGGGTGATTCGCCGCGCCCTGTGGCAGCGGCTGGCCGAGCTGCCCACGGTCACGACGCTCTGCCGGACGGGCCCGGTGGCCTGGGTGCCAGGGGGCCACCGGAGCCTGCTGGAGCTCGACAGCGGCCGGATGCTGGCCGCCCGCCTGGTGGTGGGCGCCGACGGCGCGGGCTCGCGGATTCGCGAGCTGGCCGGCATCGAGACCCGGGACCAGGACTACCACCAGCGCGCGCTGATCGTGAACGTGGAGACACGCCTGCCCCAGCAGGACGTCAGCTGGCAGCGCTTCACCCCCGCCGGCCCCCAGGCGATGCTGCCGCTGCCCGGCCACCATGCCTCCCTGGTATGGTACGGCAGCCCCGAGGCCACCCTCGCCCGGGAGGCCCTGGATGACGACGCCCTGCGCCAGGCCATCGAGGCGGCATTTCCCAGCCGCCTGGGCGGCATCGAGGGCATCACCGGCCGCGGCAGCTTCCCCATCCGCCGCCGCCACGCCGAGCGCTATGTGCGCCAGCGCCTGGCCCTGGTGGGCGACGCCGCCCACGTCATCCACCCCCTGGCCGGCCAGGGCCTCAACCTGGGGCTGCAGGATGCCGAGGCGCTGAGCCGCCGGGTGATCGCCGCCTTCCAGGCCGAGGACGATCCGGGCGGCCGCCAGCCGCTGGCCGGCTATGCCCGCGAGCGCCGCCCCCAGACCCTGGCGATGATCGCCGCCATGGAGACCTTCCACCATGTCTTCACCGGCGCCGCCCCGCTGCGTCATGCCGGCGGTGCCGGGCTCTCCGTGGCCGAGCGGCTGGCCGGCGCCAAGCGCCAGGTGATGCGCCACGCCCTGGGGCTGTAGGGCGACAGACCTGAGCCCTCCACGGTGCTAGTCTGTGGTCATTGCCGCTCCTGGAGATAACCATGCCGCTGCCCGCCTCGATCCGCCGCTGCGCCGCCGTCTGCCTGGCCGGCCTGCTGCTGCCGCTGCCCGCCCTGGCCCAGGGCCCTGATGCCGAATGGCAGGCCGTTGATTCGGCCCTGGCCGACGGTGCCCGTCATGCCGGCTACTGGCAGGCGGGCTGGACGACGATCTATGCCGGTAGCCTAGCGCTCAACGCCTGGCAGGCCAGCGAGTCGAGCAGCCGCGACGACCGCTACGACGCCCGCGTCGGCGTGGTGAAATCGGCCCTCGCCCTGGGCGGCATGTTCCTCGACCGCCAGCCCCACTCGGCCGCCTACCGCGAGCTTATGGCCGGCGAACCGGACGATATAGAAGGCGCTCGAGCGCTGCTCGAGGCCGTGGCCGCGGAGGAGCAGCGCAGCCGCAGCTGGGAGGCACGGCTCGGCTCACTGGCCATCAACACGGCGGCAGGGCTACTGATCGCCGTGGGCGACGGCCGCGAACGCGACGGCGCCATCAACTTCGCCACCGGCATGCTGATCAACGAGTTGCAGCTGCAGACTCAGCCACGCCAGGCCACCGCCGCCATCAACCGCTTCCAGCCGGTCAGCGCCTCCGTAGGCGACCTGCACCTCGAAGGTGAGTACGCCCTGCTGGTGGGGCCAAGCCAGCTGGGCATCGCGCTGCGCTACTGACCCGTAGCGCAGAGGCCTCAACGTCAAATCTTGCTTGCCTGCACCGGCGATGAAGCTTCATGGCTCGGTTGGCACCGCTTCTGTATTTCTTGCGTTAGTGAATGCCGCCAGACTCTTTACGGGCACTCTTTGCCGGGCAGTACCTCTGGCCCCAGAGTGATTTTTCAGTCACGTTGAGAATCAGCCACGGATCACAGGGGCTTTTGGTTACGCCCCGCGCCTGCGGGGAGCAGCTCGCTTACGCCAGTTCGATGAAGCCCATGTCGTCTTCGACTTTCTAAGCTGCGTGTGCGGCAGTTCAAAAGCATGCGAACCACTACGACTGCGCTCTCGTACCTTCGACCCCAAGCCTGCTCGCTTCTATCCGCACGACCCGTGCGGGCCGCGACGCCGGAAGTCATTTCACACATGCAGAAGCGCTCGTTTCTATCCGCGCGCCCCGGGCGGGGCGCGACGCGACGGCGCCGTTACCGTCATGCTCACCTCGGTGTTTCTATCCGCGCGCCCCGGGCGGGGCGCGACCATCAGCAAGGTTTCTAAATTCTTGTTGGTAGGTCTGTTTCTATCCGCGCGCCCCGGGCGGGGCGCGACCTTACATGGATGGCGTTGCTTTTGATGGTGTTCAGTTTCTATCCGCGCGCCCCGGGCGGGGCGCGACCCCGACCGCATTGCGGTGATCCTCGGCGACAGGCTGGTTTCTATCCGCGCGCCCCGGGCGGGGCGCGACCCGCGTCTACCGCACAGACGGCACTCGCCATTGGCTAGTTTCTATCCGCGCGCCCCGGGCGGGGCGCGACCTCGCTGTCGGTGGCGAGGCCGTCAAACGCCTGGCGGTTTCTATCCGCGCGCCCCGGGCGGGGCGCGACCCGTTCTTCCGCTCGACCTCGATGTAAGCCTCGCTGTTTCTATCCGCGCGCCCCGGGCGGGGCGCGACCACCGTCGAAGTCACCATCCAGGTGCCCGGCGAAGGTTTCTATCCGCGCGCCCCGGGCGGGGCGCGACGCTACACGGCTGCCCATCTACCTGATGCGTGACGGCAGTTTCTATCCGCGCGCCCCGGGCGGGGCGCGACACGGCGCGGCGGCATGCGCACGCGGGCCTCTACGTGTTTCTATCCGCGCGCCCCGGGCGGGGCGCGACCCCGACCGCATTGCGGTGATCCTCGGCGACAGGCTGGTTTCTATCCGCGCGCCCCGGGCGGGGCGCGACATCCTGCTGATCGACAGCATCGACGTGGTGGTGGTCGTTTCTATCCGCGCGCCCCGGGCGGGGCGCGACGGCCTGAATGGCCCTGTATGGATAGCCATAAACGTTTCTATCCGCGCGCCCCGGGCGGGGCGCGACCCGCGGGACAAGCCACGCCTCACGATCTGGTGGGTGTTTCTATCCGCGCGCCCCGGGCGGGGCGCGACCCTGGTGCGCCGACTACACCGAAGACCTCTCCGGCGTTTCTATCCGCGCGCCCCGGGCGGGGCGCGACCACTTGGGCTGCTCGCCTTCGGGCAAATCCTTGAAGTTTCTATCCGCGCGCCCCGGGCGGGGCGCGACCCGTATGCCGGCACCGGCCCGCACCGCCCGGCTGGTTTCTATCCGCGCGCCCCGGGCGGGGCGCGACGCCGATCTACTACATGGACTGCAACGGCGCCGCGTTTGTTTCTATCCGCGCGCCCCGGGCGGGGCGCGACGACCGACCACGACAACCAGCACCTGGTGATATGGTTTCTATCCGCGCGCCCCGGGCGGGGCGCGACGCCAAGCGCTTCTTCGGTACCGCCCTTGAGTTCAAGTTTCTATCCGCGCGCCCCGGGCGGGGCGCGACAGCGCTGGGCGGCGATCAGCAGGCAGTGCGGATCGTTTCTATCCGCGCGCCCCGGGCGGGGCGCGACGTGTTCTACAACTTGGCGATGATGCCCGGCTGGCAGTTTCTATCCGCGCGCCCCGGGCGGGGCGCGACGATAAAAAAGATGAGCACTTAATTAACGGCACTTGGTTTCTATCCGCGCGCCCCGGGCGGGGCGCGACTTGGCGGCGATAGGGTGTCCGGCCTTCACTATTGGGGTTTCTATCCGCGCGCCCCGGGCGGGGCGCGACTTGGCGTAGATCTCGCCCTTGTTCTTCTGGCGAGTGTTTCTATCCGCGCGCCCCGGGCGGGGCGCGACCTTGGCGTAGCGGCTGGTGGCGCGGTAGTCGTTGCGTTTCTATCCGCGCGCCCCGGGCGGGGCGCGACCAGAGCACGGGCTGCCGGATGCGCCCGGGCATGCGTTTCTATCCGCGCGCCCCGGGCGGGGCGCGACCCACCCCATACTCCATTGCTCTGGGGCCCTATGCGTTTCTATCCGCGCGCCCCGGGCGGGGCGCGACATGGCGGCGCGGCCCATCAGGCGCGGGATGCGGTCGTTTCTATCCGCGCGCCCCGGGCGGGGCGCGACCGGTGTGGGGCGGCGCCGGGAGCGGCATCCAGTGTGTTTCTATCCGCGCGCCCCGGGCGGGGCGCGACCCGGCAACCTTCCTGCCGGCACCGTGCTGGCGCTGTTTCTATCCGCGCGCCCCGGGCGGGGCGCGACGCTGGGTTTCCAGCGGGGTGAGCATCTGCAGCGGGTTTCTATCCGCGCGCCCCGGGCGGGGCGCGACCAGCGGCATCGTGTCGGCGATGTGGCCGCAGTGGTTTCTATCCGCGCGCCCCGGGCGGGGCGCGACCGGCGAGCAGCTCAAGGCCGCCCAGCCCGCACCGGTTTCTATCCGCGCGCCCCGGGCGGGGCGCGACATCGCCGCCATCGGCATCAGCCTGAACCCCGCCAAGTTTCTATCCGCGCGCCCCGGGCGGGGCGCGACGCGACTGGCCGTAGGCAAGCAGTGGCGAGACAAGTTTCTATCCGCGCGCCCCGGGCGGGGCGCGACGTCTTGAAGGTCTTGCTGGCGGTGAAGGTCATGGCGGTGTTTCTATCCGCGCGCCCCGGGCGGGGCGCGACTCGCCGAGAGCGGCAACGCCACCGGGCACAACATGTTTCTATCCGCGCGCCCCGGGCGGGGCGCGACTGGGAGAGGTGGAGGTGGAGCCACTGGAAGAGGAGTTTCTATCCGCGCGCCCCGGGCGGGGCGCGACGACTGCGGGACCACGCTCCTGCACGCAACGCCAGAGTTTCTATCCGCGCGCCCCGGGCGGGGCGCGACTCTCCGAAAAGCTCCGCCACCATTGCCTGTTTTTGGGTTTCTATCCGCGCGCCCCGGGCGGGGCGCGACGCTATGAACGACGTGATCCGCGCCAGCAACGTCCTGTTTCTATCCGCGCGCCCCGGGCGGGGCGCGACCTGACCGCAGCGATCAACGAGGTGGACTACGTGCCGTTTCTATCCGCGCGCCCCGGGCGGGGCGCGACCAGTCTCGTCGGAGTGACATGGCGACCTCCATGAGTTTCTATCCGCGCGCCCCGGGCGGGGCGCGACGCCTCGGCGCGTGCTATGGCCTTGAGGCGGGCGAGGTTTCTATCCGCGCGCCCCGGGCGGGGCGCGACCCCATCCTGCGCCTGATGCACAACCGCAAGGAGCCGTTTCTATCCGCGCGCCCCGGGCGGGGCGCGACGTTCACTACGTGGCCCGGGGCGAGATGCCCGAGGAGTTTCTATCCGCGCGCCCCGGGCGGGGCGCGACCCGGTGCTGGAGGCGTACACGCCGAGGGGGCAGGTTTCTATCCGCGCGCCCCGGGCGGGGCGCGACCACCTCGTTGATCGCTGCGGTCAGCGAGCTGAGGGTGTTTCTATCCGCGCGCCCCGGGCGGGGCGCGACTATCCTCAGCGGAGTGGCTGAGCCGCTCGGTCTCGCTGTTTCTATCCGCGCGCCCCGGGCGGGGCGCGACACCATCCACCGCGCCCAGCGGTGGTATTTGTACGTCGTTTCTATCCGCGCGCCCCGGGCGGGGCGCGACCTCGCATTCAGGGCACTGCATACCAATGTGCTCGTGGTTTCTATCCGCGCGCCCCGGGCGGGGCGCGACGGCGAGGTGGTGGTGGGATTGGTCGATCTTCATGCTGGTTTCTATCCGCGCGCCCCGGGCGGGGCGCGACTGTTCCTTTATAACGCATTGAAATGCCGATCAAAATAGGCAGCATCTTGCGAAACTGCCAAAGTAACGCAGGAGAAGCACCCTTCAATCGGTCGATAAATCTAAAAATCTCTCAAAATCATGTTCTTAAAGAGCTGCGAACCCACCGGGAAAGCGCCGGACGCTAGGGGTTCGCAAGACTAGGGAAATCAGAAAACGAGCGGCCCGTTCATATCCAAGGCAGGCTTGGCGCCGATATGCTCGATTCGATTCTTCCAGTTCCTGCCCAGGAAATAGAAGCGCAGGCTATCGACTTCATCGTCGATCAGGTCGATCAACCGCTGTCGCAGACGCACCCATTGGTCGGGGTCGACCTCGATCTCGAATACCGAGAACTGCACTCGTTGCCCAACATCACGGCAGGCCTTCGCGACGCGACGCAGCCGACCCTCACCACCTTCGGATGAGGTGCTGACATCGTAGCTGACCAAAACCATCATCGCTGTATGCGACGTCAACTACTTTGGCCGCTTGGCGACAATTAAAATGGCCGGTTGGGTGGGTAGTTGTCGTCAGTCCGACGACCCAGCTTTTCCTCCTTGTAATTGTCGTTGATAAGCACGCTTACGGTAGCTCTCCCCGCTCAGCTCCATCAGCGTGGCGTGGTGCACCAACCGGTCGATGGCGGCCACTGCCATCATGCTGTCGGGGAAGATACTGTCCCAGGCGCTGAACGGCTGGTTGGCGGTGATGATCAGGCTGGCCGACTCGTAGCGATGGGCGATCAGCTCGAACAGCACTGACGTCTCGGCCTCGCTGCGTTGGACGTAGCCGATATCGTCGATCACCAGCACGGCGTACTTGTCGAGCTTGATCAGGGCGTCGCTCAGGCGCAGTGCCTGCTTGGCAGCCTGGAGCTCCTGGACCAGGCTTGAGGCGGTGGCGTAGCGCACCCGGTAACCCTGGTCGACCAGCGTATGCCCGAGCCCGGCCGCCACGTGGCTCTTGCCGACGCCGGAGGGCCCAAACAGCAGCAGGTTGTGAGCCTGGTCGACCCACTGCGTGTCGCCGGCCAAGGCGCTCAGTTGCCGGCGCTGCTCGGCCGCGATGGCGTCGAACTCGAAGGACTCCAGCGTCTTGCCCACCGGCAGCCGGGCCTCCTTGAGGTGCCGGGCCAGCCGGCGTCGCTCACGCTCGGCCAGCTCGTGCTCGCATAGGGCGGCCAGTGTTTGTGGCAGGCTCCAGTTTTCGGCTCGGGCGCGGGTTTCCAGCTGGGGCCAGCAGGCGGCCATGGTGGGCAGGCGGAGCTGTCGCAGTAGCAGCGGCAGCGTCTGGGCATCAGGCATGGCAGCACACCTCTGTGGTCGGCACGCTGGGCACCAGATGGTTGTAGCTGGCGATGTCATGCTGAGTCACCTGGGGGAAAACCAGCGTGGCGCTCGGCGTGGCGGCGAAGCGGGCCTGGAGCTCGGCCAGCGTCGGGCTCTTCCCGCGCGCCAGGGCGCCCAGCCAGTAACTGGCGATCGCCTCGGCCTGGTCCTGCTCGGCGGCCAACGCCAGAGCGCCAACGATGCGCTTGCAGGCCTCGGCGACCGGCAAGGCGGCGGTCAGCCGGGCGTACAGCTCGCGCCACTCCGCACTCGGCAGCAGGTCGTCGCGGAACGTCAGCCCCGCCAGCGCCCGGGGCTTGCGGACCAGCCAGCCGATCACATGGCGGTAATCGATGACCCGCAACCGGCCGCTTTCCGGCGTGGCATGCAGCCGCCTCAGCGTCAGCAATGCTTGCTGTGCGTGATGCAGCACCAAGCGATCATCGTAAAGGTGCACCCGCAGGTTCTCGCCGATCAGCCGGGACGGCACCGAGTAGAGCACCTTGCGCACCTGGATGGTGCTGGAGGTAGTGACGCGCACCGTCACCTCGCTGTAGTCGGTACCGGGCCGGCTGGGCAGTGGCTGCAGCGCGCCACGCTCGACGGTGATCCGGGCCGCGTTGCGGCGGTTGATCGCGGTGGTCACCTCATCGAGGAAGGCCTGGTAGTCATCGAGGCTAGCGAAGTCGTGGGAGCCGCGCAGCGTCAGGCGCTGTTGCAGACGCCGCTTGAAGTGGCCATGCGGCGACTCGATGCTGGCGTTTTCATGGCCGCGCCCTGGGTTATTACGGGTGGCCGTCATGCCGTAGTGAGCGCACAGGGCAGCATAACGCTCGGTGAGGTCGGCTTCCGCCTCCCGGCCGAGGTTGCGGAAGGCCGCCGACAAGCTGTCGGTGCGGTGCTCCGCGGGGACACCGCCAAGCCGCTCCAGCGCACGGGTCAGGCCTTCAGCCAGCGCGGGGTAGCTCTCGCCACCGAGCACCACCCGGACATAACACCAGCCGCTGTAGGCCAGGCGGAAGTGGTAGAGCCGGTGATCAAGCAGCTCCCCTGCCACGGTAATGACAATCCCCTTGAGCTCGGTGAAGTCGGAGAGGCCGCGCAGCCCGGGGCCATGGGTTTGCGGGAACATTACCTCTTTCTCCGGGCCATGCGCGGCCCGCCAGCCCTTGACCCGGCGCTGCAGGGTGCGCAGCAGGCTGTCCGGATACTGGCCGGGGTGCTGCTCCTGCAGCCACTCCAGCAGGGTCAGTGCCTGCAAGCCCGGGGCAGCGGCCAACTGGGGGACGAGCGTGGTCTCCCACACATCGGCGAAGGGGTCGGATCGGGTTCGCCAGTGCCGTGGTGCCGGCAGCTCAGAGGACTCGGCCCGGCGTTCGAGGCGGCGAGCGGTTCTGACGGAGAGGCCGGCCTTGGCGGCGGCGACCTCCTGGGTCTGGCCTTGTTGGCGTTGCGACATATAGAGCGTGACCTGTTGGCTGGTGACCGCCATACCGGCTCCCTGGTGGGTCGGGACAAGCGGTCAAGCTTAGGGCAACCGGCCACAATAGTTGTCGTCGGCCGGCCAGAGTAATTGTCGCCCTATAATCGCTGCGCTCTCCTTACCAGATCATTTCCACAGGAAGGGTGGATAGGTATCCAAATCACCGCGCAGATAGCGCGCCAGTAATTGCGCCTGCAGAATCGGCAGCATGCCTATTGGCGCCTTCTCGCCAATAAAGGCATGGTTGAGCTCTTCACGCTTCCGCTCCTGATAGGCAGTCAGCACCGTCTTGCGCGCATCGTCAGTCAGCACCACGCCGCCACTTTCAGCAACCGTGAAATCCTTTTCCCGAAGCTGGCGACGATTGACCAGAGACAGCGCCAACCGGTCACCCAACAGCGGTCTGAACTCTTCAGCCAGGTCGAGTGCCAAGCTGGGCCGCCCGGGCCGGTCGCGGTGCAGGAACCCTACTGCAGGGTCCAGTCCAACGCTTTCCAGCGCCGAACGGCAGTCGTGGGTCAGCAGCGTATAGAGAAAGGACAGCAGCGCATTGATGCGATCACGCGGTGGGCGGCGGTTGCGGCCGGTGAAACGAAAGGCTTCGCCATCATGACGGATGAGACTATCGAAGACGCTGAAATAGACTTGCGCAGCCTCCCCTTCAAGGCCTCGCAATCCATTGGTCAGAGGTTCTCGCAGCAGGTCACGTGCGATTCTGCTCAGGCGAGTGCACGCCCTTTCCAACCCTTCTCGCTCGGCCGGGGCCAGCTTGCTGCCGTAGTCACGCAGCCCCCTGGAGATTACCACTCGCTGATTATGTACCTTGCCGATCAATACGCCACGAACGATGGCAGCACACTCGACTTCGTCATCGCTGGTGCGGTACTGGGTACGCCTCAACAGCACGTTGCCGGATACCGGCCCCTCAATACGTGCGAGGAACTTACCATTGGGCGACAAGTGAGTGATGGTAACCCCCTGCTCAGCACAGAACCCCATCAGCGGCGGCGATACCAGCACCCTGCCGAAACACACCAGTGACTCGAGCATATGGATGGGCAGTCGTGCTCGCTCCTTACCCTCGACGTTCATGACCACGTTGGCCCCATCTTTTCTGAGCCAGGCTCCTTCGGTGGTGATGTAGAGCGTATTGAGCTGACGGCGCATGCTACTCACTCATCCAGAAATTGAATTTGACGCGCCAACCAGCGGCCTGCCGAGCGTTGCTTGCCCATTACTTGCGGTTGGCAGGCATCGATCAGCGAGCAGTGGTCGCAGCGCTTGGGCTCGTAGGTGGCGGATGGCGTGTGGTTGCTATCGAAGAGGGCACGTGTCTCTGTGATGACTCGCAAGGTCAGTGCCCGCAGCTCTTCGTCGAAGGCGACGGTCTTTCGCCGCCGTGTCTTGCCGTAGTAGAGCGCGCCCTGCTCGATCGAGACATCCAGCATCTCCTCCAGGCAGAGTGCTTGAGCACACAACTGCACCTCATCGGCACGATGTGCCTTGGGCCGACCACGCTTGTATTCGATGGGCCTCACCACGTGAGGATGCCGGGATTCATCGAACTCCACCACATCGGCAACCCCGGTCAGTCCCAGCACTTCACTGGCCAGTGGAAGTGCCATGGCGGTATGGATGCCCCGTCGACGCTCATGGCCCAGATTATCGGCGCGCTCATGCAAGATGCGCCCTTCCGCCGTGTAGCGATTTTCCGCCCACTGCTGTTCGAGATGGATCAGCGCGCACTGGCGCGGACAGAACAGCATATGCTGTAGTGCCGAAAGCGGGATCAGACGAGCATCATCCTCCATACCATTCGCCTACAGTTTCTCGTCGACGCTGACACCGGCCGGCAAGGCCTCGGCATCGATGGAAACGCGATAGTCGCTGTAGTGACGAGCCGGCGTATCTTCCTCGCCTTCGACACGCTGGACTTTCACGCTGTCGAACAGCCGGTGCGCCGGGGCATTGCCCATCGGGTGGTCATGCTTGAAGACGATTAGCTTGCGTGCCGACATCTCGCCCCGCGCGGCGGAGCGGTCATGTTCGAACATATTGACCAGCGCACGCCACAGCAGCTCGAGATCGTCATTCGAGAAACCGGTGCGCTCGGCGAGCTTGGCCGATATGTAACCGTGCGCACGATAGAGGCCATAGGGGATGATGTGCTTGCGGCCCATGGTGCGCTCCTTCTCGAGGTCGCGCTCGTTGGTGACCGCCATGCGGGTGATCGAGACCTCCATCGGCACCACCGGGTCAATGGAGCTGGCAAAGGCCATCTGCACCGGGCCACGCACCTGGCCGGAGTTGACCTCGGTGGTCATCACCGCGCCGAAGGTGCGCACATCGAAGAAGTTCTGGCACATCCAGGCGGTCAGCTCGCGCGCCTTGGCCTGATCCTTCGGCAGCTTCTTGGCCTCGGGCTTGATGTCGAGCGCATCATAGGCTTTCTTGTGCTGGTTGTTGAGCACCGACTTCTCTTGCATATAGATGGCGTAGCCGGCATCTTCTTCCTTCTCCAGGGCGACGTAGTTGCGGATCTTTCGCTTGAGGCAGACATCGGTCACTAGGCCCTGGTTGGTCTCCGGATCAAGCCTCGGCAGGTTTCCGGCATCGGGATCGCCGTTGGGATTGCCGTTGGTGACATCAAACAGCAGCACAAATTCGTAACGGTTGGCGATGGCAGTCATTGTGTATCTCCCTGAATAGCTTTCTTTAGTGCCGGCCAGCGGTTGTATCCGATATCAGGATCATTGGAGCGATAGGCTCGAATCATCTCGACTTCCTTGGCACTCACCTCGCGATCACTCGCACCTTCTGATTCCCAAATAATTTCCTTGCGAATCGTAAAGTCACGCCTCTGCTCACGGCTGAAGTCTCTCGCAATCAACTCACCACTGGCACTACCAAAATAATTAATACTGTCAGTCAAGTCCTTGCCAATATAAATTTTTCCGTTCGGGTAGGTGATTTTGTAAACCACTTTCATCCCGAGACTTCATCATTTTCAGCCTTTTTCCGGAATCGCGCTTTCGACTGGTGGTAATAACCAATTGCGAAACGCCCTTGATCCTCAATACGCAGGCTCCTTGGAAACTTCTCTCCCAGACCATCGATGATGGTAGCGATCTCTTCTTCTATTTTATGCGCCAGCCCTCCCTTGTCCTTCTTGCGCATGCTCGACAAGTGATGCTGCACATTACGCAACAGCATGGGAAACACACTGGCCGGCGTTGCCGAGGCGGCACCGTAATAGCGATCACGAATGGTGGCATTCACCTCGTTACCGAGCGCGCCGCGCTGAGCGCTTTCCAACTCGGCGAATAGCCTGCCCAGCAAATAGCCGGGGTGGGTGGAATGAGGATCGAGACTCACGGGCACCTCCTGAGTGGTCAAGTTCGAATGCATCGCAAGGCGGGCCTCGCGCGCGAGCACCGCCTTACAAAGTGCGACGCGAATACCGCTGACCTTGCCGTCATTGCGAAACCGCATAACGATGTTATTAAGTAAAGATCGTGGGTAGCGTGATCCCGTCAGAATGGAGCGTACCAGCTCCCCTGCGAGCTGCGGCAGCACATCCTCAGACTTCGGCCTATCGCCATGAATAGGTGCCGTCTGCAGAGCAAGCCGCCACGCTCCCGGCGTTATGCCTTTCCAAGGGGAAGGCTCTAGCGACATGTCTTGGTGATGGTGGGCATAGTGCTGCGCCAAGTGCTCTAGGCTGTCGACATACCAGAAGCGCACCGATAGGCGCGCCGCGTTGGGTGCCAATCCCAGTACGAAAAACTGGGTATCCGCTTCCAGCATCGGATCAAGCTCTGACAGGATGCGCCCCTCTGAAACCTGTTGCATCAGGGTGCCTAGTTTGGCGGCCTCCTGCTCATCGCTGGGCGGCTCGTTGAGCATGGCGAAAAAGCCCTCGGCTGCCTCGGCATGCGCCCTATCCCTGGCTTTGGCCCAGAACACCACCGTTGCATCACCGATCTGCAAGCGCTGGTGATTGTCAGCATCACCTCGCAGCAAGTAATTCAGCGCTGTCGAATAGCCAAAGATAGCTGACTTACAAACCGAAGCATTGCTCTGCCCCTTATTGCCATATGATTCATAAGCAGAGCTATTGAATGAAACAAGAGAAGCCCCTGATGACTGAGAGCCCTTAACGCCTTTAATCTTAGGGTGATCGGTCCCCAAGGGGGCAATATGACCAGTTATAAGGCACTGCCCTGATACCCCTGCGCCACTTTCAAGAGCGGCACCCCATAGCCGGCGCGCTTCCCAATTCTCATGCAGGTACTGCCGCTGGCCATCGAGCCGGAATATTATATTAGCGTCCAAGATATCTTCGCTATATCCAGGTAACTCAGAGAGCTTCTCCGGCTCCCATTGGTCAAGCAACCTCAGAAAGGCGCTCAGGTTAGGATCATCGCTCTCGCCGAACAGCGACAACTGGCGGGCCTTGAATGCCACATGCTCATCGGCCAGTCGCTTACTTTCATTAGCAGTCACACCAAGGGCATAGGCGGTCTTGTCCCACAGAGGATAAGCGTGGATGCCCGAGGTACGCCCCTTATCCACAGGCACCTGAAAAGAGCTTGGCCGTGGTTTCTTACCAGAGGTATCGCGCAGATCGATGATCTGTAACGGCTTTCCATCTTGGGAAAACACCAGACAGAAACTGACTTTCTCACTGCTGAAACCCGGGAGCGGCACCTTCTTTTCTTCCGCTAGCCGATGATAGTAGTCATTGAGAGCCGTAAGAATCATGCCAGCGCCTCCTCGAAAGACGGCACCTCGATCACGCCATCCTGCATTCGGGCGCGAAAGAAGCGCGGCGTCTTGCCGTTAGCGAAGTCGATATCGTGCAGCATGAAGCCGAGATCGCGCTCACCGTTCAGCTGTGGATCGACCCATGGCATGTCACCTTCGGTTTCAACCAGGGCAAATGCAGCCGGAAACTCTCGCGTACCCAAGCATGGCATGTGGAAGCACTGCCCCTGCCGGGCACGGCGATTGAAGATATCCAGGTGCTTACCGGGCGTATCGCTCTCGTCGGCACGCGAGGTGAACTCGAAGTGAGCCTCGATGACATAGCCGACATCACGCAATATCGTGGCAGCGCGCTGTTGGCGGTTCTGGTCGACGTAGTAGGCCACATCGTCAACACGCCCCGCCTTCATTGCCTTGGAGACAGTAGAAGCGGGCAGTTTTCCCGCCACTTCGTTACGGCGCAGCGACTCGAAACGGATCGGTTTCAACACATGGATACGATCCACGCACCAGCGAATTGCCGGCTTCCAGTGAATCGCCTCCAGAATGCCTCGTACCGCAGACGGTGTGATCACATCATAGGAGACACGCTCGACCTTCATCTCGGGCCGCGTAAAGCAGGCCCGCTCCCCCCAGATATGCAGACGGACTCCATATGCCATCGTTACGTCCTTTGGTAGAGATCCGCACCCCGACAGGTCGGGGTGACATATAGTAAGTACAACTGATAGGTTTCTATCCACTCCCTCACATAAACCAGACCAACCAGATAGGTAGCGCTGCTGCCAGGGAGACCAATAGCCAAATCCTTCTAGTAGGCGCTTCAAGCCTAAAAGCCGCTGCCCCCCATTCCATGGCCAGCAAGACTCGTCCTCTGCGAATAGTACACAGCAGGGTGAACACTCTTGGATCTCGCTGATGGTCGGGGGGCATGGCCTGCTCTCAGCTCAGTGTGGCTGTCCACCAGGCTAGCCCCCTTCTTGGCAAACATCAAGTTCCTATCAGTTGTACTTATAAAATCAAACTCTCTGCCTTCATGTACGTAGGCTCGCTCCAATTCAATCCTAGACGCTCGTCATAGAGGTCCTCGTTGACCAGCATCATGAATTGCTCACCGAACTTGTCGGGCTCGACAGCCACGATGGCACCGACCCGCTCCAGCGCGGCGAAGCCCTGCTGCGGCACCTGAACCGTATAAGGCTGCAGCTTGCGGGCGATGCCTCCTACCCCCTCGGCATAAGCCAGCTCCCTCAGCGCATCCCGGGCCTTGACATCGTAAGGGACGATCACGGCACGCTGATTGTTCTCAATCATGCGAAACTTCTGCTCGAGGGTTTCGAAGGGCAGCCCTTCGATACGGCCATTTTCGATCAGCTTCAGCAAACCATGCTTATCTAAAGCCTGGGAGCCCTGCTGCCAGTACAGCAGCCGGAAGTAGGCCTCTATTGCTGTCAATGAAAGTGGATCGTCACCGTGCTGCCTGAGCACTTCCCGAGTCACCTGGGCAAACTGCTTGAGCTCGGGCGGTGGTGCCCAGTCGTCATTGGCGATGGCGAAGATGGCGACCTCACTGTCGCAGGCACTGCGTCTACCTTCACGGTTGCAGCGCCCGGCCGCCTGGGCGATGGAGTCCAGACCCGCCTCGGCGCGCAATACACGTGGGAAGTCGACATCGACACCCGCCTCTATCAGCGAGGTCGAAACTACCCGGCAAGGTTTGCCAGACTTGAGGGTCTGACGTATCTCGGCCAGTACTTGGCGACGATGTACGGCGCACATCGAAGTGGTGAGGTGATAGGCGCCAGGCTGATCTGCTATCGACTCGAACAGCGCCCGAGCATGACGACGGTTGTTGACAATGCACAGCACCTGCTTGGTCGCAAGCAGTTCGTCGCGCAGCTTCCCATCGTCAAGCGTGCCGATATGGCGCACGGAGACGCGCTTGAGGTCGCGATAAAGCTTGTCGGGGCATTCCGCAAGCTCGTGCATGCCCCGAAAGCCACCCTGAAAGCTGCGCTCGGGATCGTCGGTTTCGACCAGTGCCGGCTGGGTCGCCGTGCACAGCACGATACTGGTGCGATAGTTCAGCGCCAGCTCATCCAGTGCCGCCACACTGGGCCGCAAAAGCGGCAGTGGCATGGTCTGCGCCTCGTCGAGGATCACCACGCTGCCCGCAATGTTGTGCAGCTTGCGGCAGCGCGAGGTCTTGGCGGCAAACAAGCTCTCGAAGAACTGCACCGCCGTGGTGACAACAATCGGCGCATCCCAGTTTTCGCTATCACGACGCAGCTTGTCGATGGTATGGCGGTCACTCTGGCTGCCGGCGTCGAAGGCGCTATGGTGCTCCAGCACGGCTGCCTCGCCATGCTCTCCCAGGGCATTGCGAAACACCGCTGCGTTCTGCTCCACGATACTGGTAAAGGGAATCACATAGATCACCCGATCCATGCCGTGGGCAATGGCGTGATCGAGAGCGAAAGCCAGCGAGGCCAGTGTCTTGCCTCCACCTGTCGGTACTGTCAGCGAGAACCGACCGGGAGGCAACTCGGCTTGAGCGCGAACATGGGAGAGGATCTCTCCACGCTGGCGATTGACGTCGCTGTCTGCCTTGAAGCCGCCCAGATGTTCATCCAGGGCATCACGAAGCACCTCCAGCGACGGCCCGCCACCACGCGCGTGAGGCACGCCATTTTCATGCACTGCATAGAAGGTCTCGGTATCGACAAAGTCGGCATCGACCAGGCAGGAGAAGACCATCCGCGCTAGAAAGGCATACTGGAAGAAGGCCCTGTCGCGACGCATCTGAAAGTGTGCTGGTGGGGGAAGTTCGTGAGGCAGAGCTATCTCTTGCTGCCATGCCGGGTCGAGAGGTGGCAAGTCGGCTTCCAGGCGGTTTTTCAGCGGCGTGCGCTCACCCGCATCCCGTCCATTGGCCAGCCCTGCATGGTGGCCGGCGATCAGGTAAGCCAACAGAGGGCCAAGCTGCGGATATTTCTCGATGGCGACATGGGCGCCAGCCGTGGAGTGATCGACTCGCACTGGCGAGCCCTCCAATCGGCGCTGGAAGGGTTCGGTGTACTTGCCAAGGTCGTGGAGCAGTCCGGTGGCCTCGCCCCATGGGCCTGCACCGAAGCGCTCAGCCCGCGCTGCGGCCATTCGCCCTACAGCACTTAGGTGACTTTCAAGTGACTGCCAGGCGGACTTTTCTTCATTCGGAATCGAGTGTGCGTAATACATGCATCCCTGCTCATGCTGGCTGTCGAGATTCCCCTCCACAGCTAAGCACCTCTAAACCTGCCTTGCCACCTCCACACTGAATATCCAAGACTCATCGGCATGGCCTTGATGCATGTCACATCCAGACACTGCCGTCTTTGGCCGGCTAGTGAGAGCGATTTACACGCTCAGGCGAGCTCTATATTTTCAAATCCCCCGTGTCACTCTCAGCCAACTACGGCTGCACAAGGTGCAACGCCTGGTAGCGCCCCTGCAAACCTCCCACTGGGCCAGCCAGCTCCCCGGTCAAGCTCTGACGCAACTTACCTCTCTGAGCCATGTGCGCAGCAGCTCACGCACGCAGGGCCGCCCCAGGGCCTTTGCCCCTCCCACGCGCCATGCCACAATTCCCGCCGCACTGGCTCACGGCCACGAAGCGCCACGGTTTCTGGGCGCTTACTGTTATGTTATAACTTCTTGTTGTCGTCACGAGGTACCGCTCCCATGGCACACCGCGCACACCGGCACCGCCTGGAAGGGCCCTGCCACTTCTCTCTCATGTCGCTGTCGGTCGGCCGCCGGCTGATGCTGGTGCTGCTGCCGCTGGCACTGCTCTGGCTGGCGGTTTCCTGGGCCGCCGGGTGGTGGGGCTGATGGCAGATGCAAACGCTCGCCTGCGGCTCTGCGACCTGCAGCTCGCTCAGGGCAGCCGCACGGTGCTTGAACACATCAGCGGCGAATTCCGCGACGGGGCCATTACCGCCCTGATCGGCGCCAACGGCACCGGCAAGAGCACGCTGATCCAGGGCATCATGGGCATGCTCAAGCCCATCGCGGGGCGCGTGGAGTGCTCGGTGCCCAAGGAGCGCCGCGCCTGGCTGCCCCAACAGCTGGCCCTGGACCTCACCTTTCCGATGAGCGTCGAGGAGCTGGTGATGACCGGCAGCTGGCCCAGCCACGGGGCCCTTAAGGGCTACTGTGCCGCCCACTATCGCAAGGGTCGCGAGATCATGGCGCGGCTGGGCATCTCGCATCTGGCCCACCGCCCCCTGGGCGAGCTTTCCGGCGGCCAGCGTCAGCGCGCCCTGATCGGCCGCACCCTGATGCAGGAGGCGGAGCTGCTGCTGCTGGATGAGCCTTTCGCCAACGTCGACGCCGAAACCGTGGAGGTGCTGATGCGGGTGCTGCGCGACATGGCCAGCGAGGGCGCCACCATCATCGTGGTGCTCCACGACATGGAGCAGCTCGCCCGCCTGGCCGACGAAACGGTGGTGCTGGCCAGCGGCCATGCCCGCTGGGTCAGCGTGGAGAGCGTGCTTCAACCGCTGCGAAGCGCCGCGCCCGCGTCCTTTCTTTCCCAGGCCATCGGCGGAGTGAGCCCATGTTGACCCTGCTGCACGAATGGCTGATCGCCCCCTTCGACTACGGCTTCATGAAGCGGGCCCTGATCGCCAGCTTCGCCCTGTCCCTGGCCGCTCCGCCCATGGGGGTCTTCCTGGTACTGCGCGGCATGAGCCTGATCGGCGATGCCATGGCCCATGCCATCCTGCCCGGCGTGGCGCTGGGCTTCCTGCTGGCCGGCTTCTCGCTGCCGATGATGAGCCTCGGGGGCATCCTCTCGGGGCTGCTGGTGGCGGTGCTGGCGGGAAGCGTGTCCCAGATGTCCGGCCAGCGCGAAGACGCCGCCATGGCCAGCTTCTTCCTGATCTCCCTGGCCGCCGGGGTGATGATCATCTCGCTGGGCGGCAGCAGCGTGGACCTCACCCACGTGCTGTTCGGTTCGATACTGGCGGTCAACACGACCTCGCTGCTGCTGATTGCCGCCATCAGCAGCCTGATCGTGATCACCCTGGCGGTGATCTTTCGTGCCCTGGTAGTGGAATGCCTGGACCCGCTCTTCCTGCGCGGCCAGGGGGTGCGCGGCAGCCTGGTCCACGGCGTCTTCCTGGGCCTGGTGGTCCTCAACCTGACCGCCGGCTTCCAGACCCTGGGCACCCTGATGGCGGTGGGCCTGATGATGCTGCCGGCCACGGCGGCGCGCTTCTGGAGCAAGCGCCTGGAGGGCCTGATCGCCGTTGCTATCGGCATCGCCCTGGTCGCCAGCACCGGGGGACTGCTGCTCTCCTATCACTTCAACATGCCCTCCGGCCCGGCCATCATTCTGCTCGCCGGCGTCGGCTATGTGTTCTCTGCCCTGTTCGGGAGTCAGCACAGCCTGCGGCGGCGCCTGCGCCGCCGTGCGGCCCCCCTGGGTGCACCCGAGCCTCACTGAGCACTCATCACACCAAGGAGTCCTGCCCCATGAGCATCATCAAGCCTTCCGCTGCCCTGATCGGCGTCTCGGCCATGCTGGCACTGCCCGCCGCCATCGCCGCCGAGCGCGTGCAGGTAGTGACCAGCTTCAGCATCCTCGCCGACATGGTCGAGAACGTCGGCGGCGAGCACGTCGAGGTGACCTCGCTGGTCGGCCCCGACAGCGACGCCCACGTCTACTCCCCCACCCCGCGCGACGCCCGCGCCCTGGCCGACGCCGACCTGGTGGTCTTCAACGGCCTGCTGTTCGAAGGCTGGATGGAGCGCCTGCTCGACTCCAGCGACTATGCCGGCCCGCTGGTCACCGCTACCGACGGCATCGACAAGCTGGAGTACCACGGCCACGATCACGGGCACGACCATGATCATGACGACCATGGCCACGATCACGGGCATGACCACGATCATGACGACCATGGCCACGACCACGATCATGACGACCATGGCCACGACCACGATCACGACGACCATGGCCACGACCACGATCATGACGACCATGGCCACGACCACGATCATGACGACCATGGCCACGACCACGGGCATGACCATGATCACGACGACCACGGCCACGACCACGGGCATGGCAACGACCATGATCACGTCCATGGCGACTACGACCCCCACGCCTGGCAGGATCTGGCCATGGGCCAGGTCTACGTCGGCAATATCCTGGAGGGCCTGATCGAGGCCGACCCGGACAACGAAGCGGCCTATCGCGAAAACGCTGAGCGCTATATCGCCGAGATGCAGGCCATGGACGAGGAGATGCGGCGGCTGATCGGCGAGATCCCCGCCTCCACCAGCATCATCACCGGCCATGACTCCTTCGGCTACTTCGCCAACGCCTACGGCCTTAACTTCCTCTCGCCGGTGGGGCTCTCCACGGAAGCCGAGCCCAGCGCCGGCGACATGGCGCGGCTGATCGACGTGATCCGCGAGCAGAACGTCCGCGCGCTGTTCCACGAGAACATGACCAGCCCGGCGATCATCCGCCAGCTCGCCGAGGAGACCGGCCTGCCCATCGCCGGCACCCTCTACTCCGACGCCCTGGCCGCGGAGGGCGAGGCCAGCACCTATCTGGGCATGATGCGCCACAACGCCCAGACCCTGCATGACGCCCTGGCCGAGCCGGGCCACGATGATCATGACCATGGGCACGATCACGATCACGATCACGATCACGATCACGATCACAGCCATGGTCACGACCACTGAGCCAGCGGCTCAAGCAGGAACCAGAGGGCGCCTTCGGGCGCCCTTCATGTTAACGACGACCATGCCGCTTCGGGTTGGTGCTAGACTCCTGGTGTCATGCGCATTGAAGTCTTGGCAAGCAAGGAGCCCCCATGCGACTCACCCAGGCACAGCGCGAGATCGTTCTCAGCAGCGTTCACGAGCTTGCCGGCAAGGCTACACAGGTCCGCGTATTCGGCTCACGTCTCGATGACTCACGCCGCGGCGGCGATCTTGATCTGCTACTGATATCGGAAGTACCCATCCCGCTTCTCATCCGCGCTGAGCTCAAGCAAACGCTCGAAGCGAGACTGCAACTGCCTGTGGATATAGTGAATTATGCACAGGATGCCGAGCCGACACCCTTCCAGGCTATTGCTATGCATCAGTCTCTAGCACTCGATATCGAGGATGCCGCATGACCCAGGACATCCTCGATGAACAACGGCGGCATATGGCTCTGCTTCTGGAAGCCATCCAGCGCTGTGCCTGGTTTCTCCATCAGTCCGAGGCCAAGATCGACTGGCCCATCGACCCCGAGTGGCTTGCAGAGCACAAGAAGGATGTCGACCTTTTCGAAACGCTCGCGGCGATCAATGAGCGATTCGCCAAGCTTCAGGACTCCCTGGCATCTTCCATGCGCCACAGCGCCCTGCTGGCAGCGGAGCCCTTCGACAGCTTCCTCAAGATTCTTGCCTTCTTCGAGAAACAAGGTGTTATCGAGTCAATCAGTGACTGGCAACGCTGCCGAGCAGTACGCAACATGGCCGCTCACGACTATGCAACCAGTTATGCGGAAATAGCGGAACATTTTAACCTGCTCCATGAACTTTCCGTCGTGCTTCTGCTTGCATCCCGCCACATCATTGCCTGGAGCGCCGAACAGCTCGATATATCGCCCGCCAGTCCGGATTTTTCTGCCGAGTTCGACAGCATCTTCATGTAAATACATGCTCGTCCGGGTAGCACGAGGGCGCCTTCGGGCGCCCTTTTACGTGCTCGGCCAGCCTGGCCGCTTATGCCCTTTCTACGACCTTATGCTTAGCCATACCGCCGAAACTGGCGTTCATATTGGCAGGAATTGCAAAAAACCTGGCTCGATCGATCAACACCGGCCCCCGCTTTATTCCTAATATGGAGCCGGGACATGCGCTCGCCGCCTGTCCCAACACAGCCAAAACACACAACAACAACGCAAGGGCTTCTCCATGATCAATACCCGCCAGTTTGCACTGGGTACGCTCGCTGCCTCCGTCATGCTCGCCTCCCAGGCCGGCGCCACCGAAATTACCGACAACGAGATCCGCATCGGCTACCTGGCCGACATGTCAGGCGTCTACCGCGACCCCATCGGCCCCCTGGGGCTCGACGCCATCCAGATGGCCATCGAAGACGTGGGCGGCAGCGTGGCCGGCGCCGATATCGTGGTCTTCAGCGCCGACGACCGCAACAGCGCCGACGTAGGCTCCAGCGTCGTGCGCGAGTGGATCGACGAGCGCAACGTCGACATGGTCACCGGGCTGGTGGCCTCCTCGGTGACCCTGGCCGCCGTGCGCCTGCTGGAAGAGGAGAACCGCCTCGGCCTGGTCAACGGCGCCGTCTCTTCCGGCGTCACCAACGAGAGCTGCTCGCCCAACCACATCCACTGGGTCTATGACACCTGGGCCATGTCCAACGGCACCGCCCGCGCCATCACCGAGGAGGGCAACCCCAACTGGTACCTGCTCAGCGCCGACTACTCCTTCGGCCATGCCCTGGAGCGCGACGTGGAAAGAGTCGTGCTGGAGAGCGGCGGCAACATCGTGGGGAGAGCCCGCCACCCCTTCCCCAGCAACGATTTCTCCTCCTTCATGCTCCAGGCCCAGGCCTCGGGCGCCGATGTGATCGCCCTGAACAACGCCGGCTCCGACACCATCAACGCCATTACCACCGCCAGCGAGTTCGGGATCACCCAGGCGGGCCAGATCCTGGCCGGCATGGTGCTGTTCAGCACCGACGTGCGCAGTATCGGGCTCGATGCCGCCCAAGGGCTGCAGTTCACCACCGCCTGGTTCTACGACCGCGACGAGGAGTCCCGCGCCTGGGCCGAGCGCTTCCGCGAGCGCACCGGCAGTATGCCCACCCAGGTCCACGCCGGCCTTTACTCCAGCACCCTGCACTACCTGCAGGCGGTCGACGCCATCGGTACCGACGAGGCTCAGGCGGTGCGCGAGCAGATGGCGGCCACACCGATCAACGATATCTTCGCCACCGGCGGCTATATCCGCGAAGACGGCCGCATGGTGCACGACATGTATCTGGTGGAGGTGAAGTCACCGGAAGAGGCCGCCGACGAGGATGACCTCTTCCGCCTGGTGCGCACCATTCCCGCCGAAGAGGCCTTCCGCCCGCTCTCCGAGAGCCAGTGTCATCTGGTCAATCAGAGCAGCTGACCATCGCCGGGAGCCCAGCCCATGACGTCGACCATCAAACCGCCTCATTCAGGCCTCAAGGCCTCGCTGCTCTGGGTGCTGTGCCCGGAGGAGTTCGAGACAGAAGCCCGCCCGCCCCAGGCTAGGAACGGCAGGCCTGCAGTGCATGCCCAGGCTGCCGGCGCGGCGTCGAACCGGGCGGCACTCCCTCTCGATGAACGACCGGACGGATCCATGAGGTAGCAGACGATGACAAGTACGATGACAAGCACAAGAACAGCGATTCGCACTCAGCAGAACACCATCGGCGCCGCCCTAAACCGCAGCGCCCGCAAGCACGGCGGCAAGCTGGCCCTGGCCTTCAACGACCGCCGCTGGCGCTACGGCGAGCTGAACCTGGCCGTGAACCGGGTGGCCAACGCCCTGCTCGACGCCGGCCTCGCCCCCGGTGACCGCCTGGCGGTCTACGGCAAGAACTCCGACGCCTACGTCATCGCCTGGCTGGCGGCGACCCGGGCTGGCCTGGTGCACGTACCGGTGAACTACGCCCTCACCGCCGAGGAGCTCGGCTATATCCTCGAGCAGTCCGGCGCCGCCGGCCTGCTCAGCGACCTCAGCCTGGCCGAGAACGTCGCCGCCGCCACCGAGGGTATGTCGCTGCCTCTCACCGGCACCTTGCATGCCGGGGGCAATAGCGGCTTCGATGTGCTGGCCATGGCCACCGGCGCGGGCAGCGCCGCCGAGCCGGAGGTGGCCGTAGAGGGAGCAAGCCTCGCCCAGCTGCTCTACACCTCCGGCACCACCGCCGCCCCCAAGGCGGCGATGATGACCCACCAGGCGCTGCTCGCCGAGTACATGGCCTGCATGGTGGAGCTCGACATCAAGGGCGACGAACCGATGCTGGCCGCCCTGCCGCTCTACCACTCCGCTCAGATGCACGTCTTCCTGATGCCGGCGCTGCTGCTGGGCGCGCCGATCCACCTGCGCGAGGCGCCGCTGCCCGACGACTGTCTGGCCCAGATCAGCCGCCAGGGCATCGTCTCCTTCTTCGCCCCGCCCACGGTGTGGATCAGCCTGCTGCGCCACCCCGACTTCGAACGCTCCGACCTGAGCCGCCTGAAGAAGGCCTACTACGGCGCCTCCATCATGCCGGTACCGGTGCTGGAGGAGCTGCGCCAGCGCGTTCCCGGGGTGGGGCTCTACAACTGCTACGGCCAGAGCGAGATCGCCCCCCTGGCCACGGTGCTGCGCCCGGAGGAGCACGACGAACGCCCGGCCTCGGCGGGGCGCCCCATCCTTACCGTGGAGACCCGCATCGTCGACGCCGAGATGAACGACGTGGCCCCGGGGGAGCACGGCGAGATCGTCCACCGCTCGCCCCAGCTGCTCACCGGCTACTGGGACAAGCCGGAGATGACCGAGGAGGCCTTCCTCGGCGGCTGGTTCCACTCCGGCGACGTGGGCTACTTCGACGAGGCGGGCTACCTCTACGTCGTCGATCGCATCAAGGACGTCATCAACACCGGCGGTGTGGTGGTGGCCAGCCGCGAGGTGGAGGAGGGGCTCTTCCAGCACCCCGCCGTCTCCGAGGTGGCGGTGATCGGCCTGCCCGACGAGAAGTGGATCGAGGCGATCACCGCCGTGGTGGTGCTCAAGGAGGGCGAGACGGCCAGCGAGGAGGCGCTGATCGCCCATGCCAAGGGCGTCATGGCGCCCTACAAGGTGCCCAAGCGGGTGCTCTTCGTCGACGCCCTGCCCAAGAGCACCGCCGGCAAGATTCTCAAGCGACACCTGCGCAAGGAGCTGAACGCGTGACCCAGGATATTCACCAGGATGAGCTGACCCCGCTGTTCCACGACATGATCTGCCGCTTCCTGGAGCAGGAGGTGGCCCCCCACTACGAGGCCTGGGAGGCGGCCGGCGAGATGCCGCGGGCCATGTGGCAGCGTATGGGCGACGCTGGGCTGCTGGGCATCGACATGCCCGAGACCATGGGCGGTGCCGGCGCCGATTTCGCCATCACCCAGCTCGCCGTGGAGGAGATCTCCCGGCAGGGCTTCGGCGGCCTGGCCAGCGCCTACAACATCCACGCCAACATCGTCATGCCCTACCTGCTGCATATCGCCACCCCGGAACAGCAGCAGCGCTGGCTGCCGGCCATGGCCCGCGGCGAGGTGATCGGCGCCATCGCCATGACCGAGCCCGGTGCCGGCAGCGACCTGGCCGCCATGAAGACCCGCGCCCGGCGCACCGAAGGCGGCTGGCGCCTGGACGGCAGCAAGCTCTTCATCACCAACGGCCAGGTGGCCGACCTGGTGATCGTCTGCGCCAAGACCGATCCGGAGGCGGGCGCCAAGGGGGTGTCGCTCTTCCTGGTCGACACCGCCCTGCCCGGCTTCTCCCGGGGCCAGCCGATCAAGAAGATCGGCCAGCACGCCAGCGACACCGCCGAGCTCTTCTTCGACGGCATGGAGCTCCCCGCCGACGCCCTGCTCGGCGAGGAGGGCCAGGGATTCGCCTACCTGATGCAGGAGCTGCCCCGGGAGCGCCTCGGCGTCGGCGCCCAGGCCCTGGGCGCCATGGAGGGGGCCCTGGCGCTGACCCTGGAGTACGTCAAGGAGCGGCGCGCCTTCGGCCAGCGGGTGGGCGACTTCCAGAACACCCGCTTCACCCTGGCCGAGGTGCAGGCCGACATCGAGCTCGGCCGCGCCTATCTCGAGAAGTGCATGGCGCAGTACCGCCGGGGGGCCATGGGCCCCACCGAGGCCGCCATTCTCAAGCTGCGTCTCACCGAGATGCAGTGCGCCACCGCCGATACCTGCCTGCAGCTCTTCGGCGGCTACGGCTACACCCGCGAGTACCCCATCTCGCGCTTCTATCTGGATGCCCGGGTACAGACCATCTACGCCGGCACCTCGGAAATCATGAAGGAAGTCGTTGCCCGCTCCCTGCTGGGCAAGGCCTGAACCAGGAGAGAACCCCATGCGTCTGGATTCCGTTGTCATTCTGGGCGGTGCCCGCACCGCCATCGGCGGCTTCGGCGGCAGCCTCTCAGGCCTTGCGCCCCAGGAGCTCGGCACCGTCACCGCCCGGGAGGCGCTGGCCCGCTCGGGCGTCGAGGCGGCGGCCATCGACCATGCCGTCTACGGCCATATCATCACCACCGGCCCCGAGGACGCCTACCTGGCGCGGCATATCGCCCGGGAGAGCGGCGTGCCCGACGAGGCCGGCGCCTTCAACGTCAACCGGCTGTGCGGCTCCGGGGTGCAGGCCCTGCTCTCCGCCGCCCAGCAGATCGCCCTGGGCGACAGCCGTCTGGCCCTCGCCGGCGGCGCCGAGTCCATGAGCCGCGGCGCCTACCTGCTGCCGCCCCAGGCGCGCAGCGGCCTGCGCATGGGTCACGCCTCGGTCACCGACCTGACCCTGGGGATCCTCAGCGACCCCTTCGGCAGCGGCCACATGGGCTGCACCGCCGAGAACATCGCCAGCCGCCACGGCCTGACCCGGGAGGCGGTGGACCGCTTCGCCCTGGAGAGCCACCGGAAGGCGGCCCGGGCCATCGCCGAGGGGCGCTTCGAGGAGCAGATCGTCCCGGTCACCGTGCGCGACGGCCGCCAGGAGCGCGTCTTCGCCCAGGACGAGCACGTGCGCGAGGGCGTCACTCTGGAGGACCTGGCCCGGCTTCGGCCCGCCTTCCAGAAGGAGGGCGTGGTTACCGCCGGCAACGCCTCGGGCCTCAACGACGGCGCGGCGAGCCTGGTGCTGGCCCACGCCGACGAGGCCGAGCGGCGCGGCCTCTCGCCCCGCGCACGCTTCCTGGTGGGCACTACCGCCGGGGTCGAGCCCCGCCTGATGGGCCTGGGGCCGATCCCCGCCGTGCGCCGCTGCCTGGAGCAGGCCGGCCTCGCTATGGCCGATATCGACGTCATCGAGTCCAACGAGGCCTTCGCCGCCCAGGCCATGGCGGTGGCCGACGAGCTCGGCTTTCCCGCCGAGCGGCTCAACCCCAACGGCGGCGCCGTGGGCCTGGGCCATCCGGTCGGCGCCACCGGTGCCATCCTGGTCATCAAGGCCCTGGCCGAGCTTGAGCGCATCGGGGGCCGCTACGGCCTGATCACCCTCTGCATCGGCGGCGGCCAGGGCATCGCCCTGCTGATCGAGCGCTGCTGACGTAACCCCGGACAACCACGAGGAGACACGCCGATGACCACCGTTCACCCCAGGATCCTGCCGCCCACCCCCTCGGCCACCAACCCGCCGCTGCTGATCGGCGAGCTGCTGGAGAGCGGCGTGCGCATGGCCGGCGACAACCAGATCATCTACCGCGACCTCGGCCGCCACGACTACCGCCGCTTCCGCGAACGGGTGCATCAGCTCGCCCACCTGCTCACCGCTCAAGGTATCCGCGCCGGCGACGTGGTGGCGGTGCTCGACTGGGACAGCCACCGCTACCTGGAGGCCTTCTTCGCCATCCCCATGCTGGGGGCCATCCTGCACACCGTGAACGTGCGCCTCTCGCCGGAGCAGATCCACTACACCATGGAGCACGCCGAGGACGACTTCGTGCTCGTGCATCGCGACTTCGTCCCCCTGCTGGAGGGGCTCCACGAGCGGCTGCCGCGCATCCGCGGCTACCTGCTCTGCCAGGAGGAGGAAGCCCCTCTCGAGACCACCCTGCCCCTGGTGGGCGAGTACGAGGCGCGGCTGGCCGAGCAGCCCCGCCACTACGACTTCCCCACCTTCGACGAGAACGCGGTGGCCACGCTCTTCTACACCACCGGCACCACCGGCAACCCCAAGGGGGTCTACTTCACCCACCGCCAGCTGGTGCTGCACACCCTGGGCGAGGCCAGCACCTTCCAGGCACCGGGCTTCGAGCTGCTCGACCGCGACAAGGTCTACATGCCGATCACCCCGATGTTCCACGTCCACGCCTGGGGCGTGCCCTACACCGCCACCCTGCTCGGCGCCACCCAAGTCTACCCCGGGCGCTACGAGCCGGAGATGCTGATCAAGCTGCTGGTCAGCGAGAAGGTGGACTTCTCCCACTGCGTGCCGACGCTGCTCGGCATGGTGGTGAACGCCGAGCCGGTCGCCTCGGGCAAGGTCGACCTCTCCGGCTGGAAGCTGCTGATCGGCGGCAGCCCCCTGACCCCGGCGCTGGCCCGGCGCGCCCATGAGCTCGGCATCGACACCCGCAGCGCCTACGGCATGTCGGAGACCTGCCCGCTGCTCACCGCCGACATCCTGCCCCGGGATATCGCCGAGGCCGACTTCGAGACCCAGCTGCCGTGGCGCTGCAAGGCGGGCGTGCCGGTGCCCCTGGTACACCTGCAGGTGGTGGACGAGGCCGGTACGCCGCTGCCCCAGGACGGCGAGAGCGTGGGTGAGGTACGGGTCCGCGCCCCCTGGCTGACCCAGGCCTACTACAAGGAGACCACCCGCAGCGAGGAGCTATGGCGGGACGGCTGGCTGCATACCGGCGACGTGGCCACCCTCGACGAGCGCGGCTTCCTCGAGATCCGCGACCGCATCAAGGACGTGATCAAGACCGGCGGCGAGTGGGTCTCCTCCCTGGAGCTGGAGAACCTGATCGGCCAGTGCCCGGGCGTGGCCGAAGTGGCAGTGATCGGCGTGCCCGACGAACAGTGGGGCGAGCGTCCCGCCGCCCTGGTGGTACCCCGGGACCTCAACGCCCCGCCGACCGGTGACGAGGTGCTGGCCTTCCTGAAACGGTTCGTCAGCGAGGGGCGCATCAACCGCTGGGCGCTGCCCTCCTCCATCCGCTTCGTCGACGAGATCCCCAAGACCAGCGTCGGCAAGCTGGACAAGAAGCGCATCCGTCAGGAGGCGTGAAGGGCGCGCCTCGGGCGCTCCAGGGGCTCCGCCAGCGCCCGCCGGTAGGCTGCGGGCGTATCGCCCGTCCAGCCCCGGAAAGCGCGGCTGAAGCAGGCCTGGTCCTGGAACCCCAGGGCTTCGGCCAGGGCGGTCAGGGGCTGTTCGCTGCGCATCAGCGCCTGGATGGCAAAGTCCCGGCGGCACTCGTCCTTGACCGCCTGGAAGCGGGTACCCTCTGCGGCGAGGTGCCGGGAGAGGGTACGCACCGACATATGCAGCGCCTCGGCCACCTCCGCCACGCTGGCCGAGTAGGCGCCGTGGCGGGTGAGGTGCTCGCGCACCCGGTGGGCGAGCAGGCGCTCCTCGAAGGAGACATAGAACCAGTCCGCCGGGGCCCGCTGCAGGAAGGCCCCCAGGTGCTGCTTGGTCTGGCGGATCGGCTCGTCGAGCACCGCCCGGTCGAAGTAGATGGCGGTCTGGGGGCAGTCGAAGAGCACCCGGCCGGGGTAGAAGTAGCGGTAGTCGGCGCTATGGGCGGGCTCAGGGTAGGCGCACTCCATCAGCAGCGGCGGAATCTTGCGGGCGATCATCCAGGAGGCGATGCCGTGGAGCAGCTTGAGCATCAGCTCATGGACCAGGATGCGGCTGCCGGCCGGAGGCCGGTGCTCCACCAGGCCGATGCGCACCCGCGCATCGCCGTGGCTGACCTCGTAGCCGAAGTCGTCCAGCAGGATGCGAAAGAAGAGCCGATAGCGGTGCAGGGCCACCTTAAGGGTCGGCGCCTCCAGCAGGCTAAGGCAGAGCAGCTTGAGGGTGCCGCCGCGCAGGGGGCGGGAGAAGAAGCCCGGCGTCTCGTCGTCGCACTCGTTGACCAGCAGGCGGTAGAGGGTCGCGAACTGCTCCACGGTGACTCGCCCATGGGGAGCGTCGAGCCAGCCCGGCGAGATGCCGGCGCGGCGCAGCAGGCTGGCGCGCTCGCGGTGCAGCTGGGGCACCCCGCGAAACAGCTCGCCGACGAAGTGTCTCGACACCGTAACGGTCACGCTTCCCTCCCCTCTTCAGGCCGCCCTTCAAGCCGTTCGCCCTTCCAGCCCTCGGTTATACCCGATCGCGGCAGCGCCGACACTCCTCCCTCCGTCGCCTGGGGCTGCCGGGCGTTCTGTGCCAACATGCTCCCTGGTTCGCCTCACGTCATGCCAGCGCCCCGTGCCCACACTAGGGAGACCGCCATGCTCGAGCTTCGCCAGGTTCACAAGGCCTATGCCACGCCCCAGGGGCCGCTGAGCGTGCTGGCCGGAGTCGACCTGACCCTGGCCCCCGGCGAGAGCCTGGCGCTGATGGGCGAGTCGGGCAGCGGCAAGTCGACCCTGCTGCACCTGGCCGCCGGCCTCGACCTGGCCGACGCCGGCGAGGTGCGCCTGGGCGACCACGACCTCGCCACCCTGGCCGAGCCCGCCCGGGCGCGGCTGCGCCGAGAGGCGGTGGGGCTGATCTTCCAGCAGTTTCACCTGGTCCCCAGCCTCACGGTGCTCGACAACCTTCGCCTCCAGGCGCGGCTGGCCGGCGTGGAGGACCCCGCCTGGTCGAAGCAGCTGCTACAGCGCCTGGGCCTGGACGGCCTGGAGCGCCGCTACCCGGAGCAGCTCTCCGGCGGCCAGCAGCAGCGCCTGGCCATCGGCCGCGCCCTGGCCCCGCGCCCGGCGCTGCTGCTGGCCGACGAGCCCACCGGCAACCTCGACGAGGCCACCGCCGGCGAGGTGCTCGCCCTGCTGCTCGAGCTGGTCGCCCAGGCCGGCTGCGCCCTGCTGATGGTGACCCACAGCCCCCAGGTGGCCGCTCCCCTGGACCGCTGCCTGCGCCTCACCCACGGCCGGCTGTGCTCAGCTTCCGGGCAGGCCGAGGATGGCGGTGGCGATACCGAAGTAGATCAGTACCCCGGAGGCATCGGCGATAGAGGTGACCAGCGGCGCTGACGCGGTGGCAGGGTCCAAGCCGAACTTGTTGAGGATGAACGGCAGGATCATGCCGATCAGGCTGCCTACGATCACGATGATCACCATGCTCAGCGCCACGACCGTGGCAATTTCCACGTTGGCACGGAAAACGCCCACCACGGAGACGGCCAGCGCCATGGTCAGGCCCAGGCCGATGGCCACCATGACCTCCCCGCCCGAGCAGCTTGGCCCAGTCGCGGCTGCGCACGTCGCCGGTGGCCATACCGCGCACCATCAGGGTGGCCGCCTGGGAGCCGGCGTTACCGCCGGAGTCGACCAGCAGGGGCAGGAAGAAAACCAGGGCGATATAGGCCTCGATGGTCTCCTCGAAGTAGGCGATGCCAGCTCCGGAGAAGATGTTGACGAAGACCAGCAGCACCAGCCACCCCACACGCTTGCGGTAGAGCTCCTGAAGGCTGGTGGTACGGAGGCTGCCTTCGATCTTCCCCACCGAGACACCCTTGTGCATATCCTCGGTGGCCTCTTCCTCGGCCACGTTCATGGCGTCGTCATAGGTCACGATGCCTACCAGGCGACTGTTCCCATCCAGCACCGGCACCGCGAGCATGTCGTAGCGGGAAATCAAGCGGGCCACTTCCTCCTGGGCGGCATCGGTCGTGGTGTTGATCACCTCCTTGATCATGATGTCGTCGACGAGCTTTTCTGCGCCTGCCACCATCAGCTGGCGCAGCGAGAGCGTGCCCGCAAGCCGCCCATCACCATCCACGATATAGAGCTGATAGACGGTCTCGGCATCCGGTGCGGTCTGGCGGACGTGCTTCAACACCTGGGAAACTGTTAATACTAATACAGAGAAGGGAAAGTAGGGAGAACGAGATTTTGTCCCAACTTCACCAGCGCTGAAAGTCGCAGGTCAGCTGCAAGTGTCGAAACAGGGTCACGAAAACTTCCCATCAGCCACTTATCTTCATGCTCAACCATTGGCAAAAGGCTGCTATTTCAGAAATCTTTTCCGCATCGCTCCTGTAATAGAAAGAGGTGGCCCTGCCCGAATCCACAAAGCCAAAGGGTGCTATCAGCTTTCCTTCATTAATTGCCCTATCTACAAGGAAGCGGGGGGTAATAGCCAGCCCGAGCTTGGCTTTTGCCGATTCAATGCAAAGCGTCAAACTCTCTAAGGTCATTCCCACGGAGCCATCCAGGCTGACACCGGAGATTCCAGCCCACTCCTGCCATGCTTTTCCGTGAGAGCTAGCATGTAGAAGATATTGGCCTTTAAGCGAACCCTCTTTGTTATAATACTGTGGAGCGCAAACTGGACCAATATAATTATCAATCAAGTGCCTGGAAGTAATGCTCGACAGATTGTTAATACCTTCATCAGCGATCATCAAGTCGAATCGTCCTTTGAAGAGAGAATAGATGTCATTTTCGGCACTTACAACCACATCAATTTTCTCAGACCCCCTATTGAACTCGGATAGCAGCGGAATTACCCAATATATCAAAAAACTGGATGCGCACCCCAGGTGAATAACTTTTTTTCCCTGAGCGTCACGTATTCCTGCACACGCCTCCTCAAGAACCTGAAAAGAGTAAGAGCAAGCCTCCTTGAGCCTCTTTCCATTAGCAGTTAACTGAATTCCACTGTTTGATCGAATAAAGACCTTAGCACCCAACCAGTCTTCTACTAAGCCTATCTGATATATAATAGCAGCATGCGTCATATTCATGCTTCGAGACGCTTGGGTGAAGCTTTGATATTCAGAGGCAGCCTCAAAACATGACAGAGCCTTTAGTGACGGCAATTTTCTCATTCTCAAAAACCTATTAACAGCGGCTGTAAAAAAAACCTGCTATACATTATAGCAACAGGGGGGTATAGTTCCAAAAAAAGGTGGCGTTATGATAGAAGATGCTCTTGTTGAATTAGACAGCATAAAAAGCTATGAACGTTCAAGTGAGTTTCATGTTGCTATTTTTGGCAGCGCAAGAATAGAAAAGGACTCAATTTACTACAGACAAGCCGCCGACCTTTCTTACTCACTTGCTGTAAGAGGCTGCCAGCTTGTTTCAGGAGGTGGCCCAGGAATAATGCTAGCGGTTTCAGAGGGGTCTGTAAAGGCAAAGAAGCTCTCAATAGGTCTAAACATATCCCTTCCATTTGAGCCACCTGATTACTCTATGCAAGGAAAGAGTTTCGTATTTAAGAACTTTTTCACAAGGAAGCTTGCATTTACAAGCTATTCCGACGCATTTATATGCATGCCTGGAGGAATGGGCACACTGGATGAGCTCTTCGAAGTTCTGACTCTTATGCAGACTGGAAAGATGGATAGGAAGCCGGTTGTGCTATTTGGCAACGAGTTCTGGAGCCCTCTAATAAAATGGCTTCAAGACGCTCTTGATCGGCACAAAACTATCGCCAATGACGATCTGGACCAGCTATTTTTAACGGATGATTGCCAAGAGGCCGTCATGTATCTAATGAAAAGCATCACAAAGTAAGGATAATGTTATGACACAGAAAAAACCTCAACTCGTCATGTTTACTGGAGGCCGTGACAGCACGTTGGCGGCCTGCCATCTCATGTTACAAGGAATCCCGGTCCATTTGTATAGCGGCAACAGCGGCTGCTCACTGCATCGCGACATCCTTAAAGTTCGCGTGCAAGAACTCAAGAAACGGTTCGGCAATCTTGTAGTAGAACATACCGTTGAAGACATTAGCGGGTCATTTCGCTCTATTGCAATAGCCGACATCGAAAGGGATATTCTTGAAGATAAAAAGAACCTTGTTTTGCTGGGTGAGAAAATCGCTCTTCACGCCCACATAATTGACTATTGCAATAGGAGTGGCATAGATACCATCAATGATGGCATTGCATTTTACCAGCGAGAGTTTCCCGAGCAACGAATGGTCGCCAAGGATTATTTCATTAGCGTGATTGGTGATTATGGAATAGCTTATAACAGCCCGATCTACGAGTTCGCTAAGTCTTCAGATGATGTAAAGTACAGACTGCTACAGATTGGTGTGTCGACTAAGTCACTTGAAGGAATCTCAGTCTTCGCTGATAGTTTCACAACACCCTCAGACGAAATTATTATGAATTACCTAAATCGCAAAGAACCAATCTTTAAGGATATCGTAGACTTCCTCACTGGGAGCAACCTGGAGGTGAGCTATAAGGAGAGTTCGTCAACAAGTACAAAATGTTACGCCTACACATAATCCCGAACCAAGAAACAAAGGTACCACATGATTATCAAGTGTGCGGGCATAATTCTGGAAAACGGCAAGCTCCTCGTTGTCCGAAAAAAAGGTTCCGATGTATTTCTCTCGCCGGGTGGAAAGATCGAACGTGGAGAGTCTCTTCAGGATTGTGTCATTCGTGAGATCAAAGAAGAGATTGACGTAGATGTGCAAGGCTTGCATTTTATGGGAACCTATACGTCGCAGTCGGCTATCGAGAATAACAGAATCACCCTGCACGCTTGGTTTGTCGAATTCTCAGGGGTTGTCAAAGCCAGTTCGGAGATTGAAGAAATTCGCTGGATTGGGCTGGGTGATATTGAGACTGGTTTAAAGGTGGGCTCTGTTTTTCTTGATCATGTCATACCCTATTTAAAATCCAAGGGGCTAATAGCAAATTAAGTTCTGATAGGACATATAAACTATGGATGTTGGCGCGCTGAATCCTAGACTAAGAAAAAGCATGAGTGGAGATTACTACAAGGAATGCCAAGCTATACGCGAGGAGATAAAGCAAGAAATCAGACCCCAAATCGGAGATCGTCATAGTATATACTTGCTTTCAAACACAACTCATGGTCTTTTGACAATATTGTCTTATTTGGCCTCAGCAAGAAATCTAATTAATGCGCCAGGGAGTCTGTATCCAGGATATCACTTTCTGCGATTCGATGCAGAAACATATCATCAGTGGACAATCAAAACACATGTTTGCCCTTTATCAGGAAAGGTTATAGAAGAGCGAGGGTTGCTTGATGACTACACCGTAATTGATGGCGCCCAATCGTTTTTCACTGCCAGTTACCACTCCTCCCTCTTGTGCTCCAAGATATTTATTGCCCCGTTTCATAAGAATCTAGGGGTTCAAGTGGGGCTGGGTATACTAGCAATAGATAATGATATAGACAACCCACACCTACATGAAATTGCAAAATCTGCCGAGAGCGGATCTTACAACATCGGCCTTCTTCAATCGACTCTGACGAATCTCACGAATTTCAAATCAGAAGCCTCAGGCTTGTATAACTGCACAGTAATAAATGTCAACAAAGAAATTCTCAAGTTTTCAGACAAACATCAAGTGGAAATAGTCACCCCGCCTGGTTTGCAAGGTCCATTTATTTGCCTAAAAGCGAATTCGGGATCGACGTGGCCTGAGAGTTTTCAGAGCTTCGGGTTTGGAGCAAAACATTTTTCTTCTCAAGGAATCTTGCGCATATCGAAATTTACTCCAGGCTCGATTGAAGAGCGAGTAGATTATACAGAAAAATTTTTTGAGGCTCTACAATATATAGCAGGCCGCCATGTTTAATTCAAACTTCTCAAAGGGCCACGCTATTGCGTTGATTGGCGCGTTCGTCCTAAGCATGGACACACTATTTTTAAGGCTTATTGACTCAGATCCTGCAGTCGTCGCTTTCTGGCGTGGCGTGCTAATGTTTGTAGCAGGTGGAGGAGTTTTTCTAGCTATCCATAGATTCTCTGGGCACAGTATTGTGAAGTACAGTTTGAAAGGATATGCAGTTGCGCTATTCTATGGCGCAGCGTCGATTTTCTTCACTTTTAGCGCCATGTCCACTGGAGTTGCCAATTTGTTGATTATATTGTCAACCACACCTCTGTGGGCCGCTATTGGATCATACCTGTTTCTTAAAGAAGGCATTAGTGCAAAGACCATCACTTCATGTCTGCTTGCCTTCTTGGGAATGCTTGTAATATTCACTGGCAAGATAGGAACAGGACTAAATTCTGGTGATTTTTTTGCCCTTATGGCAGCTTTTTGTATGGCAGGAGCTTTTATCTTATCCCGTGTTTGCAAGGATAATTTGCTGCTCGCTCCGTGTCTGGGCGGGGGCATGTCCGCAGTATTCTTGCTTCCTTTTGTTATCTCCGATGATATCTTTGCGATCAATAACCCCCTATTCATGCTGATAGAAGGGGGAGTAATCATGCCCGTTGCGTTAGGGTGCCTGGCCGTGGCACCACGATTCATTCGTGCTGATAAGGTAAGCCTTTTCCTCCTCCTAGAAACCATCTTAGGGCCTTTCTGGGCATATATTTTCCTCAACGAGCCTGTCTCTACATACACATTTTTAGGGGGTTTTATTGTGATTTCTGCATTGCTATTCAATGTATCCCGAGCATGAAATTTCAAGGTATATTAAAAAAATGACCCCGTATGTTTAAAACAATAGCTACGAAATCGGCTAGCTGGACGATTGCTCGACCTACCCCCACTGATACAGCATGCACGATTAGCTCACTCGTCACCCCAATAACTAGTTCAGCCAAGGCTCCACTGCTGTATAATCCGCGCAGCAGGTAGGGGTAGTAGCTGGAGCAGTTGATTCGCATTTCCCCACGAGAAGTAAACTCGTTGTAATCAGCGTATCATCCACTTCACCCGCACCAACCGTGCTTGTCAGCGTTATAAGTTCGTAAATGGGTGTGTGTGGGGGGGGGGGGTACGTAAAATCTTCACTGATGTTTACACACTCGGTGTAGAAACAGCAGGCAGGGTAGAATATTGCCCCTAGTGCCGTAGTAGGCGTAGCGCCCCTCTACTTTCCGCCTCAGCTTCCTGAGAAATCGTCATGCTGTGATAAGCCTTGGCTACACGCTGGTCGAGGACTGATCTTACCCAGCATTGGTGGACACCGTTCTAAGCGATCATTCGAGCCTCGAAGGCCTCTGGGCTGATCATCCCAATCGCACTGTGCCGGCGCTGCCGGTTGTAGTCCAGTTCAATGTACTCGAACACCTGCCGTCGCATGGCCTCCCGCGTTTCGAATCGCTCACCATGGATGGCCTCGACCTTGAGGCTGTGAAAGAAGCTCTCTGCACAGGCATTGTCGTAGCAGTTACCCTTGGCGCTCATGCTGCACTGGAGCTCGTGGCGGGTCAGCAGCGACTGATACAGCGTCGAACAATACTGGCTGCCGCGATCGGAGTGAACTATCACGCCCTTGGGCATCTTGCGGCTCCACAGGGCCATCTGCAGGGCATCACCCACCAGGTCGGCGGTCATCCGCTCGTTCATTGCCCAGCCGATGACCTTGCGCGAGTACAAGTCGATCAGCACCGCTAGATAGAGCCAGCCTTCACCCGTCGCGAGGTAGGTGATGTCGCCAACCCATTTTTGGTTGGGTGCCTCCGCAGCAAAGTCCTGTTTCAGGAGGTTGGGCGCCACGGGCAGCCCGGTAGTGTCCCGTCAAGTGGTGTAACAGCGGGTGAGGCCACCGCGGCCTTCGCTGACTGTTACGCCGCCTCCTCGTGAATCAATTGTTCGGCGCCTGCCTCAGTCGGCTCCTTGAGCACCGGGGCCAGGCTCTCCAGGCTCAGGTACCGGCGGCTGACTTGCCATTCATCGTTCTGCTCCAGCAGTACCGCTCCGACCAGGCGCGTCACCGACGCGTTGTTGGGGAAGATCCCGACGACGTTGCTGCGCCGTTTGATCTCCTTGTTCAGCCGCTCCAAGCAGTTCGTGGACGCCAACTTCGGCCAGTGATCTTTCGGGAAGGCCATGAACGCCAGCACGTCCTCCTCGGCGCTATCCATGCAGTCCGCCGCCTTGGCGAAACGCTCACGCAGGCTGTCGGCCACCTGCCGCCACTGGCGCGTCGCTGCGGCTTGATCCGGCTGGGCAAAGGCCGTGCGCACCGCCGCCGAGATCGCTGGCTGGTGGGCCTTAGGGACCTGCGAGAGCACGTTGCGCATGAAGTGCACTCGACAGCGTTGCCAGCCCGCCCCAGTCAGTACCGTCGCGATCGCCTTTTTCAGCCCCTCGTGAGCGTCGGAGATGACCAGGCGAGTGCCCTTCAGCCCCCGGGCCACCAGCGAGCGTAGGAACGCCGTCCAGAAGCCCTCCGTCTCAGCCGGACCTGCGGAGAGGCCCAGCACCTCACGGTAGCCGTCCTGATTCACCACCGTGGCCACCACCACCGCCTGGCTCGCTACCGGGCCGTGCTCTCGACTCTTGATATAGGTCGCGTCGAGCCATACGTAGGGCCAGTGCCCCTCCAGCGGCCGCTCCAGGAAGCTTTGGACGCGCTCATCGATCGAGGCGCACAGTCGGGAGACCTGCGACTTGGAGATCCCGGTCATCCCCATGGCCTGGACCAGCTCGTCGACCTTACGAGTGGAGATGCCCTGCACGTAGGCCTCCTGCACCACCGCCGTGAGCGCTTGCTCGCTCATCCGCCGCGGCTCGAGGAAGCCGGGGAAGTAGCTGCCCTGGCGGAGCTTGGGGACCTTGAGATCCACTCGGCCCATACGCGTCTCCAACGGCCGCTCCCGGTAGCCATTGCGCCGGTTGACCCGCTCCTCGGAGCGCTCGTGGCGATCGGCCCCGCACAGCTCGGCCACCTCGTGCTCCATCAGCTCCTGGAGCATGAAGTCCAGCGTCTCACGCAGGAAGTCCGGTGCCACCGCTCGCTTTTCAAGCAGCTCCGTCAGTGCCATGCTCTTGTTGGTCATCGTGGGGTTCCTTCGGTTGGTTGCGTGTTTGGCGACTTGCAACTTTATCGAAGGCCCATGGTGACCTCATCCTCCCGTCTGAATTACACCTCTTCCCGGGACGTTACCGGCAGCCCATGCCGTGAGTTCGTGGTGGCCTTGTACTTACGAGCTGCCTTGGCCCGCAGATTCTGGCGCCGAAGGCTTGCCGCCACGGTATTGCGGGAGATGGCGACCCCGGCATCATTCAGGTCGTGGGTCAGCCTGGGGGCGCCTGAGCGCCCCTTTTGCTGCTGAAAGGCCAATGCCACACGCTGGTCGGTGATGACCTGCTGGCGGCGCCGCGGGGACGGTTTGCCACCGCGCTGTCGCCAAGCATAGTAGCCGCTACGTGCCACACCGAGGACAGCGCACATTCGCTGGATACTGAATGCCTGATGGTGCTGATGGATGAAGGCGTACTTCACTTCAGGCTCTTCGCGAAGTACACCGCGGCCTAATGGAATGGTCCGCCCCGCCTTAGCTACCCTTGGGGGCGTCCCCATCAAGACTGGAGCAACATCAGGAGGGCGAACCATGTCCATTGCAACCATCGGCATCGACATCGGCAAGAGCAAGTTTCATGTCTGCGGCCTCGATGAACGCGGCCATGTGACGCTACGCAAAATGTTCTCCCGTACGGCACTCATCCGATTTCTGGCCAATACGCCGCCTGCCCGTGTTGCCACCGAGGCCTGCGCCGGCGCCCACTTCATTGGCCGCAAGGCCGAATCCTTCGGCCACGAGGCCCGGCTGCTACCCGCTCAGTATGTCAAGGCCTATGTGAAATCTCAGAAAAACGACTACGCCGACGCCGAAGCTATTGCCGAAGCAGCGACACGGCCCACGATGCGCTCGGTGCCCGTCAAGCCTGCCGACCGCCAGGCACTACAGCTCCTGCATCGGCAGCGCAGCGGCTGGATCGCTGAGCGTACAGCGCTTGCCAATCGCATCCGCGCCATGTTGCTGGAGTTTGGCATCACGATCCCCAAGAACCTCTCACAGCTGCGCAAGCAACTGCCTTTGGTAATCGAGGATGCCGAGAATGAGCTGCCGGACCGGCTACGCCAGCTCCTCGTGGAGCTGTGGGAGGACATGATACGCCTGGACGAGCGGCTCACGTCACTCAATGCGGAACTCGACATTTATGCGCGCACGGATCCTCAAACGAAACTCCTGCTGAGCATCCCCGGTGTTGGCCCTATTGTCGCCACGGCGCTGATTTCCGGCATCGGCAATGCCGGCGCTTTTCGCAAAGGCCGGGACCTTGCCGCCTGGCTGGGCCTGGTGCCACGACAATACAGCACTGGTGGCAAGACGCGGCTGCTGGGGATCGGCAAGCGCGGCAACCGTCACTTACGCATGCTACTCATCCATGGGGCTCGCGCCGTGCTCCGAGTCATCAGCAACCGCCAAGAGGATGACGGACTTCGACGCTGGGTCGAACGTGTCACAGCGCGCAAGCACCCGAACGTAGTCGCGGTGGCCCTGGCCAACAAGATTGCGCGGGTTGTCCATGCTGTACTGCGTCATCAGGTCCCCTTTGAAGCACGGTTGATAAGTTCTTGAATTCAAGCGTGCAAGAGGTTCAAAACTTGTTTTTCAGGGAGTTAGTTCCCACCGAGTGAATGCAAGCGCCGGAAATTGATGGCGGAAACAGGTCACCGGCATATCGAGAGCCTGGTCAAAAAAGCGGCCCGTACAGAGGTCAGCGGCTTATTCAGGAACGGTATGCGCGGATCTCCATCGTGGCCCGGGAGCGTCCACGACGGTCCCATACAGAGGTCGGATACATTAGCGCAATCCTGTCCCCGTCACAGTAGAAGGCACTTGCATCACAGGGGCGGACCATACATTTTTGTTATGGCCAGTTCCTCTGACATTTCAGCGAGTTGCCGCTTCAGCCGGGCGTTTTCATCAGCCAGTGATTGCTCGCGCTCGGAGGTGTTCTTCTTCTGTTGGGCCTTGGCGCGCCACTGATAGAGTTGGCTGGGCTGCAGGCCCAGCTCACGGGCGGCAGCGGCAGTGCCCACTCGGTCAGCGAGGGCAAGAGCTTCCTCGCGGTAGGCGTCGGAGTAACGGGCACGGGTCTTCTTCATCGGGGTAGCTTGCTTGGCCATGGGTCACCTCGTTGAGTGTACTACCTTCACGGGGTGTCCACTGTTGCTGGGCAAGATCACATGCGGATCTGGTAGCCCTCACGGGCACCTACAACAACCTGGTGAGAATGTGGTCGGAGTGTTGATATGAATTGAAAATGGCTTCACGAGTAGACTGTTTCGACTTGACCGGCGCTGAAAGGCGCCGGTTTTTTCATCCTGCCAGCCTCAGTGCGGAACGAACCGAAGCAGCAAATAGGCCCCCAGCAAGCTGATGAACAGCATCGGTATCGACCAGGCATGGAAGGCCACCCAGAGCCCCTGCTGGCGGCTGAGTCGCAGGGCGATCAGATTGGCAAGCGAGCCGATGGCAAGACCGAAGCCGCCGACGTTGACGCCCCAGGCCAGCCAGTACCACTGCTCGGAGAAGGGTGCCAGGAAGATGGCCGCCGGCACGTTGGAGATCAGCTGCGAGAGCAGCGCCGCCCCGGTGACCTCACCTCCGGGCAGGGCAATGAGTCCATCGGCTACCTTCATCATGAAGGGCAGCTGGGCAAGCAGGCCCAAGTCGATGAACATCAGGATGAAGATGGCCAGAATCAGCCAGTCCACTCCCAGCAGCACCTGCCGCCAGCAAAGCAGGAACAGTGCCAGCACCCCGGCAAGCGCCGGTAGCGTCAGCCCGAACTCCACCAGCAACAGGAACACCGGGTAGCAGAGCAGCGAGACGCGAAACAGCCGGCTGTGAACGTAGGTGCGCGTCATGTCCATATTCACGTCCACTCGACGGCCGGGAAAGGCGACGGCGGTCAGCAGCAGCAGGACCCCAAGCATCCAGCCGGCGATGGGCAGCATGGCCAGGAGGAAGGTGATGAAACTGTCGCCCGATAGCTGCCACAGAAAGAGATTCTGCGGATTGCCGATGGGGCTGACCGCCGAGCCGGCGTTCACCGCCAACGCTTCGAAGATGATCAGGCGACCGATGGGCAGCCGCGCCATGTTGCCGAGGCTGACGGTCAACGGCACGACGATGAAGAGCGCCACGTCGTTGGTGATCACGGCGGACAGCAGCGCGGCGAAGAGCACCATGGCTAGGGCCAGCCGACGTTCGCTGTGCATGTGTACCAGCAGCCAACGCCCGGCCTGCGCCAGCGCGCCGCTGTCTTCCAGCCCGCGGCTCAGCACCATCAGGCCGGCCAGGATGGCGATGGTATGCCACTCGACCAGCTGGGGCAGCAGGCGCCACTTCTCCGGCATCATGGCAATCAAGGCCAGAAACGCCAGCACCAGCGCCAGCAGCATCAGGTCCTCGGAAAGGCGGGAATATACGTAGCGCAGCAGTCTCAAGGTTCTACACGCCTATATCGTAATGGGTCATTGTCCGGTCTGGGCTCGTGCTGCCCGTTGGCCTCGAGAATCGCCTTCACCAGCGGTATGCATTCGGCGCACTTGGGTTTGCACTCCAGGCGGCAAAAGCAGGCGCGAACGCTAGCGGCGCCTTGGCTGCAGGCAGCCTGGAAATCTTCAGCGCTGAGATTGTGGCAGCTGCAATAGGTTTTTTCGCTCATGTGCCGACCTGCTGACGCTGCAAGTGCGGGATCAGCGAACGCACCAGCGCCGGGTAGGCCTCCTGCCAGCGCGTGTAGACGCGGCCGACGTTGCCCAGGGGCTTGGAGAGCAAGCGCAGGTTGATGATCAGCGCACTCAGCTCGGCCAGGGTAATGTCGGCAAGCGCCGGCCCCACGTCCAACCACATCGCCAGCAGGGCAAGGCCGGCAAACGACACCCAGAGCACCACATCGCTGGCGTTCTCGGCAAACCACTTGCTCACGTGCATATTCAGCACTGCGAAATAATAGCGCTCCTGATGACCGTAAAGAGACTGTTGATCGCGGCTCCCCGCGGTTTCCGCAATGCCCGACTGGGTATCGAGGATCTGCTGGCTGCTATGGCGAATGCGGCGGCCGAAGAACCACACGAACAGCAGCGTAGGCACCATGCTCAGCACCAGCACCGGCACCCAGTGCGCGCCCAGCGACAGCTGCCATAGAAGCACCGAGCTGGTGACGGTGATGATGGTCCAGATGTCCTTGTAGATGACCTGGAACCCCTTCTTCGCCACATCGCTGCCGAATAGCACGTGCGCGACGTCCTGCGAGACGTTACCGAGGGTGTGGCGCTCGAGGTAGCTGCGCTGCATGACGATGATCAGCCGGGTCTCGAGCAGCTTGCTGAGTATCGACTCGGCGAAGTCGGCCAGGATCAAGCCGGCGGTGATGGCCAGAAAGAGCGGCAGGAATTCCGGCAGCAAGGCCCAGGGGTCGACCTCGCCCTGCTCGATGCGCTGCACGGTGCTCTTGCTCAGCCAGGCAAAGGCGGGAGAGAGGGCGGCAGCCAAGGCCGCCGCCCCTAATAGGCAAAGCAGGGTCCAGCGCAGCCGCAGCAGCACCCGCGCCATCTCCCTGAGCAATAGCTTCCAGGCGCGATACTTCAGCTCGGAAGACACCGGCATCTCCGCCTGGGTCATCATGGCAGCGCGAGGATCACGCAGCGGTCGGTGATCAGGCGCGGCGCCATGCCAGTGACGCTCTTGACTGCGGGCAGCCAAGCCTCGAGCGCAGCCCACCTGGGCGCCTCGGCGGCTTCATCGAGCACCCAGCCGTTGGCCTGATTCCACACCAGCAGCCCCCGCTCTGAGGCAAAGGCCTCTTTCAGCCGCTCTGCCCCGTTCGGATGAGCAAGCGGTTTCAGCGACCGAGCGGTCACCTCGAACAGCTGGCCGCCGCTGAGCACCCAGAGGGTCTTGCCCGTGGCAAGCAGCGGTTGGCAGGGAGCCTGGAACATCGCCTTGACTTCGCCCCGACCGGTGCTCGAATCCACCAGCAGCAGGCGTCCGTCCACCATGCCGACCCAGAGGCCGCTGCCCTCGGCAAGCAGGGCGTGCACCGTGGCATCGCCGACGGCCTCGATCCAGGTGAGCTCCTTGGGTCGATCCGCCGCCGAGAGGAAGAGCCCGGCCTTGGAGCCCAGCGCCAGGCGATCGCCGACGAAGGCAAGGTAGGTCAGCTCGGCGAAGTGGGGTTGGGGGGTCAGCTTGACGTGCCGCCAGGAGGCGCCGTTGTCCCAGGAGCTGAACAGGCCGCGCTGAGTCGCCATGTACCAGGCGCCGTCCGCTGAGCATGCCAGCCCCTCGGCGTCCAGCGCCGCCCACTCGGCCGCAGCCGGCTGCCAGTGGCCGCCGCCGTCGTCGGAAAAGAAGGTGCCGAAGGTGGCGGTCGCCAGGATGCGCCCCTCGTCCAGGCTCCACAGTCGCTTGATCTTAGCGGCCGAGGGCGGCACGGCATGGCCGGCGAACACGTCGTGCACTCGCCCGCCGCCAAGCTCGACCAGGAAGGCGCCGGTGATTCCGGCCACCAGGGCCCGCCCTTCCGGCATCAGAATAAGCTGCTCGGCCTCGGCAAACCGCGGCTCCTCCAGCTCGACGCTGGTGCCGTTGGCGAATTCACACACCAGCTTGTTGCCCACCACCCAGGCACGCGCCGCCTCGCTTTCGCCAGCGGCGCTGAAGGGGCGTTTCTGATGGCGTACCGGGCTGCCGATGCGCCAGAGCCCGCGCCAGCGTGTGAGGTATCCGTCCTTCCAGGCTGCGAGGATGCCGTCGTGGTACCCGGTTTCCAGCTCCAGCGTCCAGCTTTCGCCGTGGTCGGTGGATACCAGCAGCGCCGGGCGCGCCTTGTTGCCCTGCTTCTTGCAGTAGGCCAGCAGGCGGCCCCGTTCGGCGGCCAAGCCGATGATCTCGGTGTGGCCCTGGCCATAGCAATGGCGCCAGCCATCCGCCTCCAGCCGGTAGAGGCCGCGCTTGCCGCCGGCCACAGTCGCCCCCTCGCGGCACAACAGAGCCTTTGCCTCGTCACGGGGCAAGGACGGCAGGCGCTGCTGCAGGCCGCCGTCGACGTCGGTTCTGGCAAGCACCTGACCCTCGGCACCGCTGGCGCCAACCAGCAGCCCTGCCTCGCTCGCCGCCAGTACGCTGATGCGCAGCCCCTGCCATTCAGGGATGACCTCGAGCTTGGCGTCGCGCAGCCGATAGAGGCCGGCAGCGCTGCCAAGCCAGATATCGCTCCCCTGCTGTACGGCCGCCTTTACCTCCGGCCGGCGGTAGGCATCGAGTTGATCCACACGACTCATGGCACGAGCTCCTTTTCTGCGGTATGGCCTGCGGTTTCGAGACAGGGCAGCGAAACGGTTCGTAGCTGTCGCCGGTCGGTGGTGAGTGCGCTGCGACCATCGCCGCAAATACAGGCGTGGCGCACGCCAGCCGGCCAGTCGGACAGCGCCTGGAGCGGTTCCTCGCCGCCGCACCAGCGCCAGGCGCTGCGCTCGTTCCAGACCAGCAGACGCTGCTGCGAGTCGCTTGCGATGTAGTAGTCGCCGGCCTGCGGCTGGGGCATCATCTCTTCGATCACGACAGGGCCCTCGCCTGCGCACGCAAGGCGGAACAGCCGCTCGCCGCTGGCGATCAGGCAAGCGCTCAGCGTTCCACCGATCTGGGACTCGAACACCGGCACCTGGCCCGGCGCGGTCAGCGGCTGGGCTTGCTCCTCGACAGGGTCATAGCGCCACAGCCGGTCCTGGCCTGCCCCGTGGGTGCCTACCAGCAGCTGCTGCCGCTCGTTATCGGTGAACAGCGCCTCGATGGCCTGCTCGCCAAACGCCGCGACCCGGGCGATGCGCTCGGGTGACGCCAGCGGGGCAACCAGCAGGCCTGTCTTGGTGGCGATGAAGAGCTGCCCGCCGACGACCGCCAGGCCGCCGCGCAGTTCGCAGTAGTGAGGCAGCTCGGCCAGCTTGAACTTCACGTAGCGCCAGCGCCTGCCGTTGTCGTCGCTGACGAACAGGGCGCGCTGGCAGCCCAGCCACCAGCGGCCATCGTCGCTGCGCATCAGGTGCTCGGCATCCAGCACCGCCCACTCGGCGTCGGCGGCCTGCCAGGTTTGCCCGTCGTCTTCAGAGCGGAAGGTGCCATAGGTGGCGGTGGCCAGCAGCACCCCGTCGTCCAGCTCGAAGATGCGCTTGAGCTTGCCCAGCCCGGCAGGCCCGGCGGCTTCGCCGAAAAGATCGGTTACCCGGCCATGGCCGGGTTCGACCAGATAGGCCCCCTGCACGCCGGCGACCAGGAAGGCATTGCCCTGCTCCAGCGGCAGCAGCCGCTCGGCTTCGGCGAGCAGCGGGTGTTCGAAGGCAACGCGGGCGTGGCCCTCCTGCTGGTACTCCAGCTTGGTGCCGTCCAGCACCGCCCAGCGGTCGCCGGCCAGGAAGCCTGCGGTCAGCGGGTGCTTCTTGTAGCCGCTGGTGGTGTAGCGCTCTCGGCACCCCTTCCAGCGAGTGATCAATCGCCGCTCATCGGCGGCGAGGATGAGATCCTGATAGTCGCCCAGCGACTCGACGTGCCAGCTCACCCCAGCGTCATGGGTCTCGATCAGCGCCGGCTTGGCAGCCGCTCCCAGCTTCTTGACCGAGGCACGGATGTGCTCGGCCTGCTGGCTGGAGACCCACAGCACCTCGCCCCAGCCGGCAGGGTCACGGAACAGGCACTGCCAGTCGCTTGCCTGGGCGGTGTCGGCCAAAGGCAGCCGGTACAGGCCGCGCTTGGTGCCGGCCAGCAGGTGCTCGGCCTGGGCATGCAGGCACTTGATCTTCTGGCCCGCTGGACGCGGCAGCTCGCGCCGGGGCTGCCACTGGCTGTCGCACAGGTGGAGGGCCTGGCCACTGTCGTCCTCCAGCAGCACCAGGTAGCCCTCCGGTGCGGCAACGGCCTGCTGCACCGGACGGCCACGCCAGGCGGGCACTTCCCTCAGCTGCTTGTCATGCAATTCGTACAATCCGGTCTCAGCGGCCAGATAGATGCCTGTCGCTCCGGCAAGCACTCCCTTGACCTGGGGTCGCTCGAACGCCGCCAGCTCTCTGCTCATGTCACTGATCTCCTGGGTATGACCATAGGGGCGGACAGCGGGGCGTCCCTGCCCCGGATGTCGCTCGACATCCGGCCCTTGCCGCAGCCGCCGCCATCGGCGTCTTACTGCTTGTTGCGACCGTCGAGTTCCAGCTTGCGGCTGCTGATGTTGCCGTTCTGGTCGATGGTGTGCAGGTGCACGTACTCGCGATGATCCTTGTCGTCGTGCTTGATCTTGATCTTGCGGATGCGCTGCGGCGCTTCGACTTTCACCGCGGCACGCCCGGACTCCGGCAGCACCTCGATGACGTGATCGAATACGGCGGGCTCGGACCCACCCAGCAGCTTGCGGGTGGTCTCGTCGTAGATGACGTCGTAAACCTTGCCGTCGCGCAGGTAGTTCACGCTGGTCTCGACCACGCCATGGGCATGGGCGGTCACGATTTCGAGAATCTGTGCGCCTTCGACGAACCCCGACAGGGCCTGGCGGGTCTCCTCGGGCAGCGAGCCGAAATCGTTTACTACGCGCTCTTGTTCAGCCATCGTCATCGTCATTGACTCCTTGGGTTTTCTTCTTTGAATGAAGCGCCCGTACGGGCGCATGGCTTTCTCGCAAGCGAGAAAAGGGTTAGAAACGAGCCTCGATGCCCAGCCACAGCGTTCGGGGGATACTCACCGTGCGGTACTCCGTGTGACTGAGTTGGCCACCCTGATCGAAGAAGGCCTTCGGCCCGGACTCCTGCTCGTTGAAGAGATTGCTCGCTTCGAAGCGCACGCGAGTGGTGGGTGAAATCGGATAGCTGCCGGCAAGATCCACCGTGGTCAGCGAATCGAAACGCTTGCGGCTGAACTCGTCCTCTTCCGTGCGCTTGCCGTTATGGCTGGCTGCCAGCGAGAGCTGCATGCCCGAGCGCGGGCTGATCCAGTCGATACCGGCCGCCACCAGATAGTCCGGCTCGCCGAAGAAGGGCACTTCACGCCCGCTCTGCAGCCGCATGCTGCCGTCGAAGAGGGTCTGATTGCTCCAGAGGTGCACCCCTTCGAGCCAATCGATACCCATCAATCCCAGGTGGAGGCGTTGCTCCAGCTCCAGGCCGCGCAGGGTTCCGCGCTCGATGTTCCTTGGCTGCACGACGTCGCGATTGCCCTCTTGCTCACCGGTGCGGGCGTTGACGATCAGGTCATCGATGTCCTTGTGGAAAACCGTTGCGGCGAGGAAGGTATCCGGCGTCGACCAGACCAGGCCCAGATCGCTGTTGATACTGGTGGAAGAGGCAAGCTCGGGATTGCCGACGATGATCTCGCGGCCCCTTTGCACGCGGGAGGGGGTGATCTGGTCCAGCTGCGGTCGGTTCTGCGTGCGGGATACAGCGCCGTGCAGAGTGAACGCCGGGCTCAGCTGCCAAGCGGCATGCAGGCTGGGGCCGACATGAAGGTTGTCGCTACCTTGATGGACGCTCCCCCCTTCACCGTCGTTGCTGCGTGCAGACAGGCGATAATCTTCGACCCGAACGCCAGGCTCTACACGAAGCTGATCGTCGAAGAACAGGAACTGCTGGCGCAGCCAGCCGGCGAGATAGTCTTCCCGCAGGGAATACTCGTCGCCACTTCCCGACTCCCTGGCTTCGCCGTTTTCGATGACCGTCTTGGTTCCATCGCGCTCGTTGCGACGAGCCTGTACACCGAATTCCGCCTTGCCCAGGCCGGCAGCGTCCCATGAATAGGACAGCGCACTGCGAAGCTCAAGCAGATCGTCGGTGAGTTCGTCGTCCGTCTGCGTCACATCATGCCGGTGCAGTGCGCCATCGCGGTAGCGCAGTCGCACTTCATCCATGCTGCCATTCTGGTCGCTGCGGAAGGCCGACACCCTGCCTTCGGTCTGCCACTGCTCGCCGAGTTCATGCTCCCAGCGGAAGTTGCCGCCGTACGTCAGCGTGCTGTCCTCACCCGCACGAAAACGATTGTCCTGACGTCCGTTGGCCTCGGTGGTGAGGCGCTCATCCTGGACGCTGAGGGACTCCGCCATCAACAGGGGCTCGAGCTCCAGGTATGTACGATCCGAAGTCCAGCCGAACTTGGTGAAGGCGCTGACCCGGTTGACGTCCTTGCGGTCGCTCCTCTCGAACAGCTCGCGGAAGCTGCCGTCGGCGTTCTCCTCGACGGCTCGGTGAGCGCGCCGATGCGGCACGCCGCTGACATCCAGTCCGCCCAGCATGCTGAATTCGTCGGTCACGGGTCCGCCGGCCCAGATACTGGCACGGCCGGCGAACATGCCCTCGCCGTCTCCCTCATTGACCTGCCCGCCCATGACCTGGGCGCGGCCTTCAAACTGCTCGGGCGCTCGCCGGTAGCGGATGGAGACACGACCGCCTATTCCATCGTGCTCGATGTCGGCGGTCGGGTTGCGAATGACCCGCACCTCATCGACGAGGCTGGTGGCCACCGTGCCCAGCGACAGGTTGCGCCAGCGATTGCTGCCGGGAATGTTGACGCCATCCAGCTCGACGCGAGTGAACTCCTTGTCGAGCCCCCTGACCCTGACCTCCTGCTTCTCGGCCGGCGAGGTGGAGAACATGCCCGGCATGCGATCCAATGCCTTGCCGATATGCTCGTCGGGGAAGCGCTGCATTTGCTCGCTGCCGAGAATCAGGTCCGGACGCAGGGAGTGCAGCCGCTTCTCCTCGTTGGCGTGGATATCTTCGTAGACATTCAGCCACTGGCCTTCGACGAGCACAGTAGAAAGCTCGACGACATCGCCGTGCGAGGCAGGGAGCAAGGTCACGCTATCCGATGCGGTGAAGCGGTAACTCAATCCACTGCCGGCCAATATGGCGCGCAGCGCTTCGCTGACCGTGTAGGCGCCGCTCAGCCCTTGGCTGGTCTTGCCTTGGGTAAGATCAGGGTCGAAGGTTAAGGCCAGACCTGTCTGCCGCGCCATGGCATTGAGCGCAGCGGTCATCGAGCCGGCAGGAATATCGAAGTGCTGGCGTGCCTCGGCTTGCAGCTGGGTGCCGGCCGGCTGGGCCAGGGCCGGCTGGGCCAGGGCCGGCTGGGCCGTCGCCAGGCCAACGGTCGCCGTCATCGCGGCCACCAGGCTCAGCAAGCGAGCGGGACGCTTGGTGATGCGAGAGTGCATGGGAATGGATCCTCTTGCAGGTTTTTTCCTGGTTCTATGGGTAATGACGAACCAAACCCGAAGAGGGACAGTGCGAATACGAATTTTTCTTGTTGATTGAAGCGGGCCCAGCGTGTCAGGGCTGGCGAGTGACGCGAACCACGAACGGCATGTAGCGACTCACCTGGATAGGCTGGCTGGAGGCCAAGGCGTTCAGGGCCCGGTCGAGATCGTCCAGCGGCAGGGTGCCGGATACCCGCAAGCCGGCCAGCGCCGCCTCGTCATAGCTGAGCAGCCCTCGCTGATGGCGGTTCAGGGTGTGCAGTACCTGGGTCAGCGGCAGGTCGTCGACTTCCAGTTGCCCCCGGACCCAGGACGCCTGGGCGTCGGCATCCACGCTTTCGACAGGGCCTAGCTCCAGCTGGCTGGATCGTGCCCGCTGGTTGCGCTCCAGACGCACGCACTCCTCGACGACGCGCTGGCACAGCTCCACGCGAGATTCCTGGACCGTCACGCTGAGGAAGGTTTGCCCCGTGTTTTCCAGCCGCTGTGCCGTGAACTGGGTGCCCAGGGCCCTGGCGCGGCCTTCAGGCGTGACGACATCCAGAGGTCGTTCGCTATCCGGCGCGACCGTGATTTGCAGCTCGCCGCCACGCAGGTAAATGACACGGCGATCATCGCGATAGTCGATGTCCACCGCTGTACCCGTGTTCAACACCAGCTCGCTGCCATCGGGAAGAACGACATGCTTGCGCTCGCCCAGTACGGTGTAATGATCGGCCAGGAGGTGCATCGGAGAGTCGAGTCCCGAGACTAGCCATCCCAGGGGCAGTAGGGTCAAGAGCATCAGCGTCAATGCCGAGGCACCCAGCCAGCACCGGCTTAGCCGACGTTCATCACGAAAGGTCCGTTCCAGGGCCGCGCGGCTCCCGGGACGGGCTGCGCATGAAAAGCTCTGCCAGGTGGCGTCCATGGCCTGCCAGGCTTGCTGATGCTCGGAGTGGGCGGACAACCAATGCTCGAAGGCATCGCTGTCGCCGGGAAGCGGCTCCTCCAGCCTTATGCGCCATTCCGCCGCTGCTTGCAGAGCATGCTCATAGCGCTCGGCATCGGCGTCGGGCAAAGCGGAATGGCAATCTCGAGGCGGCAGACTCATGGCAAGGCAGGGCAGCGAGCAGCTAAAGATGGAGAATGCAAGGCCTTGTGGCAGTGCAGCAGGGCCTGAGCCATGTACTTCTTGACCATACTGATGGAGACGCCCAGTTCCTCGGCAATCTCACCCTGGGCCATGCCGTCCAGCCGGCTCATCAGAAAAGCGCGACGGGGCTTGTCCGGCAACTCCTGGACCAACCGGGCCACCCACTCAAGAAGGTCCAGCCACTCGTTGACCTCTTCTGCGGAAGGCGCATGCAAATGTTCCTCGGCGAACGCCGTCTGTACCTCCAGCCAGGCCTGCTCCAACCGCGCCCGGCGACTGTCATCGATGACCAGGCGAGTGGCAATTCGGGTGAGAAACGCACGGGGCTGATCGAGCTTTTCCACGGGTGGGCGCACCAGCAAGCGGAGAAAACTCTCCTGGGCAAAGTCCGCCGCCCGCTCTGGGCAGCCAGTACGACGATGCAGCCAGCCTTGCAACCAGCCATGATGGTCATGGTAGAAGCTCTCGATAGAATAGGCGGTGCATGGGCTAGCCATGGAAGACCTCGAATGAAAAATATAGTGATAACTATTCTCATTCTATTGCGGCACCTACCGCTAATCAAGAACATGTCTCACCGCGAAATGGCGTTTGAATGCTGACTGTGCTGGCGACCCTGCTCTCCCACTATCGGCGCCACCCGGGGCAGCTCGCCATGCTGCTGCTGGGGCTCTGGGTGGCCAGCGCCCTGTGGAGCGGCGTCCAGGCCATCAACGCCTCGGCCCGGGACAGCTACGCCCGGGCCGAGGCGCTCTTCTCCACCGACCTGGATCGCCTGGAGCGCCGCGACGGCGAGGCGCTGACCCGAGACGACTACCTCGCCCTGCGCCGGGCCGGCCTGCCCCTCTCCCCGCTGCTGGAGGGGGAGCTTGCGGCCCCGGACGGCACCCGCCTGACGGTCATCGGCATCGACCCGCTCACCCTGCCCGGCAGCAGCATCTTCGCCACCGCCGGCGGCACCGCGGCAACGGGCACGGGCGATGTCACCGACTTTCTGACGCCCCCCTGGCAGACGCAGCTGGCCCCCGACAGCCTGGCCGCTCTGGAAGTGGCGCCCCGGGAGGCGCCGGGCGCCACTCCCCTCCTGGCCGACGGCCAGCGCCTGCCGCCGCTGATTCTCGCCCCCGCCCTGCCGCCGGATACCCTGGTGATGGATATCGCCGCCGCCGCGGCCCTGCTGGCAGGCAGCGGAGAGATAAAGAGCGGCGAGCGTATCACCCGGCTGGTGGCCGCGCCGGGCGCCCTGGCCGAGGCGCCGGCGGGATATGCCCTGACCCGGGCCGAGACGCTGGTTTCTCCCGGCCAGCTCACCGAAAGCTTTCACCTCAACCTCACCGCCCTGGCTCTGCTGTCGCTGATCGTCGGGCTCTTTATCGTTCAGGCGGCGCTGGGCCTGGCCCTGGAGCAGCGCCTGGGGGTACTGCGCACCCTGCGCGCCTTGGGGGTCTCCGGCCGCGCCCTGGTGGCGGCCCTGGCCCTGGAGCTTGCCCTGCTCGGTATCATCGGCGCCCTGGCCGGCATCGCCAGCGGCGTCTGGCTGGCCCGCGCGCTGCTGCCCGACGTGGCCGCCACCCTGGGCAGCCTCTACGGCGCCGGGGTCGGCGCCGAGCTGCGCCTGCCCTGGCACTACTGGGTCGGCGGTCTGGCGGTGACCCTGGGCGGGCTGCTGCTGGCCGGCAGCGGCGTGCTGTGGCGCGCCTCGCGGCTCAGCGTGCTGGGGCTGGGACAGGCCCGGGCGTGGCGGGTCGGCTTCCGCCGCCAGCTCGGCGCCATGGCCATCACCGGCACGGTCGCGGCGCTGGGTGGCCTGGCCCTGGCGGCCTGGCTTGCCTCCCAGCCGCCGGGGGAGGGGCTGGTGGCCGGCTTTGCCCTGGTCGGCGCCATGCTGATGGCCAGCGCCCTCTGGCTGCCGCCGCTGCTCGGTCTCGCCCTGGCCGGGCTGACCCGCCTGCTGCGCCGCCGCCCCCTGGCCCAGTGGGCCCTGGCCGACCTGCAGCTGCAGCTGCCGCGGCTGTCGCTTGCCATGATGGCGCTGCTGATCGCCCTCTCCGCCAACCTCGGCGTCAGCAGCATGGTGGGGGGCTTTCGCCTTACCTTCCTGGAGTGGCTGGATCAGCGCCTGGCCGCCGAGCTCTACCTGCGCCCCCCGGCGGAGCAGTTCGAGGCCATCGACGCCTGGCTGGCCGAACAGCCGGACGTCGCCGAGCGTCTCGCCACCGCGCGCAGCGACGCCCAGCTGCTGGCCGTCGCGCCCGGCGGCGGAGAGGCGGATACTGCGGTGCAGCGCCCGGTCTCCGTCTACGGCATCACCCCCGGCGCCACCCTGACGCCCCGCTGGCCCCTGGCGGGGCCCCAGGGCAGCCGGGAGACGGCCTGGGAGGCCTTTGGCCGCGGCGATATCTTCATCAACGAGCAGCTGGCCGTGGCCGAGGGCATCAGCCCCGGCGACCGGCTGCGCCTGAGCTCCCCCCGGGGCGAGATCACGCTGGCGGTTGCCGCCGTCTACCCGGACTACGGCAATCCCAGGGGGCAGGTGCTGATGGCCACCTCCTATCTCACCGAGCGCTTCGCCGCGCCGCCGGGCTCGCTGGGGATCGCCCTGGCGCCCGGCGCCGATGCCGCGGCGCTCTCTGCCCGGCTGCTCGACGCCTTCGACCTGCCCCGGGACAGCCTGATCGACCAGGAGGGCGTGAAACGCATCGCCACCGAGATCTTCGAACGCACCTTCACCATCACCCGAGCGCTCAACGCCCTGACCCTGGGGGTGGCCGCTCTCGCGCTGCTGGCCAGCCTGCTGGCCCAGGCCAGCGAGCGGCGCCGGCGGCTGGCGCCGCTCTGGGCACTCGGCGTTCCCCGAACGCGTCTGGGCCGGATCCAGCTCGCCCAGCTGGGCGGAACGGCCCTGGCGGTGGGCCTTGTCGCGGTGCCGCTGGGCATCGCCATCACCTGGGGGCTGGTGGCGGTGATCAACGTGGCGGCCTTCGGCTGGCGCCTGCCGCTACACCTCTTCCCCGGCGAGATCCTGCTGACCCTGGCCACCGCCGTGGGCGTGGCCCTGATTGCGGCTGCGCTGCCGGCGGTGCGGCTGTGGCGCACCCCGCCCCGGGACCTGCTCGCCGAGGAGGCTGCCTGATGCGCCCCCTCCTGTCTTGCCGACTTGCCGCGCCGCTGCTGGCCTCGGCGCTGCTCCTGGGAGGCTGCGGCGAGGCGCCGCCGGCCCCGAGCGCCGGCTTCGCCGGCCTGGGCGAGAGCGCCGAGGGCTATACCCAGGCGCGCCCCGGCACGCCGCTGCGCTTCCCCGAGGACCACGGCGCCCACCCGGACTACCGCATCGAGTGGTGGTATCTCACCGCCAACCTGGAGGACGAGAGCGGCGAGCCCCTGGGCCTGCAGTGGACTCTCTTCCGCCAGGCCCTGATGCCCCCCGCCCAGCGCCCCGCGCCCGGCCCCTGGGTCGCCGACCAGCTGTGGATGGCGCACCTGGCAGTCTCCCGGGGAGAGCAGCACGCCGTGGCCGAGCGCTTCGCCCGCAGCCACTCCGCCGACCCGGCCGGCGGCCAGGCCGGGGCCGTGGCCCACCCCTTCCGGGCCTGGCTGGACGACTGGGAACTCGTCACCCGGGTGGAGGCGCCCGATGCCGATACCTTCGAGCGCCTTACCCTGACCGCCTTCGACGGCGAAGGGGAAGAGCGTGCCGGCTATCGCCTCGACCTCACCGCCGAGGGTCCCCTGGTGCTGCACGGTGATGCCGGCTTCAGCCAGAAATCCGCCGACGGCCAGGGCTCGATGTATGTCAGCCAGCCCTTCTGGCGGGTGGAGGGCGAGGTGGTGCTGGCAGGCGAGACTCACGAGGTGAACGGCCGGGGCTGGCTCGACCGGGAGTGGAGCAGCCAGCTGCTGGGGCCCGAGCAGGCGGGCTGGGACTGGTTCTCGCTGCACCTGGACGACGGCCACCGCCTGATGGCCTTCCAGCTGCGCGGCGGCGGCGAGGCCGGCGGCGACTACCGCTCCGGCACCTGGATCAGCCCCGAGGGAGAGCCCCGGGCGCTGGCGCCGGATGAGCTTGCCCTCACGCCGCTCGCCACCTCGAGCGTCGTCGGCCGCGAGGTGCCCACCCGCTGGCGCCTGGAAGTGCCCGCGGCGGAGCTCGACCTGATCGTCGAGGCGCCCCACGCCGAGCGCTGGATGGACACCACGGTGCCCTACTGGGAGGGGGAGGTGATCGCCCGGGGCCGCGACAGCGACAGGCGCCTGGGAATCGGCTATCTGGAGATGACGGGCTATTGAGCCCGCCTCGCTGACGACGAAAGGCGCCGCTTCTGTGAGGGCGGCGCCGTCGCATCAAGCCGTGCCCGGGCTCAGTCGCCCAGGGCGGCCAGCCGGTCGGCCTGGACCACCTCGATCCAGTAGCCGTCGACGTCCTTCACGAACACCACGTTCTTCATCTTGCCCTGATCGGAGCGTTTGACGAACTCGACGCCGTTGGCATCGAACCAGGCCTCGGCGGCCTCCAGGTCCGGCACCGAGAAGCAGATATGGCCGAAGCCCTGAGGCTCGGCGTTGCCGTCATGGTAGGCGAAATCGGCCTGGTTCTCGGTGCCCCAGTTGTGGGTCAGCTCCAGCAGCCCCTTCTGACTGAAGGTCCAGACGGTGCGATCTCCCTCTTCTTCGGGCACCGCTTCGCCCTCCTCCAACTTGGCCAGGAAGTAGAGCGAGAAGCGCATCTCCTCGAAGTCGAGACGCCGCAGCACGCTCATGCCGAAGACCCGGGAGTAGAAGGCGAGCGCCTTCTCCGGGTCCTTCACTCGCAGCATGGTGTGGTTGAGGCGAAATCCGGCGGAATCGGCGGTGGGGGTCTGGACCCCGGGATGCTGCTCGCCCTGAAAGCTCATGACGGCTCCTTGCTCGTGATGTGGTTCCCAGAGGATGGGGGCAACGGGGGCCTTTTTCCAGCCCCGGGATGCTCGCCCACGGCCACCCGTCGCCTTGGGCCGAGGGCGTCGGCACCGCTTCCCCCGGCCCCTGGCAGAGGCTAATGTAGGAGGATACCCACTGCCCGGGAGCCTTCGGCATGCCCACCCCGCCCGCCTGGCGCCTCTCCCTCTGCCTGCTGCTGCTGGCCCTGCTGGCCGGCTGCGCCGGCCGCGAACTCGCCGTCCATGACCCGGCCCCCGGGGAGGGCCTCTCCATGGAGCGGGCGCTGATCCTCTCCTCCGCCGAGAGCGCCCTGGGCACCCCCTACCGTTTCGGCGGCAACACACCCGACGCCCTGGACTGCTCGGGGCTGGTGGAGCTGGCCTACCGCACCGCCGGCATTCCGGTGCCGCGCACCGCCGACGACCAGTTCCGCGCGCTGCCGTCCGTGGACCGGGCCCGCCCCGGCGACCTGCTGTTCTTCGATACCGCCGGACGCGGCAAGGCGAGCCACGTGGGCATCTACCGCGGCGACGGCCAGATGATCCACGCCCCGGGGCGCGGCCGCCGGGTGGAAACGGCGCCGGTGGAGATCGCCTACTGGCAGGAGCGCTTCCTCGGCGCGGCCGCTGCGGCCCCCTGAGCCGGCCTATCCATCCTGCCGATCCGGCGGGCCGGCCTCGGTCAGCGGCCGCGTCGGCAGCCAGACCCTCACCGCCAGCCCCCCCAGCCGCGAACGGTCCAGGCTGAGGCTCCCCCCGTGGAGGGCCACCAGGTCGGCGACGATGGCCAGGCCCAGGCCGCTGCCGGAGCGCACCTCATCGAGTCGCGCCCCCCGGGCCATGGCCTGCCGGCGCTGCGCCTCGCTCATGCCGGGGCCGTCATCCTCGACCTCCAGCCAGCTGCCCCCCGCCTCGCTGCGCCCGGCGAGGATGACCCGGCTGTCGGCCCAGCGCAGGGCGTTCTCGAGCAGGTTGCCGACCAGCTCCTGGAGGTCCTGGGGGTCCATGCGCAGCGTCATCGCCTCCGGCAGCGAGTGGTTCAGGCGAATGCCGCGCCGCTCGGCCAGCCGCCCCAACCCCTCCAGCACCGGCGCCAGCACCTCGAGGCAGCGGATCGGCCGATGCAGCCCGGCCTCCCCCGCGGCGGAGGCCCGGGCCAGGTGGTGGCGAACGGCCTCGTCGATGCGCCTGAGTTCGGCCTGCATGCGCTGGCGCTGCGGCTCCTCGAGACCATCCGCCTGGGTGTAGAGGACGCTCACCGGGGTCTTGAGGGCGTGGGCCAGGTTGCCGGCGGCGTGGCGGGCCCGCTCCATCAGCCGCCGATCCCGGGCCAGCACGGCGTTGATGGCGCCGGCCAGCCGCGACAGCTCGCCGGGCAGCCGGGTATCCAGACGCTCGGCGTCGCCGTTCTCGACGGCATGCAGGTCGGCCTGCAGGCGGCGCAGCGGCGCCAGTGCCCAGCGCACCTGGGCCGCCAGCGCAACCAGCAGCAGCAGGGCCAGCCCCAGCAGGGAGAGCCCCAGCAGGCGGGTGAAGCCGGCGAGCTCCGCGTCCAGCGCCTCCCGGCTGAGCGCCACCCCGACGTGCAGCGGCGCCTCGAGGGGGGCAAGGCGGATATCGCGTTCGATCAGGCGCAGCGGCACGCCCCTCGGCCCCGTGACGTCACGCACCTCGGGGCCCGAGGACGGCACCACCGGCAGCCGCTGGTCCCACAGCGAACGCGATGTCAGCACCCGCTCGGCGCCGTCGCTGACCTGCCAGTACCAGCCCGAGAAGACCTGCTCGAAGCGCGGATCGCCCAGCGAACGCTCGTGGAGCAGCCGCTGCTCGACCTCGTCGTAGCGCACCTCGGCGATGACCACGTTGAGCAGGGCCGCGAGGCGCTCGTCGAAGGCGGCGGTGGCGGACGCACGAAAGTGGTGGGCGAGGCCGAGGCCCGCCAGGGGCAACGAGACCAGGATCACCAGCAGGGCGGCCACCAGCAGGCGAGTGGCGAGGGAGGCCCGCGCCAGCGAGGGCAGGCGACTCATCCGGCCTCCTCGCCTCCTGTCAGCCGATAGCCCTGGCCGCGCAGGGTCTCGATATGCGCGGCCCCCAGCTTGCGGCGCAGCCGGCTGACCTGGACATCGATGACGTTGGAGTCGGGCTCGTGGTCCCGGTCGTAGACGTGCTCGGCCAGCTCGCTGCGGCTGACCACCCGCGGGGCGGCATGGGCCAGGTAGGCGAGCAGCCGCGCCTCCTGGGCGGTGAGGCTCACCGGGCAGCCGGCGCGGGTCACGCTGCCGGTGTGGGTATCGAAGGCCAGGTCGCCGATGCGCAGCACCGGGTGGGCATGGCCGTGGCTGCGCCGCACCAGGGCGCGCAGCCGGAAGAGCACCTCGGCGGTCTCGAAGGGCTTGGTGACGTAGTCATCGGCGCCCGCCGAGAAGCCCGCCGCCTTGTCGGCCCAGCGGGTGCGGGCGGTGAGCACCAGCACCGGCAGCGCGATGCCATCCGCGCGCCACTGGCCCAGCCAGCGGGTGCCGTCGCCATCGGGCAGCCCCAGGTCGAGGATTGCCGCATCGTAGGTCTCGGTGCGCACCAGGAAGTCGGCCTCGCCGCCGCTGGCCGCCCGCTCCACCAGCACCCCGCCGCCGGCCAGGGCCTCGCCCAGCGCCTCCGCCAGGGCAGGATCATCCTCCACCAGCAGTACCTTCATGGACGGCGCCTCATGTCGTCGATGCCCACCCCCTCGATGCCGATCAGCTCGCCGCTGGCGCCATCGAACTCGAACTCCACCCGCTGGCCCCGGGGGCCGAGCATCTCCACCTCGTACACCAGCCGGCCCTCCTCGCGCTCCAGCTCCACCTCCAGCACCTGGCCCGCATAGTGGGTCTCCAGCCAGTCGAGGATGGCGGTCATGGGCACCAGCTCGCCGCGATTCACGCGGTCATGGAGGTCCTGCCAGTCGTCGTCGGCAGACGCCGGAAGCAGGCCGGCCAGGGCGAGCAGCAGCACCAGGACGACGGCGAGGCCCGGACGGAAAGAGGCGGAGAAGGGGAACGAAGGGTTCATGGGGGCAGCTTGCCAGCCATAACATGAATGCAGCATGAACGAGACCGTCAGCTCCCGGCAAGGTCGCGGGTGGTACAAGGGTGTCGTACCCAACAGAGAGGAGTTCATCCCATGACCATCAAGATGCTGTTCGCCGGTTCTCTCGCCGCCCTGGCGCTGGGCGCCACCGCCGCCCTGGCCGATGATGCCCTGCCCGTGGGCAGCCTCGACGCCGTGCTCGAGCGGGGCGCCGCCTATGGCTTCACCCACTACCTGGAGCTCGAGGCCAAGGAGCGCGGCCAGGTGGAGATCGAGGGCTGGCTCGACGAGGAGTGGCAGGCCGAGGTGCGGCTCGCCCTGGAGAGCGGCGAGCTCTACAAGGAGTCCCGCAAGCGCAGGGACGACGGCCCCTGGGGCATGAGCGAGGCCGAGGTGCGCCTGGCCATGGAGGTCGCGGTGGCCGAGGGCATGGCAGAGTTCGAGGAGGTCGAGATCAAGCGCGACGGCCTGATCGAGATCGAGGGGCGCGACGAGGACGGCCGCGAACTCGAGGTGACCACCCGCCGGGGCGAGGAGGAGGCGCTGAAGGTCGAGCGCGACTGACCGACCGCCGACCACCTGAGAAAGGCAGAGGCCCGGGGTGCCGCCAGCGCCCCGGGCCTCTGCGGTCTTTACAGCCGTGCAGCGGGCAGGGATAGTGTGGCCTGACGACAGGGGCGCCGCGGTGATGTCAGGCCGCGGCTGAGAGGCACCCTTGGAACCTGACCCGGATCATGCCGGCGTAGGGAGTCGTGCAGCCAAGGACCTCGCCTGCCTGCACCTCCCGCGCCCGGGAGGCCCCATGCCCACACCGACTCCTTCGCGGATCGACCTCGCGGCCCATCTGGCCCGAGTACGCCAGCGCGCTCCGCTGGTGCACAACATCACCAACCTGGTGGCCATGAACTCCATGGCCAATGTGCTGCTGGCCATCGGCGCCTCGCCGGCCATGGTGCACGCCCGGGAGGAAGCGGCCGAATTCGCCGCCATCGCCGACGCCCTGACGCTCAATATCGGCACCCTCTCCCCCCACTGGGTAGAGGCCATGGACGAGGCCGCCGAGGCGGCCCGCCTGACCGGCAAGCCCTGGGTGCTGGACCCGGTCGCCGTGGGCGCCACCGCCTACCGGCGCACCACCGCCGCCCGGCTGCTGGAGCGCCTGCCCACGGTGGTACGCGGCAACGCCTCCGAGATCATCGCCCTGGAGGCCGGCGGCTCGGGCGGGCGCGGCGTGGACAGCAGCGACCCGGCCGAGGCCGCCGAGCAGGCCGCGACTCGCCTGGCCCGTCGGGTCGGCTGCGTGGTGGCGGTCACCGGCGAGGTGGATCTCGTCACCGACGGCCGCCGCCTGGCCCGGGTCCGCGGCGGCCACCCCCTGATGCCCAGGGTCACCACCCTGGGCTGCGCCCTGACCGGCGTCGTGGCGGCGTTTCTGGTGGGGGCCGAGGACCCCTTCGAGGCGACCGTGGCGGCGCTGGCGTGCTACGGGGCCGCGGGCCAGGGGGCCGGCCAGGGCGCCCGCGGCCCCGGCAGCTTCGCCGTGGCCTTCCTCGACGCCCTCCACACCCTGGAGGGCGACGCCCTCGATGCCCTTCCCCCTCTGGAGTTTCACGATGCGACTTGACCTCTCCCTCTACCTCGTCACCGATCCCCGCCTGTGCGCCGAGCGCGGTCTGGTGGAGACCGTGGTGGCCGCGGTCCGCGGCGGCGCTACCCTGGTACAGCTGCGTGACAAGCACGCCTCCGACGGCGAGATGATCGACCAGGCGCGCCGGCTCAAGGCGGCACTCGCCGGCAGCGGCGTGCCGCTGCTGATCAACGACCGCCTGGCCGTGGCGGTGGAGAGCGGCGCCGACGGCCTGCACATGGGCCAGGACGACGGGGAGGTGGCCGCCGCCCGAGCGGCGCTGGGCGAGGGCGCGATCCTGGGCCTCTCGGTGCAGACCCTGGCGCAGATGGCGCGGGTGGACGCCGAACGGCTCGACTACCTGGGGCTGGGGCCGGTATTCGCTACCTCGAGCAAGCACGACCACGCCGAGCCGCTGGGCTTCGAGGGACTGGCCAGGCTGGCGGCGGCAAGCCCGCTGCCGGCGGTGGCCATCGGCGGGCTCAAGGCCGAGCACGCCGACGCCGTGCGCCAGGCGGGCGTCCTGGGTCCGGCGGTGATCTCGGCGATCTGCGGCCGCCCCGACCCGGAGGCCGCGGCAAGGGCGTTTACGGGTGGTGGCAGACTCGACTGAGGCAAGGGCAAGCGGCGGGCGGCGGCTCAGCCGCGGCAGTGCTCCCGGGTGAAGCGCTCCATGGCCTCGAGGGTCTCGCGGCTGACATGATGCTCCATGCCCTCAGCATCGATCCTTGCGGTGCTGTCGCTGACGCCGAGGGTACGCAGGAACTGCAGGACGATGGCGTGGCGCTTGCGTGCCATTTCCGCCATGGCCTCCCCCTTCTCGGTCAGGAAGAGAGAGCGATAGGGCTGACTATCCACCAGCCCCTGGGACTTGAGACGGGTTACCGTCTTGGACACGGTCGCCTGGCTGACCCCCATGCGCGCCGCGATATCGGCCGAACGCGCCTCCCCCTGGTACTTCAGCAGGTCGCCGATCAGCTCGACATAGTCCTCGAGAAGCTCTGTCTCGTGAGCATTGCGCACGGCGGCGTACTGCCGGACGTGCTGTTCGCACGGCGGCAGAGCGTCTGACATGTGCGGGTCGGGGGTCGAGTCGGGCGGGGAGGCAGTCATGGTGGGCAATATAACCACTCACCGAAGCGAGCGGCAACTCGAGGGCAGCCGCGGCACTGCGCCACGGGAAAAAAGTTAGCCAAGGCTAAGACATTGTGCCTATACTGAGTTCCATTATCCTGCCTGTCTCAACGCCTTCAGGAGATCCCCACATGACATCGATCAAGCCCCTTCTGCTCGGCCTGAGCCTTGCCGCCCTGCCCACTGCCGCACTGGCGGACACCTCCCCGCTGCGCGTGGCGGCGACCTTCTCGGTGCTTGGCGACCTGGTAGCGCAGGTCGCAGGCGACGAGGCCCGGGTCGAACTGCTGGCCCCGGTCGGCGCGGAGGTCCACGAGTGGGAGCTGGTGCCCAGCAACTTCATGGCACTCGAGTCCGCCGACGTGGTCTTCTACAACGGCCTCGATCTGGAGGCCTGGATCGGGCAGGTCAATGCCACCGTCACGCGGGGCACCCCGGTGGTCGCCCTGGCCGAAGCCAGCGACTATCCCACTCAACCCATCGTGACCGGCGACTACGCCGGCCAGGCCGACCCTCACCTCTGGATGGACCCCCGCGCCGCGGCGGAGTATGTTCGCGTCATTGCCGAGGTTCTGGGCGAGGCGCGGCCCGAGGCGGCCGATGCGTTCGCCGCCCGTGCCGAGGAGAGCGCCAACCGCCTGCATGCGCTGTACGATGAGCTGCAGGAGACGCTGGCCGTGATACCCGAGGAGCGCCGTCTGCTGATCACCAGCGAAGCCGCCTTCATCTACTTCGCCGAGGCCTTTGGCTTCGAACATGACGGCATCTGGGGGACCAACTCCGAGGAAGAGGGCACCCCGCGCCAGATCATGCGTATCGTGGATCTCATCGAGGAGCGTCGTCCGGCGGCCCTCTTCTGGGAGAGCACCATTTCCGACCGGCACGTGCGCAGCGTCGCCGAGGAGACCGAGGTGGCGATTGCCGGGCCGCTGTTCGTCGACTCGCTGAGCGAGCCGGAGGGCGAAGCACCCGACTACGCCAGCATGCTGCGCCACAACGCCCGCCTGCTGGCCGACACGCTGGGAGATGCCGATGGAACCACCGATCGCTGACAGGGTGCCAGCCCTCGAGATCAACGGGCTCTACGCCGCCTACCATCAGGAGCCGGTGCTGGAGGACGTATCCCTCTCCCTGCCCCAGGGGCAGTGGACCGCCATCGTGGGCCCCAACGGCGGCGGCAAGTCCAGCCTGCTCAGCGTGGTGGTCGGCAGCCTGCCGCCCCTGCGTGGCGAAGTGAGGATTTTCGGCCGGCCGGCGCTGGCCCAACGCCAGAGGGGCCGCATTGCCTACATGGCCCAGCAGGAACGCATGGAGTGGGACTTTCCCATCTCAGTGCGCGACACCGTGATGACCGGACGCTTCGGCATGATGCGCCGTGACCCGCTGTGGCAGCGCCTGCTGCCCAGGCGCTGGGCCAACCCCGCCCACCGCCGGGCCGTGGAGGAGGCCCTCGACGATGTCGATATGCTCGACATGGCCAGGCGGCCCATCGGGGCGCTGTCGGGTGGGCAGAAGAAGCGCGTGATGCTGGCCCGTGCCCTGGCCCAGCAGGCGCCCATCCTGCTGCTGGACGAGCCCCTGGCCGGCGTGGACCCGCCCAGCGAGGCGCTGATCATGGCCAGCCTGGAGCGCCAGCGCCGTGCCGGCCGCACCCTGATCATGGTGACGCACGACCTGCCTGGCGCCCGGGCACATGCCGATCAGGTGCTGCTCATCAATCGCACCGTCATCGGCATGGGGGCACCGGAGACGATGCTCAGCGACAGCATGCTGGCACGACTGGCCATTGGCGTCCCCCCCACCGCTGACAAGGAGAGACACGTTGCCGCTTGACGCCCTGGCCACCGGCCTGATCGAGACACTGACGGCGGCGCTGATGATGGTGGTGGGCCTGCTGCCCGACAGCCTCGCCGCCCCCTTCGAGTACCGCTTCATGCAGCGTGCCCTGCTCACCTCGGTGCTGGTGGGCGCCACCTGCGGGCTGCTCTCCTGCTTCGTGGTGCTCAAGCGCTGGTCGCTGCTGGGAGACGCCATCTCCCATGCGGTGCTGCCCGGCGTGGCGATCGCCTACCTGCTGGGCTGGCCCTTCTTCGTCGGCGCCTTCGTGACCGGCGCCCTGACGTCGCTCGGCATCGGCGCCATCGAGCGCCACACCCGCATCAAGTCGGATGCCGCCATGGGCCTGATGTTCACCGCCGCCTTTGCCCTGGGCATCGTGATCATCAGCAAGATCACCACCAGCACGCACCTGATGCATATCCTCTTCGGCAACGTGCTGGGCGTACAGACCCCGGCGCTGATATTGACCCTGCTGGCCAGCCTGGTGGCCGTCCTGACGATCTGGCTGGCCTTCCGCCCCCTGCTGCTCTACACCTTCGACCCTCAGCAGGCCCAGGCACTGGGCTTCAACGTCAGCGCCATCCACTACGGCCTGATCCTGCTGCTGACCCTGACCATCGTCGCCAGCCTGGAGACCGTGGGCATCATCCTGGTGGTGGCCATGCTGATCACCCCCGGCGCCACGGCCCACCTGCTGACCGATCGCTTCGGCACCATGCTGGCGATCTCGGTCGCCGTCGGCGTCACCTCGGCGGTGGCTGGCTTGGTGCTCTCGGTGCGGCTGGACGTCGCCTCGGGTGGCGCCATCGTCCTGGTGGCCTCGGGACTCTTCCTGATCGCCCTGCTGGCAGGCCCTCGGCACGGCCTGGTGGCACGCTACTGGCGGCGCTGGCGCTTCAGGGCCTCATGAGGTCGGGCGGCGTTTCAGGGACGTCCGCCCCTCGCGGTAGGCGATGGCCAGGCCGCTGCCGATGATCAGCACGCTGCCCACGAAGACCCAGAGGTCGGGCATCTCGCCCCAGAACCACCACCCCAGCAGCACCGCCCAGAGCATGGCGGTGTAGTCGAAGGGGGCGGCGATGGCCGCCGGCGCATGGCGGAAGGCCAGGGTGATGAAGGCCGTGGCCCCGACCCCGAGGATGCCGGCCGCGCAGAAGGCCACCCAGTGGCCGGCCTGGGGGGGCTGCCACACCCAGGGCAGCGCCAGGCCGGTGAGCACGAAGGGCACCAGGGTCATATGGAATACCATGGCCCAGAGGTGTTCGCTGCTGCCCCAGCGCCGGGCGGTGATCAGCATCAGGGCGTAGAAGAACGCCGCCCCCACCAGCACCAGGGAGCCGGGATGGAAGGCCTCACCTCCCGGCCGCACCACGATCAGCACGCCGAGAAAGCCCGCCAGGGAGGCCGCCAGCACCGGCCCCTCGATGCGCTCCCCCAGCAGCGGAACAGCGAGCAGGGTGACGAAGAGCGGTGCCACGAAGGCGATGGCGGTGGCCTCGGCCAGGGGCAGGAGGGTCAGCCCCAGCACGAAGCAGACCATGGTGCCGGTATAGGTCAGCCCGCGCAGCAGGTGCACGCCGGGGCGCCGGGTGCGCAGCTTGCGCAGGCCGCCGCCGAAATGGGCCAGCAGCGCGATCAGCGGCAGCGAGACCAGGGTACGAAAGAAGATGATCTGCAGCGGCGAGTGCACCTCGCCGAGCCACTTGGCGATGGCGTCGCCCATGGCCAGGCAGAGCACGCCCAGGCACATGAAGCCGATTCCTTTGAACGATGCCGACATCTTTCCTCCCTGGTCCTGCCCCTGACCCAAAAGCACCACCCCGCCGGCCCGGACGGGCGGCGGGGTGGTCACCATGGAAGAGGCTAGCGGGGCCGTTGCAGTCCGGCAAGGGTCAGCGCGCGGCGTTGATCACCATGCAGTCCATTCCCTCCTGGGCGAGGCTGCGGCAGGCGCGGTAGGCCTGGTTCTCGTCGAGGTTGACCAGCCGGGCGCGGAAGATGGTCTGCGCCCCGGCCACCTCGTCGATATCCACCCTCGCCTGCAGCAGGTCCCGGCTGAGCCGGTCGGCGGCGCGGCTGGCCAGGCTGCGGGCGTTGTCGTGGCTAGCGAAGGCACCGACCTGGACGCCCCAGCTGCCGCTGGCGCCGACCGGCTCCAGGCGGTGCTGGGTGTCGCTGCGGACGGGCGCCGGCTCGCTGCGCGCGATCAGCTCGCGAATGGGGTCGTTGGCCGACCCCTGGGCGGCCTGTGGCGAGCCGGCGCTGGCCGGGGGCAGCGGCTCAGGCACCTGCAGGCTTGCCAGCTGCACCTCCGGCTCCCGCGCCGGCGCGGCCGGTGACGGCGACTGTACCGGTGCAGCGGCCGGCATGCCGTCGATGCCCATGCGGTCACCGGAGAAATCGGCCTGGGCGACCCAGTCGCCGCGACCATAGAGGGAGGCGCGCACGAAGCCGCGATCGAGCAGGTCGGCCATATGGGTATCCCGGGAAGCCGCGGTGAAGCCCCCCATGACCACCGACACCAGGCGGCGACCGTCGCGCACCGCCGAGGTGGCCACGTTGAAGCCGGAGGCACGGATAAAGCCGGTCTTCATGCCGTCGGCGCCGGGATAGTTACGCACCAGCCGGTTGTGGCTGTTGTGGGTGGTGCCGCGGTAGGTGAAGCTCTGCCGGGAGAAGTAGTGGTAGTACTGGGGGAAGTCCTGCATCAGGCGGATGGAGAGGGTCGCCATGTCCCGGGCCGTGGTGGTCTGGCCGTTGTCGGGCAGGCCGGAGGCGTTGCGGAACACGGTATGGCGCATGCCCAGCTCCCGCGCCTTGGCGGTCATCATCTGGCCGAACTGGCGCTCGCTGCCGCCCAGGGCCTCGGCCACCACCACGGCCACGTCGTTGGCGGAGCGCACCACCAGCGCCAGGATCGCCTCCTCCACGGTGATGGTGGAGCCACGCTTGAGCCACAGCTTGGAGGCAGGCATCGCCTCGGCCTGGGCCGATACCGGCAGCGGCTGGTTGAGGCGCATGGCCCCCTTCTCCAGCTCCTCGAAGAGCAGGTAGAGCGTCATCATCTTGGTCAGCGACGCCGGATAGCGCGTCTCGTCGGCGTTGGCGGCGTGCAGTACCTCGCCGCTCTCCACGTCCACCACGATGGCGGCGTAGCGCGGGTTGGCCTGGGCCGTGCTGGACATCACGATGGCCAGGCACGCCAGCAGCGTGATCACGCCGACGAGCCGGCCGCGAAGTCTGGTCATGGCTGCGGTCACCATATGCGTTCCCTCTGAAGTCCCCTCGGTGCCCCCTGCAGGGCCCGCTTTCCCCTTCATTATGAACCGGAATCGGCCGCTGTACAGGCCGCCAGGCCGGGAAAGCAGCGGTTTCCGGCGCTTTCACATTTCTCCTGCTCCGGGATCAGTCGAGACGCCCCTCCTCCACGGCGTGGCAGGCCACCTCGCTGCCATCGCTTCTGGCGATCAGCGCCGGCACCTCGGCCTTGCAGCGCTCATTGGCATGGTGGCAGCGCGGATGGAAGGCGCAGCCCGAAGGCGGATGCACGGGGTTGGGCACCTCCCCCTGGATGACGGTGCGTTCGCGCCCCTCCCCCTCCAATGACGGCACCGCCGCCAGCAGCATCCGCGAGTAGGGGTGGTGCGGGGTGGCGAAGAGCTGATCCGACGGGGCGATCTCGGCGATGCGCCCCAGGTACATCACCGCAATGCGGTCGGCCATGTGCTTGACCACCGCCATGTCGTGGCTGATGAAGAGGTAGGTGAGTCCGTACTCCTGCTGCAGGTCCTTCATCAGGTTGAGGATCTGGGCCTGCACCGAGACATCCAGCGCCGAGGTGGGCTCGTCGCAGACCATGAACTCCGGCTCGTTGGCGAGCGCTCGAGCGATGGAGATGCGCTGGCGCTGACCGCCGGAGAACTCGTGGGGGTAGCGGTTGGCGTCCGCCGCCGACATGCCCACCTGCTCGAGCAGCTCGCCCACCCGGCGGCGCCGGTCGACGCTGCTCATCTCGGGGCGGAAGAAGCGCAGCGGCTCGCCGATGATGGTGCCCACCCGCCACAGCGGGTTGAGGCTGGCGTAGGGGTCCTGGAAGATCATCTGGAAGCGCTGGCGGATCGCCGCCGACCGGCGGCCGGAACGCCGGGCCAGGTCGCTGATCTCCTGGCCGTCGAAGACCAGCCGGCCGCGGGTCAGGCCGTAGAGCCCGACGATCAGCCGGGCCACCGTAGACTTGCCGCAGCCTGACTCCCCCACCAGGGCGAGGGTCTCGCCGCGGCGGATGGTGAAGCTCACCCCGTCCACGGCCTTGAGCGTCAGCTTATCGGTACGCTCCAGCACCCGGTTGAGCCAGGGCTTGGAGACGTCGAAGTGGCGCGCCAGGTCGCTGGCCTCCAGCAGCACCTCGCTGCGGTTCGACCCCGCCTGAACGGGCTGCGTCGGGCTCATCGGGTCGCCTCCTGCGTGTCTTGCGGCGCCTCACGGCGCGCCACGGGGTTCTCCGGGTCGTGCAGCCAGCAGGCCGCCTGGCCGGCGCCGGCGGGCAGCAGCTCCGGGCGCTCGGTGCGGCAGCGCTCGGCGGCGTGGGGGCAGCGCGGGTTGAAGGCGCAGCCCGCGGGAATCGCCGCCAGACGCGGCATGGCGCCCTCGATCTGGTAGAGCCGCTCGCGGCGCTCGGCGAGGCCCGGGATGGAGGCCATCAGCCCCTCGCTGTAGGGGTGCTGCGGCCGTCGAATCACCTCGTTCACCGGGCCGATCTCGATCAGCCGCCCCGCATACATCACGGCGACGCGATCCGCGGTCTCGGCGATCACCCCCATGTCATGGGTCACCAGCATCACCGCCGCGCCGCGCTCGGCGCAGACCCGCTTGAGCAGCGCCAGGATCTGCGCCTGCACCGAGACATCCAGCGCCGTGGTGGGCTCGTCGGCGATGATCAGCTCCGGTTCCGCGGCCAGCGCCAGGGCGATCACCACCCGCTGGCGCATGCCGCCGGAGAACTGGTGCGGGTAGCTGTCCAGCCGGGTCTCGGGGGCGGGAATGCCCACCTCGCGGAGCAGCGCCAGGGCTCGCTCCCGGGCCTGCTTCTCATTCATGGGCAGGTGGGCGCGAATGGTCTCCACCAGCTGGTCGCCGATGGAGAAGAGCGGATTGAGGCTGGTGAGCGGGTCCTGGAAGATCATGCCGATATGGCGACCGCGCAGGGGCACGAAGTCCTCCTCGGCGAGGTCGTCGATGCGTCGCCCCGCGAGGCGCACCTCGCCGCCGGCGATATGGCCCGGCGGCTCCAGCAGGCGAATCACGGCGTTGCCGGTCATCGACTTGCCGGCACCGGACTCGCCCACCACGCCGAGCACCTCGCCCGGGGCGATATCGAAGGAGACGTCGTCCAGGGCCACCAGGGTGGCGTGGCGGGTGGGGAACTCCACCCGCAGGTGGCGCACACAGAGCACCGGCTCGCGCCCGCCGTCGGGCGGGTGGCTCGCCGCCGCGGCGTTGCGGTCGTCTGGCGCTTGCTCGACGGCGCCCGGTTCAGCGGAGCTTGGGGTTGAGGACATCACGCAACCAGTCTCCCAGCAGGTTGACGGAGAGCGCCAGCAGCAGCAGCGCCACCCCGGGGAAGAGCAGGATCCACCACTCTCCCGAGAACATGTAGTCCTGACCGACCCGTATCAGGGTCCCCAGGCTCGGCTGGGTGGCCGGCATGCCGACCCCCAGGAAGGAGAGCGTCGCCTCGGCGATGATGGCGAGCGCCAGGCCAATGGTGCCGATCACCAGCACCGGGCGCAGCACGTTGGGCAGGATGTGCTGGAAGAGGATGCGGTGATCCGGCAGGCCGATCACCCGTGCCGCCTGCACGTACTCCTTGCCCTTCTCCACCATGGTCGCCCCGCGTACCGCTCGGGCGTACTGCACCCAGTCGGAGAGGCCGATGGCGATGATCAGCACGATGATCGCCACCTCGGCGTGCATGGAGCGCGGCAGGAAGCCGCGGATCACGCCGAAGATCAGCAGGGCCATCAGGATCGACGGGAAGGTGAGCTGGACGTCGGCGATGCGCATGATCAGGGCATCGCGCCAGCCGCCGCGGAAGCCGGCCATCAGGCCCAGCGCCGTGCCCAGCGCCAGGGCGAAGAGCACCGCGGCGAAGCCCACCAGCAGCGAGATGCGCGAGCCGTAGAGAATCGCCGAGAAGACGTCGCGGCCCTGGCTGTCGCTGCCCAGCAGGTAGAAGTTGCCGGTGAAGTCCGAGGTGGTCAGCGGCGGCGTGAAGGCGTCGATCAGCTCCAGCTGGCGCGGGTCGAAGGGGTTCTGGGGGGCGATCCAGGGGGCGAACAGGGCGCCGGCGAACATCGTCAGGGTGACCAGGGTGGCCAGTATCACCACCGGCTGGCGCTGCCAGGAGTAGACGATATCGCTGTCCAGGAAGGTGCGTAGCCGGCTCGGCCTCTTCGGGGCAATGGGCGCCGCGACGGCCGCGCTCTCAGAGGGCTTGGGCTGCTGGCTCATTTGGCACCTCCCTGCACGCGCAGGCGCGGGTCCACGGCGTAGTAGAGCAGGTCGACCACCAGGTTGATGACCACGAACACCAGGGCAATCATCATCAGGTAGGCGGCCATCACCGGGATGTCCACGAAGCGCACCGCGGTGATGAATAGCGCCCCCACCCCGGGCCACTGGAACACCGTCTCGGTGATGATGGCGAAGGCGATGATGGTGCCAAGCTGCAGGCCGATGATGGTGATCACCGGGATCAGGGTGTTCTTCAGCGCATGGCGCAGGTTGACCACCCGCTTCGAGAGCCCTCGGGCCCGGGCAAACTTGATGTAGTCGGTACGCAGCACCTCGAGCATCTCGGCGCGCACCAGGCGCATGATCAGGGTGAGCTGGAAGAGCCCCAGGGTGATCGCCGGCAGGATCAGCGAGCGCAGGCCGCTGGTCGTAAGCAGGCCGGTGGTCCACCAGTCGCCCAGGCGCACCGTCTGGCCGCGGCCGAAGGCGGGCAGCCAGCCCAGCTCCACGGCGAAGAGGTAGATCAGCAGGATGCCGATCAGGAAGGTGGGCAAGGACACCCCGATCAGCGAGGCGGTCATGATGAACTTCGACAGCCAGCTGCCCCGCTGGATGGCGGTATAGATGCCGAGCACGATGCCCATGACCACGGCGAAGATCGCCGAGATGATGGCGAGCTCCAGGGTCGCCGGCAGGCGCTCCATGATCAGGTCGGTGACCGGCCGCGCCGAACGGTAGGAGATGCCGAACTCGAACTGGGCAGCATTGACGACGAACTGCCAGAACTGCACCACCACCGGCTGGTCGAGACCCAGCTGGGCGCGCAGGGCGGCCCGGTCGGCCTCGGTGGCCTCCTGGCCGAGCATGTTGAGCACCGGGTCGCCGACGTAGTGGAACAGCGAGAAGGAGATGAGCGCGACCACGAACATCACGAAGATGGCCTGCAGCACGCGCTGGATCAGGAAGGCTAGCATGGGGTCTCCACGTCATCGCCCCCCGGCCGCGGATGGCCGCCGGGGAGCGGGCACGGTCACGATCAGCGGTTGAACTTCAGGTACTTGAAGTGGGGGGTGTTCTCGCTCTGCACCTGGAAGTCGATATCGTCGCGCATCGACCAGGTGAGCATCTGGTGGTGGATCGGGATATAGACGATATCGTCGTGCACGATCTGCCACGCCTCCTCGATCATGGCGTTGCGCGCCTCCTCGTCGGTCTCCTGACCCATGGCCACGGTCAGCTCGTCGACCCGCTCGTCGGAGTAGCCGGTGAAGTTCCAGCTGCCCCGCTCCCCCGCCTTGGTGTGGTAGAGGTAGTTGAAGACATACTCGGAGTCCATGGTGGGCACGCCCCAGCCCAGCATGTAGAAGTCGTACTCCTCCCGGGCCAGCTCGGCGAAGTGCAGCGAGCGGGTCTGGGCCACCAGGTCCACGGTGATGCCGATGCGCGCCAGCATGCTGACCACCGCCTGGCAGATCTGCTCGTCGTTGACGTAGCGGTCGTTGGGGCAGTGCAGAGTGACCCGGAAGCCTTCGCCGTAGCCCGCCTCCTCCATCAGCTGCTGGGCGCGACCGGCGTCGGCCGGCAGCACCACATCGAGCTCCTCGGAGTAGCCGTTGACGAAGGGGGGCGCGATCATCCCGGCGGGCTGGGCGTTGCCGCGCATTACCGCCACCTGGATGGTGTTCTGATCCACGGCAAGATCGATGGCCTCGCGCACGCGGCGATCGGCGAAGGGGTTGCCCTCGGCATCGCTGGCGCGCAGCTCCATGGCGCCCAGGTCCATGCCCAGGAAGATGGTGCGGTTCTCCGCCCCCTGCTCGTTCTTCAGGCCCGGGGCGTTGGCCAGGCGCTCGATATCCTGCACCGGGGTCTCCTGAAGCAGATCCACCTCCCCGGAGAGCAGCGCCGCCACCCGGGTCGCCGCCGACTCGATGGGGGTGAAGATCAGCTCGGAGATCTCCATGGGGTAGTGGTCGATGCCCCAGTAGTCGTCGTTGCGCTCGAGCACGGTACGCACGTCGGGCTCACGGCTCACCACTCGGAAGGGCCCGGTGCCGTTGGCATTGCGCACCGCAAAGGTCTCCTCGCCGGCGGCATAGTTCTGCGGCTCCTCGACGCCGTGCTCCTCGGCCCACTCGCGGCTCATGATGAAGAGGTTGGTGAGGTTGTTGGGCAGCAGCGGATTGGGGTCGTGGGTCTCCACGTGCACCGTATGGTCATCCGCGGCCCGCACCTCCTTGATGGAGGTAAGCAGGCCGCGCATGTCGGCGTGCTCGTGGCGCGCCCGGTTCAGCGAGAAGACCACGTCATCGGCGGTCAACGCCTGGCCCTCGTGGAAGGTCACCCCCTCGCGGATCTCGAACACCCAGACGTGGGGGTCCTCCTCGTGGACATACCAGTCGGTGGCCAGGCCCGGCTGGTACTCCACGTCCATGTCCTGATAGATCAGCACGTCGAAGATTTGATGGTTCAGCGCGTGGGTCGGTCCCTCGTTCTGGGAGTGGGGGTCGAGGGTCAGGCCGTCGGCGGAGCGCGTCCAGCGCAGGGTCTCGGCATGGGCAGCGGAGGCGACCATGGCGGCCGCCATGGCGGAAACGAGCAGTGTCTTCCTGAACATCTTGTTGTTCCTCGTTCAAGCGTTTGAGGGGCGAATGCCCTATCAAGGGTTTCTCCCATAACGTAGACGAGAAATGGAGGCGCCGGCCGTCAACGCTTTCAGCGCCGCCCCGCTCAGCTCTCGATGGCGCCAACACCCCCATTCCGCCCGCTTACCGTCTTGAGCAGCTTGACAGGGGCAACCCAGAGGTCTAAACCTGTATTTGTACGTATAAATACAATAATTGCCTTAGCGCCAGCACCAGTACCCCCTCCTGCGGCATCGGCCGTGAGGGATTACCGCCCCACCAACCAAAACAAGGGGATGTAAGATGAGAAAGACCCTTCCTCCACGTAAACTTGCCATATACGGCGGCATGCTGTTGGGCTTCGTGATGCTCGAAAGCCCGATGATTATGATCGCCAACAAGATCGACCCCATGATCATGGGAGCACCGTTCCTGTTTGTCTGGAACCTCGGCTGGTGGGCCTTCCTCACCGGCCTGTTCCTGCTGGCCTACCTGACGAATTGGGGAAGCAGCAGTGTGCCTGCTCCCCAGCGCAACCGTTAAGGAGGCCGCACCATGACCGGTAGCATCTTTATCATCGCAGCGTTCATGATCATTCCTCTGCTAGTAGGGGTGGTCTCCGCCAGGAAGTCTCAAGGCACCAGCGAGGATTTCTTCGTTCAAGGTCGAGCGATGGGCAGCGTCGCCGTCTTCTTCACAGTGGCAGCCACCTGGTGGAGCGCCTTTGCCTTTCTGGGCTCGAACGCAACGTTCTATACCAGCGGCCCTGTCTATCTGACTGCACTCGCTTGGAATCTACTGTTTGGTTTCATGTACTACTGGGTGGGTAAGCGCGTCTGGTTCCTGGGCAAGCGCTTCAACTATCTGACCCCATCCGACCTGATGGGCGATTTCTATAACAGCGAGGCACTGCGCATTCTGGTCGTCTTGATCACTCTGGTGTTTACAGTGCCCTATCTGCAGATCCAGCTGACCGGCGGCGCCTACCTGATCGAGGTGGCTTCCGGTGGCGCTATTCCCTTCTGGCTGGCAGCCCTGCTCTTCTACTTCATCATCATCGTTTACGTGTGGATTGGTGGTATACGAGCGATCGCCTGGACCGATGTGATCTACGGCGCGCTGCTGTTCTTCGGCATGATGTATGCCGGCTACTACATATCGCAGCAGGTGGGTGGTCCGGCTGCCCTTTTCGCTCAGCTTCAGCAGAGCTCACCCGACCACCTGACCATGCCGGGACCCAACGGCAACATGGGCTACAGCATGTGGTTCTCGTTGTTCGTGATCGTGGCAATCGGCGCTTTTATGGGCCCGCAGATCTGGCTGCGCATGTACTCAGTGAAGAGTGGGCGCCTGTTCAATCTGATGCCCTTCCTGCTGGGGCTGGCGGCCTTCGCCTACTTCGGCTCCGTGCTGACCGGCTATACCGGTGTGCTGCTCGAACCTGGCCTGGAAAATGCAGACCAGATCCTGCCAGTCATGCTGATGAACTATGCACCATATCTGCTCGCCTCCCTGATCATGGCTGCCGGTGCTGCCGCTGCCATGTCAACCGCCAACTCGCAGATCCATGCGGTCTCAACTGTGGTGACCATGGATATCTACCAGCGCTATGTGAACCGCAAAGCGAGTCAGGCGCGCATCGTGACCATCGGCCGCCTTTCCCTGGTCGCCTTCTCCTTGGCCGCCTATATCCTGGCACTGACCGTGCCTGGCCTGCTGGTGACCATCGGCATCGCCGCCCTGGCGGGCACCGCCCAGCTGATTGTGCCAACTATCGGTGCCATCACCTGGCGTCGCGCCCATCCGATGGCAGCCTTCTGGGGCCTGCTGACCGGCGTACTCTGTGTGCTGGTGCTTACCTATGGCCCTACCGTCAGTAACCCGCTGGGACTGCATGCCGGCATCTGGGGGCTGCTACTCAACGGTGGGCTCTTCGTTGGCCTGAGCCTGGTGCTCAAGCGGAAGGATCACGAAGTGGTCGAGCGCTTTGCCCTGGCTCGTCAAGAGTACGATGCTGAATATCACCCGGAGCGTCTGGAGGGCGCCTCTCAGCCTGTTGGCGAGGCGGCTACGGCACGCTGATATATCTCAAGGGGCCTGCTCGGCAGGCCCCATTTTTACAAGGAACCATCCATGGTCCAGACCCCGATACCGCGTCGTCGACAGAAGCTGGCTGAACTGATCAGCGACGACATCAAGCGCTGGATCGCGACCGAGGGAATGACCGAAGGCGATCGCCTTCCCAATGAAAAGACCCTCATGGAACTCTACGGCTGTGCCAAAGGTACGGTGCGCGAAGCCCTGAAGATCCTGGAGGTCGAAGGGCTAGTGACTCTGAAAACGGGGCCGGGCGGCGGGGCGATCTTACACACCCCGAGCATGGAGCCAGCCAGCCGCATGCTGCGCAACTTCCTGCACTTTCGCTCATTAGATGGCCACCAGGTCTATCAGCTGCGTCGCCTGCTGGAGGTGGAGCTGGCGGTCTCCGTCGTGGGGAAGCTAAGTCCCGAGGCGCTGGAGAGCCTTGCCGCCAATATCGACGCCTGCGAATGCCACCACCCAAGCGAGGAAGATCAGCGGCGCCAGCGCTTTCTCGAGCTGGAGTTTCACAACCTGCTGGCCAAGGCCTGCCCCAACCCACTGCTCGCCTTCATGTGTCGTTTTCTCAACGACATGCTCCGCGACCTGGTGGTCGTCAAGAAGGCCTATATACCGGAGCGCAAGCAGTTCGACGAGGCCAACCACCGCTACCACCGCGAGCTGGTCGAGGCGTACCGCAATGAGGACAAGGAGCGGGTGCGCCAGCTGATGGACGAGCACATGCGGGATGCCGAGGCCCATATGTCCGCTCTGGAGGCCGAAATGGCCGACCAGATGCTGATCTCCCAGGAAACCTTGTTCGACGCAGAGCAAGGCTCACCACTGCTGCAACTTATCAAGCAAGCTCGCTGAGCACAGCGCAACAAGCCGTGCCTATCACACAATCACAAAGAGGCGACCTATGACCATTGCTAACGTTCTGCGCCCCACTACCGAGCTACGTACCGACCGTGAGCGCCTCTGGCAGGCACTCATGGAAATGGCCAAGATTGGCGCCACCCCAAAGGGGGGCGTGAACCGCCAGGCCTTCACCGACCTTGACCGCCTGTCACGAGACCTGTTTATCGAGTGGTGCCGCGCCGAGGGGTGCACCATCCGGATCGATGCCATTGGCAATATCTTCGCTCGCCGCGAAGGCCAGGAGTCCGACAGTCCAGCCATCATGACCGGCAGCCACCTCGACAGCCAGCCCACCGGCGGCAAGTTCGACGGCGTTTACGGAGTGCTGGCCGGCTTGGAAGTAATTCGCACCCTGAATCAGCATGATATCCGAACACGAGCCCCCATAGAGGTCGTCGCCTGGAGTAATGAAGAGGGGTGCCGTTTCGCGCCCTGCATGATGGGCTCCGGGGCCTTCACCGGCCAGCTAGCATTGGAGGAGATGCTGGCCCGCACCGATGCCGAGAATATCAGCGCCGGTGACGCCCTTGAGGCCATTGGCTACCGAGGGGAAGACTGCGTCACTCCTGACCATATCAAGGCATATTTCGAGTGTCATATCGAGCAAGGGCCGCTTCTGGAAGACACCGGCAATACCGTCGGGGTCGTCGTGGGGGCCCTGGGCCAGAAGTGGTTTGACCTTACCCTGACCGGGCTGGAGGCCCATGCTGGCCCGACCCCGATGCCGCTGCGCCGTGATGCGATGGTCGGGGCAGCCGAGATTACCCAAGCGGTCAACCGCATTGCCAACGCGCATCAGCCCCACGGCCGTGGCACGGTCGGGGTCGTCAACCTGCACCCAGGCTCGCGCAACGTCATACCCGGCCAGGTAATGATGACGATTGACCTGCGCCACTTCGAGAGCGAGACACTCACCGCCATGGCCGAAGAGCTCCACCAGGTGATCCAGGAGACGAGCCAACGCCATGGTTTGGCGTTCGAGCTGACGCCTACGGCGGATTTCTTACCGGAGCACTTTGCCGAGAGCTGCGTGGGGGCGGTACGTCGTGCTGCCGAAGCCATCGGCTGTTCGCACATGGATATCGTCAGCGGTGCCGGTCACGATGCCATCTTCATGGGGCGTGTCACCCAGGCTGGCATGATCTTCGTCCCCTGCGAAAACGGCATCAGTCACAACGAAATCGAGAATGCCAAGGCGAGCGACTTGAATGACGGCTGCAACGTGCTGCTTCACGCCATGCTGGAGCAGGCCGGAATCGCAGGCGAAGCCGTGGAGTGATATGCCATGACCATGACCGCCCTTCCGACACAACTCGCCGACCTGAGCGCCGTTGAGGCGCTCAGCTTGTTTCGCCACCGAGAACTTTCGCCGGTGGAGCTGACCCAGGACTGCCTGGCGCGCATCCGTCGTGACAACCCCGCCGTCAACGCTTTCGCCCATGTAGACGAAGTGGGCGCACTAGCCGCCGCGCGCGCTTCCGAGGCACGCTGGCAGGCCGGTACGCCCAGCGGCCCTCTCGACGGCATCCCCACCACCATCAAGGATCTGACGCTGACGGCTGGCATGCCGACCCGATTCGGTTCAGCGACCAGCAGTCCTGACGGCCCCTGGGAAGCCGATGCCCCGGTCAGCGGCCACCTACGTGAAGCCGGCGCGGTGATTATCGGCAAGACCACTTCGCCCGAGTTTGGCTGGAAGGGCGTGACAGACAACCCCCTTCACGGTGTCACCCGCAACCCCTGGGATCACCGCCTGACGCCAGGCGGCTCCTCGGGCGGCGCTGCGGCAGCGGCAGCGCTGAACCTCGGTCTGCTCCACCAGGGCAGCGACGCTGGCGGCTCGATTCGCATCCCCTGCAGCTTCACCGGCACCTTCGGCATCAAGCCCACTTTTGGATGGGTGCCTCAGTGGCCGGCAAGCGCAATGAGCCTGCTCTCGCACCTGGGCCCGATGACCCGCACCGCCGCCGACAGCGCTCTGATGCTCAGTGTCATGGCTCAACCCGATACCCGAGACGGCTATCTCGGCAACCCGCGCGCCGATGACTGGCTGAGCCCGCCTCCCGACTCTCTGGCAGGATGGAGAATCGCCTTCAGCCCCGACTTGGGCTATGTGGATGTCGCACCGGACATTGCGGCCCGCGTCAGGGAAGCCGTGGAAGCGCTGCAAGCGCTGGGCGCCACGATCGAGGAGGTGGATCCAGGTTTCGACTCTCCACTGGAGGTCTTCAATACCCTCTGGTTTGCCGGCGCGAGCCAGGTACTGGAGCGCCTGGATAGTGCCCAGCAGTCATTGCTGGATCCGGACTTTCTGGCTATTGCCCGGCGAGGTGCCGCGATTCCATTGCGCGACTACCTCACCGCTTGCCGCACCAGGGAGCAACTCATCGCGAAGATGCAGGGGTTCCATGAGCGCTATGACCTGCTGGTAACGCCCACCATGCCCATTGCCCCGTTCGAGGCGGGGCATAACGTTCCACCAGGTGGTCATTATCGTGAATGGATGGACTGGACACCCTTCAGCTACCCCTTCAACCTGACGCAACAGCCGGCAGCCTCGCTGCCCTGCGGCCTGGATGCCCAAGGCTTGCCGGTCGGCCTTCATGTCGTGGGACCTCGATTCCAAGACCTCAAAGTCCTTCATGTAGCGCAGTTACTTGAAGCCCACCTCCCTAGGTATTCCCCCCCGGCTCCCAGCTAGCATCTTTTATTTTCAAAGAGTCTTAACGGGCACCACTTGGTGTCCGTTAATACTATATGCCTTCTACCATATAACCTAGCACACGGCCATCCTAAATAACCTTATTATCAGCAGCAGGCACTCCTTCAGCTAATTTTATCCAACACTTATGGACATCGAGATAAGCGATCATTCGGGCCTCGAAAGCCTCTGGGCTGATCATCCCAATCTCTATATTCCGGCGCTGCCGGCTGTAGTCCAGCTCAATATTCTAGAACACCTATCGGCGCACAATCTCCCAAGGTTCAAAAGACACCCCCACAAGCAGTCACTTTCACTTGACTTAGGCTTTTTTTCAGCAGCACCCTTTGGCCTTCAGTGTTCCCATCTTGACTAACACCACAGTACCGCGACATTGCAAACAAAACAATTATGCCTTTGTCTTTCTAAGTCAGGCGGACCACCCTAGGGGTGAACTACACAGCGACAAAGATCCTGAACAAGACGAGCTTAATGATCTTTCCCAGCACTCGCCACCAGCTGATCATCAGCATCATGAAGAGCATGGGCAGGGGTACCAAGGTTGTCAGTCGGATGATTTATAGGTGCCGCGACACGTCCTCCTTCTTCCTGAATATCCGTGCCGCGCCTCCCGAAAAGTGCGATGAAACAAACATTTAATCACTACAGCGCCCACTATTTCTGGGCAGGTTAAAAATTAGGCAATGCCAAGGAGCCACCTAGGCAGTGCGAGTGATAGCTCTGGAATAAAGGTGACAATCATTACCATTGGAAGATGGCCTAGAAGAAGAAATTTCATGGTTATTCCAAAGTACTTGTCCAGCGAAATTTTACTCACGCCAGCTGCCATATAGAGCATAGGTGCGCAGGGTGGTGAGACATTACCTAGTCCCAAGTTCACGCCAACGATTGCTGCGAAATGGATTGGGTGTACGCCAATCGCAGTAGCCAAGGGGAGTAACACTATCGCAGCAAGAATGCTGCCAGAGATGTCGTCCACAATCATGCCAATCAGCAACAATACTAGGTTTATCAGAAGCAGGATGACCACTGGATTGTCGGAGAGACCAAGAAGGAAAGTGGTGACCTGTGTGGGTACCTGTTGCAGAATCATCGCACGGCTCATCATGAACAAAAAGAAGAGCACGGCTATAATTGAGCCAATGGTTACGGCGGCTTGTATCAACCCCTTCCAGAATGCCCTGTAACTCAAAGTTCGGTAGAGGGCGAAGCCAGCGAAGGTCGCATAAACTAAGGCAATGGCTGCAGCTTCGGTGGGAGTGGCTATCCCACCATAGATGGTGCCGAGGATGATCACCGGCATTAGCAGTGCCCAGCTTGCATTACGGCCACTTTTAAGCACCTTGAGGCTTGCCTCCCGGAGTGGCAGCCTCTCGTCGACCTCAATATTTGGGTTGTTGCGCAAAAAGAAGAAGTTCAGCCCCACGTAGATTATCATCAAAAGAACGCCAGGGATTACTGTTGAAAGAAAAGCTGCGCTTACAGAGAGTCCACCAGTCACGGCGAAGACTATCATCGGCACCGAGGGTGGGATTAATAATGCTAGGACTGATGAACAAGCAACGAGCGAAGTAGCATGCCCCACCGGGTAACCTTCATGCACCATACGCGGAATCATGATTTGACCGATCGCCGCGATGGCAGCCGAAGAAGAGCCGGAAATGGCCCCAAATAGTGCACAGGTAATCACCGTCACTGCCCCTAGGCCGCCCTTGATTCGGCCGACGAAGGCGTTGATGAAGTTGAGCAGGTGGTTAGAAATTCCGGCCTGGGCCATCACCATGCCGGCTAGTATAAAGAGCGGAAGGGCCAGCAAAGCAAAGCTGGTTGTGGTCTGGAATGCGTAAGGGATTAGAAAGGAGATGTCGGAGCCAGTGGCAAGAAGGTATATCAACGCGCCGAGCCCGAAGGCAAAAGCGATCGGCATACCCAGAAGCAAAAGCGCTACTATGATCCCGATCGCAAGGGAAAAGATCAGCATCGTGTCCTCTCTTAGTGTTGGTGTTGTTGGTTTTTAAGACGGCGAAGTTCCAGAAACTGATTGATGCTTTGCATGACCAGCGCCAACAACGCGCCAGCAAAGCCGACGATTAGCGAGCTGGACCAAAGCCATCTTGGCCAGCGCATGTATGAGCTGAGGCGTCCACGGTCGAAGTCGAACATTGCGTATTTGATGGCAAAGTATCCGAATACTGCGCACACGCCTATGCTAATAATCGACATGCAGAGGTTAACCATCTGTATGCGAGCGGGGGACTTTACTGCTAGTTCTAATATTCCACCTCGAATATGCTCTCCTTGGCGGGTTGCGTAGGCGAAGGCGGGAAAATAAACCCAAGCGCCGAGCAATAAGGCGATCTCCTCAATGCCAAGAAAAGGCGAGTTGAAGAGGTAACGCATCAGTACTTGGCTGAACATCAATCCACCCAGCAGAATGCTGAAGACTGCAAGTGAACTTTTGAGCAGCCAAGCATAGGCAGCCTCGAGCTTGAGGAACGCTGAGTAGATGGGGCCCACAGGAAAATCAGGGACGGCAATGACTTCTGGCCGTGAACTCTTCTGATGTCCCTCTTCTGAGCCGTGATTCTTGTCTTGTATAGGCATCACGTCCTCCATAGGAAAAGGCCCGCATGAGCGGGCCTCTGTGCTTATTCGATACCGGCTGCCTGCCTCAACTTAGACATGATCTCCGGGCCGACGAGCTCCTCCATTACCGGCCACTCCGTCTCATGCACAATCTTCGCAGCTGCGTCGATTTGTTCGTCACTGAGCTCAACCACGTTAATGCCAGATTCGCGCACTTTGTCAATAAAGTCATTACTTAGGCTTTCGGCCTTGTCCCAAGACCACAGCACGGTATTATCAGCAGCATCCTGCAGAAAATCGCGATTTTCTGCAGAGAGGCCATCCCACCAGTCCTTGTTGACTAACCAGAAGGCAGTTTCAAAGTAGTCATTGGTGAGCACGTTGGTTTCCAATACATCGCGTTGTTGATAAGTTTCCACTGCTGTAGAGAAAGCGCGTGCATCAACAGTGCCAAGCTGCAAGGCAGTGTAAACTTCTGATAAAGGAATCGGGACTGAGGCGAAACCTAGACTATTAAATCGATCAATGGCGATAGGTACCGGTGGTACTCTGGTCTTTAGATTCTGGCCATCTTCCGGGAAGTTAACAGGTGTTTTTCCTACGCCTTTGCGAATAACCAATGATCCAAAATCTGTCGGAATGATACCAATGGCATGCAGGTCAAGGTCATGGAAAATCTCATTATACACTTCCAGCATTTCGCCGCCGGGGCCATAAACTTCACGTGCATCTTCCCAATTTGAGACTACATAACCAAGCCAGGAGAGGTCGAGTCGTTGGTCAAACTCGGAAGCTCCCCAAGTGATTGACATAGGCACTACGCCCTGCATTGACTGCTCAAAGAGGGAGGTCCAGTCGCCTAGGTCACCCCCCGGATGATAGGCAACACTGAGATTTTCACTCTCTTCTAGTTGCTCGATAAAACGTTCTGATATCGAATGAAATACGTGGTCGCTAGGCATTGCATGGGCGAATATGAATCTTTCATTTGCCTGAACACTAACAGCAAATGAAGCTCCCATAATTGCTGAAATTGAAATGGCAAGACGAAGTTTTTTATGCTTGAATTTGGTTTTCATTTCTCTTCCTTTTTTAGCCATTGTTATAGTAAGCAAATCAATCATCTCTAATGATTATTTTTCTTTTTCAGCATGTCAAGATGGAAAAGAGAACTGCGCCCCCTCGCGCACGCCGGCCGAGGGCCAGCGCTGGGTGATGGTCTTGCGCCGGGTATAGAAGCGCACCGAGTCGGGGCCATAGGCGGACAGATCGCCGAACAGCGAGCGCTTCCAGCCGCCGAAGCTGTGGTAGGAGACCGGCACCGGCAGCGGCACGTTGATGCCGACCATACCCACCTGAATGCGATCGCTGAAGTAGCGCGCCGCCTCGCCGTCCCGGGTATAGATGCAGGTGCCGTTGCCGTACTCATGCTCGTCGATCAGCCGCATGGCCTCCTCCATGGTGTCCACCCGCATCACCAGCAGCACCGGGCCGAAGATCTCCTCCTGGTAGCAGGTCATCTCGGGGGTCACACGGTCGATGAGGGTACCCCCTACATAGAAGCCCCCTTCATGGCCGGAGACCTGCACGCCGCGACCATCCACCACGATGGTGGCGCCCTGCTGCTCGGCGCTATCGATGTAGCCACACACCTTCTCCTGGTGGGCCTTGGTGATCACCGGGCCGAAGTCGTTCCCGGCATCGTGGCAGGGACCTACCTTGAGGGAGGCCATCTGCTCCTGCATCTTGGCGATCAGGGCGTCGGCGGCCTCGTCGCCCACCGCCACCGCCACCGAGAGCGCCATGCAGCGCTCGCCAGAGGAGCCAAAGGCGGCCCCGTTCAGGGAGCTGACCACATTGTCCATGTCGGCATCGGGCATGACGATGGCGTGGTTCTTGGCACCACCCAGGGCCTGGCAGCGCTTGCCGTTGGCGCTGGCCCGGGAGTAGATGTACTCGGCAATGGGCGTGGAGCCAACGAAGCTGACCGCCTGGACCCGGGGATCGTCGAGCAGGGTATCCACGGCCTCCTTGTCGCCGTTGACTACGTTGAGCACGCCGGCAGGTAACCCCGCCTCCAGCGCCAGCTCGGCGATAAACAGCGCCGAGGTGGGGTCACGCTCGGAGGGCTTGAGCACGAAGGTGTTACCGCAGGCGATCGCCATGGGGTACATCCATAGCGGCACCATGGCGGGGAAGTTGAAGGGGGTGATGCCGGCCACCACGCCCAGCGGCTGGAACTCGCTCCAGGAGTCGATGCCGGGCCCGGTGTTCTTGCTGTGCTCGCCCTTGAGCAGCTCGGGAGCCCCGCAGGCGTACTCCACGTTTTCGATACCGCGGGCCAGTTCGCCCTGGGCATCGTGAACGATCTTGCCGTGCTCTTCACCGACCAGGCGCACGATCTCATCGGCATGCTCCTCGAGCAGCTGCTTGAAGCGGAACATCACCCGAGCCCGCTTGGCCGGCGGCGTGTCGCGCCAGGCCGGAAAGGCCGCCTGAGCAGCGGCAATGGCCTCTTCAACGGTTGCCTTGGCGGCCAGGCTGACTTGGCCCTTCACCTCACCAGTGGAGGGGTTGTAAAGATCCTGGCTGCGCTCTTGGCGATCGACGCGAGCGCCGTTGATCAGGTGGCCGAGTGCTGTCATGGATTACCTCTTTTGCTGTTGCGTTGTTGTGGGAAGGTTCCGTCGTGAGAAATATTCAAGCCAGCTCGCCGATGGCGTCGCCCAGGACATTGACGATCCGATCGATCTCCTCATTCTCAACGATAAAGGGCAGGCCGAGTTGAATGGTGTCGCCGCCGTAGCGAACATAGAAACCCTTCTCCCAGCACTTCATGGCGATCTCGAAGGGGCGGCGGGCCGGCTCACCGGGGTAGGACTCGATGGTCAACGCCCCGGCGAGGCCGTAGTTGCGAATATCGCTGATATAGCGCGTGCCCTTGAGGCCGTGCAGCGCCTCCTCGAAGAGCGGGCTCACCTGCTGGACGCGCTCGATGAGTTTCTCCTGCTCCAGGATGTCGAGGGAGGCCAGGGCCGCGGCACAGGCCACCGGGTGGCCGGAGTAGGTGTAGCCGTGGGGCAGCTCGAGCATGTAATCGGGACCGCCCTGTTCCATGAAGGTCTGGTAGATCTCGCCCTTAACCATCACCCCGCCCATGGGTACCGCGCCGTTGGTCAGCTGCTTGGCAAAGTTCATCATGTCGGGGACCACGCCGAACGCCTCGGCGCCGGTCATGGCGCCCATGCGCCCGAAGGCGGTGATCACCTCGTCGAAGATCAGCAGGATGTCGTGCTGATCGCAGATCTCGCGCAGCCGCTGCAGGTAGCCGACTGGCGGCGGGATTACCCCGGCGGAGCCGGCCAGGGGCTCGACGATCACGGCGGCGATGTTGGAAGCATCGTGCAGGGCGATCAGCTCCAGCAGCTCTTCGGCCTTCTCTGCGCCGCGCTCGGGCATACCGCGGGTGAAGGCGTTCTCGGCCATCAGGGTGTGGGGCAGGTGGTCGGCGTCCACGCCCTGGCCGAACAGGGCGCGGTTGGCGCCGATGCCGCCCAGGCTGATACCGCCGAAGTTGACCCCATGATAGCCCTTGGCGCGACCGATCAACTTGGTCTTGGTGGGCTTGCCCTTCTTGCGCCAGTAGGCACGGGCGATCTTCAGGGAAGTATCAGCGCTCTCGGAGCCGGAGCCCGTAAAGAAGGCGTGGTCCAGCCCTTCCGGCGTCAGCTCACGCAGGCGATGGGCCAGCTCGAAGGCCTTGGGGTGGCCGAACTGGAAGGCCGGCGCATAGTCCAGCTCGCGCAGCTGGCGGCTGACGGCGTCGGCGATCTCCGGCCGCGAGTGGCCGGCGCCGCAGGTCCAGAGGCCCGACAGGCCGTCGAAGATCCGACGCCCATCGGCATCGATCAGGTAGCTGCCCTGGGCCTCGACGATGATGCGCGGGTCGCGCTTGAACTGCCGGTTGCCGGTATAGGGCATCCAGTAGGCGTCCAGCTGCTCGGAACTCAAACCGGCGGCGTGACGAAACTGCTGTGCGGTCATGGCGTTAGCCTCCCTGACTGTAGGTATCGCCGGCAGATATCAAGAGCGGTATCGCGACCGGCATCGACCTGGGTACAAGGTTCAAGCTAGCCCTTTGTTTGCATTACTTAAACCACAAGGTATTTAATCTCATGCAAGCGATTGGTTAACTTAAATTCCGCCAGCCGCATACCCACCACAGCACGGCTGTGGGGCACGACAGCCAGAGGAGGCGCACGATGGCACAGCGCAGGAGCACCCCCATGGGACAGCTCGGGGACACCGATCTAAGACTCCTGCGGATCTATCGCAAGGTGGTGGAGTGCGGGGGGTTTTCTGCCGCTGAGGTGGCACTAGGCATCAGCCGCGCTGCCATCAGCATGGCGATGAACGACCTGGAGACACGGCTTGGCCTGCGCCTCTGTCAGCGCGGACGCAGCGGCTTCGCCCTGACCAACGAGGGTACAGAGGTCTACGAATCGACTCTTCAGCTGCTCGCCGCTGTGGAGGGGTTTCGTACTCGAGTCAACGGCCTGCATGCCCAGCTCAAGGGCGAGCTCAATATCGGCATCACCGACAATCTGGTAACGATGCCCCAGATGCATATCACAGATGCACTCAGCGCGCTCAAGGAACACGGCCCCGAGGTGCGCATTAACATTCGCATGATCCCCCCCAGCGATATCGAGATGGCAGTGCTCGACGGTCGCCTCCACACCGGAGTAATTCCCGATCTCAAGGTGCTACCGGGGCTGCATTACCTCTCGCTCTACGCCGAGGAGTCACGCCTCTACTGCTCCAATGAACATGCGCTGTTCGATGTGGAGAGCATCGACGAGGCGACGCTGTCCGACTACGATGCCGTGGTCCCGGCCTATGCCCAGACCTCCGAGATCAAGGAAGTTCATGAACCGCTGAAGGAGGCCGCCTCGGCCAGCGACCGCGAAGGCATCGCCTTCCTGATCCTCTCCGGCCGTTTTATCGGCTATCTGCCGACCCACTACGCCGAAGGCTGGGTCCGCGATGGGCGCATGCGCGCCCTGCGCCCTGAGAGGTGGCGTTACTGCACTCACTACAGCGCCATCACACGCAAGGGCGCACCGCCCAACCTGGTGCTGGAGTGCTATCTGGAGGAGCTGGCCAAGCTGGTGCAGTGATAGACAGCAGACTCAGCACTCGATGGCGTTGACGGCGAGGACTCCCACCGAGGTCTCCTTGTACTTCGCCTGCATGTCGGCGCCGGTGTCGCGCATGGTGCGGACCACCTTGTTCAGGGAGATGAAGTGCTCGCCGTCGCCGCGCAGCGCCATCTGGGCGGCGTTTACCGAAGCGATGGCGTTGTGCTCGATGCAGGGCTCCTGCACTAGGCCGCCCACCGGGTCGCAGGTCAGCCCAAGGTTGTGCTCCAGGCCGATCTCGGCGGCGTTCTCCACCTGGCCCACGCAGCCCCCATCAATGGCGCGGAAGCGGCGCCAGAACCTCCGGGCCAAGGCGGCTCGTAAGTACAAGGCCACCACGAACTCACGGCATGGGCTGCCCGTGGCGCCCAACCCCCTGAAACAGGACTTTACTGCGGAGGCACCCAACCAAAAATGGGTTGGCGACATCACCTACCTCGCGACGGGTGAAGGCTGGCTCTATCTAGCGGTGCTGATCGACTTGTACTCGCGCAAGGTCATCGGCTGGGCAATGAGCGAGCGGATGACCGCCGACCTGGTGGGTGATGCCCTGCAGATGGCCCTGTGGAGCCGCAAGATGCCCAAGGGCGTGATAGTTCACTCCGATCGCGGCAACCAGTATTGTTCGACGCTGTATCAGTCGCTGCTGACCCGCCACGAGCTCCAGTGCAGCATGAGCGCCAAGGGTAACTGCTATGACAATGCCTGTGCCGAGAGCTTCTTTCACAGCCTCAAGATCGAGGCCATCCACGGTGAGCGATTCGAAACGCTGGAGGCCATGCGACGGCAGGTGTTCGAGTACATTGAACTGGACTACAACCGGCAGCGCCGGCACAGTGCGATTGGGATGATCAGCCCGGAGGCCTTCGAGGCCCGAATGATCGCTTAGAACGGTGTCCACCAATGCTGGGTAAGATCATTTCTTGGGTACCCGTCAGTACTGAACAGCCACACCGGGGACAAACGAATGCCGCGCTCCATTGTACCGCCCGCGCAAACCGATTAAATTCACAAAAAAACCACTACACGGATGAGAAATTGTGCCCGACCCCCCACCCTCAGATACACATTCCCAACCAGACAGACGGCCTGTGCCGCCGGTCACCGGATGCCATGGAAATGCTTTCAGCGAGGCAGTCTATTGAAAATCAACAAGTTGCGGAAGAGCTGGCGTATTTGAATACGTCAGCTTTGTTGCATAACAGTCAAGCCCTTCCCCCGAGCCACTTTGCGCATTAGCGCTTGACGTTATTAACGCACTGCGCCATCATTAATCAACGATCATATCGTTTAAGTGCAAGGATATCGATAAGCTGGCAAACGGTCGCCGCGGCAGATGCTTTGTCAATTTCGAGCGCGCTGCCTTAAGAAAGCTTCGGCAACTCCAGGCTGCACGTCAGCTGGATGATCTTGAAATACCGCCCGGGAATATGTTGGAGCCGTTGCATGGTGACTGTGACTGCCAAGGCCAGCACAACATTCGAGTCAACAGGAAGCTCTGGGTTTGCTTCCGCTGGACCAGGGCTGGTGCGGAAGATGCTGGAATTGTTGATCACCATTAGGATATAAGTCATGCGCAATATAAAAGCTATAATGCCAGGAGAGTTACTGAAGGAAGAGCTTCCTGAGCCGATGGGTATCTCTCAATACCGTGTGGCTAAAGAAATTGGGGTGCCTGCTCAGAGAATAGGCCAGATTGTTGCTGGGAAGCGTTCGATAACCGCAGACACGGACCTTTGACTTTGTCGCTTCTTTGGCTTTTCCAATGGCTATTGACTACGATCTCCGGCTGCCTACGACACTGAAGATTGCGGAAGAAGCCTTTGAGGATCAACTGAAGAATGTTCGCCCATGGAGTGCTGCATCAAAAGTCGGGCACAGGGCATAAAAAATTAGAAAAAATCAGGGTCAGGTCCAAATTGATTAAGCTGCTGAGAGGCACCTCAAAAACCCCCTCCCTATTGGCTTTTAGCGCCCTCACAGAGGCGCGCTCGCGCCGCCGCCCCAAAACTGAGCTTAATTTGAGCCTGAGACATGTGGGTGTGCTGGTTGGTTATGATTTTCGGTTTGGCGAAGTACCCGCCTCGATCCGGCTGAGATATCATCATCAGTTCGGTGCTAAAAATCGCCTTGGATTCGGTCTTCCTGCTTACTAGGCTTCCCGTCGGCAATGAATCAGTAGAATGATTTTCATTTCTCTCGAATTTGAGTATTATTTTCTTCGCAACCAACCCGATCAGCGAGGCCATTAATGGATCGTATTTATTCTGTATTTCGGCGCCATTTTTGCGGAGCTGGAATTGTAATTGGCGCTTTGTTCTTTTCCGCCTCGCTAACTCCTAGCCTCATCCCGCGCAGCTTCGAAGTACAGGGCATCCTTGGAGGGGTGGCATTCAGCGCAGGATACGGCATTGGCGTTTTTCTTGTTGCTACGTGGCGCTACTTACAATTGCCGCCGCTTCATGAGAGCATTCTAAAGCCCACAAGATTGATTCTGTCCGCACTCATATTAACTGCAACAATCATTGGACTGTATAATTCTTCGGGTTGGCAGAACTCCGTTCGCGGGGCCTTGAATATGGAGCCGGTGGACAGCGCCTACCCTGTAAGCGTCAGCATCATAGCCATTCTGACCTTCGGCTTCCTGTTGCTTTTGGCGCGTGGAATCATCGCGCTTGGGCGGACCGTAGCAAACAGGCTTGATAGGTTTCTCCCACGAAGAGTCTCAATCATCGCTGGTGCAGCGGTGACGCTCATGGTCGTTACGACACTCGCAAATGGTCTCTTGATTGAGCATGCTTTCCGTCTCTTAGACAGGTCCTTTGCGGAACTCGACGCATTACACGAACCAGATCGACCGCAGCCTTCAATCGTAGAGCGCGCCGGCAATCCGTCTTCACGGCTGGAATGGCCAAAACTGGGTCGAGCAGGAAGAGAGTTTGTTGCATCGGGTCCTACAGCAGAAGATATCAACAAAATCACTCAAAGAACCGCAGTTGAACCCATACGTCTGTATGCTGGTCTGCGAGTCGCGGAGACACCCGACGAGCGCTCACAGCTCTTGCTTGATGAACTCATTGAGCTGAACGCATTTGATCGCGCCGCCCTTGTTGTCATCACGCCCACAGGTACAGGCTGGGTCGATCCGTCTGCGATCGATGGCTTGGAATACTTATATGATGGCGATACTGCCAGTGTCGCTTTGCAGTACTCTTATTTGAACAGCCCAATGTCGTTGGTATTCCAGTCAGAAAACGGCCTTGAATCATCACAAAGCCTTTTTCGAACCATCTATAGCTATTGGAAGAAACTCCCTGCCGACCAGAGACCCAAGCTTTACCTGCATGGGCTCAGCCTGGGTGCGTTCAACTCTCAGCGATCCATTACTTTCCTTGATCTTCTCGAAGATCCCATCGACGGCGCTGTCTGGAGTGGAACGCCTTTTCCAAGCGAGACATGGCGGACAATCACCGCAAGCCGAGACGCAGGTTCGACCGAGTGGTTACCGGTGTATCAGGGTGGACGATTTGTCCGATTCATGAACCAGAATGGCATCCCTGAGGGCAATATTGCATCTTGGGGCAATGTTCGCATTGTCTACTTGCAGTATGCTAGTGATGCGATCACGTTCTTTGACAAAAACCTGCTCTACAGAGAATCCGATTGGATGAAGGATCCAATAGGTCCTGATGTTTCTCCTCTACTGAGATGGTATCCGGTTGTCAGCATGCTTCAATTACTGGTCGATATGCCGCTATCTGATAGTGTGCCGATAGGGTATGGCCATGTATACGCGCCAGATCATTATCTGGATGCCTGGCTGAAAGTCACAGGAGTTGAAAACTGGAGTTCTGAAAAAATTGATGAACTTAAAAGGCATCTGCATTTGAGGGCCTCGGATGCGGATGGCTACGAGCATCGGGGCGGATGAGCCTGAAATAGCGGCCGCAGTTCAGGGGAGCAATTTCCATGCAAACTTCTGGCATGTGGGTTATCCGTGCGAAATTGGGGTAAGGTTAGAATGGCACTTACTTAAGATCTTTCGGATGACCGTGTTGCCGGATCTGTTCACGTGATTCGTGGTGGGGCATTTGCAATAACCAGTGGGGGCGAGGCCGCCGCTTGATGGCTCTCGACTCCCCCACTGTCAAGCTAGTTGGAACCTCAGCGGCTATTAGACTCTGAACCCTGGAGGGGCGAGACGAGGCTCCCATGAAGTACTCCGACGGGCGCCGGGAATCCATCCTCAAAAAACTGCTCCCGCCGCACAACCGCACCATAGCGGAGGTGGCCGAGGAAGAAGGTATCTCGGCAACCACGCTGTACAACTGGCGGAAGATGGCCGGGCTATTGCTTGGCTACACGGCAATAGCCATACTTCTAACCTTGAAACTCCACCGGGACGGCACGCCCCGCGAGAACTCACCCAAACTCAACAGGATCCGTCATGAGAACAAAACGAACCGCACTGCTCGCCGCCTTGTTGCTCGCCACCACCACAGCAAGTACCCATGCCGAAGCCTGTACCCGTGTGGTTTACCAGGGACCAGAGCAAACCATCATCACCGGCAGGTCGATGGATTTCACCATCGACATCCCGGCCAATCTCTGGTTGTTCCCCCGAGGCATGGAGCGCCATGGCGAGGCAGGCCCCAACTCGATCAGCTGGACATCCCGATACGGGAGCATCGTAGCCAGTTCCTGGGACATCGCATCGCCGGATGGTATGAACGAACGGGGTCTGGTGGCCAATCTGTTGTGGCTGACGGCCTCGACGTATCCCCCCTTTGACCCAAGCGGCGACACACCGGGGCTGACCGTGGCGGCCTGGGCCCAGTATGCGCTAGACAACTTCGCGACCGTGGCGGAGGCCGTAGCGGCTTTCGAAAAGGAAGAATTCGTGGTGGTCTCGGATGTCATTCCCGGCACCGACAGGTTCACCACAGTACACCTGGCCCTGTCGGACGCGGACGGCGACAGTGCCATCCTGGAATACATCGAAGGTAATCTGGTGATTCACCACGACGCCAGCTACCAAGTGGTCACCAATGACCCAACCTACGAAGACCAGCTGGCGATCAAGAACTACTGGCAGCAGATCCCGGGTACCATTTTCCTGCCAGGCACCAATCGAGCCTCCGACCGTTTCGTGCGGGCCAGCTATTATATCGACGCGATCCCACAAACCAGTGACCCACGCACGGCGGCGGCCAGCGTCATGAGCGTGGTCCGCAATGTCTCGGTTCCCTATGGCATCAGCAACGAGGACCAGCCACACATTTCCAGTACACGCTGGCGCGTGGTCTCCGATCAGAAGAACCTGGTCTACTACTTTGAAAACGTGCTCACGCCAAACACCGTCTGGGTTGACCTGAAGCAGGTCGACTTCGACGCTGACCAACCGGTTGGCAAACTGAAGCTGGATGACGACGAGGTCTATGCGGGCAACGCACTGAAATACTTCAAGCCAACGGAACCATTCAGGTTCCAGGGACTGTAATCACCACGATCACGGCGGGATGGCGGCGGCGTTCACCAGATCGGTGCGCGGCACATGGCACCAAGGTGCGCCAACCCTCTACGTTGCCCACGGGCAAATCTGCCCGGCTGTAGCGAAAGGCATGCCAAACCCCACGCACTGCGGCCAACCGTTGCGCCAGAGCCCGCGTTGTTTTGTGGGAGGCCAGCCCTCTGGCCGATGCCGGCGGGGGGGTGAACCCACCAACGGGGGCCATGCCACCGTTGGCGGGCATGCTCGCCGTCAGCATCGCGGCGAGGGCGTCTCGAACGGTTTTCGAGGCACCGCATTGGCGATCGCGCTTGCCAGCCTGTTATGAAACACCCTTTTCTTTCATGCTGCGCGTCTCCTGTATCGCCTCGCTGACTGCTCCGGCGATGATGCCAGCGGGCATGGCGACCAGGCCAACGCCCGAAATTGCCGTCAGTGACGCGAAAAACCGACCCATATTGGTAATCGGATACACATCACCATAGCCAAGCGTCGTAATGGTCTGCACGGCCCACCACATGGACCGTGGAATGCTGCCGAAATGATCCGGCTGCACACTAGCCTCCAGCAAGTACAGCACCGTGGATGAGATGATCAAGAGCATCAGCGCGGCCCCCGCGCTAAGCATTAGCTCGAACTTTCGCGCCGACAGCGCCTTGCCCAGCAGCTCCATCGCCGAGGAAAACCTGCCAAGCCGGGCGATACGCAAGACACCCAGCAGTCGGGCCAGACGGAGGATAAATCCGCCCGCGCCAAACTCCGCCATCAGAATCAGGACGATACAGGCCAGATCCAACAGCGAGGCGGGTCGGATAGCGTAATGAAGCACGCTGTCATAACGAGGATTTTCCGTACTGCTCCACAGTCGCGCCAGATACTCGATCACGAAGACCACCACCAGTACCGTCTGGACGTAGAAAAACCAGGTTTCTCGGCTTTCTTTGAACAGCGGCTCCGTCTCCAGAATCGAGAACAGCACCGATAGCGCGATGAGAACCACGATCGCGGCGTTGGTGCGCGACAGCCCTTGCTCCCTTGTCAGCTCCGGGTCGAGCGAAGCGGCAACCCGCTTGCGTATATCTTTCAAGTTCATGAACTCCCGTATCCAATCAATGAGGGTGCCGGCGGTCACAATTAACGAGAAGGCACCTCTAACAAGAGGGTACCTCGAAAGGTTTTTCGAGGTACCCAAGAGACTCGCCAGGTCTTTGTATCTAGCAATCTGGAGGCCTCCTTCGCCGCCACCGCCCGCGGCACTGAATTATCGGCTCCAACCATTTGGCAGCACTCCCGCCTGGGGGTCAGTTCTGATGGCCATTGACAGCCGTCGAGCTCAACGCGGATGGACCCGTTGCATGACGGAATCCAGGGAGATACGCTTTCGCCCATAGTGGATGGCTTTCTTGGATCAGGTTCTTGGCGGAACGCACTAATTCCACGAGAGAATACCATCCGCCATCTTCGTTTTCAGGCCGGCCCCGTGAATAAGCCGGGTTCATGACATCTGGGTGGCCGAGACCCGCGGCGAGGCACACAAGGCCTTTGATCGCACGGTGAAACGCTTCGAGGCCAAATACCCCAAGGCGTTGGCGTGCCTGGTCAAGGATCGGGACAAGTTGCTCGCGTTTCACGACTACCCGGCAGAGCACTAGGTGCATATTCGCACTACCCAACCGATCGAATCGACCTTCGCCACGGTCCGGCTGAGGACCAAGCGTAGCCGGCCCGGGCGACGACCCTGGCGATGGTCTTAAAGCTGCTCCAGAGCGCTCAGAAGCACTGGAGGCGCATCAAGCACTTCCAGAAGCTGGAGCTGGTCGTCAGCAACGTCAAGTTCCAGGATGGAGAGCAGGTAACCGATCGGTCAGGCAGGAATGCAACCTGTCCGCCATCCACCAGATTTGACGATAATTCCCACCGAGTGGTCTGATAAGGCTTCTAAATGGCGCTGGAATGATCCTATGAAACAGAAATTTGCTCTTTTAGCCCTGCTGGTCAGCACGATGGTCTTGACCGGCTGTGCCGGGCTTGACGCGACCCCCGGTGGAGGTGCCGGCGATGAACCGCTGGAAAATACTTACTGGAAGCTGGTGACAGTGGGCGAGCGTCAGGCGGTGGCCGTCACCGAGACACGCGAGGCGCACCTGGTGCTGCACGCTGAGGAGGCTCGACTGGCTGGCTCCACCGGCTGCAACCGCATGATGGGGGGGTACGAACTTGATGGCGACCAGCTGAGCTTTGGTCAGCTGGCCACCACCATGATGGCGTGTCCCGGCGACGTAATGGAGTTCGAACGCGAATTTCTCGATGCCCTAGGCGACGTCGCCAGTTGGCAAGTCGAGGGCGAAAGCCTGACGCTCGTCGATGGTGAGGGCGAGGCACGTGTCCGCTTCAAGGCGGTGCACCTCTACTGAACCGAATAGCCCTGGAAGCATCGCCTTCGATCTCGGGCCCCCGGAGCGGCGCTGTGTCGCGTCGGGTGCCCTTGTCTTAATCGGCGCTGGCGAGTCGCTGACGCAACCTTGGCAGCCTGCGTGCGACCGGCGGCAAGCGGGCCGCCATGAGCAGGGCAGATGCCAGGGCATACATGACCCACGCCCCCAGGTTCGCGCGCACCACCTGATCGCTAACGCGCTGAGCGGAGGCCGCCGCCCTCGCCACCCAGACGTCGCATTTCGCACATAAAAAGTCGCACCACGAAAATTCCCTTCGCGCCTCCTCCCCCACACTGCTCCTGACATCAGCCATCCGTTCCTCAGGAGCCGACCATGAACCGCAACGTCATCCTCACCTGCGCCGTCACCGGCGCCGGCGACACCACCGCCAAGAGCCCCCATGTGCCGGTCACGCCGAAGCAGATCGCCGACGACTGCATCGCCGCCGCCAAGGCCGGGGCCAGCGTGGCACACATCCACGTGCGCGACCCCGACACCGGCGCCGTCAGCCATTCGCTCGACCACTTCCGCGAGGTGATGGAGCGCGTGCGCGAGGCGGAGGTGGATATCGTCATGAACATCACCGCCGGCGGCGGCGGCGACTGGATCCCCGACGCCGAGGACCCCACCCGCGGCGGGCCGGGTACCGATATCCAGACCCCGGCCGAGCGCCACGCGCCGGTGGATGAGCTCTTGCCCGAGCTCTGCACCCTGGACTGCGGCAGCCTCAACTTCGGCGACATGGTCTACGTGAACCCCGCCGACTGGCTGCGCGAGCACGCCCGCCTGGTGCAGGCCGCCGGCGTCAAGCCGGAGCTGGAGTGCTTCGATCTGGGCCACGTCTGGTTCGCCCGCCAGCTGCAGCAGGAGGGGCTGATCGACGGCGCCCCCCTCTACCAGCTCTGCCTGGGCATCCCCTGGGGCGCCGAGGCGGACACCGAGACCCTGCTGGCCATGCGCAACAAGCTGCCGGCAAGCGCCCACTGGGCCGCCTTCGGCATCGGCCGCCACCAGATGCCCATGGCCGCCCAGGCGGTGCTGCTGGGCGGCCACGCCCGGGTCGGCCTGGAGGACAACCTCTATCTGAAGAAGGGCACCCTGGCCACCAATGCCCAGCTGGTGGAGCATGCCGCCACCCTGATCGAGAACCTCGGCGCCCGGGTCATGACCCCCGCCGAGACCCGCGCCCACCTGGGGCTGCGCGACCCGCAGAGCGTCCAGCCGGTAGCGAAGCGCGCAGGAGGTGAGGCATGAGCCGCAAGCTCTCCGTGATCGGTACCGGGGTGATCGGCAACGGCTGGATCGCCAGGGCCCTGGCCCGGGGCTGGGACGTGGTGGCCTTCGACCCGGCCCCGGAGGCCCCGGCACGCACCCGCGCCTTCGTCGACAACGCCTGGGCCTCGCTGACGCGCCAGGGCCTGGCCGAGGGGGCCAGCCCCGCCCGGCTCACCTTCGTGGATAGCCTGGAGGCGGCCGTGGCCGGCGCCGATCTCATCCAGGAGAACGTGCCGGAGCACCTGGACCTCAAGCGCGAGATCCTCGCCGCCCTGGACGCCGCCGCGGCGCCGGAGGTGCTGATCGGCTCCTCGACGTCCGGCTTCAAGCCCAGCGACCTGCAGCGGGACTGCGCCAAGGCGCCCGGGCGGGTGCTCGTCGCCCACCCCTTCAACCCGGTCTACCTGCTGCCGCTGGTGGAGCTGGTCGGCGGCGAGGCCACCAAGCCAGCCGAGGTCGAGCGCGCCGCGGCGCTCTACCGGGAGCTCGAGATGCGCCCCCTGGTGGTGCGCCGGGAGATCGAGGGGCATATCGCCGACCGGCTGATGGAGGCGCTGTGGCGCGAGGCCCTGCACCTGGTCAACGACGGCGTGGCGACCACCGAGGAGGTGGACGCCGCCGTGGTCTACGGCTGCGGCCTGCGCTGGTCGCTGATGGGCACCTTCCTGACCTTCCACCTCGCCGGCGGCGAGGCGGGCATGCGCCATATGCTCGAGCAGTTCGGCCCCGCCCTGAAGCTCCCCTGGACCAAGCTCGAGGCCCCGGAGCTCACCGAGGAGCTGATCGACCGGGTGGTCGAGGGGTGCGAGCATCAGGCCTCCGGGCGCCCGGTGGCCGAGCTGGACCGCCGTCGGGACGACTTCCTGGTGGAGCTGCTCGACCTGGTCCAGAAGTACTGGCCCGAGGCCGAGGGCCTGGAGGGGCGCATCTGATGGAGATCCTCGCTACCCGCGTCGCCCCGGAGTGGGTCGACTACAACGGCCACATGAATGACGCCGAGTACGCCCGGGTCTTCTCCCTGGCGGTAGAGGCGCTGATGGAGCATATCGGCCTCGATGCCGAGGGGCGTGCCCGTCACGGCTATACGCTCTACACCCTGGAGACCCACCTCTGCTACCGCCGGGAGGCCCACGAGGGGGAGCCGCTGAGCGTGGCGCTGACCCTGCTGGACCGCGACGCCAAGCGGCTGCACGTCTTCTTCGCGCTCAACGACGCTGAGGGCAACCTGCTGGCCACCAGCGAGCAGATGCTGATGGGCATGAACCAGGAGAGCGGCCGGCCCGACGCCTTCCCGGCGCCGGTGGCCGAGGCGATCACCGCCCTGCCCCAGGCCGAGACGGGCGCCTGGCCGGAGCTCGCCGGGCGCACCATCGCCATTCGGCGCTGACAGCGCAGCAACGCCGGACCGCCCGCCACCGCGGGCGGCCCACCGGGACTGCCGGCCCGACGCCCGGCCAAGGAGGACAAGAACATCGCTACGCCAACTCCCCCCCACCGCCCCTCATCGCCGCCCAGCAACGCTTCGCCCAGAGCCGAACTCAACACCGACTACATGGTGACCGAGCTCGCTCAGGGCGGCGTCTTTCAGGGCATGCACAAGGGCATGACGCTGACCAGCGGCGGCCTGGTGCTGCTCTTCGTACTCTTCACCGGGCTCGGCTCGGAGACGGCCGGCAACCTGTTCGGCACGGCACGCACCTGGATCGAGACCACCTTCAGCGGCTACTACCTGGTCACGGTGATGCTGCTGCTGGCGGTCTGCGCCTTCATCGTCTTCAGCCGCTACGGCAGCGTGCGCCTCGGACCCGACGACAGCCGCCCCGAATTCAGCAACTTCGCCTGGCTGGCCATGCTGCTCTCGGCGGGTATCGGCATCGGCATTCTCTTCTTCGGCGTCGCCGAGCCGGTCTTCTACCTGGATGACACCGGCGCCTTCGGCTATCCCAACAACCCCCATGCCGACATGGCCGGCGCCACCGCCATCGGCCACGAGCGGGCCATCGATGCGCTGCGCGTCACGCTCTTTCACTGGGGGCTGCACGGCTGGGCGATCTACGTGATCGTCGGCATGTCGCTGGCCTACTTCGCCTACCGCAAGGGGCTGCCCCTGGCGCTGCGCTCGGCGCTCTACCCCTTCGTGGGCGATCGCATCTTCGGCCCCCTCGGCCACCTCTTCGATATCCTCGGCGTGCTCGGCTGCGTCTTCGGCGTGGCCACCTCCCTGGGCCTGGGCGTCAGTCAGATGGCGGTGGGCCTGGAGCGCCTGGTGGGCGTCGGCTCGGGCCTCTCGACCCAGCTGCTGCTGATCGCCGGGATCTCGGCTATCTCCATCTTCTCGGCGGTCACCGGCGTGCGCCGGGGCATTCGCGTGATCTCGGAGATGAACGTCTGGGTCTCGCTGGCCGTGGTAGGCATCTTCCTGGTCGGCGGCCCCACCCTGTGGCTGATCATGGCCTTCGGCGAGACCCTGCTCGACTACGCCATCAACTTCATCCCCATGGGGCTGTGGCACGCCGACGAGCCGGGCACCGCCGAGTGGCAGCAGGGCTGGACCATCTTCTACTGGGGCTGGTGGCTCGCCTGGGCGCCCTTCGTGGGGCTCTTCATCGCGCGCATCTCCAAGGGGCGCACCCTGCGTGAATTCGTGCTGGGGGTGCTGCTGGTTCCCACCCTGATCATCTTCGTCTGGCTGATCATCTTCGGCGGAAACGCCATGTATCAGGAGCTCCACGCCGCGGGCGGCCCGGGCAGCGCCGGCATCATCGAACTGGTCAACGCCTGGCAGCTGCCGGCGGCGCTGTTCGCCACCGCCGACGGCATCGTCGGCACCGGCGCCTTCGGCTGGCTGCTCTCGGCGATGATGGTGTTCCTGCTGATGAGCTGGTTCGTCACCTCCTCGGACTCCGGCACCCTGGTGCTGACCACCATCCTGTCGCTGGGCGACGAGGAGCCGCCGGCGCGCTTCCGGGTCTTCTGGGGCGTGGTGATCGGCCTGGTCGCCGCGGTGCTGCTGGTGGCCGGCGGCCTCACCGCCCTGCAGACGGCGCTGATCGCCGCCGCCCTGCCGCTGAGCGTGGTGATCCTGGTGATGACCGCCGGCGTGCTGCTCTCGCTGTTCCGCGAGAGCCTCGACGCCAGACGGCGGCGCCGCCTGAACGAGCGGTAGGCCGACCTGGCGGTGTTCCGCCCCTAGCCGCTGCCGGCCCGCCGCCGTATCTCGCGCGGCGGCTGGCCGTAGCGCTCCTTGAAGGCGCGGGAGAAGCTGGAAGCGGAGGCGAAGCCGCAGGCCAGGCTCACCGCCAACACGTCGAGGTCGGTCTCGGTCAACAGGTAGTAGGCGCGCCCCAGGCGCAGGCCGAGGTACCAGCCCTGGGGCGTACTGGAAAGGGTGTCGGCAAAGAGCCGCTGCAGCTGGCGCGGGGTGATCCCGCAGCGCCGGGCAATCTCGGCGAGGGACAGCGGCGCCTCGAGATGGCGCTCCATCAGCGCTACCGCCTGCACCAGGCGGCGATTATGGGTACCCAGGCGGCGCGCCAGGGTCATGCGCTGCTGGTCGCTGCGGTTGCGCAGCCGGTCATGGATCAGCTGTTCGGAGACATCCACCGCCAGGCGGGTGCCGTGGCGCCGGGCAATCACCTCCAGGGCCATGTCCATGGCGGCGGCGCCACCGGCACAGGAGAAACGCCGCGGCCCCAGCTCGAACAGCTCGTCGGAGGTCTCGACGGCAGGAAAACGCTCGCGGAACGCCGGCAGGCTCTCCCAGTGCAGGGTGACCCGCTCGCCCTCGAGCAGCCCCGCGGCGGCGAGCAGGAAGCAACCGGTGTCGAGCCCGCCCAGGGCGCAGCCGGCCTGGTCCAGGCGGTGTAACCAGGCCATCAGCGGCCGGCTCAGGTGCGCCTCGGGCGCGAAGCCGCTGCACACCGCCAGGGACGGCAGGGCGTGGACGTCGCCCGCCGGCTGGTCGACCATCAGGGTCATGCCGTTGCTGGCGGTGACCGGCTGCCCATCCAGACCGAACAGGGTCCAGTCGAACAGCGGCCGACCGCTGATACGGTTGGCGATGCGCAGCGGCTCAACGGCCGAGAAGAAGGCCATCATCGAGAAGCGCGGCAGCAGCAGGAAGCCCACCGGTTCGGGCAGAGGCCCTGTGTAGTCCAGTCGCACGCACCCTGCCTCTCGTTACCCGCCCGTCATGTTCATGAAGCGCACCACCTGGACGTCGCCGTCGGTGGTGAAGTGGTGGCGCTCTGGCTTCTTCGTCATGGCGGCGACGATGGCGGCCTTGAGGCGCTCGGCGTCGCCGGGGTGGCGGCGCAGCACGGCGCGCAGGTCCACGGAGTGCTCGTTACCGAGGCAGAGCAGCAGGCGCCCCTCGGCGGTAACGCGCACCCGGTTGCAGGCGTCGCAGAAGTTGTGGCTGTGGGGCGAGATAAAGCCGATCCGGCTCTCGGAGTCCGCCATGCGGTAGTAGCGCGAGGGACCCAGCGTCGTCTCGGTGGTGGGCACCAGGGCATGGCGGGACTCGATGATCCCGCGCACCTCGTCGCTCGAGCAGAAGGTGGAGGCGCGGTCGTGGCCGATCGCCTGGCCCAGCGGCATCTCCTCGATAAAGCTGATATCCACCCGCTCCCGGCGCGCAAACTCGACCAGGTCGAGCACCTCGTCGTCGTTGCGCCCCTTGAGGATCACGGCGTTGAGCTTGATGCGCTCGAAGCCCGCCTCCCTCGCGGCACGGATGCCGGCAATCACCCTGGCCAGGTCACCGGTGCGGGTCAGGGCGCGGAAACGCTGCGGGTCCAGGGTGTCGAGGCTGACGTTGAGGCGCTTGAGGCCGCCCTCGCGCAGGGCCCGGGCGTGCTTGACCAGGCCGGCGCCGTTGGTGGTCATGGCGAAGTCGCGAAGGCCCGGCAGGGCGCCGACCTCCGACACCAGGGTCTCGATGCCGCGCTTGACCAGGGGCTCGCCGCCGGTGAGGCGGATCTTCTCCACGCCCAGCTCCACGAAGGCGCGGCACAGGGTGGCCATCTCCTCCAGGGTGAGCACCTGGGCGCGGGGCAGGAAGGTCATCTCCTCGGCCATGCAGTAGACGCAGCGGAAGTCGCAGCGGTCGGTGACCGAGAGGCGCAGGTAGCGGACGGTGCGGCCGAAGCCGTCGACGAGGGCGCTCATGCGCGGGCCTTCGCAGGCTCGACGACGGCTTCGGCGTCCATGGGCAGCCGGGCGATCAGTTCGCCCACGTCGCTTGCCACCTCGGCGACGGTAGCCTCGTCATAGAAGTGGCCGCGGCGCTTGCGCAGGCCGCGCTCGTAGAGCCTCACGTGTTCGGTGGGGGCGACGCCGGCATTGGCCAGGCAGTGGCTGGCACAGTGCATCTGGCAGCCGTCGATGGCCACGATGGGCCGACCGGAGCGGGCGGTACGGACCAGGCCCGGCACGCCGCCGCCAACGCCGGCGATGCAGGACATCTCCGCCACGCCGCCGTGATCCAGGCGCAGCGCCACGTCGTTGGCCAGCTGGGCCACGTCGGAGCAGCCGGAGCAGGAGTAGACCAGGGTACGGGGCTTCTTGGTGGCTCGGGACATGGTGCCTCCCTATTCCGATATACGCCCGACGTCCCGAAGGAGGTCAGTCGTCGGTCATCATGAAGTCGCGCAGCTTCTGCTCATCCAGCACGGTGAGCCGCTGGCGATCGATATTGATGGCGCCGCTGTCGCGCAGCTTGGCCAGCAGTCGAGAGAGCGTCTCGGGGGTCATGGCGAGCTGGGCCGCCAGCCAGCGCTTGGGAATCGTCAGGCGCACGACTTTCGGGCTGCGGCTGCGCCCGGAAGGCAGCTGGCGCAGCACATAGCTGACCAGCCGCGACATGGCATCGCCCTGGGTCAGCAGCGCCAGGTCCTCGAGGCGATCGGTGAGCTCCAGTGCCAGGCGGCTCATGAACTCGGCGCGACACTCGGGCTGGCGATCCAGGATCTCCCGGCAGTGCGCCGCCGGGATCGACAGCACATGGGTACGGCGCAGGGCCTCGGAGGAGTATAGGTAGACGCCCTCCCGGGAGACCATGCTCAGCTCGCCCAGGGTGCCGCCGCGCTCCACGCAGCGAATGGTGGCCATGCGGCCGTCGCCGGCGCTGCGCACCAGGCGCACGGTGCCGCTGATCACGATATGCAGCCACTCGGCCGGGGTGTCCTGGCGAAACAGCCACTCGCGGCTCTTTAGGGTGCACAGCTCACCGATACCCAGCAGGGCTTCCACCTCTTCATCGGAGAGGCCCGTCAGCCAGGGCACACCGCGCACCAGGTCGCGCAGCTGGCGCGGATTGAACAGCAGCTCAGTCGAGGAACTGGGCTGTGGGGCAGTATCCGTAGGCATGGCCTTTCTCCACATTCTTGTTGGCGTCTATCACCAGGTAGCCATGGGCCTGACTTGCCGCGCTCAGCATATGGGACCCCTGGCCACCGGCCAGGTGTGCCACCGGCGCTCCGGCACTCCAGTCGAGTACCACCCTGAGCAGTTCGCGACGCCCCTTGGGCCCGCGTCGCGAGAAGCCCGCGGCAACCGGGAACTGCTGAAGCGGTGCCGCCTGGCGGCCCTGGCGCACCTGCACGAAGGGCAGCCCCAGGAACTGCCAACCCACCAGCGAGGCCACGGGATTGCCCGGCAGGGCGATCAGCGGGGTGCCGGTATGCAGGGACTCGCCCAGGTAGCCAAGGGCGAAGGGCTTGCCGGGCTTGATGCCCACGCCGTGAAAGGCAATGCCGCCCAGCCGCTCGATGACCGGGCGCACATGGTCCTCTTCTCCTACCGAAACGCCGCCCGTACAGACTACCAGATCGGCCTCGTCACGGGCCCTGGCAAAGGCCTGATGCAGGTCAAGGGGAGTGTCCGCGATGACGCCCAGATCGAGCACCTCGCAGCCGGACTGAGCCATCAGCGCGCTCAGCATGGCGCGATTGCTGTCATAGACCTGGCCCGGTGCCCGACGGGTACCGGGCTCGATCAGTTCGTCGCCGGTGGAGATCAGCGCAACGGTCAGCCGCTGCAGGACCTTGACCTCGCCGACGCCGTGGCTGGCCAGCAGGGCGATGGCCGCGGCGTCCAGGCGGGCGCCGGCGGGCAGCAGCAGCGCACCCCGGCGGGTCTCCTCGCCGCAGCGGCGAATATTGGCCCCCTCCGCGACGTCACCCTCGACGTGCATGCGCCCCTCGGCATCCAGGGTCACCCGCTCCTGGGGGACCACCGCATCGGCGCCCAGGGGTAGCGGCGCACCGGTGAAGATCCGCGCGCAGCCCCCCTCGGGAAGCTCCAGCACGCCGGCCCCGGCCGGCACGCGCAGGGCTACCGGCAGGCCTTCCGGGCCCAACTCGGCCAGGCGCAAGGCGTAGCCGTCCATGGCGCTGTTGTCGACTCCGGGCATGTCGAGGGTCGCGAGGAGATCCTCGGCCAGCACCCGACGATAGGCCTCACCCAGGGCGATCGTCTCGATGCCGTCGACGGGGCGTGCCGCGGCGACCATGCGGCCGCGGGCGTCGAAGAGGTCGAGCAGCCCGGGAGTCACCACCTCGGCACATCCGCAGCCGCTCATGACTCGGTCTCCTTACGCGACGCCGTGGAGTCGGTCGAGGCACCCTCACTAGGTGGCTGGCGGCTGGCGCAGCGCCGCGCCGCCTCGGGCAACACCATGGCCACGAAGTTGCAGGGCCGGGTGCGGGCATCGAGCTGGGCGGCCAGGATGCCGTCCCAGGCGGTGGCGCAGGCCTTGGGCGAACCGGGCATGGCGAACACCAGGGTGCGGTCGATCACCCCGCCCACGGCCCGGGACTGGATGGTGGAGGTGCCGATGCTCTCGAGCGACAGGTGGCGGAACAGTTCGCCATAGCCGTCGATGGCCTTGTCAAACAGCGGCATCAGGGCCTCCGGCGTGGTATCGCGCCGGGTGAAGCCGGTCCCGCCGTTCACCAGCACCACCTGGATGTCGTCACGCACCACCCACTTGGAGACCACCGCACGGACGCGATAGATATCATCCGGCACGATGCGCCGCTCCACCAGGGCGTGGCCCGACTCGGTGAGGCGCTCGGCCAGCAGGTCGCCGCTGCCATCCTCGTCGAACCCTCGGGTATCGGAGACGGTCAGCACGGCGATGCCGAGCGGGGCGAAGGGGGTATTGGCGTGGACATGGGCCATGGGGTCCTCCTGACCGCCCGCGGGACGGGCGGCGGCAAGCAAGAGAAATATCAGCAAGGTGTAGAAATCGCCGAGAAGGATGAAGCGCAAGGCGCAAGGCGCGCAGCAACCGGAGCCTAGTGGTTTCTAGGTGAGGATTGCGAGCGCCGCGCAACGCAGCGATTCGCCTGCGCAGGCATTTCTACTGCATCAGCGAGTTGGCGCTGTCGTCATCCAGGGCAATGCCCTCGACGCCGATCTCCGACTCCAGCACCAGCAGGTAGTGGCGCAGGGAGCGGCGGGTAGACTGCTCGCGCAGGCTGTGACGCACGCGCTCGGCCACCTGCTCATAGGGCAGCTCGCGGCCCTCGACGCGCTCGTCGATGGCGATCAGGTGCCAGCCGTAGCGAGAGGCCAGGGGACGGTCGTGCAGCCCCTCGGGAAGGTGCTGCAGGGCGCGGTCCAGCTCGGCGACGGTCTGGCCCGGGGCCAGCCAGCCCAGCTCGCCGCCCTGCTCCTTGGAGGGGCAGGCGGAGAAGCGCATGGCGAACTCGGTGAAGCGCTCGGGCGAGGACGCGAGCTCCTTGAGCAGCTTCTCGCCCTGGCGGTAGCCGGCATCCCGGGCCTCGGCGTCGTCCGGCGCGGCAGGCAGCAGGATATGGCGCACCTTCATGCGAGTCGGCTCGCTGAATCGCTCGGCGTGGGCGGCGTGGAAGCGGCGGCAGTCCTCCTCGGAGGGCTCGGGAATGTCGAGCTCCTGCTCCAGCAGGGCGGCGATGGCGGCATCGCCCTCGTCGAGCGCCTCGGCGGAGGCCTCGAGCAGGCCGAGGGCCGCGGCCCGCTGGCGCAGCAGCTCGCGCACCACCAGCGCCCGGGCCGCCTTGAGCTGGGCGGTGCCGGCGGAATCCGCCGGGTGGAACTGCATCTCCTGGGCGATGGCGGCCTCCTCGATGGTGGCCCCGCCGACCTTGATGGGAGGGGGACTGGCGCCCCCCGGAATCATCTCGATATCGATCTTCTGCATGGTGATAAATCCTTGGTGCACAGGCGCTGAGTCTTGAGGGCGCCGGGGACAGGTCATCGAGGGGGTCCTATGCCAGGGATGGCATCGGTAGCGCCCAGGGAGGGGTTCACAGCGCCCCCTCGTAGACCTGTCGCCGGAAAAGCCCGGTCCTGTTTCAGCCTGGTTTCAGCCCCGCTTGCGCACGAGCTGGTAGCGACGGGTGATATAGCCGAACGGAACGCTCCACACGTGGACCAGGCGCGAGAAGGGGAAGAGCAGGATGATGGTCAGCCCCAGGAAGATGTGCAGCTTGTAGATCCAGGAGACGTTCTCCATGTAGGCCGCCGCGCCGCCGCCGAAGAAGACGATGGCCTGGGCCCAGTTGGAGAGGGTCAGCATCATCTCGCCGTCCATGTGGCCCAGCGAGAAGATGATGGTGATCATGCCCAGGAAGGCCTGGAAGACGATCAGCCCGAGGATCAGGGTGTCCATGGTGCTGGAGGACGCGCGCACCCGCGGATTGAAGATGCGGCGATGCAGCAGCATGGCGCCACCCACCAGGCACATGGCCCCGGCGATGCCGCCCACCACGATGGCCAGCAGCTGCTTGGTGCCGGCATGCAGGAAGGGCGAGTAGACCCAGTGCGGCGTCAGCATGCCGAACAGGTGGCCGAAGAAGATCACGATGATGCCGATATGGAAGAGGTTGCTGCCGAGGCGCATGTTCTTCGACGACAGCATCTGGCTGGAGCCGGTCTTCCAGGTGAACTGGCCGTGGTCATAGCGCAGCAGGCTGCCGACCAGGAACACGGTGCCGACCAGATAAGGGTAGTAGCCGTAGATCAGGTGGTCGAGATAGGTGCCGAATGCGGACATGGTGATTCTCCTGTTAACGACCCGTCACCGGAGGCATCGCCTCGGGTGAGAGAATGCGAACGGCCTCGCTCTGCACGCCCTGCTTGCGCTCGGCCAGGCGACGGCCCTCGGCCGACTGCAGGGCGCAGTCCTGGTCGGACTCGGCGGAGAAACGCACCGCCTCCTCTTCCCAGACCGCATCCAGCGCCTCGGGGGTGTTATCGGGGGCCTCGGCCTGGACCTCCTCGCGGTGGGCATCGGCCTCGGCCTCGGCACCGATCAGCGCCAGCAGCGCCCTCGGGACCAGGGCATGGTCGGCATGACGCTCCTCGAGACGCGCGGTGAGCAGGCCGAGGATGTGGCGGATCTCGCCCAGCCAGCGGCCGATCTCGCCCTCGTCACGGGTCGAGAGGTACTCGAGGAAGACCGGCAGGTAGTCCGGCAGCTCCCGGGCGTCCAGCGCGAAGCCGGCGGCGTTGTACTCGTCCATCAGGTCGACCATCGCCTGGCCGCGATCGCGGGACTCGCCGTGCACGTGCTCGAACAGCAGCAGCGAGGTGGCGCGTCCCTTGTCGAACAGGGCCACGTACTCGGACTGCAGCTCGAGCAGGTCGGCCTCATTGATGCGCTGGCACCAGTCCATCAGGGCGGTGCGCAGGGGCGCCGCGAGGCGGCGCTCCTGGTCGATGATCTCGATGAGCTCGCCGGCCGCGGCCTGGAGCTCCTCGGTGGGGTAGTCGAGCAGGCGGGCCAGCACGCGCAGGCTGCGCATGCCGACGACGGGCTCGGCCATCTTGAGGGCTGCTTCAGCCATGACGCACCTCCTCTGCTTTCTCGTCGCGCCGCCCATCGCTCTGCGGATCGAAGGATTCCACCGGCTTGACCAGGGTGGTGGTCTGGGAGCGGCCGTTGAACAGGCTCGGCTTGCTCTCACCGTGGCAGCCGTCGCCGAAGCTGAAGCCGCAGCCGCCGCGCTCCGGGAAGGCCTCCGTGGCCATCTCGCGGTGGCTGGTGGGGATCACGAAGCGATCCTCATAGTTGGCGATGGCCAGGTAGCGGTACATCTCCTCGACCTGGGCCTCGGTCAGCTCGACGTCCTCCAGCACCTCGGCATTGGGCTTGCCGTCCACGTGCTTGCCGCGCATGTAGAGGCGCATCGCCATCAGGCGCTTGAGCGCGAGGACCACGGGGGCCTCCTCGCCGGCGGTAAGCATGTTGGCCAGGTAGCGCACCGGGATGCGCAGCGACTCGATCTTCGGCATCACGCCGTCGAACTCGATCTTGCCGGCCTCGGCGGCGGACTGGATCGGCGAGAGCGGCGGCACGTACCAGACCATCGGCAGGGTGCGGTACTCCGGGTGCAGCGGCAGCGCCAGGCCCCACTCCATGGCCATCTTGTAGACGGGCGACGCCTGGGCGGCCTTGATCACGTTCTCGGTGATGCCGTCCTTCCGCGCCTGGGCGATCACTTCCGGGTCGTTGGGATCCAGGAAGATCTCGCACTGGCGGTGGTAGAGGTCGCGCTCGTCCGGGGAGCTGGCCACTTCCTCGATGCGGTCGGCATCGTAGAGCAGCACGCCGAGGTAGCGGATGCGGCCCACGCAGGTCTCGGAGCAGATGGTCGGCTGCCCGGACTCGATGCGCGGGTAGCAGAAGATGCACTTCTCGGACTTCCCGGTCTTCCAGTTGTAGTAGATCTTCTTGTAGGGGCAGCCGGAGATGCACATCCGCCAGCCGCGGCACTTGTCCTGGTCGATCAGGACGATGCCGTCCTCCTCGCGCTTGTAGATCGCGCCGGAGGGGCAGCTCGCCACGCACGCCGGGTTGAGGCAGTGCTCGCACAGGCGCGGCAGGTACATCATGAAGGTGTTCTCGAACTGGCCGTAGATGTCGGCCTGCACCTTCTCGAAGTTCATGTCGCGGCGACGCTTGGCGAACTCGGTGCCGAGGATCTCCTCCCAGTTCGGGCCCCACTCGATCTTGTTCATGCGCTCGCCGGAGATCAGCGAACGCGGGCGCGCCACCGGCTGGTGCTCACCGATCTTGGCGGTGTGCAGGTGCTCGTAGTCGAAGGTGAACGGCTCGTAGTAGTCGTCGATCTCCGGCAGGTCGGGGTTGGCGAAGATGTTCGCCAGCACCCGCCACTTGCCGCCGATCTTCGGCTCGATCTTGCCGTCCTTGCGACGCAGCCAGCCACCCTTCCACTTGGTCTGGTTCTCCCACTCCTTGGGATAGCCGATGCCGGGCTTGGTCTCGACGTTGTTGAACCAGGCGTACTCGACGCCTTCACGGCTGGTCCAGACGTTCTTGCAGGTCACCGAACAGGTGTGGCAACCGATGCACTTGTCGAGGTTGAGGACCATGCCTACCTGGGAACGAATCTTCATTTCACGGCCTCCTGCACGTAGTCATTGCCCTCGCCATCCAGCCAGTCGATGTGCTTCATCTTGCGAACCATGACGAACTCATCGCGGTTGGAACCGACGGTGCCGTAGTAGTTGAAGCTGTAGGAGAGCTGCGCGTAGCCGCCGATCATGTGGGTCGGCTTCGGGCAGACCCGGGTCACGGAGTTGTGCATCCCCCCGCGGGTGCCGGAGACCTCGGAGCCCGGCACGTTCACCTGGCGCTCCTGGGCGTGGTACATCATCACCATGCCGCTCTTGACCCGCTGGCTGACCACGGCCCTCGCGGCGATGGAGCCGTTGGCGTTGTACAGCTCGACCCAGTCGTTGTCCTCGATGCCCACCTCGGCGGCGTCGGTCTCGGAGAGCCAGACCACCGGGCCGCCGCGGTTCAGCGTCAGCATCAGCAGGTTGTCCGAGTAGGTGGAGTGGATGCCCCACTTCTGGTGCGGCGTGATGAAGTTCAGCGCCTTGCTCTTGAAGCCGTTGTCGGCCGGCGCCTCGAAGCTCACCAGGGTCTTGGTGTTGATCGGCGGACGGTAGGTCAACAGGCTCTCGCCGAAGGCGCGCATCCAGGCGTGATCCTGATAGAACTGCTGGCGGCCGCTCACGGTGCGCCACGGAATCATCTCGTGCACGTTGGTGTAGCCGGCGTTGTAGGAGACGTGCTCGTCCTCGAGGCCGGACCAGGTCGGGCTGGAGATGATCTTGCGCGGCTGGGCGACGATATCGCGGAAGCGGATCTTCTCCTCTTCCTTGTTGATCGCCAGGTGGGTGTGATCCCGGCCGGTGATCTTGGAGAGCGCGCCCCACGCCTTCACCGCCACCTGGCCGTTGGTCTCCGGTGCCAGGGTCAGGATCATCTCGGCCGCGTCGATGGCGGTCTCGATCTGCGGGCGACCCTTGGAGGAACCCTCCAGCTTGCGATGGTTGAGTTTGCCGAGCAGCTCCACCTCGGAGTCGGTGTTCCAGCTGATGCCCTTGCCGCCGTTGCCGATGCTCTCCAGCAGCGGACCGATGGAAGTGAACCGCTCGTAGGTCTCGGGGTAGTTGCGCTTGACCTCGATCAGCGCCGGCATGGTCTTGCCGGGGATCGGCTCGCACTCGCCCTTCTTCCAGTCCAGCACTTCGGGCTGGGCCAGCTCGGCGGGGGAGTCATGCTGGTGCGGCAGGGTGACCAGGTCGGTCTCCTCGCCCAGGTGCCCCACGCAGACCCGGGAGAACTCCTTGGCGATGCCCTTGTAGATATCCCAGTCGCTGCGCGACTCCCACGCCGGGTCGGTGGCCGCGGTCAGCGGGTGGATGAAGGGGTGCATGTCCGAGGTGTTGAGGTCGTTCTTCTCGTACCAGGTGGCCGTCGGCAGCACGATGTCCGAGTAGAGGCAGGTGGAGGACATGCGGAAGTCCAGGGTCACCACCAGGTCGAGCTTGCCTTCCGGCGCCTCGTCGTGCCACTTCACCTCTTCCGGCTTCTGGCCGCCGAAGTCGCCCAGGTCCTTGCCCTGGATACCGTGGCGGGTGCCCAGCAGGTACTTGAGCATGTACTCGTGGCCCTTGCCGGAGCTGCCCAGCAGGTTGGAGCGCCAGATGAAGAGGTTGCGCGGGAAGTTCTGGGGGTTGTCCGGATCTTCCGCGGCGAAGGCCAGCTTGCCGGCCTTGAGCTGCTCGACGGCATAGTCCTTGGTGGACAGGCCGGCGGCCTCGGCGGCCTTGGCCAGGCGCAGCGGGTTGGCCCCCAGCTGGGGCGCGGAGGGCAGCCAGCCCATGCGCTCGGAGCGCACGTTGAAGTCGATCAGGCTGCCGGTGTACTTGCTGTGGTCGGCGAGCGGGGAGAGGATCTCCTTGATCTCGAGCTTCTCGTAGCGCCACTGGGAGGAGTGGTTGTAGAAGAAGGAGGTGGAGTTCATGTGGCGCGGCGGACGGTTCCAGTCCAGGCCGAAGGCCAGCGGGGTCCAGCCGGTCTGCGGGCGCAGCTTCTCCTGGCCGACATAGTGGGCCCAGCCGCCGCCGCTCTGACCGATACAGCCGCACATGATCAGCATGTTGATCAGGCCGCGGTAGTTCATGTCCATGTGGTACCAGTGGTTCATCGCGGCACCCACGATGATCATGGACCGGCCCTGGGTCTTGTCGGCGTTCTCGGCGAACTCCCGGGCGATGCGCGCGACCTGCTCGGCGGGCACGCCGGTGATCTTCTCCTGCCAGGCGGGGGTGTAGGGCTTCACCTCGTCCAGGGACTTGGCGCCGTCATCCTCGCCCTCTTTACCGAAGCCGCGGTCGATGCCGTAGTTGGCACACATCAGGTCGAAGACGGTTACCGCCAGCACATCGCTGCCGTCGGCCTTCTTCAGGCGCTTGGCGGGCAGGCTGTGGTAGAGCAGCTCGTCGCTGGCCCCGCCGCTCTCGACATGGTCGAAGTGCTCGTGCTTGAGCCCGCCGAAGTAGGGGAAGGCGACCTTGGCGACGTCGTCGTGGTGGTCGGCCAGGGTCAGCAGCGGCTTGATCTCGTCACCGGCAGAATCGCGGGGCTCGAGGTTCCACTTGCCCTCCTCGCCGCTCTCCTGACCCCAGCGGAAGCCGATGGAGCCGCGCGGCACCACCAGCTGATCGCGGGTCTCGTCCCACGCCACGGTCTTCCACTCGGGGTTGTTGTTCTCGCCCATGCCGTCGGCGAAGTCGCTGGCGCGCATCTGCTTGCCCGGCACGTAGCTGCCGTCCTCGCGCTGCTCCAGCTCCACCAGGAAGGGCATGTCGGAGTACTGGCGCACGTACTCGGTGAAGTAGGTGCTGGGCTTCTCGAGGTGGAACTCCTTGAGGATCACATGGCCCATGGCCATGGCGATGGCCGCATCGGTGCCCTGCTTGACCGACAGCCACTCGTCGGTGAGCTTCGAGACCTCGGCGTAGTCCGGGGTGATGGAGACGGTCTTGGTGCCCTTGTAGCGCACCTCGGTGAAGAAGTGGGCGTCCGGGGTACGGGTCTGGGGCACGTTGGAGCCCCAGGCGATGATGTAGCCGGAGTTGTACCAGTCGGCGGACTCGGGCACGTCGGTCTGCTCGCCCCAGGTCTGGGGGCTGGCCGGCGGCAGGTCGCAGTACCAGTCATAGAAGCTCATGCAGACGCCGCCGATCAGCGACAGGTAGCGGCTGCCCGCGGCGTAGCTGACCATGGACATGGCAGGGATCGGCGAGAAGCCGATGATGCGATCCGGGCCGAACTGCTTGGCGGTGTAGACGTTGGAGGCGGCGACCAGCTCGTTGAGCTCGTCCCAGTTGGCCCGCACGAAGCCGCCCATGCCCCGGGCGCGCTTGTACTGCTTGGTCTTGGCGGGATCCTCGACGATGGAGGCCCAGGCGTCGACCGGGTCCTTCTTCTCCTTGAGGGCGTCGCGCCACAGCTTGAGCAGCGGCTTTCTGATCAGCGGGTACTTGAGGCGGTTGGCGCTGTAGAGGTACCAGGAGTAGCTGGCGCCCCGCGGGCAGCCGCGCGGCTCGTGGTTGGGCAGGTCCGGGCGGGTGCGCGGGTAGTCGGTCTGCTGGGTCTCCCAGGTGACCAGGCCGTTCTTGACGTAGATCTTCCAGCTGCAGGAGCCGGTGCAGTTCACCCCGTGGGTGGAACGCACGACCTTGTCATGCTGCCAGCGCTGACGATAGCTGTCCTCCCAGCCGCGCGACTCCTCGCGGGTCTCGCCATGCTCGTTGGCGAAGGGCTCGCGGGCCTTGCGGAAGAAGTTCAGCCGATCAATGAAGTGACTCATGGTCGATCTCCAGGCTTCTTGGAAAGTGGGTGTGACCGCCCTGGGCCACCCGGCCTGTCGTGCAGCGTGGCGCAGTGAACCGCACGCCAGACAGGAACCTTGCAGAGGATTCTGGGCGAACAATCGACGGATTACTGCCCGGTTACCTCCATATACCGCCCCTCTACCCCCAAGGTGATAGACCCGCCGAACGAGGGGGATAAGCGCGGCGACTCAGGCCCGCCCGGCGCGGCCGCTGGCGTGGTCCCAGACCATCACCAGCATGCACACGACCAGCGAGCCATAGAGGAACATGAAGCCGGCGGTGCGGATGCCGACCCACTCATTGCCCACCACGAAGACCAGCGGCAGCAGGGCGGCGAAGAGCCCGCCCAGGGTCAGCGCCAGGCCGCCCACCAGGGGCATCTCGTCGCGGTGGTCGCGGTGGATCAGACGCATCAGGCTGCCCTTGCCGACCCCCATGGCCGCCCCCATCAGTGAGAGCAGCAGCAGGAAGCCCCCGAGCGGCGCCTCGTAGTGCAGGGTAATGGGGGCATGCACCCCCTCGACCCGCATGGTGAAGGGGGGGTAGGAGAGCAGGAACAGGCAGACCAGCACGAAGGCGCTGACCCACCAGCGCAGGGCACGGAAGTCGCGCCGATCGGCCCAGGCCCCGCCGATCACCTGGCCGATGCCCACCGCCAGGACGAAGGGCACCGCCGTCAGGGCAGCCTGCTTGAGTTCGAGCTGGTACTGGGCGCTCAGATAGGCCGGCAGCCACAGTGCCAGCGCCACAAAGGCGCCGTAGAAGAAGCTGTAGACCAGTGCCAGGCGCCACAGCCGCCAGCAGGCCAGGCGGGCCAGCAGTGCCGGCAGCGCGGGGGGAGCGCTCGGCTCCGCCTCGAGGTCGTCGGCAAAGAGCCACAGCAGGGCGGCCACCACCAGCACCGGCAGCAGGTAGAGCAGCGGCGCGCTGCGCCAGCCGTAGGCCTGGCTGACCAGCGGCAGCAGCAGGTAGCTGAGCCCGGCCCCCACCATGCCGGCGCCATAGAGGCCCAGCGCCAGGCCGGCGTGGCGCCGTGGGCAGAGCCCCGCCACATAGACCAGCCCCGCCGAGAGCGACCCGGCGCCGAGGCCCAGGCCGGCACCGGCGAGCAGGAAGTGGTAGTAGTCCCGGGAGTGGGAGAGCCCCCACAGGAAGGGGCAGATCAGCAGCAGGCAGGCGATCATCACCCGCCGCCCGCCTAGTCGTTGTGCCAGCAGCGCCATGGGCAGCGCGGCCAGGGCGCCCATCGCCATGGGCATGGCCAGCAGCACGGCGAAACGCACCTCGCCGAAGCCAAGCAGTGCCTTGAGCTCGACCCCCAGCACCGCGAAGATGGTCCAGCTGGCGAAGACCAGCGCGAAGGCCAGCGGCGAGAGCAGCACGACCACCAGGGGCCGATAGCCCCCAGTCGGCTCCTGGTCGAGCTCTGGGTCGAACTGCTGGGCGGCTGGCATCATCGGGGGCCGGAGAAGGAGTGGAGTCTCGAAAGAGTCTCGGGAGCTCACCCCCGGGGGTCAAAGGGGCATCGGAGGTATGCGTTCTACCCCCAAGGGTGTAGTAGACTGGTCGAGAGCTCCGAACCATCTCCCCCGACCCATCTCGAGGCGCGATGAAACTGCTGCGACACTCCCTGGTGGCCCGGATCACCGCCTCGCTGCTGGCCATCAGCGCCATGGCGCTGGTCAGCATCGTGGTGACCATGACCGTGGCGGCCGACAGCCGCGGCGACGCCGCCGCCATCAACATGGCCGGCTCGCTGCGCATGAACACCTACCAGATCGTCAGCGCCCTGCAGCGCTTTGATCAGCGGCCCGGTGCCGAGACCCGCGCCCAGGTAGCTGAGCTGGCCGAGCGCTTCGAGCAGCGCCTGGCCAGCCCCGAGCTCAACGACGCCCTGCCCCGGGCCCAGGACCATGTCCTGCAGCACCAGCACCGCCAGCTCCAGGCGCGCTGGGCCGAGGAGCTGGCCCCCCAGGTGGCGCGGGCGACCGCCGGCGGCGACGTCGCGCCCGACGCCCTGCGCGAGACCCTGGACGAGCTGGTCGCCGAGATCGACGCCTTGGTCACCCTGCTCGAGCAGAACAGCGAATCGAAGATCCAGCTGCTCAGCGCCCTGCAGATCCTCTTCCTCGCCCTCACCGCCGTGGTGGTGGTGATCGCCCTCTACGATATCCGCCACAACCTGGTGATGCCGCTGCGCCACCTGGTGGTGCTGGCCCGGGAGGCCGCCCACCGCAACTTCGACCACCGCACCCGGCTCTCGGGCAGCGACGAGCTGGCCCTGCTGGGGCGCACCTTCGACGCCATGGCCGAGGAGCTCGGCGCCAGCTACGCCGAGCTCGAAACGCGGGTCTCCAGCAAGAAGGCGGAGCTCGAGCGCAGCAACCGCGCCATGCAGGTGCTGCACGACGGCAGCCGTGCCCTCTACGGCGGCGGCAACGACCTCTGCGCCAGCGCCGCCCCCATGCTGCGCCGCCTGGAGCAGCTGCTCCAGATCGGCCCCATCCGGCTCTCGCTCCACGACCCCCACGACGAGCGCGATATCCCGATACTGGCCACCCACTCGGCGCGCCGCCCCGAGTACTGCCGCGACCACGACTGCCACGCCTGCCTGCTCGACCCCCAGCCGCTGACGCTGCAGGCCACCGAGGCCGGCGAGTGCCAGCTGCTGCCGGTGAGCGTGGGCGACCTGATGCTCGGCACCCTGGAGGTCTGGTATCCGCGGGACGTGCCGCTCACCGACAGCGTGAAGCGCCTGCTCAACGCCCTGGCCGACCAACTGGCCACCGCGGTCTACCTGCAGCGGCGCATCGAGGAGCAGCAGCAGGTGACACTGATGAACGAGCGCACCATCATCGCCCGGGAGCTCCACGACTCCCTGGCCCAGTCGCTCTCCTACCTGAAGATGCAGGTGGCGCGCCTTGAGCGCATGCAGGCCAAGGGGGTGGGGCCGGAGACCCAGGCCCCGGTGTTCGACGAACTGCGCACCGGCCTGGACAGCGCCTACCGCCAGCTGCGCGAGCTGCTCACCACCTTCCGCCTCAAGCTCGAGGGCCCGGGACTCGCCAGCGCCCTGCGCCAGACCGTCACCGAGTTCGGCGAGCGCCTCGAGACCCGCATCGACCTGACCGTCGACCTGCCGCCCCATCTGCTCAATCCCAACGAGGAGATCCACGTGCTGCAGGTGGTGCGGGAGTCGCTGGCCAACGTGGTCAAGCACGCCAACGCCCACTGGGTGGCGGTATCGGTCACCTTCCGCAGCGCCCGACTCCATGTCACCATCGAGGATGACGGCGTGGGCCTCGCGGACGACAGCTCGCCGCCCATGCACTACGGCCTGGTGATCATGCGCGACCGGGCCGAGACCCTGGGCGGCCGCCTGACGCTGCAGAACCGCGCCGGCGGCGGCACCCGGGTGGAGCTGGTGTTCACCCCCCAGACCGCCCGCCTGATCAGCCAGCACGTCGGGGCGGAGAGCCGCCCCGCCACCCCCGTCGACCCTCGGGTCGACGCCATCGCCACCGACCGCCAAGGCCACAGGGAATAAGCCAGGATGACCGACACCTCCCACGACACCCCCGCCAGCATCCTGATCATCGACGACCATCCGCTGCTGCGCCGCGGCGTCTCCCAGCTGCTGGAGCTGGAAGAGGACATGGCGCTGATCGGCGAGGCCGGCGAGCCCGTGGAGGGCATCCGCCTGGCCCTGGCGCTCGATCCCGACATGGTGCTGCTCGACCTCAACATGCCCGGCATGAACGGCATCGAGACCCTCAAGCGGCTACGCGAGGAGGGCTTCGCCGGCCGGGTGGTGATGTTCACCGTCTCCGACCACGAGGAGGACGTGGTGGACGCCCTGCAGGCGGGCGCCGACGGCTACCTGCTCAAGGACATGGACCCGGACGAGATGATCCGCCAGCTGCGCCAGGCGTCGCTGGGCCGCATGGTGATCAGCGAGAGCCTCACCGCCCTGCTGGCCGGAGCGCTGCGCAGCCAGCGCAGCCAGCCGGCGGCCCCCGACATCCAGAGCCTCACCCAGCGCGAGCGAGAGATCCTGCGCGAGCTGGCCGGCGGGCTCTCCAACAAGATGATCGCCCGCAAGCTCGACATCACCGAGGGCACGGTGAAGGTGCACGTCAAGCACCTGCTCAAGAAGCTCAACCTGCGCTCGCGGGTGGAGGCCGCCGTGTGGGCGGTGCAGGAGGGCATCGAGCGCTGACCCCGCGAGGGATATCCCGCGGTTCTGTGTGGATACCTCCAAATAATCCGGGGGCCCCTGCGCCCCCCTCGCCCCCTACTCCCCTCAAGAAAAATCCCATCTCAAGCAATGGGTTGCCGCTTATCCCCCACTACCTCCCTGGAGGTATCCCGCCGTTTTCCGGCCCCTTTCGCCACGTTTCGCACCTCAACGGTCAGGCGTATCTTTCCCCCCAAGGCTCACCGTCTTGATATCGGTCAACCGATGCCGGACGCCACGAGCACACCGCTAGACCTCAAGGGGAAATGCCATGACCAGGAAGAATGCCGACATCGAACACTGGGATGTCGAGAACGAGGAGTTCTGGGAGAAGGAGGGCAAGAAAGTTGCCACCCGCAACCTGTGGATCTCCATCCCGAGCCTGCTGATGGGCTTTGCCGTCTGGTTGATGTGGGGGATGATCACCACCCAGATGCAGAACCTCGGCTTCCCGTTCACGGTGGGTGAACTCTTCACCCTGACCGCCCTGGCGGGGCTCTCCGGGGCCACCCTGCGCATCCCGGCCTCGTTCATGATCCGCATCGCCGGCGGGCGCAACACCGTCTTCCTGACCACCGCCCTGCTGATGTTCCCGGCACTGGGGACCGGCATCGCGCTGATGAATCCCGAGACGCCGCTGTGGGTCTTCCAGGCCCTGGCGCTGCTCTCCGGCATCGGCGGCGGCAACTTCGCCGCCTCCATGAGCAACATCTCCACCTTCTACCCGAAGAAGCAGCAGGGCTATGCCCTGGGCATGAACGCCGGGCTGGGCAACTTCGGCGTCACCACCATGCAGATCCTGATCCCGCTGGTGATGACCGTGGGCCTCTTCGGCGCCATCGCCGGCGGCCCCATGGAGCTGCAGAGCGCCAGCGGCACCCTGATCGGGCGCATCGAGGCGGGCACCGATACCTGGATCCAGAACGCCGGCTTCATCTGGCTGGTCTTCCTGATCCCGCTGGCCTTCGCCGGCTGGTTCGGCATGAACAACCTGCGCACCATCACCCCCGACCCGGGCACTCCGGCCCAGGCCTTCGGCAAGATCCTCGGCCTCTACGCCGTGGGGGCGGTCACCAGCGTCATCGGCATGCTGGCCCTGGTATGGCTCAACATGTGGATCGCCGTCCCGCTGACCATCGTGCTGACCGTGGTGCTGCTGCGTCTGATCCCCGGCGACATCAAGCCGAACATCCAGAAACAGTTCGCGATCTTCTCCAACAAGCACACCTGGTCGATGACGGTCCTCTACATCCTGACCTTCGGCTCCTTCATCGGCTTCTCCGCGGCCCTGCCGCTCTCCATCAACGTCATCTTCGGCAACATGATGGAAGTGGCCGCCGACGGCACCGTCACCCGCGTGGCCAACCCCGACGCCCCCAGCGCCCTGACCTGGGCCTGGATCGGCCCCTTCGTCGGCGCCCTGATCCGCCCCATCGGCGGCTGGATCTCCGACAAGGTGGGCGGCTCCATCGTCACCCAGATCATCTCGGTGATCATGGTGGTGGCCTCCGCGGTGACCGGCTACGTGATGATGCTGGCCTACAACGCTACCGACCCGAACAGCTACTTCGCGCTCTTCATGATCCTGTTCGTGATCCTGTTCGCCGCCAGCGGCATCGGCAACGGCTCCACCTTCCGCAGCATCGGCGTGATCTTCGACCAGCACCAGAAGGGCCCGGTGCTGGGCTGGACATCCGCGGTCGCCGCCTACGGCGCCTTCATCGCCCCGCGGGTGATGGGCGAACAGATCCAGGCCGGCACCCCCGAGCTCGCCATGTACGGCTTCGCGATCTTCTACGCGGTCTGCCTGGTGATCAACTGGTGGTTCTACCTGCGCAAGAACGCCTACGTGAAGAACCCCTAACCCGCCCTGACCACACGCCCGGTGGCCGGGAGAACCCGGCCGCCCCGCCTCTACCCCGGATGCTGGAGGTGCCCCATGAAGATCATGATCGCCTATGACGGTTCGCGGAATGCCAAGCTGGCACTGGCCCGGACCATCACCATGTTTCACGCCATGTCGCCGCTGATCGTGCTGGTCGGCGTCGCCGAGAACCCGCGTGACTCCACCGACGCCAACGAGGACCTCTTCCAGGAGGAGTACCGGGAGCTCAAGGCCGACCTGGAGGAGGCGGTCGAGGTGGCCGTGAAGGAGGGCCTCGACGCCGAGCTGATCATCGCCGAGGGCGACGCCCGCAAGATGCTGCTCGACGCCACCAAGCGCCTGTCGCCGGACATCCTGGTGATCGCCCGCCACAGCCAGAAGCCCGACGGTGGCTTCATCGCCCAGTCGCTGAGCTACTTCGTCGACGAGCTCGACTACATGACCTTCGGCAGCGTCAGCTCCTTCCTGACTCGCCGCGCCGAATGTCCCCTACTGATCCTGCCCAGCTGATCGGCCCCGTTCGCCTTGCGAAAAGGATGACACGACCATGAAAGTCGCTGACCTGTTCAAGGTACGCACTCCGGAGATCAGGGCCCTGCACCTGACCTGGATCGCCTTCTTCATCACCTTCTATGTCTGGTTCAACATGGCGCCGCTGGCTACCAGCATGCTGCGCGACGTCGACTGGCTGACCCAGGACCATATCCGCCTGTTTGCCATCTGCAACGTGGCGCTGACCATCCCCGCGCGGATCATCGTCGGCATGGCGCTGGACCGCTTCGGCCCGCGCCGGGTCTTCTCGATCCTGATGGTGGTCATGGCGATTCCCGCGCTGATGTTCGCCTTCGGCAACAGCATGACCCAGCTGCTGGTCGCCCGCCTGGTGCTGAGCTCCATCGGCGCCAGCTTCGTCGTCGGCATCCACATGACCGCGCTGTGGTTCAAGCCCAAGCACATCGGCTTCGCCGAGGGCTTCTACGCCGGCTGGGGCAACTTCGGCTCCGCCGCCGCCGCCATGACCCTGCCCACCATCGCCATCGTCTGGTACGGCGGCGACGAGGGCTGGCGCTGGGCCATCGCCCAGAGCGCCTTCGTGATGGCCGCCTACGGCGTCTTCTACTGGTTCGCCATCACCGACGGCCCCGATGCCACCTCCCACCGCAAGACCCGCAAGGCGATGGCCATGGAGGTCAGCAGCTGGGCCGACATGGTCAAGCTGATCCTGTGGACCATCCCGCTGGTCGGCGTGCTGGCGATCCTGGTGTGGCGCATCCAGAACATGGGCTTCATGTCCACCACCGCCGCGGTGATCGCCTACCTCGCGATCGTGGCCATCGTGATCTACCAGGTGGTGCAGATCATTCGCGTCAACGTGCCGATCCTCAGGAAGGGCGTGCCGGAGGACGACAAGTACCACTTCAACAGCGTCGCCGCGCTCAACACCACCTACTTCGCCAACTTCGGCGCGGAGCTCGCGGTGATCTCCATGCTGCCGATGTTCTTCGAGCAGACCTGGGGCCTCTCCGCCGCGGCCGCCGGCCTGATCGCCTCGTCGTTCGCCTTCGTCAACCTGGTGGCGCGCCCCATGGGCGGCGCGGTCTCCGACCGCATGGGCAACCGGCGCTTCGTGATGCTCAGCTACATGTTCGGCATCGGCGTCGGCTTCACCCTGATGGCGATGATGAACTCCAGCTGGCCGCTGATCCTGGCGATCGCCATCACCATCTTCACCTCCTTCTTCGTGCAGGGCTCGGAGGGCGCCACCTTCGGCATCATCCCGTCGATCAAGCGCCGCATCACCGGCCAGATCTCCGGCATGGCCGGCGCTTACGGCAACGTGGGGGCGGTGGTCTACCTGACCATCTTCACCTTCGTCACCCCGACCCAGTTCTTCTACATCCTGGCGGCAGGCGCCTTCTTCAGCTGGCTGGTCTGCTTCATCTGGCTCAAGGAGCCCGAGGGCGCCTTCGCGGACGAGTACCATATCTCCTCCGTGGACCGCATGATCGCGGAGCAGGAACAGCTCAAGGCCGAAGGCAAGACCTGAGCTTCCTTCACTCTTCCACCCACTCCCTGCGCCCGGCCCCGCCGGGCGCAGGCGTTCCAGGCGCCAGCCAAAGGCCATTGATTTGATTTCCGACAATGTCGCTGGGGTATTCCGGCGGCATAGTAGTATTCAGGATGCATGGTTTCAGGAAGCCCCCGACAGGAGACCCGTCGACATGTCCCACACCGACACCACGCTTGCACCCGACACCCGGGGCCGCGGCCTGGCCGCCGTCATCTACGTGCTCTACCTGGGCAGCATCATGGCGGTGGTCACCGCGCCGATCGGCGTGCTGATTGCCCACCTGCGCCGCGGCCGGGTTTCGCCCCTGGCCGACAGCCACCTGCTGTTCCAGATCCGCACCTTCTGGCTGGGCGCCCTGGCCGGCGCCGGCGCCCTGGCGGCCTGGAACCTGCTGGGCTGGGTCGGCGCCCCCGCCTGGGCCTCCTGGACGCTGGGCTACGGCTTCTTCACCGCCTGCCTGGTCTGGACCATCGGCCGCTGCGGCGTCGGCATCCAGCGCCTGATGGCCGGCCAGCCGCTGCGCGACCCGCGCAGCCTGCTGTTCGGCGGTGCCGCGGTGCGCCTGGATGACTGACGGAGCCGCCGCCATGACCCACACCCCGCAGCGCCGACGCTCCACCGCCGTTACCGGCCTGGCCTGGGGATTCATCCTCTTCTCGCTGGCAGTGATGGGGCTGCTCGCCCTGCCCCTGGCCCCGGGCGAGGGGCTGGCCGCCAGCCTGGGCGTCGAGGCCGGCAGCGGCGGGCTGACAGGCGGCGTGGCCTGGCTGGCCGAGCGCCACAGTGGGGTGGCTGGCCTGCTGGCTATCGGCGCGCTGGTCACCCTGACTCTGGCCATCGCCCTGCTGCGCCGACGCTGCTGGGCGAGGCGCGCCTTCGTCGCCCTCATGGCGGCCGGTTTCGTGGGCGTGCTGGGCGGCGCGGCGCTGACGCCGCTGACCTTCGGCCTGCTGCCGGAGGCCACCACCGAGGCGGCGATCAACACCCAGGAGCCCGTCGCCGGGTTGATCGGCCTGCTGGGCGGGCTGATCCTCGCCGCCACCCTGCTCACCGTGCTGTTCGCCTGGGCCGGCTGGAAGCTCACCACCCCGGCGGTACGCGACGAGTTCGAGCCGGCGACCACCTCGACGGAGGGCTGAGATGGCCGAGCAGGACGCTCGACAGGAGACGACACTGCCCAATCCCGGCTGGGGGCCGCTCTCGGCGCTGCCGGGCAATCCGCTGATGTGGGTGCTGATCCTCAGCGAGATGCTGGTGTTCGCCGCCTTCTTCGGCCTGTTCGCCTGGCTGCGCGCCGGCGAGCGCGAGGTGTTCGACGCCTCCCAGCAGCTGCTCGACCCGGTGGCCGGCGGACTCAACACCCTGGTGCTGCTGACCAGCGGGCTGTTCGCGGCCCTGGCGGTGCAGGCCATCGGCCAGGGCGAGCGGCGTCGCTGCCGCCAGTGGCTGGCCGGCGCCTTTGTCCTGGGGGTGGTGTTCTGCGTGGTCAAGGTGGTGGAGTACGCCGACAAGCTCGGCCAGGGCCTTGCACCCGAGACCAACACCTTCTTCACCTTCTACTACCTGCTGACCGGCTTCCACTTCGCCCATGTGCTCTTCGGCCTGGGGCTGATCGCCCTGGTGGCCTGGAAGCTCTCCCACGACAACGTGGAGACCGCCGCCGCCTTCTGGCACATGGTCGACCTGATCTGGATCCTGCTCTACCCCATCCTCTACCTGCTGAGGTAAGCCCATGGGCGACACGACGCGTATCGGAGGCGACCCGGCCACCCGCCGGCTGCTGATCACCTGGGCCGTGCTGATGGGCCTGACCCTGATCACCATGGCCTCGGCCCGGCTGGGCGGCGAGGCGCGCCTCGAGGCGCTGCCGCTGTGGTCGGCGGGCCTGCTGCTGGCCACCACCTTCTTCAAGGCGCACCGAGTGCTGATGGTCTACCTGGGCCTTCGCGCCTCGACGCCGGCCTGGCGCGGCGCCTTCACCGGCCTCACGCTCTTCACCCTGCTGCTGGTGGGCGCCGGCTACCTGGTGGCCCAGGCAGCATAGCGAGCCTGCCCCCCAATGAGACGCGCCGCCCACGTAGGCGGCGCGTCTCGTTACTGCGGCAGTAACTGGGGGCCTTCAGGGCGGCGGGCCGACGCCGGCCCAGTCGGCCAGGTGGCGGCCCAGCCAGATCAGTCCCCACACCGCGAAGGGCACCACGAACATCACCAGGATGCCCCAGTCGCGGGTGTTGATCAGCCAGGCCAGCGGGGTGATCACCGCCAGGGCCACCAGCAGCCCCACCACCACGGCAATGGCCGGACGGGGATTCGACACGCTGTCGTTTCTCATGGCCGGCCCTCCTCAGTGACCGATGATCTGGCGGTAGATGCCCGGCAGCGCCTGGGCCAGGTGCTCGGGCCGGTTGACGATGGCGTAGCTGCCGCGGCCGAAGAGGTGCGAGACGTACTGGTGCGCCTCGCGGTCCACGGTGACGCCGAACACCCGCACCTCCTGCTGGCGCGCCTCGAGCACCGCCTTGCGGGTGTCCTCGATGCCGTAGCGCCCCTCGTAGTAGTCGGTGTCGTTGGGCTTGCCATCGGTGATCACCAGCAGCAGGCGGTGGCGATTGGGTCGCTTGGCCAGTTCCCCGGTCACGTGGCGGATCGCCGGCCCCATGCGGGTGTAGTGGCCGGGCCTGAGGGCCGAGACGCGCCGCGCCACCCGCTCGCCCATGGTCTCCTCGAAGCCCTTGATGGTGTTGACCCACACCTTCTGGCGCCGGTGGGAGGTGAAGCAGTGGATGGCGTAGTCGTCGCCGCAGCCGGCCAGGCCGTGGCCCAGCACCAGCAGCGCCTCCTTCTCCACGTCGAGCACCCGGCGGTCGTCCAGCCAGGCATCGGTGGAGAGCGAGACATCGATCAGGATATCCACCGCCAGGTCGCGGGCCTGCTCGCGGGCCGACATGTAGAGGCGGTCGCTGGCCTCGCCGGTGGCGGCCAGGTCGCAGCGCGAGCGGATCACCGCATCCATGTCGAGCTCGGAGCCGTCGACCTGGCCGCGCAGGATCTCGCGGCGCGGACGCAGCGCCTCGAACTCCCGGCGCACCCGGCGGATGCGCCGCCGGGTGGCGTCGTCGGGCTCCCACTGCTCGCCCTCCTCGCTCTGCAGGTCGGTGAGCACCTGGCAGTGGTCGGGCAGGTAGCGCTGCTTGCGGTAGTTCCACTCCGGGTAGAGCTGCCTGCCGCGCAGCCGCTCGCCCAGCGCCTCGTCTGGCGGCAGGTCGAGGTCGACCTTGAGCCGGGTCGCCGCCCGCTGCTTGTGCGGGCTGATGACGATCTCCTCGATCTGCTCGGCGGCGCGCTTGGCCTCCTCGTCCTCGTTGTCCTCCACCAGGCGGTTGAGGTTCACCATCTCGGTCCAGGAGAGCATCTTCTCGAAGCGGTTGGCGACCAGCGGGTCGTTGCGCTCCGTCTCGTCCTGGTGGCGGCGCTCGGCCTTGCGCTTGCCCTCGCTGGCCTGCTGGGCGCTGTTGGCCTCGCCGTCGTGGGGATCGTCGTCGTCCTCCTCGCGGCCCAGGCCGACGCCCAGGTCGACCACCTGGCCCCACAGCGGCACCGGCAGCGGGGGGCGATAGCCCCGCGGCGCCCGGAACGCCGCCAGGGAGACCGCCGGGTCGGCCACCGCCGCGGCCATGGAGGCGGCCCAGCCGTCCAGCGGCGAATCGTCGCCCAGCAGGGCCCGCAGCGTGGCCTCCAGGGCCTGCTCCATGGGCGGCAGCTTGCGCCGCACCGGGCGCACCGCCAGCAGGGCCGCACAGAGCTCGCGATAGCGCTCGGCAAGGCCGGGGAAACGCGCCAGGGCCGCCTCGGTGGCCCGCATCGCCTCGCGCAGCCGGGCCAGGTCATCCTGCAGCGGGTCGGCGTGGCGCGTCGGATGCCGGGCCACCGCCAGGTAGGCGGTCAGCCAGAAGTAGAGGTCGCGGTTGAGGCGCGCCTCGGGGAAGAGATCCAGGGTCGGCGGCAGCAGCAGGTGCTCCTCGTCGCGACGCGCCTGGTCCACGGCCTCGTCATCGAAGCCGAGGCGCTGGCGCAGCGAGAGGCGGTGCGACGAGCTGCGCGCCACGATGGCGGCGACCTCCAGGCCGCACTCGCCGCCGCTGGCGCGGAAGAAGACGCCGAGCACGTGGCGCAGCTCCTCCAGGGCCACGGCGGCCTCGGGATGGCGCCGGTAGCTGGCAGCGCTGGAGGCCCAGCGGTGCCAGTGGCGGCCGACGAGCTCCTCGACCTCGAGAAAGTGCAGCATGGCGGACTCCCCCCTCGGTTCAGCCGAAGGTTGCGTTGATGGCTTCCAGCAGCCCTTCCTGGACGTCCAGATCGTCGGTCAGCGGCTCCACCAGGGTGGCGCGGGTGGCCTCCAGGATCGGCATGCCGGCCTGGATCAGGGTGGCGCAGTAGACCAGCAGGCGCGTAGAGACCCCCTCCTCCAGGTCCTGGCCCTTGAGCTCGCGCAGGCGGGCGGCGAGGTTGACCAGGGCGGCACAGCGCTGGTGGGACAGGCCGCTCTCCCGGGCCACGATGCCACACTCCACGTCGGGGGGCGGGAAGTCGAATGACATCGCCACGAAGCGCTGGCGGGTGCTGGGCTTCAGGGACTTGAGGATGTGCTGGTAGCCGGGGTTGTAGGAGACCACCAGCATGAAGTCGTCGGGCGCCTCGAGCAGTTCGCCGGTGCGCTCCAGGGGCAGCAGGCGGCGGTCGTCGGTCAGCGGGTGCAGCACCACGGTGACGTCCTTGCGCGCCTCGACCACCTCGTCGAGATAGCAGATGCCGCCCTCGCGCACGGCGCGGGTCAGCGGGCCGTCGACCCAGCGGGTCTCGCCACCCTGCAGCAGGTAGCGGCCGGTGAGGTCGGCGGCGGTGAGGTCGTCATGGCAGGAGACGGTGAACAGCGGCCGCCCCAGCTTCTCCGCCATATGGGTCACGAAGCGGGTCTTGCCGCAACCCGTGGGGCCCTTGAGCAGCAGCGGCAGGTGCTGCCGATAGGCCTGCTCGAAGAGGGCGCATTCATTGCCGACCGGCTGGTAGAAGGGCAGCTCCCGGTCGAGCTCGGACACCGTTGCGGTATGGGACATGGGTCACTCCAGGGGTTTCACCGGCGGGCCGCGGCAGGGGCCGCGACCCGCCGGGGGGCTCACTCGGTGGCGGTCAGCGGCTTGCTGGTGGCGGGCACCTGCTCGCGCGCCGGCCCGAAGACCGCGTAGATGAACATCACCGCGGCGAGACCCACGAAGATGCCGGTGCCGAAGCGGAACACGTAGAACAGGTCGAGCTGGTCCTGGATCTGCATGAAGTTCATGCCGAGCACCCGCTGCAGGTGGGTCTGGACGACGCCTGCGAAGGTCAGGGTGAAGGTCATGAACCACATGGCGGAGGTCATGATCCAGAAGGCCCACATGTTCAGCACCTGGTTGTAGGGCTGCACGCGGCGCAGCTGCGGCATGGCGTAGGTGATGACGCCCAGCACCAGCATCACGTAGGCGCCGTAGAAGGCCAGGTGGCCGTGGGCCGCGGTGATCTGGGTGCCGTGGGTGTAGTAGTTGATCCACGACAGGGTGTGCATGAAGCCCCACACGCCGGCGCCGAAGAAGGCCACGGCGGCACTGCCCATGGTCCACAGCATGGCGGCCTTGTTGGGGTGGTTGCGGTTGCCCTTCCAGAACATGTAGAAGGCGAACACCACCATGGCGAAGAACGGGATCACCTCCAGGGTGGAGAAGATGCTGCCGATGGGCTGCCAGTAGCCGGGGGTGCCGATCCAGTAGTAGTGGTGGCCGGTGCCCAGCAGGCCGGAGAACAGCGCCAGGCCGACGATGACGTAGAGCCACTTCTCGATGATCTCGCGGTCGACGCCGGTCATCTTGATCAGCAGGTAGCCGAGCAGGGAGGCCATGATCAGCTCCCACACGCCTTCCACCCAGATGTGGACGATCCACCACCACCACAGCTTGTCCAGTGCCAGGTTATCGGGGTTGTAGAAGGCAAACAGCCAGAACACCGCGGCCAGCCAGAGGCCGAGCATCAGCACCATGTTGATGGCCGTCTTGCGCCCCTTGAGCATGGTCAGGCTGGTGTTGAACAGGAACATCAGGAAGGAGATCGTGATCAGGATCTTCGACCAGAGCGGCTGCTCGAGGTAGTGGCGCCCCTCGTGGATGCCGAACTGGTAGCTGATCAGGGCCCCGGCGCCGGCGATGGCGAAGATCGCCAGCTGCAGGTAGGCAAGGTTGGGGCTGAAGATCTCGTTCTCGGCCTCCTCGGGCATCAGGTAGTAGGTGCAGCCCATGAAGCCGATCAGCAGCCAGACGATCAGCAGGTTGGTATGGCTGGTACGGGTGATGTTGAAGGGCATGGCCTCGGACATGAAGTGAGGCCAGACATAGGCGGCGGCGGCGGCAAGACCGAAGACGATCTGCAGCGCGAACAGCGCCATCGCGACCATGAAGAATGGCAGGGCCACCCTTTGCGTTTCATATTTCATCGGTTCGGCTCTCCTGGGTTCGGGAATCCGGCGGGGTCATGGCGTCCGGATCAACCGGCCGGATGGGGCGGCCAGCCCTGGGTGTCGATGGCGTCGGTCCACTCGAAGAAGTCGATCAGCGCCTGCATCTCTTCGTCGTTGATCTCGAAGTAGGGCATCTGACGACGGTTCGGGGCACCGGTGGGCTGGGCACGCATCCAGGCCGCCAGGGCCATGCGGGCCCCCTCGGGGTTGTCGTGGCCGCCATAGCGGGTCCAGACGTTGCCGATCTCCGGGGCGAAGTAGGAGCCTTCACCGAGGATGGTGTGGCAGTTGATGCAGTTGTGCTCCTCCCAGACATGCTTGCCCTGCCGTACGGAGTCCGTCATCGGCTGGGTGGACGTATTGACGATGTAGAAATGGCTGTGAGCCGTCAGCGCGGCAAACACCAGGAAGAAGAACAGCGACCCGCCATAGAAGATGTTGCGGGCAGCTGCCTTTGTCAGGCCTTCGGTCATGGACCATACCCCCTTGCTCGTCTTGCATTCTTGTCGAAACCGGCGGCCCGCGTTTGTCGCTGCGCACCCGCCGTTTCCGCCCCCTTTAATATGCATTCAGCATGCATGTTAAAGAGTAGCAGTCGGGACCCGTCCATGACTTTGACGAGGGTCAATAGGGAGTGGCCGGAAGGCGGCAACAGGGGCTTGCCAGACGCGGCAAGGGGGGAAGCCGGCAGCGAACTGCCGGCAGGGAGGCATCACGCCTCGGTGAGATCCTCGATCCAGGTCAGCGCGGCCACGCCGCTGGGCAGGCCCAGGGTCGGGATGGCCAGCATGGCCACCTGCTTCAGCGCCTCGGGAGATTCGCCCTCCTCCAGCCCGCGGCGGGCATGGGAGTGCACCGCGCCCTCGGAGCGCGCGCCCACGGCCAGCGCCAGCTTGACCAGGCGCCGGGTACGGGCATCCAGAGGGCCCGCCTCGGCGCACGCCTTGCCCAGGGCGGCATAGGCGTCCCACACCTCGGGAAACTGCTCGGCGACCTGGCCGGCGCCGGAGGGAAGATCCTGTTGGCTCATGAAGTCACTCCTTGTCGGTGGTTATCGGACACGCCGCCCCAGTATAGGGAGCCTCGACGCTCCGCGTCATGCCGTGCCTCAGCCGGCCGCCAGCCAGGAGAGCGGATCATGGCGGATCGCCGCCCCCAGCATGTAGAGGAAGGTGGCCACCGCGGCCAGGGCCGCGGCACCGCGTACCGCGGGCGTGGGGCCGCGCTTGATCGCCATCGTGCCCAGCCCGATGTAGAGCAGCAGGGCGATGAGCTTGGCGGCCAGCCAGGGGTGCTGGTGGGGCCACATCTTGAGCATCACCATCAGCAGCACGCCCAGCGTCAGCAGCAGGGTATCGATCAGGTGGGGCAGCACCTTCACCCAGCGGCGCTGACGCCAGGGCGACTCGCGCACCGACCACCAGGCCCGCAGCATGAAGAACAGCAGGCTCAGGGTCGCGGCGGTGACATGCAGGTGCTTGACCAGGAAATAGTGTTCGAGCATTGGCAGCCTCCCGTGCGCCGTCAGCCGTCCTTGCCGTCGACCCGGCCCGTGGTCAACGGCACCGCGTAGTGGAACAGGAAGATCAGGTAGGCGATGCACCAGAAGACGATGCTCAGGTTGTAGGTCCAGTGGGTGATCTGCGGGAAGAGCGCCAGCACCGGCGAACGCAGCAGGGCGCCGGCGAACATCAGCCCCAGGGCCACGCCGATGCCCGGCAGGGTGCGGATCGGCCGGCCGGTATGCCCCAGCGAGACCCGCGCCATCATCGCCAGCATCATGCTAGCGATGCCGCCGATGGCCAGGGCATGCAGCGCCAGCTCCACGCGGAACACCCCGGTCAGTGCCAGGGCCCACATCACCAGCCCCACCACGATGAAGGCATAGCTCAGGTGCAGCCCCCACAGCAGCGGCTCGGCAAGGGTATGCTGCCCGCCCCAGCGGGCCAGGCGCACCGCGTTGGCGGCGGCGGCCACCAGCATGGTCCAGCCCTGCAGGCCCCGGGGCAGCTCGACCTCGAGCAGCACCGCCAGCTGCAGCAGCACCACCGCGTAGATCGACCACAGCGCCAGCCGCTCCAGCATCGGCCACTCGGCGGGCTTCGGGCGGTCGAGCCGCCGGGAGGTGAAGAAGGGGATCACCCGGCCGCCCAGCAGCACCATCAGGGTGGCGATCAGCAGCACCCCCAGGTAGCCGCCCTCGCGGATCGGCGGCAGCTGTCCGCGCATCACCCCCAGGTGCATGGCCAGATTGGCCACCGCCATGAGCAGGAAGAGCGGCACAAAGACCAGGTTGCGCCACTGGCGCACCGCCACCACCATCCGCCCCAGGGCCAGCGCCGCCAGGGGCAGGAAGGCCACGTCGATGACCAGCAGCAGCAGGGGCGGCAAGCCCATGGGAAAGGCGATCAGCAGCCTCGCCAGCAGCCAGACCCCGACCAGGCCCAGCAGCGGAGCGCCGCGCAGGCTCGGCTGGCCGGTCCAGTTCTGGGCCGCGGTGAGCAGGAAGCCCACCGCCACCGCGGCGCCGAAGCCGAAGATCATCTCGTGCTGGTGCCACCACATCAGCCCGCCATGGGGGCGCAGCAGGATATCGCCGTGCCAGAAGGCGAACCACACCACCATGGCCAGCACGCTGAACAGCGAGGCCAGCAGGAAGAAGGGGCGGAAGGCGAGCCGGGCGATGGGCATGCCGGCCGGCTCGGGTTGGGGTGACTGCATGGCGAGATTCCCGACGGTTGCACTGGGGGTGTTTTCCCCATTGTGCCTTGCCCGGGACCGCCGGGACCATGACAGGTATCAAGAATGCTTCTTATCTCGACCGATCAGTGGCTGGTGCCCTCCTCGTACTGGGTCTTGTTCCAGACGTTGTACTTGCCCGAGGGCTTGCGCATGGGCATGCGGTCCAGCTCTTCCAGGGTGTTGGCATCGAGCTTCAGCAGGTAGCCGTCGTCGTCCCAGATGCTCAGCAGCAGGGTCTCGCCGCGGCGGTCGAACTCCACGTGGGCGGCGGTCTTGCCGGGCTCCGGGATCAGCGTCTCGACGATCTCCAGCGACTGCTTGTCGATGACGTGGATGCGGTCATGGTGGGGGCCGAAGAAGACATCCACCCAGGCGTAGGGCGAGTTCTCGTGGCTGCGCATGAAGAAGCCGGGGCCATCGGTCTCGAGATGGGTGATCAGCGACCAGTCGCTCATGTCGAACACCGAGACCTGCCCCTTGTCGATGTGGGGGATCGCCATCACCCGGCGGCCGTCCAGCTCCCAGGTGATGCCGGCGCCCAGGTGCGGCATTCCCTCCAGGGGCAGGTCCGCCACCTTGCGCTCCTCGTCCATGTCGAACACCTGCCCGCCCTGGCCGCCGCGGGCCGCGCCCACGATGTAGCGGTACGACTGATCGAAGAAGAAGTCGTCCAGGTAGTCGGGGGCCTCCATGCGGTGCAGCGCGAAGTCGCCGACGATGGCCTCGTCGCCCTCGGCGCGCTCCTCGGGCCAGCGGATCTCCCACACCTCGGGAATGTCGCGCAGGGCCGCCACAAAGCTGTTGCGCGGTGGCGCGGTATAGACGGCACTGACCCGCGAGGTCTCGCCGTCGAGCCCCTCCACCGGGATCACCGCGATCAGGTCCAGATCACGCGCGTCGAGCAGCACCAGGCTGTGGGGCAGGTAGTTGCCGGCCAGCACGTAGTGGCCATCGGCGGAGACGGCGATGTTGCGCATGTTGATCCCCGCGCGCACCTCGGCGGTGACCTCCAGGTTGTAGATATCGTACTTGGTCACCCAGCCGTCCCGGGAACCGAAGTAGACATAGCGGCCGTCCGGGCTGTACTTGGGGCCGCCGTGCAGCGCATAGCGGCTGGGAAAGCGAGCGATGCGCTCGAAGCGGTCGCCGTCGAGCAGGCTGACATGGTGGTCGCCGATCTCCACGACGATGAAGAGGTTCTTGAGGTCCTCGACCTCGAACACCGGCGTATCGGGCAGGCTGCCGTAGGGGTGTCGCACCTCGTGGCTGGCGAGGATGTCGGTCTCCTCCCAGCGGGGCTCGTGCTCGGGCGGCGTGAAGATCCACTCGGCCAGCGCCGCCACCTCCTCCTCCGAGAGCAGCTCACGGTAGGCGGGCATCTGGGTGGCGGGTCGGCCGTCGTGGATCACCGAAACCGCCTCGTCGTGCTTGAGCCGCGAGAGGTTGTCCGGCAGCAGCGCCGGCCCGATGCCACCCAGTCGGCTCACGCCGTGGCAGATGGCACAGTGGCGGTTGTAGAGCATGTTGGGGTCCGGCGCCTCGGCCAGGGCCGGCAGCGCCGGCGCCAGCAGCCCCAGCAGGCCACCGAGCAGCAGGGCGGGTCGTATCACAGCGCGACCCTCCCGGGCATCGGGTGGGGGAAGGCGGCCAGCGCGGCATCCGGCTCGCGGGCCAGGCGGGTCATGGCCGGCGCCAGAGTATCGGCGAGAGTCACCACCTCGCCCACCACGATCAGGGTGGGGGGCCGGAAGGCCTCGCGCTCGATCACCTCGACCAGATCGCCCAGGGTGGCCAGCACGTGGCGCTGCTCCGGGGTGGTGCCGCGCTCCACCAGGGCGACCGGGGTGGCGGCGGGCATGCCGTGGCGCTGCAGCTCGCGGCGGATCATCGCCGCGTTGGCCAGGCCCATGTAGAACACCGTGGTGTGGTGGGGCACGGCCAGGGCCGCCCAGTTCAGGTCCAGCTCCCGGTCTCCCTTGCAGTGGCCGGTGACGAAGGTGACGCTCTGGGCGTAGTCGCGGTGGGTCAGCGGGAAGCCGGCGTAGCTGGAGCAGCCCGAGGCAGAGGTGATGCCCGGCACCACCCGGAAGCCGATGTCGTGCTCGATCAGGGCCTCGGCCTCCTCGCCGCCACGGCCGAAGATATAGGGATCGCCGCCCTTGAGGCGCAGCACCCGCTCACCCTCGCCGGCCAGGCGCACCAGCAGGGCGTTGGTCTCCTCCTGGGTCAGGGCGTGGCAGCGCGAGGCCTTGCCCACGTAGAAGCGACGCGCCTCGGGCCTGGCCATGGCGAGGATCTCGGCGGAGACCAGCCGGTCGAACACCAGGCAGTCCGCCTGCTGCAGCAGCGACAGGGCGCGCAGGGTCAGCAGCCCCGGGTCGCCGGGGCCGGCGCCGACGATGGCCACCTCGCCGCGGCCCAGCGGCGCCTCGTCGAGGTCGAAGCTCAGGTGTTGTGTCTTGCGGAATGCCGTCATGGCTCGCTCTCCCGGGATGTCACGGTCATGGTCGTCGCCTGGCGCGGCTCAGAGCTCGGTGGCCTGGATGGCCTCATAGGGCGCCGCCACGCGCCGGTCATGGCCCTCGTCGACGCCGATCTCGGCGTTGGTCAGGTAGCAGCCGGGATCCTCCTCCCAGGGATCGCCGGTCACCTTCCAGGCCCGCACGCGGGTATTGCCGTTGCAGATGTCGAGGAAGCGACACTCGGCACAGCGCCCCTTGAGCGGCCGAGGGCGCTGGCGGAAGCCGGCCATCAGCGGATCGGAGGTGTCCCGCCAGATCTCGGAGAAGGGGCGGCTGCGCACGTTGCCCAGGTCGTGGTCCCACCAGAAGGTGTCGGGGTGGACGTTGCCGAGGTTGTCGATGTTGGCGATGTGCTCGCCGGAGGCGTTGCCGCCCCAGTTGACCAGGCGCTGTTTCAGGTCGTCGGCCCGGTCGGGGAAGTGCTCACGGGCCCACATCAGCAGGAAGGGGCCATCGGCATCGTTGTTGCCGGTGACGTACTCGCGCTCCACGCCACGCTCGAGCTCCGCGCGGCAGTGGTCGAACAGCCGGGTCATGGCGTCGCGGGTCATGCGGTACCAGGCGTCCTGCTTGCTGTGGCGCCGGCCGCGACCGCCGTAGTTGAGGTGAGAGAGGTAGAACTTGTCGACGTCGTGCTCGTCGAGCAGCGCCAGGATGTCGCCCAGCTGCTCGTAGTTCTCGCGGGTCAGGGTGAAGCGCAGGCCCACCTTGATGCCGCGCTCCTTGCACAGCTTCACCGCATGCATGGACTCCCGGAAGGCGCCCTGGCGCTGGCGGATGACGTCGTGGGTGGCCTCGAGGCCGTCGATGCTGATGCCCACGTAGTCGTAGCCGACGTCGGCGATCTCGTCGATGTTGGACTCGTCGATCAGGGTGCCGTTGGTGGAGAGCCCGGTATAGATGCCCAGTTCCCGGGCACGCCGCGACAGCTCGAAGATGTCCGGCCGCATCAGCGGCTCGCCGCCGGAGAGGATCAGCGCCGGCACCCGGAAGCCGTGCAGGTCGTCGAGGACCGCTCGAGCCTCGGCGGTGGAGAGCTCCCCGGCGAAGTCGATGTCCGCCGAGGTGGTGTAGCAGTGCTTGCAGGTCAGGTTGCAGCGACGGATCAGGTTCCAGATCACCACCGGACCCGGCGGCTTGCGGGCCGGCGCGAGCGGCGTCGGCTCCATCAGGGACTTGATATAGCGGGTGACGCGGAACATGCGGACCTCCTCCTGCGGCGGGCCTCAGCCCGGCCGGTCGGACCGCCCTGCGAGCCGCAGGCCGGTCTTCTTGAGAATGCGAGAGCTGTAGAGGATGCGATGGTCCCGGCAGGCACTGCCGAGCAGCTCGCGCAGGGTGTCGGCCTGCGCTTCCACCTCGGCGCGGGTGCGCCCGTGGAGCATGGCGAACAGGTTGTAGGGCCAGTCCGGCAGGTGGCGCGGGCGCCGATAGCAGTGGCTGACGCCGGGCAGCCGGGCCACCTCGCGGCCGAGGCGGTCGATCCGGGCATCGTCCACGTCCCACACCGTCATGCCGTTGGCCACGTAGCCGAGCCGGTAGTGGTTGGGCACCGCGGCGACCCGGCGCACGATGCCCGCCTCCTGCATCCGCGCCAGGCGATCGCGCACCGCCTCGCCGGAGAGGCCCAGCGGCCGGCCCACCGCGCCCCAGGGGTCGGGCACCAGCGGCAGCCCCGCCTGGGTGGCCAGCACGATGGCGCGATCGGTGGCGTCCAGCCACGCGGCGTCAGACGGGCAGGTGGAGACGGACATGGAATTCCTCCTGCTTGGGCATGTTGAACACGAGCAGGCCGGTGGCGGCCTCGATCTCGGCGATTACCTGGGCGATACGCTCCGGGGTCTCGGTGGCCAGCACGAACCACATGTTGAGACGGTGCTCGCGACGGTAGTTGTGGGCCACCTCGGGGAAGGCGTTGACCGCCTCGACGACGGCGTCATAGTCCCGCTCCGGCACCGCCAGGGCCGCCAGGGTCAGGCCGCCGCCGAGGCGCTCGGCGTGGTACATCGGGCCGAAGCGGCTGAGCACTCCGCTCTCCAGCAGCCGCTCCAGGCGGTAGAGCAGCTCGCCCTCGGAGAGGCCAAGCTCCACGGCCACCACCGCGTAGGGCGAGGCGACCAGCGGCAGGCCATCCTGCAGGCGATTGATGATGCGCCGGTCGGCGGCATCGAGCTCCGCCGGCGCCGGTCGGGTGGCATACGCGGTGGTCATGGGCGCTCCTCGCGGGTATAGCGGCCGCCGTGCTGCCGGTAGGCCTTGAGGCTGAACAGCACCCGGTGAGGCGTGGCCTGCAGCGCCTGGCGCTCGACGATCTCGTCGAGGGCGGCCAGCACGCGCTCGCGGCGCGTGCCGTGGATCATGCAGAACAGGTTGTAGGGCCAGTCGGGCAGGCGCCGCGGCCGGCGGTAGCAGAGGGTGACGGCGGGCTCGGCGGCCAGGCGTCGGCCCAGCTCGGCCACCTCGTCATCGGGCACGTCCCACACCACCATGGCGTTGGCGGTGATGCCCAGGGCGCGGTGGCGCACCACCAGGCCGAGGCGCTTGACCAGCCCCTCGGCCTGCCAGCGGCGCACGCAGGCCATCACCTCCGCTTCGCTCAGGCCGCACTGTTCGGCCAGCGCCTGCCAGGGGCGCGGCACCAGCGGCAGCCCCTGCTCGACCAGGGCGCGCAGGCGGCGCTCGGCGAGGGGCTCTGCGCAGGCGGGAGCCGGCTGTCGGGCGTTCATGGCGCCTCCAGTTCATGCCAGGGGATCGGGAAGCCGAGGTCGATATGGAACCCCTCGAGCATGGGCAGGCGCAGGATCTCGCGCTCGAGCTCCGCCTCCAGGGCATCGAGGCGAGCCTCGAGGACGGCCTCGTCCGGCGCGGTCATCACGAACCAGAGGTTGAAGTCGTGCTCTCGCAGGTAGTTGTGGTTCACCCCCGGGGCGCGGTTGATCGCCTCGGCCACGGCATCGCGGGCCTCCTCGGGCGCGGCCACCGCGGCCAGCAGGCTGGCCCCGGCACGGGCGTGGTCGAAGACCGCGCCGACACGGCTCAGCACGCCGCTCGCCTGGAGCCGCTCGAGACGGCTGATCACCTGATCCTCGCTGGCGTCCAGGCGCTCGGCCATGGCCGCGAAGGGACGCTCGCAGACCGGCAGGCCACGCTGGTAGAGGTCGATCAGTTGGCGATCCAGGGAGTCGAGTCTGGCCATCCGGCGGTGTGCCTCCGAACCGATAAGATGCTTTCATGAAGCATCTTACCTGCACGGCATCCCGGGCAAGCGGTGATATCCACCGTGGTTGACGCAAGTCAAAAGAGGTATTTTCAATGTGGCTTCACGGCCACGGGGGCTTCTCAACCGGCCCCCCGATTGATATCCGTCAAGGCGCCACCCCGCCGCCGGTCGGACACTGCAGCCAGATCCGCCGCCGCCGGCTGCCGACATCCGCTGCGAGAGACGCCCATGCTTCCGTCCGCCCGATTCCTGATCTGCCTGAGCCTGCTGCTGCCACTCGCGGCGGTGGCCGGCGACGGCGAGGCCTCGCCCGATGCCGAACGCCTCGATGCCGAACGCCTCGAGACCCTGCTCTACCAGGACTGCGGCTCCTGCCACGGCATGACCCTGCGCGGCGGCCTCGGCCCCGCCCTTCCCCGAGACCGCATGCAGGCGCTCAGCCCCAAGGCGCTCACCCACATCATCCGCCACGGCATCCCCGGCACCGCCATGCCCGGCTGGGAGGCCCTGCTCAGCGAAGCGGAGGCCCGCTGGATCGCCGACCACCTGCAGACCGATAACCGCCTGACGTCCCTGGACGACTGATGCTCCCGAGGAGACCCCCATGCCGCTGATTCGCCCCCTGAAGACCCTGGTTGCCGCCGGCGCCCTGTCGCTGCTGGCCGCCGGCCCTGCCCTGGCCGAGCCCGCCGTGGAACTGCGCGGCACCGGCGACCTGGGCGTGGTGATCGAGCGCGCCACCGGCAGCGTGGCGCTGGTCGACACCACGCACAAGACGGTGCTCAGGCACGTCGAGGGCTTCGGCGACCTCTCCCACGCCTCGGTGAAGTTCACCCGCGACGCCCGCCACGCCTTCGTGTTCGGCCGCGACGGCGGGCTGACCCGGCTCGACCTGCTCACCGGCGAGATCGACGGGCGCATCATCCAGGGGGGCAACAGCATCGGCGGCGCCATCTCCCAGGACGGCCGCTACGTGGCGGTGGGCAACTACGAACCGGGCGGCGTGAAGGTCTTCGACGTGGAGACCATGGAGCTGGTCGTCGACGTGCCGGCCACCTACGAGAAGCCCGACGGCACCACCGACCAGGCCAAGGTGGTGGGCGTGGTGGACGTGCCGGGCAACAGCTTCGTCTTCAGCCTGTTCGAGGCCGGCGAGATCTGGACCCTGGACATGTCCACCGAGGAGCCCGAGGTGACCCGCTATCGCGACGTGGGCAGCATGCCCTACGACGCCCTGATCACCGCCAACGGGCGCTACTACATCGCCGGGCTGTTCGGCGAGGACGGCATGGCGCTGCTCGACCTCTGGCACCCGGAGAAGGGCGTACAGCGCATCCTGCCCGACTACGGCCGCGGCGAGGAGCGCCTGCCGGTCTACAAGATGCCCCACCTGGAGGGCTGGGCCATGGCCGGCGACCAGGCCTTCTTCCCCGCCGTGGGCCGTAACGAGGTGCTGGTGGCCGACACCGGCGACTGGTCGCTGACCGATCGCATCGAGGTCCACGGCCAGCCGATCTTCGTGATGAGCCGCCCCGACGAGCAGCAGGTGTGGGTCACCTTCGCTCACCCGAACAACGACCGCGTTCAGGTGATCGACACCCGCACCCACGAGGTGATCGAGACGCTCTCCCCCGGCGAGTCGATTCTGCACAAGGAGTTCACCCCCCGCGGCGAGCACATCTGGATCTCCGCCCGGGACAGCGGCCACGTGGTGGTCTACGACACCCGCACCTTCGAGGAGCTGGCCCGCCTGCCGGCGGAGTCGCCCAGCGGCATCTTCTTCACCCACCGGGCCCACCGCATCGGGCTGTGAGCCGGCCGGGCCGCCTCAGGGCAGGTCCGGCCAGCCGGGCAGCTGGAACTCCTCCTGAAGGTGGCGCAGCTCCGGCTGGTGCAGCTCGGCGATCCGGGCGGCGAGCTCGGCGCCCTTCGGCAGCAGATGGACCTCGATACGACGGCGATCCTGACGAGCCGGGCGTCGCTCCACCAGGCCCAGCTGCTCGCAGCGATCCACCAGGGCCACGGTGCCGTGGTGCTTGGCCTGCAGGCGCTCGGCCAGCTCCCCCACCGTGGCCCACTCACGTCCCTCGAACCCCTTGAGATGCAGCAGCAGCTGATACTGCAGCGGCGTCACACCATGCTGCCGGCAGATATCCTCGCTCTGGCGCAGGAAGCAGCGCAGCTGGTAGCGGAAGTGCGACAGACGCTGGAAATCCTGCTTGGTCAATCCTGTTCCCTTGTTCATGCAAGCCCCATTGCGTCTCGACCGGCGCCTTGACAGGCATCCGGGGGAAGTCTAAATCTGAAAATATCACAATATGATATTAATCTTCCGCCGCGGCATCACCCTCCCGGGGTGTCCGCCTTGCGCCATGAAGAGGAGAGCCCCATGAACCCGATCACCGTCGTCCGACTGCCCTTCACGCGCAGCGTCGGCTGGAAGGAGCTCCAGCAGCGCCGCCCCTCCATTCCGCTGCTGGCCTGGGCCATCGTCTTCCCGATGTCGCTGCTGCCGCCGGTACTGCTCTACTACGCCGGCACCCACTACGGGGACGCCTTCGTCGCCGGCTTCGCCGACCGGGAGTGGCGCTTCATCACCACCATCCTGTTCCTGGCGGAGCTGCTGACCTTCTTCGTGATGGGCTGGCTGATCCACGCCGTCGTGAACAGCAGCCGCCAGCTCAGGATCGACTATCAGGACGCCTACCTGCTGGCCGCCCTGGCCCCGCTGCCGCTGTGGTCCTCGGCGATCGTGCTGCTGATCCCCAGCCTGCTGCTCAATGCCCTGGCGGTGCTGGTGGCGCTCGGCATCTCCATCAGCCTGGTCTATCACGGCCTCCAGGCCCTCTGCCAGCGCCAGGATGAAGACGTGGAGACCATGGCGGCAACCTATACCATCATGGCCGCCGGGGTGCTGGCCTGGGGGCTGCTGATGGCCATCGTCTGGGCCTACTGACCCGGTGCGACATCCTGTACCAGGGCAGGGGGTAGCGATCGCCACCTTTAAGATGTATTTTACATGCATCTTAAAAAACACTCCCCCCGACGAACCCGAAGAGGAGCCTGTCATGCTGACCCCTGCCCAGGAAGCCCTGATCGCCGCCACCGCCCCCACCGTCGCCGAGCATCTCGACGCCATCACCCAACGCTTCTATCCGCTGATGTTCGACCGCTACCCCGAAGTGAAGCCGCTGTTCAACGAGGCCCACCAGGCCGACGGCGGGCAGCCGAGGGCCCTGGCCGGCGCCGTGCTGGCTTATGTGCAGCTACGCCATGATCGCGAGAAGGTGCGCGAGACCCTGGCCACGGTGGTCAGCAAGCATGTTTCGCTCGACATCCGCCCCGAGCACTACCCCATCGTCGGCGAGTGCCTGATGGCCGCCATCGGCGAGGTGCTCGGTGACGCCGTGACACAGGAGATCGCCGCCGCCTGGAGCGGTGTCTACGAGGAGCTGGCCGGCCTGCTGATCGAGCTGGAGGAGTACCGCTATCGGGAGTTCGAGCAGCGCCCCGGCGGCTGGCGCGGTACCCGCACCTTCCGCATCGTCGAGACCCGCCAGGAGAGCGCGGTGATCCGCTCCTTCGTGCTGGCGCCCGTGGACGGCGAGCCGGTGGCCGAGCATGCCCCGGGCCAGTACATCGGCGTCCGGCTGACCCTCGACGGCGAGCCGCTCTATCGCCACTACAGCCTGTCGGCCCTGCCCGACGGCCGCACCTACCGGATCTCCGTCAAGCACGAGCCGGAAGGCCGCGCCAGCCGCCACCTGCACGACGCCATGGCGGTGGGCGATACCCTGGAGCTGCTGCCACCGGCCGGCGACCTGACCCTGGCCGAGGGTAGCGAGCCGCTGCTGCTGGCCTCCGGCGGGGTCGGCCAGACGCCGATGCTGCCTCTGGCCCGCCAGGCGCTGGCACAGGGCCGCCGCGTGGTCTACCTGCACGCCGCCCTGGATGCCGACCATCACGCCTTCCGCGACGAGGTCGCGGCCCTGGCCGAGGCGCACCCGGAACAGCTGCACACGGTGACCGTCCACGAGCGCGGCGAGGCGGCCGACCATACCGGCCGCGTCGACCGCGCACTGCTGGCGCGGCTGCTGCCGGAGGACGCACGCTGCTACACCGTGGGCCCCCAGGGCTTCATGAGCGCCGTCGATCGGGCCCTGGCCGAACTGGGTGTGCCGGCCGAGCGCCGCCACCACGAGCACTTCGGCCCCTCGCGCCCCCTCGACGCCGCCTGAGGCGGCTCGGCTCCACCGACGATCGGGTAGGGGCCGGGGTCACCCCCGGCGCCCTCCCACACCACCGTACGTACGGTTCCGTATACGGCGGTTCATGAAGAACGACTAAGCCCTCTTGACCGTATCGAGTACCGAGATCAGGCCCAGCCGCTCGAACCACTTCCGCGGCAGGGCCTGATTCATGTGCGAGGCACCGGCGTTCCACCAGGCGCCTCGCCCATTTCCCGCTGATTTCCAGGCACGCTGGTCGTCCAGGCCCAGCGCCAGGAGCTTGCGGCGCCGGGTCCCTGGGCGCTTCCACTGCCGCCAGATCACGCAACGCAGTCGGCGACGTATCCAACCATCCAGCGCTTCCAGCGGCCGCTCTACGTCGACGAGGGAGAAGTAGTTGGCCCAGCCCCGCAGGACCGGGGTCAACTCTTCGATAACGCGCCGTATGTTGCGCCCCCTGCCACGCTTGAGGATCTCGCGGACACGCTGCATCAGGCGCTGCAGGCTGGCCTTGGCCAGCGTCAGCTTCGGCCGCTTGTGCCGGGTCAGCGTGTAGCCCAGGTACCCCCGGTTCCAGGGTCGGTCCACCGCGCTCTTGTCGCGATTGACCGTCAGCCTGAGTGAGTTCTCGAGAAAATCACTCAGACTGGCCATGACGCGCTCGCCCGCCCGCCGACTCTTGACGTACACCTGTACGTCGTCGGCGTAGCGGCAGAAGCGGTGACCGCGGCGTTCCAGTTCCTTGTCCACATCACCCAGCAGGATATTGGCCAGCAGCGGGCTGAGTGGCCCGCCCTGGGGTGTGCCCTGCCGGCGTGGTGCGACCAGGCCGTCCTGGAACATCCCGGCTTCCAGATAGCGGCGGATCAGGCATAACGCTCGCTTGTCGCGGATGCGGCGCGCGACCCGCGCCATCAGCAGGTCGTGATTCACCCGGTCGAAGAAGGCTTCCAGGTCGAGGTCGACCACCCAGCGATGGCCGGCAGTGACATGGGCCTTCATCGCCGAGACGGCCTGCTGGGCACTGCGCCCTGGCCGATAGCCGTAACTCGATGTGGAGAATCCCGGATCGAAGATCGGCGTCAGCACCTGCAGCAGCGCCTGCTGGATCAGCCGGTCGGTAACCGTGGGGATGCCGAGCTGTCGCGTTCCGCCCTTGGGCTTGGGGATCTCGACGGCTCGGATCGGGCTGGGGTGGTACTCACCGGCCAGTAGCCGTTCGCACAGCGTTGGCCAGCATTCCTTCAGGTGGTCGGCCAACTGGTGGACCGTCATGCCATCGGCACCCGGCGCCCCCTGGCTGGCGACCACCCGACGGTAAGCCCGCTCCATGTTGGCCTTCTCTACCACGGCCTCCATAAGCGGGGCGGACTCCGCTTTCGTCCACGGTGACGACGCCGGGACCGTCTCGACGCCCACCGGCCGGGACCCGGGGTACTGCCCCTGCCCCTCTGGGTGGGTGGCGGTATCAGCGCCACTTTCTGTCTTCATGATCGATCCTCGAGACGTCATCGCCTACTCGCGGTTCTTCATGTTCGGCCCTTGGTGCCGGGGTGAATCGGCACTTACTATGGCCTCTGCTGACGTCTAGTGGCCCATCCCGTCGCCTCTCGACGCCGGTAGCACCGTGGCAGACCACCAGACCTCCCAGGGTAAGACGCGCGACCTTCCCGCTTATGCCTGTCGGATATACGTCATGGCGTTCCGTGCAAGTACCGGGCTTTGGTGACGTGTGCCACCTCACCCCGCCATGACGCCTCGTATCCGCTTCCTGTTCGTCAGGCCAGCGTTTTGCCTAAGGCTTCCTTCAGATTCTCCCTCGCGGGAGACACCCTTGCCGTCGGCTAGCACTTCCCCTTGCCGGGCGTGCAGGGGACTTTCACCCCCAAGTCATTCCAAGGCACCACCCTTGGAAACAGCGCCAGTCAGGCGCTGCGCGCCATGCCTGGCGCACACACGAAGCGCCCCGGCATATGCCGGGGCGCCATCGTTGGCGAGTCCGCGGAAACGACTCAATACGTCTCGAGGCGGGCGAGGTCCCGGGTCTGCAGCCGCGCCTCGGCCTCCTGCTGTTCGGCAAGATGCTGGAAAAGCTCGACCTCTTCGGGAATCGAGGCCAGCTCGGCGCGCAGCCGATACATGTCCTCGAGGGTCTGGTGGGCGGTCATTACGTTGGCCAGGATATCCTGCACGTCATGACAGCCCAGGCAGGGGGGAATGCGCTCCAGTACGGCGGGGTGGCCGAACTCCTGGCTGTCGATCAGCCAGGTGGTCAGGAGCCCCTGATCGGCATCCTCGAGATAGGCTGCAATGCCCTCCTGCAGGCGCCGCTCGCGGTCGGCGAGGAACACCAGCGCCATGCGCATGCGCTCATCGGCTGCCGCCTCCGCTAGCCGGGCATACTGCACACCCAGCTGCCTGTGGAAATCATGGATCCACTCGAGCAGATCCTTCACCTGTCGAAAGGCCATGGTCTACCTCCCGTTGCTTCGGCATGGGGGTCAGCTGCCGCGCGCCAGCAGCATCGCCTTGATCTGGCCGATGGCGCGCATCGGGTTGAGCCCCTTGGGGCAGACCCAGGTGCAATTGGCGATCTGCCGGCAGCGGAACACGCTGAAGGGGTCGTCGAGGGTGGCCAGCCGTTCGTCGGTGGCGGTGTCGCGACTGTCGATCAGGAAGCGATAGGCCTGGATCAGGCCGGCCGGGCCGATGTACCTGTCGGGATTCCACCACCAGGAGGGGCAGGCCGAACTGCAGCAGGCGCAGAGGATGCACTCGTAGAGGCCGTCGAGCTTCTCGCGATCCTCGGGGCTCTGACGTCGCTCGATGGCGGGGGGCGCCTGGTCGTTGATCAGCCAGGGCCGGATCTTCTCGAACTGGCGGAAGAAGAGACGCTGGTCGACGACCAGGTCGCGGATCACCGGCATTCCCGGCAGCGGACGCAGGATCAGGGTGTCACCGCCGCCCAGTACCTCTTCCACAGCTGTGATACAGGCCAGGCCGTTCCTGCCGTTGATGTTCATGCCGTCGGAACCGCACACCCCTTCCCGGCAGGAGCGCCGATAGGCCAGGGTGGCATCCTCCTGCTTCAGGTGCTCGAGGACGTCGAGCACCATGGCCTTGCGGAAGCGCTCCTCGACCTCCAGCGTCTCCATCCGTGGCAGGTCATCCTGCTCGGGATGATAGCGATAGAGCCGCACCTGTATCATGACGTTGCCCTCCCCGCCTCGGCCAGCGACACACGGTCACTCGCGCCAGTAGTTGTTGGCTGCGGCGACGGTCTGGAAATGCGTGGCGATGACGTGGGAGGCCGCGATCAGGCTGTCGGGCACATCGTGATACTCGGCTCGCTTCTGACGGCGGATCTCGGCATCCTTCTGGGTAGCCGCCACCCCCTTCTGGGACAGGGTGATGGCCAGGGCGAAGCCTTCCTGAGGGGTCTCGGTGATCAGGCTCGGCAGCCAGGTATCCTCTGTGGATGACGCCTCGTGCTCATCCGCACCGGCGATGCTGCCCAAGGCCAAGGCTGTCGCCAGCATCAGCCCAACGGCGACCTTCAGTCGAAAAGATGACGGGTGATGGATAATGGTCATGATGGCCTCCTCTCCTGTTCCGACTTAAAAGATGCAAAATATATACTTCTTTAAAGCTAGCCAAGAAATCACCGCCGTCAAGCGAGCTCGGCGGCGCGTCAGGGCTATCGCAGATGGCAGCCCCGCTCAAGGCTGATCCGGCGACAGGCCCTCGAGGGGGCGCTACGAGTACTTCCTTGTAGGCTACCTCGGCCCTGCATCGCTCTCGCGTCCCGCTCCGCTTGCAGGTCCGGTGCTGGCCATCCTCGGCCAGCCCGTTCGGAGCGGTGCTCCTCACCCCTGGTCCTCGGACGCCCGCTCCGACCTGTCCCCGGCGCCTTTCGCTATCGCCCTGTCGGTAACTGCGATAGCCCTGGGCGGCGCGTCGTTATCGATGGACATCGCTGCGGACCCACCCCCAGTCGTCCAGCAGCACGTAGAGCGCCGGGATCACCAGCAGCACCAGCACGGTGGCGCTGAGCAGACCGAACACCACGGAGATCACCAGCGGCTTGATGGCCGCCGCCTGGGAGCTGGTCTCGGCCAGCAGCGGCAGCAGCCCGGCGATGGTGGTAGTAGACGAGATCAGGATGGCGCGCAGCCGGTCGCGGCTGGCCTGGCCGGCGGCCGCCACCGCCTCCAGCCCGCGCTCGCGGTGCGTCTTGATGAAGTGGATCAGCAGGATGGCGTTGTTGACCACGATACCGGCCAGGGAGGCCGCGCCGATCAGCGAGGGCATGGAGAGGTAGTAGCCCATGAGCACGTGTCCCCAGATGGCGCCGATGAAGGCCAGCGGAATCGAGAGCATGACGATCAGCGGCTCCACGTAGCTGCGGAACTGGAAGGAGAGGATAACGAAGATCCCCACCAGACCGATCAGCAGCCCGCGGCCGATGGAGCTGCCGGTCTCGGCGGAGCGCGCCACCTGTCCCTCGAAGGAGATCTCCACCCCGGGATGCCGCTGGCGGAACTCGCTCAGCCAGCCGCTGCCGGCGAGGTCATCGACGACGGCCTGACCGCTGGCCTGGCGCGCATCCACGTTGGCTTCCACGGTGACGGTGCGTCGGCCGTCGATGCGGGTGATGCGCGCCCAGTCGCGCCGCTCCTCGGCGTTGGCCACCACTTCCAGGGGCACCCGGCGCCCGTCGGGCAGGGCGATGGTCAAGTCGGCCAGGTCGTCGAGGGAGCTCCTGTCCGCTTCGGCCAGGCGGATCAGCACCTCGATCTCCTGGTCACCGATGCGCAGGGTGTCGGCGATCTCCCCCAGCAGCGCCGCACGCAGCTGGCCGGCCACCTCGTCGGCGGCGAGCCCCAGGCCATGGGCGCCCTCGGCCAGGGAGAAGGCCAGCTGGGGCTTGCCCAGGCGCAGGTCATCGATGACGTTGTAGACGGCCGCGTAGGCCTCGAGATGCCCTCCCAGCTCCAGCGCCGCGGCCTTCATGGCAGCGAGATCGTCTCCTGTCAGGCGCACCTCCACCGGCACGCCGGCGGGGCCGAAGCCAGGCTCCTGGATGATCAGCCGCTGCAGACCCTCGATCTCGCCGATCGCCTCCCGCCAGGCGGCGGTCAGCTCCTCCAGGGTCACCCGGCGACGCTCGGCGGTGAGCAGGTCGACGATGACGGTGGCCACATGGGGGCCGGCCTCCCGGGCGCTGGGGTTGTGGTTGAAGCGCACCTGGATCGCCTCGACCAGGGAGGCGCCTCCCGGCTGTGCCGGCGAGAAGCGGGCATCGAGCTCACGCATCGCCGCCTCGACCCGCTCGACCACCGCCTCGGTGCGCGCCAGGGGGGAGCCCTGGGGCATCAGGATGCGCGCCTCCAGCACGTCGCCATCGATATCCGGCATCGCCTCGCTGCCCACATGCCCCCCGGCCATGAAACCGGCCGAGCCCAGGATGATGGCGAGCACGAGCCCCAGCACCGCATGCCGAAAGCGGATCGCCTGGTCGGCCAGCCCCCCGACGGCCTCGCGAAAGCGCGCGAAGCGTCGCTCGAAGGCGGCCCGGAAGCGGGAGTCGTGGCCCTCGGCCAGCTTCCCCTCGCTGCCCTTGAGACTGCCCTTGAGATGATGCGGCAGGATCCAGAACGCCTCGATGAGGCTCGCCGCCAGGGCCGCGATCAGCACCACCGGCAGCACTTCCAGCACCGCCCCCAGCTCCCCGGCCAGGAAGGAGAGCGGCGCGAACACCGCCACCGTGGTCAGGAACGACGAGAGCACCCCGGGCAGCACCTGGCGGGTGCCCGAGACCACCGCCTCCAGGGGCGAGGCACCCTCGCTGGCGTGGGCGGCGATGTTGTCGGTGATCACGATGGCATCGTCCATGACGATGCCGATCGCCATCAGCAGCGCCACCAGGGTGATCATGTTCATCGACAGCCCGGTCAGGGCCATGACGATGAAGGCGCCCATGAAGGCAGCCGGCAGGCCCAGCACCGCCCACAGGGCCAGCCGCGGGCGGAAGAAGAGGCTCATCACCAGCACCACCAGCACCAGACCCATCAGGCCGTTGCCCACCAGCATCTGCAGGCGGTCGCGGACGATGCTGGTCGCATCCTGGGTCAGCGTCAGCGAGATGCCGCCGTCGAAACGATGACGCTCGGCCTCGAGCAGCGACTCGAGCCGCTCCTTGACGGTCAGCGCATCGTCGCGCAGCGCCTTGCTCACCTCCAGCACCAGCGCCGGCTCGCCGTTGAAGCGGACCTGCTCCTCGGCGCGCTCGCCGCTCTCGGTGATGGTGGCCAGCTCGCCCAGGGTCAGCTCGCCGCCGCCGGCGTCGGAGACCACCACCAGCTCGGCCAGCTCGGCGGGCGAGCGACGCTGGTCGGTGAAGCGCAGCAGGAGATCCCGGTCGGCGGTCTCCAGGGTGCCCAGGGGCAGGTCGAGGCTCTGGCCGGCCACCCGTCGCGCCAGCTCCCGCGCCGAGAGGCCGTGCTGCCCCAGCACCTCGCGGGGCACCTCCACCTGCCACTGACGCTGGGACATGCCGTGAATTGCCACCCGGGCAACGCCGGGCAGGGTCATGATGCGCTCCTCCAGGCGCAGGGCGTAGTCTTCCAGCTGGCGCCTCGGCATATCACCGGACACTGCCACCGCGGCCACCAGGTCGCTGCGGTGGAGCTCGCGCACCACCGGGGGATCGGCGCGGGCCGGCAGCTCGGTAATGGCGCTCACCTCGGTGTCGATCTCGTTGAGGAAGCGGATGGCGTCGCCGCCGGCGGCCATGGTCGCCGTGGCGTTGGCCAGGTTGTCCTGGGCCACGCAGCCGAACTCGTCGAGAAACTCCACCCCCTTGACGGCATCGAACAGGCGCCGGCAGATCGCATCCTCGACGTCGGCGGCGCTGGCCCCCCGATAGACCACCTCCACGGACACCTCCACCGGGCGGTAGTCGGGGAAGGTCTCGCGCTTGAGATGAGGGGCGGCAAACAGCCCGGCGGCCAGCAGCAGGATCAGCAGCAGGTTGGCGGCGGTGGGGTGGGCGGCAAACCAGCGGATCATGGCCGCTCTCCCGCCGCGGCATCACCCCGGGCCCGGGCGGCCAGGCGCGCCTCGGCGGCCTCGTCCCGTCGCACGGCGAGCGCCATGCCCTCGATGGCCGGCTGCAGGTCGTCGAGCACCACCCGTTCCCCCGGGGCCAGGCCCGCCTCGATCACCGCCAGCCCTGCCTGCTGGAAGGCCACGGAGACCGGGCGTCGCATCAGGCGCCCCTGCTCATCGGCAAGATAGAGCTCACCCTGGTGAAGCGCCGACGACGGCACCACCATCGAGGCCTCGGGGCCCCCGGCCGAGAGCCTCACCCGGGTATACATGTCGCGCTGCAGCGGTGGATGATCGGGGGGGCGCGCATCACGCCAGGGGTGCTCGACCCTGACCACCACCCGCACGGCGCGGGTGGCCGGATCGAGGCCGCTGGCCACGCGCACCACCCGGCCCTGCCAGCCCACGCCGGGGGCCCCGACCAGCTCCAGCTCTGCATCAATCGCATCGAGGTCGATGCGCTCGCCGAGGTCCAGGGTGCCGGGTGGAAGCTCGGCCGGGGCCACACGACCCAGCAGGCGACGCATCGCGGTGAAGGGAATTCGCGCCTCCACCTCGGCGGCGGCCAGGCTGTCCGCCTCGAACAGTCGCTGGCCCACACTGACGAACTGGTGTAGCTCCACCGCCACCTCGGCCAGGCGCAGGTCATAGGGCGCTTCAAAGCGGGTATCCGCCAGGTCCTGACGAGCCTGGGCCAGGCGCACCGCGGCGCGCTCACGCTGGGCCTCGAGCACCTCGCGCCGCGCCGGCAGCAGCGCCAGGCCATTCTCCAGCGATGCCACCGCCTGGCGCTGCCCTAGGGTGCTGCGCCGCTGGGCATCGCGCTGGGAGGTCGACACCGACCCGCTGGCCGCCAGGCGCTCGATGCGCGACAGTTCCTGTTCGGCCAGGGCCAGGGCCTGGCGTTCCAGCGCCAGCAGGCGATCGGTGTTCTCCTCCTCGGCGGCAAGCTGGGCCAGCTCGCCGGCCAGGCTGGCCAGCTCCGCCTCGGCCTCGGCGATGGCCAGCTCATAGCGGCTCGGGTCCAGCGCCAGCAGCAGGGTGCCCTCATGCAGCAGGGTGCCGCTCTCCAGCGCCGGATGGCGCTCCACCACCCGGCCCGAGACGTTAGCCACGGCCTGCCAGGTCTCGGCGGGGCGCGCCGCGCCGTGGCCGCGCGCCTCCAGGCGAAACGCCAGGGGACGGGCCTCGATCACCGCCACCGCGGCCGGGGCAGGCGGCGTGTCGCTGCGCTCCGGCACCTGGCGATTGGCTACAAAAAAGACCAGCAGCGCCACGCCCACGGCGGCTCCCGCCAGCACCATGAGCCCTCGGCCCAGTCGCTTCGCCCGGGTGCTCATGCCTCACCTCCGCGATCCGCTTGAATACCGTGTCGATAGAGGTCGAAGGCCGCCGGCCCACGGTCGACGATCCCGGCCACGTCACCGTCGATCAGCGCCTGCAGCACCAGCCCCTGGAGGCAGCCGATGAACTGGGCCGCCGCGGCGTCCAGGTCGAGCCCGGGGCGCAGCTGGCCGCGTCGCTGGCCCTCCTCGAGCCACCCTGCCAGGCGCTGCCGATAGGTCGCCAGCAGGCCCTTCACCATGCGGCTGGCCGGGGTGGGACAAGGCTGCTGCAGCTGCCCCATCAGCAGGCGCGGCACCCCGGGATGCTCGGCGATGAAGGCCACATGGGCCAGGAACATCGCCTCCAGCGCTTGCAGGGGGTCCTCGGCGCCCTCGGCGGCGGCACCGACCCGAGCCATGACACGCTCGGCCACCCAGGCCACCACCGCCTCCCAGATGGCCTCCTTGTTGGGGAAGTGGCGAAACAGCGCCCCCTGGGTCACCCCCATGCGGCTGGCGATGCGGCCGGTGGTCAGGGTCGCGGGATCCTCCTCGCCACACAGGGCGACGACGGTCTCCACGGTGCGCTCCCGGCGCTCGTCGGCGGGGAGATGCTGGCGTTGGGACATACTCATGCCTCGAAAGATAGTAATTGATTACTATCTAGCATGATGGCGAGCGTACCGCCTGCCGACATCATGCGACGCTGACCTCGGTCAAATTAATGGCACCCAATACCGCCCGGCAGCGTCTCCTGGGCCTTGGGCGATGAGGGGCGAGATGGGGGGCGACAATTCGCCCCATGTCAGCTCCACCATAAAGAGGTATTAAATATACATCTTTAAGGCGCTACCTCGATCCACCTGCCAGCGACGTCGGTTATTCCACCCCGCCAGTCGGGCAGAGCACATCACCCCAGGAGGACCTCACTATGAGCCTGATCGAACAGACCGTCGGCCGCACCGCCCTGACCCTGCCGGGCGCCACCCGGGTATTTCGCGATCACAACATCGACTTCTGCTGCGGCGGACGCATCAGCCTGCGCGAGGCCGCCGAGCGCATCGGCCTGGCCCCCGAGGCCCTGGTCGCCGAGCTCGAGGCGCTGCCGCAGGGCACGAGCGAGGAGCGCGACTGGCGGGAGGCCAGCAATGACGAGCTGATCGACCATATCCTGACCCGCTATCACGACGTCCATCGCCAACAGCTTCCGGAGCTTGTGCGCATGGCGCGGCGCGTCGAGCAGGTCCACGGCGAGCGGGACACCTGCCCCAACGGCCTGGCCGACCTGCTCACCACCATCCACCAGGAGATGGAGAGCCATATGCAGAAGGAGGAGCAGATCCTCTTCCCGATGCTGCGCCGGGGCATGGGCGCCCAGGCCCAGGGGCCCATCGCGGTGATGCGCCACGAGCATGACGACCACGGCGAGAACCTCGAGCAGGTGCTGGCGCTGACCGACAACATCACCCCGCCCAAGGGCGCCTGCACCACCTGGCGCGCCCTCTACACCGGGCTGCGGGAATTCCGCGACGACCTGATGCAGCACATCCACCTGGAGAACAACCTGCTGTTCGAACGCGCCGGCTGAACGATGTCGCGCTGACCCGCCCGTCACGGCCCCCGCCCGGGGGCCGCTTGCGTTCAGGAGTGCTTGGATTCAAGAAAAAGTGCCGACGCCTGGCCCGCCCGGACACCCAACCCGGGTCCCCCATGACCCGCGTCAAAAGGCCAGGCGGGATAGTCGACTACCATAGTCGGGATTCCCACGACAGGAGGCTCACCATGGAGCTCGTCTGCCCCGCCGGCAACTTGCCTGCCCTTAAGCGCGCCGTGGATGAAGGGGCCGATGCCGTCTATTTCGGCTTTCAGAACACCACCAACGCCCGCCAGTTCGCCGGCCTCAACTTCACCGACAAGCGTGCCCGGGAGGGCATCGACTACGCCCACGCCCGCGGCAAGAGGGTCTTCTGTGCCATCAACACCTACCCGCAGCCGGATGGCTGGGCGATGTGGACCCGCGCCGTGGACCAGGCCGCCGACCTCGGCGTCGATGCCCTGATCATGGCCGACATGGGGCTGCTCGACTACGCCGCCCGCCGCCACCCGAACCTCGCCCGCCACCTCTCGGTGCAGGGCTCGGCCACCAGCTTCGAGGCGCTGCGCTTCTATCACGAGCAGTTCGGCATCGCGCGGGCCGTGCTGCCGCGGGTGCTCTCGATTACCCAGGTGCGTGACCTGGCCAAGCAGAGCCCCGTGGAGCTGGAGGTGTTCGCCTTCGGCAGCCTGTGCATCATGGCCGAGGGGCGCTGCTACCTGTCGTCGTATCTCACCGGTGAATCGCCCAACACCCGCGGCGTCTGCTCGCCGGCGGCCCATGTGCGCTGGGAGGAGACCCCGGAAGGGCTGGAGTCGCGCCTCAACGGCGTGCTGATCGACCGCTACGGTGAGGGCGAGAACGCCGGCTACCCCACCCTGTGCAAGGGGCGTTTCGAGGTGGGCGGCGAGACCTACCACGCCATCGAGGAGCCCACCAGCCTCAACACCCTGGAGCTGTTGCCGGAGCTTCAGGAACTGGGCATCGCGGCCGTCAAGATCGAGGGTCGCCAACGCAGCCCGGCCTATGTATCGAAGGTCGCCGGCATCTGGCGCCAGGCCCTGGATCGCCTGGAGCGCGCGCCGGGCCGCTTCCAACCCGAACCCGCCTGGATGACCGGCCTCGGCGAGGTCTCCGAAGGCAGCACCACCACCCTGGGCGCCTACGAGCGCCGCTGGAAATAGGAGAGAGCCCATGTCCGCTACCCCCACGCTCCAGCTGTCGCTCGGCCCGGTGCTCTTCTACTGGACCCGCGAACACTACGCCAACTTCTATCGCGAGGCCGCCGACTGGCCGGTGGAGGTCGTCCACCTAGGCGAGTCGGTCTGCTCACGGCGCCGCGACATGAAGCTCGACGACTGGCTTGGCATCGGCCGCGAGCTGACCCAGAGCGGCAAGCAGGTGGTGCTCTCGAGCCAGACGCTGATCGAGTCCGAGGCCGACCTGCGCGACCTGCGCAAGCTGTGCGACAACGGCGAGTTCCTGGTCGAGGCCAATGACCAAAGCGCCCTGCAACGCCTCTCGGCGGCGGGCCAGCCCTTCGTGGCCGGTGCCGCTCTCAACCTCTACAACCCGGCCACCCTTGCCGTGCTCTCCCGCGCCGGTATGCAGCGCTGGCAGGCGCCGGTGGAGATGTCCCGGGACGACCTCGCCCGCCTGCTGGAGGACTGCCGCGAGCAGGGGATCGAGGCCCCCTGCGAGGTGTTTGCCTACGGCCACCTGCCGCTGGCCTGGTCATCGCGCTGCTTCACCGCGCGGCGCTACCAGAAACCCAAGGACCGCTGCCAGTTCGTCTGCCAGAAGCACCCGGAGGGCCTGGCCCTGCGCTCCCAGGAGTCCCAGCAGGTATTCACCCTGAACGGCATCCAGACCCTCTCGGGGGCCTGCCAGGACCTGCGCCACGAGGTGCCGGACATGGCCGGGATGGGCGTCGGCGTGGCACGCCTGAGCCCGCGCCCCGAGGGCATGGCGGAGGTGGTCACGGCCTTCGATGCCGCCCGCCGCGGCGAGCTGCCCACCCCCGATCCACTCAGCCTGGTCGACGCCGAGATCTGCGACGGCTACTGGCACGGCCGCCCCGGCATGGACCACAGCCGAGCCGCCAGCCTGGGGTGAGCGCCATGGTGATCCCCCTGGTCCCCGAGCCCGGCGCCGCGATCCGTCTGCCCATTGCCGGCTTCGAGGCCCGGGACGACCACGCCTTTCCGGGGCGGCGGGCGGCGGTGGTCTACCTGCAGGGCTGCCCCCTGGCGTGCGGCTACTGCGAGACGGCGAGCCGCATGGGGCCGGCCCGCCGCGCCGCCCCGGGGGAGTGGCCGGCCATGGAGGCGCTGCTCGCCACCCGGCTGGGCGAGATCGATGCCGTGGTCTTCAGCGGCGGCGAGCCCACCCTGCATCCTGATCTGCCCGCCGCCGCCGACGCCTGCCGGTCACTCGGACTGGCGGTGGGCCTGCATACCGCCGGGCCCTACCCGGAGCGCCTGGAGGCGCTGCTGCCGCGGCTCGACTGGGTGGCCCTGGATACCAAGGGGCGCGGTGCCGACTTCGACCGCATCGGCGGCCGGCACGGCATCTGGCAGCGCCACGCCCGCAGCCTGTCGCTGCTGCTGGAGGGCGACATCCCCTTCGAGTGCCGCACCACGCTGCACTGGCGCGACTTCACCCTGGAGGAGCTCGAGCGACTGGCCATGACCCTGGCCGACTGCGGCGTACGTCGCTACGCTATCCAGCTGGCCCGGCGGGAACACTGCCTCGACCCCGGCTACCGGGAAGCGGTGGAGGACGCCCCGCCCCGGGAGGCCCTGGAAACCCTGGCCAGGCGACTCAAGCGCCACTTCGAGCACCTCAAGCTGCGAGGCTGACGCGAACCATCAAGGCGAGCCATCATGTATCTGACCCTGGTCGATCTGCTGCTGGCCACCAGCATCATTCAGTCGCTGGGGCTGGCCGTCTTCCTGCTGTTGCCCGAGACGTTCCGGCTGATCAGCAACCGGCTGCTGGCAGCCAGCGTCCTGACCTTCGCCGCCGGACTCGGTGAGTTCTTTCTCTACTCCACCGGCCTGGCGCTGGAGCACCCCAACCTTGCGTATCTGGGCACCCTGGTCGGCCTGCTGCAGGCCGGCCTGCTCTACATCTATGCGCAATCCCTGATGTATAGCGACTTCCGCCTGCTGCCCCGGCACGCCCTGCACACCCTGCCGTTCTGGGTGATATCCGCGATCTTCCTGGTCGAATACTACCTGCAGCCCACGGAGGTGAAGCTGGAGATCCTGGTCGACCGTGACCACCCGGGAGTCCTCACCTCACCGCTGCTGGCGGTGGCCATCCATCTGGTATTTCTCGGCTATCTGTGGGCCACCATCCACGCCCTGACCCGCTTCGGCACCTCGGTACGACAGCTCTTCTCCAACCTGGAGAACAAGCAGCTGGCCTGGTTGCGCACCCTGCTGATCCTGTACGCCATCGCCTGGCTCATCAGCCTCTTCTACTGCCTCTCCGCCCATGTCTACAGGGATCTCGTGAGTGTCACGGCGGTATCCGCCGTCGGTGCCATTTCCGGCTTCCTGTTCATCAACTATCTGCTGATAAACGCCCTCCGCCAGCCGAGCATCTTCTCGGGGTTGAGCACCGACGAGGTGCAGCTGGCGGAAAGTGAAGCGCCGGGCCGGGCCGCCCTGGTCAGCGCGGAGAACGCCGCGCTGCTGCGCCACCTTGATCGCCACATGGCCGAGGCCCGACCCTACCTGGATGCCAACCTCAGCGTGGACCAGCTGGCCCGCCAGCTCGGCGTCCCCTCCCGGGAGCTGTCGCGGGCCATCAACGAGGGGCTCGGCAAGAACTTCTTCGAGCTCGTCAGCGACTACCGCATCGCCGAGGCCCGCCGTCAGCTGGAAGCCGCCGAAGCCGGCACCACCATCCTCCAGGTGATGTATGACTCGGGCTTCAACTCCAAGTCGGTCTTCAACACGGCATTCAAGAAAGCCACCGGGATGACCCCCAGCGCCTATCGCGCCCGCTCATGACCGCCCGACGCGCTCATCGAGCTGGCCTCGAAGTTCGACTTTCCGAAATACGCCGCAAGAACCATCAAAATATTGATATCAAAGGACTTATGACGAGGTTCGACCGCAGGCCTTCGAACGACCCCGGCGTCTTCACTCCCTAATATGGAAGCACAGTCGATCAGTACCTCGACTGGCCCATCCACGATTTCGGAGCAAGACACCATGACCCTGCCACTTCGCAAACACCTTCTGGCCATCGCTACCACTTCCGCCCTCGCCCTGCCGCTGGCCACCCCCGCATTCGCCCACTGCGATGCCTTGGACGGCCCGGTGATCTCGGAAGCACGACTCGCGCTGGAGTCGGGCGATATCACGCCGGTTCTCAAGTGGATCCCCGCCGACGATGAGGCAGAGCTCGCGTCCATGTTCGACAAGACCCTCGAGGTGCGCGCGCTCGGTGACAATGCCCGGGAGCTGGCTGACCAGCAGTTCTTCGCCAAGTTGGTAGCAACTCACCGCGCCTATGAAGGCGCGCCTTTCACCGGCATCAAGCCGGCCGGTGAGATTGACCCTGCGGTTCAGCTCGCCGACAGGGCGTTGGAAGAGGGCGAGATCGATACCTTTCTGGCCCGCCTCGTCGAGAAGTTCGAACAGGAGACACGCTCGGCCTTCGAGACCACCCTGGCAGCCAGGCAGCGAGCCGGTGATAACCCCGAGCTGGGACGAGAGTTCGTCGATCACTATGTGCACTACGTCCACTATCTGGAGGATGTACACAATGTGATCGCGGGCAACGCCAGTGCTCATGATCACTGAGCGCCAGCCCCCAGAAACGCCATCGCCCCGGGCCACTCTCGTGACCCGGGGCGGTGCGCTCTAACGGCTGACGGCCAGCGGTGCACTCAGCGTTTTTTCAGTTCTCCTTATTTTTCCCTTCCCCATGGCCCATCACGAACGATCAGAGATCATGCAGCGTGACACCGAGCCCCCGCGACCATTCCTGCAGCTTGTTGCGGTGCTCAGTGACGGCGCTCTGCGGTAGCCGGGACATGGGCTCAGGGGAAGACGACGTGGCCTTCACGACGGGCGCTGGCGCAGCCGCCAGGGGCAGCGTGACGCCCAACCCCCTGGACCACTCCTGAAGCTTGTCGTGATGCTCCATGAAGGCGACCTGCGGTATTCGGGGCGTGGTCTCCCAGGAAGCCTGCTCTGCTGCCGCGGGGACGACAACGCCAGCCAGGAGCATTACACCGCTAACGAGACCAATGATATGACGACGGCTCATGATGTTATCCTCCTTCCTCATCGATCGAGGAAGTTTGACTGCCGAGCGGAGGGTTCCACCCGGCTCATCAACAGTCTGGCAAGGCAGGCTTACACGGCGCTGAAAGAACCCAAATATCGATGCATTTTTTCGGCTCGCGCCATGCGCAGTGTCTACCGGATGGAATCGCGACTGCCTATCAGGCCATAGGCTTGCGAACATGCGGGACACTGCCAGCGCCGAGCGCTCCTTGAGCCATGAAGCGACCATAGCAGGTCCATACCGCCGCCCTTAAGGAAGACGTCGTGCATGATGATCAGGTGTCGGGTTTCCATCAGCATACCTTTGACACTTGTCAAGGCTCACGGCGGTAACCGCAGACTCGCCTCGAAACCATCCTTTCGTCCTGACGCAGGGGCGAGGAGCGTCAAGGTGACACCAGCCCCCTCGGCGATCGCCTGGGCGATGGCGAGTCCCAGGCCGGAGCCGCCGGCCCGGGTATTGCCCCGGGTGAAGCGGTCCGTCAGCCGAGCGAGCACCTCCGCCGGAATCACCGGTCCCGCGTTGACCACCCGCAACACGCCTTCGCTCGACAGGGCGACCTCGACGGGCCGATCGTCCTGCCCATGCTTCAGGGCATTTTCGATCAGATTACGCAGCAGAATCGCCAAGGCATCCGGATCGATCGATGAAAGGATTCGCGCTTCCTTGGGCAGTGAAAGTTCGAGGCGCACCGCGGAAACACGGCGAAAGTCGTCGACGACATGAGCGATGATCGGCCGGACGTCCTGGGGTGTTTCGGCCAGGAGGTCACTGCCCTCCGCCTTGGCCAGCTGCATCAGCTTCTCCGACAGCCGCGAAAGCTGGCGCAGCGACGCCTCGATGCGAGCCGCCCGATCCTGCAGCCGCCCCGGCGGCGCTTCATGGCGCAGACGCTGCACCTGGGCCAGGGTCGCCGCCAGGGGCGTGCGCAGCTCATGGGCGCTGTTAGCCGTGAAGCTGCGTTCGGACTCCAGGGCGCGGCGCAATCGCTCCAGCAGATGGTTCACCGCCTCGGCGATGGGCACGAGTTCCGCCGGCAGGCGCTTGCCCTCCACCAGCGACAGGTCCCCTGCCCCGCGCGCCTCGAGCGCATCACGATACGCTCTGACTCCACTCAAGCTATGACGCACGAACCACCAGATGCCAATAAGGCTCAGTGGTATCAGCCCCACCAACGGCAAGAGCAGCATCACGATCGCTTGCCATTTTGCCTGGCGTCGAGAGGCAAGCGGCTCGGCGACCTCGATGAAAAGGGTATCGCTGATCGCGGTGGTGCCGTAGAGCCGATGCGTTGCCGTGCTGCGCAGCCCCGCCTGAGGCGTCTCCGGGAAAGTGGACGGATCGATGTCATGCGAGGCGAGCAACGGCGTGCCATCCATTCCCCGAACCAGGTAGGTAATGTACTCCTCGTGAGGGCGCAGGGCGGCCACCTGCTGGAGCAGGCCGGCATCTTCACGGTTGTAGATTTCGACGACGGCCAGGGACAGGATGCGTTGCGCGGTCTCTTCCAGGGAACTATCGAGGGTCCTGTCGATGGTATGTTCGACGATCAGCGCCGTGACCGTGGTGGCGACCAGCCAGAATAGCGTCACCCCGAGGGTCAAGCCGAGGCCGAGACGACGCTGCAGGCTAATCGGCCGGCTCATCTCCGCCCCAGCCGATAGCCCATGCCACGTACGGTCTCGATGCTGGCATGTCCCAACTTCTTGCGCATGCGGCTGATATGAACCTCTACGGTATTGCTTTCGATCTCCGCGCCGAAGGCATACAGGTGATCCTCGAGTTGAGCCCGGGACAACAGCGCTCCGGGATGTTGCACGAGCGACTCGAGCAGCGCCCATTCCCGTGCCGTCAGCTCGACGCCGTGTCCGGCCCGGAGCACCGAATGATTGACCAGATCGATCTCCAACTCACCCACGCGGATCAGCGGATTGGGATTGCCACTGTAACGCCGCGCCACGGCGGCGATCCGAGCGGACAGCTCCGACAGGTCAAAGGGCTTGACCAGGTAGTCGTCCGCGCCGGCGTTCAGCCCTTCAATACGGTCAGATATCTGATCCCGTGCGGTCAAGATAATCACCGGCGTGGTATCGCCTGCCTTGCGTCGGCGCCTCAGAAAATCGAGTCCTCGGCCATCGGGCAGCATCAAGTCAAGCAGAATCAGATCGTAGGCGGTCGTCGCGACGCTCGCTTCAGCGTGCTTCAAGCACTGCATCCAGTCCACGGCATGGCCATCTTCGCTGATCTGTTCGCGCACCGCCTCGCCCAGAGAGGGCGCATCCTCGATCAGTAATATGCGCATATCCCATTTTCTCCTGAGGTCACAGACACCCTGAGCCTAACGGGTCTGCCTGACGGCAACCTGAACGGGACCGACTCGCCCATACATCGAAGCAGTCGTATCCACGTCAGATTCCTGTCAGGTGATCCGCTTACAGTGACAAGGTGAACATCATCTGGAGAAAACCATGAAAACGCCACTGTTTGTCACCACCACGCTGGCCACCATCCTGGCGAGTGGAATGACCCTAGCCGATGACGACTGTCGTGATCCGGTCGCCGACTGGCAGCCTCACGACGCCCTGCGCCAGCAGCTCGAGGCCAAGGGCTGGGAGGTACGCCGCATCAAGGTCGATGACGGCTGCTACGAGGTCAAGGGCCTCGATCAGGAGGGCAACGAGGTCGAGGCGGAGTACGCCCCGGCATCGCTGCGCCTGCGCAAGCTGGAAATCGAATACGACTACGACGACAAGGAATACGACCGCTCTGATGACGACGACGACAGCGAAGCTACCAGCCGGCGCTCGGAGTCTCGCACCGGCCCCGACAGCGGCATCGTCAGCGGCAAGCCGTCCGTCCGCATCGAGTGATGCGTTGTTTCATAAGGACACTAGATTGCCCGAGACCAACATGTGACGGAGACAGACGATGAAAAGACTCACCCTTGCTCTTGCCCTCAGCCTTGCCGCCGCCATCGCGCTACCGGCCCTCGCCCAGGCGCGGGATGTGACCTTCAATACCGAGCTGATAAACTACGGAGGCGACGGCGCCTATGTGGCGCTCTACCTCACCGATGCCGACGGCCAATACCAGGGCACACTCTGGATCGCCGGAGAGAAGTCGAAATACTACAAGCACCTGCGCGACTGGGCGCGGGGCAGCGGCCAACGCAGCAGCGAATATGACGGGCTGACCGGTGCCAGCGTCGGCAACGGACGTACCCTGAATATCACCCTCGACATTGCCGATGAGCTGATCGACGCAGGGTATGAGGTGCGCGTCGACACCGCCGTCGAGGACATGCGCGACAATCGCGCCGACGTCGTCGTCCCGCTGACCACTGAGGGTGCAGGCAAGTCGGTCTCCGGCCGTGGCTATGTGCAGTCGTTCCACTACACCTTCTGATTCTGATCGAACAGGGAGCACAAATACCATGCTACGCCAGCTTCATTCGCTACCCGGCCTGATCGCGGCGCTGTTCGTCATCGTACTCACGGTGACCGGGGCGATCCTATCGCTCGATCCGGCCCTCGAGCGGGCGGGGACCACGGTGCCCGCCGCCGGGCAGATCAGCGTCGCCGAGCTGGCGGGCAGGGTAGCGGAGCATTACCCGGGGGCCGAACAGATCGAGCGCACGCCCTCGGGCACGCTTATCGTCTATTACACCCAAGACGGACAGGTGGGAGCCGATCGCGTGGATCCGCGCACCGGACAGGCCATCGCTCCCTATGAGCCGTCGCCGTTCTCGCGCTGGGTGAAGAACCTGCACCGCTCCCTGCTGCTCGATATGCCCGGTCGCGCGGTGGCGGGCATCACGGCGCTGGCGATGATCGTGCTGGCGATCTCCGGCGCCATGCTGCTGGCCGCTCGCCTAGGCGGATGGCGCCAGTTGCTCCGCCCGGTGCGCGGCACACTTAGCCAGCGGCTGCATATCGAACTCGGTCGGGCGGCGATTCTCGGCCTGCTGCTGTCAGGGCTGACCGGATCCTATCTCTCCGCCACCACCTTTGGCCTGGCCCCGGAGGGCGTAGAGGCCGAGCCCGAATTCCCTCTAGAGGTCGCTGGCGGCCCTCCCGCCGCCATCGATACCCTGCCGGCCCTGAAGGCAACAGACTTAAGCGACCTGCGAGCGCTGGTCTATCCCTACCCGGACGAGCCCACGGACATCTACTCCCTGGGTACCGATCAGGGTGCCGGATATATCGATCAGGCCAGCGGCGAGTGGCTCTCCTACCTGCCCCATGACGCCACTCATAAGTTCCATGAATTCATCTATATGCTGCATACTGGTGAGGGCCTCTGGTGGCTTGGCCTGATCCTCGGCCAGGCCGCCCTGATGGTGCCGGTGATGGCTGTGACCGGCCCGATCATCTGGTGGAAGCGTCAGCGGTCCAAGCCGAAACTCGCCGCCAACAGCGGGCCGAACACCGCGGATAGCGTGATCCTGGTCGGCAGCGAAAGCAACACGACCTGGGGCTTCGCCAGGACCCTGCACGACAGCCTGGTTCGAGAGGGCCACCGCGTGCATACCGCCCCCATGAACCGGCTGGCCTCTCGCTATCGCGGCGCGAAACGGCTGTTCATCCTCACCGCGACCTACGGGGATGGCGATGCGCCGGCCTCGGCCAACCGTTTCCTGGCGCGGCTAGAGAAGATCACCAGGACCCCGGAGCTCCCGGTAGCCGTGCTGGGCTTCGGTGATCGACAGTTCCCGCAGTTCTGCGGGTTCGCGAAGAAGGTCGAGACGGCGCTCACCGCCAAGGGCTGGCCGCAGCTGCTGCCGCTCGACACCATCGACCGACAGTCAACCCAGGAGTTCGCCCGCTGGGGCAACGCGGTGGGCAAGGTACTCGGCATCGAGCTGACGCTGGTCCATACTCCAGTGCGACCACGCACCACCCCCCTGGAACTCGCCGAGCGGGTGGATTACGGCGCCGACGTGCAGGCCCCCACCGCCGTGCTGCGCTTCAAGGCGCCTGAAGGTGGTGGCAGGAGCGGCCTGCTTAGTCGTCTGTTGGGGCGCACCGGCCTGCCGCCTTTCGAGGCCGGCGACCTGGTCGGCATCCTGCCACCGAACAGCCCGGTGCCGCGCTTCTATTCGCTGGCCTCGGCCTCAAAAGATGGCACCCTGGAGATCTGCGTGCGCCAGCATCCCAGCGGCCTATGTTCAGGCTTCCTTCATGCGCTGCCGATAGGCGGCACCATCGACGCCTTTATCCAGCCCAACCCGAACTTCCGCCCCGCCTCCGGCAAGGCGCCGATCGTGCTGATTGGCGCGGGTACCGGCATCGGACCGCTGGTCGGTTTCATCCGCCACAACAAGGCGCATCAAGCCATGCACCTCTATTGGGGCGGCCGCAATCCGCAGTCCGACTTCCTCTATGAGCCCGAACTGAACGTCTATCTCGAGGACAGGCGGCTGACGAAGCTGAACACGACCTTTTCCCGCGTCGATGAGCGCGCCTATGTACAGGACAAGCTCATCGCGAATGGCCCCGAACTGCGCTGGCTGATCGAGAAGGGCGCGCAGATCTTGGTTTGCGGCGGCCGGGATATGGCAAAAAACGTCATGGCGGCGCTGAATGACATAGTCGCACCGCTGGGCATGGACGTGGCGACGCTCAAGGCTCAGGGGCGCTATCGTGAGGACGTTTATTGACCTAAGCCCCTGAGCCACCATGGTGGCATGGCCGCCAATAAAGACGCCCCAGGTCGCTTGCGTCCCGGGGCGTAAGCAAGGCCATGAGGGCAGTTCAGGTCGTCCGGACTGCGTTATCTTCACTCGGAACAGCCTCAGGCCGGAGTGACGGTTTCGAAGCCTGGATTCATAGAGACATTTAAGGCTGGTGTCAGGTTAAGGCTTCAGAATTTAAACAAACTTAAGCCGGAGTTTGTTTTATGCCTAACATACGTACCAGCATCACCCTTTGCCTGCTTTTGGCAACTCAAATCAGCTTCTGGGCCCCGGGGCTGAGCTATGAGCAGTTACTGACACTCAGTGGATACCTTGCCATCAATTTCATGTCCATCACCATGGTGCTGGCTACCCGGCCTGGATGGCTGGAGTCGCCGTTGGGTGGTCTGGACAGCATGTATCAGCTGCATAAATGGACCGGTATTCTGTCCGTAAGTTTTGCGCTGACACACTGGCTGACCGAAATGGCGGATGATGGTCTCGAAGCGCTGTTTGGCTCGGATCGGAGCTTGCAGGAAGCACACTTTTCGGGCCTGCTGGACGGCCTCCAGGATGGCGCTGAAGACTTGGGCGAACCCGGCCTGTATCTGTTGCTGTTTCTGGTTGTCATTACCCTGACCCGGTTGGTGCCCTACTATTACTGGCGTTACCTGCACCGGGTGATGCCGCTGATTTATCTGGCACTGGCAGCCCATGCAGTGTTGTTGGCTCCGCTGAAGTGGTGGCAACAACCCACCGGCTGGCTGATGGCACTGTTGATTGTGGGTGGTGCCGCCGCAAGCCTGCAATCGCTGACCGGGCAAATTGGAAGGACCCGCCGCTACAAAGGACTGGTTCAGGCCATCAAGCAGACATCATCCAACATCACGGAAGTCGTCTGTGACATGGGCAGGCGGTGGCCAGGGCATCAAGCCGGACAATTCGCCTTGGTGACCTTCGACCGGATTGAAGGGGCGCATCCTTTTAGTCTGTCCAGCGCTGACAACGGCAGCGGGCAGCTCAGTTTCCACATCAAGGCACTGGGAGACTACACCCGCGATATTCCGCAACGGCTCAGCAGTGGCCAGGCAGTTACGATCGAAGGCCCTTATGGTCGTTTTGATCCCGCCAGCGGCAGAAAAAACGCCCAGCAGATCTGGGTGGCCGGTGGCATAGGGGTCACGCCGTTTCTGGCGGCGCTGGAGAAACGCCTGTTCGATGCCGACCCCGCACGCCCGGCGATCACGCTGCACTACTGCACCGCCGGCGCCGTGGATGATCCGATGGTGGCTCGCCTGCAACGGCTGACGGAACAACTGCCGGATGTCTCGCTGCATCTCCACGACAGCCGGCAGGGACAGCGATTGACCGCGGATCGACTGCGTCTCCACGACCGCCGAGTGGATCTCTGGTTCTGCGGACCCAAGGGCCTGGCCAGCACCCTGCGCAGTGGCCTGAAGCAGCGCTCGCTTTCCCTACGTTTTCATCAGGAAAGCTACCAGTTCCGCTGAACGGCCGGGGCGCGGCCACGACGCGCTACACTGCGGCCAGCCACAGCCGGAGTCGCCGCCGGGGCAGCCATCCAGCATGCTCGGTTCGGCGTTGCATTCCGAGCAGTGGCGAGCACGGGAGGCGTCGCCGCCAGCCGGCGATGCTCGCCTCGTCCCGCGAGGCTGTGGAAGGGCTGGCGCGACTGAGCGTAGAGGAAGCGGAGAAGCAATATGTACCTGACATTGGTCGATATCCTGCTGATCACCAGTATCGTGCAGTCTCTGGCCCTGTCTGCTTTCCTGCTGCTGCCGGAGACGTTCCGCGTGGTCAGCAACCGCCTGCTGGCAGCCAGCGTTCTCACCTTTGCCGCGGGCCTCGCCGAGGTCTTCCTCTATTCCACCGGGCTCGCCCTCGAGCATCCAAACCTGGCCTATCTGGGCACCCTGATCGGCCTGCTCCAGGTGAGCCTGCTCTATCTCTACGCGAAGTCGCTGATGTATCGTGACTTCCGGCTCGTTCCTGGGCACGCCATCCACAGCCTGCTGTTCTGGGTGATCTCAGCCATCTTCGTGGTGGAGTACTACCTGCAGCCCGGCGAGGTGAAGCTGCAGATCCTGATGAGCCGCGACCACCCGGGAGTCCTCGCCTCACCACTGCTGGCGGTCGCCATCCATCTGGTATTTCTCGGCTACCTGTGGGCCACCATCCGTGAGCTCGGCAGCTTCGGCACCACGCTACGACAGCTCTTCTCCAATCTCGAAAGCAAGCAGCTGGCCTGGCTGCGCACGCTGTTGATCGGCTACGCCTGTGTCTGGACCGTCAGCCTGTTCTACTGCCTCTTTGCGCATATCTACAAGGATCTTGTGAGTGCCACGGCGGTATCCGCCGCCGGAGCCATTTCCGGCTTCCTGTTCATCAACTATCTGCTGATAAACGCCCTCCGCCAGCCGAGCATCTTCTCGGGGTTGAGCACCGACGAGGTGCAGCTGGCGGAAAGTGAAGCGCCGGGCCGGGCCGCCCTGGTCAGCGCGGAGAACGCCGCGCTGCTGCGCCACCTTGATCGCCACATGGCCGAGGCCCGACCCTACCTGGATGCCAACCTCAGCGTGGACCAGCTGGCGCGCCAGCTCGGCGTGCCCTCCCGGGAGCTGTCGCGGGCCATCAACGAGGGGCTCGGCAAGAACTTCTTCGAGCTCGTCAGCGACTACCGCATCGCCGAGGCCCGCCGTCAGCTGGAAGCCGCCGAAGCCGGCACCACCATCCTCCAGGTGATGTATGACTCGGGCTTCAACTCCAAGTCGGTCTTCAACACGGCATTCAAGAAAGCCACCGGGATGACCCCCAGCGCCTATCAAGCGCAGCACTCCGCCTAGCCAGCCCTCCCCCCTCCCTCTTTCCGGTTCGACTTTCATCAAACTGAACCTAGAACTCATATCCCATTGATATATAAGAAGTTTTCAGCAACAAAGAAAAAGGTTCGAGTCCGCACTACCGAACGACCCGACAGGGTCCGCTCGCTATGATGGAGTCAACGCTGAGCAGCCAACTTCTGGCCTGGCTCATGACTTCACCATGACGGAGCAGACGACCATGACGACTTCCACTCTGAAAACCACCACCCTGCGTTCCGACGAGTTCTCCTGCCCCAGCTGTGTCGACAAGATCGAAACCCGGCTCAAGGGGCTCGAGGGCGTCGAGTCCGCCGAGGTGAAATTCGCTTCCGGCCGGGTACTCGTCAGCCACGATCCGGCAAAGGCCTCGGTGCGCGCCCTGGTCGATGCCGTGGCCGAGGTCGGCTTCAACGTCAAGCCTTCGGCCATCTGATCGGAGCGTTCGCGCAGGCAGGGGGCACTCCCGCCCCCTGCCAATCGTCCAGGAGAGACTCATGAAACAATGGAACACCTGGGGCGTGGTCATCGCCTCTGGCCTGTTGATCATCGCGTCCTGGCTCACCGGCTCGGACCTGCTGATGATCGCCGCCGCCGCGGTGGCGGGCTACCGGATTGCCATCTCCGCCTACCAGGCCCTGCGCATCAAGACCATCTCCATCGACCTGCTGGTCATCGTCGCCGCGGTCGGCGCCCTGTTCATTCACAACTACTGGGAATCCGCCGCGGTGACCTTTCTCTTCGCCCTCGGCGGCGCCCTGGAAAGGGCCACCCTCAACAGGACCCGCCAGGCCCTGTCAGACCTGGTGGAGGCCGCCCCCGAAACGGCGACCGTGCTGCGTGACGGGGAGCCGCAAACCGTCGAGGTGTGGGAGCTCGTGCCCGGCGATATCGTACTGATCCGCAACGGTGAACAGGTACCTGTCGATGGCACTGTGATCTCGGGCCATGGCGGGGTGGACGAAGCCAGTATCACCGGCGAGTCGGTGCCTGCCGAGAAGGCCGAGGGCGTGGAGGTATTTGCCGGCACCTGGCTACGCTCCGGCGTGCTGCGCGTCAAGGCCGTCGGCATCGGAGCCGACACTGCCCTGGCCAGAATCATCCATCGCGTCGAGGACGCCCAGGATGCCAAGGCCAGGACCCAGACCTTCATGGAGAAGTTCTCCCGATACTACACGCCCGGGGTGATGCTCACTGCGCTGATCATCGGCCTGCTGACGCGCAACGTGGAGCTGGCCCTGACCCTGCTGGTCATCGGCTGTCCGGGCGCACTGGTCATTTCCATCCCGGTGTCCATCGTCGCTGGCATTGGCCGCTCGGCCCGGGACGGTGTGCTGATCAAGGGCGGTGAATACCTTGAAACTGCCGCTCGGGTCAGCGCCGTGGTGGTCGACAAGACCGGCACCCTGACCAACGGACGCCCTGAACTGACCGACGTGGTGGCGCTGGATGACGCCTGGAGCGAGGATCAGGTACTCGCCCTGGCCGCCCGGGCGGAAACCGCCTCGGAACACCCCCTGGCAGAGGCGATCATTCGCGGCGCCAAACAGCGCCAGCTGGCCGTGGCGATGGTCGAGCGCGCCGAGCCGGTGACCGGCAAGGGCATCCGCGCCGACGTCGATGGCCATACCGTCGCCGTGGGCTCCGCCGACCTGCTCGATCACACCCCCGACAACGAACGCATCCTGGCACTGAATGCCGCCGGCAAGACCGCCATGTTCGTCGGCGTGGACGGCCGCGCCGTGGGGATCGTGGCGGTTGCCGACACCATCCGCGACGACGCCCCGGCCGCCATCCAGGCCCTGCATGACAGCGGCATCAAGGTGGTCATGGCCACCGGTGACGCCCGGCGTGTCGCCGAAAGCGTGGCGACGGAGCTTGGCGTGGACGAAGTGCACGCCGAGCTGCTGCCCGAGGACAAGCTGACGCTGGTCGAGGCGCTGCAGCGCCAGGGACATACCGTGGCCATGGTGGGCGACGGCGTCAACGACACCCCGGCGCTCGCCCAGGCCGACATCGGAGTGGCCATGGGCGCCGCCGGCTCACCCGCCGCCATCGAAACCGCCGATATCGCGCTGATGGCCGACCGCCTGCCCCGCCTGCCCTATGCCCTGGGCCTGGCCAGGCGGACGGTGAACACCATGCGACTCAATATCGCCATCGCCCTGCTGACCGTGGCCGTGCTGCTGGCCGGGGTGCTCTTCGGCGGCGTGACCATGGCCATCGGCATGCTGGTTCATGAAGCGTCGGTACTGCTGGTCATCCTCATCGCCATGCTGCTGCTGCGTCCCACCCTCAAGGAGAACAGACAGACAACAACGCAGCACCATGAACCCGCGGATGCCCTGACGTCATGATCACCGGCAGCATCCTTCCTTACCACCACCAATCCATCCATACCGAGAACGGGAGACTCAAGATGTCGATCAAGCTTTCCACTGCCCTCATCCCCTTTACCCTGGCGGCCGCACTGGCGGTTTCCGGAGCCGGCCTGGCGGCCGATACGGCGGTGCACGACCATGACCATGGTGACACCCCCTTCGAACTGCAGCTCAACGACGGCGAAAAGTGGGCAATCGACGCCCCGCTGGCTAAGGCCATGGGCGATATCAGCCTGGTGATGCGCGGTTCCATCGACGCCATCCATGAGGACCAGCTGCCGGCAACGGAGTACGTCCCCCTGGCCGAGCAGATCAATGACAGCGTCGCTTACATGGTGGAGAACTGTGAACTTCAGCCCGAGGCCGACGCCCAGCTGCACATGATCATCGCCCAGCTGGTGACCGGCGCTGACAAGATGGCCGGCAACAATGTCGACGCCACACCCCGGGGGGGAGCGGTTCAAGTGCTGGGGGCACTAGAGGGCTATGAGCGCTATTTCGATGACCCGGACTTTGTGGCTGTCATTCACTGAGTCACACCCCGGCAACAACGAAATCCGGCGTGCCTTGCACGCCGGATTTTCTGGTTGCTGCCTGTCAGGAAAGGCGACTCACCCGCCGAGCAGATGGCTCAGCCGCACTTGGACCAGCCGCAGCCGGAGTAGCAGGTGGGGCAGCCGTCCATCATGATCAGCTCGCCGTTGCACTCGGGGCAGTGGCCGACCACGGTGGGGCCGTCGCCCTTGGCATGGGCGGCCTCCTCGGCCTTGCGCTCGGCCTGCTCGATCTCCTCGGCGGTGGGCGGCACCCACAGGTGGCCGCTGGCCTGGCGCTGGGCGTAGCGGGCGACCAGCTCCTCCACCGGCACCTGGTTGCCGTCCTGGTCGAGGAAGCCGCGGCGGTAGAGGATCTGCTGGATCGACCAGGCGATCGCCGCGACCTCGGAGTCGTGGAACACCGGCTTGCCCCAGCGGTTCATGCCGCAGCGCACCAGGCCCTTGTCCCAGGCCACCTTGCGCAGGTCGGCCACCGCCTGGGTGACGTAGCCGCCGCGGGCGGCCAGCGACAGGCTGCGCATGGTGGCGGTGATCCACTGGTGCTCGCTGGAGAGCTGGCCGGAGGGGAAGAAGAACTCCACCGGACGCTCGATCACCACCCGCTTGCCGTTGAGCACGCCCTCCACGGGCATGAAGGAGACCAGCAGGTAGACCTTCTTGCGCCCCTCGGCGCCGACGTAGGAGATCTTCTCCGACACGGCCTCCAGGGTGCCCTCGGGACGCGACGGTATGCGCACCGTGAGCGGGTTCTCCTCGGGCAGCGGCGGCTCTTCCACCGCCTTCTTGACACTGTAGGAAACGATCTTGGAATTGATCTCGACGGCCATCAGGGGGCTCCTCCGGAAAGTTGTTGGGTGGCACTGGGCATCCATCGCTCGGGGCTGATCCGGCGAAGAGCCTGCGAGGAGGCGCTGTAAACCCATCCCTGGGCGCTACCGACGCCATCCCTGGCGTAGGACCTCCTCTTCGGCTCTTCCCCGGCGCCCCTTGCTAAAGGCAACCAGGGAAACAATGGCTTACCACTTGCCATAGGTGCCTTCCTTCAGCGCGTCATAGAGGTTCGCCGCGTTGTGCTCCTCGCCGTCGTAGATGACCTTCTCGTCACCGGCCAGCTCCACGCTCTCGCCATTCTCCAGCTCGAAGACGTAGGTGGTGTTCTTGAGGTCGTCCTCGCGCACCAGCACCCCCTGGAAGGCCTCCGGATTGAAGCGGAAGGTGGTACAGCCCTTGAGCTTGCTCTGGTAGGCGTCGAGGTAGAGGTCCTTGAACTCCTCGAAGGGGAACTCGGTGGGCACGTTCACCGTCTTGGAGATCGCCGAGTCGACCCAGGCCTGGGCGGCGGCCTGCACCGCCACGTGCTGCTTGGGGCTCACCGCGTCGGCGGTGATGAAGTAGTCGGGCAGGTCGCTCTCCACGGCGTCGGCGGCGATGAAGTGGCGGTAGGCCGCCAGCTCGAAGGAGACCACCTCGACCTGCTCCTTGGTCTTCTTGCCCGACTGGATGACGTTGCGGAAGTAGCGGTGCGAGAACGACGGCTCGATGCCGTTGGAGGCGTTGTTGCCCAGCGACAGCGAGATGGTGCCGGTCGGCGCGATGGAGCTGTGGTGGGTGAAGCGCGCACCATGCTCGGCGAGTGCCGCGACCAGCTCCGGCTCCACCTCGGCGACCTTCTGCATGTAGCGGCTGTAGCGCGCATGCAGGATGCGACCGGGCACCTTGTCGCCGATCTCGTAGCCGTCCTTCTTGAGCTCCGGGCGCTCACGCAGCATCTTCGGGGTGATCTCGTAGTCCTCGGCCAGTGCCGGGGCCATGCCCTTCTCGCGGGAGAGTTCCAGCGCCTGCTTCCAGCCCTCGATGGCCAGGTTGCGGCTCACCTCCTCGGTGAAGGCCAGCGACTCCGGCGAGCCGTAGGGGATCTTGAGCATGGTCAGGGTGGAGCCCAGGCCCAGGAAGCCCATGCCATGGCGGCGCTTGGCCTCGATCTCGCGACGCTGGCCTTCCAGCGGCAGTCCGCTGATCTCCACCACGTTGTCGAGCATGCGGGTGAAGATCGCCACCACCTGGCGATAGCGCTCCCAGTCGAAGCGCGGCTTCTTGCCGAAGGGGTCGATCACGAAGCGCGTCAGGTTCACCGAGCCCAGCAGGCAGGCGCCCTCGGGCGGCAGCGGCTGCTCGCCGCAGGGGTTGGTGGCGCGGATCTCCTCGCAGAACCAGTTGTTGTTCATCCGGTTGACCTGGTCGATCAGGATGAAGCCCGGCTCGGCGTAATCATAGGTGGAACGCATGATGGTGTCCCACAGCTCACGGGCCTTGATCACCTCGACGATGCGGCAGGCCACGCGACCCTCGGCGTCGACGGTATAGCCCTCCTCCACCACCGGCCAGTCGCGGTAGATCAGCTCGCTCTCCTCGACGTCATCCTTCTCGCCGGCGTGCAGCGGGAAGGCCAGCGGCCAGTCGGTGTCCTTCTTCACCGCTTCCATGAACTCGTCGGTGATCAGCAGGCTGAGGTTGAACTGGCGCAGGCGACCCGACTCGCGCTTGGCCTCGATGAACTGACGCACGTCGGGGTGGCCGACGTCGAAGGTTCCCATCTGGGCGCCGCGGCGGCCACCGGCGGAGGCCACCGTGAAGCACATCTTGTCGTAGATATCCATGAACGCCAGGGGGCCGTTGGTGCCGGCACCGGCGCCGAACACGAAGGCACCCTTGTGACGCAGGGTGGAGAACTCGTAGCCGATGCCGCAGCCAGCCTTGAGGGTCATGCCGGCGTCGACCACGGAGTCGAGGATATCGTGCATGGAGTCGCGGATGGTGCGCGACACCGTGCAGTTGATCAGGCTCACCGCCGGCTTGTAGGCCTCGGCGCCGGCGTTGGACATGATCCGCCCGGCGGGGATGGCGCCGTTCTCCAGCGCCCAGCGGAACTTGGGCAGCCACTCGTCGGCCTGCTTGCCCTCCACCGCGGCCAGGGCCCGCGCCACCCGCTCCCAGGTCGCCGCCACGTCCTTGTCCACGGGCTTGCCGTGGCGGTCCTTGAGGCGGTACTTGGCGTCCCAGATGTCACGTGACGGGCCCTGCAGGGGGACCTCGCTGGATGACTTCACGGCCTTGGTGGAAGTGCTCATGCGGATGGCTCCGGAAGTAAGTCGGTTTATCGGAAAAGGGTCAGGTCGTGCGTCTTGCCAGCCGCTCCAGGCGGACCAGCAGTTCACCGAAGGGCCCCTGGGCCAGCCCCTCCTCGCGACCGTCGAGGAGGTTTTTGACCATCAGGCCCAGCTCGGTGTCGCCCTCGATCAGCAGGCGGCGCTGGAAGAACAGGGCGTCGGGGTCCTCGCGGCGGGTGGCCAGGCAGAGGAACTCGCGCCAGCCGCCACGGATGGAGGCCTCGCCGGGCTCGGTACAGACCCTGAGGCGCTCGTTCTCGAGGGTCAGGGTCAACGCCACGCCGAGATCCTCGATGGCCAGGGTGATGCGGCGCCCCTCGAGGGCGTCGAACTCCCCCTCGGCCAGGGGCTCGGCGAAGGTGCGGTTGAGCAGCGGTTCCACCAGGCGGCGCTTGACGCCGACCGGCACGCGCGGATCGACGGCGCGAATCAGGCGGGCGGGTGCGGGAAGGCGCGGCAGGGCCTGTAACGGTAAAGGCAACAACGGCAGGGACATGACAGCTCTCCTGAGGATAACCACGCGGCCGAGGCCGCCGAACCGTTCATCCTAGGCCGGTGTTCCCCGGGCTGCACTGACATGCATCATGTCGCCGGACAGCCCTCGATCACCCGCGGCCCGCCTACCATATATAGACCATATCGCCTCGGCAAGCCCCATATCTGGTGCAGGCGAGGCGACATCATGACCCATTTTCATTTGACAGCGAGAGAGCCGCGGCGTGGCGCGGCCAGGGGCGGGAGACGACGCGTCGATCGGCTGCGCCGACTCGCTCAGACGGTGCGCGAGTAGCGGTTCTCTTCGGGCTTGAGATAGGCGTCGAAGGCCATGGCGGCATTGCGCATCATCAGCCGTCCGGCGGGCAGCACCTCGATCTCACCCTCGCGGATCGCCAGCAAGCCGTCGTCGGCCATCTCCTGCAGCTGCGCCAGGGCGTCGGCGAAGTAGTCGCGGAAGACGATACCGTGGGCGGCCTCGATGGTGGCGAAGTCGATGCGGTTGTGGCACATCAGGGCGTTGATCACGTCGCGGCGCAGGCGGTCATCGGCGTTGAGGCGGTAGCCGCGGAACACCGGCAGGCGCCCTTCCTCCAGGCGATGCTGATACTGGGCGGTCTCCTTTACGTTCTGGCTGTAGGTGTCGCCCACCTTGCCGATGGAGGTGATGCCCAGGGCGATCATGTCGCAGTCGGCGTGGGTGGAGTAGCCCTGGAAATTGCGCTGCAGGGTGCCGTTCTCGCGGGCCAGGGAGAGCTCATCGTCGGGCAGGGCGAAGTGGTCCATGCCGATATAGACGTAGCCGGCGGCGGTGAGGCGGCGGATGGTCAGCTCGAGCAGCTCCAGCTTGCGCTCCGGCGGCGGCATGTCCTCGGGGCGGATCAGCCGCTGGGCCTTGAACAGCTCCGGCAGGTGGGCATAGCTGTAGGTGGCGATGCGGTCCGGGCGCAGGGCGATGATCTTGTCGAGGGTGGCATCGAAGCTGGCCACCGTCTGCAGCGGCAGGCCGTAGATCAGGTCGACGCTCACCGATTCGAAGCCGGCCTCCCGGGCGGCATGCACCAGTGAGACGACATCCTCCTCGCTCTGCACGCGGTTGACGGCCTTCTGCACGTCGAGATCGAAGTCCTGCACCCCGAAGCTCAGGCGGTTGAAGCCCAGGTCATGGAGCTCGTGGATCTGCTCGGGAGTCACGGTGCGCGGGTCCACCTCCAGGGAGAACTCGCGCTCGGCGGGCGGAGCGAAGTGGAAGGCCTCGTCCAGCGCCGCCATCAGCTCGCCGAGCTGGGCGTTGCTCAGGTAGGTCGGGGTGCCACCGCCCAGGTGCAGCTGGGTCATGCGCCGCGACTCGTCGAACAGCGCGCCCTGCACGCGGATCTCCTGCTTGAGCCACTCGAGGTACTCGGCGGCCCGCTCGGTGTTGTGGGTGATGATCTTGTTGCAGGCGCAGTAGTAGCAGAGGCTCTTGCAGAACGGGATATGCACGTAGACCGACAGCGACTTGGGCGTCTCGGCCCGGTTGCTGCGCTCGGCGGCGGCGCGGTAGTCGTCCTCGGCGAAGGCCGCATGGAACTGGGGCGCCGTAGGGTAGGAGGTATAGCGCGGCCCCGGGCGGTCGTACTTCTCCACCAGGGGGCGATCGAACAGCAGGTCGTCTTGCATCGTGAAACAGCCTCTTCAACCGGGGGCGGCACCGCGGCGCCGCCGTATGGGGCAGAGTATGCCATTCAGGGCCCGGCGCGTCGGTACCCTTCTCGAGGTAGCTGACCTGGATCAAGCCTGCGGCGCGCCGTGCGGCGGCACCAGTGGAGCAGGCGCCAGGCGGCAAGCCCCCAGGCCAGGCTCCAGAGCGCGGCGGAACTCCACAGCAGGGCCAGCCAGTGCTGGCCGGCATCCAGCGCCAGCAGGCGCAGCAGCGCGGCCAGGGAGAAAAGCAGCGCCAGGGGCAACAGCAGCGTCTCCGCCTCGGGGCGCGCCTTGGCGCGCAGGATCGCCTGGCGCAGCATGATGCCGGAGGCCAGGGTGCCGAGCGCCCCGATGGTGAAGGCGTGCAGGGTGGCGCTGGCGTGGGGCTGCTGCCACCAGGCCCGGGCCAGCAGCAAGAGGCCCACCCCCAGCCAGGCGTAGCCCACCATGAGCCCCAGCAGGTCGGGTCGCCCGCGGCAGGCCCAGGGCCGCCAGCGCCATAGTCGCCACAGCACCAGCAGCCCGGCCGCCAGAACCAGCCCCGCGGCCAGCGGCCGCAGCGGCGGCCACAGCATCAGCAACGGCGTCACCCCGAGCAGCACGATCAGCGCCGCCTCGAGGCGCGGCTGGACCCCCGCCCCGGCCTGGCGCCGGCTCGCCATCAGGTGGCCGTTCACCGCCGGCGCCAGCACCCGCCCGCCCATGAACACCATCAGCAGCACCAGCCACAGCACCCCCTGATGCATCACCAGCGCCGTGGTCGGCATGGCGCCCAGGTGGCGCCAGACCAGGGTGACCAGGGCCAGCAGGCAGAGCAGGCCCAGCAGCGGCGAGAGCACCCGGTTGCGCCACTTCTTGGCGGCGATGAAGCGCGGCACCAGGCGCCAGCCGAGCAGCAGCACGAAGGCCCCATCGGCCAGGATCACCGGCAGGGCGACGGGCCACAGCAGGCCGCCCAGGCGTGCCGCCAGCCAGAGGCCGCCCAGTAGCCAGAGCCAGCGCTGGTTGAGCGGCCCCAGCAGGTAGCCGGCGATCACCGCCAGGGCGAAGCCGAACAGCAGCTCGCGACCATGTGCCGCAGGGGAGGCCAGCAGCGGCACCTCCTGCAGGTGATAGAGTGACAGCAGGGAAAGCGGCACCAGCAGGGCCGCGTGCAGGGCCGCCAGCGGGAAGAGCCAGCGCCAGGCCGGAACGGTGGAAGCGGTTCTCCCGGGGCGATTCACGGAAGGCTTTGCGTCACTCTTTAACATGCATGTAAAATACTATTTATTGAGCATCGCCGCCACGGGGGAGGTTCTGCATGACACACCCGGTCTCGCGTATCGCCTGGAGCGGGCTGGCCTATGGCTGCATCGGCCTGGGCACCGCCGGCCTGGTAGTGCCGCTGCTGCCCACCACGCCCTTCCTGCTGGTGGCGGCCTGGGCCGCCCCCAAGGGCTCCCCGCGGCTGGCCCGATGGCTGCACGCGCATCCGCGCCTGGGCCCCACCCTGCACGCCTGGCGGGAGCAGCGCGCGGTGCCGCGCCGGGCCAAGCGGCTGGCGCTGGTGCTGCTGCTGATGAGCTGGCTGGTGCTGTGGGTCGGCGGCGCGGCGCCCGCCGTGCTGGCACTGACCGGGCTGCTGTTCTGCGGCGTGGCAGGCTTCCTGCTGACGCGACCCGATGCCGCAGGCGATGGCGCCCTCACGGCAACGAGCGATAAACTGATAGAATAGAAGCGTCTTATCTTATCAAGTTTGACTAATATCAAGCAGAGAGGTGGCAGCCCTCGTATGCACCTGACCCGCTTTACCGACTACTCCATTCGCGTGCTGATCTACCTGGCGGCGAAGGGGGAAGCGCGATCCACGATCCATGAGATCGCCACCAGCTTCGATGTCTCCCGCAACCACCTGATGAAGGTGGTCCAGGACCTGAGCCACAAGGGCTACATCACCGCTATTCGCGGCAAGAACGGCGGCCTGCTGCTCAAGAAGGCCCCCGAGGAGATCCGCCTGGGCAGGCTGGTGCGCGATACCGAGAATGACCTGGAGCTGGTGGAGTGCTTCGGCGACAGCAACGAGTGCAAGATCACCCCGGCCTGCCGGCTCAAGCCGATCCTGGCCGAGGCGCTGCGTGCCTTTCTCGCCGTGCTCGACAAGTACACCCTGGCCGACATGCTGGGCCCCCAGCAGCCGCAGCTGGTCGAGCTGCTGAGAATCGAGCCATTGGCCAGCAAGGCCGGCAGCACCCCGCCGCTGGCCTCCTGACGGCCGCCGGCTTGCGCTGCCGGGCGGCGTCGGCGATGCTTGAAAGTGCGTTTTGCCATGACATGGGTCATGGCTGCCCACGGCGCCCTGCGCCATCATGGGCCCAGACATCGGAGGCATCGGCGGCATCCGATTTTTTCACCGCCTAAAGATGCATTCTGGAGACATGTTCATGAAGCGACTGGCTACCCTCACCCTGTCTGGCGTCGCCGCCCTGGCCCTCTCGGCCGCCGTCCAGGCCGAGCCCGACGGCGAGGCGATCTACAACCAGGCCTGCATGGCCTGCCACATGACCGGTGCCGCCGGCGCGCCCATCAAGGGCGACGAGGCCGCCTGGGCCCCGCGCCTGGAGCAGGGCATGGAGACCCTCTACGACCACTCCATCAACGGCTTCCAGGCCATGCCGGCCCGCGGCGGCTTCACCAACCTCAGCGACGAGGAGGTGAAGGCCGCGGTGGACTTCATGCTCGAACCGGTGCTTTAAGCCGCAGGGCAGGCACCCGACCAGAAGCGCCCCCGGCAGCCAGGCTGCCGGGGGCGCTGCGTTTCCGGGCCGGGCAGCCGCCCGGCGCTATCTACATCATCCGCTCGATATGCGCCCGGGCCAGATCGTTGAGCACCTGGATATCGATCTCATCAAAGCGAAGTAGCCGCCCGTCGTGCTCCGCCATGAAGGCCCGGGCCGCCTCCTCGCTGCCGAAGGAGGCCAGGGTCGGGCCCATGGCGCCAAACACCGGGTGCTCGGTCACATAGACCGCCACATCGGCAGGAATGAAGGCGTCGTCCGAGGGGTGGTCCCAGTCGGTGATGCCCATGTCGTGGACGAAGGCCTGGTGCAGCTGGGGCACCGAGTCGGGCTGCAGCAGCCAAACGAACATGTCCGAGGTGGAGCAGAAGGTCAGCAGCCGCCCGTCGCGCAGGCAGGCCTGGGCCTTGGGGCCCGGAAACTCGGCGATGAACATCCCGCATACCGCGCACTCGTCGTCGTCGCGGAAGGGGCGCGGCTCGCAGGCCGCGGCCACCTCCTCCTCGCCGCCGCAGCCGGCAAGCCCTGCCAGGGTCACGCCCCCCAGCACGATGATGAACTTCCTGCGTGTCAGCATGGGTCGGTTTCCTTGTCAGATCTCGCGGCGGCGGAAGATCCACAGCGCCAGGCCCAGTGGCACCGCCACCCAGGCCAGCAGGGCGCCCAGCAGCAGCACCGGGTGGAAGGCCGCATCGGCGCCGATGGAGGCCAGCCCCGCCTGAGTCCGCGCCGCCTCGAAGAAGGTCAGGTTGACGATGCGGAAAATGTCGGTGGGGTTGAGCAGCAGCAGGTAGTGGAAGAGCCCCTCGCTGACCTGGCCGCCGGTGCCCACCAGCACCCCCAGCAGCGCCAGGTCGTAGACGATGACGAAGAAGAACCACACCACCAGAGCGATGCCCGCCGCGCGTGACTTCTCCGCCACGCTGACGCTGATCAGGTAGGCGAAGCCGATGAAGGCCCAGCCCAGCAGCATCGCCGAGAGGATGAAGAGCGCTAGGGCCGCCACCAGCTCGCCGAGCAGCTCCACGCTGCCGAAGGCGGCGATCACCGCGCCGGCCACGCCGAAGCCCACCAGGGTGGAGACGCCGAGGATCGCCGCATGGCCGAGGAACTTGCCGGCGAGGATCTCGACCCGGCTCATGGGGTAGGTGAGCAGCAGCAGCAGAGTGCCCTGCTCGTCCTCGCCGACGATGCTGTCGTAGGCCAGCATCAGGGCGATCAGCGGAATCAGGAACACCGCCAGGCTCGACAGGCTGACGATGGTGGTGGAGACCCGGGTGAAGCCCACCTGGCCGGAGGCCGCGGCGCCGAAGTAGGCCAGGCCGATGGCCAGCAGGCCGAATACCAGGGTGATCGCCAGCACCCAGCGGTTGCGCAGGCCGTCGCGGAACTCCTTGCCGGCCACGATCATCAGGTTTCTCATGCGCTCACTCCCTGCTGGGCGTCGAGGGTCGCCGCCGGGGCCGGCTCGGCCGCCCCGCGGTTGCGGATGGTGCCGTCGAAGTGGGCATAGAGCGACTCCAGGGTGGGCGGCTCCAGGTCCAGGTCGGCGGTCTCGGGGTCGGCCATCAGGCTGCGCAGCACCGCCAGCTTGGCACGCACCGGCACCTTGAGCTCGATTCGGCCATCCCCCGTCACGCGGGCCAGCACCCCGTGAGGCCGCAGCGACTCGGCGAGGCTCTCCGCGGCCCGGGTGGTGCGCAGGCGCATCACCAGCGGCAGGTCGGCGGCCTCGCGCAGCTCATCGATGCTGCCCGAGGCGAGCATGCGCCCCTGGCCCAGGATCGCCGCGCGGTCGATATGGCGCTCCACCCCGGGCAGCACGTGGGAGCAGAGGATCACGCTGACCCCGCGGCCGCGCAGCTCGTCGACCATGCCGTAGAAGTCGCGGGTGGCCATGGGGTCCAGCCCCACGGTGGGCTCGTCGAGCAGCATCAGACGCGGCTCGCCGATCAGCGCCTGGGCGAGGCCAAGGCGCTGGCGCATGCCCTTGGAGTAGGTCTTCACCCGGCGGTGCATGGCATGGCCCAGGCCCACGCGCTCCAGCAGCGGCTCGACGACACCGTGGCCGATGCGCTTGAGGCGGGCGAAGTAGTCGAGCACCTCGAAGCCCGAGAGCTGCTCGTAGAACTGCACGTTCTCGGGCAGGTAGCCCAGGCTCAGGCGCAGATCGTTGGCCGCGGCACCGCCGGGGTCGTGGCCGAACACCCGGAGCTCACCGCTGGTCGGCCGGATCAGGCCGAGGATCAGCTTCATGGAGGTGGACTTGCCGGCGCCGTTGTGGCCCATCAGGCCCAGCACCTCGCCCTCGCCCAGGGTCAGGCTCACCTCGTCGAGAGCGGTCAGCTTGCCGAAGCGCTTGCCGACCGAGCGCATCTCGATCACGGGTTGGGTCATTGCACTATCTCCGCCATCCAGTCGGGAAGGGCCATCAGCGGATGGCTGTCGCGTACGCCCGGAGGGCGCAGGATCGGGAACTCGCGCTGCACCCAGCGCAGCACCTGCACCGCCGGGCTGTTCATCAGGATCTTGGCCATGGGGTAGGTCCAGATCAGGCGATCCACCGAGTCGTTGGGTTCGTAGGGGATATCGCCCAGGCCGTCACCGCTCAGGTCCCAGCCCAGGTAGTCGCTCCAGTAGTTGCCGCGCCCTTCGAAGGACCACTCCTGCTCGCGCAGCGCCACATACTTCACCTGGGTCTCGTTGCCGACGAAGGCGTTGCCGTGGAACTCGTTGTCCTCGGAGCCGGCGGTCATGTGGATGCCGATCTCGGTGCGCGCGAAGAGGTTGTCGCGTATCTCGTTGAACAGCGAGTTGTAGACGAACAGCGCCTTGCCCTCGCTGCCGCTGATGGCATGGCCATCGGGTGCCGCCGCCATGCCGCCGCGCTGGGCCTCGATGGCGACGTTCTCGGCGATCACCGAGTGCACGATGAAGTTCATCAGGAAGCCGTAGTTCTGATCGCGCTCGGAACGGTTACCGACGACCTCCAGGTGGCGCGACTGCATCAGCGCATAGCCCAGGCGGTTGTTGCGGGTGACGTTGTCGCGCACCACGTTGTTCTGGGAGAACATGTAGTGCACGCCGTAGCGCTGGTCGCGCAGCAGGTTGCCGATCAGCCGGTTGTCGTTGCTGACGTCGATGTAGATGCCGTCGCGGGCCTCCCACACCTCGTTGTCGCGGATCTCGGCACCGGTGACGTTGTAGAGCTGCAGGCCGTTGCCACGGTCCTGGGAGCGCAGCGAGGTATCGCCGCTGATGCGGTTGCCGATCACCTTCACATCGGGCACGGCATCGAGCCAGATGCCGAAGCCGCGGGCCTCGATGCGGTTGTTCTCGATGACGGCGCCTTCGGCCTCGCGGGCCACGAAGATGCCACTGTCGATGTCGGTGATGTTGGCACCGTCCTCGCGGATGTGCAGGTCGCGCACCGTGGCACCGGGGGCGGCCACGGTCAGCACGCTGCCGCTTCGCTGCCCGTCGAGGATGGCCCCGGGCTCGCCGACCAGGGTAAGGGGCACCTCGATCACGAAATTGCCGAGGTGGACGCCTTCGGCCACCCGCACCGTATCACCGGGCGCGGCGGCTTCCAGCACCTGCTGCAGGGGGGTCTCGCCGGGCACGGCCCGCCATTCGGCGGCCGGGGCGAGACTCGGCAGCAGCAGGAGAAGAAAGGGGAGCAGCCATCTTGCTTGCATGGTGGTCTCTGCCTGTCGAAGGGGCCTGCCGGGCCGGCGCGGGGCGCCGACCCGGCAGGTGCTGCCGATGGACTATTGCCGCAACATCAGGCCGGCTCGACCAGCAGGCGGCCGACCATCTCCATGTGCAGCGCGTGGCAGAACCAGTTGCAGTAGTACCAGAACACCCCGGGCTTGTCGGCCGTGAAGGTGATCGAGGCGGTCTGCAGCGGGCTGATCTCCATGCTCACCCCGTGGTCCACGACGCAGAAGCCGTGGGAGAGGTCCTCGATGCGATCGAGGTTGGTGATGGTCACGGTGATCTCGTCACCCACCTTGGCCGGGATCTCGGTGATGCCAAAGTTGGGCGCTACCGAGGTCATGTAGACCCGCAGCTTGTTGCCGTCGCGGATGATGGTGTTGTCGGTCTCGACATTGACGCCATCCTCTTCGGCCTGCCGGATGGTCTCGGCGAAGTAGGGGTCGTCGCGATCCCAGACCTGCTTGGTCTGGATCTGGTCGCGGCGGATGATCACCGCATCGTGGGGCTCGGCGAAGGTCGGGGTGTCGTGGAGCAGCACCATCTCGTCGCCGGAGATATCGATCATCTGATCGTTCTCGGGATGCAGCGGGCCCACCGGCAGGTAGCGGTCCTTGGAGAACTTGTTCAGCGAGAACAGGTACTTACCATCGGCATCCTTGGACTCCGAGAGGGTCGCATGGTTGTGGCCCGGCTGGTAGTGGACGTCGATCTTCTGACGGATGTACTCGACGTCCTCGCCGTTGTAGTGGCGCACGGCGTCTTCCATGTTCCACTTCACCACCTGGCTGTCGATGAACAGGGTAGTGTAGGCGTTGCCGCGGCCGTCATAGGTGGTGTGCAGCGGCCCGAGGCCCAGTTCCGGCTCGGCGGCGATCACGTCGCGCTCGTCGTCGAGGTTGCCCTCGAAGAGGTCGTCGAGCTTGGCGATCTCGATCATCGACACGGTGGGCGACAGCTTGCCGGCGGCGATGAAGTACTTGCCGTCGGTGGAGGTATTGAGGCCGTGGGGGTTCTTCGGCACCGGCACGTAGCGGGTCACGTTGAGGTCGGAGCTCTTGCGGCCGTCCACCACCGGCACATCGGAGTCGCCGATGGTCATGTAGTTGCCCTCGGCCACCGCCGCCTCGATGCGCTCGATGCTGAACACGGTCACCCAGTCGCGATCGGCGCGCATCTTGCCGGCCAGGTCCACCGCGCCCTCGGAGTTGTAGCAGGTGGCGGCGGCGTACTTGCCGGTGTAGTCGGCGTCCATGTTGTCCAGGTTGCCATCCACCATCACCTGCCACTTCACCTCCATGCTATCGGCGTCGATGGCATTCCACAGGGTGTAGTACTTCGACGGGTCGTTGATATCGCGGCCATCGTTGGGCTGCGGGATCATGTACTCGCCGTTGGCGAACACATAGCCAGAGCGCGGGGCCTTCTGCAGGCGCAGGCCATGGATGGCCTGGACGTTGGGCACCGTCACCATGGCGTCGGTCTTGAAGACGTCCAGGCGGATCCGGGCGACGCGGGTGTTGGCCTTGTCGTTGATGAACAGGTAGCGCCCGTCGTGGCTACCGTCGGTGTAGCTGATATGGGGGTGGTGGGCATCGCCGTTGGTGAAGCGGTGGCTGTCGCCCATGATGCGCTTGGACTCGTTGGTCATCCCCCAGCCGGAGGCCGAGCAGTGGTTGAACACGGGGATGCGCATGATCTCGCGCATGGAGGGCACGCCGTAGACGCGTACCTCGCCGCTGTGGCCGCCGCTCCAGAAGCCGTAGTACTCATCGAGCTCACCCGGTGCCACATGGATATTGGCGGCGCTGCCGTGGCTGGCCGCCTGGGCCGGCTGGCTGCGGGTCATCGCGCCCACGCCCGCCACGCCGGCGGCGCCGGCCATGCTGACCGCTCCTACCGCGGCGCTGCCCGCCAGAAAGCGGCGGCGCCCCTCGTTGACGGTACCGGTGGGCTTGTCACCCTTATGCTTGTCGCTCATGACGCTTCTCCGTTTCGTTGTCGCTTTCTTGCGATGCCGACTCTGCGGCCGGCCTTCTGCTTCCGTCGCCGCCTCGGCCGTGGCCGAGGCGGCTCCCGGTTCACTGCTCGGCAGCCGCCTCAGGCACCGTCTCCGGACACCTCGGCAGCGGGAATCCGCCGGCTCTCGGCCACCTTGCTGCTCAGCCGGGTCGCCTTCTCGCGCTTCTTCCGCTGCACCACCATGGGCGGGCACTTGCGGTCGTTGTGATAGGTCACCTGGCAGTCCAGGCAGTAGTGGCACTCGTTGGGGTTGATCCGGCCGTCGGGATGGATCGCCTGGATATGGCACTCGTTGGCGCAGATCTGGCAGGGCTTGCCGCACTCCTTGTGGCGGCGCAGCCAGTCGAACAGGCGGATGCGCGCGGGGATCGCCAGGCCGGCGCCCAGCGGGCAGACATAGCGGCAGTAGAACTTGTGGTTGAAGGCGCTGATCACCAGCAGCAGCACCGCGTAGAACACGAAGCCCCACTCACGCTGGAACTTGAGTAGCACGGCGGTCTTGAAGGGCTCCACCTCGGCGTAGATCTCGGCCTGGCCCAGGGACTGCAGGGAGAGGGCGAACAGCCCCAGCAGGATGATGTACTTGAGCGCCCAGAGCCGCTCGTGGACCGCGAAGGGCAGCTCGAACTGCGGCACCTTGAACTTCAGGGCCACCGCGCTGATCAGCTCCTGCATGGCGCCGAAGGGACACAGCCAGCCGCAGTAGACGCCGCGCCCCCACAGCAGCAGGGTGACCGCCACGAAGCTCCAGAGGATGAACATCATCGGATCCATCAGGAAGGTGGACCACTGGAAGTCGGTGAACAGGGCGTTGGCGAAGGTGAGAATGTTGACCACCGAGAGCTGGGCCAGGGCGTACCAGCCGATGAAGACCACGGTGTAGACCAGGAAGGAGTAGCGGATCGTGTGCAGCAGGCGCGGCCGCCTGGCCAGCCAGTCCTGGAACAGCAGGATGAAGGTGAGCAGGACGAGGCCGGCGCCCAGCACCACGATATGCATGACGCGGTCTTCCCACACCGAGACCCACAGCGGGCGCGTCTCGTCGTCGAGCATGGCGTCGGCGACGGGCTCGGGAATCACCAGGAAGCGCTCGGGCACCTTGAGCTCGGCGTCGAAGCCGGCGAACTCGGTGTCCAGGGCCCCCACCTGGCGGCGCACCAGCAGCTCCAGCTCCCAGGGCTGGCCCGGGTCGAAGCGGGTCTCCTCGCGCAGGATGAAGATATCGCGTTCGGAGAAACGCGGCGCGCCCTCGGCCTCGACGCCCCACAGGCGGCGCATGTCGGCATCGTGGAACTGGTCGGTGCGCCCGCCATGGTGAATCATGATGCGATCGTAGATGCCGCCGCGCACGAAGCCGGAGCCCTTGAAGGAGTAGCGCCCGTTGGCCATGATCGCCAGGGCGTGCTCGCCCTCGGCAAGCCCCTCCATCAGCTGCTCGAACTGGCGCTCGCCGAGGAGGTTGCGGCCCACGGTGGGCACGTTGAGGTAGGCGAAATAGAGGTCAATGAAGGTCTCGTCCTCGCGCCCTTCCGGGGCCGCCTCGACGCCTTCGGCAGCGGTGCCGATGAAGGCCTCGTCCACCTCGCCGCGGGTCAGGGAGAGGTGGCCGATGGCTCCCTCCTCCACCAGTTCGTCCCAGCTCGCCTCCTCGAAGACCTCTTCACGCACGGTGGCGGGCTCGGCCACGCCGGCCTCGAGAATGCCCAGCTCCCGGGCCACCTGCCGCGCCGAGCGCATGATCCCCTCGCCCATCACCACCACGGTGACGGTGGCGCCGGAGATGGCGTCCACATGCTCATAGCCCTCGCGCCGCTGACGCGACAGACCCACGCGGACCTTCTGGCGCACCGACTTGCCGGCATACTGCTCGACGAAGTCGTCGAGCACCGTCTCGGGAATCCCCACCAACATGATCGGCTCGGAGTGGTCGAGCACCTCGACCCCGGTGATGCGGCCATCCATCGCCATGCCGACCCGCATGTTGACCGGGTGGCCGGAGTAGGCGGGAATCGGCGCGATATCGTTGGTCTCGAAGACATAGCCAACGGTCTCGCCATCGCGCAGCACCGGCAGCACCGGCGGCTCCTCGATGGGCTCGCCTACCGCATCCGCCTCGGGGAACACCACCGGCAGCCACTCGGCCGCCTGGGCCGGCGTCGTCAGGGCCGCATTCGACACCACGACGGCCATCAGCAGCGCCAGGGTCAACAGCCAGGGTCGCAGAAAACTTGTCACGAGACGCTCCACTCCGGTTCAGTCAGGCCGGCGCATAATATGCATCCGGAAAACCTCTTTAAGGGTGAAGCATGGGATAGTTTGCCGGGCCCGACAACGCACCCAGATCAAGGTATTCGCCTTTTCCCCCTGTGAGTCGGGTGCTATGTTGACCGGGACGCCCTTCCGGGCGGGCTCGGCTCACCCCCAGGAGACTCACGCCCATGGACACCCCGGCTGCCATCCGCCACCCCCTGATTCACCAGCAGCGCTTCCTGGTCACCGAGATGAACTTCCAGCTCGGCAAGATCCCCGCGCCGATCCGCATCCGCTGCTATCGCGAGGCCGGCAGCGAGCGCGTCACCTGCGAGCAGAGCCACTACCTGCAGACGCCGCTGCAGGCCGAGCCCTCCTTCGAGAACAGCGACGACCACCCCAGCGTTGACGAGGCCCTCGCCGCCATCACCGACGAGATGGTGGTCCAGTACCAGCAGGCGGAGCAGGCCGGCCACCGCCCGAGTGACGACTGGCTGCTGCCGAGCCGCGACTTCGACTGAGCGCGAGCCCGGCATGACTTGCATCAAGAGCACTCTCTGCCGGCCCGCCTAGACTGGACCCAGGTTCCCTCGATGGAGTGAGCGGGTCATGTCGATCATCCCCTCGGCCGCCCTGGCCCTCCTGTTGACCCTCGCCGCCCCGGCGGCCCTTGCCGAGCGCGCGTCTGCCGAGGGCGACCCCGACCGGGGTGCCGAGCTGGCCTCGCTTTGTACCGGCTGCCACGGCCACGATGGCCGCAGCAACATCTCCCGCTATCCCAGCATCGCCGGCCTCGACCCCGAGGTGTTCACGGCCGGCATGCAGGCGCTCCAGGCCGGCGAGCGCGGCCACCTGCTCAAGCGCATGACCCGCAGCCTGAGCGAGCAGGAGATCGCCGACCTGGCGGCCTACTTCACCACTCTGGAGTAGGGGCGCCGGCAGCCGGGCACCGCGTCGGCATCAACCACCGCGCGCCGGGGTGCTACCATCATGGCCTCGCCCCGAGGAGCCCGCCGATGCCCAAGCCCATCCCGCCCGCCGCCGTGCTGCTGGCCACCCTGATGACCACCGCCAGCGCCAGCGCCGCCATCTACAACACCGTCGATGCCGAGACCCACGGCCAGTGGCAGTCGCTGACCCTGACGCTGGGCGAGGAGCGCCACTATCGTGCCCTGGAGGGCAGCAGCTACAGCGACTCCCTGTTCAGCGTCAACGTCACCCCCGGGGCCTGCGAACGGCCCTGGCTGGAGCTGCGCGTGGACCTGGGCGAGCGCCAGCCGGAGAGCCGGGTGGTCAACCGCGTGCCCGCCGACCTGCGGGTGGACCACGAGACGATCCACGGCGGCGAGGCGGAGTTCATCACCGAGCGCGGTGACAGCGGCTTCTACGTGCAGCTCTTCCTCGAGGAGCAGGCGCTGCTGCTGGAGGAGATGGCCAGCGGCGAGACCCTTCGCTTGCGCCTGATGCGCGGCGAGGACGATCCCTGGTTCATGGTGTTCTCCCTGGAGGGTGCCGCCGAGGCCATGGCCCGCGCCCGGCAGCAGTGCCTGGACGACCTCGGCTGAAAGACACGCGCGAGGCGAAAACGACGGCGCCCCGCCCTCCTTTCGGAGGGCGGGGCGCCTGCCTCGGGCCCGGGGACGGCTAGAAGCGGGTGGTCAGGTTGGCCCAGACGATGCGGCCCGGCTCGTTGACCGGCTGGGCGGAGGCCCCCAGGTCGGCGCTGCCGTTCTGGATATGCTCGGCGTAGGTGCGACCGAAGAGGTTGTCGACCCCAAGGGTCAGGGTGGTATTGCCGAACAGCTCACGGCCGCCATAGGCGGAAACGGTGGCGAATCCAGGGGTTTCCCTGGTATCCAGGCTGTAGATGGTGCCCTGCCCCTCGGCGATGCGGTCCTGGCGAGCCACGCCGCGCAGCAGCACGCCGCCGAAGTAGGCATTCCGGGCATAGTCGAGGCCCAGGGTTGCCTCCAGCGGCGGGGTCTGGGCCAGCGGGCGATCCTCGCTGGTGTTGTTGCTGCGCACCCAGGCCAGGGTCGAGGTCAGGCCCCAGCTGTCGGTGAGCCGCAGGCGCATATCGGCCTCGAGGCCATAGGTCCTGGCATCCACGTTATCAGCACTCCGGCCCCCTTCGGTGACCAAAATGTAGTCGTCATACCAGCCATGGAAGAGCGACAGGTTGGCGCTGAGCCTGTCGCCGTGCCAGCTGGCCCCGGTATCCAGCTGAGTCAGGGTCTCGGTCTCCAGGTCGAAGACCCGACGGCGCTCCCAGAAGTCCCCGGCACGCTCGGCGCGCCCCACCCCGGCGAAGAGACTCAGCGGCTGGGGCTCCAGGGCGTACTCGTAGCGGGCGAAGCCGCTCCACAGGGTCGAGCGTGAGGTTTCTCCCCGTTTTGCTCCGCCGAAGCCTTCGAGGCGGGCAAAGCCGTCGGCGCTGCGCGCCTCGGCCTCGCTGCGATCCACGCGCAGGCCCAGGGTGATCCAGCTGCGTTCGGAGAGCTCCTGCTCAACCTCGGTGAAGACGCCGTAGTCCTTGAAGCGCGCCACCTCCTGGCGCGGCAGGTCGCGGTAGGCGAAGGCCTGCATGCCGCCGGCACTCCGGAAACGGTGCTCGTTCTCGGCATAGTCCATCCCCACCGCCATCCGAGTGGCGGGCGCCAGCTCCAGCTCGGCGGCCAGGCGCCCGCCCAGGGTACGGCGGTCCGGGTTCTGTACCATCGGCATGCCCGGCGGCTGGCGCAGGGTGTAGTTGTCCATCACGTGGTCGACGTCGTTGTAGTAGAGCTGCAGCTCCACCTCGTCGAGCCAGGGGGTGATGTCCCGGCGGCTGGCGGTCAGGGTATAGCCGGTACGGTCGAACTCGGTGCCGTCCATTCCCCGGTCGTCGTAGGCCGCCTCGGCGTCGCTGCGGTCGAAGGCAAGCTCGATGCGCGTATCGGGGTCGGGGGTCCAGCCGACGATGGCGGTACCGCTCCAGCGGTTGTAGCTCGAGTGCACCTCCTCGCCGTCCCCGTCCTCGTAGTTGTCCTGGTCGGAGAGGGTGCCGATCAGGCGCACATAGCCCTCCCGATTGCCGGCGGTGATATCGCCCACCAGATCGAAGCGGTCGTTGCTGCCCAGGGTGGTACTGGCGAAGCCCTCCACGGTGGACTCGCTCAGCTCGGGCTTGTCGCGCTCGAAGCGCACCACCCCGGCCGGAGCCACGCCGTAGCGCACGCTCTGGGGCCCCTTGATCACCTCGACCCGGTCATAGGCCTGGGGGAAGATATAGGCGGTTGGCGGGTCCATGCGCCCCCCGCAGCCCCCTAGAATATTGGCGCCATCAGCCAGGATATTGAGCCGCGAGCCGCCCAGGCCGCGCAGCTCGGGATCGCCGCTGGTGCCCCCCTTGCGGCTGACGCTGAAGCCGGGGACCGACTTGAGGAAGGCGCCACCGTCGGCGGCGGGCAGCGGCAGCTGCGGCGTGCGGGCAGCGGTGGAGACCCGGTAGGGGTCGGTCATGGCCGGCGCGGTGATCACCATGGTCGACATGGCGGGCTCGGCGGCGGCGGCCTGCCAGGCGGCCAGCGAGACGGCGGCCGCCAGGCCGGTGCGGAGAAAGCGAGAGGCGTGCGACATCAATCCTGTTCCCTGAGGTTCCTGTAGACACGGCTTAATGAGCAATTAATGTGCCATCGCGCCTCTTCCACGCGCGGCAGGGGTCAGGAGGAGGAGACATCGCCCGCCGGGCACCTCTGGGAGGGGCATTTGGCCCACCGGCTGTGGCATATGCCACAGCCGGCCGCCCCGCCCGGGTCGACATCCGGCTCCCCGAGGCGTCGCTGCGCAGCCGCCACGCAGCCCGCCGGGCCCGGGTGGGCGGCGTGGCGGACAAAAGAAAGCCCCCTGAAAAGGGGGCGAAGCACGTCAACGAAACGGTACCTAGCCTATGCACCTTCCGTGCCAGGATCGGAGGCATAACCCTATATCGAGCTCTCCTGTTGATGCATGGCACCCCGCCATATATCGCCTCCTCGCCCCGAGGACCTGCCGCGGCCAGTGCGATAGAATCAGGGCCAACTCAGGACTCACACCCGGTAAGCCGAAGCGTTCAGGAGACCCTTGCCGATGCCGGCCGAATGGACCGTGGCCTTCCTGCTGGGACTGCTCAGCAGCACCCACTGCCTGGGGATGTGCGGCGGCATCGCCGGGGCCCTCACCTTCAGCCTCTCCCCCGAGGTTCGCCGCCAGCCCCGCTGGCTGATGGCCTTCAACCTGGCCTACAACCTGGGCCGGATCACCAGCTACGTGGTGGCCGGGGTGCTGGTGGCCGCCAGCGCCGGCTGGCTGATGGGCCTGGTGGGCACGCCGGACCGCCTGGTCATGGGCAGTCTGGGCATGCTCTTCCTGGTGGCCGTGGGGCTGCATATCGCCGGCTGGTTTCCCCGTTTTTCGCGCATCGAGTCGCTGGGGCGGCCGCTATGGCGGCGCCTGGAGCCGCTGGGGCGTCGGCTGCTGCCGGTGCGGCGCCTGACGCAGGCCTGGGGATTCGGGCTGGTCTGGGGCTGGCTGCCCTGCGGGCTGGTCTACTCGGCGCTGCTCTACGGGATGACCACGGAGAGCGCCCTGCGCGGCGGGCTCTTCATGCTCTTTTTCGGGCTGGGCACCCTGCCCATGCTGTTCACGGTGGGGGTGATGGCGAGCCGCGTAGCCGCCACCCTGCGCCATCCCGCTATCCGCCGGCTGGCCGGGCTGGCCATCATCGCCCTGGCCCCCGTGCCGCTGCTGATCACCCAGTGGGGAGTGTCATGACGCAAGCCCAGGAGCACAAGATGCTCGCCGCCGAGCTTATCGGCGAGTCACCCGCCTTGCAGAGCGTGGTGCGCTCTGCTCGCCTGGTGGCCGCCACCGACGCCACGGTGCTGATTCTCGGCGAGAGCGGCACCGGCAAGGAGCTGATGGCGCGCCTGGTACACCGCGAGAGTCGCCGCGCCGGGGCCCCCTGGGTCACGCTCAACTGCGCCGCCATTCCGGTGGACCTCGTCGAGTCGGAGCTCTTCGGCCACCGCCGCGGGGCCTTTACCGGCGCCCAGGCCGACAAGCGCGGCCGGGTCCAGCAGGCCCACGGCGGCACCCTCTTCCTGGACGAGGTCGCCGAGTTGCCCCTGGCGGCCCAGGGCAAGCTGCTGCGCTTCCTGGAAAACGGCGAGTGTCAGGCCCTGGGAGCGGACCGGGCCGAGCGGGTAGACGTGCGCATTCTTGCCGCTACCCATCAGGACCTGCGCGCCCGGGTGGAAGCCGGCACCTTCCGCGCCGACCTCTTCTACCGGCTTCACGTGATCCCCCTGGAGCTGCCACCCCTGCGCGAGCGGGACGGCGACGTGCCGCTGCTGGTCAAGCGCTTCTGCCGCGAGCTGGCGGGTCGCCACGGCGTGGAGGCTCCCACCTTCACCCCGGCGCTGCTCAGGCGCCTGGCCGCCTATCCCTGGCCGGGCAATGTCCGCGAGCTGCGCAACCTGGTGGAGCGCTGCGTGGTCCTGCTGCACGGCCAGACCCTGACGCCGGAGAGCCTCCCCGAGGGGTGGCTGGCGCCCCTGGCAACGCCGGCAACCGGCGGAGGCTGGCAGCTGCCTTCCTGCGGCCTGAGCCTGGAGGCGCTGGAGATCGAGCTGATTCGTCAGGCACTGGCCCAGACCGGGGGCAACCGCACCCGGGCCGCCGACCTGCTGGGGCTGACCCGGGATACCCTCCTCTACCGCATGAAGAAGCACACCATCGCCTGAGAGGGCGGCTCAGTGGCCGATCATCTCGCGCAGCCCCTCCGGCAGCTCGAGCTCGGTGTCGGCCGGCAGCGCCTCGATGGCATCGGCATACCAGGTCATGCCCTCCTTCACCTTGCCCGTCATGGTGAAGCGGATCCGCTCGCCCTCGGCAAGCCCGGGGGCCGCGTCGTCCTCGGCCAGGCGCAGGTTCATGCGCATGGCACGCATCACCCCGGGGATCTCCTCGTGGGCCACGCTGATGCGGTGCGCCTCGGCGTCATAGCCCAGATAGATGCCACGCACCTCATGGCGGGACTCCGTCATCTCCCCCTGGGCATGGCCGTGGTGGCTGTGGTGGCCGTGATCGGACGCCTGGGCCTGGGTGACGGCTCCCGCCAGCAGGGCGGCGGCCAGTAGAACGGTAGGCTTCATCTCGTTACTCCTCGCTATCAGCGGATCAGGGTGTCAACGCATAAAGGGGCCGCCCCTAAGGGCGGCCCCAGGTAGGGCATGATGGCGACCGCGACTACGGCTGGCCGGAGAGCCGCCGGTTATCCAGATACTCCACGGTCAGGTACTCCTCGAAGGTCCACAGCCGCACGAAGCGGTCTCGCTGCTGCTCATCGCCGCCCCAGGCGGTGAAGGCCAGCGGGGTAGCCGGCATGCCCTCGGCAAGCTGCTCCAGCCACCACTCGGCCATCTCCTCCCCCCATGGCTGGCCGTACTCGGCCGTCAGCCGTTCCTTGACCGCGGGGTGATCGTCCACCTCGGGATGGAAGGCCACCACCAGCGCCAGCTGCTCACTGCCCGCGGGGAAGACATAGCGCAGGTCGGTCTCCACCGCAGGGTCGCCGCCCAGGCGGCCATCGATCAGCAGGTCGCCGTCGGCGGTCTGCTCCTCGCTGACGTCGGTCACGCCATCCTCGATCAGGCGCTCGCGCACCTCGTCGGGCGACATGCCGAACTCGGCGCTGCCGTAGCCGGTGATGGTCGGGGCGGCCAGGGCCGCCCCGGCGACCAGCAGCAGGGCCGGCGCCAGGGCGCCGATCCAGCCGCGGAGTTGCCTCGCTTGATTCATTCCACCTCCTTCTTTCAGCGCTCGATGCGCATGGCGTTGATCTCGACCATCTCCTCGTCCACCTCCTCGGCACCGAACATCAGGCCGTGCTGCCAGGAGACATGGTGGAAGCGAGAGGAGGCATGATCATCGTGAAGCGCAAAGTTGATGTTGTACTTGCCGTCCAGGGAGAGCGGCTTGTCGCCCTGCTGACCGGTGCGCAGGGCGCGGGTCATATAGGCGGTCCAGATACCGTCCTCCTTGCCGGCGCTGAACACCACCGCCTCGCTCTCGTCGAAGTGGCGCTGCTCGAGGATATAGCCGGACTCGGTGCGCTCGCTGCCGCTCTTGAAGCGCGCCATGTCCAGGTAGACCCCGCCGCCGAACAGCTCGTCGATCTCCTCCTGCTCCTTGAGCTTGTCCCAGCCGCCGCGGGCGGCGCCGCGACGACCGCGCACCTCGATCTCGGTCCGGCTCTCGGAGAGGTACTTGGTCACGCCCTCCATCAGCGCCAGGCGCTCGGCCAGCTCGCTCTGCTCCAGGGCCTCCTGGTCGGGGGCATCGGGCATATAGGTAGAGTCGTGGTGGCAGCTGGCCCAGCAGCCGCCGCGGTCGGCCATGTCGACGCGGTCATCGGCGAAGCTGACGGTCAGCTTGATCTCGTTCTCCGGGTCCATCATGCCGCCATCGACGAAGGGCAGCGGCGCATGCTCGGCGTCTTCCCACTGGAAGCGCATGTAGAGATAGTCGTCGTCGAAGGCGGTCTGCACCGTCATCGGGATATGGCCGCGCTTGTCGCCCAGGTCATAGGTCTCGATCTTCTCGGCACTGGTTGCCAGGGCGCCGATATCGGCCTCCTCGCCGGCGTGACACCAGATGCAGCGATCGCCGAAGCTGAAGGCGCGACCGCCGCCGTGCTCGCTACCGTCCTGGATCCACTCGATGGAGGCCTGGCCCGGCATGAAGAGGGTCACGTCCAGCACCGGCACCTCATCCCAGGCCAGGGTGGAGGCGATATCGCCTTCGGCGGCCACGGCCTCGCCCAGCTCCTCGGCCTCCAGCGGCATTGCCGGCTCGCCGCGCTCGGCAAGATCGGTCTCCGGCTCGTCGTGCTCGAAGCGGGCGGCCCACACCTCGGACTCGTCCCAGGCCTCGGGCAGCTCGTGGGCGATGCCCTGGTGGCACTCGATGCAGGTCTGGCCCTGCTCGAAGGCGCGGGCGTGTTCACGAGAGGCGCGGGCCGGCTGCTGCTCCAGGTCCATGGCGGACCAGTCGTGACAGTTGCGGCACTCGCGAGAGTCGGTGCGCAGCATGGAGCGCCAGACGTTCTCGGCCAGCTGCAGGCGCTTGCCCTCGAACTTCTCCTTGGTGTTGATGGTCCCCAGCATCCAGTGCCATACCTCGCGGCTGGCCTCGATCTTGCGGATCATCTTGGGCCCCCAGGCGTCGGGCACGTGGCAGTCGGAGCAGGTGGCCCCGACGCCCGACTTGTTGTGGTAGTGGGGGCGGTCCTTGTACTCCTCGTAGACCCAGCTCATCTCGTGGCAGGCGGAGCTGCAGAACTTCATGTTGTTGGTGGCTTCCATCACCGTGTTGAAGCCTCCCCAGAAGAGGATACCGGCGACGAAGAAGACCGCCACGGCCCCCAGCGACGCCCCCATGATCGTGAACTTGCGCCAGTTGCGCAGTCGCTCCCTCAGCATGTCAATCTCCCGAAAATGTCATGACAGCAGATGCCTGCTCTCGAGATGCCTTGCTTTCGTTATGGTGTCCGGCCCCTTGCCCAGCCACTCCGACTGCCTGTTTCCGGAACGACACGAATGGCTGGAAAAGGAGCCGGAGCGCCCAGGGGCGCTCCGGCGGATCGGCTTAGCCGTGCTTGTACTTCGCCTTGCGGTTGTAGACGTTGAACTTGCCGGTCGGCGTGTAGAGGTTCTCGACCCGAGCCTTCTCCTCCATGGTCTTGTCATCGAAGATCACGATGGCGCCGTCCTCCTGGTGGCCGCGGCCGCGGGCCCAGATGGAGACCCACACCTCTTCGCCGGACTGGTCGTACTCGAAGTGCAGGGCAACGGCATCATGCTCGGCGGGACGGTCGGCAACGTGAATCGGCGTCAGCTCACGCGTCTCCTTGTTCATGACCTGGATCCACTGGTTGACGTCGGCCTCCGGGTGCATGGACTGGTCGATCCAGACGTGCGGAGAGTTCGGGTGGCTGCGCAGGAAGAGCCCCGGGCCGTCGGTCTCGACGATGTCGCAGATCTGCCAGGCGTGTTCCGGATAGTTCTCCGGATCGGTGCCCCAGAAGGACATGCGGCCTTCACCCAGATGGGTGGTACCAGCCACCGGACCACACTCCGGGTCTACCCAGTTGGCGCCCGGCCCCGGGTGCGGAATCGCACCGGTATCGAGCAGGCTGACGAGCTTGCGCTCCACGGTATCGACGAAGGCCATCCGATTGCTGAAGTTGGCCGCGATCATGAAGTAGCGACCGGTGGAGTCGAAGAAGCCGTCGTGCAGGAACTCGGCAGACTCGATCTTGTCGATGCGCAGGTTCTCGAGGTCGCTGTAGTCGACCTGCCAGATCATCCCGGTCTCCTTGACGTTGACCAGGAAGGAGGGCGCCATGGGCGTGTCATAGAGTGCCGCCACCCGGGCCTCATGGACATACTCACCCTTGGTGTTGTAGCCGCGGGTGGAGACGACCTTGAGCGGCTCCATGGTGTGGGCGTCGGCGATCACGAAGTGGGGGGGCCAGTAGCCGCCACCGATGACGTACTTGTTCTCCCACTCGCCGTACTTGGACACCGCCACGTCACGAGCGTCGATACCGATGAACACCTCGGCGGTCACCTGGGGCGGATCCATCCAGAGGTCGATCTTGGAGAGGCGGCCGTCACGGCCCTGGACGTACCAGAAGCGGCCGTCGGAGCTGGACTTGGCCACGTGCACGGCGTAGCCGGTCTCGGCCTCGGTGACGAGCTGCTTGGTGTCGCCGTCGATGATGCCCATGGCGCCACGGTCACGCAGGATGGTGACCATGAAGTTTTCCCAGTTGAGGTCGTGCTGGGGCGAATCCGGCCACTCCTCTTCCGGCACGATAATCTTCCAGGTCTCGCGGATATCGGCGAGCGACATCTCCGGCGGCTCTTCCGGAGGCTGCTGGATGTACTTGGAGATCAGGGTGATCTCCTCGGGATCCAGGATACCGTCGAAGTTGTTCATACCGCCTTCGGTGCCCAGAGTGATGATGCTCTCCAGACGACGCTGACCCATGCCGATGGTGTCTTCCGGCAGCAGGCCGGGGCCGGTCGCGCCACCGCGAAGGGTGCCGTGACAGCCGGCGCAGCGCTGGAAGTAGATGTTACCGGCGCGGTCCATCTCCTCGGCGGTCATCTCCGGTGCATCAGCCTGCACGCCGCCCGCCATCATGGCGGCCAGCGGGAAGCTGAGGGCGAAGATTCCCTTGCTCAGTGCTTTCTTGTGCATAACGTGCCTCGCTCTGTTTCCCCGTGGGGTAAGGTCTGGAAGGAGTCTCACAAGGCCCGGGCCTGCAGCCAGTCAAACCCGGTGACACCCTCCACCTGCGTATAAGTAGTAGCAGCTTTACCTCTTTGCTCACTTGACCACTGTCAAGTGGCAAACCGTCGCGTTGACTTATGTCATGGGAGGCGACGAAAGGAAGTGGGAGACCCGCGTGCCATTGAGACCAGGACAGGCCGGCAGGGGACGCGACTCTCCCCCGCGGACCAGCAGGCGCAGCGCCGGCAGGTCCTCGAGATGGACGCAGTTGCGCTCGCAGCGCACGCCGAACGAACGCAGGCGCGCCAGGGCCCGGGAAAAGCTCTCGGGCTTCATGCCCAGGCGCCCGGCGATCAGCATCTTGTCGCAGGGCAGACAGACGGTGGTGCGAACAGCGTCATCGGGGCAGAGGGAGAGCAGGAAGGCCGCCAGCCGCTGGTGGGTCGACTGGTTGGTGAGCTGATCGATCTGCAGCACCAGGGAGCGCAGCATGCCGGTGAGGTTGGCCAGCAGGTTGAGGGTCAGGTCGCGATGCTCGAACAGGGTGTCCAGGAAGGGCTCGGCCGGGAAGATCATCAGCCGGGCCTCCTCGGCGACGCTGGCGTTCACCGGAAAGCCCTGGCGATCGAACATCGCCGCCTCGGCGAAGGACTCCCCCCGGGTGAAGAGCCCCACCAGGCACTCGCTGCCGTCGGGGCTGTCGCGGAAGAGCTTCACCCAGCCGTCGAGCACCACGTAGAAGCGATCGGCGGGCTCACCCTCGGCAAAGAGGCGGGTGCCGCGAGCGCAGCAGCGCTCATGGGCCCCCCTGGCCAGCAGCCCCAGGGTTTCCTCGGAAAGACCGGCGAAGAGCGGCACCTGGCGCACCGTCCGCAGGGTCTCCCGGCTGAAGCGATAGGTCATCTCGGCCTCCTCGCTGGCGCCATCAGGGCTGCTGCAGCTGCATCAGGTTGCCGCGGATCACCTCGGCCTCGGCGGTGCCTTCCGGCAGCACCGCCAGCAGGCGCTCCCAGTAGGCGCGCGCCTCGTCATGGGCGCCGACCTGATAGGCCCGGGTACCGGCCAGCCAGAGCCCCTGGGCGTGCTCGGGGTCGATGGCCAGCGCCTGCTCGATGAGCGCCGCAGGCTCCCCCTCCAGGCTGCCTTCAATTTCCGCCAGCACGTCGGCGTAGCGAATCAGCACCTCGGGGTCGCGGTCGCCGCCGTGGCGCAGCGCCTCGCGCAGCGCGCGCCCCGCCGCCTCGAACTCGTCGAGGAAGGTGAGGGTGCGCCCCAGCAGCACCCAGCCCTGAAGGTCATCGGGGTTCTGGGCCAGGCGCGCCTGGAGCCCCTCTACCAGGCGACTGAACTCGCGCACCATCTCCTCGTCGCTGGGCTCCTCCTGGACCAGGGGGGGCATGGCCTGACCCGCCGGGGCTCGGGCGGCGAACACCTCCTCGCTGTAGCCCACCGAGAGGTAGGTGCCGATCGCCAGGAAGGGCAGCAGCGCCATGCTGGCCACCGCCGCGACCTGAGCCAGGCGACGCTGCCGGCGAGTGTCGCTGCCGGCGCCGACGGCGTCCTCCAGCACGCCGCTGTCGAGCAGCTCGCGCTCCAGGTCGGCCAGGGCACGGGCGTGGCGCTCGGCCGTCAGGGTGCCGCTGGCCAGGTCCTGGTCGAGCTCGGCCACCCGGTCGCGGTGTACGGCCAGCAGCACCTCGCGACGCTCCGGCGACTCGACGCCGCGGGGCTCGCGCAGCAGCGGTATCAGCACGAAGGCCAGGGCCAGCACGCAGAGGCCCAGGGCCAGCAGCAGAAAGACGCCATTCATCTCGTCGGACCTCCGGGGTCAGTCGCCACGGCGCAGGCGCTCCAGCGCCGCACGCTCCTGGTCGGTGAATTCGGGTTCATCATCGAGGCGGCTGCGCCGGCGCATCACCTGCCACCAGACCAGCAGGCCGCCGCCGAACAGCAGGAAGGGGCTCGCCCAGAGCAGCGCCGTATTGGCCTGCAGCGGCGGCCGATAGCGCACATAGTCGCCATAGCGAGCCACCATGAAATCGACGATGGCCTCGGCGGTCATGCCGTCCCGGGTCATCTGATAGACGCGGCGGCGCATGTCGGCGGCGAGCTCGGCGTTGGACTCGTGGATCGTCTCGCTCTGGCACACCGTGCAGCGCAGCTCCCGGGTCAGGGTCTCGTACTGCTGGCGCTGGGCCTCGCTGTCGAAGTCAAGCGGCTCGCCGATGGCCGTGGCCAGGGCGATGCCGGGCGAAAGCGCCAGGGCCAGCAGCATCAGCAGGCCTGCCATCCAGCGGCTCATGTCGTCCTCCCCGCCGGTTCGGCTGCCCGGCGCTGTTCGGCTCTCAGTTTTTCAATCAGGGGCAGCACCTCGTCGAGCAGCAGCTGGCGGGAGAGCGGGCCGATGCGCTTGTAGCGAATCACCCCTTCGGCATCCAGCACATAGGTCTCGGGGGTGGCGTAGACGCCCCAGTCGATGCCGGCATCCCCCGCGGGGTCGTAGGCGATGGTGCGGTAGGGGCTATCGGTCATCTCCAGATAGCGCAGCGCGGCGTCGCGCTCGTCCCGGTAGTTGAAGGCGTGGATGGGGATGCCGCCCCGGGCCAGCTCCATCAGCAGAGGCTTCTCCTGGCGGCAGGTGCTGCACCAGGTGGCCCAGACATTGACCAGGGCCACCTCGCCGATGAAGTCCTGCTCGGTCAGGAGCACCTCGGGATCCTCCAGGGACTCCAGCATGAAGGCCGGCGCCGGCTGGCCCACCAGGGGCGAGGGCAGGTCCCGGGAGTTGAGCCCCAGGCCCAGCAGCAGCAGGCCGAGCAGGGCCGTGACGGCCACCAGCGGAATCAGCAGCTTGAGCTTCATGAGGCGGTCACCTCCCGGCCGATGCCCGGCTTGGCCGCCGCCTCGCGCTCGCGGCGGCGGGCCAGCCGATAGCGCTTGTCACAGGCCGCCAGCAGGCCGCCCAGGGCGAGCAGGATGGCGCCGCTCCACATCCAGGCCATGTAGGGCTTGTAGTAGAGCCGGAAGCTCCAGGCGTCCCCCACCAGCCGCTCGCCCAGGGAGACATAGACGTCGCGGGTCGCCGCGCGATGCAGCGAGGCCTGGTGCATGGGGTTCTGGGGCTGGGTGTCGTAGTAGCGGCGCTGGGGCAGCAGGGTGGCCACCGCCCGGCCGTCGCGGGTCACCGCAACCACCGCCTGGTCAGCGTCATAGTTGGGGCCACGCACCTCCTCCAGGCGCAGCAGGGTGAAGTCGAAGCCCGCCGCCGAGGTGGTCTGGCCGGGCTCCATGCGCACGTCGCGCTCCACCTCGTAGGTGTTGACCATGGCGATGGCGATCACCACCATCGCCAGGCCCAGGTGGGCCAGGTGCATGCCCACGAAGCTCGGGCGCATGACCCGGCGCAGGCGCCTTGTCAGCGGCTGGCGTGAGCTGCCCAGGCGCTTATGGATATCGAGCAGCGCGGTAAGGATGATCCAGCTGCCCAGCATCAGCGAGAGCGCGGTCAGCGGGCGCCAGGCGCCCATGGTCAGCGGCCAGAGGCCGCCGGCCACGACGCTTGCCAGCAGCACCCAGCGCAGCTGGCGCACTACCTCGGCGGGGCTGGACTGCTTCCACATCACCGTAGGGCCGAGGCCCACCAGCAGCAGCAGTGGCAGCATCAGCGGCGCAAACACCGCATCGAAGTAGGGGGGGCCCACCGAGATCTTGCCCAGGCCGAAGGCGTCGAGCACCAGGGGGTAGAGGGTGCCGATAAAGACCGCTACGCAGGCCACGGTAAGCAGTACGTTGTTGGCCAGCAGCAGCGACTCCCTGGAGAACCAGTGGAAGCCGCCGCCGAGGCCGACCCGGGGCGCCCGCCAGGCGTAGAGGGTCAGCGAGCCCAGCAGGGTGGCCGCCAGCATGGCCAGCAGGAAGACGCCGCGATCCGGGTCGGTGGCGAAGGCGTGCACCGAGGTGATCACCCCGGAGCGCACGATGAAGGCCGCCAGCACCACCAGCGCGAAGGTGATGATGGCCAGCATCAGGGTCCACACCTTGAAGCCGCCGCGCTTCTCGGTCACCGCCAGGGAGTGGAGCAGCGCCGTGGCGGTGAGCCAGGGCAGGAAGGAGGCGTTCTCCACCGGATCCCAGAACCACCAGCCGCCCCAGCCCAGCTCGTAGTAGGCCCACCAGGAGCCCATGGCGATCCCCAGGGTGAGAAAGACCCAGGCGACGATGGTCCAGGGGCGCGACCAGCGCGCCCAGGCGGCGTCCAGGCGCCCCCCCATCAGCGCCGCCATGGCCAGGGCGAAGACCACCGCGGTGCCCACATAGCCCATGTAGAGCAGCGGCGGGTGCAGGATCATCCCCGGGTCCTGGAGCAGCGGATTCATGCCGCGGCCATCCATGGGACCGGGCACGATGCGGTCGAAGGGGTTGGAGGTGAAGACCGTGAAGGCGATGAAGGCCACCGACACCATGCCCATCACCGCCAGCACCCGGGCCAGCATCTCCCGGGGCAGCGAGCGGCTGAAGCGGGCCACCGCCACGCCCCAGGCGCCGAGGATGGCCACCCAGAGCAGCAGCGACCCCTCGTGGCCGCCCCACACCGCGGTGATCTTGTACATCAGCGGCTGGCTCAGCGCCGAGTGGCTGGCCAAGTAGCGCACGCTGAAGTCGCTGACCACGAAGGCCCAGGTCAGGACGCCGTAGGCGATCGCCAGGAAGACGAACTGGCCGCTGGCCAGGAAGCGCCCCGTGCGCATCAGCCTGAGGCTGCCGGTCTGGGCGCCCACCAGCGGCAGCACGCTCTGCAGCAGCGCCAGGCAGAGCGCCAGGATCAGCGCGAAGTTACCGAGTTCCGCCACCATATCTGCTGCACCCTCCCGCCGCTGGTGACACCCGACCGACGGCCGGGCCTGGATTCACCGGGCCGGCGACAGGCGCCGACCCTCATGCAGCGATGGTCCGGGAATCCCCTCATAAGATCCATACTAGATACCTCTTTTCCACCCTCCTCCGTGACCCATGTCAAACATTAACGGACGCTGGATAAACGCAATCACCGGCCAGGCGCTGACAGCGCTGACATGGGGCCTTATGCTGGGAACCCTGACTTTCCGACCATCGATTTCCACAACCAGGTGAGACCTCTCGTGAAACGCCCGCTGATTCCCGCCCTGCTGCTTGCCGCCGCCCTGCCCCTGGGCCTCGCCGTCTCTACCGCCCAGGCCGAGGAGGGCACCTCTCCCGACGTCATCCTGCACACCAGCCACGGCGCCATCGGCATCGAGCTGTTTCAGGCCGAGGCCCCGGAGAGCGTCAACAACTTCCTCACCTATGTGCAGGAGGGCCACTACGACGGCACCATCTTCCACCGGGTCATCGACGGCTTCATGATCCAGGGCGGCGGCTTCGACGCCGAGATGCGCCAGAAGGCGACCCGCGACCCCATCACCAACGAGGCCGACAACGGCCTGAAGAACCGCCGCGGCACCCTGGCCATGGCGCGTACCGGCGCGCCCCACTCCGCCACCGCCCAGTTCTTCATCAACGTCGCCGACAACGGCTTCCTGGACCACGTCAGTCCGCAGTCGGGCCAGACCTGGGGCTACGCCGTATTTGGGCAGGTGGTGGAAGGCATGGAGGTAGTCGACGCCATCCGCCGGGTGCCCACCGGCCGCCAGGGCCCCTTCCAGGACGTGCCCCGGGAGCCCGTGGTGATCGAGCGCGCCGAGCTGCCCTGAGCCGGCCAGACAGGAGAGCGATGTGGCAAGACTGCTGTTTCGGCTGGGCAACGTGCCCGACGAGGAGGCCGAGGAGGTGCGTGCCCTGCTGGACGCCCGCGGCTTCGACACCTACGAGACCCAAGCCGGCTTCTGGGGGCTCGGCGTGGCGGCCATCTGGCTCCATGACGAGAGCCAGTACGAGGCAGCCCGGGAGGTGCTCGACGCCTACCAGGAGGGGCTGGCCGAGCGGATGCGCCAGGCGCGCGACGACCTGGTCGAGCGGGGCGAGGCCCCGACCCTGTGGTCGCGCCTGCGCCACCACCCCGTGCGCATGCTGCTGGTGGCCGTGGCGGTGGCGGTGATCCTGTCCCTCACCCTGCTGCCCTTCCTGTGGCTGATGAACTGAGCTGTCACGGCCGACCATGAGAACGACGACGCCCCCGCAGGCCTGGCCTGCGGGGGCGTCGCTGTGAAGGGCGGGGGCCGGGAAGAAGCGCCCGGCCCCGCCGATCAGCTGCGGATCAGGTGGTCGAAGGCGCCAAGCGCGGCCTTGGACCCTTCGCCCATGGCGATGATGATCTGCTTGTAGGGCACCGTGGTCACGTCGCCGGCGGCGAAGATGCCGGGCACGCTGGTCATGCCGTGGGCGTCGGTGATGATCTCGCCGCGCTCGGACATCTCCACCGGTGAGCCCTTGAGCCACTCGGTGTTGGGCACCAGGCCGATCTGCACGAAGATGCCTTCCAGGTCGAGGCGCTTGGTCTCGCCGCTGGCGCGCTCCTCATAGGTGAGGCCGTTGACGCGGGCACCGTCGCCGTTCACCTCGGTGGTGCGGGCGCCGAGGATGATGTCGACGTTGGGCAGGCTCTTGAGCTTCTTCTGGAGCACGGCATCGGCGCGCATCTCGTCCATGAACTCGATCAGGGTCACATGGCCGACGATGCCGGCCAGATCGATGGCCGCCTCGACGCCGGAGTTACCGCCGCCGATCACCGCCACGCGCTTGCCCTTGAACAGCGGGCCGTCGCAGTGGGGGCAGTAGGCCACGCCCTTGTTGCGGTACTCGGCCTCGCCGGGCACGTTCATCTCGCGCCAGCGGGCACCGGTGGCCAGCACCAGGGTCCGGCTCTTGAGGCTCGCGCCCGACTCGAACTGCACCTCGTGCTCGCCGCCCGGCTGGGCCGCCGGCACCAGCTTGACCGCACGCTGCAGGTTCATGATGTCGACCTCATACTCCTTGACGTGCTCCTCCAGCGCCGCGGCCAGCTTGGGGCCCTCGGTGTGGGGCACGGAGATGAAGTTCTCGATGGCCATGGTATCGAGCACCTGGCCGCCGAAACGCTCGGCGGCAACGCCGGTGCGGATGCCCTTGCGCGCGGCGTAGACCGCTGCCGCGGCGCCGGCCGGGCCGCCGCCCACCACCAGCACGTCGAAGAGGCCCTTCTCATTGAGCTTGGCGGCCTCGCGCTTGGCGGCACCGGTATCCACCTTGGCCAGGATCTGTTCAAGGCTCATGCGGCCCTGATCGAAGAGCTCGCCGTTGAGGTAGATGCTCGGTACCGACATCACCTGGCGCTCCTCGACCTCATCCTGGAAGAGGGCCCCGTCGATGGCCACGTGGTGGACATTGGGGTTGAGCACCGCCATCAGGTTCAGCGCCTGGACCACGTCAGGGCAGTTCTGGCAGGAGAGCGAGAAGTAGGTCTCGAAGCGCAGCTCGCCCTCGAGACTCTGGATCTGCTCGATCACCTCCTGGCTGGCCTTGGGCGGATGGCCGCCGACCTGCAGCAGGGCCAGCACCAGGGAGGTGAACTCGTGGCCCATGGGCAGGCCGGCGAAGACCACGCCGGTCTCCTCACCGGGGCGGTTGATGGCAAACGACGGCTTGCGGGCGTCCTGGCCGTCGCTGCGCAGGGTAATCTTGTCGCTCAGGCCGGCGATATCGGTCAGCAGACCGTGCAGCTCCTGAGACTTGGCGCCGTCATCGAGGGACGCGACGATCTCGAACGGCTGGGTGACCTTTTCCAGATAGGCTTTGAGCTGGCTTTTCAGATTGTCGTCCAACATGACAGCGGTTTCCTTCATGTTCGCGAAACGGGATCACAAGGAGGCCGTGCGAGCGCCGAAGGCGTCGCCCGAGACATGCTTGTGACGGGTAGAAAACACCCGGGCAGCAGGTGCCCGGGTGGGAAGCGGCGAGGCCCGGGGCGGGGCCTCGCGGCAGGGGCAGATCTTAGATCTTGCCGACCAGATCCAGGGACGGAGCGAGGGTCTCTTCGCCTTCCTTCCACTTGGCCGGGCAGACTTCGTTCGGGTTGTTGCGAACGTACTGGGCGGCCTTGAGCTTGCGCAGGCTCTCGGTGACGTCGCGGGCGATAGCGTTGTCGTGGATCTCGAGGGTCTTGATCACGCCGTCCGGGTCGATCACGAAGGTGCCGCGCAGGGCCAGACCGGCTTCTTCGATGTGCACGCCGAAGGCGCGGGTCAGCTGGTGGGTCGGGTCACCGACCAGCGGGAACTTGGCCTTGCCGACCGCCGGGGAGGTCTCGTGCCACACCTTGTGGGAGAAGTGGGTGTCGGTGGTGACGATGTAGACTTCGGCACCGACCTTCTGGAACTCCTCGTAGTGGTCGGCAGCGTCCTCGACCTCGGTCGGACAGTTGAAGGTGAAGGCGGCCGGCATGAAGATCACCACGGACCACTTGCCCTTCATGTTCTCTTCGGAGATCTCGACGAACTCGCCGTTATGGAAGGCGGTGGCGTTGAACGGCTTGATTTCAGTATTGATCAGGGACATTCGAGAGTGATCCTCTAGACTTTGGTATGAAGATGAACTGGAATACGGAGCGCATGTTAGCCCGCATTCTTCGATAGCGTAAATTGAATGGTGGCATCGAGGCGATAATTCAACCCTATGGGTGATGACACCCCGATGTCAGCCGATCTGGACGGCCTCGCCCTGGCGGTCCAGCGCCAGGAACTGATCGACGCTGCCCATCTTGAGCGACTCCACCATGCGCTCGAGCTGGGCCTCGGCCTGCTCGGCGCTCGGCGCCTCGCCGCCGCGGCCGGAGAGCGCCCCCACGAAGAGGATGTCCCACTCGATGCCGGTCTCCTTCGACTCCGCCACCAGGGCGGCCATGTCGGAGAGCTCCTCGGGCGCCTTGTCGACGCATAGCACCGGGGTGAGCACGCCGCCGACGCCCTGCTCGAAATTCCGGCGCTGCTCGGCGGTAGGGTTGTCGGGCAGCTCGGCCCGGGTGAAGACGAACAGCAGCCGCTGGGCGTCGGGCTGCAGGCGGGCCTCGCCGAGCAGGTCGGCAAAGTTGGTGATGGCCATGGAAGCCTCCGGAAAAAGGGGGTGAATGACCGTCAGCCTGCCCCCTTTCTCGCGAGGGCTCAAGGGGCTGGCGGGCATGCCGGCCGAGTCTAGGTGGCGGGGTCAAGGTTATCCCCGGCGCCCCTCGGTGCGTTCGCCTCAGCCCTGGCGAGCGGTCAGGATATGGTGCAGGCCATCGCACGCCACCAGGGGGTCGTCGCAGTTGACCACCACCTCGGTATGACCGAGCACATAGGCCTTGCCGGTGATGGTGTTCTCCACCACGGCGTGGGGCCCCTCCCGGCGAGTGTCGGTGAAGGTGCCGATGAAGCCGGTCTCGCGCAGGGAGACGGTCTCCAGCCGGTCGCCGGGCTGGATGCGCCCCTCATGGTGCATCAGCGCCAGGCGCGCCGAGGTGCCGGTGCCGGTGGTGCTGCGGCAGATCACCCCCGGGTGCACGTAGGTCGTGGAGCGGGAACGGTAGAAGCCGTCCGCCACCTGCTCCACCGGCCCCATGAAGTGCAGGAAGGGCAGCGGGCCCACGTCGCCCAGGGTGTAGTGGGAGAAGCCCCGCTCGGCCTGGATCGCCTCGACGATGCGGTGGGCGCACTCGGCCAGGGCCCGCTCCTCCTCCCGCACCAGGGAGAAGCCGAGCTCGGTGGCGTCCACCAGGGCGTAGAAGCCGCCGCTGTAGGCCACGCTGTAGGTCACCTCGCCGATGCCCGGCACCTGGATCGACGCACGATGGGTGTCGATGTAGCTGGGCAGTCCCTCGCAGGTGATCGCCTCCACCACGCCGTTCTCCACCCGGGCCTCGATCTTGACCCGCCCCGCCGGGGCCTCCAGGGTGAAGTGCTGCACCCCCTCCCGCTTGGGCACGATGCCCGCCTCCAGCACCGCCGTGGCGGTGCAGATGGTGTTGGAGCCGGAATAGATCGGGTAGCCCATCACCTCCATGATGATGTAGCCGGCGGCGGCCTCGGGATCGGTGGCCGGCACGACCAGGTCCACCGACATCTCGGGGATGCCGTAGGGCTCGAAGAGCAGCAGCTTGCGCAGGCCGTCGGCATCGTCGCGCAGGTAGTGCATCTGGTCGCGTACGGTGTCGCCGGGCAGCGGCGCGATGCCCCCGAGCACGATGCGGCTGACGTCGCCGCCGGCGTGGGTGTCCATCATCTGGAAGGTCAGCGGGCGGCTCATGGGCGCGGCTCCTGGCGGGCAGAGGGGGAAGCCAGGGCGAAGGGGGCGCCGTGCGTGTCCCACTCGGCGTCAGGGACGATGACGATCTTGCCCAGGAAGTTGCTGCCGCGGCTGACGAAGTAGCGCTCGGCCTCGTGGAGCTCGGAGAGCGGGAAGGCGGCGTGGAGCACCGGCCTGAGCTCACCGGAGCGGATCCAGGCGATGAGCTGCTCCGCCTCCTCCCGGGTGCCGTGGGAGACGCCGAAGAGCTGCACCTGATAGAGATAGATGCGCGTCCAGAGGATCTCCGAGATATTGCCGCCGCTGGCCCCGGCGATGGAGAGCCGCGGGTAGGTGCTCCGCGCCTTCATGTCGTGGATCATGGTGTCGATGAACAGATCGGTCATCTCGCCGCCGACCAGGTCCATCACCGCATCGATGGGCGCGCCGCCGGTGGCCTCGAGTACCCGGGGCACGAAGGTGGCCAGATCGCCGCGGTCGATCACCGCCTCGGCCCCCAGCGCCTTGAGCGCCTCGGCCTTGTCAGGCTGGCTTACCGCGTAGGGAATCGCCCCGACGATGCGGCAGAGCTGGATCAGCGCCGTGCCCACCCCGCCGCTGGCGCCGGTGACCAGCACCCGCTCGCCGGCGGCGACGTTCGCCGAGGTCATCATGTGGTAGCCGGTCTGGTAGGAGCACATCCCCATGGCGGCGAGCTCGGCATCTTTGATCTCCGGGTTGGGCACATGGTGGAACTGGTCCGAGGGCACCGCCACGTACTCGGCGAAGCCGCCGTCGGCGCCGTGGCCGTAGTAGTCCGGGGTCAGGTTGATATCGCGGCGGGCGTCCGGGTAGAGGTTGAAGTCGAGCAGGCCGCGCTCGCCGATCCGCACCGGGTCGACCCCCTCGCCCACCGCCGCCACGCGCCCGGCAATATCGGCGCCCTGGATCCGCGGGAAGGTGAGGGTCGGCTCGCCGCCCATGGCAAAGGAGGTGACCTGGCCCTTCTTCACCGGGTAGAGCCCCTCGCGGGCCTTGCGGTCGGTGTTGTTCTTGGCGGTGGCGGTGACCCGCACCAGCACCTCGCCCGGCCCCGGCCGGGGCACCGGCACGTCGTCGCGGTAGACCAGCCGGTCGACGTCGCCGTGCCCGGTTAGCAGCATGGCCGACATGGTGGCGGGAATCGCGGTATCAGCAAGGGTGTCTGCCATCTGCTGCTGCCTCCTCTCGTTGGGTTCGGGTTGACGCACAGGGCTTTCGGCAGGCAACCGAAAGCCCTGATTCGCAAGACGAGACGATAGCAGAGGCACCCGGGGACGACCGAGGGGGCCACCCGGTATTTCGGCCTCCCATTCTTTCTGTTCTTACCGCACGGAAGTTGCGATTCTTTCGGCTGGCCACGGGCCTGACCACCGACGACATCCAGGCCGTGTAGCTCAATGAGGCCTTCGCCGCCCAGGGCCTGCCGGTGCTCAAGGACCTCAGCTTCCTCGATGCTCTGGATGACAAGGTCAACCTCAACGGCGGCGCCATCGCCTTGGGCCACCCCCTGGGCTGCTCGGGCACGCGTATCAGCACCACCCGGCTCAACGTGGTGCAGCAGCGCGATACTACCCTGGGGCTTGCCACCATGTGTATCGGCATGAGCCAGGGAGTGGCCACGGTGTTCGAACGCTTGAAGTAGGCTCCCCAGCGTTCTACCGACCTTGAGACCGGCATCAAGCGACGCCTCCGTGTCGTCACAGGGGCAGGCGAGACGCTAGCAGGCCTGTACTCAAAATCTCACTTCCAGCCCGGCGTAGATGGTTCGGCCGGCGGCGGGCTCGAAGAAGCGTCCGCCGTTGGCGTTGATGCGTACGTTGGCGAAATGCGCCTCGTCCAGCAGGTTGCGCACCCCCAGGTGGGCTCCCAGCCGAGTGCCGCCGTTCAACGTCCAGCCCTCGCCAGCCCGCAGGTTGACCAGCCAGTGGCTCTCCACGGGCACTTGGCTGGCGTTGTCGGCGTAATACCCTCCCGTGTAGAGCGCCTCGGCGCTGGCGAATCGCTCGCCGCTGCCGTACCAGGTGAGACGGTTGTTCCATTGGCGGCGCGGCAGGCCCGGTAGGCGATTGCCTGCCAGATCGGCGTCGCCGTCGCGGAAGCGCTCGAAGCGATAGTCGGCCAGAGTCAACGCGCTGGCCACCCGCCAGGACAGTACTGGGCTCCAGTCCAGCTCCAGTTCGATCCCGTCTCGGGAGGTGCGCCCAGCGTTCTCGAAGAAGGTGCGGCCGTCGGTGGCCTCGAAGGGTACCAGCTCGTCATCCACCCGCACCGAGAAGGCGGCGAGGTCGTAGCGCAGCCCGTGGGCGAGGCGGCCGCGCAGTCCCAGTTCGCGATTAAGCGCCCACTGGGGCGCCACCTCGGGGTTGAAGCCGCCACCACCGTCCGGGCGGGCGAACTCGGTGAAGGTGGGAGTCTCGAAAGCGGTACCGAGGTTGGCGTAGAGCTGGTGGTCCTCGTGGTAGCGGTAGCTGCCCCCGAGGCTGCCGGTCCACTCCCTGAAAGTGCGCTCGCCGCTGTTGTCCCGCCCATCAGCAAGAAAGCGGTCATCGATGGTCAGCCGCACCCGATCGTGGCGCACGCCGGCAGTGAGGTCGAGGGTCTCGGTGAGGGCGAGCTCGCCGAGCAGGAAGACGCCAGCGGTGGTGGCGTTCTGCTGCTCGTCGGCGGTCTCGGCAGTGACCACCCCCTGGGGAGTCACCGAGCGTCGCCCGCGGTCGTCCTCCTGGCGCCCCACCTCGATGCCGCCGACATAGCGAAGCGGCCGCCCGCTCAGAATCTTGTAGCGTGTGTAGTCGACGCTGCCGCCATAGTAGCGGCGATCGTAGTCCACCAGACTATTGCCGGGAAAGGGCAACTGCTGCTCGAAGTCGCGGCGGCTGGCGAAACCGCGCAGATTGAGTTCGCCACCTGCGGCGCCAAGGTCCTGATAGTGCAGGCCCAGCAACTGTTGTTCCACCCGCTGACCCGCGTCGAGCGGGGTAGCAGCAGGAGCCGCCTGGCGGCGGTTCGCGGCAACCTCCTCGGCGGTTAGCCCGCCGGGGTCCTGGGCGGTGGACAGGTCGAGCACGTTGAGCAGAGCCGAGAGGGTGCGCTCATCGTCCAGACGGTAACCGAGCCGCGCATTGAGCAGCCGCTTCTCCACGGCGCTCTGCTCACGGTAGCCATCGAAGTCCAGCGCCGAGAGGCTGACACTGTGAATCCAGTTGTCGCGTTCACCGCCGGCCCTCACGGCCAGCTTGGTGTAACCATGGCTGCCCCCCTGGAGACGCACCACCGGCGAGCGACGGAGGTCGCTGCCATCGCCGGTGGTGATGTCCAGTACGCCACCGGCGGCGTTGCCGTAGAGCACCGAGGCGGGACCGCGGATCACCTCGATGCGCTCGGCACTGTCCAAATCCACGGCATCGACCTGGGCCTGGCCATCGGGCAGGGTGTAGGGGATACCATCGACGCGGATATGGATGCCGCGGATGCCGAAGGGGGCCCGAGCACCAAAGCCGCGGCTGGCGATACGCTGCCCCTGGGCGAAGTTGTCGCGATTTTGCAGGAAGAGACCCGGCACAGGCGCGAGAGCCTCGTCCAGGCGAACACGCTGCTGGGCTTGCTGGATCTCCGCGCGGTTCACCGCCGATACCGCCGCGGGGGTATCGTAAAGGCTGCGGGCCAGGCGCGGAGCGCTGATCGTGATCGCAGGGAGTGCGGCCTCATTCCGCGCGGATATGTCTGGCTCCACACTTGATGACGTAGCAGCGTGTATGGTTCCAGGCCTGAGAAGTGTGCTCAGCAGCAGCACCCCTAGAAGAGTCGGCAGTCGCTTCATGTCAGTCTCATTATCCATTCCGTCACACGTGACAAGGCCTTGGATTCGATGTGTACCCAAGGCCTTGTCGCGACTTTCTATTATTCAGTTGCCGTTAGCGGGACGAATGGCATCAGCCGTACCTAGGATAAAGGCCTTGATCTCATCCACCTCGTCTTTCGTGAGGCGACCTGTGAAATCTGGCATGCCCTGCTCGGTAAACGGACCACCCAGGACGAACCGCTCAAGATGCTCGATCACGGCGGCATTCGAGTAGCCTAGGTTGGGGATATTGCCGCCCCGGTCGACGCCCGGAACACCATGACAAAACACACAGTTGCTAATATAATGTGCTGTCCCGGCTTCGATATCACCCGGGTCATAGTCGACACCCGAGACCAGTGCTCCCAACTGATACTGTGTGAAATCCGGCAGCGGCGCTTCCCCCTCTAGTGAGAAGGTATAGACAGTACCAGGGATGTTCTTCTCTGATCCCCGCTGGAAGAGGCCATAGACGCCGCCCCAGCCCACAGCGATGGAGATGAACTGCCTGCCATCCACTTCGTAAGTCACTGGTGCGGCAATGACGCCTGTGCCCAGGGGGGATTCCCATAGTTTTTCCCCCGTGGTGGCGTTGAAGGCGATGAAGCGTGCATCAGCGGTGCCTTGGAACACTAGGTTGCCAGCAGTGACCAGGGTGCCACCATTCCAGGGCGAGACATACTCGTGGCGCCATGCTTCCTGCTGGGAAACAGGATCCCAGGCGACCAACCGGCCGAATGGCACCTCGGAGGGTGGCACCGGATTGACGTGCATGCCTAGGTTCCACCCTGTCCCGGACATAGGCTGCCCCGGGGTGACTTCTTCATACGACCAGTTGGCATCGGGCTGCAGGGAAATCGGGATATGCTGGGCAGGAAAATAGGCTAACCCAGTGGCTGGGCTATATGACATAGCGTGCCAGTTATGGGCGCCAAAGGGGCCGGGGATGGCATCGAAGGGCTCTTCTCCACGCGCCTCGGGCACCTCGATCGGTCGCCCGTTGTCATCGTAGCCGGTGGCCCAGTTGACCTCGACGAAGTTCTCGGCCGACAGGAACTCCCCCGACTCACGATCAACGACGAAGAAGAAGCCGTTCTTTGGCGCATGCAGCAGCACCTTACGCAGTTCTCCCTCGAGCTCGATATCCGCCAGGATGATGTCCTGGGTCGAGGTGTAGTCCCAGTTGTCGCCGGGTGTCTGCTGGTAGTGCCAGACGTACTCGCCGGTATCGGGATTCAGCGCGACGATGGAAGCCAGGAAGAGGTTGTCTCCTCCCGCGGGGCTGCGGAGCCGGTGCGCCCAGGGCGAACCGTTGCCGGTGCCCACATACAGTAGGTTCAGCTCGCGATCGAAGACCATTGAGTGCCAGGCGGTTCCGCCACCACCGACTTCCCAGTAGCGTCCGCTGGGGTCCCAGGTCTCGGCGGCCATGGCCATGGCCTCGTTCTCGAAGGGTTCGGAGGGGTCGCCCGGTACGGTGAACCAGCGCCACGCCTCGTCTCCCGTGTCGACGTCATAGGCGGTGATATAGCCCCGCACCCCATATTCGGCACCGCCATTGCCGATGATTACCTTTCCATTGACAACGCGCGGCGCGCCGGTGATGGTGTAGGGCCGTGAGCGATCAATGAGAGTGTCGACCTCCCATACGCGCTCACCACTCCTAGCATCAAGGGCGATCAACCGGCCATCGAAGGAGCCCACGAACACCTTGCTCCCATAGACGGCTACTCCACGATTGACGACGTCACAGCAGCCTTTTTCGCCATAGTTCCGAGGAACTTCGGGATCGTAGACCCAACGCTTTTCTCCGGTGCGCACATCGATGGCATGAACGACGCTCCACGGCGCCGTCACATACATCACGCCATCGACGACGATAGGAGTGGCCTCAACGCCTCGCGTTGACTCCAGGCTGTAGGACCACTCGAGGCCCAGCCCCTGCACATTGCTAGCGTTCACCTGATCCAAGGGGCTGAAACGTGTGCCCGCATCATCGAAGCCATGAGCCGGCCAATCCTTGCCCGTCTCGCGATTCTCGGCGATCGAGGCATTGTCGATATTAGCGAAGCTGGCATCTTCCGCATTGGACAGGGCCACGCCGGCCGATACCAAGCCCAGTATCACTCCGGTCGCTACCACTCTAAGACTTGTTATTTTCATCGTTCTTTTCCTGGCATTGTCTCTTTCTGGCGTTACGCATTGATCCCACGGCCTCAGAACACCTTCAACAGTCGCAGATTGACGCGATGCTCTTCCCGGAATCCGTTCTCCACCGAGAGGTCCTGGCCGTAGTTGGCGAGCACCTGCACGGTCGGGGTGATAAAATAGCCCGTCCCGATGGTGGCACTAAGCGTTTCGGTCTTGTCGTCCTGCCGCTGGCCATCGACCTTGGTTTCGCCACCGTAGGTATAGGACAGCCCGCCACGAACATCCCAAGTCTGGGTGAGGTTATGTCGGAGATAGCCCTGAAATTGATACAGGGGGTCCTGCTTGAGATCGGCGCTCTCGGCCCCGAAGTCGGAATTCTTGCCGTGCAGAGTGACATCGGCCGCCAGGTCAAGGGCTAGGGTCTCCGTCAGCCCCCGAATATAACCCGTCTGAAGCGAGAATGCCCAGCGATTTTCACCGAGATTAAGAGCCCGCTTGTTGTCATAGCTGCCGACGGGAACTTGCAGAAATGGAGTAATCCCGAGGTAATGATTGTTTTCGGGATCATTGACCAACCATACCGTGGCTGCAAGGATAGGGTCTGCGATGCCACTCGTGCTGCCCAACGGTGCCAGATCACCCTTGGCCTCGACCTGGCCGAAAGGAAGGAGGATTTGCGGATCAACTATATAACCTCCAACCTCCATGAAGTGTACGTACCGGAAGATGCCTATGTTAGTATCGAGCCCTGCATTCTCTGGCGCCCGCTCGCCGTTGGCGTAAAGCCTGTCATTGGTAGCATACTGGTAATAGAGCATGGCAAGGTTAGTGCCAGCTGGAAGAGCCGTGTAATCTCCCGGGTCGATATCGATGGCATGGGTAGTAGTGGCCGATGTAAAGCCCAGTGCCACCACCAAGGTTCTCAGTGAGTTCCTTGTTGGTTTGGCAAAGAAGAAGCACTTCATTTTGTTATCCTTTTTGTAGGCTAAGGTGGATTATATCTGTCGGCTGTTGAAGGCTTTGTTTCAAACGATCATCACGACCGACTTCTGCTCCGTGTAATGCTCGATCAGGGAGTCGCTGAGCTCGCGACCGATACCCGACTGCTTGAAGCCGCCGAAGGGCATGCAGGCGTCCAGCAGGTTATGGCCGTTGACCCAGACGCTCCCGGCCTCGATTTCCGGCACCAGGCGGTTGACCGCGGAGAGATCGTTGGACCAGAGGCTGGCGGCCAGGCCGTAGGGAGAGTCGTTGGCCAGCGTCACCAGCTCGTCCAGTTCGCGGAAGGTCTGCACCACCACCACCGGGCCGAAGATCTCCTCCTGAACGCAGCGGCTTGACTGGGCAAGGCCGGTAATCACGGTGGGTTCGACGAAGTAGCCGGTATCACTGCCCTTGCCGCCGCCGGTAACGATGATGCCGCCATCGCGGCGTGCCTGCTCGATGTAGTCAAGCACCCGACTCTGCTGCTTGGCGGAAACCAGCGGGCCCAGGGTGGTGGTGGGTTCCCAGCCCGGCGCCAGGGTCAGGCCGCGGGCCTGCTCGGCGAGCCGGGCGACGAAGGCGTCATGGATCGACTCGTGGACATAGATCCGTGAACCGGCGGTGCAGACCTGCCCCTGGTTGAAGAAGATCGCCTGAGCCGCGCCCGCGGCGGCGGCCTCGACATCCGCGTCGGCCAGCACCATCACCGGTGATTTGCCGCCCAGCTCCAGGGTGGTACGGGTCATGTTCTCCATGGCGGCGTGGCCGATCAGCTTGCCCACCGGGGTGGAGCCGGTGAAGGCCACCTTGTTGATGCCGGGATGGGCAGCCAATGCGGCACCGGCGGTGTGGCCCAGGCCGGTGACTACGTTGAGGGTGCCGGCGGGAAAGCCCACCTGCTCGACCAGCTCGGCCAGCAGCAGGGCGGTCAGGGGAGTATCCTCGGCGGGCTTGAGCACGATGCTGCAGCCGGCGGCGAGCGCCGGGGCCACCTTCCACGCCGCCATCAGCAGCGGGAAGTTCCAGGGGATGATGGCGCCCACCACGCCGATGGGTTCGCGGCGGGTATAGGCCACGATCTGCTTGTCCTCGGGCACGAAGGGCATGGAGGGGGTCATGCTGCGCCCTTCGACCTTGGTGGCCCAGCCGGCGGTGTAGCGAATGAAGTCGATGGCCAGGGCCACGTCCATATGCCGCGAGAAGGTGACCGGCTTGCCGTTGTCCAGGGTCTCGAGCAGGGCGAAGTCGTCGGCGCGGGCCTCCAGGGCATCGGCCAGGTCCAGCAGCAGCTTTTCGCGCCGGACCGGACGCGACTTGCGCCAGGTGTGGAAGGCCTCCCTAGCGGCGTCGACGGCGGCATCGATATCGGCGGCGTCTCCCGCCGGGACTCGGCTGATGACCTCGGCGGTAGCGGGGTTGTATACGTCCAGGGTCTCGCCGCTGGCAGCAGAGCGCCACTGTCCCCCGACGAAGAGGGCATGGCTCTTGTCCAGCCAGGACTGAATGGCGGCGGAGGGTTGCGTCATGGTTGTGCTCCTGTGGGGCTGATTTATGATTGTCGGGAGACCGCGCCTGGCGCCGCACGGCCCTGGAACTCTAACTGCAAGCCCCATGCCAGCCAGGCCGAGACATAATAATCACAACGATATCAGCATGTTGGTGAGCACCCCGATTCCTGCAACAGCCTTGTCGCGTCGCCAGACACGACGGCTGTCGCATCCTGGGACAATTCGCCAGCTTCGCTGGGAGGCCCCATGATCACCAGAGCCGCGCTGAGAACCCCCGACGTGATCCGCCAGGCCCGCGAGCATCTGCGCCGAGGCCAACTGCCGATGGAGCTGCTCGATGCCAGCATCGGCCGGTCCTGGCAGCGCTGCATGGAATACGGCCTACAGCTCGATACCAGACCCGAGCTGCCGCGGCTCGAGAGTAGCGAGCTCCGTCAGCAGCGCGAGACTCACCGCCGCCTGCTCGAACTGGCCGACCCGTTGGTCAGCCGGGTGGCCGCAGACCTGCACGGTTGCCAGTTGCTGCTGGCCACCCCGGATGCCACCGTCCTCAAGAGCTACGGTCGGAACTTCGTGCTCGCTGACCGTTTTAAAATCGAAGCTGGCATCAACCTGGACGAGCGCTGGTTTGGCACCAATGCGCCAGCCCTGGCGCTCATCGAGCGGGCACCAGTTTTGGTCAAGTCGTGTGAGCATCTGTTGTTCCCCGACAACCCAGTTTCCTGCGTGGCCGCCCCGCTGTTCGATCTCGACGGCGACTGTCTGGGCTTGATCGACCTCACCTTCGATGCCGATCACCCCCGGCCCGAGATCTTCCTGCGCCGAGTGCAACAGCTAACTGGCGCCCTGGAGCAACAGCTATTCCGCCAGCACTACCAGCAGCGCTGGGTGCTCCAGATGCACGCCTCACTGGCCGAATTGGATGGCGTGGCCTGCGGTCTGGTGGCCATCAACGACGCCGGTCTGATCCTGGCGGTGGACCCCCAGGCTACCCAATGGCTGGGGCACGCCCCAGCGTCACTGATCGGCCAGCACATAGAAGCGTTATTGGGTAATTCCTGGACGGAGATTCGTCGCCAGTGCGAGGGGCGCTCGGCCCTGCTGGGGCTGCCGCTCGCCGGCGGCCACCTGGTGGGGCGGCTCAACCCTCCCGAAGCGTGGCAACCATCGACACTCGACGGCGAAGCTACCGTCATGCCGATTTCTTCGCCGAAGCCCGCACGCTCCCGTGACCTGGAGACGCTGGTGGAGGGCTGGCCGATGGCACTGGCCAGGGAAGCACGGCGGGCCAGCCAAGCGCTTGAGGCGGGGCTACCGGTGCTGCTGCAAGGCGAGACCGGTACCGGCAAGGAACAGCTGGCTCGTGCCCTGCACGCCAGCCTTAACGAGCAGAGCCCCTTCGTTGCGCTCAACTGCGCGGCACTGCCCGAAAGCCTGATCGAGGCGGAGCTTTTCGGCTACGGAGAAGGCGCCTTTACCGGCGCCCGCAAGGGTGGCTACAGCGGGCGCCTGGTGCAGGCCAATGGAGGTACCCTGCTGCTCGACGAGATAGGCGACATGCCGCCGGCACTTCAGGCGAGGCTGCTCCGGGTGCTGCAGGAGCGAGTGGTGACACCCCTGGGCGACCACCGGGAGGTACCCATTGACTGCCGGGTGATCGCCGCCAGCCACCGAGACCTGGAAGACCTGGTGACAGCAGGTAACTTCCGAGAGGACCTCTTCTATCGCCTGGCCGGAGTCATCGTGGTACTCCCCTCTTTAAACGAGCAGACCAACCTCGAGGACCGCATTCGCGAACGCTGGGCATCGCTATGTCGCCGTCACAGCCGGAGCTTAACCTTGGACGATGCCTTGCTCGAACGCCTCGCTTCCTACCCATGGCCCGGCAACTGGCGAGAGATGGAGCACTGCCTCGAGGCAGCTCTGGTAGGAACGGAGCCTGAGTGTCAAAAGCTGACACTGGAGGGGCTCTCACCTCGCTGGCAGCGTAGGCTATGTGGAAGTGTGGCTGGCTACCCAACCAGGTTACGACAGGGCATGGCTGGCGAGCCCAAAGCGGAGCCACAAGAGCTGAGGCAACTCGAACAGATTCATATGGAGCGCGTCTTGCAGGAGCATGACGGAAACATGACCGCCGCAGCCCGCGCACTGGGAATCAGCCGCTCGACGCTGTATCGGCGATTAAGCTAGAAGGAGGCACTGGAGCCGAAGGCGCCCATCAGATAAACCTTCCAGAAAAAAGGGCCCGCGAGAGTGTCGCAGGCCCTTGAATTCGTGGCGCGCCCAGCAGGATTCGAACCTGCGACCCCTGCCTTCGGAGGGCAGTACTCTATCCAGCTGAGCTATGGGCGCGCATGCCTGGCGGTAACATCAGGCGGCCCACATCCTAAACCGCAAGGCGTCGCCTGTCCAGCGCCGACCGGCTCCACCATTCCCGGCTCTCATGCCAATGGCGGGGGGTGTTGCATTTTCCTGCCGTCGGGGATGTCGGTATACTAGCGCCCATTATGCGCGTCATGGCGTCACCCGGCCGCGCTGCCGCTCAGCCCGCGCCGCACATAACTTCCTACAGGACCGTCAAGAGGTGGTGAGAGTGAAATCCAGCAAGCTGATCATGGGGTGCCTGGCCACCCTCGGCATGACCGCCGGCGTGGCTACCGCCCAGGCCAATGTCGACCGTGACGCCATCGCCGAGCGTCTGAAGCCGTCAGGTACGCTCTGCCTCGTGGGCGACGACTGTGGCACTGCCGCTCCTTCCAACGGGGGGCAGGAAGTGGCAAGCAACGGAGCCAGCGATATCGACGGCGGCGCTATCTATAACCGCATCTGTATGGCCTGCCACGAGACCGGCGCCGCCGGCGCGCCGATCCGTGGCGATGAGGGCGCCTGGAGCGCCCGCATCGAGCAGGGCTGGGATACCCTCCTCGACCACTCCATCAACGGTTTCAATGCCATGCCGGCCCGTGGCGGCAACCCCAACCTCTCCGACGAGGAAGTCGCCGCCTCTACCGCCTACCTGCTCGAGCCGGTGATGGACGTGCCGGAGCTTGGCGGCGCCGCGGAAGAGGCACCGGCCGAGGAAGCCCCGGTTGAAGAGGCGCCGACCGAGGAGGCACCTGCAGAGGAAGAGGTCGCCAGCGACGACGCCACCGAGGAAGCTGCCGCCGAGGAAGCCGCCGATGGCGATGCTCCCTCCCATGCGGGCATCGACGGCGAGCCCATCTACAACCAGGCCTGCATGGCCTGTCACATGACCGGTGCCGCCGGCGCCCCGATCAAGGGCGATGCCGCCGCCTGGGGCTCGCGCCTGGAGCAGGGCATGGAGACGCTCTATGACCACTCCATCAACGGCATCGGCGCCATGCCACCCAAGGGTGGCTTTGCCAACCTCAGCGACGACGAGGTGAAGGCTGCCGTGGACTTCATGATCGACGCGCTGGACTGAGTCGACCGGATGACCCGACAGCCAAGCGGGGCGCCCAAGGGCGCCCCGCTTGCGTTTGTGCGTCTGCCTGCTCCAGCCAGCAGAGCCCTCAGCCCAGTAAAGAGCCCTCAGCCCAGTAAAGAGCTCTCAGCTCAGTAAAGAGCCCTCAGCCCAATAAAGAGCGCAGCCCGGCGATGGCATCCTTGCCGCGGGCCTGCTTCTTCTCCGGGTCCTCCCGGTCCGGGCGCCCCTCCCACTCCAGGTCCTCCGCCGGCAGCTCGTCCAGGAAGCGGCTCGGCGCGCAGTCCATCAGCTCGCCATAGGCCTTGCGCTGGCGGGCCAGGGTCAGGGTCAGGGTGCGCCGCGCCCGGGTGATGCCCACATAGGCCAGGCGGCGCTCCTCCTCCACGGTGCCCGCTTCGATGGCGTTGCGGTGAGGCAGCAGCTCCTCCTCGAGCCCCATCAGGTAGACGTGGGGGAACTCCAGCCCCTTGGAGGCGTGCATGGTGAGCAGCTGGACCCGGTCGGAGTCATCCTCCTCCGCCTGCTGCTCGAGGATGTCGCGCAGCACCAGCCGGGAGATGGCCGCCTCCACGCTGTCGGTCTCGGTCTCCTCGGAGGCGCTGCTCTCCTCCGGGTCCGCCTGCATCGACTTCTCGAGCTGGTCGATCAGGATCCAGACGTTGGCCATGCGCCGCTCGGCGATGGTGGGAGCGCTGGCGTTCTGGTAGAGCCAGGCCTCGTAGTCCATCTCGCGCAGCATGTCGCGGATGGCGGCGATGGCGTCGCCCTGGTCCATGCGCCGCCGTACCCCGTCGATAAAGTGGGTAAATCTCCCTAACCTTTCGACAGCCCTGACCGGCAGCTGCTCGGCCAGGCCCAGCTCGTGGCAGGCGGCAAACAGCGAGATGCCGCGTTCGGTGGCATAGTTGGCCAGCTTCTCCAGGGTGCCGGGGCCGATCTCCCGGCGCGGCACGTTGACGATGCGCAGGAAGGCGTTGTCGTCCGCCGGGTTGATCAGCAGTCGCAGGTAGGCCATGGCGTCCTTGATCTCATTGCGCGAGAAGAAGGAGGTGCCGCCGGAGAGCTTGTAGGGCACCTGATAGTGCTGCAGCTTGAGCTCCAGCAGCCGGGCCTGGAAGTTGCCGCGGTAGAGCACCGCGAAGTCGCGCCACTCGGCGCGCTCCTTGATGCGCCGGGTGAGGATCTCGCTGGCCACCCGCTCCGCCTCGGCCTCCTCATGGCGGTTGACCACCACCCGGATCGGCGCCCCCTCGCCCATCTCCGACCAGAGGGTCTTCTCGTAGACGTGGGGGTTGTTGCTGATCAGGGTATTGGCGGCGCGCAGGATGGTGCCGGTGGAGCGGTAGTTCTGCTCCAGCTTGACCACCTGCAGGCGCGGGAAGTCCTCGCCCAGGGTCACCAGGTTCTCGGGCCGCGCGCCCCGCCAGGCGTAGATCGACTGGTCGTCGTCGCCCACCACGGTAAAGGTCTGGCGCTCACCCATCAGCAGCTGCACCAGCTGGTACTGGCTGACGTTGGTGTCCTGGTACTCGTCCACCAGCATGTAGTGGATGCGCTTGCGCCAGCGGACCAGGGCCTCGGGGTCGTCGCGCAGCAGCACCACCGGCAGCAGGATCAGGTCGTCGAAGTCCACCGCATTGTAGGCCTTGAGGTGGCGGTTGTAGGCCTCATAGACCCGGGCGGCGAAGAGTTCGTCATCGTCCGCGGCGTGGGACATCGCCTGGCCGGGCAGGATCAGGTCGTTCTTCCAGGCCGAGATCTGCTGCTGCACCGAGTTGATCGCCTCGGCGTCCACCTGGGCATCCTTCTGCATCAGGTCGCGCAGCAGCGCCTTGGCGTCCTCGGGGTCGAAGAGCGAGAAGCCAGGCTTGTAGCCCAGCGCCTGGAGTTCGCGGCGGATGATATTGAGCCCCAGGGTATGAAAGGTAGAGACGGTCAGCCCGTGCCCCTCGCGACCCTTGAGCATCTGGCCCACCCGCTCCTTCATCTCCCGGGCGGCCTTGTTGGTAAAGGTCACTGCGGCGATGCGCCGGGCGCTCATCCCGCAGGCCTGCACCAGGTAGGCGATCTTGGTGGTGATCACGCTGGTCTTGCCGGAGCCGGCGCCGGCCAGCACCAGGCAGGGGCCGTCGATATAGCGCACCGCCTCCTGCTGGCGGGGGTTGAGCCGGCTCAGGCGCTGCTGGATAGTGGCAGGGGTATTCATCGCGCGAGCCTCGCAGGGTCCACCGCGGCCGCGCCGGGAAAGCCGAGCTGCCGCCAGGCCTCATAGACCAGCACCGCACAGGCGTTGGAGAGATTCAGGCTGCGGCTCTCCTCGCGCATGGGGATGCGCAGCCGCTGCGATTCGGGCAGAGCGTCGAGCAGCGCCTGGGGCAGGCCGCGAGTCTCGGGGCCGAAGACCAGGGCGTCGCCCTCACCGTAGGCCGGCTCATGATAGCCGGTGCGCCCCCGGGTCGACACGGCAAACACCCGAGCCGGTGCCGCCGCCTCCAGGTAGGCCTCCCAGCTGGGGTGAACCCGCACCGCCGCCCACTCGTGGTAGTCGAGCCCGGCCCGGCGCAAGCGCCTGTCGTCCAGCACGAAGCCCAGCGGCTCGATCAGGTGCAGGCGAAAGCCGGTGTTGGCGCAGAGCCGGATCAGGTTGCCGGTATTGGGCGGGATCTCGGGCTGGTAGAGAACAACATCGAGCATGGCGGCTCCAGTGGCGGCGGTAGAACGCAGGCGGGCCCCTTGACGGGGCCCGCTGGGCATCGGCGACGAGGCTGCGCCGGGGCGATCAGAAGCGCAGGCGCACGCCGACCTGGGCGCCACGGTCCAGGGTGCGAGTGCCGGTGTCGTTGTCGAAGTCGGCACCCAGCTGGCGCAGGCCGAGATAGCCGTCCACGTTGGGGGCGAAAGCGTAGCGGGCGCGCAGGCCGATCTCGTAGCCGTCGTCGAGGTCGCGGGTCGCGGCAACGCCGGGGGTATAGAAACCGTAGCCTCCCAGGGAGACCTCGGGCAGATTCGGCAGGTAGACATAACCGTAGCCGCCCAGGCCCAGGCCGCCCCCCTTGCCGTAATCGGTGTCGTACTGGGTCCAGCGTGCGCCGACACCCACCTCATGGTCGCGCGTGCGATTGGTCCCCATCAGCTGAGCGTGGAAGACGGTAGCATCCTCGCGATATTCGCTGTGCACTATCCCGCCGCCGAGGCTGATGCCGTCAACGATCTCTCCGGCCGCCTCGAACTGCACCGCATCCGGCCCCAGGTTGAGGTCCAGGCTGCCTCCCTGGGCCATACCTGTAGCGCCCAGCAGGGTCAGACCGGTCAGCACTGCCAGTGTGGATTTCATCTCGCTCTCCTTGTCATCGGCTCCCGTGGCGAACCCCGTTTCCATGAGGCCAGCGTCAGGCGCTGGCCACGCCGTAGCGGATGCGGTAGTCGCGAATGGCCTCGGCATGGCCGCGCAGCGCCTCGCCAGCATGCTCTTCAAGATAGGCCAGGACCATGTCCAGCGTCACGATACTGATGACCGGCATGCCGTAGGCCGCCTCGACCTCCTGGATGGCGCTCTGGGCGCCGCTGCCGCGCTCCTGGCGGTCCAGGGCGATCACCACGCCGGCGGCGCGAGCGCCGGCGGCCTCGATCAGGCCCATCACCTCGCGGATGGCGGTGCCGGCGGTGATGACGTCGTCGATGATCAGTATATCACCGGAAAGCGAAGCACCGACGATATTGCCGCCCTCGCCGTGGGCCTTGGCCTCCTTGCGGTTGAAGGCATAGGGCAGGTCGCGGCCGTGATGGTCGGCCAGGGCGACCGCGGCGGTGGCGGCCAGAGGAATCCCCTTGTAGGCGGGGCCGAAGAGCACGTCGAAGCCGGGGGCGCGGTCGACGATGGCCCGGGCGTAGAAACGCCCCAGACGGGCCAGGGCACCGCCGGTGCGAAACAGCCCGGCATTGAAGAAGTAGGGGCTGACCCGGCCCGATTTCAGGGTGAACTCGCCGAAGCGCAGTACGCCCTGCTCGATGGCGAACTCGATGAATTCACGCTGGTAGTCCTGCAGCGCAGGCGTGCCGGAATGCTCCACTTCAGGCTCCTATCATCTTTATTGGCGCGGGCCATTTACCCAAACGTCGAAACGTCGGGTATCATACACGCGCGACGGTAAAGGGACCACGTATGAAAATTGCCACCATCAATGTCAACGGCATCCGCGAGGCGGTCGGTCGAGGCTTTCTCGACTGGCTGGCCGGCCAGGATGCCGATGTCGTCTGCGTCCAGAACCTCAAGGCCAAGAGCTTCGAGCTGGACGACAGCATTCTCTATCCGGAAGGCTACGAGGGCTACTTCCTCGACGCCGAGCAGGACGGCTTCTCCGGAGTCGGGATCTACTGCCGCAAGATCCCCAAGGCCATCATGTACGGGCTGGGCTTCCCCCAGTGCGACCATGAGGCGCGCTTCCTGCAGGCGGACTACGACCGCTTCAGCATCGCCAGCTTCCTGATGCCCGATGGCAGCGACCTCGCCGCCAAGCAGGCCTTCATGGCCCAGTATCAGGAGTACCTGAGCAAGATGGCCCGCAAGCGCCGCGAGTACATCATCTGCGGTACCTGGCACATCGCCCACAAGACCATCGACCTGGAGAACTGGGCCGACAACCAGGACACCCCCGGCTTCAAGCCCGAGGAGCGCGCCTGGATGGACCAGGTCTTCGGCCCCACCGGCTTCATCGACTGCTTCCGGGAGATCAACCGCGACGCCGGCGAGTACACCTGGTGGCCCAAGCTTGACCAGGAGGTGCCGCGCTCACGCCAGGAGGGCTGGCGCATCGACTACCAGGTGGTGGGCCCCAACTTCCGGCGCCACGTGGTGGACGCCTGGATCGACTACGACGCCAACTTCTCCGAGTTCGCGCCGCTGATCGTCGAGTACGACCTGCCGATCTGACCCCCTCTCCGTCGCCGTTCCGGCCCTCCGGAACGCATCACGCCGGCCTTGATGGCCGGCGTGATGCGTTGGGGGAGCCTGCTCGGCGCCCTTCGCCTTCTGCTCAGCGCGGAATGCCCAGGGCCTCGCGCTGGTGGTCGAAGAGCTGGGCACCGGCATTCTCGGCCAGCTCCAGCATGGCGTTGAGCTCGGCGCGGCTGAAGGAGCCCTTCTCGGCGGTCCCCTGCACCTCGATCAGGCTGCCGTTCTCGGCCATCACCACGTTCATGTCGGTATCGGCCCCGCTATCCTCCGGATAGTCCAGGTCCACCACCGGCACCCCCTTGAAGAGCCCCACCGACACCGAGCTCACCAGCTGCTGGAAGGGGTCGCCCTTGATCAGCTTGTTGCGCTGCAAATAGCGGATGGCGTCCACCAGGGCCACGCAGCCGCCGGTGATGGAGGCGGTGCGGGTGCCGCCGTCGGCCTGGATGACGTCGCAGTCCACGGTAATGGTGAACTCGCCGAGCTTCTTGAGGTTCACCGACGCCCGCAGGGAGCGGCCGATCAGCCGCTGGATCTCCAGGGTGCGGCCGCCCTGCTTGCCGCGGGTCGCCTCGCGGCCCCCGCGGGTGTGGGTGGCCCGGGGCAGCATGCCATACTCGGCGGTCACCCAGCCCTGGCCCTTGCCGCGCAGCCAGCGCGGCACGCCGGGCTCGACGCTGGCGTTGCACAGCACCTTGGTGTCGCCGAACTCCACCAGCACCGACCCCTCGGCGTGACGGGTGTAGTCGCGGGTCAGGCGGATCTCGCGGGGCTGTTCGGGCGCGCGCCCGCTGGGGCGACGGAACTGAGTAGACATAACACCTCGTGGGCTTGGGTTCAGGAATCGATGGGGCCTCATTCTACACCCTCGGGCCGCCCTCCCGGCGAATCGGGTACACTGCTGGCCCGTTCGATTCTCAGCGCCACCTCAGGAGTCCTCGCCATGGTGCACAGCATGACCGCCTTCACCCGCCAGGAGCACGCCGCCGCCTGGGGCAGCCTGCAGCTCGAGCTGCGCTCGGTGAACCAGCGCTACCTGGAGCCCCACTTCCGCCTGCCGGAGAGCCTGCGCGACCTGGAACCGGCCTTCCGCGAGGCGCTCCGCGCCCGACTGGCCCGAGGCAAGGTGGAGGTGAGCCTTCGCTATGAGCCAGCCGGCAGCGCCTCCGGCCTCGCCGTGAACCCGGCGCGGCTGGCCGAGCTCGCCGGCGCCCTGGCCGAGGTGCGCCAGACCGTGGCCGACGCCACGCCCCCCGACGCCCTGGCGCTGCTCGACTACCCCGGCGTGCTGGAGAGCTCCGGCCCCGACCCGGAGGCGGTCAAGGCCGCGGCACTCGCCCTGTTTCAGGCCGCCCTGGACGACCTGGCCGCCGGCCGCGCCCGGGAGGGCGAGAAGCTCGCCGCCCTGATCCGCGAGCGGCTCGTCGCCATCCAGGCCCAGGTGAGCCAGGTGCGCGCCCTGCTGCCGGAGATCCTCGAGCGCCAGCGCGCCCAGCTGCTGGAGCGGCTGGCGAGCGTCAGGGCCGAGCTCGACCCCCAGCGCCTGGAGGCCGAGCTGACCCTGCTCGCCCAGAAGGCCGACGTGGACGAGGAGCTCGACCGCCTGGCTACCCATGTGGCCGAGGTGGAGCGCCAGCTGACCCAGAAGGGACCAGTGGGCCGGCGCCTGGACTTCCTGATGCAGGAACTCAACCGCGAGGCCAACACCCTCTCCTCCAAGTCGGTGGTGGCCAGCACCACCCGCTGCGCGGTGGAGCTCAAGGTGCTGATCGAGCAGATGAGGGAGCAGATCCAGAACATCGAGTAGGCCTGCAGTGCGCCGCGATTTCATGCGATACTTCGCGCTCTGCGACGGCCCATGCCGCTTCATCCAGCTGCCATACAGGGATGCCGACCATGCCACAGGGTACCCTCTTCATCGTTTCCGCCCCCTCAGGCGCCGGCAAGACCAGCCTGGTGCGCGAGCTGATCGAGAGCCTCGACGGCATCCAGGTGTCGGTATCGCACACCACCCGAGCCATGCGCCCCGGCGAGGTGGACGGCGTCAACTACCACTTCGTGGATGTGCCCGCCTTTGAGGCGATGATCGAGCGCGGCGAGTTCTTCGAGCACGCCCGGGTCTTCGACAACTACTACGGGACCTCCCGCCCGGCGGTACAGGCGGCGCTGGATGCGGGCCAGGATGTCATCCTGGAGATCGACTGGCAGGGGGCCCGCCAGGTGCGCAGCCAGATGCCCGACGCGGTCTCCATCTTTATCCTGCCCCCCTCCCGGGATGAGCTGGAGCGCCGCCTGGCCAGCCGCGGCACCGACGAGCACGCGGTGATCGAACGGCGCATGCGCGACGCGGTGAGCGAGATGTCCCACCACGACGAGTACGACTACCTGGTGGTCAACGACGACTTCACCACCGCCCTGCGCGAGCTGCAGGCCCTGGTGGTCGCCCAGCGGCTGAGCCGCGACCGCGCCAGCCAGTCCTACGCTCCCCTGCTCACGGCGCTGCTGGCCTGAATCCCCGGCGCTGCACCGCAGCGCTTGTCACGGCAAGCGGCGGTCGAGTAATCTATCAGGTCTATCCATAGGTGGAACCCGCCCACGCCCACGGCGTGATCGCAGCCGGGTTCCCGCAAGCTTTTCAGGAAGGCATCCATGGCGCGAGTCACAGTCGAAGATTGTCTGGAAAACGTCGAGAACCGCTTCAAGCTGGTGATGATCTCCACCCAGCGCGCCCGCCAGCTGGCACGCGGCTCCCGCGACGCCCAGCTGCCCTGGGAGAACGACAAGCCCACGGTGATGGCCCTGCGCGAGATCGCCGCCGGCCTGGTCGATTCGAGCGTGCTCGACGAGCCCGTCGAGGCAGCGGTGCGCCCGGTGCGTGAACCTCACTACGGCAGCCTCGCCGAGGAGTGATCCCGACGGCGCCCAGGCGCCGTCTTCCTTCTCAGGACACTCAGGCAGAATCAGGGGCGCGCCGCATGTTCACCATCGATGACCTCGCCGACCGACTCGGCGGCTACCTTCCTCAGGACGAGATCCGGCAGGTCAAGCGCGCCTTCTACTACGCCGAGCAGGCCCACGACGGCCAGCGCCGGCGCTCCGGCGAGCCCTACGTCACCCACCCCCTGGCCGTGGCCAATATCCTCGCCAACATGCACATGGACCATCAGAGCCTGATGGCGGCCATGCTGCATGACGTCATCGAGGATACCGGCGTCAGCAAGGAGGCCCTGGCCGAGCAGTTCGGCAAGCCGGTGGCGGAGCTCGTCGACGGCGTCTCCAAGCTGACCCAGATCGCCTTCGAGGACAAGGCGGTCGCCCAGGCCGAGAACTTCCAGAAGATGGTGCTGGCGATGTCCCGGGATATCCGGGTCATCATCGTCAAGCTCGCCGACCGGCTGCACAACATGCGCACCCTGGGCGCCCTGCGCCCCGAGAAGAAGCGCCGCATCGCCCGGGAGACCCTGGAGATCTACGCCCGCATCGCCAGCCGGCTGGGCATCAACACCATCCGCATCGAGCTGGAGGACCTCTCCTTCCAGGCCCTGCACCCCATGCGCGCCGAGCGCATCAAGCGCGCCGTCTCCAGCGCCCGGGGCCATCGCCGCTCGGCGATTCGCCAGATCCAGGACAACCTGCAGCGAACCCTCGACGACGAGGCGCTTCCGGGCACCGTGGTGGGCCGCCAGAAGCACCTGCTGTCGATCTACAAGAAGATGCGCGACCAGCGCAAGTCGTTCAACGAGATCATGGACGTCTTCGCCTTCCGCATCATCACCGAGGATGTGGACAGCTGCTACCGGATACTGGGCATGGTGCACAACCTCTACAAGCCGGTGCCGGGGCGCTTCAAGGACTATATCGCCATCCCCAAGGCCAACGGCTACCAGAGCCTGCATACCACCCTGTTCGGCGCCGGGGGCATGCCCATCGAGGTGCAGATCCGCACCCGGGAGATGGAGGCCATGGCCAACAACGGCATCGCCGCCCACTGGCTCTACAAGGCGGGCCAGACCCAGCACCCCATCGCCGAGGGCAGCCACGCCCGGGCCCGCTCCTGGATCAAGGGGCTGCTGGAGATGCAGCGCCACGCCGGGGACTCCCTGGAGTTCATCGAGCACGTCAAGAACGACCTCTTCCCGGACGATATCTACGTGTTCACGCCCAAGGGCGACATCATGGAGCTGCCCCAGGGCGCCACGGTGATCGACTTCGCCTACAGCGTGCACACCGATATCGGTAACAGCACCATCGCCTGCCGCATCGACCGCCACCTGGCCCCGCTCTCCACCCGGCTGGAGAGCGGCCAGACCCTGGAGATCATCACCGCCCCGGGGGCGCGCCCCAACCTCACCTGGCTCAACTTCGTGGCCACCGCCAAGGCGCGCTCGGCCATTCGCCACGCCCTCAAGCACCAGCAGCATACCGAGGCGGTCCAGCTGGGCCGGCGGCTGCTCAACAAGTCACTGGCGGAGTTCGAGACCAGCCTCGAGGAGCTGCCCGGCGAACCGCTGGCCTCCCTGCTGAAGGAGCTGGGCCTGAAGAACGAGGATGCACTGCTGGAGTCCATCGGACTGGGCGGCCGGGTGGCCCACGTGGTGGCCCGCCGCCTGCTCGACCTGCAGCATGGCGAAGCCGCCCCGGGCAAGGGCGAAGCGCGCGCCCATGGCCCCATCGTGATCAGCGGTGCCGAGGGGATGGTGATCAAGTTCGCCCGCTGCTGCCATCCGCTGCCCGGGGACCCGGTGCTTGGCCACCTCTCGGTGGGCAAGGGCATCGTGGTGCACCGCGCCGAGTGCCGCAACCTGGCCGAGCTGAAGGGCGACCCCGACAAGCTGTTCGCCCTGGAGTGGTCCGAGGAGATCGACGAGGACTTTCCGGTGGCGCTGCGCCTGGAGGTGGAGAGCCGCCGCGGCCTGGTGGCCGAGCTGGCCGGCCTGGTCACCGATGCCGACGCCAATATCGAGCGCATCGGCATCGAGGAGCGCGACGCGCGCCTGGCCACCGTCAACCTGACCCTGTCGGTACGCAGCCGCGTGCACCTGGCGCGCATCATCAAGCGGCTGCGCAACCTTTCCCACGTCGGGCGTATCACCCGCCTCGGCAACTGATTCCCCCACCGGCCCGGCCCTGCCCCCAGTGGGCCGCCGGGCCGCTTTTCGTCATCTCGCACCGCAACTCACGACGGAGCACACCATGAGCAACAAGGCCGTGATCAACACCGAGCTGGCGCCCGCCGCCATCGGCCCCTACTCCCAGGCCATCAAGGCCGGCAACACCGTCTATCTCTCCGGCCAGATCCCCCTGGATCCGGCCACCATGGAGATCGTCTCCGAGGACTTCGAGGCCCAGGCACGCCAGGTCTTCACCAACCTCAAGGCCGTCTGCGAGGAGGCCGCCGGCTCCCTGGGCGAGATCGTCAAGCTCAACCTCTATCTGGTGGACCTGGAGAACTTCGCCCTGGTCAACAAGGTGATGGAGGAGTTCTTCGAGAAGCCCTACCCGGCTCGCGCCGCCGTGGGCGTGAAGGCGCTGCCCAAGGGCGCCCAGTTCGAGGCGGAAGCCGTGATGGTCATCGGCGACTGATAGGGGCATGCGGCTCTTCCTGGCGCTGATGCCGCCGCCCTCGCTGCGCGGGCGGCTCGGCGCGCTGGCCGATGCGGCACAGGCCCGCTGCGGCGGGCGGCGCATGCCGGATGAGAGCCTGCACCTGACCCTGGCCTTCCTCGGCGAGGTGGATGATAAGCGGGCCGCCGCGCTGGTCGACTGGGTGAGCCGCCTGGCGGTGCCAGCCGGCGAGTGGCGGCTCAACGCCTGGGGCCGCTTCCAGCGCCCGGGGATCGTCTGGGTGGGCGGCCAGGCGCCGGATCCGGCCCTGGTCGCCCTGCACTGTCGTCTATGGGACGAGCTCGAGAACCAGGGGCTCCAGGGTCGCCCCTCGCGCTACGTACCCCACGTCACCCTGCTGCGCCGCGCCGAGCGGCTCGAGACCGAAGGGCTGCCGGTGCCGGCGCTGACCTGGCGCTATAATCGGTTCGAACTGATACAGTCAATTACCGACGCTCGGGGCAGCCGCTACGTCAGCCTGGCGCACTCTCCCGAACGCTGATTCTTCATCGCTAAGCGGGAGCAGGGAATGTCTCGTTCCAGGTGCCGAGCCATCACCCTCGGTCTTGCCTTGGCCGCCGCCTTCACGGCCCCTTCGGCAGCCGCCGATCTCACCCTTGCCGCCGGCGCCACCAGCGAATCCACCGCGGCCGTCCAGGTCACGCTGGATCGCCAGCTGCCTCTGGAGCGCTGGCATGAGCGGCTGTCGCTGCGGCTCGGCGGCGGCCTGCTGCTGCTATCGAGCGAAGAGACGGACGGCAACGCCGCCCTGACCCTGGCACCGGCGCTGCGCTGGACGTTCGCGGGCGACCGGGGGCTGTTCCTTGAAGGCGGCGTCGGCGCGGCCCTCTTCCTCAAGACCCGGGTGGAGGCGCGCCATCTCTCCACCGCCTTCCAGTTCGAGGATCGCCTGGCGGCAGGCGTGCCCTGGGCCAGCGGGGAGCTCTCCCTGGCATTGACCCACTACTCCAACGCCGGGATCAAGAGACCGAATGACGGCTTCGAGACCCTGACGCTGGGCTACCGCTTCGCGTTGTGAGCCCGCGGCGCCCAAGGGATCAAGAGACCGCTCTCAAGTCGGCGGCTTCGAGACCCTGATGCTGGGCTACCGCTTCGGGCTCTGATCCGATACACCCGTGGCGGTCAGGCCTTCTCGGGGAGGAAACCGCCCTCCCTGAGCACCTGGGCGTAACCCTCGCGGTAGCTGGGATAGCGGAACGCGTAGCCGCTGGCCAGCAGGCGGGCGTTGCTGCAGCGCTTGCTGGCACGCCGCCGCAGGGGAGACTGGATGATCTCTGTGGCTTCCACCTTGAGCTGCCTGGCCAACCAGCTCATCACCTCATGCAGCGGGGCCGGCTCGCAGTCGCTGGCCAGGTAGAGCGCCTCGACCTCCTCACCGCCCAGCTCCCGCTCGACCAGGTGGGCCAGCACCCCGACGCAGTCGTCCCGGTGGATGCGGTTGCTGTACATGGCGGGGCTCTCCGGGGCGATGCGCCCCTCGCTGACCTGGCGGATCAGGCGGTCGCGGCCGGGGCCGTAGATGCCCGAGAAGCGCACCGCCGTGCCCGGCAGGACGTGGTCGAAGAGCGCCTGCTCCGCCTCGCGGATCAGCATCCCGGCGAAGCCGGTGGGTTCGGCAGGGCTCGCCTCGTCCACCTCCTCACCGGCCTGCTGGGGGTAGACGCTGGTGGAGGAGACGAAGAAGACCCGCCTTGGCGCCTTCTTGCGGGCGCCGAACTCGGCAAGCACCGCCCTGAGCCCCTCGGCATAGACGGCCCGGTAGGCCTCCTCCTCGAAGCGGTCGGCGCTGGCCACATAGATCAGCACGTCGGCGTCCGGCAGGGCCGTGAGGGTGGCGGGGTCGGTGAGGTCCGCCGCCGCCGCCTCCAGCCCGCTGTCGGCCAGTGCCTGGACGTTGCGGCGCACGCCCACCACCCGCTGGCCCACCGACTTGAGCCGCTGGCCCAGCCCGATACCGATATCCCCACAGCCCAGAATCAGCGTTGTTGTCTTCACCTTTTCCCTGCCCCCTGATAAAAAGTCCCTATTGGATTTTCAAGAGGATGCCTGCAAGGCAACCAAGATGACTCTAACAGAACTGCGCTATATCGTGACACTCGCTCAGGAACGCCACTTCGGGCGCGCCGCAGAACGCTGCTTCGTCTCCCAGCCAACCCTGTCGGTGGCGGTAAAAAAACTCGAGGAGGAGCTGGGTGTTGCCCTGTTCGAGCGCTCCAAGTCCACCGTCCAGGTCACCCCCCTGGGGGAGAAGATCGTCGAGCAGGCCCAGCGGGTGCTGGAACAGACCAGCGTCATCAAGGAGCTGGCCAGCGCCGGCAAGGACCAGCTGGCCAGCCCCCTGCGGCTGGGTGCCATCTACACCATCGGCCCCTACCTCTTCCCACACCTGGTGCCCGAACTGCGCCGCGGTGCCCCCCAGATGCCCCTCTACATCGAGGAGGGGTTCACCGGCAGCCTGCGCCGCAAGCTGCGCAGCGGCGAGCTGGACGCCATCATAGTGGCGCTGCCCTTCACCGAAACCGACGTGCTCACCAAGGCGCTCTACGAGGAGGAGTTCGAGGTGCTGCTGCCGGCGGACCACCCCATGGCCGGGCGCGAGACGATCCACAAGGAGGAGCTGCTCAAGGAGCGGCTGCTGCTGCTGGGCGAGGGTCACTGCTTCCGTGACCAGATCCTCGAGGCCTGCCCGGCCATCAGCCAGAAGCTGGCCAGCCCCACCAATACGCTGACCGCCGAGGGCGGGTCCCTGGAGACCATCCGCCATATGGTCGCCTCCAAGCTCGGCATCACGGTGCTGCCGCGCTCGGCCATCGGCACCAGCCACTACGAGAGCGGCCTGCTGACCAGCGTGCCCTTCGCGCCGCCGGCCCCCACCCGCACCGTAGCCATCGCCTGGCGCGCCAGCTTCCCGCGCCCCAAGGCGATCGATGCGGTCACCGACGCCATCGCCCGCTGCCGCGAGGCGAGACCCGAGCCGGCATGAACGCACTCGATGCGCCGGTCACGTCGCTCAAGGGGGTCGGCGAAGCGCTGGCGCTGAAGCTCGCCCGGCTGCGCATCGAGAGCGTGGCCGACCTGCTCTTCCATCTGCCGCTGCGCTACCAGGACCGCACCCGCATCACCCCCATCGGCACCCTGCGCGCCGGCCACGAGGCGGTGGTGGAAGGAGAGGTGGTGGCCGCCGAGGTGGTTCGCGGTCGTCGGCGCAGCCTGCTGGTGCGCCTGCGTGACGGCTCGGGGCTGCTCAGCCTGCGCTTCTTCCACTTCTCTCCGGCCCAGCAGCAGCAGTTCCAGCCGGGCGGCTGGCTGCGCTGCTTCGGCGAGGCCCGGGCCGGCGCCACCGGGCTGGAGCTCTACCACCCGGAGTATCGGCTGCTCAAGGCGGATGCGCCCCCGGTGGAGGACCATCTGACCCCCATCTACCCGGCCACGGAGGGGCTCCACCAGAGCCGCCTGCGGGCGCTGATCGAGCAGGCCCTGGGGCTGCTCGACGCCCATCCCGAGGCGCTGCCCGACTGGATCACAGAGGACCTGCGCGGCCGCTTTCGCCTGCCCGAGCTGCACCACTGCCTGCACCTGCTCCATCAGCCCACCCCGGACGTGGACCCCGCCCAGCTCGCCAGCGGCCGGCACCCGGCCAGCCGCCGCCTGGCTCTGGAGGAGCTGCTGGCCCACCGCCTCAGCCTCCAGGAGGTCCGCCTGCGCATCCAGGAGGACGGTGCGCCGGCGCTGCCCAGCGGGCGCAGCCTCCAGGCGCGCTTCCTCACCCAGCTGCCCTTCTCGCTGACCGCCGCCCAGCGCCGCGTGCTCGACGAGATCGGCGCCGACCTGGCTCGGGAGGTGCCCATGCTGCGCCTGGTCCAGGGCGACGTGGGCTCCGGCAAGACGGTGGTGGCCGCCATGGCGGCGCTGGCCGCCATCGCCGGCGACTGCCAGGCGGCGATGATGGCCCCCACCGAGATCCTGGCCGAGCAGCACTACCGCGCCTTTCGCTCCTGGTTCGCGCCGCTGGGCATCGAGGTGGCCTGGCTCTCCGGCAAGCTCAAGGGCAAGACGCGCCTGGATACCAAGGCGGCCATCCTTGATGGTCGCGCCCGCATGGTGGTAGGCACCCACGCTCTCTTCCAGGGCGACGTGCACTTCCAGCGCCTGGGGCTCGCCATCGTCGACGAGCAGCACCGCTTCGGCGTGCATCAGCGCCTGGCGCTGCGCGAGAAGGGCGAGGCCGGCGGCCTGACGCCCCATCAGCTGGTGATGACCGCCACCCCCATCCCCCGCACCCTGGCCATGAGCGCCTATGCCGACCTGGACGTCTCGGTGATCGACGAGCTGCCCCCGGGGCGCACCCCGGTCAAGACGGTGGCGATGCCCGACGAGCGCCGCCCCGAGGTGGTGGAGCGCATCCGCCACGCCTGCGCCGAGGGGCGCCAGGCCTACTGGGTCTGCACCCTGATCGAGGAGTCGGAGGCGCTGGAGTGCCAGGCCGCCGAGGCGACCCGGGACGAGCTCACCGAGGCGCTGCCCGGGCTCGCCGTCGGCCTGGTGCACGGACGCATGAAGGCCGCCGAGAAGGCCGCGGTAATGGACGCCTTCAAGGCCGGCGAGCTCGACCTGCTGGTGGCCACCACGGTGATCGAGGTGGGGGTCGACGTGCCCAATGCCAGCCTGATGATCATCGAGAACCCGGAGCGGCTCGGCCTCTCCCAGCTGCATCAGCTGCGCGGCCGGGTCGGCCGGGGCTCCACCGAGAGCTTCTGCGTGCTGCTCTATCACCCGCCGCTGTCGGCCCACTCCAAGGAGCGCCTGGCGGTGATGCGGGAGACCAACGACGGCTTTCGTATCGCCGAGAAGGACCTGGAGCTGCGCGGCCCCGGGGAGGTGCTGGGGACCCGTCAGACGGGCCTGGCCCAGATGAAGATCGCCGACCTGGAGCGGGACGCGGACCTGCTGGAGCGGGTCGCCCCCCTGGCCCAGGCGCTGCTGGCCCTCCATCCGGAGGCGAGCCGGCCGCTGATCCGCCGCTGGCTGGGCGAGGAGGCGGGCCGCTACGGGCAAGTTTAGCGATAAGCCGTAAGCCGTAAGCCAGGAAGGCTTATCGCTTAAAGCTCCGGGCGAAGCCCGGTCAGAGGTGCCTGAGCAGCCTCTGCAGCTTCTGGAGATCGGCGGAGTCACCGACCAGGCGCACGCTGCCTGCCATCATGCCGTCCAGGAAGGCCTGCTGGGTGGGCTTCTTGAGCACCCTGAGCGCGGTGGCCTCGTCCTCGAAGCGCAGCTCCAGGTCGAGGTCCACCGGCAGGCCGCGACCGCTCTGGATGCCCCGCGGTGACATCCGGTAGTGGCGAGCCACGGAGAGATCCTCGGTGGCGATGCCCCAGTCGAGGCCGCGCATCTCGGTCAGCAGCTCACGAAAGCGCGCCTTGCGGCGCAGGGCGCGCTTGAGCAGAAGGGCCAGCAGCCAGAGCATCAGTCGCAGCTTCATGTCGTTGTCGCCACCGCATCCAGGGAGGAGAAAGCATCGCGGCCTGCCGGAGCAGGCCGCAGCTGTGGTAGCCGTGGGCCTACTTGGCCACGGCGTCCTTGAGCCCCTTGCCGGGCTTGAAGGCCACCGTCTTGCTGGCCGGGATGGTCAGCGGCTGGCCGGTCTGGGGGTTCTTGCCGGTACGCGCCGCACGCTCGCGCACGGTGAAGGTGCCGAAACCGATCAGCGACACGTCCTGGCCCTGGGCGACGCTTCCGGTGATCTCGTCGAGGATGACGTTGAGCACCTGGCTCGCCTTGTCCTTGGAAAGATCGGCACGCTCGGCAATCGCCGCGGCGAGTTCTGGCTTACGCATACTGCCCTCCTGGTGTTGGCATTCTCCCCGGGCGCCTGTCGCCGGGGGCTTGTTGTCGAAGATCTAGCCTAGCAATGGCGGCGCAGCCCGCGCCAGCTCAACTTTCCGACGGACACAGGCCCCTGTCAACGCAAATCCGATCAAACGTCCGTCCTCCGCCTCGGCCAGGGCGGTGAAATCCCCCGCCTCCCCCTCGATACGCCAGCGTGCCGGCGGGCGGGTCGGGGGCAGCGCCACCACCGGCAGCAGCGGCGTCTTCACCACCACCGGCCAGGCGCCATAGCTGACCGGCGTGGGCGTGCCGCCCAGGGTCCGGGCCAGGGCCTTGGCACTGGCCTGCAGCGGCTGCACGTACATGGCGTTCACGCCATCGACGCAGGCCACATCGCCCAGGGCGTAGACCCCCGGCGCCGAGGCGGCCAGCCAGCGGTCGACGTGGATCCCGGCGGCGCTGACCGCCAGGCCCGCCGCCTCGGCCAGGGCGGTGCGCGGCGCCAGGCCGGTGGCCACCAGCACCAGGTCGGCATCGAGCCGGCTGCCGTCGTCCAGGGCCAGGCCCACCGCGTTCCCGGCCGCCTCCAGGGCGGTCACCCCGACCTCCAGCGCCAGCGCCATGCCGGCCTCCTCGAAGGCCACCCCCAGGGCGCGCCCCAGGGGTTCCGGCAGCAGCCGCGGCAGCGGCGCGGCCTCGGGGGCCACCAGGCTTACTTCGTGGCCGCCGGCCAGCAGGTCGTTGGCAAACTCGCAGCCCACCAGGCCGGCGCCGACGATGGCGATGCGGCCGGGCCGCCCCAGGGCCGCCAGGGCCGCGTGGAAGTCGCGATAGTCGTCCAGGTCGTTGATGGTGAAGACCCGTCCGGCCACGGCCTCGGGTACCGGAAAGGGAATCGCCGGTGCGGCGCCGGTGGCCAGCACCAGCTCGCTCCAGGGCAGCGTCTCCCGACCCACCGTCAGGGTCCGCGACGCGGTATCGATGGCGTCGACCCGGGTATGGGTGCGCGTCACGGCATGGAGCTGCTCGGCCACCTGGAGGGCGCTGCGCGCCGCCAGCCGCTCCGGGGGCAGGCGCTTGGCGAAGCCGGTGGAGAGCAGCGGCTTCGAGTAGTCATCGCCGCTGTCGGCGGTGATCAGGGTGATGGGGCGCTCGGCATCCTGGGCGCGCAGGGCGCGCAGCAGGCCGATGCCCGCCATGCCGGAGCCGATGATGGTCAGGGGAGCGCTCATGGATCTCCTCGGATCAGGAAGGGAGTGCCCCGCATGTTACACTAGCCGCCCCTGAATCGACGCGGAGCCCGACGGTGTCCGACCTGCCGACTTCCGAGACCCGCGCCCCGACGCGCTGGCTGCCCCTGGCCGAGGCCCGCCTCGCCATGAGCCCCGCCTGGCAGCGCTGGGTCGGCTCCCGGGACTCCCTCACCCTGCGTCTCACCGAGGCCGGCGCGCCGCGCCCCTTCCGCGTGCGGCTGCTCGACCAGCGTCTGGACGCGCCGCGCCCGGATGAGGCCCGCGCCCTGGGCATCGCCCCCGGCCAGCGCGCCTGGCTGCGCGAGGTGGCGCTCTGCCTGGGCGAGCGCCCCTGGGTGGTGGCCCGTTCGGTGGCGCCGCTTACGGGCCTGCCCGAGCAGGAGCTGGCCCACCTCGGCGAGCGCTCCCTGGGCTCCTGGCTCTTCCGCCAACCGGACCTGGAACGCGGCGAGATCGAGGCGACCACCGCCCCCGCCGGCTTCCACGAGGCCAGCGGCCCCTGGGGACGCCGCTCGGTGTTCCGCCGCGGCGACTTCCGGGTGCTGGTGCAGGAGTGGTTCCTGGACGCCATGGCGGATGACCTCGGCCTCCCTTCGCGCTAGGCTCTGGGCCTCGTGCCGATAATGAAAACCTTCACGAGGTAGAGATGGACCGTTCCCTGATGCGCCCCAAGGGCCTGGCCCGGGTGCCCGACTTCCTGCAGCTGATGCGCCTCGACCGCCCCATCGGCACCTGGCTGCTGATGTGGCCGACGCTCTGGGCGCTGTGGATCGCCGCCGAAGGCATTCCGGGCCGCGATGTGCTGCTGATCTTCGTTGCCGGCGTCTACGTGATGCGCGCCGCCGGCTGCGTGGTCAACGACTACGCCGACCGCCACTTCGACGGCCACGTCAAGCGCACCCTTAACCGCCCCCTGGCCACCGGCCGGATCAGCGAGGGCGAGGCCCAGGGGCTCTTCGCGATCCTGGTCATGGTCGCCTTCGTGCTGGTGCTGTTCACCAACCTCTTTACCATCCTGCTCTCCATCGGCGGCGTCGTGCTGGCCTTCATCTACCCCTTTATGAAGCGCTACACCCACCTGCCCCAGCTCTTCCTGGGCGCCGCCTTCTCCTGGGCCATCCCCATGGCCTTCGGCGCGGTGCTCGGCCGGGTGCCCTTCGAGGCCTGGCTGCTGTTTGCCGCTAACGTCGCCTGGACCGTGGCCTACGACACCCAGTACGCCATGGTCGACCGGGACGACGACCTCAAGATCGGCATCAAGTCCACCGCGGTGCTGTTCGGCCGCGCCGACCGGCTGATGATCGGCCTGCTCCAGGGGCTGACCCTGCTGCTGCTGGTCTGGGCCGGTCTCCGCCTGGGGCTGGGCGGCTTCTTCTGGCTGGGCCTGGCCGCCATGGCCGCCACCTTCGTCTGGCAGCAGTGGCTGATCCGCACCCGCGAGCGGGATCCCTGCTTCCGCGCCTTCCTCAACAACCACTGGTCGGGGCTGCTGGTCTTCGCCGGCATCGCCCTGACCCTGTGGCCGGAGCTTGGCGCCTGAGGGCCGTCCGCCGCGTCCGAGCGCGACTGTCACGCCAGTGTCATACTGGCATGGTGAGATCGTCACCGATTCGTCACTGTGCCGAGGCTACCGGATGACCGCCAAGACCGTTCTTATCGTCGATGATGAGGCGCCGATCCGCGAGATGATCGCGGTAGCGCTGGAGATGGCCGACTATCATGTGCTCGAGGCGGACAGCGCCCAGAGCGCCCACGCCCTGATCGTCGACCACCAGCCCGACCTGGTACTGCTGGACTGGATGATGCCCGGCACCAGCGGCATCGAGCTGGCCCGACGCCTCAAGCGCGAGCCCACCACCGCCGAGCTGCCGATCATCATGCTCACCGCCAAGGGCGAGGAGGACAACAAGATCCAGGGGCTCGAGGCCGGCGCCGACGACTACATCACCAAGCCCTTCTCCCCCCGGGAGCTGGTGGCCCGCCTCAAGGCGGTGCTGCGCCGCACGACTCCCCAGGGGGTCGAGGAAGCGGTGGAGGTGGACGGCCTGCTGCTCGACCCGGTCAGCCACCGGGTCAGCGCCAACGGCCGCGCCGTGGAGATGGGGCCCACCGAGTATCGCCTGCTGCAGTTCTTCATGACCCACCAGGAGCGCGCCTACACCCGCAGCCAGCTGCTGGACCAGGTGTGGGGGGGCAACGTCTACGTGGAGGAGCGCACCGTGGACGTGCATATCCGCCGCCTGCGCAAGGCGCTGGGCGAGCGCCACCAGCATCTGGTCCAGACGGTGCGCGGCACCGGCTACCGGTTCTCCGCCAAGGGCTGACGTGGGCCTCTGGAAGCGGGAAGCGTGGCGACTGCTGCTGCTGGCCGGCAGCGGCCTGGCGGTAGGATGGCTGCTGTCCCATGCCTGGGCCGGCCTGGCCCTGGGACTCGGCGCCTGTCTCGCCTTCCACCTGCACCAGCTGCGTCGCCTCCACCGCTGGCTGACCCTGACGCCCCAGGCCGAGCCCCCCGCCACCACCGGCATCTGGGGCGACCTCCTCGACCGTCTCTACCGCTACCAGAAGGGCCAGCGCCATACCCAGGAGCGCCTTCTCGGCATCATCAAGCGGGTCCAGGAGTCTTCGGAGGCGATGCGCGACAGCGTGGTGATGCTCGACGGCCATGGCGACATGGAGTGGTGGAACAGCGCCGCCGAACGCATGCTGGGCCTGCGCGCCGCCCACGACCGCGGTCACCACATCACCAACCTGGTGCGGGATCCCCGCTTCATCGACTACTTCCACGCCCGGGATTACCGGGAGCCGCTGACGCTCCCCTCGCCCATCGACGAGCAGATGGTGCTGCAGTTCCAGATCACCCTCTACGGCGACGACGAGCGCCTGCTGATGGCCCGGGACATCACCCGCCTGCACCGCCTGGAGGAGATGCGCCGGGACTTCGTGGCCAACGTCTCCCACGAGCTGCGCACCCCCCTCACCGTGCTGGCCGGCTACCTGGAGACCTACGCCACCTACGCCGACCAGCTGCCGCCGCGCTTCGCCCGGGGAGTCGGTCGGATGCAGGAGCAGACCGTGCGCATGCAGAGCCTGGTCAGCGACCTGCTGCTGCTGTCCAAGCTGGAGATCGAGCGCGGCGGCGCAGACCATGCCCCCCTGGCGATGAGCGCGCTGCTGGCCAGCGTACAGCGGGACGCCGAGGCGCTCAGCGGCGGGCGACACACTCTGGAGGTGGAGCAGAGCGAGGCCCGGGCACTGGTCGGCAGCGAGCAGGAGATCCGTAGCGCCCTCTCCAACCTGGCCTTCAACGCGGTGCGCTATACCCCCGAAGGGAGCCACATCGTGCTGCGCTGGCGGCCCCAGGGCGACGGTGCCTGCCTGGAGGTGGAGGATAACGGCGAGGGCATCGACCCGGTGCACCTGCCGCGGCTGACCGAGCGCTTCTACCGGGTCGACAAGGGGCGCAGCGCCGCCACCGGCGGCACCGGGCTTGGCCTGGCCATCGTCAAGCATGTGCTGCTGCGCCACGATGCCCGCCTGGAGATCGACTCCCGGCCCGGCCAGGGAGCCCGCTTCCGCTGCCTCTTCCCGGCCTCCCGCCTGCTGGAGCCCCAGCTCGTCGAGCAGTGAGCCCGCCTCCGCGCGCAGGCCGATTCACCTGAGGTCATGGTGGTGGCCGTCGGCGGCCCGGCTGCCCCGTTCGGCGCTCTGCACCCAGACCTCCACCTCGACCTCGCCGCGCTCGGCGAACTCCAGCGTCATGGGAAAGCGCTCCCCCAGCCCCAGGGGGGCCACCAGCCCCTCGAGCATCAGATGGTAGCCGCCCTCCGGCCGCATGAGCTGGGTGATGCCCGCCGGCACCTCGATGCGCTCGAGGCGACGCCTCTCCGGCTCGCCCTCTTCGCGCCGCGTCTCGTAGAGCCCCACCGACTCGCTGGCCGGCGTCCTGGCACCGATCAGCACGGCGGGAGTCTCCCCCTCCACCCGGATATCCACATAGGCGGCGGCATGGGGCACCCCGGGCGGTGCCGGGGTGGCGAAAGGATGCACCAGGACGAGATCCTCAAGGACATATTCGTGGGCCTGGGCCAGGCCCGGAAGGGCGAGGCCGGCGGCCAGCAGCAGGGTAACGGACAGGCGCATGGCGGTTGGCTCCTTGTCGGGGTGTCTTCCGAGCATAGCAGCCGTCCCGCGGGGCCCCGTTCAACGCGCCACGGGGCTCTCCAGATCGCGATAGTGCTCGGCCCACATCAGCACCGCGCCGGACACCGCGCCGGGCAGCAGGAAGAGGTTGGCCAGGGGAATCCAGGTTACCAGGGTCACGCAGCCGCCGTAGCTGAGGCTCGGCCACCAGCGTGCCGCCAGCCGCCGTCGCATCTCGGCGAAGCTCACCTTGTTGTTGTCCATGGGGTAGTCCAGGTAGGCGATCGCCATCACCCAGGCCGAGAAGAGCGCCCAGAGCAGCGGGGCGGCGAGGTTCACGCCGGGAATCCAGCTGATCAGGAAGAGCAGCAGGGCCCTGGGCAGGATATAGGCCAGCTTGACCAGCTCGCGCCCCAGGGCGTCCACGGCGGTCCGGGCCAGGCCGCGATCATCCAGCGGCGGTCGCCCGGTGGCCACCCGCTCCACCTTGGCCGCCAGGAAGCCGTAGAAGGGAGCGGCGATCAGGTGGGTCACCAGGGTAAAGGTGAAGAAGACGATCACCACCAGGCTGACCAGGAAGAGCGGCCAGATCAGCCACTCCAGCCAGCCAAGCCATCCCGGCACCATGGCCATCCAGCCCTCCAGCCAGCCGCCGAAGTTGGCCAGCACATAGCGCAGCATGGCGGCGTAGACCAGCAGGTTGATGACGATGGGCACGAAGACATAGCGGCGCAGGCCGCGGGAGTAGGCCAGGCGGGTGCCCCGAGCCAGGGCGGTCACGGCATCGAGCATGGGGCTATCGCGCTCACTCCTTGCGGGTGATCGCCCGCTCGTCCAGGTCGTCGGGGTCGGTGTGGCGGATATCCAGCCCCTTGACCAGATAGACCACGTACTCCGCCAGGTTGTTGGCGTGGTCGCCGATACGCTCCAGGGAGCGCAGGATCCACATCAGGCTGAGGATCGGCGAGATCGAGCGGGCATCCTCCATCATGAAGGTCATCAAGGAGCGCATGGCGGTGCGGTACTCCTCGTCCACCTCCTCGTCCTCGTGGACCAGCTTCAACGCCAGCTCGGTATCGAAGCGGGCGAAGGAGGTCAGGGCATCGCGCACCATGCGCCGCACATGCTCGCTGATCATGCGCACCTCGACGAAGCCGCGGCTGCCGTTGTTGCCCTCGATCAGGTCGGCGGCGTTGCGGGCGATCTTGCTGGCCTCGTCGCCGATGCGCTCCAGGTCCGAGGCGGCGCGGATCACCGCCAGCACCAGGCGCAGGTCCGAGGCGGCGGGCTGGCGGCGGGCCAGCACCTGGGTGCACTCGCCGTCGATCTTGATCTGCATGTCGTTGACCGCCCGGTCGTTCTCCACCACCCGGCGGGCCAGGTCGGAGTCGCCGTCGAGCAGCGCCACCACCGCTTCCTGGATCTGCTTCTCCACCAGGCCACCCATGGCCATCAGGTGGGTCTTGAGCTCCTCGAGCTCCTGGTTGAACTGCCGCGAGATATGGCGGCTATGGATATCGCTGGTGATGTCCATGGGGACTCCTCTAGGGGGAACAGGCCTCGGGCCCTGGACCTGCGGTCAGCCCATGCGCCCGGTGATGTAGTTCTCGGTGCGCACGAGGCGCGGGTTGGTGAACAGGCTGTCGGTGGGGCCGTACTCCACCAGCTCGCCCTCCTGCAGGAAGGCGGTGTAGTCCGAGACTCGCGCCGCCTGCTGCATGTTGTGGGTGACCAGCACCAGGGTCAGCTGCGACTTCAGGTTGCGGATCAGCTCTTCGATCTTCAGCGTCGAGATCGGGTCCAGCGCCGAGGCCGGCTCGTCGAGCAGCAGCACCTCGGGGCGCACCGCCAGGGTGCGGGCGATCACCAGGCGCTGCTGCTGACCGCCGGAGAGCGTCCAGGCCGAGCTGCCGAGCCGCTCCTTCACCTCGTCCCAGAGCGCCGCCGACTGCAGCGCCCATTCGACGATGTCGTCCATCTGCCGCTTGCGGATGCCGCCCTGCAGCCGCAATCCGAAGGCCACGTTGTCGTAGATCGACATCGGGAAGGGGTTGGGCGCCTGAAACACCATCCCCACCCGCCGGCGCAGCTCCGCCACCTCCACCTCGGGGGCATGAATATCCTGCCCCTCGAGCAGAATCCGACCGCTCAGCCGCACCTCGTCGTTGAGGTCGTGGAGCCGATTGAGAGCCCTCAGCAGCGTCGACTTGCCGCAGCCGGAGGGGCCGATAAAGGCCGTGACCCGCTGGCGCGGCACCCGCAGCGAGAGGTCGCGCAGGGCCAGTGTCTCGCCGTAGGCAAGGCTCAGGCCCTCGACCTCCAGGCAGCTGGCGGCCGGCTCGAAGTCGATGATCGGTCCGCCGGCGGCAGGCCGCGGCGACGGGAAGACAGACATCGGGCTCACACTCCTTCGGGCGCTGCCGCTAGCGACGCGGCAGCACCCCGTGACGCGCCCTCAGATGGTGGCGCAGAAATATTGCAGTCAGGTTAAGCACCAGGATCACCAGCACCAGCAGCAGCGCCGTGGCATAGACCAGCGGCAGCGCCGCCTCCACGTCGCCGCCGTGAAAGGCCACGTCGTAGATGTGATAGCCCAGGTGCATGAACTTCTGTTCAAGATGCAGGAAGGGAAACTCACCGTCCACCGGCACCTGAGGCGCCAGCTTGGCGACCCCCACCAGCATCAGCGGCGCCACCTCGCCGGCGGCCCGGGCGATGGCCAGGATCACCCCGGTCAGCATCGCCGGGGTGGTCATCGGCAGCACCACCCGGGTCAGCATCTCCACCCGGGTGGCCCCCAGGGCCAGGGCCCCCTCCCGCTGGTGGTCCGGCACCCGGGCCAGCCCCTCCTCGGTGGCCACGATCACCACCGGCAGGGTCAGCAGCGCCAGGGTCAGGGAGGCCCACAGCAGCCCCCCGGTGCCGAAGGTGGGCGAAGGGAGCCGGTCGGCGAAGAACCACTCGTCCAGGGTGCCGCCGATGCCGTAGACGAAGACCCCGAGCCCGAAGACCCCGTAGACGATGGAGGGCACCCCGGCCAGGTTGCGCACGGCGATGCGTACCAGCCGGGTGAAGCGTCCCTGATGGGCCACCTCGTTGAGATAGATGCCGGCCAGCACGCCGAAGGGGGTCACCACCACCGACATCAGCAGCACCATCAGCACGGTGCCGAAGATCGCCGGCCAGACGCCGCCAGCCGTGTTGGCGGCCCGGGGCCCCTCGGAGAGGAAGCGCCACACGCCCTGCCCCCAGGCGGCCAGCTTCTGAGGCGTCGACATGGCATTGGGCCGCCAGGCGCGCAGCACCTGCTCCAGGGGCTGCTCCAGCTGCCGGCCGTCGACGCTCTCCAGCAGCAGGCGAGTGCCCCCCATGCGCGCCTGGAGCTCGCGGATGCGGGCGTTGGCGGCGCCGAGCTCGGCGACCAGGGCCTCGCTCGTCTCCCGCTCGAGGCGGCGCACCAGCGGCACGACCACCTGGTCACGCAGGCGCTCCCGGCGCAGCGCCTGCAGCTCGTCGAGGCGCGCCTCGAGGGCCTGCCAGGCCGCCTCCCCCTCCACCCGGCCACGCTCCTCCTCCAGCGCCAGAAGGCGCCCCTGGAAGCTGCCCCAGCGCGTGCGCTCCAGCACCACCAGATCCCGGGGGCGGCTCTCGGCGGCGATCTCCTCCAGGTCTACCCAGGTCCAGATGGCACCGTCCAGGTCGCGGTTGGCGGTCAGGTAGAGGCGCTCACGCCCGGCCCCGTCCGCGCGGCGCTCCTCGCGCACCGCCTGGCCCGCCAGCAGGCGACCATCCTCCAGGGCCACCAGGCTGAGCGGCGCCGGCCAGAAGTGCCCCAGGCCGCGCACCGCCAGCAGCAGCACGAGGCCACTGAACATCAGCAGCGACAGGGCCACGCTGCCGGCGGCCAGCCAGGGCCAGGGCCCCTCGCCCCGGGGCAGGCGCGCCCATCCGGCGCGCATCATGAGGCCGCCCCCAGGCGGCGATAGCGCCGCCGCAGCCGCGACCGCACCAGCTCCGCCAGGGTATTGACCAGGAAGGTAAAGGCGAACAGTGCCAGGGCGGCCAGGAAGAGCAGCCGGTAGTGGACACCGCCCGGCACCGCCTCGGGCAGCTCGATGGCGATGGTGGCCGACATGGAGCGCATCCCCTCCAGGGGGCTCAGGGTCATCAGCGCGGTGTTGCCGCTGGCCATCAGCACGATCATGGTCTCACCCACGGCGCGGCCGGCGCCGATCATCACCGCGCTGAAGACCCCGGGCGCCGCCGCCGGCAGCACCACCCTCCAGAGGCTCTGCCAGCGGGTGGCGCCCAGTGCCTGGGCGCCCTCACCGAGGCTCGCCGGCACGCCGGTGAGGGCGTCCTCGGCCAGGGCGTAGATGCCGGGAATCACCGCAAAGCCCATGGCCAGGCCGACGATCAGCGCATTGCGGGCGGCATAGTCGAGCCCGAAGCGCGCATCCAGCCAGTGGCGCAGGTCACCGCCGAACAGCAGCGCCTCGAGGGCGGGGGAGAGCCACAGCGACAGCGCGGCCAGCAGCGCCAGCCAGGGCATCAGCCAGAGCCCGGCCCAGCCCGGCGCCAGGCGGCGCCGCAGGCCCGGAGGCAGCCAGGTCCAGGCCAGGCCGGCCAGCAGCATGCCGGCGGGCAGCAGCAGCGCCAAGGCCAGGGCGCCGGCCAGGTGGCGCTCCACCCAGGGGGCCAGCACCAGGCCGGCCACGAAGCCCACCACCACCCCGGGCATCGCCTCCATCATCTCCAGGGTCGGCTTGAGGCGGCTGCGCAGCCGCGGCGGCATGTAGAGCGCCGAGTGGATGGCGGCGCCCAGGGCCAGAGGAATGGCAAACAGCAGCGCCCAGAAGGCCGCCTTCAGGGTGCCCCAGGCCAGGGGCAGCATGCCGTAGGCGGGGGCTTCGCCGGGCAGGGTGCCGGGCTGCCAGCGCCCCTGCCACAGCTCCCGCCAGCCGACCGAGGCCTCGGCGCCCAGAAAGAGCGGCGCGACCTCCAGGGCCAGGAAGACCCCGATGGCAAGCACCGCCACGACCACGCCAACGCCCCCCGCGGTGATCAGCAGGGTCGCCAGGCGATCGCGCAGGCGCCGGTACCACTGGCGGCGGGGTTCGGGCCTGGGCGGCAGGGGTTCGATCATGGCCGCTCCCGATGGCTCATCGACATGGCTCTTGAAAGGGGGCAGAAGCCCAGATTACGACATCCCGGTGACAGTTGGGTGACAGCATTACGCCTCGGGTCCGCGCGCCAGCAGGTCCAGCTGCCGCTGCCGGAGGGCTTCCGGCAGCGACACAAAGCCCAGCTCCTCCACGATCGACTGTCCCTCGGGCGAGAGCACCAGCTCGAGGAAGGCCCGCTCCGGCCCGGGCAGGGGCTCCCCCGGTCGTCGGTTGACGTAGAGATAGAGGCTCCGCGCCAGGGGGTAGTCGCCGCTGACCACGGTGGTGGGGCCAGGCGGATGGAGCTCGCCGCTCTCCCCGTCGCGTCGAGGTATCACCCGCACCGAGGGAGTCAGGTGGTTGAGGCCGGCAAAGCCGATCGCCGCCGGCTCCGCCGCCACGGCGGCCACCACGGCGGCGGAGCCGGGGTGCTCGTTGACGTTCAGCCGAAAGCGGCCGCCGCAGAGCCCGTGCAGACGCACCAGGTCGTGGGTCCCGGAGGCCACGTTGCGCCCGTGCAGCACGATGCGTCCGGTGGGCGACGCCAGGCCGAGCTGGGACCAGTCGCTGATGGCCCGCTCGGCTCCACAGCGGCGGTTCTGAGAGAAGATGGCATCCAGCTCGGCCAGGGTCAGGCTCTCCAGAGGGTTATGGCGATGCACGATGACCGCCAGGGCGTCCCGGGCCACCTCGAGCTCCAGGGGCGGATAGCCGTGGCGGGCCGTGAACGCCGCCCGCTCGCTCTCGCTCATGGCCCGGGACATGGGCCCCAGCCGGGTGGTACCGGCGATCAGCGCCGTGGGGGCGCTGGCCGACCCGCTGGCCTGCAGCTGCAGCCGCACGGCGGGATAGCGCTCGGTGAGCGCCTCCCCCCAGCGCAGCATCAGCCCCGCCAGGGTATCGGACCCCACCGCCCCCAGGGTACCCACCACCTCGTCGCTGGCGGCCTGGAGGTTTGCCGGCAGGAGCAGCGCCATCACCAGTGCGGCGCCAAACCGCACCAGTCGCCGGCCCAGTGCACCGGGCGGCCGACGCCCGGGCGGACTGTCGCAGCCCGCGGCGCGGCGCTGGTGAGCAGCGGCGACTGCATATACCATGGCCTCCGATTCAGACATCCGTTTGCCTCTTGTCGCATACGGCCACAATAACAAGCCAGGATGATGACAACTTCATGACAGACCTCGATGATATTCCCGCCCCCCAGGGGGAGCTGACCCTCAAGCTGCTGGCCAGCCGGCAGGATACCAACCTTCACGGCGATATCGCCGGCGGCTGGCTGGTCGCCCATATGGACCAGGCCGCCGAGCTCGCCGCCGGTCGCGAGGCCCGGGGCCGCACCGCCACCGTGGCCATCGAGTCCATGGACTTCCTCTGCCCGGTTCGGGTGGGCGCCATGGTCAATATCTACACCGCCGTGCGCGAGATCGGCCACAGCTCGATCCGCATCGACGTCGAGGTGTGGATTCGCCAGCCCCAGGAGCGCGACCCCAGGGAGCTGCACAAGGTCACCGAGGCCAGCTTCGTGATGGTGGCCCTGGACGACAAGGGCCGCATCCGCGCCGTTCACCAGTAGGCCCGACTCTCTCCCGGGGCACCGCCCAGAACGCATCGGGGGCGCCAGCCGGCGCCCCCGATGCGTCGCGTCAGGCGCCTGGATCAGGCACCGACGGCGTCGCGACTCTTGAGGTAGGCGTACTCGCCGATATCGCTGAAGGGCCGCACCAGCTTCTGGAAGGCCAGGTAGGACTCGTACACCCTGGCGGATTCCGGGTCGCCGTCCACCTGGGCCTGGACCACCTCCATGGAGGCCTCATAGAGGGCCTGCATGACGTCCTCCGGGAAGGTGCGCAGTTGGACACCGTGCTCCTCGACCAGGGTCTCCAGGGCCTGGGCGTTGCGGTAGGCAAACTCGCTGATCATGGAGAGGTTGGAGGCCTTGGCCGCCTCGCGCACCACCGCCTTGAGGTCGTCGGGCAGGGCGTTCCAGGCATCCAGGTTGACGGTGCCCTCGAGCACCGCGCTGGGCTCGTTCCACACCGAGGTGTAGTAGTAGTCGGTCACCTGGTGCAGGCCAAGAGCCATGTCGTTGTAGGGGCCCACCCAGTCGGCGGCGTCCAGCACCCCGGTCTGCAGGGAGGTGAAGATTTCAGAGGCCGGCATGTTCACCGTGGTGACGCCGATGCGATTCATCGCCTCGCCGGCCAGGCCCGGCAGGCGCAGGCGGATGCCCTGCATATCGGAGAGGGAGTTGATCTCCTTCTTGAACCAGCCCGCCATCTGGGTGCCGGTGTTGCCCACGGCGAAGGGCTTGAGGTTGTGCTTGGCGTAGATCTCGTCCCACAGCTCCTGGCCGCCACCGTGGTAGAGCCAGGCGTTGGTCTCGGTGGTGTTCATGCCGAAGGGGACCGCGGTAAAGAACTGGGAGGCCGCCACCTTGCCGCGCCAGTAGTAGGCGGCGGAGTGGCCCATCTCGGCGGTGCCGGCGGCCACGGCGTCGAAGACCTCCATGGCCGGTACCAGCTCGCCGGCACCGTGAACGCGGATGCGCATGCGCCCGCCGGAGAGCGCCTCGACGCGCTGGGCAAACTCGTTGGCGCCGGTGCCCAGCGCCGGGAAGTTGCGCGGCCAGGAGGTGACCATGTCCCAGGTGATGGTCTCCTGGGCCTTGGCGGTGGAGACGAAGGGGGCGGCGGCGACGCCGGCGGCGCCGGCACCCAGGGTCTTCAGAAAGTTGCGGCGTTGCATGCGGCATGACTCCGAAAGCTTGTTATAGGACCACGGCGCTAGGTTCGGCCGTGGCAGTGTCCATCCGAAAGTATGCGTCAAGGGCAATTTGGCCGGCAAGCCGCGACATTGACGGGTACGTCAAAGGGAGTTGGCACCGCCGCCCTACGCTACAGCGGGGCTACAGCGGGGTCAGCTTGGCGAAGCCCAGCACCAGCCACTTGTCGCCCTCGCCCTCGAAGCTGACCTGCACCCGGGCCCGGGGCCCCTCCCCCTCGGCGTTGAGGATCACCCCCTCGCCGAACACCGGGTGGCGCACCCGCTGGCCCAGGGAGAGCGACGGCAGATCGTCGCCGCCGCTCACCTCGGTCTGGCGCAGGCCCCCGGGGCGCGAGGCGGTCACCGGCCGGCTGACCTGGCCGCGCAGGCGCACCTCCTCGAGGTACTCCTCGGGGATCTCGCGCAGGAAGCGCGAGGCGCGCTGGAAGGTCTCCTTGCCGTGAAGCCGGCGGATCTCGGCGTGGGTCAGGTAGAGCTTGTGCATGGCGCGGGTCAGGCCCACGTAGCAGAGCCGGCGCTCCTCCTCCAGGCGCCCCGGCTCCTCCGCCGACATGCGGTGGGGGAAGAGCCCCTCCTCCACCCCGGCGATGAAGACCACCGGAAACTCCAGCCCCTTGGCGGAGTGCAGGGTCATCAGCTGCACGCTGTCCTCGAACTCGTCCGCCTCGTGGTCGCCGGCGTTGAGCGCCGCCTCGGAGAGGAAGGCCTCCAGCGCCGCGCCCCCTTCGCCGGCCTCCGGCGGGTCGAAGGACTCCCCCTGGGTGAAGGCCCGGGCGGCCGTGACCAGCTCCTCCAGGTTCTCGACCCGGGCCTGGCCCTTCTCGCCCTTCTCGCTGCGGTGGTGCTCCACCAGACCCGAGCGCTCGATCACGTGGTCGATGATTTCATGGAGGGCGAGGCCCGCGGTGTCGTGGTCGAGCCGTTCGATCAGCTCGGCGAAGGCCTGGACGGCGTTGCCGGCGCGCCCCTTGAGGGAGCCGTCGCTCACGCCGTCATGCAGCGCCTGCCACAGCGAGACGCCGCGCTCCCGGGCGCCGGTACGCAGCAGCTCCACGGTGCGGGTACCGATGCCCCGGGCCGGCACGTTGATCACCCGCTCCAGGGAGGCATCGTCGTCGCGGTTGAGCAGCAGGCGCAGGTAGGCCAGGGCGTTCTTGATCTCCAGGCGCTCGTAGAAGCGGTGCCCGCCGTAGATGCGGTAGGGCACCCCCTGGCGAATCAGGGTCTCCTCGATCACCCGGGACTGGGCGTTGGAGCGGTAGAGGATGGCGATATCTCGACGCCGCACGCCCTCCTCGACCCGCTCGCGCAGGGTGTCGACGATAAAGCGCGCCTCGTCCAGGTCGTTGAAGCCCGCGTAGACGGAGATGGGCTCGCCCCGGGCGCCGTCGGTCCAGAGCTCCTTGCCCATGCGCTCGGTATTGTGGCTGATCAGGGCGTTGGCGGCTTCGAGGATGGCGCTGGTGGAGCGGTAGTTCTGCTCCAGCCGCACCGTCTTCGTCTGCGGGAACTCCCGCTCGAAGCGGCGGATGTTCTCCACCCGGGCGCCGCGCCAGCCGTAGATCGACTGGTCGTCGTCGCCCACCACCGTCATCGGCGTGCGCATGCCGGAGAGCAGCTTGAGCCAGGCGTACTGCAGGGTGTTGGTGTCCTGGAACTCATCCACCAGCAGGTGGGCGAAGCGCTCCTGATAGTGGGCCAGCAGGGCGGGGGTGTCGCGCAAAAGCTCCAGGCTCCTGAGCAGCAGCTCGCCGAAGTCCACCAGGCCGCCGCGCTCGCAGGTGAGCTGGTAGCGCTCGTAGAGCTCCACCATCTGCCCCAGGTAGGCGTCGCCGTGGACGTCGACCTGGTGGGGGCGCAGCCCCTCCTCCTTGCAGCCGGAGATGAAGGAGTGCACCTGGCGCGGCGGGAAGCGCTCGTCGTCGACATTATGCTCCTTGATCAGCCGCTTGATCAGGCGCAGCTGGTCATCGGCGTCGATGATCTGGAAGTGCTGAGGCAGCCGCGCCTCCTGCCAGTGGGTGCGCAGCAGGCGGTGGGCGATGGAGTGGAAGGTGCCCACCCAGACGTGGCGCAGGGAGAGGCCCAGCAGCGCCTCCAGGCGGGTGCGCATCTCCCGGGCCGCCTTGTTGGTGAAGGTCACGGCGAGCACGGCATAGGGGGAGAGCCCCTCGGCCTGCATCAGCCAGGCGATGCGGTGGACCAGCACCCGGGTCTTGCCGGAGCCGGCCCCGGCCAGCACCAGCATATTGCCTTGGGGGGCGCTGACCGCCTCGCGCTGGGCGGTGTTCAGGTGGTCGAGAATCGCCGTGACGTCGTCCATGGAGAGGGCATCGCTGCTCGGAAAATGGGCGCACAGCTTAGCATATCGCCCGCCACTCCTCCTCGGCCTGCCTCGCCGCGCTAGGCCTCTTCCTCGGGGTAGCGCAGGGGGATCAGGCTCTTCTTCACCGACTTGAGCTGCTCGGCAAGCTTGGGACCGCGGGTCTTGGCCACGCCCACCGCCAGCACGTCGACCAGCACCAGATGGGCGATGCGCGAGCTCATGGGGGTGTAGATCTCGGTGTCCTCGTGGACATCGATATAGAGCGGCAGGGTGACCTCCTCGGCCAGGGGCGAGCCGCTGGGGCAGAGCCCGATCACGGTGGCCCCGGCCTCCTTGGCCAGGCGCACGCTGGCCACCAGGGCCCGGGTGCGGCCGGTCTGGGAGATCGCCACCACCACGTCGCCCTCCTTGAGGGTCACCGCCGACATGTTCTGCATATGGGGGTCGGCGTAGGCGGCGGTGGAGATCTGCAGGCGGAAGAACTTGTGCTGGGCGTCGAAGGCCACCGCACCGGAGGCACCGAAGCCGTAGAACTCCACCCGGTTGGCCATGGCCAGGGCGTTGATCGCCTGGCTCAGCGCCTCGTTATCGAGGCGGTCGCGCACCGAGAGCAGGGTGCCCACGGTGGAGTCGAAGATGCTCTGGGAGAATTCCGCCACCGAGTCGCTGTCGTTCATGGAGAACTGGGCGAACTGGCTGCCGGTCGCCAGCATCTGCGCCAGCTTGAGCTTGAAGTCCTGGAAGCCGTTGCAGCCCAGGGCGCGGCAGAAGCGCACCACCGTGGGTTCGCTGACCTTGGCCTCGGTGGCCAGGTCGACGATGCGCATGTGGATCACTTCCTCGGGGTTGCGCAGCACGAAACGCGCCACCTTCTGCTCGGAGCGGCGGAAGTGCTCCATGCGGCGTCTCATCTCATCGAACAGGGCGCTGCTCACGGGAACTCCTTGGCTTGGGTATCACCGTCGGGCGAGGAACGGTGCGTTGAAAGGATACTGCCTACAGTATGCCCCAAGCGGGCCTCTGTTGTGCAACGCAAGATGTGCGGCAGGGCAGGCGACGCCAAGCGTTGGAATAGCGTTTTTGCTCTGCAGCATGAGCCGTCATCATTCTGAAAGCTGCGTTATAGTAGGAATGTGATGGCTGGAATGACAGTGTCGCAACGTGACACAGGAGAGTCGATCATGCGAAATGTCGAACGGTTAACCTCCCTGAAGAGCGAGCTCCTCGATATCTTCATGAGCATGGAAGTCGTCGAGCACGAGCAGCGCTCCCGCACCGCCGCCCAGCGCAGCCTGAGGGCGCGCCGAGGCATCGAGCTCCACGAGGAGTTCAAGCAGCTCTCCCGGGATATCGCCGAGCTGCCCGAGGACGAGCTCGACGAGATGCACTGAAGCGCCCTCGAGGCAGGACGCTTCCCGGCCCGAACGACGCGAGCCCCGCCGGGGCGGGGCTCGCAGGGGGTATCGTGCTTCCCGCCTAGCGGCCTAGAGCAGGCCGGTGACGAACACCACGATCACCCCGATGGGCGCCACATAGCGCGCCACGACGTGCCACAGCTGCTCCTTGCCGCCGGTCAGGTTGAGTTCGCTGGCCACGCTCTGGCGCTCCAGGCACCAGGCCACGAAGAGGATCGCCCCGAGGCCGGTCAGCGGCAGCAGCACCTTGCTGGTGAAGGTATCCAGCAGGTCGAAGATGTTCAGGCCGAAGATCAGCACGCTATCCCAGACGTTGAAGGACATCAGCGCCGCGATACCCAGCGCCCAGACCGCCACGCCGCTGATCAGGGTCGCCGCGACCCGGGTCAGAGGGGTGCGCTCCTCCACCAGCTCCACCACCGGCTCGAGCAGCGAGATCGCCGAGGTGAGCGCCGCGAAGGTGAGCAGCAGGAAGAACATCAGACCCAGGATGGCACCGCCGGTCATGTTGCCGAAGGCCACCGGCAGGTTGACGAAGATCAGCCCGGGCCCATCGGCGGGGCTCATGCCGTTGGCGAAGACGATGGGGAAGATCGCCATGCCCGCCAGCAGGGCGATCACGGTATCGAGGATGATCACGGTCCGGGCGGTGCCGACCAGGTTGACGTCCTCGCCCAGGTAGGAGCCGTAGGCCATCATGATGCCCATGCCGAGGGAGAGGGTGAAGAAGGCCTGCCCCATGGCGGCCAGCACCACGCCGCCGGTCACCGCGCTCCAGTCGGGACGGAACATGAAGGCCAGCGCCTCGCCGAAGTGCCCGGTGGTCATGCCGTAGCCGACCAGCACGATCAGCAGCAGCACCAGCCCCGGCATCAGGGTCCGCACGGCGCCCTCGAGCCCCTTGGTGACGCCGCGGGCGACGATGAAGATCACCAGCGCCATGAAGGCGGTGTGCCACAGGGTCAGGATGCCCGGGCTGCCCAGCAGGCCACCGAAGAGGGCGCCGATGCCGTCGGCATCCTGGCCGGTGAAGCGGCCGGTGACGGAACCCAGGGTGTAGGAGAGCGACCAGCCCCCGATCACGCTGTAGAAGGAGAGGATCAGGAAGGCAGCCAGCACGCCGCTGGCGCCAACCAGCGCCCAGGCCGGCAGGCGGCCGTTCTGGCGGGCCAGATCCGCCATGGCGTTGATGGGGTTCTCCTGGCCGCGCCGACCGATCAGCCATTCGGCCACCAGGATCGGCAGGCCCACCAGGGCCACGCAGGCCAGGTAGATGAGCACGAAGGCCGCGCCCCCGCTGTCGCCCACCATGTAGGAAAAACGCCAGATATTGCCCAGTCCCACCGCGGAGCCCGCGGCGGCGAGCACGAAGGTCATCTTCGATGACCACTGCGCATGCACGAGTTTAGACATGATTCACCCTGAGTGTACGTGTCGCCATCGGCCGGTCTGGCGCGATGACGGCTTGTGCTTGTCATTGCCACGTCCAGGACGCCATGGATCGCACGGCGTCTTCCAGAGCATGACAGGATCCAGGCAGGATCACTGCCGTGCCGCCCGTCTCCGTCCGGCGAGTTGTTGCACCGAAAGGAGAAGGGACCGTGCGGCGGATACTGGCAGGAATCACGTCTTTACGCGGGAGATCCGGTCAATATCCATGGGGTATGCCGCACAGGGGAATAAAACTATCCGATCAAACGCTCGATGGCCAGCGGCGGCCGGCTCATGAAAACAATTTGCTGCGGTGGGTCATTGCCGGCCTAGAACAGGACCGCCTGGGCCTCGCCCGGAAAGTCCGCCAGGGGCGCCAGGGAGAGGGCCTCGGCGAGCCGCGCATAGAGGGATCTTGCCAGCTCAGGCGCCTGGCGGTTATCCGGAGTATGCACCATGAGATAAGGGGTTTTCCCCTGTTTTATCCACAGGGCGAGACGCTGAATCCAGGGCGCAAAGTAGCGCTCGTTGATCGCCGGATCGAGGTGGCCGATAAAGCGCACCAGGGGACGATCCGCCGTGGAAAGCACGTGTAAAGGGCGTCTTGGCTTTTCTCCCTGGGCCTTCAGCAGCCCGGGATGGCCGCTGGCCGGCGTCGAGAAGAGCGGGCGCACGTCGAGCATCACCCGGTCGACGCCGCGACTTATCAACAATCTGTTGAGGGCGATCTCGGCCGCCCCCTTGTGGAAAAACTCGGGGTGGCGCACCTCCACCGCGCAGGGGACCTCTGCCGGCCAGCGGGCCAACAGGGCCTCGAGGCTGGGGAGCTCATCCGCGCCGAAGTCCCGGGGCAGCTGGACCATCATCGGCCCCAGCCGATCATGGAGCGGGGCGAGCGCCGCGAGGAAGGCGTCGAACTCGGCCTCGATGCCTGCCAGGCGGCGCTCGTGGGTCAGCGCCGCCGGCAGCTTGAAGCAGAAGCGAAACTCCGCTGGCGCCTGGCGGGCCCAGGCGGCCACCGTCTCCGCCCGGGGGGCACCGCTGTAGAAGGTGGTATTGCCCTCCACGCTTCCGAACACCCGGGCGTACTCCTCGAGGCCGCCACCGTGGGGCGGATAGAGGCTGCCGCGCCAGTCGGGGTTGGCCCACATGGGCAGCCCCAGGTAGAGGCGCGGCGGCTCGACGATCGAGTTCACTCCACCGTCACGCTCTTGGCCAGGTTGCGGGGCTGGTCCACATCGGTGCCCTTGAGCACCGCCACGTGGTAGCTGAGCAGCTGCAGCGGCAGGGTGTAGAGGATCGGCGCCAGGGCCTCGTGCACCTGGGGCAGGCGCAGCACCCGGACCCCCTCCTCCTCGGTCAGCGCTACCCCCTCGTCGGCGAAGACGAAGAGCTCGCCGCCACGGGCCCGCACCTCCTGGAGGTTCGACTTGAGCTTGTCGAGCAGCTCGTCGTTGGGGGCCACGGAGATGACCGGCATCTCGCTGTCCACCAGTGCCAGGGGGCCATGCTTGAGCTCACCCGCCGGATAGGCCTCGGCGTGGATATAGGAGATCTCCTTGAGCTTGAGCGCCCCCTCCAGGGCAATGGGGAAGTGCGCCCCGCGGCCCAGGAAGAGGGCGTGATGCTTCTCGGCGAAGGCCATGGAGAGCGCCTCGATCTCCGGATCCAGCGCCAGCACCCGCTCCACCAGCCGCGGCAGGCCGCGCAGGGCCGCCACCAGCTCGGCCTGGACCGCCTCGTCGAGCCCCTTGACCCGCCCCAGCGCCAGGGTGAAGAGCATCAGGGCGGTGAGCTGGGTGGTGAAGGCCTTGGTGGAGGCCACGCCGATCTCGGGGCCGGCCTGGGTCATCAGGGTCAGGTCCGACTCCCGCACCAGGGAGCTGCCCGGCACGTTGCAGATCGCCAGGCTGGCCAGGTAGCCGCGCTCCCGGGCGAAGCGCAGCGCCGCCAGGGTATCGGCGGTCTCGCCGGACTGGGAGAGGGTGACGAAGAGGGTGTCGTCGGGCACCACCACCTGGCGGTAGCGGTACTCCGAGGCGACCTCCACCTGCACCGGCACCCCGGCAAAGCGCTCCAGCCAGTAGCGGGCCACCATGCCGGCGTGATAGCTGGTGCCGCAGGCGATGATATGGATCTGGCGCACCCGGGCGAAGAGCGCCTCGGCGTCGGGGCCGAAGCTCTCCACCAGCGCCGAGCGCTCGCCCAGGCGGCCTTCCAGCGCCGCGGCGATCACCGCCGGCTGCTCATGGATCTCCTTGAGCATGAAGTGGCGGTACTCACCCTTGCTGGCTGCGCCGTCGCCGTGCTCGAAGGTCTGCACTTCGCGCTCCACGGGCCGGCCGGCGCCATCGAAGACCTCGATGCGCCCGCCGGCCGAGAGGCGCACCAAGTCGCCCTCCTCCAGGTAGATGAAGCGGTCGGTGACCTGCAGCAGCGCCAGCGGGTCGGAGCCCAGGAAGGCCTCGCCGATGCCCACGCCCACCACCAGCGGGCTGCCCTTGCGGGCGCCGACGATCACATCGGGCTCCGCCGCGCTGACCACGCCCAGCGCATAGGCGCCCTCGAGCCGAGCCAGCACCCGGCGCACGGCGGCCAGCAGGTCGCCGCCCTCGCGGCTCTCCTGATCGAGCAGGTGGGCCACCACCTCGGTATCGGTCTCGGAGGTGAAGGCGTAGCCGGCCGCCGCCAGCTCCTGGCGCAGGGCCTCATGGTTCTCGATGATGCCATTATGCACCACCGCGAGGCGCTCGCCGGACTGGTGGGGATGGGCGTTGGCCTCGCTGGGGCGGCCGTGGGTCGCCCAGCGGGTGTGGGCGATGCCGCAGCGCCCCGGCAGCGGCTCGGCCGCCAGACGCTCGGCCAGGGCCGCCACCTTGCCCACCGCCCGGCGGCGCGAGAGCGCCCCTTCCGGCGAGAGCACCGCCATGCCGGCGGAGTCATAGCCGCGGTATTCCAGGCGCTTCAGGCCCTCGAGCAGGATGCCTTCCACGTTGCGCTCGGCAACGGCACCGACGATGCCACACATGCGATCTCTCCCTAGCTTTTCTTGATGGAACCGCTTTCCTTGGTCGGCCGGGGCCAGTCGGCCCTGCTGACCTGACGCGCCCGGGTGACGGCCAGGGCGTTGTCGGCCACGTCCTTGCTGATGGTGGAACCGGCGCCCACGGTGGCGCCCTGGCCGATGCTGACCGGTGCCACCAGGGCACTGTTGGAGCCGATGAAGGCGCCGTCGCCGATCTCGGTGCGATGCTTGTGGGCGCCGTCATAGTTGCAGGTGATGGTGCCGGCACCGACGTTGACGTCGCGGCCCAGGCGGGCATCGCCCACATAGCTCAGGTGGTTGATCTTGCTGCCCTCGCCCACCTCGACGTTCTTGGTCTCGACGAAGTTGCCCACCTTGGCGCCCACCGCCAGCCGAGTCCCCGGACGCAGCCGGGCGAAGGGGCCGATGGTGCCGCGACCGGCGATGACCGCTCCCTCGATGACGCTGTGGGGCTCGATCACGGTGCCGGCGCCGATATGGCTGTCGCGGATCACGCAGTGGGCACCGATGCGCACCCCCTCGCCGAGCTCCACCTCGCCCTCGAAGACGCAGCCCACGTCGATCTCCACGTCGTGGCCGCAGCGCAGGCTGCCGCGCACGTCGAGTCGGCTCGGATCGGTCAGCGCCACCCCCTCGGTCATCAGCCCCTCGGCGATGGCCAGCTGGTGGGCACGCTCCAGGCGCGCCATCTGCAGGCGGTTGTTGACCCCCTCCACCTCCAGCGGCTCGGCGGGCTGGGTGGTGACGATCTTCACCCCTTCGGCGGCCGCCATGGCGATGATATCGGTGAGGTAGTACTCGCCCTGGGCGTTGTCCGCGGAGAGGCTGGGCAGCCAGCGACGCAGCTGGGCCGCGGTCATGGCCATGATCCCGGTGTTGCACTCGCGGATCGCCCGCTCGGCCTCGCTGGCGTCCTTGTGCTCGACAATGGCCACCGGCTCGCCGTCGGCGTTGCGCAGGATCCGCCCATAGCCAGTGGGGTCATCGAGGGTCACGGTCAGCAGCCCCAGGTGGTGGTCGTCGACCCCCTTCAGCAGCGCCTCCAGGGTCTCCCGGCGAATCAACGGCACGTCGCCGTAGAGCACCAGCACGCGGCCATTGCCCAGCCCCTCCAGGGCCTGGGCCACGGCATGACCGGTGCCCTTCTGCTCCGCCTGCAGCGCAAAGCGCACCCGGCAGTCGGCCAGGGCCTCGCGCACCTTGTCGGCACCGTGCCCCACCACCACGTGGGTGCGCTCGGCGGCAAGCCCCGCGGCGGTATCGATCACGTGGCGCACCATGGCCTTGCCGGCCAGCCGGTGCAGCACCTTGGGTAGGGTCGAGCGCATCCGGGTGCCCTGCCCCGCGGCCAGTATCACGACATCGAGCTGTGTGGTTGGATCAAGCGTCATCAATGACTCCAGTGGACTCCATCTGTGGACTGTCGAACTCGGCTTCCAGGCCGAGCTCCTCGACCAGCGATTCGCCGAAGTATGCCACGAAGGCGGGACTGACGCGGCTCTGCCACTCGTCGCCGTCGCGCACGATCATCATCACCTTGAGGTCCTGCTCCAGGGCCAGGGCCATGCCCGCCTCGTCGCCCAGCACCATCAGCGCCGTGGCCCAGGCGTCGGCCCAGGCGTTGGAGGGGTGCAGCACGCTCACCGAGGCCAGGCGGTGGTCGATGGGACGGCCGCTGCGCGGGTCGATGGTGTGGGAGAAGCGCTGCCCCGCCTCCACGAAGTAGTTGCGATAGTCTCCCGAGGTGGCCAGGGAGACATCGCCGATGGGCAGCACATACTGGGCCTCCTGGCGGTCATCCAGCGGCGCCTCGATGCCGATGCGCCAGCGCTCCGCCTCGTCGTCGCCCGCCTCCCTGGCGTTGCGATAGCCCCGGGCGATCAGGTCGCCCCCCAGGTTGACCAGATAGTGCTTGATGCCCTCGCGGTCCAGGAAGGCGGCGACCCGATCCACCGCGTGCCCCTTGGCCACCCCCCCCAGGTCGACCTGAACGTCCCGGGTACGGCTCGCCTGCATGGCAGCGAGGTCCAGGGTCACCGCATCGAAACCCACCACCTGGAGGCGCTCGGCCAGGCTGGCCTCGTCAGGTACCTCCCGGGGTCGCGCCTCGGCGCCGAAGCTCCAGAGATTGACCAGCCCTCCCACCGTGGGGTCAAAGGCGCCATCGCTCTTCTCCGCCACCGCCTGGCTGATCGCCAGCACTTCCATCAGCTCATCGGAGAGCGGCTGCCACTCGTCCAGCGGCGCCTGGTTGAAGACCGAGAGCTCGGAGTCCTCGATATAGATCGACATGGAGACGTCCACCGCCTCGAGCACCTCGAGGATGCCCTCCTCCAGCTCCCGAGCCTCGCCCTGGGTCAGCGGATCGGCGATGGTCACCTGATAGAAGCTGCCGTAGACGCCGCCCTCGAAGCGCACCGGTGAATCGAGGGGCCGGTCGCGCTCCGAGCAGCCGGTCAGCAGCAGCGCAAGCAGGAGAAAGGGAAGGGAAGCCAGGGCTTTCATGATTCGAGCACGCTCCATGAGTGAAGGGGATACGGGACTACCAGAACAGCCACAGCAGCCAGCCGCCCAGCAGCAGACGATAGACCACGAAGGGCTGCATGCCGACCCGTTTGATAAAGGCCAGGAAGAAGTGGATGCAGAGGTAGGCGCTGATGCCGGAGAGGATGGCACCGACAAGCACCGCCGGCCAGTCCACCTGGTGGGCTTCGCGGATCAGGCCAACGACCTCCAGGCCGCCGGCAAGGGCGATCACCGGAATCGAGAGCAGGAAGGAGAAGCGCGCCGCCCCCTCCCGGCTCATGCCCAGCAGCAGCGCGGCGGTGATGGTGATGCCGGAGCGCGAGGTGCCGGGGATCAGCGCCAGGGCCTGGGCGCCACCGATCAGCAGCACGTCCCTGAGCCCGAGCTGGTACTCGCTGCGCCCGCCCCGGCGGCGGCGCCAGTCGGCATAGCCCAGCAGCAGGCCGAAGCCGATCAGACTCACGCCGATGATCAGCGGCGAGCGCATGCCCAGCGCGACGGCATCCCGGAAGGCGAAGCCGATGATACAGACCGGCAGGGTGGCCAGCAGCACCCACCAGGCCAGCCGGGCATCCTCGTTCACGCCTCTGCCGCCCAGGGAACCGACCCAGCTTGCGGTCATGCGCACGAGCTCATGGCGGAAGTAGAGCACCACCGCCGCCAGGCTGCCGATGTGAAGGGCGACGTCGAAGGCGAGGCCCTGGTCTTCCCAGTCGGTGAGCACCGGCACCAGAATCAGGTGGGCGGAGCTGGAGATCGGCAGGAACTCGGTGAGTCCCTGCACGATGGAAAGCAGGAAGACCTGCAGCCAATCCATGAGCGGTTCCTTGAAAAGCGGGTAAAGGGTCGGGTCAGCAGGCCCGGCACAGCGGGACGGCCAGAGCCCGCCTCAGGATGCCAGGACAAGATGACGATTGGAGAAACGGCCCCTCCGCCTAGAGCCCGGTCAGGATCGCCGTGGCGATGCTGAAGTAGATCACCACCCCCGAGGCGTCGATCAGGGTGGTCACCAGGGGCGCCGAGGCGGTGGCCGGATCCCAGCCCAGCCGGTTGAGCACGAAGGGCAGGCACATGCCGAGCAGGCTGCCGAACAGCACGATGGTCACCATGCTCATGGCCACCACCATGGCCACCGCCTCGCCGCCTCGCATCACCCCGATGGGCGCCACCGCCAGGGCCATGGTCAGGCCCAGGGAGCCGGCCACCAGCAGTTCGCGGCCGAGCAGAGTGCTCCAGTCCTTGACGCCCACGTCGCCGGTGGCCATGCCGCGAACCATCAGGGTCGCGGCCTGGGCGCCCGCGTTGCCGCCGCTGCCGATCAGCAGCGGCAGGAAGAACACCAGGGCCACCTGGGCGGCGATGGTGTCCTCGAAGTAGGCGATGCCGGCGCCAGAGAAGAGGTTGGCAAAGACCAGCAGTACCAGCCAGGTCACCCGCTTGCGGTAGAGACTCCACAGCGGCACCCGGCTGACGCCGTCTTCCAGCTGACCGATGGACATCCCCTTATGAAAGTCCTCGGTGGCCTCCTCCTCGGCCACGTCCATGGCGTCATCGTGGGTGACGATGCCCACCAGCCGCTCGTCGGCGTCGAGCACCGGCAGCGCCAGCAGGTCGTAGCGGGCCACCACCCGGGCGACCTCCTCCTGCAGCTCGTCGACCGGAATGCTGATCACATCCCGAATCATGATGTCGTCGACCCGGGCCCCCGGCCGCGCCACCATCAGCTGGCGCAGGGAGAGGGTGCCGGCAAGCCGGCCATCCGGGTCGATGACATAGAGCTGATAGACCGTCTCGGCGTCGGGGGCGGTCTGGCGCACCCGCATCATCGCCTGGGAGACGGTCATGCCGCCGGGAATGGCCACGTAGTCGGTGGTCATGATCGCCCCGGCGGTGCCCTCCTCATAGCTGGAGAGCCGCTTGAGCTCTTCGCGCTCCTGGCGCGCCATGCGCCTCAGAAGCAGCTCGCGGCGGTCTTCATCGAGCAGGTTGAAGAGGTCGGCGCGCTCGTCGGAGCCCATCTCCTCCAGCACCGCGAGCAGCGTTTCGTCGGACATGGCCGTGCTGATCTCGACCTGCTCCTCGCCGGGCAGGTAGCCCAGCACATTGGCGCGCCGCTCCAGGGGCAGGCTGTCGAGCAGCCCCATGGCGACCGGCAGATCGTCGTCCTCCTCGAGGATCTCCTCGAGAATCTCGGCAATGTCCGCGGAACGCAGCTCCGGCAGCATCTCGTCGAGGCGTTCACGGGCCTCATCGGCCAGCGCCGCCACCAGCGCTTCCTTCTGCACCTGCAGGGTCTCGTTCAGTGACATGGCATCCTCCTCACAGACAAAAACGCCCCCCGAACCCGGTATTGCACGGGATCGGAGGGCGACTAGAAGGCGCAGCCGGGGATCAGCCCTTACCGGCCTTCTTGCGCAGCTGCTGGATGGTACGCAGCTGTGCCACGGCCTCAGCGAGCTCGGCGGCGGCGCGGGTGTAGTCCAGCTCCGCCGACTTGTCGTTGAATGCCTTCAGCGCATGCTGACGGGCCTCCTCCGCGGAGGCCTCGTCGAGGTCACGAGCGCGGGATGCGGCGTCGGCCAGGATGGTCACCACGTCCGGCTGCACTTCGAGGAAGCCGCCGGAAACGTAGAAGTTCTCTTCCTGTCCACCGTCGTGGATCACGCGAATCGGCCCGGGCTGAAGCTCGGTCAGCAGCGGGGCGTGCCCGGGCAGGATGCCCAGGTCCCCCATGATCCCGGACGCGACGAGCTGCTCGATCTCGCCCGAGAAGATGGCCGCCTCGGCGCTGACGATTTCGCACTTGAAGCTGTTCGCCATAGCGAATCCCCCTGATGGACGGGATTACTTCATCTGGTTGGCTTTCTCGACGGCTTCGTCGATGGAACCGACCATGTAGAAGGCCTGCTCAGGCAGCTCGTCGTACTCGCCGTTGAGGATGCCCTGGAAGCCGCGGATGGTGTCCTTGAGGGACACGTACTTGCCGGGCGACCCGGTGAACACCTCGGCCACGAAGAACGGCTGCGACAGGAAGCGCTGGATCTTACGCGCCCGGGCCACGGTCTGCTTGTCCTCGTCGGACAGCTCGTCCATGCCCAGAATCGCGATGATGTCCTTGAGCTCCTTGTAGCGCTGCAGCACGTTCTGCACGCCGCGAGCGGTGTTGTAGTGCTCCTCACCGACCACCAGCGGGTCCAGCTGACGGGAGGTGGAGTCCAGCGGATCGATGGCCGGATAGATACCCAGCTCGGCGATGGAACGCGCCAGTACCACGGTAGCGTCCAGGTGCGAGAAGGTGGTCGCCGGGGACGGGTCGGTCAGGTCATCCGCGGGCACGTAGACGGCCTGCACGGAGGTGATCGAGCCGGTCTTGGTGGAGGTGATGCGCTCCTGGAGCACACCCATCTCCTCGGCCAGGGTCGGCTGGTAACCCACCGCGGAGGGCATGCGGCCCAGCAGTGCGGAGACCTCGGTACCGGCCAGGGTGTAGCGGTAGATGTTGTCGACGAACAGCAGCACGTCGCGGCCTTCATCGCGGAACTTCTCGGCGATGGTCAGGCCGGTCAGGGCCACGCGCAGGCGGTTGCCGGGCGGCTCGTTCATCTGACCGTAGACCAGCGATACCTTGTCGATAACGTTGGATTCGGTCATCTCGTGGTAGAAGTCGTTACCCTCACGGGTACGCTCACCCACGCCCGCAAACACCGAGTAGCCGCTGTGCTCGGTGGCGATGTTGCGGATCAGCTCCATCATGTTGACGGTCTTGCCCACGCCGGCGCCGCCGAACAGGCCGACCTTGCCGCCCTTGGCGAACGGGCAGACCAGGTCGATGACCTTGATGCCGGTCTCGAGCAGCTCGTTGGAGGCCGACTGGTCCGCGTAGCTCGGGGCCTTGCGGTGGATCGGCATGCGCTCCTGCTCGCCGATGTCGCCGGCCTCGTCGATGGGGCGGCCCAGGACGTCCATGATGCGGCCCAGGGTCTCCTTGCCCACCGGCACGGAGATGGCAGCACCGGTGTTGATGGTTTCCATGCCGCGCTTCAGGCCCTCGGTGGAGCCCATGGCGATGGTGCGCACCACGCCGTCGCCCAGCTGCTGCTGGACCTCGAGCACGGTCTCGGAGTTCGAGACGTTCAGCGCGTCGTAGACCTTGGGAACGTCGTCCCGCGGAAACTCTACGTCAATCACCGCGCCGATGATTTGTACGATACGTCCGCTCATCTTGCGATCCTCAAAAAAACCTGCAAATGAAGCCTGTGTGCCGGGAGGGCCTCGCCCTCCCCGGCGCTATACGGCGGCGGCGCCCCCGACGATCTCGGAGATCTCCTGGGTGATGGCGGCCTGGCGGGCCTTGTTGTAGACCATCTCCAGGTCGTCGATCAGGCCGCCGGCGTTGTCGGTGGCGTTCTTCATGGCGATCATTCGCGCCGCCTGCTCGCAGGCCGCGTTCTCGACCACCGCCTGGTACACCTGGGATTCGATGAAGCGAACCAGCAGGCTGTCCAGCAGCGCCTTGGCATCCGGCTCATACAGGTAGTCCCAGCTACCGGGACGCTTGTTCTCTTCGTCATGCGTATCCGTGCCCATGTCCGGGGACAGGGGCAGGAGCTGACGGACCACCGGCTTCTGGGTCATGGTGTTGACGAACTCGTTGTACACCACGTACAGGCGGTCCAGGCGCCCCTCGTCATACGCATCCAGCATGACTTTCACGCTACCGATCAGATCCTCGACCTCGGGCGACTCGCCCAGGCCGCTCTTCGCCGCCACGAGGTTGCCCCCGTAGCTGCGGAAGAAGCCGCCGGCCTTGGAGCCGAGCGCACAGAAGTCCAGCTCGGCGCCCTGGTCGCGCTTCTCCATCGAGTCCTTGAGCACGGCCTTGAACAGGTTGACGTTCAGGCCGCCGCACAGGCCGCGATCGGTGGAGACCACGATGTAGCCCACCCGCTTGACCTCGCGATCGACCATGTAGTCGTGCTTGTACTCGGGGTTGGCATCGGCGATATGGGCAACGACGTTGCGGATCTGACGCGCATAGGGCTGGCTGGCCTTCATCAGGTCCTGAGCCTTGCGCATCTTCGACGCAGCGACCATTTCCATGGCGCTGGTGATCTTCTGCGTGTTCTTGATGCTCCCGATCTGGGTGCGAATCTCTTTTGCAGCTGCCATAGCGATCTACTCCGTTCGTGGCCCTCAGACAGTTCCGGGGCCCGCCCGAGGCGGGCGGGCCGCCAGGCTTACCAGCTCTGAGTGGCCTTGAACTTCTCGAGACCCGCCTTGAGGCCGTTCTGGATCTCGTCGTTGTAGTCGCCGGTCTGGTTGATCTTGTCGAGCAGCTCGGCATGCTCGGACTTCATGTACTCGTGCAGGGCACGCTCGAAGTCCAGCACCTTGCTGACGTCAACGTCATCCAGATGGCCCTCGTTGGCCGCGTAGAGCGACACGCCCATCTCGGCGACCGAGAGCGGCGAGTACTGCTTCTGCTTCATCAGCTCGGTCACGCGCTGACCGTGCTCCAGCTGCTTGCGGGTCGCTTCGTCCAGGTCGGAGGCGAACTGGGAGAAGGCCGCCAGCTCACGGTACTGGGCGAGCGCCAGGCGCACGCCGCCGCCGAGCTTCTTGATGATCTTGGTCTGGGCCGAACCACCCACGCGGGAGACCGACAGGCCGGCGTTGATGGCCGGACGGATGCCCGAGTTGAACAGGTCGGTCTCCAGGAAGATCTGACCGTCGGTGATGGAGATCACGTTGGTCGGAACGAAGGCGGAGACGTCGCCGCCCTGGGTCTCGATGATCGGCAGCGCGGTCAGCGAGCCGGTCTGGCCCTTCACTTCACCGTTGGTGAACTTCTCGACGTACTCGGCGTTGACACGCGCGGCACGCTCCAGCAGGCGAGAGTGGAGGTAGAAGACGTCACCCGGGTAGGCTTCACGGCCCGGCGGACGACGCAGCAGCAGGGAGACCTGACGGTAGGCCCAGGCCTGCTTGGTGAGGTCGTCATAGACGATCAGGGCGTCTTCGCCGCGGTCGCGGAAGTATTCGCCCATGGTGCAGCCGGCATAGGGAGCCAGGAACTGCATCGGAGCCGGGTCGGCAGCGCCGGCGGCGACCACGATGGTGTGCTCCATGGCGCCATGCTCTTCCAGCTTGCGGACCACGTTGGCGATGGTGGACTGCTTCTGGCCAATGGCGACGTAGATACAGGTGACGCCCTTGCCCTTCTGGTTGATGATGGCATCGATGGCGATCGCCGACTTACCGATCTGGCGGTCACCGATGATCAGCTCACGCTGGCCGCGGCCGATCGGCACCATGGCGTCGATGGACTTGAAGCCGGTCTGGATCGGCTGGTCCACCGACTGACGGGTGATGACGCCCGGGGCGACCTTTTCCACCGCGTCGGTGAGCTTGGCGTTGATGTCGCCCTTGCCGTCGATGGGGTTGCCCAGGGCATCCACCACGCGACCCTTCAGCTCGGGGCCCACCGGCACCTCGAGGATGCGGCCAGTACAGCTGGCGGTCATGCCCTCTTCCAGCTGCAGGTAGTCACCCAGCACCACCGCGCCCACGGAGTCGCGCTCGAGGTTGAGCACCATGCCGTAGATGCCGCCGGGGAATTCGATCATCTCACCGAACATCGCATCCTCGAGCCCGTGGATCTTCACGATGCCGTCGGAGACGCTGACGATGGTGCCCTGGTTACGGGCTTCGGATGCGACGTCAAGCTTTTCGATACGCTGCTTGATGATGTCGCTGATCTCGGAAGGATTCAGTTGCTGCATGCCATGTCCCTCAGACTCAGGCGGTAAGGGCTTCGGCGAGGCGAGTCAATCGACCGCGCACCGAACCGTCGATGACGGTGTCGCCGGCGCGCAGGATCACGCCACCGAGAAGCCTGGGATCCACCTGAGTGGTAATGGAGATTTCGCGATTCAGGCGCTTCTTGAGCGCGCCGGCGAGCTTCTGCTGCTGCTTGGCGTCGAGTTCGAAGGCCGATACCACGGTCACGTCGACGCGCTTCTCGTGGTCGGCACGCAGCCGCTCGTACTGGCCGGCAATGGCGGCCAGCGCAGGCAGGCGGCGCTTTTCGGCCAGCTCATCGAGGAAGCGACGCGCCGCGTCGTCCACCTTGATGTCGGCCACTTCGACCAGCAGCGCCACCTTGCGCTCGCTGGAAAGCTTGGGGCTGGCAACGAGCGCCTGGACGTCCCGGCTGGCCATGACCTGGCCCAGGGTGCCCAGCATCTCGGACCAGGCATCCAGCACCTGGTGATCGCGTGCGTACTCGAACGCCGCCTTGGCATAGGGCCGCGCGACGGTAGACAGTTCCGCCATGGATCACCTCCTCACAGTTCGGCCGCAAGCTTGTCGAGCAGCTTGCGATGTGCCTTCTCGTCGATGGAGGCTTCCAGGACACGCTCGGCGCCAGTGACCGCGAGGGTCGAGACCTGGGCGCGAAGCTCTTCCTTGGCGCGATTGATTTCCTGCTCGATCTCGGCACGGGCGCTGGCGACCAGGCGCTCGCCTTCGGCGCGGGCCTGCTCGCGGGCTTCCTCGACCATCTGGGAAGAGCGCTTGTGGGCCTGCTCGAGAATCTGGGAGGCCTGCTCCTTGGTCTCGCGAAGGGTCTGAGCGGCCTGTTCCTGAGCGAGCTCGAGGTCACGAGAGGCACGGCTTGCCGCGTCGAGGCCATCGGCGATCTTCTTCTGGCGCTCATGGAGCGCGGAACTGATCGGCGGCCACACGTACTTTATGCAGAACCAGACAAAGATCGCGAAGGCGATCGTCTGCCCGATCAGCGTCATGTTGATATTCACAGGACTGTACCTCTGACAGGTTCGTGGCGACCGGTAACAAGCAAACCGAGCGCTGAGCGCTCGGTGCTGTCGTTAACCGGCGACGACGAAGATCAGGTACATCGCGATACCAACGCCGATCATGGGCACGGCGTCGAGGAGACCTGCCATGATGAAGGTACGGGTCTGCAGCTGGTCACCCAGCTCCGGCTGGCGAGCGGTGGACTCGAGCAGCTTGCCGCCCAGCAGGGCGAAGCCGAGGCCGGTAGCCAGGGCGCTGACGCTGATGATGATGGCAGCAGCAATGTAGACGATTTCCATGGTAGTACTCCTGGTAGGTTGAGTTGCAAGGGTTAGTGGATGGTTGAGTTACAAGCGTTGCTCGGGTCTCAGTGATGCTCGTGCGCGGCGCTCAGATACACGATGGACAGCGTCGTGAAGATGAAGGCCTGCAGAGTCACCACCAGGATGTGGAAGATCGCCCACGGCACATCCAGCAGCCAGATGGCCCAGAAGGGCAGCAGCGCGATCAGGATGAAGATCACCTCGCCGGCGAACATGTTGCCGAAGAGACGCAGACCGAGACTGATCGGCTTGACGATGAGGCCGACCACCTCGAGGATCAGGTTGAACGGGATCAGCGACCAGTGGTTGAAGGGGGTCAGCGAGAGCTCCTTGGCGAAACCGCCCACGCCCTTGACCTTGCAGCTGTAGTAGACGATCAGCAGGAAGACACCGAAGGCCATGCCCAGGGTGGCATTGACGTCGGTGGTCGGCACTATCTTCATGTACTCGAAGCCCAGCTTGCCGAACATCTCGGGGAAGTAGTCCACCGGGATGATCTTGAGGCTGTTCATCAGCAGGATCCACATGAACAGCGTCAGCGCCAGGGGCGCGATGCTGGCGTTCTTGCCGTGGAAGGTGGAGCGGGTCAGGTTCTCGATGAACTCGATGACCATCTCGACGCCGTTCTGCAGCCCGCCGGGGACCCCGGTGGTGGCCATCTTGCCGGCCTTGCGGAACAGCCACAGGAACAGCACGCCCATGGCGATGGACCAGCCCATGGTATCCAGGTGGATCGCCCAGAAACCCATCTCCACCGCCTCGGCAGAGGTGCTGGCCAGGGACCAGCCGTTCTGCGGATGGTAGCCGAAGGTCAGGTTCTGGAGGTGGTGCTGTATGTAATAGATGGCCGATATTTCGTTATCTGCTGCCATACTGCTTCCTCAGGTTCAGGGGGTCGACCGCTCGCGCGCCAGCCAGGGTGTCAGCCAGTGCATGAGTTGGGCCGCCACATATGCGACAAAGAATAAAGCCGGGTTTGAGGGGGGCGCTGCGACGAACACCACCACGAACAGTGCCACCGTCAAACCGAACTTGCCCATTGCCGCCTGGTAGAGATTGAGCACGTTGACGCGTACTCGCTTGCCTCCCCGGCTACGCAGCCCTCGCCAGACGAAGTAGAGCGACGGCACCAGGCTGACCAGACCACCCAGCAGGGCCGATGCCGCTCCTCCCGGGCCCGCCTGCCAGAGCCCCAGCAGGGCTATCAGCAGGGTTGCCAGCCCCTGGGCCATGAACAGCCGCGTGAAATCCAGCTGTCGGCGTCCTGCAGCGGTTGAGGCTCTGCGCATCGTGTCGACATCCTGACGCTCCGCGGAGCGAGTCATCCTTGCCGCTGCTGCCACGCCCGACATTGAGGCAAACACCGGCGGATTATAGGGAAGGGCTATCGGGGCTTCAACAGAGCGGCTATGGAATTTCCCGCTATCTCGCCTCGCTTGCGACCAAAGATGCAGGAATTGTCGACATCCTGGCGGTCGGCCCGGGATTCTAGCGAATATGCTCGAGAATGCCGTCCAGCTCGTCGAGGCTCGCGTAGCGAATGGTGAGCCGCCCCTTTCCGCCACGGCCGTGCTGGATCTTTACCGGGGCGCCCAGCAGCTCACCCAGACGCGTCTCCAGGCGGGCCACGTCGGGACTCTCCGCGGGCTTCTCGGCCCGCTTTGGCTCGCCGGCGACGAGTCGCTTCACCAGCGCCTCGGTATCGCGCACGGTGAGGTCCTTGTTGACCACCTCATGGGCCGCCTTGCGCTGCTTGGCGCCGGAGAGCCCCAGCAGGGCCCGGGCATGGCCCATGTCGAGGTCACCGCGCTCCAGCAGGGTCTGCACCTCGGGGTCGAGCGCCAGCAGGCGCAGCAGGTTGGCGACCTGGGCCCGGGACTTGCCCACGGCGTCGGCGACCTGCTGCTGGGTCAGCTCGAACTCCTCCAGCAGCCGCTTCAGCGCCAGCGCCTCTTCCACCGGGTTGAGGTTCTCGCGCTGGATGTTCTCGATCAGGGCCAGGGCCAGGGCGACCTCGTCGCTCACCTCGCGGATCACCGCGGGGATGGTATCCAGTTCGGCGAGCTGGGCGGCGCGCCAGCGCCGCTCACCGGCGATGATCTCGTAGCGCTCCTCGCCCACGGGGCGCACCACGATGGGCTGCATCACCCCCTGGGCACGAATCGAGTCCGCCAGCTCCTCCAGCGCTTCGGGCTGGATATCCCGACGCGGCTGGTACTTGCCCCGGGTCAGCTGACCCAGCGGCAGGCGCTCGAGGCGCTCCTCCGCCTCCGGCGCGGTCGCGGGCGGGGCCGCCATCTCGCCCCCCGCCTCAGGCAGGTCGAGGCTCTCGCGGCGGCGGGCGCCGGCCCCGATCAGGGCATCCAATCCACGTCCCAGGGCGCGTTTACGCGTCATCGACTCTCCCTCATTGCAGGCATTACCGAACAGGGGTTACAGCGACAGGCGCCGAATCAGTTCCTTGGCCAATACCCGATGGGCCTGGCTGCCCCGCGAGAAGCGGGCGTACTTGGTCACCGGCAGGCCGTGGCTGGGCGCCTCGGCGACCCGCACGTTGCGCGGAATGGTGGCCTTGAGCAGGGTGTCGCCGAAGTAGTCGCGCAGCTGCTTGGTGACGTCCCGGGTCAAGCTGTTGCGGGCATCGAACATGGTGCGCAGGATCCCGTAGACCTCGAGCCCGGGGTTCACGCTGTCCTTGATCTGCTCCACGGTATCCAGCAGCGCCGAGAGCCCCTCCAGGGCATAGAACTCGCACTGCAGCGGGATCAGCACGCCGTCCGCGGCGGTCAGGCCGTTGACGGTGAGCATGTTGAGCGACGGCGGACAGTCGATCAGCACCACGTCGTACTCCCCGGCCACATCGGTCAGGGCCTTCTCCAGGCAGCGCTCCCGGCCGGCCTCGCGATCGAGCAGCGCCACCTCGGCAGCGGTCAGGTCGCCATTGCCGGGCAGCAGCGCATAGCCCGCCTCGGGGCAGTCCAGGATCACCTCGGTGGCGCCGCGGTCGCCGAGCAGCACATCCAGCACGCTGCCGTCGAGCTCATGCTTGTCCACGCCGCTGCCCATGGTGGCATGGCCCTGGGGGTCGAGGTCCACCAGCAGCACGCGGCGATCCAGGGCCGCCAGGCTGGCGGCGAGATTGACCGCGGTGGTGGTCTTGCCGACGCCACCCTTCTGGTTGGTCAAGGCGATGATCTTGGTCACGGGCAACTCCGTTGCGGGAAAACGCGGGTTGTCATGGGGCCGACCCGGCGGGCTGTCGCTCCAGCACCACCAGCAGGCGACTGCCGACCTCGAAGGGAACCTCCAGGGCGTGGTGGGCCACCGGCACCACCCCGTCCGGCACCCCGGCCAGCTCCTCCTCCACCGCCGGCCCCTTCATGGCCAGCCACTGCCCACCGGGTGCCACCAGCGGCAGGGTCAGGGAGACGAAATCGCCGAGACTGGCGAAGGCCCGGGAGATCACCTGATCGAAGCGTTCCTCAAAGGCCTCGACCCGCGCCTGCACCGGCGTCACGTTGGTCAGCCCCAGCTCCATGACCGCCTGGCGCTGGAAACGCACCTTCTTGCCGTTGCTGTCGAGCAGGCTGACGGCAAGCTCGGGCCTGAGAATCGCCAGTACCAGGCCGGGAAAGCCAGGTCCGGCGCCCACATCGAGCAGGGTCGGCCCCGTCACGAAGGGCAGCACGGCGGCGCTGTCGAGCAGGTGGCGAGAGACCATCTCCTCGGGAGAGCGTATCGCGGTGAGGTTATAGGCGCGGTTCCACTTGTGCAACAGGCCCACCAGCCCGAGCAGCTGGCGGCGCTGCTCGGCATCCACCGCGATCCCCAGGCGTTCGAGCCCCTGGTCGAGGCTCACCTCCACCGCCGTATCGGATACCGTCATGCGCTGGCCGCCCTGTGGTCGTCGAGCAGGCGGCGCTTCTTCAGATGGATCAGCAGGATAGAGACCGCTGCCGGGGTGACCCCGGAAATACGCGAGGCCTGGGCCAGGGTAGCCGGTTTCGCCTCGGCCAGCTTCTGGCGGATCTCATGGGAGAGCCCCTCGACCCGGGAGTAGTCGAGATCCTCCGGCAGCGGCGTCGCCTCGTGGCGCTTGAGCCGGTCGATCTCTTCCTGCTGGCGGTCGATATAGCCCTGGTACTTGGCCTGGATCTGCACCTGCTCCGCCACGGACTCGTCCGTCACCGACTCGCCGTCGATGCCGGGCAGATCGGCCAGGTCCCGATAGCCGAGCTCCGGGCGCTTGAGCAGGTCCATCAGGCTGTACTCCCGGGAGAGCGGCTTGCCGGTCTTCGTCTCGACCGCCATCGCCGCCGTGGTGCCGGGCTGCACCCAGCAGGCACGGAGCCTAGCGCTCTCGCGCTCGATGGCCTCGCGCTTCTCGCCGAAGGCGGCCCAGCGGGTATCGTTCACCAGCCCCAGCTCGCGGCCCGCTTCGGTGAGGCGCAGATCGGCGTTGTCCTCGCGCAGCAGCAGCCGATATTCGGCCCGGGAGGTGAACATCCGGTAGGGCTCCCGGGTGCCCAGGGTGATCAGGTCATCCACCAGCACGCCCAGGTAGGCCTCGTCGCGGCGCGGCCACCACGCCTCCAGCCCCTTGGCTCGGCGGGCGGCATTGAGCCCGGCCAGCAGGCCCTGGGCCCCGGCCTCCTCGTAGCCGGTGGTGCCGTTGATCTGCCCCGCGAAGAAGAGGTTGTGGATAAATTTCGTCTCCAGGGAGTGCTTCAGGTCCCTGGGATCGAAGAAGTCGTACTCGATGGCGTAGCCGGGCCGGGTGATATGGGCGTTCTCCAGCCCCTTGATGGAGCGCACTACCTCGAGCTGCACGTCGAAGGGCAGCGAGGTGGAGATGCCGTTGGGGTAGAGCTCATGGGTGTCCAGCCCTTCCGGCTCGATAAAGACCTGGTGGCTCGACTTGTCCGCGAAGCGGTGCACCTTGTCCTCGATGGAGGGGCAGTAGCGCGGCCCGATCCCTTCGATCACGCCGGAGTACATCGGCGAGCGGTCGAGGTTGGCGTGAATGATCTCGTGGGTGCGCTCGTTGGTATGGGCGATATGGCAACTCACCTGGCGAGGATGCTGCTCGCGCTTTCCCATGAACGACATCACCGGCGTCGGGGTATCGCCTGGCTGCTCCTCGAGCTGCGAAAAGTCGAGGCTTCTCGCATCCAGCCTCGGGGGCGTGCCTGTCTTGAGGCGATCGACCCTGAACGGCAGGGCGCGCAGGCGCTCGGCGAGACGATTGGCGGGCGGGTCACCCGCGCGGCCGCCGCGGCTCTGCTCGAGGCCGATATGGATCACGCCGCCGAGGAAGGTGCCGGTACACAGAACCACCGTCTCGCTCAGAAAGCGAATGCCGGTTTCGGTCGTCACGCCGCGGACCGAGTCCTGCTCCACGATCAGGTCGCCGGCAGCCTGCTGGAAGAGGGTCAGGTTGGGCTGATTCTCCAGCATGCCGCGGATGGCGGCCTTGTAGCGAACGCGGTCGGCCTGGGCACGGGTTGCTCTCACTGCCGGACCCTTGCGGGCATTGAGCGTGCGGAACTGGATACCGCCCAGATCGGTAGCAACGCCCATGGCACCGCCCAGGGCATCGATCTCCTTGACCAGATGGCTCTTGCCGATCCCGCCAATGGCGGGATTGCAGGACATCTGGCCCAGGGTCTCGATGTTGTGGGTCAAAAGCAGGGTCTGACAGCCCATGCGAGCGGAGGCCAGGGCGGCTTCGGTTCCCGCATGGCCACCGCCGATGACGATGACGTCAAAGCGGTCGGGATAATCCAAGGTGCACCTCGTTGGCGCCGTGGCGCCGTCTTGCAGACAGGGGATGGAATCAGCCCGGCAGTATAACGCCCCTGTGGGTAATCGTCAGGGTTTTCCACACCCCGAGCGAGCGGCGAAGCATCACTCTTCCCCTCTTAAATAGAAATAAAGAAGTATAAAGAGAAGTTCTGTTATGGTTGTAACTACTGGTGTGGATAAAAATCGTGGAAAACCAAACTTAACCATTTAAAATCAATTACTTATTGTGTTGAAGAAAAAGGGGATAAAGGGCAGGCAGGCTGCGTATACCCTGAAGCGAGGCTGTGGACAGAATGGCGACTTGCCCACAGCGTGACTTTCCAACGGGTTGTCCACCGGCGGCTACCGCCCTTGTGCCCGCGCCTGTGAACAACCGGGCACCTTATCCACGAGCCCTGCGGTGACGGGGCCGGCAGCGGGAATTGGCGCTTCACGAAAATTTTCTATCCACAGGCGAAAAAAAGCCCCTATCGGCGTCGACAGGGGCTTTTTTCGCTTGGGGGGCGAGCGTTTCGGACACAAGGGATCAGTGCTTGAGCACCCTGGCCAGAAAGCTGCGGGTACGCTCGTCGGCGGGCCGGTCGAAGATCTTCTCCGGTGGCGCCTGCTCCGCGATCTCCCCCTTGTGGATGTAGATCACCCGGTCGGCGACCTCCCGGGCGAAGCCCATTTCGTGGGTGACGATGATCATCGTCATGCCCTCCCGGGCCAGCTCGCGCATGGCATCGAGAACCTCGCCGATCATCTCTGGGTCGAGTGCCGAGGTGGGCTCATCGAAGAGCATCAGGCGCGGCTCCATGGCCAGGGCGCGGGCCAGGGCCACGCGCTGCTGCTGGCCGCCGGAGAGCTGGCTGGGATACTTCCTGGCCTGGTCGCTGATGCCGACCCGCTCCAGCAGGCGTTCGGCGGTCTCCACGGCGTCTGCGCGGCTCCAGCCGCGCACCTTCATCGGAGCGAGGATGACGTTTTCCAGCACGCTGATATGGGGAAAGAGATTGAACTGCTGGAAGACCATGCCGACCTCGGTGCGGATGCGCTGCAGGGCGCGACCGCTCTTGCCGTCGGGCAGCAGCTCGTTGCCGTCCACCTCGATATGGCCCGACTGAAACTCTTCCAGGCCGTTGATGCAGCGAATCAGCGTCGACTTGCCGGAGCCGCTCGCCCCGATGATCACGACGACTTCGCCGGGGGTGACCGCAAGGTCGATCTCCTTGAGCACGTGCAGGCTGCCGAAGTGCTTGTTGACCTTCTCCATGCGCACGATGGGAGCGGTTGCGTTGGTGTTCTGTGTCATGAATGGGCTCCCTTTATTGACCGACCAGGCCGCGCTTTTCGAGCTGGCGAAGCAGCAGCGACAGGCTCCAGGTGATGGCCAGATACATCAGGGCCACCATGAAGTAGACCTCCAGGGCGGTGAAGGTGGTGGCGATATAGATCTGCCCCTGGCGAACCAGCTCGCCGACGCCGATCACCGAGAACAGCGAGGTGTCCTTGATGCTGATGATGCCCTGGTTGCCCAGGGGCGGAATCATGCGCCGGAAGGCCTGGGGCCAGATCACGTAGCGGAAGGCCTGGGTGCGGGAGAGGCCCAGCGACAGCGCCGCCTCACGCTGGCCGCGCTCGATGGACTGCACGCCGCCGCGTACTACCTCGGAGATGTAGGCGCCGGAGTTGACCGCGATGGCGGCGATGCCGGCGGTGAGGGCGTTGATGGGACCGCCGAGCAGCTGGGGCAGGCCGTAGAAGATGAAGAGCACCTGAACCAGGATGGGGGTGCCGCGGAATACCTCGATATAGAGGATGGCCGGCAGGCGCAGCAGGCGCGACGGGCTGATGCGCATCAGTCCGAAGACGATGCCGATGACAAAGCCGATGGCCAGCCCGCCGAAGGAGATCAGCAGGGTCCAGGGAATGCCCGGCAGCAGGTGGGGTATCGAGCGGAATGCCGCCGCCCAGTCGAATTGAAAGGTCACGTCCACGGGCGTTTCTCCGGGATGGCTGGGAACGAGGCGGGGCCGGGAGGTGCTACCGCCCGGCCCCGCTGGTCAGCTCGCCGCTGGCAGGCGGCGAGGAGTCAGGTCAAGGGCGCTTCACTCCTCGGAGGGCGCCTCGCCGAACCACTTCTCGTAGATCTCGGCATAGGTGCCATCCTCGTGCATCTCGGCCAGGGCCTCGTTGACCGGCTCGACCCTCTGGCTTCCCTTGTGGAAGACGATGCCGTACTGCTGGCCCTCGTAGAGCGGACCGACCACCTTGGTACGCCCTTCGCCGCGGGTCTGGGAGAAGTAGGCGACGTTGGGGGCATCGTAGAAGGCCGCATCCACGTTGCGGCCGAGCAGCGCCATGTACATGTCGCTGTTGCCCGGGTAGGGGGTGATGTCGGCGCGATCGCCGAGCTGCTCCTGGAGGAAGTCGTAGCTGGTGGAGCCGATGCGGGTGGCGATGGACATGCCCTCGAGATCCTCGAGGGTCTCGACGCTGTCGTTGTCGGCGCGCACGATGATCTGCAGGCCGGAGTCGTAGTAGGGGTCCGAGAAGTCGACGATCTGGGCGCGCTCCTCGGTGATGGTCACGCCGGCGATGGCGATCTCCTGACTGCCGGTCTGCACGGCGGGAATGATGCCGGCGAACTCCATGGTGGTCAGGTTGATCTCGAAGCCGGCGCGCTCGGCCACCTCGTTGATGATGTCCATGTCGAAGCCGATCATCTCGCCGGTCTCGGGATCCATCATCTCGAAGGGCACGAAGCTTGGGTCGGTGACCACGTTGACGCGGGGCGTATCGGCCAGCGCCGAACCGGCCGCGCCAAGGCCCAGCGCCAGGGCGGCAGCCAGTGCAGTTTGCTTCAGGAAGGGTGATGCACAAGCGGATCTTTTCATGAGATTCCCCGTTATTGAGTCTTTATCTGGTGGGTCTCGCCTCTTCAACCTTGGCGAGAATGCCCCAGAGCGTCAAGTCGGGGGATTTCACGGTTCTCGGCAGCCCGCGGGGCGTCCCTAGACCATGAAGGAGGCGCCGCAGCCGCAGGTGGTGGTGGCATTGGGGTTCTGGACCAGGAAGCGGGCGCCGGCCAGGCCCTCCTCGAAGTCCACGGTGGAACCCACCAGGTACTGGTAGGAGAGCGGGTCCACCACCAGGGCGACGTCGCCGAACTCGATGACGGTATCGTCTTCGGCGACCTCCTCGGCGAAGTCGAAGCCGTACTGGAAGCCGGAGCAGCCGCCACCGGTGACGTAGACGCGCAGCTTGAGCTGGCTGTTGCCCTCCTCCTCGACCAGCGACCGGAGCCTTGCCCGGGCACTGTCGGAGAGCAGCAGGGGGGTGGGAACAAAGGATTCGGCACCGCTCATGGAGAGCTCCCTCGAGGGAAATGGAGAAGTCGACCCGTCATTATCCCCAATCCCCAGCAAAAGGGTCAACTTTTGCCGGGGAGGCGCCCTGTCGAACTGGCCTCAGGGCATCAGCGCTGGAGCCTCGAGGCCGGCGTTCTCGGCGAAGCCGAACATCAGGTTGAGGTTCTGGATCGCCTGGCCGGAGGCGCCCTTGACCAGGTTATCGATCACCGCGAGCACCACCACGGTGTCGCCGTTGCCCGGGCGGTGCACGGCGATGCGGCAGAGATTCGCCCCCTTGACGCTGCGGGTCTCCGGGTGGCTGCCGGCGGGCATGACGTCGACGAAGGGCTCCTCGGCGAAGCGCTGCTCGAAGAGCGCCTGGAGGTCTCCCGGCTCGCCGACGAGACGCCCGTAGAGAGTGGCGTGGATGCCGCGGATCATCGGCGTCAGGTGGGGGACGAAGGTGAGCCCCACCGGCGCGCCGGCGGCATCGCCGAGGCCCTGGCGGATCTCCGGCAGGTGGCGGTGGCCGGCGGCGCCGTAGGCCTTCATGGACTCGCTGGCCTCGGCCATCAGCGAAGGCACCTTGGCGCCGCGACCTGCCCCGGTCACCCCGGACTTGCAGTCGGCGATGATATGCCCGGCATCGATCAGCCCCGCCTCCAGCAGCGGCAGCAGGCCGAGCTGCACGGCGGTGGGGTAGCAGCCGGGTACGGCGATCAGCCGCGCCTGGCGGATCCTGTCGCGGTTGACCTCGGGCAGGCCGTAGACCGCCTCCTCCAGCAGGGCCGGGGCGCCATGGGGCTGGCCGTACCACTCGGCCCACTCCTCGGCGTCGCGCAGGCGGAAGTCCGCGGAGAGGTCGATCACCCGGGTGCCGCGCTCGAGCAGATCAAAGGCCAGGGCGTGGGCCACGCCGTGGGGGGTGGCGAAGAAGACGGCGTCGCAGGCGCCCAGGCGTTCGGCATCGGGCTCGCTGAAGGCCAGGGTGTCGTAGTGGCCGCGCAGGTTGGGGTAGAGGTCACAGACGCGCACGCCCGCCTCGGAGCGGGAGGTGATGGCCTCCACCTCGACTTCGGGGTGCTGGGCCAGCAGCCTGAGCAGTTCGACGCCGGTATATCCGGTGCCGCCGACGATTCCGACCTTGATCACGTTGACCTCCTTCCGCTTGGCTCTGGGCTGGGCTCGGTTATGACGAATATGATACACAAGAAGGCGGGGGCCGACCCAGCCGGCTCCGTCACTGGTCGAACAGGAATTTCGCCGTGCCGCGTTTCTCACTGCCGGACCTCAGCCTGGAGGGCTTCCGCCAGCGCCTGGCCAGCGTCGATGCCCTGCCCCAGCTCTGCGTGCTGGGCGTGGTGTCGGGGCTGATCACCGGTGGCTTCATGGTCGGCTTCCGGCTGCTGATCGATCTTGGCGCCCTGGCCTTCATGCCCGGCGGCGACCCCGAGGCCTTCGAGGGGCTCTCGCCCCAGGTGCGCTCGGCCCTGCCGATCCTGGCGGTCATCATCGTCGGTATCTTCCTGTGGCGTCAGCCGGAGAAGGCCCGCAAGCTGGGCGTCGGCCATGTGATGGAGCGTCTGACCTACCACCAGGGACGCTTTCCCCTGCGCAATTGGCTCAATCAGTGGTGGGTCGGCGTGGTCACGGTGCTGGGCGGGCTCTCCGCCGGCCGCGAGGGCCCGGCGATCCACCTGGGGGCGGCCGCCTCCAGCGGCCTCGGCCAGCAGCTGCGCCTCCCCCACAACAGCCTGCGGGTGCTGGTGGCCTGCGGCACCGCCGCCGGCATCTCCGCCTCCTTCAACACGCCCATCGCCGGGGTCATCTTCGCCATGGAAGTGGTGATGATGGAGTACACCATCGCCGGCTTCATGCCGGTGATTCTGGCCTCCACCATGGGGGCGGTGGTGGCCCAGCTGGTCTACGGCTCTGAGCCGGCCTTCCAGGTGCCCACGGTGAGTCTGGGTTCCCTTTCCAACCTGCCCTGGCTGGTGGTATCGGCGCTGGTGATCGGCCTGCTGGCGGGACTCTTCATCCATCTGGCCCGCAGCGACTGGATTCGCCGGCTGCCGGTCGCGCTGCGGCTGGCGCTGGTGGCGGTGGCGACCGCCGGGGTGGCCTGGTGGTACCCGGAGGTGCAGGGGATCGGCTATGACAGCCTGGAAGCCTCGCTGACCGGCGACCTGGCGGTGGACGTGCTGCTGGCGCTGGTGGCGGCCAAGCTGCTGCTCACGGCGATCACCGTGGCCAGCGGCATTCCCATCGGCATCATCGGCCCGGTGCTGGTGATCGGGGCCGCGGCGGGGGCGCTGATGGGGCTGCTGGGCGGCTGGATCTGGCCCGGGCAGGGCGCCGAGCCGGGCGTCTACGCCATGCTCGGCATGGCGGCGATGATGGGGGCGGTGCTGCAGGCACCGCTGGCGGCGCTGATGGCCCTGCTGGAGCTGACCCATAACCCCAACATCATCCTCCCCGGCATGCTGGCGGTGGTGGTCTCCTGTCTCACCTCGCGCCAGCTCTGCCGCTGCGATGGCTTCTTTATCAGCGCGACCCGCCAGGGCCTGCACCCGCTGCAGCAGCCGCTGATGCAGGCGCTCTCCCGGGTGTCGGTGCCGGCGGTGATGGAGCGCAGCCTGGAGCGCACGCCGCGCATGGTGACCCGGGAGCGCGCTCGGGCCCTCCTGGCGCGCAACCCGATCTGGATCCTTATCGAGCGCTCCAGCGATGACAAGCCGGCACTGGCGCTCAAGGCGGCGGACCTGGCGCGCTGGCTGATGGAGGTCGAGTCGGCGCCGCCGTCGGATGAGGCCGGCGGCGAGGGCGAAGACGCGGAACTCATCGACCTGCTGGAGATCCCCGGCCTGCGCCTGGAACTGGCGCCCATTCACCTGCAGGCGACCCTCTCCGAGGCCTTCGAGCGGCTCAATGACCAGGCGGTGGATGCCCTCTACGTCGAGCATGGCAACCGCCCGAAACAGAAGCGGATTTCCGGTATCATCACGCGGGGCGCCATCGAGCGGTACTATCGCTTCAGCGAGTGACCCTTGCCGCGGCCCCGCCCCCTGTTCTCAGCCACTCTTCCTGCCAGGAGCGTTCATGTATCTCTGGATCAAGGCACTGCACCTGATTGCCATGGTGACCTGGTTCGCCGCCCTCTTCTATCTGCCGCGCCTCTACGTCTACCACGCCATGGCGCGGGATCGCGGCGAGCAGCAGGCCATCGATCACTTCCTGGTCATGGAGCGCAAGCTCTACCGGGGGATCATGACACCCTCGATGATCGCCGTGCTGCTCTTCGGTGGCTGGATGCTCTACCTGATGCCCTTCTGGCTGAGCCAGGGCTGGCTGCATGCCAAGCTGCTGCTGGTGGCGCTGCTGGTGGCCTACCATCATGTCTGCCTGATCTACCTCAAGCAGCTGCGCGACGGCCGCTGCACCAAGAGCCACGTCTTCTTCCGCTGGTTCAATGAGCTCCCGGTGATTGCCCTGCTGATCATCATCTTCCTCGCCGTGCTCAAGCCCTTCTGATGGCGATGGCCGACGAGGTGTCCCCGCATCTGCCGGCGGTGCTGGTCATGGCGGGTCACGACCCCACCGGCGGTGCCGGCCTGGTCGCCGATGCCGAGGCGATCGCCGCCTGCGGCGGCTGGGCGCTGACCATTCCCACCGCGCTGACGGTGCAGAGCTGTCGTGATGTCCAGCGGGTGGTGCCCTGCGATCCCGATACCATGCGGGCCGCCGCCGAGGCGCTGGACGAGTTCGAGATCGCCGCCATCAAGGTGGGGCTGGTGGCCGACCTGGCGACCCTGGATGCGGTAAGCGATATCGTGCGCCGTTTTCCCGGGGTGCCGCTGGTGGTGGATCCGGTGCTGAAGGCCGGCGGTGGGCGAGAGTTATCCACAGCCGAGCTGGTGGATGGTTTTCGGGAGCGGCTGCTACCCCTTGTGGATATCCTGACCCCCAACCGGACCGAGCTGGCGCGTCTCTCCAGCCTTCCCGGCGAGGATACCGAGCGGGCCGTGGAGCTGATGTCCCTGGGCTGCCAGGCGGTGCTGGTGACCGGGACCGACAGCCCGGCCGCGGGTACGCCGGCCGATCGCGTGGCCCACACCCTGCACACCCCGGATCAGAGCCGCCAGTGGAGCTGGCCACGCCTGGAAGGGCGCTTTCACGGCTCCGGCTGCACCCTGGCCTCCGCCCTGGCGGCGCGGCTGGCGGCCGGGGAGTCCCTGGTAGCGGCCTGCGAGCAGGCCCAGGCCTTTACCTGGCAGACCCTGGCCCACGGCTGGCGCCCCGGCGAGGCCCAGTCGCTGCCGCGTCGACTCTGGCGCCTGCCCATGACCCCGGTCACGTCGTCCGGGAAGCAAGAGGCTGCCGACTGAGCGGGAAGCTGGCCATCGCCACTCCCAGCACCGAGAATAGGGGCATCGGGGTGCCCATCAAATGGTTATCCAGAGAATTATCCACAGCTTGTAAGGACGGAAGACGCCATGACGACATCCGCTGAACTCTTCGAACGGGCCTGCCGCCATATTCCCGGCGGCGTCAACTCACCGGTACGCGCCTTCAAGGGCATGCAGCGTCCCCCGGTCTTCATGGAGCGCGCCCAGGGCGCCTACCTGTTCGACGTGGAGGGCAAGCGCTACGTCGACTATGTGGGGTCCTGGGGACCGATGATCACCGGCCACGCCGACCCGGAGGTGCTGAATGCCGTGCGCGAGCGCCTCGATAGCGGACTCTCCTTCGGCACGCCGACGGCCATCGAGACCACCATGGCCGACCTGATCTGCGAGATGATCCCTTCCATCGAGATGGTGCGCATGACCAGCTCCGGCACCGAGGCCACCATGTCGGCGATTCGACTGGCCCGAGGGGTGACCGGACGCGACAAGATCGTCAAGTTCGAGGGTAACTACCACGGCCACTCCGACTCGCTGCTGGTCAAGGCGGGCTCCGGTGCCCTGACCCACGGCGAGCCGAGCTCCCCCGGCGTGCCGGCCTCCCTGGCCGAGCACACCGTGACGCTCTCCTACAACGATATCGATGCCGTGGAGCAGTGCTTCGAGGAGATCGGTGACCAGATCGCTTGCATCATCGTCGAGCCGGTGGCCGGCAACATGAATTGCATCCCGCCCCAGCCGGGCTTCCTGGAGTGCCTGCGCCGGGTCTGCGATGCCAACGACAGCGTGCTGATCTTCGACGAGGTGATGACAGGCTTCCGGGTGGCCATGGGCGGTGCCCAGGCCCACTATGGCATCCGTCCGGATCTCACCTGCCTGGGCAAGATCGTCGGCGGCGGCATGCCGGTGGGCGCCTTCGGCGGCAGCGAGACGATCATGTCCAACATCTCGCCGCTGGGGCCGGTCTACCAGGCAGGGACGCTGTCCGGCAATCCGCTGGCCATGTCGGCGGGCATCGCCCTGCTGACCAAGCTGCGCCAGCCCGGCTTCCATGACGCCCTGGCCCAGCGGGTCGAGACCCTCTGCCATGGCCTGAAGGAGCGTGCCGATGCGGCCGGCGTCGAGATGATCACCCAGCATGCGGGCGGCATGTTCGGCCTCTTCTTCACCGGCCAGAGCCGCGTCGACAACTTCGCCCAGGCCACCGCCTGCGATGCCGACGCCTTCCGGCGCTTCTTCGCTGCCATGCTGGACGAAGGGGTCTACCTGGCTCCCTCCGCCTACGAGGCGGGCTTCATGTCCAGCGCCCATACGCCGGAGGATATCCAGCTCACCCTGGACGCCGCCGAAAAGGCCTTCGTGGTCATGCAGCGGGCCTGAGTCCCCTGCTTAGCCACCCACGCCACCCACCACCGGGAGACTCGCGATGACGCACCCTGCCGCTGTGCCTGACCGGGCCTGTGACACCAACGAGAGCCTGGAGTCACTGGTCGACTCCCTGGCGGCCTATCACGGGACGGCCCGAGCCGATGACGAGTCGGCCGTCGATCCCTGTGACACCCTGGAGCAGATGGTGCGTGAAGAGCTGGCGGCCATTGGCGAGGGAATACTCGACGAGGAGGAGCGCGGCCGGCTCGACCATCTCGGCGAGTGGCTGCGCCAGGATCTGGTGCGCCTCCAGCCGCTGCTCGACGACCGGCGGGCGCGTCAGCGGAAGAGCTGGGCTCTCGCTCATCCGGCGAGCCGCCTGTGCCACGAGGGGCGCACCCTGCTGGTCAACGCCATCGGGCGCGACCCGGCGGCGCCCGGCTTTGCGCTGCCGGCGGATCCGGCCAGCGATCTTGCCGCCCTGCTGGTAGGGCTCGAGGCAAGGGGGGAGTCGGCGCTGACGCGCCGGGCCCTAGATCGCTACCTGCGCCTGACCGGCGACTACTCCCAGGCGCGTCTGCTGTCGCTCTATGGCACCTGCCACGCCCTGAGCGGTGCCCGGCGAGCCCTGCAGCGGCGCCCGGCGCCCGGCCAGGATCCCGAGCATCCGGCGCGCCTGGCCGAGAGCATGGCCGAGTGTCGTCGTTTCCTGGCGCTGGCGGAGCGTATCGCCGAGTTCCGCTTCCCGCCGCTGGTGATTGCCGTGGGCGTCTCGGGCAGCGGCAAGAGCCGCTTCACCTCGGGGCTGGTGGCGCAACTGGGGGCGATCCGGGTCTGCTCGGATGCGGAGCGCCGCCGGCTGCATGGGCTGTCGCCAGAGTCGAACCATCCACAGGGGGTGGCGCCGGACCCTGCTGTGGATATCTTCAGTGAGTCTTCCACTGACCGCACCTATCAGCGCCTGGCCAGCTGCGCGGGTACCCTGCTGGATGCCGGCATCCCGGCCTGCGTCGATGCCACCTGCCTGAAGCGCTGGCAGCGCGACCTGCTGCGCCAGCAGGCCGAGGCGCGGGGGTTGCCCTGCCTGATGGTCAGCTTCGAAGCGGATGAGGCGACGCTTCGGCGCCGCATCGAGAAGCGTGCCGATCGCCAGGGCATCGAGGCCGAGAAGAGCCTGGCGGTACTCGACCGCCAGCAGGCCGAGCGGGAGGCCTTCGGCGACGAGGAGCGATTGCATCTGGTGCATCTGGACACCACGGCCGATAATGCAGCTGAGACGCTGGTGTCGCTGGTGCATGAGCATGTCAGGCTGACTCGCTGACGGCGCTCGGCAACGGCCCGCCGAAGTGATGGAGGTGCCAGATGCAAGGCTGGATGATGGTTGGGGCACTGGCCCTGCTGCTCGGTGCAGGGGCCTATACCGGTGGAGGATCACGGATGCAGGCGGCAGAGACAATGGCCGATGATATCAAGGTCATCATCGATGGTGATCCGGGGACCCGCTTCACTGCAACGCTGAACCTGCTTCGAGATGAAGGCGAGGTGGTTCACCGTTTGGAGGAAGAGGTACCGTATCGGCTGGGCCTATCGGGGCACGGTATCGACATCGCGGTACGTCAGACAAGCGCGCGGGGGGCGCTGTCCGTCGAGGTGCGCAAGGGGGGAAACGTCAGCCGTTCACGGACCCAGGGCCCTGGAAGCGAGATTCGCCTGAGGTTGCGCTAGCCAGCGACATTGGCACCGGTGCAGAGGTGGTCTGCGTTCCGGCTTGCCGCCAGTGGAGCCAGCGGTTGTAGATGGCCCAGGCATGAAACACTGCCAGCGTCACGCAGAAGCTCGTGGCGAGAAGTTTCAGCATCACCATGGAAGCATGGTCCGAGGTGATATTGGGTAACGAGGCCAGGAAAAGATAGAGCCTGGTCATGCATAGTGACCAGATCAGCAGCGTTGCCAGCGAAATCAGGGTGTCACGCAGCATATACCCGGCGCTCATGTTGCGCGGATTCTCGATCACGATATGTCCCAGCTTATTTTTCATGGAAGAGCTCTCCTCGGTCTGGGCTTTTCCAGGTGGCATTGCAGCCTTTCTGTCGCATTATGGCTCGTGGAAAGGCAATGATCACGGTGGCAAGGTTCAGTATCCAGTAAACAAAGGGGTACCAGATGCACCAGTAGGTGCAGCGAAATATCTCCCTGTCATAGCGGCTATCGATGGAGAAGCTGACGACAAACTGCAGGAAGCTTACAGCCACCAGAGTGCTGCCAAAATAATGAAGAAAACTATCTGAAAGGCTCCAGGCCCCATTCGAAAACAGGACGCCTAAAGCCCACCAGCCGAGCAGAAGAAGAACCGAATAGCACCAGATAACGCTCAGCAAGTAATCTCCCATCAGAATCCAGAAGCGGCGATTTTCCCACTTAAGTGATGCGGTGAAGTAGCGTAGAAAGACCTCCCCACCGCCTTGAGCCCACCTCAGCCGCTGCCGGAAAAGGCCCCTCACGGTCTCGGGCATCAGCACCCAGCAGAGTGCCCGCGGTTCGTAGCGCACCTGGCCGCCGGCCAGCTGCATCCGCCAGCTGATATCGATATCCTCGGTTACCATGTCGGTGTTCCAGCCTCCGATGGCTTCCAGTGCGCTTTTCCGGAAGGCGCAAACGACGCCGGATATCGTGAAAACCATGCCGTAGATGCGCTGGGCACGCTTGATCAGCCCAATGATGGAAGAAAACTCGCCTGTCTGTATCTTGCCGATGATCGTGGATCGCGTCCTGACCCTTGGGTTACCGGTCACTCCGCTGACCCTGGGGCTGCCGAGAAAATGCCCCACCATATAGCCGATGGCGTCATAGTCCAGGACGGCATCTCCATCAATGCCCACGATGATCTCACCGGAGGCGTACTTTAATCCGTTATTGAGAGCGCTGGCCTTACCCTGATTGGTTTGGTGAAGCACCTTGAGCTCTGGAAAGGAAAGCTGGAGTGCTTCGAGCTTTTCGGCCGTATTGTCGGTGCTTCCGTCATTGATAGCAATGACCTCCAGGCAGGGGTAGTTTTGCTTGAATAGGTGCCCTACCGTTTCGTCGATATTGCCACTTTCATTGAAGCATGGAAGAAGGATGGTAACCTTGGGAGCATCGCCCCCCCAGGAGTATGTGGCCGGCCAGGGCTGCTTTCTTTCCCAGTGAACATAGAAGTAGATACCGCCACATATCCAGATGGTGGCCATGGTGATGGGGTAGCCAAATGTGAAGATGGCGAGAAGGTCCGGAATACTCATCTCTTGACTCCAAAGCGACGACCTAGGGAGAAGTGAGGGCCAATTCTGGAGGTGTCAGGGTGATTGGAAAGAAAGTCGTCGGGGTAGTAGCCGATGTGCTGGATTCCTGCGTTGCGAACCCGGTCTATCCAGTCGATAAGTACGGCGTCCGGGATGGGAGACTGATCTCTCCAGTCGCGAGTCTGAAGCTCGAAAAGCAGCTGTTCGGCAGGCACTCGGGCGAGCGCCTTTATGGCCAGTTCATTCAGCCAGGCACCGGAATCATCCGCGCCCTCCATATAGGGCATCGCCATGACTGCGACATAGTCATAGGCACCGGAAAAGCTCTCCGGGCTCTGGGAAAGCCATCGCTTGCTGCTGGGATCCATCAAGGTAATGGCATAGAGGTTCCTTGACGTCGTAAATGTCATGTTGTCCGCCTGACGGTAGCGGTTGGCGGCTTCGGCAAGCGTCAGGGTAAAGTGAGTCAGGAATTCGGTCTTGTCGCTTGCCCAGCGCTCGAAAAGCTCAGGGTCGCGCCGAATGGAGAATATATCCGATGGCATCGACCACTGATTCTGGTACCAGTCCATTGCCGCCTTACCGGCATCTTCGTAGTCGGTCAGGAAAGCGTCATCATGGAATAGCAGGCCGTCAAACTTGGCATGCCTTCCCAGGTCTTCATAGATCTCCAGAATCACTTCACGGTTGCGAATGACATAGGGTGAGAGTCGCAGGTAGTGCTCCTCGGCGATGGCATTCGTTCTGGCATCAGTGACATAGACGTATTCGCCTCCCAGGTCGAAGGCAAGGACCGGCATCCAGGCATACACCTTGACGTTGGCACGCTTCTTCAGCTGCCAGGCCACGCGGTTGAAGAGGTCCGCTTTCACCGGAAGATGGCGGTTTTCAAAGTAGAGCGCTTCGGCAACGCCGGTACCGTTCTGGTCGGCGAAGGCCTGAAGGTAGACGGTGGTGATACCGAAGCGATAGATGCGATCGACAAGCGCATCCAGGTTGCGTTCCTGCTGTATCGGGTCGGGGTCGTAAACATAGTCAAGGTCGACATGTACCACTCGAAGGTCGTCGCGCTCCCAGGTACGGTTGCTCAGAATTTCCTTGAAGGTTTGCAGACTGGTTTCCTGGTCGACCAGGTAGCGTCCCATGGCGCGGCCGTTAACGCCCACGATGTTTGGCTGGCTTAGCAGGCTGAAGCCGTGTCGCATGCCGTAGTGGGCGGCAATTTCCAGCGTCGCTTCGCTGTAGGCACCATAGGGCCATATCATCAGTCTCGGACCCTCTCCCAGGCGCTCCTGCAGCTGGCGGCTGGCCTGCTCCATGTCTCGATGGAGCCTCTCAAGGTACTCCCCTTCAGACTCGTAGCGATCGCCTAGCCAGCGGCTGGTCACGGCGGCTGCCTGCTCGTTGCCCTGAGGGTTGCCGATGACGCCGTGATGCATGTCGTAGGTGTGCGAGGCGATCTCCACCAGGGGATCCGCATGCAGCTCCTTCATCTGCGGCCAGCTCAGGAACTGTTCTCTGGGAATAGTGGTATCACCATAGGGCACCTCGCTGCCTGCTTCGGCGTCCAGCCAGCTGCCCACCACGGCAGCAACGGCAGGAAAATCATACAGTTTCAGCAGAGGATAGACGATGTCATAGAAGCTGCGGTACCCATCATCGAACGTCAGCATGACGGCCCTGCCGGGAAGCGGGCGTATACCGGACTCGGCGTCCAGAATCTGCTGGAAGCTGATGGGCTGGTAACCATAGGCCTTGATCAGATTAAAGTGCTCGATCAACCTGTCACGAGTTATCGTCTGTGGGAAGTAATGGCGCTCTCCGGGCGAGCTTTCATCGACGATATCGTGATAGCTGATCACCACAAAATCACCCGGCTGCCTCTCCGCCGCTGCCGTGGATATCAGGCCAGCTCCCATGAGGATCAGCAGGATGTTAAGCAACAGGCGAGTCATGGAAACCTCCAGGTGACAGCTGCGGTCACGGCCGTGTCGTACTCCGCCTGACCATCGAAGCGTGAACGCTCTCGGCCTATCCCGTATTCCAGCATCAGGGTGGGTGAAAACTCCCAGCGGTGACGGTAACCAAGCTCCCAGGTTGTTCCGTCGCTGAACTCCTGCTGGTGGTAGCGTCCTGCCCCCAGCAGGGCCTGCTGAGAAAAGGTTTTCCTGTAGCCCAGCGGAAGATCATGACTCAGGCCCAGCCGGCCATTCAGGTGAAGGTCGCGACGAGGATTGAAGTAGCGGGTATCGATATCACTGTTTCTGGAGCCCGAAAGCGAGAGCGTCGACGCCAGCTGCCAGGCGTCGTGCCGGAGCAGCCTTTCATCCCAGTAGCCATAGGCGCTTCGCCTGAGGTTGCCGTCGTCGAAGTCCTCGATGCTCAGCCCGCCGCCCAGCGTGCGCCTTTCATCACGCCGATAGGTAAGCTCTCCGTGATAGCGGTTGCTGTCGATACCGTCATCAAGCGCGCGAAGGGGCGTCGACAGGCTGTTGAACTCGGCCCCTGCCGAGACGTTCAGCTGGTCGCTGGTGTCATGGTGCAGTCTGATGCCCAGAAAGGGAGCATCATGGAGGTGGTCCCCGTGTCCGATCGAAAGGTCGAGCAGCGAAGGGTGAAGATTCCATTCGTAGCCCACCAGGCTGACGCCGGCACGCAGGGAAGCGGTATCGAACTTTCCGTATCGATCCAGCCGCCTGGCGTAGAAGCGCGAGCCGTTGTCATCTCGAGGCGCCTTGAAAACAACATCATTGATCCACTCGCGAGAGGCCTCGGTGGTGGAGCCGGTGCCGCTGCTCCGTTCCGTTGTGATCGTGAGTTCTGCAGCACGCTGCTCTCGCCACTCCCTGGCCAGGGTGTCGCGGGTGACGTCGGGCTTGGTCTCGCGCAGTGCCTGGCGTATCTGAGGTACGGCAACACGCCAGTCGCCCTGCTGAAGTCTCGCAAGCAGCTCGCCGTGGTGAGCAAGCTTCTGCTGCTCCGGAGAGAGCAGACGGGCGGCGTGCTCGTAGTCTTCCCTGGCTTGTCTGGGCCAGCCGCGCCAACGGCTGATATCACCTCGCATCAGCCACAGGTAAGGATTGGCGGGCGCCTCGGCCAGATAGGCATCGACCCGTGCATGCGCATCATGTTCGCTGCCGCGCCAGGCCTGCAGCAGGGCTTCCATAATCAACACCTTCTGCAGATTGGGGTTGTCGATCTGCACGGTGCCGGTGAAGTCCCAGCGGTAGTCGGGTTCAAGCGCACGCCACTCCTCCAGCAGGCGCTGGGCATCGCGAAACTGCCTGGCATCGGTATAGCTGTAGAAAAGGCTTTCATAGAGAGGATCATCAAGGTCGGCGCCGCGCTCGGGCGCGTCGTCGAGGAGGTGCCGATAGATACCGATGGCCGACTCCGGCTTGCCCAGGCCTGCCAGCGCCTGGGCTCTGGCCCGCAGCACGTAGGCGGGCAGCCGGCCCTGCTCCGCGAGTATCCGCTGGCTGAGTGACTCCGCCTCCGCAAAGCGCCTGAGGTAGGAGAGGGCCACCACCTGGTCCTGTTTGGCCATCAGCTTCAGTTCAGGCGGCAAAGAGGGGGTACCAAGCACGCTGTCGAGTTGGTCGAGCCCCCGCTGAACGCTACGGTGATCCTCGATATGGATGCCCAGACGGATATGGGTAACGGCATCGTGATAGGTCAGCCAGGTTCGGTCACTGGCGGTAAAGCGCTCGGGGTGGCGTTCGAGAAGTCGCCTGGCCGCCTGACTGGCGCCAAGCTCCGTGGAGAGACGATAGAGCGCCTGGAATTCGGTCTCATTGTCGGGGTGCTGCTCGACGATGGCCTGGCGAATGAGCAGCTCCTCCATGATGTCGCCCCTTTTTGCTGCCAGATACCCCTGCGCCTCCAACCCGGCCCCGGTGATGCCGGCCAGGGCGCGATAGCGCTCCAGATAGGCTGTCGCCTGCGGATAGCGTTCCAGGTCGGTGCTGGCCAGTGTCATACCGAGCCAGGCATCCGCGCTGCCTGCGTCACGGCGTGTCAGCTCACCGAAGAAGGCGATAGCGCGATCGGGTTGATCAGCCGCACGCGCTGCACCGCCCAGGTTCAGCAGCTCGCTTTGCGAATAGCTCGACAGCGGGCACTTCGGGCAGACGGACAGGGCGTCCTCGGGGCGTCCCGCGCGAACCAGCAGCGCGATCCAGTCGTCTCGCACCCGTGGATCCCCGGTCCGCTCATGCAGTCGCCGCAGCCCCTGAAGCGCCTGCTCCATCTCACCGACTTCGGCCTGAGCCACCAGTGCCTCTCTTCGGGCGTCAACGGTCTGAGCCTGAGCGGGGAGGGCGACACATAGCCATCCCAGTAGAATGAGAAGTTGCCAGGGCGTCGGCAGCATGGGAGTTTCCCCGGTTTCCAGGGTGAAGGGGCCGCTAGGGCCGCATCATCGAGTTGTAAAAAGCCCCGCCGCAGCGGGGCTCCCGTGGCATCATGCGTGCTCAGTGCTGGAAGACGTTGGCACTGTTGCCGCCGCCCTGCTGGACAATGCTTGATACGTTGTAGCTGCCAAGCTGGGTGACATGCGCGGTGTTGGCTGCATACGAGCCGGAGTAGCCCCAGCCGCCCAGGGCAGATTGCGTCACGCTGGATTTATGGCCTTTGCCGGACTGATAGATATCGGCCAGATCGTTGAAGCCGCTCTGGCTGATGTCGGAGTTATTCCACTGGCCCAGCTGTACGGATTTAGCCTGGTTGCTGCTTCCGCTTTGCATAACATTGGAGTAGTTGTACTGACCATTCTGATAGATATCAGCTAAATTATTGTATCCTGACTGATTGACATCCGATTTGTTGTGAGATCCTTCCTGAAAGACATGTGCTTCATTGTAGCTTCCGCTCTGTTTGGTGTTGGCAGTATTATAGCTCCCTTTTTGCGTGATGCCGGAATGATTTTTAATTCCTGTCTGAGTGGATTCGGCATAGTTCTTTGTGCCTTTTTGATAAATGTCGGAGCTTAGTTCAGTTCCGTTCTGGCTCGCTTTTGCCACATTGCTAATGCCTTCTTGTACATTTTTTGATGTGTTGTGCCAGCCTTTTTGTAGGTGTGTAGAGTTGTTGTTAAATCCATCTTGGTAGGTGTTGGCACTATTCCCCCAACCTTCCTGATCGATGATTGATTTGTTGCTGGTGTTTAGTTGCGTGACAGTAGCGTCATTGTTACTACCTTGGGTAGTCACGCTGGAGTAATTGCTGTAACCGACCTGATATACTTCGGCATCATTGTTGAAGCCGCTCTGATCAATCACGGATTCGTTATTGCTGGCCATGGCGGCACCTGAGAACGCGACAGCGGCAGCGAGGGCAGTAATCTTGAGTTTCATTTCCATTCCCCTTCATGATGATTCCCTGATAATATTTCTCTAAAACTTGTTTGGGTTGAAATATCCAGGGAGTTTGTCAAGAAGCCTCGATGGCTATCGAGTCTTCCCCGAACATCTTGGTTATCAAGCGACCCGATTCTGGCAACTATCACCGGAAGTCAGTGCTGATATACCTGAACCACAGCTGAGCCATGCGAAATCTGGGTGATCGAAACCGGGGTCGCATGATAATTACCCAGCTGCTGAATGTTGGCACTGCCATAGGCTCCGTGCTGAATTATCTCGGCTTCCTTGCCGAAACCGCTCTGAGTGATGCTGGCTGTATGCATGTGCCCATGCTGAATGATACTGGCATCCAGGTAGTCACCACTCTGAAGAACTCTCGCATCATGGGCGCTTCCCGACTGGGAAATGTTGCCACGGTTTCCGGCACCCGTCTGGAGAATTCTGCTTATGTTGTAGCTTCCGCTCTGATAAGTGTTCGCGAAATTTTCATTTCCCGTCTGCTCAATCATGGCGTACTGCGAACCGCTTGTCCCGATCAAGCTTATCTCAAATCTTTCCGAAAGGTCGCTGGCGGCCAGAGCCCCTCCTGAAGAGATCAACAGGCTCCCTGCAACAAGAAGGGCTGAGTATGTTGCTCGAATCGAAGTGAGTGGTTGCATCGTTTTATCCTTCCCGGTGATGCCTGGGATACTCGCTGGAGAAACTCTTTTGCTCTTTCGATTACAGTCTCGTCACAAAACTTCACGTCATCCATAGTGATTCAGAATGAAACGCGGGGTGATATATTTGATGAAAAACAGCGCTGGATTGTGTCGGATAGTCAGGTTCTGAGTATGAGGTTTATCATCCATGACAGCCCTCGGATAAAACATGCGCGAGCTGCTACCCATAGAGTTGCAAGGGCTTATATGTGATGAAGCTTTCGATGCAGTATGGAAAAGAAGGCGGGGTGCCATTAGGCACCCCGATAAGAGCCGTTGAGGGGGACGGCCGATACTTTTCTCGCCTGGTTACAGAAGCATCGGGGAAGTTGCGCTTCTGTAGGCCTGAAGCACTTCGTTGTTTCTGTCCTCAGGGTTCTGTAGGTTCCACAGGTTACGGTCTACGCCATCAGCTATCAGGTGAACGACGGCAGACTCGATGGCCGACATGACGGCCATCTGGACCGGCTCGTTGTGCGTATAGCCGGCCTCTGCCTCCAGCAGGCGACGGAAGCTCACAAAGCGGTAGACGCCGGCACGCACCTCATGGGAATAGATGGTCTTGCTGGTTGTCACATTGGCCAGCACCTCGCCCGTGGCGATGTCGACGGCGCGCAGGTTCACGGTCACCTGGTCAACCTGATACTGCGTCGAGGCCCCGATTCCGAAGTACTCTGCCCCCACGCCACCTGTCTTCATATTGGTGTCGTAGGCGATGATGCCGCCCTCCATGAGCACCCTGGCGGCACTGAGCGATTCGAGCTCGCTCTCTCTTCCAAAGCGCTCGAGGTTGGCTCGAATGATACGCCGTTCGGTAAGCAGGTTCTGGAGTCCGATACGCTCAAGAGGAATGAACCATCCGGACTCTGCCAGCGCAGCGCTCAGCATGGCGGCCCCCCCCTGTGTCACGGCGGTGGAAAAGGTGCTGGCCGGCTGTGGTCGATACTGGCCGGTCTGATCGCGGAAGTCGTAGACGGCGGTATAGATGGGAGCGCTAGGCCTGGGCAGGGCCACCAGGTCCTTGTAGGTACTGGTTCGCGGCATCAGAGTGGCAGGGGCGCCCTCCAGGTGGTCGTAGGAGGTGACGACGCTGGCACAGCCGCTCAGGGTCAGCATGCCGGCGGTCAGGCATGTGGCAATTAGTTTCATGGCTCAGTTCCTCGATAATCCCTTGCGTCTTATGGCCTGTTATGGCCTAGAACTGCTGGCCAAAGCTGATGTCAGTAATTTCTCCTGTTGTCTTGTCGGTTATTCTCAAGTTGAACCCAGCGCCAGTTGTGCTTGGTATCAGCATGATATCGAGTGTTGTAGAGCGAATGGTTGTCGGACTGGCATCTCCTTGAAGCGCTTGTGCAAGAGCACTGTTAAGAATCCCTGAGCGTAGTTCTTGAATGAAAAGATCAGTCTGGTTTAAATTCCGGAAATCTGGGGCATTGGGGTCTCTTCTGGTATCCTGTGCCTGGGCCTTGTTGAGTAGGTACCCTCCTCTTAGTGGGTCCCCTCCAAAGGATGGATTGAGTGGGCGGTATACCAGTTCGCCGGCTAGGGCCGAGGCGGAAGTCACTGACAGAAGACCTCCAGCGACAAGGGGAAGCAGCTGCTTGCGCTTGATCATGGCAAGACTCCTTGATAGTTGGTTTTGATATTCATAGAAGTGTTATTTTCCAGTGCTTGGCGACCTATATTTCCTCATCTGCCAGGTCAGGATCATTACCTATGGCACGAATAATTGCGTCCTGAACCAGAATTCTCTGAACCTGCTCAAGGGCGGCCTCTGCATAGGCCTCGATATCACTTATTCTGGGGGGGAGTGTGGCCTGAAAAAGTATACTGTTATTTCTCGATATCCATACTTGACTTCCCCAGCGCGCATCAGGTCTCTCATGGACGGAGAGGCTGGTTTCCGAGACGATGATGCTGTCAAGGCTTTTCTGGGTGAACTGTCTGTAGAACTCTCTCCCCTGCAGGGTGACGGTCCTATCGGTCACTATGCCGGACAGGCCTGGCTCCCCGAGATAAAACTGTCGATTTAACTCTTCCGTGGCGCTTCCCTCTTCGATGGATACTGTGTCGTCCTCCTCCGAACCTGTTTCAGGAGGGGGGGACACTTGGGCAAAAGCGCTTAAGTATCCTCCGAGAAGGAGAAGCGCCGCGACTATTTTTGGAGAGGTCATATCACTTCCCCTGGAGCCTTCTGATTTCAAGTTTCTGGTTGCGCAGCGCTGCCAGGGGCGGAGGGGCTCCCAGGTGCTGCCTGGCCCAGTTCGCGGCCTGTGTTCTGTTATGAACATCAATCTTTCTGAAGATGTTGTAGATATGAGACTTCACGGTATATTCGCTGAGAAAAAGCTGGCCGGCGATTTCACCGTTCGATGAGCCTGAACTGACTAGGCAGAGAATCTCCATCTCCCTCTGGGTCAGGCCGCAGCTGGGCCGAAACGCATTAAGTTGCTGTTTCCTGAAGAATTCGATAAGACGCGTCATCAAGGCCCGGGACATCCAGAGGTGGCCGGCGAATAGCGAGTCGATCCCCTTGCAGATACGGTCGAGCGGGTCGCTGCGGTAGAAGACGCCGCGCAGATGCAGGAAGGTGAGCAGCTCGGCGGCGTGATCTTCATCCTGCAGGTTGAAGGCGGTCAGCTGCGTCGAGGTGGTGTCCACGACGCGGTTGTGCCACTCCTGCATGGTCGCTTCGTCCACGTGGTCGGCGTCGAGCAGGATGACGGTGGCATTCTCCTGACCGGCGGCCTGATAGTCGTATGGCGCTACGGCGTCGACGGGCCGAGTCAGCTTCTGGGTGATGAACTCGACAAAGATGCTCGTCTGAGGGTTCATGTCGGTAACCAGTAGAACCCTCTCCCTCTCCTTGTGCATGATATTCGCTCCAGTGCGCTGATGATGGTCGGCCTCAGAAGGTGCCCTGCCTGCTCGTTCAGAAGCATGGTCCAAAACCTTCATATAGTAAAGTTGTGTTACAACATGTTTTTACTGCGTCACAAAGCACGAGATTTCTCATGCCGAGGCGCCGCTGCGGCCCCTGCTTGCTGCGGGCTTCGTCCTGTGGCCAGGTCGACCCCTCGCCGGTTACTATCTGGCGCATTGCGGACGCGTCCGACAGATCGAGCGGGCGGCAATAGCTCGCTACATTCGTATATAAAGGAATATTGACCTTGGATTTCTCTATGTCACCGGCCCCGCTGGTACTCGCCAGCGGTAACGCCGGCAAGCTGCGGGAGTTTCATGAGCTGCTGGCGCCGCTGGGCTTCGATGTTCGGCCCCAGGCGGAGTTTGCCGTGCCCGAGGTGGAGGAGACCGGCCTCACCTTCGTCGAGAACGCCCTGCTCAAGGCGCGAGAGGCCAGCCGCGTCAGCGGCCTGCCGGCACTGGCGGACGACTCCGGCCTGGAAGTCGATGCCCTGAACGGTGCCCCGGGTATCTACTCCGCGCGCTTTGCCGGTGAACCGAAGAGCGACGAGCGCAACAACGCCCTGCTGCTCGAACGCCTTGCCGAGGTGCCGGAGGGTGGTCGCCGCGGCCGCTACTGGTGCGTGCTGGTCTATCTGCGCCATGCCGAGGACCCCGTGCCGCTGATCGTGCAGCGCAGCTGGGAAGGCGAGATCCTGGCGCATCCGCGCGGTGAAGGCGGCTTCGGCTATGATCCGCTGTTCTGGCTGACCGACCAGGCCATGAGCGTGGCGGAACTGCCGGCCGCCGAGAAGAACCGCCTGAGCCACCGCGGCCGCGCCCTCCAGGCGCTGGTCGAGGCGCTGGGCAGGGCCCAAGGGGCGTGATGATCGCGCTGCCCCCCCTCTCGCTCTATGTGCATGTCCCCTGGTGCGTACGCAAGTGCCCCTACTGCGACTTCAACTCCCATGGCGTCGGCCGCGATGCCGAGCTTCCGGAGGTCGACTACCTGGCCGCGCTGCTGGCCGACCTCGAGGCCGACCTGCCGCTGGCTGCCGGCCGGACGCTGGGCAGCATCTTTATCGGCGGGGGGACGCCGAGCCTGATGTCGGCGGCCTTCTATCGAGACCTGCTGGCCGGGATCGCGGCTCGCCTGCCCATGGCGCGTGATATCGAGATCACCCTGGAGGCCAATCCGGGGACCCTGGAGCGAGGGCGCTTCCACGGCTACCGTGAGGCGGGGATCAACCGCCTGTCGCTGGGGGTGCAGAGCTTCCGGGAGGCTCAGCTGCAGGCCCTGGGCAGGATCCACTCCGGTGATGATGCGATCACCGCGGTGGCCGAGGCCAGGGACGCCGGCTTCGATAACCTCAACCTCGATCTGATGCATGGCCTGCCGGATCAGACGCCGACACTGGCCCTTGAGGATCTGGAGCGGGCCCTCGAGCTCGCCCCCGAGCATCTATCCTGGTATCAGCTCACCCTGGAGCCCAATACCGAGTTCCATTCCCGGCCACCCCGGCTGCCCGAGGAGGAGGTGCTGTGGGATATCCAGGACCTGGGGCACGAGCGCCTCGAGGCGGCAGGCCTTCGCCGCTACGAGATCTCCGCCTATGCGCTTGCCGGGCGCCGCTCCCGTCACAACCTCAACTACTGGAGTTTCGGGGACTATCTCGGCATCGGAGCGGGAGCCCATGGCAAGCTGAGCGCCGCCGGGGAACCGGGGAGGGCGCTGGCCATCGAGCGGCGCTGGAAGGTCCGCCAGCCGAACTCCTACCTGCGCCGGCGGCATGACCCGCGAGGCTTTGTGGCGGGCCACAGTCGCGTGGAGGAGAGCGAGCTGCCGCTGGAGTTCGCCATGAATGCGCTGCGCCTGGTCGATGGCGTTCCCATGGAGGCCTGGCGCCAGACTACCGGCCTGCCGCCGGAGAGTCTGGCGCCGCGGCTGGCGGAGGCGCGTAAAAAAGGACTTCTCGTGGAAGATACCCAGCGGCTTCAGGCAAGCCCTCAGGGTCTACTATTCTTGAATGAACTGCTGGCGCTGATCGGTCTGGAGTGACCGATTCACAAGACTCATCGCAGCCGTGACACCGATGAACTGCCCGGCAGGGATGCCTACCGGGTCGACCGATGACCGACAGGAGATCTAACCTTATGATCAAACCCATTCGCTTCCTTGTACCGCTTGCCGCCGCCGCCCTGCTGGTGGGCTGCGCCACTACCGATCCCTACAGCGGCCAGACCCAGCGCAGCCAGACCGCCACCGGTGCCGGCATCGGGGCGGCGGTGGGGGCAGCCGCTGGCGCCCTCTCCGGAAGCGGCAGCACCAGCCGCCGCGATCGCGCGCTGGTCGGTGCTGCCGTGGGTGCCGCCGCCGGTGCCGGTATCGGCGCCTATATGGATCGCCAGGAGCAGCAGCTCCGCCAGAGCACCCAGGGTACCGGTATCGAGGTCGATCGCCGCGGTGACGATATCGTGCTCAACATGCCGAGCAGCGTGACCTTCGGCTTCGACTCCAGCGAACTGACCATGAGCGCTCGCAACGCCCTCAATGATGTGGCGTCGATCCTCAATCAGTACACCGATACCCGGGTCAATATCGCCGGCCATACCGACAGCACCGGCAATGCCGACTACAACCAGCGTCTCTCCGAGCGGCGTGCCGAGTCCGTCGGCAACTATCTGGCCCAGTCTGGCGTCTCCCGCAACCGCCTCTATATGACCGGCTATGGCCAGACCCAGCCCGTGGCCAGCAATGCTACCGAGGAGGGCCGCGCTCAGAACCGTCGCGTCGAGATCACGCTGTCCCCCATCGAGAGCCAGTTCCAGTAGGCCTGAGGTTACCGCCACGTGCCAGAATGGGGCCTGCCGCCAGAAGCGGCAGGCCCCTTTTCCTTTCCTTGCCGAGCCAGCAGCCCCCGTCCATGCTTTCCTATCAGCACGCCTACCATGCCGGCAACTTTGCCGATGTCCACAAGCACCTGACCCTCCATGCGGTCATCGATCACTTATTACGTAAGAAATCACCCATTACGTATATTGATACCCATGCGGGTCGAGGCCTCTATCCCCTGGATGCCGCCGAGACCACCCGGCTGCAGGAGTACCGGGAAGGGGTCGCACCGCTATGGTCCGCCCGGGAAACCCGTGAAGGGGGGACGCTGCTGGTGGAGTGGCTGACGGCCCTGGCGGCGGCTCAGCCCGACCCTCGGCGCCTGACCCACTACCCCGGCTCGCCCTGGTGGATGGGGCAGCGGCTGAGGGCCCAGGACCAGCAGTGGCTCTTCGAGCTGCACCCGGGGGAGCATGAGCATCTCAGTCAGCAGCCTTTTCCTGCGGCAGTTCAGCGGATCCATGGCGATGGCTTCAAGGGCCTGCGTGAGCGGTTGCCGGTCAGGACGCCGCGACTCTGCGTGCTGATCGACCCCAGCTACGAGCGCAAGGAGGAGTATCTCGAGGTGGCCGAGACGGTGCTGGCGGCGATGTGCAAGGTGCGCCATGCGGTGGTGCTGGTCTGGTATCCGCTGCTGCCGGCGGGCCGCCACCGGGAGCTGCTCGAGGCGCTGCGCGACGGGGGGCTGCGCAAGGTCTGGTACGGGGAGTTCAGCCGCCGCACGCCGGCCCAGGAGGAGCGGGGGATGTACGGCAGCGGCATGCTGGTGGTCAACCCGCCCTGGGGTCTCGACGAGCGCCTGGCGGAAGCGATGGCCCCGGTAGTGGCGCGTCTCGGCTCACCGGGGAGCTACCGCAGCGGCTGGTGGGTGGAGGAGTAGCCGAAGGAGGGCACGGCTATTTCCCGATGCAGAAGCTGCCGAAGATCTCGCCCAGAAGATCATCGGCGCTGAATTCCCCGGTGATCTCGCCCAGGGCCTGCTGGGCGTCGCGCAGGTCCTCGGCGAGCAGCTCGCCGGCACCGAAACCGGTCAGTTGGGCCTCGCCGTTCTCCAGGGCTTGGCGGGCACGGTCCAGGGCATCGAGGTGGCGGCGTCGTGCCGAGAAGCGCCCCTCGGTGGTCCCGGTATAGCCCATCACCTCCTTGAGGTGCGCCTTGAGGTTATCCACACCCTCCCCGGTATGGGCGGAGAGCCGCACCACCGGGGTGGCTGTGGATAACTCGCTTCCGGCGGGCTCACGGCTGGCGTCGATCTTGTTGCGCACCAGGGTCAGCCGGGAGGGGTCCGGCAGTCGGGCCACGAACTCCGGCCAGATCGCCATGGGGTCGGTGGAGGTGGTGGTCGCGGCGTCCACCAGCAGCAGCACCCGGTCGGCCTTCTCGATCTCTGCCCAGGCGCGAGCCACGCCGATCTGCTCCACGGCGTCCGGAGTGTCGCGAAGTCCCGCGGTGTCGATCACATGCAGCGGCATGCCGTCGATATGGATGTGCTCGCGCAGCACGTCTCGGGTGGTGCCGGCGATGTCAGTGACGATGGCGGTCTCCTGCTCGGTAAGGGCGTTGAGCAGGCTCGACTTGCCCGCATTGGGACGCCCGGCGATCACCACGTTCATCCCCTCGCGCATCAGCGCCCCCTGGCCGGCAGCGGCGCGCACCTCGGCAAGCTCCGCCATGACGCCGGCGAGCCGCTCGGCCACCTTGCCATCGGCCAGGAAGTCAATCTCCTCCTCGGGAAAGTCGATGGCCGCCTCCACATAGACCCTCAGCTCGATGAGCCGCTCCACCAGCGCCTCGACTCGCCGCGAGAAGTCCCCCTGCAGGGAGCGCAGGGCGTTCTCGGCGGCGGCCCGGGAGCTGGCCTCGATCAGGTCGGCGATCGCCTCGGCCTGGGCCAGGTCGAGCTTGTCGTTGAGGAAGGCACGCTCGGAGAACTCGCCCGGGCGGGCCAGGCGGGCGCCCAGCTCGACGCAGCGCTCCAGCAGCAGGTCCATGATCACGGGGCCACCGTGGCCCTGCAGCTCCAGCACGTCCTCGCCGGTGAAGGAGCGGGGGCCGGGGAACCAGAGGGCGATGCCCTCGTCGATCACGTCCTCCCTGCCCAGGAAGGGGCCGTAGTGGGCGTGGCGGGGCGCGGGGCAATGGCCCACCACCGCCTCGGCGATCGCCGCGCACAGCGGCCCGGAGAGGCGAATGATGCCGACGCCTCCGCGCCCGGGTGGCGTGGCGAGGGCGGCGATGGTGTCCTGGTCGTGGAGGCTGGCCATGGAAATCTCCTGGTGGTGGCGCTGCCATTGTCCGCATCGGGCCCTGTAAACGCCAGACCCCCGCACGGGGCGGGGGTCCGGAGTGGCTGGGGCGGGTGAAGGCTACTTGGTCTTCATGCCCTTGCCGACGGTGGGGTCATTCTCGATCTTGCGCGTGATGGCGTACTGCTGGGCGATGGAGATGATGTTGTTCACCACCCAGTAGATCACCAGACCGGCCGGGAACCACAGGAAGAAGAAGGTGAAGACGATGGGCAGCATGCGCATGATCTTCGCCTGCATCGGGTCCGGAGGCGTCGGGTTGAGCAGCTGCTGCACGAACATGGAGGCGCCCATCAGGATCGGCAGGATGAAGAAGGGATCCTTCACCGAGAGATCCTGGATCCAGAACATGAAGGGCGCGTGGCGCAGCTCCACGGATTCCAGCAGCATCCAGTAGAGGGCGATGAAGACCGGCATCTGCACCAGGATCGGCAGGCAGCCGCCCAGAGGATTGATCTTCTCCTTCTGGTAGAACTTCATCATCTCCTGGGACATCTTCTGGCGGTCGTCGCCGTACTGCTCCTTCAGGCGCTGCATCTCGGGGCCGAGCTTGCGCATGCGGGCCATGGACTTGTAGGCCTTGGCGGAGAGCGGCCAGAGGGCCAGCTTGACCACGATGGTCAGCAGCACGATGGACCAGCCCCAGTTGCCGATCAGGCTGTGGATCTGGTCGAGCAGCCAGAACAGCGGGTTGGCGATGAACCAGAGCCAGCCGAAGTCCACGGTCAGGCGCAGGTTGGGCGCCACGGCTTCCAGGTAGTCCTGGACCTTGGGGCCCACGAAGAGAGTCGCGCCCAGCCGCGCCTCGCCCTCGGCGGCGATGGTGGTCACCGGGCCGGCGAAGGCCGCCACGTTGCGATTGCGCGAGTCGGTGGTGGCATAGAAGAGGTTCTGCTGGTTCTGGGGCGGCGCCCAGGCCGAGACGAAGTAGTGCTGGATGATCGCCACCCAGCCGCCCTGGGCGTCGACGTTGTCGAAGCGGCCGCGCTGGATATCGTCGAAGTCGACCTTCTCGTAGCGGCTCTCCGGGGTGGAGAAGGCCGCGCCGAGGAAGGAGCTCATGCCCAGGGCCACGCCGCTGGAGGGGTCGGGGCTGTTATCCCGTGCCAGCTGGCCGATGAAGCGGGCAGAGACCGGCTCCTCGGTGTTGTTGGCCAGGTAGTAGTGAACGTCAACCGCGTAGCTGCCGCGCTCGAAGCTGAAGCGCTTGATCACGTCGATGCCGTTCACCTCGGCGGTGAGGTCGACCTCGAGACGGCTGTCACCCTCGGCCAGGCGGTACTCGGTGCGCTCCGGTGTGAAGGCGATACGTCCTGCCTGGCCGTCCAGCTGGAGCCCGGAGCGCGCGACGTAGCTGCGCGTCTCGTTGTCGGAGAGCAGCACATAGGGGCGGTCGGAGTTCAGGGTCAGGCGATGCTGGGGCAGGGCCGCGTAGACGATATCGCCGCCCTGGGGGTCGATGCGCAGGTCGAGCACATCGGTCACTACGGCAATCAGGTCGCGGCTGCCGGTGGGGGAATCGGCGCTGCCTGGCATCGCCTGGCTGACGTCGTCCGCCGCGCTGGGCGATGCCGGTACGGCAAGGCCATCCGGGTCGGCGGGCTGGGCCTGGCCATTGTCTGAGCTGCTGGTAAAGGAGGGGGCCTCAGGCTCAGGAGCCACCTGGCCATAGTCCTGATTCCACTGCACGACGATCAGGTAAGCGAGCACCGCCAGGGGGATCAGCAATAGGAGTCGTTTTACGTCCATGAGGGTTCTGCCCGATGGGTGGTGAACTTGCCAGGGGCGGGATGGAAAGTACCCGCCCGAGATAGACAAAAGCCTGCCAGAGGCAGGCTCGATGCCGAACACGGACTGTCGGCGGTGGAATCGGCCGGGGCGAGTGTCGCCATGGCAAGCAGGTGCAGCATGGCAATACCGCCGGTCCGCTCATCCGCTCTGACTGGCGTTTGCACTGGTCGTCCCGTTCTGCGGCTGATCGTCACGCTTCCACCTGGCAGCATCTCGCGCCAGGCGTCGCCACATGCCGTGCAGCTGGCGATGCAGGGTGGCGTTATCCAACTCTCCTACGCCTCGCCTGGCCAGGACCACGATGTCCAGGGCAGGGATCTGCTGTTGCTGGAGACGGATGGACTCACGAACGAGCCGCTTGAGGCGGTTACGGTCGACGGCACGGCGAAGGTTCTTCTTGCTGACCACCAGGCCGAGACGCGGATGTCCCAGCTCATTGGGTATGGCCAGGGCCATGAGCCCCTTGCCGTGAACCTTGAACGCCGCGGCCTCGAAGACCTGACGGTAGTCCCCGGCCGTCAGCAGGCGCAGACGGCGGGGAAATGCCTGACGGGACACCAGGAGTCCGTGATCAGGCGCTCAGGCGCTTGCGACCCTTGGCGCGACGACGGGCCAGGACGGCACGGCCGTTCTTGGTGGCCATGCGAGCACGGAAGCCGTGCACACGCTTACGCTTCAGAACGCTGGGCTGAAAGGTACGTTTCATAACTCATTATTCCCACGTGGTTTTTAGGACGATTGGACAGCTTGGAGGCGTCCGGATCCCGTTCGGGGCCCGGTGATATTCGGCTCAAGACCGGAAATTGTAGTGATATCGCGCTCCGGGTGCAATTTTTCCGTTGCCGGATCCGGGCAACGGCCTCGGTGCCCCCGAGCCTCGCTGCCGGGACAGCGGGAGACTCTGGCCTGCCTTCTACCCTCAGGACGCAACAGTAACTATTTATAGTTCTTTTATAAAACCTGTTATTAATGCTGGGGACAGTTACTGTGGATAACTTGACTTTCCATTTCCAGGACAAGGGGATATACAGGTTGAAAGTGTGTGGACGAGCGCTGGAGGCAGCATGGACAGCCTGTGCAGTGAGGGTGGACAAATATTGCTCTGGTCCACAGGCTCCGGGTATCCCCAGAGCTCAAGTGCAGCAGTCCCGAGGACCCGCCC